>NZ_CP099706.1:0-3692010 GCF_025583665.1 Microbacterium azadirachtae | reverse complement strand
GGTTCCCCCGGGTGACTCGGCACAGCGGCGGATTCGATCGCGCTCCTGTGGATAACTGCTCGTGCCACGGTAGTCAGCGAGGTGCCTCCAGGGCAAGCTGTGACTGGCTCTCGCCGCCGGCGTGTCCCTGTGGGCGGATCCGTCCACAGGTGTGGATAATGTTGCTTTCGCCTGCTCGGTTTGCGATGTGGGGATCGACGTCGTAGCCTTAATCGGTTGACTTATGCCATTTCGGCAGTCTTTGTCCACCCGTCTCCGGCCGCATCGATCCCGGTGACAGCTTCCCTTCCCGGAGAAATCATGAGCAAGCGCACTTTCCAGCCCAACAACCGTCGCCGCGCCAAGAAGCACGGCTTCCGTGCCCGCATGCGCACCCGCGCCGGCCGCGCCATCCTGTCGGCACGCCGCTCGAAGGGCCGTGCCGAGCTCTCGGCGTAATCCGTGCTCGCCCGCCCGCATCGACTCACCCGCGGGTCCGACTACCGTACGGTGGTTCGGCGCGGGCGGCGATACGGCGGGCCCCGGCTGATCGTCTCGGTGCTCGACACCGGTGAGGAGCGCCCCGTGCGCTTCGGTTTCATCGTGAGCAAGCAGGTGGGGAACGCAGTGACCCGGAACACGATCCGGCGACGTCTAAAAGACGTCTGCGCACGCCAGCTCCCGCTGCCCGACGGCGTCGACCTGGTGATCCGCGCCCTGCCCGCTGCGGCGACGGCCCCGTTCACCGAGTTGCTGGCCGATGTCGATCGCGCGGTCGCCCGAGGTGTGCGATGAGCGCCCTGCCCGCATACTCCCGAGGAACGGCGCATCTGCATGGCCCTGATGCGCTGCGGGCGGTTCCGCTCGTGCCGAGGAATCTGTTCCTCGGGTTCCTCACCGCGTATCGCGCGGTGATCTCGCCTCTGTACGGCGATGTCTGTGCCTACTACCCCAGCTGTTCCGCCTACGCTGTAGGTGCGGTGCAACAGCATGGCGCGGTGAAGGGCGCAGGCCTTTCGGCGTGGCGGATCCTGCGCTGCAATCCCTGGAGCCACGGCGGTGTGGACGATGTGCCGCCGCACAAGAACTTCCGACACGCCCTCACGCCTCGAGGATTCGTCGTACCCTCCCGAAAGGACTGATCAGTGGGTTCCGACCTCCTGTTTGCCGCGTCAACGACGCCCGCTGCCTCGAGCGGCGGCTTCGATCTGCTGGGCACCATCATGTGGCCGTTCAAGGCCCTGGTCGAGGCGATCCTCGTCGCCTGGCACTGGCTGTTCACCGCGATCGGCCTTCCGGGCGCCGCAGGTCTCACCTGGGTGCTGTCGATCGTCGGCCTCGTGCTCGTCATCCGTGCGGCGGTCTTCCCGCTGTTCGTGCGGCAGATCAAGAGCCAGCGCAAGATGATGGAAATCGCTCCTGAACTGAAGAAAGTTCAGGAGAAGTACAAGGGCAAGCGCGACCAGCTGAGCCGTGAGGCCATGAGTCGCGAGACCATGGCGCTCTACAAGAAGCACGGCACGACGCCGATGTCGAGCTGTCTGCCGCTGCTTGTGCAGATGCCGTTCCTGCTCGGCATGTTCTACACGCTGAGCGACGTGAAGAAGCACGCCGAGGCCGGCGTCGGCGGCGTGTGGCTGCTGACCAAGGAGCTGACCAAGCAGTTCTACGACGCGACCCTGTTCGGAGTCGCACCGCTGCACACCAGCCTGGTGGACGCCGTGCAGCACAAGCCCTCGGGCTGGGAGACGACGGTCGCGATCCTCATCGTGCTGGTCATCCTCATGATCGGCTCCCAGTTCTTCACGCAGCTGCAGATCATCTCGAAGAACCTGTCGCCCGAGGCCAAGACCGGCCAGGCGTATCAGATGCAGAAGATCATGCTCTACATCCTTCCGCTGGGCTTCATCTTCTCGGGGCTGTTCTTCCCGCTCGGCGTCGTCATCTACTGGTTCGTCAGCAACCTGTGGACGATGGGGCAGCAGTTCCTCGTCCTCCGCGAGATGCCCACTCCCGGATCGGATGCGGCGAAGGCGCGCGAGGAGCGCCTCGCGCGCAAGGGCAAGGCGATCAACTCCGAGGGCAAGGTCGTCCCGGTCGCGGTGTACGAGGTGGAGCAGCAGAAGATGCTCGAGGATGCGGAGCGTCTTCGAGCCCAGCAGCCCAAGCGTCAGCAGCCGAAGAGCGCCAAGCGCGCGAAGAGGGAGCAGGGCGGGAAGCCCCAGATCGGAGACCAGTCATGACCGAGCAGAGCGTCTCCGAGCCGACCGTCTCCGACCTCGAGAACGAGGGCGACGTCGCCGCGGACTTCATCGAGGGTCTGCTGGACATCGCCGACATCGATGGTGACCTGACCCTCGACGTCAAGCAGGGCCGGGCGTACGTCTCGGTCGAGGCGGAGGGTGATGGCCTTCGACTGCTCTCGGCACCCGAGACGGTGCAGGCGCTGCAGGAGCTCACCCGCCTTGCGGTGCAGAGCAGCACCGGCGCGTTCTCCCGGGTGATCCTGGACGTTGCCGGCTCCCGCGATGCGCGGCGCAGCCAGCTCGAGCGCCTGGTCGATTCGGCCGTCGCGAAGCTTGACGATGGTGCTTCGCAGGCGTCGCTGCCCTCGATGTCGAGCTACGAGCGCAAGCTGGTGCACGACATCGTGGCGGAGCGTGGTCTCGTCTCCGAGTCTTACGGAGATGGTCCGTCGCGCCACACGGTCATCCGCCGGCACTGACGTTTCACGTGAAACATGGCTGATCTGGATTCGGATTCGAGAGGCCTCGAGCGAGAGCCCGCGGCCGCCGCGACGCTGTTCGGGGATCGGTTGGATCTTGCGCGCGCGTTCACCGCGTCCCTTGCCGCACAGGGTGAGGAGCGAGGCCTGATCGGGCCTCTCGAGCTTCCGCGTCTCTGGACCCGCCACATCCTCAACAGTGCGATCGCGGCACCGCTCTTCCACGGATCGGTGGCCGATGTCGGCTCCGGCGCCGGACTCCCGGGCATCGTGCTCGCGATCGCTCGCCCCGATGTGGAGTGGACTCTCATCGAGCCGATGGAGCGCCGCGTCGTGTGGCTCGACGAGCAGGTCGAAGCCCTGGGTCTGTCCAACGTGACCGTTGTACGGGGCCGTGCGGAAGACGTGGGTCTCAGTGCGCGCTTCGATGTGGTCACCGCGCGAGCGGTGAGCGCCCTGCGCACGCTGCTGCCGTGGACGGCACCGCTGGTCCGCAACGGGGGAGAGCTCGCTCTCCTCAAGGGCGCGAACGCCGAGAACGAGATCACCGCTGCGCAGAAGCAGATCCGCAAGTTCCTCCTGAGCGACGTGCGCGTAGAGACCCTCGGTGAGGGCGTGCTCGACGAGACCACGCGCGTGCTGCGCGCCACGGTTCGCGGCTGAGGTCCGGTCTTCTCGCTGATTCTCGTGCCGTCTAAGGCGTGGGTTCCTGGCCTATGAGATCGGATCCTCCCTACCGCGGATAGTCCGGTGGCTTCTGCGCGTGCGCGCGTCGGTTCCGCCCACCCTTAGGTTCAGCGCCGTGAGCCACGGCTGGAGGGTGACGTTTCACGTGAAACATCGCGGGATGGTAGGGGTCAACCAGAAGTGCGCGATGGCGAGCGATCCGGTTGTGACTGGAGCGTCATCGGCTGAGATCCCTTTATCGGTACGGCCGAATCGCTGATGACGGTCAGCGAGATCACGCACAGCCCCATGCTTGGTCAACTCCTGAGGCACGGACGGACCGGAGCCATGGGGTGGACCTGGCCTTCTCGGTCCGCACAGTCATGTTTCACGTGAAACATCCCGCGGATCCTGGCGTGAAGGCGGGGATTGTCACCCGTGCAAGTTAGAGTGGATAGTCCGTCGTTCCCCGTCGGAGACCGTCGAAAGGAGTGGATGTTTCACGTGAAACAGTCCTCGAACACCTCGACTGCTGAATATGGCGTGGACACCCCACTCGCGCGAGAACTCGCGGATCTGACCGCCCGCCGCAAGGCGCTCGAGTCGGTGACGGTGCGGTTCGACGGTCCCACGCGGATCTTCACGATCTCGAATCAGAAGGGCGGCGTCGGCAAGACGACCACGGCGGTCAATGTCGCATCGGCGATGGCTGAGCTCGGGGCGAAGGTCCTGGTGATCGACCTGGACCCGCAGGGGAACGCATCGACAGCGCTGGGTGTGCCGCACACGGCCGATCTCCAGAGCATCTACGACGTGCTGATCAGCGATGTCCCCTTGGCGGAGGTTGTGCAGGTCAGTCCCGAGTCACCGAACCTGTTGTGCGCACCGAGCACGATCCATCTCGCGGGAGCCGAGATCGAGCTTGTCTCGCAGGTTGCTCGCGAGCATCGACTCCGCACGGCACTGAACGACTATCTCTCGGCCCACCCGACCGACGTCGTGATCATCGACTGCCCACCGTCGCTGGGGCTCCTCACGATCAATGCGTTCACGGCAGCCACGGAGGTCATGATTCCCATCCAGTGCGAGTACTACGCACTCGAGGGATTGAGCCAGCTGCTGGGCAACATCCGCATGATCCAGAAGCATCTGAATCCCGATCTCACAATGTCAACGATCCTCCTGACCATGTTCGATGGTCGCACGCGGCTCGCGCAGCAGGTCGCGGAGGAGGTGCGCGGACACTTCCCGCACGAGGTGCTCGACACCGTGATCCCACGATCGGTGCGCGTGTCCGAGGCGCCGAGCTTCGGACAGACGGTGATCACGTATGACGGACAATCGGTGGGCGCTGTCGCCTACCGCGAAGCAGCAGTGGAGATCGCCCGTCGGGCGAACGACGACAACGAGAAGAGGCACTGATGGCCAAACGCACGGGACTCGGCCGGGGGATCGGAGCACTCATCCCCACTTCGGACGCCGCAGAGCGTCCGGTCGACGTGTTCTTCCCCGGTGCGCGGGTTACCGAAGCGGTCAAGGAGTCCGCCCCGGTGGTGAACACCGAGGAGCCTGCCGAACTCGTTGCCGTTCCCGGCGCACGTCTGATCCGGGTCGATCCGCATGACATCGTGCCGAATCCCCGCCAGCCGCGTACGCACTTCAACGAGGATGACCTCGCCGAGCTGGTCCACAGCGTGCGGGAGTTCGGCGTGCTGCAGCCCGTCGTGGTGCGCAAGAACGCCGAGGGCAAGTACGAGCTCATCATGGGTGAGCGCCGGACGCGCGCTGCGCGTGAAGCCGGACTCGACTCCATCCCCGCGATCCTGCGGGAGACCGCGGATGAGGACCTTCTCCGAGACGCGCTGCTCGAGAACCTGCACCGCTCGCAGCTGAACCCCCTGGAGGAGGCATCTGCGTACCAGCAGCTGCTGGAGGACTTCGGCATCACTCAGGAGGCGCTGGCAACGCGGATCGGACGCTCCCGACCGCAGGTCAGCAACACCATCCGTCTGCTGCGTCTGCCGGTTCCGGTCCAGCAGCGGGTCGCCGCGGGTGTGCTCACCGCGGGGCATGCGCGCGCGATCCTCTCGCTCGACGACGCCGAGCTCATGCAGCGCCTCGCGGACAAGGTCGTGAACGAGGATCTGTCGGTGCGGGCCACCGAAGAGGCGGCGAAGACGATCGCCGCGTCGGGCGCCGTGGCGAAGTCTGTCAGGCCGCAGGCCGGTGCGCGACGCGCGTACCTCGATGACGTCGCCGGCAAGCTCGGCGATCGCCTGAACACTCGCGTGCAGATCGCGCTCGGTGCCAGGAAAGGCCAGGTCAAGATCGAGTTCGCCTCGATTCAGGATCTGAATCGAATCCTCGCGGAGATCGGTGAGGAAGGATTCGGCTCCTAGCAAACCCTGAGCCCGGATACTCGTACGGCCCGGAAGGCATTCGCTGCAAGCGGATCCTCTCCGGGCCTTCGTGTCCCCGGGGCCGCGTAGGCTTGTCAGGTGACTGGATCTCCGACGCGGCGTGCGAGCCTTGAGGTGCTCCGTGCCGAGGCGGCGGATGAACTGGCGGTTCTGGTGCAGGAGCGGCTGCTCGGGGGAGAGGACCCGTGGGCCTTCATGGAGGAACTGCCCAGCGTCGATGAGCTGGTGGTGTTCCTGCTCCGCGCCGACGAGATCGTCGAGAGTGGCGGAGTTCGCCCGGACGAGGCTCGGAATTTCGATGTGCTGCGGCGCATCGCTCTCGACTATCCGGAGCTGACGTCGATCGTCTGGGGATTGCTCGGTGACGGGCCCAAGTACCGGCGCTGGGATCTGCTCACCGACGATGCGCGTTCCTCGTAGCGTCCCGACGTTTCACGTGAAACATCGGTAGCTCGGTGGCAGCGGCAATGGGATCCCAACCCCAGCGTGAGTGAGGGGTTTCCCGCCACCCGGATCCAACGCTCGCATCGATGGCGGAAGTACCTAGGGGAACAGCCGCGCGAGACTTCCGTGTGATCGGCGCCGTTTCACGTGAAACGTCCGTAATGAGGACTCGGTATGCCGCCGTTACGGCCGTGGGCTCCACCGAGAGCGCTGGCACAGCGATGGGTAGGCACCCGTCGCGTGTGGAAAGTATGGACCGAGTCGTTTCACGTGAAACGGTGCAGTGGGGAAGTGGGTAGCGATATCCCCCGAGCCCTGAAATGCGGGATCACTGCGGGAGAGTGCCACAGGACACGAAAAAGCCCGCCCTCCAGCGGAGAGCGGGCTTCGTCGTGATCGGGGGTCAGCCGAGGAAGGCGGACAGATCCTGCTCGAGGGCGAACTTCGGCTTGGCGCCGATGATCGTCGTCTTCACCTCTCCGCCCTGGAAGACCTTCATCGCCGGGATCGACGTGATCTGGTACTTCATCGCGAGGTCGGGGTTCTCGTCGACGTTGAGCTTGAGGATGGTGATCCTGTCGGGGTTCTCCGACTGGATCTCGTCCAGCACGGGCGCGACCATGCGACACGGCCCGCACCATGCGGCCCAGAAGTCGACCAGAACGGGGCCTTCGGCCTGAAGCACGTCCTGCTCCCAGGTCGCCTGGCTGGTTGCCTTGGCAGTCATGATTCTCCTTGTTCGTGTGAGCGTGTGATGCTCGGTGATGTCAACAGCGAGAGGGGCAGAACTGTTCCCGCCGTCAGGCGAGCGCCGGCTCCGCCTCGGTCCCGTCCGAGAGTGCGGCGAGGAAGTGCTCGACGTCGAGTGCGGCAACCGTTCCGGAACCCGCAGCGGTGACGGCCTGACGGTAGGTCGGGTCGATCACGTCGCCGGCGGCGAAGACGCCGGGCACGGAGGTGCGGGAGCTGCGCCCGTCGACCCAGATCGTCCCTTCCGGAGTCAGCTCGAGCTTCCCGTGCACGAGGTGCGTACGCGGGTCGTTGCCGATCGCGATGAACAGGCCGTCCACGGGCAGGTCGGTCGTGCTGCCGTCGACCGTGTTGCGCAGACGCACGCCCGTGGTCGCATCGTCGCCCAGCACCTCCTCGACCGCGCTGTTCCAGATGAACTCGATCTTGTCGTTCGCGAACGCGCGCTCCTGCATGATCTTGGACGCACGCAGGGTGTCCTTGCGGTGGATGACGTACACCTTGCTGGCGAACTTGGTGAGGAACGTGGCCTCCTCCATCGCCGAGTCGCCGCCGCCGACCACGGCGATCGTGCGCTCACGGAAGAAGAAGCCGTCGCAGGTGGCGCACCACGAGACGCCGTGACCGGAGAGCCGGTCCTCGCCCGGGATGCCGAGCGTGCGATAGGCGGAACCCGTCGCGTAGATCACTGACGCGGCCTCCAGCACCGTACCGCTGCCGAGCGTGACCTTCTTGATCTCACCGTCGAGATCGAGCTCGGTGACGTCGTCGTAGAGGACCTCGGTACCGAAGCGTTCAGCCTGCTCCTGCATCTTGGCCATCAGGTCGGGACCCTGGATGCCCTCGGGGAAGCCCGGGAAGTTCTCGACCTCGGTGGTCTTCATCAGCTCGCCGCCGACCTCGACCGAGCTCGCCACGAGCACCGGGTTCAGGTTCGCACGCGCCGCGTAGATCGCCGCGGTGAATCCCGCAGGTCCCGAACCGATGATGATGACCTGTCGCATTGCTTCTCCTTGCTGTCGCACGCTTCAACACATGGTACCGGCGCGGCATTCCGCGGACCTGGTGGCTTGCCCGGGCGGGGGAGTGGCGCACGCCGGCAGGCGCGACAGGCAGAGCGGCAGGGTGGAATCAGGCCGCGACGTCGATGACGCGCGTGATGCCGAACACGGGAGAGAGGGCGCCCGACGAGAGGGCAGCGACGTCGTCGATGAGCACGGCCTGGTCCGACGGCCGGATCCAGAGCGTGAACGACGCGGCAGCGCCGTACGCCACCTCGCCGAAGGTGGATCCGTGCGTGGCCGCCCAGTCGCGAAGAGCGTTGTCGATCCGGCCGGCGTCGCCGTGCGGCACGTCGATCCTTGCCTCGAGGAGCTCCTGACGATGCAGCAGCACCACGTCGTCCAGCGCCTCGGAGACCGCGGTCGAGTAGGCCCGGATGAGGCCCCCGGCACCGAGCTTCACCCCGCCGAAGTAGCGCGTCACGACAGCGACCACATCGGTGAGACCGCGCCGGCGCAGCACCTCCAACATGGGCATCCCCGCCGTGCCGGAAGGTTCACCGTCGTCTGAGGAGCGCGCCTGATCGCCGTGGAGACCTGTGATCATCGCCGTGCAGTTGTGCCGGGCGTCCCAGTACTGCCGGCGCACGGCGGCGATGACGGCGTCTGCGTCATCGACCGAGTGCACCGGCGCGACGCGCGCGATGAAGCGCGACTTCTTCACGACGAGCTCGCACACGATCGGCGCCGCGAGCGTATCCGGATAGGAGCGCGTCATGACGGGGCCGGCTCAGCGGCTCGGCACGACACGGCGCACGAGACTCTTCAGCGCGTCGAGCTCGGGGGCGCGGAGCAGGGCGAGGATGCCGATGTAGACGATCAGCACGACCGACGCGACGATGGCGCAGCCGAGTGCGGCGGGGATCCTGTCCGCCGTCGTCCAGCCCTTCGCCCCTCCCAGCAGCAGGAAGACACCCCAGCCCGCTGCCGCAGCGGGAATCGCCGCAGCGAGGAAGCGAAGAAGGGCGAGGATCCATTCGCGTGCACCGATGCCGTGGAGACGACGCGAGAGCAGCACGCTCGCGACGATGGTCTGCAGGATGCTCGAGAGGGACTGTCCGAGGGCGATCGTGGCCGCCAGGAGCGAGAGTGGCACCACGCCCGCCTGGTGGAGCAGCTGCGCTCCGAACGCCGTGGCGACGATCAGCACGCACTGGAAGATCGTGAAGAAGAACGGCGTGCGCGTGTCTCCGAGGGCGTAGAAGGTGCGCTGCACGATGAACAGCACGGCCAGGGGGACGAGGGCCACCAGGTACCCGACGAGGACAGGTGCAGCCATCTGTGCCTCGTGGCGATCGTCGGTGAAGATCCGCGAAGCCGGGACGGCGGCGGCGAGCACGGCTGCCAGCGCGCCCACGAGGAAGAAGCCCAGGGTGCGGATGCTGCGCGCGATGTCGGCACGCACCTCCGCGATCCGGCCGGCATGCGCGTGCTCGCTGAGCTGTGTGAAGTAAGGGGTCCCGATCGAGAGCACGATCACCGAGTACGGGAGCATGAAGATCAGCCAGGCGTTGTTCATCACGGTGATCGACGGGTCGTGCCCCGACGCCTCGATCGCGATCCGGTGCTGATAGAAGCCGGCGGCGAGGCTGGACAGCGCCATCAGCATGGTCCATCCGGCGAGCCTGACGATGTTGCCGAGACCCACTCCCCGCCAGCGGAAGTCGATGCGCAGAGCCAGCCGGGTGCGGGGCCAGAACGCGAGGAGCACGGCTGCCTGCAGGACTATGCCGAAGGTCGCCGTGCCGCCGAGCCAGGCGATCCGCTCCGGCGTCCAGTCGGTGATCTCGGTGAGCGGAGTGCCGAACATCGCCCCGATCACCAGGAAGCCCGCGATCGAGATGATGTTGTTCACGACCGGGGCCCACGTGAACGGACCGAAGATCCGACGCGCGTTGAGGGTCTCGCCGATCAGCGCGTAGAGCCCGTAGAACAGGATCTGCGGCATGCACCAGTATCCGAAGGCGATCGCGAGCGCGCGCTGCGCCTCTGAGACATCCGGGGAGATGATGAGCGAGACCAGCCACGGCGTCGCCAACGTCGCGACCACTGTGGCCGCGACCAGCACGACCGTGCCGGCGGTGAAGATCTTCGAGATGAACGCGCTGCCGCCGTCCGCGCCTGCCACGGCTTTGACGATCTGCGGCACGAGAACGGCTGTCAACACGCCGACGGAGATCAGGGAGAACACGTCGTTCGGGAGCTGATTGGCGATCGCGAACGCGTCCGGAGCCGAACCGATGGCCCCGATCACCCCCACCAGCACGATCGTGCGCAGCAGACCCGTGATCCGCGACACCATCGTTCCGGCGGCGAGCAGGGCGCTCGCGCGACCGAGGCTATTCATGGGTCTCCTCGCGGGCCGGCTCGTCCATGCCGTCTGCGGCATGCTTCTCGTCGGCCGCCTTGCGGCGCCGGCGGATCGTACGGAAGATGCCCGCGCCGATGAGCAGAAGACCGAGCGAGCCGAAGACGATGAGGCCGATGGTCTCCCACTCCGCACGGATCGTCAGGCGCGTGGTCCGTTGCGGTCCGATCGCCACCCCGGTGGGGCTCGTCAGCGACATTGTCAACGAGACGTCGGCGTTCGCCACGTGAGACTCGAGGGGAAGACGCACGCGAATGGTGCTCGAAGGCTGTGCCTGGACATCGGTGGCCGCGGGCACCTCGATACGGGCATCGCTCGCGACGACGTTCAGCCGCACGTGCACCGGGTAGGGCAGCTCGTTGCGCACCCACACGGGCACGTCGACCTTCGGGCTGATCAGGATCGGGTTGGAGGGCTGTATCCCGACCGCGTCCATCGTCTTCTGCGTGGCCGTCCGGTGCGCGCGCAGCGCGTCGGCGAAGTCGGCGGGCTTCGTGTGCACGCCGACGCCGAGCAGGCGCATGATAGAGATGCGCTCGCGCACCGTGAGATCCGCAGGGCGCTCGAGAATCGTGGCGAACTGGGCGAGGCGGTCAGCGTCCTGGTTCAGCGCGAGCACCGCGGACGCGCGATCCTCCGCCGACTCGGTCGCAACCGTCAGTTCGACGGGAGTGCTCGACAGCACGCGATCGAGGCGCCCGTCCTGTCCGCCGCTGAACGCACTGACCGCATTGGTGAGGCCCTGCTCGGAACGACTGTCGGCACGGGAGAGGCCGGCGAGGACCGTCGAGCCGGGGGCGTCGAACCACAGCATGGCGTTGGCAGTGAGGAGTGCGCCGCCGCGGGCGGTCGCGTCGGGCTCCCCGGCCGCGGCGCTCAGCGCACGGGAGACCGCGTCGTCCGCGACCAGCACCGTCGTGCCGTCCACCGTGCCCCGGGAGGCGACGGCAGCGTCCTTCGCGCCGGCCGTGAAGCTCGTCGACGGCAGGATCGGCACGGTGCCCGCACCGTCCGCGCCGTAGTGCGACATCGTCGCCACCTGGGCGGCGGTGAGCTCACCGCGCGGCCAGAGGATGTCGGCGCGTGCACGGGCGACGGCATCGGCCGCCGCGTCGGCGGGCGGTGGGGTCGAGCTGTCGCCGGCGGACGTGGGGGTCGGCGTCGGAGTGGGTGTCGGTGTGCCCGCCGGGCCCAGGAACGGGCTGAAGTCGTCGACCGTCATCGGAGTGGCCAGCCCGGCCGCCGCCTGGGCGGTCGCATCCGCGTCGCCGAACTGCAGGGTGAAGCGCTCGTTGGGCAGTGTCTCGAGCCGGGCCAGCCACGCGGTCGCCGTGGCCGGCGCCGAGGTGCCCAGAACCCGGATGGCGGCCACGATCGACGGGTCGATCGCCAGCACGGCCGGGGTGCCGGCCACGCCGTTCAGCTGCGCGGTGAGCGCCCCCGCGGGCGCGGTTAGGGCGGTGAGCTCTGCGGCGCTCAGCAGATCACCGGCGGGCGCAGCCGTGATCGGTACCACGGTGACGACCGTGGCCGGCGCTCCTTGCGCGACGATCAGAGCGCTGCGTGTGTCGGCGGTCGGGGCCGGGGCGCCGGTCGACGACGCGGGGGCCTCGAATCGGGCGCGCAGCGGATACACGCCCGGCGCGAGGGCGCCGATGTCGGCGGCCGGCACGACGCCCTGGGTGCGTGAGGTTCCCTCGGCGTCCAGCACCGTGGTGCGCACGTCGCCGATCGCCGCGAGCGCCGGTGCGTCGGCCGAGCCGTCCAGCCAGGCGGTCACCGCGCGCCGATCACCGAGCGCCGTGCGACCGAGCTCGAGGTGGACGGTGCCCGCGCCGAGACCCGCCGTGGCGTCGTTGCGCAGGGTCAGGGTCGCCGTCAGCGGGGAGCCGGAGACATATGAGCCGTTCGCCTCGGGGAGCAGGGAGAGCTGCACCCCGGCATGCTGCGGGGTCTGCGTGGGGCTCGGCGTGGGCGTGCTCTCCGCGACGGCGGGAGAGGGGGCCGCGAGTGGCAGCGCCAGTCCGAGGGCGACGACGAGGGCCCCTGCGGCGCGGCGGAGGCGCAGTCGGAGAGGGAGGTTCGCTGTCGTTTTCGTCGTCATAGGGGATCCGTCGAGCGCACGCGGCGCGGCGAGTGCTGGCCTTGAGATTCTAGGCGGCGCGTGGCGTCGATCCCTGGAGGCGGGCAGGACGCCCGCATCCCCGGGCGCGCGAGTCCCGCGCCGCGTAGGCTGACGCCGTGGTCCGACACCTGACGCCTCGCCCCGATCCCCTGCTGTGTGCGGCCCTCGCCGCCGACCTGGATGCCGCGGATCTGCGTTCCGAGCCGCTGCGCGCCGCCTGGGGTGCCGAGGCGGACGACGCGCTCGCACGGGGCATCCGCTCTCCTCTGCTGCGCGCCATCGCCGACCGCACCGACGCCCTGGCGACGCTCGGCCGCCTGTTCGTCCTCGGCATGCCGCAGCCGGAGGCGGATGTCGCCTCTGCGCTCGCCCGCACCGGCGTGGACGGGGTGGAGGAACTGGGCCTCGCGTATCGCGAAGACGGGCAGGTCGTTCCTGCGGCGCTCATCCGCCCGCAGTCCTTCGTCGACGCCGACGGCGTGGGGGAGTGGTGGATCGCGAGCGACCTGGACGAGCTGGCGCTGCACCACCTCGACGCAGACGGCGTGCTTCCGGCCGATCACGTGCTCGGAGTCGGCGGCGCCTCGCGGACCCTGGCCTCGATCGTCATGCCGATCGAGGTCGAACGCGCCCTCGATCTCGGCACCGGCTGCGGGATCCAGGCGCTCCTGGTGTCGCGGCATGCGGGGACGGTGGTCGCGACCGACATCTCCGAGCGCGCGCTCGCCTACGCCGAACTGAACGCGATGCTTGCCGGCGTGCACAACATCGAGTTCCGCCGCGGCAGCCTGTTCGAGCCCGTGGCCGACGAGAGCTTCGGGCTGATCGTCTCGAATCCGCCGTTCGTGATCACGCCGCGCGGCGCCGGCGTGCCCGAGTACGAGTACCGCGACGGAGGTCTCGTCGGCGATGCGCTCGTCGAGGCGTTCGTGCGCACCGCGCCCGCGCACCTTGCTCCCGGAGGGTCGGCCCAGCTGCTCGGCAACTGGGAGTCGATCGGGTCGGCGCTCGGCCTGCGCCGCCTCGAATCGTGGATCGACCAGGGTCTGGACGCCTGGGTCGTGCAGCGCGAGACGCTCTCGCCGCTCGGCTACGCGGAATTGTGGATCCGGGACGGCGGGACCACGCCGCGCGATGCCGCGTTCGAGCCCCTGCTGGACGCCTGGCTCGACGACTTCGCGGCCCGCGGGGTGACCGAGATCGGCTTCGGCTACGTGCTGATCCGCCGACCCGCCGATGCAGCGGCGACCTCCCCCGTGCTTCGCCGCTTCGAGACGGTCACTCAACCCGTCACCAGCGCGGGCCGCGCCTTCCTTGACGGCCTCGCGGGCCACGACGCGCTCGCCGACGGCGTGCCCGACGTGCTGCTCGTGGCGCCGGACGTGACCGAAGCCCGCCACCACATGCCGGGTCAGGACGCACCGAGCGTGATCGAGCTGCGTCAGGGCGGCGGCTTCGGTCGCACCGTCTCGGTGGATCCTGCGCTCGCAGGATTCGTCGGCGCCTGCGACGGCGAGCTCACGGTGACGCAGATCGCCGCGGCGCTCGCCGACCTCTTCGAGGTGCCGCTCGCAGAGCTCTGGGCTGATCTCGAACCGCGCCTTCGCGCGCTGGTGACCGACGGGTTCCTGAACACGGCGGAGGAGAGGACGCGGAATAATGCCTGAATCCATGCGTTTGAATAGATCATGAAGGCTTTCGGATTCCTGTCCTTCGGGCACTACGGCGACGTGCCCGGATCGGCGACGCGCACGGCGGGCGACATGCTGCGCCAGACCATCGAGCTCGCCGAGGGGGCCGATGAGATCGGCGTGAACGGCGCGTACGTGCGCGTGCACCACTGGGCGCGGCAGGCCGCGTCGCCGATGCCCCTGCTGACCGCGATGGCCGCCCGCACCCGCCGCATCGAGGTGGGCACCGGCGTCATCGACATGCGCTACGAGAACCCGTTCCAGTTCGCCGAGGAGGCGGCCGCGCTCGACCTCATCGCCGACGGCCGCATCGCCCTCGGCGTGAGCCGCGGCTCACCCGAGACGGCACTGCGCGGCTACGAGACGTTCGGCTTCCACGATGAGGAGGATCCGGAGCGGGGCGGCGTCATGGCCCGGGAGAAGTTCGACCTCTTCCTCCAGGTCATCGACGGGGCAGGCGTGGCACCCGGCGACCCGCGGATGGTGGGCGCAGGCCGCTACCTGGCGATCGAGCCGCAGTCGCCGACGCTCCGCGACCACATCTGGTGGGGAGCCGGTTCGCGGGCCACGGCCGAGGAGACCGGGCGCAAGGGCCTGAACCTGATGAGCTCCACGCTGCTCACCGAGGCGACGGGTCAGCCGTTCCACGAGCTGCAGCGCGAGCAGATCGACCTGTTCCGCGCCGCCTACAAGGAGGCCGGCCACACCGGTGCGCCTCGGGTGTCGGTGAGCCGCAGCGTGTTCCCGCTGGTCTCGGACCAGGACCGCGCCTACTTCGGGCTGCGATCCGAGGAGAACCACGACCAGGTCGGGGTGATCGACGGCTTCCGCTCCACGTTCGGCAAGACCTACGCGGCGGAGCCCGACGTGCTGATCTCCCAGCTGAAGCAGGACGAGGCGGTCATGTCCGCCGACACCCTGATGCTGACCATCCCGAACCAGCTCGGGCCGGAGTACAACCTGCACGTGCTGCAGGCGTTCGCCGAGCACGTCGCGCCGGCGCTCGGCTGGAAGCCCAACACCGAGGGTCCCGTGCAGGGCGACCCGGTCTGAGTCCCTGCGCCCGCCCGCGATGCTTGCATGACCCTGCGACGCCTGCAGGACCGGATCCACGGATCCGTCCGCAGGCGTCGCGCGGTCCTGCAGACGTCGCAGGGGATGGGGGCGTCGCGCGGGACGCTGCACGGCACGGGGGACCGGGGCACCTCAGTCCCCGTCGGGAGGACCGAACAGGTTCTTCCCGTGCTTGTGCAGCAGGTTGTACGCGTCGATGAACGTCTGCGGCTGCTGATCCTCCGGCAGGCCGTAGCGTGCCAGGAGCAGCCCGAGCAGGCCCTGGGCGGGCGGGGTCAGCGGCTTGCCTGCATGTGCGTGCGCGGGATGCGGCGGCTTCGCCTCGGGGTTCGGCGGCGTGTACAGCGATGTCGTCACCGGCCAGTCGGCAGGGTGTCGGGGCTTGTCGAGGTTGATCAGCGCGAACAGGTCGTTCGCCGTCGCGTCGCGCCGGGTGAGCGGCTTCAGGCCGTGCAGCCGCGTGAGCGTGGCGATTACGGATCCGTGGTGCATCTGGTCGTTGATGATCGTGCCGCGGCGCGTGTAGGCGGACACCGCGATCGCGGGCACGCGGCAGCCGAGCCGGTCGAACCGGAAGCCCATCTCTCCCGCCCCGGAGTCGTCCGGCGGTGCGGCCTTCGGGGGCACGACGTGGTCGTAGGTGCCGCCGTGCTCGTCGAAAGTGATCAGCAGCAGCGTGTTGATCGCATTGGATCCGTTCGGCGACTTGCTGGTGCGGACGGCGTCGTAGATGTCGTGGATGAGATCGTCGCCCGCGCGCACGTCCGAGAACGCGCTGTTGATGATGTCGGATCCGTCGACGTCGCTCTCCCTGCGCGCCCCGAACGGCGGGTGGAAGTCGTTGTGGTTGTAGATCATCCGCGGCTCGATGAACGCGTAGGCGGGCAGCTCGCCGTGCTCGACGTCGGCGTAGAAGTCGTCCATGGTGCCGAAGTGCTCGGTGCGCCAGAACTTCTCCAGCACCGGCGCGTGCAGCACCCCCGTGAACGAGACCATCTGCAGCTCGTCGAAGTAGATCTTCCAGGTGAGCCCGGCGTCTTCGAGCCGGTTGAAGATCGTGGGCGACGGGGGCGCGTTCAGCCACTTGTCGTAGTCGCCGCCCTCGTGGTTGGTGACGAACCCGTGCGAGGTCGAGGCGTTGAAGAAGGTGCGGTTGCAGAACGTCTGCGACGGCACCGCGCAGAACCAATGGTCGAAGACGGCGAACTCGCGAGCGAGCGTCGACACGGTCGGCAGCATCTCAGGAGAGAAGGAGCCCATGATGCGCTTGCGCTCCTCATCCGTCGGCTCCTTGCCGTGCCTCAGGCGCATGAGGTTCACCTGGTAGTCGGTGACGAAGCCGCTCATCGTCGGCTCCTCGCCCTCGCCGGGGTGGTTGTACGGGGCGTGGAAGCCGTCCTCGTAGAGGAACGCGTTCTCCGCCGGGTTGATCGTGTTGTACAGCTGAGTGTTGACGTGCGGGTACATCTCGCCCGGATCCGGATCCGGCCACGTCATGATCTGATCCGTCGGGCCCTCGTAGACATGCGCGTCGTAGCGCACGCCGTCGAGCTCGTTGTAGTACTCGCCGAAGGCGAGACCCTCGAAGTCCTTGCCCTCCGGCAGGTCCTCCTTCGTGTAGAGGTACCCGAGCAGGTTGTCGAAGGAGCGGTTCTCGCCCATCACGACCACGATGTGGTCGAAGCCGGGAGCGTGCCGGGGTGCGAGTGCGCCGTAGTCGTCCAGTGCCTCGGCGAAACCGGCGCGCTGCCCGAGCGCATAGCCGGCCGCCGCGCCCGCGCCGCCGCCCACGACCGCACCGGCGGCCGTCAGTCCGCCGATGCGGAGGAAGTCCCTTCGGGAGCGTCCTCCGGTCTTCGCGCCGACGCCGTCTTCCGTGCCGGTGCTCTCCGTCGAGGCGGCTCCGCCGGCGCCGCTGCTCTCGTCGCCGGATGCCGGGGGGCTCTGTCGTCTGGCCATGCGGCGATCCTACTGAGGGCCCGGACGGGACCGCGGGCGGCGGCAGACGGGCCGCGACGGGCCGAGCGCGGGCCGATCCTCGCGGAGAGGTCCGGATAGGGTCGGGGGCATGGCGGAATCGATGGACTACTCGACCGAGGCGCAGGTGCGGCGCATCTCCGCCGACTTCGCGCGGCGGCGGGCCCGGATGTTCCTCGCGTTCGCGTGCGTCGAGGGGCCGGTGCTGCTCGGCGCGATCGTGGTCGTGTACGTGCTGAAGCTCGTGGATCCGCAGTTCGGCGTGTGGATCCTCCTCGCCGTGGCACTGCTCAGCGGGCTCTGCCTGAGTGCCCTCGTCATCAGCCACGCGAGGGCCGAGCAGCAGGCGATCCGCGATGTGGGCGGTACGCCGTTCCCGCCGTCGGGCGGCCCGACCTTCTGACGGCCGGCGAAGCACCGACGGTTCCCGGGCTCCGCTCGGCGGTCGCCCCGCCCGCCCCGGTACCCTGGAACCCATGCTCAACATGGCCGATTCCCTTGCGCGCCTGAGCGCCCTCGCCGAGGATCCGGTCGTCCGGATCCTGGCCGACGCGTTCTCGGACGCCGGGTTCGACCTCGCCGTCGTGGGCGGTCCGGTGCGCGACGCGCTGCTCGGACGCGCCACGCACGACCTCGACTTCACCACGGACGCCCGTCCCGACGACATCCTCCGCATCGTCGCGCCGATCGCGACCGCGCACTGGGACATCGGGCGCGAGTTCGGCACCATCGGCGCGCGCGTGCAGGGTGAGCAGGTCGAGATCACGACCTACCGCGCCGACGCCTACGACGGCGTGACCCGCAAGCCTGTCGTGGAGTTCGGCGACGACATCGACGGCGACCTGGTGCGCCGCGACTTCAGCGTGAACGCGATGGCCTTCCTGGTGCCGCAGCAGCGACTCGTGGATCCGACCGGGGGAGTGGAGGACCTGATCGCCGGGATCCTGCGCACGCCGACGGATCCGCAGGTCAGCTTCGGCGACGACCCGCTGCGCATGCTCCGTGCGGCCCGCTTCAGCGCGCAGCTCGGCTTCGGCATCGAGGAGCGCACGCTGGCGGCGATGGCCGAGCTGCGGCCGACGCTGTCGATCGTCAGTCCCGAGCGGATCCAGGCGGAGCTGATCCGCCTCCTGCAGTCGGATGACCCCGTGCGCGGCATCCGCGTGCTGGTCGACACCGGGCTCATCGACGAGTTCCTGCCCGAGGTCACCGCGCTGAAGCTCGAGATCGACGAGCACCACCACCACAAGGACGTGTACGAGCACTCGCTCACCGCCCTGGAGCAGGCGATCGTGCTGGAGCGGGTGCGCCACCCCGACGAGCCCGCCGACGCGGTCCTGCGTCTCGCGGTGCTGCTGCACGACATCGGCAAGCCGCGCACCCGCAGACTCGAGCCCGGTGGCGCGGTGAGCTTCCACCATCACGACGTGGTCGGATCCCGGCTCGCGCGCAAGCGCCTGCAGGCGCTGCGATTCGACAAGGAGTCGACCGACGCCGTGGCGAAGCTCATCGAGCTGCACCTGCGCTTCTTCGGCTACGCGGAGGGCGCGTGGACCGATTCCGCCGTGCGCCGGTATGTGCGCGACGCCGGAGACCAGCTCGAGCGCCTCCACATCCTCACCCGTGCCGACGTCACGACCCGCAACAAGCGCAAGGCCGCGCGGCTCGCGTCGGCCTACGACGACATCGAGCAGCGCATCGCGGCTCTGCGCGAGCAGGAGGAGATCGACGCGATCCGTCCCGAGCTCGACGGCAACGACGTACAGCGGATCCTGGGGATCCCTCCCGGGCGCGAGGTGGGCGAGGCCTACCGGTTCCTGCTCGACCTGCGCCTCGACGAGGGCGTCATCGGACCCGAGGCTGCCGAGCGGCGCCTTCGGGCCTGGTGGGCCGCACGGGACTGAGGTCGTCGCCCGCATCGACCGGATGCGCGACGGGGCCGACGGTGCCCTGCCCGTGGTGTTCGCCGCGCAGGGCGGCTTGGACGAGGTGCGTGAGGTCGATCGAGACGATCCGAGGTTCCGTCACGTCTCAGCCCGCCGGCGTGGAGGTCGCTGAGGGACCGGGGGTCGCGGCGGACGGCTGCGGTGTCGGGGAGGCCGTCGGCGGCATCGTCGCACCGGTCGTGGGCGGGGGCGTCACCGTGAGGGCGCGATCCGGCGCGCGCAGGAACGGAGGCTGCGGCGCGATCGTCGTCGACGGGTCGAGCTGACCCGTCTGGTCGTCGACCCGACCCAACTGCAGCGGGTAGACGTTCCAGACCGGCCGCCCCTGCGCATCCCGATAGGGGAGGGTCGTGGTGCCGCTGTCGCCCGGGCCCCAGAACGCCGCGGCGCTGTCGTACTGATCGCTGTCGCGTCCCATGAGGTTCAGCGGGGTGCCGCGGTTCGTGTACACCTGCGCGCCCTCGATGGGTGTGCCGTCCTTGTCGTAGACGAACAGGTTCACGACGCGATCCCCGTCGAGGGACAGGCCGGGCGCCGGCTGATTGACGACCTGGACCGTGTCCCGATTCGTCACCGCCGTGAGGAAGGTGCCGAGGGCGATAGGCAGGATGAGGAGAGCGATGACGCTCACGATGGTGCGGATGTGCTTCAGACGATTCCTCGGCAGCCAACGGCCACGCCCCCATTGCACGCTGACCACCGTCAGCAGGATGAGGAGCGTCCACGCGAGGATCCGCGTACCGGGCCATCCCTGCGTGAGCATCGTCCAGATTCCGTAGCCGAGCAGCACGCTCACCACGGCGAACATTCCGAATCCCCGCGCGAGCCACCACAGAGGCCGGAGCGCGCCCAGGACTCCCAGGATCTCGACCCCTGCGTGAGAGGACCGGATCCTTCCGACGCCTCGTCCCGCGGCGCCGGCGACCCGCTCATGCCAGGGCGTCCTCGTCGGGGCGACCGCGGCGGCAGCACGCTCGGGCAGTCCCGCCGCGCTGCGCAGCTCCTCGGCGTACGCCGCAGGATCGCCGAGCTCGATCGCGCCGCCGTTGTCGGCCGCCTGGTCGGTGAGGTCGCCGACGAGTCCCTCGACGAGGTCGTCCACCTCATCGGACGGCAGATCGGCGAGCTGTGCGCGGACGGCGTCGGCGAAGATGCGGATCCGTTCCGCGGCGGCCAGGGTGGTGTCGTTCATCGCTGCGCTCCTTCGGAGAGGATCCCGGTGGGTTCGGCGGGGGGATGGAACAGAGGGCGGGTCGGGGCCTCGGCGGCGGGGACGGATCCGGCCGCGGCCGGCGGGATGTGCGGGGCGAGCAGCCCCGACATCGCCACCGCGAACTGGGACCACGTCGCGATCTGCTCGTCGAGCAGCCCCTTGCCGTGCCCGGTGATCGCGTAGTACTTGCGGTGCGGGCCGCCGTCGGACGGCACGACGTAGCTGGACAGGGCGCCGGCGGAGTAGAGCCGACGGAGCGTGCCGTAGACCGATGCGTCCCCGACGTCGCCGATCCCGGATTCGCGGAGGCGGCGCACGATGTCGTACCCGTATCCGTCCTCGTCGCGCACGACCGCGAGCACGGCCAGATCCAGCACTCCCTTGAGCAGCTGCGTGGTGTCCATTCACCCTCCTCCGCAGCCGCGATCGACTGCGTTGCTCTGCACGCTACCACGCAACGCACAGTAGTGCGGGTAGCGCGTCATCATCGACGCTGCGCCGTGTCGGGCAGCGCCTGTGCGCCTGGTCGAACGGCGGGACGGAGGTCGCCCTGAGGCGTGTCTAGCCCTGAGCCTGGAGGCGGAGCCCCGCCAGGAGCAGGTCGAGCCCCCCGAGGAACTGGTCGCGGTCGTCGTGGCCGTCGAACTCGTCGAGGATGTGGTGGATGAACGGGAAATCGGCCGCATCGAGGGCACGCCACTGCGCGGCAGCCGAGGCCATGTACTCCTCGCGGCTCACCTCGCCCGACACCACGGCGGCGGGCGGCTCCTGCCCGAGATCGGCGGCGGTGCCGATCACGTAGCCCACGACCGCCGAGGTGGCGTGGAAGGTCTGGCGCGGCGTGAGATCCAGTCGCATCACGTGCTCCCCGATCCGCTCGTAGAGCTGCAGGGAGTGGATCTGGCTGGTCGTGTCGCGGAGGGCGTAGGCGCCGAGCCACGGGCGGTCGACGATCGCGTCGAACATGGTGAGCGCGATGGTGCGGATGTCCTCGATCGGATCCCCGCCGCCGACGTCCGCCGTCGCCTCGAGCACGCCGGCGAGCACCGAGTCCGCGGCGAGGTCGAGCAGCTCGTCGCGTCCGGACACGTACCAGTAGACGCTCGCGACGCCGCCGCCCAGCCGCGTGGCCAGTGCGCGGATGGTCAGCCCCTGTGCGCCGGACTCGTCCAGGATCTCGACCGCGCCGGCGAGCACCGACTCCAGGGAGTGGGAAGCGCGGGAGCGCGTGCGCGGACCGCGCGGCCGCACGGGCCCGTCGCTCTGCTGCGGTGTGGATGCCATGGCTCCATCCCACCATGACGGGCGGCTCTGCGCGGGAGGCGCTTGCACATCATCGAACATCGTTCTATTCTATCGAACGACGTTCGGTGACCGAACGCTGTTCGATTCACCTTCTCGATTCGGAGGAATCGCCCATGACTCCCGCACCCGCGCCCGCGCTCGCCCGCGCACGCACCTACCCGTCCCTGCGGGCCGCCTGGATCCCGCTCGCCGCTCTCTGCCTCGCGTTCTTCGTCGAGATGGTCGACAACACCCTTCTTTCGATCGCGCTGCCGACCATCGGTCGCGAGCTCGGAGGCGACACGACCTCGCTGCAGTGGATCACGGGCGCCTATTCGCTCACGTTCGGCGGCCTGCTGCTGACCGCCGGCTCGATCGCCGACCGCTTCGGCCGACGCCGGGTGCTGCAGATCGGACTCGGCCTGTTCGGGCTGATCAGTCTCGCCGTGCTGCTCATCACCTCCACCGGAGAGCTCATCGTGCTGCGCGCCGCGCTCGGCGTCGCCGCAGCGGCGATGGCCCCGATCACCAACTCGCTGGTCTTCCGGCTGTTCGACGACGAGAAGCTGCGGATGCGCGCCATCACGCTCATGATGGTCGTCGGGATGTCCGGCTTCGTCCTCGGCCCGCTCCTGGGCGGCACGATGCTCACGCATCTGCCCTGGCAGTGGCTGCTGCTCGTGAACGCGCCCATCGCGCTGATCGCCGCCGCGGGCGTCCGCTTCGGCGTTCCCGCCGACTCGGCCGACGGCCTCACCACGGACCGGCTCGACCTCCCGGGCGCCGCGCTCAGCATCCTCACGATCGGGCTCGCATGCTACGTGCTCACGAGCGGCATCGAGAACGGATGGGCATCGCCCCTCACCCTCGCGATCGCGGTCGGCGCCGTGGTCTCGCTCGTGCTGTTCATCGTCCGCGAACGGAGGGCGGCCTCGCCGATGCTCGACCTGTCGCTGTTCCGCCAGGGAACCGTGCGGGGCGCGGCCATCGCCCAGATCGGGACCTCCGTCGCGATGGCGGGCGTGATGTTCGCCCTGATCCTGCACTTCCAGTACGCGTGGGGCTGGTCGCCGCTGCAGGCGGGACTGGCCAATCTGCCGCTCATCGCCACGATGATCCTCGCCACGCCCCTCACCGAGTGGCTCGTGCGCCGGTGCGGGCACCGAATCGCGTGCCTCATCGGAGCGGGACTGCTCGCGGCGGGCCTCGGGCTCATGGCCTGGGCCGTCCAGCGGGACTATGTGGCGATCGCCGTTGCGATGGTCGTGATGACGGCGGGCCTGCGCACGGTCATGACGATCTGCGCCGTCGCGCTGGTCGGCGCCCTGCCCGAGAACCGCACGTCGATGGGCGCCGCCATGAACGACACCGCGCAGGAGCTGGGCACCAGCGTCGGCACGGCCGTCGTCGGCACGCTCATCGCGGCGCTCGTGACGGTGTCGCTTCCCACCGGGGCATGGGCTCCCGCGCTGGTCGCCTCGTTCTTCCACGGTGAGCAGGCGGTGTTCATCCTGCTCGCCGTGGCGGTGGGGGTCATCTCGGGCGTCGGCGCGCTCACCCTCACCGACGCGCGCACGGTCGACGAGCACGCCCCCGAGGAGCAGGAGCACGTGCCCGCGGTCTGACGCGGAGGCCTGTCTCCGATCCCGGCGCTGCGGCGCGCCCGTCGCCGTACACTGGATCCACTCCGTCGCCGACGATCGGAGACCTCGTGTCCTCGCCCTGGCAGCCCTCCCGCGATCCTGCCCCCGCCGCCTCGCGCCTGCTCATCGAGCGCGCGCACGAGGAGCTCGTGGCCGGCAACGTCGAGGACGGGCGCCTGCAGAACGTGCGCTCGCTCGTGCGCGAGTCGTGGGAGCGGTCGTGGCGGCAACGCGTCGGCGCCGAGGGACTGCCGCCGCTTGACTTCACCCTCGAGGCCCTCGACGCCTACCGGCTCGCCCACCCTCTCGCGGGGGCGATGGACACCATCCGTTCGCTGCTGCTTCCGGGATCCGCAGAGGACTCCGGCGTGATCGTCGCCGTCGGCGACCATGCCGGACGCCTGCTGTGGGTCGAAGGCGACCTGAACCAGCGGATCCTGTCCGGAGAGATGGGCTTCGTCGAGGGCGCGAACTGGTCGGAGCGCTCGGTCGGCACCTCCGCCCCCGGCACGGCCCTCGAGCTCGGCGCCTCGGTGCAGATCCACGGGGCCGAGCACTACAACCGTCTGGTGCAGCCCTGGTCGTGCACGGCCGCGCCCGTGTTCGACCCGGAGGACCGTCGCATCCTCGGGGTGATCGATGTCACCGGCGGCCCGGAGGCGGCCAGCCCCCAGGCCCGCATGCTCGTCGACGCCACCGCGCGCGCCGTCGAGGCGGAGCTGCTCGTCGCACGCCTGCGGGCCCGTGCCGAGCCCGTTGCCCCCGCCGCTACGCCGCACCGGAGGCAGGCCCCGGACCGCGCCGCGCTGCGGGTGCTCGGCCGGGACCGGGCCCGGCTCGAGGTGGCCGGGGAGGAGGGAGAGCGGTTCGTCGAGCTCAGCGCACGCCACGCGGAGATCCTGCTGCTGCTCGCGGTGCACCGTCAGGGGCTCAGCGCCGACCGGCTCGCCGAGCTCGTGTACGGGGAGGGTTCGTCGGCGGACACGCTGCGCCCGGAGATGGTGCGCCTGCGCAAGATCCTGGAGCGGATCTGGCCGGCGCTCGTGCCGGAGTCGCGTCCGTACCGGCTGAGCGTGCCGCTGGAGACCGATGCGCAGGACGTGCTGTCCCTGCTTGATCGCGGGGCCCACCGGGTGGCGTTGAGCGCGTACCGCGGACCCGTGCTGCCCGACTCGACGGCGCCGGGCGTGGAGGAGTACCGCGAGTCGGTACGCTCCACCCTGCGCGAGACGATGCGCACCGAGGCGAGCGTCGACGTGCTGCTGAGCTACGCCGAGATCCCCGAGGGCGCCGACGACGCGGAGATCCTGCGGCTGTGCCTGGAGCTCCTGCCGGCGCGCTCGCCGAAGCGCGCGGGCCTGGTGAGCCGCATCGAACGGCTCGAGCAGGCCTGACGCTCCCTCTATTTGCGTCAAACCGTGGGTTCCGGCCCCCGAATCCCACGGTTTGACGCAAACAGACGGAAGGGGGGAGGGGCGCGCGGGGTGCAACCCGATGCAACGTGACGCACGGGGGTGCAACGTGCGCGCGCCTACCGTCGAGGCACATCCACCCGCGCGGCATCGGAGCCGCGGTACGTCGAAGGAGACGCGATGACCATCATCGAGGAGAGCGTGTCGACCGCCTACGCGGCCCCCGGCCAGCCGGGCGCGCTCGCGAACTACCGCCCGAGGTACGGGCACTACATCGGCGGCGAGTTCGTCGAACCCGTCAAGGGCCAGTACTTCGAGAACATCAGCCCCGTGAACGGCAAGCCGTTCACCGAGGTCGGCCGCGGCACGAGCGAGGACATCGACCGCGCGGTCGACGTGGCCTGGAAGGCGTTCGCGAGCTGGGGCAAGACCAGCCCCGCGGAGCGGGCGAACATCCTGAACCGGATCGCCGACCGTATCGAGCAGAACCTCGAGGTCATCGCGATCGCCGAGACGTGGGAGAACGGCAAGCCGGTGCGCGAGACGCTCGCCGCCGACATCCCCCTCGCCGTCGACCACTTCCGCTACTTCGCCGGCGTGCTGCGCGCCCAGGAGGGCGGCATCAGCCAGCTCGACGAGAACACCGTCGCCTACCACTTCCACGAGCCGCTCGGAGTGGTCGGCCAGATCATCCCCTGGAACTTCCCGCTGCTGATGGCCACCTGGAAGCTCGCACCGGCGCTCGCCGCGGGCAACTGCGTCGTGATCAAGCCCGCCGAGCAGACGCCGGCGTCGATCCTCTTCCTGTTCGACATCATCGGCGACCTGCTCCCGGCCGGCGTCGTGAACATCGTCAACGGCTTCGGCATCGAGGCCGGCGCACCCCTCGCGCAGCACAAGCGGATCCGCAAGGTCGCCTTCACCGGAGAGACCACCACGGGTCGCCTGATCATGCAGTACGCGTCGCAGAACCTCATCCCGGTGACCCTCGAGCTCGGCGGAAAGAGCCCGAACGTCTTCTTCGAGGACGTCGCGAGCTCCACGTCCGACCCGTATTACGACAAGGCGCTCGAGGGCTTCACGATGTTCGCGCTCAACCAGGGCGAGGTCTGCACCTGCCCGTCCCGCGCACTCATCCAGCGCTCGATCTACGACGGCTTCCTCGCCGACGGACTCGAGCGGGTGAAGAAGGTCGTGCAGGGGAACCCGCTGGATCTCACCACGATGATCGGCGCACAGGCCTCCAACGATCAGCTCGAGAAGATCCTCAGCTACATCGACATCGGCACGCAGGGCGGCGCGCGTCTGCTCACGGGCGGTGAGCGCGTCGACCTCGGCGGCGACCTCAGCGAGGGCTACTACGTGGCTCCGACGGTGTTCGAGGGCACGAACGACATGCGGATCTTCCAGGAGGAGATCTTCGGGCCGGTGCTGTCGGTGACGAGCTTCGCCGACTTCGACGATGCGATCTCGATCGCGAACGACACGCTCTACGGACTCGGCGCGGGCGTGTGGAGCCGCAGCGGCGACACCGCCTACCGCGCGGGCCGGGCCATCGAGGCCGGCCGCGTCTGGACCAACACGTACCACCAATACCCCGCGCACGCGGCGTTCGGCGGCTACAAGCAGTCCGGCGTCGGCCGGGAGAACCACAAGATGATGCTGGACCACTACCAGCAGACGAAGAACCTCCTGGTCTCCTACGCCGAAGGCCCGATGGGCTTCTTCTGATCCGGATCCGACGAACGGGCGGGCACCCCACGCAGGTGCCCGCCCGCATGACGAGAGGAGCGGCGATGCCCGAATTCCACCGCGTCGACGTCTCACCGGAGGCGGCGGCGCTGCTGCGTGCGCTGACCGCGCAGCACGGCCCGCTGATGTTCCACCAGTCCGGCGGATGCTGCGACGGCTCCGCGCCCATGTGCTACCCGGTGGGCATGTTCCTCACCGGACCGGGGGACGTGCTGCTCGGCGATCTCGACGTCGGCGTCGAGGAATCCGTGCCCGTATACATGTCCGCGTCGCAGTTCGAGTACTGGAAGTACACGCACCTCACGATCGACGTCGTCGACGGACGCGGATCCGGATTCAGCGTCGAGTCGCCGACCGGCAAGAGGTTCCTCACGCGCTCGCGGATGCTCGACCAGGCCGAGCTCGAGCACTTCGCGCTGGCCTGATCGAGCATCCCGGGTTCGCTATACCCAGTACGTGAAGTGATACAGCCCGTCGCCGCGAAGTTCGCAGTTCTGCGCGATCTGATATCCGCTCTTCGCGAACTGTCGTTGGTCTGCCTGGCAGCCGCTCAGCGAGGTGTATCCGCCCGATCCGACCTGCGTGGCCGCAGAAGCGCTGGGCGCCACGGCCAGCGTCAGTGCCGCCGCGAGCACAACTCCTCCAGCCGCTGAAGCGAAATGGTTCTTCTTCATGTGGACTCCTCCGGTTACGTTCATTGACGAACGTCTCCGGCCCCGATGCCGGAGAACCTTGAGGCTACCCCGCTCGAACAGCTCGCCGCAGGATTTGCGCCAACCCAGATCACGGCTCGGCCTCGGATCTCCCGAGAAAAGCGCAGGCGTGCATACAATCGGGTGTCCCGTGCGCCGTGAACCCCGACGGCCATGGATGTTGCGGCCGCGCTGAACTGCGGCCACGGAACCGATACAGAGGTGTATATGTCATTCCACAGCACACGAGGTCGCCTCGGCCTCGCCATCGGCGCGCTCGGCGCCACAGCCCTCGTCCTCGCGGGCTGCGCGACGAGCAGCACGGGTGGCGGCGGCTCGACCGGAGGATCCGGCGGCAGCACGATCACGGTCGGCACCACCGACAAGATCACGTTCCTCGACCCGGCCGGCTCGTACGACAACGGCTCGTTCGCGGTGATGAACCAGGTCTATCCGTTCCTGATGAACAGCAAGTACGGCACGGCCGAGGTCACCCCGGACATCGCCGAGTCGGCCGAGTTCACCTCGCCGACCGAGTACACGGTCAAGCTCAAGAAGGGCCTGAAGTTCGCCAACGGCGACCCGCTGACCTCGGCCTCGGTGAAGTTCTCCTTCGACCGCCAGCTCAAGATCAACGATCCCGCGGGTCCCGCGGTGCTGTTGAGCAACCTCGCGAGCACCGCGGCACCGGACCCGACCACGGTCGTCTTCACGCTGAAGAACGGAAACGACCAGATCTGGCCGCTCATCCTCTCCAGCCCGGCGGCTCCCATCGTCGACGAGAAGGTCTTCTCGGCCGACAAGGTCACCGATGACGACACGATCGTCAAGGGCAAGGCCTTCGCGGGTCAGTACGAGATCACCGACTACAAGAAGAACCAGCTCATCTCCTACAAGCCGTACGCCGGCTACCAGGGCGAGCTGGGCAAGGCCGCCAACAGCCAGGTCAACGTCAAGTACTTCGCGGACGCGTCGAACCTCAAGCTCGCGATCGGCAACGGCGACATCGACGTGGCGTTCCGCAGCCTGTCCGCCACCGACACCGCCGACCTCTCCAAGAACAAGAAGGTCAAGCTCGTCGAGGGCCCCGGCGGCGAGATCCGCTACATCGTCTTCAACTTCAACACGATGCCCTTCGGCGCGACCACTCCCGAGGCCGACCCGGCCAAGGCGCAGGCCGTGCGCCAGGCGGCGGCCGACCTCGTCGACCGCGCGGCGATCGCGAAGGACGTCTACAAGGACACCTACAGCCCGCTGTACTCCTTCGTCGCGGACGGCATGTCCGGGGCGACGACCCCGCTGAAGTCGATGTACGGCGACGGCAACGGCGGTCCGTCGCTCGACAAGGCGAAGAAGGTCCTGTCGGACGCGGGCGTCACCGGCCCGATCACACTGAACCTCCAGTACAACGGCGACCACTACGGCCCGTCCTCGGGTGACGAGTACGCCGCGATCAAGGCCCAGCTCGAGCAGGGCGGCCTGTTCACCGTCAACCTGCAGAGCACGGAGTGGACGCAGTACTCCAAGGATCGCGTCGCCGATGTGTACCCGGCCTACCAGCTCGGCTGGTTCCCGGACTACTCCGACGCCGACAACTACCTGTCGCCGTTCTTCACGACGGACAACTTCCTGAAGAACCACTACGACAACAGCGCGGTCAACGACCTCATCGTGAAGTCGCAGACCGAGACCGACAAGGACAAGCGCATGGCGGATCTGGCTCAGATCCAGGACATGGTCGCGAAGGACCTGTCGACCCTGCCGCTGCTCCAGGGCAAGCAGATCGCGGTCACGGGCGCCGATGTCAAGGGTGCGACCCTCGACGCCTCCTTCAAGTTCCGCTACGCGCCGCTGAGCAAGTAGCGCATCCTCAGACGGGGCACCGCCGCACACGCGACGGTGCCCCGTCCTCGTCCGGGCGCAGCGCAGCGCCCACCCTCCTCACGAAGGTTCTCCATGTCCGTTGACGCCCTCGCCGCAGACCCCGTGGCGACGCGCCCCGCCTCCTCCGGAGGAGGACTGTGGCGCTATATCCTGATCCGCCTGGTGCTGATCATCCCGACCGTCCTCATCCTGGTCACCCTGGTCTTCTTCCTGATGCGGATCACCGGCGATCCCATCACTGCCGCCCTCGGCGGCCGCCTTCCTCCCGACCAGCTCGCCGCGCGCGTGCACCAGGCGGGCTACGACCGGCCCGTCCTCATCCAGTACTTCGAGTACCTGGGCAAGATCCTGCAGGGCGACTTCGGCACGACCATCACCGACGGCCAGCCCGTCACGCAGGTGCTGCTGACCTACGGATCCGCCACGCTCGAACTCGCGATCTACGCGCTCATCGTCGCGTTCGCGGTGTCGATCCCCCTGGGCCTTGTCGCCGCGCACCGCCGCGACAAGTGGCAGGACGCCTCGCTGCGGATCATGGCGATCCTCGCGTACGCGACCCCGATCTTCTTCGTCGGCCTGCTCCTCAAGCTCGTCTTCTCGGTGTGGCTGGGCTGGATGCCCGTCTCGGGCCGGGCCAGCACCCAGACCGAGCTGCTCATGAGCGGGGTGAACACCCCCACCGGCATCTACCTGCTCGATGCGATCCGGCTCGGCAACGGACCGGCCATCGGTGACGTGCTGTGGCACGCGATCCTGCCCGCCCTCGCCCTCGGGCTGCTGACGGCCGGCATCTTCCTGCGCCTGATCCGCACCAACGTGATCGGCACCCTCGGGCAGCAGTACGTCACCTCGGGTCGCTCCCGCGGCGTGAGCGAGTACCGCCTGGTCACGAAGCACGCGTTCCGGCCCGCGCTCATCCCGATCATCACGGTGATGGGCCTGCAGATCGCACTGCTGCTCTCTGGCGCGATCCTCACCGAGACCACCTTCGAATGGAAGGGCATCGGCTTCATGCTGAGCGAGTACCTCAAGGCCCGCGACTTCGTGGCCGTGCAGGGCATCGTCGTCATGATCGCCGTGATCGTCGCCGTGACCAACTTCATCGTCGACATCGTCGCCGCCATGATCGACCCGAGGGTGAGGTACTGAGATGGCTGCCGGAAACCCCTCCGAGCCCGTGGTCGACCGCGACCTGCCCACGCCCAAGACCGAGGTGCTCGCCGCCCAGGCGCCGCGCAAGCGCCGCTGGAGCGAGCGGATCCCCGTGGTCTCCCAGCTGCGTCAGAGCGTCGGCCTGCAGCGCGGCATGCTCGTCACCGGTCTCGTCATCACGGCCGTGTTCGTGCTGACCGCGATCCTCGCCCCGCTGATCGCGCCCTACTCGTGGGCGCAGCAGGCCGTCAACGGAGTGAAGTTCGGCACGCAGCAGCCGCCGAGCGCCACCAACATCCTCGGCACGACGGTCAGCGGCTTCGACGTGTTCTCGCGCGTGATCTGGGGGTCCCAGACCGCGCTGCTCGTGATCCTCGCCGCGATCGCCTGCTCGATCTTCATCGGCATCGCGCTCGGCCTGCTCTCCGGCTACTTCGGCGGCTGGCTCGACCGCACGCTCGTCGTGCTCGCCGACGCGATCTACGCCTTCCCGTCGCTGCTGCTCGCGATCGTCATGTCGATCGTGATCAGCCACGGCCAGTCGAACCTGTGGTCGGGCATCATGGCCACCGCCCTGTCGATCACCGTGGTGTTCGTGCCCCAGTACTTCCGCGTCATCCGCGCCGAGGTGGTGCGCGTGCGCGCCGAGCCGTTCGTCGAGTCGGCGAAGGTGATCGGCGTGCCGACCACCCGGATCCTGATCCGCCACGTGCTGCGCAACTCCACCCGTTCGCTGCCCGTCGTCATCACGCTGAACGCCTCGGAGGCGCTGCTGACCCTCGCGGGTCTCGGCTTCCTCGGCTTCGGCATCGAAGCGACCTCCGCGGCGGAGTGGGGCTACGACCTGAACCGCGCCATCGCGGACGTCACCAGCGGGATCTGGTGGACGTCCATCTTCCCCGGCCTCGCGATCGTGCTGGTGGTGCTCGGCATCACCCTCGTCGGCGAGAGCCTGAACGACCTGAGCGATCCGCGACTGCGCACGCGTCGTCGCGCGGGAGGTGCGGCATGACCGGAACGACCAACACCATCGGCCTGCCCGACGTCGCGGAGATCCGCGACCTGAAGGTGCGGTTCGCGACCGACGGCGAGCCCGTCGACGCCGTGAAGGGCATCGATATCCGGGCTCACGCGGGCGAGGTGCTCGCGATCGTCGGCGAGTCCGGATCCGGCAAGACCGTCACCGCCAACGCCCTGCTCGGGCTCCTGCCGGAGACGGCGACCATGTCGGGCGCGGTGATCGTGCGCGGCCGCGGCGGCGAGACCGACGTCGTGCACGCCTCGCCCGCCAAGCTGCGCGCGATGCGCGGACGCGATGCGGCGATGGTCTTCCAGGAGCCGTCGACGGCGCTGAACCCCGTCTACACCGTGGGGTGGCAGATCGCGGAGGGCCTGCGGGCCCATGCCGACGGACGCCTCTCCACGAAGGAGGCGAAGGCGAAGGCCGTCGAGATCCTCCGCAAGGTGGGGATCCCGGATCCGGACCGGCGCGTCGACGACTACCCGCACCAGTTCTCCGGCGGGCAGAAGCAGCGCATCGTCATCGCGATGGCGCTCGTGCTCAACGCCGGGCTCATCATCGCCGACGAGCCGACGACCGCTCTGGACGTGACCGTGCAGGCCGAGATCCTCGAGCTCCTGCGGGCGTGCCGCGACGAGTTCGGCGCGACCATCGTGCTGATCACGCACAACATGGGCGTGGTCGCCGATCTCGCAGACCGCGTCGTGGTGATGCTGCGCGGCGACATCGTCGAGCAGGCGCCGGTGCGGGAGCTCTTCGCGAACCCGCAGCAGGACTACACCCGCGAGCTGCTCGCCGCCGTGCCGCACGTCGGTCAGGGCAAGTCCGCGCTCGTCGCGACTTCGTCGCCGTCGGCGTCCTCGCTCGAAGACCGCTCCGCGCCGGAGCCGGCCGCGGGCAGCCTCATCGTCGCGCGGGCGTGCGAGATCGGCTACCCGGGACGGTTCGGCCGCGGCGGCGTCGTCGCCGTGAAGGGCGTCGACTTCCACGTCGGTCCCGGCGAGGTCGTCGGCCTGGTCGGCGAGTCCGGATCGGGCAAGACCACGATCGGCCGCGCCGTCGTCGGCCTCACCACCGTGGTCGGCGGGTCGCTGCAGGTGCTCGGACAGGAGATGAAGGGCGTGAAGCAGCGCCAGCTCGCGCCTCTCCGCCCGGAGATCGGGTTCGTCTTCCAGGATCCGGCCACGAGCTTCAACCCGCTGCTGTCGATCGCGGAGTGCATCGCCGAGCCGCTCATCGTGCACGGCAAGGCGTCCAGCGTCGCCGCGGCGCGGGCCAAGGTGGACGAGCTGCTCGACGCGGTGCGCCTGCCGACGAACTTCGGCGACCGCTACCCGCACGAGCTCTCCGGCGGGCAGCGCCAGCGCGCCTCGCTGGCCCGCGCACTCGCACTGGATCCGAAGCTGCTCATCGCCGACGAGCCCACCAGCGCACTGGACGTGTCGGTGCAGGCCAAGGTGCTCGAGCTGTTCGTGCAGCTGCAGGCCGAGCTCGGCTTCGCGTCGCTGTTCATCAGCCACGACCTCGCCGTGATCGACGCCGTCGCCGATCGCATCATCGTGCTGCAGCGCGGCCGGATCCAGGAGCAGGGCACGACCGCCCAGGTGCTGAAGGATCCGACCCACGCCTACACCCGGGAGCTGCTGGCCGCACTCCCGGTGCCGGATCCGGTGGAGCAGGCCGAGCGGCGCGCACTCTGGCAGGCCGTGCGCCGCGGCTGAGCGGCCCGCCCCCGGGCGCTCGCCGCTCCGGCGCAAGGGCGCTCGTCCCTCCGGCGCAAGATGGAAAACGTCGCTGCGACTCGTCTCGCAGCGACGTTTTCCATCTTCAGTCAGCGACCTCGCGGATCTCGAGATGGATCTCGTCGTTCCGCGGGTGTTGCGCGCGACGTTTTCCATCTCGACGGGATTCGAGCGCGCTGGATCCGGCCTCGTCGTCAGTGCGCGAACATCACGCGGAACACGACCCAGCCCACGGCGGCCGCGCCGAACACCAGCACCGACGCCCACGGGAACGTGCGCTTCAGACGGCGGCCCTCCGGTGCCACGCCGGGCGGAGGAGCCCAGGGGCGGCCCGGCTCGCCGGGCGTCGGCGTGACCGGGCCGCCGGCGAAGCGCGCGGGTGCCGGGTCGGACGCCGCGCCCAGGCGCTCGTCTCGCCAGCGCGCCCACTGCTCGAGCTTCGCGATGACCGCCCCGACCGTGCCGAACATCTGCGCCCACACGGCCGGATCCAGTGTGGTGACCTGCCGGTTCTGCGCGTAGAGGAACAGCCAGTCGTCGACGATCTCGACGTCGAACGCCGAGGCGCTGTCCAGGAAGCGGGCCATGATGTCGGGGGTGAAGAGGTACAGCGCGTCGCGCTCGTAACCCTCGGGGCAGTACAGGGCGAAGGAGCGGTCGAAGTCGCCCTCGAGGGACAGCCGCTGGTGGCGCTGGTACGCCGCGGGCAGGTTGGAGCCGAAGAGGCCGTTGTTGGACTGCGCGTCGAGCACGATGTTCGGCAGCGGAACGTCGAGCTTGATCGCGATGTAGCCCCACTCGTGCGTCTGGCTCTCCTTGCCGGATCCGGTGGTGTACCGGTAGTTCGCGAACTCCGCGAAGCGCGGCGAGGTGCCGCGCACCAGATCGGTGGACTCGCGCCCGTGTCCGAGCGAGAAGATCATGCCGGGCAGCTGCGGATCCGCGAGCCGCGGCAGATAGCTCATGCCGTTCGACGCGGCGAAGTCGGCGAGGCGATAGCCGCGCACGAGCAGGCGGTTCCACCAGGCGATCCCGCCCCACACGGCGAGGCCCACGATGACGAGCATCAGCAGCGGCATCACGATCCCGCCCGACGAGCCCAGCAGCACCGACAGGAACACCCCGACGACGCCGAAGCCGACGAACGCGATGAAGAGCGCGATGACGATGAACAGCACGATCTGGCCGGTGCGCGGACCCACGCCGCTGGCCCTCGCCTCGCGTGCCCAGGCCGTGAGCCGAGCGCGGTCGACGGGGGCGGTCAGGGCGCGGGCGTCGAACGCGGCGGTGCTGCCGGGCGATGGAGTGCTCACCCTCCCACGCTATTGCGGGAGCGCGGATTCCACAGCGGTGAATGCGGCCCGAGGCCCGTCAGGCGTTCACGGTATCCGCGTCCCACTGCAGGTTCGCGCCCTCCGGGATGGGGAGCGCCTCGAGGCGGTCGTCGGCGCAGAGCGCGGCGACGAGGGCTTCGGATCCGCCCACGATCGTCGAGTCGAAGTCGATCTCGCTGACCAGGATCCAGGCGTGGTCCGCCGGCCAGATCAGGCTCGGGTGCTGCGCGCTCGGCGGGAACCCGTGCTGCTCCGCGACGGTGTCCCGCCACGGCACGCGCAGCGGCCAGTCCGCGTCCGCGAAGACCCGCGGCGGCACGGCGAACAGCACATGGCTGCGCTGCGGAAGCTCGAGACGAGCGCCCTCGGAGATCTCGCGGGAGAGGATCCCGTCCTGCCAGGGCGCCTTCTGGTACGGGTTGTTGAACGGGTCGTGGATGCTCTCGGCGAGCATCGCCGCGTGCGCCTCGGCGGGATCGTCGGCGAAGGTCATGAAGGCCCGTCCGGTCGTGCCGTAGCCGCCGGTGAGACCGCCCCAGCCCTCCCAGAGCCCGGCCACCCCGTCATCCGGCGTCGTCGTGTGCGCGGCGAGGTGCGTGGCCACCCGGGCCAGCTCCGCGGGCGGGAGCTCTCCCTCGAACGGTGCGGTGAACTCCCGGCCGTCGGGGGAGCGGCGCCGGCGCCAGTCCTCGCCCTCGGGCGTCCGCACGATCCGGTTCCACTGGGCGAGCGGATGCAGCACCGTGCCGAACGCCGCGGCGGTATCCGCCCAGGTCGCCGCGTCGTCGCGGAGCCCGACGAGGGCCTGCTCCTCCTCGTCCTCCGTCATCGCACGCAGCTCGTCGATCGTCGGAACGACGCCGGCGGTCACGCTGCGCACCCCGGCGGGATGGAGGATCCGGGCGTACGCCGCGAATCCGCGCGGCACGACGTCGTGCATCGTGTCGACGCCGGGATCCAGACGGTCCCGGATCCAGTCTCCGACCTCGACGTCATCCACCCAGCGCATGCCGCCAGGCTAACCCGCCGGGTCGATGTTCGTCGTCGGCCTCAGTCCTTCTTCGCGATGATCGTGAAGGTGCACGGCACGAGGTCGCGCTCGCCCTCGGGCCAGACGTAGTCGCCGCCGGCCTCGGTCATCCGCGGCGAGAACCGCCACGGCAGGCTGCGGCCCTCCTCCATCCTCAGGATGCGCAGGCCCGCGCCGATGAGCGCGTTCACGACCTCCGAGATCGGATGCGGCCACTCATAGGTGCGGGTGTGCGTGACCGTGCCGTCGCCGACGTACGTGCCGGCCTCGTCCCACGCCTGGGCCGACCCGTCGCCGAAGTACGGGTAGCGCAGCACGAGCTCGTCCCGCGTCTCATCGAGCCCGTAGAGCACGGGGTGGCCGTCGCGGATGTAGAACAGCCCGCCGGCGCGCAGGAGACCGGCGATCTGCGCCGCCCAGCGATCGAGGTCGTCGAGCCAGGTGATCGTGCCGATGCTGGTGTAGACCAGGTCGAAGTCTCCGGACACGGCGGCCCGGGCGTCGAGCACGTCGGTCTGCACCCAGGTGGCCGACAGGCCCAGGCGTGCGGCGAGGGCCGTCGCCGCGTCGAGGGCCGGCCCGGAGAAGTCGACGCCGGTGACGCGGGCGCCGAGCCGTGCGAGCGAGAGGGTGTCGGTGCCGATGTGGCACTGCAGGTGGCAGACGTCGAGCCCGTCGAGTCCGTCCGCCAAGAACGGTGCGAGGGCGGCCGCGTCGGTGCGCACCACATCGGAGAGGTGCGCGGGATCGTCGAAGGCGTCCAGCCCGTACGCCTCGACGTGCAGCGCCGCGCGCTCGTCCCAGTTCTCCCGGTTCGCCTCGCGCGCCGGCTCCCAATCGATCTCGACCTGATCCATGCCGGTCACGCTACCGAGGTTCCCGCGCCGATTCGGCGCATTCAGCCGGATCCGCTAAGCTGTACCGGTTGCCTGGGTGAATCATGCCCGGGCACGTGCACAACACCCTCCTGCTTCCGGGAAAGTCCCGGAAGCCGTTCTAGTCCGAAGGAGGTGGGTAAGTGACGCACCAGTACGAGCTCATGGTCATTCTGACCCCCGAGCTGGACGAGCGCCAGGTTGCCCCCAACCTCGACAAGTTCCTGAAGGTCATCACCGCTGATGGTGGCTCGATTGACAAGGTCGACATCTGGGGCAAGCGCCGTTTCGCCTACGAGATCAACAAGAAGACCGAGGGCATCTACGCCGTCGTGAACTTCACCGCGACCAGCGAGGCCACCAACGAGCTGGACCGCCAGCTGAACCTGTCGGAGCTCGTGTTCCGTACCAAGGTTCTGCGTGCCGAAGAGGCGCAGGCGATGGTCGCCGCCGAGGCCAAGCGTGCCGAGGAGAAGGCCGCCCGCAAGCCCAAGGTCGCGAAGGCCTAAGGCATCATGGCCGGCGAGACCGTCATCACCGTGGTGGGAAACCTCACCGCCGACCCCGAGCTGCGCTACACGCAGAACGGGCTGCCGGTGGCGAACTTCACCATCGCCTCGACGCCGCGCACCTTCGATCGCCAGGCGAACGAGTGGAAGGACGGCGAAGCGCTGTTCCTCCGCGCGTCCGTGTGGCGCGAGTTCGCCGAGCACGTGGCGGGATCCCTGACGAAGGGCATGCGGGTCATCGCATCCGGACGCCTGCGTCAGCGCTCCTACCAGGACCGCGAAGGCAACAACCGCACCGCGATCGAGCTGGAGGTCGACGAGATCGGCCCCTCGCTCCGCTACGCGACCGCCCAGGTCACCCGCGCCGCCTCGAACGGCGGCGGCGGGAACTTCTCCGGCGGCCAGCAGGGCGGCGGGCGCCCGCAGCAGCGCGACAACGACGAGCCGTGGTCGACCCCCGGCTCCTCGAGCGCTGACGCGTGGAGCACTCCCGGCAGCTTCGGAGACGACACGCCCTTCTGAGCGTCGTCCCCGGACACAACAGATTCCGGATCCTGACGGATCCGAAAAACAATTCTCGTAAGGAAGACTCATGGCTGGAAAGTCGAGCGGCGACCGCCGCAAGCCGCGGAAGGGCGCGAAGAACGCCGCCCCCGCGAAGTCCATCCGCGTGGGTGTCATCGACTACAAGGACGTCGCGACCCTCCGCAAGTTCATCTCGGAGCGTGGAAAGATCCGCGCCCGTCGCATCACCGGTGTGTCCGTGCAGGAGCAGCGCCTGATCGCCAAGGCGATCAAGAACGCGCGCGAGATGGCTCTCCTGCCCTACGCCGGCGCTGGCCGTTAAGGAGCACCGACATGGCAAAGCTGATTCTCACGAATGAGGTCGCCGGGCTCGGTAGCGCCGGTGACGTGGTCGAGGTCAAGAACGGGTACGCCCGCAACTACCTCGTTCCGCAGGGTTTCGCTGTCGCGTGGACGCGCGGTGGCGAGAAGCAGGTCGAGCAGATCCAGGCCGCCCGCAAGGCGCGTGCGATCCACGACCTCGACGACGCGGTGGCGCTGAAGAACGCCATCGAGGCCGCCAAGGTCCGCCTCGCCGTCAAGGCGGGCGCCGAGGGCCGTCTGTTCGGCTCGGTCAAGACCGCTGATGTCGCCGCCGCCGTCGAGGCCGCGGGCATCGGCGCGATCGACAAGCGCAAGGTGCACATCACCTCGCCGATCAAGTCGGTCGGCGACCACGAGGCCACCGTTCGTCTGCACGACGACGTGACCGCCGTGATCACGCTGCAGGTCGTCGCCGCCAAGTAAGGCGCGAACGCCCTGTCAGGGGCCGTCTCCTTCGGGAGGCGGCCCCTTTCGCGTGCCCGGTCCGCCTTGTCCCAGGCTTCCCGGGGTCCATTGCCCCGGCATCGGAGGGTGGCTATCGTGGGAGCAAAGGTTGCACCGGCTGGGGCGTGGGCAACCGTTGACGGGGTGGGGGCCCGGCGATCTTGGGGATCGGCGCGTCACGGTTCACTCCGTGGACTTCCGCGCACCCGGACGCGTGTGATCGCACTTCGATCACGAATCTGGGGGGTACGGGGGACATGTCTCCGAACAGCACGAGCGCGAAGGCGCTCCGCAAGGCCGCGTACGCAGCGGGCGCGATGTCGCTCGCCGTCGCGGGAATCCTGATCACGGTGCCGGCCGCATCCGCGGACGACAGCACCTGCACGCCGGCGCCGGCGTACGACGAGCAGGTGCTCGTCACTCCTGAGGTGCCGGGCACGCCGGGTTCGCCCGCCGTCGAGGAGGTCTGGCACTGGGGCAACTTCCAGCGCTACTCGTGGACAGGCGGTCCCGACGGCCCGGGAGCCGGCGACATCCCGCCGGGCGACAACTGGCAGGCCAACACCGTCAGCTACGAGGGCGCCGGGCACGGGACGGATCCCGTCAACGAGATCTTCCAGGCGGGCACGCCCGGAAAGGCCGACTGGTTCTACTGGTCCGCGGACAAGATCATCGACGTCGAGGGGCAGCCGGCGGTTCCGCCGACGGAGGGCACGCCCGCCGTCTACACGACCGTGCACCACGATGCCGTGACGTGCCCTGTCACCGTGGTCACGCCGCCGACCGTGACGCCGCCCACCACTCCGGCTCCGGCCGAGGAGACCACGCACACGATTCCCGTCACGGTGCAGACCGACGGCGACACGTCGTGGATCCTGGTCGCCGCGGGCGGCCTCGGTGCGCTCGCCGCGGTCTCGCTGGCCGGGGCGGGCCTGCTTCTGCGCGGCCGTCGCAGCTGAGCATCCGTCGAGGACAGGGAGGGTCATCGTGACGCGCAGACGCCTTGCGATGACCCTTCTCGTCGTCGCGGTGCTCGCCGGCGGCGGGGCGGTCGCGCTCGCCGGCGCGGCACGGGGCATCGGGCCCGTGCCGATGAAGCCCGCGCCGCAGGTGTCGATGCCGGCCCCGACCCCCTTGCTGACGCCGGAGCCCGGCTCGACCGCGTCGTCGACGCTCCCGCCGCCGGCGGCTCTGCAGGACATCGACGGCACCCCGGTGCACATCACCGTGCGCCATCAGGACGTGCCGCTCATCGATGCCGACATCAACCTGATCCAGCTGAACGACGACGGATGGCTGAACCCGGATCCGGGACTCGCGGGCTGGTACGGCCCTCCGCAGTGGCAGACGATGCCGGGAAACCTGTCGGGCTACCGCGCGGTCATCGTCGGGCACAACGTGACCGGTGAGGGCCTGAAGGACGTCTTCTTCGATCTCGGGCGGGTGAAGGCGGGGGACAGCGTCGTGATCACCTATGCACTGCGCGCCGGCGGACTGGCCGCCGCGCAGTTCGACGTGGCCGCCGACGCCGTCAGCGTGCCCAAGCAGGACGTCGTCGCACAGGCGACCACGGCATACAGATGGGTGTGGCAGACGGACGGTCCGGAGCGCACGCTCGCGCTGTTCTCGTGTGACCTCGACGCCCCGCACGTGGACGGCCACTCGGTCGACAATTGGATCGTGACCGCCACGCGCGTCTCGTAGCGGTCCTGTCGCCGGTGCGGCGCGCGGGCCGCCGGGTTAGGCTCCGGGGGTATGAGCCGCTCGATCCGTTCCTGCGTCCTCGTCGCTGTCGCCGTCGCCGGAGTCCTGCTGCTGGCGGGGTGCACGCGGCTGCCGTTCGCCGCTCCTGAGCTCACGCACCAGGTGGTGCTGCGGGTTCCCGCGGGCAAGGCCGATGCGGTCGCGAAGCAGCTCGCGCACCGGCTCGACGTCGCGGGCATCACCGAGCGGACCATCGGCACGGACGGCGACCGTGTGGCGGTGAGCTACAACCCGCCGAAGACCGGAGGCAAAGACGTCGAGGTCAGGGATGACCTGTTCCAGGCGCCCGGGGAGTTCACGATCCGTCCCGTGACAGCCGTCGGTGCGAAGGCCACCGCGTCGGAAGACTGCACGAAGAGCGCGGAGACCTGCACCGTCACCACCGAGGAGCACGAGGTTCTGCAGCTCGGGCCGGCCGGCGTCGGCGACGAGGATCTCGCCTCCGCGAAGGCGGTGGAGGTGCAGAACCAGTGGGGTGTGCAGGTCGACTTCACCGACGGCGGCGCGGCGGCCCTCGCCGAGTTCTCCGGGAAGCTCGCCTGCGAGGAGGATCCGGCGCTCAAGCGGATGGCGATCCTGCTCGACGGCAAGCTCCTCGCCGCCCCCACGGTGCAGCTCGAGTGCGGGCAGTCCCTGTCGACGTCGGTGGAGATCTCCGGGGGTTTCGACCGGGCCAAGGCCGAGCAGTACGCCGCCCTTCTCGGCGCCCCGCTTCCCGAGGGTGTGCAGATCGTGTCGTCGAAGCCCTAGCCCGCCCGCGCTACTGTCGAGCCGGAGGGGGAGCATGAGCGCCGACACAGAGGATCCGATCCCATACCCGCTGCCCGCGAACTGGGACGAGCGGGGGATGGGGGCGGTGTCGCCGGTCGCGTACGCGTTCATCGCGCTCACCGCCGCCGCCCTGCTGCTGCTCGGGGTGAGCTGCGCGGTGCGGGGAGACGTGCTGTGGACCGTGTTCTGGGCGGTGTGCTTCGGGGCGCTCATGGCGGGGCTGTCGGTCTCGCGGGAGGGACCTCCGCGCCGCTACCGCGGGCCGGCGCTGATCAACGCGGTCGCATTGACGCGGGCTGACCGCGAGCCGCCGGACTCGTGGGTGCACTTCTTCCGTCAGAACCTCGCATCGTGGGGGCTCGGGTGGGCGCTGCTGCTCGGCGGCACCGGGTCGGGCACGTTGCTCGTCGTGGCCGGGATGCGCGTCGTCGAGCGGGATGCCGGGGGCTGGCTGCTGCTGATCGTGCCGCTGGCTCTGGCGGCCGCGGTCCTGGTCCTGTGCGGGGTCATCGCGCTCGTCGCCGCGTTCCGCAGCGCCTCGTTCGGGCGGATCCCCCTCGGGATCTCGCTCGGCCGGGCGGGCTTCTCCCGTCACTACCTGGACGCGATCGAGGTCGTGCCGTGGGAGCAGATCCGGGCCGTGTCCGCGCTTGCGCGGGAGGCCGGCTCGACCGAGGGGCCGCGGCGTGTGCGCATCGAGCGCGAGGGTCGCGAGCCGTGGGATCTCGGGCTCGACGACTACACGGCTCCGCCGTGGGTCCTGTACGCCGCGCTGCGGTACTGGCAGGAGCATCCGGAGCGCCGTGGCGAGCTCAGTGGCACGGTCGCCCAGCAGCGGCTCGAGAGGTGGTGCGCGGAGGCCTCGGCCGCTGTCCCGCGCAGAACCGCGGCGCGATCCTAGGGTGACGACCATCGCGCGCTTCGGCGCAGGCTCGGCCGGTGCAGATGCTCCTTCGAGCGACGCCACTCCCGCCGAACGGCCGACTTGACAAACGGCTCCTGGCGTGGGTGTCATCCCCAAGTTGTACACATCCGCACAACCGCTCGCGAACCTTAAAGAGGGACTTTAAACGGATTCCCATCCACAGGCTGGGGAAACTAGAAAAGCCAGGTCAAGCACCATAAAAAAGTTGAGATCGAAAAGACTCCCCACAGTTATCCCCAGGCGTTCTGCACAGACTCTCCCGACTTACCCGCAATCCCTCCACAGAGTTATCCACAGGCTCTCCGCGCGTGCGGGTAGCGTGGTCCAGCAACCCGATGTCGGTGGTCCATGGTGCGATGTGCACGCGGGGAGATGAGCTCCGCGAGGCCCGATCCCGACCCGGGGATTGTCACGGCCGGCGGGGTAGGAGAAGGGGGCGCGTGTGTCGATCGCGGACATCGCGGAAGAGCGGCTCGGTGGAGAGCGCGGACCAGAGCGGACCCCTCCCCACGACATGATGGCCGAGCAGTCCACGCTCGGCGGAATGCTGCTCTCGAAGGACGCGGTGGCCGACGTCATCGAGTCTCTGCGCGGAGCCGACTTCTACATCCCCAAGCACGAGCTGATCTTCGACGCGATCCTCTCGCTGTACTCGCACGGCGAGCCCACCGACGTCATCGCCGTCACCGACGAGCTCATCAAGAACGGCAACCTGTCCCGCGCCGGCGGGGCCGACTACCTGCACTCGCTCACCTCGATCGTGCCGACCGCCGCGAACGCCGGGTTCTACGCCGGGATCGTGTCGGAGCGGGCGATCCTGCGCAAGCTCGTCGACGCGGGCACCCGCATCGTGCAGATGGGGTATGACGGGCAGGGCGACGCGGTCGACCTCGTCAACAGCGCGCAGGCCGAGATCTACTCCGTCACGGGCACCGAGCGGGCCGAGGACTACGTGCCGCTCACCGTCGCCGTCGACGCGGCCGTCGAGGAGATCGAGGCCGCGAGCGGTCGCGACGGATCGATGACCGGCGTTCCGACCGGGTTCCGCGAGCTCGACGAGCTCACCAACGGCCTGCACGGCGGTCAGATGATCGTCGTCGCCGCGCGTCCTGCGATGGGTAAGTCGACGCTCGCGCTCGACTTCGCGCGGGCCGCGTCGATCGGGAGCAACCAGCCGTCGATCTTCTTCTCGCTCGAGATGGGCAAGGCCGAGATCGCCATGCGTCTGCTCAGCGCCGAAGGCGCGGTGCCGCTGCAGAACCTGCGCAAGGGAACCCTCGACCAGCGCGACTGGACCACGGTCGCCGCCACCCGCGGGCGCATCAACGACGCGCCCCTGTACATTGACGACAGCCCCAACATGACGCTCGTCGAGATCCGCGCCAAGTGCCGCCGGCTCAAGCAGCGCGCAGGTCTGAAGATGGTCATCATCGACTACCTGCAGCTGATGACGAGCGGCAAGCGCGTCGAGTCGCGTCAGCAGGAGGTCTCGGAGTTCTCCCGCGCTCTGAAGCTGCTCGCGAAGGAGCTGCAGGTGCCGGTGATCGCGCTCTCGCAGCTGAACCGTGGCCCCGAGCAGCGGCAGGACAAGAAGCCCGCCATCAGCGACCTGCGCGAGTCGGGATCCATCGAGCAGGACGCCGACATGGTGATCCTGCTGCATCGCGACTCCGTCTACGACAAGGACGTGCGCCCGGGCGAGGCCGACCTCATCGTCGCCAAGCACCGCAACGGCCCCACCGCGACCATCCAGGTCGCCTTCCAGGGCCACTTCTCCCGCTTCGCCGACATGGCCAGCGACTTCCAGGGCGGCGGCGACTTCAACTAGGCCGCGCCGAAGCGCCGATCGCGTCAGCGCAGGATCGGGAGCCTCCGCACGATGGGGAGGCGCTGCCACATCGCGTCGAGGCTCATGCGGTGTGCCGCGGGAGTGACGGCGAGTGCGATCAGCACCAGCGCGTACACCAGGTGCTCGTCGACGATCGGGTTGTTCGGGCTCTGCCACACGGCGAGGCGCAGCAGGATCATGAGGGCGACTCCCGCGACAGTGGCGATCCGGGTGGCGATGCCGAGGAGCAGTGCGATGCCCACACCGCCCATGCCGAGCATGAACAGCCAGTCGACCACGACGTTGCCCGCCAGCGCCGTGAAGAGCGGCGCGAGCGGGCCCTGGGTCCCGAACTCCAGGAATCCGGTGGTGGGGGAGGCGCCGTGGATCCACGCGGCGGGGCCGAAGAGGTCGACGGCTCCGGTCTTGGCGTCCCGGCCGGTGCTGAATCCGAGCGCGAAGGTCTTGTCGAGGAAGGCCCACAGGAAGATCAGGGCCATGGCGATCCGCAGGAGCGGCCAAACCGCGCTGAGGACCGGAGCGGTCTCGACGGCGGATGAGCGGCGCGGGCTCGCGGTGTCTTCGTCGGTGGCGAGGGCGGTGCGGTCGTCGGTCGTGTTCATGGTCGTCATCTCCTTCGTCGGCGGGGCGCGAGGAGGCGATACCCCCCCGTGAGGGAGCACGAGAGAGAGCCGCGGAAGGTTCAACGGATCCGGAAGCGCGGGAGTAGGAGCGCCCGCGGCGCCCCGGTTCAGCGGACGGAGTCGCGCACGACGACGGGCATCGGGATCAGCGACTCGGTCGCGGGCTCGGGATGCAGGAGGAGGTCGACCGCGCGGGCGCCCATCGCCTCGTGGGGAAGAGCGACCGTGGTCAGGCCTGGCCGGAGGTAGGCGGCGATCTCGTCGTTGTCGAAGGACACGATCGACAGATCCTCCGGGATGCGCACCCCGAGCTCACCGGCCGCCTGGTAGGCGCCGAACGCGAGCCTGTCGTTCATGGCGACGATCGCCCGGGGCGGGTTCTTCTGCCTGAGCAGGCGTTTCATGGCCTGGTAGCCCTCGTCCGGCTCCCACAGCCACACCGAGACCTCTGCCACGAACTCCAGATCCTGGTCGGCCATCGCCTCGCGGATCCCGGCGACGCGCTGGGCGACGGTGGCCGAGCGGAACAGTTCCCTCTCCTTCGCCTCGCTCTGGCCGAGCAGGGCGATGCCGTCGCGGAACCCGGCGTCCATGAGCACCTGGATCGCAGCGCGCCCTCCGCGGTACTCGTCGGGGAGCACGGAGTGGGGGAAGCGGCTGTTGGTGGCGTTCAGCATCACGGCGGGCGTCTCGATGCGCATGTCGGGGAGGAAGAGCTCCCGCGCGCGCATGGCCGCGAAGACGATGCCGTCCACCTGCCGGTCGAGTGCGGCGCCGATCGCCTCGGTCTCGCGTTTGGGCTCGCCGCCGGTCTCGAGCACCATCATGACGTGCCCAGCCGCCTCTGCCGCCGACAGGGCGCCCTTGATGAGCCCGGACGCGAATCGGGTGGTCGCGACGAAATCCGAGATGAAGGCGATCGTCTGCGTCTTGTTGGTCTTGAGTCCGCGCGCGGCGACGTTGGGACGGTATCCGAGCTCGGCGGCCGCGGCGTGCACGCGATCGTGCGCCTCCTGGGACAGGCGGGTGTCGGGCTTGCCGTTCAGGATCATCGAGGCGGCGGACACGGACAGGCCGGCCTTCTTGGCGACATCGGTCAGGGTCACGCGCTTGCTCAGCATCGAGAACCTCCTCCTTGTCTGCGTGCCGTGACCGTGCCCGGCCCGGCTCGTCGGCCTGCAGTTGACAAACGTACGCGAGTTGGTTCAGTATTGGCCCGCTGAAAGCTTTCAGCAAAGGGAATCGGGAGTGTTGCTCCCAGGACGAAGGAGTCTCTGCATGTCCGCAACTGCACGGGGAAGGCGGGTGCGCGGCGCAACGACCGTCGCCGTGATCGCCTCGCTCGCCGCCATCGCCCTCACGGCGTGCGCGCCCGGTTCGTCGACCGGCGGCGCGACCGCTGCGACCGAGGTCAGCACCCAGCTGACGAAGGACAAGGTCCAGCTCACGATCGCCGATGAGACCGGCTTCCCGCTGACGGACGAGCTCACCAAGGAGTTCACCAAGCAGCATCCCAACATCACGTTCAAGATCACCCGCGACACGTTCCAGAACCTCACCGCGAACGCGCCGAAGCTCCTCGCGAGCTCCACGCCGCCTGACCTCATCCGGCTCCCCACGCTCGGCGACACGGTGAAGGACGGCCTCGTCGCGAACCTCGATCCGTACTTCACCGCCTACGGCTGGGACAAGTGGTCGCCGGCGCAGCTCGCCCCGCTGCGGATGACGGCCGACGGAGTCCGCGGGAGCGGATCGCTGTACCAGCTCGGCCTCGGCTACAGCGTCACCGGCATCTTCATGAACACGAAGCTCGCGCAGCAGGCCGGCATCAGCGCGCCGCCGGAGACGCTCGGCGAGCTCGAGGAGGACTTCGCGAAGGCCAAGGCCGCCGGCGTCGCACCGCTGGTCGAGGGGGACAAGGACGGTGTCGTCAACTTCGCCGTGCAGGCGGCGATGAACCAGTACGCCGACAAGCAGCAGTTCCTCGACTGGATGTTCAACAAGCCGGGGGCGAGCTTCAGCACCCCCGGCAACGTCAAGGGCGCCGAGCTGATCCGCACCTGGGCCGACGCGGGCTACTTCCCCTCGGACATCAACGCCCTCGACTACTTCTCCTTCGTCAGCCGCTTCCAGGACGCCGGCGGCGTGTTCACGTTCAACGGCAACTGGGAGGCGACGAACTACGCGAAGAAGCTCGGCAAGGATCTGACGTTCTTCCTCGTGCCGCCGGCCGAGAAGGGCGGCACGCACGTCGCTATGGGCGCGGCGAACTCGTTCTCCGCGGCGGCCAAGTCCACGCACCTCAACGAGGTGGCGTACTTCCTCAACTGGGTGCACACGAACGACAAGGCGCGTCAGATCGTCGTCGACGTCACCGGAGCCGCCCCTGGTGGTGACCCGTCGCAGGCGCAGCCGAAGGTCGAGAAGGGCTCGATCACCGAGCAGGTCCTCGCGGCCGCCGCGCAGGTCGCCAAGGAGGACGGCCAGGTCGACTTCATGGCGAACACCACCGCGGGCATCTACGCCGGGGTCATCATCCCCGAATCGCAGCTGCTCGTGACCTCCCAGATCTCGGGTCAGGAGTACGTCGACAAGGTGCAGGCGTTCTACGCCCAGGAAGTGAAGAAGTAAACATGACGTCCACGCGGTCTCGCTCAGGCGGGGACACGACCTACCCCGCCCTGTCGGCACGACGGGTGGCTCGCGATCTCGCCCGCGAGGCCGCCCCGGATCCGACCGGCCGCCCGCCCGCCCGACGTCGGGCGGCCGGGCGGCCCGGCCGGATCGGCTGGGTGCTCGTCGCACCGGCCCTGTTCTTCTACGCGGCGTTCGTGCTCTGGCCTCTGATCCAGGGCGTCCAGTACTCGTTCTACGAGTGGAACGGCATCGGCCCCTCCACCTGGGTCGGGCTCTCCAACTACCTGACGGTGTTCACGGATCCGGATCTCCTCGGAGCCATCCGCAACGCCTTCGTCCTGATCGCGTTCTTCACCGTCATCCCGGTCACAGCGGGGCTCGTCCTCGCGACGCTGATCCGCTCGGTGCGTGCCGGCTTCTTCTCCAGCGCCTCGCAGACGATCCTGTTCCTGCCCCAGATCATCCCGCTGGCCGCGGCCGGCATCGCGTGGTCGTGGATGTACGCCCAGACCGGCGCGGTCAACCAGATCCTCGGCTGGATCGGGCTCGGCAGGCTCGCGCGTCCCTGGCTCGGCGACTATCAGACGGCCCTGCCGGCCGTGGGCCTGATCGGCTCGTGGACCCTCACCGGGCTGTGCACCGTGCTGCTGCTCACCGGCATCGGCAAGATCGACGTCTCGCTGTACGAGGCGGCCCGGCTCGACGGCGCGGGATGGTGGCGCGAGTTCTTCACCATCACCATCCCCGGCCTGCGCCAGGAGCTCGCCGTGCTCGTGACCATCACGATCATCGCCGCGCTGAGCAGCTTCGACATCATCTACACCACCACCCTCGGCGGCCCCGGGCGGGCCACTCTCGTGCCGGGCATCTCCATCTACCGGATCGGCTTCACCCAGAGCGAGGTGGGTCTCGCCTCCGCCTTCGGGATCGTCCTGATGATCCTCGTGCTCGCGGTGGTCCTCCCGATCCAGCGTCTCTCGAAAGTCCGTGACAAATGATCGTCAACCCGATCGAGAAGTGGACGGGGCGGGTGCTCCTCGTCCTCGTCCTCGTGCTCACCGTCATCCCCCTGCTGAACATGGTGTCGGCCGCTCTGCAGCCCGCCGATGTGAACCCGACGGGGCTCGCCTGGCCGTCGGATCCCCAGTGGGGGAACTTCGTCGAGGCGTTCAACACGGGGCACGTGTGGGAGCTCCTCGGCTCGAGCGCGCTCGTCGTGCTGGGAGTGGTGCCGGTCAGCCTGATCGTGGCGTCGCTGGCCGGCTACGCGCTCGGCGGGATCAGGATGCGCGGCTCGCGCGCGCTCCTCATCCTCTTCGTGCTCGGGCTCACCATCCCGTTCGAGGCGATCATCATCCCGCTCTACTACGAGATGCAGTCGCTCAACGTGCTCAACACCCAGTGGGCGATCATCCTCCCGCTCATCGGGCTGTTCATGCCGTTCAGCGTGTTCTGGATGAGGGCGCACTTCGTCGGCGTGCCCGAGGAGCTCGCCGAGGCGGCTCGCATGGACGGCGCCGGCATGTGGCAGGAGCTGAGGCACATCCAGCTTCCGCTCGCGCGGCCGGCCCTGTCTGCACTGGCGATCCTGCTCTTCCTGTGGACGTGGAACCAGTTCCTGCTGCCCGTCGTGCTCGTCTCCGACCCTCTGCAGCGGACCGTCGCGGGAGCGCTCACCTTCTTCCAGGGCCAGTACAGCCTGAGCATCCCGCTGCTGAACGCGGGCGCGCTGATCATCATCCTCCCCACGGTCCTGATCTTCGTGATCTTCCAGCGCCAGTTCATCAAGGCGCTGATCCAGGGTGCGGTCAAGGGCTGACGGGATGGGGTTCAGCACACGGGATCACTGGGTCTGGGATTTCTGGGTCGCCGACGACGGCGAGCTCTTCCACCTGTTCTACTTGCACGCTCCGATGTCGCTCGGCGATCCGGATCTCCGGCACCGCAACGCCCGAATCGGGCACGCCACCTCGCGCGACCTCGTCGAGTGGACGGACCACGGAGTCGTGCTGACCCCTGGTGAGCCGGGGGAGCTGGACGCTTCGGCGACCTGGACGGGGAGCGTGATCCGCGCCGACGACGGATCGTGGCGGATGTTCTACACAGGCTCGAACTTCCTCGCGCCGGACGAGATCGCGAACGTGGAGACCGTGGGCGTGGCCCGATCGGACGACCTGTTCACGTGGCACAAGCTCCCCGACGTGCGGCTCTCGGCCGATCCGCAGTGGTACGAGCTCCTGTCCGATGGGACGTGGCACGAGGAGGCGTGGCGCGATCCCTGGGTGTTCCGCGACCCCCACGGCGAGGGGTGGCACATGCTCGTGACCGCGCGGTCGCGCTCGGGCGCGACGGCCCGTGACCGCGGTGTCGTGGGGCACGCCCGATCGGCCGACCTCTCCGAGTGGTGCATCGGTCCGCCGCTCACCGAGCCCGGCGCGGGGTTCGCACACCTGGAAGTGCCGCAGCCGGTGCGCCTGAGCGGGCGCGATTGGCTGCTGTTCTCGTGCGATGCGGCCCACCTCGCCGGTGACCGCCTCGATGCGCAGGGCGGGATCTGGATCGCCCCCGCGGCCTCTCCCACAGGGCCGTACGACCTCGGCCGCGCGGAGCTGCTCGCGGACGAACGCCGCTATGCGGGGCGGGTGGTCACAGACCGCGCGGGCACCCCCTGGCTGCTCGCCTTCGAGAACGCCGGATCGGGCGGCGCCTTCGCAGGACGCCTCACGGATCCGCTCGCGTTCGACCAGACAGGCCCCACCCCCCGGCTCGCCGATGCGCGGCCGGGCGACAGCGACGAGGAGACGCCATGACGCAGACCGAGATCCACGGGACCGTGGAGGCCGGATATGAGCAGGTCGCCGACGCGTTCGCGGACGCTTTCGCCGGGCGGCCCGCGATGGGTGCAGGGCTGACGGTCCGCGTCGACGGGCGGCGGGTGGTGCACCTGTGGGGCGGCGTCGCCGACGAGCAGCGGGCGACGCCGTGGGACGAGCACACCGCTTCCGTGATCTTCTCGTGCACCAAGGGCGTGATGTCGGCGCTGATCGCGCGACTGGTGCAGGAGGGCCTCCTCGACTACGAGCAGCCGGTCGCGCGGTACTGGCCGGAGTTCGCGGCCGCCGGCAAGGCTGACGTGACGGTCGCCGAGCTGCTGGCGCATCGGGCGGGACTCTCCGCCTTCCGGTGCGCCCTCACCCTCGATCAGGCGCTCGACTGGTCGTTCGCGACCGCCGCGCTCGCCGCGCAGGAGCCGCTGTGGACGCCGGGAACCGGCTACGCCTATCACGCGATCACCCACGGCTGGCTGGCCGGTGAGCTCGTGCGGCGGGTGACGGGACAGCTGCCCGGCGAATACCTCGCCCTCATCGCGGAGCCGTGGTCGGACGGGATCTGGATCGGTCTGCCCGACGCAGAACGCTCCCGCGTCGCCCAGCTGCACGCGTCGGAGAGCCAGCAGGAGGCAGGACGGCAGCTCGAGGCGGCAGAATCCCCCTGGACGCCGCGGGCGATGACGCTCGGGGACGCCTTTCCCGCGGCGCTCGTGAGTCCGCGCGGCGGATTCAACGATCCGCGCGTGCAGGCGGCGCAGATCCCGGGGGCCGGCGGCATCGCCACGGCCGATGCGCTGAGCGCCTTCTGGTCGGCCACCGTCGCGGCGACCGACGGCGTGCGCGTGCTCGACGACGCGATCCTCGCGCAGGCGCTGATCCCGATGAGCGCGGGCGAGCCCGTGTTCCCCACCGACGGTCCGTGGCCCCGGTGGTCGCGCGGATTCCAGCTCGACTCCGCGGCGCGACGCTACCTGGGCGAGGCGAGCTTCGGCCACGACGGCGCCGGGGGCCAGGTCGCCTTCGCCGACCGCGACGCCCGCGTGGGGTTCGCGTTCGTGACGAACTGGATGGAGGCCGGTGCGGACGACCGCGCCACGACCATCGTCGAGGCGCTCCGGCGCAGTCTCTGATCGCTAGTCGGTCCTCACCGCCGTCGTCAAGCCCCTGCCCGGCGCGGGCGCACCCCCGTACGGTGATGTGCGGGAAGGTCCCACGGCGCATGCGGGTTTCCCCAGACTTCCGGTCATTCGCCAAGCCGTGGCACTCCGAGGAGCCCGGCCGGTTCGCCACCGGCCGGCTCCTCTCATCGGATCCGCCTGAGAAGAGCTCCGTCAGGGGCCGGTCGCCGTCGCCTCCCGGCCGGGTGGTGAGAGCTCGAGCACCGGATAGGTGACGGCGAAGGCGGCGCGGAGGCCGCCCGTGAGCGCCGCAGCGCCGTGGCCGCCGCCGGCGAGCTCGCGAAGCTGCGCGTTCATCCCTGCCGCCTGCGCCGCGACGGCGAACTTTTTCGCGACGTCCAGATAGCGAGGGTCGTCCTTGGCCGCCGTGAAGACGGCCGTGGTCCCCGAGTAGCGGTGCTGCTGCAGCAGGGCGAGTGGTTTGGCCTGCTCGTACTTCTGCGCGTCGCCCCCGAAAAGGTGCTGGAGGGCGTCCGCAGGGTGGGAGGCGCCGGGGAACTCCTCTCCGGAGACGCAGATCACCGTGCCGAACAGCTCGGGGTGCTCGGCACCCAGTGAGATCGCGCACTGGCCGCCGTTCGAATACCCCGCGACGGTCCAGAGCCGGGGGTCGGCAGCGACGTTGAGGTTCGCGCGCATCCACGGGATGACGTCGTGCAGGAGGTAGGTGCGGACCTTGCCGAGGCGCGAGTCCACGCATCCGGTGTCCTTCACGTCCGCTCCCACCTGATCGGCGACGACCACGATGGGGGCGAGACCGTGGTTGGCGGCGGCAAAGGCGTCCAGCACCTGCGCGATGGGCGCAGGATCAGGGTTGCCTGGATGGCCCATGAGCATGAGCACGACGGGAAGCCGGGGCGGGTTGGCAGTCAGGGCCGCGGGAGGGAGGTACACGCCGGCGCTGCGGGCGGTGAATCCGCTCTCGACGTTCGGGATCGCGACGGTACCCGTGTGGCCCGCGCGGGGCATGCCTGCGGGCGGCGTCCAGGTCTCCCAGAGCGGGCGTACGGGCGCGGGGGATCTCTCCGGCGCGGCGGTCGGAGCCGGAAGCCGGAGCGGCTGGTCGACGACGATGTTGAGCAGATTCCCGATGCTGCGGTTCAGGCCGAAGGCGGCGTTGATGCCGAGTGTTCCCGCCGCGATCGAGGAGACGATGGCGACGACCGCCACGGTACGACGAAGCGCCCCTCGGCGGAACAGGGAGGCCGTTCCGACGGCGACGGCCGAGAGGGCCGCCGCGAGCCACAGGTACGTGGGCATTCCCAGGCTGCCTCCGAACAGGTCGAGCCATCGCACGCAGACGAGCCAGAGCGCGACGGCGAGCATGCCGCCGCCGACCCCCGCCAGCGCTGCGATGAGGATCGACCGTCTCGTCGCGCCCCAGAGAAGGGTGACGACGATGCCGCCGCCGGCGAGGACGTAGACGATCACGGGGAGCACGCCGTCGACGATCCGGACGTGCAGGAAGCCCAGCCAGAGCTCGGAGAAGAAGTCGGTCACCTCTCGATCCTCACCAGCGCCGGCGCCGGCGACATCCGGGAAGGCGCCCCTTCTTCCCCCTGATCGGCGGTGCGTCCACCCCCGATCAGGGGATCCGGTGCCCGCGGCCGCGGCGGAACCATGGAAGACCGGAACGACCATCCACGACGCACCCCGGGAATCCATGACCGCCGAGACGACGCCACGATGACTTCGACGCCGGCGGTCCGCCATCGGATCCGTGAGCAGACAGGAGAGGACGGGGGCATCAGGATGCCTCCGCGGCCCGCCGTCGTCGCCGCGGTGGCGGTGCTGATCGGCACGGTGGGTGCTGCACTGGCCTGGCTGCGTCTGCCGGTGACGGCCCGAGACACCCTCTGGGCCGAGGACGGACGGGACTTTCTGCAGGGCGCGATCGATGCGGGCTTCGCCGAGACCTTCGCACCCTACGGCGGCTACCTGCACGTGATTCCCCGGATCATCGCAGGCTTCGCCGCCGCTCTGCCGGTCGAATCGATGGCCATCGCCATGACCGCTGGGAGCTGCCTGGTCGCGGGAGGGTGCGCGGCGGTCGTGTGGCTGTGCGCGCGTCGGATCCTGCTTCCTGCCCATGCGGTTCTCCTCGCCGCTCTCACCGTGCTCGCGCCGCTGGCGGCGCGCGAAGTACTCGGCAACACGGCCAACCTGCACACGCTGATGATGTGGACCCTGCTGTGGCTGCTCCTGGTCACGCCCCGCCGCGCGACGATCGCCGTCGCGTCCGCGATCCTGGCCGCGCTGGCGGCGCTGACCGAGATCCAGGCGGTGCTGCTCATCCCCGTGGCGCTGTGGCGGGTGCGTCATCCGATGCGGCGCATCGTCGCTGCCGGACTGCTTGCCGGATCGTCTGCGCAGATCATCGCCGCGCTGCTGAGCCCGCGCCGGCAGACCGCGTTCGGCCACGTCGAGCCGCTGTCCTACGCCAAGGGCCTGGTCGTGAACGCGGTGCTCCCCTTCCTGCTTCCGCAGCAGGAGATCGGCCCCGTCCTCGCGGGGCGCAGCCTGCTCGTCGTGCTCGGCGCCGCGGCGGTGCTCGGCGTGCTGCTGGGCGTGCTGCTGCGCTCGGCGTCCCGGTCGCACCGGATCCTCGTCGCTCTGCTTCTGGCGGGAGCCGTGATCGTCTACTGCGGCAGCGTGTACGCCAACCCCGAGGACTACTACGACTATGCCGGGCACACGGCTCGGCAACTGCGCTCCATCTGGCTTCCTCGCTATGGCGTCCTGCCCTCGATGCTCGTCGCCGCTGCGGTCGTCGTGGCGGCGGACGGGACCGTGCGGGCCCGGCGGGATCGGTCAGGAGCGGGCCGCACGTCGGCCCTGCTTGCCCGTATCGCCGTGGCGGCGCTGGCCTCGTCGCTGGTGCTGCACGTCGTTCCGTCGGACACGCGGCGTTCCCAGGGTCCGGCGTGGAGTCCGCAGGTCGAGGACGCGCGACGGCTGTGCGCCCAAGCGCCTCCCCGGGACGACGTCACGCTGAAGCAGACCCTCGCGTGGGAGGTCACGGTTCCCTGCGACCGCCTCCGTGTCGACTCCTCGCCCGCCAAACCCCGGAAGGAAGACACGCCATGAGCACTCCGTCCCCCGTCGCCCCCGCGCGCACCCGGCCGTCGTTCTTCACGAGGTGGGCGTCGTTCGGACGGGCCCCTCGGCTGAGCGGGATCGATGTGGCCCGGGGGCTGGCGGTTTTCGGGATGATCGGCGTCCACGTCGGCGTCTCCGCGACCTTCGACCTCGCCGACCCGCTCACCTGGACGACGCTCGTGTCCGGTCGGTCCTCGATCCTCTTCGCCGTGGTCGCCGGCGTCTCCGTGGGGATCGCGGCGGGCGCAGGGGGCAGGCCCACCGGGGAGGACCTCCGATCCGCTCGCCTGAAGATGGTGGGTCGGGCCATCGCCGTCCTCTCGCTCGGGCTCGCGTTGGAGCTCCTCGGCACGGAGATCGCGGTGATCCTCCCGATCTACGGCGTGCTGTTCCTGCTCATCACGCCGTTCCTCGGCATGCGGAGGCGGACGCTCGTCGTCACCGCCGCGGTGCTCGCGGTCGTCGGCCCGACGCTCGTCGGCACGGTGAACGCCCTGACGTCCTCGGCGGGGACCGGCGGCGCCTCGGGCGCGCCCGGCGTCGCGTTCCTGCTCTCCGGCGCGTACCCGCTCACCGTATGGCTGCCGCTGATGCTGGCGGGCCTCGCCCTGGCGCGGTGCGAGCTCGGCGCGGCGCGCACCGCGGTCCGCCTGGCGCTCGTCGGGGCGATCCTCGCGGTCGCGGGTTACGGCATCGGCAGCGCGGTGACCGGGGTCCGCAACGGTTGGGCCGCCGATGTGGCGGCTTCTTCACTCGACGGAGCACAGGGATCGGCCTCCGTCGGCGGGGGGAGCGGGAAGGGCGGTGCAGCGTCGGCGGCCGATCCGTCGGCGGTGCCCGATCCCGGTTCGGTCCTGAGCAGCGCCTGGGGCGTGAGCCCGCACTCGGGCGGGACGTTGGAGATCATCGGATCGGGCGGTTTTGCGATCGCTGTGATCGGCGTCTGCCTGCTGCTGGCCCGCTGGATCCGGGTGGCTTTGGTCCCGATCGCTGCCGTCGGCTCGATGCCGCTGACCGCGTACACTGCCCACGTCATCTCGTTCTTCATGCTCAGCGCACCGCTGTCCCTGGCGCCGGACGCATTCGCGGAGTCTTCGAACGTTCCCCTCTCGTGGCTCGTCTGCATCGGCGCTCTGCTGGCGGGCTGCACGATCTGGGCGCTGCGGTGGGGCAGAGGGCCGCTCGAGCGCGTGACGGCCTGGGCCTCGCGAGCGATGAATGCCGCACCCGCTCCGCGCGAGAGCGTGGTCGCGACCGGAGCATGACCCACGCTCCTCCCCGTGGTGGCCGGAATCGTCCCGCCGCCCGCGCTCAGCGTGGAGTGGAGGAGACCGTCGCGGTGGGCGTCGCTGGCCACAGTCGCCGCACGAGGAGCGGGCCGCCGATGCCGTGGATCACGACGCTGCCGAGGACGACCATGCAGGTGGCGGCGAGGATCATGAACCCTTCTTCGCCCGGCAGCGCATTGGCGGCGATCAGGCCGAACACGATGGATGCCGCGCCTCGCGGACCCATCGCCGCGATGAAGAAGCGCTCCGCTCGGGTGGCTTCGCTTCCGAGCAGGGCGATGCTGACAGGGACCAGCCGTCCGGCGGTGAGCGCGACGAGTGCGAGGACGATCGCGGGCCACCAGTCGTACGTCTGGCTGAGCAGGAGCGTGGAGGCGAATCCGAAGGCGAGCCAGAGCAGCAGATTCGCCAGCCACGACAGATCCTCGACGAGGGACAGCTCCGTGTGCTCTATGCCCCGCTTGCCGCGCGCGACGCGGATGACCACGCCGGCGACGAACACGGCGACGAAGCCGTTTCCGTGAAGGAGCACCGTGGTGGCGAAGACCAGGACGGGTGCGGCGATGAAGGCGATCCGCATGCTCTGAGGCTCCGTCCATCCGCGGGAGTCGGCGAATCGCGTGGCACCCCCGATCGCTCCACCGAGAGCGCCGCCTACGAGGAGGGCGATGAGGCCGGCGGGCGCGGCGACGGCGAGCGCGCGACCCGCGTCGCTGGTGCTGCCGGCGCTGGCGAAGGCGAGGGCGCCGAGCAGCAGCGGAGAGACCAGACCGTCGTTGTAGCCGCTCTCGATGCTCAACCAGCGCCTGACTCTGGCGGGGATGCGCTCATCGCGCACGAGGGAGGTCTCGGGGGAGAAGTCCGCCGGGACGGCGATGCAAGCGATCGCCAGGACAACGGCTAGGGAGAGCCCGAGGGGGAGGACGAGGCCGACGGCGAAGGCCAGGAGCAGGGAGAGGGGAAGGCCGAGACCGAGCAGCCGCAGCGGAACCCCGCGGAATTGTGAGCTGAGCGAGCCCCGCACGTCGAGAGCGTCGACGAAGAGGAGGAAGGCGAGGACGAGCTCTGCGAGGAACAGCGTCGTCTTGGACTCCATGAAGAGCGGTTCCTGCGGAGGCAGCAGGGCGCCGGCGAGAGCGCCGAGCGCCGTCATCACCACGGGGCCGTTGACGGTGGCCCGTCGGAAGGTGCGGCTCCACAGGGCCCAGACGAGCAGCCCGAGGCCCGCCACGACCAGTGCGATCATCAACATGCGGATGGCCGTCCTTCACAGGTCGAGGGATCCGCCGAGCGGCCCGGTTCCGTCGGTGTCAAGCACTCTACGGGAACGGAAGCGCCGCCGGGAGGATCCCCCCGCGGCGCCGTGCGCCCCCTCAGCCGTTCGGCCGCAGAGTCTTCTCGAACCGGAACATGAGGTCGTCGTCGCTTCGCCCGCTCCCCTCCGGCCCGGGAGCCGACGACGGCGGGGGCTCGTGCGGATCCGGATGGCCGGGGTGGTAGAACTCGACGATCCGGAATCCGCACACGTTGACGTAGAAGTGGATGTTGCGCGTCTCGAAGTGCGGCGTCATCGTCTCCCACACCTGGGTGAGCGGATAGCGCTCCTCGATCGCCTGCCAGGCCCGACGGCCGTACCTTCGGTCGTGGAACTCGGGATCGATGAAGAACAGGTCGAGGCTGTTGTGCTGCGTTTCAGGGCGGATGCCGACGACGGCGCCCCCGATCCTCCGACCCTCGGCGACGACGTGCAGGACGTGCGAATCCGGGTCGTCGAACGACTCCCACACCTCCGAGTCCGAGGGGATGGGCCCCCGGAGGGTCTCTCCGGAACTCTCGACGACGGCGATCGCGAACGCCGCCTGGATGCGCGGGACCAGAGCCGCAAGATCGCCGCGGGCGGCGGGAACGAGCTCGAGCGAGGTCGACATGTCAGAACGAGTCCCAGCCGTCGTCGTCCCACTCGTCGTGGTCGTCTTCGGCGTGGTGCTGGTCGTGCGGGGCGGACATCAGTCCGGAGATCCCCTGCGCGAGCAGAACCCCGCCCGCCACGCCGGCCGCCCCGGCCGCGGCGGTCTTGAGGAAGCTGCCCCCTCCCGCGCCGCCGTCGGCGCTCGGCTGCCGGCGCGAACCGAACAGTCCGCCCCATCGTCCGCGCTGCTCCTCCGCTGGGGCGGAGGCGGCCGGTGCCGCTGCCGGAGCGGCGTACGCGGCGCCGGGCGCAGCACCGGGGGAGGCCTGCTGCGCAGCGAGCGCCTCCTTCTGCAGGAGCACGGTCTGCACGAGGAAGTAGAGCGCGTCGGGCTGGGAGCCGATCAGCTGGGAGATCAGCTGCGCGGCTTCGGCGTCCTTCTGGATCGGAGCCGCGTTGCGGACGGAGTCCGCGAGATCGATGATCAGGCGCGCGTCGGAGGTCTGCATGAGGATTCCCTTTCTCACGGCGATGGAGATGTCATCGACGTCGATCAGTGGTGACATGCCCATGCTCCGCGCGTCGCATCGCGGGCGGATCCGCCGGCTGGCGGGAAGCGCGCTCCCGGTCGGCGGGTCAGGCGGGGGAACGCGGAAGCGCGAGGCGCACCGCATAGCCGTCACCGCTCGGCGCGGCGACGAGGGTACCGCCGAGAAGCTCCGCGCGTTCCCTGAGGCCGAGCAGCCCGAGCCGCGCGCTCGGCAGATCCAGGGGAGGTTCCGACGGGCGGGAGTTCTCGACGATGACGCCATACGATCGGTCGTCCGACCACAGACGCACGCGGATCGCCGATCCGGGTGCGTGCTTGCGCACGTTCGTCAGGGCCTCCTGCACGGTGCGGTACACGGCGCGTTGGGCGGCGGAGGGGATTCCGCGCGGGAGCTCTCCCATCGTGGTGACCGGCAGACCGCTCGCCGCGATGAGGTCGGTCAGATCGGCGATGGTGGGCTGGGGCGCGAGGCCAGGGCTCCGCGTGCCCGCGGCGCGCAGGAGGGTCACCATCGAGCGCAGCTCGTCCAGAGTGGTTGCGGCCATCGTCCGGATGGAGCTGGCCGCATCGCGCACCTCGGCGTCGGCGGCCGTCACCTGCAGTGCGCCGGCCTGCACCGAGATCAGGCTCACCTGATGGGAGACCACGTCGTGCATCTCGCGGGCGAGCTGGTTGCGCTCCTGGGTGAGAAGACTCTGCGCGTACAGTTCGCGCTCGTGCTGCTTCGTCGCCTCGATCTCGGCGATCCTCGCTCGCAGATCGGATGCCGCCTGGGTCAGCTGCCCGAGCAGGATCGGGGCGGCGGCGGTGGCGAGCTGGTAGACGAAGGTCACAGCCGTCCAGTTCTGGTCGGTCGTGAGCAGGCTCGTCAGGGGCCAGCCGACGGCCTCGGCTGCGGCGAACAGCGCTCCGCAGAGGAAGAGCAGCCATCTGCGGCGGCTGCGGCTCGAGAGCGCGAGCAGCGCGATGACCGGGGCGGCGAGGATGTTCGCGATGAGGGCGGCGGGCAGTGTCAGCGCGAAGGCGATGAGCGGCCATCGGCGTCGGATCAGCAGCGCCGCGCACGCGAGCGCGCTGGTACTGATGCCGAGCACCCCCTCGTCGACGGATGTGAGGGTCGCATCGACGGCGGCGATGGCGACGGCGAGGAGATCCGTCGCCCACGCCGGGATGCGCCGCCAGATGGCCGCCAGGCGATTCACCGGTCCGACGGCCGTTCGTCGAGCAGCCCGGCGCGCTGCGCTGCCAGTGCCGCCTGCACTCGGCTCGCGACGCCGAGCTTGGCGAGGATGGCGCTGACGTGGTCCTTGACCGTGCCGGCGCCGAGGTAGAGCCGCGCGCCGATGTCGGCGTTCGAGAGCCCCTCGGCGACGAGCACCAGCACCTGGCGCTCGCGGTCGGTGAGCGTGCCGACGCGCTCCGCCTCCTCGTCGAGCGCGGCGCCCAGGCCGGGGTGGGTGTCCAGCAGGGTGCGGGAGGCTCTCGGCGACAGGACGACCCCGCCCGCCGCGAGGGCGCGGACATACTGTCCGAGTTGCTCGGGCTCGGTGTCCTTCAGCAGAAATCCGGACGCGCCGGAGCCGAGGGCCGTCATGATGTACTCGTCCGCGTCGAAGGTCGTGAGCATCGCCACGGCGGGCCGCTCAGGCATGGTCGAGACGATGCCCAGGAGGGTCAGCCCATCGACCTGCGGCATCCTGATGTCGAGCAGGAGCACGTCGGGCTTCTCGGCCTTGATCACATCGAGCGCTTCGATGCCCGACGCGGTACCGACGACGCGGATGTCGTCCGTGGCGTTCAGGATCATCGTGAATCCTGAACGCACCAGGGCCTCGTCGTCGACGATCACGACACGAATCATGGGTTCCTCTTCTCCTCCCCGCACACGCTAGGGCAAAGACGCGCATCGAGGATCCATCACCGCCGTCCGGTGGACCCGATCCCCGCCGATCGACGGATGCGGTTACGCCGGTCGGATGACGACGCGGGACGGAGGAACGGCTGGACTGGAGTCATGCACCGTGTTCTGCCCCGCCTCGCCCGGAACTCCCTGCGGTATCCGCTGGCGCTGGCGCTCGCCGCCGCGGCGGTGGGCGCCGGCATCGCCCGAGCCGCGTGGGCGAGCGAAGCGGAACTCGCCGGCGTGCACTTCAGCTTCCTCTCGTGGATCCTCCTCATCGTCGCCGTCGGGGTGGCGGAGCGTTCGGTGAGCAGCAGGTGGGCGTTCAGCGTCGGTGCGTCCGCGACCGCCGCCGGTGTCGCCGCCGCCTGGAGCCTCCTGTCGGCGGCCGCAGCATTCGGAGAGCCGATGTCCCAGGAGGCGCTGCGCTACCAGGCGTGGACACCGTCGGTCACCAGCGCCGCCCTCCTGATGGCCGTCTCCAGTCGGCTCCGTCCGGCCACGCGCTGGACGCTGCGATGGGTCGTCGGAACGGGCGTCGTCGTCCTGCTGCTCATGAGCGGCCACGCATCCGACGTGGCGCGGATGTTCGCGGTGCTCGCGGCCGCCGTGGCGGCGACCATCGGCCGGCCTGCGCGCCCCGGTACGGACTGGAGGCCGAGTGCGCAGACGCGTTGGCGCAGTGCGGTGGCCTCGGCCCTGGTGGTCATTGCGAGCGGGCTCGCGCTGGGATCGGTCGTGCCGAACGCCACAGGCGTGCTGGCCTGGGCGGGTGCCGTCATCGATCCGATCGCCGCGCCGGTCGCATCGGCTCTGCTCGTCGTGAGCGCCGTGCTGATCATGCGGGGTCGTATCCTCGGCATCGTCGTGGGCGGGATCGCTCTCGCCGGGGTCGCGGCCGTCTCCCTCGTCGAACTGATCGTGCGCCCGATCGTCGAGGGCGGGATCGTGTGGCAGGGGCTCACCGGTGCGGAGACCGAATGGCAGGTCATCCTCCTGCTTTCCGGCGGCCTGCCGGCACTGGCTGCGTTGATCCTCGCCCTGGGGGCACGAAAGGTCATCCGCCGGCCGGCTCCGGTCGCGACCGCGGCGGACCGTCAGCAGCTGCATGTGGCCCTCAAGGCGTCGGGCGACTCCACGTTCGCGCACATGGCCACCTGGGCAGGCAACTCCCTGTGGTTCGGCGAGGACGGTTCGGCTGTCGCCTACCGTGTGCGCGACGGGATCGCCTTCACCGTCGGAGATCCGATCTCCGAGGATCCGCGTTTCGCCCTGCGCACCTTCGCTGAGTTCTGCGAATCGCGCGGCTGGACGCCGGTGTTCTACAGCATCCATGACGAGGCGGCGTCGGCTCTCCAGGAGGTCGGCTGGGCGCGCATCCCGGTGGGCACGGACGCCGTGATCGACGTGGACGGCTTCACGCTCAGCGGGCGACGCCGTCAGGATCTCCGCACGGCCGTCAACCGTGCCGATCGCGAAGGTCTCTCTGCGGTGTGGACCCGCTACGCCGAGACGGCACCCGCGGTGCGCGCGCAGGTCGACGCGCTCTGCTCCGCCTGGGCCGACGACAAGCGTCTCCCGGAGATGGGCTTCACACTCGGCGGCCTCGCGGAGCTGACCGACCCCGACGTGCGCCTGATGCTGGCGATCGGTGCGGACGGCCGCGTCCAGGTCGTGACGAGCTGGCTTCCTCTTCGGCGTGATGGCCGGATCGTCGGGTGGACCCTCGACGTCATGCGGCGCGACCGCCGGGCGATGCCGGGCGCGATGGAGTTCACCATCGTCTCTGCCGTGCGACAGGCGTCGGAGGACGGTCTGCAGACGATCGGCCTCTCCGGGACGCCGCTGGCGCCGCACGAGGGTCGGCAGTCCGGCTGGCTGGCCCGCCGGATGTCGCAGATGCTGGAGCCCAGCTACGGATTCGCCTCGCTCGAACGCTTCAAGGCCAAGTTCGGCGCCCGGCACGAACCGCTCTGGATGAGCTATCCGCAGCCGCTGCTACTGACCCGGATCGGGCCCGCACTGCTGCGCACCTATGCGCCCACGCTGCGGCTGACCCAGGTGTTCAGAGCACTCCGCGCCGCCGCCTGACGGGATGGGACGTCGACCCGTCCGGCACGGATCGCCGGCCCCTCAGCGATAGGCGGCCAGGAACTCCTCGATCAGCGCCGCGGCCGGGGCGCTCGGAGAGCGGGGGCTTATGATGCTGAGATCCCACTCGATCGGCTCGGCGAGGGCCACGGTGACGACGCCGTCGACGGGCGTGATGATCAGTTCGGGGAGGATCGCGATCCCGAGGCCCGTGGCGACGAACACCGGGATCGCGCTCGTCTCCGTCACCTCGGCGCGGATGTCGCGGACGATGCCGCGTGCGGCGAGGGCGGAGTCGAGGACGTCGCGATTGCCGAAGCCGACCGGTGTGTCGACGAAGTGCTCCGCGGCGATCTCGGCCACCTCGATCTCCGTCCGCTGCGCGAGCGGGTGGTCCTCGGAGAGGACGACGCGGTACGGCGTGGTCGCGAGCCGGTGCACGGCCAGGCCGGACGCCGCCGATGCAGGCAGGCCGAACAGGCTCAGATCCACCCGGCCGCGGCGCACCGACTCCACGAGCTCGCCGGATCCGCCGGACGTGCCGCGCAGGCGGAGCTCGACGAGGGGGTTCGCGCGATGGAAGGCCCCGATGACGCGCGGGACGGCCATGGAGCTGATGCTCGTGAACATGCCCATGCGCAGGAGCCCCCGCAGCTCGCCTCGCGGATCCGCCGCGGCCTTGGCGCGCGCCTCGGCGTCGGCGAGCTCACGCAGGACGGGAAGGACGGCCTCTCCGGCCGCGGTGATCCGCACGCCGCGCTGATCGCGCTCGAACAGGGCGGCGCCCAGCTCCTTCTCGAGCGCGCGCACGCCGGCGGAGACGGTCGACTGGCCGGCGAACACGCGCTGCGCGGCGCGGGTGAAGCTCAGCTCCTCGGCGACGGCGATCGCGTACTCGGCTTGACGGGTGTCCATGCAGGCTCCTAGTCATCGATGAGAACGATGGCAGTGATCAATGATAACCGTTGGACTCGATGACGTCGGGCGGCGAGCATGGAGCCGTGACCACCACGACAGCCTCCCTCGCCCTTCCCTCCGCCCGGCGCCTCCCGCACCACGCCGGCTTCTGGATCATCGCCGTCGCGTTCCTGACCCAGATGGCGTTCTGTGCGATCCCCACCCCGCTCTACGCGATCTACCAGCAGCGCGACGGCTTCCCGACGATCGTCCTCACGGTGATCTTCGTGTCCTACGCGGTCGGCGTGATGGTGAGCCTGTATCTGGCGGGACACGTCTCCGACTGGCTCGGTCGCCGGCGCGTGATCCTCGGCTCGCTGCTGATCAACGTGCTCTCCGCCGTCCTCTTCCTCGTGTGGACCGACGTGACCGGCCTCATCATCGCCCGCTTCGTCTGCGGGCTCGGCGTCGGAATCCTAACCGCGACCGCGACGGCGCACCTCTCCGAGCTCGGTACCGCCGCCGGCCGCCCTGCGGGGCGCTCGGCCCTCGTGTCGACCTTCGCGAACCTCGGCGGGATCTCGCTCGGTCCCCTCGTGGGCGGAGTGGTCGCCACCTGGGCGGCGCGCCCGCTCGTGACGCCCTACGCGATCTTCGCCGTCCTCCTCGCCGTGGAGGCGGTCGTCGTGGCCTTCGTGCCGGAGACCGTCGAGCGGCGCGAGGAGCGGCCCGCGTACCGGCCGCAGCGGGTGGCCGTCCCGGCGGCGGGTCGGTCGGCCTTCTGGTCGGCGGCCGCGGCGGCCTTCGGCGCCTTCGCCGTCTTCGGCACCTTCATGGGACTCTCGTCGACGTTCCTCGGGCGGGTGCTCGGCGTGCACTCGCCGCTTCTGGTGGGCGTGGCACCGTTCATCCTCTTCATGGCCGCCGCGGCGGCGCAGATCCTCACCACGACGGTGCCGGCGCGCGCGCAGCTGCTCCTCGCGATCGTCCTCGCGGTGCTGGGCCTTGCCGCCGTGGCGGCGGGCGCCGTGCTGACGTCCCTGTCGTTCTTCCTGATCGGAGCGGGGATCACGGGCGCCGGCATCGGGATCCTGTTCCGCAACGCGCTGACCACCGCGGCGTCGGCGGCCATGCCCGAACGACGGGGCGAGGCGCTCGCCGCCATCTTCCTGATCGCCTACGCCGGCATGACGCTGCCCCCGCTGCTCGCGGCCGGTGCACTGAGCATCTGGTCGCCGGTCACGGTGCTCATCGGTCTCAGCGCCCTCGCCGGCTTGCTCGTCGTGGTGTCGGGAGCGCGGATGGCGCGTCGCTGAACGGAGCCTGCCCCCTGTCACTTCGGGGTGCGGTTCTCCGCGCTGACCATCCAGGAGAGCTGCTCGATCCGCTCGAGGATCGTGTGCAGGATGTCGGCGGTGGTGGGATCCTCCTCGTCCACCTGGTCGTGCACCTCGCGGCAGGTGGCGGCGACGCCGTCGAGGCGCTCGGTCATGAGATCGATCGCGTCGCGGGTCGCGATCTCGCCGTGCGGGCACTCGGGCAGCGTCGTGGTCTCCGCGACCACGTCGCTGCGGCCGTCGGGGAGCGCGTGGAGGGCGCGCATCCGCTCGGCCACCGTATCGGCGAACAGCCGGCTGGCCTCGATGATCTCGTCCAGCTGGAGGTGCGTGTCGCGGAAGTTCGTGCCGACCACGTTCCAGTGCACCTGCTTGCCCTGCAGCGAGAGCTCGATGAGGTCGACCAGCACCCGCTGCATGCTGTCGCTCAGCTTCTGGGATGCGGCGAAGCCCTTCTCGGCGTTCTCCTCCGCGGTGCGCGCGGCTCCACGGGAGGGCTTGCGGCGGTTCTTCGGGGTTTTCGTCGCCTGGGCGTTCATGGGACTCCTTCTTCGACGGGATCCGCAGGCGGACGGATCCGCCTGCGCTGACCCTGCGCACGCTACGTGCTCGCCGCCCGGAGTCCCACGGGCTTGCGCATCTCGGCATCGGGCACTAGTCGAGCCGGATCCGGGTGGGATCCGACGGCGCCGGACGTGTGACGCCTGACTGGGATGCCGGACGTGCGTCGCAGCGGCGAGGTCCGCGGGTCAGCGGCGCGCGGGATCGATCGCGTCGGTGATGCGGGAGACGACGATCCCGCCGAGCACGGCCGCGCCGATCACGAGCACCTCGCCGAGGATCGCGGCTCCGAGCGCTCCGCTGAGCCCTGCGGTCGAGTCGGCCGATGTCATCAGCCGGCTGGCGCCCGCGCTCACGAAGTTCGCCGAGATCCACAGCGCCCACCAGGCGCCGCGGATGCCGGGAGTCAGCCGTGCCTGCGAGGCGCGGGCCAGGTCGGACACGTTCTGGAACGGGAAGAAGAGCGACACGATCGGGATGAACCACGATCCGACGTGCCAGCCGGGGGAGCGGCGAAGGGATCCCGCCGGCAGCGAGGCTGCGGCCCGGTACTGCCAGACCACCCAGAAGACGGCGGCGGCGAGGAGCACGATCAGCGCGACGATGGAGAGAGGGATCGAGACGGCGTCGTAGGCGTTGAGCGCCTCGATGCCCGCGGACCCCTGGTCGTACGCGGTGAGTGCGCCGATGCCCCAGGCGTCGACGGCGATCGTGATCAGGGAGAACGCTGCGTAGACGAGCATCAGCCAGCGAGCGGTCGCGCCGACGCCGCGGAGGGGACGCACCGCGGCGGGCGCGGCGGTCCAGGCGCCGGGGTACGCCGAGGGCGCTCCCGGCTGCACGTACCCCGGAGCGGGCGGAACCGGAGGCGTGGGCGCGCCGTACTGCCCGTACGGCGGAACCGGAGGCGCGACCTGCGCCGGCGGCGCGTACTCGCCGAACTGCGGGGCCTGAACCGGCTGCGGCGGCTGCCCGTACGGCGGAACCGGAGGCGCGACCTGCGCCGGCGGCGCGTACTCGCCGTACTGCGGGGCCTGCGCCGGCGGGGCGGGCTGGACCGGCTGCGCGGGCGCGCCAGACGGCGGAGGCGGAGGGAAGCCGGCGGCACCGTGCGCGGGCTCGGGCTGAGGGACGGGGGGCTGGGGATCGCTCATGGAAGTCCTCGAAATCGGCGCCGGTGGTGATGCTGTGCCGAACATAGCAGTCGGGCGATGGCGCGATGGCCCGTCCTGGTTGTCGCCGTCACAGAAAACCGTGCGGATCCGGGGCGGGTGGAGGATCCTGTCCCTGAGTGCGCGTCATGCGCGCGGACGAGGAGGACGAGATGGGTCACGACAAGAACGACGAGCTGCGCGAGGACCGGCAGGAGCAGGAGGAGCGCCGGCAGCACCACCGCGACGAGGCGTTCGACGAGACGGGCGGCGTCGACGACGAGGGATCGCAGGACGAGCGCCGCAAGGAAGGGCTCGACCGGATCTGATCCGGGTGCGCTGCGGGCGGTCGTGGTCGACCTGACCGCAGTGGAGCGCACCGACGCCGCGGTCAGCTGCGCGCAGCCGCCCCGGTCTCGAGCGCGACCAGCTCGATCGCCGACGCGATGCCGCGCGACGCCTCGGCGGGGTCGATCCGCGCGAGCGCGAACGCGGCGACGACGCTGCTCGTGATCGCGGTGACCCGGCGTTCGCGATCCGCGACGTCGAGGTGGGGCGCAAGCGCGCGCACCCCGCGGTCGAAGGCGTCGCGGAGCTCCGCACGATAGTCGGCGATCACCTGCGCGACCTTCGGATCCTGCGCGATCGGCGCACCCGCCGCGTTCACGAGCAGGCAGCCGTGCGATGCGGGCATCGAGGTCAGGGTGCCGAACGCGTCGCGCAGACCCTCCAGATAGTCGATGATCGCGCCCGGTGCGACGGTCTCGCCGGTCAGGGGGCGCAGCCGCGGACGGACGACCTCATCGAGGTAGCTCTGCACGGCGGCGTCGAACAGGCCGCGCTTGGAGCCGAACGCGTTGTAGATGCTGGAGCGGCTGAGGCCGGTCGCGGTCTCGAGCTCGGGGATCGACGCGCTCTCGTAGCCGACGGTCCAGAACAGCGTGCGAGCCGCGCGCACCACGGTGTCGCGGTCGAAGCTCTGCGTGCGTGCCATGGTCGCCCTTTTCTGTAATGACTGATCCAGTATATATTGGACAGGTCGTTACAGAAAAGGTTTCACGCAGAGGAGTCCCATCGTGGTCGTCGCAGGTCTGATCTTCGCCGGAGTCGCGGCGCTCGTGCACGTCTACATCTTCGTCATGGAGTCGGTGGCGTGGACCACGCCCCGGGTGCGCGCGACGTTCGGCATGAGCGAGGAGGAGGCGCGGGCGACGAAGCCGATGGCGTTCAACCAGGGGTTCTACAACCTGTTCCTCGCGATCGCGGTCTTCGCGGGCATCGTCTTCTTCTCCGTCGGCGCCCCGGTCGTCGGCGCCACCCTCGTGTTCGTCGGAGTGGGGTCGATGGCCGCCGCGGCGCTCGTGCTCCTGCTGTCCAGCCCGGACAAGCGGGGCGCCGCCCTCACGCAGGGCGTGATCCCGGCGGTGGCCGCGATCCTCCTCGTGATCGGCCTCGTGCTCTGACCTCGCCCGCACTTCCCGACCCATCCGAATCCCCCTCACGAAGGAGTTCCATGTCCACTGCCCTGAGCACCCAGATCCAGCTCGCCCAGCGTCCGGTCGGCTGGCCGACGCCCGATGACTTCCAGACCGCGGAGGTGGTCTACGAGGCCCCCGCAACCGGCGAGGTGCGCGTGCGCAACGAGTTCGTCTCCGTGGACCCGTACATGCGGGGACGCATGAACGACGTCCGCAGCTATGTGCCGCCCTTCGCCCTCGGCGAGACGATCACCGGCGGCGCGATCGGGCGGGTGGTCGTCTCCGCGGCCCCCGAGCTCCCGGTCGGCACGGTCGTGCTGCACCAGCACGGCTGGGCCGACGTGGTGCAGGCCGACGCATCGACCTTCCGCGCCGTCCCCGAGGTGCCCGGCCTCTCGTCCTCGCTGCGCCTGCACATCCTCGGGATGACCGGCCTCACCGCGTACGTCGGGCTCACCGCGATCGCGGGGCTCAAGCCCGGCGACACCGTGTTCGTCTCCGGTGCGGCCGGCGCGGTGGGCACGGCGGTCGGCCAGATCGCCAAGCTCCTCGGCGCGGGCCGGGTGATCGGCTCGGCGGGCACTCCCGAGAAGGTCGCGCTGCTGACCGAGAAGTACGGCTACGACGTGGCCTTCAACTACAAGGACGGCGACGTGCGGGCGCAGCTCGCGGCCGCCGCTCCGGAGGGCATCGACGTGTTCTTCGACAACGTCGGCGGGGATCATCTGGAGGCGGCGCTCGACGTGTTCAACGACGGCGGCCGCGCGGCGCTCTGCGGTGCGATCGCCGGCTACAACACGACCGACCGCACCCCGGGGCCGGACAACCTTGCCAACATCATCACGCGGGCCCTGACCCTGAAGGGCTTCACGCTCGCGGCGTACCTGGGCCTGGCGCCCGAGTTCCAGGAGAAGATGGCGACCTGGTTCGCCGAGGGGAGGATCGCGTACGACGAGACGATCGTCGACGGGATCGAGAACACCGTCGACGCGTTCCTCGACATGATGCGCGGCGCGAACACGGGCAAGATGCTCGTGCGCATCGCGCCCGCGGAGGACGCGGCGGAGACTGCCTGAGCGCGCCGGATCCTCCTGAGCGCACCGGATCGCGGTGGAAGCGGCGGGGGTCCCGAAACCCCCGCCGCTTCGGCGTCACTCCGCGAAGAACGCGAGGATGTCGTCGTCGAGGGCGACCTGGTAGTCGCCCCAGATCCCGTGCGACGCGCCCTCGTAGACCTTCAGGGTCCCCTGCGAGACGAGGGTGATCGCCTTCTCGGCCGCCGCGGCGATGGGGACGATCTGGTCGTCGTCGCCGTGGGCGATCAGGATCGGGACGTCGAGCGCCTCCAGGTCCTTGGTGAAGTCGGTCTCGGAGAACACCTTCACGCAGTCGTAGGCGGCGTTGAGGCCTGCCATCATGCCCTGGCGCTGGAAGTCGTCGACGAGCCCCTGCGAGCGCTTCTCCGGCTGGTGGTTGAAGCCGAAGAACGTCTCGGCGAGGTCCTTGTAGAACTGCGACCGGTCGTTGAGGACTCCCGCACGGATGCCGTCGAAGACCTCCAGCGGCGTGCCCTCCGGGTTGGCGGCGGACTGGAGCATGATCGGCGGGACCGCGCCCGCAGTGGCGACCTTCGACACGCGCCCGGCTCCGCGGGTGGCCGCGTAGCGGACGACCTCGCCACCGCCGGTGGAGTGGCCGACGAGGAGGATGTCCTGCAGGTCCAGCTGCTCGGCGAGCGAGGCGAGGTCGGCGACGTAGGTGTCCATGTCGTTGCCACGGTAGGTGCGGGCCGAGCGGCCGTGGCCGCGGCGGTCGTGCGCGATGGCGCGGTAGCCGGCGTCGGCGAAGAGCTTGAGCTCCTTCTGCCAGGCGTCCGAGCTGAGCGGCCACCCGTGGCTGAAGATGACCGGGCGGCCCTCGCCGAGCTCGGTGTAGTAGATCTCGGTGCCGTCGGGCGTGGTGATGTAGGGCATCGTGTGTCCTTTCCTGGGGAGGGGGCGCGACGCGCACGGCGACGGATCGCCGCGCTGCCGCGAGACACACGCTAGGGCGAGGGCGCATCGGGGAGGGAGGCCCGCGTAGTACTACCCTTCGGGCGCCGCGGTGCTCGTCGGGGCCGTCGGCGGCGTCGGCCCCGACGAGAGCGGCACCGACGCGGCGAGCCCCGCGAAGAGCGTCTCGGCCATCCCCCCGGGCCCGGCGGAGAGCACGGTGAGCTGATAGCCGGGGAGGCTGCGCACGGCGAAGTTGTGGGCATCGATCGCGACGTCGCCGAATCCCTCGATGACGATGTGGAAGGTCGTGTCCTCCGGGCCCGAGACGTCGTGGCGCCCCCAGATCCGCACGAAGTCCGGATCCGCGGAGAGCTCGGTCACGAGCTCCGCCAGGCGGGGGGAATCCGGATGCGCGTCGCGGCGGAGCGTGGCCACGGCGGACCGGGTCATCTCCTCCCACTCCCGGAGCGTGCTCTTCATGCGGTCGTTGAAGAGGCCGGCGATCTGATTGGAGCCCACGGCGAGGCCCCCGTGTCCCAGCGCCGTGGCCAGAGCATTCGCGGCGACGATGTCGCGATGCGGATCCGAGATGTACGCGGGCGTGCGGTACCAGCGCGAGAGCGTGCGCGCGATGCGCTCGGCGGCTCCGGCGTCGGGCACGTGCGGCCGGTGGGGTCGGCCGGTGACGAGACGGTCCAGGTGCGCGATCGACTCGTCGTCGAGGCGGAGGGCGCGCGCGAGGGCCGCCAGGACCTGCTCGGACGGGCGGCCGATGCGTCCCTGCTCGATGCGCAGGTAGTACTCGGCGCTGATGCCCGCGAGCTCGGCGACCTCCTCACGCCGCAGGCCCGGAACCCTTCTCCCGGGCTGCCGGGTCAGTCCGACGTCCTCGGGCTGGACCACGTCGCGTCGTGCGCGGACGTAGCGGCCCACGGCGTTCAGGGAGTCGCTCACGCAGGTCCTCGGTCGGGGGAGAGAAGGGGTTGCCTCAATTCTCCGTCACCGCACCGGCGTCCCGGGCATGTCGCGCGGGTCGGTTCAGGTGCCGCGGTGCTGCGCGATCCGGGTGAGCTCGAGTCCGTACGCCGCGGCGGCGAGTTCGGCCATGTCGTTCGGGCGGGTGAAGCTGCGCCCGGTGAGCTCCTCGATCCGCCGCAGCCGGTAGCGCACGGTGTTGGGGTGGCAGTGCAGCAGCGCCGCCGCGTCGGCCGCGGATCCGCCGGTGTCGATGTACGTCTCGAGCGTCTCCAGGATCACGTCGCGGTCGCTCTCGGCGAGGTGCAGGACCGGGCCGAGCACGTCGTCGGTGAGGCGCTCGGCCTCGTGCGGATCCGCGGCGATCATGGCCGCGATCGGGCTCGCGCTGAACACGCGCACCTTCGTCACGCTGCGGGCCGTCGTCGCCAGTGCCGCGCGGGCCAGCCGCAGCGCCCGCGGCGCATCGGTGCGCGCGGGGAACGGCGGGCTGACGCCGACGCGGGCGCCCGGGTAGCCGCGCAGCGTCTCGAGGACCTCGTCCATGGCATCGGGGCGGGCGAGGGCGATCACGCCGAGCACCGGCGGGAGAACTCACAACGGTCGCGGGCGCAGAAGAAGCGACTCCGGGAGTATGCCGCCGACTCTGGGATCGCACTCGAGGACATCAACCGAGGCCTTCCGGGATTCGGGCCTATCGTTCGCGCATCCAGTGAGATCGTCGGCATCAGCGGGAACCATACACAAGGAATGTGGGCCTTCATCAGCGGACTCACACACCCATCGGTGAAACGAAGCATCGCCGCGTCAGACATCGAACGTCTCGCCGACGGAGAAGTGTTCGCAGCCAAGTTCACCGCGAACCTCGCATCCGTCGCCATGGCGCTTGACGCTGCCATCGCAACGCATCTCGCGGCCCTACGTCTCCTAGCCCGGAGGGGAGGGCGGACAGAGCTGGCATGGTCGCCGGGTCCAGGATTTCCACCCCCCAGGCGGCGCGCGTCCATCGGACAAGAACATAGGCCGAGACCGCGGAAACCCCTGACCTGATATAATATTCGATATCGGATATTCTTCTATCGCCTGAAAATCGTAGTTTTATACTAATGAGATGAAGGATGGTAGGCCAGGATTCGCGATCGCGCGCCGGCGCCGGCGTCCGGATCGCGGGCCCCGTGGGCACTAACAAGCGCTACCCGTACTTGGCCGCACAGCGGGCCGAGGAGAACGAGCTGCGCAAGGCCCGCAAGGCGGGGCCGCTACAGTCGCTCACCGACATCCAGATCCGCTCCCACACCGTTCCCATCACGCACGCGCCGCGCACGCCCGCGATGTGGGGTCATGCCTGGGTGCGGTTCGGCGACGTCGACGTGCGCTGCGTCGTCCGGATCCTCCGATGGACCCCTGACGCCGTGGGCGTCGCGGTCCCCGTCGACGAGGAATGGTTGCGCTGCTGGATCTGGCAGGGCGCCGTGCAGCGACTTGAGAACCGCACGGACGCCTGGATGTAGGCCGTCGGATCCTCGGGGCGCCCCTAGAGGTGTGAGGGCTACACGCCGAAGTGTGGTGCGGATCTCGTTGCGCGAGTGCCGGCCCACCCCTGGGGTCGGCTCCCACGGGCTATGCCCCATGAGGTCCCCGCCAAGCGGGTTGGAATCTGAAAATCCAACCCGCCCACCTCAGTCTTAACCTCTCTCCCGCGCGCCAGGGGAGGAGAGAGCCGCGGGAGAGAGGCACCTTCCAGACTCTACGCGTCTATGTACCGTGGGTGCCGGTCATTCGCTGAGTTCGATCTCGATGAAACCGCCGACGATGCGTGTGCGGAATGTGCGCAGCAACAGAGCAGGATCGGTCAAGCACTCTCCTGTGCCGAGGTCGTAGACCTCTTTGTGCAGGGGCGAGGCGACGGTGGGGCGATCACCCCGGGAGCCGACGATACCTCGCGCCATCACCGGTGCGCCGTCTGCCGCGGGATCGGTGTGCTCCACCGCGTACACCTCACGCGGTGAGAGCAGGAACAGGGCGATCTGACGCATCCGGATGAGCACCGCTTCGCCCCAGGAGGGTTCGAGGTCGTCAACGCGACACACCCGCTCCCAGGTGGGGTCCGACGGAACGGACCGGGTGGAGACGGCACGAGGGCGGGTCTGCGTGATCGTGGTCATGAGATGACGCTAGAACGCGTGTGTTTCGTTTGTGCTCGCGCCGTATGTCAGGGATGTGAATCTCCTCTCACAGGCGCCTGGCAGGCCTGTGCGGTGGTCGTCACGCGTCGGTTACATCATCGAAATGGCGGGGAAACGGCCTGCTCTTACGCTCGGGAACCACCGAACTGGAGGGGGCACGCATGACGTCCCGCAACACGCTCATCGTCGGAGGCGGCCCCGCCGCCCACCGGCTCGTGGAGGCCCTGCTATCGCGCTTCGCCGATGAGCCGGCCGCCGCGCACCGCATCACCGTCGTCGCGGAAGAGCCGTATCTTCCGTACGACCGGGTGCAGCTGAGCAAGCGGCTCGCGGACGGATCCGTCGATCTCACGCTGGATCCGGCGTCGTGCTGGGAGCACGCCGCGGTCTCCCTGCGGGTCGGCGAACGGGCGCAGGCGATCGACCGCGCCGCGAAGACAGTGACAACGTCGACCGGCGACGTGCTCGGCTACGACGATCTCGTGCTGGCGACTGGATCCTCCGCCCCTGTGCCCGAGATCCCCGGTGCTGCGGCCGCCCGCGTGTACCGCACGATCGACGACGTGGACGCCCTCGTTGCCGAGGTCGCGGCACTCCGCGACGAGCTGGGCCGTTCTCCGCGCGTCGCCGTGGCCGGAGGCGGTCTTCTCGGACTGGAAGCTGCAGGAGGCGTCGCCGCACTCGGTGCCGACGCCGTGATCATCCACTCCGGCGGGTGGCTGATGTCGGCCCAGCTCGACGAGGGCGCGGGCCAGGCCCTGGGGCGGCTGATCGCGGCCCGCGGGGTCCACCTGCACCTCGGCACCCGGCCGCAGAAGATCGTGCTCGGCGCTGGCGGCCGCCCCGTCGAGGTGCTCTGCACCGACGGCCGCAGCGTTCCGGCCGACATCGTCGTGTTCGCCATCGGCATCCGAGCGCGCGACGAACTCGCCACGGCGGCGGGGATCGAGACCGCGCCGCGCGGCGGCGTGATCGTGGACGAGGCCTGCCGCAGCGCTGATCCGTCGATCTGGGCCATCGGCGAGGTCGCTGCGATCGACGGCCGCACGATCGGCCTGGTCGCGCCGGCCAACGCCATGGCCGAGACTGTCGCCGACCGGCTGCTCGGCGGCGATGCGGCTTTCACCACGATCGACGACGCCACCAAGCTCAAGCTGTCGGGCGTCGACGTGGCGAGCTTCGGCGACGCGTTCGCCCGCGATCCCGGCGCCCTCGAGATCGTGTACGCGGATCCCGCGCGCGGGCTGTACCAGAAGCTCGTCGTGAGCGACGACGCCCGCACGCTGCTCGGCGGCGTCTTCGTCGGCGACGCCACGCCCTACCTCGGTCTGCGACCGCTGCTCGGTCGGACCCTCGACGCCGAGCCGGCCGCGTACCTCTCCGCCGCCGGTGCCGAGCCGCCCACGAGCGGCGCGCTGCCAGACGACGCGCTGGTGTGCTCCTGCAACAACGTCGCCGCGGGGACGGTGCGCGCCGCGGTCGGCGACGGTTGCCACGACCTCGGAGAGCTGAAGACCTGCACCCGCGCGGGCACGCAGTGCGGATCCTGCGTGCCGCTGGTGAAGAAGCTGCTCGAAGCGGAGCTCACCGCCGCCGGCGCCACGGTCTCGCACGCGCTGTGTGAGCACTTCGACCTGTCCCGGCAGGAGCTGTTCGAGTCCGTCCGTGTTCTGGGGCTGACGAGCTGGGACGAGACGATCACCCGCCTCGGTCGCGGGCGCGGCTGCGACATCTGCAAGCCCGCGGTCGGATCGATCCTCGCCACCCAGCACGGCCAGTATCTGCTTGACGGCGGTCGCGGCCCGCTGCAGGACACGAACGACCGCGCCCTCGCCAACATGCAGAAGGACGGCACGTACTCGGTCGTGCCGCGCATCCCCGGCGGCGAGATCACCCCCGAGAAACTCGGCGTGATCGCCCGCGTCGCGCAGGACTTCGGCCTGTACACGAAGATCACCGGCGGACAGCGGATCGACCTCTTCGGCGCACGGCTGGACCAGCTGCCGGACATCTGGCGTCGGCTGGTGGACGCCGGCTTCGAGTCGGGGCAGGCGTACGGCAAGGCGCTGCGGAACGTGAAGAGCTGTGTCGGATCAACCTGGTGCCGGTACGGCGTGCAGGACTCGGTGGGGATGGCGATCGCCCTGGAGCTGCGCTACCGAGGCCTGCGCAGCCCGCACAAGCTCAAGTTCGGCGTCTCCGGATGCGCCCGCGAATGTGCCGAGGCGCGCGGAAAGGACGTGGGCGTGATCGCGACCGATCTGGGCTGGAACCTCTACGTCGGCGGCAACGGCGGCTTCCAGCCCGCCCATGCGCAGCTGCTCGCATCCGACCTGGATGACGAGACGCTGGTGCGCTACATCGACCGCTATCTGATGTACTACATCCGCACCGCCGACCGGCTGCAGCGCACCGCGCGCTGGATGGAGGATCTGGACGGCGGCCTCGACCACGTCCGCGACGTCGTGGTGCACGACTCACTCGGCCTGGCCGCCGAGCTCGAGGCGGCCGTGGCGCAGCACGTCGAGACCTACGCGGACGAGTGGGCGGCAACGCTCGCCGACCCGGAGCGGCTGCGCCGGTTCCGCTCCTTCGTGAACGAGCCGGCTCTTGCGGATCCGTCCATCGCGCGCGTCGCCGAGCGGGGACAGCTCCGCCCGGCGACCGCGGCGGAGCGCGCGGCCGGCGTCGTGTCGATCGCCGGCGCCACGATCCCGCTGCGCACCGACGCGATGCCCGCGGAGGGGCGATCGTGACGGCCGCGGTCGGGTCGGTCGCCCTCGTCGGCGGCGGTCCGGGCGACCCCGACCTCCTCACCGTCGGCGCGGTCAGGGCGCTGCGGGACGCCGATGTCGTGCTGTTCGACCGGCTCGCGCCGTACGCGCTGCTCGCGGAGCTCGCGCCGCAGGCGGAGCTGGTCGATGTCGGCAAGCGCCCCGGCCATCATGCGATCCCGCAGGAGGAGATCGAGCGGATCCTGATCGACCACGCGCTCGCAGGCGCCGCGGTCGTGCGCTTCAAGGGCGGGGATCCGTTCGTCTTCGGTCGCGGCGGCGAGGAGGCGGCGGCCTGCCGGGCGGCCGGCGTGCCAGTGAAGGTCATCCCCGGGGTGACGAGCGCGATCTCGGTGCCCGCGTCCGCCGGCATCCCGGTCACGCACCGCGGGGTCGCGCGGCTGTTTACGGTGGTCTCCGGGCATGCACCGCTCACGGAGTCCGAGGCGGAGCACCTGGCCGGCCTCGGCGGTACCATCGTCGTGCTCATGGGTGTCTCGAACCTGCCGTCGATCAGTGCCGGTCTGCTGCGCCACGGCATGGATCCCGGCACGGCCGTCGCGATCGTCGAACGCGGATTCACCGCCGACCAGCGCACCACCGTCTCCGACCTCGCAGGCATCCGCGGGGCCGCGGAGGACGCCGGGGTGCAGTCCCCCGCGGTGATCGTCGTGGGCGACGTCGTCCGGCTCGCCGTTCACGGGGACCGGGAGGCCGTCGCGCTGCTCACGGACGCCGTCGCACTCGCGGGGGATGCCCCATGACACCGTCCGAACGCATCGATCCTGTGTCCGGCTTCGGTCCGGACCAGCTCGCCGGCTTCCGGATCGGCGTGACGAGCGATCGTCGCTCGGCCGACCTCATCGACGCGTTCGAGCGCCGCGGAGCGTCCGTGCTGCACGCTCCCACCGTACGGATGCGGCATGCGGATGACGATGGTCCTGTCATCGACGACACCCGCAGCATCGTCGCCGCGCACCCCGATCTCCTCCTCGCGACGACCAGCTACGGAATGCGGCGCTGGTTCGAGGTCGCCGATGCGGCGGGGCTCGGCGCAGCGCTGCAGGACTCGCTGTCCGCGGCGACGATCCTGGTGCGCGGCCCGAAGGCGCGGGGCGCCGTGCGCGCGGCGGGGCTCGACGACGAGGGCATGAGCGACGAGGAGACGACGGCGTCTCTGGTGGACAGGGCCGTCGCCGAGTTCGGAGCGGGCACCACGGTCGCGGTGCAGCTGCACGGCCAGACCGATCACGCGCAACTGGAGCGGCTCGCGCAGGCCGGAATGCACGTGCTCACGGTCGCCCCATACACCTGGTCGAACGCCGAGGACGACGACGAGCGGATCACCCGCCTCATCGACGCGATCGCGGCCCGGCAACTGGACGGCGTCACCTTCACGAGCGCCCCTGCGGTGGACGGACTGTTCATCGCCGCCCTGGCCCGCAGCCGCCACGACGAGGTGGTTGACGCGCTGCGGCGGGACGTGGTGGCCGCGAGCGTGGGCCCGGTGACCTCCGCGCCGCTGCGAGCGGTCGGCATCCCGGTGCTGCAGCCGGATCGCTACCGGATGGGCGCGCTCATCCGGCTCGTGTGCGAGCACCTCGAAGACCGCGCGACGCAGCGCGTGCAGACCCGGCACGGCGAGGTCCAGCTGCGTGGCAGCGTCGCCGTCGTTGACGGCACGCCGGTGCGCCTCACCCCCACCTCCGTGACGCTGTTCCGCGCGCTGGTCGCCGCCCGCGGCGCGGTGGTCTCCCGCCGGGAGCTCTCCGGATCCGTGGACGGCGACGAACACACCATGGAGGTCTCGCTCAGCCGGCTGCGGCAGAGCCTCGCGACCCCCGGCCTCGTCGCCACGGTCGTCAAGCGCGGCTACCGGCTCGACGTCTGAGCCTGCCGGTCTCTGAACCTGTCGAAGCGCTCCCCCCTGACCCGGGCCCTTGGACAAGCCCAGGGACCGGATCGCGCCGGCTCTCACCCCGCCGGCACCACCGCCAGCAGCGCGGCGATACGTCCCTTGCAACCCCCACACCCGGTGCCGGCGCGCGTGCAGCGGCCGACCTCATCGACGGTGCCGCACCCGTCGGCCACCGCGTCTGCGATGCGACCCGCCGTCACGCCGTTGCACCAGCACACGGTCGCATCGGGCCCGAGCGGGTCATCGGCGGCCACGGCCGTGCCGGCATCGGCCGCGTCGAGCCGCAGCAGCGCCGCCGGATCTGCGACGAGGCCCATTCCTCGCTCGTAGCGCAGTGTGAGCTCGGCGCCGGCCCGGGGCAGGCCGACCGAGACGAACCCGGCGAGCACGCCGTCGCGGACGACGGTCTTCAGATACGCGCCCCGCGCGGCGTCCACCCACACGCTGACCTCGGCGTCGGCGTCCCACGGCTCGGCCGCATACGCCCCGCCCGACACCACATCGATCCCGGTCGCCTTGAGCATGAGCGCCGTGGGGCGCTCGTGCCGCGCGACGGTCGCCTTCGCGCCGACCGCGAATCCGGCCGACTCGGCGTGCAGTCGGCTCGCGACGGCGGCGGCCTGCCGCCATCCGGGTCCGATCAGACCGCTCGGCGCCCCTGGCACGCGCCCCGTGGCGTCGGCCTCCTCAGGATCGGCGACCTGCGCGCAGTCGCCGATCGCGAACACGTCCGGATCCGTCCAACTGCGCAGATCCGGGTCGACGAGTACACCGGTCGCGCACGCGAGGCCGGCGGCGAGCGCGAGCTCGACCCGGGGCGCGACACCGCAGGACAGCACGAGCAGGTCGCCGCGCAGGTAGGTGCCGTCGGCGCACACGATGCCGTCGAACACGGGCCCACCCGGGGCGTCCCTGAGCTCGACGGTCTCGGCGCGCGCGTGCGCCGCCATCCGCAGGCCCGCCGCTCGGGCGGCACGCGCGAGCATGCGGCCGCCGGTCTCGTCGAGATTGCGGGCCATCGGCGCCGCACCGTGGTGCACCACGGTGACCCGCGCCCCGTGCTCGGCGGCGAGCAGCGCGAACTCCATGCCGAGCACCCCTGCCCCGAGCACAAGGATCGCCCCACCCCCGGCGACTACCGGCGCGACCGCCTCGGCGTCGGCCACGTCGCGCAGCGCGAGCACGCCCGCGGGCAGCGCCCGGCGCCCGCCGTCCCGACCGCGCACGGGCGTCGCGCTGCGCTCGTGCCGCGTGTGCTCCAGACCGCCGAGGGTCGGTACGTTGGCGCGCGCGCCCGTGGCCAGCACGAGCCGGTCCCAGCCGATCTCCTCCCCGTCCGAGGTGCGCACCACGCGCCCGGCGCGGTCGACGGCGACCGCCGTCTCGTCGAGCCTGATCCGCACTCCTGCCGCCCGGGCCGCGGCGGTGTCAGCGATCTCGAGGCGCGTCCGTGAGGCGGCGCCCACCGCGTACTCCGCGAGCAGCACGCGGTTGTAGGCATCCTCGGCCTCCGCACCCAGCACCGTGAGCGACACCCGCCCCGCGGTCACCGCGGGCAACAGCTCCTCGACGAAGCGGGCGCCGACCGGTCCGTAGCCGATCAGCACGGTCCGCAGCGGGGCCGTCATGCCTGCACCCGCTCGGCGTTCACGGATGCGGCTCCGTTCTCTCCGACCGCCGGGGTGACGACGACCATGGTTCGCTTGAACTCCGGCATGCCCGAGACCGGATCCGTCACCGCGGCCGTCAGCAGGTTGACGCATTCCTCGTTCGTGAAATGGAACGGCAGGAACACCGTGTCGAGGCGGATCCGCTCGGTCAGAAGGGCGTCGGCCACGACACGCCCTCGCCGGTTTCGAACCACGACAGGATCCCCGTCCGCGACGCCGAGGCGGGCCGCCGTCGCGGGGTGCATCTCGGCGCGGGCACGCGGCTGCGCCTCGGTCAGCTCGCCGACCCGACGGGTCTGCGCCCCGGACTGGTAGTGCTCCAGCAGGCGCCCGGTGATGAGCGTGAGCAGCATCGAACGGGTCCCCGCGCCCATCGTCGCGCCGCAGAGCGGCTCGTCGAGCGCCTCTGGCTCGTGCTCCCGCGGCTGCACCGGCACGAGCCGTGCCCGGCCGTCCGAGTGCGCGAACCGCTCGGCGAACAACCGCGGCGTGCCGTCGGAGCCTGCGGGGTACGGCCAGTGCGCGGCCACCCCCGCGGCGAGCTGGGCGTCGAGGAGCGCGTGGCTGAGCCCTGAGTAGTCCGCGATCCCGCCTGCGGAGGCGCGGGCGAGCTCCGCGAACACGATCGCCGGATCGGTCGGCCACTCCGACGGCGCCTCCAGCCTGGCGGCGAGATCGGCGAGGATCTCCAGCTCGCTGCGCACCCCGGGCGGCGGGGGCAGCGCGCGGCGGCGGCGGATCACCCGCCCCTCGAGCGTCGTGAGGGTGCCCTCCTCCTCGGCCCACTGCGTGACCGGAAGCACGACGTCGGCGAGTGCGGCGGTCTCCGAGAGCACGAAGTCGCTCACGACGAGCAGATCGAGCGCGCGCAGCCCCGCCATGACCGCGTGCGCGTCCGGTCCGGAGACGACCACGTTCGCGCCGTGCACGAGCAGGGCGCGAACGCCCCCGGGCCGTCCGAGCATACCCAGCAGCGGCACGGCCGGAACGCCCGGCCCGGGCAGGCTGTCCGGATCCACACCCCAGACGGCCGCCACCGCCGCCCGGTCCGCGGGATCGGCGATCTTGCGGTAGCCCGGCAGCTGGTCGCTCTTCTGCCCGTGCTCACGCCCGCCCTGGCCGTTGCCCTGGCCGGTGAGCGTTCCATAGCCCGAGCCCGGCCGGCCCGGCAGCCCGAGCACGAGAGCGAGGTTGATCGCCGCCGTGGCCGTGTCGGTGCCGTCGATGTGCTGCTCGACGCCCCGCCCGGTGAGGATGTAGGTGCCATGGCCGCGCGCGAGCCGGTGGGCGGTCGCCCGCAGCACGCCGACGGGGATCCCCGTCGCCGCCTGTACCCGTTCCGGCCACCACGGCGCGACACTGCGACGCAGCGCGTCGAAGCCGACGGTGCGCTCATCCAGGTAGTCGTGGTCGGCGAGTCCGTCCGCCAGCACGACGTGGGCGAGGCCGAGCAGGAGCACGAGGTCGGTGCCGGGCGCCGGCTGCAGGTGCGCGCCTGCCCCGTCCGCCGTGAGCTCGGCGGTCTGCGAACGGCGCGGATCCACGACGACCAGGCCACCGGCGGCGCGGGCGCCCGCAAGGTGCGAGAGCAGGGGTGGCATGGTCGCGGCGACGTTCGAGCCGAGCAGCAGGATCGTGTCGGCGTCGTCCAGGTCGGAGACGGGGAAGGGCAGACCACGGTCGAGCCCGAAAGCGCGGTTCCCTGCCGCCGCGGCGGACGACATACAGAACCGGCCGTTGTAGTCGATGCGCGAGGTGCCCAGCGCCACACGGGCGAACTTGCCGAGCAGGTACGCCTTCTCGTTCGTGAGTCCGCCGCCCCCGAACACTGCCACCGCGTCGGGTCCGTCTGCCTCGCGGATCGCGCGCAGCGACGACGCGATCCGCTCCAGCGCCTCGTCCCAGCTCGCCGGGCGCAGGGCGCCGGCGTCGCGGATCAACGGGGTGGTAAGCCGTTCCGGAGAGGCGAGCAGGGCGGCCGAGGTCCACCCCTTCTTGCAGAGCCCGCCACGGTTGGTCGGGAACGTACGCCCCTCCACTCGCACCGGGGCGGAACCGGCCGGATCAGGGGTGAGCGTCATGGCGCATTGCAGTGCGCAGTACGGGCAGTGCGTGTCCGCCGCAGCAGAACAGGCGGGAGCCGTCGGGGGCGGGGATCCGGTTGCCATCGCGGCCGACTCAGATCCGCGTCCCGCGACGGCGTCCGCGCAGCAGCACGGCGGTCGTGACCCCGCACAGCATCACGTAGACGACCACGAACCAGCCGAGACCGACGGCGTAGCCTCCGGTCGCTGCCTTGGACAGCCCGAGCGCCTGCGGGATGAGGAACCCGCCGTAGGCGCCCAGCGCGGAGACGATCCCCAGCGCGGCGGCCGCGGCGCGTTGGGTGGCAGCGTCGCCGGACGAAGAGTGGCCGTCCACACCGGACCTCAGCGCGAACAGAGTCGGGATCATCCGGTATGTCGCGCCGTTGCCGGCGCCGCTCGCGACGAACAGCAGGAGGAAGAAACCGAGGAACAGCCAGAAGGAGTGCAGCGGCAGGGTGAGCACCACGGCGAGGGCGCCGAGCGCCATGACTGCGAAGGCGGCGATCGTCACGGCGCTGCCGCCGAACCGGTCGGCCAGCCGTCCGCCGAAGGGGCGCGCGAGCGACCCGACCAGTGCCCCGACGAACGCGAGCGACAGCATCGCGCCGCCGACAGGGAAGGCAGTGAAGGCGGGGAACTGGTCGGCGATGAGCTTGGGGAAAACGGCGGAGAAGCCGATGAAGGATCCGAACGTGCCGATGTACAGAAGCGCCATGAGCCACAGCTCGGGATAGCGCAGCGCGGCCAGAGAAGCCGAGATGTCGGCACGGGCGCTCGTGAGGTTGTCCATCCGGCGCCAGGCGCCGAGGGCTGCGATCATGATGAGCGGCACCCAGATGAGACCCGCGAGAGGCAAATGCAGGGTGGTGCTGGCTCCCAGGGTGATCACGATCGGCACGACGAACTGGGCGACAGCGGCGCCGAGGTTCCCGCCGGCGGCGTTGAGCCCGAGGGCCCAACCCTTCCGCCGCTGCGGGTAGAAGGAGGTGATGTTCGCCATCGAGCTCGCGAAGTTGCCGCCGCCGAGGCCTGCGAGCGCCGCAACGGTGAGCATCACCGGGAACGGGGTGCTGGGGTTCGACACGCACAGCGCGAGCCCGAGCGCGGGGATCAGCAACAGCAGCGCCGACACCACCGTCCAGTTGCGTCCGCCGAAGCGCGGCACCATGAACGTGTACGGGAAGCGCAGGGTCGCTCCGACCAGGCTCGGGATCGAGATCAGCCAGAACGTCTCGGAGACGGTGAAGTGGAATCCTGCCGCCGGCAGCGCCACGACCACGATCGACCAGAGCTGCCAGACGACGAAGCCGAGGAACTCGGCGAAGATCGACCAGCGCAGGTTGCGCCGCGCGATCGCAGAGCCGGCGGTTCGCCACTGCTCACGGTCCTCCGCGTTCCACCCAGAGATCCACCGTCCCGGCAGGAAGCCGAGCGCGGCGCCGGTCGCGGGGCTCTGCGCGCTGTGCGTGGACGTGCTGTTCGTGGCGATGCCAGTCATGCGGACCTCCCAGTGTGCCTGTGCGATCACGCTAGGAAGTGCTTGTTTCGGGCTGTCGCGCGCGCCGTAACGACTGCGTGTCGAAGTCCTCTCCTCCCCCACGTGCAGTTGTGAGGCGACGGGGGTATGTGCGCCGGACATCTATAGGACCGAAACGAGACAGCTGCGTGTGTACGTTGCGGTGCGTCTGCGTCGAGGATGAGGCGCTCAGGTTGGATCATCCACTCGCGGGCGACATAATCACGCTCTCGCCGGATCCGATCCTCGTGACAGTCAGTGATCTCACCGCTAAACGCTCAGCAGTCCCCTGCCCGCCAGGTTAGGAGACGCTCTAGGAGCTAAGGACGCGGTCTAGCCAGCTTTCTCTGGCGGTAGTAGCGGCACGAGACACGATGGCGTCTGCAAGCATCTCGAACCCGTGGAAGCCGCCCGCCCATACGTGCAGTTCGGCTTGAACACCGGCCTCCCACAGTTTCGTCGCGTAGGCCACGTCCTCATCACGGAACACCTCGGCGCTGCCGCAGTCGATGTACGTTGACGGCAGGTTGGACAAGTTCGTCGCGCGTGCAGGTGCGGCGTAGATCGAGACGTCCCGAGTGCCTTTCCGATCGCCGAGAAGCGCGGTCCAACCCACGATGTTCGCTGCCCGGTCCCAGAGACCGACACCGTCTATCTGTTTCGTGGAGACGGTCGCGTCACGATCATCGAGCATTGGGCACATTAGAACCTGGCCGAGAAGGTGAGGGCCGCCCCGATCGCGCGCGAGCAGCGCAGCGCCAGCGGCGAGACCGCCTCCGGCGCTACCGCCGCCGATCAGGATGCGAGAAGGGTCGATGCCCAATTCGTTAGCGTGCGCCGCCATCCACACGAGGCCGGCGAAGCAGTCTTCGACTGGATATGGATCTGGGAACTCGGGTGCCAGTCGGTACTCGACACTGACCAACACCGCATCGTGGCGCTCGATTGCGCCGAAGAAGACCTCCACGCCGCCAAGCCGGTCACCGAGCATCATCCCGCCGCCATGAGTGTGATAGATGCCCGGCCCCCGCCCGGTGTGGTCGTTGCGTGCGATCACGGTCAACACGATCTCGTCTCCGAGGTGACCCGGGACTGTGATGTCACGGCGTGACAGGCCTAGCGTGGTCATGCGCGCCCGCAGCGCTTCCTGGTCCGTAACGAAGTTCGGCCGGAGCGCGGGGAGCAGATCGGTTGTAAGTACGTCAGGCATCTGCCCACGGATCACGGCCAGCGGCGCCTCCAACTGAGGGTCAAAAGGTGGCCGTGCGAGGGTCTCGGTCATCTGGACTCCTTTGTCTAGTGCCACTTGGTTGTGGCGGATTTGTGGGCTTGAGTGGCATCAGCCATGGTCAGAGCGCACACCGGGAAGGGGTATGCGAGGAGAACGAGAGGGGTTTGTGATACGGGGCCCTCGGCAGTGCGGGTATCCGCCTCGACATCCTGGTGGCTTGCGAATGGGCCTGCAGCACCCCTCACACGTGCACCTCCTCCGTGCCGCGGGCGCGCCCGCGGCACAGTCGGGCGTTAAGAAAGGCGACGGTCAGATCAACGATGGCGTCGACGTCGCCCCCGAAGAATCCATGGTCAGCGCCTTCGATGAGATGAAGCTCGCTAGGAACGCCCTCAGCTTGGAGTGCCTCGTGATAGGCGATGCTTTGCTGGTGCGGAACCAGCTGATCGAGCGTGCCATGTATGAGGAGCGTGGGCGCCGTCGCCTGGTTGATGTGCGTTATCGGGCTCGCCCGGCGAGCAAGCTCGGGCTGCTCCGACACTGCGACTCCGATCAGAAGCGAGGAGGGCGATGTGGCAGCGCCATGATCGGGGAACGGCGAGCCGGGGAGTGTTTCCTCCTGCAACGTGTCCAACCGTGTGGCCGGATACCAGGCTACTGAGGCGGCGATAGAAGAGGACAGCCCAGTCATGCCCACTTCACCTTCCAGTACGGGATCGCTGGTGTTCGAGCCGAGGAAGAGGGAGAGATATCCGCCGGCGGATTCACCCACTGACCCGATCCGATCCGCGTCGAGGCCGAGTGCTGGAGCGGCGTTTCGAAGCCACCGAGTGGCCGCTTTCACGTCATGCACTTGTGCCGGGAAGGTCGCTTCTGCCGAGAGTCGGTACTGGATGGTGGCGACGGCGTAGCCCTCTTCGAACAGTCTCGCAAAGAGAGGTCGACGGTCATCGACATCGCGGGAGCGGAAGTTCTTACTGCCGGCGAGCCAGGCCCCACCATGAATAAAGATGATCAGAGGCGCGGGTTTATTCGCATCAGCGGGAATCATCAGGTCAAGGAGTAGCGGGCGGTAGCCGTCGACGATCGCGTATTCAACGTCTCGATAGCGCCGGAATCCGTCCTCCGTCGTGTAGTTGATCTCCGATGGGCTATCGCAGCAAGCAGGTTCCCAGTCCGTCGGAAGGCGCAGCGGGGTCTTGAGCGTCATGACTCTCCTTGGCGGTCAGTAGTCGGGCCATCAGGGCCCGAGCCTTGGCTCTCTTCACTGCCACGGTGCTCAGTGTTCACATCCCGCCTCCGCAACGAGCCAGTCCAACGAGCAGGGGACGGCCCCTGCGGTCGGTTCCTTCTTCAGAGTGGCGAACCTGGGCTCTCATCCCTTGATCGATCCTTCGGTCAGGCCCGATACGAGGCGACGCTGGACGAGGATGTAGGCGATCATCACTGGAAGGCTCGTTAGAACAACGTGGGCGAAGATGAGTTCCCACCGCATCGATTGGATCTCGGACGAAGTGCTGGAGAATTGGTAGAGAGCGAGCGGGAGGGTCGCGTTCTCGGATCCGTGGAGGAGAAACAGGCCGAAGAAGAACTCATTCCAGATCGTGATGATCAGGATGACCCCTCCGACCAAAAGCACCGGGATCAGGCTGGGCAGGATCAACAGGCGATAGATCTGCCGCTTAGAGGCGCCGTCGATTGCGGCGGCCTCCTCGAGTTCGGCAGGCATCGCCTTTACGAATCCGGTCGCCAGGAACACAACGATCCCCATGCGGGTTCCCACCATGACCAGGAAGTAGCCGAAGCGATCGCCGGCGATTCCGAGCACCTGCAGCTCGTAGATGGTCGGAAGGATCGCCGGCGGTAGGAGAATGGACATGACACTCAGCGTGTAGCCCGTTTTCATGCTGATCCGCTTGGATCGCGCGAATGCCCACGCAGCCATCGACCCGAAGATCATCACGCACACCAGGGTGGGGATGGTGATCATCAAGCTGTTCAGCAGCGCAGCCGGATAGTTTCCTTCGACAAAGACCCGCGAGTAGTTCTCGACGATCGCCCATTGGTGAGGGAGCGCGAGACTGAGCTGACTGGCCTCGCTGTACGGCTTGGCGGAGTTGACGAGAAGAAGCCACAGGGGAATCCCGATCCACGGCATGCCGATGAGCACGAGGAGGGTGAGGCGGCCGCCTTCACGGAGACGGGCGGTCCGGTGAGTCGCCCCGAGCCGACTGCGGACGTGCTGTGTGCTCATGCTTCGATCTCCCGACGCCGTAGGTATGCGATCAAGGGCAGGCCCAGAGCGACGACCAGGATCGTCACCACCAGGCTCAGGGAGCTCGCGCTGCCGAAGAAGCCCATCCCGTACTGCCGGTACATCGCGATGTTAAGGACGGTCGTGGCGTCGCCAGGTCCCCCGCCCGTCGTTGCCTGAATGATGTCGAAGGCGCTCAGCGCACCGAGGAAGGTGGAGACGACACTGAAGGTGAATGCCGGTGCCAGTAGACGGAACTTCACTCGCCAGAATCGTTGCCAGCTGTTCGCGCCGTCGATCATGGCGGCTTCGATCAAGCTGTGCGGGATGGAGTTCAGCCCGGCGATGTAGACGAGCGTCACCAACCCGCTCCATTTCCATGCGTCGATGAACGCCACGGTGAACAGGGCGGTGTCGTAGTTCCCCATCCAACCGAAGTCGAATCCCGGGATGACGATTCCGATCGCTGCATTAAGTGGACCGTGGGGTGAGAGGATCGCGGCCCAGATGTAGCCGGCTGCTACTGGCGAGATCAGCACCGGGACGAAGAAGGCCGCGCGAAACACGGAGTTCACCGCGCTCGTGCGTTGCAGGAGGAGCGCGAGGATCAGACTCACGGTGTTCTGGACGACCAGCGCGACGATCGCATAAGTGATCGTCACGCGGATCGCGTTTCCGAGCACCCCGGTGTCCGCGAGGTCGATGAAGTTCTGGATCCCGTTCCACTTGATGGACGAGGAGAAGCCCGTCCAGTTCGTAAAGGCGAAATAGATGTTGAGGAGGAAGGGAAGAAGGAAGAATGCGACGGTCAGTGCTACCGCCGGCACTACGAACGGCCACCAGCGCAGATCCTTCCGGCGCCGGCGTTGGGGGCGGACGGGGTGCCGCCCCCGGCTCCGGCCGGGGGCGGCGACAGCTGCGTCGCTGTGAACGAAAGTCATGAGTTGTGGAGGACCTTTCTTACCAGCCTGGAAGCTGCGCTGCCTTCGCCGCCTGTTCGAACACCTTTTGAGCGTTCTCCCCGATCGGCTCGGGAGTCTGGCTGCCGCTGAGCAAGCCGGTGAGATAGTCGGCGAACTTAGAGCCGAACCCGACGAGGTTCGAGTTGAAGGCAATTGCGGAGTCGGCGTTATAGGCGTCGGCGATCTCCTTCGAGAGCTCCTGATACCCCCCAGTAGGGGGCTTCGCGCCCTTCAAGAGCGGGAACGTCCCCGACTCGTTGACGAAGGCCTGGTACCCCTCTCCAGTGGCGTACTGGATGAACGCGAGCGCGGTACTCTCGGTGTCGGCATGGCCGGTCTTTGGCACATACCATGTCCCACCGAGAGCTGGAGCCCACGCTGCGGTCGGGCCATCCGCCCCCACCGCAGCAAACCCGATCGTCTCATCGGTCTTCTTGGCCGATCCGAAATATTCGTTGAAGGTCGACACGAACCCGGAGTGGAGCGCCACCATCGCCGTCTTCCCCTGGGCAACTGCCGCGATCGAGTCCTCGAACTTCGCCGTGGTCGCATCGCTGTTGAAGCAACCGGACTTCTGCAGGTCTTTGTACGCAGCGAGACCGTCGACGAACGGGCTGTTGGGTGCGTCGAACGTAGTCTTGCGATCGATTACCTGCTGCGCCCAGTTGTCCTTCTTCTGAGCCGAAGACATATACATGATCCCGCCGAGGATCTGGGTCGGCCAGACCGATCCGCCGCTCTCGAAGATCGGTGTGACACCGGGGTCGCTGGTCTTCAGGGTCGAGCAGATCTTCGCGAGATCGGCGTAGGTTTTCGGCTTGCTGAGGCCGTTCTTCTCGAAGACCTCCTTGTTGTAGAAGATGTCAAAGAGCGTGGGGGTGTCAGTGATGGCCGCGTACACCTTGCCGTCGAGCGAACCACCGTACTTGTACGTATCGCCCGACTTCGCCACATAGGGCATGTGCGACAGGTCGATGAGGTTTTTCGCCGGGTTGAGGGACCAGAAGTTCGACGTGGCGTGATACTCCAGAAGGTCGGGCCGGTCCCCGCTGGCCCACTTCGTCTGGACCGCTGTTTCGAAACTGTCGGCCGGAATCTCGACGATGTTCATCTTGACACCGAACTTCTCCCCGAATCGCGAGTAGACGTGGCGAACCGCATCGCTGTCTGCGGCGTTCGTCCAGACCGTCAGCTTCTTCGCGACGACGTGCGCGTTGCCGTCAGCCGCAACACCCCCGTCTTGGCTCGACCCTCCGGGGGCCGAGCACCCCGCGAGCAGCATGGCCAGGCCCATACTTCCAATGGCCGCGATCCGGATGGAACGTTTCATTTCAGACTCCTATGGCTGATGTAGTGATTGCGGTGCGCGTGCCGCGTCGACGGCGATGCTGGGTGGCGCCACGGGTACGACAGGTGCAACGGGTACGAGGAATTTACCACTGATAAGTTCCTCGTACAATCCTCCTTGGGTATGGATTCGAACGCGACCACTAAGATCGAGGGATGAGCGAGCGGGTTCTGACGCGAAAGGGCCAGGCTCGCCGGGCGGAGATACTGGAAACTGCATTGAAGGTGCTCGCTGAGCGCGGCTACCGTGAAACCTCGCTCCGGGCGATCGGTCGCGAGCTGGGAATCGAGCCCGCCCACATCCTTCACTACTTCCAATCGCGGGAAGGCCTCCTCGAGGAAGTCATCCGCGCCTGGGATGCACCGGTGGACGCGCAGAATGATGCACCGTTCCTGCAGATTTGGCCCGAGGTCCTCGAGCGCAACGCGAAGATCCCCGGCCTCGTGCACTTATATACAGCTCTCGCGGCCGAGGCCTCCACCCCTGATCACCCTTCGCACGATTTCTTCCAGAATCGGTATCGCCGTATCCGCCGCAGGGTTGCCGATGAGGTGGATCGAGGTATGCGGGAGGGCCGGTACGTCCCGGCGCTGAGTTCGGATGAGATCGCCGTCATGCTCATCTCTCTGTCCGACGGCCTGCAGCTGCAATGGCTGATCGACCCCAGCATCAATCCGGCAAGTCAGCTCCGCTCTGCGATCACGAGGTTGACCGAGCCCTGACGAGCAGCGCCTGCCAGGTCGCGCAGCTCGCGCTATCCTGCAGGGCCGGCGTGAGCCGCCATCCTGACACGCAGCCCTGCTCGGCGAGGCGCCGGGCGATCCCCGGCAGCGACTCCGCCGCCACCTCGTTGGTCTGCGCCGCGACCACGACGAGATCCGCGTCGGCGGGGAAGCCGAGCAGCGACGCCGCCTCCCAGGGGCCGGCGTCCTTGCTGACGTGCCCGGTGAGCAGCACCTCGACGAGGGCGGCGCGACGGTGCTCCTGGGAGATGAGGATCTCGGCGGTCGTGGCGCGATAGGCCTCGGTGACGGCCGTGGCGTGCTCCTCGGCGACGGCCCAGATCCGCGTCGACGTGTCCAGCAGCCGGGTGAGCACCTCTGTCCGCGGGCTCTGCGAGGCGCGTTCCACGAGCGCTCCCCACAGGATCCCGAATCCGATCCGGTACACCTGCAGCACCTCGGGCAGCGGCACGCCCTGGTGCGCCCTGCGGCGGCCGGTCTGCTCGGGGACGGCGAGGTCCAGAGGCTCTCCCGGATGCCGCAGCGCGCGCACGAGGAAGCGCAGGTTGTCCTCGATCGAGCGTCGCAGCTCGCCGGTGGAGACGTGCTTCTCGTCCTGGTAGACGGGCAGGGTCTCGACGCTGCGGGCGTAGACCTTCTCGATCAGTCCCGGCAGCTGGTGCTCGACCCAGGCGATGCCCTCGTCGCGGTCGGCCGGGCTCATCGGATCCCCGTGGACGAGAGGCTCGCCGCGCTTTCCGTCATGTCCGCTCTCCTCGATCCCGCCGGGTGGCCGCTCCGTCCCGTGCGCGTCGCTGACAGCGAGATTACGCCGTCGGCGAGGGCGCCTCGCGCCTTCAGCAGATCATGGGCGGGATGCACGGCGGCGTCGGCACGCGCGACGTCTGTCCGGGGTCACAGCACCGTTTGTGCGCGCCGACAGGTCCGCCCCGGGAGCCTCCCGTGACAGACGGCGGAGGGTTAGCGTGGCGTGCCACAAGGGGGTGGCCATGACCATCGTGAGACGGCGATGATCCCGCAGACGTACACCGCGGAGCTGCGGGACCGGCCGTTCGGCCCCGTGGTGGAGCGGCTGGAGGGGCTCGTCCTCATCGAACGGAGACCGGAGGACGTGCTCCGCCGGGTCGTGGAGCATGACGGCCGGCGGTGGGTGAAGGTCTACGACATCGAGCCGGAGGAGCGCGACGGCCGGCTCTTCTCCTACCTGCTCGCCTACGAAGGGCCGGAGGACATCGGAACGGACGAGGAGGAACGATGAGCGTGCTGCTGACCGGCGCGACCGGCTTCATCGGACGGGCCGTGAGGGAGGCGCTGCTCGCGGCCGGCTATCGCGTGACCGCCCTCGTCGACGACCAGGACGACGCGGGCGAGGTGCGCGCCGCGGGAGCGGATCCGTTCCTCGCCTCCGAGGAGGACACCCGCACGGTGGCGGATCTCGCGCTGGCGTCGGACGGCGTGATCCACACCGCGACCTCGCGGACCGAGGACGCGGACTTCATCGCGGCGGTCACGCCAGGGCTGCTGACCAGCGACAAGCCCTTCGTCTACACGAGCAGCCTGTGGACCTATGGATCCGGACGGGACCTCACGGAGAAGTCGCCGGCCGCGCCGCCGCCGGCGGTGACCTGGATGGCGGAGACCGTGCAGCGGCTCCTCGCGGACGACGGCGAGGGGATGCGGGTCGTGGTGGTCGCGCCCGGGATCGTCTACGGGCACGGCCAGGGCATCCCGCGCCGGTTCGTCGACGACATCGACCGCAGCGGTGCGCAGCCGGTGCTGCCGCTGATCGGCGACGGGTCGCAGCGGTGGGCGACCGTGCACGTCGACGACCTCGCCGACCTGTACGTCCGGATCATCGGCGCCGAGTCCCACGACGACGACGTGTACATCGCCGCGTCCGGCGCGTCGGAGACCGTGGCCGAGCTGGCGGCGGCCGCGGCGCATCCGGAGGGCGCCACGGTGCGGGCCGAGACCGCCGAGGAGACCGCCGCGCGGATCGGGTCCGCGCTCGCCGGAGTGCTGCTGCTCGATCAGCACGCCGCCGCCGACCGGGCGCGCGAGCGGCTCGGCTGGCGCACCGCCCGGCCTTCGCTCGTGGACGAGCTGCGCGCCGGCTACCTCGGTGCTCCCGGCGATCCGGCCTGGGGCTGACCGGCGGTCCGATCGTGGCCGGGTGCGCGTCTGTGTTCCCCGCCAAGGCCCGCTGACCGCGACGACAACCCGGCTTGAAGCCGGTGCGCGCGCATGACAGGCTGACCGTGCGTGGCGTGCGCCCGCGGAGGGGACGGGTCGATTGGTCACTCAGCAGTTCGTCGCGGCGCCGGCGCGCGCGGCCCTGTTCCTCGTGCTGACGGTGAACGAGGGCAGCGAAGAGGTCGTGCGCGACGTGTTCGCCGACCTGTCGAGCATCACCCGATCCGTGTCGTTCCGCGTGCCGGGCGACCAATTGAACTGTGTGCTCGGCATCGGCGCAGGGCTCTGGGACCGGATGTTCGATCTGCCGCGACCCCGGGGACTGCATCCCTTCGTGCCGCTCGACGGGCCGCGCCACAGCGCGCCCAGCACCCCCGGGGACCTGCTGCTGCACGTACGGGCCCACCACATGGACGTGTGCTTCGAGCTGTCGCGCCAGGTGATGGACAGGCTGCGCGGCCACGCGGTCGTCGTCGACGAGACGCACGGGTTCAAGTACTTCGACGAGCGGGATCTGCTCGGCTTCGTGGACGGCACCGAGAACCCCGAGGGCGACGCCGCACCCGCAGCGGTGCTCATCGCCGACGAGGATCCCGACTACGCCGGCGGCAGTTACGTCATCGTGCAGAAGTACCGGCACGACCTGGAGGCGTGGGGTGCGCTGCCGGTCGAGGAGCAGGAGCGCGCGATCGGCCGCAGCAAGCTCGAGGACGTCGAGATGCCGGACGCGGTCAAGCCGATCAACTCCCACGTGCACCTCAACACGGTGGTCGACGCCGACGGCGTGCAGCGGCAGATCCTGCGCGACAACATGCCGTTCGGCGAGCTCGGCACGGCCGAGTTCGGCACGTACTTCATCGGCTACGCGGCGGATCCGGGCGTGATCGAGCAGATGCTGCGGAACATGTTCCTCGGGAGCCCGCCCGGCAACACGGACCGGATCCTGGACTTCTCCACGGCGCACACGGGCACGCTGTTCTTCACGCCGGCCCTGGACTTCCTCGACGATGTGCCGGGACCGCGCGCCGGCGCGTCGGCGGATGACGCGCCGGCCGACACGGCGCCGGTCGCCGCCGCGCCCGGCCACTCCGCCCCCTCCGACGCGAAGGCGACGGATCTGGGCATCGGCGGGCTCCGCGCCGCCACGCACTGACACCGAACAGCGAAAGGCCGACGACATGGACAACCTCCACCGCAGACTCGCACCGATCTCCTCGGCCGCCTGGGACCAGATCGACGACGAGGCGCGGCGCACCTTCATCACGCGCATCGCGGGACGTCGCGTCGTCGACGTGCCCGAGGCGGGCGGGTCAGGCCTCTCCGCCATCGGCACCGGCCATCTCGAACCGATCGCGGCGCCCGCGCCATCGGTCGAGGCGCGACGGCGGCAGGTGCAGCCGCTCGTGGAGCTGCGCGCCCCGTTCACGGTCACGCACGCCGCCGTCGACGACGTCGAGCGCGGAGCGCAGAACTCCGACTGGCAGCCCGTGAAGGACGCCGTCGAGGCGCTGGCGACCGCCGAGGACACCCTGGTGTTCGCCGGATCCGAGGCCGCCGGCGTGCAGGGCATCATCGCGAGCAGCTCGAACGACACGATCCCGCTGCCGGCGGATCCGCGCGAACTTCCGGCCGCGGTCTCCCGCGCCCTCACCGTGCTCCGCACCGTCGGGGTGCAGGGGCCGTACGCGCTGCTGCTGTCGGCCGAGCTGTACACCGCGGCCTCCGAGACCGTCGACCACGGCTACCCGGTGGCGGAGCACCTGCGCCGCCTGCTCGGCGATGACGGCACCATCGTGTTCGCCGCCGCGCTCGACGGCGCGATCGTGCTCACGATGCGCGGTGGCGACTACGCGCTCACCCTCGGTCAGGACGTCTCGATCGGCTACCTCTCGCACGACGCGGAGGGCATCCGCCTGTACGCGCAGGAGTCGGTGACGTTCTCGGCCTACACCTCGGAGGCCAGCGTCATCCTCGGCTGAGCGCCGCGGGACGAGTCTGTCGGCGCCCGTTCTCCGGACGTCACGATCCGGGCGCGGCGGGATCCTTCGCCCAGGGCGGGTCGGGGTCCTGGTCGTCGATGGTGAAGGTGACGGGCGAGGGCGGCCGGTCGATGTAGCTGTATCCGGCGGGACTCGTCCACTCGAGCACGCCGGCGCCTCGCTGCCTCACGGTCCAGGCGGTCTGGTGCTTGAGGACGTGATGGCGTCGGCAGAGGCCGCCCAGGTTGCCCTCCTCCGTCGCCCCGCCGCGGGCTGCGTCGACGGTGTGGTCGAGGTCCTGGGCGCGCGGCGGCAGTCCGCAGGTCGGGAATCGGAAGCGGGAGTCGCGGGCATGCAGGAGGCGGCGGAGGTCGGCGTTGGGCCGATAGTGGTCGACGGCCAGGATCGCGCCGGTGACGGGGTGCGTGAGCACGCGCTCCCAGGCGGCCGCACCGCCGGCGAGGACGCGGGCGGTGCGGCTGTCGATGGGCTGTCCGCCGGCGAGCTCCGCGGGCTGCTCGGCGCGAACGCCGAACGCGGGGGCGACGCCGGGGTGCGGTGCGGAGCCCGCCGTCGCGTCGGAGGCGAGCAGGGTGAGCGCGGGCACGGTGAGCTCGATGCGCGCCTGGATCGCCGCGAGCAGCCCCTCCGCGCTGTCGTGTCCGCGGGGCGTTGCGGTCAGCAGCAGGTCGGCGCACAGATCGGCCCGCAGCTGATCGACCGTGCGGGTGTCTGCGGGGTCGCCGAGGCCGTCCGAGCCGGAGCGGCCGTCCGCGCCGGAGCGCCCCTGCGCATCGGCGTTCCGTGCCGCCTTCGCGTTCTCGGTCGTGACGAGCCGCGCCTGCTGGGTCAGCCGGTCGTAGATCCCGTCGATCACCGCGGCGGAGTGGATCAGGCCCAGCGCCTTCTGCCCGTCCGGCAGATCCTCCCGCCACACGGTGCGGTTGCTCTGCGCGTCGCGATGGCGCTCCGTGAGACTGCGCGGCGCGAGGCGTTCCGCGATCCGCTCGACCGCGCGCTTGGCGCGATGCGGTGTCTCGTCGATGCAGGCGGCCACCGCGGCCTGCTCGTACCGGCTTCGGGCGTCATCGTCGAGAGGGGCGCCGGCGTCGTGGATCAGGCGCGCGTGCGCGCCGTTGATCCGCGCGTCGCTGAACGCCCGCATCGTCTCGGGGTAGCGGGTCATGAGATCGGCGGCGCGTGACATGCGCGCCTGCACGACGCGGTCGGACATGTGCAGCACTCCGGCGAGCTCTGCGGCGACGCTGCGTGACACCAGGTCCGCGGAGTCGGGTCGCGCATGCTCGGACGCCGCGGCGGCGATCTCTTCGGCGAGGCGCTGGGCGACGGCCAGATGCGCCTCCCGCACCGCCTGCAGCCGCACGATCGACGCCTCCGTCGCGGCCAGACCCTCGGTCAGCATGCGCAGCACGGCGACCGGATCCACCGGATCCGTCGTCGTCGCCACCGCGTCTGCCATGCCCTCAGTCAACCAGGGGCCACCGACATTCCTGACCTGCAAATGCCCAGATCAGGTGCAATAAGTGTCATCACCGCGTCATACCGTTCCGTCCGGCGACGACGTGACGGATGCCGGGATCAGCGGAGCTCGCGCAGCTCCGCGGTCCGCGCGCCGCCGGCGTCTCCGGTGTTGACCGTGCCCTTCGGCTCGAACAGGATCGCGTGCACCTCTTCGTCCGCCTTCGGACAGTGTTCGACGCCCCGCGGCACGACGAACACGTCGTTCGGTTCGAGGACGACATCCCGATCGCGGAGCTGGATCGTCAGCCGACCGGCCACGACCATGAACAGCTCATCCGTGTCGGGATGCGTGTGCCAGACGAACTCGCCCCGCAGCTTGACCACCTTGACGTCGTAGTCGTTGACGCTCGTGAGCCGATGCGGCTGCCAGTGCTCGCCGATCGCGGAGAGGGCTTCGTTCACATTGCGCACGTCGTCTGTCATGGGACGACGGTAGCCGACGCCTACTTGCGGATGTCGCCGCTGTCGGGCTCGAAGCCCTCCTCGACCGCCTCGTCCGGCTCGAAGGAGGCGTCGTCCGTCTCGCTCTCCTCGACCGCGGCCGCCGCCTGCTCCTTCGCCTCTGCGAGCGCCGCCTCTTCGCGCTTCTCCTCGCGCCGCTTCTCTCCGAACATCGCGTCTCCTCTGGTCCGTGCGGTGGCTTCGCCGCCACCTTACGCCCGGGCGCACATCGTCGGCGGCGCGCGCACGCCGGGGCACAGCCGGGCTTGTCCGTGCGCACAGGATCCCGGGGCGAGAGCCGCGCCGCCGCGGGCGGCCGCGGTGCACACGCGGGACAATGAGGGCATGTGGGCCGTCCTCCTCGCGTCGTTCCTGGCACTGATCCCGATCACCAACCCCGTCGGCGCGATCGCCGCGTTCGCCGGGCTCACCGCGGGAGACGACCCGCGCGACCTGCATCGGCAGGCCTGGCTCACCGGCGTCTACGTCGGCGGGATCCTCGTCGTCTTCACCTTCGTCGGCACCGAGCTCCTCACGGTGCTCGGCATCGGACTGCCGGCGCTCCAGATCGCCGGAGGCCTCATCGTGGTCTACTCCGGCTTCACGATGCTCTACCCGAGACCGCAGCTCACCAAGCCCGAGCAGAAGGGCGCGGTCGCCAAGGCCGACGTGAGCTTCTCGCCCATGGCCCTGCCGCTCATCGCCGGCCCCGGGGCGATCGGCGTGGTGATCGCGCTCGCGGCACGGCATCCGCAGCTCGACGAGCGCCTGGGCGTGGCGCTGGCCTGCGTCGCGATCGCCGCCGTCACGGCGGTCGCGCTGCGCTACGGCACCCCGCTGATCGAGAAGCTCGGACCGAACGGGATCGGCGCCCTCACGCGCATCATGGGCCTGCTCATCGCCGCGATCGGGGTCGAGATCACGCTGCACGGCGTCACGGCGTTCTTCGGGAAGCTGTGACCGCGCGCATGCCCGAGAACGAGACGACCCGGCTGATCGCGTGGAGCAGCGAGCTCCGCGAGGCCCACACCCGGCTGCGCGGCGCACTCGCCTTCGTGCGCGCAGGAGGGGCGGATCCGCGGTCGGCCGACCGGGATCTGCTGCTGCACTGCCGCGGCTTCTGCACCGCCCTCGATCAGCACCATCGGGGCGAGGACCGCGCCCTCTTCCCGGCCATCGAGGCCGCGCATCCCGAGCTCGCCCCGGTGCTGCGCAAGCTCTCGGAGGACCACGCCATGATCGACACCCTCCTCACAGCGCTGCGGGACGCGGTCGACGGCGGCATCGCGCCCGGCGACCTCGACCGGCATCTCGACGGCGTGGGCGCCATCATGGAGAGCCACTTCGCCTTCGAGGAGCGGCAGCTGCTCCGCGTCCTCGAGACCCTCGCCCTCGACGCGGATCCCCGGGACGTGCTCGGAACGCTCTGATCGCCGGATCCGGCCTGGCAGGTATGGTGCTGTGGGGCGCGCCGTACTCGCGTGACGTGCGCAGGAGGCAGAGGCGGGCTGATGGGTGAGTTCTGGCGCAACGACCTGCTCCCTCACCTCGAGTCCCGCCGGTCGTGCCAGATGGCGACCTGTTACCGGCCCCACACGCATGACCGGTTCTCGGTCGGTTTGATCGACTCCGGCTCTGCGCGACTCACCGGGATACGCGACGAAGCGGTGACGCTCGAGGCGGGCAATGTCATCATCATCCCGGCCGGACACGTGCACGCGTGCAACCCGGATCAGGGACGATGGCAGTATCAGATGATCCATGCCGATGAGGGGTGGATCGAGTCGCTGGGCGGGAACGCGGCGACGCAGGTGATGCGCGGGATCAGCGTGTACCAGGACGCGGCGGTCTACGACCGGTTCGACGATCTGAACACTCGGCTCTTCGCGAACCGGGAGATCTCGCGTGTCGAGGCCGATCTCGCCGAGGGCCTGCGCGAATGTGCGCGACTCGCTCCGGTTCATCGCCTTGCACCCGTGAACGATCCGCTGCTGGCGGCGCGGCTGGCCCCCGTGCTCGAGCACCTCCAGGGGCAGGCGTCGGGAGGGGTTCTCGAGGAGCTCGCCGAGCTGGCGGGAATGAGCAGATACGAGCTCATCCGCGCCACCAGGCGGGCGACCGGCATGACGCCGATCGCCTGGCGGCAGGATCAGCGCATCGTCACCGCGCGGCAGATGCTGCGGGAGGGACGCTCCCTCGCCGACACGGCTGCGGTGCTCGGCTTCGCCGATCAGAGCCACTTCCATCGCGTCTTCCGCGCCCATGTCGCAGCCACTCCGGGGGCTTACCGCGGTTGAGCAACTTCGTACAAGACGAGTGCCTCCGCGGCATTTCAGGCTGGTGCGATGACCAATCCCTCGGAACTTCTGGCCGCAGCCGACACTCTGCGGGGCTGGGCCCTGGACGAACGCCTCAAGCAGACGGTGATGGCTCACCCGGTTCTCGCCGGGATCGCGGCCAAGATCGCTCGTCGCTACTCGGCCGGTGCGCGGGCCGACGATGCGCTGCGCCTTCTGGCGCTCAATGCGGCGCGCGGGCACCGCGGCAGCATCGAATGCGTCGGGGAGTCGGTGCGCGATGCGGATGTCGCGTCGGGGGAGACGGAAGAGATCATCGGCATGATTCGTCAGCTGGTCGCCGGCGGCGGCACGGCGACGATCTCCTTCGACCTGTCCCACGTCGGATCGGTCGTCTCGTCCGAGCTCGGGCTCGAGAACGGCCTGCGAATCGCACAGGCGGCACGCGATGCCGGCACCTCCGTGATGATCTCCGCGGAGGGGTCCGACCGTACCGACCTCGTGCTGGGGATCTGGGAGCAGATCTCCTACGACTTCCCCGAGACCGGCGTGACGCTTCAGGCACGGCTGCACCGGACAGGCACCGACCTCGAACGAGTGATGAGACGCTCCGGCCCGGTTCGCATCGTGAAGGGCGCGTTCCTGGAGACCGCGGCGGTCGCGCACGTGCGCAATTCGGCACCGATGTACGACGCCTATCGCACGATGGCGCGCCGTCTCGTCGGTGCGGGGCACCGCGTGAACATCGCGACGCACGACGAGGCGCTCATCGGCGACCTCCGCGCAGAACTCGGCGGTGACCTCCGCGCCGAGCACGTGGAGTTCGAGACGCTCCAAGGGCTCGGCGCCACCCTTCTGGACGCGCTTCGACAAGACGGGCTCATCACCCGGGAGTACATCGTGTACGGGCCCGAGTGGTGGCTCTACGTGCTCAACCGCATCGCAGAGCACCCGGAACGCGCGATCACCGCGCTGGCCGATCTCCGCCAGGCTTGATCTCTCGCGGGTCGATCGGTCTTCGCAACAGGCCTGGCAGGTGCGGATCCGGATCCGGCGGAGGAGGATGTCGATCGGCGGATCCTTCGATCGTCATCAGGGTGTCGAAGCACAGCAGGTCTTCGGCGACACCGGAAAGGACCGATCATGCGTTACACACTTCTGCTGCAGTATCCGGAGATGTCCGCGGAGGACCTCGGGCCCGAAGCGCTCGCCGAGGGCATGCGCGCCTTCGACGTCTACGCGAAGGCGCTGGACGAGGCGGGCGTCCTGCGCAGCGCCGAGGTGCTGCATCCCTCCACCGCGACCACCACGGTGCGCGTGCGCGACGGGCAGCTCGTCGTCCAGGACGGGCCCTTCGCCGACACCAGGGAACAGGTCGGCGGCACCTTCGTGATCGAGGTCGACGACCTCGACGCCGCGATCGCCTGGGCGCAGCAGGCGCCGTCGGTCGCCTGGGGAGCCGTCGAGGTGCGACCGGTCGCGACGCGCTTCGCCGACGGCGCCTGGCAGGGCGCGTCGCCGGTGCGGTGAGCGCGGTCGAGCAGGCGCGCGCCGCCGCAGAACGGGCGGTGCGCGCCTCCTACGGCCGCCTCGTCGCGCTCCTCGCCGGCGGCACCGGCGACCTCGCGCTCGCCGAGGACTGCCTCGCGGACGCGCTCGAACGCGCCCTGCGCACCTGGCCCGAGGCCGGTGTGCCGGAGAACCCGGAAGGATGGCTGCTCACCGTGGCCCGCAACAGACTCCGTGACGTGTGGGGATCGGCGGCGCAGCGCACGCGCGCACCGCTCGACGACGACGTGCTCGACGTCGGCCCGGACTCCGGCATCGACGTGGCCGCGCTCGTGGAGCAGGGCGAGGCGATCCCGGATCGCCGCCTGGAGCTGCTGTTCGCCTGCGCGCACCCGGCGATCGACTCGGGGATCCGCACGCCGCTCATGCTGCAGACCGTGCTCGGCTTCGACGCGGCCCAGGTGGCCGGGGCGTTCGACATCGAGCCCGCCGCGATGGCCCAGCGCCTCGTGCGGGCCAAGCGCAAGATCCGCGACGCGGGGATCCCGTTCGCGCTGCCGACGCGCGCCGACATGCCCGTTCGCACGACCGCCGTGCTCGAGGCGATCTACGGCGCCTACGCCCTGGACTGGCTGGGCGACCACGACGACGTGCGCACGACGCTGGCCGACGAGGCCCGCTGGCTCGCCGTGCTCACCGCGACCCTGCTCGAGACGGATCCCGAAGCGTGGGGTCTCGCGGCGCTGCTCACCCTCGCCCAGTCGCGCGCGCCGGCGCGGGTGCCGTCGGCGCCGGGGGAGCGCTGGCCCGCGCTCGATGCGCAGGATCCGGCGCTCTGGGATCGCGCCCTCATCGCCGAGGGCGAGGCGCTGCTGCACCGGGCGGCGCGCCTGAGCGACGTCGCCGGAGGCGGGGAGCCGGGACGATTCCAGCTCGAGGCGGCGATCCAGTCGGTGCACTGCGACCGCGCGCGCACCGGCGTGCTCGACCGCGAGGCGCTGCTGCGGCTGTACCGCGGACTGGTGCGCATCGCGCCGACCCGGGGCGCGATCGAGGCGCTCGCCGCCGTCGAGGGCTCCGCGCGCTGAGCCGGGTGCCGGCTTCGGCCACCCGTGCCGGTCCCACGGGCCGGCTCTTCGGCGCGCTCCGCACCACAGCGCGTGTCGCGCGGTTCTCCACGGGTCGCGGGGATCGGCGCACAGGACGCGCAGCCGGCGGTCAGGCTCGGCGCATGGCACTCGCGCAGATCTCGATCCCACAATCGTACAATTATGTACAAGAGAGTACGATTGCGGCCATGGACAGCGTCACGGCATCCGTCGCTCGGCAGACTCTTCCCGCACTCCTGGATCGCGTCGAAGCCGGTGAAGAGGTGAGGATCACCCGTCACGGTCGCGTCGTCGCGGTGATGATCGATCCGAAGAGACTCCGATCCCCTCGCGCCGCCGAGCTGTGGAAGGCCGCCGACGAGCTCGGAGCGCGTCTGGAGGCCGCCCGGTCGGAGCCTCTGGAGGGGTCGTTGAGCGCGGGGGACGCGGAGGAGCTCGTCGCCTGGATCCGAGAAGGGCGTGACTCGCGGTGAGCCGGGTGACCGCATTCGATGCCGACGTCCTCATCTACGCAGGCGCGCCCGGTCACCCGATGGGTGCGGGGATCGTGCGCGCGACGGAGCGGGATCGAGGAATCGGTTCGCAGCTTCTCCTGCCGGAAGTGCTCAGCAAGCCGACGAGGACGGAGCCCGGGTCTGCCGTCGTCGCGGAGCTCACACGGTTGCTCTCGCGCCTCGAGCTTCTTCCCGTCGACCGGGAGGTGGCGCAGCTCTCGGTGACGCTCGGGGCGAAGTACGGTCTCCGCGCGGCGGATGCCGTGCATCTCGCGACGGCGATCACCGCGGGCGCGGATCGCTTCCTGACCAACAATCGCAAGGACTTCGGTGACCGGATCAGCGAGATCGACGTGGTCCATCCGGACGAGCTCCGCTGACGGTCGCGCCGTGCGGCACGTCGAGCGGCCCTCTCAGGCAGGCGGAGCGGTGCGGATCCGGGCGGCGGCGTCGACGAGGGCCTGCAGGATGCGATCGAGCCCGGGGTCGTTCCGGCGCGCGATGCGCCGCACCGCGTGCGTGCTGCGCGTCACGGGGACGCTCGGTCGCACCAGGCGCACGCCCGCGGGCACCGCGGCGACCGTGAGATCGGGCACCAGCGCGACGCCGATGCCCGCGGCGACGAGCTCGAGCTGCACGGCGAAGTCGAGCGTCTCCGCCACGAGGCGGGGGCGGAAGCCGGCGAGGCCGCAGGCGCGCTCGACCATGTCGAAGCAGCTCAGGTCTCTCGTCGGCATCGCCCAGTCCCGGTCCGCCAGTGCGGTGAGGTCGACGGTGTCGGCGGCGAGCGGATCGTCCGCGCGGAGGGCGAGCCACACCGGCTCTTCGGCGATGAGGTCGGCCACGACGCCGTCGGGAAGGCGCCGAGGCACGGTGGAGTACGCGTGCACGAGGGCGAGGTCGGCCTCGCCGGCGGTGAGGGCGGCGAGTGCGGCCTCGGGCTCGGGAGTGCTCAGCCGCAGCCCGATGTCGGCGTGCTCCTCGCGCAGTGCTCGCCAGGCGTCGGCGACGAGCGTCCGCGCGGCGGACGGGAAGGCGGCGAGTCGATAGGTGCCCTGCACGCCGCGACGGAGCGCGTCGACGTCGAACTCGGCGAGGGAGAGCCGGTCGACCAGGTCGCGACCGTGCGCGGCCAGCAGCCTGCCCGCCGGTGTGAGGGCGAGCCGGCGCCCCTGGCGTTCGGTGAGCGTCACGTCCAGCTCGCGTTCGAGGGCCGCGAGCTGCATCGAGACGCCGGGCGCGGTCAGCCGCAGCTCTTCGGCGACCGCTGCGACGGTGCCGAGCCGGTCGAGCTCGGCCAGCATGCGCAGTTTGCGGACATCGATCATAAACAGAGCTTAGGTGACGCGTCAGGACAATTCACTTGAACTGTTGTATTGCATGTCGGATCCTGGCAGGGTGAAACGCGATTCGGGGATCCTGGCCGGTCTGCTCGTCGTGGTGCTCTGGGCGAGCGCGTTCCCGGCGATCCAGGTCGCGGCCCCCGCGCTGGGCGTCGTCGGGTTGTCGTTCGTGCGTCTCGCCGTCGCCGCCCTCGCGCTGTCGGCGATCGGGGTCGTGAAGCGGATCCGGCTCCCACGGGGGAGGGATCTGGGCTGGATCCTCGCCGCCGCCTTCTTCGGCATGACCGTCTATCAGCTCCTCCTCAACGCGAGCGAGCTGCACGTCCCCGCCGGCACGGCGAGCATGATCGTGGCCGCCGCCCCGCTGGTCTCGGTCGCGGTCGCGCGGATCCTGTTCCGCGAGGCCGTCACGCCGGCCACCCTCGTCGGCAGCGCGATCGCGCTGGGCGGCGTGCTGATCGTGTGCCTGGCCCGAGCAGGGTTGTCGCTGAGCGCATCCGTCTGGATCGCGGTGGCCGCGATGGCCGTCCAGGGCGTCTACCACCCGCTGCAACGGCCGCTCCTGAAGAGGTACACCGCGCTTGAAGTGGCCACCTACACGATGGTCGCGGGCACCGCGATGACGCTTTCGCTGCTGCCGTTCGGCGCGGCACAGCTCGCCGGCGCCTCGGCACAGAGCTGGATCGCGGCCGTCTATCTGGGCCTCGCGCCGTCCGCGGTCGGGTTCGTGCTCTGGGCCTTCGCGGTGGGGCGCCTGCCTGTCGCGGTGTCGACCTCACTGCTCTACCTCGTGCCGCCGATCGCCGTACTGATCGCGTGGATCTGGCTGGGTGAGCTGCCGCGGGCGGTGGAGCTGCTGGGCGGGCTGGTGGTGCTGCTCGGCGTGATCGTGATCTCGCAGGGCGGCCGGCTGCTGCGTCGCGTGCGTGGCCTGCAGACCGAGCCCTAGGGGATCAGCAGGTACAGCGCGCCGAGGACGGTCAGGATCAGCACGATCCGGTCGAACAGCGCCTGGTGGATCCGGGGGATGAGCCAGCGCCCGAACAGCGCCCCGATGACCACCATCGGCACGAGCACGGCGTCCATCAGCAGCACGGGCACCGTGATCAGGCCGAGGCCCGCGAGCACCGGCACCTTGACGATGTTCACGATGGCGAAGAACCACGCGGCCGTTCCCAGGAACACCTTCACCGGCGTGCGCATCGCGAGGAAGTACATCGACATGACCGGACCGCCTGCGTTGGCGACCATCGTGGTGAAGCCGCCCAGCGCGCCGTAGCCGAGCGTGGTGCCGAGGTGCGCCGCGCCCTCTGGAGCCGCAGTCGTCCGACGGCGCCGCCAGAGGGTGATCGCCACCATGGCCAGCAGGATCGCGCCGATCACCGGGCGCACCACGGCGTTGCCGGCGACCGCCAGGAACACGGCGCCGAGCACCAGCCCCGCGGCGACCGCGGGGGCGAGCCGGAGCAGCGTGGGCCAGTGCGCGTGCCGCCGCCAGGTGAGGAGGGCGAACAGGTCGCCGACGACGAGCAGGAGCAGCAGGGCGCCGGTCGAGGTGCGTGCCGGCAGCAGCGCGGCGAAGATCGCGACGGACACGGTGTTCGCGCCCGGCAGCGCGGTCTTCGACAGCCCGACCACGGTCCCCGCGATCGCCAGCAGGATCCATGCCCACGGCGCGAGATCGATCACGGCCGGGATCCGGTCTGCGCGGAGGGATCGATCGGGGGTCGGCGCATCATCGAAAACTAACAGGTGCGGTCAGCGGGTGGCATCCAGCAGACCGCGCCGGAAGCCCTCCGCCACGGCCGCGGCGCGGTCGCCGACGCCGAGCTTCCCGTAGATGCTGAGCAGGTGCGTCTTCACGGTCGCCTCGCTCAGATGCAGGCGGTCGCCCGCCGCACGATTGGTGGCGCCGTCGGCGATGAGACCCAGGATCTCGAGCTCGCGCGGCGTCAGCAGAGCGGCTTCCGGCGTGCGCACCCGGTCGACGAGCCGGGACGCCACCTCGGGCGCCAGCACGGTCCGGCCGGCTGCGGCAGCGCGGATCGCGTGCAGCAGCTCGTCGCGGGAGGCGTCCTTGAGCAGGTAGCCGGTGGCGCCGGCGGCAATCGCCGGCAGCACATCGGCGTCCGCGTCGAAGGTGGTCAGCACCACCACGCGGCTCGCGATGCCGAGCCGCGAGAACTCGCGCAGCGCGGCGACGCCGTCCATCCGCGGCATGCGCAGATCCATCAGCACCACATCCGGAGCATGCACCTGGGCGAGCGCGACCGCCTCCGCCCCATCCGACGCCTCGCCGATCACGGTGATGTCGTCGGCGGATCCGACCATGCCGACGATGCCGTCGCGCACCACCGGGTGGTCGTCGACGACGAGCAGCGTGAGCGGCGTCATGCCCGCACCTCCGCACGCACCACGGTGCCACGGCCAGGACGGGAGTCGACCTCCAGCGAGCCTGCCGCGGACTCCAGGCGCTCCCGCATCGCGATGAGGCCGTATCCGCCCGTCTCCGCGGAGGCGCGCTGCACCCGGTCGACGGCATCGAACCCGCGGCCGTCGTCGCGCACCTCGAGGCGGACCCGGTCTTCGCCCAGGCGCAGCGCGACCGCGACCCGCCGCGCGGCCGCGTGACGCTCCACGTTGGCGAGGGCCTCCTGTGCCGTGCGCAGCAGCGCCACCTCGGTCTCGGTGGGCAGCGGCCGGGCCGTGCCGGACACCGTCACCGTCGACGCGATCCCGGTGCGCGAGGACCACGACCGCGCGACCCCGCCGAGCGCGTCGGCCAGCGAGGTCTGCTCCAGAACGGTGGGCCGCAGCGCCTGCACCGAGCGGCGGGCCTCGGCGAGCCCCTCGCGAGCGAGGGACAGTGCGGCGTCGGCATGGCGGCGCCGGGTCGGCTCGTCGGGCGCCTGCTCCGCCGCCTGCAGCTGGGTGATGATGCCGGTGAAACCCTGCGCGAGCGTGTCGTGGATCTCGCGGGCGAGCCGCGTGCGCTCGTCCTGTACGGCGGTGCGATGCAGGTTCTGCTCGGCGCGGTGCAGCCCGAACGACAGACCGCACATCACGACCGTGTTCAGCAGGATCACCGCGACCGTGCCGGCGGCGCCGGCAGGGTCCGCGCCGAAACCGGAGCTCTGCGCGAGACCCGCCACGACCGCCGTCCCCGCGACGGGCAGCAGCTCCCACGGCCACGAGGCCAGCGAGTACGCGAAGGAGAACGTGGCGATCGCGAGGAACCCGAACGTTCCCTCCCGCAGCACGAGCACCAGGTTCAGCACGATCGCGCCGGTGAGGAACACGGCGACCGCGGCGGGCTGGTCGCGCCAGGGGAACGGCAGCGTGCGCATCGTCAGGACCCACAGCCCGTACGCCGCGCACAGGGCCAGCGTCGGCAGCAGTCTCTCCGGCCGTCCCCACTGGGTGAGGAGCTCGAACGCGACCAGAAGGCCCAGCACGAGGTACGGGGCGACCGCGAGCACGGTCCGCCAGCGGGTGTCCACCACGGGCCGACCTTACGCCTTCGGCGCGAAGAGCGCTCGCATGCGCGGCAGGTTCACCAGGATCGCCACGGGCAGCAGCAGGAGTCCGCACAGGGCCTGCTCGAGGCGCACCCAGTCGGGCAGGAAGCCGGGGATGGACACGATGACGACGACCGCGGCGACGATGATCGGGCTGATGATGCGCAGGCGCACCCAGGCGCCGCGCGAGCCGCGGGCGGCGGAGGCGGCGATCGCCAGCACCACGACGGCGCTCGCGAGCACGAGGGAGCTGCGGATCCAGATCGCCGTCTCGAAGCCGATCCCGGTCGCGCTCGCGACGCCGAGGAAGGCGATCATCGCGGCGCTGACGGCGACGAACGCCCAGGACAGCAGGAGCATGGGGCGGAACGCGGCGCGGCGGGACGAGGCGACGGTCTCGGGCGAGGGGGAGAGTGTGGTGTTCATGACTCCAGCGTCCTCAGCGGCGCGTGCCGCCGGATCCACCGATCGGTCACGGTCGGCCACCGATCGGTGGATCAGATCCGGCGAGCTTGTGGCGGCGAGCGCGCGAGAGCGTGCACCCGCTGTTCGAGCACTACAGGGTCGAGAGCTGAGCGATTCCCCGAGCCGAGCGGGGCAATAGTCTGCTCTCAGCTCACCCGGCGCGCCCGCCCGATCGAGCAGCCACGGAAGGACGCGCCCATGACGAGCGAACAGGACCCGGCCGCCCGGATCGCGAGGCTCGAGGCCGAGAACGATGCGCTGCGGCGCGGCATCGCGCACGGTGCCGGGTCGCGATGGCGCAGCGCGGCCTCGGCCGTCCTGATCGTGATCGGCCTGCTGCTCGGATCCGTCAGCGCGGTCACGAGCTATGCCCGGGATCTGCTCACCGACACCGATCAGTTCGTCGCGACGTTCGCCCCGCTCGCCGCGGATCCGGCCGTGCAGTCCGTGCTCGTGCGCGCGACGAACGACGTCATCGACCAGCAGGTCGACATCCCGGGCCTCACCGCCGACGTGTTCGACGGCCTGCGCTCGCTGGATCTGCCCCCGCGGGCGTCGACCGCGCTGGGACTGCTCGAGGCCCCGGTCGCACAGGGCGCTCGGAACCTCGTGCGCGGCATGGTGGAGAACGTGATCACGTCGCCGGCCTTCTCCGACATCTGGAATCAGGCGCTGCGGGTCTCGCACGCGCAGGCCGTGGCGGCCCTGCAGGGCGACCCCGGATCCGCCGTCGTCGCGGGGACCGACGGAGCGCTGACCCTGCAGCTCGGCCCGATCCTCGAAGGGGTGCGCACGCGCCTGCTCGCCGAGGGGGTGACCTTCGCGCAGGGCATCCCCACGACCGACCGCTCGATCGTCCTCGTGCACGATGCGTCGCTCGGCACGGCCGTCGCCGCCTACGGCATCGTCGTCACGGTCTCGGCATGGCTGCCGTGGGTCGCGCTGGCGCTGCTCGTCGCCGGCGTGGTGGTCGCGAGGCGACGCCGGCGGGCGGTGCTCGCCGCGGGCGTCGCGGCGGTCGTGATCATGGTGGCGCTGCTCGCGGCGGTGGCCGTCGGACGCGCGGTGGGGATCGGGGCGCTGGCGTCAAACGGATCCGTGATCACGCCGGCCGCGGCGGGCGACGTGTTCGACCAGATCACGCAGCCGCTCACGCAGCGCCTGCTCGCGCTCGGCCTGCTCGCCCTCGTGATCGCGCTCGTCGCGTGGGTCGTCGGCGCGTCCCGTCCGGCCATCGCCCTGCGCGCCGCCGGCGGCCGGCTCGCCTCAGCGGCGCGTCCGGGCGGCGGAGGCTCGGATGCCACAGCGCCGGGGGCTCGTCTGGGCGTCTGGATCGATCGTTCGCACCGGGGGATCCTGATCGTCGTCGCACTCGTCGCCGCGGCGGTCGTGCTTCTCGTGCACCCGCTCACGGCCTGGCTCGTGCTGTGGGTGCTGCTGGGCGCCGTGCTCGTGCTGATCGCGGTCGAGCTCCTGCGCCGCCCCGCATCGCAGTGATCGGGTCGGCGGCGGTCAGGGCCGCACGCGCACCGTGCGCTCCTCGTAGGTGACGAGATCGCCGTCGACGAGCTGGCGCCCGCGACGGCGCTCCACCTCGCCGTTCACGCGCACGTACCCGTCGATGATCGCCTCCTTGGCGTCGCCGCCGGAGTCGAGGAGGCCCGCGTACTTCAGGAACTGCCCGAGCCGGATGCTCTCGCCGCCGATCGAGATGTCGTCGCTCATGCGGTCCACGGTATCGAAGGTTCGCGCTCAGGATCCTGCCCGGCACTGCATCCCCCTTTCCCTCCTCGCACCGTCTTTCCCTCCTCCCATCGACGCTTGCCAGGGGAGGGAAACGCGACCAGGGGAGGGAAACGTGGATCGGGGGCGCGGGCGGTGGCGGAGCCTACCGCGCCACTCGGGCGAGCGGATCCGCTCGCCCGGAATCCGCGACGCGCGGCGTCACAGAAGCCGCCTCGGGCGTCACACGATGTCGAAAACCGACACACAACGACGGCCGATCCCGCGGGCGTGTGAATGTGGGCACACGCCCGCGGCCCCCCGTTCCGCCGGCGCGTTCCCGGGCGCCGTACACAGCGCGGCGTCCGGACGGCACCGACCCGCGGTGCGAAGACCCGAAGGAGGCCCCCCATGGCAAGGAACACTCGACGCATCGCCTTCGCCGGACTCATGGCGACCACCGCGGCACTCGCGCTCGCGGGATGCAGCCTCTCCGCCTCGGCGAACGGCCCGTCGGCCGGCGCCTCCGCGGGCAGCACCGTGTACTTCGGCGTCTCCTCCGCGACCACCGGCCAGTACGCCCAGTACGGCGAGCAGTTCAAGAAGGCGTTCGACCTCGCGGTCGAGGAGGTCAACAAGGACGGCGGCATCGACGGCCACCCGGTCGCCCTGAAGTACGAGGACTCGCAGTCCGACCCCAAGCAGTCGGTCACGGTCGCGCAGAAGTTCGTGAACGACCCCCAGATCTCGCTCGTGTTCGGCGACTACTCGTCGGCGGCGTCGATCCCGGCCTCGCCCATCTACACCGCGGGCAAGCTGCTGCAGTACGGCTTCAACAACTCGAACCCCGACTTCACCGCCAAGGGCACCCAGTACCAGTGGTCGAGCGCCATCACCACGAGCGCCAGCTACACCTGGACGGCCGACTACATCAAGAAGCAGGGCGTCGACTCGATCGGCGTGACCTACCTGAACACCGCGGACTGGGGCATCCCCGCTTTCCAGGCGTTCAAGGCCGAGGCCGACAAGATCGGGCTCAAGATCACCGACGCGGAGGCGATCGACCCCACCTCGGACGACTACCGGCCCTCGCTGACCAAGGCCGTCGCCGGCAACCCGAAGGCGTTCGCGCACGTCGGATACGGACCGGATGCCGCGAAGCTCGTGACACAGCTGCGTGCGATCGGCTTCACGGGCACGTTCTACGGCGGGCAGGACGAGCAGTCCTTCGATGCCACGCCCGATGCCGCAGGATCGGTCATCGGCACCGAGTTCGTCTCGACCAGCACCGCGCCCGAGGTGCAGGCGTTCGTCACCGCGTTCAAGAAGATGTACCCGGAGGAGAAGGAGGTCACCCTCTTCGAGGCCGGCGCCTACGACGCGCTGCACGTCGCCGTCGCCGCGGCGAAGAAGGGCGGGACCGACCGCGCCGGGATCCTCAAGGGCTTCCAGGAGATCAAGGACGTCCCGAGCGTCGTCTACGGCAAGCTCTCCTTCGACCAGGACACCCGTCGGCCGGCCTCGCCGCAGCTCACGCCCACCGTGCTGAAGGACGGCGCCTGGGTCGCCATCGAAGGCTGATCCCGCCTCCATGCTCGACACTCTGATCGCCGGCCTGCTCCGGGGGAACGTCTACGCCCTCGGAGCGGTCGGCATCTCGCTCGTCTTCGGCGTCATGAACGTCGTCAACTTCGCGCAGTTCTCGTTCTTCGGGCTCGGCGCGATGCTGGCCTGGTTCTTCGTGGCGCAGCTGCACCAGCCGTTCTGGATCGCGCTGCCGCTCGTGCTCGCGATCTGCGCCGTGCTGGGCCTCGTGATCAACATCGCCGTCGTGCGCCCGCTCGCGAAGTACCTGCCGCTCGCCGCGATGCTGTCCACCTACGCCGTCGCGCAGATCCTCGACAACGGGTCCCAGCTCGCCTTCTCCGCCCAGTTCCGGTCTTTCCCGCAGGTGCTGCCCACGTCGAACCTGCACATCGGCAACATGCGCTTCGGCACCTCGGATCTGGTGATGCTGGGCGTCACGGCGGCCGTCATGGTCGCGATGTCCCTGTTCCTGAAGTACGGCCGCACCGGTCGCGCCATCCGGGCCACGGCGCAGGATCAGGAGGCGGCCCTGCAGATGGGCATCCCGGTCGGGTCGGTGCAGAACCTCTCGTTCGTCATCGCCTCGGCGCTCGGCGGTCTCGCCGGCATCTTCTTCTCGCTCTACATCGGCGTCGTGAACCCGGTCTCCGGGCTCAACATCGGCATGACGGCCTTCGTCGCCGCGGCCCTGGGCGGACTCGGATCCCTCGTCGGCGCCGTCGTCGGCGGCTTCGTGCTGGGGATCCTGGAGGCCTTCGGGATCTACTGGCTGGGCGACGCGGCGCGCCAGATCATCGTCTTCGTCGTGCTGCTGGTCGTGCTGATCGTGCGCCCCGGCGGCCTGCTCGGCAAGGTGCCGCTCATCTCGACCGAGCCGCTCACCGGCACCTTCCTCGGGAAGGGGCGTCCGCTGCGCATCCCGCGCTGGGCGTGGATCGCCGCGTTCGTGGTGCTGGGCGTGCTCGTCCCCGTCCTCGCCGACACCTATGTGCTCACGACCGGCACCCAGGTGCTCATCTACGCGATCATCGCCGCCGGGTTCACCGTCACCGCCGGGCAGGCCGGCGTGCTCGCGCTCGGACAGGCAGGTCCCATCGCGATCGGCGCCTACCTCTCGGCCCTGCTGAGCGTGCACCTGCACCTCTCGTTCTGGATCGCGCTGCCGATCGCCGGCCTCGGCGCGGCCGTGATCGCCTCGGTGCTGGCCTCGCCGATCTGGGGGGTGAAGGGCCACTACATCTCGATCGCCACGCTCGGACTGGGCATCGCGATCGTCGCCGTGATCCAGCTGCTCGTCCCGCAGGGCGTGTACGGGATCCCGGTTCCGCAGATCGCCGGCGTCGACCTGAACACCCCGCTCGCCTACTACCTCATCGACTTCGTCGTGCTGGTGCTCACCCTGCTGGTGATGTGGCGGATCCGGCGCTCGCACCTCGGCAAGGTGATCTCCTCGGTCGGATCCGACGAGGTCGCCGCCCTCGCCTCGGGCGTGCGGGTGCGCGACTACAAGGCCCTCGCGTTCGCGATCTCGGCGTTCTTCGCCGGCATCGGCGGATCCCTCCTGGCGCATCAGTACACCTACATCGACACCACGACGTTCACGATGCTGATGTCGCTCCTCGTGGTCACGATCGTGATCCTCGGCGGCGTGGGGCTGCCCTACGGCGCGGTCGTCGGATCGATCGTGCTCATCGGGGCGATGGAGCTGCTGCGCTTCACGCCGGAATGGCGGATCATCGTCTACGGCCTCGTGCTCATCCTCGTCGTGCGCTTCCGGCCCGGCGGCGTCCTGGTGAGGAACTCATGACCGCCCTGCTCGACGTGAAGGATCTGCAGCGTCACTTCGACGGCGTGCGCGCCGTCGACGGCGTGTCCTTCGAGGTGCAGCCGCACGAGGTCGTCTCGATCATCGGACCCAACGGATCCGGCAAGACCACCACGCTCAACCTCGTGACCGGCACGATCCCCGCGCACGGCGGCGCGATCGCCCTGGACGGCGCCCGCATCGATCACGCGAAGACGGTGGACATCGCCGAGCACGGCATCGCGCGCACCTTCCAGAACGGCCGCGTGTTCGCGACGCTCTCGGTCGCCGACAACATCGAGGTGGGGATCCACTCGCAGCTGCACGCGCACCGGCCGTTCCGCCGGCTCTCGCACGTCTTCCTGCTGCGCTGGATCCCGCTCCTCGCCGAGCTGTTCGTCGCGGTGTTCGGCACCCCGGCGGCACGGCGGGAGCGCGCGGAGATCGACCGGGTCATCGACCGGGAGGTCGACCGGTTCGGGTCGCGGCTCGGCCCGCGACGCGACGACCCGGCGTACACGCTGAGCTACGCGAACCGCCGGCGCACCGAGATCGCCCGCGCGCTGGCGCTGCAGCCGAAGCTGCTCGTGCTCGACGAGCCGACGGCCGGCATGAACCAGTCCGAGACCGCCGAGGTGCTCGCGCAGCTGCTCGAGCTCAAGGCCGCGGGGCAGGCGATCCTCCTCGTCGAGCACAAGCTCGATCTGGTGATGACGGTCTCCGACCGGGTGATCGTGATGGACGGCGGCCGGATCATCGCCGAGGGCGACCCGCAGAGCGTGCGCGCCGACCCCGGCGTGATCGAGGCCTACCTCGGCCGGCGGCGGGAGACCCCGGGCTCGGACTCAGGAGAGGAGGGACCCGCATGACGGCCCTGTTGAGCCTGGACGCGCTGAACGTCTACTACGGCCCCTTCCACGCGCTGCGCGGGGTGTCGATCGAGGTCGGCGAGGGCGAGATCGTGTCGCTGCTCGGTGGCAACGCGTCGGGCAAGTCCACGACCATGAAGTCGATCCTCGGGCTGAACAGGGTCAAGGACGGGCGGATCGCGTTCGCGGGCGCCGACATCACGCATCGCTCCACCGCGAAGCGCGTGCGCGCGGGGATCGCGAGCGTGCCCGAGGCGCGGCGGGTGTTCCCGCAGATGACCGTGGACGAGAACCTCTACGCCGGGGCGTACACCCGTCGCGACCGTGCCGGGATCGCGGAGGACGTCGAGCGGATGCGCGAGCACTTCCCGCGGCTCGCCGAACGCCGCCGCCAGGAGGCGGGCACGCTCTCCGGGGGCGAGCAGCAGATGCTGGCGTTCGCCCGGGCGCTGATGAGCCGGCCGCGCCTGATCTGCATGGACGAGCCGACGATGGGTCTCTCGCCCAAGCTCGTGGACCAGGTGCTCGACGAGATCGCGCGGCTCAACCGCGAGCTCGGCGTCGCGGTGCTCCTCGTGGAGCAGCAGGCGGAGCTCGCCCTGTCGATCGCGTCCCGAGGCTATGTGCTGGCGACGGGGGAGATCGTGGCCGAGGGCTCGGCGCAGGAGCTGCTGCACGACCCCCGTATTCAAGAGGCCTACCTCGGAAGGAGCGGCTCATGACCGCAGACGCCCGCACGCATCCTGTGCCTCCGGCCGGACCCCGACTCGGGTTCTTCACCCGGGTGCTCGACGCCGCGCCGCCCGCAGAACGCTACCGGCTGGCGCTCGAGCAGATCCGCACGGCGGAGCGGCTCGGCTTCGACTCCGCATGGGTGGCGCAGCACCACTTCCACGAGGACGAGGGCGGGCTGCCGTCGCCGCTGGTGTTCCTCGCCCACGCCGCCGCGCAGACGAGGAGCATCGTCCTGGGCACGAGCATCGTGACGCTGCCGCTCGAGGAGCCGCTGCGCGTGGCCGAGGACGCGGCCGTGCTCTCGCTGCTCAGCGGCGGACGCTTCGAGCTCGGCGTCGGCAGCGGCGGCACCCCCAGCTCCTTCCCGCCGTTCGGGCACGACCCGAAGGAGCGCGGCGCGATCTACGGGCGCCACCTCGCGCGTCTGCAGGAGGCGCTCCGCGGCGACGCGCTCACCGCCGACGGCGGCCGGCTGTACCCGGCGGCGCCGCAGCTGCTCGACACGCTCTGGCAGGCCACGTTCTCGTCCGAGGGGGCGGCGAGGATCGGAGCCTCGGGATCCGGGCTCATGCTCTCCAAGTCCCAGCCGCACACCGCCGGATCCGGCGCCACCGCGCTCGCCGACACGCAGCGGCTCGTCATCGACGCCTACGAGGCGGCACTCCCCGAGGGCGTGGCCGCACGGACGTTCGCGTCCCGCGGCCTCGTCGTGGTGGATGACGTGGCGGATGTCCCGGCGCTGCTGGCGCGCGGCATCGAGCGCTCGCTGCCCGCGGCCCGGCCCATGGGCATCGTGATCCCGGACGGGGCGAGCGACGAGCAGCTGCGGATCCTGTTCGACCTGCACATCGGCACGCCCGAGCAGATCGTCGAGGAGCTCGCGCAGGACCACGTGCTCACCTCGGCCACCGACATCGTGTTCCAGTCGCACCCGGTCGATCCACCGCACGAGGTGCTGCTGCGCTCGCTCGAGCTCATCGCCACGCGGGTCGCCCCCGCGCTGGGCTGGAGCCGGGCGGATCCTGAGTCCGTCGAAGGCCACGAGTCGCTCGACGCGGACGACGCCCCCCTGACCCTCGCGGAGGAGACCCATGTCTGATCTGATCGACGACCTCGTCGGCATCGTCCCGCGCAGCACGCTCGACGCGCTGCGCGCCAAGCGCCCCGTGGCGCGCAGCGACGCCCAGGCCACGTACGACGGGCTCATCACGACGCCCGCCGATCTCGCCCGGGCGACCGCGGCGGAGCGTGCGGCCCTGGGCTACTGGGTCGCCGCGCTCAGCCGCGCCGGCGGCCTGGCGGAGCACTACCGGGCGCTGCTCGACGACGCCGATCCCGAGGCGCGCGCCGCGATCGATGCGGCGCTGCCCGGCGCGCTCACCACCGGTCCGTACGGGGCGTATCCGGAGGGTCCGCTCAGCGTCGAGGACGAGGAGGGCCTGCACTGGATCGCGCCCACCGCGCTCCGAGATGCGATCGGATCCCGTCTGAGCGCGGCCCTCGAGCACGCGCACCTGCTCACCTACCGACCTCGCGACGCGAGTCCCGACGCGCTGCAGACGCTGCTGGATGCGGGCTGGAGCACCGACGGCGTCGTCACGGTCTCGCAGCTCGTCGCGTTCACCCACTTCCAGCTCCGCGTGATCGCGGGGCTCAGCGTGCTCAAGGAGGCGATCTGACATGGCAGAGCAGGTTCTGCGTCACCCCGAGGTGACCCCGCCCCACGTGTTCACGCAGGAGGAGCTCGGCTGGGTGCCCTGGCTCGAGCCGAAGCCCGAGGGGGAGCTGACCGACGACGACTACACCGCCCTCGTCGAGCGCTCCCGCGCCGCGAGCCCGTACTTCCGTCTGCTCGTGCGCGATCCCGTCGTGCTCGGTGCGCGCACCCGCGCCGACAACGACATCTTCTACAACACCGACGCGGGGCTGGGCCGGGCCGAGCGCGAGATCTCGGCCGCTGCGGCCTCGCGGGTCAACGGCTGCCTGTTCTGCGCCTCCGTGCACTCCCGCTTCGCGACGATCCAGGCGCCCTCGCGCCGCGACGACGTGCAGCGGCTGCTGGACGAGGGCATCGACGGCGAGCAGGACGAGCGCTGGACCGCGATCATCGAAGCGGCGGCCGCGCTGACGGCCACCCCGTCGCGGTTCGGCGAGGCGCACGTGCAGGCGCTGCGCGCGGCGGGGCTGGACGACCAGGCGATCGTCGACGTGGTGCAGAGCGCCGCGTTCTTCAACTGGGCGAACCGGCTCATGCTGTCGCTCGGCGAGCCGACGCCTCCGACGCCGAAGGCCTGACCGGATCGGCGTGTCGGATCCGTCTTTCCCTCCCCGCATCGTCTTTCCCTCCCCGCAGACGCGCCTCTAGGGGGAGGGAAAGACAGCACGGGGAGGGAAACGCGGGGCGGGCCGGGTCGCGAGTGGGTCCGGTCGGCAGCGGGTCGGCGGGCTACTTCTTCTGCGGGGCGAACGGGGTGCCGAGCTCCTTCGCGAGGGACTGGAAGATCCGGGTCGCGGGGGAGCTGCAGGGCAGATCCGTCGGGTTGTCGGTGAGCGTGCGGGCGTCGCTCGGGCAGTCGCCGGAGGGGATGTCGCTGTTGACCATCGTGATGATCGTGGTGTCGTCCTTGGTGCTGTAGAACATCGCCGTGTTGTAGCCGGGCAGCTCGCCGGTGTGGCCCACCCAGCCGTTCTGACAGCCCCAGCCGATGCCGTAGCCGCCGTTGCCGGGGCCGTTGAACTCGCGGAACGACGTGAGCCGCTCGATCTGCGCCTTCACGGGCACGAGGCCCGCGCCCGTGGCCTCCGCGCGCCCGAACGTCAGCAGATCCCGCGCGCTGGAGATCAGCTCGCCCGCGCTCCAGCCCCAGGAGGGGTTCCAGTTCGTCGTGTTCGCCGGATCCTGCGGTGTGCCGTGGCCGCCCTGGAGCGTGAATCCCTGCGCGTGCGGATCCGGGAACGCGGCGGACCCGGCCGGGAAGATCGTGTGCGTCAGGCCCAGGGGCGTGCTGATCTTCTCGGCGAGCACGTCCTGATAGCTCTTGCCGGTGACCTTCTGGATCACGAGGCCCAACAGGATCGTGTTGGTGTTCGAGTAGTCGAACGCGGTGCCGGGCGCGAAGTCCTGGGGCGGGAGCGAGATGCCCGCCTTGAGCAGCTCCTCCGGCGTCCAGACCCGGTCCGTCTCGGAGAAGAAGATCTTCTGCCACGCCGGATCCTTGGTGTAGCTGGTGATCGAGCTGGTCATGTCGGCGAGCATCCGGATCGTGACCTTGTCGCCGCGCGGCACGCCGTCGATGTACTTCGAGATCGTGTCGTCGAGGCTGAGCTTGCCCTCGGCGGCGAGCTGCAGGGTCAGGGTTCCGGTGAACGGCTTCGTGATGGATCCGACCCGCTGATAGATGTCCGTCGTCATCGGTGCGCCGGTGGCCGGATCCGCCACGCCGTACGCCTTCAGGAACAGCCCCTTCGGGGACTGGACGGCGACGACCGCACCCTTCGCGGAGGTCTGCGCGAAGGCGTCCTGCGCCGTCTTGTCGAGGGTGGCGGCGAGATCCGCCGGCACTTCGGAGGTGGGTAGGGGGGCCGTGCGGGCCACGACGGCGGACGGATCGGCGACGCAGGTGGAGACCGCGGGCACCGTCGACGAGGGCGTTCCCGCTCCGGAGGAGGACGGGCCGGCCGAGGGCGGGGCGGTGCAGCCGGCGAGCACGAGCAGGGCGGCCGCGAGCGCGATCGGCCTCGCGAGACGGACGGTGACCATGGCGGAGCTCCTTCGGGCGGATCAGTCCTTCCCCCAGGGAGACTCTGGCACCGGAGGCGGCTGCAAGGAATAGACGTAGGCCCATTCCGATGCGCGCCCGCCGCCGGGAGACTGGTGGGCGCATGGGGATGCTCGAGGGGAGATCGAGGGTCGGATCCGCACGCGCGATGGATCGGTGTGTGCGATGAGGAGGCTCGCGATGGCGGCAGGCGCCGGAGGGAAGCGGGGAGCGGCGGTGGTCGCGCTCCTGGCGATCGGACTGATCGCCTCGGGATGTGCGGGCAGCGGTGCTCAGGGCGCCGCCGCCTCCCCGCCGGCCACGGCCTCGGCCGGGGTGCGCACGGTGACCACCGACGCGGGCGCGCTGCGCACGCGGTTCGAGGGGCTGGCGCGGGAGCTGGGCGTTCCCGGGGCCGCGATGCTCGTGCGGACGCCGCAGGGCGAGATCACCGCGACCTACGGGGTGACGCAGGTGAACGGGACCACGCCGGTCTCCCTCGACGACCACTTCCGGATCGGATCCAACACGAAGACGATGACCGCGACGGTGATCCTGCAGCTGGTGCAGGAGGGGCGGATCTCCCTGGCCGACAAAGTGGCGAAGTACCGTCCCGACGTGCCGAACGGGAGCCGGATCACGATCGAGCAGCTGCTCACCATGCGCAGCGGGCTGGCGAACTACACGACGACGCTCGCGCTCAACACGGCGCTCGACACCCAGCCGCAGCGCGCCTGGAAACCGGAGGAGCTCGTGGCCATGGGCCTCGCCGAGCCCCCGACGTTCGAGCCGGGCGACGGCTGGAACTACTCCAACACGAACACCGTGCTGCTCGGCCTCATCGCGGAGCAGCTCGAGGGCAAGCCGCTCGCGGAGATCTTCCAGGAGCGCCTCTTCACCCCGTTGGGGCTGCGCGAGACCACGTATCCCGCGGTCTCGGACTCCACGCTGCCCGAGCCGTACTCGCACGGCTACATGTACTCGACCAACGTCGACACCATGGCGTCGAACGTGCTGCCGCCCGCCCAGCTCGCGCAGGCGAAGGCGGGCACCCTGCTGCCGAGCGACACCACCCGGCTCAACCCGTCATGGGCGGGTGCGGCCGGTGCGGGCATCTCCACGATCCGCGACCTCGCGCACTGGGTCGAGGCGCTCGGCTCCGGCGCGGTGCTCGGCCCGGCCCTCCAGAAGGAGCGCCTGGCCGGCGTGGAGCCGGTCCCCGTCCCGCTGCCCCCTCTGCCCGACCCCCAGTACGGCTGGGGCATCGCGAAGATCGGTCCGTTGTACGGCCACACCGGAGAACTGCCCGGCTACAACTCGTTCATGGGGTACGACCCCGTGCAGAAGGTGACGATCGTCGTCTGGACGAACCTCGCCCCCGCCGCCGACGGGCGCCCGCCCGCGGCCACGATCGCCACATCGCTCATGAAGAGCATCTACGGAGGATGACACGATGACGCCGTCCCGATCCGCCGCCCGGCATGCCCGGCGCCGCGCACTCGCGCTCGCCGCGGCCGCCGCCGTGCTCGCCCTGGCGGGATGCTCCGGTGCGTCCGGCGTCGGGCCCGCCACGACCCCGCCGTCCCCGTCCGCGACAGCCGCCGGGTGCGTCGCGGATCCGGCCAGGACCATCGCCGCGAAACCCGGCGCGAAGACGATGTCGGCCCTCCCCGCCGAGACGGTCGCGAAGCTGGACGCGGCGGCGGCGAAGGCTTTCGCCCTCGGCGCCTCCCCGGGAGCGGTCGTCGGGGTGCGCACGCCCGAGGGCACGTGGACGAAGGCCTACGGGTCGGCCGATCGCGCGGGCACGCCGATGCAGGTCGGGATGCACACCCGCATCGCGTCGCTCACGAAGATGTACACCGCGACGATCGTGCTGCAGCTCGCCCAGGAGGGGAAGCTGAAGCTCGACGACACGATCGCCAAGTACGTGGACGGGATCCCGAACGGCGACGCGATCACGCTCACGCAGCTCGCCGACATGACCAGCGGTGTGGCGAGCTACACCATGAACGATGCGCTGCTGCAGAAGTACTTCGCGGATCCGACCGCCGTCTACACGCCCGAGGAGGTGATCGAGGCCGGCGCCGCCGTCTCACCCCTGTTCCCTCCGGGGAAGGGGTTCGCCTACTCGAACACCAACACGGTGCTGCTCGGCACGGTGATCGAGAAGGTGACCGGCGAGGACGTCGGCCGGCTCATGCAGACGCGGATCTTCGACCCGCTGCACCTGGGCAACACGTCGTGGCCCGGCACCTCGGCGGCGCTGCCCGAGCCGTACGCGCGCGGGTACACGCTGAACGGGAACACCGCGACCCCGGACGCCCCGACCGACTCCACGGACTGGAACCCCTCGTGGAGCTTCACGGCCGGCGAGATCATCTCCGACATCGACGATCTGCTCACGATGGGGCGCGCGCTCGGCACGGGGCAGGGACTGGTCGACCCCGCCACGCAGACCCTGCGGCTGACCTCGTTCTCGGAGATCGGCTACGGCTTCGGGCTGAGCTGCTCGCAGGGGTGGGTCGGGCACACCGGCGACCTCTCGGGCTACAACACGTCGCTCTTCTACGACACGGCGACCGACACCACGGTCGCCGTGCAGACGAACAGCGACATCGCGTCGGGCGGCTGCACGACCTCGCCCACGCTCACCGACGACCCGGGCGACGCGATCTGCCAGACGCCCGCGGTGCGGCTCCTCGTCGCCCTCACCGGCGAGCTCGGCACCGCCTACGTCCCGCCGCCGCGGAAGTAGCCTCGCGGCTGGGGCGCGCGATCCCGGTCGTTGAGCGAGCACGGCCGCGGCCCTGGCTCAGCGGTACTTCTCCGCCACGGACGCGAGGAAGCGCAGCACGGCGAGCACGCGTCGGTGGTCGTCACCGTCGACCTGCAGCCCGAGCGCGGTGTAGATGTGCGAGGTGTGCTGCACGACGGCCTTCTCGGAGAGGAACAGATCCGCCGCGATGCGCGCGTTGCTGCGCCCCTCCGCCATCAGCGAGAGCACCTCGAGCTGACGCGGCGTGAGGGAGCCGACGGCTCCGCTCGCGCGGCTCGCCCGCGTGACCAGCACCGAGACGACCTCCGGATCCAGGGCCGTGCCGCCCGCGGCCACGCGGCGCAGGTCGGCGGTGAACGTGGTCACGTCGGCGATGCGCTGCTTAAGCAGGTACCCGAACCCGCCGCTGTTCTGGTCGAGCAGCTCCGTCGCGTAGCGGCGCTGCACATACTGCGAGAGCACGACGACCGGGATCCCGGGGTGGGCCTCGCGGATCCGCAAAGCCGCGAGCAGCCCCTCGTCGGTATGCGTCGGGGGCATGCGGATGTCCGTGATCACCAGATCCGGTTCGAGCAGATCCACGTGCTCGAGCAGGGCCTCGGCGTCGCCGACGGCGGCTACGACCTCGAAGCCGTCCTGTGCGAGCAGATGCCGCAGGCCCTCGCGGAGCAGCACCTCGTCCTCGCCGATGATCACCCGCATGGCAGCTCCACCCTCACCTCGGTGCCGTGTCCCGGCTCCGACCGCAGGCGCAGCCGGCCGCCGAGCGCGTCCACGCGATCGAGCAGTCCGTGCAGCCCCGCGCCGCGATCGAGGCTCGCCCCGCCGATCCCGTTGTCACGGATCGTGATGCGCAGCCGGGCTCCCTCGACGCGCATCGTCACACGCACCCAGGACGCCTTCGAGTGCTTGACGGTGTTGGTCAGCGCCTCGGCGACGATGAAGTACGCGGTGTGCGCGGTCGTGGACGAGAGGGCCGCATCGTCGATGTCGGCCTCCAGCGTCGCCGGGATCGCGAGGCGATCGACCAGATCCTCCGTCGCCGCCGTCAGGCCGCGCTCGGTGAGCGTGACCGGCAGCACGTTGTGCACGAGGCGGCGCAGGTCGGCCGCGGCCTCGTCGATCCCGTGGCGGAGGCGCGCCGACGCCTCGCTCGTCTCGCGGGTCGCATCGGGGGAGTTGGCGATGGTCTGCGCGGCGAGCGCCAGCAGCACGAGCTGCACCTGGATGCCGTCGTGCAGATCCTGCGCGATGCGCGAGCGCTCCCGGTCGGCGGTCTCGACGAGCCGGATCCGCGACTGCGTGAGCGCATCGTTGCTGGCGAGCAGCTCGGCGGTCAAGCGCTCCCGGTCGATCGCGATCGCGAGCACGTCGCCCGCGCGCCGCACCGGTGCCGGATCGGCGGTCATCCGGGTGTCGTAGACGATCGCCCCCACGAGGCGGGAATCGACACGGATCTCGCACCAGCCGCGGTCCGGCCCGCGCTGGGCGGGGTCGACCGGGCCGCCCGCCTCGTCGACGTACTCGTCGCGCTCGGCCGACCAGTACACGACGCGCAAGGAGTCGTCGCCCAGCGTGCCGGCCAGCGCGCGCGCCACGGCCGGCCCGCCCGCGCCCGTGATGCCGAGCCAGGCGCTCAGCGGCTCCAGGTCGCCGGTGCGGCGGAACCCGCCGAGCAGCACGCCGAGAAGGAACGCGACGGGGATCGCCGCCGAGACGATGAGCTGCGTCACGCCGCCGATCGCCGGATCCCACCCGAGCGCACCGACGATCGTGGGCGCGAAGGCGAGGATCAGCACCGCCACGATGCCGTAGCCGAACAGGGGCAGCAGCGCGCGTCGATGCGTCGCGTCGGCGACGACGAGGCGGCGCGCCAGCACGACCGCCGTGAGCACCATCACCGTGATCCCGAGGGTCTTCTGCACCGCGGCGACGAGCGGGACGGCGGCCGGCGCGGACGCGGAGAGCAGCACCACCACGAGCTGGAGGACGGGGCAGGCCACCCAGCCCAGCACCACGGTCGTGATCGAGAGGCGGCCGCGCAGGCGCCCGGAGGGGAAGGCGTGCAGCAGATGCATCGTCATCGCGAGGGGGCTCGTCGCGAAGATCGCGCTCAGCACCGAGAGCGGGTCGACGCCGAGGTTGACGAGCCCGGCGAGGAAGAGCGCGATGCCCCCGACCACGAGCAGCAGCCCCGTGTTGTTGTGCGGGCGCCGCCACCAGGCGAGCAGGCCCGCGGCGACCCAGATCCAGAACACTCCGGCGAACAGCGCGACCACCCAGAGGGCGCCGGGGGCGCGCAGCCCGATTCCCAGCTCGACCACGCCCAGGAGGAAGGCGAAGACCGCGATCATGACGAGAGCCGCCGGGAGGGGGTGATCGGAGCCGCGCCGTCCGCGCGCGGCGGAGGACGGATCGACGGTCGCCGGATCCGCCATCGCCTCGCCTCCTTCGTCGGTCGCGGTGCGCACGGCGTGCACACCCATGATGGCGCGCGGCGGGGTGCGGTGACCATGGGCCTGGGTCCCGTGCCCGTCGCCTGTCCGCCCTCGGCGTGCGTTTCCCTCCCCGCAGCGTCATTCCCTCCCCTGGGTGGCGCCTGCAGGGGGAGGGAAAGCCGGCCAGAGGAGGGAAAGACGGAGGAGGAACCGGATTCGCCGGCCCTATGAGGCCCCGCGCGGTCAGGCGAAGCGGACGGTCTGCTGGATCCGGGTGCGCAGGTCGAACAGCTCCGTGCCGCCGATCGTGCGGGAGCCCGGCACCCCGGCGCGCAGGAGCGTGCGCAGGGCGCTGCGCCGCACGACGACGACGGTCGTGCCGCGGATCGCGCCGAGGGGCGTCATCGCCTGCGCGAGGTCGTCGTCGGGGAGCACGAGCACGGCTCCGCCGAAACGCACCCTGGCGGCGCGGGCGATCGAGCGCACCTGGGTGACGAGTGCGGTGACCGGGGCGCGGGACCCGGTGCCGGATCCGATGACCTCGCCCTGGCGGAAGCGCGCGATCTCGCCGAAGTCCGCCGACATCAGGCCGTACAGCCCGCTCGGGCCGAGCACGATGTGGTCGAGGGTGTCGGGGGCCGCGGGCGCGCCGGGGCCGGGCGCCGCGGCGCCGGCCGAGACGGCGACGTCGTGCCAGGCGGTGAAGCCCATCCCCAGGTCGGCGACCGCGCGCGCCGTGTGCTCCTCGGCGAGGGCGTTCGCGAGCACGCGGCGCAGCTCGCGGGGGATCGTGCGCACGAATGCGGGATCGTACGGATCCGCGACCTCGGATCCGGCCCAGGCGTGCACCTGCGCGACGTACAGCCGTCGCCGGCTTCCGCCCGCCTCGCCGTAGGCCTTGGCCCGCGGCCGGGTATCGGTGCGCGCGACGGGCGCACGCCAGCCGTCCCAGGGGAGGTCGTCGTCGGAGAAGCCGTGGCCGCGGTCGTAGGCGGCGCGCAGCTCGGGGGTGCCGACGAGCTCCCAGGCCCGTTGCACCTGGATGAACACGGTCGCGTCGCCGCCGGTGTCGGGATGCGTGCGGCGCAGCTGCAGCCGGTAGGCGCGGCGCAGCTCCTCGTCCCCGACGGTCGCGGCGACGCCCAGCACCTCGTAGGCGGAGGCGGAGAGCGGACTGTCGAACATCGCCCTCCTCGGGTGGTCTGCGGCGGCGGAACAGCGCAGTACAGGGTATCGGGCGGCTCGATGTCGGAGGCCGTCCCTAGGCTCGGGGTCACGAGGAGAGGATGCGCTCATGGCGATGATCGATGCGGCGACGCCCACCGGATACACGACGGTCGCCCCCTGGGTCGTCACAGACGACACGGGTGCGCTGCTCGACTTCATCAGCGCGGCGTTCGAGGGCGAGGAGCTCGCACGGGTCGCCACCGAGGACGGGTCGATCGGTCACGGCGAGATCCGGGTCGGCGACACGGTGCTGCTGGCCTTCGACCGGCGCCCGGGCTGGCCGGTGATGCCGAGCCTGCTGCGGGTCTGGGTGCCCGACGCCGATGCGGCCTTCGCCCGGGCCGTCGAGCGCGGGGCCACCGTGGTCACCGAGCTCGGCGACAACGCCTTCGGCCAGCGCGGCGGACGCGTGAAGGATCCGTTCGGCAACATCTGGTGGGTGACCGCCCAGATCGAGACCGTGCCGGAGGACGCGATGTGGCAGCGCCTGCAGGAGCCGCGATACGCCGAGAACATGCGGTACGCGCAGGAGTCGCTGGACGAGGTGCTGAGCGGGGCGGCCACGGGGTGGAGCAGCGCGCCGCTGCGCACCGACGCGCCGCGCTGAGCGCCGACGCGCCGCGCTGAGCGCCGGCCGATCGCGCCCGGGTAGCATTCCCGGGTGAGATCCCCGATGAGTCCCGACCATCCGCTGCAGCAGGACTACGAGGTGCGCTTCGACTGGGCGCGCGAGGGGCTGCGCTCGATCGCGCAGGGCGCCGGCGTGATCGTCGTGATCGACGCGATCTCGTTCACCACGACCGTGGAGCGCGCGGTGACCGAGGGGCTGGACGTGCAGCCGTTCCCCGGGAAGCGCGTCGAGGCGGAGGCCGTCGCGGCCGCGGGCGGCTTCGGCGCCGCCCGGCTCGCCGGTCCGCGCGGGGGAGACGGCGTGACGCTGTCGCCGTCGAGCGTGACCGCGGCGAACGTGGCCGCCTTCGGAGCGGACCGCGCTGTGGTGCCGTCGTTCAACGGCTCCCGTCTGTCGGCTGCCGCCGCAGGCTTCGGCGTCCCCGTGCTCGCCGCATCGCTGCGCAACCGCAGCGCCGTCGCGCAGTGGATCCTCGATCGCCAGGTGGCGCTCGGGCATCGCGTGAAGGTCGCCGTCGTCGCCGGGGGAGAGGTGCGCGACGACGAGACCGTGCGGTTCTCCGTGGAGGATCTGCTCACCGCCGGCGCCGTGATCGACGCGCTCGGTGCGCTCGGCATCGACGCCTGCTCGCCCGAGGCCGCGGCCGCCTCCGCCGCGTACACGGGCCTGGCACGCGCGACCCGTCACCTGTTCACGGCGTCGTCGAGCGGCGTGGAGCTGCGCGACGAGGGCCAGGGGGCGGACGTGGAGCTCGCCGCCGAGACGGACGTGTCGACGACGGTGCCCGTGCTCGTCGACGGGGTGTTCCGCCGGGTGGATCCCGCCGCGCTCGCCTGACCCGACACCGGATCCCGTCTCGGATCCCCCCGACACCGGATCCCGCCCGCCCTCCGCCGCGTTTCCCTCCCCGCAGCGCCTTTCCCTCCCCGCAGAGGCGCATCTCAGGGGAGGGAAAGACGGTCAGGGGAGGGAAACGCGGAGATGGGGGCCAGACTGGAGAGTGCCCGCACCGCCGAAGGGAGCCGCATGCCCGCCACCGTGACCTCGCCGCTGGACGCGGCCGTCCTCGGACCGGGTGTGCGCGTGGCGTCGCGCACGATCGATCGCTTCGCCCGGGCGCACGACGCGTCGCACTACCTGCTCGTGCCGGATGCCGTGCTCATCCCGCAGGACGCGGACGCGGTGAGCCGTGTCTTCGCCGCGGTCCGCGCCGCAGGGCGCTCGCTGACGTTCCGCTCCGGCGGCACGAGCCTCAGCGGGCAGGGGGTGACCGGCGACGTCATGGTCGACACGCGGTCGGCGTTCCGCGGCATCCGCGTCAGCGCGGACGGCACCTCGGTCGCGGCGCAGCCCGGAGCCACCGTGCGACAGGTGAACACGCGGCTCGCCCGGTTCGGACGCAAGCTCGGACCGGATCCGGCCAGTGAGATCGCCTGCACGATCGGCGGCGTGGTGGCCGACAACTCCAGCGGCATGGCGTGCGGCATCGTGGAGAACTCGTACCGCACGATCGAGTCGATGCTGCTGGTGCTGCCCCGCGGCACGGTCCTCGACACCGGCGCACCGGATGCGGACGCGCAGCTGCGCACGCAGGAGCCCGAGATCGCCCGGGGCCTGGAGCAGCTGCGCGATCGCCTGCGCGCCGACCCCGCGCTGAGCGCCGAGGTCGCACGGCAGTTCTCCCTGAAGAACACGATGGGCTACGGGCTGAACTCCCTGCTCGACTTCGACGAGCCCGTGCGGATCCTGGAGCATCTCGTGATCGGATCCGAGGGCACTCTCGCCTTCGTGGCCGAGGCGCGGTTCCGCACCGTCCCGATCCAGCCCGAGATCTCCACGGGACTGCTCGTCTTCGACACGCTGTCCGACGCGATGGCCGCGCTTCCCGGGCTGACCGGGCTCGGCCTCGCCACGATCGAGCTGCTCGACGCGGCGTCGCTGAGGGTGGCGCAGACGCTCGGCACCGTCCCCGACGTGATCGCCGACATCGACGTGGGCGGGCACGCCGCCCTCCTCGTCGAAGTGCACGCCGCCGAACCCGCCGCGCTCGCCGCGGAGGTGGCGGCGGCGCTCGCCCACGTCGCCACCCTGCCGCTCACGTCGCCCGCGCGCATGACCGAGGACGCGGCGGAGCGCAGCGCCCTGTGGACGGTGCGCAAGGGCCTCTACACGGCGGTCGCCGGTGCGCGCCCGAGCGGCACCACCGCTCTGCTCGAGGACATCGCGGTGCCCGTCGAGCAGCTGCTCGGGGTGTGCGAGGGGCTCACCGCGCTGTTCGAGAAGCACCGCTACGAGGGGTGCGTGATCTTCGGGCACGCCAAGGACGGCAACGTGCACTTCCTCGTCAACGAGCGCTTCGACGACCCGGCTTCGCTGCGCCGCTACGAGGCGTTCACCGAGGACCTGGTGGAGCTCGTGCTCGGCCACGGAGGCACGCTCAAGGCCGAGCACGGCACCGGGCGGATCATGGCGCCGTTCGTGCGGCGGCAGTACGGTGATGTGCTCACGAACATGATGTGGGAGGTCAAGGGGCTCATCGACCCGGACGGGATCCTCAACCCCGGCGTCGTGCTGTCGGACGATGAGACCTCGTACCTCGCCGACCTGAAGCTCGTGCCGACCGTCGAGAGCGAGGTCGACCGCTGCGTCGAATGCGGGTACTGCGAGCCGACCTGCCCCAGCAAGGACGTCACGCTCACGCCGCGTCAGCGCATCGTGCTGCGGCGCGACATGACGGCGGCGCTGCACCGCGGCGACACCGGAACCGCGGCCGAGATCGCCCGCGACTACGACTACGACGCGGTGCAGACCTGCGCCGTGGACGGCATGTGCGGCACGGCCTGCCCCGTCGACATCAACACCGGCGATCTCGTGCGCCGGCTGCGCGCCGAGGAGGCGGGCCGGTTCGAGGAGGGCGTGTGGAACGCGGCTGCCAAGGGGTGGGGTGCGGTCACCCGCGGCGGCGGACTCGCGCTGAACGTGGCCAAGGCGCTCCCGGCGCCGCTCGTCACCGCCGTCACCCGCGCCGGCCGCGCCGTGCTCGGCGCCGACACGGTGCCGCTCTACGACGGAGGGCTGCCGGACGGCGGCACGCGTGCGCTCGCCGCGGCGGATCCGGCCGACGCGCAGGCGGTGCTGTTCGGATCCTGCATCGGCACGATGTTCGGCGCGGAGCAGGATCCCGACGGCGTGCACGGGGAGGGCTCCCGGGAGGCGGTGCGTCTGCTGCTGGAGCGGGCGGGGATCGCCTACAGCGTGCCGCCGGACGCCGGGGCGCTGTGCTGCGGCACCCCCTGGAAGTCGAAGGGCCAGCTCGACGGATACGCCACGATGACCGAGCGTGTGCTGCCGGCCCTGTGGCGGGCCAGCCGGGAGGGTGCGCTGCCGATCGTCTGCGACGCGGCTTCGTGCACCGAGGGATTGCACGTCATGCTCGCGAAGGCGGCGGCGGAGCACCCGGAGTACGGCGCGCTGCGGATCGAGGACGCGACGACGTTCCTCGCCCGGGAGGCGCTGCCGCGGCTCGAGGTGCGGGAGCGGATCGGATCCATCGCGGTGCATCCGACCTGCTCGACCACGCAGCTCGGCGCCACCGGGGCGCTGCGTGCGCTCGCCGACGCGGTCGCCGACGAGGTGTACGTGCCGGACGGCTGGGGATGCTGCGCCTTCGCCGGCGATCGCGGCATGCTGCACCCCGAGCTGACCGCGAGCGCCACGGCGGTGGAGGCGGCCGAGATCGCGGCGGCGGACGAGGAGCGCGGCGGCTTCGACGCGTTCGTCTCGGCGAACCGCACCTGCGAGCTGGGCATGAGCCGCGCCACCGGCAAGCGGTACCGCCACGTGGTCGAGGTGCTCGAGGAGCTCACCCGCCCCTGAGGATCCCGCGGGGATCCGGATCCGGCACTGCTCCAGCCCGCCATGCGATACTCGCGCCATGAGCGGATCGATCTGGACCGCGATCGTCGGGACCGTTCTCGGTTGCGCCTACGCGGTGGTCCTGGGGCTGCAGATCCTCGTCTGGAATCCCATGGCGGTGGCGCAGGGGCAGTCCCTCGCGGGCGTCCACGCCCACCTCGCATCGGCGGGTGAAGAGCTGAATCCCGCCTTCCCGCTGGTCGCCGCCGGGATCGGGATCGCGCTCTCGGTCCTGCTGCTCGTCTTCGTGATCACCGGTGCGATTCGCGGCGCCGGAGTCGTCATCGCCTACCTCGGGATGCTGATCATGGGGCTGCCGGCGTACTGGGCGAGCTCGTTCGGCATCGGCATGTCGCTCGCCGACGGCTACAACGTCTCGGGTGGGGATCGCGCGCCGGGCGGCCTCGTGCTGGCCCTGGTGAGCGCGGCCGCGCTGCTCGGGCTGGTCGTGCTCGCAGGTATGCGATCCGTGCGCCGGACGCTGCCGCGATCCGCCGGCGGGGCATGACCCGCTCCGTCGACTGAGGTCCCCTGGTCGGCGGGCTCGGCGGCCGAGGGATACGGCGGCCTCGTGACGGGGTCACAGTCCGCTGCAGTCGAGGCCTCGGTAGATGCGGGGGGCGCCGTCGAGGGTGAGGGTCACCGTTCCCGCGGCGACGCCGAGGGACGTCTCCTGTCCGATGCAGTCGATCTGGGTGACGCCCGCACCGTTCGCCGGGATCGTCAGCGCGGTCTTGGTCGGCCAGGGATCCAGCCACAGCTCAGGCGCGGGGAACGTGCTGCTCGCAGGGTCGTGGTCGGCGTTCAGGATGTAGCCGTCGGCGCGGTTCCACAGCACGGCGACCTCGCCGTCGGGGGTGTCGAAGAGGAGGCCCTTGTTCTGCGTGTCCGCGAAGGTGAGCCAGCGCACGAACGTCGCGCGATCGAGCAGGTGCGCCGCGTTCGCGTAGGCGAGCAGCGACGGCTTCGCACTGGTGTCGCGGTTCACCAGGCCGTAGTGGTACTCGGCGTCGTTCGGGTTCGCGACCTGGGGGTTGCCGAGGACGCTGTCGTGGAACTGGTACCAGCACACGCAGCGGACGCCCTCGGCCTTCGCGAGCGCGAGACTCAGGAACACGTTCTCCGCCGCGTGCCGGTAGGTGTCGTACCACCACGCGTTGGGCTTGGTGCAGGCGTAGGCCTCGGTCATCCAGATCTCCTTCGGCCCGTATTGCGCGATGAGGGCCTTGAGCCGTCGGAGGCCCCCGAGGAAGTTCCAGTAGGTGCCGTTCGCGCCGGCGTCCACGGGGCCTTGCGGATCGTAGTCGGGAGTGAAGTTGCCGCGGCCGGGATGGAACGCGATGCCGTCGATGAGATCCCAGCCGCCGCCGGCGTGGAAGTTCTGCACCCAGGGCTCGTCCATTCCGGCGAGCCCGTTGTTCAGCAGCTTCAGGGACGCTCCGGTGGCGACCACGCGGTCGCGCACGGGACGAAGCGCCTTGTCGATGTACGCCTGTGCAGCGGTGCCGGTGTTGAAGGGCCGGTTCAGCTCGTTGCCGACTTCGAAGTACTCGGCCCCGGCCGCGACGGCGGTGGCCGTGTTGGCGGCTGCCCAGGCCGTCGCCTCGGCGGCGGTGGCGGTCAGCGAGGGCTGCAGCTCGATGTTGTGCGACATGCCGCGCGCGTCGAAGGCGGAGGGCGGCAGCCCGGGACCTCCGTCGTACGAGATCCGCACCCGGTCGACGCCGATGCCCTGCCAGAGATCGAGCAGCGCGGTGGCCGACGGCACCTGGAGCCACGGGTAGTTGGCCATGCCGAACATGCTGTCCGACGCCGCGGCGTGATCCCGGGGCGGGATCGCCGCGAGGTTCGTGCGGGCGAACGCCTCGAGGGCGCCGGAGACCGCCGCGATCTCAGTGACGACGAAACCGGATCCCGGTGCGGTCAGGGTGAAGGCGTGGTCGAGGGTTCCGGCGGCCGGGACGACCACGGCGACGGTCTGGCTCGCCAGCAGGGTCCCGTTGAAGTCGCGCGCCCACCAGACCAGGTCGACGGCGCGATCGGTCGTCGCGCCGTTGGCGACCTGGGCGGAGATCGTGAGTTGCTGCCCAGCCGTCGTCCACAGCCCGAAGGGTCGGTCCGTCCAGACCTCGATGCCGAGATCCTGCGCCGTGCCGATCGAGGCGACCGCCGAGGGCCGCTTGTCGCTGAAGAAGAAGTCCGCGCGGCTCACGACGCTGCCGTCGGGCTGCACTGTCCCGGGAGCGTGCACCCAGGTGGAGTTCGTCCAGGCCTGACGGGAGCGGTCGAGGATCAGCAGCCCGTGCAGGGCGCCCCAGGCAGAGGTGTGCGCGACGCCGACCGCGTCCTCGAAGGGGATCCCGCCGGCGGTGTCCCTCTTCCACTCGGTGAGGGCGACATAGCCGTCCGGCTCGGTCGCCGAGAGGATCGCGCGGCTGAACAGGAAGCCCTCCGGGGTGAAGGTGCTGGAACCCGAGGCATGCCACTCGAGGCGCACATGACGGGCGCCGATCGAGAAGAGGCCGTGCACCGCGATCGGCCCGGCCGCGGCGGGCATCACGTAGTCCATCCGGATGGCGGGGCTGCCGTCGGCGAGCGTCACGAGCGTGGGCGTTCCTCCCGTCGACACCTGGATCCCCGTCGCGGTGTCCTTGGTCTGGAACTTGGAGCCCTGGAGGCGGATGGTGCCGGAGCCGTCCTTGATCGCGACGCGGCCGCCGGGGCTGGCGACGAGGCTGATCCCGTCGGCGGTGAGGGTCAGGTCGCCCGCGGCCGCGTGCGCGCGGACCGGGCTCTGTGCGGCGACGAGCAGCGCTCCCGCGGCGAAGGTGGCGCCGAGGAATCCTCGGCGTGTGAAGCCCGCGCCGGCGTCGGTCGGTTTCGTCATCGGATCTCCCTTGATCGTGATAATGCGCATTAGCGCGCGAACGAGGCCAAGTTTGATCCACCCCATGCGCCGAAGTCAAGAAGACTTGCGCTTTGTGAAGATACGTATTACCGTCGGGGCATCGCCTTGGTGATAGGCATTATCAGACGCGGAGGACGCACATGTCGGGGAAGACGGGCAAGCCGACCCAGAAGGAGATCGCACGGATCGCCGGGGTCAGCCAGACGACGGTGTCTCTCGTGCTCAACGACCGGGACGGCACGAACGTGCGCATCCCCGAAGCGACGAGGGAGCGCGTGCGTCGCGCAATCGAGCAGACGACGTACGTGGCCGATCCCGCCGCGCGCAGGCTCGCGGGGCTCGACAACAAGATCCTCGGCGTCTTCACCTATGAGTCCGCACTGACCGCCGAGAGCATGGACTTCTACGGACCGCTGCTCAACGGGATCGAGCGCGCCGCCGAGCAGTACGACTGCGACCTCCTGTTCTTCACGAGCTCGCCGGTCGAGAACGGATCGCGCCGCCTGTTCCACCGGAACACGCGGCTGCGCCTCGCCGACGGCTGCATCCTGCTCGGCCAGCACATGGACGGGGAGGAGCTCGCCCGTCTGGTCAGCGAGGGCTTCCCGTTCGTCGCCGTCGGACGACGCGACGAGGCCGAGGGCGTGCCCTACGTCGGGATCGACTACCGTGCTCTGACCCGTGACCTGATCGCCCGGGCAGTCGAGCTGGGTCACACGTCCGCGGTGTACGTGCACGGCGATCGGGACACTCCGTCGTCCCGCGACCGGCTCGCCGAGATCGAGGCGGCAGGCGCGCGCGGTCCGCTGTCCTTCCGCTCGCTGCCCGACGTCGGCGGGGATCCGGCGGCGACCGCCCGGACGATCGTCGAGAGCGGTGCCACGCTCGTGGTCGCCGAAGACGCCTTCGCCGCGGAAGACCTGGCGCTCGCCCTCGATCGGCAGGGCGTCGCGCTGCCGATCGAGGTCTCGATCGCCGCGCTCGGCGAGGTGCAGAGTCACACCGTCAAGGGGCTTCGCCTCTCCGGATTCCACACCCCCCGTCAGCGCATCGCCTTCGAGGCGCTGGGCCTGCTGAGGGAGCTGATCGCCGCCGACCCCGAGCGGGCGGACACGATCGATCGGCAGCGTCTTCTGCAGGGATCCCTCGAACCCGGCGAGACGCTGGTGGCGCGTCGGGCCGACGCATGAGGGAGCTCCACGCCGACGTCGCGATCATCGGAGGCGGGCTCGGCGGCGTCGCCGCCGCTCTGGCGGCGCTCGGCCGGGGCAAGCGCGTGATCCTCTCCGAGGAGCACATCTGGCTGGGCGGCCAGCTCACGTCTCAGGCGGTTCCCCCCGACGAGCACATCTGGGTCGAGCAGTTCGGCGTCACCGCCCGGTACCGCGCGCTGCGCGAGGGCATTCGCGACCACTACCGCGCGTTCTACCCGCTCACCGAGGCCGCACGGCGCGACCTGAGGCTCAACCCCGGGCTCGGACGCGTGAGCAGGCTCTGCCATGAGCCGAGAGTCGCCGTCGCCGTCATCGAACAGCAGCTCGCTCCTCACCTCTCCAGCGGGCGGCTCACCGTTCTGCAGCCCTACGTGCCGGCGGCGGCCGCGGTGGCCGAGGACGTCGTCTCATCCGTGACCCTCCGCCATGTCCACGACGGCACCGCGGTGCGCGTCTCCGCACCGTTCGTGCTCGACGCCACGGAGACGGGCGAGCTCCTCCCGTTGACCGGGACGGAGTACGTCGCCGGCGCGGAGGCGCGCACCGAGACGGGGGAGCCGAGCGCGCCCGAGCAGGCGGATCCCGGCAATCTGCAGGCGATCTCGTGGTGCTTCGTCTTCGACCACGTCGAAGGCGCCGACTTCACGATCGAGCGGCCGGAGGGCTACGACTACTGGCGCGACTACGCCCCGGCGTTCTGGGGCGACCGGCTGCTCTCGTTCACGGCGCCGCAGCCGCGCACGCTCGAGCCCGAGTCGCGCACGCTCCACGTCAACCCGCCCTACGGGGCCGAGCGTGCGGAGCAGGGGGATCCCCGGGAGGATCCGGGCGACCTCGACCTCTGGGAGTTCCGCCGGATCATCGCCCGCCAGAACTTCCAGCCCGGTGCGTACGAGAGCGACATCGTCGTGGCGAACTGGCCGATGCTGGACTACCTCGACGGATCCGTCTTCGACGATCCCGATGCGGAGGTGCACCGCGCGGCTGCGAAGGAGCTCTCCCGCTCCTACCTGTACTGGCTGCAGACCGAGGCACCGCGCCCCGACGGCGGTCAGGGCTGGCCCGGGCTGCGCCCGCGAGGCGATCAGACCGGCACACAGGACGGGTTCGCGCAGGCACCCTACATCCGTGAGTCCCGCCGCATCCGGGCGGTCACCACAGTGGTCGAGCAGGACATCTCCGTCGCGTCCCGCGGTCACGCCGGACCGGCGACGTTCCCCGACTCGGTCGGCATCGGGATGTACCGGATCGATCTGCACCCCTCGACGGGCGGCGACAACTACATCGACGTCGAGTGCGCGCCGTTCGAGATCCCCCTCGGTGCGCTCGTGCCGGTGCGCACCCGCAACCTCATCCCTGCGGCGAAGAACATCGGCACCACCCACATCACCAACGGGGCCTACCGGCTCCACCCCGTCGAATGGAACATCGGGGAGTCCGCGGGCGAGCTCGCGAGCTTCTGCATCGACGAATCCACGCTTCCGAGACACGTGCTCTCGGATCCCGGACTGCGACAGCGGTTCCAGAGCCGGCTCGTCGAGTCGGGCATCGAGCTCCACTGGCCGGAGATCCTCGGCTACTAGCGAGTCACCCTCCCAACAAGAAAGCCCCCCATGAACACAGCAAAGAAGCTGGCCGGCGCTGCTGCCCTCGCAACGGCCGCGATCGTCGCGCTCGCCGGATGCAGCGCCACCCCCGGCACTGCCGCCCCCACCACCGCCGCTCCGAACAGCGTGGCGCTCAGGATGACCGTGTGGACCTCGAACGAGGCCCAGCTCGCCCTGTTCGCATCGATCGCCGACAGCTACAAGGCGACGCACCCCGAGATCAAGTCCATCACCTTCGAGAGCCTTCCGTTCGCCGACTACAACACGACTCTGACCACGCAGATCGCCGGAGGGAACGCTCCGGATCTCGCGTGGATGGGCGATCTGTCGAAGGACCTCATCGCCTCCGACGCGCTGCTCCCGCTCACCCCGGTGCTCAAGGACACGAAAGGCTGGCGGTACGACGACCTGCTGCCCAGCGCGACCGCGGAGTTCAGCCGAGACGGTCAGCTGTACGCCTATCCTTTCTCCAACTCGCCCTACGCGCTCTACGTGAACAAGGACCTCCTCGCCGCCGCCGGACAATCCCTGCCCGCCGAGGGTCTGACGTGGGACCAGGTGTCGACGATCGGGGCGGCGGTCAACGCTGCGACGGGGAAGGCCGGATTCGTGATCCGGGACTTCGACTTCTCCGCCTGGAACACCCTCGCCACGGTGTGGACAGGGTGGGGCGCGAGCGCCTGGAACGCAGACGGCACGAAGTGCACCTTCGATGACGACAAGATGGTCGGTGCGTTCACCTTCCTGCACGACGCCGTCTATAAGCACTCCGCGATGCCCGGCCCCGGTACCAAGGCCGACTTCTTCGCGGGCGACTCCGCGTTCACCGTCGCGCAGGTCTCGCGCGCCTCCCTGCTCACCGGCAGTTTCGGATACGACGTCGTGCCTCTCCCTGCAGGGCCCGCCGGCACGTACTCGGTGATCGGGCAGGCCGGCATGGGCGTCCTCCGCACGAGCGCGCACCCCCAGGAGGCGAGCTCCTTCCTCGCCTATCTGACCGGCCCGGAGAACAGCGCTAAGCTGTCGCAGTTCTTCCCCTCGGCGCGCAAGTCGCTGCTGACCGGCGAGAAGCTCGCCGCGAACAACACGAAGCTCACCGCTGAGCAGCTTCAGAGCGTGGTCGTGGATCAGATCCCCGGCGCCGTCACCCTGCCGAACCACACCAGCCCGGCCGAGATCGCGCAGAAGGGCAAGACCGCCCTCGACGCGATGTGGAAGCCCGACGCGGACGTCGAGAAGGTGCTGGGATCCGTCTGCTCGGCGATCTCCCCGCTCCTGGCGAAGTGACGATGACTGCCGGCTCCACCCTGCCCCGGGAGGCGGTCACCACCGCCTCCCGGGCTCCCGGCGACGAGGATCCGGTGCGCCGGCGCGCCCGGCGGTTCTGGACCATGCGGCGCCGGGACGCCGCCGCGGGATACCTCTTCATCGCGCCCCAGGTGATCGGCGTGGTGCTGTTCGTGCTCGTCCCCGTGGGTCTCGCGATCGTCTACAGCCTGAACAAGTGGAACATCTTCACCGGCCGGCTCAGCTTCGTCGGAGGGGCGAACTACGCGGCGCTCGCCGCCGATCCGCAGCTCCCGAGCGTGCTGGGCGCCACCGCGGTCTTCTCGCTCGGGGTGGTGGTGCTCAACATCGCGCTCGGGCTGGGCCTTGCGGTGATGCTCAACCGCCGGTTCCGCGGCGTCACGTTCTTCCGCACGCTGTTCTTCTCCCCGGTGGTCATCTCGGTGGTCGCCTGGACCCTCGTCTGGGGATTCCTGCTCCAGGACAACGGCGGGATCAACGCCGTGCTCGCCCAGTTCGGGATCCATGGACCCAACTGGCTGCAGGAGGGCCCGACGGCGATGGGGGCCGTGATCGTCACGCAGGTCATCCGCAGTGTCGGCGTGAACATGGTCCTGTTCCTCTCCGCGCTGCAGGGGGTTCCGAGCGAGCTCTACGAGGCGGCGCGCATCGACGGCGCCGGAAGCCGCACGATCTTCACGCGCATCACGCTGCCGCTCATCTCGCCGACGCTGCTGCTCACGAGCATCATCACGATCGTCGGCGCCCTGCAGGCGTTCGCGCAGATCGCGGTGCTGACCGAGGGCGGCCCCGCTCTCTCGACGACGGTGCTCGTCTACTACGTCTTCCAGCAGGCGTTCACATTCAACAACATCGGATACGGCTCGACCCTCGCGCTGATGCTGCTCACCTTCGTGATGCTGCTCACCGTGCTGCAGTGGCAGCTCCGAAGGAAGTGGGTCTTCTATGAGCGCTGACACGCTCCTCGCCTCTGGTTCGCGAATCCCGGTGCCGACGGCCCCTCCCACGGGCGTTCGACGGCCCCGGGGCGCCGTCGCCCGACGGATCGTGCTCTACGTCGCGCTCGCCGTGATGGCGGTGCCGTTCATCGTGCCGACGATCTGGATGATCGCCTCCTCGTTCAAGCCGCTCGACCAGATCTTCGCCTCGCCGCCTTCGATCTTCACCGCGTCGCCGACCTGGGACGCCTACGTGCAGGCCTTCGGCTTCCAGCCCTTCGCCCGTCAGTATGCGAACAGCGTCTACATCGCCGTGGTGGTGACCCTCATCGTGCTGCTGGTGTCGAGCCTGGCCGGCTACGCGTTCGCGAGGCTGCGCTTCCCCGGGCAGAACGTGCTCTTCCTGGTCGTGCTCGTGGGGCTGCTCGTGCCGGGCGAGGTGACGATCGTCCCCCTCTTCCAGATGTTCAAGGGCGTGGGGCTGATCAACACGCACTGGCCGCTGATCCTCGTGACCGCGCTCGCCGCGCCGTGCGTGCTGGCGACCTTCATCATGCGGCAGTTCTTCATCGCGCTGCCGGTCGAACTGGAGGAGGCGGCACGGCTCGATGGGCTCGGCCGGCTGGCGATCTGGTGGCGGATCTGCCTGCCGTTGGCGAAGCCCGCCCTGTCCGCCGTCGCGATCCTCACGTTCCTCGCCTCGTGGAACCTCTACCTCGAGCCGACCGTCTACCTGACCTCGCCGGACCTGTTCACCCTGCCCCAGGCGCTTACCCGCTACACCGACGCGTACGGCGGCGAGATGTGGAACACCCAGCTCGCGGCGGCGACCATGACCGTCGTGCCGGTGCTCGTGGTGTTCCTGATCGCGCAGCGGCAGTTCGTCGAGGGGCTGGCCCATTCCGGGCTGAAGGGCTGAAGGGCTGAAGGGCCAGGGGTAGCCGATTCTCCTGCGTTGTGTCCGTCGTGCATCGGGTCACATCCCGCGGCCGGTGAGCAGGCGTCAGGATCCGTCGCGCGCGACCTCGAAGTACAGGTCGGCGTGCAGAGCGCAGCGCGGGTTGAAGCCGGCGGCGCAGCGCGGGCAGGCCGTGACCCCGAGATACTCCCGGATCTCGAGCTCGTGGCCGCACACCCCGCACAGCACGGCTTTCGCCCCGCGCTGCTCCGCCAGCGGCCACGGCCGCGCCGGATGGTCGGCGGTCTCGGCATGACAGAGGTGGCACGGGTAGTACTCCCCGCAGCAGGAGAACCGGATCGCCACGACGTCGAGCTCGGTCCGATAGTGCACGCAGCGGGTCTGCCCGTCGACCGGGCGCCCCTTGACGTCGACGTGGTGCGTGCGCATGGTGTCGATCCTAGGCAGACCGGTGCGCCGGGTGCGGCGCGGCCCGGACGACGTCCCCCGCCCGCGGGAACCGACCAGCCCCCGGGCCGCCCGGCGTCAGGCCCGGTGCACGTCCACGGGGACGATCATCGGGGTGCCGGCGATCGGATCCGGCACGACGACCGCCTCCAGATCGAAAACGTCGCGAAGCAGCTCGACGGTGACGACATCGCCGGGTGCGCCCTCGGCCACCACGCGGCCGTCGCGCATCGCGATGAGGTGATCGGCGTAGCGCGTCGCCAGGTTCAGCTCGTGCATGACCACGACCACCTGGGTGCCTCGTTCCCGCGAGAGCCGCACCAGCAGCTGCAGCAGCTCCACCTGGTGCGCGAGGTCGAGGTAGGTCGTCGGCTCGTCCAGCAGCAGGATGTCGGGCTCCTGAGCGAGCGCCATCGCGACCCACGCGCGCTGCCGCTGACCGCCGGAGAGCTCGTCGATCGTGCGCTCGGCGAACTCGGCCATGCCGGTGACGTGCAGGGCGTCGGCGACCACCTCGTCGTCCCGCCGATCGCGCCCGCCGAGCCATCCGCGGTGCGGGGTGCGACCGCGGTCGACGAGGTCGGCGACGCTGATCCCGTCGGGGGCGACCGGAGCCTGCGGAAGCAGGCCCACGATGCGGGCGACCTCCTTGGTGGGCCGCTGTGCGATCGCGGATCCGTCCAGCAGCACGGATCCGGTCCGCGGCTTCAGGAGCCGGGCGAGGGTGCGCAGCAGCGTCGACTTGCCGCAGCCGTTGCCGCCGACGATCATCGTGATGCCCGACGTGGGCAGGGCCAGGTCGAGGCCGTCGATGACGGGATCCGCGTCGTACCCGACGGTCAGGTTCCGTGCTTCCAGGGTGTGCGTCATGCGCGCGTGCGTCCTCTCATCAGGAGCCACAGCAGGAACGGCGCGCCGATCGCGCCGGTGATCACGCCGACCGGCAGCGTGAGGGGGAACAGGTGCTGGCCGATCAGGTCGGCGGCGAGCACGATGATCGCGCCGATCAGCGCGGAGGCCGGCGCGAGCGCCGAATCGCGCTTCACCAGCCGCAGCGCGATCGGACCGGCGAGGAACGCGACGAATGAGATCGGGCCGGTCAGCGAGGTCGCGACCGCGATGAGCAGCACGGCGCACAGGATCAGCAGGATCCGGCTCCGCGCGGGTCGCGCGCCCAGGGCGGTCGCCGAGTCGTCGCCGAGGCGGAGCACGGGCAGGGTGCGTGCTCCGAGCAGTGCGATCGCGAGCAGTGCGACGAGCGCGGGGGCGGTGGGGCCGAGCTGGTCCCACAGGCTGCGGCTGAGCGATCCGGCCATCCAGACGGTCGCCTGCTCGGCGGCCTTGATGTCGGCGCGGGTCAGGACGTAGCCGATGACGGCCTGCAGGGCGGCCGCGACGGCGATGCCGACCAGCACGAACCGCAGGCCCGACAGGCCGCGACGATAGGCGAGCGCCCAGATCAGCAGCGCGGTGAGCAGGCCGCCGGCGATCGCGGCGCCGGAGACGACGAGTCCCGAGGCGCCGAAGAACGAGATCGCCGTGACCGCCGCGGCGCTGGATCCGGTGCTGATGCCGATCACGTCGGGGCTCGCGAGCACGTTGCGCAGCAGGGTTTGGAACAGCATGCCGCCGAGGCCGAACGCCGCTCCGGCCAGCAGCGCGCCGACCGCGCGGGGCAGGCGCAGCTCGACCACGGCGAAGCTCACGCCCGGCACGGTCTGCCCGGCGAGTGCACGCAGCACGTCGGACAGCGCCAGGGTCTTCGCCCCGAACACAAGTCCGGCCGCGAACAGCACGACCGCGGCGACGGCGAGCGCCGTCACCAGCACGGCGTCGCGTCTGCGGCCGTGTCGGCGGGCGACGCGCAGGGCGTCGGCCGAGCGGAGGCGTGCGGTGCCGGCGGCGGTCACAGACCCACCGCCTTGCGCCGTCGCAGCAGCACGATGAAGATCGGAGCGCCGATGAGGCCGGTGACGATGCCCACCTCGAGCACTCCGGGGCGCGCGAGGAGGCGTCCGATCACGTCGCAGACGAGCAGGAACGTCGCCCCTCCCGCCGCGGAGAGCGGCACGATCCAGCGGTAGTCGGCTCCGACGAGGAAGCGCACGGCGTGCGGCACCGCGAGCCCGACGAACGCGATCGGGCCGGCGAGCGCGGTGGCGGCACCGCACAGCAGCACCACCGCGACGACCGCGGTGATCCGTGCAGCGCCGACGCGCACGCCGAGACCGCGCGCGACGTCGTCGCCGAGCGCGAGGGCGTTCAGACGCCCGGCGCACGCGACGGCCAGCACGGCTCCGAGGGCGAGGAATCCGCCCAGTTGCGCGAGCGAGGAGAACGAGGCGGCGGTGAGGGATCCGACCTGCCAGAAGCGGAAGCTCTCCAGCGTCGACTCGTCGACGATGAGGATCCCGGTGATCACCGCCGTCGCGATCGCCGTGACCGCGGCGCCGGCGAGGGCCAGGGTGACCGGCGTGGCACCACCCGGACTCGCCGCCGCGGCGCCGTAGCCGATGACGACCGCCACGGCGGCTCCGGCCAGCGCGCACCACACGATCGCGAGCGGCGCCTGCCAGCCGAGCAGTGTCATCCCGAGCACGACGAACAGCGATGCTCCGGCGTTCACGCCGAGCAGACCGGGGTCGGCCAGGGGGTTGCGGGCCATGCCCTGCATGAGCGCACCGCCCATGCCCAGCGCCGCACCGACGAGCAGTCCCGTGAGCGTGGTCGGCACCCGGGAGAGCACTGCCGCCTGGTCGGTGGATCCGTCCGGCTGGAAGAACGCGTTCCACACGGCGTCGACCGGCACGATCCGCGCGCCGAGGGCGAGCGAGAGCGCCGCTGCCGCGGCCGCCGCCGCCGCGCACGCGACGATCGCCCACGCCGGGGCCAGGCGCGCGCGGGTGCGCGTGCCCGACCGCGGCGCGGACGTCGTCGGGGCGGGGGCGAGGGTCATCAGGCCTTGGCTGCGGCCTCGCCGAGCATCTTGGCGTAGGTCGGCAGGGCCCACGGGATGGAGAGCACGGTCGGTGCCGACACCGCCATCAGCAGGGCTTCATCGTTCATGAGCGCGACGGCGCCCTTCTTCATGGCCGGGATGCGGCTCAGCAGCGGGTCGTTCTGCAGGGTGGACAGGTCACCGCCCTGCACGTAGATCACGGCGACGTCGGCGTCGAGCTTGTCGGCCTGCTCGGCCGAGATGGTGCCGACGAAGCCCTTCTCGTTCTTCGCCAGCTCGGTGATCGAGGCCGGCGTCGCGAATCCGAGGTCGTTCAGGTACTGCACGCGGGTGTCGCTGGGCACGTAGTACTGCACCTTGCCGAGATCCTTCGCGTCGACCCACATCACCATGCCGGTCTTGCCCTTCGCGGCAGGGTACTTCGCCATCTCGTCCGACATCGCCTTCTCGGTGTCGGCGATGAGCGTCTTGGCCTCGGTCGCCTTGCCGAGTGCGGCGCCGATCATCGTCGTCGACTCGCGCCACGAGGTGCCCCACGGCGCGCCCGGGTAGGCGACGGTGGGGGCGATCTTGGTGAGCGTGTCGTACTCCTGCTTCGTGAGGCCGGAGTTCGTGCCGAGGATCAGATCCGGTGACGTGTCCGCGATCTTCTCGTAGGGGATCCCGTCGGTCTCGTCGTGCAGCGGCGGCAGCTTCGCCTTGTCGGCGGTGATCGCGTCCTTCGTCCACTCCAGGTAGCCGTCGCCGTCGGGGTCGCCGAAGGTCGCCTTCGGGATCGTGACGGGGACCGTGCCCAGTGCGATCGCGGCGTCGAAGCTGCCCCAGCCGATCGTGGCGACGTTCTTGGGGGCCGACTCGATGACGGTCTTGCCGTAGACGTGCGTGACGGTCGCCGGGAACGTGCCGCCGGATGCGCCGCTGTCTGCTGCGGGGGCGTTTCCGGTGGAGCACGCGCTCAGGGCGAGGGCGCCGGCGGTGAGAAGGGCGACGACGGCTGCGCTGCGGCGCAGGCGGAGGGCAGGCATGGATCTCCTCAGATCGGAACGACGGGTATGTAGGTAAGCCTAACCTACGCTCCGGAATCTTCCCGAAGAGGCGATGGTCGCCGTTGCGGTGCGAGGGGGTGAGCAGGCACGCCGAAGCGGAGGGCCGCCCGGACGGACGACCCTCCGCTGTGAGGGATCAGCGACGCTCGATCGCCTTCGTCACGGCGCCTGCGGCGAGCAGGATCAGGCCGGCGAAGAGCAGGAACGGGTCGTAGAACCCGGTCTGCGCGAGAGAGCCGTTCCTCGTGGTCGCGGCGTGCAGGATGCGCGCCCCGTTGGCCAGCCCATGGGCCACCGAGGACACGACCTGGACCCCGCCGTTGGCGACGCCGGGAACGGTTCCTCCGACGCCCGTGCCGGGCGTGCCCGGGGTACCCGGAGTTCCCGGGGTTCCCGGGGTTCCGGGCACCGTGGGCAGGCCGGGGAGGGACCCGATGATCCCGCCGATCACGCCGGGCAGGGATCCGGTGACCCCGCCGATCACGCCGGGCAGCGAGCCCGTGACCCCTCCGACGACGCCGTTGAGCACCGTCGGGACGGATCCGGTGACGCCGCCGACGATGCCGCCGAGGTCACCGATGGGCAGAGACGGCAGGCCGCCGAGGGGGCCGCCGTTGCCCGGGGTGCCCCCGGTGCCGGGGAGGCCCGGAACCGAAGGCAGACCGGGGACGGAGGGCAGCCCGGGGAGGCTGCCGGTGATCCCGCTGAGGATGCTGCCGAGGTTCGGCAGGCCCGTGCCCGCGTGCGGCTCACCGGGGAGGATCCCCGTGAGTGCACCCGTCAGGCCGCCGAGGTTCGGCGCTCCCGGAAGCCCCGGGACGCCTGGGGTTCCGCCGTTGCCGGGCAGGCCGGGAACGGTGGGGAGGCCGGGCAGGGATCCGGTCAGACCGCCCAGGACCGTGCCGAGGTTCGGCAGGCCGGGGGGGCCCGGCAGGCTGCCGAGGACTCCGCCGAGGTTCGGCAGGCCCGGAAGGCCCGGGGTGCCGCCGTTACCCGGCAGACCGGGGACGGAAGGCAGTCCCGGGAGGGACCCGGTCAGGCCGCCGAGGACGCCGTCGAGGTTCGGCAGGCCCGGAAGCCCGGGGGTTCCGCCGTTGCCGGGCAGGCCCGGGACGGAGGGCAGACCTGGGAGGGATCCGGTCAGGCTTCCGAGGACTCCGCCGAGGTTCGGCAGGCCCGGAAGCCCCGGGAGGCCCGGGGTGCCGCCCGTGCCCGGGAGGCCGGGGACGGTGGGCAGGCCCGGAAGGGATCCGGGCAGGCTGCCGAGGACTCCGCCGAGGTTCGGCAGGCCGGGAAGGCCCGGGGTGCCGCCCGTGCCCGGGAGGCCAGGGACGGAGGGCAGGCCCGGAAGGGATCCGGTCAGACCGCCCAGGACTCCGCCGAGGTTCGGCAGGCCCGGGAGACCCGGGGTTCCGCCGTTGCCGGGCAGACCCGGGACCGTGGGGAGGCCGCCGGTCAGGTTGCCGAAGACCGGCAGCGTGACCGAGGCGTGCGGTGCGGTGGTGCCGGTGGTGGGCACGGCCGTGTCGACGTAGACGTTCGTAGCGTCGGTGCCGATGCGGTCGGTGGTGGAGACACCCTTGGGGCCGGCGGTCAGGTCCCAGACGTCCTTGACTCCGAGGACGTTCAGGTTCTTGCCGACATTCAGGCCGTCAGGCGTGGTGCCGGCGTGGACCGAACCGACCCCTGGGAGGGGGACCGTGATGACACCCGTGCCCGGGGTGCCACCCGTGCCCGGGAGGCCGGGAACGGTGGGCAGGCCCGGAAGGGATCCGGTCACGCCGCCGAGGACTCCGCCGAGGTTCGGCAGGCCGGGAAGCCCCGGGAGGCCCGGGGTTCCGCCGTTGCCCGGCAGGCCGGGAACGGTGGGGAGGCTCGGAAGGGATCCGGTCACGCCGCCGAGGACTCCGCCGAGGTTCGGCAGGCCGGGAAGCCCCGGGAGGCCCGGGGTTCCGCCGTTACCCGGGAGACCCGGAACGGTGGGGAGGCCGCCGGTCAGGTTGCCGAGGTTCGGCAGCGTGACGGAGGCGTGTCCCGGCGTGGTGCCGGTGGTGGGCAGGGCCGCGTCGACGTAGACGTTGGTGCTGTCGGTGCCGATGCGGTCGGTGGTGGAGACGCCCTTGGGGCCGGCGGTCAGGTCCCAGACGTCCTTGACTCCGAGGACGTTCAGGTTCTTGCCGACATTCAGGCCGTCAGGCGTGGTGCCGGCGTGGACCGAACCGACGCCCGGGAGGGGAACGGTGATGACCCCCGTGCCCGGGGTGCCACCCGTGCCCGGGAGGCCGGGAACGGTGGGGAGGCCCGGAAGGGATCCGGTCAGACCGCCGAGGACTCCGCCGAGGTTCGGCAGGCCGGGAAGCCCCGGGAGGCCCGGGGTTCCGCCGTTACCCGGGAGACCCGGAACGGTGGGGAGGCCGCCGGTCAGGTTGCCGAGGTTCGGCAGCGTGACCGAGGCGTGCGGTGCGGTGGTTCCCGTGGTGGGCAGGGCCGCGTCGACGTAGACGTTGGTGCTGTCGGTGCCGATGCGGTCGGTGGTGGAGACGCCCTTGGGGCCGGCGGTCAGGTCCCAGACGTCCTTGACTCCGAGGACGTTCAGGTTCTTGCCGACATTCAGACCATCAGGCGTGGTGCCGGCGTGGACCGAACCGACACCCGGGAGGGGGACCGTGATCACACCCGGCGTCCCGCCGGTACCCGGGAAGCCCGGAACCGAGGGCAGGCCCGGAACCGAGGGCAGCGCCGGAAGGGATCCGGTCACGCCGCTCACGACTCCGCCGAGGTCGGGCAGGCCCGGGATGGTCGGCAGCCCCGGAATGGTTCCTCCTCCATTACCTCCGGGAGTGCCGCCGGTGCCGGGAAGCCCGGGCAGGGATCCGCCGCCGGGAAGTCCCGGGACGGTGGGGAGGCCGCCGGTCAGGTTGCCGAGGACCGGCAGCGTGACGGAGGCGTGTCCCGGCGTGGTGCCGGTGGTGGGCAGGGCCGCGTCGACGTAGACGTTCGTGGCGTCGGTGCCGATGCGGTCGGTGGTGCTCAGTCCGTGCGGGCCCGCGGTGAGGTCCCAGACGTCCTTGACTCCGAGGACGTTCAGGTTCTTGCCGACGTTGAGCCCGTTCGGCGTGGTGCCGGCGTGGACCGAACCGACCCCCGGGATGGGGACCGTGATCACGCCCGGAGCTCCGCCGCTCCCGGGAAGGCCCGGAACGCCGGGCAGCGAACCACCCGGAAGCCCCGGGAGATCCGGAAGACCGGGCAGGCTGGGGAGACCCGGAAGCCCGGGGAGACCCGGCGTTCCGCCGTTGCCCGGGAGACCCGGAACGGAGGGCACGCCCGGGACGGAGGGCAGGTGCGCGGTGAGACCGCCGAGGGTGTCGCCGAGACCGGATGCCGCGGCGTGGGTGACGCCGTCGACGGTTCCGTCGACACCGTTCCCCGCTGCCGTGACGACCGAGCCGACGGTGTCCGCAGCGCCGCTCGCGGCCGCATTCGTGACGTCGTCGACCGTGTTCGTCACTCCGGTCGTGGCTGCGTCGGTGACGTCGCTGACGGTGTCCACGGCCCCGTCGGTCGCCGACGTGGCGGCCTGGACGACGGAGCTCGTGACGTCGGGGACGGCCGGCACCGGGGGCAGGCCGGGATCCGTGCCGCCTCCGGACGGAACCGTTCCCGTGACCGTGCCGAGCGTGTCGCCGACGAGGTTCGAGACGTCCTGCGTGACGGCGGGAAGGCCGCCGGTCCCTCCGCCGCCCTGCGACGGATCGCAGGCACCGGCGACGAGGTTCGTGACTGCCGTGAGAGTGCTGTTGACGACGTTGCAGCCGCAGTCGGCGCCATTGGGTGGCGTCTCTGCGGCATTCGCCGCCGTCGCGCCGGCGAGAGTGATCCCGCCCGCGATGAGCGTGCCCCAGAGAGCACGCTTGACGATGCGATTCATGTTCTCTTTCCTTCTGATCTGGGGCGTGCGCGAATGCGCGATGACACGTGCCGTCCTCGAGGACGGCCATGCCCCGATCAGTCGGGAGAGGAGTCGTGGTCCGCGACCGGAGATGCCGGCAGGCGGTCGTCGCCTGCGGATCCGGTGCGGACGGTCAGCAGGCGGTCGCCTGCCGAAAGCGAAGAGACCGTGCCGAGCAGTCGCACGTCGACCGCGCCGCCGCCGGCTGCGGATCCAGTTCCGGGGATGCGCAGCTCGGAGGCCGGAGATCCGCCGGGGTGGTGCGCCGGGCTCAGCGGCGACGTCGATCCGGAGGAGGCGGACTGCTGCGCCGTCTCCGAGACCTCGTCGGGAGCGGCCGCGACACGCGTCGTCGCCTCGGTGGCAGAGACCACCATCCCCGCCGCGGCCACGAGCGCCTGAGCGCCGGGCGGCGTGGATGGACCGGAGCTCGGCCCGCCGCCGGGGAGCGAAGGGATCACGGGGCCGGATGGAACGGTGATCACGACCGGGATGAGCCCGGTCGCGTCGCGCACGGTGCCGCCGACGGTGCCCACGGTGTCGTCGAGCGACACCGCCAGTGCAGGGAGGGCGGAGGTCACCGTGTCGAGCGTCGCCGGCACGCGGTGCAGCACCGCGTCGACAGGCGAGAGCACCGGGGTCAGCGCCGGGGCGACGGCGCCCACAGTGCCGGTCACGGTGCCGACCGCGGCTTCGGCCGTCTGGTCGACGCTGCGCAGGAGCGGGACCGTCGCCTCGACGACCGGCGCCACCACCGAAGTGCGGGGCGCCGCGACATCCGCGGGCGCCGTGTCGGCGACGGGCGCCGGCTCGGGCGCCACGGCCGGGACCGGCTCAGGAAGCGTCTCCGCGACCGTCTGCGGCACGGCGGTCACGGTGCTCTGCACGGTGACGGGGGCGGCGGCGATGGTGTCCTGCACGGCTCCGACCGTGCTCTGCAGCGTGCCGAGGAGGCTCGGAGGCGGGGGCGGCGCGGTCTCCGCAGCCTGCGCGGAGCCGGATCCGAAAGCGATCGACAGTGCGACCCAGCCGACGGCGAGGAGTCCGCCCGCGATCGCAGCGGGGACGAATCCCCGTAGCGACCACGTGCGACCCTGCATGGTTTACCCCCCCGGATATACCGCTGTACCGCACAAGGTATTCCTGCGGGAGGGGATCTGTCCAGAGCCGCGATCGGTTGTTTCACACGGCGTCACCGGATCGAGACCGAGAGCTCCAGACGGATCCCAGGGGGCCGGCACTGACGTAGCGTTGATACGTGAGTTCTCCCCACCTCGATGTGGCCGCCGTCCGCGCCGATTTCCCCCTGCTCGCCGAGTCCGTGAACGGGGCGCCGCTGGCGTACCTCGACTCGGCGGCGACGAGCCAGAAACCGCGCGTCGTGCTGGACGCCGAGCGCGACTTCCTGGAGCGCTCGAACGCGGCGGTGCACCGCGGCGCGCACACCCTCGCCGCCGAGGCGACCGAGCTCTACGAGGACGCGCGAGCCGCGGTCGCCGGCTTCGTCGGGGCGCGGGCCGACGACCTGGTCTGGACGCACGGGGCGACCGAGGGACTCAACCTCGTCGCGTACGCGATCGGCAACGCCACCGCCGGCCGCGGCGCGCCGGCGAGCGCCCGCTTCGCCCTGCAGCCGGGCGACGAGCTCGTCGTGACCGAGGCCGAGCACCACGCGAACATCGTGCCGTGGCAGGAGCTGGCGGCCCGCACCGGCGCCGTCCTGCGCGTGATCCGGATCCGCGACGACGGCACCCTCGACCTCGATCACGCCGCGGAGATCATCGGATCCCGCACGCGGGTGGTCGCCTTCACGCACGTGTCCAACGTGCTCGGCATCGTCAACCCGGTCGCCGAGATCGTGGCCCTCGCGCAGGCCGTCGGAGCGCTCACCGTGCTCGACGCCTGCCAGTCCGCGCCGCACCTGCCGCTCGACCTTCCCGCGCTCGGAGTCGACCTCGCCGTGTTCTCCGGCCACAAGATGCAGGGCCCCTACGGCATCGGCGGCCTGTACGGCCGGCGCGAGGTGCTCGCGGCACTGCCCCCGTTCCTCACCGGCGGGTCGATGATCACGCGCGTCACGCTCGAGCGCACCGAGTTCCTGCCGCCTCCGCAGCGGTTCGAGGCGGGCACGCAGCCCGTGTCGCAGGCGATCGCGCTCGCCGCGGCCGTGCGCTACCTCGACGGTCTCGGGATGGACGCGGTGCACGCGCACGAGAAGGAACTCGAGCGGCGTCTGCGCGAGGGGCTCGGCGCGATCGACGGCGTGCGGCTGCTCGGCGCCGCGGACGGGGCAGAACGCGTCGCGCTGCAGTCGTTCGTCGTCGACGGTGTTCACGCGCACGACGTCGGCCAGTTCCTGGACGCGCGCGGCGTCGCCGTGCGCGTGGGCCATCACTGCGCCGAGCCGGTCCACGCCCGCCTCGGCGTCACGGCCTCCGTGCGCGCGTCGGCGGCGCTCTACAACACGGCCGACGAGGTCGATCGGATGCTCGACGCCGTCTCCGGCGTGCGGACGTTCTTCGGGGTCTCCGGATCCCCCGAGCAGGAGGCCGTGAGCAGATGAGCGGTCTCGAGGAGCTCTATCAGGAGCTGATCCTGGATCACTCCAAGCGCCCGCACGGCAAGGGCCTGCTCGGCGCCGAGGACGATCCGCACGCGGCCGAGTCGCACCAGCGCAACCCGATCTGCGGGGACGAGATCACGCTCCGGGCGCAGGTCTCCGACGACGGCGACCGCATCTCCGAGGTGAGCTGGGAGGGATCCGGCTGCTCGATCTCACAGGCGTCGGCGTCGATGCTCACCGAGCTGATGGTGGGCAGGAGCCGCGCCGAGGCCGGCGAGCTCATCGACGGCTTCCGTGAGGCGCTGCGCTCCCGTGGCGCCGTCGAGCTGGACGAGGACGTGTACGGCGACGCAGCCGCCCTGACCGGCGTGAGCCGCTACGTCGCGCGGGTGAAGTGCGCGATGCTCGCGTGGGTCGCCCTGGAGGACGCGCTGCTGCGCGCCTGAGCCGTCCTCGCGCTGCGGAAGCCGGTGCGGGACCGGCGGATTCCGGATCCGGCGACCGATCGGGTATGTTGACATCGTGGCCCTGACCTGTCGTTGTTGTCTCTGAGCGCGTTCCGCGCACCTTCGACGACCACAGACAGATCCGCGCCCTCTCGCGCGACGACCGTTCAGGACCCCTTCCCGTGCGCTACGCAAGCCACGTCGCCGATCTCGTCGGCTCGACGCCCCTCGTCCGTCTCACCTCCGTCACCGGCGCGACCGCCGATCGTCCCGCGATCCGGGCGACCGTGCTCGCCAAGCTCGAGTACTTCAACCCCGGCGGTTCCGCGAAGGATCGCATCGCCCGGTCGATCGTCGACGCCGCCGAGCGCGACGGCCTGCTGCTCCCCGGCGGCACGATCGTCGAGGCGACGAGCGGCAACACGGGCGTCGGCCTCGCGCTGATCGCCCTCCAGCGCGGCTATCGCATGGTGTTCGTCGTGCCCGACAAGTTCGACGGGCCGAAGGTCGCGACGCTGCGCGCCTTCGGCGCCGAAGTGGTCGTCACGCCCACCTCCGTGCCGCCCGAGCACCCCGAATCGTACTATTCGGTCGCCGCGCGCCTCGCCCGCGAGATCCCCGGCGCCTTCAACCCCAACCAGTTCGCGAACCAGAACGGCCCGCTCGGCCACTACCGCTCGACGGGGCCCGAGATCTGGGACGACACGGACGGACGCGTCACCCACTTCGTCGCCGGCATCGGCACGGGCGGCACGATCAGCGGCACCGGGCGCTATCTCAAGGAGGTCAGCAAGGGACGCGTGCGCGTGATCGGCGCGGATCCGGAGGGGTCCCTCTACTCCGGCGGTCCGGTGCACTCCTACCTCGTCGAGGGCGTGGGGGAGGACTTCCTCCCGGACACGTTCGACGGAGCCGTGGTCGACGGCTACGAACGCGTCTCGGACGCCGAGTCGTTCGCGATGACCCGCCGGCTGGCGCGCGAGGAGGGCCTGCTCGTCGGCGGATCCAGCGGCATGGCCGTGGTGGCGGCCCTGCGGATCGCGGAGGGGCTCGGTGAGCACGACGTCGTGGTCGTGCTGCTGCCCGACCACGGCCGCGGCTACCTCGACAAGCTCTACGACGACGACTGGATGACCGGACACGGGTTCGCCGTGACGGCCGCCGAGACCGCGCACGCCCCCATCGACCCGCCCGCCGGCGCCACGTCCGCCGCCGACGCCCGCCAGACGAACGAACCGAACCACGCAGGAGGATCCGAGATGACCATCGAGACCGACAAGACCGCCACCGCCGCCATCCACGCCGGTCAGGCCGCCGACCCCTACACGGGCGCGGTGATCCCGCCGCTGCACCTGTCGACCACCTTCGTGCAGGACGGCATCGGCGGACTCCGCCAGGGCTACGAATACGGACGCAGCGGCAACCCGACGCGGGACGCCCTGCAGCAGCAGCTCGCCGCGCTCGAGGGCGGAACGCACGCGTACTCCTTCGCATCCGGGCTCGCCGCCGAGGACACCCTGCTGCGGGCGATCCTGCAGCCCGGAGACCACGTGCTGCTCGGCAACGACGTGTACGGCGGGACGTTCCGGCTCATCTCCCGGGTGCTCGGCACCTGGGGCGTCACCGTGCAGGTCGTCGACATGAGCGACACCGAGGCCGTGCGCGCCGCGGTCGCCGCCAAGGCGCCGCGCGTGCTGTGGGTCGAGACGCCCTCGAACCCGCTGCTGCGGATCTCCGACATCGCCGCGCTCGCCGAGATCGGCCACGCCGCCGGATCCGTGGTCGTCGTCGACAACACGTTCGCCACCCCGGCTCTGCAGCGCCCGCTCTCCCTCGGGGCCGATGTGGTCGTGCACTCCACCACGAAGTACCTCGGCGGCCACTCCGACGTCGTCGGCGGCGCGGTGGTGCTGAAGGACGCCGAGCTCGCCGAGAAGGTCGGCTTCCTGCAGTTCGCGGTGGGTGCGGTGTCCGGACCGTTCGACGCCTGGCTGACCACGCGCGGCATCAAGACGCTGCCGGTGCGGATGCGCCAGCACAACGCCAACGCCGAGGCGGTGGCGGAGTTCCTGGTGACCCACCCGCGCGTCGCCCACGTCTACTACCCCGGCCTTCCGGAGCACCCCGGCCACGAGCTCGCCGCCCGCCAGATGTCCGGCTTCGGAGGCATCGTCTCGGTCGCCCTGGAGTCCGGGGAGGCGGCCCGCCGCTTCGCCGAGTCGACCCGCGTGTTCCAGCTCGCCGAGTCGCTCGGCGGCGTGGAGTCGCTCGTGAACTACCCGGACGCGATGACGCACGCCTCCGTGCGCGGCACCGAGGCCGCGGTGCCGGTGGAGGTCGTGCGGCTGTCCGTCGGCCTCGAGGACATCGCCGATCTCCTCGCCGACCTGGAGCAGGCTCTCCGCGCCTGACTCCCCGGCTCCGGCCCCTTCGTCAGACACAGTGCAGGAGATCCGGCTCCGTCTCGGCCCGATCGGGCCGGAGGAGGCCGGATCTCCTGCGCTGTGTACGGGCGAGCAGCGTGACCGGGCCGGGGCGACGCTTCCGGGGAGGCCGTAGCCTGGCGATATGACGGACATCGCCTGGTCGGACGGACGCTGGACCCACGCCCCCGCCGCGCTCGCCGAAGACGGCGGGGATCTCGTCGTCACGGCGGTCGAGGGGAGCGATGCCTGGCGCGTCACGGCGTACGGGTTCGTGCACGACAACGAGCACGCGCTCCTCGCGCCGTTCGCCGTGGGCACGGCCGTGGAGGTGGAGTTCACCGCGGCGTTCTCCGCCCAGTTCGACCAGGCCGGCGTGTTCGTGCGCGCGTCCGCCGAGCGCTGGGTCAAGGCGGGGGTGGAGTTCGCGGACGGCCGGCCTCAGGTGGGCGCCGTCGTCACCGACGTCATGTCGGACTGGTCGCTGTCGCCGGTGCCGGAGTGGATCGACCGGCGGGTCCTGGTGCGCGTGAGCCGCGGTGACGACGCCCTCACGGTGCGCGCGGGTCTGGCCGGCGCCCCGCTGCAGCTCGTGCGCGTCCTGCCCTTCCCCGCCGAGCTCGCGGCGGAGGCGGGACCGTTCGTGTGCGCTCCGACGCGGCCGGGGCTCGCGGTGCGGCTGCACGCGTGGCGCGCGGTCGAGGCCGACGGCGCGCTGCACTGACCGACGGCCTCACTCTGCAGGGCGACGCCGTCCGCCGGATCCTGAGGCATCCGATCCGGATCTTGACGGATGCGGGAATACCCCCTGGGGGTATATGATTGTCGATATCGGATACCCGGACGGGGTATCGGACGGAGGAGACGACATGACCACCACCGAGTACCAGGTGACCGGAATGACCTGCGGCCACTGCGAGATGTCCGTGCGGCGCGAAGTCGGCAAGATCGCCGGCGTCGACGCCGTCCAGGTCAGTGCGGCCGACGGCTCGCTCGTCATCACCGCGAGCGCCCCGCTCGACGACGCCCGCGTCTTCGCGGCGGTCGACGAAGCCGGATACCGGGCGGTCCGGGCCTGATGAACGCTGCGGGACGACTGGGCCTGTACGGCGCAGCGCTCGCGGCGACCTTCGCCGTGGCGTTCGGCGCCGCGGGCCTGGTCGCCCCGCGCGGTGCCGCTCCGCAGAGCATCCAGCAGGAGGAGAAGGACATGCAGGACCACGACATGCACGCACCGACCGCAGAGTCCTCACCCGGTCACGGCGGTCACACCGCGGCCGAGACGGCATCCGGGGTCGCGCTGGCGGCGGGCGGGTTCACCCTCGCCCCGGTCTCCGCGCCGGGCACGGTGGGGGAGAGCGGCGAGCTGAGCTTCCGCATCCTGGATCCGGCCGGGTCCCCGGTCACGGCCTATGAGCCCCAGCACGAGAAGGATCTGCACCTCATCGTCGTGCGCAGCGACGGTGCATGGTTCCGCCACGTGCATCCCGCTCTCGACCGCGCGAGCGGCACCTGGAGTCTGCCATGGACGTGGGATGCTGCAGGGGCGTACCGGGTGTTCGCGGACTTCGCCGCCTCGGGCGCGGATCCGGTCACCCTCACCCGCACCGTCGACGTCGCCGGCTCCTTCGCGCCGACGCACCCCGAGACCACCGCCACTGCTCGCGTGGACGGGTTCGAGGCGCGCATCACAGGCGACCTGGTTCCGGGATCCGCGTCCGAGCTGACCGTCACGATCACGCGAGACGGCGCACCGGTCACCGCGCTGCAGCCCTATCTGGGCGCGTTCGGCCATCTGGTGGCGCTGCGTGAAGGCGACCTGGCCTACCTGCACGTGCACCCCGAGGGTGCGGAGCCGTCGCCCGGTGAGGTCTCCGGGCCCGACGTGCGCTTCGGCGCGCAGGTGCCCACGGCCGGCCGCTACCTGCTCTACTTCGACTTCCAGGTCGACGGCGTCGTGCACACGGCGGCCTTCGTGCGGGACGCCGTCGCCCACGCCCACTGACCCGTACGACGACATCGGAAGGAGACGCACCCATGGACGCGAACAGCCTGGAGCTCGAGATCGGCGGGATGACCTGCGCCTCCTGCGCGAACCGCATCGAGAAGACCCTGAACCGGATCGACGGCGTGACGGCGACCGTGAACTACGCGACGGAGAAGGCGAAGGTGTCGCTGCCCGAGGGGTTGGATCCTTCGGTCCTCATCGCGCATGTCGAGGACATCGGCTACTCCGCTGTGCTCCCCGCGCCGCCGGCGGCGCCGGGGGCCGCGGACGGAGGCGAGTCCGCGGAGGACGCCGACGACCCGGAGCTCCGCGCGCTGCGCACGCGGCTGATCGTCAGCACGATCCTGACCGTCCCCGTCATCGCCCTGGCGATGATCCCCGCGCTGCAGTTCACGTTCTGGCAGTGGGCGTCCCTCGCGCTCGCCGCTCCCGTGATCGTGTGGGGCGCCTGGCCCTTCCACCGTGCCGCGTGGCTCAACCTGCGCCACGGCGCGGCGACGATGGACACGCTCATCTCGATGGGCACGCTCGCCGCGTTCGGCTGGTCGCTGTACGCGCTGTTCCTCGGCACGGCCGGCGAGCCGGGCATGCGTCATGCGTTCTCGTTCGCGCTGACGGCCGGTGACGGCGCGGGCAGCATCTATCTCGAGGTGGGCGCCGGGGTGACGGTGTTCATCCTCGCGGGGCGGTACTTCGAGAAGCGGTCCAAGCGCCGGGCCGGCGCCGCCCTGCGCGCACTGCTCGAGCTCGGCGCGAAGGATGTCGCGGTGCTCCGGCCCGCGAGCTCCGAGGGCGGATCGACCTCGGAGGAGGTGCGGATCCCGATCGCGCAGCTGACGGTCGGCGACGAGTTCGTCGTGCGCCCCGGCGAGAAGATCGCCACGGACGGGGTCGTCGTCGCGGGTGCCGGCGCGGTCGACGCATCCCTGCTGACCGGCGAGTCGGTGCCCGTCGAGGTGACGGCGGGAGACGTCGTCGCCGGCGCCACGGTCAATGCGGGAGGGCGGCTCGTGGTGCGCGCCACCCGGGTCGGCGCCGACACGCAGCTCGCGCAGATGGCGCGACTCGTCGAGGACGCGCAGACCGGCAAGGCCGAGGTGCAGCGCCTCGCCGACCGCATCTCCGGTGTGTTCGTGCCCATCGTGATCGCGGTCGCCGTCGCGACGCTCGGGGCGTGGCTCGGCGCCGGGTTCGGCGCGACGGCCGCCTTCACGGCCGCGGTCGCGGTGCTCGTGATCGCGTGCCCGTGCGCCCTGGGTCTCGCCACCCCGACCGCGCTGCTGGTCGGGACCGGCCGCGGCGCCCAGCTCGGGATCCTCATCAAGGGGCCCGAGGTGCTGGAGTCCACCCGTCGCGTCGACACGATCGTGCTCGACAAGACGGGCACGGTCACGAGCGGTCGGATGACCCTCGTCGACGTCGTGACCGAGGACGGGACGGATCCGGCGGAGCTGCTGCGCCTGGCTGGAGCGGTCGAGAACGCGTCGGAGCACCCGATCGCCCAGGCGGTCGCCCGCGCGGCGGCTGCGGCGGGGGAGCTCGGCGGCGTCGAGTCCTTCCAGAACATCGAGGGCCGAGGCGTCCAGGGCGTCGTCGAGGGGCATGCCGTGCTCGTGGGCCGCGAGGCCCTGCTCGCCGACTGGTCGCAGCACCTCAGCCCGCAGGTCGCCGCGGCGAAGGCCGACGCGGAGGCCGGCGGCAAGACCGTGGTCGCCGTCGGCTGGGACGGCGTCGCGCGCGGGATCCTCGTCGTCGCCGACACCGTGAAGCCGACGAGCGCCGACGCGGTCGCCGCGCTGAAGCGCCTCGGCCTCACGCCGATCCTGCTCACCGGCGACAACGCGGCGGTCGCGCGGCGCATCGCGGACGAGGTCGGGATCGACGAGGTCGTCGCGGAGGTGCTGCCCGAGGGCAAGGTCGACGTCGTCGCGCGGCTGCAGCGGGAGGGGCGGACCGTGGCGATGGTGGGCGACGGCGTGAACGACGCCCCGGCGCTCGCCACCGCCGACTTGGGGATGGCCATGGGCACCGGCACCGACGTCGCGATCGAGGCGAGCGACATCACGCTGGTGCGCGGCGATCTGCGCACCGCCGCCGACGCCATCCGGCTCTCCCGGCGCACGCTCGGCACGATCAAGGCGAACCTGTTCTGGGCCTTCGCCTACAACGTGGCGGCGATCCCGGTGGCGGCGCTGGGGCTGCTGAACCCGATGCTCGCCGGTGCGGCGATGGCGTTCTCGAGCGTGTTCGTGGTGGGCAACAGCCTGCGTCTGCGACGCTTCCGCTGAGCCCGGATCCCTGACGCCCGCCGATCGCGGCGGGCGTCAGGCCCCGTGCCAGAAGATCGCGATGCCGGCGTTCAGCAGCGCGAGTGCGCCGATCGTCCAGAAGGCGACAGCGGTGGGCCGTCCGGCCTTCTCCCGGGTGATGACGACGCCGAAGGCCCCGCCGATCGCGAGGGCGACCGCGAGCTTCACCCCGAGCTTGAGGTAGTCCAGATGGACACCCGCCGGGAACGGGATCGCGAGCAGCAGGCCGGATCCGATCATCACGCCGAGGCCGGTGCGGAACAGCGTCGTGGTCGCATAGCGGCGCCGTACGGCCTGCGCCGCCCAGCCGCCGAGCAGCAGTGCGAAGCCGATGAGGTGCACGAGCACGAGCAACTCGCGCAGCACGGTGAGAAGGTTCATCCTGGTCTCCTGTCCGGATCAGGCCGCGGCGGTCTTGCCGCCGTCGACGGGAAGCACGACGCCGGTCACGAACGACGCGGCGGGGGAGGCGAGCCAGGCGATCGCCTCGGCGACCTCCTCGGGGCGGCCCATGCGCTGCAGCGGCACGACGCGGCCGATCCGCTCGCGCACCTCCTGCGGCTGACCGAGCACGTTCCCCGACGCGATCGGCCCCGGTGCGACGGCGTTGACGCGCACGCCGCGGGCGGCTTCGTCGAGGGCCGTGGTGCGGGTGAGGCCGACGACGCCGTGCTTGGCCGCCGCGTAGGCGGACATGCCCGGCGCCCCGCCGATGCCCGCGGTGGAGGACACGTTCACCACGGCGCCCCCCTCGGAGATCGCGGCGAGCTCCGCGCGGAGGCATCGCGCGAGACCGAGGAGGTCCACGGCGAGCACCTGCATCAGCTCGGTGTCGTCGATCGCCGTCAGGGGTCGCGGCAGGTGCGCGACGCCGAGGTTGTTCACGGCGACCTGGATGCCGTCCCGCGCCTCGAGGTGCAGGAAGCGTGCGAGGGCGTCGTGCTCGGCGGCGTCGAACGCGCCCGTGGCGACATCGGTCCCGCCGTCCCGCAGTCCGGAGGCGAGCGCGTCGAGCGGCTCCCTGCGGCGCGCCACGAGAAGCAGGCGATGGCCTTCCGCGGCGAGCCTGCGTGCGGTCGCCGAGCCGATGGCGCCGTTCGCGCCCACGATGAGGGCGGTGCTCATGACCGCTCCCCGCCGGCGAGACGGGGATCCCGGCGCGGCCGGTCCCGGGGCAGCAGGAACGCGGCCGCGATGAGCCACAGACCGCCTCCGAAGCGGACCAGCGGCAGCAGCGCCTGCAGCGGGTCGAGCACGAGCGAGAGGAACGACAGCTCGCCGCACGCCGCGATGACGAGGCCGGCCAGGGCGAACCAGCGCGGCATGAGCCGCAGGATGAAGGCGGGCACGGCGACTCCCGCGATGAGCAGCCCGAGGCCGACCGCGTAGCCGACACCGCCGAGGGCGAAGGCGAGCACGCCGAGCGTCGAGGCGACGCCGCCGGGGGCGGGCGCGGACGCCAGCGCCCAGGTGACCAGGGCCGAGACCGCCAGCAGGATCGAGGCGGTGATTCCGCCGTAGAGGCCGATCACCGGCCCGGGCACGCGCACGCCGAGACGCAGCTGGCGGGCGTAGACCGACGCGGTGAGGATCCCGAGCGGCACGGCGGCTCCGAGCTGCAGGGTCGCCGCGATGCGGATCGGCAGGGCGTGGTTCGCGTACCAGGCCGCGACGTCGGCGGCGGGTGCGAACGGTGCGGGGACGGATCCGGTGCCCGCGAGCAAGGTGCCGACCCCGGCGAGGGTGAGCGCGAACGTCACGATGGCGAGCGGTCCCAGTGGCGGCCCGCCGGGGCGACGGGAGCGGGGCGAATAATCGGTCATGAGTGAAATGATGCATACGGTGAATCATTCTGTCAAGAGACTAAGCTGAGGGCATGAACAGTCCTGGGGGACCGGAACGCACCGGCTTCCTGCTCTCGCAGCTCGGATCCTTCGCGGCGGCGCGCTTCGCCGAGCTCGTCAAGCCGCTGGGCCTCACGCCGGCGATGGCCGGCGCGCTGCGGATCCTGGCGCGCAGCCCCGGGCTCAGTCAGCGTGCGCTCGCCGATCGGCTCGGCGCCGTGCCCAGCCGCGTCGTCGTGCTCGTGGACGCGCTCGAGGCCGCCGGGTTCGTGTCCCGCACCCGCGACCCCGAGGATCGCCGCCACCACCGGCTCGACCTGACCGATGCCGGTCGCGCCGCGATGGGCCGGCTCCGCGGTGCGGCGGAGCAGCAGAACGCCGACCTGCTGGCTCCGCTCGACGCGGAGGAGCGGGCGGCGCTCGGCACCCTCGTCTCCCGCCTCGCCGTCGCCCACGGGATCGATCCCGACGTGCACCGCGGGTTCGCCGACCACCCGGAATCGCGGTAGATCCGCCGGAGATCCGTCAGGATCCGGAGAGAAAACCGCTCGACCCCCTTTCGGTCCTCCGAATCGATTCGATACCATGGGAGACGGCCTGCCGTGACCGATCACGGCGGGCCTTGCTTCGTCGCCGCCCGATCCCTCGCCTGAAGAGTCTCCGCATGGCCGTCTCCCTCACCACTGGCCGCCCCTGGCGCGTCATCCTCTCGTTCGCCGTCCCTCTGCTGATCGGCAACGTGGTGCAGCAGCTGTACCAGTTCGCCGATGCGATCGTGGTCGGCAGGCACCTCGGCGTCGACTCGCTCGCCGCCGTCGGCGCCACGGGCAGCCTGATCTTCCTGCTCATCGGCTTCGCCTGGGGTCTCTCCAGCGGGTTCGCGATTCCGACCGCCCAGTCTTTCGGAGCCTCCGACCACGCCGCCGTGCGCCGCTCGGTCGCCACCGGCACGCTGCTGACGGCGGCGACGAGCATCGTGATCTCGATCGGCGCCCCCCTCATCACCGAGCCGCTGCTCCGACTGCTGCAGACGCCGCAGGTGCTGATGCCCGAGGCGACCGTGTTCACCCAGGTCACCTTCATCGGCGGCAGCACGGTGATGTTCTTCAACTACCTCTCGGCGGTGATCCGCGCGATCGGAGACTCCCGCACGCCCCTCGTCTTCCTCACCGTCTCGTGCGCGCTGAACATCGTGCTCGTCATCCTCATGGTGGGCACTTTCGACTGGGGCGTCGCCGGCGCCGCCTGGGCCACCGTCGTCGCCCAGGGCGTCTCGGTGGCGCTCTGCCTCCTGTACGTGTGGCGGCGCCTGCCCGTGCTTCATGTGCGCCGGGCCGACTGGCGGATCACCCGCTCCGACATCGTCGAGCACCTGCGCCTCGGCCTGCCGATGGGATTCCAGGCCTCGATCATCGCGATCGGCACGATCACCGTGCAGGTCGCCCTGAACATGCTCGGCCCCGACGCCGTGGCCGCCTACACCACGGCTTCGCGCGTGGACAGCATCGCGGTCGCGTTCCTCTCGTCGATCGGGCTCGCCGCGTCGATGTACGCGGCGCAGAACCTCGGCGGTCGCCGCCCCGACCGCATCCGCCGCGGCGTCGCGCAGGCGATCTGGATGGCGGTGATCACGGCGGTCGCGCTCGGCGCACTTCTGGTGCTGTTCGGCTCCTCGATGGTGCGCGTGTTCATCGGCGACGGATCCGACGAGGTCGTGCGGCTCGCCGCGCTCATGCTGCTGATCAACGGGCTCAGCTACAGCGCCCTGGGCGTGCTCTTCGTGCTGCGCGGCGTGCTGCAGGGCCTCGGGCACACGCTGATCCCCACCATCACCGGCGTGATCGAGCTCATCATGCGCGTGGGCGCCGCCGTCGTGCTGGGGGCCCTCATCGGCTACCCCGGCGTCGCGCTCAGCAATCCGCTGGCGTGGTTCGGGGCTGCTGCGCTGCTCATCCCGGCGTACGTGAAGGCGCACCGCGAGCTCGCGACGATGCCTGTGGACCCGGTGGAGGTCACCCCGACCACGGCGATCCCCGTGGTCGGCCCGACCGATGGATCCATGGTGGTCGACGGGGTGTTCACCGCGCCCGTTCCGGTGGTGAAGAAGAGGCCGCGGCTCAAGGTCGGGCGCCGCTGAGGCGGCGCCGCGGAGATGCGTGCGACCCGGTGCCGCGCGCACCGATCTCGGCCAGGCGCTTGCGATGCGCGGGTCCGCGCGCGCAGTCTGGAGTCCCGGGGGGACGACCGGCGTGCGAGGAGCTCCCCCTATGACCCAGCGGATCATCCCCAACATCTGGTGCGCCGGCGACGCGGAGGAGGCGGGCGCCTTCTACGCCTCGGTGTTCGAGCGCGCGTCGGCGCAGGTCGTCGCGCGCTATCCGGAGGAGGGGCTGCCCGCGCGGCAGAGCGCGTTCGCGGGGCAGGCGCTCACCGTCGACGTCTCGATCGGCGGCTACCGGCTCACCCTCATCAATGCGGGAGACGAGTTCTCGCCGACCTCGGCGATCTCGTTCGTCGTGTGCGTGGATCCGAGGGACTTCGGCGGTGACGAGGGCGCCGCTCGCGCGTGGATCAACCGCGCCTGGACCGCCCTCGGCGAGGACGGGCGCGTGCTGATGGACATCGGCGAGTACTTCTTCAGCGGACTGTACGGGTGGGTCGAGGATCGCTACGGCGTGAGCTGGCAGCTGAAGCTGATGGACCCCGGTGCCGCCCCCGAACCCGCGATCATCCCCATGCTGGTGTTCGGCGGCCCCCTCCAGCGCAAGGCGGAGGAGGCGGTCGCCCTCTACGGCGAGCTGCTGACTCCGTCGGGGATCGTGCGACAGGTGACGTACCCGGTGACGGAGCCGCCGCATGTGGATGTGCCCATCACCTACACCGAGTTCCTGCTCGCGGGACAGCTCTTCGCGTCGTTCGACTCGCCGATCGACCGGGATCATCCGTTCACGCCGGGGGTGTCCCTGCAGATCGACTGTTCAGGGCAGGACGAGATCGACCGGATCTGGAGCGCGCTGAGCGCCGTCCCCGAGGCCGAGCAGTGCGGCTGGCTCGTCGACCGGTTCGGGGTGAGCTGGCAGGTGGTCCCGGCGGAGCTGGGCGAGCTGATGCAGCGCCCGGACGCCTATGCGCACCTGATGCGGATGAAGAAGATCGTCATCGCCGATCTCTGACCGGATCCGGGCGCTCCCCCCTGCGCGCTACTGGGTCAGCGCACGGCGAGGAAGCCGAGTACCGCGCTCGCGACGGCCAGCACCGCCAGCACGATCGCCGGCGTCGCCGGCTCCTTGCGGCGCAGGTGCACGACGACGGCGCCGATCATGATGATCGCGATGCCGGTGCCGGCCAGCGGGGTGAGGATCGGGGCGATGCCGGTCGCGAGCGGCAGGATCAGTCCGATCGCGCCGACGACCTCCAGGGCCGCGATCGCCTTGATCGTCCCGGCCGAGAAGTCGTCGGTCCAGGCCATCCCGCGCTCCGCGAGCACGGGCTTGGGCGTGAGCAGCTTCATGCCGCCGCCGCCGAGCATGGCGAGGGTGAGCAGTGCGTTGACGATCCACAGGGCGATCAGCATGGGGGTTCCTTCTTGTTATCGATCGTCACCTTGTTACGATCAGTAAGTAAAGGATGGAGCATCGTGGAGACGCGTACAAAAGGCACATCCGTGTCACCGGCGCACAGTGCGGGAACCGACACGGCGACAGCCGGCACGGAGCGCGGTCCGGCGGCGCCCGCGGGCCTCGCCGAGTACGAGAACTCGTGCGAGGGCCGCCCCGGGGGTCCCGAGGCGGGGCGGATGATCCGCGACGTGCTCGACCGGGTGGGGGACAAATGGTCGCTGCTCGTCGTCGCGACGCTCGGCGCCGACGTGATGCGGTTCAGCGATCTGCTGCGCCACATCCCCGGGATCTCGCAGCGCATGCTCACTCTGACCCTGCGTCAGCTGGAACGCGACGGCCTCGTGATCCGCACGGCCTACGCCGAGGTCCCGCCGCGGGTGGAGTACCGGCTCACGGCGCTCGGCGCCACCTTCGTCGAGATCGCGCACACGATCGCGCAGTGGGCGATCGCGAACCACTCCACGATCGAGCAGTCCCGCGCCGATTACGACGCGCGCTGACCGTCCTGGCTTTCGAAGCGCGCACTTCGCCGGATCCCGGCGCGATTCACCGCACAGTGCGCGCTTCGAAACGGCCGGGGGCCGGCGTCAGCGGTGGTCGCGGTCGCGGTGCTGGCCCGACTCGTCGCCGGTCGCGACGCGCTCGGCCTCGCGGGCCCGCAGATCCACCCGGCGGATCTTGCCGGAGATCGTCTTCGGCAGCTCCGGCACGAACTCGATGATGCGCACCCACTGGTGCGGCGAGAGCTGACCGCGCGCGTGCGCGAAGATCGAGCCCGCGGTCGCCGTGAGGTCGTCGTGCGCGGACGCGGTCAGCAGCACGTACGCCTTCGGCACGGCGAGGCGCGTCGGATCCGGGCTCGGCACCACGGCCGCCTCCACGACGTCCGGGTGCTCGAGCAGCACCGACTCGAGCTCGAACGGCGAGATCTTGTAGTCGGACGCCTTGAACACGTCGTCGGCGCGCCCCACGTACGTGAGGTATCCCTCGGCGTCGCGGGTCGCGATGTCGCCGGTGTGGTGGAAGCCTCCCTCGCGGGAACGCGCCGTGGCCTCCGGATCCGCGTAGTACCCCGCCATGAGGCCCAGCGGGCGCTCCGCCAGGTCGAGGCAGATCTCGCCCTCGGCCGCCCCGTCGGCGTCGCCGTCCACGCGGGCGCCGGTGACCGGATCCACCAGCACCACCGGGTATCCGGGCAGAGGGCGCCCCATGGACCCGTCCTTCACGACCTGCCCGGGGGAGTTGCCGACGCAGGCGGTCATCTCGGTCTGGCCGAAACCGTCGCGGATCGTGCCTCCCCAGGCGTCGCGCACGCGGCCGATCACCTCCGGGTTGAGCGGCTCCCCGGCGCCGACGAGCTCGCGGGGCGGATGCGCGAGCCGGCCGAGATCCGCCTGGATCAGCATCCGCCACACCGTGGGCGGCGCGCAGAACGTGGTGACGCGGTGCTTCTCCATGACCTCCATGAGCGTGTTCGCGTCAAACCGGTCGTAGTTGTAGACGAACACGGTGGCCTCGGCGAGGAACGGCGCGTAGAAGCTCGACCAGGCGTGCTTCGCCCAGCCCGGCGACGAGATGTTGAGGTGCACGTCGCCCTCGCGCACTCCCAGCCACCACATGGTCGACAGATGCCCGACCGGGTAGGACACGTGGGTGTGCTGCACGAGCTTCGGGCGGCTCGTGGTGCCCGACGTGAAGTACAGCAGGCTCGTGTCGGTCGCCGGCGTCGGTGCATCGGGCTCGAAGGCGTCGGAGGCGCTCTCGGATGAGGAGAAGTCGTGCCAGCCGTCGGGGGCAAGGATCCCGGCGGCGTCGGACACGGCGATGCGCACGATCTCGGAGGGAAGGGCGGCGACCCGGTCCGCGAGGGATCCGAGGGTCACGATGCCGCGCGCCTCGCCCTTCTCCGCACGGTAGGCCAGATCCGCGGGCGAGAGCAGGGTCGAGGTCGGGATCGCGACCGCGCCGATCTTGGTGAGTCCGAGCATCGTCTCCCACAGGTCGATCGTGTTGCCGAGCATCACGATGACGTGGTCGCCGCGGCGGATCCCGAGCTGCTGCAGCCAGTTCGCCACCTGATCGGAGCGGCGCGCCAGTTCGCCGTACGTCCAGCTCCGGCTGCTGAGATCGGCCGCGACGATCTGCACCGCGGGGCGGTTCGGAGTCTCGCCGGCCACGACGTCGAACCACTCCAGGGCGAAGTTGAACTCGCGCAGCTCCGGCCAGCGGAACGTGGCGCGGGCGCCCGCGTAGTCGGTGGCGTGCGCGAGCAGAAGGTCGCGGGCGGAGCGGATCGCGGACGTCGCCGCGGTGGCGGAACGGGGCTGGCTCATGGAGCCATCTTGGTCCGGATGCGCCGCGGACGACAGCTTCGGAGCGCGATGTCCGCGGTGTCGGGGGCGGTTCCGCGGCAGACATCGCCCTCCGCAAGGAGAGGCGGTCATCCTCGCTACGCTGGCAGGATGACCGCCTCCTCCGAGCCCCTGTTCGTCGAGATCGCCAACGTCCCCCGCGACTACGCCTGGGGACGGATCGACGGCGTCGCCGGGGTGATGGGGGCCGCCGGCACCGGCGGCCCCGAGGCGGAGCTGTGGCTCGGGGCGCATCCCGGATCCCCGGCCCGTGCGGTCGACCCTGCGCCGTGGGCGACGCTCCTGGACTGGGAGCGCGAGAACGGCGAGCGGCTGCCGTTCCTGCTGAAGATCCTGGTGGCCGGCGGCCCGCTCTCGCTGCAGGCGCACCCCACCACCGCCCAGGCGCAGGCCGGATTCGCCGACGAGGACGCCCGCGGCATCCCCCTCGAGGCCGCGCACCGCAATTACAAGGACCCCTACGCCAAGCCCGAGCTCATCGTGGCGCTCGAGGACGGCTTCGAGGCGCTGTGCGGCTTCCGCCCCCTCGACGAGATCCTCGCCGACGTCGACGCGCTCGCGGCGCGGTCCGGATCCGACGCGCTCGCCCCCTGGCGGGAGGTGCTGACCGGAGCCGACGGCCTGCGCGCGGGCTTCGCGTGGCTGCTGGGCGGAGGAGCGGGGGTGGATCTCGCGGTCGCGGCGCTCGTGGCCGCGGCCTCCGGCGATGGGAGCTTCGAGCTCGTCACCCGGCTCGCCGAGGCGTACCCGGGCGACCCGGGCATCGCGATCGCTCTGATGATGCGCCATGTGACGCTCGCCGCGGGCGAGTCGCTCTGGCTGCCCGCGGGCAACATCCACGCCTATCTGCGCGGTGCGGGCGTGGAGCTCATGGGGCCGAGCGACAACGTGCTGCGCGGAGGACTCACGCCCAAGCACGTCGACGTCGCCGAGTTGGAACGGGTGCTGACGTTCTCCGCGTCGGACGACGACCACCTCGTGCCCGTCGAGCTCGCCGCTGACGTGCGCAGCTACCGGCCGCGGATCCACGCCTCGGGCGCGGATGTGCCGTTCGAGCTGCTCGCGGTCACCGGAGACGCGCGGCTGGAGCTCGCCGGCCCCTCGATCGCGGTCGCGACCGACGGCGCGTTCACGCTCTCCGCCGAGGATGCCGCCGAACCGGGCGCCGGAATCGAGGTGCGCCGCGGCGTCGCGCTCTTCGTGTCCCGCGCCGCGCGCGTGCAAGTGACCGGATCCGGGCGGCTCTGGGTCGCGACCGCCGGCTGAGGCGCATCCCGCACGAGACGGAGGTGCACCCCGCAGGAAAGCGGGAGCGGGGCGCGATCGCGACCGTCCGAGCCCCGGTAGCGTGGGAACGTGAAACCCTCCGTCTCCCGTCGCGTGCTCGGGCTGTCCGTCCCGGAATGGGCGCTCGTCGGGATCACGATGATCTGGGGCGGCACGTTCCTGGTCGTGCACACCGCCATGCAGCACTCGGGGCCGTGGTTCTTCGTGGGCTTCCGCTTCCTCGCCGCCGGCCTGTTCGCCGTCGCCGTCTTCTGGCGGTCGCTGCGCGGCATGACCTGGCGCGAGCTGGGCGCGGGCGCCGCGATCGGCGCCGCCATCTACGGCGGCTACGGACTGCAGACCGCGGGGCTGCAGACCATCGACTCGTCGACCAGCGCGTTCATGACCGCGTTCTACGTGCCGCTCGTGCCGCTGCTGCAGTGGCTCGTGCTGCGCAAGCCGCCCCGCGCGCTCACGCTGCTCGGCGCCGGACTCGCCTTCGTCGGGCTGCTCCTCGTCGCCGGCATCGGATCCCGCGGGGTCCAGCTCGGCACCGGCGAGATCCTCACGCTCATCAGCACGCTCCCGATCGCCGGCGAGATCATCCTGATCAGCCTCTTCGGCGGCAGGTTCGACGTGAGCCGGCTCACCGTCGTGCAGCTGCTGACCGCGTCGGTCCTGGGGTTCGCGACCATGCCCGTCGCCGGCGAACGGATCCCGGCCTTCGATCCCGTCTGGCTGTTCGCCGGGCTCGGCATGGGGCTGGCGAGCGGGCTCATCCAGCTCACGATGAACTGGGCGCAGCGCTCGGTGTCGGCCACTCGCGCCACCATCATCTACACCGGCGAACCCGTGTGGGCGGGCGTGGTCGGGCGCATCGCCGGAGAGCGGATCCCGCCGCTCGCGATCCTGGGCGCCGGGCTCATCATCGCCGGCACGCTGCTCAGCGAGCTGCAGCCGCGACGCCGCGACGGCGGCACGGCCGAGGATCCGGATCCGGGCGGGATCGAGACCGCGGCGACGGAGGCGGGGGAGTCGGCACCCCGAGCAGGCGCCTAGGATCCCCCGCGTAGACTGGACGGGTCCGCCCGCATGTCGAGGCGGCGAGCCCGTCGATGCTGTTGCCCGGGCTCTCGAAGCCCAGGACCCGAGGATCCGTCATGTCAGCCACCCGCACGCTCACGCTGCGTCACGTGCAGCTCGCGCGCGCAGCGTTCGCGGCGGTCGCGGCGCTCATGATCACGTTCTCCGCCGATCACTCGGCCATCGTCGGCCTCTCGGTGTTCAGCGGCTTCGCGCTCGTGACGGCGCTCATCCACATGCTCGCGGCCTGGCAGGTCGCGCCGGCGGGGTGGCGCTGGCCGTCGATCCTGCTCGCGGCGGTCTCCATCCTCACCGGCATGGCCGGGGGAGTGCCCGCCTGGCGCTCGACCCCGCTGTTCTTCGTGGTCGTCATCGCCTGGGGCGCGCTGACGGGCCTCATCGAGCTGATCGCGGGCCTGCGCGCCCGGCGCCTCGCGCGAACCGGATCCGCTCCGGTCGTCGTCGCCGACGGCGCCCGTGACGCGATCCTGGTCGGCGCGCTGGGCCTGGCGCTCGCGGTCGGCCTGCTGTGCGTGCCGACGACCTACGCGCTGCGCTATTCGATCGCCGAAGCCGGGTCGTTCACCCTGACCGGCATCACCCTCGCTGTGGGGATCTTCGGCGCCTACGCCGCGATCGTCGCGGTGTTCCTGGGCATCGCCGGCCTCAGCCCGCGCTCCCGCGCCTCCAAGGACGAGGGTGCAGACACCGCCGCCGCCGGGACGGCGCCGGCCGACAACGAAGGATCCGCATGACCGAGAAGACCAGGCGCCGGGATCTGTTCCGGCCGGTGCAGCTGATCGGGCTGTCGCTGCTGTGCGGCGTCTTCGCCGGAGCCGTCACCCTGATCGCGACCGGCGCCTTCACCGACAAGGTGATGCGCATGGTCGACAAGGGCACCTACGCGGGCATCCCGCCGTGGAACCTGGCCTTCATCGTCACCGGGGGCATCTTCATCGCCGCCCTGCTGATCCTGTCGATCCTGATCCTCGCGGTCGACCCGGCCGACTTCTCGAAGCCACACGACCGCCCGGTGCTCTACGACGCGGTCGACGACACGACCGAGGCCGCGGCGACCGGCACGGGCGAGGCGTCCGCGTCCGAGGCCTCCGGGACGGCGGAGGGCGACGCGCCGAAGGCGTGACCCGGGGAATAGCCGGCACCCGTCCTGCCTTGACCCCAGGGTGAGCATGACGATCGACCGCGCCTCCGTGGGGTTCCGTTCCGAACGCGGGCCCGTGCTGCTCTCGCTGATGCTGGCCACCGGCCTCATCGCGATGGATGCCACGATCCTGGCCACCGCGGTGCCGAGCGTCGTGCACGATCTGGGCAGCTACCAGCAGTTCCCCTGGCTCTTCTCGGTCTACCTCCTCGCGCAGGCGGTGAGCGTCCCCATCTACTCGAAGCTCGCGGACACCGTGGGCCGCAAGCCGATCCTCCTGATCGGCATCGCCCTGTTCCTGATCGGCTCGATCCTCTGCGGCGTCGCGTGGAGCATGCCCTCGCTCATCCTGTTCCGGCTCGTGCAGGGGCTCGGAGCGGGAGCGGTCGGCCCGATGGCGATGACCATCGTGGGCGACATCTACACGGTGTCCGAGCGGGCGGTCGTGCAGGGCTACATCGCGAGCGTGTGGGCCATCTCTTCCGTCGTCGGCCCCGCCCTGGGCGGCGTATTCTCTCAGCTGGACATGTGGCGGCTGATCTTCTTCATCAACGTGCCGCTCTGCCTCATCGCGGGCTGGATGCTGCTGCGGCACTTCCACGAGCAGGCGGAGCGCCGCCGGCACCGCATCGACTACCTCGGAGCGGTGCTGCTCACGATCGGCCTCACCGGCCTCATCCTCGGCGTGCTGGAGGGCGGCAACGCCTGGGCGTGGCTGTCGGTCCAGAGCCTGCTCTGCTTCATCGGCGGCGCCGTCGCGCTCGTCCTGTTCGCGCTCGTGGAGCGCCGGGCGCCGGAGCCGATCATCGACCTGCGCCTGATCTCGAGCCGGCTGATCCTCACCACCACCCTCGCGTCGTTCGCGATCGGCGCGCTGCTGACGGGCGTGACCAGCTTCGCGCCCGCGTACCTGGAGGGGTCGATCGGCGTCGTTCCCCTGCTCTCCGGCCTCGCCGTGGCCGCGATGACGCTGGGCTGGCCCCTGTCGGCGGCCAATGCCGGGCGGCTCTACCTGCGCCGGGGCTTCCGGTTCACCGCGCTGATCGGATCGGGGATCGCCACGGTCGGCGCTCTCGGGCTGGCGCTGATCGGGCCGTATCCCAACGCCTTCTCGCTCGCCGCGGTCGCGTTCGTGATCGGGTTCGGCCTGGGCTGGACCGCCGCGCCGACGCTCATCGTCGCGCAGGCCTCGGTCGGCTGGGGCGAGCGCGGCGCGGTCACCGGCATGAACACGTTCGCACGCTCGGCGGGCGCCGCGGTGGGCGTCGCCGTCTACGGTGCGATCTCGAACGCCGTGATGGCCCGCGGCGGCGGATCCGACGATCCGGCGACCGTCGTGAGCGCGTCGACGTGGGTGTTCGTCGCGGCCGCGGTGACCGCCGCGCTCATGCTCCTGGCCATCCTCGCGATGCCGAAGGACCGTGCTGGCGAGTACTCCGGCGCCCCGGCCGCGGTGCCCGCCGAGGCCTGAGCCGCGTTACTTCGCCAGGGTCTCCGCGAGGCCGACGTAGGTCGCTGAGCTCAGCGCTCCGCGTGCGGGCGTGCTCCCGGGCCCGGTGCGTTCCCGGTTCCGGGGTGCGGCGCGCGCCGGAAACGGCACAGGATGGAAAACGTCGCTGTCAGGCGTGATTGAGCGACGTCTTCCATCTCGACCGGATCCTCCGCCCCGTCAGGAGATGGAAAACGCTGCTATCAGCCGCGGGTGAGCGACGTTATCCATCTCGCGGGATCCCGTGCAGTCACCGGATCCGTGCGCGGGCGAAGTGCCCGGCAGCGGCGCGGCGCTCCGCGTGCCGGGGTGCTCCGTAGGACGCCTACTTCGCCAGGGTCTCCGCGAGGCCGACGTAGGTCGCCGGGGTGAGCGCGAGGAGGCGCTGCTTCGCGGCGTCGCCGATCTCGAGGCCCTGCACGAACTCCGCGAGCTCTGCGGCGCCCACCCGGTGGCCGCGGGTCAGCTCCTTGAGCAGCGCGTAAGGATCCTGAATCGTGGAGCGGCCGGCGACGACCTCGGCGCGGATCACGGTCTGGATCGCCTCGCCGAGGACCTCCCAGTTGTGGTCGAGGTCTTCGAGCAGCACATCGCGCGACAGCGAGATCTCGTTCAGGCCGCGGCGCAGGTTGTCCAGGGCGAGCAGCGAGTGCCCGAACGCGACGCCGATGTTGCGCTGCGTCGTGGAGTCGGTGAGGTCGCGCTGCAGGCGGCTCGTCACGAGCGTCTGCGAGAGCGAGTTCAGCAGGGCGCCGGACAGCTCGAGGTTCGCCTCGGCGTTCTCGAAGCGGATCGGGTTGATCTTGTGCGGCATGGTCGAGGATCCGGTCGCGCCCGCCACCGGGATCTGCGCGAAGTAGCCGAGCGAGATGTACGTCCAGATGTCGGTCGCGAGGTTGTGCAGGATCCCGCCCGCGTGACGCACGTGGTCGTACAGCTCGACCTGCCAGTCGTGCGACTCGATCTGGGTCGTGAGGATGTTGAAGTCGATCCCGAGGCCTTCGATGTACTCGCGGGCGATCATCGGCCAGTCGACGTCCGGCTCGGCGGCGAGGTGCGCCGACCAGGTGCCGGTCGCGCCGGAGAACTTCGCGAGGTACTCGGATCCCTCGATGCGCGCGACGACCCGCTCCAGGCGCCACGCGAACACCGCGAGCTCCTTGCCCATGGTCGACGGGGTGGCCGGCTGACCGTGCGTGCGGGACAGCATCGCGGCGTCGGCGTGCTCGACGGCCAGTTCGCGCAATGTGGCGATCACGTCCTGCACGGCCGGCAGCCAGACGCGCTCCACCGCGCGCTTGACCGTGAGGGCGTAGGAGGCGGAGTTGATGTCCTCACTCGTGCAGGCGAAGTGGGTGAGCTCGGCGATCGAGTCCAGACCCAGGGCCGAGAGACGGTCGCGCACCAGATACTCGACGGCCTTCACGTCGTGGCGGGTGACCGCCTCCTTCTCGGCGAGCCAGTCGATCTCGGCCTGGCCGAAGTCGCGGTACAGGCCGCGCAGGCGCTCCTTGTCGTCCTCGGCGAGCGGGGCGGTGCCGAAGAGCGAGCGGTCGGTGAGGGCGATCAGCCACTCCACCTCGACCTCCACCCTGGCGCGGTTGAGGCCGGCCTCGGACAGGTAGTCGGCGAGCGGGGCGACCGCGGCGCGGTACCGTCCGTCGAGCGGGCTGAGGGGCTGGACGGGGAGCGAGGCGGTCACGGGGTGTCCTCCGGAAGAGTCGTGGATCAGGCCGTCGATCCGAGACTCCGCGGTGCCGTCACGGGCGAGGAGACGTCACGGACGCGGCGGTCGGATGGCGGGTTCGAGCTGGCGGAAGAGGCCGTGGCTCGCGCTCTCGATCATACCGAGCACCTCGTCGAACACCGGGGCGTCGGCGTAGTAGGGGTCAGGCACGTCCAGCACGCCCTGGTGCTCGAGCGCGGTGTCGGGGTGCTCGAACGAGAGCAGCAGAGTGACCTTGCCCTCCTCGGACTCGTCGCGCGCCCACTGCCGGAGGATCCGCTCATGCGTGCGGTCGAGCGCGACGACCAGGTCGTTGCGCGCGAAGTCGTCGTAGGTGAACTGGCGGGCGCGGTGAGCGGATCCGTCGTATCCGCGACGGGCGAGCGCTTCGAGCGTGCGACGGTCGGCCTGTTCGCCGACGTGCCAGTCGCCGGTGCCGGCGCTCGTGGAGACGATGCGGTCGCCGAGGCCCTGCAGCGCGGCGATGTCGCGGAACACGACCTCCGCCATGGGTGACCGGCAGATGTTGCCCGTGCACACGAAGATCACGCGGAACGGGTCCGACTCGGTCATGGATCCATTGTGCCGCACCGGCTCGATCGCCCGGATGCCGGGATGAGCCCGCGCGCGCCGGACGTTCCCCACATCCGCGCTGCCGGACCGGGTTCGCACGGGTTGCGCCGCGACCGTCGGCACGGGCCGACGCGCACCGCAGGGTGGATATCATGCTGACGATCGCACCCGCCACCGCTGAAGGATCCTGGGCGCTCGCCGAGGCGCTGCGGCGCTGCGACAGCGCGCGCGAGCGGCTCGAGGTCGCGCGCGCCGGCCTGCGAGCGCTCGACGACGACATGCCGTGGCGGTCCCGGGCCATCACGGTGCTGTGCGCGCAGTTCGCCGATCGCGAGCAGGAGCTGCGCGAGGTGCTCTCGGGCCTCTGCGACGTCGAGGCGGTGCTGCTGCGGTGACGGGCGCAGGCGACGCGGTCGACATCGCGCACGGCGGGTACATCGCCGTCGACCCGGACGATCTGAGGGCGGTGGCGGGCCGGGTGCGCGGCCACTCCGTGCAGGCGGCCCTCGCACGGGAGGATCTCCTGGCGATCCCCACGGCGATCGACGGGCTCGGCGTCGGGGGCGTTCCCGCGCTGTGGGCGGCGGTCGGCCGGCTCGCGCAGATCGAGTCGGCGCTGGACGGGCTTGCGAGCGGCATCGGGACGATGGCCGACGTGTTCGAGCTCGCCGACGTGCGCGCGCAGCAGGCGCTGCTCGGCCCCGGCGACGCCGACGCGGCGCACGGGCGGGAGCTGCGGCAGCGAGCCGACCTGCTCCTATCCCGCAACGTGCTCCTGAACGAGACGGAGCGGCGGCTGCGCGAGGACTGGTTCCGGCATGCCGTCGACGGCTTCGCGCCGCCGGGCGCGGGGGATCCGGACCCGGCCGTCCTGCTCCCGCCGCTGGTGCTCCCGCCTCCGGGGACGCTGCCCGACCTGGGGACCGTCGTGCGGCAGGCTCCCCTCCTGGCGCAGGCCATCCTGCAGGTCGTCGCCGCGGGCGCCGGAGTCCTGCCTCCCGGTATGAGGGTGCGGCCGACGCCGGGGAGGGCCGTGGTCGTGGGGGCCGACGGCACCGCTCTCGCGCCACGGAGCGCATCGCCGGCCTCGCCGCCCGTGCCGGATCCGCACGAGCCCGCGGTGCGACCGGGCGACGTCCGCGTGACGCGCTCGGAGCCCGTCCGCAGCACGGCGGCCGTTCCGCCGCAGACCTTGAGCGACGCCGTCGCCCGCGTGCCGTACGGCAGCCAGCCGCAGGTGCGGGTGGAGACCTACGAGTTCGAGGACGGGTCGCGGCGCGTCGTCGCCTACGTGGACGGCACCCGTCCGGGGAAGGGGCCCGAGGAGCCGTGGGACATGGCGTCGAACGCGGAGCTGTACCTGAATCGCGAGGAGTCCGACTCGCTCAAGGCCGTCGTCGCGGCGCTGCGCGACGCGGGGGCCGACGACGGCACCCCGGTCGATCTGGTCGGATACTCGCAGGGCGGGATGCTCGTGGATGAGGTCGCACAGACGGGCGAGTTCGCCGTGCAGGGCGTGTTCACGATCGGGGCGCCGGTCGAGGCGGCACTGCCCAGGGACGTGCTGAGCGTCGCCGTGCGGCACACGGACGATCCGGTCGCCGGCCTCGCGGGTGGGGGCAGTCCGTACGGCACGGGATCACCCGACAGCCTCGTCATCACGCGCGCGGCCTTCCCGGGGCACGGCCTCGATCCCGGCATGCCGGCGCACCAGCTCGACGCCTATCGGGACACCGTGCGATCGGCCGAGCAGTCCGGCGATCCGCGCATGGCCGCGATCCGCGAGCATCTCGCGCGGCTGGGGAAGGCGCAGTCGGTCACGACGGCGGATTACACCGCCGAGCGGGTCGGGTCGTGAGAATGGGACGCCGGGTCGCGGGTTCAGCGGTCGCGGTCGCGGCGGCGCTGCGGGCGCAGGATCGCGTTGAAGATCGCGTTGATGACGGCGATGAGGAACGCGGCGACGATCGTCCAGCCGAAGCCGCCGAGCGCCAGTCCCCATCCCCAGAAGCCCGTGATCCAGGCGGTCAGCCAGAGCAGGAACCCGTTGATCACGAGGGAGATCAGCCCGAGCGTCAGGATGTACAGCGGGATCGCGACGACCTTCACCACGGTGCCGACGATCGTGTTCACCACGGCGAACACGGCGCCGATCGCGAGCAGGGTGACGAGCAGCGGGACCATGCCGCCCGGCGGGTAGGGGGTGACCGTGACCTCGAGGACGGTGATCAGGCTCACGACCCAGATGGCGAAGGCGTTCACGACGACGCGGATGAGGAACCTCATGAGGCCGATTGTCCCACCCGAAACCGGGATCCGCCGGGGAGTCCCGCGAAGTCCGTCGTGTCGATGCCGTCGGACGGCGCAGAGGGCCGCGGATCTAGACTCGACGCGTGAGCGAAGAGATCCTGCCCCGCATCCGTGAAGAGATCGCAGCCCTGCCCCCGTACCGGCAGGGCAAGCAGGCCGGCGCGGACGCGTTCAAGCTCTCGAGCAACGAGAACCCGTTCGAGCCGCTGCCGTCCGTCGTCGCGGCGCTGACGGCGGGGGCGCCGATCAACCGCTACCCGGACGCCACGGCGGGGGCGCTGCGCGCACGCCTGGGCGAGCGGTACGGCGTCGCGCCCGACGCGGTGCACGTCGCCTCGGGCAGCGTCGCGATCCTGTATCAGCTGGTGGCGGCGGCCGCGACGGTCGGCGACGAGGTCGTGTACGCCTGGCGCTCCTTCGAGGCCTACCCCGGCCTGCCCCTCGTGGCCGGGGCGACCGGCGTGCAGGTGCCGCTCGCCGCCGACTCCCGCCACGACCTCGATGCGATGGCTGCGGCGATCACCGAGCGCACCCGCGTGGTGATCGTGTGCACCCCGAACAACCCGACCGGTCCGATCGTCACGAGCGCCGAGTTCGCGGCGTTCGTCGCCCAGGTGCCGCGCGACGTGCTGATCGTCCTCGACGAGGCCTACGCCGAGTTCGTCACCGCCCCCGACGCGGTCGACGGCCTGGCCGAGCGCGTCTTCGAGACGCACCCCAACGTCGTCGTGCTGCGCACGTTCTCCAAGGCCTACGGTCTCGCCGGGCTCCGGATCGGCTACGCGATCGGCCACCCCCGCGTCCTGGACGCGGCCCGCACGACGGCGATCCCGCTGTCCGTGACGGCCGCCGCCGAGGGCGCCGCGATCGCGAGCCTCGACGCCGAGGACGAGCTGCGCGCCCGCGTCGCGGTCATCGTCGAGCGCCGCGCCGAGCTCGTCGCGGGCCTGCGCGCCCACGGGTGGGACGTGCCCGACGCGCAGGGCAACTTCGTCTGGCTCCCCACGGGCGATGCGACCGCCGACATCGCCGCGGCGTTCGAGGACGCCGGGCTCATCGTGCGCGCCTTCCCCGGAGACGGGATCCGGATCTCTGTCGGCGAGGCGGAGTCGCTGCCCCGCGTGCTGGCCGTCGCCGCCGCCCAGCGCTGAGGGGCGCCCGCGACGCGGCACCCTCCGCCGCGACGGGCGGACCCGCGCGCGTCCCGCACGAGGCGGTCGGCGCGGGCGGGATCCGATGCAAGGCGTCCCATGCAAAAAGCTAGGGGGACCTGGCATAAATACCTGGGACACCTGGATATCCGCGAGGCTGCATACGTCCGTGGGGATCGTGACAGGACCCATCGGATCGTTTGTGTGCACCCTCCACTGCGAAGCCGGAAACCTCGGTTAGCGTAGACAAGGTGACTGACGCCGATATCCCCGTCGTCCGCGTCCTCGACGCCGACGGCAGCTACGCCCCGAACGCCGCGGCCGAGCAGTATCTGCCCCTCATCGACGCGCTCCCGGACAGCGAGCTCGAGCAGCTCTACCGGGACATGGTCGCGATCCGCGCGATCGACACCCAGGCCACGAACCTGCAGCGCCAGGGCCAGCTCGCGCTGTGGCCGCCGAGCCGCGGGCAGGAGGCCGCGCAGGTCGGATCCGCTCGTGCCGCGCGCCCGCAGGACACGATCTTCCCGTCCTACCGCGAGCACGCCGTCACCCGCATCAGGGGCGTGGACCCGGTCGACATCATCAAGCTCATGCGCGGCACCTCGAACGGCGGCTGGGATCCCACAGATCCGCGCAACGGCAACACGCGCATCTACACGCTCGTGCTCGGCTCGCAGACCCTGCACGCCACGGGTCTGGCGATGGGGCTCGTGTTCGACGGCAAGTGCGGCACCGGAGACCCGGATCGCGATGAGGCCGTCATGGTCTACTACGGCGACGGCGCCTCGAGCCAGGGCGACGTGCACGAGGCGATGGTGTTCGCCGCGAGCTACCGCACCCCCGAGGTCTTCTTCCTACAGAACAACCACTGGGCGATCTCGGTGCCGGTGAGCACCCAGTCGCGCGTGCCGCTCGTGCAGCGCGGCATCGGCTATGGCATCCCCTCGGTGCGGGTCGACGGCAACGACGTGCTCGCCAGCTACGCCGTCACCCGGCGGGCGCTCGACGAGGCGCGTGCCGGCGACGGCCCGCGGGCGATCGAGGCCGTGACGTACCGCATGGGCGCGCACACCACGAGCGACGACCCGACCAAGTACCGCGGCAGCGCCGAGGAGCAGGAGTGGGCGCAGCGCGACCCGATCGCCCGCATGCGCGCGTACCTCGAGAACCGCGGCGCGGGGGAGTCCTTCTTCGCCGACGTCGAGGCGGAGGCGGCCGACGCGGCCGAGGATCTGCGGGTGCGCACCCTCGAGCTCGTCGCGCCCGGTCACGATGCGATCTTCGACAACGTGTACAGCGATCCGCACCCGCTCATGGCCGAGCAGAAGGCGTGGCACCAGCAGTACGAGGCCTCGTTCAGCTCGGGCGCGGCGGCCGGACGGCAGGAGGAGATCCGATGACCACCGTCGACACCACCACCGGCACCCGCATCGAGACGATGCCGTTCAGCAAGGCGCTGAACGCGGGCCTGCGCAAGGCGATGGAGGACGACCCGCGCGTCCTCCTCATGGGCGAGGACATCGGCGCCCTCGGCGGCGTGTTCCGCGTCACCGAGCACCTGCAGCGCGACTTCGGGCCGCAGCGCGTGCTCGACACCCCCCTCGCGGAGTCGGGCATCGTCGGCACCGCGATCGGCCTCGCGATGGGCGGATTCCGCCCCGTCGTCGAGATCCAGTTCGACGGCTTCGTCTTCCCGGCGTTCGACCAGATCACCACACAGCTCGCCAAGATCACGGCCCGGCACGAGGGTGCGCTCTCGATGCCGATCGTGATCCGCATCCCGTACGGCGGGCACATCGGCGCGGTCGAGCACCACCAGGAGAGCCCGGAGACCTACTTCGCGCACACTCCCGGCCTGCGCGTGGTGTCGCCGTCGACGCCGAACGACGCGTACTGGATGATCCAGGAGGCGATCGCCTCGAACGACCCGGTGATCTTCCTCGAGCCGAAGAGCCGGTACTGGCCCAAGGGCGAGGTCGACCTCGCCGCCCCCGCCCTGCCGTTGCATGCGTCGCGCGTGGTGCGTCGCGGATCCGACGTCACTCTCGTCGGGCACGGCGCCATGGTCTCGACCCTGCTGCAGGCCGCCGCCCTCGCCGAGGCCGAGGGCACCAGCTGCGAGGTCGTCGACCTGCGCTCGCTGTCGCCGGTCGACTACGGGCCGATCCTCGACTCGGTGCGATCGACGGGCCGGATGGTCTACGCGCAGGAGGCGCCGGGCTTCGTGAGCCTCGGCAGCGAGATCGCAGCGACCGTCATGGAGCGGGCGTTCTACGCGCTCGAGGCGCCGGTGCTGCGGGTGTCGGGCTACGACACCCCGTTCCCGCCCGCGAAGCTCGAGGGCGCCTACCTGCCGGATCCGGACCGGATCCTCGAGGCCGTCGACCGGTCGCTCGCGTACTGACGGCCCCGTCTCCTCCCCTTCCTGAAAACAACGCAGGAGAATCGTCACACTCAGCCTCCATCCGCCCGCTGACCTGCAGGATCTCCTGCGTCAGGTTCAGGAAGGGGGGCTGAGCGGAAAGGATCCCGACCATGAGCACCCAGACCTTCACCCTCCCGGACGTCGGCGAGGGCCTGACCGAGGCCGAGATCGTCACCTGGCGGGTCGCCCCGGGCGACGCCGTCGCGGTCAACGACGTGATCTGCGAGATCGAGACGGCCAAGTCGCTCGTCGAGCTGCCTTCGCCGCACGCCGGCACGGTCGGCGAGCTGCTCGTGCCGGAGGGGAAGACGGTCGACGTCGGCACCCCGATCATCACGTTCCTGACCGGCGCTCCGGAGGCGGCCGCCCCGGCGCCGGCGGCTCCGGCGGCGGAGGGATCCGGATCCGTGCTCGTCGGCTACGGATCCGGTACCGAGGCGACCTCGCGCCGCCGTCGCCCCGCCGAGCGGCCGGTGCGCTCCACCGTCGGCGTCATCGCCAAGCCCCCGATCCGCAAGCTCGCGCGCGACCTCGACGTCGACCTCACCCAGGTCACCCCGACGGGCGCCGACGGCGAGGTCACCCGCGACGACGTGATGAAGCACGCCGAGCAGGCGAGCGTGTTCCGCAACATCCAGACCCCCGAATGGGGTGCCGTGCGCGAGGAGACCGTGCCTGCGCCGCAACCCGCGCCGGTCGGACTCGCGCGCGGGATCGCGCCCTCGCGCGCTTCGATCGGCGCGGACGAGAGCCGCACCGAGTCGATCCCGGTCAAGGGCGTGCGCAAGGCCACGTCGTCGGCCATGGTGCAGAGCGCCTACTCCGCCCCGCACGTGACGGTGTGGAAGGAGGTGGACGCGACCCGCACCATGGAGCTCGTGAAGCGCCTCAAGGCGTCGCCCGACTTCGCCGACATCAAGGTGTCGCCGCTGCTGATCGTCGCGCGCGCCGTGATCTGGGCCGTGCGCCGCACCCCGATGGTCAACGCGGCGTGGATCGACACCGCCGACGGCGCCGAGATCGCGGTGCGCCACTACGTCAACCTCGGCATCGCCGCCGCCACCCCGCGGGGCCTGCTCGTGCCGAACATCAAGGACGCGCAGGATCTGGGCATGAAGGATCTGGCCCGCGCGCTCAACCGGCTCACCACGACCGCCCGCGAGGGCAAGTCGACGCCGGCCGACCAGCAGGGCGGCACCATCACGATCACCAACATCGGCGTGTTCGGGATGGATGCGGGCACCCCGATCATCAACCCCGGAGAGGCCGGCATCGTGGCGATGGGCACGATCAGCCAGAAGCCGTGGGTCGTGGACGGCGAGGTGCGTCCGCGCTGGGTGACGACCGTCGCCGGATCCTTCGACCATCGTGTGGTGGACGGCGACGGCATGAGCCGCTTCATCGCCGACGTCGCCGCCGTGCTCGAGGAGCCCGCGCTGCTGGTGGACTGAGACCGGATCCCGACCCCGGACTCCGGATCCCGGATCCGGCCGGGTCGGCTCTCAGCCCTGCAGCCGGCGTGCCACGAGCTGCGGCAGGCCGACCGTCCGTGCGGCGGCCAGCGCCGTGGAGACCGCGCCGGCGAGCACGATGTCGGCGCCGAGCTTCGAGCGCAGGATCGCGGGCGCCGGCAGGTCGAGCAGCGGGCGCAGCACGTCGCGCGCCGCGTCGAGCACCGGCTGGATGCTCTCGGCGATCGCACCGCAGACGATCACGCGCTCCGGGTCGTAGGTGCTGCCGAGCACGGCGACCACGCGGGCGAGGAAGGCGCCGGTGTCGCGCACGACGCGGGACGCGTCGGCGTCCCCGGTCTCCGCCAGGGCGAGCACCCGGTCCGCGGTGAGGCCTTCCGCGGCGAGCCGGGCCAGCGCTCCGTCGGCGGCCGCGTCTCCCGAGGCGAGCAGTTCACCGGCGATGCGGGTGATCGTGGGGCCGAGTCCGTCGGCCGAGTCCACCCCGCGCACGTGGTCGAAGAGCACCATCTCGCCGACGCCGCCGTGCGCGCCGTGCAGGATGTGCCCGTCCACGACCGCTCCGGCGCCGAACCGCTCCCCGGCGACGAGAGCGATGTAGTCGCGACAGCCCACGGCCTCGCCGAGATCCCCCTCCGCGGCGGCCGCGAGCACGGCGTCGTTCTTGATCTCGACGACGGGGGCCCATCCCGCCAGGAGCTCGGCGAGGCCGGGATTGGTGCGCTCCCAGAACCCGTCGGGGTGCGGCGGCGATGAGCCGTTCCGTGCGACCGGGGCCGCGACGCCCGCGCACAGGGCGAGGACGCGGTCGCGGGGGGCGCCGCTGGATGCCAGCGCCGCGTCGAGGTGCTGCAGGATGACCGCGCGGCGCTGACCGACGGTGTGGTGCCGATCCAGGTCGGTGCGCCGGTGCGCGAGCGGCATGCGGGCGAGGTCGGTCACGGTCACGCCGAGGTGGGTGTCGCCGGCGTCGATCGCGATCACGGCGCCGACATCGGAGGGCAGCTCGAACCGTCGTGCCGGTCGCCCGGCCGAGTACTGGCCCGCGTCGCGGGCGTTGGGCAGCTCGCGCACGACGCCCGCCTCCACCAGCGTGTCGATCGCGTCGATCGTCGTCGACCGGGTGAGCGAGGCGCCGGCCATCGCCTCGGTGGCGGTGAACGGGCCGCGGCCCCAGGCGAAGTCCAGCACCTGCCCGAGGCTCGGTCGGCTGCCGCCGGGAGCACCGGGAGCGCCGGGAGCCCCGGCCGCGCCGGGGGCGGCGGGGGGCGCGTCGGACGCGGCGGATCTCGGCATCGGTGCTTGACCTCTCGGGTGGGCTTCTGTCAGAGTATCCCTTGCCCGATTTGATTCGGGCACAAAATCTAATCTCCGGAACAAGATCCGATCCGATGGCGCGGACGGATCCCGGAAGGGATGAGGACGATGGTGTCTGGGAAGAGAACGCGAATCGCGAGGATGGTCGCGGTCGCCGCGGCCCTCGCGATCGGGGCGACGACCCTGGCCGGATGCGCGCCCGCCGACGGTCGCGAGACCGTGCGGTTCACATTCAGCAAGCGCGAGGCGATCGACTTCATGACGAAGGTCGTGAACGACTACAACGCGTCGCAGGACAAGGTGCGGGTGGAGATCGACACCTCCGGCGTGGACGTGGTCTCGGCGAGCTTCGTGCGCGGCAACCCGCCGGATCTGATGCTCGCGAACTACAACTTCGAGGTCGCCCGGTTCGTGCAGCGCTGCGCGCTGACCGACCTCTCCGACACGGCGGAGGCGGGACGGATCCGTGAGGACCTGAAGCCCCTGCTCGATCAGTACGGGGTGTGCCCGGGCAGGACCACCGTGCTGCCGTACTCCGTGATGGCGGCCTCGGTGATCTACAACAAGGAGATCTTCGCGAAGCACGGCATCGAGATCCCGAAGACCTGGGACGAGCTGATCGCCGCGTGCGACAGGCTCAAGGCCGCCGGGGTCGCGCCGTTCTACGGCACGTTCAAGGACAACTGGACGATCGGGCAGGGCTGGTACGACTACGCGGTCGGGGGAGAGGTGCCGGTCGTGGACTTCTTCAAGAAACTGAACGAGGAGGGGACCGCGGTCGGACCGAAGGCGCAGACCTCCTTCTCGAAGGACTTCGCGAAGCCGGTCGAGAAGATGACCCGGCTCATCAAGGACTACACGCAGCCCAACGCCGCGAGCCAGGCGTATGTCGACGGCAACCTCGCGTTCGCCCAGGGCAAGGGCGCGATGTACCTCCAGGGCCCGTGGGCGTTCGGCGAGATCGCCAAGACGTCGCCCGACCTGCAGCTCGGCAGCTTCCCGCTGCCGATGACGAACGATCCGAAGGATCTCAAGGTCCGCGTGAACATGGACCTCGCGGCGATGATCCCGACGGGGTCGCAGCACCAGAAGGCCGCGCGCGACTTCCTCGCCTACCTCTACCGGCCCGAGGTGATCGACGCCTACAACGCGTCCCAGCTCGGCTTCGCGCCGACGACCGATGCGACTCTGCCGACGGATCCGCGCATCGCGGGCATGATCCCGTACTACACCGACGGCGCGGTCTATCAGGGCGCGTCGGTGCTGGTGCCCAAGACCATCCCCGTCTTCAACTACGTCCAGGCGATCGCCCTCGGGGGCAGCGTCGACGGCACCCTGCGCACGATGGACGCGGACTGGGCGCGCGCCGCCTTCCTCGCCCCGAAGCTCCCGAGCGACACGAAGGGCACGACGAAATGACCGCGACAACCACCATCGTCACCGGCGGCGACCGCACGGTCCGTCGCAGCAGCAAGCGCGTCGAGCCGATCTACTACCTGTTCCTGCTGCCGACGCTCGTGCTGTTCACGCTGGCGATCACGGTGCCCGCGGTGATGGGCATCTTCTTCAGCTTCACCGACTCGATCGGGATCGGCACCTGGAGCTTCAACGGGCTCACCAACTACATCGCGGCGTTCAGCGACCCGGCGATCCTGCAGAGCTACCTGTTCACCTTCGGGTTCTCGGTCGTGACCGTGATCGTGGTGAACGTGCTCGCCTTCCTGCTGGCCGTCGGGCTCGTCTCGCGGATCCGTTTCAAGACGGGCCTGCGCGCGATCTTCGTGATCCCGATGGTCATCTCCGGCATCATCATCGCCTACGTCTTCAACTTCCTGTTCTCGAACTCGATCCCGGCGCTCGGGACGGCGACCGGCATCCCGTGGCTGTCGACGAGCATCCTCGCCAACCCCGACCTCGCGTGGGTGGGCATCGTGATCGTGACGGCCTGGCAGGCGATCCCGGGCACCCTGCTCATCTACATCGCGGGCCTGCTCTCGATCCCCGGGGACGTGTACGAGGCGGCGGACCTCGACGGCGCGAGTAAGCTCCAGCAGCTCACCCGGATCACGGTCCCGCTCGTCGCCGGCTACTTCGTGATCAACATCGTGCTCGGGTTCAAGGGCTTCCTGAACGCGTACGACATCATCAAGGGCCTCACCGACGGCGGTCCCGGCACCTCGACGCGGAGCGTGGCGATGACGATCATCGCCGGGTTCAACGGCGGCGACTACGCCTATCAGATGGCGAACGCGACGATCTTCTTCCTCGTCGCGATCCTGATCTCCCTGCTGCAGCTGTCCGTGACCCGCGGAAGGAACGCACTCTGATGTCGACGCAGACCCTCCTCACCATCGAGGCCCTCACCACCACGGGCCGCAAGCCCCGGATCCGCAGGGAGCGGGTGAACTGGTCGGGCACGATCATCCTGATCCTGTGCACCGCCACCGTCCTGATCCCGCTGTACGTCACGATCGCGATGTCGTTCAAGACGTCGAAGCAGTCGGTCGACGGCAATGCGTTCTCGTTCCCGGCTCCGTTCACGCTCGACGGATTCGTGCAGGCGTGGAACCTCACGAAGTTCCCCGTCGGGGCGGGAGTCTCGCTGCTCGTGACCGCGGGCACCGTGTTCCTGACCGTGGTGCTGGCCGCGTTCGCCTCCTACGCGATCGTGCGCAACTGGGACCACCGGCTCTTCCGGTACTCGTTCTTCTACCTGCTCGCCGCGATGTTCATCCCGTTCCCGGTGGTGGCGCTGCCGCAGATCCAACTGACCGGTCTCGCGCACCTGGACAATCCGTTCGGGGTGATCCTGCTCGCGACGATGTTCCAGCTCAGCTTCAGCGTGCTGCTGTTCACGGCGTTCCTGCGCTCCCTTCCGCTCGAGCTCGAGGAGAGCGCGCGGATCGACGGGGCCAGCACCTGGCAGACCTTCTGGCGGATCATCTTCCCGCTGCTCGGGCCGATGAGCGCGACCGTCGGCATCTTCGCCTTCCTCTACGCGTGGAACGACTTCATGATGCCGTCGCTGATCATCTCGGATCCGTCGCTGCAGACCCTGCCGGTGCGGCAGAACCTGTTCCAGAATCAGTTCAGCAGCAACTACAACGTCGCCTTCGCCTCGTACCTGATGGCCATGGCCCCCGCGATCGTCGCCTACCTGTTCACCCAGCGCTGGGTGATGGAGGGCGTGACCCAGGGCGCCGTGAAGGGCTGACCGCCCGTCCGGCTCTCATCCGTCGGGCGCCTCCGCCCGCACAAGACCGCAACACCGAAGGAGCTCTCTTCCATGACCGATGCAGTCCTCGCCGCCGGAGTCCCCGTGCTCGGATCCGACGACGCCGCCTGGTGGCGCCAGGCCGTCGTCTACCAGGTCTATCCGCGCAGCTTCGCCGACTCGAACGGGGACGGACTGGGCGACATCCGGGGCGTCACCGACAAGGCCGACTACCTCGCCGGGCTCGGCGTCGACGCGGTGTGGCTGAGCCCGTTCTACCCGTCCGCGCTCGCCGACGGCGGCTACGACGTCGACGACTACCGGAACGTGGATCCGCGCCTGGGCACGCTCGACGACTTCGACGACATGGTCGCCGCGCTGCACGAGCGCGGGATCAAGGTGATCGTCGACATCGTGCCCAACCACTCGTCCGACCGCCACGAGATGTTCCGCGCGGCGCTCGCCGCAGGCAAGGGGTCGCCCGAGCGCGACCGTTACATCTTCCGCGACGGACTCGGCGAGAACGGCGAACTGCCGCCCGCCGACTGGGCGAGCATCTTCGGCGGTCCGGCGTGGGAGCCCGTGGGCGACGGGCAGTGGTACTTCCACCACTTCGCGACCGAGCAGCCCGACTTCAACTGGGACAACCCCGACGTGCACGCCGAGTTCCTGCACACCCTGCGGTTCTGGTCGGACCGCGGCGTCGACGGGTTCCGCATCGACGTCGCGCACGGGCTCAGCAAGGACCTGCCTGCCGTTCTGCCCAGCCAGGCCGAGCTCGACGCGATGGACACCACCGACGGTCAGCACCCGCTGTGGGACCGCGACGCCGTGCACGAGATCTACCGCGAGTGGCGTCAGGTGTTCGACGAGTACGACCCGCCGCGCATCGCCGTGGCCGAGGCGTGGGTGGCGACGCCGGAGCGCCGCGCCAAGTACGCGACCCCCGAGGGGCTCGGCCAGGCGTTCAACTTCGACCTGCTCGAGGCCGACTTCGACGCCGCGCAGTTCCGGCACATCGTGACCGACAACCTCGCCCAGAGCGCGGCGACCGGATCCAGCTCGAGCTGGGTGCTCTCGAACCACGACGTGGTGCGGCACGCGACCCGCTACGGCCTCGCCCCGCGGCGCGGCAGCCTCGCCAAGCAGGGCTCGGCCTGGATCCTCGCCGGCGCCCCGGCCGACCAGATCGACCTCGCGCGCGGCAGCCGGCAGGCGCTCGCGGCCTCCCTGTTCCTGCTGGGCCTGCCCGGCAGCGCCTACCTGTACCAGGGCGAGGAGCTGGGCCTGCACGAGGTGGGCGACATCAAGGCCGAGGATCGGCAGGACCCGGCGTTCTTCCGGGGCGCGGATCCGGAGCGCGACGGCCTCGGCCGCGACGGATGCCGCGTGCCGCTGCCGTGGACCGGAACCGGATCCTCCTTCGGTTTCGGCGCCGCGGGCGCGCACATCCCGCAGCCCGATTGGTTCGCGGACTACGCGGTGGACGTGGAGGACGCCGACCCCGCCTCGTCGCTGAACACCTATCGTCGTGCGCTCGCGCTGCGGCACGAGCTGCAGACCGGCGAGAGCCTGGAGTGGATGGAGACCGGCCGTGACGACGTGCTGCGCTTCGTCCGGCCGAACGGATGGCAGGTCGTCACGAACTTCGGTACGGAGCCCTTCGCGCTCGCCGAGGGCGAGGCGCCGGTGCTCGGCGAGCTCGTCGACGGCGCGGTGCCCGCCGAGACCACGGTCTGGCTGCGCGGCTGAGCCGAGTTCGGCGGTCGGCGTCGGCGAGCGAGCCCTGACGCCGCGGGCGGGAGACGAGACGCGGTGCCCTTACGGGGGTGCCGCGTCTCGTCTTGCTGCGCCCGCTCAACGACCTGGTCCGATTCGCCTGAGATCCGTTTTGATAATGATTCTCATTTAACGTAGTGTCGAGGACATGCAGAAGCCCCTCGCCGCCCTCACGCTCGCCGCCGCCACGATCCTCGCCCTCGCGGGCTGCTCCGCGACGGCGGATCCCGGATCGTCCTCCGGCGGCGGGACCATCGCGGTGACGGCGTCGACCAACGTCTGGGGCGACATCGCGAAGGAGATCGGCGGCGAGCACGTCGAGGTCACCTCCGTCATCGCGTCGCTGTCGCAGGATCCGCACGAGTACGAGGTCACCGCCGCCGATCAGCTGAAGGTGCGCGGGGCGAAGCTGATCCTGCAGAACGGGGGCGGCTACGACGCGTTCTTCGGCGACCTGGTCTCGAAGTCGGGAAGCAAGGCACCGGTGGTCACCGCGGTGACGTTCGCGCCGAGCTGGCCGAAGGGCGAGGACGGGATGAAGACCGCCGAGGGCTTCAACGAGCACGTCTGGTACGACACGGCGGTCGTCGAGGACGTCGCGAAGAAGGTCGCCGACGAGCTGAGCGGGATCGACCCGGCGCACAAGGCGGACTTCGAGAAGAACCTGGCGACGTTCGAGACGGGGATCTCGGGGCTGAACTCCTCGCTCGCGACCATCAAGAGCGCGCACCAGGGTGAGAAGATCTTCGTCACCGAGCCGGTTCCGCTGTACCTCACGGACGCGGCGGGCCTGGTGAACGTCACTCCCGAGGCGTTCAGCCACGCGGTCGAAGAGGGGCAGGACGTCCCGCCCGCCACGCTGCTCGAGGCGACGAACCTCGTCGAGTCGGGCGACGTCAAGGCGCTGTTCGCCAACGCCCAGGCGGGAGGTGCTGAGACCACGAAGATCATCGGCGTCGCGAAGGAAAAGGGCGTGCCCGTCCAGGAGGTCACCGAGCTGGTGCCGGACGGCAAGACGTACCTGACCTGGATGAAGGACAACATCGACACGCTCTCGCGTAACCTCGACAAGTGACCTCTCCCGCCGCTTCTCCGGCCGCTCCGCTGCTGCGGATCCGCGGCGCAGGCATCCGCCGGGACGACCGGGAGCTGTGGAGCGGACTCGACCTCGACGTGGCCCCCGGCGAGCTCGTCGCGGTGCTCGGCCCCAGCGGGACGGGCAAGACCACCCTGCTGCGCGCGATCCTCGGCCTTCAGGGGCTCTCCGAGGGAACCATCGAGGCGGTGGGCCAGCCGGTGCGCCGGCGCGGGAACCGCCGCATCGGCTATCTCCCGCAGGCGCGACCACTGCCCGCCGAGACGTCGCTGCGAGGCCGCGACCTCGTCGCGCTCGGCGTCGACGGGCACCGGTTCGGCTTCCCGATCCCGCGGCGCGGCGACCGCGCCAGGGTCGATGCGCTGGTCGCGGCGGTGGGCGCCCGGTCCTTCGCCGACCGCCCGGCAGGCACCCTCTCCGGCGGCGAGCAGCAGCGGCTGCGCGTGGGGCAGGCTCTTGCCGACGACCCCCGGCTGCTGCTCTGCGACGAGCCGCTGACGAGCCTCGATCTGGCCAACCAGCAGGCCGTCGTGGAGCTGATCGACCGGCATCGCCGCACCGGCGCCGGCGTGCTGCTCGTCACCCACGACATCAACCCCGTGCTCGACATCGTCGACCGGATCCTGTACCTCGCGAACGGCCGCTTCACGCTCGGCACCCCGCGGGAGGTGCTGACCACCCGCGTGCTCTCCGACCTCTACGGGGTTCCGGTGTTCGTGTCCCAAGTCGGCGGCCGGCTCGTCGTCGTCGGCGCGCCGGATGCGGAGAGCGCCGCGCACCACCACGACGGACCCGACGAGGAGCTGCACGCATGAACCTCCCGGACATCGTCCAGGCCATGTTCGGCGGCGTGTCGCAGTACGGCGAGATCCTCGCCCTGGTCTCGAACTCGGTCTGGGCGGGAGCCGTGCTCGGTCTCGTCGGCGGCCTCATCGGCGTGTTCGTGATGCAGCGCGACATGGCCTTCGCCGTGCACGGCATCAGCGAGCTCTCCTTCGCCGGCGCCGCGGTCGCGCTGCTGGTGGGCGTCGATGTCGTCACCGGCTCGATCGTCGGATCCCTCATTGCCGCGGCGATGATCGGCTGGCTGGGCGCCCGCGCGCGCGACCGCAACTCGATCATCGGCGTGCTCATGCCGTTCGGGCTGGGTGTCGGGATCCTCGCCCTATCGCTCTACAACGGGCGTGCGGCAGGCCGGTTCAGCCTGCTGACCGGGCAGATCGTGTCGGTGCAGTCGGAGCAGCTGGGCTGGCTGACCGGGATCTGCGCGCTCGTGCTGCTGGGCCTGCTGATCATCTGGCGCCCGCTGCGCTTCGACTCCCTCGATCCGCAGTCCGCGGCCGCCCGCGGCGTTCCCACGGTCGGCGTCTCGTTCGCCTTCATGCTGCTGCTCGGCCTCGTGGTCGCGGTCGCCGTGCACATCATCGGCGCGCTGCTGGTGATGGCGCTCGTGGTGACCCCGGCCGCCGCGGCGATGCGGGTGCGCTCAGGCCCTCTGGCCGTGCCGGTGCTGGCGGCCGTCTTCGGCGTGGTCTCCGCGGTCGGCGGCATCCTCCTGGCGGTGATGGGCACGCTGCCGGTGAGCCCGTACATCACGACGGTCTCGTTCGCGATCTACCTCGTCTGCCGCGCGATCGGATCCCGGCGGGATCGTGTCGTGCGCGCGGCCCCGGCCCCGGCGCGCACCGAATGAGCGCACACGGGCACGGGCATGACTCCGCGGCGCTCCGGCACGTCGAGGTGGCTCGGACGCCGAAACGCATCCTGCTCGCGGTGCTGATCGTCGTCGGCGTGGCGACGATCGCCGGGCTGCTGCTGCTCTGGCCGTCCGCGGAGCGTCCCGGAGGGACCCCGACGTCCGGCTCCTCGGTCGCGAAGACCACGTACCCGACCGGCGAGATCCTGCGGATGTCCGACTGCGCGACACCCGGGCCGCCGGCACCCTCGGGCGGCGGGACGGGCTCCGGCGCGACCGGCGGATCCGGTGCGGGAGGAGCATCTCCCGCGGCCTGCGCGATCGCGCAGGTCAGGATCGAGGACGGCGCCCGTGCGGGCGAGACGGTCAGGATCATGCTGAACGGTCCGTTCGCCCGCGCCGGCCTGCACCCCGGCGACCGGCTCGAGCTGATGGTGATCGCCCTGCCCACGCATTCGAGCATCGTGCAGCCGGGCGGCGTGGATCCGGGGATCTCGGCGTTCGGCGTGGTCAGGACCGTCCCGCTGGCCGTGTGGGTCGGGCTGTTCGCCCTGGTCGTGATCGTCGTCGGGCTCCTGCGCGGACTGCTCGCCCTCGTCGGGCTGGTGTTCAGCGGCGCGATGATCGTGATGTTCCTGCTGCCCGCCCTGCTGCACGCGGAGCCCGCCATGGCGGTCGCCCTCGTCGGCGCGTCCGCGATCCTCTACGTCGTGCTCTATCTCGCGCACGGGCTGTCCCTGCGCACCAGCGCGGCTCTCGCGGGCACGCTCGCGGGAGTCGCGATCACCGCGATCCTGGCGCAGCTGGCGGTCGGCACCACCCGGCTCAGCGGCATCGACGAGAGCGCCGGCTTCCTGGCCCCGATGGTGCCGCAGGTCGACTTCCAGGGCCTGCTCACGTGCGCGATCATCATCGCGGGGCTGGGCGTGCTCAACGACGTGACCATCACGCAGAGCTCGGCCGTGTGGGAGCTGCGCGCCGTCGCCCCGGAGCTCTCCCGGCGGCAGCTGTTCGGCCGCGCGATGCGCATCGGACGCGATCACATCGCCTCCACGATCTACACGATCGTGTTCGCCTACGTCGGGGCGTCGCTGAGCGTCGTGCTGCTCCTCTACGTCTACGACCAGCCGATGATGAACATGCTCGGGCTCGAGGACATCGCGACGGAGATCGTCCGCACCCTCTGCAGCGGCATCGGGCTCGTGCTCGCGGTGCCTCTCACCACGGCCATCGCGGTCGCGCTCCTGCCTCCCCGCTCGGCCGTGACGGGGGAGTCCCTCCCCGCGCCGCTCGGCGAGGACGACGCCGACACCGTGGAGTGGCTGCGCACGCTGCGCACCGTCGAGGCGCCGACGATCGTGGCGCCGGATCCGCGTACGGGCGGCTAGGCGACAGGCTCTCCGTAGAGCGCTGCGACGTCCTGCGAGCTGACCCAGCGCGAGTACGTCGGATCCTGCGGCCAGCCGTCCGGCACGTCCTGCCACTCCTCCTGGCGGCCGTAGGGCAGCACGTCGGAGATCGCGAACGCGACGCTGAAGCGCTCGGCGCCGCGGCCGTCGGTGTGCCACGTGCGGTAGACGTCGTCCCCGTCGCGCAGGAACACGTTGAAGCCGAAGCCCTCTCCCGGGCCCGCGTCCACGTCGGCGCCGAAGGACGACTCCGCCGACGAGTACCAGGTCATCCGGTTCCCGACGCGCTTCTTGTAGGCGAGGATCTCGTCCATCGGTCCGTTCGTGACGATCACGAAGCGGGCGTCCTGCGCCTCGATGTGCCCCGTGCGGGTCCACTGGGAGGTGAGGCCGGTGCAGCCCTGGCACTGCCAGGTCGCGCCGTCCGTCCACATGTGGTGGTAGGTGACCAGCTGGCTCTTGCCCTCGAACACGTCGGCCAGGCTCACCCGGCTGCCGTCCTCGGCGATGAGCGTGTACGGCGGCAGCTTGACGGCGGGCAGCCGCCGCCGGGCGGCCGCGATCGCGTCCTGCTCCCGGGTCGCGGCCTTCTCGCGGATCCGCAGCTGCGCGAGCTCTTCGCGCCAGGTCTGCTCGTCGACGACAGGGGGCAGAGCGGTCATGACATCCTCCGATGGTCGGTTCCGGTCGCTCGGGCGCCGATGTTCACGGCGTCCACATCTGCTATGTTCACACCGTACACATCGCCCGGCGACGACTCAAGAGGGGGAGGGGATCCGATGGCCTACCATCACGGGGATCTCGCCACCGCCCTCGTCGAGGCGGCCGTCGCGCTCGGCCGCGGAGGCGGGCCGGCGGCGATCACGATCCGCGAGGCCACGCGGCGCACCGGGGTCTCGCCGAACGCCGCGTACCGGCACTTCCCGAATCGGGCGGCCCTTCTGGACGCGGCCGCGACGGCGATCCAGCAGGGGCTCGCCGCGGCGATGACCGACGCCCCCGAGCGATCGCCCGCCGAGCGCCTGCACCGGATCGGCGCCGCCTACATCGACTTCGCCCTCGACGAGCCGGGCTGGTTCGGCGTGGTCTTCTTCGGGATCCGCCCGCCGGAGCCGGCGACCACGGCGCAGGCGCCGGCGTTCCGGGCGCTGACGGCGGCCCTCGACGATCTGGTCGCCGACGGTGCGCTGCCCGAGGCGCAGCGCGACGACGCGGCCTGGGCATGCTGGGCCACGGTCCACGGGTTCGCCGAGCTGTGCCTGCGCGGCCCCCTGGCGGGGCTGGACCGCGCGGAGCAGAGTCGGCGCGGCGATGCCGCGATCCGCGCGGTGATCGCGGGGATCCAGGTCGGCGCCGGGTGACGGGGCGCTGCAGGGCTCGTCTCCCGCATGCGCATCGCCGGACATCCGCCGATCGTTCCGCGCCCGCGTCGCGCCGGCCCTGTCGACACAAGGGAAGCCCGGGTTAGGATCGTCAGGACTCGCGCGGACCACGGCCCTGCACCCAAGGACGCCGGACGACGCGAATCCCCCTCCGCATCCATCCTCCCCGGCACTCCCCCTGCCAGGGCGTGGGAGGGGTGAGCAGAAAGGCGCTGCCCGTGGCCGAGGCGACCGAGAACCGTGCATCCCAGGAGCAGCCGCCGCAGGGCGACTTCTTCGATCAGCTCCTCGATTCGCCGTCGAGCCAGCAGGCCTTCACGATCGGCTTCCGCGGATACGACAAGGCGGAGGTCGACGCGCACCTCACCGCCCTCAAGGAGGAGCTGCGCCGCGCGACCGACTCGAGCGCCAAGACCGACGCCCACCTGCGCGGTGAGCTGGACAAGGCGTCCGAGAAGCACCGCCGCGAGCTCGAGAAGGCCACCGCCGCCCATGAGGAGCGGGCCGCGAAGCTCGAGGCCGATCTGGCTGCCGCGAACGCGAAGATCGCCGAGTCCGCCCAGCAGATCCAGTCGCTGAGCACGGCGCTCGCCGGATCCCAGGAGGACATCGACGAGGCCACGTCGCGGTCGCAGTTCGAGACCGTGCTGCGCGTCGCCGAGGAGCAGGCCAGCGTGCTCATCCAGAACGCCGCGGTGCAGGCGGAGCGCCTGCTCGAGGCCGCGCGGGACGAGGCGGCCGCCAAGCGCGCCGAGCTCGACGCCGACGTCGCACGCATCACGGCGCAGGCCGAGCGCGACGCCGACCAGGTGCGCCTCAAGATGGAGACCGAGTTCACCGCGCACACCGCACAGGTCGAGCGCGAGGCCGCGCACGCGGCGGAGAAGGTGAACCACGCCGAGCAGGAGGCGCACTCGATCCGCACCGAGGCCGAGAAGGGCGCCGCGGCCCTGCGGGCGATGGTCACCCGCGAGACCACGGACCTGCGCGTCGCCGCCGAGCGCGAGGTGCGGGAGATGAACGCGCGCGTGCTGGAGATGGAGGAGTCGCTCACCCGCCGCCAGGACGACGCGCAGCAGGAGTTCCTCGTGCTGCACAACCAGGCCGTCGCGCACGCGGAGCGCATCACCGTCGACGCGAACGAGCAGGTCGCCGCGGCCCTGGCCCACGCCGAGCGGATCTCGGCGAAGGCCGACGACTACGAGCGGCTGATGCGCTCGCAGGCCCAGGCGATCGAGGCCGAGGCGCAGGTGCGCGCTCGCGAGACGCTCGACCGTGCCCGCACCAAGTCGCAGAAGATCGTCGACATGGTCACCGCGCACACCGCGAACGTCGTGCGCGATGCAGACGACCGGGCCCGCCAGCTGCGCTGGCAGCAGCAGCAGCTCACGAGCTTCATGGCCGAGGTGCGCGAGCTGATCCGCCCCGACGGCGCGCTCGGCAGCGAGGCATCCGGATCCGCCCCCGCGGCCGAGGACGACAAGGCGTCCGAGGCGCCCGCGGCGTCCGAGGTCGAGTCGCCCGCGGAGGACGCCGAGGCCTGATCCGGGCGCGAGCGCGCCGCGATGGAAAACGCCGCTGCCGGGTGCCCCGGGGCGGCGTTTTCCATCTTGTGGCGCGGTTCCGCATCCCGGCGAGATGGTTTTCGCAGGTTCCGCGAGGCTGGCGGCGGGGTTTTCCATCCCGTGACGACGAAGCTCGGGGCGGATCCGGCACGCGGCCTCCCGGACAGCATCGCTCCCGGGGCGCTCGAAGGTTGCGGATATCCCGCTCCCAGCCGCACGCCAGCGGGCCGCTCTAGACTCGAGGCATGGCCCAGCGGAACACGTGGCAGCGCGAACGCGTGCGCGAGGAGCTCTCGGACGCCCCCGGCTTCGTGAGCGCTCAGACTCTGCACGCGACCCTGCGCGAGGCCAACACCGGCATCGGCCTCGCCACCGTGTACCGCGCTCTCGCGGGCCTGGCCGCGTCCGGCGAGGCCGACTCGCTGCAGAGCCCCGAGGGGGAGGCGCTGTACCGCGCGTGCCGCAGCGCGGGGCACCACCACCATCTGATCTGCCGATCCTGCGGCCGGACGGTCGAGATCGAGGCCACCGACGTCGAGCAGTGGGCGCAGCGCACCGCCGCCCAGCACGGCTTCCGCGACGCGGAGCACGTGGTCGACATCTTCGGACTGTGCGCGAGCTGCGCCGACGCCGCTCAGGAGTGATCCCCGCGTGACCCTGACCACCCCCGGCCGCCGTGCGACCGCCGCGCGAGACGGGGCGGCGACGCCGCACGCCCTGCGCACACCGCCGCCGCGGCTGACGGGGCGCACGGCCCTCATCGGCGCCGTGATCGGCGTCGTCGTGGTCGGCGCTCTGATCGCGATCGACGCCCTGGCGCCGCACCTCTTCTCCGCCCGCCTGCCCAACCGCCTGCAGGACGGCCTGACGCTGTCGCTCAGCGTGCTGTTCGAGGCGCTGCCGTTCGTGATCCTCGGCGTGGTGCTCTCGATCGCCGTGCAGGTGTGGCTGCCCGCCGGCGTCATCGAGCGCGTGCTGCCGAAGCGCGGATGGGCTCGCCGCGCGGTGCTGTCGCTGCTGGGCATGCTCATCCCTGTCTGCGAGTGCGGCAACGTACCGTTCGCGCGTGGACTCATGATGCGCGGCCTCGGGCCCGCCGAGGCGCTGACGTTCCTCATCGCGGCGCCGATCGTGAACCCGATCGTCATCCTCACCACCCACGCGGCGTTCGGCTTCGACGGCGGCATCCTCGTCGCGCGCCTCGTCGGCGGCTACCTCGTCGCGAACCTCATCGGCTGGGTGTACAGCCGGCACCCGGATCCGGATGCGCTGCTGACCGCGCGGTTCCGCGACACGTGCGACGTCGTCGTGCACGAGCAGGGATCGGGCATCCGGCGCAGCCTCGCGCAGTTCCTCATCGAGCTGCGCGCGGTGATGCCGGCCCTGATCGTCGGATCCGCGCTCGCCGGCGCCGTGCAGGTGCTGGTGCCTCGCGACGTGCTGCTCGCGATCGGATCCAATCCGCTGCTGTCGGTGGTCGCGATGATCGCCCTCGCGATCTCGGTCGCGATCTGCTCGAACGTCGACTCGTTCTTCGCGCTGTCGTTCGCGTCGACGTTCTCGCCGGGCGCGATCGTCGCCTTCCTCCTGGTCGGCCCGCTCGTGGACATCAAGATGATGGCGCTGCTGCGCACCACGTTCACCGCGCGCACGCTCGCCGGGATCGTCGGCATCGTGATCCTGTTCGGCTTCGCCCTGGGGATCGGGGTGAACGTCTTTGCGTGACACGACCGTCCGACCCGCCTCCGAGACGCACGAGGGGCAGGAGCCGTCGCGCCTGCAGGCCCTCGGCACCCGCTGGCTGGGCGCCGGGCTCGCGGCGGCGCTGGCCGTGGCCACGCTCGCGCTCGCGGCGACCGGACGGCTCACCCTCTACATCAGCCCCGAGACGGTGTGGTTCGCCGTGGCCGCGGCGATCGCCACGCTCATCGGCGTCGTGTGGTCGTGCGCGCTGCCCCTCGGCGCCGAGCAGGAGCACGGCCACGACCACGGCGACGCGGGCGCCGGCCACGATCACGCGGATGAGCACGCGCACCCCCGCCCGGCGCGTCGCGTCGTCGGCGTGGTCGCCGGCGCCACCGGCGGGGTGATCGCCACCGGGGTGGTCGCCGGGGCGCTGCTGCTGCCGCCGGCCTCGCTGTCCGTGGACATGGCGATGCAGCGCGCCCCGATGGGCAATGTGCTCTTCGCGGGCGCCGACAACGTGGCCCTCGGCGCCAACACCGATACCAGCACCTTCGGGATCGGCGGCTGGGCCAGCGTGTTCGCCACCGGATCCCGTCCGGAGAAGTACGACGGATCGTCCGTCACGCTCACCGGCTTCCTCACGCCCAGCGGCTCCGCGAAGGATCAGGCGCACCTGACGCGCATGGTGATCTCGCACTGCGTGCTCGACGCGCAGCCCGCGTCGGTGCCGGTGCAGATCACCGGCTGGCAGGGCCAGTACGCTGTGGGCGACTGGATCCAGGTGAAGGGGACCGTCCGCGCGAGTGCGGACGGCAAGCTCTCGATCGTGCCGGCCAGCGTGTCGAAGATCCCGGAGCCGAAGGACCCCTATGAGCACTGACGACGCGGATCGTCCCCTCACCCGCGCCGAACTGCGCGCTCGTCGTGCCGCCGAGGAGGAGGCCGCGGCGCCCTCGGGTGAGCCGGCCGGCTCGACCGCCCCGGAAGCGCCCGAGCTGCCCGCCTCGCTCGAACCGGTGCCCGCGGCCTCGGTCACCCCGGACGACGCGCCGGTCATCGACCCGCGCGACCTGCCCGCCTCGCCGGCGCCTGCCCCTGAGCCTGCCCCGGAGGTGCCGCCCGTTCCCGTGCCTCCCGCCCCGGTCGACGTCTCCGCCGGTCCCGGTCCGCGACGCTCGGCATCCGGCGCCGCAGACGGGGCCCGATCCGATCCGCGCCTCGTGCCGCCGGCATGGGAGCCGCACCCCACCCCCGAGCCGATCAGGACCCGCCGCCGGTTCCCGCTGATCCTCGGCGCCGTGCTCGGCATCCTCGTGCTCGTGGTCGCGGGGTTCGGGGTGATCACGCTGCTGCAGGGGCCGCGGATCAGCAGCGTGAAGGTCGACGCCCAGGCCGCGATCGACGCGTCGGGCACGCGCATGATCATCACCGCCAGCCAGGCGCTGGCGAAGGTGGAGCCGTCTCAGGTGTCGGTGAGTCCCGCGACGCCGTTCACGGTCGACACGTCGGGGCGCAACCTCGGCGTGCGTTTCACCGTTCCGCTCGACGACGACACGAACTACACGGTGACCGTGAAGGATGTGACGGGCACCGACAAGCAGCGGCGCAGCACCCTCCAGGCGACGTTCCAGACGCCGAAGTCGTCGATGTTCCTGCTGCAGCGCAACGCCGATGGCGACGACACGATCTTCCACACCGACCTCGGCGGGAAGAACGCCGTCCCGATCGTGCAGCACGAGAAGATCGACGACTTCCGCGCGACGGCCGACCACCTGGTCGTGGCCACCGAGAAGGACGGTGTCTCTGCGCTGCTCGTGATGGACCGCGAAGGCAAGAACGAGCGCACGCTGAAGCTCCCCGGGCCGGGGTTCCTCTCGTCGCTGCAGGTCTCGGAGCGCGGCAACCTCGTCGGCTACACGTTCACCGACAAGGGGGTCAGCGCGACCAGCGGGCGCGCGAGCGTCCTCGTGACGCAGTCGCTCACGGGCGACGGCGACCCGCAGATCGTGTCGCTGGCCGGCAAGCAGCCGAGCGTGGGGCAGTGGGCGTTCGTGCCCGACTCGTCCTCCGCGCTCTTCATCGACTTCACCGGGGCGCTGTACGTCGAGGACCGCACCGACGCCAAGGCGAAGCCGACCGCCCTCGGCGCGGCCCAGACCATCGAGGGGATCACGCGCGGCACCTACACCGCGATCGTCAGCCGCGGGCCCGACCTCATCGAGCTGAACCTCGCCGACGGATCCGAGAAGCCGCTCGCGGCCTCGACGCCCGACTTCGGCGTGCCGGGCACGATCGCGCCCTTCCCCGGAGGAACGCTGCGACAGGTCGCCACCCGCGACGCCACCGGGCTGCCGACCGGCCAGATCGTCACGCGGGTCGCCGACGACGGCAAGGCCGTGAAGCTGTTCAGCGTGACCGGATCCGACGCGATCATGCAGGCCTGCCCGTCACCGAGCGGGCAGTACAGCGCGATCGTGGTGGCGCCCAAGCTCGTCAACAACCCGTACGACCAGTCGCTCCTGCCGCTGCCGACCACGATGCAGACCCACATCCTCGACACCAAGAGCGGCAAGGAGCTCGTCGTGCTCGCGGGATTCGATCCGTCGTGGTGCGCGCAGGCGCCGCACCGGTGATGCGCGGGGCGGGGAGCTGATGGGCGCGCGCGCAGACGGGGAGCTCCGGCGGGTCCGTCGCGAGGATCTGCTGCCGCTCCCGCTCGAGGTCGCGCCCCGGCTGCTCGGCGCCCGGCTGCGCACGATCGTCGACGGGGCGGAGGTGGTCCTGCGGATCACCGAGGTCGAGGCCTATCACGGGAAGGGCGTGGGCGATCGGCACGATCCCGGGTCGCACGCGCGCATGGGCCGCACCGCCCGGAACGCGACGATGTGGGGCGAGCCGGGCCACCTGTACGTCTACCTCAGCCACGGCATCCACTCCTGCGTGAACGTCGTGTGCGGGCCGGACGGCGTCGCCGGCGGAATCCTGCTGCGCGCCGGCGAGGTCGTCTCCGGCATCGACGTGGCCGCCGTACGCCGCGCCGCCGGGACACAACGCAGGATTATCCCGGATCCGGTCCGTGGATCCGGCCTTGCCGCTGCAGACTCTCCTGCGTCCTGGTCTGGAGCCGGGCGAGACCTGGCCCGCGGGCCGGGACGGTTCGGCCAGGCGTCCGGGCTGCGGCACCCGCAGCACGACGGCATCGACGCCGTCACGGGCGCCGAGCACGCCGGAGCGCACGCCGAGCTGTGGCTGGGCGAGCCGCTCGCCGAGTACGCGTCGGGTCCGCGCGTGGGGGTGGCCGGTCATGCCGGCACCGATGCGTTCCCGTGGCGGTTCTGGATCCCGGGGGATCCGTCCGTCTCGGCGTTCCGCTGGGGGAGGGGCGCGGCCGAGGCCGCCGCCGCCCTCGACACGCCCGGGATCGGATCCGTGCTAGAGTAGCTCTTTGTCTGCGCACACTCCTGTGCGCAGTTCGTATGCCTCCTCCTCTTTGGTCCCCTGAGCTCGTCGAAGGGCGGCGAGGGGAGAGGCGTGCAGACAAGGGATCTTGGGTGGGGCCGTCCGGCCTCACGGTAGAGAAGGAGTCATCATGGCAGCAGTGTGCCAGGTGACCGGAGCAGTTCCCGGTTTCGGTCACAACATCTCGCACTCGCACCGTCGGACGAAGCGCCGCTTCGACCCGAACGTGCAGAAGAAGACGTATTTCGTTCCGTCGCTCGGTCGCAAGATCACGCTGAACGTGTCCGCCAAGGGCATCAAGGTGATCGACGCCCGTGGCATCGAGCGGGTCGTCGCTGACCTCCAGGCGAAGGGTGTGAAGCTCTAATGGCCAAGAAGGCACAGGACATCCGTCCGATCATCAAGCTGCGCTCGACGGCGGGCACGGGGTACACCTACGTGACCAAGAAGAACCGTCGCAACACCCCCGACCGCCTCGTGCTGAAGAAGTACGACCCGGTGGTTCGCAAGCACGTCGAATTCCGAGAGGAGCGTTGATCCATGGCTAAGAAGAGCAAGATCGCGCGCAACGAGCAGCGCAAGGTCGTCGTCGAGCGTTACGCCGAGCGTCGTGCCGAGCTGAAGAAGACCCTGGTCGACCCGAACGCGACCGACGAGGCCCGCGAGGCCGCCCGCGTCGGCCTGCAGAAGCTGCCGCGCAACGCGTCGCCCGCGCGCGTGCGTTCGCGCGACGCCATCGACGGCCGCCCCCGCGGTGTCCTCACGAAGTTCGGCATCTCGCGTGTCCGCTTCCGTGACATGGCGCACCGCGGCGAGCTGCCGGGCGTGACCAAGTCGAGCTGGTAAGTCTCACCGGTCCCTGAGTTCATCGAGGGGACGCAAGGGGCGGGGATCTTCGGATCCCCGCCCCTTCTGCATGTCCGCGGGCCTTGGTCACGCTGCGGCGGGCTCCGGGATCTGATGCGCGGTCGCCCACTCCAGGGTCTCGTCCGCGATCTGCTCCCAGCCGTCCTGGCTCACCAGCCGGTGCGTGCGGCCGGGGTACTCCCGGTACTCGACGACGGCAGGGCTGCCGCTGGAGAGGTACTTCTTGACGATCGCCCGCCCGATCGCCGGCGGCACGACGTGGTCGATCTCGCCGGTGACGACCAGGAGGGGCGCACGGTCGGTGCGGCCGTAGTCGACGTGCGTGACGCCGCCCTTCTCATCGAGCACGGACGAGACGCCTTCGAAGAACACGCGGTTGTACGAGTTGACCGCGTACTCCTGCCACAGCCGGTCGGACTCGGCGCGGGGCAGGTCGTTGCCGAAGGTGAAGTGGAAGTGGCTCTTGGACAGGGGCTTCGCGCCGTTGCGTCCGAAGGGGTTGGAGAGGATGGGGAACCCCGTCCACAGCGTCGACAGCGGGAGGGCGGTGACCCCGGCGGTCTGCCCGGGAGCGACGCCGACGTAGGCGGCGCCGAGGCCGCGGTCGGCGAGCATCTGCGTGATGACGCCGCCGAACGAGTGGCCGATGATGATCGGCTTCACGGGGAGCGTGCGGATGATCCGCTCGTAGTGATCGGCGATCTGCTTCAGACCGACGCCCTTGAGCGCCTCGGGGTTGCGGCGGATGTCCTCGACGGTGCGGTCGTCGATGCCGGGCCATCCGGGGACGATGACGTCGTGCCCCGCGTCGCGGAAGCGCTGCGCCCAGGTGTCCCAGCTCTTGGGCGTCATCCACAGTCCGTGGATGAGCACGATCGGGGTCTTGGTCGAGGTGGTCATGTCGTGCTCCTTGGAGGGTTCGGTGTTCGAGTGGTCTGCGGGATCCGCGTCTGCTGCTTCGCTGCTCATGGTAGACTGAACGTTCTATCTACACAAGAGTATTCCCGTGTGGCACGATGGAAGAGGAAGGGGAATCCATGACGACGACCACACCGGCGGTGCGCCCCGGCTCCGCACGGCAGCGACTGCTCGACGCGGCGACCGACCTCTTCTACCGCGTGGGGATCCACTCGGTCGGCGTCGACCGGATCATCGAGACCGCCGGCGTCACGCGCGCCACGATGTACAAGCAGTTCGCGGGCAAGGAGGGACTGGTCCTCGCGTATCTGCACGGGGAGGACGAAGGGCTGCGGGGACTGTTCGCGCAGGCGACGCAGGCGTCCGATGACCCCGCTGTGCTGCTCGACCTCGTCGTGGACGGCATCGCGCACGACATCCGCGACCGTCACACGCGCGGCTGCCCGTTCATCAACGCCGCGGCCGAGTACCCCGACCAGGGTCCGGTGCGCGACCTGATCGCCACCCACCGCGAGTGGTTCCGCGAGACGCTGCGGCAGCTGGCCGAGGCGGCGCGACTCCGCGACCCCGACGCCGTGGCCGCCTCCCTCGTGCTGCTGCGCGACGCGGCGCTCGTCGGCGGGTATCTCGACGGGCAGGACCGGGTCGCCCCCGCGTTCGCCCGCACCGCCCGCGACCTCATCGCCGCACACCGCGCCTGACCGTCGCCCCTTCCCGCGTGCCGGTGACGGCGGTGTCGCGAGCACAACGCAGGAGATTCGGGGCATCCGTCGGCGATCGGTGCCGAACCCTGCGGGATCTCCTGCGTTGTGTTCAGAGGAGGAGGCGAGCGTGGTCGAGAGGGGCCGCGGCTGTGACGGGAGTGGCTGGTGAGGCGCGACACGCCGCCGCAAAACGTCAAAACCCGCGAAATGACGCGGAAAACCGGGGTTTGGTTGATACATTCAAGGCGGTCGTTCGACCAACGGGGGGCATCCGCCCATCCGGAACTCTGATACGAAGCGACGGGATCCCCGTCGCTGGAGGATGAAATGGCTGACAAGTCCATCACCAAGACCGAGCTCGTCGCGAGCATCGCCAGCGCCACCGGCCAGAGCCAGGCTGCTGTCTCCGGCGTTCTCGACGCCCTGTTCGCCACGGTCTCGGACGCTGTTGCCAAGGGCAGCAAGGTCTCGATCCCGGGCTGGATCTCGTTCGAGCAGGTCGCGACCGCCGCTCGCACGGGCCGCAACCCGCAGACCGGCGCCGAGATCAAGATCCCGGCCGGCAAGCGCGTCAAGGTGACCGCCGGCTCCAAGCTCAAGGCTGCCGTCAAGTAATCCGGCTCCGCCTCGCAAGGCCGTCCCTCCGGGGGCGGCCTTCTGCGTGTCCGGGCGTCATTCCGGAGCGGTCACGCCGGTGGAATGGCCGGCGGGGCGGGACGCGGCGGGCGCGGCCCGTGGAGGCGATGCGCGGAGGTCGAGGGGCCCGCACAGGAGACGCGCCTAGGCTGGAGGGGTGAATCGCCCCTCCTCCGGGGTCCGTCCCCAGCCCGGGACGGGCTCCGACCGCACGGCCCTGCCCAGCGGATCCTCGACCCTGCGCATCGCCGGGCCCGTGATCCTCGTGGGTGCGGCGGTCCTCGCCGTCGTGGCCGGCCTCGCCTTCGGCGGCGGAGCGGCCCCGAACCTGCTGCTCGACCCCGGTCCCGTGGTGCGCTGGGGGCTGCCGGTCGTGAAGACCCTCAGCAACCTCGGCGCGGCCGCGATGCTGGGCTCGCTCGTGCTCGCCCTCTTCGCTCTGCGCAGCGGCGCGCGGTCGTTCGAGATCGCGCTCGACACCGCCTCGATCGGCGCGGCGGTCTTCACCGTGGCCAGCGCCGTGGCGGGACTGTTCACCTTCCTGCAGACGCTCGGCGTGAAGCTCAGCGCGGGCCCGGAGTTCGGTGCGCAGCTGGGACGCTTCCTGCTCGAGCTGCCGCTCGGACAGGCGTGGCTGATGACCGTGCTCGCCGGCGCCGTGATCACCATCGCCGCCTTCGCGTTCCGCGGCTGGACGGCGACGCTGCTCACCGCGATCCTCGCCGCCGTCTCGTTCATCCCCCTCGCCACGCAGGGGCACGCGGGCGACCTCAGCGGTCACGACGCCGCCGTGAACTCGCTGCTGCTGCACACGATCGGCGCCGCCGTGTGGATCGGCGGGCTCCTGCTGCTGATCGTGCTGCGCGGATCCCGCAGCGAGCTGAGCGGAGCGCCGAAGGGCGGGAAGAGTGAGGCGGACCGCGGCAGCGCCTCCGCCGAGCGCTCGCCCAAGACCGCGAAGGGCGCGAAGGGCCGGGCCTCCGCTCCCCGGGGCGGCGTCACGTTCGCGGCCGTCGTGCGCCGCTACTCGTCGCTGGCGCTCGTGGCGTACGTCGTGGTGGCGGTGTCGGGCGTCGCCCGCTCGATCGTCGCGGTGGGCGACTGGGCGGGCATGCTCACCCCCTACGGCGGCCTCATCGTGGCGAAGGCGGTCGTTCTGATCCTGCTCGGCGCGCTCGGCGCCCGGTACCGCACACGACTCATCCCGAAGCTCGAGACGAGCGGATCCGGTCCGTTCTGGACGCTGGTGCTGCTCGAGCTCGCCCTCATGGGCATCGCCTCCGGACTCGCGGCCGCCCTGTCGCGCACCCCTCCTCCGGCCGGCCTCGAAGCCCCTGCGGTGCGCACCCCGGCCGAGATCCTCACCGGATCCGCGCTGCCGCCCGAGCTCACGCCGATCCGCTGGCTGACGATGTGGAACCTGGATCTCATCTGGGCGGTCGCGGCCGTGCTCGGCGTGGTGCTGTACCTCCTCGGCGTGCGCCGCCTGCGTGCGCGCGGCGACTCCTGGCCGATCCACCGCACCGTGTTCTGGATCCTCGGCATGGCCGCCCTGGTCTGGGTCACCGGCGGCGCGATCAACGCATATCAGGAGTACCTGTTCAGCGTGCACATGCTCGGGCACATGATGCTGTCGATGGCGATCCCGCTGCTGCTCGTCTCCGGCTCCCCGGTCACCCTCGCCCTGCGCGCGATCGACAAGCGCGGCGACGGCACCCGCGGCGGCAGGGAGTGGATCCTGTGGGCCGTGCACTCGCCGTTCTCCCGCGTCGTCACGAACCCGTTCGTGGCCGCGGCGATCTTCGTGCTGTCGCTCTGGGCGTTCTACTTCACCGATCTCGTGCGCTGGGCGATGACCGACCACATCGGGCACGAGTGGATGACGATGCACTTCCTCATCTCGGGGTACCTGTTCGTGCTCAGCCTGATCGGCGCGGATCCGGTGCCGCGGCGGCTGCCGTACGCCGGACGCCTGATCACGCTCATCGCGGTGATGGCCACGCACGCGTTCTTCGGCATGGCGATCATGATGCAGTCCGGGCTGATGGTGGCGGAGTGGTTCGGCGCGATGGGGCGCACCTGGGGGGCGACCCCGCTGCAGGACCAGTACGTGGGCGGCGGTGTCGCCTGGTCGGTGGGGGAGATCCCCACCCTGATCCTGGCGATCACCGTGGCGATCCAGTGGAGCCGCAGCGACGCCAAGGTGCAGAAGCGGGCGGACCGCGCCGCGGACCGCAGCGGAGACGCCGAGCTCGAGGAGTACAACGCCCGGCTCGCCGAGCTCGCCGAGAAGGATCGCCGCGCGGCCGCGCGCGGGCACTGACGCTTCGGGGTGCGTGGGGCCCTGGGTCCCTGAGCGAGCCGCTCCCTCGCGAACGGGGGCGGGTCAGCCCTCGGAACCTGCCGGGGGGCCGGACTGCTCGGGCGACGTGATGCTGATGGAGGCGGATCCGTCCGGGAGGAAACGGATCGTGCCGTCCACCTGGAACGGCACATCCTGGTCGACGTGCGAGAGCGTGCCGTCGTAGAGCAGCTTCACGTCCAGCGTCACGTGGGCGGTGGCGGAGGCCGGCGGGATCTTCCACCCCTCGTCGTCGGGTTCCAGCGTGATCTCGGGACCCTTGACCATGCTCCAGGTGGGGCCGTCCACGACGCGGTTCGGCACCGCGTAGCCGAACGGGCACCCGGTCGGCTGCAGCACGCTCTGCGTCGTGCACTGCTGGAGGAACTCGTCGACCCGCTGCTGCACGACCTTGACGAACGCGGCGGTGGGCTTGGCCTGCACGTCGAGCGGCACGTCGGCGAGCGGCTTGTCGGCCAGCACCCCCATGCCGTCGGCGGTGGCCGTGGACGTCTTCACCGACACGGAGTACAGCCCGGGGGAGAACACCAGCATCGGCACCGGCTGGAGGGCCGACGAATCCGCGCCCTGCGCCGCGACCTGGCGGCGGTCGAGTTCGAAGCCGTTGACGGAGAAGCGGTCGGATCCGCGCACCGTGAGCGAGATGACGGCGAGCGGGCTCTGCGCGAACTGCCAGGACGGGGCGACGCCGATCCATCCGTCCTGGGCGACCAGGAACGTGCTGGTGCCTGCGTGTCCGCCGGCCTTGTAGTGCACCGTCACCGCGGTCGCGTCGCCCTGCGGGCGTTCGCCGGTCACCGTGATGTCGGTGAGCGAGCTCAGCGCGGCCTGGCGCAGCAAGGCGTCCGACGCGGAGCGGAAGGTGCTCTTGTCGAGGTCGCCGTGCCCGATGGCGACGCCGGGCAGACGCAGCGCATCGGCCGCGCGGCCCTCGGAGAGCAGGGTCAGGTACCGGGTGACGAACGCGGAGGGACTGTAGAACTCGCGGTAGACGGTGACCCCTCCGGCGGCGAGCGCGGCCACGAGCACGAGTCCGATGGCGGCGAGCAGGGTGAGGTCGGCCCAGAGCGGGGCGCGGCGTCGCGCCGTCCGCGCCCGACGCGTCCGCACGCCTGGCGCCAGCACCCCCGCCGACTGCACCATGTGCGTCAGTCTACGAAAGGCCGCCTGCGGGAACACCGAGTGCGCGGGCTCGTCGTCACACGATGTCGGCGAGGGCGCGGTGAGCCGGAGCGCGGTGGCGGCCGCGCCGGCCCGCTCCCCGGGTAGAATCCGAAGACCGTGAGCACGCCGACCCTCTCCGCCGAACAGGAAGCGCTGTTCCGGCTGATCGAGGACACCCGCGAGCACGTGTTCATCACCGGCCGCGCCGGCACCGGCAAGTCCACGCTGCTGCAGCACTTCGCGTACAACACGCAGAAGCAGATCGCCGTCTGCGCCCCGACGGGCGTCGCCGCGCTGAACGTCGAGGGCCAGACGATCCACTCGCTGTTCCGGCTGCCGATCGGCCTCATCGCCGACAGCGAGATCGACCAGTCCGACGCGACCCGTAAGATCCTGAACGCGATCGACACGCTCGTCATCGACGAGGTCTCGATGGTCAACGCGGATCTGATGGATGCGATCGACCGGTCGCTGCGGCAGGCGCGGGGACGCCGGGGCGAGGCGTTCGGCGGAGTGCAGGTGGTGATGTTCGGCGACCCGTACCAGCTCGCACCCGTGCCGCCGCGAGGCGATGAGCTGCGCTACATCCAGGATCACTACCGCTCGTTCTGGTTCTTCGACGCGAAGGTGTGGACCGGGGGGCAGGCGACCGACGGCCTGCTCGACGTCGGGTCCTATGGCGCGCAGCTGCACGTGCGCGAGCTCGTGCACATCCACCGCCAGTCCGACGCGGGGTTCAAGGCGATGCTGAACGCGGTGCGCTACGGGCGGGTGACGGCCGAGATCGCGCAGGCGCTCAACGACGCGGGCGCGCGCACCCCGCCGGATCCGGCTCCGGGCGAGATCCCGATCATCACTCTGGCCACGCGCAACGACATCGTCAACGGCATCAACTCGCGGCACCTCGCGGCCCTGCCCGGCAAGGTGCAGAAGGCGAAGGCCGACATCTCGGGTGATTTCGGCCGGGGCGAGGCGAACTACCCCGCCGACCAGGAGCTGCAGCTCAAGGAGGGCGCGCAGGTGATGTTCCTGCGCAACGACGTCTCGGCCGCGCCGGAGCCGCCGCGCTGGGTGAACGGCACGATCGGCACGGTCGTGCGCATCCTCGGCGACACGGTGCGCGTGGAGATCGACGGCGAGGAGGTCGACGTCGAGCCCGCGGTGTGGGAGCGCTATCGCTACATCTACAACCCGGGCACGAAGACGCTCTCGCGCGAGGTCGTGGCCGAGTTCACCCAGTTCCCGCTCCGTCTGGCCTGGGCGGTCACGATCCACAAGTCGCAGGGCAAGACCTACGACCGGGCGATCGTGGATCTCGGATCCGGCGCCTTCGCCCCCGGTCAGACCTATGTGGCCCTGTCGCGGCTCACCTCTCTGGATGGTCTGTACCTCACCCGCCCGCTGCGCCCCCGCGACATCTGTGTCGACGAGGACGTGCGCCGCTTCATGCGCGCCGCCTGGGAGGCGCGGCAGGGCGACTCCACGCCGCAGGTCGGGTCGTAGCGGAGGGAGCCGGTCGTGACGGAGCGTCGTGGCGCGCGGGGTCGAGCTGCCGCAGGGATCGTGATCCTGATCGGGGCGCTCATCGCGGTGCTGCTCGTGTGGCCTCAGGCGCTCGGCGCGCAACGAGTCCTCGGGATGGCGCAGGTCATCGCGTTCCGGGCGCCGGTCGCGCTCGCGCTGGCCGCGCTCGCTCTGGTCGGCGGGGCCGTGGCGGTGGTGCTGCGCCGGCGGGCGCCGGGGCTGCGGCGCGCGCTGATCGCCGTCACGCTGGTCGCGGCGCTCGCCGCGGTGGGGAACCTGGCGGTGCTCCTCGCCCGGGGAACGTCGGAGAGCGGCACGGCCGGGATCCGCGACGGCGATCTCACCGTGCTCGTCTGGAACACCCAGGGCGGGGCGACGTCGCCCGGGGACGTCGCCGCGCTCGTTCTCGCGACCGGCGCCGATGTCGTGAGTCTGCCCGAGATGGACGACGAGGCCGCCGCCGAGGTCGCGCGACGGGTGACCGCCGGAGGGATCCCCATGACCGCCGCCACCACCCGCGCGGTCGCCGAGACGTCGACCCCGTCATGGATCCCGACCTCTCTGCTCGTCGCCGACTCCCTCGGGGCCTACCGCCTCGACGCCACGGCGGGTACGACGCGCGGTCTGCCCAGCGGCGTGTGGCGACCGGTCGACGGAACGGGCCCGGTCATCGTCGCCGCCCACCCCGCGGCTCCGCTGACAGACGGCATGGACGACTGGCGCGCGGGCCTGGACTGGATCCGGGCGCAGTGCCGGGCTCTCGGGCCGGAGCTGATCCTCGCCGGAGACCTCAACGCGACGCTGGATCACCTCGATCTCGCCGGCTGCCGGGATGCGGCCGACGAGGCGCACGCGGCGGCGACGGGCACCTGGCCGTCCACGATGCCGGCCTGGCTCGCCTCGCCCATCGACCACGTGCTCGTCGGATCCGCGTGGCGCGTGCGCGAGGTGCGGGTGGTCGACGCGACCGGCGGAACCGATCACCGGGCGCTGGTCGCCGTGCTGGACCGGCACGATCGATCCGGTGGGAGTCGATGATCAGTTCTGCGACGAGTCGAGGAACGCCCGAGAACCATTCCGCACACTGACCGGCCCTGGGATCCTGTACGCATGACACGGCTCAGCGGTCCTCCGGGCGGGCGGGTCCCGGCGGCGGGAGGATCGGGCCTGCGCGACGCCCTCGTCGGCATCGGGATCCTGATGGCCGCGCTCTGCCTCGTCGAGCTCGCCGTCCCCTCGTCGTCGCGAGGACTCGGCGGATCGCTCCTCGACGGCGCGCTGGTCGCGGTCTACACGGTCACCGGCTTGCTCGCCTGGTCGCGCCGTCCGCACAACCGCATCGGCCGGCTCATGCTGCTGACCGCGCTGGCGCTCTGGGCGTCGCGCACGCAGGACGACGACCTCCCGGCCCTGCGCATCCTCGGCACGCTGACGTCCAGTCTGCCGCTGGCGCTGCTGCTGCACCTGCTGCTCGCGTTCCCCTCCGGGCGTCTGACGGGCCGTACCGCCCGCGCGGTCGTGACCGTCGCCTACCTCGTATCGGTGGCGCCTCAGATCGTCGTGGTGCTGCGGCCCGCCGCGACCGAGGTCGCCTGGACGCTGCAGGCGGCCGTGGGCGTCGGCACGCTCATCGTGACGATCGTGCTCTGCGGTCGGGGCGTCGCGCGGATGCCCGCGCTGCCGCGGCGTCAGCTGCTCCCGTTCGTCGGCTACGGCTGCGCGGCCCTCGCCGTGATCGCCGCGACCGTCCTGGTCCTGCATCTCGACCCGCGTCCCGGTGCTCAGCAGGCGGCGGACGTCGTGCAGTCGGTGATGCTCGGCGGCCTGCCGATCGCGTTCCTCGTGGGGCTGACGTTCGGCGCATTCGGCCGGGCGGGCGAGGTCGCCGAGGCCGCGGCGGGCATCGTGGCGGCGTCGGTGGAGCCGGCGCTGCTCGACGCCCTCGCAGCACGGGCGCTCGGTGACCCGGGTGCCCGGGTCCTCTGGGCCTCGCACGCGGAGGGGGCGGCTCCCTCCCGCTTCGTGGACAGCGGCGGGCGCCCCGTCGCGGTGCCCACCGAGCGCGGCTTGTGGCCGATCGGCGCCCCGGAGGCACCCACCGGCGCGCTGCTGTACGACCGCGAGCTGATCGCGGATCGAAGCCTGGTCGCGACCGTGTCGGCGCCGCTGGGCGTCGCGATGGACAAGCAGCGGCTGATCGTCGAGCTGCGCTCCGCGGTGCAGCAGCTCCAGGTGGCGGCGGAGGAGCTGCAGACCTCCCGGCGTCGGATCGTCGTCGCCGCCGATGCCGAGCGCCGCCGCATCGCGCAGGATCTCCACGACGGTGCCCAGCAGCGGATCGTCCTCGTCGGCATCGACGTGCAGCGACTGGCCCGGCAGGCGGAGGACCCGTCATACGTCCGGTCCGAGTCCGCGCGGATCGCGGAGCACTGCGCTTCGCTCCTCGACGAGCTGCGCGGGCTGGTCGAGGGCCTCCTGCCGAGCCGGCTGCAGGACGACGGCCTGGAGGCAGCGATCACGACCCTGGCCGACCGGATCCGGATCCCGGTGCGGGTCGAGGTCGCATCCCCGCTCGGCCGGCTGGACGCCGCGGTCGAGTCGACGGGGTACTACGTGATCGCGGAAGCGCTCACCAACGCGGTCAAGCACGCCGATGCGCGGCAGATCGTGGTCGTCGTGGCTCTGCACGACGGCCGGCTGCAGATCGCCGTGAGCGACGACGGCAAGGGCGCGGCAGGGGCCGTCCCGGGGTTCGGGATGCGCAGCCTCCGCGACCGGGTGGAGACCCTCGGCGGGACCGTCGCCCTCGAGCCGGTCCCGGGCGGCGGGACGACCCTGCGGGCAGAGCTGCCGCTGGGGTAGCGGGTGCGGCGCGGGCGCCTTCCGCTCACCGGCCCAGAAAGCGCATCACGGCCAGCACCCGGCGATGGTCGTCGGGATCCGGCGGCAGGTCGAGGGTCGTGAAGATGAGAGCGATGCTGCGCGCGACCGCCTTCTCCGTCACGAAGAGCTCGCGGGCGATGCGGGCGTTGCTGTAGCCCTGCGCCATCAGCTGCAGCACCTCCCGGCGTCGCGGGGTGAGGCGGGCGATGCCGCCGTCGGTGTGGTCGCGGACCTCGCGGCGCACGAGCGAGGAGATCACGTCCGAGTCGATGCTGGATCCTCCGGCCGCGACGCGCTGCACGGCATCGAGGAAGTCGTCGAGGTCGAGGATGCGCCGTTTCAGCAGGTAGCCGACGCCCTCCGCGCCGTCGGCCAGCAGCTCCATCGCTCCCTGCGCGTCCACGTACTGCGAGACCACGATGACGCCGGTCCCGGGGAGCTCCTGCCGGATCCGCTTCGCCGCCCGCAGGCCGTCGTCGGTGAAGTCCGGCGGCATCCGGATGTCCGTGAGGACGAGGTCGGGACGGTGGGCGCGGACCTTGCCGAGCAGCTCGTCGGCGTTCCCGGCCGTCGCGACGATCTCGTGGCCCTCGTCCGTGAGGATCCGGGAGACGCCCTCCCGCAGCAGGACCTCGTCCTCGGCGATGACGACGCGCATGCCTGCTCCTGACTGACTGACGGATGCGGATCCGGGCGGTGACCCGACAGTACCCGAGGAGAGCCGCCGCCCACACCCTTGCGGGGTGGACGGCGGCTCTCCGCGGATCCTGGGGCGTCAGCCGACCGGCTTGATGTCGACGATCTTCGGCAGGCTGGCCTTCTCCTGCTCGGTCAGCGCACGCTCGGCGCTGTCGTAGAGCACGTCGGCGTCTGCCCGCGGGATGTCGAAGTGCACGCCGGACAGCTTCCAGGTGGTCTTGCCGAGCTTGACCGTGAAGTCGCCCGTCACCCGCTCGGTCAGCACCCGGGACCACATGTTGAAGTTCTTGTAGGCGCCCACCTCGTACGGCTGGACCTTGGTCTCCTCCTTGGTGTTGGACCACTCGCCGCCGTACTTGTGGGTGAGTCCCGCCTCCAGGATCCCGTTGATGGTCAACTGCGCCGACGCGGTGGTCTCCACCGACGAGGTCGTGCCGGCCGAGACCTTGGTGGTGACGCTTCCCGCGCGCGCCTTCTCGGTGTTGTTCGCGCCTCCTGCGACCAGGCGGATCTGGGCCTTGCCCTCCTCCTTCCTGACGGGCGTGAACGTGCACGACGCCAGGCCCGAGACGCAGGTCTGGTTGAGCAGCTCGGCCTGTCGCTGGGCATCGGAGGCCGGTACCGTGATCTCCGAGAAGTCCTTCTCCGAGATCGTGATCTGCCCGGAGAGACCCTGATTGTGGACGGCGAACGCGTCGCCGGCGTCGGTGCGGATGCTCGTGCCGCTGACCGCGTCGACGACGAGCGTGACCTGGAAGGCGGAGATCCGCTCGGATCCGTCGCCCAGGGCCTCGCGGTAGTTGAAGGTGAGAGTCGTCTCGCCGCGCTTGAGGAGGTAGTAGACCTTCTCGTAGCGGTATGACTGACCCGGGAGGATCTTCGTCCCGGTCGGCTGGTACTGGTCCCGCTCGCCCGCGCCGTCGATGCCCTGCAGCTCCAGGGTGTGCTTGGTCGTGTTGACGATGTCGAATCCGCGGGTGACGTCGGCGGTGGCCGCTGCGGCGCGCGGCGTCGCGGCGGAAGCCGGCGCGGCGGTGGCGACGCCGAGCGCGACCGAGCCGAGCACCGTCGAGGCGATCAGGCCGGTGCCGAGAAGCCGGCGGGCGGTGCTGTTCGTGGTGATGGTGTTCATGTCTTTCCTTCTCTTCTCTCGCCCTGAGGGGCTGCGTGTTCTCCCGTCCGGAAGCTCTTCTCACACGCTAGGAATCGGCGGCGCGCCGGCCGATGGGCGTGACTCCACAGCGAGGTGGTGCCTGCACCACATCCGCTGCCGACAGGAGGATCTCCACCCGCCGGGCTCGGATCTCCACCCGCGGGTGGTGCCCCCGGATCCGGCATCCGAGGAGCATCGAGGACATGAACCTCTCCGTGCTCTCCAACGTCCTGCTGATCCTCCTGGCCGTCGGCGTGATCGCCGTGCGGCAGATGACCTGGCGCCCGGTCCTCGGCGGCAGGGACTGGACGTTCCCGATGGTCGCGGTCGTGGCCGGCGCCGCGTTCCTGCTGCAATCGCTGAACGGCCGTGCGCTCGGCGTGATCGACGTCGTCGCGTTCGTGGTCGAGGTCGTCATCGCGCTCGGCGTCGGGGCGGGGATGGGCGCGATCGCGCACATCCGTCCGCTCGCCCGGCCCGCCGGATACGTGCCGGAGACCGCAGGGCTGTCGGCCAAGGCGGCCGCGCAGGCGCTCGCCGAGTTCGAGACCCGCACCGGCCCGTGGGGGCTGGGTCTGTGGGTGGTGCTGATCGGCGTGCGGGTCGGGCTCACGTTCGCGTTCGAGAGCCTGGGATCCCACCTCGGGGTCTCGACCGGGATGATCCTGCTGGTGCTCGCGGCCAACCGCGCCTCCCGCATCCTCGTGCTGCACCGCCGGGTGGACGCGCTGCGTCACGCGGGCGCACGGGGCGGATCCGCGCGCATGATGGTTCCGTGACCCGCATCCCCCTGCGCATCCCGCCGATGACCGGCTGGAGCGCCGGCATCAACGCCGTCGGCATGCTCGCCGTCGGCTGGGTGCTGCTGCGCGTCGGTCCGCAGACCGCGCCCTGGGTGGTCTGGCTCCTCGTCGCGGGAGTGGCCGCCTGGGCGATGCGCACGGCGCTCGCGGCGCGGAACGGTGCGACGGCCGGGGCTGCGCCGGGCGGCCTGGATCCCGCCCTCGCGTCCACCGGCGCCGCGCACCGCTCCGGCGAGGCCTGGGCCGCGGCGGCGCTGCTCGTGACGATGACGGCGGCGGGTTCCGTGACCGCCGTCCCGACGCAGGGGCTGGGCGTGGCGGTCCTCGTGGTGGCGGTCATCGGGGTCGCGAGCGACCCGGCGACCACGCCGGGGGCGTGGATCGCGGTGGCGATCGCCGGAGCCCTCGGCATCTCCGCCGGCGCGCTGCTCACCGCCGCGGGCCGGGCGGGATCCGTGACCGGATCCGTGCTCGGTCTGCTCACCCTCTTCGCCGCGCTCGCCCTGGCCGTGGTGCTGGGCCTGGGCCGCCGCGCGCAGCGCGTGCTGCTGGCCGAGCGCGAGCGGGCGAACGCCGAGGCGGTGCGCGCCCAGGCGGCGGCGCACCGCGTCGCGATCGCGCGCGACCTGCACGACGTGCTCGCGCACAGCCTGGGCGGGCTGGTGGTGCAGCTGGACGCGGCGGAGGCGCTGCTCGAGGCGGGCGACGCCGAGCGGGCGGGTGCCAGGGTGGCCGCGGCGCGCCGGCTCGCCGTCGCCGGGCTGGATGAGGCGCGTGAAGCGGTGCGGACCCTGCGCGGACCGGATCCGGACGACGGAACGCCGGCGGCGTCCGCCGTGCAGCCGGACGAGCTCGCGGCGCGCCTCGAGGCGCTCCGCACCGCCGAGCCGCACGAGGGGGTGCACATCGAGGAGTCGGGTGCGCCGCGGGCGGTCTCGGCCGCGCTCGCCGAGGCCCTGGTCCGGGCTGTGCAGGAGGGACTGAGCAATGCGCGCAAGCACGCGCCCGGATCCGCGGTGCGGGTCGCCCTGGTCTGGCATCCTGACCGGGTGGAGTGCGTGATCCAGAACGCGATGCCCGCGGAGGGCGGTCGCGAGGCCGGCAGAGGGCTCGCGGCGACCGGGGGCGGTTTCGGGCTGCGCGGCGTGCGGGAGCGCTTCGCCGCGGTCGGCGGCACGGTGACGGCGGGAACCACGGGGACCGGGGCGGCCGGCCGTTTCGTGCTCCGCGCCGAGGCCCCGGCATGACCGCGCGGATCCGGATCGCGATCGCCGACGACCAGGCGATCATCCGCGACGGCCTGGAGACGGTGCTGAGCCTCGTCGACGGCTTCGAGGTCGTCGGCACGGCGGTGGACGGCGCCGAGGCCGTGGCGCTGGTCGCGGCCCAGCGGCCCGACGTCGTGCTGATGGACCTGCGCATGCCGATCCTGGACGGGGCCGCCGCGACCCGGCGGGTGACCGCGGAGACGCCGGAGACGGCGGTGCTCGTGCTCACGACCTTCGCCGACGACGCCGACATCGTGACCGCGCTCCGCGCCGGTGCCCGGGGGTACCTCACCAAGGATGCGGGCCGCGCGGAGCTGGCTGCGGCGATCCGGGCGGTCGCGGCAGGTCAGAGCACCTTCTCCGAGCCGGTGCGGGAGGTGCTCCTGGGACGGATCGCTGCGCCGGCGCCGGCGCCGTCGCCGACGGGCGGGCTCTCCGGATCCGTGCCCGATCCGCTGTCCGAGTCGGCGCTGGCGGAGCGCTTCCCCGCGCTCACCGCCCGGGAGCGCGAGGTGTACGCGCTCGTGCTGCAGGGGCGGTCGAACGCCGAGATCGCCGCCGCGCTCTTCGTCGGCGTCGCGACCGTCAAGACCCACATCAACGCGCTGTTCGCCAAGCTGGGCGTCCGCGATCGAGCCCAGGCGATCGCGCGCGGACTCGGCACGACGTCCGCGAACTGAGCGGGCGTTCATCACGATCCGGTCAGGACAGCCCGGATCATCCGCAGGGATGACGTGGACCCGGAGACGCGCCGTTTACAATCGTGAGGATGTCAGGGGGGCGAATGGGTCGGAACATGAGGCGACGCGCGGGAGCGCTGATCGTCGGCGCGATCGCGGCGGCGCTCGTGCTGAGCGGCTGCTCCGGCGGCGACTTCACCCCGACGTTCTCGCCGAAGCCGCAGGTCGAGGGCTCGCTGCCGTCGGCGGTGCAGGACCAGCTCAAGGGCGCCGTGCAGCGCGCGATGGCGGCGAGCGGCTCCAGCGGGGCGCTGCTGGGCGTCTGGGCGCCGTGGAGCGGCTCGTACGTCACCGGCCTGGGCACGGTCGCCGCCGGGGACAAGACGCCGGTCAGCACCGACATGTCGTTCCGCATCGGCGACGTCACCCGGCTGATGACCTGCGACGTGCTGTACGCGCTCGCCGACCGCGGCACCGTCAAGCTCGACGCCAGCATCACCGAGTACGTCTCCGGCGTGCCGGATCTGCAGGACGTCACGCTGCTGGACCTGTGCAACGGCACGAGCGGCATCGGATCCTCGGCCGCGATCGCCACGCCCATGTGGCTGAACAACCCCGACCGCCAGTGGGACCCCAAGGAGCTCGCCTCATACGGCCTGGCGCAGGACCGCACGCCGGCGCACACCGGCTACCGCGACTCCGACGCCGGGTACCTGCTGCTCGGGCAGGCGCTCGAACGGGCCACGGGACAGACCGCGTCGCAGCTCATCCGGCAGTACGTCACGGCGCCGCTGGGCCTGGACGCGACCTCGCTGCCGGGGCCGAAGGCGGCCGCGCCGTCGCCGGAGCCCGCATTGAACGGCTCGTACCTTCCTCAGGTCGACGGCGCGTACCAGTGCGCCAAGCCCGCCGACATCACCGTGAGCTCGTCGAGCAACGGATACACCGACTCCGGCGTCGTCTCGACGATCAAGGACCTCGGCCGGTACATGCAGGCAGAGGCGGCGCAGGCGCTGCGCGAGAAGAAGACGCCCAAGCGCTTCGGATCCCCGCTCCCCGTCGCGGACGGCGCGCCGAGCTGGTACAAGGCCACGGGCGGGGGATACCTCGTCGGCTCGATGATCGGCCAGCACGGCGGGACCCCGGGGTACCTCACCGCCGCGTACTCCGACCCCGCGTCCGGCTTCACGGTCGTGGTGGTGCTGAACGACTCCACCGTCGGGTCGGCCTTCATCGGCGATCTCGCGTTCGAGCTCTCCGCGATCGCCTCCAAGGTGCCCGCCGGAAAGGGCCGCACCGCCCCGGAGTTCGCTCTGCCGTTCACCCCGGAGGACTACGCTAAGGCGGTCGACGGCGCGGCCGTCTGCCCGCTGCCGCAGGGCTGACCCGGTCCGTTCGACGTCTCCCTCGCGCGTCGCGAGGCCTGCCGCCGCACGGTCCGGCAGGCCCTGCGAAGCGCTGCACGACTCCGAGGAGCAGCCATGGCCATCGTCGACAACGGCATCTACGTGGACGGCGTCCGCACCGACACCCCGCACACGCTCGACGAGACGTTCGAGCTCATGCATGCGCGGGGCGGCATGGGATGGATCGGCCTGTACCGTCCCAGTCAGGAGGAGGTGCGCCAGGTCGCCGCGGAGTTCGGACTGCACGAGCTCGCCGTCGAGGACGCGCTGACCGGCCATCAGCGCTCCAAGCTCGAGCGCTACGGAGAGACCCTCTTCGTCGTGCTGCGCCCCGCTCGGTACCTGGATGCGGCGGAGGAGGTGGAGTTCGGGGAGCTCCACGTCTTCGTCGGCCCCAACTTCGTCGTCACCATCCGCCATGCCGAGACCCCGAGCCTCAGCCGCGTGCGCGGACGCATGGAGCACGACCCCGAGCTGCTCGCACGAGGCCCCGAGGCGGTGCTGTACGCCGTGCTCGACGAGCTCGTCGACGAGTACTCGCCGGTGCTCGCCGGCCTGGAGAACGACATCGACGAGATCGAGGCGCAGCTGTTCCTCGACGACTCGGACGTCACGCAGCGCATCTACGAGCTCAGCAGCGAGGTGATCGACTTCCAGAAGGCGACCCAGCCGCTGCAGCCGATGCTGGAGAACCTGCTGCGCGGATCCGCGAAGTACGCGGTCGACCTCGAGCTGCAGCGCTACCTGCGCGACGTGCTCGATCACATCATCGCCCTCTCGGAGCGGGTGTCGACCTTCCGGGCGAACCTCGACAACGCGCTCACCGTGGAGGCGACGATCGTCGCCCGGCGTCAGAACGACGAGATGCGGCGGATGACCGAGGAGAGCATGCGCCAGGGCGAGGAGGTCAAGAAGATCTCCAGCTGGGCGGCGATCTTCTTCGCCCCGACGATCGTGGCGGGCATCTACGGGATGAACTTCGAGGTGATGCCGGAGCTGAAATGGGCCGCCGGCTATCCGATGGCGATCGGTCTCATGGTCGGCGGCGGCTTCGCGCTGTACCTCGTGTTCAAGAAGCGCGGCTGGCTCTGACCGGATCCCCGCCCCTCAGCGGCCGAAGCCGGTGAGGGCGATCACGGCGAGCGCCGTGACGGTGACCAGGATCCACAGGATCGCGCCGAGCAGCAGAGGCCGCCAGCCGGCGCTGCGCAGCGCGGCTGCATCCGTCGACAGGCCGATCCCCGCCATGGCCACCGCGATCAGGAAGCCGCTCGCGTGCACCATCGCGTCCCGAGGAGCCGCGGGGATCCCGCCGAGGGAACCGAGCAGCGCGACCACGAGGAACCCGATCAGGAACCACGGCACGAGCCCGATCGCGCCGCGCAGCGTCATCCGCCGGCCATCGGCCGCGCGACGCGACTCGATCACCGAGAGGCCGACCGAGATCGGGATGATCATGAGCGTGCGCACGAGCTTCACGACCACCGCGAACCCGAGCGCGGAAGCGCCGAAGACGCTCGCCGTCGCCACGACGCTGCTCGTGTCGTTCACCGCGGTGCCGGCGAGGAGTCCGAACGTGTGCGGATCCAGTCCGAGCGCGTGGCCGAGCAGCGGGAAGAGCACCACGGCCAGGATGTTGAACACGAAGATCGTCGACACGGCGTAGGAGACCTCGGCGCCGACCGCGCCGATCACGGGCGAGACCGCGGCGATCGCCGAGGCGCCGCAGATCCCGGTCCCGACGCCGATGAGGGTGCGCAGTCGCGGGGCGACGCGCAGCGCCCGGCCGATCACGGCGGTGCCGAGGAGGCACACCGCGAGAGTCGTGAGCATGATCGGCAGCGACTCCGCTCCCACCCGGAGGATCGCGTCGAGCGACAGCTGCGCGCCCAGCAGCACCACCGCGATCTGCAGCAGGAACCGTCCGGAGTACTCCACTCCCGGCACGAACCGCGCACCGGGCCGCCGGATCACCGCGATCGCGACGCCGATCACGATCGCGGGCAGTGCCGAGCCGAGCACGGGCACGGCGGATCCGATCAGGGTGGCGGCGATCGCGATCGGCACGGTGAGCGCGAGCCCCGGCAGCACCTCGACCGCCCGCAGTGCGAGACGGGACGGCAGCGTGCGGGCAGGGCGGAACATCATGGATCCAGGCTCGTGCGTGGCCGCGCCCCGCGGTATCCGGCTAGGCTCGATAGGGATACAGGCAGAGACTGTGGGGTGTGCGCATGGCCGATGGATCGATGCCCGACATCGGCTCGCTCGAATTGCTGGTGGCCGTCGTGCGCACCGGCTCCATCTCGGCGGCGGCGCGTGAGATCGGGGTGACCCAGCAGTCGGCGTCCACGCGGCTGCGCGCGATCGAGCGTCAGCTCGGACTGGCCCTGTTCCACCGCACCCCGTCCGGGACCCGGCCCACGCTCGAGGGCGAGGTGGTCGCCTCCTGGGCCGATGACGTGCTCGCGGCGGCCGCGCGGTTCCGTGCGGCGACCCGCACGCTCCGCGGCGAGAGCACCGCGCGGCTCACGGTCGCCGCGAGCCAGACGGTGTCGGCGCGGCTGCTCCCACTCTGGCTCGTGGAGCTGCGCCGGCAGCAGCTCGCCGACGGACGGACCCCGACCGCCGTGCAGCTGCTCTCCGGCAACAGCACCGACGCCGAGGCCCTCGTGCGCGATGGGCGCGCCGACCTCGCGTTCATCGAGTCGAGCGAGGTCCCCTCCGACCTCGGCTCGACCACGGTGGACCGGGACGAGCTCGCGCTCGTCGTGGCGCCGGAGCACCCGTGGACCGCGACCGGTCCCATCGCGTTCGAGACGGCCGCCACCGAACCCCTCGTCGCGCGCGAGGAGGGCAGCGGCACCCGGCGCGCGTGGGAGGACGAGGTGCGCCGCCGGCTCGGGCGCGACGCCGCAGCACCCGCGGTCGTGCTGCCGACGTCGGCGGCGGTGCGCTCGGCCGTCGCGAACGGATTGGGCGCCGCGGTGTTGAGCCGCAGGGAGGCCGCCGACGACATCAGGCTCGGACGCCTCCGCGCCGTCCGCACGACGGGGGATCCGGTCGTGCGGCCGATCACGGCGCTGTGGCGCGGCGGTGCGCGCGACCTGTCCGCGTCCGGGCGGGAGCTGATCGACGTGGCCGTACAGACGGCGAGGGCGCAGGCGGGACGAAGGACCCCGGCGCCGCAGTAGTCTCTGAGCGTGCCCTCCACGGAAGGATCCGGATGCCGCCGTTCGTGCTCATCGGCCTGATCGCCGTCCTGCTGTGGTCGCTCATCTCCCATCGGTTCGAGCGCTGGGGCATCGCGGGTCCTGCGATGCTGCTGGTGCTGGGTGCGGCGGCAACGGTCTGGAACCTCGACGCGTTCGGCGTCTCGCTCGACTCGCCGGTCACCGAGAAGGTCGTCGAGGTGGTGCTCTCGGTCCTCCTCTTCGCGGACGCGACCGAGGTGCGCGGCGGGATCTTCGGCGGGGAGGGCAAGGTCACCGCGCGTCTCGTGCTGATCGCCCTGCCCCTCTCCCTGCTGCTGACCGCGATCCTGTGCGGCTGGCTCGTGCCGGAGTCGTTCGCCGTGATCGGCGTGATCGCCTGCGTGATCATGCCGACCGACTTCGCCCCGGCCACCCGGCTGCTGCGTTCTCGGCTGCTCCCGGAGCGCGTGCGCGCGATCCTGAACGTGGAGAGCGGCTACAACGACGGACTCGTCTCGCCGATCTTCGGCATGGCGCTGCCCATCGCCGTCATCATCGAGCCGCTCGTGCGCGAGTACCTCCGGACGGGCAAGGACACGTTCACGCTCGACGAACAGGACGTGGGCCACAACGGCGAGAAGTTCGTCGAGGCCTTCCTCAACGCGGTGCCGGCCACGCTCGTCGCGATCGTGATCGGTGTGGCGCTCGGCGGGCTCGTCGGGCTGGCGATGCGCGCCGCCCGCGACCGCGGAGTCGCCGACGCCGGGGGCGCCCGGTTCGTCATGGTGCTGCTGCCCCTGATCGCCTACGGGATCGCCACCATCCCGGCACTCGAGGCCAACGGCTTCGTCGCCGCCTTCGTGGCGGGCCTCATCTACCGTGTCGCCCGCACCGGCGGCATGGCGGAGCGCGTGATCCCGCATGAGGAGCTGCTGCTCGTCGAGGAGGTGGGCACCCTCACGGCGAACTTCGTGTGGTTCATGCTGGGCGGGGCGACACTGCTGGTCTTCACCGTCTCGTTCGACGTGCGGATCGTGCTGCTCGCGCTGCTCGCCCTCACGCTGCTGCGGCTCGGGCCGGTGTACCTGTCGCTGATGGGGAGCTCGGTGCCCCGCGGCGATCGGGTCAGGATCGGGCTGCTCGGTCCGCGCGGCACCGCCACGATCGTCTTCGGCCTCCTCGCATACAACGCCCTGCCGGACGACGCGGGCGACCTCGTGCTCACCGCGATGGTGACCACCGTGGTCGGCAGCATCCTGCTGCACGGCGTCCTCGCGCCGCTCGTGCTGCGCCGTCTCGCCCCGGAGGGCGACGACGCGGCGAAGGCCCGGGTGCCGTCACCCGGGCACTGATCGTGGCCGGCGCTCCGGTGCGCCGCCGGGGTCAGCCCTGCGCGGCCTGCCGGGTGTAGACGCCCCGCATGAGCGGCGCGGGCGCCGCATCAGCCGGCACGGCCGAGTCCAGCTCGACCGTCAGCCGGTCGCCGTCGGCGCGCAGGCGCATCACGGTGCGTCCCCGGTCGGAGCGGCGGTCGAGCACCAGCGCCTCGTCGACCCACTCGGCGGATCCGGGGGCCTGAGGGGTGAAGCCGTAGGTGTCGAACCACCAGAAGCCCTCTCCGGCGACCACGGCGTGCGCCACGAGCGGAGCACCTTCGGCGCCGTCGCGGGCCTCGACGTAGTCGAGCAGCACGCCGGCGGGGCCCGGTTCGACGCTGAGGGCTCCGCGGGCCGTCCCGGCCTCCGTCCACGCGGTGGGGAACAGCTCCTCCGTCCCCGTCCAGTCTCCGAGCAGTGCCATGAGCCGAGAATCCGGTGCCATGCCCACGAGCCTACGCGGCCGACGCTGTCGCGCACACGCGGTCGCCGTCGTTGCCAGGAGGGAAAGATCCGGGATTCTTAGCGCGTAAGATCGCGAAAAGCCAAGGGATCCGCGTCGTCCCGCTCAGTACTCTGAGCAGGTTGTCCGGCGAGGGTGCCGCATAGTGCGCAGCGCACACCACCCGTCATCGCCGACGGCATGGAGGAGGTAGCTATGGCAGTCATCGGCATCGTCCGAGAGCCTGCGGGAGAGTCGCGCGTGGCCGCGACCCCGGCGACGATCGCACAGCTTCGCACGCTCGGTCACGACGTGGTCGTGGAGCGCGGAGCGGGATCCGATGCGTCCTACCCGGATGAGGCCTACGCGGCCGCCGGGGCGGAGCTGGTCGATCGCGCCCGGGCATGGGGCAGTGAGATCGTGCTGGCGATCACGGCGCCCGGAGCGGAGCAGATCGCCCTGCTCGCCGACGGGGCGACGATCATCGCGCTGCTGTCGCCGGCGCTGCGGCCCGATCTGGTGGAGTCCCTCGCGCAGCGAGGCATCACGGCGCTCGCCCTCGACGCGGTTCCGCGCATCTCGCGCGCCCAGTCGATGGACGTGCTCAGCTCGATGGCCAACATCGCCGGCTATCGCGCCGTGGTGGAGGCCGCGCACGAGTTCGGGCGCTTCTTCACCGGCCAGGTCACGGCAGCGGGCAAGGTGCCGCCGGCCAAGGTGCTCGTGGCGGGCGCCGGCGTCGCCGGTCTCGCCGCGATCGGCGCCGCGTCGAGCCTGGGCGCGATCGTGCGCGCGACCGACCCCCGGCCGGAGGTCGCCGACCAGGTCACCTCGATCGGCGGCGAGTACCTGCCCGTCGACGTGGCGGTGGAGAAGTCCACCGACGGCTACGCCAAGGCGACGAGCGAGGCGTACGACCGGCGGGCGGCCGAGATCTACACCGAGCAGGCCGCCGACGTCGACATCATCATCACCACCGCCCTCATCCCGGGACGTGCGGCACCGCGGCTCATCACCGCCTCCGACGTCGCCCGGATGAAGCCAGGCAGCGTGATCGTCGACATGGCCGCGGGCCAGGGCGGCAACGTCGAGGGATCCGTCGCCGGCGAGCGCACCGTCACGCCGAACGGCGTGATCATCCTCGGCTACACCGATCTCGCGTCGCGCCTGGCGGCCCAGGCGTCGCAGCTGTACGGGACGAACGTCGCCAACCTCGTCGCCCTGCTCACCCCGGGCAAGGACGGCGCCTTCACGATCGACTTCGACGACGTCGTGCAGCGCTCGGTGACCGTCGTGCGCGACGGGGAGATCACCTGGCCCCCGCCGCCCGTGCAGGTGGCGGCAGCCCCGGCGAAGGCCCCGGTCGCGTCGACGCCGATCGAGGCGCCGCAGAAACAGGGCCTGTCGGCGGGCCGCAAGGCCCTGCTGATCGTGCTCGGCATCGCCGCGCTCTTCCTGGTCAACGCGTTCGCGCCGGCGCCGCTGCCGCAGCACTTCACGGTGCTGACCCTGTCGGTGGTGATCGGCTTCTACGTGATCGGCAAGGTGCACCACGCGCTGCACACCCCGCTCATGTCGGTGACCAACGCGATCTCCGGGGTCATCGTCGTGGGCGCGATGCTGCAGATCACGGATCCGGATCCGGTCGTCCAGGTGCTCGCCGCGATCGCGGTGCTGCTCGCGTCCATCAACATCTTCGGAGGGTTCGCGGTGACCCGCCGCATGCTCGCCATGTTCACGAAGGGCGGCCAGAAGTGACCGTCGGAGCCCTCTCCACCGCCGCGTACATCGTCGCGGCGCTGCTGTTCATCCTGAGCCTCGCCGGTCTCAGCAAGCACGAGACCGCCCGTTCGGGTGTGGTCTTCGGCATCTCCGGGATGGCGATCGCCCTGATCGCGACCGTGTCGCTCACGGTCGCCCGCGCCTGGTCGGGCGGCGCGGTGATCGGCCTCGTCTTCCTGCTCGTCGCGCTGCTGGTGGGCGCGGGGATCGGACTGTGGCGCGCCAGGGTCGTGGAGATGACCGGCATGCCCGAGCTCATCGCGCTGCTGCACAGCTTCGTGGGGCTCGCCGCCGTGCTCGTCGGCTGGAACGGCCACCTCGCACACGCCGAGATCGCCCCCGCGCTGGTCGGGATCCACAACGCCGAGGTCTTCATCGGGATCTTCATCGGCGGGGTGACCTTCACCGGATCCATCGTCGCGTTCCTGAAGCTGTCGGCGCGGATCTCGTCCAAGCCGCTCATGCTGCCGGGGAAGAACGCGCTGAACATCCTCGCGCTGGTCGCCTTCCTGGTGCTCACCGTCTGGTTCGTGATCGACCAGCAGCTGTGGCTGCTCATCGCGATCACCGTGCTCGCGTTCGCGCTGGGCTGGCACCTGGTCGCCTCGATCGGCGGCGGCGACATGCCGGTCGTCGTCTCGATGCTGAACAGCTACTCCGGCTGGGCGGCCGCGGCGGCGGGCTTCCTGCTCAACAACGACCTGCTCATCGTCACCGGCGCGCTCGTCGGATCCAGCGGTGCCTACCTCTCGTACATCATGTGCAAGGCGATGAACCGGTCGTTCCTCTCCGTGATCGCGGGGGGCTTCGGCATCGTGGCCTCGACCTCGTCCGACGAGGAGCACGGCGAGCACCGCGAGATCACCGCGACCAGCGCCGCGGAGCTGCTCACCTCGGCGAAGAGCGTCGTGATCACTCCCGGCTACGGCATGGCCGTCGCACACGCCCAGTACCCGGTCGCCGATCTGGTGCAGCGTCTGCGCGAGCGCGGGGTCGACGTGCGGTTCGGCATCCATCCCGTCGCCGGTCGTCTGCCCGGGCACATGAACGTGCTGCTCGCCGAGGCGAAGGTGCCGTACGACATCGTCCTGAGCATGGACGAGATCAACGACGACCTCGCGCACACGTCGGTCGTGCTCGTCATCGGCGCCAACGACACCGTGAACCCCGCCGCGGCGGAGGATCCGGGCAGCCCGATCGCGGGGATGCCGGTGCTCCGGGTGTGGGAGGCCGAGAACGTGATCGTGTTCAAGCGCTCCATGGCCGCGGGCTATGCCGGTGTGCAGAACCCGCTGTTCTTCCGCGACAACGCGCAGATGCTGTTCGGCGACGCCAAGCAGCGCGTGGAGGACATCATCGCCGCGCTGTGACCGGATCGGATCCGGTCCCGTCCCGCCGGTCGGGGCGGACCGGATCCGCAGCCCGGGAGCTTCGGGTGAGCCCACGCCAGGGCCTGGGTCCGCCTCCGAGCGAGATGGATTTCGCTGCTGCGGAGCTTGCGCGGGCGCCATTTTCCATCTCGGACCAGGATCCGTGTGCCGAGCGAGATGGATTTCGCTGCTGCGGGGCACGTGCGAGCGACGTTTTCCATCTCGCCGCAGGGTTGCTGCGCGTGCGGAGATGGATTTCGCTGCTGCGGGGCACGTGCGAGCGACGTTTTCCATCTCGCGCGCGGATCCGCAGGGCGGGGCGCGGTCAGGCGCTGGCGTGTCGGGCGGCGGGTCGCGGTCAAGCGCCCGCGTGCCGGGCGACGATCGCGGCGGCATCCCGCGCGGAGGTCGCGCCGTAGAGGAAGCCGCGCACGTCGCCGACCCGCGACGCGACGAACGCGTCGGCGACCGCGGGCGGTGCGCTGCGCACGAGCAGCGAGCCCTGCAGGGCCACCGCGAGCGCCTCCGTCAGCCGGCGGGCCCCGGCCTGCGCCTCGGCGGATGCCGGATCCCGCTGCGCCTCGTGCAGCAGCCGCGCGGTGTCGTCGAGGTGCGCGTCGAGCCGGGCGTCCGCGCCGGCCGCGAGGCGCACCTCGGCGAGCAGCGCGTCGGCCGTCTCGGGCTCGCGCGCGATCGCACGCAGCACATCCAGCGCGATGACGTTGCCGGATCCCTCCCAGACCGCCATCACCGGCTGCTCGCGATAACGGCGTGCGAGCGGGAACGCCTCGGTGTAGCCGTTGCCGCCGAGGCACTCGAGGGCTTCGGCGGCGTGGCCGGGCCCGCGCTTGCAGATCCAGTACTTCAGCACCGCCGTGGCCAGCCGCCGCAACGGTTCGTCGGCGGCGGGGGCGTCGGCCTCGTACGCGGCGGCGACCCGCAGCGACGCGGCGATCGCGGCCTCGGTCTCGACCGCCAGATCGGCGAGCACCTGGGTCATCGCGGGCTGCTCCGCGAGCGGGGCGCCGAAGGCCGCCCGGTGCTGCGCATGCCAGATCGCCTCCGCCGACGCCTGCCGCATGCCCGCGGCGGTGCCGAGCATGCAGTCCAGGCGCGTCTGGTTCACCATCTCGATGATCGTGCGCACCCCGCGGCCCTCATCGCCCATGAGCCATCCGACGGTGCCGTCGAACTCGACCTCGCTGGAGGCGTTCGCCCGGTTGCCGAGCTTGTCCTTGAGGCGCTGGATGAGGAAGGCGTTGCGCGATCCGTCCGGCAGCACCCGCGGCACCAGGAAGCAGCTGAGCCCGGCGGGCGCCTGGGCGAGCACCAGGAAGCCGTCGGACATCGGCGCCGAGCAGAACCACTTGTGACCGGTGAGGATCCAGGATCCGTCGGCGGCCGGGACGGCGGCGGTGCGGTTCGCGCGCACGTCGGATCCGCCCTGCTTCTCGGTCATCGCCATCCCGAACAGGGCCGACGTCTTTCCGGCGATGAGCTCGGGGGAGTAGTCGCGGGAGAGCAGCCGCGGCAGCCACTGCGCGCGCAGGTCGGCGGGCGCGAACTGCTGCAGCGCAGGGACCACCGCGTGGGTCATCGACACCGGACAGGCGTGGCCCGGCTCGACCTGTGCGAACAGCAGGAAGTGCGCCGCCCGCGCCACCTGGGCGCCCGGGCGCGGGTCGGCCCACGCCGCCGTGTGCGCGCCGGCGGCGACGGCTGCGCCGAGCACCCGGTGATAGGACGGGTGATACTCCACCTCGTCGATGCGTCGTCCCCAGCGGTCGAACGCCGTGAGCGAGGGCTCGTGCACGTTCGCGAGCTCGGCATCGTGCTGGAACCCGGCGGATCCGACCAGGCGCCCGGTCACGCTCAGCCCCGCCTCCGCCCAGGACGCGCCGTGGCGCCGGACGCCCTCGGCGAGGGGCAGGTCGAGGGCGAACTCGTCCAGCCCCTCGCGAGGAGGAGCCTGGTTCGTCACGGTGTGCGTCGCCATGCGGATCCCCTTCGATCACGGTCTGCTCCGACGCTACGCCATCGGGAGCGGGCGGCGACGGCGGCTGTCAAGACCCTGGGCGCATGTCGCGTCGAGAGGTGGCATGGGTGTGCGGTGCCGCTTCGGGCGCCGAGAAGGAGGACGAGATGAGCGATCAGAGGGACCAGACGGATCCGGAGGACGAGACGCGCGCCGCGCCGACGGGCTCGGGCGATCCGAACGACGACCGCGCCCACCTGCAGCACCAGCCGCCGGCGCAGGTCGACGAGGAGCGCGCGACCGCGGTGGAGGAGGACGAGGATCCGGTCGCGCACGACGCGCGGGCCGCGCAGGAGGGAGGCGCATGATGGCCGTGCTGCCCAACCCCCTCGCCGTGCAGGAGCACCTCTCCGGAGTGAGCTATCCGGCGTCGCGCGACGACCTGGTCGCCGCCGCGAAGGATCGCGGTGCGGCCGATGTCATCGTCGACGCGCTCGCCGGGCTGCCGGATCGGAGCTACGAAGGGCCGGCCGAGGTCAACGCAGAGCTGTTCGGAGACCGCTGAGGCGATCGCCGCTCACCGGCCGTCTCGGGCAGCCTGCCACTCCTCGCGGAGCACGCCCATGCGCACGAGGTCCTCGTACTGCCCGCGCACCCAGGCGTGCTCGCGCTGGCGCCCCTCCACCACGAAGCCGGCCTTCTCGTAGGAGCGGATCCCGGCCGCGTTCGACGAGATCACCTCGAGGTGCACGCGACGCAGATTGCCGCGCACGAACGCGAACTCGAGGATCTGCCGCATCGCCTCGGTGCCGATGCCCCGACCGCGCGCGGACGCGATGAGGGCGATGCCGACCTCCGCGTGCTGCGCGACGTCGTCGACGTCGAACAGGCCGACGGTCCCGACGGCCGCGCCGGCGACGTCGATGACGAAACTCATGTTGCCGCCCGGATCCGCCTCCCGCGCGGTGAGACGCGCCTGCCAGGCCTCGCGCGTCGGCGTCACCGGGCGACCGGGATTGCGCTCCTCCCACGTGTCCAGATCGGACGCGATGCTGTAGAGCGCATCGAGGTCGGCATCGGTGCGGGCACGGAGCGTGACGGTCGGAGCTGTGGACATGGGGACACGCTACCCGTGGGGTCCGACACGGCTCCGGGAACCGGGGCCGAGCAGCGCCACGGGAGCCTTGCCAACGCCGAGGCCCCGGCATAGCCTGCCCGGAAGAGGGCGGATCCGGTCGGTGCGAGCCCCGTCGACGCGGATGTCGACGCCCGGACGGCGAGCTGCGAGGAGGACGGAATGGGACGCGACGAGGACGACGACCGACTCGAGGAGCAGGATGCGGTCGATGAGGAAGTGACGGAGACGGATGAAGAGGGCGGACCGCTCCCGCCGCCGTCGGTCGAGACGACGCTCGGCTTCGAGGGCGGCATCGAGGGCCTCTGATCGGAGCCGTGTCCGCGCGGGCGGCGCCGTCAGACGATGGCGTGCGCCCGCACGGGGAACGTGCCGAACCCGGCCACGGCCGGGGGAGCGGCGGTGAACCGCGCGCCGCGGGCCGGGAGCGACCCCAGGCGGGTGAGATGCTCGACGACCGGGATCCCGGCCGCGAGCAGGAGCGAGTGCGCCGGCCGCTCGCCGCCGGACTCGGTGTCGTCGATGTTGATCGAGTCGATGCCGACGAGCGCGACGCCCGCGTCGACGAGCGCCGCGGCCGCGGCGCCGGTGAGGAAGGGTGCGCCGCGGCCGTACTCCGGTGTTCCGAAGAGCCGGTCCCATCCGGTGTGCAGCAGCACGGCGGCGCCGCGCAGGTCGCGATCGGCGAGGGTCTCCGGCGCGATGCCGCGCCGCTCGGCCGTCCACGCGTCGGTCAGGTGGAACACCTCCGCGGGGAGGTCGGCGAGCTTCTCGAGCGGCAGGGACGAGAGATCGCCGCCGCCGGCATAGCGGTGGAACGGCGAGTCGAGATACGTGCCGGTGTTGCCGATCATCGTGATGACGTCCATCGCGAACTCCGTGCCCGGCGCGTACTTCTCCCGCGAGTCGGCACGCGTGAGGAACGGCGTGATCTCGGGCGCGGGGAGCCCGGGATAGGTGATCAGTCCGGCGCGGATCGGGTGCGAGAGGTCGACGAGGCGCCGGTCGGCCGCCGCCGGCCGCGTCTCGACGCCCCGGCTGCCGCGGTGCGGCTCGGCGACGATCTCGAGGTCGCGCAGCGTCGCGGACTCCACGAGCGCCAGACCCAGATGGCGGACCAGGAGCAGCGCGATCGCGTCGGCGTCGAGGTCGGCGGAGGGCAGATCGAGGCGGAATCCGTCGCCGTGCATGCCGCCGCCGTTGGCGAAGGCGATGTCGAAGCCGAAGTGCGCGCGGTACTCGGGGGAGGTCATGACCCCAGTATGGCGAGGCTCGCGGGTCACGCGTCGAGGGCTGATCGCTCCCACCGGATGACGTGGTTGTAGAGGTGGTTGTTGCGGGTGTCCCGCGTCGCGCCGCGCAGGAACAGCGGCAGCAGCGCGTCCCGAAGGAGGACGGCGAGCTTCGACGAGGTCGCCGTCTTCTGCCGGCTGATCGCGCGGGAGTACTTCACGACGTCCTCCGCGCGGCGCTGCCGCAGCTGCTGGTAGCGGGCGAACGCCTGCTCGTGCGCCGTCAGATCGCGCAGGCACAGGGCCAGGGTCTCCGCGTCCTCCAGGGCGAGTGAGGCGCCCTGGCCCGCGCTCGGCGAGGTCGCGTGCACGGCGTCGCCCACGGCGACCACCCTGCCGCGGTGCCAGTGCGGCACGTGCGGCAGCTCGTAGATGCCGTAGGCCCCGACCGCGCCGGTCGCGTTGTCCAGGATCTGCGGCACCGGGTACGGATCCTCCGAGTGCACCGCCCGCAGCTCGTCGAGCCACGTCTCGCCGGGCACTGCGCGGAGGGCATCGCGGTCCATCTCCGCTCTGGCCGGGTTCGCGAACCAGTAGACGGTGCCGTCGTCGCGCACCAGATATCCGAAGAACCCCCGTGTGCCGAACACCATGTGCTGCGTGAGCGGGGTGGGCTCGAGCCCGTCGACGCGGGCGAACCCGCCGATGCTGAGCAGTCCGCTGTACGCGGGATCCGGCGCTTCGGGATCGATCCATCGCCGGGTCGGGGATCCGACGCCGTCGCAGCCGATGAGGATGTCGCCGGTCGCCTGCGAGCCGTCGGCGAAGTGAGCAGTGACGCCGTCGGGCGTCTCCTCGATGCGCTCGAGTCGGGCTCCCCAGGTGAGGGGGATGCCGGCGTTCTCGGTCGCTTCGCGCAGCACGGCATTGAGCCATTCGCGTCGCACGACGACGCTGCCCCGCTCGGGTTCGCCGGCGGGGCCGTTCGGCACCGTGCCGAGCTTCCGGCCTCGGCCGCTGTGCATCTCCATGTACGGGCTCAGGTGGCCGTCTTCGAGCAGGCGCGCCTTCAGGCCGAGCGTGTCGAGAACGGCGAGGCCGTTGGTCGCGACGTTGAGGAAGAGGCCGCCGAAGGCGTCGGGTCGGTGGCGTGCCTCGAAGATCTCCGCCTCCCAGCCGGCACGTCGCAGGAAGAGGGCGGCGGCGGGTCCCGCGACCCCGCCGCCGATGATGAGCGCCTTGGGCATCGGTCCGGCCTTTCGCTAGTCTGGAGTAAGACAGAGAGTCTCGTTTTCAGAGTCTCTCGATAATAGAGAGAATAGCAGATGTCCGAACCGACCGCACGTCGTGCTGCTGCCATCGCCCGTCAGAGCGCGGCGATGCAGGAGTTCATGGCGCGCGCCGTGCTCTTCCAGCACGCCGTCGCGCGATCGGTCGGTCTCAACGGCACCGACCTGCAGGCCGTGGGCCTCCTGCTGAGCAGCGGTCCGGCCACTCCGGGCGAGCTCGCGGCGCGCACGGGGCTCACCGCCGGAGGCGCGGTCACCGCCATGATCGACCGGCTCGAGCGGGCCGGCTACGTGCATCGCAGCCGCGATGAGAACGACCGCCGCCGGGTGCTCGTGACCGCGGATCCGGATCCGATCCTCGCCGGAGTGGGGCCGGTGTACGGGCGGGTGGCCGAGCAGTGGAACGTCTACCTCGACACGCTCAGCGATGAGCAGATCGAGTTCGCGGCGGAGCTTCTGGCGCGTGCCGCCGAGGTCAACCGTGCGGAGATCGATCGCCTGCGCGGTGACGCCCGCGGCTGACGTCGACCGCACGAGAAGGGCCGCAGTCGCTCCTGCGGCTGCGGCCCTGTCGTCTGCGTCGGAGCAGGCGCTCAGTGGAAGAGGTCGAGCTTGCCGAACTTCTCGGCGAGGAGGTAGTAGACGGTGATGCGGCTCTTGGTGCGGTCCGCCTTCATCGTCTCCTTGACCTCGTCGAGCGCGGCGTCGAGCACGGCGTCCGACTCGGTGAGACCGAGCTTCTTCTTGAGGAAATTGGTCTTGACGGTCTCGACCTCGTCCTTGTCGGAGAAGGCGACGTACGCCGAGTCCTGGCTGTCCATGACGAGGCGGTAGGTCTTCAGCAGACCCGCGATCGCAGCCTCGTCGGCGTTGGGACGGTAGATCTTGACGTCAGCGGCCCAATCGGCCATGGGGAACTCCTTCGCTCCGGCTCGGCTCGGATGCCTCGCTCGCCAGAGATCCTAGACGCCGGAGCCATGGATGCGAAGAGGAAGTTCTTCCCTCGATCCCCTGCCCGCGGACGCGCCGTCCGCCTACCATGGCGAGGACGCCGGCCGCCAGGAACGAGGTTCGTGCATGAACACCGAGAAGAGCTCGCCCCCGCGGGTGCGCAGCTTCGACCACGAATGGCAGCACGCCATCCGGATGGCCTACGTCCGCGGTCCGGAGGGCATCATCGTCTCCCTCGCCGAGTCGATCGGCTGACGGCATCATGCGGATCCGCTGGCGGGGTGCCGAGACGGGAAGCACGGAGACGCTGGAGCTGTCCGTCGCGGCGGGCGGCGTGGATGCGACATCGGTCGTGGAGAGCCCTGGTCGCGTGATCCGCTATGCCGCCCGGCTGACGGAGCGGTGGGAGTTCGTGGATCTCACGGTCGAGGACGACCTCGACGGAACCCTGCGCCTGGCCCGATCGTCGGCGGGCGAATGGCGGGTGAACGATGTGCCGCGCCCCGACCTGAGTGCGGCGATCGACATCGACCTGTCCTTCAGCCCCTTCACCAACACGCTGCCGATCCGCCGTCTGGCCCTGGAGCCCGGTGAGTCCCGCGACATCGTGACCGCATACGTCACCGACGCGCTCGAGGTGCTGCCGGATCCGCAGCGCTACACCCGCCTGAGCAGCGAGCGCTACCTGTACGAGTCGCGGGACAGCGACTTCCGCCGGGAGATCCTCGTCGACGCCTCCGGCCTCGTGCTCGACTACCCCGGGCTGTTCGTGCGTGTGGCGAAGTAGCCCGTCTGCCGGACACGACGAAGGGCCCCCGCCGGCGGCGAGGACCCTTGTGCGATCGGAGGGGCTGACGGGAATCGAACCCGCGCTGTCTGCTTGGGAAGCAGAAGTTCTGCCATTGAACTACAGCCCCGTGCGTCAGGGACGCCTGGCCAGCATAACAAACGCCCGCGGTTCCGCGATCCGCCCTGCTTCATCGGGCGGTTTCCCTCCCCGCCGCGACTTTCCCTCCCCGTGCGGGTGCCGATGAGGGGAGGGAAACGAGGTGCGGGGAGGGAAACGCGCCGGCGGGAGAGCAGAGCGACCGCGCGCGGGGAGACCGCGCGCGGGGAGCCCGGGCGGGGACGACGTTCGGGTTATCCGGAATCATCCTCGCGGGTTCCCCGAGTCATCCTCCAGGCGGATGCGCCGGGGCACGGCGGCCGCATAGCGTCGAAGGCATGATCACCGCAGAGGGCCTCAGCAAGAGATACGGACCCAAGACCGCCGTCGACGACGTGTCGTTCACCGTGCGTCCCGGAACGGTCACGGGCTTCCTCGGCCCCAACGGCGCCGGCAAGTCGACCACCATGCGCATGATCGTGGGGCTGGACCGGCCGAGCACGGGCCGGGTGACCGTGAACGGCCAGGAGTACCGCGGGCTGCGGGCACCGCTCACCGAGGTGGGCGTGCTGCTCGACGCGAAGGCCGTGCACACCGGTCGCACCGCCCGCAACCACCTGCGCGCGATGGCGGCGACGCACGGGATCCCGGCGTCGCGCGTGGACGAGGTCATCGAGATCACCGGCATCGGATCCGTCGCGCGCAAGCGCGCGGGCGGCTTCTCGCTCGGGATGGGGCAGCGGCTCGGCATCGCCGCAGCGCTGCTCGGCGACCCGCACACGCTCATCCTCGACGAACCGGTCAACGGGCTCGACCCCGAGGGCGTGCTCTGGGTGCGCAACTTCGTGCGGCACGCGGCCTCCGAGGGGCGCACCGTGCTGCTCTCCAGCCACCTCATGAGCGAGATGGCGCAGACCGCCGACCACATCATCGTGCTCGGCCGCGGACGCGTGCTCGCCGACGCCCCGCTGTCGCAGCTCGTCGAGCAGTGGACGACCGCCCAGGTGCGGGTCCGCAGCCCGCGAGCCGTCGAGCTGGGCGAGCTGCTCGTCGCGGCCGGCGCCGTGGTCCAGGGATCCGGCCACGACACGATCGACGTCACGGGTCCGGAGGCCTGGTGGATCGGCGATCTCGCCGCGGAGCGCGGCATCGCGCTGCACGAGCTCACCCCCACGAGCGGCTCGCTCGAGGACGCCTACCTCGCCCTCACCGGCGACGCCGTCGAATACCGCACCCGCGCCGTGCCCGAAGCCGGCACCCCGATCCCGGAGGTGGTCGCATGAGCGCCGTCGCCCCCGCCGCCCCCGCTCTCGCGGGCGGCTACCGCCTGTCCCTGCCGCGGACGCTCCGCAGCGAATGGATCAAGCTCACGACGCTGCGCTCCACGTGGTGGTCGATCGCGATCACAGCCGCCCTCACGATCGGCATCGGCGTGCTCATCGCCTTCGCCCTCACCTCGTCGGGCCAGGCGCCGCGCGGTCTCAACGGCATCATGGCCGTCGTCTCCCCGATCCAGTTCACGGCACTGCTGGCCGGGATCCTGGGTGCGATCGCGGTCACCGGGGAGTACTCCACGGGCATGATCCGCTCCACCCTCACCGCCGACCCCCGCCGCGGTCGCGTCCTGGTCGCCAAGGCTGTGGTGCTCGCCGTCTTCCTGTTCCTTGCCTCGCTGGTCATGTTCGTGATCTCGGCGGTGCTCGTCTCGGCGATCCTCGGCGGGCACGGGCAGAGTCTCGAATGGGGGCAGCCGGACAAGGTGATCCTGCCGGTGCTCTCCGCCTCGGTCACGATGGCGGTGTGCGCGCTGATCGGCGTCTCGTTCGGCTTCCTGCTGCGCTCGGGCGCCGGCGCGATCGCGGCCACGGTGGGCCTGCTGTTCGTGCTGCCGATCATGTCGACCTTCTTCGCCTTCGCCGGCGAGTCGTGGAAGTGGGTGATGGACGCCGCGAACTACCTGCCGCTGTCGGCCGCGCAGAACGCGATCCTGCCCAGTGACACGGCCCCGCTCTCGGCGGGCGTGGCCTTCCTCACGCTCGGCGCATGGGTCGCCGCCGGGCTGCTCGGCTCCTGGGCGGTGCTGCGCTCGCGCGACGCCTGAGCCTCGGGATCCCTGGACGAAGCCCCTTCCGCCTGCGCGGAGGGGGCTTCGTCGAGCAGGGAGCGATGTGTCGGATGGCGCCGCATGCGGATGTGGTACTTGAGGACGACCCCGGCGCGCGCGTGATCCTCCCGGAAGCGGATGTGCTGGACCGGGTGCGGCCGGTTGGCTGAAGTCATGGCTCGTCGCAGGTCGCGGCAGCCGGGGTGCCCCGCGCCCGTGATCGCCTGGAGGATCCGTGACCCTGCTGACCCGACTCAGCCTCGCCAACCGCGCCGTCGTGGCTCTGTTCACGATCCTCATCGTGGGGGCGGGCCTGTGGGCCACCGGCAGCATGAAGCAGGAGCTGCTCCCGTCGATGTCGCAGCCGGCCGCGGTAGTGGTCGTGACCAAGCCCGGCGCCTCGGCCGAGACGCTCGACCACGACGTGGTGAAGCCGCTGTCCGATGCGCTGGGATCCGTGACCGGGGTGGACGAGGTGCGCGCGAGCACGTCGAGCGGCAGCGCGCAGCTCACCGTGAACTGGGCGTTCGGCCGCGACGACACCAAGATCCTGGCCGACCTCAAGACGGCCGCGACGGCCGCAGGATCCACCGCCGACGGCGTGCACACCGAGGTCTACGCCGGCAGTTCCGCCGACATCCCGGTGCAGAGCCTCGCCATCACGGCCGACGGCGACCTCGGGGCCCTGGCCGATCGGGTGGACAAGACCCTCGTCCCCGCGATCGAGCACGTGGCCGGCGTGCGCGCCGTGCAGGTCTCCGGACGCGTCGCCCAGCGGGTGCTCGTGACGCTCGACCCCGCGAAGCTGTCGGCGCGGTCGATCGACGCGTCCGCCGTGTCGGGGCTGCTGCGCACCGCGGGCGTCGTGGTCCCGGCCGGCACCAGCAGCGACGGGACGCGCGCGATGGCGATCGAGGTGGGCCAGGAAGGCACGTCGATCGAGCGGATCTCGGCGATGCCGATCCCGACCGCGAAGGGCCCTGTCGCGCTGTCCGAGGTCGCGACCGTCGAGCTCGCCCCCGTTCCGCAGAGCACCGTCTCCCGTGCGGACGGGCGCCCCGCGCTGAGCCTGACGATCACCAAGACCCCCGAGGCCAACGCCGTGCAGGTCTCGCACGCCGTCAGCGCCGCGGTCGGCAAGGCGCTGCCCTCGCTCGGCGGGCACGCGACGAGCACGGTGCTGTTCGACCAGTCGACGATGATCGAGAAGTCGACCCATGATCTCGCCGTCGAGGGCGGGCTGGGCCTGGTCTTCGCGGTCCTGATCATCCTCGTCTTCCTGCTCTCGCCCCGGGCGACCGTGATCACGGCCGTGTCGATCCCGCTGTCGCTGCTGATCGCGGTGATCGGGCTGCGCGTCGGCGGCTTCTCGTTCAACGTGTTCACCCTCGCCGCCCTGACCGTCGCGGTCGGCCGCGTGGTGGACGACTCGATCGTGGTGATCGAGAACATCGCGCGCCGACGGGGATCCGCACCGCTCACTCCCGCCGACGTGCTCGCCGCCGTGCGGCAGGTGGCCGGGGCGGTGACCGCGTCCACGCTGACCACCGTCGCGGTGTTCCTGCCGGTCGCCCTGGTCGGCGGCATGGCCGGCGAGCTGTTCCGGCCGTTCGCGCTGACCGTCACCATCGCGCTGCTGGCCTCCTTGCTGGTCTCCCTCACGATCGTGCCCGTGCTCGCGTACTGGTTCCTGCGCCGGCCGGCGCGGACCGCTGCCGCCGTCGAGGCGCCGACCGTCGCGGGTGAGCAGACGCAGGGAGGGTCGGCGGCGACGGGCTCCGAGGCCGCGCCGGTGCCGGCGAGCGCCGCGGTCGGACAGGAGCAGGCGCAGGCGGATCCCGCCGAGCGGGTCACGCGCATGCAGCGCGCCTACCTGCCCTCGCTCCTGTTCGCACTGCGCCGGCCCGTCGCGGTCGTGCTGATCTCGGTCGTGGTCTTCGCCGGCACGATCGTGGCAGCCGGATTCCTGAAGACCGACATGCTGGGCAGCTTCGCCGACGAGCGTGCGGTGACCGTCACCCAGACGATGCCCCTGGATGCCACGCTCGCCGTGTCGGACAAGGCCGCGACCGCGCTGGAGAAGAAGGTCGGCTCGCTGAAGGGCGTCGCCTCCTACCGCACCACCGCAGGCGAGCAGGGCGCGCCGGTCACCCTCGACGTCGTGATCGCGCCGGACGCGGATCCGGCCGTCGTGCTGCCGCGGATCCGCAAGGCCGTCGCCGCACTCCCGGACTCCGACCGCATCACCGTGTCGACCCAGGCGACGCAGACCACCTCCTCGTCGATCGACGTGATCGTGAAGAGCCCCGACGACAAGGCCCTCACGACCGCCTCCGAGAAGCTCACGGCAGCGCTCGGCAAGGTCCACGGCATCGGCACGGTCAAGAGCGACCTCGCGGCGGATCTGCCTGTGCTGAAGGTGTCGGTCGACGCGACCAAGGCCGCGGCGCAGGGCTTCACCACGGCCGAGGTGGGGGCCGCGATCTCGGCCGCCGTGCAGGGCGAGCGGCTCGGCACGGTGGGCATCGACGGCGCGGCCACCGACCTGGTCGTTCGGGCGCAGTCGACGGCGACGGATCCGGAGGCGGTGAAGGCGCTCGCGCTGCCGGTCTCGGCCCTGCAGGCCCAGAAAGCGCAGAAGGACGCGGCGGATGCCCTGCAGCGCGAGCAGGAGACGATGTCCGAGCAGGCGCGGGTCGACGCGCAGAACAAGGCGGATGAGCAGCTGTCGTCGCTCTACGACGCCCGTTCCTCGGGCGCACAGGATCTGATCTCGCTACGCGAGCAGCTCGCGCAGCTCCTCGCCTCGCCGCCGCCCGCCGACTCCCAGCCCGCGACGCAGGGGCAGCTCAGCGCCCTCGAGTACCAGAAGCTCGTGCAGCAGCTCACCCAGGCCGTCGCGGGGGCGGAGAGCGGCCTGAGCACCCTCGACGAGCAGATCTCCGCCGCGCGGGACGCGATGGCCGACGGAGCGCGCCAGCAGGCCGAGACCGACCGGCTGGCGCAGGCGCAGCGCGACCTCGAGCACGTGCGCGCGACCCCGATCCGCGTGGGCGACATCGCGACGGTGGAGGTCGTCTCGGCGCCCGCCACGATCACCCGGATCGACGGCGCCCGCGCGGTGACCGTCTCGGCCACGCCGGCCGAGGGCGCGGACCTCTCCACGGCCGCGTACGGCGTGCAGACCGCGGTGGCCGCCGTGCGCCTGCCCGACGGCGTGACCCTGGACGAAGGCGGCGCCGCCGCCGAGCAGGCGCAGTCGTTCGGCGAGCTCGGCGTCGCCATGCTCGCCGCGATCGCCCTGGTCTACATCGTGCTCGTGGCCACCTTCCGCTCCCTCGTGCAGCCGCTGCTCCTGCTGGTCTCCGTGCCGTTCGCGGCGACCGGCGCGATCGCGGGGCTCCTGGTCACCGGCACGCCGCTCGGCATCCCGGCCCTGATCGGCATGCTGATGCTGATCGGCATCGTGGTGACCAACGCCATCGTGCTCATCGACCTGATCAACGAGTACCGTCGCGCCGGCTCGGGGATCGACGACGCGGTCGTGCACGGTGCACGCCTGCGGCTGAGGCCGATCATCATGACGGCGTGCGCGACGATCTTCGCGCTCATCCCGATGGCCCTCGGCGTCACCGGGGGAGGGGCGTTCATCTCGCAGTCGCTCGCGATCGTGGTGATCGGCGGACTGGTCTCCTCGACCGTGCTCACGCTGCTGCTGGTGCCGGCGCTGGTCGTGCTGTACGAGCGTCGCCACGACCGCCGGCAGGCCCGGCGCGAGCGCCGCGCGGCCCGTCGTGCCGGCCGCGACGCGGGTGTGGAGGTGTTCGAGCGCGAGGAGGATCCTGCGCAGGACGCCGCTCCCGCCGCGGACGACCGTGGGAGACTGGCGACGTGACCGACGGCTCCGCGCGCGCCCTGGACCGCGCCGCGTCGCGCTGGCAGCGTCACCCGCGCGTCGCCGATGCGCTGACGACGCTCAGCTGGGTCGGGCTGACGCTCGTGCCGATGTTCACGGCGGAGTCCGCGGATCCCGGGATCCCGACGCGGCCGATCGGGCCGTGGGGGCTCGGACTGGGGATCGCGGTGGTCGCGATCGTGGCGACGGCGATGATGCTGCTCCGGCGCCGCAACCCGGTGCTGCTCTTCGTCCTCTCGCTGACGCTTCCGCTCGTGCTGCTGCCGCTCTCGCTGGACGTCGGGGCCTTCGCGGTCGCCTATGCGGTGTTCGCGATCGCCGTGTACGACCGGACGTCGCGTGCGTGGATCACCGGCGCGATCGCCTACGCGGTCACGGTGGCGCTGAGCATCGTGCATCTGCTCACGGGATTCGGCTTCGCGCCCGTGAGCCGCTCCGGATCCCGGTGGGACACCGCGCTGGCCTGGGTCGCGTTCGACCTGCTGCTGCTCCTGGTGGCACTGCTGTGGGGGCAGAACGCCGGCAACCGGCGCCGGTACGTGGCCGCGCTCGTGGAACGGGCCCGGATCCTGGAGCACGAGCGCGATCAGGAGGCGCAGCTGGCCGCCCTCGCCGAGCGGTCGCGCATCGCCCGCGACGTGCACGACATCGTCTCGCACTCGCTCAGCGTGATCGTGCGGCTGGCCGACGGCACGAGGGCCGTCTTCGACGCGGATCCGGATCGTGCCAGGGAGGCGGTGGGGCAGATCGGCGGCGTCGCGCGCTCCTCCCTCGACGAGATGCGGCGCGTGCTCGGGGTGCTGGAGCGGCCGACCGGGCAGGAGTCCGCTCGCAGCGGCACGGGGCTCGAGGACCTGCCGCGCCTGGCCGAGGTGTACCGCGGCATCGGGCTGCCGGTGCGGCTGGAGCTCGATCTGGGACAGTCGGAGCACGACGCCGGATCCGGCGCCGCGGATTCGCACGAAGTGCCGGCAGGGCTCCAGATGACGGTGTTCCGGGTGGTCCAGGAGTCGCTGACCAACGCGCTGCGTCACGCCGACGCGCCCACGCGGGTGCAGGTCGACGTGCGGGTCGCCGTGGACGCCGTGCACGCCGAGATCCGCGACGACGGCGCGACGGCGGCGGCGCCCGCCGACCGTGTCGGGCGCGGACTGCTCGGGATGCGCGAGCGCGCCGCGCTCTACGGTGGCGCGCTCGACGCCGGCCCCGACACGGCCGGCGGCTGGGCCGTGCGTCTCGTCCTGCCCCGGAGCGGCGCATGACCGCGGTGCGGGTGCTCATCGCCGACGACCAGGCGCTGATCCGGGCGGGCCTCGCGATGGTGCTGGGCGCGCAGCCCGACATCGAGGTGGTGGGCGAGGCGCAGGACGGCATCGAGGCCGTGGCGCTGGCGAGCGCGCATCGGCCGGACGTGGTGCTGATGGACGTGCAGATGCCGCGCATGGACGGCCTGGAGGCGACGAAGGAGCTCGTGACGTCGGGCAGCGGGATCCGCGTGCTCGTGCTCACGACCTTCGACCTCGACGCCTACGCGTTCGGGGCGATCGAGGCCGGCGCCAGCGGCTTCCTGCTCAAGGACTCGGACGCCGATGACATCGTCGCGGCGATCCGTGCGGTCGCCGCAGGCGACGCCGTGCTCGCCCCCCGGGTCACGTCGGAGCTGCTGCGGCGCTTCGGCGCCCTCAGCCGTGCCGCGGAGGAACCGGCGCGCCGGGCCAGGGACGAGGACCGCCGGGCCGCCGCGGCCCGGCTGCAGGTGCTCACCGACCGCGAGCGCGAGGTGTTCGACGCGCTCGTGCAGGGGCTGTCCAACGCGGAGATCGCGGAACGGCTGTGGCTGAGCGAGTCCACGGTCAAGACGCACGTCGGCAGGGTGCTGCAGAAGCTCGGCATGCGGGATCGCGTGCTCGCGGTGGTCTTCGCGTTCCGCAACGGCCTGACCGACCAGGGGTGACGGCACCGGCTACTCTGAAACCGTGCTGCTGAGCGACAGAGACATCCGGGCGGGGCTGGACGCAGGGCGGATCGGGCTGGATCCGCTCGAGCCGAGCATGATCCAGCCGTCGAGCATCGACGTGCGGCTGGACCGCTACTTCCGACTGTTCGACAACCACAAGTACCCGTTCATCGACCCGGCCGAGGATCAGCCGGAGCTGACCCGCCTCATCGAGGTCGACCCGGACGAGCCTTTCGTGCTGCACCCGGGCGAGTTCGCGCTGGGCGCCACGTTCGAGCAGGTGTCGCTCTCGGACGACATCGCCGCGCGCCTGGAGGGCAAGTCCTCGCTCGGTCGCCTCGGGCTGATCACGCACTCGACGGCGGGCTTCATCGACCCGGGGTTCACCGGGCACGTGACGCTCGAGCTCGCGAACGTCGCGACCCTGCCGATCAAGCTGTGGCCGGGCATGAAGATCGGGCAGCTCTGCTTCTTCCAGCTGTCCTCCCCGGCGGAGAACCCGTACGGATCCGGCCCGTACGGCAACCGCTACCAGGGGCAGCGCGGACCCACCGCGTCGCGCTCCTTCCAGAACTTCCACCGCACCGACGTCGGCATCACCGACGCGGGATCCACCGGCGGCTGACATGACCGGCGACGAGACGGACCCGACCGCGGGCGAGCAGCCCGCGGCGGAGGCTCCTGCGGGGTCGGCGCCCAGCGTGTCCGTGCCCGCCGACCCCACCGCGCAGCCGCCCGCCGGCGACACCGAGCTCGCGCCCGCGCCGGTCGAGAGCGAGGGGCTGGCCGACCTGCTCGCCGACCCGGAGATCGCCCCGGCGGACGAGAGCGCGGCGCTCGCCGACCTCCTGGCGACGCCGGAGGAGGCCGCGCCGGCCGAGGAGACTCCCGGTCTCGCCGCGATCCTGGCGGATCCGGATCCGGTGCTGTTCGGCGACGCGGCGTCGGAGATCCCGGATCCTGCCGACGGTCCGCGATCCGAGCCCGCAGTGGCGACGGAGCCCGGGTCTGCGCCCGCCGTGCCGGCGCCCGCGGTCGCGACGGAGCCCGCGGTCGCGACGGAGCCCGCGGTCGCGACGGAGCCCGCGGTGGCGACGGAGCCCGGGTCTGCGCCCGCCGTGCCGGCGCCCGCCGGTCTGCCGCCGCTGCCCGCGCTGCCCCCGGAGCGCCCGAGACCGCCGGCCGCGCGGGGGCGCGACGGAGGCGGCTACCCGGGTCTCGTGGTGCTGGTGTTCGTGATCCTTGCGGCGCTGCTCGTCGGCGCGATCGTGCTGATCGCCGTGCTCGTCGCGAACGGCGCGTGGCCGCTGTCCGCGGCCGACGCGCTGATCCCGGCTGTCGCTCCGCTCCTCTGACAGTCGGCCGCCGCCGGATCCGACGGGCGACTGCGCGACGTCTGCAGGATCCGGCGACGTCTGTAGGCTGATCCAGCCGGATCCGTCATGCAGGTGTCGCACGGTCCTGCATCCGTCGCGCGGCAGCCGGCCTCGACGGTGGCGCGAACGCGGTCCGGACGATCGGTCGGATCCCCCGGACGCATGATCGGGCGCGCAGCGCGCGCGCACGGAAGGCTGGAAGCATGACCACGACCGCCCCTGTGCCCGTCGCCTCAGGCGTCCGCCCGCAGCCGATGCGCTACGGCGCGCTGCTCGTGATGATGGCGACCAGCTTCCTCCTCGTGACCGCTGAATTCCTGCCCGGCGGACTGCTCACCGACATCGCCACCGAGATCGGCGTGACCCCCGGCCAGGCCGGACAGATGGTGACGGTCACGGCGCTCGCGGGCCTCATCGTCGCCCCGACGATCGGGCTCATGCTGCCGCGGCTGGACCGGCGCTCGCTGCTGGTGTGGATGGCGATCGGCGCGACCGTCTCGAACGTCGTCGTCGCGATCGCCCCGAACCTTCCGCTGCTGCTCCTCGCCCGGGTGCTGCTCGGCGGCGCACTGAGCGGCTTCTGGTCGATGTCGGTCACCGTGGCCGCGCGGATCGCCGGCCCCGAACGGCTCGGCCGCGCCATGATGTTCACCTCCGCCGGAGTGTCGCTCGCGACGGTCGCCGGCGTCCCCCTCGGCGTGCTGCTCAGCCAGGCGCTCGACTGGCGGGGCGTGTTCGCGATCGCCGCGGCGGGGACCGGTCTGCTCGCGGTCGCCCTGCGGATCGCCCTGCCGAGTGTGCCCGCCGAGGGCGCCGCGCGCCTGTCGACGCTCGTGGACACGTTCCGGCGCCGGGGCATCGGGCTCGGCATCGTGGGGCACGTGCTCGTTGTGCTCGGGCACTTCCTGGCGTACACCTACATCCGCGTCGCCCTCGAGCGGGTGCACGACGGCGGCGCCCCGATCAACGCGGGGACGATCATCCTGCTGCTCGCGCTCTTCGGGATCGGCGGGTTCATCGGCAACATCGGCATCGGCGTGATCGTCGACCGCAGCTACCGGATCCTCGCCGTGGTCACCCCGTTCGTGCTCGCCGCGATGGCGCTCCTGATGAACGCGTTCACCGGATCCCTCTGGGCCATCGGCGTGGTGGTTTTCGTGTGGGGCTTCTTCTTCGCCTCGTGGCTGCTCATCGTGAACACCTGGATCGGGCACCGGATGCCCGACCGGCTCGAGGCCGGCGGGAGCCTCGTGGTGATGGGGTTCCAGGCGGCGATCATGACGGCCGCGGCCGTCGGCGGCGCGCTCGTGGACGGGATCGGCATCACCCAGGTGTACGTGATCGGCGCCGCGGTGCTCGTGGTGGGCGCCGTGCTCTTCGGGCTCTCGGACCGCCTCAGCCGCCGCTGACCGGATCGGTGGGATGCGCCCGAGCGGGATCCCGCTCGGGCGCAGGCTTCTGTCTTCGCGGGCGGGAGCATGCGCCGGGCGTCGGGGCTCAGGCCGTGCGGGCCTCGCGCCATGCGGTGGGGGTCTGGCCGGTGCGGCGGCGGAACGCGCGGCTGAACCCCTCGTCCGAGCTGTAGCCGAGGTCGCGCGAGATCTCGCTGACGAGGCACCCCAGCACGAGCCGGTCCTGCGCGGCGCGGATGCGCACCTCGGTGACATAGCTCGCCGGCGACGTGCCGAAGGCGGCGCGGAACCGCTCCGCGAACACCGTGCGCGACATCGCGCCCACGCTCGCGAGGCCCTCGACGCTCCAGTCCTTGCCCGGTGCGGCGTGGATCGCCTCGATCACCTTCTCCAGGAACGGGTCGCTCGTGCGCGCCGGCCAGCCCGCGGGGGCGCAGCCGTGCGCGGCCCAGGCGCGGATCACCGACGCGAGCACGGTGTTGGCCATCATGCGGCAGATCACGGCGTCGCCGTCGCGGCCGGTGGCCTCGATCGTGGCGGAGTCGAGAGGGAGCGCCGTGAGGTCGAGCCCGACCTGGGAGGCCAGCGCGGCCGCGGCGGGCTCGTGATGGGCGAAGTCGCGCACGAGCGCGACGTCCGGCAGCGCGTTCGCGATGTGCGCGGCGTGCGGAACGAGCATGAGGGTCGAGACGAGGATCCGGGTTCCCGGATCCGTCTTGACCGACATCGGCACCCGGCCGGGCGTCAGCAGGGCATCGCCCTGGGCGAGCGACATCGGCTTGTCGCCGCAGCGGGTGTGCACCGCGCCGTCGATGACGTAGACGATCGACAGCGCATCGCGGTCGAGAGCGATGGTCTCGGCCGGATCCGGTGCGATGCGCACCTGCCGGCGCAGCCGTACGTCGACCGCGGAGAGCAGGGCCTCGACGGCACCGCCGGTCTGCGTGACCGCACCCGCGACGGCGACATCGGGCGATGCCGGGCCGGGGGCGATGAGCGTCATGTCAGAGAGGAACCGCGTACGCGGGGAGCGTATTCCGGCGGAGACGCACCCGAAGGCGGCGCGGAAAGAGATCCGGCCCCTGCCGCGGGTGTGCGGACAGGGGCCGGAGGGGTGCTGCGGGTCAGCCGTCGCGACGGCCGTGGTGCAGGTGGATGTGGATGTGCTCGGCCGAGCGGCGGTGATGCCGTCCGCGCGGACCCATGCCGCGCAGGTGCTCGCCGTGCAGGTGCTCGCCGTGCGGGTGCTCGCCGTGCGGGTGCTCGCCGTGGCGGTGCTCGGCGTGCTGCTGCGCGCGGCGCAGCCACTCGCGTCCGAAGCCGGGGTGCTCGGCGAAGCGATCGTGCGCGGGGCGTTCGAAGCGCTCGCCGTGGCCGAAGCCGGCGCCGCGGCCGTGGCCCCCGCCGAAGCCGGCGCCGTGGGGGCGCCCGTGCTCGCGATGACCGCGGCGGTGCTCGCCGCGCTCGCCCCGGCGCGCACCCGGCCGACGGGGAAGGCGCATGCCCTCCTCGTAGCCCAGCCCGCGGGCGAGCTTCTCGAGGGAGGCCGCCAGGGCGGCGAACTCCTCGGGATCCAGGGCGGCGGCGACTTCGGCGCGGATCTCCTCGACGGCGTTGCCGAGGCGCGCCTTGGCGGCGACGCCCTCGGGAGTGAGGGCCCAGCCGTCAGCCGTGCGCTCGACCCAGCCGAGGTCGGCGAGGTGATGGAGCTTGCGGTCGGGAAGGTCGCGACCGGAGGGGACCGTGCCGTCGACCACGTTGAGGATCCGCCAGTCGCGGCGGGTGATCCCCTCATCCTCGAAGGCGGTGGCGAAGCGAGCGGCCGTCAGTCGGTCGACGGCGGAGATCCAGAAGCCGAACGGGCGGCCCTGGTCGGAGGAGGTGTTCTCGGTGCTGTTCTGAGAGGTGTTCATGGTGGTCCTGTTCTGATCGGGGGATGACCGCGGCGCGGCGCTCAGGCGGCGCCCCGTTTCCTTCATCTGTCGAAGGGGACGGATCCGGTCCGGATGCTTGTCATCATGCATGTACATGCAGTGTGACATGCATTACAGATCCATGTCAAGTCGCATGTAAAATCGGATCGTGTCACAGAACGCCGAAACACCGGATCCCCTCGACGCGATCGTCGCCGCCCTGGGCCTGTTGCGAGGGCGCGGGCCGCGCCCTCCGCGGGAGCATGCGCACGGCGGTCGCGGCTTCCACGGGCACGGCGGCCCGCACGGCGAGCACGGCGAACCGCACGGAGGCCGTCGTGGGGCCGAGCCCTGGGCGGGCGGGCCGTGGGGTGGTACGCGCGGGGAGGCGCCCGCGCGCGTGCGCATGCTCGAGGCGCTCGCCGCAGGGCCGCTGAGCGTGAGCGCCCTCGGCGAGGCGATCGGGGTGGATCAGCCGCGTGCGTCGCGTCTGGTGCAGCAGGGCGTGGAGCGCGGGTGGCTGCGCCGCGAGGCCGACCCGGACGACGCGCGCCGCACCCGCATCGTGCTGACCGATGAGGGCCGGCGCCTCGGTCGCGGGGTGCGCGGCGACCGACGCGAGGCGCTGCGCCGCGCGATGTCGGCGCTGACCGCCGAGGAGCAGGCCGAGTTCGCCCGGCTGCTCGCCAAGGTGGCCGAGAACTGGCGCTGAGCGCTCCGCCGCGCCCCGAGAGCGGCGCGGCGGTCAGCCCGCGGTGACGGCCCGGGCCGTCACGTCCGCCGCAGTCCGGCTGCCGGTCGGGCGACCGGTCGGCTGCGGGGGTTCGGAGCGGACGAGATCGAGCACCGCGTCGAGCACGGCGTCGGCCTGCAGCACCCGGTTGTGCCCGTAGCCCTCCGTGCGCAGCAGCCGCGAGCGGCCGGCGTGCGCCGCGTGCAGGCGGAGAGCGTCGGCGTCGGGCATCCGGCGATCGCCGCGATCGTGCACCACGAGCAGCTCGGTGCCGTCCGGGAGCGGGTCGCCCACGGCGTCGTACGCGGCGGCGATCCCCGCGGCGTCGAGACCGAAGCGCGCGGCGAAGCGTCGCGCGAACCGGGAGGCGACGGCGGACGAGAGGCCGAGCCCCCGGGAGAACTCAGTGAGGAACGCGGTCGGCGAGGCGGCGCTCGCGATCGCGGCGACGCGCGGAACCGGCGTGCCGGTGCGTGCTGCGGTGAGCGCGGCGAGGCCGCCGAACGAGTGTCCGACGAGCGCGTCGAAGGGCCCGTCCGTCCGACCCAGTTGCTCGGCGAGCTCTACCCAGTCTCGGATGTCGGTTCGCCGGCCGCCGGATCCGCCGTGGGCCGGCGCATCGAAGGCGACGACGCGGAACCCCTCGGCGACGAGCTCGCGCACGAGCGGGGCGAACTGCGACGCGCGCCCCTGCCAGCCGTGCAGCAGCAGCACGGCGCGCTCGCCGCGGCCCCAGCGGTAGACGAGGACGTCCGAGCTGCGGAGCCGGATCCGCTCCTGCCGGGACTCCTCGTGAGTGGCGCGATCGGCGTCGCGCACGGCCATGCGCGGGGCGGTCGAGAAGAACAGTCGCAGGGCGAGTCGCGCCGACAGGTCGGGGGAGACGGCCCCGAGCGTGCGGATGCCGGTGCTGAGGAGCCGGGCGGAAGCGGTCATCGGGATCCCTCCAGACAATAAATACGAACGGTCATACGTAGACTATGCGAACGATCGTTCGTACACTAGGCCCATGTCCGAATCTCTGCTGCACGATCCCGCCACGGCCGCCGCCGCCGCGGACGGACGACGTCTGCGCGGCGACGCCTCCCGGCGCACCGTGCTGGAGAGCGCCACGGATCTCGCCTCGGTCGACGGGCTCGACGGCCTCACGATCGGGCGGCTGGCGGTGGCCTCCGGGCGCGGCAAGAGCAGCATCGCGACGCTGTTCCAGAGCAAGGAGGGCCTGCAGCTGGCGACGATCGCCGCCGCGAGGGACATCTTCACCGAGCGCATCGTCGAGCGTGCGCGCACCGAGCCGCGTGGTGTGCGCCGGCTGTCCGCACTGCTGCGCAACGCGCTGGACTACTCCCGCGACCGCGTGTTCACCGGCGGCTGCTTCTTCGCGGCGACCGCGGCCGACGTCGACTCCAAGCCCGGACCGGTGCGCGACGCCGTGCGCGCGGCGCTGGCCGACTGGTACGGGTACATCGAGGCGCAGGCGCGGCACGCGATCTCCGCCTCCGAGCTCGCCGAGGGCACGGATCCCGAGCAGCTCGCCTTCGAGCTGGCGGCACTGAACGAGGCGGCGAACTCGAGGTCGCTGCTCCTGCAGGACGCGCGGCCGTACGAGCTGGCGGCACGCGCGATGCACGAGCGGCTGCGCTCCGCGGGCGCCGCCGCGGACCTGCTGACCGGACTCGTCGCCGACCCGGGCCGCTGACCGTCCGGCGCCGGGTCAGTGCGCGAGGCGCACGCTCTGCCGCGCCTCCTTGACGGGGAGAAGGAGCAGGAGCCCGGCGAGCAGCACGACGACGATCCCGAGGATCCCGAACTTCGTGTTGCCCGTGAGGACGATGAGCACGGTCCAGGCGCCCTGGGCGATCCAGCTCGCCGCGCGACCGGTCGTGGCGTAGAGGCCGAAGACCTCGCCCTCGCGGCCGGCGGGCGTGACGCGGGCCAGGAAGGATCGCCCAGCGGACTGCGCCGGTCCGACGAACGCGCACAGGATCAGCCCGCCGATCCAGTAGGCGATCGGACCGGTGTCGACCAGGGCGAACACGGCGAGGCCGGAGACGATCATGCACGCGAGCGAGATGAGGATCAGCCGCTTCGGCCCCCAGCGGTCGTCGAGGCGCCCGGCGAGGATCGTGGAGACGCCCGCGATGAGGTTCGCGGCGACGCCGAAGATCACGAGCTGGATGAACTCGAACCCGAAGACCGTGCTCGCGATCACCGCCCCGAACGTGAAGACCGCGCTCAGGCCGTCCCGGAACACCGCGCTGGCCACCAGGAACCAGAACGTCGTGCGGGTGCTGGGGGCGCGGTAGAGGCCGATGACGTCCTTGACGAGCAGGACGTAGGAGGCGAAGAAGCCGACCTTGCGCTCCGGGCGTCCGAGCGACGGCTCCGGCACGTTCAGGAAGATCGGGATCGAGAACACGATCGCCCACACCGCGCAGCCCACCGCGATGAGGCGGAAGGGCAGCCCGCCGTCCGCGGAGAGGCCGAACCAGTGGGAGGCGTAGAACACGATCACCAGCACGAGCGCCACGATGCCGCCGAGGTAGCCGAACCCCCAGCCGAGGCCCGAGATGCGCCCCACGGTCTTCGGGCTCGCGATCGAGATGAGCATCGCGTTCGAGTTCACCGAGGCGATCTCGCTGAACACGACGCCGGCCGAGATCAGGGCGACGCCCACCCAGAACAGCGCCGGGGTCGGCGTGACGAACCACAGTCCGAGCATGCAGAGGATGAGGGCGCCGGTGCCGATGCCGAGCCACAGCTTCTGCCGGCCCGCCGCGTCGGCGCGCTGGCCGAGCACGGGCGCGAGCAGCAGGATGGCGAGCCCGGCGATCGTGCCGCCGAGTCCCAGACCGCTCGTGAGCTCGGCGATCCCGGCGACGCGGGCCGGATCCGTCTTGTCGAGCTGGGCGATCTCGGGAGGAAGGAACGCGTTCGTGGTGAGGTAGAGGGCCGTGAAGATGAACGTCAGGATCACGGAGTGGAACGGCTGCGTCGCCCAGTCCCAGAGCGCCCAGGAGTAGATCTGCTTCTTCGGGGCCGGCTCGTCGCCGCGCAGGTCGAGGCCCACCACCGCGACAGCCCCGCTGTTCGCGGTGGCCTGGGGCTCGGGATGATCGCCGTTGCTCATGCAGGAAGTCTCGTGCGTGCCGGTGAACGAGAGGTAGCGGCGCGCCGATGCGGAATCCGCCGCGACGGTGCGCGCGGGACCGCGTCGCCGGGTAGCGTCGGGGCATGGTGCAGCCCGTCGTGCTCGTGGAGGGGGAGAGCGATCGCCTCGCCCTCATCGCCGCGGCGCGCGTGCGCGGTGACGACCTGCGCGCCGAGGTGGTCGCGCTCGGCGGCATCACGAATCTGCGCGCGTGGTGGCTGGAGCGACGGGATCCGGCGGTGCCCGTGCTCGGGCTCTACGACGCGGCCGAGCTCCGCTACGTCGTCGGCGCCCTGGTCGCCGGCGGCCTGCTGCGCGAGGGCGGGGCGGATCCTGCCGCCGTCGCCCGGTGCGGGTTCTTCGGATGCGAGCGCGACCTCGAGGACGAGGTCATCCGTGCGGCCGGTGCGGAGCGGGTGCGGAAGACGCTGGACGCGCGCGGCGAGCTGGCGCTGTTCCGGGTGTTCCAGGGGCAGCCCGCCCAGCGGGTGCGCTCCGTCGAGGCGCAGCTGCACCGGTTCGCGAGCACGGCGAGCGGGCGCAAGACCGTCTTCGCCGCCGACGTGGTCGCCGCGCTGCCGCCGGACCGGATCCCGGATCCGCTCGCCGCGCTGCTCGACGCGGTCGCGGTCGTCGCCGCGGCGTTGTGAGCGAGGCGGAGACGGTGCGGCTCGGAGCCTGTGTAGTAGTTCTACTAGTTTCGGCGTAGCGTGGTTGCATGGGAACCGTGACGAAGACCGAGCTGAACCAGCAGACCGCGCGGGTGCTCGCGCGGGTCGCGGCCGGTGAGCACATCACCGTCACGGAGCGCGGGCGCGCCATCGCCGAGATCGGTCCGCCGAGGGAGAGCGCCTGGGATCGGCTCGTCGCCGAGGGGAGGATCAGGCCCGCGACCGCATCCGGACCGCTCGATTTCGAACCGATCGACCTGGGCATGACATCGGAGGAGATCATCGAGGACATCCGCGGGGAGCGCTGGTGATCTACCTCGACACCTCTGCGGCGATCAAGGCGATCGTTCCGGAGCAAGGGACCGACGAGATGCGCGACGTCTTCGCCCGAGGGGAGCTGCTGATCGCATCACGGCTGCTCGCGCTCGAGCTCGCGGCCGTCACGCAGCGCCGGCGCGCCGGCGGGAAGGAGGTGGCGCGGCTCCTGGATCGCGTGAATCTGGTGACGCTCGACGACCAGGTGCTCGATCGAGCCATGGAGATCCGCTCGGGCCTGCGCGCCCCCGATGCCCTCCACCTGGCAACGGCGCTCCAGCTCGAGGGCGTGGTCGACTCCATGCTCAGCTTCGACCGCGAGCTCCGGGAACGCGCGCAAGAAGCGGGGATCCCGCCTCACCCTCTGTGCGCCGACGCGGGCTGACCGCAGGCCGAGTCAGGTCAGTGCGCGGTCGCGACGCCGATCGAGTCGTGGATCATGACGGCGGCCACACGCGCCCCGGCGCCCGCCGCGACGATGAGCTGCTGCGGTCCGGGCGAGGCCACGTCGCCCGCCGCGTACAGGCCCGGCACGCTGGTGCGGCCTGCGCGGTCGGCGGCGAGATGGCCGTGCGCGTCGAGGTCGGGGGCGAGCGACGGCAGGAACGACAGGTCGGTCTGCCATTCCGGGCGCACGAAGCCGCCCTCGACGACGTGCTCCGTGCCGTCGGCCAGGCGGATCCCGGTGAGGGCGCCGCGCTCGCCGTGCAGTTCGGCGATCGGGCTGCGCTCGACGGAGATCCCCGCCGCGGCGAGCTCCGCCTCCTCCGCGGCGTCGACGATGTCGGCACCGTTCGTGAAGACCGTGAGCTGCGTCGTCCAGCGGGCGATGAGCCGGGCGCGCGCGGCGAGATCGGGCGTCTCGCCGATGAGGGCGAGGGGGCGGTCCTGCAGCTCCCAGGCGTCGCAGGCCGCGCAGCTGAAGAGGGTCACGCCGTAGAAGCCGCGCAGGTTCGGCACCTCGGGCAGCGTCTCGCGCAGGCCCGTCGCGAGCAGCACCCTGTGCGCGCGGACCGTGACCTCCGGCGCACGCCGACCGACCCCTGCGGTGAAACCGGATCCCTCGGCCACGATCTCGAACACGCGCTCGCGGGTGCGGATCGTGACGTTCGGGTAGGCCGCGAGCTCTTCGCGGGCGATGCGGCGCAGCTCGTGCGGGGGGATCCCGTCGCGGGTGAGGAACCCGTGCGAGATGAGCGTCGCCGCGTTCCGCGGCCGGTCCGCGTCGACGACGAGCACCCGGGCGAGGGAGCGGGCGAGGTTCAGCGCGGCGGAGAGGCCGGCCGGGCCCCCGCCGACGACGAGCACGTCGTAGACGTCGTCAGTCATGGCCGTCCGCCTGCGGAGGCAGCGCGGCGACCAGCGGGTGGTCGAACGCGTAGGGGCCGACCTTGGCGGCGCCGCCCGGGGAGCCGATCTCGTCGAAGAACTCGACGTTGGCCTTGTAGTAGTCGCCCCACTCGTCGGGGAGGTCGTCCTCGTAGTAGATCGCCTCGACCGGGCACACCGGCTCGCAGGCGCCGCAGTCCACGCACTCATCCGGGTGGATGTACAAGGAGCGCTCACCCTCGTAGATGCAGTCGACAGGGCACTCGTCGATGCACGCCCTGTCCTTGACGTCCACGCAGGGCAGCGCGATCACATAGGTCATCGGATGCGCGCCCCGGCGTCCGAGAGCGCGGCGCTGCGCGAGATCTCCACCTGCTCCTCGCGCGGCACCACCTTGACCCGCTCGCGCACGTGCCGGTGGGCTGCGCCCAGGGCGCGCTCGTGCGCGTCGAGCTCGAGCCACCCGTCCCACGTGGTCACCTCCACCTCGCGCTCGGCGAGCAGCTCGAGGATGTCCGCGGTCTCCACGGGAGCGACCAGACGGCCTGCATCGACATCCTCGAGGAGGTTCGCGATCGTCTCCGTCGCGTCGGACTTGGTGTGTCCGATCAGACCCACGGGGCCGCGCTTGATCCAGCCGGTCGCGTACACGCCCGCGGCGCCGTTCACGCGGCCGCCCTCGTTGGGCACCACACCGCGGCGCTCGTCGAACGGCACCTCGACCACCGGGGATCCGAAGTAGCCGACCGCGCGGTAGACGGCCGTGACCGGGTAGTCGCGGAACACGCCCGTGCCCGAGACCGATCCGTCGGCGTTCGGCGCGGTGCGCTCGAACCGGATCCCCTCCACGCGGTCGGATCCGGTGATCTCCACCGGTGCATGCCAGAAGTGCAGGTGCAGGCGACGAGGGTTGCCCGTCGGCTCCCCGCGGTTCTCCGGGCGGTCGCGCCAGGAGTTCAGCGTGCGGAGCATGATCTTGAGCTGGTTCGTCGACGCGGACGCGGGATCCACTCCGTCGAAGTCGGCGTCGTCGAGGAGGATGTCCACGCCCGCGACCTCTCCGAGCTCGCGCAGCTCGATCGGGGTGAACTTGATGTCGGCGGGCCCGCGGCGGCCGAACACGTGCACGTCGGTGACCGCCGAGGCCTCGAGGCCCTCGAGCACGTTGTCGGGCACCTCGGTGCTGCGCAGGTTCTCGGGCAGCTTCGCGAGGATGCGCGCCACGTCGAGGGCCACGTTGCCGTTTCCGATCACGGCGACCTGCTCGTCGACGAGCGGCCAGGTGCGCGGGACGTCGGGGTGCCCGTCGAACCAGGACACGAAGTCGGCGGCGCCGTGGGATCCGGGGAGATCCACGCCCGGGATCCGCAGCGCGGCGTCGCGGATCGCCCCCGTCGCCAGGATCACGGCGTGATAGCGCGCCTGCAGCTCGTCGATCGACACGTCGCGACCGACCTCGACGTTGCCGAGGAAGCGGATGACGCGCCGATCGGCGCCCTCCGCGCGCGCGTCGAGCATCTCGTGCAGCGAGTTCACGATGCCCTTGATCCGGGGGTGGTCCGGGGCGACGCCGTAGCGGATCAGGCCATAGGGCGCGGGCAGCGACTCGAACAGATCGATCTCCACGGAGGAGCCGTCCTCGCGGGCGGCGAGGGCGTTCGTGAGGATGTTGCCGGCGTAGATGCCGGCCGGGCCGGCGCCGACGATCGCGACGCGGAGCGGGGCGGAGGGGGCGGGAGCGGTCACGGCTGCAGGGTCTTTCGGTCGAGGGGACGGGGGCGATGAGCGAGCACCGGGGAAACGGGAGGGAGACGGAACGCGGTCTCGAACGAGGTGGCGGGGAACCGCGTTCCGTCGCGGTCGCCTTCGGCGTCCTCGCTCAGCGCGCCGGAAAGGGAGTCGCCCGGCCAGGCGGAGGAGAGGCGCACCACGTCGCCCACGACCACGACGGCGGGATTGCGCACCTGGCGCACGGCGGCGAGGGCGGCGATCGTGGAGAGCGTGCCGATGGTGACGCGCTCGCCGGATCCGTAGCCGTCCTCGACGATCGCGACGGGACAGTCGGCCCCCCGGGCGCCGCGCGCGAGGATGCCGGCGGTGTGCGCGAGGGTGCCGATGCCCATGAGCAGCACGACCGTGTGATCGGATCCGCCGGGCAGCTGCTCGATCGGGTCGTGCGCGCTCGCGACGGTGAAGGCGGTGGCGACGCCTCGGTGGGTGAGCGGGATCCCGGCCACGGCGGGCACCGAGATCGCGCTCGTCACCCCGGGCACGACCCGCACGGCGACGCCCTCGGCCTCGCAGTAGAGCGCCTCTTCGCGACCGCGTCCGAGCACGAACGGATCCCCGCCCTTGAGGCGCACGACCTCGCGACCGGCCCTCGCGTGGCGCACCAGCAGCGCGTTGATCTCGTTCTGCGGCACGGGGTGGTGGCCGGGGGTCTTTCCGACGTCGATCACCTCGGCGGTGAGGACCACGCCCTCGTCCGCGAGCTGGTCCAGCACGGCGCGGGCGCCGAGCCGGTCGGCGACGATCACGTCGGCGTGCTCGAGGGCGCGGAGCCCCCGCAGCGTGAGCAGGCCCGCGTCGCCGGGGCCCGCTCCGACGAGGGTGACGGTTCCGCAGGTCATCGGGCACCTCCGAGCAGGAATCCGCGGCGGCGCAGCACGACGCGCTCCAGCGGAGCGAACAGCACCAGCTCGATGAGGATGCCGATCGCCAGGATCAGGATGATGGTTGCCAGCACGCCGGGCAGATCAGCGAGCTGTCGGGACTGGTCGAGCATGGTCCCCAGCCCGAAGCCGATCGTCCCGCCGGTCGTGATGATCTCGGCGGCCATGAGCGAGCGCCACGAGAACGCCCATCCCTGCTTGAGCCCGGCGAGATAGCCGGGCAGGGCGGCGGGCAGCACGATCGCGGTGGCGGACTGCCACCGGTTCGCGCCGAGCACCGTGCCCACGCGACGCAGCTGCGGCGGCACCTGGTCGATGCCCGCGAGCAGCCCGTTCACGATCGACGGGATCGCGCCCATCAGGATCACGAAGTACGCGGTCGCATCCGACAGGCCGAACCAGATGATCGCGGCGGGCACCCAGGCCACGCTCGGCAGCACCATGAGCCCGGAGATGAGCGGGCCGGCGGCACGGCGCAGCAGCTTCCACTCGGCCAGAAGCAGGCCGATCGGGGTGCCGATGGCGATCGCGATGAGGAACCCGATGCCGCCGCGCTCGAGGCTCGTGAGCACCGACTCCTGCAGTCGGCCCGCCTGCCAGGCGTCGCCGAGGGCCCCCAGCACCTGGAGCGGGCTGGGCGCCTTGTCGGGGCGCGGCTGGGCGATCACGATGTACGCCTGCCACGCGGCGAGCAGCACCAGCAGCAGGACGACCGGCGGCAGGATCGCCCGCAGACGCTCGCGTCCGCGGGAACCGGATCCGGAGCCGGTCGTCTGCAGGCGATCCAGTCCGGCTTCGAGGCGGGAGAGGTCGTCGTCCGTGCGGCGCCCGGTCTCCGCGCTCGTCGCCGGCGCCGGGGCGGGGCCCGGGGACGCCGCCTCGACGGACCCGGCGACGGGGTCGGTGGTCTCAGTCGGCATTTCGGCGGATCTCCTTCCGCAGCTCGACGGTGATCTCCGCGGCCAGCGCGGACACCTCGGGCGATTCGATCCGGCGGCCGCGGGTGCGGGTCACGCGCCACTCGCGCGCGATGCGGCCGGGACGGCTGCCGAGAAGCACGACGCGCTGGCCGAGGCGGGCCGCCTCGCGGACGTTGTGCGTGACGAACACGATCGTGCGACCGGTCTCGCGCCAGATGTTCTCCAGCACCTCGTGCAGCAGGTCGCGGGTGATCGCGTCGAGCGCCGCGAAGGGCTCGTCCATCAGCAGCACGGGGCGGTCCTGGGCGAGCGCGCGGGCCAGTGCCACGCGCTGCCGCATCCCACCCGAGAGCTCGTGCGGGCGCTTGTCCGCCGCATCGGCGAGATTCACGATCCCGAGCAGGCGCAGCGCCTCGACCCGGCGCTCGGCGCGCGGCACGCCGCGCAGGCGCAGGGCAAGCTCGACGTTGCGGCGCGCGCTCAGCCAGGGCATGAGAGCCGGATCCTGGAACATCACGGCGGCGCCCTCCGCAGGGGCGGTGAGCGTTCCGGCGGACACCGGCTCGAGGCCGGCGATGAGGTTCAGCAGCGTGGACTTGCCGCAGCCGCTCGCGCCGAGCAGGCACACGAACTCCCCGGGGGCGATGTCGAGCGACACGTCGTCCAGCACGACGGGGCCGGATCCGTACCGCTTGGTGACGTGCGCGAGGCGCACGGCCGGATCCACCGGATCCGACACCGGCGGCACGGGGGAGATCGAGTCGAAGCTCGGCGCGAGCGGTGCGGTCATCGGCTCGTCCCGCGATCCTCAGCACCCGCGCGCGCGGAACACGACGCAGGAGAGTCCGCCGTGACGAGCGCCGAGAAGGCCTCCGCGTGGCGCGTCTCCGGCGTCGTGTTCTGCGAGGGGGTCATTTCTTCGCACCCAGTCCGCCGTCGCTCACGGCCTTCTCGCCGCGCTCCTTCAGCGCGGCGTTCAGCGCCGTGAGATCGAACAGGCCGTCGATCGAGCCCTTCGTCTGCGTGCCCGCGGTGACGCCGTTCTTGACGAGCGTGGCGAACGCCTTCGCATTCGGATCCGCCGAGAACGACACGTTCGCCAGGGCCTTGGTCAGCACTCCGTCGGCCAGCGGCTTGCCGGTCGCCTTCTGCAGCGCCGTGTTCACGACTCCGCCGACCTCGGTGGGGTTCTTGGCGATCCAGTCGAGGGAGTCGAGGTGGCCGGCCAGCAGCTCCTTCACCGCGTCGGGGTGCTTGTCGGCGAAATCCTTGCTGACCAGCAGGACTGTGGTGGGGAACTTCCCGCCGGGCCAGAGGTCGCGCTCGTCCTGCAGCACGTGCGCCCCGGCCTCGACGACCAGACGCGACGCCCACGGCTCGGGCAGCCAGGCGCCGTCGAGCTGTCCGTTCTTGAACAGCGTCAGGGTCTGCGCGTTCTCGGTCGGGGTGATGGTCACGTCGCCGCCGCCGGAGACGCTGGTCTTGAGGCCCTTCGACGACAGCCAGGTGCGCAGCGCCACGTCCTGCGTGTTGCCGAGCTGCGGGGTGGCCAGCGTCTTGCCCTTGAGGTCGTCCGCGCTGGTGATGCCGTCGCGCACCACGAGCGCCGCGCCCCCGCTGGTGGCGCCCGCGATGATGCGCGCCGAGGCGCCGCCCGACTTGATGAACGTGTTGATCGCCGGGTTCGGGCCGATGTACGCGGCGTCGATCGCGCCGGCGGAGAGCGCCTCGATCGCGGCCGGGCCGGCGTTGAACACCTCGGTCTTCAGCTGGGTGTCGCCGAGCTCCTTCTGCAGGAAGCCCTTCTCCACGCCCACGAGCGCGGGCGCGTGCGTCACGGTGGCGAAGTAGCCCAGCCGCAGCGTGTCGAGCTTGTCCGGCGTGGTCGTCGGGGTCGCCGCCTGGGCGGAGGCGCAGCCGGCGAGCATCGCCATCGCGAGTCCGAGGGTCGTGAGGGCCGTGCCGATGCGGGTCTTGCGATTCACTGTCGCCTCCTTAGGCGTTCTTGGGTGGGTGGGTGTGGGCGGATCCAGCTCCGTCTATTTCTGCCGAACGGTGGGATCTCAGGGTGAAAACCCACGGTTCGGCAGAAATAGACGGGAGAGGGGAGGGGTCAGGGGGTGGAGACGACCGTCGCGGCGGCCAGGGTCGCGCCGTCGACGGGGTGGATGAGCAGCAGGGCGCCGCCCTCGCGGTCGTCGGCGTAGCGCTCGAGGGGCAGAGGGGAGGCGAAGCGGATCCGCACGCGGCCGATCTCGTTCACGGCGATCTCCGCCGCGTCCTCCAGGGCGAGGGTGTCCAGATCCCGTCGGGAGAGCACCTCGGTCACGATCGCCTGGACGGTGGACGTCCCGTGCTTCGCGAGCACGCGCGCCCCTGGCGCCACGGGCCGGACGTCGAGCTGGAAGATCTCCACCTCGGCCTCCTGGTGCCCGGAGGGCACGGTGCCTGCCGCGGCGATGAGCGCGCCGCGCGCGGCGTCGAGCTCGTCGGCGAGCGTCACCGCGATCGACTGCGCGGTGTGCGCCGCCTCGGCGACCCGACCCGCGACGCGGATCCCGGTGACCGTCGTCTCGTGTCCGCCGGGGAACACCTGCACGCGGTCGCCGACGCGGACCGAGCCGCTCGAGACCCGTCCGGCGAAGCCCCGGTAGTCGCGGAGCGCATCCGCCTCCGCCTCGTCGATGAGGGCCGAGACGCCTCCCTGCGGGCGGATCACGGTCTGCACGGGCAGGCGGAACGCCGCGTCCTCCTCGGCGGTGCGCGCGGGCAGGGTCTCCAGCAGCTCGCGCAGCGTCGGACCCTCGTACCAGGGCGTGCGCTCGGACGGATCCACGATGTTGTCGCCCTCGAGGGCGGAGACGGGGATGACGTGCGTGTCGATGAGGCCGAGCTCGGCGGCCACGGCGAGGGCCTGCTCCTCGACCGCGCGGAAGCGCTCCTCGTCGAAGCCGGTGAGGTCGATCTTGTTCACGGCGACCACCACGTGCGGCACGCGCAGCAGCGACACCACGGCGAGGTGCCGGCGGGTCTGCTCCACGACGCCCTTGCGCGCGTCGATCAGCACGACCACGGCGTCGGCGGTGGCGGATCCGGTGACCATGTTGCGCGTGTACTGCACGTGTCCCGGGCAGTCGGCGAGGATGAAGCTGCGGGCATCGGTGGCGAAGTAGCGGTACGCGACGTCGATCGTGATGCCCTGCTCGCGCTCGGCCCTCAGGCCGTCGGTGAGCAGCGCGAAGTCGAACTCGCCGTGCGCGAAGCCGCGGTCGGCGGAGGTGCGAGCGACCTGCTCGAGCTGATCCGCGAGGATCGCCTTCGCGTCGTGCAGCAGCCGTCCGACGAGGGTGGACTTGCCGTCGTCGACGGATCCGGCGGTGGCGAAGCGGAACAGGGTCGTGTCGCGCAGCGTCGGAACGGGCTCGACGACCCCGGTCCCTGAGGTCTCGGTCGTGCTCATCAGAAGTATCCGTTCTTCTTGCGGTCCTCCATGGCGGCCTCGCTGATCCGGTCGTCGGCGCGCGTGGCGCCGCGCTCGGTGAGCGTGGAGCGCGCCACCTCGGCGACCACCTGGTCGACCGTCGCCGCGTCGGACTCGACGGCACCGGTGCAGCTCGCGTCGCCGACGGTGCGGTAGCGGACGGTGCGGCGCTCGACCTGCTCGTCCGCGCGCGGCAGGGCATGCTCGTTCACCGCCCACCACATGCCGTCGCGGCGGAACACCTCGCGCTCGTGCGCCAGGTACAGCGGCGGAAGCGGGATCCGCTCGCGGGCGATGTAGCGCCAGACGTCCAGCTCGGTCCAGTTCGAGATCGGGAACGCGCGCACGTGCTTGCCCGGCGTGTGCCGGCCGTTGTACAGGCTCCACAGTTCGGGGCGCTGGTTGCGCGGATCCCACTGCCCGAACTCGTCGCGCAGAGAGATGATGCGCTCCTTCGCGCGGGCCTTGTCCTCATCGCGGCGGGCGCCGCCGAAGACCGCGTCGTGCCTGCCCGCGGCGATCGCGTCGAGCAGCGGCTGCGTCTGCAGCACGTTGCGGGTGCCGTCCGGGCGCTCGGTGAGGCGGCCGTCGTCGATGTAGTCCTGCACGCGGGCGACCTCGAGCTTCAGGCCGAGCCGCTCGACGGTCTCGTCACGGAACCGGATCACCTCGTCGAAGTTGTGCCCCGTGTCCACATGCAGCACCGGGAACGGGATCCGGCCCGGCGCGAACGCGCGCGCGGCGAGGTGCAGCACGAGCACCGAGTCCTTGCCCCCCGAGAACAGGAGCACCGGACGCTCGAACTCGGCGACCACCTCGCGGATGATGTGGATCGCCTCGGCCTCGAGCAGATCCAGGCCGGTGAGTCCTTCGTCTCGTCGCTGCGCTCCTCGCTCAGGAACCGACGAAGGGCGCTCGGTGGTCAGTGTGTCGATGCTCATACGTGGAGTCCGCATTCGGTCTTGGCCAGTCCGGCCCAGCGGCCGGAGCGGGGGTCTTCGCCCGGAGCGACGGGCTTGGTGCACGGCGCGCAGCCGATCGAGGGGTAGCCGTTGGCGACGAGCGGGTTCACCACCACCTCGTGCGCGGTCGCGTAGGCGATGAGGTCGTCGAACGACCAGGCCGCGACGGGATTGACCTTGATCAGGCCGTTGCGCTCGTCGAAGACGATCAGCGGCGTGTTGGCCCGCGTGGGCGCCTCGTCGCGGCGCACGCCGGTGAACCACACCTCGTAGCCGCCGAGGGCCCTGTGCAGCGGGGCCACCTTGCGCAGCTCGCAGCACAGGGCGGGATCCCGCGCGAACAGGTCCTTGCCGTGCTCCGCGTCCTGTTCGCGCACAGTCTTCTCGGGCTTCACGTCCACGATCCGCACGTCGAGCGTGCGGGCGACCTCGTCGCGCGTGAACGTCGTCTCCAGGAAGTGGTACCCGGTGTCCAGGAACAGCACGTCCACCCCCGGGATCGCCGCGGCGACCAGGTGCGGCAGCGCCGCGTCCGCCATCGAGCAGGCGACGGCGGCCAGCCTCGGCGAGACGTTCGCGGCGACCCAGGCGACGACCTCCGCAGGGGAGGCCTCGTCGGCGGATCCGCTGCGCAGCTCCGCGGCCCCACGCTCGGCAAGGGCCCGCAGCTCGTCGAGGGACCGCTTCCGCACGGTCGCTTCGAGTGCCTCAGCGACCGGGGTGGCGGGGTCGGTCCCTGAGGTTCTCGAAGGGACGGGGGTGTGCGTCCGGGTCGCTTCGAGTGCCTCAGCGACCGGGGTGGGGGTGTGCGTCGGGGGCGCTTCGACTGCCTCAGCGACCGGGGTGGCGGGATCCACGGCGCTCACTGCAGGGCCTCCTCGTCGGCCCGGTGCGCCCAGGTGGCGAACGTCTCGTCCGGGCGCTCCCGGTCGGCGAGATAGCGCCGGATCACGCGCTCCGCGTAGTCGGCGATGCCGTCGGCGGGCACCTTCAGCCCGCGGACGGTGCGGCCCAGGCCCGCCTCCTCCGAGCGCTCGGCGCTGGCGAGGCCGCCGCCGAGGTGCACCTGATAGCCGGGCACCTGTTCACCGTCGATCGTGACGAGCTGGCCCTTGAGGCCGATGTCGGCGGTCTGGATCCTGGCACAGGAGTTCGGGCAGCCGTTGACGTGCAGGGTGATCGGACGGCCGATCTCGGGCTCCAGGGCGCCGAGGCGCTCCTCGAGCTGCTCGATCGCCCGTGCGGCGTTGACCTTGGTCTCCACGATCGCGAGCTTGCAGAACTCGATGCCCGTGCACGCGATGGTGGCCCGGCGGAACAGGCTCGGACGGGCCTGCAGGCCGATCGCGTCGAGACCGGAGACGAGGGACTCGACCCGGTCCTCCGCCACGTCGAGCACGAGCACCTTCTGGTACGGCGTCGTGCGGATGCGGGTGGATCCGTGCGCCTCGGCGAGATCGGCGAGTGCGGTGAGCGTCGTGCCCGACACGCGCCCCACCGCCGGCGCGGCGCCGACGTAGAAGAGGCCGTCCTTCTGGCGGTGCACGCCCACGTGGTCGCCCTGGCCGATCGGCCTCGGGGCGGCGGGTCCGTCGGGCAGCGGCGCGTCGAGGTACTCGGTCTCGAGCACCTCACGGAACCTCTCGGTGCCCCAGTCGGCGAGGAGGAACTTCAGGCGCGCCTTGTTGCGCAGGCGGCGGTAGCCGTAGTCGCGGAAGATGCGGATCACCCCGTGCCACACCTCGGCGACGCGGTCGGGCGTCACGAAGGCGCCGAGGCGCTCGCCCAGCCGGGGCACGGTCGAGAGGCCGCCGCCGACCCACAGGTCGTAGCCGATGCCGAGCTCGGGGTGGGTGACGGCCACGAACGCGCAGTCGTTGATCTCGTGCACGACGTCCTGGCTGGGGTGGCCGGTGATCGCGGTCTTGTACTTGCGGGGCAGGTTGGCGAGGGTCTCGTCGCCGATGAAGCGCTCCGCGATCTCGAGGATCTGCGGGGTGGGGTCGATGATCTCGTCGGCGGCGATCCCGGCGACGGGGGATCCGAGGATCACGCGCGGCACGTCGCCGCACGCTTCGGTGGTGCTCAGGTCCACGTCCTCGAGGCGACGCCAGATCTCGGGGACGTCCTCCACGCGGATCCAGTGCAGCTGGATGTTCTGCCGGTCGGTGAGGTCGGCGGTGTCGCGGGCGAACTCGGTCGAGATCCCACCGATCACGCGCAGCTGGTCGGTCGTGAGCTGGCCGCCGTCGACGCGGACGCGCAGCATGAAGTACTCGTCCTCGAGCTCCTCGGGGCTCAGCGTCGCGGTGCGGCCGCCGTCGATCCCGGGCTTGCGCTGCGTGTACAGGCCCCACCAGCGGAATCGCCCGTGCAGGTCCGTCGGGTCGATTCTCGCGAATCCGCCGGCCGCATAGGTCGACTCGATCCGCTCGCGCACGTTCAGACCGTTGTCCTCGAGCTTGAACTCCTCGTTGCCGTTCAGCGGCTCCGTGCCGTCGACGGCCCACTGACCGTGCGGCTTGGTGGGCACGCGGGCGGTGCGGGTGCGGGCGCCGCGCACCGGGCCGGCGGGCGCGGCAGTGGTCGGTTCGGGAGACATGCCGACAAGCTACGTGCGCACCCGCCGGATCCGCCCGTCTGTGTCATCCGCTCCGACACGGAGCGTCATTGTTCGACATGGTCCAGTTTCCTCCGGGCGGGATGCTGTTCAATGGAGCGCCCGCCGCGCGGATCCGGTTCCCGCAGACCGCGGGACACGCAGAAGGCGGGACCCCGAGGGATCCCGCCTTCTGGCCGCGAGCTCAGTGCGCGATGTACGGGACGCGCTCCCAGCTCAGCACGTGGTCGGCGCCCGGACGGTTGATGGTCACGCGCAGCCAGTCCTTGTTGTTGGAGGAGCCGTCGACGGTCACACGGGTGAGGTTGTCGGCGGATCCGGTCACGCCGTAGGTCGTCAGCCACGGGGATCCGGCCGCGAGCGGCTTGTCGGAGTTGTACACGTGGCTGTCGCCGTTGACGAGGTAGACCTCGCCGTCGAAGGCGCGGGACTGCTCCACGAGGGTCTGCACGAGCGGCTGGAACGCCGAGATGTCCGACCAGGCCGGGGTGTACGTGGGGTCGAACATGTCGGCCTGCAACAGCACGGTCACGGCGCGGTCGTGCTTCTGCTTCGCGGTCGCGAACGTGCTCTTCACGAGCGAGATCGCGTTCGCCATCCTCGCCTGCTCCGCGGCGAGCTGCTCCGGCCGGGGCGCGGTGTCGCCGAGGCCCGCCCACGGCTGCACGCCGTCGTTGCTGCCCACGACGTGCACGACCGCGAAGTCCACGCCGTCGCGGCGCAGGGAAACGTTCTCCGGGAAGCCGGCCGCCGCCTGCGAGTCGAGCTTCACGGGGTTCTGCCCGAGGGAGACGCCCGGGTTGGCGAAGAACACCGAGCGGTCGTAGGCGAGGCGCTCCAGGGGGTTGTACGCGCCGTTGTTCGCGCGGTGGCAGTCGGTCCACTCGTTGTCGCCCGGAGAGTAGACGAGAGGGTTCGTGAAGGTGTCGAAATCGCCCTTGATCTGCTGGTAGAGCGCGTCGTCGCAGCGGCTGGATCCGTTCTTGATGTCGCCCACGTGGAACGTCAGCTCGGGATTCGCGGCGTTGATCTCCTGGATCCACTGCGGGAACAGCGCCTGCTGTGCGGCGCCGTAGGGGATGTCGCCGATGATCGCGAACGAGTAGTGCCCTGCCTTGTCCTGGCCCGGTGCGTCGGCGGCGACGGCGGGGGTCGCGCCCGCGGCGAGCAGGGCGATGACGGCCGCCGAGGCAGCCATGAGGGTGCGGGGGAGTTGCATGCGGATTCCTTCGCTCGGGGGCGCCGGGGCGGACGCCGTACCCACCCTCGCGCCGCGCGCGCCCATGCGAGTGGACGTCGCGTGAACGGAGGGCGAACACTCGCGATGCACTGCCGCCTTCGCGCTACGGGCCCGCCCCAGGAGCGGCCGCTGCGCGCCGGCGAGTGCTTCGCGGCTGGAGAGATGGAAAACGTCGCCCGCGCCGTCCTCCGCGCAGCGAAATCCATCTCGTGCGCGCAGCACTCGCGCCCGGAAGATGGATAACGCCGCTGCGATCGCGGAGGGAGCGACGTCTTCCATCTCGCGTGCGGGAAGCGCGGGGGCCGCTGGGGGTGCCCCGCCCGCGTGCCCGGATCCGCCGCGGCCCGCGGTTCAGGCTCGTGCCGTGAGCCGCGCGACGCCTGCGAGATAGCGGGCGACGACGAGGTCCACGAGCGGCGCCGGGGGCTCGCCGTCGTCGAGCAGAGGCTCGGTCAGCACCGAGGAGCCGGCGATCCGCGCCGCGACGTCGAAGAAGTAGCCGTGCGCGAGCAGGTAGGTCGCGACCGCCGCCCCGGGGTGGGTCTGCAGCGCCGCGGCGAGGCTCGGCTCGCGCGCCGCGAGGTACGCCGGCACGACGACGCGTCCGATCCGCTCGGCCAGGAGCGCCGCCGCGGCCTCGGCGTCCGGCAGGGAGAGAGGGTCGCGGGATCCGGCGACGGCGAGCACGAGCGGCGTCGAGGGATCCGGATCCGCGCCGGCCTCGGCGACCCGCTGCGCGAGCACCTCGGCCAGCCGGGGATCGGGTCCGAGCGGATCCGTCACCACCGCGTCGGGCCGGACCGCGGCCGCGCGACCCAGATCCACCCGCACGTGGAACCCCTGCGACAGCAGAAGCGGGACCACGACGACCGGCCCAGCGATGGCCGCCAGGGCGCTCGGGGCATCCGGCTCCTGCACGTCGACGAAACCCGCGTGCACCTCGACGGGCTCCTGGCCGGGGCTCTGCAGGCGCTCTGCGACCCGCTGCACGAGCAGCGAGATCGCTGCCGCACCGGCCGCGTCCCCCGTCCCGTGCGAGACGGCGAGCAGGGCGGGGCGGGTCATGCTCGGAGTGTATGCGGTGCCGCCGGATCAGGCCCGGCAGCATGTCATCCGGGGAAAGACGGCGGTCCGCTAGCCGAACGACTCCGCCACCAACTCGCCGAACAGCGCCTCGGCGTCGACGTCGAGCCGCTGACGTGCGAACCAGTCGCACACGTTCACGCAGTCGCGGTGCAGCAGATCCAGGCCCTGCGGATTCGCCACCGTGTCGACGATCTGCGGCAGGTCGATCACGACGACGCGGCCGTCGTGCACCAGCAGGTTGTACGGCGAGAGGTCGCCGTGCGCGAGCCCTGCCCGGGCGAACACCCGCATCAGCTCGACGACCTGCGCGAACAGATCGTCGAGCAGTGACGGATCGTGCCGGACCTGTGCCAGGCGGGGTGCGCCGACGCCGTCGCCGGATCCGATGAACTCCATCAGCACCTCGGTGCCGCTCACCTGCACCGGATAGGGCACGGGCGCGCCGAGCTCGCAGAGGCGGCGCAGCGCCTCGAACTCGGCGAACGACCACTGCGCCGCGGCGACCTCGCGGCCGTGCTCGCTCTTGCGCGCGAGGGCGCGGGCGTCCCGGGAGTTCCGGGTGCGGCGCCCCTCGGTGTACACGGTGGAACGGTGGAAGCTGCGGTGATCCGTGCTGCGATAGCGCTTGGCCGCGAGCAGGCTGCGCTGCGCCGGATCCCCGGGCACCGCGCGCTCGATGAGGAAGACGTCGGCCTCCTTGCCGGTCTTCAGGATGCCGAGCTCGGTGTCGACGGCGCCGGCCGAGGTCACCACCCACTCCGGGCGCGGCTCGGGACCGCGCTCGGTCGGGGTCGTCGTCGGCCAGGTGGTCCAGCGCTGACCGTCGACGAGGTCGACGTCGGCGAAGGAGAGGCCGAGGTCGTCGTCGTCGGCGGCCGAGAGGAAGTCGCCGACGACGCCGCGCGGAGCGGACGAGGAGAGGGGGACGGAGGAAGAAGGGGCATCCGGGGATGCGGAGGAAGGGATCACGAGAGACTCCGGGTCGGGGCCGCTCGCGAAGAGGTTCGGCGGCGGCCTCAGGGAAGAAGGTCGGCGAAGGGCGCGAAAACAGAGACGTTCATCGTCAGCTCCTTCCCTCGGATCCCGGGCGCATCCCGGTGCCCGCCGAGTCTACGGTCCGGCCGTGGCCGCTGTCGAGGCCCCGAAACCGTCCGAAAGGTGGAGGCGCCGGGCAGGCGGGCGCGCGGGCCGCTGAATACGCTGGAAGGACCCGACCCGAGGAGAGACGTGTTCACCACTCCCGCCCGCCTGTTCCGCGTGCTCGCGATCGCAGAGGCCATCACCTGGACTCTGCTGATCGGCGCCCTCGTGGGCCGTGCCGTGGGCCTGCCGCCGGTGCTCGTCACGATCGCCGGGTCGATCCACGGCTTCGTGTTCCTCTCGTACGCGGCCACGGCCGTGCTGCTCGCGTTCCACCAGCGCTGGGGCGTCGGGGTCGCGGTTCTCGCGATCGCGAGCGCGATCGTCCCCTACGCCACGATCCCCGCCGAGATCTGGCTGCACCGCACCGGCCGGCTGGCCGGGGACTGGCGCCTGGAGCAGACCGACGACCCGCGCGACGCCGCCTGGTACGACCGCACCATGCGCTGGTTCCTGCACCGGCCGTGGGTGCTGGCGCTGCTCGTGCTCGCCGCGGTCGCCGCGCTGTTCGCGGTGCTGCTGCTGATCGGCCCTCCCGGCGGGTCGCACTGACGACGCCGGGCGTCCGCCTACGCCCGGAGGGCCCGGAGCGCCCGATCAGCGGACGAGGATCGGATCCTTCTCGATGATCTCGTCGGCGACGGTCGGCGCACTGCCGTCGGTGCAGTCGAGGACGAAGGAGAGCCCGGCCCCTGCCCGCTCGAACACCCGGGCCTGGATGACCCAGGTGGCCGCGTCGTTGCTGCCCTGCACGGCTCGCGAGTCGACGTCGTAACCGCCCGAGGTCGCGTTCTTGAACGGCACGTCGGAGGCGGCGGCGGTGACGTCGGCGATCGTCGCCTTGGTCAGGGCGGCGAGCATCAGATCGCTGGCCTCGCGGTCGTCCTTGGCGCCGGTCGACGTCGTCGTGCCCTGCCAGAACTGCACGGTGCACAGCCCGTCGACCGTCGCGTAGGACCAGTTCCCGTTGCCGTCGTCGGGCTTGTCGACCTTCCAGCGGGAGTCGGCGATGAGGCCGTCCGACCACTCGACGTGGCCCCCGGCCGGCAGCGAGTCGGCGTCGAAGGTGAGGGTCCCCGACCCCGAGGAGTCGTCGGTCGTGGTGTCGGTCGGGGCGGGGGTGGGCGTCCCGCCGCCGTCGACGCGCACCGCGCCGCCGCCGTAGGGCGAGAACGGGAACCCGCACGCGCTCAGCGGCAGCGCGGCGGCGAGGAGCAGGCCGGCGGCGCCGAGGCGGAGCGCAGGGGCGGCGGTGCGGAGGCGAGTCGTCATGAGGCCGATCTTAGGGATCTGCTGAGTGCCGCGTCGATGGGGAGTGCTCCCCGTCCGCGGGGAACGGCCGCGCCGCGCCGCCCCGCCGGCGTCAAACTTGAGCGTTGTCCTATCAAGTTTGTTTTGACATCCCTTGACAGCGGGCGTACCCTTGAGTCATCGCGACTCAGGTTTTCCGGTGATCCCCGGGATCCTGCGGCCGCGCAGGCTTTCCCAGAAACTTCCGACTGAAGGAGAAAACAAATGGCACGTGCTGTCGGTATCGACCTCGGTACGACGAACTCCGTCGTCAGCGTCCTCGAGGGCGGCGAGCCCAAGGTCATCGCCAACGCAGAAGGATTCCGCACCACCCCCTCGGTGGTCGCCTTCACCAAGGACGGGGAGGTGCTCGTCGGCGAGACCGCGAAGCGCCAGGCCGTCACCAACGTCGACCGCACGATCGCCTCGGTCAAGCGCCACATGGGCACCGACTGGTCGTTCGACGTCGACGGCAAGAAGTGGACGCCGCAGGAGATCTCCGCGCGCATCCTGCAGAAGCTCAAGCGCGACGCCGAGGCCTACCTGGGCGACACGGTGACCGACGCGGTCATCACGGTCCCCGCGTACTTCAACGACGCCGAGCGCCAGGCCACCAAGGAGGCCGGCGAGATCAGCGGCCTCAACGTGCTGCGCATCATCAACGAGCCCACCGCGGCGGCCCTGGCCTACGGCCTCGACAAGGGCAAGGAGGACGAGCTCATCCTCGTCTTCGACCTCGGTGGCGGAACCTTCGACGTCTCGCTGCTCGAGGTGGGCAAGGACGACGACTTCTCCACGATCCAGGTGCGCGCCACCGCCGGCGACAACCGCCTCGGCGGCGACGACTGGGACCAGCGCCTGGTCGACTACCTGATCAAGCAGTTCAAGGACTCGACCGGCGTCGACGTCTCGAACGACAAGATCGCGCTGCAGCGTCTCAAGGAGGCCGCGGAGCAGGCGAAGAAGGAGCTCAGCTCCTCGACGTCGACCTCGGTCAACCTCCCGTACCTGTCGCTCACCGAGAACGGCCCCGTGTCGCTGAGCGAGACGATCACCCGCGCGAAGTTCGAGGACCTCACCAAGGACCTCCTCGACCGCACCAAGAAGCCGTTCGAGGACGTCATCCGCGAGGCCGGCATCAAGGTCGGCGACATCGCGCACGTCGTGCTCGTCGGCGGTTCCACCCGTATGCCCGCCGTGGCCGAGCTCGTCAAGCGCGAGACCGGCAAGGAGGCCAACAAGGGCGTGAACCCGGACGAGGTCGTCGCCGTGGGCGCAGCTCTCCAGGCCGGTGTGCTGAAGGGCGAGCGCAAGGACGTCCTCCTCATCGACGTCACCCCGCTGAGCCTCGGCATCGAGACCAAGGGCGGCATGATGACCAAGCTCATCGAGCGCAACACGGCCATCCCCACCAAGCGCAGCGAGACCTTCACGACCGCCGACGACAACCAGCCGTCGGTCGCGATCCAGGTCTTCCAGGGCGAGCGCGAGTTCACCCGCGACAACAAGCCGCTGGGCACCTTCGAGCTGACCGGCATCGCGCCGGCTCCGCGCGGCATCCCGCAGATCGAGGTCACCTTCGACATCGACGCGAACGGCATCGTGCACGTGTCCGCCAAGGACAAGGGCACGGGCAAGGAGCAGTCGATGACCATCACGGGCGGATCCTCGCTCTCGAAGGACGACATCGACCGCATGGTGCGCGAGGCCGAGGAGCACGCCGCCGAGGACAAGAAGCGCCGCGAGTCGGCCGAGGTCCGCAACCAGGCCGAGACCCTGTCCTACTCCATCGAGAAGCTCATCTCGGAGAACGAGGACAAGCTCCCGGAGGACGTGAAGACCGAGGTCAAGGCCGACGTCGACGCGCTCAAGACCGCGCTGGCGGGCGAGGACGACGAGGCCGTGAAGGCCGCGTTCGAGAAGCTGAACCAGTCGCAGTCCAAGCTCGGCGAGGCCATCTACGCGCAGTCGCAGGCCGACGCGGCATCCGCCCCGCAGGGCGAGCCGGCGGCCGAGGGCGCCGCGTCCGATGAGGACGTCGTGGACGCCGAGGTCGTGGACGACGAGGACGAGAAGAAGTAATGACGGATCCCAAGGACTTCGAGGGCCCCGAGGGGGGCCGTGAGGTCGGCGGCCAGGGGTCGGACGCGAACGCGTCCGGCCCCGCGGCCGGGGCCGATGACCTGCAGGACGCCGAAGAGCTCACGGTCGACGACATCCTGAACACCGCGCCGAGCGACGACGCGCTCGCCGAGGACGCGGCCCTCGCGGACGCCGAGCACACCCTGCTCATCGACCTCAAGCGCCTCCAGGCCGAGTACGCGAACTACCGCCGCCGCACCGAGGAGCAGCGCGGCGTCGAGATCCAGCGCGCGAAGGGCGAGGCCGCCAAGGGCCTGCTCCCCGTGCTCGACGATCTCGACCGCGCCGCGCAGCACGGCGATCTGCAGGAGGGCACCCCCTTCGCCGCGATCGCCGAGAAGGTCCGCTCGGTCGTCGAGCGGCTCGGCGTCGTCTCCTACGGCGAGAAGGGCGACGAGTTCGACCCGCAGCAGCACGAGGCGATCTTCCAGCAGCCCACCCCGGGCGTCGAGAAGACCGTCGTGCTGGAGGTCGTCGAGGTGGGTTACCGCCTGGGCGATATCGAGCTGCGCCCTGCCAAGGTCGTCGTCGCCGTTCCCGCTGAGTAGGGGTGGTGCATGGCTAGCCAGGACTGGTTCGACAAGGACTTCTACAAGACCCTTGGCGTCTCGAAAGACGTCTCCGAGGCGGATCTGAAGAAGACCTACCGCAAGCTCGCGCGCAAGTACCACCCCGACTCCAACCCCGGCGACGCCGCGGCGGAGGCGAAGTTCAAGGAGATCAGCGAGGCGTACTCGGTGCTCTCCGATGCGGAGCAGCGCGCCGAGTACGACCAGATCCGCGCCATGGGCGCCGGCGGCGCGCGGTTCACCGCGCCCGGCAGCGCCGGCAACGGCGGCTTCGACGACGTGTTCAGCGCGTTCAACCGCGGCCGCGGCGGGCAGACCGCCGACTTCGACGACATCTTCGCGATGTTCAACCAGGGCGGCGGATCCTTCGGATCCGGCCGTTTCGGGCAGCCGTCCGGAGGCTTCCGGGGCTTCGGCGGCCCGACCAAGGGCGCCGACGTCACGGCGCGCACCACGCTGTCGTTCGCGACGGCCGTGCGCGGCGAGACCGTCACGCTGCAGGGCGAGGACGGTCATCCGCTCAAGGTGAAGATCCCCGCGGGCGTGAAGGACGGGCAGAAGATCCGTCTTCGCGGTCGTGGCCGGCCCTCCCCGGACGGCGGCGAGAACGGCGACATCGTGGTGCAGGTCTCGGTGAGACCGCACCCCGTGTTCACCCGCGACGGCCTCAACCTGCGCGTCACCGTGCCGGTCACCTTCACGGAGGCCGCGCTCGGGGCGACCATCGAGGTGCCGACGCTGGGAGGGGATCCGGTCAAGCTCAAGGTCGCGGCGGGAACGCCGTCCGGCCGGGTGCTGCGCGTCAAGGGCCGCGGGGTCACGACGTCGAAGGGCACCGGCGACCTGCTCGCCGAGATCCAGGTCGCCGTGCCGGCGCATCTGGACGAGGCCGCGCGCGAGGCGCTCGAGCGCTTCCGGGCCGCCGAGCCCGCGGAGAACCCGCGCGCCGAGCTGCTGGCGAAGGCGCGCGCGTGAAGACCCCGTCATTGTGCGCCTCCGCTCGCGCCCTGCTGATGCCGAGAACGGGCGAACTGACCGAGATCAGGTGGATCCCTGCGGATTCTCCTGATCTCGGTCGGCCGCCCTCATTCCGGCAGGGCCGAAACGGGGTGCGCTGTGGGTGATGAGCGTATGAGCGCCGACACCCCGATCTTTGCGATCGCGGTCGCCGCCGAGCTGGCCGGCATGCATCCGCAGACCCTGCGGCAGTACGACCGGATCGGCCTGGTCGTGCCCGGACGCACCCGCGGCGGATCCCGCCGCTACTCCCAGCGCGACATCGCCCAGCTGCGCGAGGTCGCGCAGCTGTCGAGCGAGGGCATGAGCCTGCCGGCGATCGCGAAGCTGCTCGATCTCGAGGACGAGGTCCGCACGCTCCGCCGCCGCGTCGTCGAGCTCGAGCACGACCTGCGCGAGGAGCGGGCCAGCCGTCCCGGCGTGCGGGTATTCGCCGCCGGCGCGACGGGCTCCATCATGGCCGTCCCCTCCGGACGACGGATCCGGCGCTCCACCGAGATCGTCCTGTGGCGGCCCTGGCTGAACCGCCCTGAGGCGTCGGACGACGAGCTCGCCGACGATCCCGACGACAGCGAGCGCTGAGGCTGCGGGTCAGTCCAGCGGCTCGACGACCTCCAGGTTCTCGTAGGCCGGGCCGCTGGGATCTCCGAGGCGCTCGGCCCGTACGACCAGCGGGCATTGACCTGTGCGCGCGACGACAGGGGCGTTCTCGACGCGCAGGATGTCGCTACCGAACCACCTACGCGCGGATGAGTACCCGCGTCTGCTCGCGAATGTCGTCGCAGACCTGAGCGTTGGTGCTGTTCAGATGCAGCGGTGAGGCGAGGCAGACGAACATGGCCGCGGAGATGGCGCGAGCGAGCGTCGCGGCATCGCTCGCGGTGAACCGGCCATCGCGCTGCAGGATCTCGACGTAGGCGGCGTCGACGCGTTGGATGAGTTGGAGGCCGACGGCGTGGTGGGGCTCTTCGGGGTCGCCGAAGATGAGTTCGCGGAGGTAGGTGCGGCCGTTGTCGATCTGTCGCCGGTTGCACTCCACGACGGGTTCGACGAGCGCCATGATCGCCTCGATCGGCGATCGGGCGGTGGCGGCCGCGCGCAGGCCCGACTCGATCGCCTCGGCGTAGTGCGTGTTCTGCACGAGGAGCAACAGCTCTGCCTTGCTGCGCGCGTAGAGAAAGAGGGTGCCCGTGCCGATGTCGGCCGCATCGGCGATCTGCTGTGTCGTGACGTCGTCGACCCCGTATCGACGGAAGAGATCGTCCGCGGCCGCGGTGATGCGATCGAGCTTCTGCTGCTTGTTGCGCTCGCGGCGGCCGACGGGCGCAGTGTCGGGAGGGGTCATCAGGTCTTCATTCTACAGATTTTCATCGTACAGTCACTTGCGAGTGCGCTCATTAGTGACTACGCTCATAAAAAACGATGAGAGAAGCAGGTTATGAAGGCCTTCAGAATTGACCGGTACAAGGGCGAGGTCAGAGAAGCGGATGCACCCGAGCCCGTGGTAGGCGATCACGACGTGCTGGTGACTGTGCACGCGGCAGGGGTGAATCACCTCGACGTGAAGCTGGCCGAGGGGGAGTTCACGGCGATGCTCCACTACGAGCTGCCGCTGACCCTCGGGCACGACGTCGCGGGAACGGTCGAGGCAGTCGGATCGGCCGTCACCCGGTTTGCCGTGGGTGACGAGGTGTTCGCTCGCCCAGCCGACTTCCGCATCGGAACCTTCGCCGAGCGCATCGCGATCGCAGAGGGTGACGTGGCGTTGAAGCCTGATTCGTTGGGCATGGTCGAGGCGGCCTCACTGCCGCTGGTCGCTTTGACGGCCTGGCAGGCGCTCGTGGAGCGCGCCGGGGTCGGGGTGGGGAGCCGGGTGCTCATCCACGGCGGCGCGGGTGGCTTCGGGTCGGTCGCCGTGCAGCTCGCGAAGCATCTCGGAGCACATGTCGCCACGACCGCGAGCGCCTCGAACGTCGAGTGGCTGCGCGGGCTCGGCGCGGACGAGGTCATCGACTACCGTTCCCAGGATTTCGCGACGTTGCTCTCCGGTTACGACCTTGTCATCGACGGCGTAGGGGGCGAGAACCTCGAGAAGTCACTGCGCGTGCTGCGCCCCGGTGGTCTCGCCATCGGGATCGCTGGCCCGCCCGATCCGGCTTTCGCTCGGGCGATCGGCCTGAATGCCGGTCTCAGGCTGGCCATCGGTGGTCTGAGCGCCAAGGTGCGCCGGCAGGCGCGTCGACTCGGTGTCGACTACTCCTTCCTCTGGATGCACGCCGACGGCCGCCAGCTTGCGGAGATCGCCGCGCTCGTCGATGCCGGAGCGCTGCATCCCGTGGTGGGACGCGTGTTCCCGTTCGCCGAGACCCCCGCGGCGCTGACCGCGATGCAGCGTGGCGGCGTGCGCGGCAAGATCGTGGTCTCCGTGACCGACTGACCCGCATCCACCCACCCGACCACGTACCCCATCCCCGATACGGAGTTCCTCATGTCGTCACTCACCGGAGCCGTCGTGCTCGTCACCGGAGCCAATGGCGGGATCGGCTCGGCGTTCGTCGCCGAAGCTCTCGCCCGCGGAGCCGTGAAGGTCTACGCCACTGCCCGCACCCCCCGCGACTGGGGCGATGACCGGATCGTGCCGCTCGCGCTCGACATCACCGACCCCGCCTCCATCGCGGCAGCCGTCGAGGCCGCCCCCGACGTCACCGTCCTGATCAACAACGCCGGAACGCTGCCGCCCACGTGGAGCCTGCTCGACATCTCCGCCGACGCCCTCAGGGCCACGATGGAGACGAACTTCATCGCCCCTGTCATGCTCGCTGCCGCGTTCGCGCCGGTCCTGACCTCCCGTCCGGAGTCTGTGCTGATCGACATGCACTCGGTCGCCAGCTGGTACGCGTTCGGTGGCGCGTACAGCGCCTCGAAAGCCGCGCTCTGGTCAGCAACGAACTCGCTGCGCCTCGAGCTCGCCCCCAGAGGCACACACGTGGTGGGCGTGCATGTCGGCTACGTCGACACCCCGATGGCGGCCCATGACAATGGGCCGAAGATGCTCCCCGCCGATCTCGTCATTCACGTGTTCGACACCGTCGAAGCCGGCGGCTACGAAGTCATCGCCGACGAAGTCACCACCTCGATCAAAGCAGGACTGAGCGCACCCGTCGAAGCTCTGTACCCCGAACTGAAAGCCTGAGCGACTCGATCATGAGCGACGAACCCGTCATCACTTCCTATGCCAAGGCACCCAACCGCACCGTCACCACGAGCGGCACCACCTTCGCCTACCGCGAACTCGGCCCCCGGGGCGGCATCCCCGTGGTCTTCTTCGGGCACCTCGCCGCGACCCTCGACAACGGGGATCCGCGCATCATCGACCCGATCGCGAAAACCCGCCACGTCATCGCCTTCGACAACGTCGGAGTCGGAGGCTCCTCGGGCACCGTCCCACCCACCATCGAGCAGGCCGCAGAAGCCGCTTACCGGTTCATCCACGTGCTCGGCTACGACGAGATCGACGTGTTCTCGTTCTCCATGGGCGGGATGATCGCCCAAGACCTCATCGTCGCCCACCCGGGCCTGGTCCGCCGGCTCGTGCTCACCGGCACCGGCCCCCGCGGCGGCAAAGACATCGACAAGGTGCTCCGCACCACCTACTTCGACCTTCTCCGCGCTGCCCTCACCCGCTCGGACCCGAAGGAGTTCCTCTTCTTCAACCGCGACACCGCCGGCAAGCGTGCCGGCAAGGCGTTCATCGCACGGCTTCAGGAGCGCACGACGGACCGCGACGCGGCCATCGGTCTCAAGGCGTTCCAGACCCAGCTGCGCGCGATCCAGCGCTATGGCCGCTCCGTGCCCTCTGATCTCTCAACCTTCACCATGCCCACCCTCATCGCCAACGGCGACAACGACCGCATGGTGCCCTCGGTCCTCTCGATCGACCTCCATCGGCGCATCGCGGGATCAGAACTGATCATCTACCCCGACTCCGGCCACGGCGGCATCTTCCAGTACCACACCGACTTCGCCCCCCGAGCAGTAGAGTTCCTCAACCGCTGACCGCACCCCTCGCGCGGCGCGGCGCCGGACGGGCGCAGCCAGCGGCCGCCGGCGACGGCGGGGGAGATCTCCTCAGGGGTGCCAGGTGTGGTCGTCGGTGCTCCTCGGGGTGCGAGGGAGACGATCGGCGATCATCTGAAATCGATTTCCTTCTCGCGGATCCTAAGCGAGATCGCGGGGAAAGATAAAGCAGGAAGAGGAGACAGGACGGCGTCCGGATGCCAGACTCTCGCCGGGATCCGGATTTCGGCGAAGATCATCTTGTATCTGAAATCGATTTCGCCTAGCCTGGACGACAACCCGGTCGATGCCGATCCTGAGCGCGACCGCGGAACCGGCGTGAGCGCCGGACCCTGCACCGATTCGACGAGGAAGTCGTGTTCCCGAGGAGGAACCATGAAGACGGACACACAGCGCACCCGCCGGGTGGTGATGGCCGCACTGGGCGGCGTCACCGCGATCGGACTGCTCGCGGGCTGCGGCTCGAGCACCCCGGGACAGGCTGCGGGAGGCGGCGGCGACTCCGGGGGCAAGACCACCATCGAGTTCTGGCACCGCACGTTCACCCCGCCCGAGAACGCCTGGTACAAGGACATCGTCAAGAAGTTCAACGCCGCGCAGGACAAGATCGTCGTCAAGGACACCGAGATCCCCGCGGACGCCTGGGACCAGAAGATGAAGGCGGCGCAGGCCGCAGGCAAGGCGCCCGACATCTACACCCACTCCGGCAGCATCCAGGACGCGGTCAACGCGGGGCAGCTGTACGACCTCGGCAAGGTCGTCGACAAGTCCAAGCTCGACGAGATCATCGACTCCGCCAAGTCGGTCTCCGAGATCGGCGGCACCTACTACGCGTACCCCCTCCTGCAGGAGGCGCAGACGGTGCTGTTCTGGAACAAGGACATGCTCGCCAAGGCCGGGGTCGACACGGACAAGGCCCCCGCCACCTGGGACGACCTGCTCGCCGACTGCGCGAAGATCCAGCCGACGCTCGCGCAGGGCCAGTACTGCATCTCGCCCGCGTCCGACGCGATCACCTTCGCCTGGTCCACCGTCGGCCAGCAGTACAACTTCGCGGGCCACACCGCGCTCACCGACGACTGGTCCAAGCCGGACATCGACAACGCGGCGTACCGTGACCTGATGTCCAAGTACAAGGAGCTCTGGGACAAGGGGTACATGCCCAAGCAGGCGCTCGCCGCCTACGTCGAGGGCAAGGACTTCGGGCAGAAGAAGGTGGCCTTCAAGGTCTCCGGTTCGTGGATGATGTCCGAGATCGGCTCCGACTACCCCGACCTGCTCACCAAGACCGGCATCGGCGCGTTCCCGAACGCGTCCAACGCCGACGGACGCACCGCCACGACGCTCGGCAACTTCAAGTGGGTCATCGACGCGAAGAGCAAGAACGCCGAAGCCGCGGGGAAGTTCCTGGAGTGGTCGCTCGCGGGCGATCCGAAGAACCTCGTGCCGTTCTTCGTGAACACGCAGTTCACCAAGGTGCCCGTGCGCAAGAGCGTGCAGGAGGCCGTCGCGAAGGACGAGGCCGCCGCCAAGGCCCCGTGGTCGACCGTGATCGTCAACGACATCGCGCCGACCGCGATCCCCGAGCCGACCTACCCCTGGGACGTCTCGCTGGCCGTCGGCACCGCGATGGAGTCGGTCATGAAGGGCGCCAAGTCGCCCGATGATGCGATCTCGACCGCGAACGCCGCGATCGAGAAGGTCATCCAGTCGCAGGGCCTGCCCGGCAAGGCTCCGAAGAAGTGAGCGCGGCGCGGTCGGGGACCGCTGTGCGGCCGTCCCCGACCGCGCAGCCCGCCCCCGCATCATCCCCCCGACGGAGAGCAACGATGACCACGCCAGCGATCGACGACCGACGCGCCGCGAAGCGCAGGGCCGACCGGCACCGCTACCGCGACACGAGGCTCGCGTACCTGCTGCTCGCGCCCGTGGTGATCCTGCTCGGGATCTTCGTGATCTGGCCGGCCGTCTACGCGGGATTCCTCTCCTTCCAGGACTGGAGCTTCTACAAGGATCCGCAGTTCGTCGGCTGGAAGAACTACGCCGACGTGCTGACGGACCCGCTGTTCGTCGCGACGATCGGACGCGGCTTCCTGTTCGTGCTGATGACCGTGCCGCCGATGCTGGTGCTCGCGTTCCTCTTCGCGAGCCTCGTGGTGAGCGTCTCGCGGCGATTCGCGACCGTGCTCAAGGTCAGCATCTACATCCCGACGATCATCTCGTCGGTGATCGCGTCGATCGTGTTCGTGCTGATCTACACCTACGACGGCGGCATCCTGAACGCCGTGCTCGCCGCGTTCCACATCGACGCGGTCGCCTGGATCGGGGATCCGGCGTGGGCGCTGCTCTCGGTCGCCGTGCCCGCCGTCTGGCTCGGGATGGGCATCACCTCGCTCATCATGGTCGCGGCCATGGTCGACATCCCCACGGAGTACTACGAGGCGGCGGCGATGGAGGGCGCCGGCTGGTGGCAGAAGACCTTCTACATCACGATGCCGCAGATGAAGAACGTGTTCCTCTATCTGCTGATCACCGGTTTCGTCGCGGCGATCCAGCAGTTCGAGCTGCCCCTCGTCATGACCCAGGGCGGACCGCTGGACTCGACCACGCTGCCGAACCTGTTCATCTTCAACCACTTCCGCAACGACGTGAACGTGGGCTACTCGATCGCCGCGGCGCTGCTGCTGTTCGTCGTGCTGGGCTCCGTCTCGGCCCTCGTCTTCAAGTTCATCAATTCCGAAAGGCTCGTCGACTGATGAGTGCGACCTCCCCGACCACCGCGCTGGAGACCACCCGGATCGTCCTGGCCGGAAAGGGCCGCCGCCGCTTCACGGCGCCGCACGGCGTCACCGGCTGGGCGATCCTCATCGGCAAGGCCCTCGTGGGCCTGCTGTTCCTGCTCGCGGCCCTGTTCCCGCTCGCCTGGATGGTGATCGCGGGGTTCAAGGCGAAGACCGAGGTGCTCAGCACGCCGTTCCAGTTCTTCCCCGAGGTGTGGCACTGGGAGAACTACGCGAAGATCCTCGCCGACGAGACGTTCCTGCGCACCCTCGGCTGGACGTTCCTCGGCGCCATCCTGTTCACGCTGCTGAGCCTGACCGTGAACTCGCTCGCCGCCTACGCGTTCGCGCGGCTGCAGTTCCGGTTCCAGCGCACGCTCTGGGTCGCCGTCATCACGACCATGTTCATCCCGGGCATGACGATCCTGCTCACGAGCTTCATCGTCGTGACGCGGCTCGCCATGCTCGACACCCTCGCCGTGCTGGTGATCCCCGGTGCGGCGAGCGCGGCCTCGGTGTTCTTCATCCGGCAGTTCTACCTGAACATCCCGGCGAGTCTCGAAGAAGCGGCGATGCTCGACGGCTGCGGCCGCTTCGCGATCTTCGTGCGCATCTTCCTGCCGCTGTCCAAGCCGCCGTTCGTGGTGATGGGGATCACGGCCTTCCTGACCTACTGGAACTCCTACGTCTGGCCCATCATGACGATCACCTCACCCGAGAAGTTCGTGCTGCAGCAGTACCTCGCCGAGTTCCGCACCGGGCGGGGCTCGAGCGAGCTCGGCCTGCTGATGGCCGGATCCGTGCTGGCGGCCGCACCGGTCGTGATCCTGTTCCTCATCTTCCAGCGCCAGATCATCGGCAACATCAAGATGGCCGGACTCAAGTAGCCGGCCGTGTTCTCGAAGGGGAGAATGCCATGTCCGAAGAAGTGCTCCGCCCCGCCCGCGGGCTGACCCGCCGCACCGTCCTCCAGGGGGCGCTCGCCGCAGGCGCGGCGCTCGGGGCATCGGCGCTGGGCGCGAGTCCCGCGGCCGCCGCCGGGCTCACCGTCACCCGCATGAAGGTGCTCGCCGGCACGCAGGCGGGCGTGCAGTACGGGATCGGCGCGACCGACCTCGGCATCCCGGCCCGCACGCCCGACGGGCGGCTGCTGTTCACGTTCGGCGACACGTGGGCCGACGCGGTCGGCGGCGCGGACTGGCGTTCGCCGGTCGCGCTGTACTCGTCCACGAGCACCCTCGCTTCCGGGGTCGTGTTCAACGGGGCGGCGGGCGCGGGCGCCAACACCCAGGTCACGGCGCCGCAGCTCTGGTACTACCCGCACGACGCCTACTACGAGACCGTGATCCCCTCCGACGTGATCACGATCGGATCGCGGATGTACCTGCACGCGATCGTGAACGGACCGACGTTCGGGGCGGTGCGCTGGACCGAGCTCTGGCAGTCCGACGATTCGGGCGCGACCTGGCAGCACACGGGGCTGAAGTTCCCGGCGGACATGGCCGGCGGCCACTTCCAGTGCATCACCTGGGGGCAGGGCAACGACGGCTACGTCTACATCTACGGCACCGGCTTCCAGAGGGACAAAGGGATCGTGCTCTACCGCGTGCCGCAGAACAGCATGACGACCCTGTCGGCCTACCAGCCGTGGGGCTACGCGAACGGCGTCTGGGCGTGGGGCAATCCCGCCACCGAGGTGCTGCCGGGCAAGTTCGGCGAGATGTGCCTGCGTCCGCTCGGCGGCAAGTGGATCCTGACCTGGTTCAACGCCGACGCCTACCGGATCGACGCGATGGTGGTGAACACCCCCACCGACAACCTCTACACGGCGACGAAGACCACCCTGCTGTGGGGCGGGAGCTGGGGTGCCGAGGACGCGACGCACGTCGCCCAGCTCTACGGCGGGTACATCATCCCGGGCTCGACGCTGTCGGACCTGCACCTCAGCGTGAGCCAGTGGAACACCGGCGACAACAGCGTGTACCACGTGGAGCAGTTCCGGATCCAGGGGCTCGTCTGACGGCGGTCGTCAGCCGGCCGTGCCCACGCGGACGACGGTCGACTGCCATCCGGTCGAGCCGTTCGGAGCGATCGGGGTGCGCGCCTGCTCCTGCATCCGTCCGTTCCGATCGGTCGCCCGGACGACGAGGGTGTGACTGCCGCTCGTGGCGTTCCAGTCGAGGAACCACTGCACCCAGGTGTCGGCGCTGACGGGAGCCGACAGCGTCGCGGTCTGCCACGCCCCTCCGTCGATCTGCACCTCGACGCGCGCGATCCCCACCGTCTGCGCCCAGGCGACCCCGGCGATCCGGGCGGCCCCCGGCGGGATCTCCCTGTCGATGCGCGGGGTGTCGATCCGGCTCGACAGCTTGATGGGCGCCTGTGCGCTGTATCCGCGGGGCGTCCAGTACGCCTGATCCTTCTCGAAGGTCGTGACGGTCAGCCGGGTGAGCCACTTCGTCGCCGACACGTATCCGTAGAGCCCTGGCACGACCATCCGCACGGGGAATCCGTGCTCGGGTGGCAGGGGCTCGCCGTTCATGGCGACGGCGAGGATCGCGTCGCGGTGCGGATCCGTGAGCGCGTCGAGCGGCGTGCTCGCGGTGAACCCGTCGATGCTGCGCGAGAGGACCATGTCGGCCCCCTTCGCGGGGAGCGCGCGGGAGAGGATCTCGCGCACCGGCACGCCGAGCCAGCGCGCGGTGCCGACGAGATCGCCGCCGACCTGGTTCGAGACGCAGGTCAGGGTCACGGCGTACTCCCGCAGGCCCATCCGCAGCAGCTCGTCGAAGCTCAGCTCGACCTTCCTGCCGACCATGCCGTCGACCGTCAGCCGCCAGTCCGCCGGGGCGATCGCCGGCACCGAGAGCGCCGTGTCGACGCGGTAGAAGTCGGCGTTCGGGGTGAACAGGGGAGACAGGCCAGGGATGTCCAGCTCGGCGCCCGCGGGCACGGTGACCCGCGACAGCGGCTCCGGCAGCCGCAGAGCCTTGCGTGCGGCCGCGATCGAGGTGGTCGCCGCGGTGCCGAGGCGTGCGCCCACGCCGGCGAGGACGGCGGCGGCGGCCCCGACCGCGGTCAGCACCAGGAAGCGCCGGCGATCCGGGCCCGCCTCGACGCCGGCCGCGGGGACGCGCCAGCGGTGCAGCGCGCGGATCGAGAGGGTCAGGAACGTGCAGCCCGCGATCGCGCCGACGAGCGGCGGCAGGGCCGACGCGCCGCTCGCCCCCGCGCGCGTCACGGTCGCCAGCAGCCCGGCGACGCCGGCGAGGGCGAACACCGCGACGCCGGCCCCTCGGCGCCGGCGCTCGAGAAGACCCGCGACCGCCGCGAGAAGGAGCACGCCGACGCCCAGGGTCAGCAGGAGGAAGAGCTTGTCGTCGGCGCCGAAGAGCTCGATCGCCAGCTCCTTCGCCCACTGCGGCACGATGTCGATGACGAACGAGCCCGCCGCGAGCAGCGGACTCGTGTCGCGCGCCACGAGGAAGGCCGTGATCTCGGCGGCGGCGACGAACACCGCGCCGCTCACGACCCCCGCGACCGCGGCCCAGATCCGTGCGCCTGTCTTCCCTGTGCTCTCACCCATGTCCCTGGTTCGTCGCGATCGGCCGATCGGATGGCGATCGGACCGGATCCAATCCGGTGCGGGTGCGGCTCCGAACGCATCGTGTCGGCCGATGAACGGTCGCGATGCACCAGTCAAAGGAGAAAGATCATGCGATCCACTGTTCGCCTGCACGCCCGGGCGTCGCTCGCCGCCGCCAGCCTGCTCGCCGCCGCGGCCCTGGCCCTCACGGGCTGTTCGTCGATGTCGGGCTCGTCGTCCGGCTCGTCCTCGGAGCCCGCCACCAGCGCGCCGGCCGCGTCGCCCACCCAGACGATGGATCCGGCGGCCGACCTGGTCGGACCGGGATGCGCCGCCTACGCGAAGCAGGTCCCCTCCGGCGCGGGCTCCGTCGCCGGGATGGCGCAGGACCCGGTCGCGACGGCCGCGAGCAACAACCCGCTGCTGACCACGCTGGTCGCGGCGGTCTCGGGCAAGCTCAACCCGAAGGTCAACCTGGTCGACACGCTCAACGGGAGCGAGTTCACCGTCTTCGCACCCGTCGACGACGCCTTCAAGAAGATCGATCCCGCGACGATCGACACTCTGAAGACGGATGCCGGCGCGGACACCCTCAGCAAGATCCTGACGTACCACGTGGTCGCCGGTCAGATCTCGCCGAAGGACATCGTCGGCACGCACAAGACCGTCGAGGGCGGCGAGGTGACCGTGACCGGTTCGGGCGACAACCTCAAGGTCAACGACGCGAACGTGATCTGCGGCGGCGTCCACACCGCGAACGCGACCGTGTACCTCGTCGACTCCGTCCTGATGCCGCCGGCCCAGTAAGGACCCGCGGATCCGCCACGCAGACCGGATCGCATGATCGACGAACCCGTCCGAGCATGCGGTCCGGTCCCGCGGGGGAGGGGCAGACGGAAGGACGCGATAGTGCTCGCCCTCGACGCATTGCCGATGCGGGGCAGGGAGGTGAGGCATGCTGGAACCCATGGTGATCGACGATCGGGAGCACGCCGAGCAGGACGGCGGCGACGACCTCGCGTCCGCGCTGCTGCTGCGCGTCGCGCAGGGCGATCAGTCGGCGTTCGCCGAGCTCTACGACATGCTTTCCTCGCGCGTCTTCGGCCTCATCCTCCGTGTCCTCGTGAACCGGTCGCAGAGCGAGGAGGTGCTGCAGGAGGTCTTCCTGGAGATCTGGCAGACCGCTTCCCGATTCGCCTCCGATCGGGGCCGGGGCAGGACCTGGATCCTGACGATCGCGCATCGTCGAGCGGTCGACCGCGTGCGGGCCTCGCAGGCCAGCGCCGACCGGGACGTGCGGATCGGGGCGCGCGACCTCGACGTCGCCCATGACAGCGTCGCCGAGCAGGCCGAGCTGTCGATCGACGCGGACCGGGTGGTCGACGCCCTCTCCGCCTTGCCGGACGCGCAACGCGAGGCGCTCGTGCTCGCGTACTACGGCGGCTACTCGCAGAGCGAGATCGCCACGATCACGGGATCACCGCTGGGAACGGTGAAGACCCGCATGAGAGATGGACTCACGCGTCTTCGGACGCACTGGGGGGTGAACGCATGAACGAGCAGGAGTTCGCAGAGCTGGCCGCAGGCCACAGCCTCGGATCGCTGTCGGTGCAGGACGAGCAGCGCTACGAGGCCGCGCTCGCCGCGCACCCGGAATGGGCTCCGATCGTCGCCGACGACGCGGACACCGCAGCCCTCCTCGCCGAAGGCGTGCCCGCGGTCGCTCCCCCGCCGTCGCTCCGCGACGCGCTCCTCGCCCGCATCGCCGTGACGCCCCAGGAGCCCGCTGACACGGTGCCCGCCGCCGCGCCGCCCGCCCCCGCGGATCCGCCGTCCGCCCTCGCCGACGGGGGCCATCAGGAGCCCGCTCCGCAGTCCTCCGCGGCTGCGCCCGCGCGCCGTCCGCGCAGGCTCCTGTTCGCGCTCGCCGCATGCCTCGTGCTGGTCGTCGGGCTCGGCGCGGGTGCCGCGGTCGTGATCCCGCAGCTGCTGCGCCCCGCGGCCGTCGTGGCGCTGGACCGGATCGAGAACGCCCCGGACGCCGCCCAGAAGACGGTCTCGCTGCCCTCCGGCGGACACGCGACGGCGCACTGGTCGGCGTCGATCGGCACGGCCGTGCTCGTCTCCGACGGGCTCGAGCCCCTCGACTCCGCCCGCACGTACGAACTGTGGTTCGTCCGCGGCGACACCCCCGTCTCCGCCGGCGTCTTCGCCGCCGAGCCGGGCACGACCACGGCGCAGCTGCGCGGGAGCATGCACGCCGGCGACGCGATCGCGGTGACCGTCGAGCCTGCCGGAGGCTCGCCCACGGGCAAGCCCACGACCCAGCCGATCGTCGTCATCCCGACGTCCTGAGGCGGCGCCCGGCTCGACCACGCCGGAACCTCCGACGGTATCGGCACGGAATATTGAGCCCGCGTTCAGAAACATGACAGGCAGTGCTCCGTAGCGTGGGAGAACGGGGCGGACGCCCCGAGCCGCGCTCGCCGCGGTGTCCTGCCACGAAGGAGCATTCCGGAATGACGAACACCTCGAAGCCCGCCTCCTCGCTCGGACTCCTGGTCCTGCGCCTCGTGATCGGCGGCGTCTTCGCCGCGCACGGCGCGCAGAAGGTCTTCGAGTACACCCTGCCCGGCACCGTCCAGGCCTTCGCCGGCATGGGCGCACCCCTGCCCGAGATCGCCGGCCCCGCGATCGCGTTCCTCGAGCTGATCGGCGGGATCCTGCTCGTCGCCGGCCTGTTCACGCGCCCCGTCGGCGTGCTCCTCGCCGCCGACATGGCGGGCGCCATCGTACTGGTGCATCTCGGCAACGGCATCTGGGTCGGTGACGGCGGCTGGGAGTTCGCGGCCGTGCTCGGCGCCGCCGCCCTCGCCCTCGCCTTCACCGGCGCGGGGCGCTACGGCCTCGATCGCGCCGTGCTGCGCGGACCGGTGCGCGCGCTCGCCTGAGCCCGGATCCGGCGCCGAAGACGGAAAACGTCGCTCCCACGACCGTCGGAGCGACGTTTTCCCTCTCGAAGCGGCGCCTGCGGGGTTGCGCGGTCAGGGGGCGCGGACGAGCGCGACGTCGTCCATCTGCATCCAGATGTCGCCGCTGTCGGTCCAGACCCCGCCGTAGAGCTGCACGGCGTCGCGATCGCCGGAGTCGAACGTCACGGTGAAGCGCGTCCACGCGCCCACCGAGACGAAGTGGGCCTCCGAGATCACCGTGCCGTCGAGCGACCGCGCGCCGAAGTAGCCGGCATCGCTGTTGACCGAGGTGCGCAGGAAGCCCGTCAGCCGGTAGCTCGTGTGCGGCTGCACCGCCACATCCTGCCAGATGTCGCGCCAGCCCTGGTTGTACCGCACGAACACGCGGTGGTCGCCGGTGAAGCCCGCGGCCGGCGCATTGTCGATCCCCGAGTTGGGCTTCGCGCCCCAGGTGCCGTTCGTGCCGTCGCCCAGAGAGGTCGCGCGTTCGAAGCTCGGATCCGCCACCAGGTTCGGGTCGACGATCGTGCCGTTGCGATCGATGCGCAGGTGCATCAGATACACGTTGTACGGGTTCCACTGCGACATCGTGAAGTAGATCTCGCCGTTCTTGTTCCACGGATGGAAGTAGCCGCCGTACAGCGCCGGGTAGTCGGTCGAGCTCGCGACGGTCTGCGCCGGCGTCCACGGTCCCTCAGGGCTCTGCGCCGTGCGCAGGACGATGTCCTCGCCGGACAGCGTCATCATCAGGAACCGCTTGCTGTAGTCGTCCCACTGCACCGACATCTCGCTCATCGGCGCGTCCATGACCGGCTTCGCCGCGGCTTCGTCCTTGCTCCAGGACGAGCCGTCCCAATATCGGTACGACGCCTTGTCGAGCAGCTTCTGCGCGGGGACCTTCGCGACCGAGGCCGGGCCGTTGCGGCCGTTCTGCGTGCCGAAGACGTAGATCGTGCCGCCCTTCTGCACGTACGCCTGCATCTGGAAGGGATCATGCCCGTCCGGGTTGTCCCAGCGGGTGTCGGATACGGTCCAGGTCTCGCCGTCGTCGTCGGAGTAGGCGATGCCGGCATGGTTCGTGTCCCACACGCCGGGAGGTCCCCACTGGCGCACCGACATGAAGCCCAGGTACTGACGTCCGCCGACCGAGATGCCCGACGTCGGGATGACCGTGATCTCGTCGCCGTTGATCTTCTTCGAGGGGATGATCTGCTTCGCGATCCCCGCTGGATCCTGCACGACGTGATCCAGCAGCATCCCATCGGACAGGTCGGTGTCGCTCGAGCGCAGCAGCACGTTGCTGCGCCAGTTCCCGTTCGGCGGCGCACCTCCGCCCGGACCCGTCCAGGAATTGCCGAAGGTGTCGCCGAAGGCGGCGAGCACGTGGCCCGATCCGTCGTCCCACAGGATTCCGAGGTCGGTGGACTTCACATCCCACTGGCCCCAGGTGTTGCTGGGCGCATCCGGACCGGTCACCTTCGAGACGACCGTCGCCGGCGTCGCGGCCGACGTCGCGACGGCGGAAGGCGAGGCCGTCGCCACCAAGGCGAGCGCGGTCAGGGAGGCGGCCGCGGCGCCGGCCGCGATCCTCGTGAAGGGCTTCATCGCCCTCTCCTTTCTTCGCGTCGCCGGCGGTCGCCGCGCGACGGGTTCAGCTGCGCGGTTCGCGCGGGGGAGTGAATCCCAGATCCGGCACCGGGGCGGTTCCTAGGTGCACCTCCATGTCGGAGGCGCTGGGAGACTTCGGGCGCCGGGCCGTGGGACGGTCGAGGTAGAACATCGCGGTGGAGGCGATGTCGTCCCGCAGGGGCAGATACCGCCAGCCGCTGCGCCACCCGAGTGCCTGGATGTCGACCTTGGGCAGCCCGGTGGAGAAGTGGATCGGATCCGCGAGATGCCAGCGGTACATGCCGAAGCGCTGCTGCGAGACGTAGAGGCCGTCGGGGCGGATCACCTGCGGCATGCCGAGGTAGGGGGTGGAGAACGCGGTGTATCCCTGGCCGGGGATGTCGAAGTTCCACGCGCCGCCGAAGTAGTCCTCGGTGCCGGTGCCGCAGATCGTGGGGTGGTCGGTGTCGTCGTCCAGGTAGAACTTGATCTCGCCCTCGCCCCACCAGCCGTTGGAGTTCACGCCCCAGGCGATGTAGGTGCCGACGTACTGGCCCTGGCCCTCGACGCCCTCCAGGATCGTGTGCGGGACGAGCTCCTCGAGCGGGTTCGAGCGCCGCCACTGCGCGTGGAAGTAGCCGTCGGCGGAGTAGTCGCCGCCGATCTCGTAGGTGACCTGGTAGTAGACGCGCACGTCGACGACCGAGGTGTTCTCGATGGTCAGCCGCGCCCCCTCCCGGAACGGCATCGGCCAGTACGAGTTGAATCCGCCGTGCGGGTTGGCGGCGATCACCTGCGAGTTCACCTGCGCGAACACGCCCCAGCCGTTGCAGAAGAAGTCTCCGTAGGGCACCTCGACGGCAGGCTCGTCGGCACCGTCCCAGTACGCCCGCAGGACGAGGGTGCGCCAGTTGTCGGTGTGCGTGGTGATCCAGATGTGCGTGATCCTGCCGGGGCCGTCGATCGCGGCGAGATCGAACGTCTCGCCCGCCTTGATGTCGACGCTCGGCGAGATCTTCCATCCCGGCCCCAGGTCGCGGGCGCAGTCGGCCCCCGTCCCCTCGGTCGCCCTGGCGCCGCCGCCGACCGAGCCGTCGAAGTTCTCCGGCGAGATCGATCGGGTCTGAACGCGTCGCAGGGCCGAGACGGCGGTGAGATCGGAAAGCGTCATGACGGGGCACATCCTCGAGGGGGGTGGGTGGATCCGCGCGGGACTCGCGACGGTGCGTGCGGCCACCCTACCGATTCGCCGCCACTGTTGCAATCGATTTCATCACGATAGTGTGTCCTGACGGACAACAGAAGGCAGGGCGGGATGGCGACCATCTACGACGTGGCGCGTCTCGCCGGCGTGTCTCCCGCGACCGTGTCGCGCGTGTTCAACGGGGTGGGCGTCTCGGAGGAGAAGGTCGTGGCCGTGCGCCAGGCGGCGGCGCAGCTGAAGTTCTTCCCGAACCGCACCGCCCGGACGCTCCGGCGGCAGAGCTCCGAGGTGATCGCGCTCGTGATCCCCGACATCGAGAACCCCTACTTCACCGAGATGGCCCGCGGCGTCGAGGACGTCGCCTCCGAGGCGGGGTACTCGGTGGTGCTCTGCAACTCCGACGCCCAGGTCGAGAAGGAGCAGACCTATCTGCGCATCGCGATCGCCGAGCACATGTCGGGCGTGATCCTCGCGGCGGCCTCCGACCGCACCAGCCTGGACGAGATCATGGCGGCGGGCCGCCCCGTGGTGGCGGTCGACCGCACCACGGGCTACGACATCGACGGCGTGATGATGGCGAACCGCGACGCCGGGCGCAGCGCGACCGAGCAGCTGATCGAGGCCGGCTACAGCCGGATCGCGCACATCGCCGGCCCGGAGCACATCGAGACGGCGCTCGAGCGCGCCGACGGGTGGCGCGCCGCTCTCAAGGCCCATGATCTGCCGGTGGATCCGGAGCTGCTGCGGTTCTCGACGTTCCGGGTGGACGGAGGGCGCGAGACCATGGCGGAGCTGCTGGCGCTGCCCGAGCCGCCCGACGCCGTCGTCGCCGGCAACAACCTCATCGGTGTTGGCGCGATCCAGGTGCTCACCGAGCGGGGACTCACTCCGCCTGCGATGGGCGTCGCGGTCGTCGGATCGCTGCCGTTCACGACGCTGTCGCCGAGCGTGGTCACCGTCGTGCGCCTGCCCGCGCGCCACATGGGCGTGACCGCGGCCCGGATGCTGCTCGATCGGATCGGCGGCGACGACCAGCCCGCCCGCACCGTCGTGCTGCGCAACGAGATCCAGGCGGCGACCGTCTCGCGCTGACCCCCGCTCAGGAGTGCCACAGGCGGTCGGCCAGCGCCGCCACATCCTTGTCGAGCGCCGAGACCTTCACGTCCACCGCGTCGAAGCGGGCGTTCATCTCGGCGCGGAGCCCCTCGAACGTGCTGTTCATGGCGTCGAACCTGCTGTCCATGGCCTCGAACCTGCCGTGGAACCTGCCCTCGAGGCCCTCGAGCCGTCCGTCGATGGCGTTCGTGAGAAGCGTCGTCATCAGCGTCATGCCGCCGAGCATGATCGCCGTGAAGACCCCGATCAGGGTCCACACCTGCGGTTCGGTCATGTCCATGCCTCCAGTCTCTTCGGTCGTTCCGAGCGTGTCATCAGCCAAAGGTCTCGAAGTCGGTTTCACGGAATCAGGGGAGGAATCACGCTGATCGGGTGCTGTGGAGGACGATCGCGGGGCAATTGCGCTTGAAATCGATTTCGCGTAGTGTGATCGCCGTCCGGCCAGGCCGAGCGATCGAGGAGGATGCGCGTGCGGTGCACGATCGGTGTCGACATCGGCACCTCCAGCAGCAAGGGCGTCCTCGTCGACGCCGAGGGCGTGATCCTCGCCCAGGCGACGCGGACGCACGAGGTGAGCCGCCCGCGCACCGGCTGGGTCGAGATGGGCGGCCGGATCTGGTGGGACGAGTTCGTCTCGCTCGCCCAGGAACTGCTCGCCGCCGTGCCGGACGCTGAGGTCGCGGCGGTCGGCGTGAGCGGCATGGGCCCGTGCATCCTGCTGGCCGACGAGGACGGCGAGCCGGTGCGCCCGGCGATCCTATACGGCGTCGACACCCGGGCCGGCAGCCAGATCGCGCGCATGACGGAGGACCTCGGCGTCGACGAGATCACACGCGTGGGCGGATCCGTGCTCACCTCGCAGGCGGGCGGACCGAAGATCCTCTGGATCCGTGACGAGGAGCCGGAGGCATGGGGGCGGGCGCGCCGGCTGTTCATGCCGGCCTCGTGGCTCGCACACCGCCTCACGGGCGCCTACGTGCTGGACCACCAGTCGGCGAGCCAGGTCTCACCGCTCTACGAAATCGAGCGCGAGCGCTGGCACGACGCGTGGTGGGAGCGCTACGCGGCCCCCCTCGCGCAGCCCGCGCTGCGGTGGGCCGGCGACGTCGCGGGTGCGGTGACGGCGGAGGCCGCGGCACTCACCGGGATCCCCGAGGGCACGCCCGTGATCGCCGGCACCATCGACGCGTGGACCGAGGCGGTCAGCGTCGGGGCGCACGGCGTCGGAGACCTCATGCTGATGTACGGCACGACCATGTTCCTGGTGGCGACGGGCGAGCAGACGCTGCGTACCCCCTCGATGTGGACCACGGCCGGGGCGTTCGCCGGCACGCGGAACCTCGCCGGCGGGCTGTCCACCTCCGGCGCGCTGACGGGGTGGCTGAAGGAGCTCACGGACTCCGACTACCCGCAGCTGCTCGCCGAGGCCGAGGCCTCGGGGCCGGGCGCGCGGGGGCTCGTGATGCTGCCGTACTTCGCGGGGGAGCGCACGCCGATCCAGGATCCGGACGCACGGGGCGTGATCGCGGGCCTCACCCTCGCGCACGGCCGGGGCGACCTGTACCGCGCTGCACTCGAGGCGACGGCGCTCGGCGTGCGGCACAACGTGCAGACCATGCGCGACGCGGGAGCGGAGATCCGCCGCATCGTCGCGGTGGGCGGAGGTACGCAGGGCCGGCTCTGGCTGCAGATCGTCTCGGACGTCACCGGGCTCGTGCAGGAGGTGCCGGAGATCACGATCGGCGCGAGCTACGGGGCCGCGTTCCTCGCGGCCGGTGCCGTCGCGGAGCATGCCCCGAGGATCGACGAGTGGAACCTGGTCGTCACGACGATCGTCCCGGATCCGTGTCTCGCCCCGCTCTACGACGCGCTCTACGACCGCTATCTGCGGCTGTACGCCGGCACCGCCGACGTCGTGCACGAGCTGGCCGCGCAGCAGAAGGCCGACGACGCGAAGGAGGCGTCCGCATGACGCGCCGTGCCCGCCCGATCCCGCACACCTCCGAGCGGGCCGCGTTCCTGCTCGGAGGCGTCGGCACCGGCAACGTCTCGCTCGGCGCACGCGGCGAGCTGCGCGACTGGGAGCTCGAGAACCACCCGGACAAGGACCGCCGCAACCCCCGCACCTTCTTCGCGATCCACGCCGCCCCCGAGGGCGCGGAGCCCGTCACACGCGTGATCGAGGCGCGCATGACGGGGCGCCGCGACCTCGACGCGGGCTTCTCGTTCGACGACCTCGCCGGCCTGCCGCGCCTGGACGCCGCGACCATGCACGGCGAGTACCCGGTGGTGGACATCGACTTCGCCGACCGCGCGCTGCCGGTCGAGGTGTCCCTGCACGCCTTCACCCCGCTCGTGCCGCTCGATGCCGACGCGTCCGGCATCCCGGCGGCCGTGCTGCGCTATCGGGTGGTCAACCCCGGGACGGTGCCCGTCGCGGTCACCGTCGCAGGCAGCGTGTCGCACACGGCGGGGCGCGGCGAACCCGGTCCGGACGCTCCCTGGGGCATGCGCGGTACGCAGACCGTGCGGTGGCGCGACGACGGCGTCGTGCGCGGCCTGGACTTCGGCATCGACCTGCCCGAGGACGACCCGGGCTACGGCACGCTCGCCCTCACCACGACAGACCCTTCGATCACGGCCAAGCCGCAGTGGGTGACGAGCTACTGGCCCGACGGCGCCCGCATGTTCTGGAGCGACCTGACGGCCGACGGACTGCTCGCGCCCGAGCCGCGGCTGACCCTGGAGGACCGCCCGCGCGGCCTCTTCGCCGAGCGGGACGCGGATCCCGACGCCCCGCCGCTCACCGAGGAGGAGATGCTCGCCCGGCTTCCCCGGCTGCGCACCGGATCCCTGGGCATCGTGCACACGCTCGCGCCCGGCGAGGCGCGCGACTTCGAGTTCGTGCTGAGCTGGTCGTTCCCGAACCGGCGCCGCGGCTGGCACGGGCACATCATCCTGGACGACCGGGCGGAGGATCCGTCGCTGTCGCCGATCGTGCGCAACCACTACGCGACGCTCTGGCCGGACGCCTGGTCGGCCGCGACCCACCTGCACCGCGAGCTGCCGGCGCTCGAGGCGGCGACCGATGCGTTCGTCGAGGCGCTGTACGGAGGCACTCTGGATCCGGTTCTCGCGGACGCCGTGGGGGCCAACATCGCCGCCGTGCGCTCCACGACCTGCTTCGTCGTGGCGTCGCCGAACCCGGCCCTCGGGGAGGGGCCGGTGTTCGCGGCCTGGGAGGGCTCCTTCGACCACGGCGGATCCTGCGAGGGCACCTGCACGCATGTGTGGTCGTATGCGCAGACCGCGGCCTGGCTGTTCCCGAGCCTCGAACGCAGCGCCCGGCGCCCGGAGTACCTGCTCGAGACCGACGCCGAGGGAGCGCAGAGGTTCCGCGGCAACCGGCTCTTCGGATCCGCTCCGTGGTACATCGGTCCCGCCGTCGACGGGCAGCTCGGCACCCTCGTCCGCCTGCATCGCGAGTGGCGCTTCTCGGGCGACGACGCGTTCCTGCGCGAGCTCTGGCCGGCCGCGGTCCGGACGCTCGACCACGCGACGCGCGAGTGGGACCGCGACGGCGACGGCCTGCTCGACGGCGAGCTGCACAACACCTACGACATCGAGTTCCACGGGATCGACCCCCTCGCCAACGGGGTCTACCTCGCCGCCCTCCGCGCCGGAGCGCGCATGGCCGCCCACCTGGGGGAGACGGACCGGGCGCGGGGCTGGACGGCGAGAGCCGACCACGTCGCCGGCGCGATGGACGACGTGCTGTTCAACGGGGAGTACTACCGACAGGTGATCGACGATGTCGACGCGCACCGCTACCAGTACGGAGAGGGCGTGCTCTCGGACCAGCTGCTCGGGCAGTTCCACGCCTGGGTGAACGGTCTCGGCGCGCTGCTGCCGGCGCCGCACCTCGACTCCGCGCTCGCCGCGATCGTCGCGCACAACCACCGCGACGACCTCTCGGCGCACGAGAGCACGCAGCGGGTGTACGCCCTGAACGACGAGGGCGGGCTGCTGCTCGCCTCCTGGCCGAGCGGCGGACGCCCGGCGATCCCGTTCGTCTACTCCGACGAGGTGTGGACGGGCGTGGAGCATCAGGTCGCAGCGTCGCTGCTGTACGCGGGGCGGGCGGATGACGCGCTGCGCATCGAGCGCACGCTGCGCGCCCGCTACGACGGGGTGCACCGCAACCCGTGGAACGAGATCGAGTGCGGCAACCACTACGCCCGCTCCCTCGCGTCGTGGGCGCTGCTGCTCGCGGCGAGCGGCGTCCAGTGGGACGCGCCCGCGCGCACCCTGTCGTTCGCGCCCGTGGCCGGCGCCTTCGCCGACGGCGCCCCGGCGCGGTTCCTGTTCACCACGGGCACCGGCTGGGGCCGCGCCGAATCCGACGGCGCGGCGCTGACGCTCCACCTCGACGGCGGGACGCTCGACCTCGCCGGACTGCGCCTGCACGGCACGGAGCTCGCGCAGGACGTCCGTCTCGCCGCCGGCGAGACCCGCACCTTCCTTCCGCCCGACGGAACGGCATCCGCCGACGTGACCACCATCCAGCAACGGAGAATCCCATGAGCTACGCCATCCCCGCCCCGACCGAGCGTCCCGCGTCGGCGCCGAAGACCGCCTACCTGATCACCTCCGGCGACCTCCGCGAGTCGGCGAACGTCGCGGGGTGGCCGGTGCAGGCTGCGACCGAGGCGGCGATCACCGCCGCCTTCGAGGATCTCGGCTGGACCGTCATCCGCCCGTTCGGCGTGGATCCGGCCACCGGCCACGGCTATATCTCGAGCCAGCGCATGGGCATGGAGGTGTTCACGAAGATCCCCGTCGACGCGCCCCTCATCGTCGCGACCGCGAACTGGCAGTACTCGCACCACGTGCTGGCCGGCCTCCGCACCCACCAGGGCCCGATCCTCACCACCGCCAACTTCGCACCGGACTGGCCCGGCCTCGTCGGGCTGCTCGGCCTCAACGCCGGCCTCACCAAGATGGGCAAGCCCTATTCCACGATCTGGTCGGTCGACTTCACCGATCCCTGGTTCCGCGCGGGGCTGAAGGAGTGGACCGAGGCCGGCCGCATCACGCACGACGCCTCGCACGTGCGGTCCCTGCCGGAGCTCCCGGACAGCCCGGAGAAGCAGCTCGGCGAGGCCCTCGCCGCGCAGCTGCTCGCCGACAAGGCCATCATCGGCGTGTTCGACGAAGGCTGCATGGGCATGTACAACGCCATCTTCGACGACGAGCTGCTCAACAGGACCGGCATCTACAAGGAGCGCCTGTCGCAGTCCGCGCTGTACGCCGAGATGCTGACGGTGACCGACGCCGAGGCCGACGCCGCCTTCGACTGGCTCGTCGCGCACGGCATGACCTTCCGCTTCGGCGAGGATGCGGCGACCGAGCTCACCCGTGAGCAGGTGCAGTGGCAGCTGAAGATGTACATCGCGGCCCTCCGCATCGCCGACGACTTCGGGCTCGACGCCGTCGGGATCCAGTACCAGCAGGGCCTGAAGGATCTGGTCCCCGCGTCGGATCTGGCCGAGGGGATCCTGAACTCGACTGAGCGTCCGCCGGTGACCTCGCGGGACGGATCGCGGATCCTCCACGAGGGTCGCGCGTTCCCGCACTTCAACGAGGCCGACGAGGGCGTCGCCGTCGATGCCCTGGTCACGGACCGGGTGTGGCGGGCGATGGGGCTGGTGCCCGACAACACCCTGCACGACGTGCGCTGGGGCGAGGACTACGACGGCGAGTTCGTCTGGGTCTACGAGATCTCCGGATCCGTCCCCGCCTCGCACCTGGGCGGCTGGCAGAACGCGGAGGGCTGGCGGCAGGGGCACGTGTTCTTCCCGGCCGGCGGCGCCACGATCAACGGGGTGTCCCGGCCCGGCGAGGTCGTGCTCTCGCGCATCTTCATCGCCGACGGGGTGCTGCAGGCCGACGTGTTCCGCGCAACGGTCGTGGAGCTTCCCGCGGAGGAGACCCAGCGTCGCAAGGACGCCACGAACCCGGAGTGGCCGATCGCGCACGTCATGCTGCACGGCCAGAGCCGGGACCAGTTCATGGCCCGGCACAAGGCCAACCACGCGCAGCTCGTCTACGCGCCGGACGCCGAGACCGCCGACAAGGCCCTCGTCGCGAAGGCCGCGATGCTGGACGGCATGGGGATCCGCGTCAACCTCGTCGGCGAGGTGAACGTCTGACGCCGCCCCGCGGGTGAGCCCAGGCGAACCGCGGTGAACCGCAGTGAACGACGGTGGCGAGCGGGGAGCCGCCGTGGCTCACGCGCGCGGGAGCAGCCCTGCCACGAGCGCGTCCACGACGTCGTCGGTCGGCGTCGCCGGGTCGATCGACGACGTGAGCCGGTCGAACACGAGGCCCTCGATCGCGTAGTGGAACAGCGCGATCTCCGCGCGGCCGCCGGGGAGGCCCGCGGCCTCGTTGAACGCGACGTCGCCCTCGAAGCCCGCATGCTGCCACTCCTGGAGCGCCGCGGCGAGCTCGGGCCGCCGCGCCGCCTCGAGCCGTAGTTCGAACAGCGCGAGCGTCACCTCGCGCTCGGCGACGAGGCGGCGCACGATGTCGCGCAGGTAGTCGGCGAACAGCGCGGGACTCGGGGTCTGGGAGGCCCGCCGGGCGAGATCCTCCGGAGTCGGGGCGAGGCGCTCGCCGATCCGCTCGAACAGGCCGGCGATGAGCGCCCGCCTGCTGCGGAAGTAGTTCGAGGCGGTGCCGGTGGGCACGTGCGCCTCGTCGTCGATCGCGCGGTGCGTGAGCCCGCGCGATCCCTCGCGCGCCAGCACCGCGATGCCGGCATCGGCCAGCGCGGCGCGGCGGGCTTCGTTCTTGGCCATGACCTCAGAGTAGCGCAACCACAACATCTGTTGTAGTCTCCAACCACTGCACCTGTTGTGAATGGTGCGCGAGGATCGGAGGACCTATGCGAGAGCTCACCTATTACGTCGCCGTCAGCCTGGACGGCTTCATCGCAGGCCCCGAGGGGCAGTTCGACGCCTTCCTGCTCGAGGGCGACCACATGGCCGCCCTCACCGGCCGGTTCGCCGACGCGATCCCGACGTCCTTCGCCCAGGCACTGGGCATCGCCCAGGAGCGCTCGACGTTCGATACCGTGCTGATGGGGTGGAACACCTACGCGGTGGGCCTCCCCGACATGCCCTCCCCGTACGCGCACCTGCGCCAGGTGGTCTTCACCCGGCGGGATCCGGATCCGGTCGACGGCGTCGACTTCACGGACGCCGATCCCGTCGGCGTCGTGCGCGAGCTCAAGGCGCAGGACGGGGCGGGGATCTGGCTGTGCGGCGGCGGCGCGCTCGCCGCATCGCTCGCGAGTGAGATCGACCGTCTGGTGCTCAAGGTCAACCCCGTGCTGTTCGGCGACGGGATCCCGGTGTTCGGCCGCGGCGGGTATGCGCCGTCGGCGTTTACGCGCACGGCCGCCACGGCCTTCGCCTCGGGGGTCACCCTCCTGGAGTACGCGCGCTCCTGAACGCGCAGAGCGGTGCGCCTGCAGGACCGCGCGACGGATGCAGGACGCCAACGACGGATCCGTCCTGCATCCGTCGCAGCGTCCTGCATCCGTCCGCCCTTGAACCGGATCCCGGGAGGGGCGAGGATCGGATCCATGGCGACGATCGACGACGTCCGTGCTCTGGCCCTCGCCCTGCCCGGCGTCGAGGAGCGCACCGGCGGGCACACCGGCGCGCCGGCCTGGCGCTGCAACGGGGGACAGATCGCCTGGCTGCGCGGCCCGCGGAAGACGGATCTGGCCCAGCTCGCCGCCCTCGGCCGCACCTGGCCGGAGGGGCCGGTGCTGGCGGTGCGCATCGAGACCGCCGCCCTCGCCGGGGAGCTGATCGCGGCGGATCCGGATGTGTTCTTCACCATCCCGCACTTCGACGGCTATCCCGCCGTGCTGCTGCGGCTCGACGCGATCGCGCCCGACCATCTCGGCGAGATCATCGCCGATGCCTGGCTGCTCCGCGCCCCCAAGGCGGTCGCCCGGCGGTGGCTGGACGAGCGCGGGCTCGACTGAGGGCGCAGTAGCACGGCGGTCCTGCCGCTGCGCCGGTCAGGCGGGAGGCAGGCGCAGGATCGGGCCGGACTCGCCGACCGACAGGTCGTCGACGGTGCGGAGCGTGCGGGCGATCTCGTCCACGGCGGCGATCACCGTGCCGAAGCGCTCCCGGTCGGCGCACACCGCCTGCAGGGTGATGAGGTGCGTGCCGGTGTCCCAGGTGTAGGTCGCGAACGGCGGCGCGCCCTGCTCGGCGGGCAGCGGCACCACGAGCTTCTCGCCCGCGCCGAGGTACGGGTTGCGGAAATCCTCCGTGTCGTCGTACTCCATCGGCATCATGGCCCGCGCCGTGCGCAGCTGGGGCGTGAGCTCCTGCGCGCTCGCCATCGCCACGATCAGCTCCGGCTCCGCCTTCCAGGTCCACACCAGCACGCGTCCGTCAGCCTTGCGCATGAGGAACGGCGCGGCCTGGCTGAGCGCCCACGCGCCGAACCCCGACCCCGGGCGCGGCGTCGCGCCGACCGCTCCGCTGAACTGCCCCAGCAGCATCCCGATCGCGGCCTTGCGGTGGCGGCGGCCGCGGAAGCCCAGGGATCCGGTCACGGGGATCCAGCGTTCGGGGTCGGCGTCGGCGGCAAGGCGCATGCTCAGAGCGTACGGGTCGCAGGTGAGCGCGAGCCGTGCGTCCCCGCGGCAACCGTTCTCAGGACGGGTTCGTTCGGAGGGGTCGCGAGCCTGGCCGGATCGCCGTCGGGGGTCGGATCCCCTCCGAGAACGGCCGCCGTGAAATATGTTCATCGGCTCTACTATTCGGATGGGAAAGCGTATACCGTAGGGCGCGAATCCTTCCCCGATCGACCCGGAGGCCGACGATGTCCCCCCTTGAGATGAACCGCCGCACCGTGCTCGGACTGCTCGGAGCAGGCGCACTCGTCACGCTCGCAGGCCAGTCCGCGAGCGCACGCACACCCGGAGTCGCCTTCGCGGCGACCGGCGATCCGCTCGCGAGCCTCATCGAGCGTCGCCGGATCATGCTCGCGGGGGACGGCAGCGCGGCGTCCGTGCCCGAGCTCGCCGGCGTGCTGAGCACCATGAGCGCGAACGCCTCCGCATCGTGGACCGCGATGGTGCGCCCAGCGGCGTCGCCGGGCATCTGGAGCGACCTGCCGCTCGCCGGGGTGAGCGGCACCGTGCTGTCCGGCAACATGGGCGTGACCTTCAACCGCCTCTTCGACCTGGCGCTCGCGTACTCGACGGCGGGATGCGACCAGCACGGCGATGCCGCGCTCGCGGGCGATCTCGTGGCGGCGCTCGCCTGGCTCAGCGCGAACGTCTACAAGGCCGGCGCCTCGCCGGTCGGCAACTGGTGGTTCTGGGAGATCGGCGTGCCGCGCAAGGCCGCCGACATCTGCGTCCTGCTGCACGACGCGGTCCCCGCCGACGTGCGCACGGCTCTCCTCGCCGCCGTCCGGTACTTCACCCCCGACCCGAACTGGCGGGGCCGCGGCACGAGCCTGGCGGAGACCGGCGCGAACCGCACCGACAAGGCGCTGTCCTGCGCGCTGCGGGGGATCCTCGACGCGCGTCCGGACGAGATCGCCCTCGCTCGCGACGCCCTCAGCGACACCGTGCGGTCGGGGAAGAACAGCGTGTTCGGATACGTCACGAGCGGCGACGGCTTCTACGCCGACGGATCCTTCGTGCAGCACACCGCCCTGCCCTACGTCGGCACCTACGGCGTGGTCACCCTCGGCGGCATCGCCGAGATCCTCGGCCTGCTCGGCGGCAGCGACTGGGACGTGACGGATCCGAAGAAGTCGGTCATCCTCGACGCCGTCGAGGCCTCGTACGCCCCCTTCATCTGGAACGGCCGGATGATGGAGGCCGTGCGAGGCCGCGCCGTGTCGCGCCAGGCCGAGCCCGACTACGTCGACGGCGCGGCGGCGATCACCGCGATCCTGCTGCTCGCGCAGGGCGCGGGCGAGCCCTACCGGAGCCGCTACCTCTCGCTCGTGAAGGGCTGGCTGCTGCGCTGCACCGACGAGAAGCTGTACGGCCTGCCTACGCAGACCGTGGCGAAGTCGCTCCTGGTCACCTCGATCCTCGGCGACGACAGCGTGACCCCCGCCGACGCGCCCGTGTCGACGAAGGCCTTCGGCGATCAGGACCGCCTGGTGCACCACCGGCCGGGCTTCAGCGCCGTCGTCAACCTCTCGTCGAAGCGGATCGGCCGCTACGAGTGGGGCAATCGCGAGAACAACCTGGGCTGGTACCAGGGCGACGGACTCACCTTCTTCTACAGCTCCGCGGATCCCGCGCAGTACAGCGCCGACTTCTGGCCGACCGTCGACCCGTACCGCCTGCCGGGCACGACGGTGACGGCGGCGCCCCGCACGAACGGCGCCGCCGACGGCACCGGCATCCCCCGGGCGTTCCAGGCGTTCGGCGGCGGACTCGCCCTCGACGGCCGCTGGGGGATCCAGGGCATGGACCACCTCAACTTCGACAAGTCGCTCAGCGGCCGCAAGTCGTGGTTCTTCCTCGACGACAAAGTCGTCTGCCTCGGGGCCGCGATCGCCTCGGCCTCCGGCTACGACGTGTTCACCACGATCGACAACCGCTCCTTCGCGCCCGGCGGGGTGCCGAACGTGCGCACCGACAACCGCAACCGCGTGCTCACCGCCGCGGACGGCGCGATCGCCGTGAAGCGCAACGTGCACATCATGGGTCACGGCGGCTACGTCTTCCTCAAGGGGGAGAACGTGGCCGGGACGATCGACGTGCAGGTCGTCCCGCGCTCGGGCGACTGGCAGAGCATCAACTCCGGATCCGACACCGGCGGCACGACGGACGTCAAGAACCGCGACTACGTGACGATCACCCACCACCACGGCACGGATCCGACCGCCGGCGGCTACGCGTACATCGTGCTGCCGAACGTCGCGCACTCGGTGACGTTCACCGAGTCGGACGCGCCGACCGTCGAGGTCATCGCCAACAACGCTCAGGCGCAGGTGATCCGGGTGGCGGGACAGGGCCTGACGCTCGCCAACTTCTTCCAGGCGACGCCCTCCGGCGGCGCACCGGCCTCCGGCGTGACCGTGACCGGGCCGTGCTCGCTCGCGGTGCGCACCGACGGCGGCCGCACGACCGTGGCACTCTCCGACCCGAGTCGCACCCAGAAGACGGCGCGCGTCGTGCTCGCCGGGGTCGCCGAGTCGACCGTGATCGAGGGCGACGACGGGGTGCGGGTGGTCGGGACGGCGCCCCTCGCGCTCGAGTTCGACCTCGACGGCCACGGGCACGCGAAGCGGATCGTGCTCGGATCCTGAGCCGGGTCGCGGGGGCGGTGCCCGGCGCGCCGCCCCCGCACCGTCCCCTGGCGCCCGCGGCCTCGCCGCGCCGCCGCCGGATCCGCCTCCGCGGCATCCTCAGCGCGCTCGGGTAGAGTGGCCAGCGCCCGATCCAGGCCATCTCCGCGGGGTTCGAGCGGCCGATGTGCTTCGACAAGCTCAGCAACCGGTCGACGGCGCCGCGGCCCAGCAGAAGGCAGCAACCACGTGACCTCCTCCGGCGATCATCGCCCCTCGGACAGCCCCGACTCCGGCGCGCCCGAACCCGTCTCCGCTCCGGCCGACGCTCCGCGCCCCCTGCGGATCCTGATCGGCGCGGACACCTTCTGGCCCGACGTGAACGGTGCCGCCCGGTTCACCGAGCGCCTCGCCGCCGGGCTCGTGCAGCGCGGCCACGACGTGCACGTCGTCGCCCCGAACCAGGCGTACCGCACCGCGAAGCCCCGCACCGAGGTGATCGAAGGCGAGGCGATGACCCTGCATCGGCTGCCGTCGGTGCGCTGGGCCCCGCACGACTGGCTGCGGTTCGTCTGGCCGTGGCGCTCCAAGCACTACGCACGCAAGGTGCTCGACGAGGTGCAGCCCGACGTGGTGCACATCCAGTCGCACATCGTGATCGGCCGTGGACTTTCGCGCATCGCGCACCAGCGCGGCATCCCGGTGATCGCGACCAACCACGTGATGGCCGAGAACATCCTCGACCACACCACCATGCCGAAGTTCATCGACGACATCGTCCTCAAGCTCGCGTGGGCCGACGCCGCGCGCACGTTCGCGCTCACCCGCGCCGTGACCACGCCGACCCGGCGGGCCGCCGACTTCCTCGAGCGCACGATCGACGTCGAGGACGTGATCCCGGTCAGCTGCGGCATCGACCGCACCCAGTACTCGCCCGTCATCGGCCCGCGCGAGAAGAACCGGATCGTGTTCGTCGGCCGCCTCACGGCCGAGAAGCAGGTGGACGTCATTCTCAAGGCGATGACGAAGCTGGATCCGGCTCTCGACGTCACCTTCGACATCGTGGGCGGGGGAGACCAGCGCAAGCAGCTCGAGGCCCTCGCGCAGCAGCTCGGGCTGGGGGGCCGGGTCACCTTCCACGGGCGCACCACGGACGTGGAGCTGCGCGCTCTGCTGAGCCGCGCCTCGCTCTTCGTGATCGCCTCGATCGCCGAGCTGCAGTCCATCGCCACCATGGAGGCGATGGCGTCGGCACTGCCGATCGTCGCCGCCGATGCCGTCGCGCTGCCGCACCTGGTGCACGACGGGGAGAACGGCTACCTGTTCGAGCCCGGCAACGTCAACGAGCTCGCCGCGCGTCTCACCGACGTGCTCACCGCGGATCCGGCCGAGTACGAGCGCATGCAGCGCGCCTCGCTCGACGGCGTGGCCGTGCACGACATCAACCGCACGCTGGACACCTTCGAGGCGCTGTACCGCGACGAGCCGCTGCCGGAGTAGGCCGGGATGCACATCGTCTTCTTCGCCGACCAGCACGCCGAGTCGCTGGGCGGCGCGCAGGTCTCGATGCGCCTGCAGCGCAAGTACCTCGAGCGCGCCGGGCACACGGTGACGATCGTCGCGCCGCGCATGCACGCGGCGCGCGGCGGGCAGCACGGCGTCGCCGATCCCGGCTACGTCGACCTGCCCTCGATCCCGATCACGGCCGACCGGGAGTACGCGATGACGTGGCCGGGGCGACGCACCGACCGCTTCCTCGACCAGGCGCTGACCCGCCGTCCGCCGGTGGATCTGGTGCACGTGCAGGCCGACTTCTGGGGTGCGTTCATCGGCCACCGCTTCGCGCACCGGCACGGCATCCCCGCCGTGCACACGATGCACAACCGCGTCGACGTCGGCATCGCGGCCGTCACGCCGCTGCACCGGCCCGTGCTCGGCGCGCTGAATCTCTGGCGGCGCACGGCGCTGCGCGGGATCGGGGTGCAGCCGCGCGGCGCTGACGGGTGGGCGTATCTCGCGGGGATCGCCGCGGAGTCGCGCGCGGTGACCGCCCCGTCGGGGCACTTCGCGCATCGGCTCGAGCAGCACGGCGTATTCGGATCCGTCGACGTGATCTGGAACGGCATCGACGACGAGGTGCGCGAGCAGGTGCTCGCCGCCGCTCCTGCGGAGCGCGCGCCGGGCCGGCCGCGGTTCATCTGGCTGGGCCGGATGAGTCCGGAGAAGCGCCTGCTGCCGTTCCTGGAGGCTGTCGTCGCGAGCGACGTGGACGCCGACATCGAGGTGGTCGGCGGCGGGGCGCAGCTCCGCGCCGCCGAGCGGATCGCGGCCCGCGCCGGCCGGCCCCGCATCCGCTTCGCCGGACGGATCGGCTACGCCGACGTGCTCGCGCGCATCGCCGCCGCCGACGCCGTGGTGCAGACGTCGATCGGCTTCGAGACGCAGGGGATGACCCCGTTCGAGGCGGCGACTCTGGGCACGCCCACCGTCGTGAGCGACCCCGACATCGCGGGGGAGCTGCGCAGCGGACTGTGGGCGGTGCCCGATGCCGGGGCGGACGAGCCCGCGCGGGTGGCGGCGCTCGCCGAGACGCTGCGCATCGCGGCCGCGGACATCGCCGCCGGGCGTGCGCCGGAGCCGGATCCGCAGGTCGCCGCCGATTTCCGGCAGTCGTCGCGGACCGCGGCGATGCTCGAGGTGTATGGGCGGGCGATCGGCGGCTGAGGCTGGCGGGCCGTGGGCGTGTCGGCGCGGTGCCCCTGGAGGGACTCGAACACGTTTTGAGCATTCTGTATCGCGACGTCGAACGACAACTTCCGCGGAATTACGCGCGGGTTATTGAGACCGCGGCGACATCGAACGACGTCCGAAAACAGCCAGCGCCGAATGGAATGCGGCCAAAATGCCGGCAGGACGTCCGTGGTGGTTGCCGTATCGGCCGTGGGCGTGATCAATCGCCCCCGCGCCTGCCAGGTCGCGCGGCAGGTTTGAACGTACGTCCCGCCGCAGCGCCGTTAGCTTCCAAGCAGCTCTGACCGCTTCTCAGCCCACGTCACGACCAGCTCATCTCGCGCCCGCGACGCGGCGACATAAAGCAGCGATCGCTCGCGGAGCATCGCATCCTCGAGATCACCACCTGTAAGTCCATGTAGTGCGATGGGCAGCGGCACCGATCCCTCCGACACGTCGAACAAGACGACCCGCGAGAACTCCAACCCCTTCGCGCTGTGCATCGTCACGAGCACCGGGACACCTGGACGAGCATCCTCGCCATACATCGCGGTCTTGATCCCGTGGTCCGCGAGCTGGCGTTGCAGACGCTTGAGCGAGAAAGTAGTACGGCCAAGGATCGCGACCGAGTCTCCGAGGCCGGCCGACGTCCAATCGGTGATGGTGCGCGCCACCGCATCGACTTGCTCCCACACGAACGCGCTCGGGATCACGCGGGGCATCGGCCCGCGTCTCGCCGATCGATAACCGTGGTTCGTCTCGGTCTCCTCGGCGGCATCGATGAACTGGGCATCCTCAAGCACGCCCAGGGCATAGAGCAGGTTCTCCTGAGTCGTTCGGTAGTTCAGAGTCAACCGGCGGGATCTACCCACCACCTTGATGCCGTAGCGCGCAAGCACGATGCGCTGCCCGTAGATCCGCTGGTGCACATCCTCGGCAATGAAGACGTCGTTAGCGCCAGGGGTGACGATCGAGCGGACCAGTTGCCAGTGGAGCGGGCTGAGGTCTTGACCCTCGTCGATGAGGACGTGGTCAGCCGGCGCTGCGTCAGGACGCGCCTCAAGATACGCCGATGCCATCGCTGAGAGCTCAGCCCACGTCATCCGACGCGACGTCGAGGCATGCGTCCGGTAGGCCTCGATCGCCTTCCACACCATCGTGCGACGCGCGCGATCCAGGGCCACACCGCGCCCCGGACGCTTCGCAGCGAGGTAGCCCGCAAGATCGGTGATGCGCTGCGGCAGTACGACTTGCGCGTACTCCGCTTTGAGAAAGGCGGGGTTCAGAATCTCGACTGGCCCGCCCGCGAGCGTCGAGGCAGCGGCGTCCCATCCATGGCTGTTCGACACAAGCGACGTACGAACGGGGCTCGGGGAGCCAAACACCGCCTCGCCAGCGATGCTCCAAAAGTCCGCGCCAGCGCCGTCGCGCACCGCTGCGGCGAGGGCGTCGATCCCGGTCACGAACACTCCCGCACCCCCGAGAGATGACGCGACCGGGATGCTGGAATCCAGACGCTCAACATCGCCCCGAAGCATCCCGGCGAGAGCCTTAGTGAAGGTTGTGAGCACGATTCGTGAATCGGGCGTCGCAGCGGCAAGCCTACGAGCACGATGTAGTAGAACGACCGTCTTTCCCGTGCCGGCGCCACCGCTCAAGCGGAACGGACCGTTGAAGTCGCGCTCGACATACTGCGCCTGTTCGGGATGTAAGAAGACTCGCCAAGCGCCGAAATCGCCTTCCTCGATGATGCGACGCAACTCCTCATCATCGTTGACCAGGGTGAACTGCATGCGACTCGCCGGGCGGCTGAGCGCGTCAATAATCGCGGCATCCTCGCTGCGAGCGTGAGGCGGCGCCGCCACACGAAGGTCTGCGGGCGCGTCAACACCGGCTGGAACGTCGAAGCCGAGATCGAGGCGAATCTTGGCGACCGTGTCCCCGACCGCCATGCCAAGAATGGCGAGGCGCTGCCACTCGTTCTCGAAGCCGTCGGCCAACGCAGCTAGCGCATCTTCCGACGGCGCCGCGTAGAGCCGTTCGGCATCCGCCTTCTCAAAGCCGAGCCCCTCGATGAGGTCGGCAACCGGGTACCCATGCTCACCTAGATAGGAGGTCGCCTTCGCAGCGCCGCCGTACTCGACGACGACAACCGCCGGCGCAAAGTCAGGAGCAGTCGCGTCGATAATCTCCGCCACGTGAGACACAGGATTCGTGCGCAGCACGCGGGTCCGCGCGCGCTCGATAGCCTCGTCGTGCTCGTATGTCCCCGCGTAGACGTACGTCCTCTCGCCCGCGTGATCGAGGCAAAACAGCACCGCCCGCCAGGAGTCGTCGACGCGCCCCGTGCGTGCACGAGGGTCCTTCTGCTGTTCGAGCTTCTTGATGCGCAGCCCGTACGCCGAATCGTCCTCGCGCAGCTTCATGAGGAACGACAACACCTTCGCCTGGACAGCCTTGTCTAGCTTGTGATCGTCGGTCTTCGACAGTGTTACTTCGGGCACAGATACAAGTTCCCTCGGACGTTGCGGACTAGGAGATGTGCTCGTTCCAGAGCTCCAGCAGTCGGTCGTTAGTCCCTGAATCGACTCGGTTGCCCGACTGGAGCTGGTACCGCCATGCAAACTCGGGAATTGCATATTCGAGGATGTCACGGCTGAGAATGTCGTTCTCGTCGAGCAGCACGTCGAAGGCCACCTGTACGTAGCGCGACGTCTGACCAGGCTTCGCAAAGTCATCGTCCTCGAACGGTTCGGAAGTCACTATTCCGTGACCCAGCAGCCCATACGGTCCGCCCTGCCTGAGGAGCCATGCGTGGGTGCCGGCAGGCACATCCACCCGCGAGCCAACTGACCAGCGAATTTCATAGGGTGCGCCGGACATGGCGATGTTCACCGCGCCGTCATAGGTCTCCTCCCATCCATCCCACCGCGCCCGATTCCAGCCGAGAATGATGCCCTCGCCTGCCCCGTCCTCTAGGGGCCTCGACGCGGGAACGCGTGCGGTCATGCGCGTGGGCGCCGCACCGCCTGATGCGCTGACACCTGCAGGCGTCAGGATCCAGACACCCCTGCTCGGGCTCGGGCCGTCTCCCGCCCGGTAGATCAAACCTTGATTGACCAGGTGCAGCCTTGCGAATTGAACGGAGTTCGCCCACTTGCTCACGCTCGCTTGGTAGCGCTCGGTGACCTCTTCACGTGTGAGTTCGGGGAACAGCGTCTCGAGTTCTGCGTAACACTTCTGAGCGTGGGCACGATACCCAAGGCATCCGGACAGGTACTTCAACAGCTCTGCCTGAATGGCTCGATCGCTCGGAATCACCATGCCTCGTGGCTCCCCTCAAGAGGTTGGGATGCCGCGTCCACGGCTCGTTCGATCGACGCGAGCATCTCGGCGGGCGGGAGCGACAGGTCAAGTGGCCACTCGCGTATCGTGACGGGCGAGTTCGCCACCCGCCGATCTACCGCGTCGCCGCCCTGCGCGTAGACCAGCACAGCTCGTTCGATCCCGACCGTCGTGCAGTAAGCGAGCATCTGGTAGAAGTCAGCGTTCGGATAGCGGCCGTCGCCGGCGGCGGCTTTGTACTTCGCGTCATAGACCATCACGGGCGCGGCACCGTCGTACTCCAGCAGGTCAATCGCCATCGGCACCCGGCCGACGCCGTCGCGCCGGACCTCGTCGAAGTGCCAGCGCTTCTGCGGCACGGCACGACGGCCCCGTGCGGCAATGGCTTCCCGCAGCGCTAGCGTGACGAAGTCTTCGAACACCTTCCACATCGACACGACGAACGCAGCGATCTCGACGCCGTCATCCCCTGCCTGCGCGGCTGTGTTGCGCAGCACGAGTTCAGCAAGCCGCAGCGCTGGTACATACCGCGCGTTCAGTCGGGTCGATCGCCATGTCGGCAGCGGCGCACCTCGGCGGAGCACAGCGACGCCGTCGAGCCGGTTGTCGAGATGCGACAGTCGCGCCGCGACATCTGGTCGCAGGCGGGGAACCGCCCGCATCCGTCGCAGGGCGGTGCGCAGGATGCGGTTCTCGGCCACGTCGGTCATGTACTCGTCGTACGCAATCTCTGTCGGCGAGATCTGGCCGGGATGCCGCCGCAACTGATCGGCGACACGGATGCGGCCGCGCACCACGATCGACGACCCCTCAACCGTGCGATACCCCTGCAGAACCCCCCCGAGCAATGCTCGCTCGCAGAGCCGTGCGAGCGATTCCGCGAGCGCAGGCCACAGCTCGTCGTACGCCTCGGCGTCGACAGCCTCGGGTCGGAAGCCCGGATCAGCCGCATAGCCCAACATGAAGATGAGGTGAGCGAGCTTGACCTTTTCCTTCGGCCAGATCTCGACTTGGAGATCACCGACGCGCACCGCGCCAACCCGGCCACTCGGCTGCAGCACCGCTGAACCCGCCCCCGCCGGCACGACGTTCACGAGCCGCGAGCCCTGAAGTGCGCGGGACTGCGCCTCCGAGAGTCGGGCCGCGAACGGCTCGAACGACTCGGTCAGCGTCAGTCTGCGCACGTCGGTCACGAGTCAGCCGACTCCTCGTCTCCGGCAGTCCCGTCAACGGAGACGACGACATCGGACTGGAGGACGGCATCCACCGGGCCGACGAGGGCACTGTTCAACCGGGCGAGCAGCGCGTCGAGCCCGAACTGTGCGCGGATCTGTTCGGGGGTGCGTGCGCCGTAGAAATGATCATCGAGCAGCGGCAGGATGTCGTACTTCCAGATGCGCTCCAGCCCCGAATGCTCGCGTGCGGAGTGCTTCATGAGGTACGACGGCCCGATCTGCAGATCTCGTTCGTCGATACCGGCATTCAGCGCATCCAACAGTCGGGCGCGGCGATCGTCGCTACCCTGCGCCGCAAGGTAGGCGGAGAGCACACCCGACACAGGATCGACCGACGGGTGCAACTCGACAAACGGAAACCGGCGACGGATGGCGGCATCCACCATCGATATCGAGCGGTCGAGTGTGTTCATCGTGCCGATGATGAACAAGTTCTTCGGCAGACGGAAGTCGCTGTCTCTCGAGTACTGCAGGCTGATTGACTGATCGCGGTACTCCAGCAGGTAGTACAGCTCGCCGAAGACCTTGGCGAGGTTTGCGCGGTTCATCTCGTCGATGACGAGCACGTACGGGCGGGACTCGTTGCCCGGTGTCGTCGCCTCGGCGACGAGCGTGCGCAGTGGCCCCGGTACAACCTGATAGGTGACGTTCCCGTCCTCGACCGTAGGCCGCAGCCCCTCGAAGAAGTCTTCGTATGCGTAGGAGGGGTGGAACTGCACCGTGCTCAGGTGGTTCGTATCGCTGCCGACGATGTGCCGACCAAGTGCTTCGGCGACGAACGTCTTGCCGGTGCCGGGCGGACCGTAGAACACGAGCTGGCGCCGGTCGCGGAGCACGTCGAGCCACTCCTGCAGCACCTCACGTGGCATATAGAGCGACCCCGCCAGATCGTCGGTGGCAGGTGGGATGCTAACAGCAGACGGGAAGCGAGGGGCCTCATCGTCGTCTGGCTCGATAACGTCGTCGTCGATCGGGTGATCAGTGAGCCGCTCCACCAGCGCGGTGAGCGCGTCGAGTCCTGCGGTCAGCTCGACGACGTCACCCTGCTTGTCGAGCATGCCGGGCACCGGTTCGGGCAGCTCGGCTTTCACGACCGGATCGGGTAGCCACTCGACCGTCCGACGCAAGCGCGATCCTTCGGTCTCGCTCCACGAGGGGGCGCCGGAGACGTACCCGATCTCCGCGTTGTCTCCGACGAGGGTGAGCACGATGTCGTCCGGAGCCATGCGGAGGATGAACGCCTGATCGGCCTGGGTCAGCTGCAGCCGCTGGGCGTAATCGAGGTGTGTGTACCCGGTGTCGACGGCACCGCGAATGGAGGCCTCGGTGGCGGTCTCGAGTTCGAGCCGGAGGTTCGTCGCCGGGAGCGACACGAACTCGTCGTCTCGCCAGGTGTCAGCGAGCTGCGCACCGCCTTGGCCCGTGCGCACCAGCCAGGCGCGGCGCCCTTCGGCATGCTTGCGCGGCGCGGCGAGACTGCTCCATGCGCTCAGGTAGGGCTCGGCGTACCAATCGACGCGGGGCTGCCCGGGCTCCTGGACGGCCTCACGAATCCTCCAGAGGTCGTGGTCGAGGTCTCCGTCTCCTGCGTCCCCGGACGGCCCGAGGTGGTGCGCAAACGCGGCCCGGATGCGCTGACGGTCAGCCTCCTTGACGACGCTGTCGAAGTACCCAGGCCACACCAGCGCGAGCAGGGAGGTTCGCATAGCGGGTTCCCATCCGCCCTGAACCCGGTCGGTGAGATCCCGGAACGCCCACGGATCACGCAGAGCCCGCTGGCGCTCCTCGAAGGGGGACGCCCACCACTCTTCGATGAACTGGGTGAGCCAGACGACCTGCTGCCAGATGCGGATATTGAAGCCGGCTCCGCCATGAAACGTGCCGCCAGCCCCCAACGCCGAATCGATCGTTGTGGGCACCTGCAGCGGAGGGTTCGCCCACGAGAGCACGGTGTTCACCCGGGTGCGCTTGGTCTCAGGTGTGATGTTGCTCAGGGGCAGCACCTGAACGCACAGCAACTCGGCGGCAAGACTGATGACAGTGTTCGGTGCGGCCACGAGCTGATCCTGCAGTTTGCTCAGGAACTTCCGCGACCCCTCGTCAGCGTTGTCGCCGGTGATCAGACCACGCAGAGTCCGTGCTGCCTCGGCCGTCCAGGTCGGCTCAGTTCCAAGAATCGGCGACGGCTCGCCGCGGAGCGCCGGGCCAAGGATCAGCCACGCTGCCTCGTCCACCGCGGGGTTGGCGCCGCTGCCGCGCTCGTACAGGTTCTCGTCAGGCATCGGTCGTCCTTTCGAGATGCCACGGGCCGAGACCCCGCGCGGGGTCCAGCGTCGACACGAACTCGGTGCCGGTGTCGATGCATTTCTGCATCTTGTCGTAGTTCTCGAGGATCAGCCGCTTCGTGCGGTACTCGCCGAACTCGGCTTCATCCTTCCGCTTCACGATGGGGAAGGTATCCATGATGTAGCCCACGTCGTCGCGAGGGACGCCGTACAGGTGAAAGAAGCCCGCATCCAGCTCAGCGCGGAGGTTTTCGCGCGCGCTTGCGTCGAAGACTTCGTGAGAGTCGCCCCCAAGTTCGTCGATCCACGGCCGCATGTCGTCAGCTGAGTCGGTAAGCGCGCGAACGCGATCAACAATCCAGGCAGTCAAGTCCGGCTGTCCTTTCCAGGGGACGGGCGATTGGGCTGCGAGCGGCGCGAGCACGGGTAGTTGACGCATCGTGAAGAACTTCAGATGAGTACCCCCTACCTTCTGACGCGCAGTGAAGTCGAACACGAAAGAATTTAGCGTCGCAAGCAGTACCGCGGTGGCTGAAGCACCCTCGGACGAGAGCATCAACAACGCACCGCCCTCAGGGCTGGCACCCGCACCAAGCACCGACGCAATTGTCGTCCGGACGTCCGTGGCGCGCGCGATATCACGCCAGCCGAGCAGCCATGAATGGTTCCACCGCCCCTCCAGCGCTGCATCGGCGTGCTTCGAGGCGACCCAGTACCGGGGCAAGGAGACGAACTCTCTATCGCGCTTCTCGGTAGCTTCAACATCCCGGACCTGCGTACCCTCGTACGTTGCCCACCGGTGGTCGAACTGATGGAACATCTTCGCTTCGTAAAGCGGAAGCATCCGCGCCGCGCCGCGCTCGAAGACGTTGCCGGTGAGGGTCCAACCGTCGGCCTCGAGTTGGTCGCGGGTGTGGAACAGGTGCGAGTCGCTCGTCATGTTGAACAGGCCCTGCATGAACGAGACGCCCCAGGGGTTGCCGTTCACGGGGTCGTTCTCGTCGACGAGCACGGGCACGCGGCGGTAGATGCCGAGAGTGATCTCGGCGTCGCGTCGGGTGCGGAAGATTGGCACCGTGCCCGTGTTCGGGTTGAGGAGCATGATCTCGTCGGGCGTGAGCCTGAAGCGGGAGACCTCGATCTGCAGCGGGTCTTCCAAGAAGAATGCGAACTGTGCTGCCGGGGTCTCGACGGCGCGCCCACTCGAGCTCAGGATGCAGAACTTGAAGCTCCGATGCACGCCATCGAAGATGGGCTTCGAGTTCTCGAAGTCATAGAGCGCGACCAGCGATTCCGTCTCGACGAGGTCTTTGAAGAAGTACTGCGTGGTGGCATCCGTCGCGATTCCCGTGGGGACGATGACACCTGACCTCCCCTGCGGAGCCGTGAGTCCTCTGAAGAGCTCCGCGAAGACCGAATAGGTGTTCACCCGGCCACGGCCCGTGAGCGGATAACGTCCCGTAGACACGAACTTTCGGAGAGCATCGATGGAGCGCTTCTCCGTCCGGTACTCCTTATCGAGGATCGGGTCGGCGGTGGCGAGCTTCGCGATCAGCGACTTGCGCTTCGCCCCGGTCGCTTTCGCGATCTCCGGGTCGCGCGCGGCGAAGAATTCAGTCTCCTTCAGTTCGATCTGCTCCCACGGCGGGTTGCCGAGCATGCACGTGAAGCCGCCCGCCCACCCCTCGGGGCCGAGCCCGTCACCTGTGGCGGCATCGAAGACCTCGGGGAACTCCAGGTGCCAGTGAAAGAACCGGTACTCGCTGGCGAGCCGCTCCACGCGGGTAACGGTGTCGGGGTACTGCACCGCGACGTCGTCATCGAGCATCGCGCGGACGACTGCGGTGGTCGGCGGCAGAGGGGTGCCGTCGTGCAGGGGCCAGACGAAGGCGGCGGCCCAGGCATCCGCTTGCCGTTTGAGGGTCTGTCGAGCGTCGGACGTGAGATAGGCGTCCCACGCTTCGCCTCGGGCGCGGATGTCGTCGACATCGTCGCTCGGGGCGAGCAGCAACGCTCGTTCGCGGCGGTTCGCGGCGGCAAGCGCGTCGGGGTCAGCCCACGACAGCAGGCCCTGACCGGTCGCCTCGTTCTTGTTGCGCTTGCGCACCTCAGCGGCGAACGCCTTGCTGTCGCCCTCGATCTCTTTGAACGCGGCATCAGGCACGCCGCCCGCGATGAGGGCCGGGGTCGTGCCGAACAGGCTGTTGCCGACGCGGATGCGTGCGTCGAGGAAGCCGAGGGGCTTCCCGGGTTCGAGGGCTTCGAGCCACAGCGACACTTTGGCGAGCTCGGCGGCCAGGTCGTTCACGTCGACCCCGTAGATGCACCGGGCGACGACGTCGTGCAGGGCGCGTTGCACAGCCTCGGGCGTCGGCTCGTCTTCATCGGAGCGCACCTGCGCGAGACGGCGGGCGATGCGCCTGGCGGCGGCGACGAGGAACCCGCCGGAACCGCTCGCCGGGTCACACACGGTCACCGCGAGCAGGTTCGCCTCACGTTCGGCGACACTGTGGCCCGAGGTGACGGCCTCGTCGAGCACGGGGTCGAGGGATGCGTCGAGCAGGGCTGAGACGAGCGCGGGTGGGGTGTAGTACGAGCCTGTGGTCTTGCGCTCGTTGCCCGACAGATGGGCGAGCGAGAATTGGCGAGTATCGAGATCGACGCGCGGCACGAGTTCGAGCAGCGACTCGTACACGCCGCCGAGTTCCTCGGCCCCGAGGTGACGGTAGTCGATGGGTTGGGCCCGCTGGCCGGGCACGAGAATCCACGCGAGGTGCCGGATGGCGCGCAGCACGTTCTTGTTGGTGATCTCGGCACCGAGCAACAGGTCGCGGTGCGGTGCGCCGTCGATCACGGGCGCGCGCCGGTCGGGGTCGAAGAGACCGCCGAGGGCAGGGACGCCGAGCTGCGGCATTCCGCGATCTCCGAGCGCGGTGAGGATCAACCTCTGCCCGCGCCACAGATCGGGGTGCGTGCCGCCCGAGCGCAGCCGCGACAGCCGGCGCAGCCGCGTCGTGGAGAAGTACTCGCCGTACCGCTCACGGACCTCGCGGGATGCTGCCGGGTCGAGCAAGGCGCTGCGTTCCTCGGCGACAAACAAGAACAGCATCCGGTAGATGAGCCGCAGCAGCGCCTTATGGTAGTCCCGGCCGGTAAGCGACCCGGTGTGCAGCGCGGCGCGGAGCCAGTCGTTCGCCGGGTGGGTGAGAAAGCCGGAGCCGAACGTCGTGATCGCCGCCTCCACCCCATCGCGCAGGCGGTTGAGGGCGCGAGTGCCAGCCTCGGCGGCCTCGGCGCGCCATTCCTCCAGCCAGCAGTCGGCAGGGCTCGCGTCCTGCCCACCGCGCTTCTCGACGCGCGAGACGTGACACAGCAGCCACATCAGCTGGAATTCGGCGTACAGCTCGCCGTCGAAGATCGCCTCGAGGTCGAACTCGACGTACGCCGACCCCGCGAACGCGGTGGAGTCACGCAGCAACCGCAGACGCAGGCCGTTGCTGAGGATGCCCCACAGGTCGTCATCGCTGCGGTTGAGGTACTCCTGCAGCATCGCTTGGGGTGCGCGCGCCGCCCCAGGCACACCCGGATTGCGCTTGTCGAGGTCGACGCCCGGGCCGAGCAGATGGATGGGCACGTGGTACCAGCGGTGCGAGATCGGGTACTCCGTCCCGTCGATCACCTCGGCCTGACGGGTGACGGGGAGACGCCCATACCCGAGCTCGTCAAGGAGGACGAGCAGCCACTTCTCGCGTGCCGCGCCGGTCCCGGGGAGCCCCTGCTCCCTCGCGGCGACATCGCGCCAGGCGTTCCACGCACCACGCAGGTACGACCACGCGCGGGCGGCGGCATCTTTCGGCTTCTCATTCCCGACGAGATGGTAGGAAGCACCCGAGATGCTCTGCAGATCGCTGAGCTCGTTTGCCTGAATGCGGCCGAGAAGCGCAGCGGGCAGCACACCGCCGATGAGCCGGATACCCTGCAGGTCGCCGTTCATGCCGCAATTCCTGCCGGGCGGTAGACGTACACGCCGAGCACGTCGGGCGGCAGCTGGGCTCGCACGCTCAGCCCACGCACCGAGAGCGCACCCGCGCGTTCGCCACGAGCCGCAACGCGCACCGAGACGTGGTCCTCTTCGAGCTGCGCGGCGAGGCCTTCGGCCTGGGTACCGAGGTGCTGCTGGATGACGGGGATTGCCGAGATGACGGCGGCGAGCGTGTTTGCCGCGACGTCAGCAGGAGTGTTCGCCGTCGGCGTCGCAGCGAGCAGCTGCTCGACTTCGAGAGGTGTGAGCCATTCCGGGTCAGAAGGACGCCCACGGAATGCTACGACGCGCGCCTCCTCGGCAAGCGTCGTACGCGAACCGCTCGCAGAGGGCAGTACGAGGTGCGTGCGGAACCGCATCAGCAGCGCGACCGTCTGCTTCTCGACATTGCCTGTGGTGAGGATCCCGGCGCGCTTCGCCGGGCGCTCCTTCGGTGCGAGCGAGCCGTCGAGCGCACTGTTGAGGACGTAGTTCGCGAGGGCGGCCACAGTAGGGTCTGTGCGCTGCAGCACGGCCGCCTGGCGCGGGGCGGGAAGGTCGTTGTAGTAAGTCGTGACGGGGCGGCCGTCGGCGGCGGTCAATGCCTCGGTCACCTGCACGGGCACCTGCGAGAGTTCGGCGGTGAAGCCCGTCGAGGTCGCGGTGAGCAGAGCTCCGAGTTCGGTGAGCGCGTCGGCGACGAAGCCGCTGACGTCGCCCGGTTCGCCGAGGCTGCGGCGCGCGGCATCCATCGCCTCTTTCACCTCGTCGGGGTGGATCGTGCGCTGGGCGAACAACGTCTGGCTCTGCCTTTCTTTCTCGGCGCTCGACTCCCATTCGGCGTCGAAGTCCTTCACGCCACCGTCGTCGAGCCCGAAGTCGAACGCGAGCTGTTCGTAGCCGTTGCCGCGCATAACGGCACCCTCGAGCAGGGCGCTCAGCACCTCATCGCTCCGGGCGGGCACGGGCACGCTGATGCCGAGGTCGCGACGGATCTTCTCGTGCTTGCGAATCAGCACATCGAGCACGATGCCGTCGATGCCGTTGTCGGAGCCGTAGATCGTCTGCGCCCGCACGATGTCGCGCGGCTGACCGAAGCGGTCGACCCGGCCTTCGCGCTGCTCGTGGCGGGTGGGGTTCCACGCGAGGTCGTAATGCACGATAGCCTGGAAGTCAGACTGAAGGTTCACACCCTCCGACAGACAATCCGTGGCGACGAGCACACGGTTCACGCCCTCGGAGCGGGCGGCGAGCGTCGCGATGCGGGCGGCGCGTTCCTCCGACGGCAGCTCTCCCGTCACGACCTCGACCTCGACGTTTCGCAGGGCACCGGACAGGTGCTCGTGCACATACTTGGCGGTCTGGATGAACCGGCAGAACACGATCGGGCTGAATCCGTCTTTCAGCAGCGCCTTGACTTGCTTCGTCAGCAGCGTGAGCTTCGCGTCCTCGGCCGGCGCGGCAACGAGCGCCTCGGCACGGACGGCGAAGGATCGCAGGAGCGACGACTCGGATGCTTCGTGCTCGGCGCCCGGCACGAGGTCCGCGGCATCCGCACCCTCGTCTTCGAACTGGTCGAGCACTTCGGCGGCCCCGACGACATCGGCCTCGGCATCCGTCTGGGCTTCGGTCGTCGCCGCGCGCGTGCGGAGGGTCATCGCAGCGGCAGCCGGAGAGGAGGCCATCGCTCGTAGGAGGGCGAGCGCCGACCACCAGCGCACGCGCTGCTGCAGCTTGGTGCCGGTGCGGTCCTGCACCTGGCCGCGGATGTACTGCAGAACGTCGTCGAAGAATTCCTGATGCGAGCCGCTCAATTGATACGGCGCTTCGCTGGTCTGACGGTCCTTCGGGAACTGCGTCTCGGCGCCGAGGTAGTCACGGATGTCGCCGCGGCGCCTCTGTACCATGTGGCGGGCGAGCAGGCGCCTGCCGGTGTCACTCGACAGATCGACCGTCTTGAGGTCGTCATCGAGGAGGCCGATGAGGTTGCGGAAGGCACCGTCGTTGCCACTGTGAGGGGTGGCCGTGGTGAGAATCAGGTGACGAGTCTTGTCGTCAGCGAGCGAGCGGATCAGGTTGTACCGCTGCGTGCGGCCCGCCGACCCAGCGCCGCTGTCGTCGGCAGCGACCGTGTGGGCCTCATCGACGATGATCAACTCGGGCGCGGTGCGCTGGAACTCGTAACGGTGCCGCTCGGACTTGATGAAGTCGAGGGAGACGACCGTAACGGGGTAACGGGTGAAGAGCTCCTCGCCGACGGCGAGCGCGCGCTCCAGCCTTGTGATGGTCGAGGGGAGCACGAGCTGGGCGTCGAGACCGAACTTCTCGGAGAGTTCCGTACGCCACTGTTCGGCGAGGCTCGGCGGGCAGAGGACCGCAAGGCGCTGCACCGTGCCCTGGGCGAGCAGTTCGCTCGCGACCAGCCCTGCTTCCACCGTTTTTCCAATGCCGACGTCATCGGCGATCAGCAGGCGCACGGTCTCCTGGCGCAGCCCGAGCAGGAGCGGCACAAGCTGGTACGGTCGCGGATCGACATTCAGGCTTGCGAGCGATCGGAACGGGCCGCCCGACGAGCGGAATCCGATGCGCAGGGCTTCGCGCAGCATCCGCCCGCTGCGGTCATCACCGCGGTCGGTCGGAGCCGGGGGTGGGAAGCTCGCGGCGGTGACGTCTTCGACGGCGGGGATGAGTCCGGTGATCTCGGCATCGGAGCCGCCCAAAGGCTTGGCCACGAGGAAATCGGGAACCGAGTCGGGCAGCACGACCCAATCGCGCCCCCGCGCCGTCACGAGAGAACCAATCGCGAAGTCAGTCGCGGTCACTGCACTGCCTCTCCGAACACGCTGGGGTGTTCACGGATCACGTCGTCGAAGTCACGGTCGAGCCCGACCGTGACGACCTGATAGCCATCAAAAGCGAGGTCGCTGGCGTCTACCTTCATCATGTCGTCGTGGACAACGACCACGGCGAGCGGACTGTCGTAAACGAAGTCGACGAGGAGCCCACCGACCTCGCCTTCGCCATGAGAGGGGAGCCGCAGTCCGCGAAACTCGAGGTGTCGTAGGAAAGCGGCAGCGCGCTCCGCTTCGGGTGTTGCGATGAGGCTCGCTTCCGATGACTCCGTCGCGAAGTCATCTGCGAGTGCGGTCGGCAGTGTCACCGGTTCGGGGTCGTCAGACTGCACGCGAGAGCTAGCCAGGTCGCGGAGCAGGGGCACGACCGTGCGCCTGTCGATGCGCTCGTGGTCCATCTGGTTCGAGTAAGACAGCAAGCATTTGTAGCACCCCGCACCACACGCATCGTCGGTGTCCAGCCCCGTCTCGGGATCGACGTGGAGAATGCGCAGGGCTTCGCGTGCAGCATCCGCCAGCGCCGTCGCATCCGACTGGAGCCGGCGGAGCACGCCAGCCCCACCTTCCGCCGCCTCGGTCAGAAGCAGACGTCCCCGCTCGTCGGCGTCAGGGAGCTGTTCGCTCATCAGCTCAGAATCCTCAAGCTGGAACTGCGCCTCGATCCCTCGCTCAAGGGCATATCGCGCCGTCACTGACTGAGTCTCGTCGATCTTGTTCGCCCATCGCAGGATTGCGATGTTGCGGCGATCTTCGACGTACGGGGTGACGAACGCCTTCGTCTTCACATCAGCGGGCATCGGCGCATCATCGTCGGTCTCTTCGGACTCCGAGTCGGTCTGCGCCGCATCTTTCTCGCTCAGCCATCGCCCCTTGACGGTGTCGAGCCAGAACCCGTGCCTGTCGGCATCCTTGCGTGTTCGCCTGCCAAGGTTTGTGACCCGCACGTCGGCGGAGTCACCGTAAACGACGTCGAGTACATGGGCTCCGGCATCCGCCGTCGCCTTCGCCGTCGCGCGGCCGGGGTGACCCGCGCGCGGAACGAAGCGGTACGTAGTGCGGAGCTCGTAACCGACGCGGTTGCGCTCCTCTTCATCCGCGCTGATCCGCTCGCGACGACGAGTGAGGACGGTCTGGAGCTGCAGGAGGTTCTTCCACTCAGCGGGGAGAGGCGTTTGGCAGGTTACGCAGACGTCGACGTTCTGGGTATCGAGATGATGGGTGCCGCACGATTCGCAGATCTTCGCGGTCGTAAGCGTTACATCACCGCCTGCCTCACCGCCCTCGCGAGGAAGGCTGATGCGCGTCACTTGGTAGCGTGCGCCTTCGTGGTAGATGAGGGACTGGGGACCGAACTCGGAGATCGCGAGGAAGCGCGGGCGCTGCAGCCAGCTGCTCGGGCGATTGCCCCAGCCGGGAATGAACGCCGCAAGCGGAAGACGCGGGAAGGAGTAGCCGGGAAGGAACCCCTCGGATGCGAGGTACCGGTAGGTGTAGAAGTCGGACTGGTTGTAGCCCGTGTCGCCGGCATCGTTCAGGAGAAGATCGATGCGTTGGCGGGCCTCGCGCTGGCGCCGTTCGGCATCGTCGCGGTCGCGCTTTGTCGCAGCGATGTTCTTCGTCTGCTCGAAGGCCGCCTGCTGCTCAGCGCGCGCTGATGCGTACAAGTCACGCCAGCGATCGCACGCCCGGTCGAACTCGTTGGCGGAGCGTGCAATAACTGCGTCGATCCAACCCTCCGTCCACCAGCTCGCTCGTCCCAGCACCTCCCGAAGCGGTTCGAGCACACGGTTGGCTGAAACGCGAGCGCGAGTCGCTGCCCCTCCGTCTTCGAGCTTCGAGCGCAGCGATGGCGCGACCGGATAGCGGTTGACGGCGTCATCTAGGACAAGGACGTCCTTCATCGAGCTTCCGAGGCCCTTAGCGCTCACGGCGAGCGCCTCGGAAAGCCAGATCGCCTGAACGTGCGAACGAACGAGGTCTTCGTTGGCCAGGTCAAGGCGCGGCGGCATCACCTGACCTGCCACCATCAGGTGCGACCGCTCGAAGTAGTAGGTGTCGTGCGCGTTGCCGGTTGCACAGTAAGTCATCACGATTGCGGGCTGCCCCGAACGGCCTGCGCGACCGCTGCGCTGGGCGTAATTCGCCGGCGTCGGCGGCACGTTTCGCATCCCCACCGCGTTCAGCTCTGCGATGTCAACGCCCAGTTCCATCGTGGGTGAGCAGAACAGGAGTGGGAGCTCAGCCTCGGTGAACTCCTTCTCACGATCCATGCGCACATCGGCCGGGACCTGAGCTGTATGTTCAGCAGCTCGCAGGCCCGCGAGATCACGGCTGTGGTCGCGGTAGAGATCGCGGAAGTAAGTCACAACGCGAGGCTTTTGCTCATTCTGATAGCGCCGCCGCAGCGGGTCAGGTGCACCGTGCTTACCCTTGCCCATGTGAAGAACAATGGCCGAGGAGCGCAGCCGGTATCCAGAGCTCTTCTCATCGATCACCTTGGTGACGATGCCCGCCCGCTCGAGGACGGCGATCAGGGAGACGATGACCTCGTCCGCCTCGGACGGGCTGAGCGCCACGCCGAATCGATCCGGCTGGCGGAGCCACCGGCCGTACGCGCCGCGTCCTGTGAGCGTCAGGACGTTGCGTGCTCCGCCCTTGCTGCCGGCCTCCGGGATGGCGATACCTACATTCGCGGGAGGTTCCATGTCGCCGATGGCCCACAGCCCGGTCAAGTACTCGCGACTGAGCCGCTGGAGTCGCTCGAACGACTCAGGTGTCAACGCCTCGGCGTCGATCGCCAGTACGCGGCGGAACTCGTCCATGAGAACCTTTGACACCTCGAACCGCTGCTTCGGGTCTGCAGCCACGAGTCGGTGATCGGCGTCTGCCCACAGGTCGTCGCGTGCGGCGAGCTCATCGAGCATCGGATAGTCGACGACGACAAGTCCCGTCTGCTCAAGGTTCGGCAGCGTCACGCGCCACCCCCGCTGAAGGTCGGCAATTGCCCGATACTCCAGAACTCGCTTGAGTGCCGCGCGCCCGGCACGCGTAGCGAGGCCATCCGGCGCTGCGAGGTAGTCAGCGGGGCGCAGATCGAGCGCATCGATCAGGGTGTCGCCAACGTCAAGCAGGTCGAGCCCGTCGTTTCCAGATGCGGCGACGGCGTGGTGGAGCGCACCGCGGAGCTGCGCGACCTGCACGAAGTCATTCAAGTGCCCCGCCTGCAGCGAAGCATCCTGTCGGTTGTCGACGAATGTCAGCAGCTTTCGCGCGCGCGGAGGTAGCTCGTCGGCCGGAATCGCCTTGAGCGATGTGAGAAGTGACGTCGCCAGGACCGTCATAGCGCTACTTCGACCCTCGCGGTCGAGGGTGGCGAGCTTGGTGTATTCCGAGCTCCGTCCTTCGTACGAGACGCCGCAGGCGAGACAGAACCGGAAGATGCCCGGAATCCATGCCGCGAGTGTGTCCTGCGCGGCTTCGTCGTCGCTGAGAGGGGTAAGCAGGCCGTCGGGCGTGATGTTCACGCGCTCCGGAACGTCCGGGGCTCGGAGTTTGGTCACCCCTGTGCCGGACGGAGTCACGGACAGCCAGGAGCCAGGGAGCCGACCGTCCTCGATCGGATCGATGGGCCACGGCTGATCGTGTGAGATGTATAGGTAGCCGTCGGAACGGTCCGTCGTGCGGATCTGATGGCGCGCAAGAGCGATACCGGCCGCATTGGGTTCGCCTCGTCTGGCGACAAGGTACTCCTGGCCGCACTCACGACAGAACGCCAATGGGTAGAGACGCTTTTCGGGAACCCCGGGCATGGTGACCTGGAAATTCGTCTCGATCATGCGCTTCGACGGTGACTCTGGCGTGGCGTAGACGTTGCCACCCTTCGAGAGGAACTGGTGGAGGCGGAACGCGAAAAAGGAACGGCCGATCGCGTTCTTCGCGTTCGCCCCGGCAAGCAGAGTCGCGCGGATCGCGTTCGCCGCCGTCGTCGCGTCCGTACCGGTCGCTTCGGCGAGCACCGCCGCCGCGGCTGTGACGGTAGTCGGCTTTTTGCGGACGAGGATGTTGCTCTCGGGTTCCGTATCGAGACCGAACTGCTGCTCGATCCAGGCAGCAAGGGGGTCGGTGGCGAGTTCGCTCGCAGTCAACTTGAGCTTCGGAGCCTCCACGGGACCGCGCGCCTCGACGAGCGGATGCAATTGGTCGGCGGTCACCTCGTCGCCGCGGCCGGCACGCACCAGGGTCTCGGTGATGACGTTGTGTGGTGCCACCTTCGTTCCGAAGATCTGCGTCGCAACGCGAGCAACCTCGGCACGCTGCTCCGCGACAGTTCCGCCGCTCGACATGGTTGCTGATGTCCCGACGCACTGCAGCGTGTCGTCGGCGTCACACACTTCGCGGAGCCGACGCACCAGCATCCCGACGTCCGCACCTTGTCGCCCTCGATACGTATGCAGCTCGTCGAGCACCAGGAACTGCAGCCCCTTGGCCGCTTGGATCAGCGACCTCCGCTCGTCGGGGCGAGTCATGACGAGGTCGAGCATCACGTAGTTGGTCAGGAGAATATCCGGCGGCGACGCGAGGATCTCTTGACGCTCGTCATGCGATTCCTGTCCCGTGTAGCGTCGGAAGGTGACAGGCGGCTTGCCGCCGAAGCCGAACTTGAGGAACTTAGTCAACTCCTCGAGCTGACTGTTTGCCAGCGCGTTCATCGGGTAGACGATGATCGCCCGCGTGCCCTTGCCGGAACCTTCGCGGAGCACCCGGTCGACGATCGGCACGATATACGCGAGTGACTTGCCCGAACCCGTACCGGTCGTGAGGACATAGCTCTCGCGGGTCGCCGCCGTCTCGATGGCATCCCGCTGATGCTTGTGGAAGACGATGGGGGATGGTAAGCCGGAGTCGTCTTCGCTCTTCTTCACGCGGAAGACGCGTGCAACGTCAGGGTGGAGGGCGCCCTCAGCGACGAGTTCGTCTACTGAACCGCCCGCCGCGAAAGCGGGGTTCAGCGACAACCACGGATCGGGCCACTGGCGTCCTTCGGCGCTCTGCTTTTCGAGGAAGTCCCTGATCGTCGGGTCAGCGGCACCAACAAATCCTTCAGTGAATCGGCGATAGTCCTCGATCACATCACGATGAACCTTGAACGCATCCAACGTTGGACTCTCCCCACCATTGTTTTACCCGGCCGTAAGCACTTCCCCGCAGCTGAGCCTATCCAAGAGCTTCGACATCGGCGGGCGGCACTAAGTGAGGATTCGGCGGAAAGTGTCGTTAAGCGTGCGTTCGGTTGGACGTTGCTCGTTTACGAGCCTCCGGTAGACATCCGCATCGAGCTGGACGGTCTGGAAGTGGCCTCCCACGTCCTCGCCATCCCAGTCCCGATCATTGACTTCTGGTCGCGCATCTCCTGTCCGCGACAGCGCGGCGGTGATGCCCGCGAGCCACGACCCTCCCTCGACCGACAGACCTGACCGATGACGCTCATGCAAGGAACGGACCGCGCCGAGGGTGTCCTTCCTGCGAGATGCGCCATCCGGAATTTTGCCCGTTCGGATGCTGTCGATCACGCCGTTCTAGGGCGTGTTGATCAAGAGGTTCCGCTCCTCGGTGGGTGAGTCTTGAACGGTGACGCGACAGGAGATCTCTGACGAGGTGTGGGCCGTGATGGAGCCGTTGATGCCGACGGTGACCGGTCGGTCGCGGCCGTGGACGGATCACCGGCTCGCTATCGAGGGGATGGCGTGGAAGTACCGGACCGGTGCGCCGTGGCGTGACGTTCCGGAACGGTTCGGGAAGTGGAACTCGATCTACAAGCGGTTCAACCGGTGGGCCGGGGACGGCACCTGGCAGAAGCTGCTCACCGAGGTGCAGAAGCAGGCCGACGCCGCTGGGGAAATCGATTGGGTCGTCTCGATCGACTCCACGATCGCGCGCGTGCATCAGCACGGCGCGACCCTCGCCCGGGACACAGGGGGCTGTGCCGAATCACAAGAATCCGTGGTCCGAGCCGCCTGATCACGGGATCGGACGCTCCCGCGGCGGGCTGACGACCAAACTGCACCTGGTCTGCGACGGCCGCGGCCGGCCGCTGAGCATGATGATCACCGCCGGGAACATCAACGACACCACGATGATGAGCGCGGTGCTGGAGAACATCCGCGTTCCCCGCGACGGGAAGGGCCGCCCCCGCACCCGCCCCGACCGGGTGCTCGCCGACAAGGGGTACCCCTCAAGGGCGAACCGCGCCTGGCTCCGCGACCGGAGGATCGCGGCGACCATCCCCGAGCGGGACGACCAGATCGCGCACCGCCGCAAGAAGCCGGGCCGGCCGATCGCTTTCGGCGACAAGCAGAAGGAACGCTACAAGGGACGCAACGTCGTAGAACGCTGCTTCAACCGTCTCAAGCAGTGGCGCGGCATCGCGATGCGCTCGGACAAACTCGCCCGCAACTACCGAGCCGCCGTCAGCCTCGCCGCGGCGCTGATCTGGATCAAGACCGATCTCCGCTGAGCGCTTCGCGCTCCTGCAGCGTGCGCTCAAGCTGTCCCACCGTCGGCGCACCCGCAAAGCCGCGCTCGGTCAGATAGACCCTGCACGCCAAGTCGGCAGTGTTCCCCTGGGACGGGAACAAGTCCTGACCGTCCAGAAGAATCGTGGGCGAGCCCGCGAAACCAGAGCTCACCGCCTCAGCCTCGGTGCGGATCAACACGAACTCCACCGGAACATCGCCCCGTCCGATCGAGTCGAGCACCAGCCGTACTCGATCGCCCGCCTCCTGCCAATTCGGGCAATCCTCGATATGCAGCACCTGGATCTTCACACGCCCATTCTCCCGCGCAACTCGCGGCGGCTGGCCACCCCGCACCTTCTTGATCAACACGCCCTAGTTCGTTACCCACCCATGCGTGGAGGCGCCGGCGCTCTGCGCGATCTGCGAAATCGTAAAGCCGGTGCGCTTGCCGCGGAAGACATCGCCGAGTCGAGTGCCATCCCGCGCAAGTATCGCGTCGATCTCATCGAGCACTTCCCGACTTGGCCCAACGCTCATGCTTCGCTCCTCATGGTGGTTGCTTCGTTCAAATGCTTGCGCCCACGCAAGACACTCGCAATCGCATCCCGGAATCCGGATCGGCCGCGGCGCGCATGCGCGCTACGTTGAGGTTGTGCCGCGCTACTCAGACCTCACGGACCGGTGGGCCGTCGATGCCGCACTCGCAGAGTTCGACAGGCTTGGGCGTGATGCGTTCCTTCACCAGCACGGCTTCGGCCGCGCTCGCGACTACATGCTCGTGACGGAGACTGGTCGTTACGACTCGAAGGCGATCTTCGGCGCGGCGATCGGCTACCAACATTGCACACCGCTAGGAGCCGCCGAGTTCAGCGGCGGCCGTGCAGGTGCCGCGGGTCGCCTTGCTGAACTCGCGTACACGATGATGGGCACCAACCTCTCTGCCGCGGCGGGTTCATGAGGGGTCGCGACGAAGAGCTCGCCATCCGCGCGGACGTGTTCCGTTGGCTCGATGAGCAGTTCATCGGACGTGGCGGATACGAGATCCACAGCTCCGTGCTGCGGAGTTACCACTACGGACGCGAGCACATTCCTCTGCTCGACCGTGGCAAAGGCATCCGTAATCCCGGAACCTTCTCATCGACGCTCTCGATCATGTCGGGGTGGAAGGCGAACAGGTACTCGGACTACGAGTCCGACGACGGATGGGTGACCTACCACTATCGCGAGGGTGAGGGCGGCGACAACACCAAGCTCGTGCGAGCGTGGGCTAACGGCGATCCGTTGGTGTATTTCCGGGCGGTGCGGGAGGGCTTCTACATCCCGTACTACCCGATCGTGATCGTCCACAACGACCCTGTCGGTAGGGTCATCCGATTCCCACTCGACCAAGCGCTCTCGTTCCTCGGAGATCCGCGAACGTACGATGAGCAGAAGCGGCGGTACGCCGAGTCGATCGTGCGCGTACGGCTTCACCAGCCGATCTTTCGGGCGCGCGTGCTGCACGCGTACTCGGGTGCATGCACGGTGTGCGATCTCCGGCACTCAGAGCTGTTGGACGCAGCGCACATCATTCCTGATGCGAATGAACACGGCGTCGCCCATGTCACGAATGGGCTGGCGATGTGCAAGATCCACCATGCCGCCTTTGACCGCTCGCTGCTGGGAATCACGCCGGACTTCGAAGTGCGGATCGACCAAGAGCTGCTTGACGAAGTCGACGGTCCTATGCTCCGGCATGGGCTGCAGGACATGCATGGCAGGCAGATCCGGCTTCCATCGAAGTCGAACGTGCGACCGGATCGTGACCGACTTGCCCAGAAGTTCGAGCTGTTTGCACGGCGGTGACGTCAGCGTTCGATCACCAAGACCATTCAGTAGCAATTCGGAAGCACGACCGCCGGCATTATCGACGGTCAGTGCGTCCGATGCTGCCAAATGCGCTCGACGCAGTTGGGTGCCGCGTCGGGAGTTTGTGGCACGATCTAGCCATGCCCGGCTCTCTACATGCCCATGTGCTCGACGGAACTCGCCTCAGAGTCGACGTGGTTTCCGACCAAGGGGCGACCTTGTCGCTGAGTGGTGAACTCACCGACCTGGAGCCGATCGTGGAGACCGGTGGAGTCCTCGAAGCGAATCCAGCGCTTCGCAGCAACATGTGGGCGTATGCAAAGACCTGGTACACCGCGCGTACCACATCGAATGCCGATGCTCTGAGCCTCGCGGATCCCGCGGAGCAGAAGGCCGCGTTGAAGTTGGTCGAGGATACGAAGCGGACTGCGCAGAAGCAGGCCGACGTGTACGCCAAGACCGCACAATGGATCGCCGACGTGGCGGATGACGTCTCACTGCTGGATATCGAGCATGGATGGTGCTCGTCCTGTTTCTTCAAGACGGAGCACCGAAAGTCGAACCGCCCTGTCGGTCAGCTGCCGGTCTACGTGTGTCAGGGATGCGGGTCGCCGACGCTCCCGTGCGTGGCGGTCGGATGCGACAACATGGCAGTGCGCGACCGCGGCGCGATCCGCGTTCCTCAATTCTGCGCGGAGCACCGCCGAGACGTCCCCGGCTTCGAGAAGGCTCAGGGAACCATCGGCGAGCTTCACGACTACGAGGAGTTCCTCAAGTACGAGAAGCCCGATCTCGACAAGGCATCCAAGATCGCAGTCGGTAGCGCGCTGGCCGTGGGCGTAGCCATCCCACTCGCGCTCGTCGCAGCGCCTGCCGTCGGCGGCGCGATCGGGTCGCTCGGCGTCTTCGGCGGCTTCTCCGGCGCGGCCGCGACCTCCCACGGCCTGGCCCTGCTCGGGGGAGGAACCCTTGCCGCCGGCGGGCTCGGGATGGCCGGAGGTACCGCCGTGGTCACCGCCGTCGGTGCGGCAGTCGGCGGTGCGCTGGGCGCTTCCGTGGCGAACGCGTATCTGCGCGAAGACAAGTCGTTCCGTATCGAGCTACTTCGGCCCGGGAAGGGCGGCGTGCCCGTGCTCGTGGCGAACGGATTCCTCACTGATGGCAAGGGCGACAAATGGGGAGGGTGGAAGAAGATCGTCAACGATCGATATCCCGACTCACCTGTCTACCGTGTGTGGTGGGGCTCAAAGGAGCTCCGCGACTTCGGGATTCTTGGCGTGAACGCCATGGGCAAAGCCGGCGGCACTGCGGCGGTGAAGGCCGCGGCAGCCGCCGGAACGAAGGCCGGCGCCAAGTTCCTCGGGAACGTCGTCGGACCGGCCATGCTCGCGACCGATCTCGCCAAGAACCCGTGGCACGTTGCGAAGAGCCGCGCTGACAAAACGGGCGTCATCGTGGGAGACCTCCTCGCGCGCACCGAGGCAGAGTCATACGTCCTCATTGGCCACAGTCTCGGCGCCCGCGTCATGGTCGTGGCAGCCGAGACCCTCGGCACAAAGCCCGGTGGCCCGCGCATCCAGGCCGCCCACCTGCTCGGTGCTGCGATCGGCGCGAAAAGCAACTGGGACTCACTGACCGCAGCAGTAGATGAGGTCGTCTACGGCTACCACTCCACGACCGATGCTGTCCTTAAGTACGTGTACTGGACAGCCCAGGCCGGCGAGATAGCTGCGGGGCTCGGTGGCTTTACTCCGGTTTCGAGCAAGCTCCAGAACATCGATGTCACCGAGTCAGTGAAGACCCACTTCGACTACCAAGAGCACGTGCAGTTGGTGTGATCATTGCCCACGTGCTGTGGGCTCCCGCGGAGTGAGATGGCGTGATTCGCCTCTTGCGGTCGTCGGTAATGGGCAACGCTGCGGGTTTGACGAAGCGGCGCGCGACCCAGATCAGCTTTCCTCCGACAATCGGCCATTTCAGCGATCGGGCGCGGCGCAGTGTGTCCGACACTGGCCCGATACTGACCCTGAATCCGGCATGAGCGGAGGTCGAGATGGGCAGCATCACGCCGTACGAATCGGCGAAGGGCCGCCGCTACCGCGTGCGCTATCGCAAGCCCGATCGCATCGAGGGGGAGAAGCGCGGCTTCACGACGATGCACGAGGCAAAGCTGTACCTCTCGATGGTCACGGTGTCGAAGTCGAAGGGCGAGTACATCGACCCGTCCACGTCGCGGGTGCCCGTGCGAATGTTCGCCGACAGCTGGCTGCGATCCAAGCAACCGCCGATGTCGAAGCCGTCGTATTACATGACGCTGGAGCGGGCGTGGAAGAACCATGTCTCGCCGGTGTGGGCCGACAGAGAGATCTCGTCGATTCGGCGCTCCGAAGTCCAGGATTGGGTGTCAGAGCTCGCGACGCAGAAGTCGCGCACAGTCGTTCTTCGCGCGCTGGGAGTCCTCGCCGGTATCCTCGACGTCGCCATTGACGATCGCCGCCTCGCAGCAATCCCGCCCGGCACGTGCGCAGCCTTCCTCGCCGCGGGCCGCGCAATCACATCCGCAACTCGGGGAACAAGGGATGGTTTGTGAACGCGGTCCGGCGTGCGCAGGAGTTCGCTCCGTCAATCCTGCGGCTCACTCCGCACGACCTCCGTCACACCGCTGCATCGCTCGCGATCAGCTCGGGCGCGAACGTGAAGGCTGTGCAGCGGATGCTCGGCCACGCGTCGGCGGCGATGACGCTCGACACCTACGCCGATCTCTTCGACGATGATTTGGATGCCGTCGCGACGCGACTGAACGACCAGATGCCGCTGGTGGCGCTGCCCTCGGATCCGCAGACCCGCTACGCCCGACACCAGTAGCTCAGAGAGCAGATTGCTCAGTTTACGACGAGGCGGATTTCGCCCGAAACGCTCGATTTTGGCGCTCTTAAGCGTCGCGCGCAGGCCGTTGTTGACGCGCATTTTCGGTCCACCGAAGTTTCAGGATGCGGGCAAAATGCGGGCAAAAAGCGCAATCTGAGTGGTCTGACCACAGAAGAAATACCTGGTCAGAGGCAAAAGGGACTGTGCCCTTGGAGGGACTCGAAGGTGATGTAGACGGTTCCCGCGGCGGCACCACCCATGCCACCCAGACGCGGTGTCAGTCAGGCGATGAGCGCCCCCGCCAACGCCTCCTCGACGTCCTCGCGCGAGACCCCAGGTGCCTCGGCGAGCATCGACCCGAATGTCCGCGGATCCCACTCGAGTCCCAGCGCGGCGTTGGCCTCGGTGAGCACCGCGACGAGGTGGTCGACCGGACCGAACGCCAGCACCCCGCTGAGCAGGCGTGCGCCGCGCACGCCGCGCTGCGAGGTGCCGACGAGCTTGACGGCGCCGCGGGCGTTGATGCTGTACTCGCCGGGGCAGTACTCGCCGGGCACCTCGCCCAGCCGGGCGTCGACGCCGAGTCCGCGCAGGGCGTCGACGATCGTCCTGCCCGCCTGCGCGAAGAGGGCCGTGGGGTCGGCATGCGACTCCTCGCGCTCGACGAGGTCGAAGACGAGGCACGTCTCGTCGTAGGCGGCGGCGCGGCCGCCGGTCGGGCGGATCGCCGGTGCGAACCCGAGGCGCTCCGCCGCCGCCACGGCGATGTTGTAGCCGGGCATCAGGCTCTCCCTCCGCGTCAGCGCGAGCGTCGGCGCCGGGGTGTAGAGACGGAGCAGCCGCTGCGGCCCCTCTCCGGACGCGACCTGACGCAACAGCGCGACCGACCGCTCGAGGTCGTCCGCGCCGGGGGACGTCTGCCGGATCACAGCCCCGGGGATCGGGGCGAGGTGATCCCCGGACCCCACGGACGTCGTCATGCCCAGTGCGCCGGTGCCGGGAGGGCGTGGTCGCGCACGTCGACGCCGTCCTCGTCGACGGCGGCGGTCGCGTAGAGCAGCGACTGCGTCGGATAGCCGTGCGGGCGGTTGTCGCGGATGATCGCGCGATCGTCGGCCGGATCCAATTCCGCGGTCTCGGCGAGCAGGCGGATCCACGACTCCGGCCAGTCGTCTCCGGTGGCCGGCTGCGCGCGGAACTCCGGCAGCCAGCGCGCGATCCGCGCCGTGGCCGGGTCGTCGAGGTCGTCGTGCGCGATCATGTGCACGCCGGCGGGGACGGGCGTCTCGTGCAGCGTCGCCCCATCCCACGACAGCACGCGGGCGCCGGCGGGGGAGACCTCGAGCAGATTGAAGCCGTGCATCCGCACGGCGCCCGATTCGAGCCGTTCGCGGAGGCCCGCGGAGGCATCGGCGACGGAGGCCAGCGCGAGCGCACCGCGGGAGACGGCCTGGTCGTCGGGAAGGTCGAGCACGTCGGCGCGGTTCAGCAGCACGGCGAGGCGCCCGGTCGCGGGATCCGCGGCGAGCCAGGCGCCGCCCGCGCGACGGTCACGGATCCCAATGACGCCGGGCCGATCCAGCCACCACTCACCGAGCGCATCCCACTCGCGCAGCGGATCCTCGTCGCGCACGGCCAGCAGCCGCGCCTCTGGTCCCTGAGCCTGTCGAAGGGCGTCGATCTCGATCACGACCGTGCACACGGGTTCAGTCTAGGCAGGCCGCCGGTGGGTGGATCCGTCCGGGGTGCCCGCGCCGGTGCCGCCGTTGTGCAGGGCGCCCGCGCCGTTCGGCAGTGCGCCCGGGCTGTTCGGCAGGGCCACCGGGCCGTTCTGCAGGGCGCCGGGGCCGTTCTGCAGGCCAGGTGGAGAGAAGCCTCGGTCTCGGAGCGGAAACTGGCGGATCCACGGCGGCGGGCTGCCGCACAACGGCGGCGGGTCCCTGCACAACGCCGCCCGGTCCCTGCACAACGCCGCCCGGTCCCTGCACAACGGCGGCGGGTCCCTGCACAACGGCGGCCGGCCCCTGCACAACGCCGCCTGGCCCCCCGCAGAGCAGCGCCCGGTCCCTGCAGAACAGCGCCGGGTCCCTGCACAACGGCGTGGACGCCCTGCACAAGGGCGGGCACGGATGCCGGATGGCAGAATCGAGGGATGGACATCGTGGTGGGGGTCTCCGGCGGCATCGCGGCGTACAAGTCGGTGCAGCTGGTGCGCCTTCTCGTGAAGGCCGGCCACGACGTCACGGTCGTGCCCACGGAGGACGCCCTGCGATTCGTGGGCGCGCCCACCTGGGAGGCGATCAGCCGCAACCCGGTCACCACGAGCGTGCACGACGACGTCGCCCGGGTGCGCCACGTCGCCCTCGGCCAGGGCGCGGATCTCGTCGTGGTCGCGCCCGCCACCGCGAACACGCTGGCGCGCATGGCGGCGGGCATCGCCGACAACCTGCTCGGCACGACCCTGCTCGCCACGACTGCGCCGGTGCTCGTGGCGCCCGCGATGCACGCGGAGATGTGGGCGCATCCGGCGACCCGCGCCAACATGCGCACGCTCGTCGAGCGCGGCGTGCACGTCATCGGTCCGGACGACGGCGAGCTCGCGGGCGGCGACAGCGGGCCCGGCCGGATGAGCGAGCCCGAGGCGATCGCGGAGGCCGCCTTGCGCCTGCTCGCGCCGCAGGATCTGGCCGGACTCCGCGTCGCGGTCTCGGCGGGCGGAACCCGCGAGCCGATCGATCCCGTGCGCTACCTCGGCAATCGGTCGAGCGGCCGGCAGGGGGCGGCGCTCGCGGTCGAGGCGGCCGGGCGCGGCGCCGACGTCGATCTCGTCGCGGCGAACCTGGCCGGCGACGTCCTCGCCGCAGCGGCGCATCCGCGCATCCGGATCCACCGGGTCGGGACCGCCGCGGAGCTCGCGACCGCGATGAAGGACGCCGCGGCTGCGGCGGACGTCGTCGTCATGGCCGCGGCCGTCGCGGACTACCGCCCGGCGCAGGCCGCGGCGCACAAGCTCACCAAGGAGGACGGGATCCTCGAGCGCATCGAGCTCGTCGAGAACGAGGACGTGCTCGCGGCGCTCGGGGCGTCCCGCCGTGAGGGCGCTGCGCCCGAGGGGCAGATCCTCGTCGGCTTCGCCGCGGAGACCTCGACCGACGCCGACGCCCGACGCGAGCGTGCGCGGCGCAAGCGTGCGCGCAAGGGCGCCGACCTCCTCGCGGTGAACCTCGCGGACGCCGACCACGGGTTCGAGAAGCCCGACAACGCGGTGGAGATCATCGGTCCGGATGGCGAGGTCGTCGCGGCCGTGTCGGGATCCAAGCGTCGCATCGCGACCGCCCTCTGGGACGCGGTCGTGGCGCTGCGTCCCTGAGGCGGGTGCGACGACGTCGCACAAGGCTGGCGCGTCGGGCCACGCCGCAGTAACATTTTCGTATTGCAAAAATCAAGTTTCATAGAATGGAATGCAATGAACGCTCCGCTCCCCACTGCCGGCCCGCGCGAGATTGCGCCGGAGCTGGCGCGCTCGTGGCTGCTCGTCGCCGCGACGAAGCCGGAGACGTTCGACGAGGCCGCCCGCTCCCACGCCGACGCCGTCGTGCTCGACGTGGAGGACGCGGTCGACGCGAGCCGCAAGGACTCCGCCCGTGACGACGTCGTGCGCTGGCTGCACGGCGCGACGGCCGACGGCCGGCCGAACCGGGCCTGGGTGCGGATCAACGACGCGACCAGCGAGCACTGGTCGCCCGACCTCGACGGCCTGCGCGACGCCCCCGGCCTGCAGGGCGTGATGCTCGCCAAGACCGAGTTCGGCGGCCAGGTCATGGACACGTTCAACCGCCTGGGCGCGAAGGTCCCCGTGGTCGCGCTCGTGGAATCCGCGATCGGCATCGAGAACGCGACTGAGATCGCGCGTGCGAAGGGCGTGTTCCGCCTGGCCTTCGGCAGCGGCGACTTCCGCCGCGACACCGGCATGTCGGCCGACCGCGAGGCCATGGCCTACCCCCGGGCCCGGCTCGTGATCTCCAGCCGCGCCGGCGGGCTGCCCGGACCCATCGACGGCCCGACGGTCGGATCCAGCCACCCGATCCTGCGCGAGCAGTCGGCGATCACCGTGTCGATGGGCATGACCGGGAAGCTCTGCCTCACAGCGGATCAGACCCCCGTCGTGAACGAGGTCATCAGCCCCACCCGCACCGATGTCGAGTGGGCCTACGAGTTCCTCGAGGACTTCGATGCGCGCGGACGCATCGTCCGCGACGGGAGCGACCTGCCCCGCCTCGGTCGCGCCCGCAAGATCATGCAGCTCGCCGAGGCCTTCGGCGTGCTGCCCGTCACCCACTGATCCATCCGAACGGAGACACCATGACCACTCGCCTCGCCCCCGGCGACACCGCGCCCGCCTTCTCCCTCGACGACGCCGACGGCGCCCGGGTCTCGCTCGAGGACTACCGCGGCCGCAACGTCGTCGTGTACTTCTACCCGAAGGCGGCCACGCCCGGCTGCACCACGGAGGCGTGCGACTTCCGCGACAGCCTGTCGTCGCTCGACGCCGCCGGCTACTCGGTGATCGGCATCTCGCCCGACGAGGTGGCCGACATCCGCGCCTTCTCCGACGCCGAGGGCCTGGCCTTCCCGCTGCTCGCCGACACCGACGCCGCCGTGGCGCGCGCCTGGGGAGTGTGGGGCGAGAAGACGGTCGGCGACCGCACGTTCGACGGCGTCATCCGCTCGACCTTCGTGCTGGACGGCGACGGGGTCGTGCAGCGCGCCGAGTACGGCGTGGATGCGACCGGCCATGTCGCGCGCCTGCGCGAAGAGCTCGGCGTCTGAACAAGACGCAGCCCTTCCCTCGGTCGTTGAGCGAGGACGCCGAAGGCGACCGAGACGAAACGCGGTGCTCTTGCGAGGGCACCGCGTTTCGTCTCGCGAAGAGAAGGCGGGAACTTCGCCGGGGGCTTGACATCGCCGGATCCGATCCGCACAATGGTTTACACATGCTGAAATAACAGTTCCGGACTGCGGAAATCATCGCCACGATGATCCGGGAACCTCTCGATAGGATCCCGCCGTACGCTCTACACGCCGGATGCCAGCATGGCTTGAGGATCGAAGATGTTGCTCGAGGAGTTCAACTCCGCAGGCCGCGCCGATGCCGCGGCCGCCGTGAAGCCCGCGCTGGACATCCCCCGCTGGATCGACGCGATCGTGGACGCCCGCCCCTACGCCTCGGTCGACGCGCTCTCCGCCGCCGCCCTCGAGGCCGCCGCGCCGCTCAGCGAGGCCGAGCTCGACGGAGCGCTGGCGCACCACCCGCGGATCGGCGCGAAGGTCGACGGCACCAGCGCCGAGGCCGCGCACTCGCGCCGGGAGCAGCCGAGCGTCGACGACGTCACGGCCGCGGCGCTCGCCGAGGGCAACCGCGCCTACGAGGAGCGGTTCGACCGCGTCTTCCTGGTGCGCGCCGCCGGACGCACCGCCGAGGAGATCCTGGCCCTGCTGCAGCAGCGGCTCGGCAACACCGACGAGCAGGAGCTCGCCGTCGTCGACCAGCAGCTGCGCGAGATCGCGGCCCTGCGCCTGGCGGCGGCCATCGAGACCGAAGGAGCGAGCGCATGAGCGTCTCCCACGTGACCACCCACATCCTGGACACCACACTCGGGCGCCCCGCGCCCGGCGTCGCCGTCGTACTCGAGGCCCGAGTCGGCGATGGGTGGTCGGGGATCGGTACGGGCCTCACCGATGCTGACGGGCGGGTGAAAGAGCTGGGCCCGGAGCGGCTGGAGAGCGGTGCGTACCGCCTCCGGTTCGACACCGCGGCCTACTTCGCCGGCATCGAGACGGACGCCTTCTTCCCGGAGGTGGTGCTGACCTTCCAGGTCGACGCCGAGCAGGCGCACTATCACGTGCCGCTGCTGCTCAGTCCGTTCGCCTATTCCACCTACCGAGGAAGCTAAGAGGAATCCGACATGACCACCATCACCCTGGGCAAGAACCAGTACGGCAAGGCGGAGAACCGGGTCGTCCGCATCACGCGCGACACCGACCGCCACGAGATCGAGGACCTCAACGTCACCTCGCAGCTGCGCGGCGACTTCGCCTCGGCGCACTTCGACGGCAACAACGAGAACGTCGTCGCCACCGACACCCAGAAGAACACGGTCTACGCCTTCGCCAAGGACGGCGTCGGCAGCCCCGAGGAGTTCCTCCTGCGTCTCGGCCGGCACTTCACCGGCGAGTTCGACTGGGTGACCGGTGGACGCTGGGCCGCCGACCAGTACACGTGGCTGCGCATCGAGGGCGACAACGGCGAGCACGACCACGCGTTCGTGCGCGGCGGCACCGAGACCCGCACCGCGGTCGTGCAGATCGACGGCGACGACACCACGATCATCGCCGGCCTGCAGGATCTCACGGTGCTCAAGTCGACCGCGAGCGGCTTCGTCGGCTACCCGCGCGACAAGTACACGACCCTTCCCGAGACCGAGGACCGGATCCTCGCGACCTCGGTGACGGCCAAGTGGCGCTACAACCGCAACGACATCGACTTCAACGAGGTCTACGCCGACGTGCGCCGCCTGCTCCTGGCCGGCTTCTCGCGCAACTACTCGTACGCCCTGCAGCACACGCTCAAGGAGATGGCCGAGGCCGTGCTCGAGGCCCACCCGGAGATCGACGAGATCCGCTTCTCCACCCCGAACAAGCACCACTTCGTCGTGGATCTGTCCCCGTTCGGCCTGGAGAACCCCAACGAGGTCTTCTACGCGGCCGACCGCCCGTACGGCCTCATCGAGGCGTCGTTCCTGCGTGACGGCGCCGACGCCGACCACTGGTCGTGGGACGGCATCGCCGGCTTCTGCTGAGCGCGCTCGGCACCGGGATGAGGGGATGGATCCGCCTGATGAGATCCATCCCCTCGTCCGCGATCTCAGCCGCGCCCGCCGAACGGCATCCCGCTCGCGGTGATCGTGAGGGCGCCGATGTTGGCCTCGAGCGGCAGATCCGCCATGAACAGCACCGTGCGCGCGGCCTCGTCGACCGAGAACGTCGGCTCGACCTTCCTGGTCCCGTCGGCCTGCAGCGCCCCGGATCCGACGCCGAGCTCGTCCATGATCTCGGTGCGGGTGTTGCCGATGTCGATCTGACCGCAGGAGATCCGGTCCGCCCGGCCGTCCAGGTCGATGGACCTCGTGAGCCCCGTCAGCGCATGCTTGCTCACGGCGTAGGCCACCGAGAGGGGGCGCGGGGCCTGCGCGGAGATGGATCCGTTGTTGATGATGCGGCCGCCCTGCGGGGTCTGCGCCCGCATCGTGCGCATCGCGGCCCGGGCGCACAGCAGCGCGCCGGTGAGGTTCACCGCGAGCGTCTGCTCCCAGTCGGCGAGCTCGATGTCCGCCGCCGACACGGCAGGGCCGAAGGCGCCGGCGTTGTTGAAGAGCACGTCGACGCGGCCCCACTCGCGCACGACGCGGTCGAACAGCGCCTGCACCTCGGCCTCGACCGTCACGTCTGTCGGGAGCACCAGCGCGTCCGGATGCCCGGCCGCCGTCTCCGCCAGCGCAGCCTCGCGCCGCCCGGCGAGCGCGACGCGGTATCCGGCGGCCAGCATGGTGCGCGCCACGGCGCGTCCGATCCCGGATCCCGCCCCCGTCACCACAGCGATGCGCGCGTGCATCCCCACTCCTCCCGACTCGACTGCGCTGCCGGACCGGCAGCCCCCTCCATCTAACAGGTCACCCCGACTTCTCACAGAAAGGCCGAAGATGCACGAACAGAGCACCTCCGCCGCCCTCGGATCCGACACCCAGGATCACGATCCCGAAGAGACCGCCGAATGGTTGGAGTCGCTGGACGCGCTGGTCGCCGAGCGCGGCGCCGAGCGCGGCGAGCACATCGTGCGCTCGCTCGTCGCCCGCTCGGGATACTCCGCCGAGCCGCGCGCGACCACCGACTACGTCAACACGATCGCCGCCGCCGACGAGCCCGCCTACCCGGGCGACGAGGAGCTCGAGCGCCGCTACCGCGCCTGGATGCGCTGGAACGCCGCGATCCTCGTGCACCGCGCGCAGCGCCCCGGCATCGGCGTGGGAGGCCACATCTCCACGTACGCGGGCGCCGCGACGCTGTACGAGGTCGGCTTCAACCACTTCTTCCGCGGCAAGGACCACCCCGGCGGGGGCGACCAGGTCTACTTCCAGGGCCACGCCTCGCCCGGCATGTACGCCCGCGCGTTCCTGGAGGGGCGCCTCAGCGAGGAGGATCTCGACGGCTTCCGCCAGGAGAAGTCCCGCGAGGGCCACGCGCTGAGCTCCTACCCGCACCCGCGGCTCATGCCGGAGTTCTGGGAGTTCCCGACGGTGTCGATGGGCATCGGCCCGATGAACGCGATCTACCAGGCGCAGTCGAACCGCTACCTGCAGGGCCGCGGCCTGAAGGACACGAGCGACCAGCACGTCTGGGCCTTCCTCGGCGACGGCGAGATGGACGAGCCGGAGAGCCGCGGCCTGCTGCAGCTCGCCGCCAACGATGGGCTCGACAACCTCACCTTCGTGGTCAACTGCAACCTGCAGCGCCTGGACGGCCCGGTGCGCGGCAACGGCAAGATCATCCAGGAGCTCGAGGGATTCTTCCGCGGCGCCGGCTGGAACGTGATCAAGGTCGTCTGGGGGCGGGAGTGGGACGACCTGCTCGCCCGTGACGCCTCGGGCGCACTGCTCGACATCATGAACACCACCCGCGACGGCGACTACCAGACGTACAAGGCCGAGTCCGGCGGGTTCATCCGGGAGCACTTCTTCGGCAAGGATCCGCGTGCGCTCGCGCTCGTGGAGAACCTCACCGACGACCAGATCTGGGGGCTCAAGCGCGGCGGCCACGACTACCGGAAGGTGTTCGCCGCGTACCGGAAGTCGCTCGAGCACAACGGCAAGCCCACCGTGATCCTCGTCAAGACGGTCAAGGGCTACGGCCTCGGGCCGCGCTTCGAGGCGCGCAACGCGACCCACCAGATGAAGAAGCTGACGCTGCAGGACCTCAAGGACTTCCGCGACCACCTGCGCGTGCCGATCACCGACGAGCAGCTCGAGGCGAACCCGTACGAGCCGCCGTACTACCACCCGGGCGCCGACGCCCCCGAGATCCGCTACCTGCAGGAGCGCCGCCGCGCTCTCGGCGGCTACCTGCCCGAGCGCCGGCCGAACGCCTCCGGCGAGATCGCGCTGCCGGATGCGAAGGCGTACGAGGTGGCGGCACGCGGATCCGGCAAGCAGCAGGCGGCGACCACGATGGCGTTCGTGCGCGTGCTGAAGGACCTCATGCGCGACAAGGAGTTCGGTGCGCGCATCGTGCCGATCATCCCCGACGAGGCCCGCACCTTCGGCATGGACGCGTTCTTCCCGACCGCGAAGATCTACAACCCGAACGGGCAGAACTACCTCGCCGTCGACCGCGACATCGTGCTCTCGTACAAGGAGTCCGAGGCGGGGCAGATCCTGCACGTCGGCATCAACGAGGCCGGATCCATCGCCGCCTTCACCGCGGCGGGCACCGCCTACGCCACGCACGGCGTGCCCCTCGTGCCGGTGTACGTGTTCTATTCGATGTTCGGCTTCCAGCGCACCGGCGACTCGCTGTGGGCGGCCGCCGACCAGATGGCGCGCGGGTTCCTGATCTCGGCGACCGCGGGGCGCACGACGCTGACCGGTGAGGGTCTGCAGCACGCCGACGGGCACTCCCCGCTGCTCGCCGCGACGAACGCGGCCGTCGTGACGTACGACCCGGCGTTCGGCTACGAGATCGGCCACATCGTGCGCGCCGGCATCGAGCGCATGTACGGCGCCGAGTCGACCGACCGCAACGTCATCTACAACCTCATGGTCTACAACGAGCCGATCGTGCAGCCCGCCGAGCCCGAGGGCGTCGACGTCGCGGGAATCCTCGGCGGCATCCACCGGATCGCTCCGGTCGCGGCGCCCCGGGCGCACCTGCTGGCCTCGGGCATCGGCGTGACCTGGGCGCAGGAGGCGCAGCAGCTGCTGCGCGACGACTGGGGCGTGGACGCCGACGTGTGGTCGGTGACCTCGTGGACCGAGCTGCGCCGCGACGCGGTCGCCGCCGAGGAGGATGCGTTCCTCGGCCGTGGCACGCGGGTGCCGTTCGTGCAGCGGCAGCTCTCCGACGCGCACGGCCCGATCGTGGCCGTCAGCGACTACGCGAAGGATCTGCCCGACCAGATCCGCCAGTTCGTGCCGAACGACTGGGCGACTCTGGGCGCCGACGGCTTCGGCTTCTCGGACACGCGCGCGGCCGCCCGGCGGTTCTTCAAGATCGACGGCCCGTCGGTCGTGGTGCGCACGCTGCAGCTGCTCGCGGCCCGGGGCGAGGTCGACGCGGCGATCCCTGTCCAGGCCGCCGAGAAGTACCGCCTGCTCGACGTGAACGCCGGCACGAGCGGCACCGACGCGGAGTAGCCCCCGGCTGTGCCCCCGGCTGTGCTCGCGGCGCGCGCGGTGGTGCCCGTGGCGGTGCGCGCGGCGGTGCCCGTGGCGGTGCCCGTGGCGGTGCGCGTGGCGGTGCGCGTGGCGGTGCCCGTGGCGGTTTCCGTGGCGGTGCGAAAGATGGAAAACGTCGCTCCTGACTCAGCGGGAGCGACGTTTTCCATCTCGTCGTGGGAACCGCGGACCCGTGAAGATGGAAAGCGTCGCTCCGCGGATCCTGCCAGCGACGTTTTCCATCTCGCGGCGCTTCCCGAGTCCGCTGCGCGGGGCGGCCCGCGGCCCGCAACACGGGTCGCCGTCGGCAGCTCGCCCTCCCCAGCGCACTCGGGTCGTGGAGAGTCCACGGATCACGTGACCGCCAACCCGTCGGGCTCGGCCCTCGGCGAGCATCGGGGGATGCACCACCGGATCCCCCTGCCCTCATCGCTCGGCGCGACGTTCACCCTGCGCGAGGCGCAGGTCGTCGGGCTGGGTCGCGCCCGGGCGGATGCGCGCGATCTGAGACGCCCGTTCCGCGGCGTGCGGTCGAGCGAGGTCCCCGAGACGTTCGCGGCTGTCGTCGCGTGCGGATCGCGGCGGCTGAAGCCGCGCCAGCGCTTCGTGGGGGTGACGGCGGCGCGGCTGTGGGGGCTGCCCCATCCGCAGCGATGGCAGCCGGGCGAGCCGCTCGAGGTGGTCGTGCCTCCGGACGCGACTCCGCCGAAGAGCCGAGGCATCCGTGGTCGTCGGCTCAGGGAGGATCAGGCGTCCACGTGGCGGATCGGTTCCCTCCCCGTGGTGGATCCGGTCGCCGCCGTGCTCAGCTGCGCCGCGGAGCTGGACGACGCACAGGCCGTGGTCCTGCTCGACGCCCTTCTTGCCGACGCTGACAGCTACCCCGCGCTGCGGAGGGGGCGACCGGTGGCCTCTCCCGAGGAGCTGGGCGAGCGGGTGCGGCACTGGGGGCGGTTTCCGGGGCGCGCGACGATCCTCGCCGCCCTGCCTCGTGCCCGCGTCGGGATGGAGTCTCCGAAGGAGACCGAGACGCGCCTGCTCATCGTCGACGCCGGGCTGCCCGAGCCGGTCGTCCAGCACGAGGTCCGCGACGGGCGGCGGCTCGTCGCTCGGATCGATCTCGCCTACCCGCAGTGGAAGATCGCGATCGAGTACGAGGGCGACGGGCACCGCACCGATGTCGCCCAGTGGCGCCGCGACATCCAGCGTCAGCGCGAGCTCGAGGACCGCGGCTGGATCGTCATCCGCCTCACCCAGCTCGACCTGACCGACGGATCCGGTGCCTTCGTCACCCGGATCCGCCGGGCCATCGCCATGAGGCAGGCGTGAGGGATCCGGGTGATGGGGGCCCCGCGCACCGTCCCGACCCGACGGGAGCAGCGCTTTGCATCTTGCCCGGTGGCGCAGGGCGCTCGCTCAGGGACCGGAACGCACCGGTCGTCGATCGCGCCGGGCTCAGGCCTCCAGGTCGGCGGCGATCGCTGCGGCGGCGTCGCGGAGCAGGGGTACCGCGCGCTGACCGAACTCCTCGGTCACGCGGGCGATCGGGCCCGAGACCGAGACGGCCGTGGGCGTCGGGGCACCGGGCACCGCCATCGCGTAGCAGCGCACGCCGATCTCCTGCTCCTGCTCGTCGATCGAGTAGCCGCGCTCGCGGATGAGGTCCAGCTCCTTCAGGAGGGCGTCCACGGTGCCGATGCTGTGCTCGGTCGGGGTGGCCATGCCCGTGCGCCCGACGATGCCGCGCACGGTGTCGTCGTCCAGCTGGGCGAGGATCGCCTTGCCGACGCCGGTGTCGTGCACGTTGGCGCGGCGGCCCACCTCGGTGAACATGCGCATCGAGTGCTGCGAGGGCACCTGGGCCACGTACACGACCATGTCGCCGTCCAGCACGGCCATGTTGGCGCTCTCGCCGAGCGCGTCGACGAGGGTCTTCAGCTGCGGGCGCGCGAGGGCGCCGAACTGACGGGAAGCTCCTTCGCCGATGCGGATCAGGCGCGGCCCGAGCGCGTAGCGGCGGTTGGGCAGCTGGCGCGCGTAGCCCAGCGACACCAGCGTCCGCAGCAGCCGGTGGATCGTCGGCAGGGGCAGGTCGGTCGATGCGGAGAGCTCGCTGAGCGTCACGTCGCCGCCGGCGTCCGTCACGAGCTCGAGCAGCTCGAACACGCGCTCGACCGACTGCACGCCGGATCCCGAGCTCTTGCCCGGCTTCGGATCCGCGTCCTTCGTCTTCGAAATGTCCGTCATTGCCGCTCCCGTCGTCGTGGTTATTCCATCATGCGAGAGTTGCGCGCCGGAAATCCGACGGGTTGGGAAACTCGTCTTGCGCAAAACTTCCACGATGGAGATAATAGTGTCCACAATACGAAAGTTGTAAAGAGTTACATCACCGCTACCGCGCCCGAGCCCTCCGCCCGGACGCCTCGATGAGGAGGAACCATGGCGAATCCGGGTCCGGGCAATTCGATCACGCTGCGCATCGACGCGCCGTCCAACTTCCACGTGACCAGCGAGCTCGCCGCCGCGGCCGCTGCGGCCGGCGCCGCCGTCACCGCGCTCGACGTGGTCGAGTCCCACCCCGCCACGATCGTCGTCGACCTGACCTGCAACACGACGGGCGAGGAGCACGCCGAGCAGATCCGGGCGGCAGTCGAAGGACTCCAGGGCGTCACGGTGCGCGCGGTCAGCGACCGCACCTTCCTGATGCACCTCGGCGGCAAGCTCGAGGTCGTCCCCAGCGTGCCGCTGCGCAACCGCGACGACCTGTCCCGCGCATACACGCCGGGCGTCGCACGCGTCTGCATGGCGATCGCCGAGGACAAGAGCAAGGCCCGCAACCTCACCGTCAAGCGCAACACCATCGCCGTCGTTACCGACGGCACGGCCGTGCTGGGTCTGGGGGACATCGGACCCGAGGCCGCCCTGCCGGTCATGGAGGGCAAGGCCGCGCTGTTCAAGCAGTTCGCCAACGTCGACGCCTGGCCGGTCTGCCTGGACACGAAGGACACCGAGGAGATCATCAAGATCGTCAAGGCCATCGCCCCGGTCTACGGCGGCGTGAATCTCGAGGACATCGCCGCCCCCCGCTGCTTCGAGATCGAGGCGCGCCTGCGCGACGAGCTCGACATCCCGGTGTTCCACGACGACCAGCACGGCACCGCGATCGTGACGCTCGCCGCGCTCCAGAACGCCCTCAAGGTCGTCGGCAAGGCGATCGGAGACGTGCGGATCGTGGTCTCGGGCGTGGGGGCCGCGGGCAACGCGATCGTGCAGCTGCTGCTCGCCGAGGGCGCCGTCGACATCGTCGCCTGCGGCCGCAACGGCGCGATCACCCGCGACGAGGAGTACACCGACGCGCACCGCAGGGAACTCGCGGCCACGACCAACCCGCGCGGCGTCTCCGGCACCCTCAAGGAGGTGCTCGTCGGCGCCGACGTGTTCATCGGCGTGAGCGCCCCGAACATCCTCGACGAGAACGACATCGCCGGCATGGCGGAGGACGCGATCGTGTTCGCGATGGCGAACCCGACCCCCGAGGTCGACCCGATCGTCGCCTCCCGGCACGCGGCCGTCGTGGCCACCGGGCGCAGCGACTTCCCGAACCAGATCAACAACGTGCTCGCGTTCCCCGGCTTCTTCCGCGGCCTGCTCGACGCCGGCGTGTCGGACATCACCCCGCCTATGCTGGTCGCAGCCGCGCAGGCGATCGCGGACCGCGTCGGCGACGACGAGCTCAACGCGAGCTTCATCATCCCGAGCGTGTTCGACCCGCTCGTGGCCGGCGCCGTCGCCGACGCGATCGTGCGCGTCGTCGAGTCGTCGAAGGAGTGACCGGTATGCCCGCAGGCACCCTGGGCGAGGGCGACCTCGCCGACATCGACGCCCGTCTCGCCGGCACGGACACCCTGCTGCGCACCGAGTACCCGGGCGATGACGGATCCCGTCAGCCGGTGCACACCCTGTACGTGCCCGCCGACCGGTTCCGGCTCGATCTGCCCGCCGCCTTCGGGCGGACGGCGGCCGAGGCCGTGTCCGCGTTCGGCGGCACGGCGGCGCTCGCCCGTGCGGTCGGTCTCGGCGTGCTCGCCGAGGAGCTCGCCCCGCTGGTCGACGCGAAGCTCGAGCGAGAGCCGATCGAAGACCTGCGCCTCGACTTCGAGGACGGCTACGGATCCCGTCCCGACGCGGAGGAGGACGCGGATGCGGTCCTCGCCGCCGAGCGCGTCTCTGCGGCCGTCGCCGCCGGCATCGCGCCGCCGTTCGTCGGCATCCGGTTCAAGTGCTTCGAGCAGCCCACGCGCCGGCGCGGGATCCGCACGCTCGACCTGTTCCTCACCACGCTCGTCGCGAACGGCCCGCTGCCGGACGGTCTCGTGCTGACACTGCCGAAGGTCACCACGGTCGAGCAGGTCGAGGCCATGGTCGCGCTGTGCGAGCTGTTCGAGCAGCGCCTGGGCCTGGCCGCCGACCGCCTGCGCTTCGAGGTGCAGATGGAGACGCCGCAGCTCATCGTCGCCGCGGACGGATCCGTCCCGGTCGCGACCCTGCTGCACCGCGCGGACGGCCGTGTGAGCGCGCTGCACTACGGAACGTACGACTACAGCGCCTCGCTGCAGATCGCCGCGGCGCACCAGTCCATGGAGCACCCGGCCGCCGACTTCGCGAAGCAGGTCATGCAGGTCGCCGTGGCGGAGACCGGGGTGCGGCTCTCCGACGGATCCACGAACGTGGTCCCGGTCGGGGATCCGGTCCACGTCGAGGAGGCGTGGAAGCTGCACGCCCGGCTGGTGCGGCGCTCGCTCGAGCGCGGCTACTACCAAGGCTGGGATCTGCACGCCGCGCAGCTGCCGACCCGGTATCTGGCCACCTACGCGTTCTACCGCGAGGGGTTCGCCGCCGCGGCCAGGCGCCTCGACAACTACCTGCACGGCAGCGACGCCGCGATCATGGACGAGCCGGCGACGGCCCGGGCCCTGGCGCGGTTCGTCGTGCGCGGCCTGGAGTGCGGAGCGCTCACGGCCGAGGAGGTCCGCTCCGCGACCGGATCCGAGCCCGTGGAGCTCGTCCGCCTCGCCCACCCGAAACTCGTCATCACGGAGGATGCCTCATGAGCACTCGCACCTACTACACGCCCGCCGGCGGGCTGCCCCCGCAGAGCGACCTGCTCACCGACCGCGCGGTCGTGAAGCTCGCCTACTCGTTCATCCCGAAGGGCGTGCTGCGCGACATCGTGACCTCGAGCCTCCCCGGCTTCACCGACACCCGCGCCTGGATCCTGGCCCGACCGACGCCCAGCTCAGCGCAGACGTTCTCGCAGCTGATCGTCGAGATCGCGCCCGGGGGCGGCGCCGCCAGGCCCGAGGCCGAGGCAGGCGTCGAGAGCGTGCTGTTCGTCACCACCGGCGAGCTCACCCTCACCCTCGAGGGGGAGCGGCACGTGCTGGAGGCCGGCGGGTACGCCTTCATCACCCCGAACGCGCAGTGGTCGCTCGCGAACGAGGGGTCCGAGATCACGAGCTTCCACTGGATCCGCAAGGCCTACGAGTATCTGGACGGGGTCGATGCGCCCGCGTCCTTCGTCACGAGCGACAACGACATCGAGCCGGTCTCGATGCCCGACACCGACGACGTCTGGGCGACGACCCGGTTCTCCGACGCGAGCGACATGGCCCACGACATGCAGGTCAACATCGTGACCTTCAAGCCGGGCGGATCCATCCCGTTCGCCGAGACGCACATCATGGAGCACGGCCTGTTCGTGCTGCAGGGCAAGGCCGTGTACCGCCTCAACGACGACTGGGTCGAGTGCGAGGCGGGTGACTACATGCTGCTGCGCGCGTTCTGCCCGCAGGCCTGCTACGCCGGCGGCCCCGAGGACTTCCGCTACCTGCTGTACAAGGACATGAACCGGCAGATCCGTCTCACCTGACGACGGCTGCGGCCCTGGTCGGCGAACGCCGCTCCTTCGCGGGGCGGCGTTCGTCGTATCGGTCCGTCACGCGCGGCGGTGCGCTGTCGCGCGGAGGGCGCGCCGCTCTGGTCCCGCGAGAGGGAAAAGGTCGCTTTGAGCGCTCCCGGAGCAGCGAAATCCATCTCCGCCCGCCTGCATTCCGGGAACCGGGATGGAAAACGTCGCCGCCACAGCGCGGGGAGCGACGAGATCCATCTTCACGGCGGCCGGCATCCGCGGGGGCGACCGCCGGGGCGACCCGTTGACATCCCCGGCGACTCGTCCTAAACTTTCATCAATCAAGATTTTCTTTCCATAATTCGGAAAGATGCCGAGACTCAATCAAGGACGATCTCATGAGCTACACCGTCAACGCCTCGATCCTGCTGACCGAGCTGCCGATCCTGGAGCGCCCGGCCGCCGCGAAGGCCGCCGGGTTCGACGCCGTGGAGTACTGGTGGCCGTTCTCCGTCGCCGTGCCCGCGCAGGACGAGGTCGACGCGTTCGTCGCCGCGATCCAGGACGCCGGCGTGCAGCTCACCGGGCTGAACTTCTTCGCGGGCGACATGCCCGGCGGCGACCGCGGCCTGGTGTCGTGGCCGGGCCGCGAGGACGAGTTCGCGGCGAACATCGACGTCGTCGTCGAGATCGGCCGTCGCCTCGGCACCCGGGCGTTCAACGCGCTGTACGGCAACCGCCTGGACGGCGCCGACCCGCAGGAGCAGGACGACCTGGCCGTGAAGAACCTCGCCGCGGCGGGACGCGCGGTCGCCGAGCTCGGCGGCGTCGTGCTGCTCGAGCCGGTCTCCGGCATGGAGGCCTACCCGCTCAAGACCGCGACCGACGCGCTCGCGATCATCGCGCGGGTGAAGGACGAGGAGGGCGTGGACAACGTCCGCCTCCTCGCCGACTTCTACCACCTCGCGGTCAACGGCGACGACGTGCCGGCCGTGATCGCCGCGCACGCGGCCGAGTTCGGCCACATCCAGATCGCCGACGCCCCCGGTCGCGGCGAGCCCGGCACCGGCGAGCTGCCGCTCGAGCAGTGGATCGCCGACGCCCAGGCCGGCGGCTACGCCGGCGTCATCGGCCTCGAGTACAAGGCCACGCAGGCGGATCCCTTCGCCTGGATCACCCCCGCGGCCGCTCAGGCCTGACCCGCACGCATTCCGCGAAGGAGCGAAGAACATGACCCGCATCGCATTCATCGGCCTCGGCATCATGGGCCTGCCCATGGCGAAGAACCTGGTCGCCGCCGGCTACGACGTCGTCGGCTACAACCGCAGCCAGGAGGCCATCGACAAGCTGGTCGCCGCCGGCGGAGCCGGAGCCACCGGCATCGCCGACGCCGTCTCGGAGGCGGACGTCGTCATCACCATGGTCCCGGACTCCCCGGACGTGGCCGGCGTCGTGCAGGGCCCGGACGGGGTGTTCGCGAACGCGAAGGCCGGCGCGCTCTGGATCGACAACTCCTCGATCCGCCCCGACGTGGCCAAGGAGCTCGCCGCAGAGGCCGTGGCCGCGGGCCTCGGCGCCGTCGACGCCCCCGTGTCGGGCGGCGAGCAGGGCGCGATCGACGCGGTCCTCTCGATCATGGTCGGCGGATCCGCCGACGACTTCGCCCGCGCGGAGCCGGTCCTGAACGCCATCGGCAAGACCATCGTGCACGTCGGTCCCGCCGGCGCAGGGCAGACTGTCAAGGCCGCCAACCAGCTCATCGTCGCCGTGAACATCCAGGCGCTCGCCGAGGCCGTCGTGTTCCTCGAGGCGTTCGGCGTCGACACCGACGCGGCGCTGACCGTGCTCGGCGGCGGCCTGGCCGGATCCAAGGTGCTCGATCAGAAGGGCCGGAAGATGCTGAACCGCGACTTCGCGCCCGGATTCCGCCTCGCCCTCCACAACAAGGATCTGGGCATCGTCACGTCGGCTGCGCGCTCCGTCGGGGTCACCGTCCCGCTCGGCGCCGCCGTCGCACAGCTCGTGAACGCCCTCGTCGCCCGCGGCGACGGAGGCCTGGACCACTCGGGCCTGTTCAAGCTCACCACCGAGCTCGCCGGCCGCGACTGACCCGCCCGCCGGTCGCGAATGACCCTCCCGCCGGTCGCTGAGCCCGTCGAAGCGCCCGGTTCGCATCCGGACCCTTCGACACGCTCAGGGCCGGACCCGGTTCGCATCCGGACCCCTCGACACGCTCAGGGGCCGGATGCTCCCTCGAAACTTCAGCCTTAAGGAAACTCCCATGACCCGCATGCGCGCAGTCGACGCCATCGTCCAGATCCTGATCAAGGAAGGCGCGGACGAGGCCTTCGGCCTTCCCGGTGCCGCCATCAACCCGCTCTACTCCGCGATGCGCGCCAATGGCGGCATCCGGCACACCCTCGCCCGTCACGTCGAGGGCGCGAGCCACATGGCCGACGGCTACAGCCGTACGGCCGACGGCCGCATCGGCGTGTGCCTCGGGACCTCGGGCCCGGCCGGCACCGACATGATCACCGGTCTGTACGCCGCGATCGCCGACTCCATCCCGATGCTCTGCATCACCGGCCAGGCGCCCGTGGCGAAGCTCGACAAGGAGGACTTCCAGGCCGTCGACATCGCGTCGATCGCGAAGCCGGTCACGAAGTTCGCCAAGACGGTGCTCGAGGGTGCGCAGGTGCCCGGCGTCTTCCAGTCGGCGTTCCAGATCATGCGCTCCGGCCGGCCGGGCCCGGTGCTGATCGACCTGCCGTTCGACGTGCAGATGACCGAGATCGAGTTCGACATCGACACCTACGAGCCCCTGCTGGTCGCCAAGCCCGCTGCGACCCGCGCCCAGGCCGAGAAGGTGCTCGACCTCCTCGTCGCGTCGAAGCACCCGGCGATCATCGCCGGAGGCGGCATCGTGAACTCCGGCGCCTCCGAGAAGCTCGTCGAGCTCGCCGAGACCCTGGGCGTGCCCGTGTTCCCGACCCTGATGGGCCGGGGCGTGCTGCCCGACGACCACCCGCTCGCCGCGGGCCTGGTCGGGATCCAGACCTCGCAGCGCTACGGCAACGCGAGCTTCCTCGAGTCCGACTTCGTGCTGGGCATCGGCAACCGCTGGGCGAACCGCCACACCGGCGGCCTGGACACCTATCGCAAGGGCCGCACCTTCGTGCACGTCGACATCGAGCCCACCCAGATCGGCCGCGTCTTCGCGCCCGACTACGGCGTCGTGTCCGACGCCGGCGCGTTCATCGACGCCCTGCTCGAGGCCGCCCGCGAGCGCGTGGCCGAACTGCCCGACTACAACGGCTGGGCCGAGGAGTGCCGTCACCGCAAGGCGACGCTGCAGCGCAAGACCAACTTCGACAACGTGCCCATGAAGCCGCACCGCGTCTACCAGGAGATGCTCTCGGCGTTCGACCGCGACACCACCTTCGTCACCACCATCGGCCTGTCGCAGATCGCCGGCGCGCAGCTGCTGCACGTCTACGGCCCGCGCAAGTGGATCAACGCCGGCCAGGCGGGACCCCTGGGCTGGACCGGCCCTGCCGCCCTCGGCGTCGTGCGCGGCAAGCCGGGCGAGCAGGTCGTGGCGCTCTCGGGCGACTACGACTTCCAGTTCATGATCGAGGAGCTCGCGGTGGGGGCGCAGCACAAGCTGCCCTACATCCACGTCGTGGTGAACAACAGCTACCTCGGCCTGATCCGCCAGTCGCAGCGCGGCTTCGAGATGGACTACGAGGTGTCGCTCGCGTTCGACAACGTGAACACCCCGCAGGACTCCTCCTCGATCGCCACCGGCTACGGTGTGGACCACGTCAAGGTCGCCGAGGGACTGGGCTGCAAGGCGCTGCGCGTCGAGCGTCCCGAGGACCTGGCCGCGGGCTTCGCGGAGGCGCAGCGCCTGCGCGACGAGTTCCAGGTGCCGGTGGTCGTCGAGGTCATCCTCGAGCGCGTGACCAACATCGCCATGGGCGCGGATCTGGACACCATGAACGAGTTCGAGGATCTCGCGACGTCGCCGGCCGACGCCCCCGAGGCCATCTACGCGCTGCTCGACTGAGTCGCCGTTCCGCGAGCCGTAGCCTGTAGGCGAAGTCGACGAGCCTGAAGGAGAAGGGCCACCATGCGCATTCTGATCGCCTCGGACAAGTTCAAGGGCTCCGCCACCGGCCCGGAGGTCGCCGCCGCCCTGGCGGACGGGATCACCCAGGCTGCGCCGGGGACCGTCATCGACACGGTCCCCGTCGCGGACGGCGGTGAGGGCACGGTCGACGCCGCCCTCGCCGCGGGCTTCGAGGCGGTCACTGCGACGGTGACCGGGCCCACGGGCCGGCCGGTGGAGGCGCGGTTCGGCGTGCGTGAGGGGCAGGCCATCATCGAGATGGCGGCCGCGAGCGGGCTCGACCTGCTCCCGGGAGGCGTGAAGGACGCGCTCGGGGCGACGAGCCGCGGCACGGGCGAACTCATCGCCGCGGCGCTCGACCACGGCGCGACCGCCATCGTCCTCGGCATCGGCGGCAGCGCCAACACCGACGGCGGCGCGGGCATGCTGCAGGCGCTCGGCGTCTCACTGCGCGACGCCGAGGGGAACGAGCTCCCCGGAGGCGGCGGCGCGCTGGGACGCATCGCGGAGGCGGACGTATCCGGCCTGGATCCGCGTCTCGCCGGGGTCGAGATCGTGCTCGCGAGCGACGTCGACAACCCGCTGCTGGGCGAGCGCGGCGCCCCCGCGGTCTTCGGCCCGCAGAAGGGGGCGGCCCCGGAGGACGTGGCGACCCTCGACGCGGCCCTCGCGCGCTACGCCGCGCTGCTCGAGCAGCAGCCCGGGGTCCGCGCGGCGACGGATCTGCCGGGCGCGGGCGGGGCGGGCGGCGTCGGCTATGCGGCGCTCGCCGTGCTGGGCGCGCGGCGGGAGCCCGGCGTCGAGGTCGTGCAGCGGCTGACGGGTCTCGCGGAAGCGCTGGGCGCGGGCGGAACCCGGGCCGACCTCGTCATCACCGGGGAGGGCAGCCTCGACGACCAGAGCCTGGGCGGCAAGACGCCGCTCGGGGTGGCGGCCTCCGCCCGCGCGGCCGGGATCCCGGTGATCGCGGTGTGCGGCCGCTCCACCCTCTCGCCCGAGGCGGCTCGCGCTGCCGGGTTCGAGCGGGTCTACGCGCTCGCCGACCTCGAGCCGGATCCGGCCCGCAGCATGGCCGAGGCGGTGGCGCTGCTCACCGAGGTGGGCCGGCGGGTGGGCGCGGAGATCGGCGAGCTCGTCCCGCGTGGGTGAGCCCCGGGCGCGCCCACACCGGTCGCTGAGCCCGTCGAAGCGCCCGGCCTGTCGCTCGGGGCCCTTCGACAAGCTCAGGGACCGGAGCGACAACTCACGGATCGGAGCGACATGCTCCGCTTCCGGAGCACAATGAAATCCAACGAAGCACGACCGGCTCTCGCCGGAGGAAAGGATCCGTCCGACATGTCGCAGGATCAGCACGACCCCACCGGAGAGCACTACGACCTGGTGATCCGCGGCGAGCGGGTCCTGACCAGTTCCGGCATCCGCCCCCGCGAGGTGGGGGTCCGCCACGGCGTGATCGTCGCGATGCAGCCTCTGGGCAACGACCTCTCGGCGGACGAGGTCATCGAGCTCGCCGACGACGAGACCCTGATCCCGGGGCTGGTCGACACGCACGTGCACGTGAACGAGCCGGGCCGCACCGAGTGGGAGGGCTTCGCGTCCGCCACCAAGGCCGCCGCTGCGGGCGGTGTGACCACGATCCTGGACATGCCGCTGAACAGCATCCCGCCGACGATCGACGTGGAGGCGCTGGAGATCAAGCGCGACGTCGCCCGCGACCAGGTGCACGTCGACGTGGGCTTCTGGGGCGGCGCCGTACCCGGCAACCTCGACAAGCTGCGCGGGCTGCACGACGCCGGCGCGTTCGGGTTCAAGAGCTTCCTGCTGCACAGCGGGGTCGACGAGTTCCCTCCGCTGGACCCGGATCAGCTCGAGGAGGATATGCGCGAGCTCGCGACGTTCGACTCGGTGATGATCGTGCACGCCGAGGATTCGCGTGCGATCGACCGCGCGCCGAAGCCCGACGGCGACGACTACGCGAAGTTCCTCGCGTCCCGCCCGCGCGGGGCCGAGAACCTGGCGATCGCCGAGGTCATCGAGCGGGCGCGCTGGACGGGCGCCCGGGCGCACATCCTGCACCTGTCCTCGTCCGACGCGCTGCCGATGCTGCGCTCCGCCAAGCACGACGGCCTGAAGATCACCGTCGAGACGTGCCCGCACTACCTCACGCTCACGAGTGAGGAGATCCCGCTCGGCGCGACGGCGTTCAAATGCTGCCCGCCGATCCGCGAGGCCGGCAACCGGGAACTGCTCTGGCAGGGCCTGGAGGACGGGACGATCGACTTCATCGTGTCGGACCACTCGCCCTCGACGCTCGACCTCAAGGATCTCGAGAACGGCGACTTCGCGGTGGCGTGGGGCGGCGTCGCCTCGCTCCAGCTCGGCCTGTCCCTGATCTGGACCGAGGCCCGTCAGCGCGGGCTGGCGCTGGAGACCGTCGTGTCGTGGATGAGCGAGAAGCCCGCGCAGTTCGCCGGCCTCACCGGCAAGGGCCGGATCGCTCCCGGCTACGACGCGGACTTCTCGATCTTCGCGGCCGACGACGCCTACGTCGTCGACGTGACCAAGCTGCACCACAAGAACCCGCTCACTCCGTACAACGGCAAGGCTCTGGCCGGCCGGGTGCGCAGGACGTATCTGCACGGCGAGGAGATCGACTTCGCGACACCGCGGGGTCGCCTGCTGCGTCGCGGCATGGTGGACGCCGAGTGAGTCGCCCCCTCTGAGCTCGTCGACGATGCGCGGACAACGGCGTCCCCCATCGTCGACGGCTGTTCCCCCAGAGTGAAGAACCGGCCCGATCCTGCGATCGGGCCGGTTCTTCGCGTCCGCGCCCCTTGTCCTGATCCGCCCCATCCGGTAAACTTGAGTCGAATCAACTCAAGTTTTGAAGAGGCGGACCGGATCCGGCTCTTCCGCATCACACGCAAGGAGACTCCAGGAGGACGAATGGCCACCCCTCAGCAGGCACCGCAGGAAGAACAGCAGTCGGCGCTCGAGCAGTTCGGGATCAACCTGACCGACCGCGCACGGCAGGGCAAGCTCGACCCCGTGATCGGGCGCGACGCCGAGATCCGCCGGGTGAGCCAGGTGCTCACGCGGCGCACCAAGAACAACCCGGTGCTGATCGGCGAGCCCGGCGTCGGCAAGACCGCCGTCGTCGAGGGCCTCGCGCAGCGCATCGTCGCGGGAGACGTGGCCGAGTCGCTCAAGGACAAGGAGCTCGTCTCGCTGGACATCTCCGCCCTCGTCGCCGGCGCGATGTACCGCGGGCAGTTCGAGGAGCGCCTGAAGAGCGTGCTCAAGGAGATCACCGAGTCGGACGGCCGGGTCATCACCTTCATCGACGAGCTCCACGTGCTCATGGGCGCGGGCGGGGGAGAGGGCTCCGTGGCAGCCTCCAACATGCTCAAGCCGATGCTCGCCCGCGGAGAGCTGCGCCTCATCGGCGCCACCACCCTCAACGAGTACCGCGAGTTCATCGAGAAGGATGCCGCCCTCGAGCGCCGTTTCCAGCAGGTGTACGTGGGCGAGCCCTCCGTCGAGGACACGATCGCGATCCTGCGCGGACTCAAGGGGCGCTACGAGGCGCACCACGGCGTGACGATCAGCGACTCCGCGCTCGTCGCCGCCGCCTCGCTGTCGAACCGCTACCTGCCGAGCCGTCAGCTGCCGGACAAGGCCATCGACCTCATCGACGAGGCCATGAGCCGGCTCAAGATGGAGATCGACTCGAGCCCGGTGGAGATCGACCAGCTCAAGCGCCAGGTCGACAGGATGCGGCTCGAGGAACTCGCGCTGAAGAAGGAGAAGGACGCCGCCTCGAAGGAGCGTCTGGCGAAGCTGCGTGAGCAGATGGGCGAGGCCGAGGCCGAGCTCAAGGATCTCGAGGCGCGCTGGGAGCGCGAGCGCGGCGGGCTGAACCGCGTCGGCGAGCTGAAGAAGCGCCTCGACGAGGCGGTCACCGAGCGCGACCGCGCGCTGCGGGACGCCGACTACACGAAGGCGTCGAGGCTCGAGTACGAGACCATCAAGCAGCTGCAGGCGCAGCTCGCCGACGCCGAGCGGCAGGCGGAGGCGCAGAGCGACGAGCCCCGCATGGTGAACGAGCAGGTCACCGATGAGGACATCGCCGGCGTGATCGCCGCGTGGACCGGGATCCCGGTGGGCCGGCTGCTGCAGGGCGAGAGCGAGAAGCTGCTGCACCTGGAGCGCGAGCTGGGGCGGCGCCTGATCGGGCAGCGGGACGCGGTCGCCGCCGTCTCCGACGCGGTGCGCCGCTCCCGGGCCGGGATCAGCGACCCCGGTCGTCCGACCGGATCCTTCCTCTTCGTCGGGCCCACCGGCGTCGGCAAGACCGAGCTCGCCAAGGCGCTCGCGGAGTTCCTCTTCGACGACGAGCACGCCATGGTGCGCATCGACATGTCGGAGTACGGCGAGAAGCACTCGGTATCGCGGCTCGTCGGCGCCCCTCCCGGCTATGTCGGCTACGAGCAGGGCGGTCAGCTCACCGAGGCCGTGCGGCGGCGCCCGTACAGCGTGGTGCTGCTGGACGAGGTCGAGAAGGCGCACCCCGAGGTCTTCGACGTGCTGCTGCAGGTCATGGACGACGGCCGCCTCACCGACGGCCAGGGGCGCACGGTCGACTTCTCGAACGTCATCCTCATTCTCACGAGCAACATCGGATCCCCGATCCTGATCGATCCCACGCTCTCGCCCGACGAGAAGCGCGAGGCCGTCATGGCGTTGGTCCGGCAGGCGTTCAAGCCCGAGTTCATCAACCGCCTCGACGACATCGTGATGTTCCAGGCGCTCACCGAGGACGACCTCGCGCAGATCGTCGAGCTCACGATCGACCAGCTGCAGCGCCGTCTCGCGGATCGCCGGCTCACGCTCGCGGTCACCCCTGACGCGCGTGCGTGGCTCGCCGAGCGCGGCTACGACCCGGTGTTCGGTGCGCGGCCGCTGCGCCGTCTCATCCAGAACGAGGTGCAGAACCGGCTCGCGTCGGCGCTGCTGTCGGGCCGAGTGCACGACGGCGACGTGGTGCGGGTGGACGTCGCGGCCGACGGCTCGTCGCTCGTGCTCACCAGCGACGGCCCCGTCGTGGCCCCGACGCCGGAAGCGGACGCCGACGACGACACGATCGAGGCGGAGCTGCTCGACGACTGACGTCGGGGAGCATCTCCCCAAGGGGCCCGGATCTTCCTGATCCGGGCCCCTTTCTCGTGGTCTCCGGTATAGCAGGCGCCTTCCTCAATATCCACATCATGGAAGCACCACTCCGAGATTCGGAAAAAATGCTTGACTCGCGACGGAGGCCGCCGTTAGCCTGAGGACGTCTCCAGAGCAGGAGACGCACCGGGACCAACAGCAGTCCGCCCCGCACGTCGGGACGGAAGGAGCGTCCGCACCGCATCGCCGCACACCGGCGCTGCATGCCGGCCGACGCTCGGCTCACCCGGTGCATCCCCCCGACGAAGAGGTCGAAGTGACTACCAAGCAGAAGAAGGAGCTCGCCCGCCCCGAGGACGAGCGCCTGCCGATCGGCGCGACGATCGGCTACGGCATCCAGCACGTGCTCACGATGTACGGCGGCATCATCGCCCCGCCGCTCATCATCGGCCAGATCGCGGGTCTCAAGCCCGCCGAGATCGGCGTGCTCATCGCCGCGTGCCTGTTCATGGGCGGTCTCGCCACGATCCTGCAGACGGTCGGAATCCCGTTCTTCGGATCCCAGCTGCCGCTCGTGCAGGGCGTCTCGTTCGCCGGTGTCGCCACGATGGGCGCGATCGTCACGAACGGCGGGGGGCTGCCCTCGGTGTTCGGCTCCGTGATCGCCGCGTCCCTGATCGGTCTGCTGATCGCCCCGGTGTTCGCGACCATCATCCGCTTCTTCCCGCCGGTGGTCACCGGAACGGTCATCACCACGATCGGTCTGAGCCTGCTGCCTGTGGCGGCCGGCTGGATCTACGGCCCCGGCGCGAAGCCCGAGAACGGCGCGCTGCCGGAGAACCTGATGCTCGCCGGCATCACTCTGGTGATCGTGCTGATCCTCAGCAAGATCCCGGTCGGGGCGATCTCGCGCCTCGCGATCCTGCTCGCCATCGTGCTCGGCACGATCGTCGCGATCTTCCTCGGCAAGGCCGACTTCAGCAAGGTGGGCGAGGGGCAGATCTTCGCCCTCCCGCAGATCTTCGGCTTCGGCCTGCCCACGTTCGACATCGCCGCGATCATCTCGATGTTCATCGTGATCCTGGTCACCCTCACCGAGACCACCGCCGACATCCTCGCCGTGAGCGAGATCGTGGGCACCAAGGTCGACTCCAAGCGCATCGCCGCGGGCCTGCGCGCCGACATGCTCTCCAGCGCGGTCTCGCCGATCTTCGGCACCTTCACCCAGTCGGCCTTCGCGCAGAACGTCGGCCTGGTCGCGATCACGGGCGTCAAGAGCCGCTTCGTGGTGACCGCCGGCGGCGGGGTGCTCGTGATCCTGGGCCTGCTGCCCGTGCTCGGGCGCGTCGTGGGCGCGATCCCGCAGCCGGTGCTGGGCGGCGCAGGACTCGTGCTGTTCGGCTCGGTCGCCGCCTCGGGCATCCGCACGCTCGCCAAGGTGGAGTACAAGGACAACATGAACCTCGTGATCGTCGCGACGTCGCTCGCGGTGGGCATGCTGCCGATCGCGAAGCCCGACATCTACCACGCGATGCCGGCCTGGTTCGTCACGATCTTCCACTCGGGCATCAGCTCGGCCGCGGTCACGGCGATCCTGCTCAACCTGCTCTTCAACCACCTCGGCAGCGCGAAGCGCAAGAACGCCTTCGTGTCGGCGCCGACGCGCAGCATCCCGGTCGCGTACCTGGACGCCTTCGAGGACGGCGACTCGATCATCGACGGCAAGATCGTCGACCGCGACGGGAACGAGGTCTCGATCGAGCGTCCCGCGCACTGACCCCGCCCGACCCGTCCCGGCTCACCGCCGGGGCGGGTCGGCGGGCGCCGCACCTGGATCAGCAGACAGGTCATCACTGAGCTGGCCCCGCGGGGTCGGAACCGGCCCCGCTCATCGAAAGAGGGAGTCCGCATCATGTCCGCATCCACCCGCACCGTCTGGCTGAAGAACCCGCTCGGCATCCACACCGGCGACAGCGCTGACGCCCGCGGCGGTCTCGTCGTCTCGGGGTCGCGCATCCTCGAGGCCGTGGCAGCCGGAGGAGCCCCCTCCGTGCCCGTGGACGAGACCTTCGACGCCTCCCGGCACGTGATCATCCCGGGCCTGATCAACACGCACCACCACTTCTACCAGACGCTCACGCGGGCGTGGACGCCGGTCGTCAGCGCCGAGCTGTTCCCCTGGCTCAAGGGCCTGTACGGCGTCTGGGCCGGGCTCGCCCCGCGGGATCTCGAGCTCGCGACGACCGCGGCGCTCGCCGAGCTCCTGCTGAGCGGCTGCACCACCGCCGCCGACCACCACTACCTCTTCCCGAGCGGGCTCGAGGACGGCATCGACGTGCAGGTCGAGGTCGTCAAGCGCCTCGGCATGCGGGCCACCCTGACGCGCGGATCCATGTCTCTCGGCGAGAAGGACGGCGGACTCCCGCCGCAGAGCACCGTGCAGGACGCCGAGGTGATCCTCGCCGACAGCGAGCGCCTGGTCGGCGCCCATCACGAGCGCGGCGAGGGCGCCTTCGTGCAGATCGGCCTCGCGCCCTGCTCGCCGTTCTCGGTGACCACCGAGGTCATGCGCGACACCGCGACCCTCGCCGAGCGCCTCGACGTGCGGATGCACACCCACCTCGCCGAGACGATCGACGAGGAGGACTTCTGCCGCGAGCGGTTCGGCCTGCGCACGGTGGACTACCTCGACAGCGTCGGCTGGCTCTCCGACCGCACCTGGCTCGCGCACGGCATCCACTTCGACGACGCCGAGATCGCGCGGCTGGGGGCCGCCGGCACCGCGGTCTCGCACTGCGCCACCTCGAACATGCGCCTGGCGAGCGGGATCGCGCGCGCCGTCGAGCTCGAGGCGGCGGGCGTCCCGGTCGGACTGGGCGTGGACGGATCCGCCTCGAACGACGGCTCGAACATGATGATGGAGGTGCGTCAGGCCCTGTACCTGCAGCGCCTCCGCTACGGGGCCGCGGCCGTCACGCCCGAGCACGCCCTGAGCTGGGCGACGCAGGGGTCGGCGCGCGCCCTCGGCCGCAGCGACATCGGTGTGCTCGCTCCGGGCAAGCAGGCCGACCTCGCGATGTTCACGCTCGACGAGCTGCGCTTCTCCGGCAGCCACGATCCGCTCGCGGCCCTGCTGCTGTGCGGCGCGGAGCGCGCCGATCGCGTGATGGTGGGCGGCGTCTGGCGCGTGCAGGACGGGCAGATCGTGGGGCTCGACGTGCCGCAGCTGATCGCCGAGCACAGCGCCGCGGCCCGCGCGCTGCTCGCCCGCCACGCCTGAGCCCGCGTCGCCCCGCCATCCCGGCCCTTCCCTTGCTGTTCGTTGGTCGCGCATTGCGGCTTTCGCGGCCCGAAACCCGCAAACTGTGACCAGCGAACAGGCGGAGCCGGAGCCTCAGCCGGAGCCTCAGCGGCTGAAGCGGGCGGCGATCCAGTCGGCGGCGCGGGAGGGGGCGTGCTGCGCGCGCATCGTCCCGGAGTGATGCGAGGGCCACCAGCGGGCCGTGAGGTCGACCCCGGCCCGGCGGTAGCGGCGGAGCAGTCGCGCGGTGAGCGGCGCGGGCGCCACCTCGTCGAACCACGCCGCATCGATGCGCACGGGCGTGCGGAATCCGGTCAGGGCGGCGACGTCGTTCGCCCGGAACGACGCGTACAGCCGCGTGAAGAGCGCCCTCCGTGCGGGCCCGCCGATGCGGCCCGGCGCGATGCCGCCCCAGGAGTCTGCGGCGGCGAGCTCGCTGAGGCAGAGCCGGTCGAGATCGCGCCATCGTGCGCGGGCGGCGGGGCTGAGGCCCTCGCCGTCGATCAGCGCGGCGAGAACGGGATCCGCCGTGGCCGCACCGCGCAGCATGAGGCCGATGAGGGCTGAGACCACGCCCGAACCCGGTGCGACGCCGGGCAGCGCGAGCGAGGCGCGGATGCTGAGGTCCATCCGGGTGACGGGCGTCACGGCGGCGACTCCGCGCAGTCTGCTGCGGGAGTCGGGCTCGTCCGCCGCGCCGGCGAACAGCGCGGCGACCGCGCCCTCGGAATGACCGGCGACGACCCAGTCGTCACCGAGGCGGTCGTCGAAGGCGTGCCGGGCGCGCATCATCGCGCGCAGGGATCCGGACAGCGGACCGCCGAGGAGATAGGGATGCACGCCGCTGCCGCCGATGCCGGGGTAGTCCGGCCGCAGCACGGCGATGCCGCGCCCCAGCAGCAGGTCGCAGAGCGCGTCGCCCTGGGACATGCGGCGCCACTCCGGGTGCCCGGGGTGGCCGAGACTCGGCGCGGACCGCCGCGATCCGCCCGTCGTCATGTGGCCGAACACGACGATCGGGTGGCCGCCGCGCGGCGCCGCCGTGGCGGGCAGGTGCAGGATCCCGGTCTCCGGTCCGTCCTCGCCGGGGAAGCGCACGATGCGCGTGGACCCGTGACGGATCCCGGATCCCGGTCCGCCGGACGCGTCGTCGCCCCGGCCGCTCACCAGCGTCCCCGGGGGAGCAGGCGGCGCACGCCGGCGGGCAGGGTGCCCAGGAGCGAGCCGCGGCGCCGGTCGGCGTCGTCCACGACGTCGGCGAAGAACCGGGCCACCGGCTCGAGCTGGGCCACGTCGATGCGGTCGATCGTGTCGGCGTCGTCGTACAGGTAGAGCGGGCCGGAGATCAGGCTCACGGTGGGCACGCCGGAGACGAACGTGAACGAGGCGTCGGTGGGGATGCCGCCCGCGAAGAACTCGAGCAGACCGGATCCGAGGATGCTGGTCGCGTGGAGCCGATGCGTGCGGATGAGTCCCGCGATGCGGGCGGTGAACGCCGGGCTGACGTTGAGGAAGATGCCGCGCGGCTCGGTCTCCCCGGTGCTCGCGAAACCTCCATCGACGCCCTCGACGGCGCGCAGCCCGATGTGCTCGATCGTGACGTTGAGCACGATCCTCCAGGGCGCGTCCGGCGAGAGCACGTGGCGGCGGGCGAACTCCCGGTGCGCCTGGTAGCCGGTGAAGTGCGTGTCGAAGGTGGTGAAGAGCAGCGTCTTGCGCGGAGGCCGCCCCGCGCGGGACTCGGCCGCGTAGTGCTCGGCGAGCGCGATCACCTCGGCAGCCCCCGAGGCGTCCTCCACCGCGCCGTCGCCGACCGAGTCGTGATGAGACTGGATCATGACGGCGTCGCTCCGGGAGGACCGGCCCCCGGATCGCGCCGCGCGTTCGTCGGCGCGCGCCGGGCGGTCGCTGCCCGGCAGCACGCCGATCACCGTGCGCGAGACCACCTCCGAGCGCTCCACGCCGAGAGTGAGCGTCGCGCGCGGCGAGCGACGCAGACGGGCCCGCAGCCGGGCGCCGCCCGCGCGGGTCACCCAGGCGCCCGGCAGGCGGAACAGCGTGCGCCGGTAGTACTCGTTGTGGTAGCCGAGCGAGTCGGGGTAGTCGCGCAGGACACCGATGACCCCGACGGCGCCCGCCGCCGCGGCGTCGCGCATCGTGCGGGCGAGCGAGGTGACGTACGGGTTGCGGCTGCGCAGCACGTCGCGCCGCAGCACGCGCCGTCCCGGATCGTGCAGGAACAGCGTCAGCGGCAGCGTGTGCGCGAGCGTCATGTCGAACGTGAGGTCGAACAGCACGATCGCCCCGCGCACGTCGTGCCGGCCCACGCGGTCGGCCCCGATGTCGACCACCGGGGCGTCGACGACGTGCCGCACCTCGCCGGTCCAGTCGTGTGCGGGGAGGGCGGAGTGCAGGATCGGCGAGCAGGGCACCGTGAGCGCGTCCGCCGCCTCGCCGACCTCGACGCGGCATTCGCCGGCCCGCCACGCGAACGACGGCACTTCGAGGATCTCGGTCGTGAGGCCGGCGCGGGAGAAGCGCTCCTCGACGTAGGCGGCCGCGGCGGCCCCGCCCGGCGTCCCGGTGGCGCGGGGTGCCAGCGCGACCAGATCCTCGATGGTCGCCAGGATCTGCGCGGTCGTCAAGCTCATGGGTCGAGCGTAGATTTTCGATCGGGATCCGGATCTGAATCGAGGGAAACCGCCACTCTTCTCCGCATCATGCGTAGTCTTCGTCACATGGAGACGACGGATCCCCGGGTGCTGGACGAGGTCGACCTGGCGGTGGTCCATGCCCTGCAGCTCGACGCCAGGGCGCCCTGGACCCGCATCGCGGCCGCGATCGGCGTGGACGCCGCCACGGTCGTGCGGCACTGGAGCGCGCTGACCGACGAGGGGCTGGCCTGGCTCACGGCGTGGCCCACGGCGGAACGCTGGGCGTCGACGACCGATCTCGCGCTCGTGCTGGTGCATCCCGGGATCGCGCCCGACGCGCAGGCCGCGATCGTGCGGCGGCCGTGGGTGCTCGGCGTCGATGAGACCTCGGCCGGGCTCCTGGTGCTCGTCGCCGCCTCCGACGGCCTGCCGCAGCTGGGGGAGCGCGTGCGCGCCCTCGAAGCCGACGCGACCGTGGTGCGGATGGACGTCGCTGCGACCGTCGCGGCCGAGGACTCCACCTGGCGGCTGCCCGTGCTCTCGGCCGCGCAGCAGCGCCTCCTCCGCCCCGCACCCGGCGGCACCCGCGCGTCCGCGGCGGACACGGCGCGGCCGCTCAAGCCGCACGCCGTCGCGGACATCGCCGACGTGCTGGAGGAGGATCCGCGCATGCCCTCGGCGGCGCTCGCGGCGCGTCTCGGCGTGTCCGAGGCGACCGCCCGCCGGGCCGTGGAGCGGGCGACCGCGACGGGACTGCTGCGGTTCGGCTGCGACCTGGCGATGCCGGCGGCGGGCTACCGCCGGGGCGCCGTGCTGTGGGCGCGCTCCGCCGACCCCGAGGCGGCCGCAGCGCGTGCGGCACGTCTGCCGGAGGCGCATCGCGCCGGCGTGGCGGTGGGGCCCGCGCCCGTGTTCGCGTGCGTGCGGGCGCGCTCGCTGACGGCGCTGCCCGCCATCGAGCGTTCCTGGGGGCAGGACGTCGAGATCGTCGACCGCTGGACCGTGCTGCGATCGGTCAAGCGCAACGGGCACGAGCTCGACGCCTCTGGCCGGTCGATCGCGCGCATCCCGCCCCGGTGGTGACGGGGAGCGGTCAGGGAAGGGGCGCGGCGGCAGCGTCCGCCTCCGTGCGCAGGCGGCCGTCGAGGCGGTAGCGCGACAGCGGGATCAGACTGATCAGGCAGAGCGCCGCGGGGACGAGAGAGACTCCGAGGACGATCGCCCACTGCGCGCTGTCGGGCTGCGCCGTCGTGTCGCCGGTGGCGGCGCGGTAGCCTCCGAGCGTCAGCACGAGCCCGAGCAGGGCCGGCCCCAGGGCGTAGCCGAGGAGCTCGAACCCCGACCACACTCCGGAGATCATCCCGATCCGGTTCGTGCCGCTGCGACGGGCGTCCTCGGCGGCGAGGTCGGGCAGCATCGCCAGCGGGAACAGCTGCGCTCCGGCGTACCCGACGCCGACCACGCCCGAGGCGGCGAGCAGCGGCACCGCGTCGCCGGTGCGCGCCGCGAGCAGCGCGACCAGACCGAGCGTCATCGTGACGGTGGCGACCATGAACCCCGACCTCTTGCCGATCCGGGATCCGAGCCGGCTCCACACCGGGGTGAGCACGATGGCGGGGGCGACGAAGCACACGAAGCTGTAGGTCGCGACGGACGGATCGTGCACGACGTGCCGCGCCGCGTAGACGACGCCGCCGAGCACCATGCCGATCGCGACGGCCTGCAGGACGAAGGCGACGATGAGCATGCGCGCGTCGGCGTCCCGCAGCACGATCGCGAGCTGGGCGAACAGCCGCCCCTGGGCCTGCTCGCCGCGCGTCAGCGGCACCGAGCGCGTGCCGAACCACACGCCCGCGGTGCCGACGAGGATGAGCACCGCCATCGCGAGCGCCATGATCCGGTAGCCGGACACGCCGCCGAAGGCCTCCACGAGGGCCGGGGCCGCGGCGCCGGAGACCAGGATGGCGAGCGTGAACACGATCACGCGCCAGCTGATCATCCGCGTGCGCTCGGTGTAGTCGTCGGTGATCTCGGCCGACATCGCGAGATACGGCACCTGGAAGAACGCGTAGACCGTGGCCGAGGCGAGGAACGCCGTGAGCACCCACAGCGCGGCCGCGACCGGCGGGGCCGTCGGGCCGAAGAACATCGCGGCGAACGCGAGGGCCAGCAGGATCCCGGCGCGCAGGATGAACGGCCGCCGGCGGTCCCGCGCATTGCGGGAGCGGTCGCTGATACGGCCGGCGATCGGATTGAGGAAGAAGTCCCAGGCCTTCGGAGCGAAGACGATCATGCCCGCGATCGCGGCCTGCACGCCGAGGAGGTCGGTGAGGAACGGCATCAGGATGAGGCCGGGCACGGTGCCGTAGGTGCCCGAGGAGATGCCGCCCAGGGCGTAGCCGACGCGGACGCGGCGGGGGAGCGCGGTCATGCGCCGATCGTAGGGGCGGTCACGCGGATCGACGGATCCGATGCGCCGGATCCGTCATCCCGGCCGTCGCGATGCCGCGGATCCGCCCTGGCAGCCCGCCCGCGGTTCGCCCCGACCCACGGTTCGGCGGTCGCGTATTGCGGCTTTCGCAGCCCGAATCCCGCGAACTGCGACCAGCGAACGAAGGGACCCGCGCCTCAGGCGGTCGTGCCGTGGGAGGTCTGCCAGTCGTCCGGTCCGCGCGAGCCGGCCGCGTACTCCTCCATCGGCACCGCGCCCGACCTCCAGGCGTCGAGCGCGGGCTGGATGATCCGCCAGCACTGCTCGGCCGCGTCGCCGCGCACCGAGAGCGCCACGTCGCCGTCGAGGATCTCGCTCAGCACCTCGGTGTAGGCGAGCAGCGTGCCCTTGCCGAGTCCGGTCGACAGCACGTCCCGGCGCAGCGCGAACGGGTCGTCGCCGCCGTTGACGTTCAGTTCGAGGTCGATCCGGTCGGGTCCCAGCGAGAAGCGCAGCACCCCGCCGTCGGCCGGGCGGCCGGTGAGACCTCCCGGGATGTGCCGCACCGGACGGAACGTGACGACGATCTCCGCGCACCGGTCGCCGAGCGCCTTGCCGCTGCGCAGCGTGAACGGCACGCCCGCCCAGCGCGCGGTGTCGACCTCGCAGGTGATCTCGGCGAGCGTCTCGGTGCCGCGGGCCGGGTCCACGCCCTGCTCGTCGGTGTACGCCGGGATCGATCGCTCGCCGATCGTGCCGGCCGTGTAGCGGGCGCGGCGCGTGGAGCGGGCGGGATCGTCGCCGACGATCCGGGTGGCGCGCAGTGCGGCGGCCATCGCGTCACGGAGGTCGATCTCGTCCAGATCCGCCGGCTGCTCCATGGCGACGATCGCGAGCACCTGCAGCAGGTGGCTCTGGATCATGTCGACGAGCGCGCCCGCCTTGTCGTAGTAGCGGGCGCGGTTCTCCAGCGCGAGGGCCTCGTCGTAGCGGATCAGCACCTTCTCGACGTGATCGGCCGACCACACCGGCTCCACGAGACGGTTCGCGAACCGCACGCCCATGATGTTGAGGATCGTGGACCGGCCGAGGAAGTGGTCGACGCGGAAGACCTGGTTCTCCGGCACGATGCGCGTGACCAGCGCGTTCAGCGCGGCCGCGCTCTGCTCGTCGCTGCCGAAGGGCTTCTCCAGCGCCAGCACCGTGCCGGCGGGGAGGGGGATGTCGACGAGCTTCTCGCAGGCGGCGACCGTGACGGCGGGCGGCAGGGCGAAGTAGATGACGAGGGATCCCTCGACGCCGGCGATGAGTCCCGCGAGCGCGTCCCGGTCGGTGACGTCGGCCTTCGTGTAGGTGCTGCCGGCGACGCGGGCCACCTGGTCCTCCGCGCCCACGGTCGCGAACGCGGTGCGCACGGCCTCCTGCCAGCGCTCGTCGGACCAGTCGTCGGATCCGGCTCCGCGCAGCACGAGCGCGCGGTCGGGCTGGCGCTGCAGCAGCTGGGCGATGGCGGGCAGGAGGAGCCGGGACGTGAGGTCTCCGGAGGCGCCGAGGATGAGCAGCGTCGTCGGGGTGGTCATGCGCCCACGATACGTTCCGTCGCGCGTGGTTGTCGTCCGGCGCGGCGGGATCCGATGCGCGTGCTGTCCAGCCCCGGCATCGCCGTGCGTGCGAGACTGCGGCTATGGGTGAGGGAGAAGCGGCGAGCGCTCCGATCGAGGACTACGCGCTGCTCAGCGACGGACGCACGGCGGCCCTGGTCTCGCGCGCCGGCAGCATCGACTGGCTGTGCGCACCGAGGCTCGACTCCGCGTCGCTGTTCGGCGCTCTGCTCGGCGGCGTCGAGCAGGGGCACTGGACGCTGCGTCCCGAGGATCCGGACGCGACCGCGATCCGCCGCTACGACGGCGACACGTTCTGCCTGGTCACCCGATGGGAGACCGCCGACGGCGTCGCCGAGGTCACCGAGTGGATGCCGATCGTGCCGAGCGGCGACGACCGGCCGGGCACGGGGCAGGCCGCGCCCGAGCCCGAGCCCGCGAGGTCCGAGCCCGCGCCCGCGAAGTCCGAGCCCGCGAGGTCCGAGTCCGGGCCCGAAACGTCCGAGGCTCCCGAGCGGCCGACCGGCGACCACGCGGGCATGGCGGAGACCGCACCCGGGGAACGCGCCGACGTGATCCGCCGCATCACCGGCATCCGCGGCACCGTGCGCTTCGTCCAGGAGCTGCGGATCCGCTTCGACTACGCCCGCGCGCTGCCGTGGATCCACCAGACCGGCTCGGCGTCGGCTCCCCAGATCACCGCGACCGCGGGGCCGGACGCGGTCGTCGTGCGCGGTGCGGCGCTGCGGCCGTCGGGGCACAGCCACACGGGTGAGATCACCGTGGGGGAGGGTGAGACCGCCGACCTCGTGCTCACCTGGTTCCCGTCGTACCGCCGCACTCCGGATCCGCTCGATGTCGACGCGTCGCTGCGCCGGACCGCGGCCTGGTGGCGCGAATGGGCGGCCGGGATCGCGCACTCCGGTCCGCAGCACGAGGCGGTGCGACGCTCGCTGCTGATCCTGAGGGCGCTCACGAACCGGGACACCGGCGGCATCGCGGCGGCCGCGACGACCTCGCTCCCCGAGGATTTCGGCGGGGTGCGCAACTGGGACTACCGCTACGTCTGGCTGCGCGACGCGGCGCTCACCCTCGAGGCGCTCCTCGCGCACGGACTCGCCGACGAGGCCCGCGCCTGGCGGGACTGGCTCGTGCGGGCGGTCGCCGGAGACCCGGCGGACGTGCAGATCATGTACGGCCTCGCCGGGGAGCGCGAGCTGATCGAGCGGGAGATGCCGTCCCTGCCCGGCTACGCCGCATCCGCCCCGGTGCGGATCGGGAACGATGCGGCACGGCAGTACCAGGCCGACGTGATCGGCGAGGTCATGGTGACCCTGGCGGCGGCTCGCCGGGCCGGGCTCGCCGAGTCCGCGCGGTCATGGTCGCTGCAGCGGCTGCTGCTGGGGCACGTCGAGGAGCTGCTGGACCGGCCCGACAACGGCATGTGGGAGATCCGCGGGGATCCGCAGTTCTTCACGCACTCCCGGGTGATGCTGTGGGCGGCGTTCGATCGCGGCGTGCGTGCGGTCGAGGAGGAGGGGGCGCGCGGCCCCGTGGAGCGGTGGCGGCAGGTGCGCGACCGGCTCAGGGCCGAGGTCGACGAGTTCGGCGTGCACCACGGCTGGTTCGTCCAGCACCGCGGCACGGACGAGGTCGACGCCTCGCTGCTGCTCATCCCGCGCACGGGCTTCTGCGCGCCAGACGATCCGCGCATGCTCGCCACGGTGGAGCGCATCGAGCAGACCCTCGTGCACGACGGCCTCGTGAACCGGTACCGCACGGGCACCGGCGTCGACGGCCTTCCCGGAGGCGAGCACACCTTCCTCGCCTGCTCGTTCTGGCTCGTCGAGCAGTACGCGGTGACGGGGCGCGAGGTCGAGGCGCGCCGACTGATGGACCGGCTCTGCGGTCTGCGCAACGATGTCGGGATGCTCAGCGAGGAGTACGACCCCGTCGGGAGGCGCCAGGTCGGCAACACGCCGCAGGCGTTCTCGCATCTGTCGCTCGTGCGGGCGGCCGACGCGCTCGCCGCCGGGCGCCACCGCAAGCGCTGACTCCTCCGCGCCGGTGACCGGGAGCGGCTCGATCGACCGAGGAGGGGTGGATCGTGCGGGATCCGCCTGTTCCGGGGCGATCCGCCGGATCTCGGCCGGCCGCGGCGAGGGAGGACGTGGACGACGAACGCCCCCTCCGGCCGGCGGAGAGGGCGTTCGGATCCGGTCGGATCAGTCGTTGACGATGATCGTCTCGGCGATCGGGCGACGCTCGCGGGGAGCGTTCTCGCGCTGCTGCATCTCCTCGCTGGCGGTGCGGATGTCGCCGAGCTCGCCGACGGCCATGACCGAGATCGGGGTGAACTCGTCGCCCAGACCGAAGCCGGCGGAGAGGGCGTCGCGGTCGAAGCCGCCCATCTGGTGGGTGGAGAGGCCGTTGGCGTGCGCCTGCACGGTGAAGTGGGCGGCGGCCTGGCCGGTGTCGTAGAGCGCCCACGGCATCGGCTTGCCGTCGCGGGTGGTCTCGGCGACGAAGACCACGAGCAGGGCGGCGTCGCCGGCCCAGGCGCTGTTGAAGCCCATGAGGCTGCCAAGCACGGTGGCGTGCGCCTCGGAGCCGCGGCGGGCGACGATCACGCGCCAGGGCTGGCTGTTCGCGGCGGTCGGCGCCCAGCGCGCCGCTTCGAGGGCGCTGGCCAGGGCCGCCTCGTCGATGGTCGAGGTGGCGTCGAAGATGCGCGTGCTCCAGCGCTCGGCGAGGACGTCGAGGATCGGGGCGTCGGTGACCGCGGTGCGGTCGAGGGCAGGCGTGCTCATGACGGTGAGGCCTTTCGGATGGATGGTTGCGGGTCCGGACCCCGTCGTCCGTTGCTCACCCCAACAATCCATGCGCGTGAATATTCCTCGCCGCCGATCCGGATCCGTGACCGCACAGCACGAGACCGCATCCGCGTCGGCGACGGGATGCGGTCTCGCGGCGCGAAGGCGTCAGCCCTTGAGGGCCTCGGACAGCTTCACGCGCGCCCCCATGCGCAGCAGGGAGTTCTCGTAGATCTTCGCGGCGACCAGGATCGCGGCCACGCACGCCGCGAGCAGGATCACCAGCGACACCAGGGGCTCCCACCACTGCGCCTCGCCCACGAACAGCCGCACGGGCATCGCGACCGGCGCCGAGAACGGGATGTACGACAGGATCGTCATCACCAGCGGGTTGTCGTTGAAGATGATCACGAGGATGTACGGCGCCATCACGAGCATCGTGATGGGCATGGTCGTGGATCCGATGTCCTCCTGGCGTGAGACGAGTGCGGCAGCCGCGGCGAACAGCGACGCCAGCAGCACGAAGCCGAACAGGAAGAACACGGCGAACCACACGAGCGGGGAGCCGAGGCCCTCCAGCACCGCGTTCTGCCCGGTGACGATGAGCCCGACGACGGCGATCGCCGCGAGCGCGAGGATCTGCGCCATCGCCAGCACCGTGTTGCCGAGCACCTTGCCGGCCAGCAGCACCCGCGCCGGGATCGCGGCGAGCAGCAGCTCCACCACGCGCGTGGACTTCTCCTCCACGACGCTCTGCGCCATGGTCGCGCCGAAGGTCGAGGCGGCCATCAGGAAGACCACCCCGAAGCCGATCGCCACCAGGTAGCGCAGCAGGGGGTTGGTCGTGTCCGGTTCGAGGATGGTGACCTTCGGCGTCTTCGCGAACAGGCCTTGCAGACCGCTGGGGGCGTCCTTGAGCGCCACGATCTCGAAGCCGAACGCCGCATCGCCGGGCGCGGGGATGAGAGCCGCCTCGACCGAGCCGTCGCGGACCAGCTTCTCGGCCGCGGTCGCGTCGGCGGCCTCGATCGCCTTCAGGCCGGGAAGCCCGTGCACCGCCTGTGCCGTCTCCGCCGTCACCGCGATCTTGGTCTCCGAGGTGTTCTTGCTCATGAAGCCGCCGATCAGCACCCCGGCGAGGGCGATGAGCAGCAGGATCCCGGTGGAGATCAGGAAGGCCTTGCTGCGCAGCTTGGATCCGATCTCGCGCTCGGCGACGAGCAGGATGCCGTTGCCGGTCGACAGGGCTCCGGAGTCGCGCGCGGTCGTGGTGCTCACTGGATGACCTCCTTGAAGATCTGGGCGAGGGACGGATGCTGCGGGGTGAAGGCGTGCACGACGCCGTGCCCGAGGGCGGTGCGGAGCACGCGCTGGGCGTCCTCCGGGGTGGCCGCGTCGAAGACGGCCGTGCCGCGCTCGAAGTCGACGACGGTGATGCCCGGCTCGGAGCGGATCCAGCCGGCGTCGGCGTCGGAGACGAGCTCGTAGCGGGGCGCGGAGTGCTGGGCGCGGAGCTCCTCGCGCGACCCCGCGGCGCGGATCGTGCCGCCCGCGATGATGACGAGGTCGTCGCACAGGCGCTCCACCACGTCGAGCTGGTGGGAGGAGAACAGGATCGAGGCGCCGCGCGCGGCGCGCGACTGCAGCACGCCGGCCACCACGTCGACGGCGAGGGGATCGAGACCCGAGAAGGGCTCGTCGAGGATCAGCACTTCCGGGTCGTGCACGAGGGCGGCCGCGATCTGCGCGCGCTGCTGGTTGCCGAGGGAGAGCGACTCGATCGTGTCGTGCAGGCGCTCGCCGAGGCCCAGCTCGGTCAGCAGCGCCTCGCCGCGCGCGGTCGCCTCAGCCTTGCCGAAGCCGTGCAGGCGGGCCAGGTACGCGACCTGCTCCAGCACCTTCATCTTCGGGTAGAGGCCGCGCTCCTCCGGCATGTAGCCGAAGCGGCGGCGGTCGGCGGCTGCGACGTCGTGGCCGCCGAGGCGCACGGTTCCGGCGTCGGCGGCGAGCACGCCCAGCACGATCCGCATGGTCGTGGTCTTGCCCGCGCCGTTGCCGCCGACGAAGCCGGTGAGGCGGCCGGGCGCGACGCGGAAGGAGACGTCTTCGAGCACCCGGCGCACACCGTAGCTCTTGGTGAGGCCCTGCAGCTCGAGCAGTCCGGTGGCCGTGGTCGCGGCCCCGCTCTGAGGAAGCACTGTGGTCACTTCGTCTCTCTCCGTTCCCTCGGCGTCCGCTCGTTGCGGCGCACGCCCCACGCTAACCAGGGTGCCGATGCCGCGACATCCCCCCGAAGACGGATCCGGATCGCGGATCCGGGTCCGGCCCGCGGCGGACGCCGCGGCGAGTCCCGCCTGATCCGCTCAGCGCCTGCCGAGGTGCAGTGCGCCGCGCACGAGCAGGCCTGCGAGCAGCGCCCAGAACGCCGCGCTCACGCCCCAGAACGCCATGCCGCTCGCGGCGACGAGGAACGTCACCACGGCCGGGGTGCGCTCGCCGGGGTCGTCGATCGCCTGCTGCACCGCGGATCCGAACGCGCCGAACAGGGCGAGTCCGGCGACGGCCGGGATCACGGCGGCGGGCGCGAGCACCACGAGCGCCGCGAATGCGGCCGAGCAGCCGCCGAGCACCAGGTACGAGACCCCGGTGGAGACGCCCGCGATCCAGCGGCGCTTCGGATCCGGCTCCGCGTCGGGGGCCGCCGCGAGGGCCGCGCTGATCGCGGCGAGGTTGATCGCGTGACCGCCCGCCGGCGCGCCCAGCGCGCTGCCGAGGCCGGTCACGAGCATCGCCGGTCGCCATGGCACCTCGTAGCCGAAGCTGCGCATGACGGCCACGCCGGGCACGTTCTGCGACGCCATGGTCACGATGAACAGCGGCAGTGCGATGCCGACCAGGGATCCGACCGTGAACGTCGGCATCGTCAGCTCGACGCGGGGCAGCAGGGCGGCGGGGTCGACGTGCGCCCCGCCCGTCGCGATCCCGATGACGATCACGACCGTGGCCGCGAGGAACGCCAGGGGCACGGCCCAGCGGGGCGCCAGCCGGGCGAACACGAGCCAGGTCAGCACCACCGGGATCACGCCCCACGGGTTCTTCGCGAGCCCGGTGATCGGGGCGAGGCAGAGCGGCAGCAGCACGCCGGCCAGCATCGCCTGCGCGATCGACGGCGGGATCGCGGCGATCAGCGCCCCGAGCTGCGGCACGAGGGCGGTGAGCAGGATGAGCCCTGCCACGATGAGGAACGCGCCGACCGCGGCCGGCCAGCCGCCCTCGATCGCGCCCGCGCCCGCCGCCCCGGAAGCGGCGAGGAGCGCGGCACCCGGCGTCGACCAGGCCGCGGTGATCGGCATGCGGTAGCGCCAGGCCAGCACGATGCAGGCGACGCCCATCGTGAGGCTGAGCGCGAGCAGCCCGCTCGCCGCCTGCGCGTGGCTCGCGCCGACCGCGGCGAGCCCGGTGAGGACCACCGCGAACGAGCTCGTGAACCCGACCAGCGCGGTGACGACGCCCGCCATGATCGGGCGGGACAGCGGCGTTCGGGGGATCGGCGGGCTCGCGGTTTCGGCCATGAGGAGAGGCTATCGGCCGGCGGCGAGGCTCCGCGCACGCCCAGGAGCGGGCTGCGTGCACGCCCGGGAGCGGGCTACGCGAGCCCGAGCCGGTGTGCGAGCACGACGGCCTGCACGCGGTCCCTGGCTCCCAGCTTCTGCAGGATGCGCGAGACGTGCGTCTTCACCGTCGCCTCTCCGATGAACAGCTCCGCAGCGATCTCGGCGTTGCTCCACGCCTCGGCGACCAGGCGCAGCACCTCGCCCTCGCGATCGGTCAGCGGTTCCGGCAGGTCGGCGCTGGGAAGCGCGACGGATCCGGTCGTCACCACCGCCGTCCGCGATGCCGCGGCCTCTGCGCTCGGGACGACGGCGGATGCGGACGCGGCCGCGAAGCGCTGCAGCACCCGCCGCGTCACCTCGGGGGCGAGCATGCCGTCGCCCGCGGCCAGCGCGCGCACCGCCGCCACGAGCTCCTCGGGCCCCGCGTTCTTGAGCAGGAACCCGCTCGCGCCCGCATCGAGCGCGTCGAACAGGTAGTCGTCCCGGTCGAACGTCGTCACGATCGCGATCGAGGCGCGGATCCGCTCGTCGGCGCGGATCATCCGCGTGGCCGCGATCCCGTCCATGTCGGGCATCTGCACGTCCATCGTGATGACGTCGGGGAGGAGGGATCCGGCGAGCGTCACGGCTTCCGCGCCGGTCGACGCCTCGCCCACCACCGAGATGTCGGGCTGCAGATCCAGGATCGTGCGGAAGCCGGCTCGGAGCATCGCGTGGTCGTCGACGATCAGCACACGGATCGGGGCGTTCATGCGTCCTCCGTCCCGCGGCGCGGCGCAGAGCCCGCGGGCGCGTCGGCGAGCGCGTAGGCCGACGCCGACGCCGACGTCACGGGCAGCGTGGCGCGCACGCGGAAGCCGCCGGCCGGACGGGGGACCAGTTCGATCGTTCCGCCCGAGGCCGTCGCGCGCTCGCGCATGCCGAGCTGCCCCAGGCCGGGGCGCAGCCCGGTGACGACCCGTCCGGTGTTCACGACCTCCAGTTCGACCGAACCCGGCTCGTATCGGATCCGCACGTCCGCCTCGGCGTCGGGACCGGCGTGACGGCGTGCGTTCGTGAGCGACTCCTGCGCGATCCGGTACAGGTTGACCGCGGTCACGCGCGGCACGGGCACGGGGTCGCCGATCACCTGCAGGCGTGTGGGGAGTCCGGCGGACGTCGAGGCGGCCGCCAGCTCGGCGATGTCGCCGATGTCGACGGTCGAGGAGACGTCCTCGCTGTCACCCGGGGCGCGCAGCGTGTCGAGCAGCTGGCGGAAGTCGCGGATCGCGTCCCGCGCGGAGGTCTCGATCCCCGCGACGATCTCGGTGGCCGCCTGCGGATCCTGCGGGATCATCATCCGGGCCGCTCCCGCCTGCACCCCCATGACCGAGACGTGGTGCGCGACGACATCGTGCAGCTCACGGGCGATGCGCACGCGATCCAGTGCGACGGCCTGGGCGGCGCTCAGCGCGCGCTCCCGCTCCAGCTCCTCCGTGCGCTGCTCGAGCGCGGCACGCTGCCGGGCGGCGCTCCAGCTGCGCTCGCCGAAGTAGTACGCGCCGCCGAAGTAGAGCACGTTCAGCAGCACCTGGAGCATGAGGAACGCGACGAGCGGGGAGAACATCCCCGCGACGACGTCGGCCTTCGCGGCCTGGTCGATCGCCTGCCGGTACATCTCGACGACCAGCCACGCGGCCATCACGACCATGATCCCGACGCGCACGAAGAACGCGCTCCGGCGGGCGTTCATCCAGGCGCCCACGGTGTACAGCGCGATGAACATGGCGATGTTGCCGGCGTAGATCTCGGGGACCTTCAGCGAGGTCGCCACGACGAACGCGAGCGAGACGACCACGGCGACAGGGCCCGGCCAGCGGCGGCGCAGGGCGATGGCCGCCGAGATCACGACCACGTACGGGATCGCCGTCCACAGCGGGCCCTGCTCGCTGCCGTAGACCTTCGCGAGCGACGACAGGCCGGCGCTGAGGATCCCGCCCACCAGCAGGACCGCGGCGAGGAGCAGGTCCTGCCGGAGCTCGCGCGGCGTCGGAGTGCGGGTGAACGGCATCCCTCCACCGTAGGGCGGTGCCCGCGCGGACGGCATCCCCCGTGCGACGGACGCGCGGTGCGAGACTGAGGCGTGACCTCGCCGCGCCCTCGCCTCGCTCCGCTGTACCTCGCGGGGTTCACGACGGCGTTCGGCGCTCACGGGATCGCCGCCGCGCTGGGCGCCGAGACCGAGGACATCGGCTGGACCCTGCTCGCGTTCGGGTTCACCCTCGCGCTGTACGACCTGGCCGAGGTGCTGCTGAAGCCGGTGTTCGGCGCTCTCAGCGACCGGATCGGCGTACGTCCCGTGATCGTCGCGGGTCTGCTCGGCTTCGCTGCGTTCTCCGTGGTCGGCGCCCTGGTGCCGGGGACGATCGGGCTCGTCGTGGCGCGCTTCGGCCAGGGCGCCGCCGCGTCGGCGTTCTCGCCCGCGTCGTCCGCCGCCGTCGCCCGGCTCGCCGACGACGCGTCGCGCGGACGCTACTTCGGCCGCTACGGATCCTGGAAGGGGCTCGGCTACGCGCTCGGCCCGCTGGTCGGCGCCGGTCTCGTGGTGTGGGCGGGGCTGCCCGCGCTGTTCTGGGCGCTCGCCGCGGTGGCCCTCGTCGCCGCGGCCTGGGTGCGATTCGGCGTGCCGGCGGTGCCGGTGCTGCCGCGCAAGCGCGTGACCGTCGCCGATCTGGTGCGCGAGCTCGCCGCCCCCGGGTTCCTGGTGCCCACCCTCGTGCTGGCCGCGACCACCGGCGGTCTCGCGGTGGCCGTCGGCTTCCTGCCGCTGCTGGGCCGCCAGACGGGCATGGGCACGGTCGGCAGCATGGCGCTCGTCACCGTGCTGGCGATCGTCAGCAGCGTCGTGCAGCCGTGGGCCGGATCCCTGCACGATCGCGGACGCCTCCGGATCCGGGCGGGCGCGGTGGGCGGCCTGGCGCTGCTCGCCGCGGGCATGCTGCTCGCGGGGCTGTGGCCGGTCGTCGGAGTGGTCCTGGCTGCCGCCGTGCTCGCGGGTGCCGGGGTGGGACTCGCGACGCCTCTCGCCTTCGCGCACCTGGCGTCGTCGACGCCGCCGGATCGCATGGGGCGCACGATGGGATCCGCCGAGCTCGGCCGGGAGCTGGGGGACGCCGGCGGGCCGCTCATCGCCGGCGCCGTGGCGACCGCGACCGTCCCCGGCATCGGGCTCGTCGTGATCGGGGGCCTGACCGCCGGTGCGGGGATCCTCGCCGGCCTCGGGCTCCGGCGGGTTCCGGACGAGGGCTGAGTCCGGGCCTGGACTTGCTCTTGACAAGCGAACTTGCAAAAAGCAAGCTTGACGCATCGGATCCGATCCGGGTCCGCGACAGAGGAGTCATCGTGGCCACCGTCTTCATCAGCCTGCCCGTCACCGACCTCGAGCGCACCAAGGCCTTCTACACGGCGCTCGGCTGCACGATCAATCCCGAGATGTCCGATGAGAACGGCGTCTGCGTGGTGTGGGACGACAACATCTTCTTCATGATGATCACGCGCGAGTTCTTCGCCACCTTCACGGAGAAGCCGATCGCGGATCCGAGGGTCACGCTGCAGACCTCGGCGTCGTTCGCCCTCGACTCCCGTGACGAGGTCGATGCCGTGATCGCGAAGGGACTCGCGGCGGGCGGCACCGAGCCCCAGCCCGCGCAGGACTACGGCTTCATGTACTCGCGCGATCTGGACGACCCCGACGGCAACTCCCTCGGCTTCCTGTACATGGTCCCCGGCGGTGCCGAGCAGGAGCCGGCCGCGCAGGCGACGACCGCGTGATGCGGAAGCGGTTCTGACATGGCCGCGCGCAGCTACGGCCAGTACTGCGGCGTCACGACGGCGGTGGAGCTGATCGGCGAGCGCTGGGCGCTGCTCATCGTGCGCGACCTGCTGGTGGGGCCGCGCCGGTACACGGATCTGAAGCAGGGTCTGCCGCGCATCCCGACGAACATCCTGTCCTCGCGGCTCAAGGAGCTGCAGGAGGGCGGGGTGGTGCGCCGGGCGCCCCTGCACGGCAGCGGTCTCGTCTACGAGCTCACGCCCTATGGGCAGGCGCTGGAGCCGATCGTGCTGGCGCTCGGCAGGTGGGGCTTCCAGGCGATGGGGGATCCGGGCGAAGGCGATGTGGTGTCCCCGGATTCGCTCACCATGGCGCTGCGGACGTCGTTCCGCCCGGACCGCGCCGCGCGCCTCGACGTGGAACTGCACGTGGGCGATGTCGCTCTGCGCGTGATCGTCCGCGACGGCGCGCTCCGCGTCGCGCAGCTCGCGCCGCCCGCCCCGCCCGTCGGAGGAGCGCTGCCCGCCGGCGATGCGGAGGGGATCCTGGTCGCCGGGCCCGGCATCCGTCACCTCATCGCGGGCGACGTCACCCCGGCGGAGGCTGTCGCGCAGGATCTGGTCGCGGTCGTGCGCGGCGACGAGCGGATCCTGGACGTCTTCGCCCGCACCTTCCACATCGACCGGCTCGCGGCGTAGCGTCGCCGTGGGCGCTGAAGGACGAACGACCGAACCGGATTCCCAAGGAAGAGGACATCATGACCGGACGCATCATCATCGACCTGTTCACCACGCTCGACGGCGTCGCCCAGGCCCCGGGCGGCCCGGAGGAGGATCCGTCGGACGGATTCCGCTTCGGCGGGTGGCAGGCGCCGCTGCCGAGCGAGGCCGTCATGGGCAGCGTGATGGCGGGGATGGAGACGCTCGACGCGCTGCTGCTGGGCCGGCGCACGTACGACATCTTCGCCGGCTACTGGCCGCAGCACACGACCGGGCCGGAGGGGCCGATCGGGCAGCTCTTCGACCGGGTGCCGAAATACGTCGCCTCGCGGGACGCCGGGATCCAGCTCGACTGGCAGGGCAGCAGCAGGGTCGGCGACGACCTGCCGGCCGAGCTCGCCGCCCTGCGTGAGAAGCACCAGGACGTGCACGTGATCGGCAGCGTCGACTTCGTGCACACCCTGCTCGATCAGCAGCTCTACGACGAGCTCCAGCTGTGGGTGTACCCGATCGTGCTCGGCCAGGGGAAGAAGGTGTTCCCCGACGGCGCGGCCCCGCACAACCTGCGTCTCGTGCACGCGGAGTCCGGCGACGGCGGCACCCTTCTGCTGCGCTACGCGCCGGCGCCGGGCGAGGTGGAGACCGGCACGATGTGACCACCGGCAGGGCCGTTTCCGATTCGTGACCGGAATATCGCGAACGCCTCTGTCCCGTCGTCTCGGCGGAAACTACAGTCCTCGTAACGCGTGGGGACGTTGACTGAACAGCCGCACTCTGGGGAGTGCGGCTGTTCCCATGTCCGGGCGCGGATCTCGACGGATCTTCCTCTTTCCTGAGAGAACCCTGTGACGATAGATTGCATCGACGCCTGGTTCTTCAGGCTCCGCCTGCGCCCGATGAAGGGGGCGGGCGACGACCCGACGGGGGGACCAGGATGTCTGCAGGTGTGTCCACGCGTCGACGGTGGAAAGGCGCTCTCACAGCGCTGATCGCCGCGGCGCTGATGTTCACGGGAGTGGGGGCGGCGGCTGCGGCGGATACGCTCGCGGCCACCGGTGGTTCGATCGCGGGTGTCGTCACCAACGAAGCGGATGGCTCCCCGATCGCGGGCATCTTCGTCCAGGCGCAGAACGACGACGCGTCCTCGATCGCCGGTGCCACGACCGGACCCGATGGCTCGTATCGCATCGACGGGCTTCAGCCGGGCGCGCATCGCGTGCATTTCTTGACGCTCGGGACCTCGTACATCAGCGAGTACTGGAACAACGCGACGAGCTACTTCCAGGCTGCCGTCGTCGACGTGCAGGACGGTGTCGTGGCGACCGGGATCGATGCAGCACTCAGCAGCGGGGGGACCATCAGTGGCGTGGTCACGCGCGAGGACGGCACCCCCGTCGTGGGTGAACCCGTCAGTGCCGCCGCAAGTGGCCTCGGCGGCGGATTCAGCAGCGCGATCACCGATAGCTCGGGCGCATACACGATCCAGGGGCTCCCGGCAGATTCCTACGTCGTGAACTTCTCGACCACCTGGGACGGACTGGTCGGCGAGTACTGGAACGATGCGGCCGACTACTTCTCCGCGACACGGGTGCCTGTGGCGGCCGGTGGCGCGGTCACCGGCATCGACGCCGTGCTCACGGCGGGCGGGTCCGTCCAGGGTGTGGTCACGAAGGCCTCCGACGGTTCCGTCGTGGCCAACGGCTGGGTCGCCGTCTTGGACGCGAACGGCAATTCCGTCGCACAGGGAGTTCTCTCCCCGGACGGCACCTATCGGATCGAGGGGATCCGCCCCGGGGACTACAAGGTCAAATTCTCTTCCAACGATCCGAGCCTGGTCCCGCAGTACTGGGCCGGTGCCGCGACCGCGGCCGCGGCGACGGCCGTCACCGTCGTCGCCGGTCAGACGGTCAGCGGTATCGACGCCGCGCTGCAGTCCCTCCCCGCGCAGATCAGCGGCACCGTGACGCGCGCGTCCGACGGCGCACCAGTGGCGGGCATCTCAGTGACCGCGAGCGGTGCCGGTGGGTACTACTGGGCCACGACCGATGACATGGGCGCTTATCGGATCTCCGCTGCGCCGGGCCAGTACACGGTCGAGTTCCGCGACCCTTACCAGGCGTTCGTGTCCCAGTGGTGGAGCGGTGCGACCAGCGCGCAGGACGCGACGCCGGTCACGCTGGCGGAGGGCTCGCAGGTCACCGGCATCGACGCCCGTCTCGACGCGACCCGGGTGATCCGTGGCACCGTGCTCCTCGACGGATCGACGGATCTGCGCGGGCGTTCCTCGAGCATCGCGGTGATCGCCGAGTCGGACGGGCGGTTCGCCGGGATGAGCTACGTCCATCCTGACGGCACTTACACTCTGACGATCGCCCCGGGCACGTACACGGTGCACGTCGAGGGCACGGAGGGCTTCGCCTGGGCGGTGGCGCCGCAGTATTACTCCCATGCTGCTACCGCAGCCGAAGCGACCCCGGTCGTGCTCTCCGGGGACGCCGATACGACCGGCATCGACTTCGATCTGTCCTCGCTCACTGCGAAAGTCGCACTGTCCTCCGGGACGGCGCATCCCGGAGAGACCGTCCATGTGACGGCGTCGGGTTTCGCGCCCCGTGATCCGGTGAAGATCGAGCTCCACTCCGTGCCCGTGCTGCTCGCATCCGTCACGGCGGGCGCCGACGGCACCGTCGACACCACCGTGACGCTTCCGCCGGACGTCGCCGCGGGTGAGCACCAGATCGTGCTCACGGGAGCGATGTCGACGCTCACCGGCAGCGCGGCGCTGACGGTCCCAGGTGGCACCGGAACCGGCTCGACCGGCGGCGCGACCGGCGGCGCGGCGAGTCCTTCGGGCGCCGGCACTTCCAGCGCTGCGCAGCTCGCCGCAACGGGATCGGAGGTCCCGTTCGGAGAGATGGGACTCGCTGCTCTCCTGCTGCTCGCGGGAGCGGTGCTGGTGCGGATCCGTCGTCGTCAGCAGGCCTGACCGGTTCGATCCTCCGCGGGCGCCTCGTCGGCTTCGGCCACGGGGCGCCCGCGGTGCATCAACCCGCGAGCACACGCTCCAGCATGAGCGCGACACCGTCCTCGGCGTTCGACAGGGTGAGTTCGTCGGCGGCGGCCCGCGCTTCGGGCTCGGCGTTCGCCATGGCGACGCCGCGGCCCGACCAGCGCAGCATCTCGACGTCGTTGAGCGCGTCGCCGAAGGCGAGCACCTCGCTGCGATCGATGCCGAGCGCTGCGCACAGCTGCGCGAGGCCGGTGGCCTTCGTGACGCCCTCGGCCATCACCTCGACGAACGGCGCGCCGGACAGCGTCGCCGCGAAGCCGGTCTGATCCAGGGTGCCCAGCACGGCGAAGATCTCCGCCGGGGAGATCGTCGCGTGCCGGATCACGAGCTTGAGGCTCGGTGCCGAGAGCACCTCGGCGAGCGGCACGGCACCCATCGTGCGCGGGTCGCGCTTGTGATCGCTGAGGGTCGCGACGGCGGCGTACCCCTCCTGCGCGACGAAGACCTCGCCGCCCTCGCGCACGCTCGCGAACAGCAGATCCGGGATCCGCTCGCCGAGCTCCCGCGCGATGCGCTGCTGCACGGGCGCCGCGATCTCGGACGCGAACAGCAGCTCGTGCGTGCCGAGGTGGATGCCGTACGCGCCGTTGCCGCACAGCGCCCAGCCCTCGAATCCCGCCTCGGCCGCGATCGCGCGCAGCCCGATCGGCTGGCGGGCGGTGACCGGCACCACCACGATGCCCGCGGCTCGTGCGGTGTCGAGCGCCGCCCGGGTGCGGGCGGTGACGTGCCCGGACGGGTCGAGGAGGGTGCCGTCGAGGTCGGTCGCGATCAGGCGGATCCGGTGGCCTGCGGGTTCCGCAGGGGACCGCGTTTCGTCTCGGTCGCCTTCGGCGTCCTCGCTCAACGACCCCGGGGTGGGGGCGCCTTCGGTCTCGTCGCTCAACGACCCCGGGGGGCGGGGATCCGCCGAGTTCACGCGAAGATCATCGGCAGGTCGTCGTCCTCGTCGGCCGCGCCGAGCTCGAGGTCGACGACCACCGGCACGTGGTCGCTCGGCTGCTCGCCCTTGCGCTCCTCGCGGTGGATCGAGGCGCCCTTCACCGCATCGGCGAAGGGCGTGGATCCCAGCACGAAGTCGATCCGGATCCCCTCGTTGCGCGGGAACTTGAGCCGCTGGTAGTCCCAGTAGGTGTAGCCCTCGGGCAGCAGCGGCCGCACGACGTCCTGCACGCCCGCCGACTCCAGTGCGAAGAATGCGGCGCGTTCCTCGGGGGAGACATGCGTGGACTTGCCGACGACGATGTCCGGATCCCCGTTGTCGTGGTCGAACGGGATGATGTTGAAGTCGCCGACGAGCGCGAGCGGGAGGCCCGGCTTCGCCGCGAGCTCGGCCGCCGTCGCGGTGCGCAGCGCTTCGAGCCAGTGCAGCTTGTAAGCGAGGTGCGGGTCGTCGAGCGAGCGGCCGTTCGGCACGTACAGGCTCCACACGCGCACGCCGTTGACGATCGCGCCGATCGCCCGCGCCTCCTGCGGCGCGTCGGGACCCTCATGGCCCTTGGCGAACCCGGGCATGCCGTCGAACGCGGTGCGCACATCGGTCATCGGCTCGCGGCTCGCGATCGCGACGCCGTTCCACTGGTTCAGGCCGTGCACCTCGACGTGATAGCCGGCCTCCTCGAAGGGAGCGTACGGGAACTGCTCCGGCTTGCACTTGATCTCCTGCATCGCGAGCACATCGATGTCCTCGCGCACGGCGAACTCGACGGTGCGGGCGACACGGGTGCGGATGGAGTTGACGTTCCAGGTGGCCAGGCGCATGGATCCAGCCTACGGGCGGCCGAGGACACCGCCGGCCCCGGAAGCTCCCCGGACGGGACTGACCGGCACCTGCCCGCGGCGGCGTTCGGGAAGCGCAGGGATCCGGCTCCGAGCCGTTCGGATTCCGTAGGGACGTACGCCGCGGCTCGGAATGCGGCGCACGGTGGATCCATGGTCATCGAACAGCGGTCCCTGCCGTCGCCGCATCACCCCGTCCCGCCGGCCCTGCGACGGCCGCGCCCCCACTGGGGTCACCTGTCGCGCTCCGTCAGCCGGTACGGCGTCGTCTCCAGCACGCTCGTCATCTATGCGCCCGACTCTCCGGAGATCGAACGGCGCTGGGCCGAGCTCGCCCGCGGATACGGCGTCTTCGCGTTCGGCGGCGGACTCCTCGTCTGGATCGGCTGCGCGGCGGCCGGGATCCCGCCCCTGGCGGCACTGGTGGTGATCGCGGCGGTCACCCTCCCTGTCGGGATCGTGCTCGCCCGCCGCACGCGCGCCGTGCGCCACGCCGCCGCGACGGTCTCAGCGTGCTGCTCCGGCCTCCGCCCCGACGACGAGGGCAGGGCGGCGCAGCGCCGCCTCGACGCGATCGCCGACTCGCTGCTGGGAGCCAGCGCCGCCTATCGCGCAGGCGACCTGGACGGGCCCGCCTTCGAACGCATCTGGCGCGCCGCCTACGCGCACGCCCTGTCCTGACCGGCGCGATGCCGGCATTCAGAGCGCGCACCTGGCTGCATCCAGAGTGCGGATGCCGCCAGGTGCGCGCTTCGAAAACGGGCAGGATCCGGGTCAGCCGCGCGCGGCCTGCTCCGCCTTCTTCTCGCGGCGCAGGCCGTGCAGCAGCGGCTCGGTGTAGCCGCTGGGCTGGGCGGCGCCCTCGGTGATCAGGCGACGGGCCGCGGTGAACGCGATGCCCGGCTGCTCACCCTCCGCGAACGCGAGCGGCTCGTAGTTCGGGTCGCCGGCGTTCTGCGCGTCGACGACGGGGGCGAGCCGGCGCAGGCTGTCGTCGACCTGCTCCTCGGTGATCACGCCGTGCTGCAGCCAGTTCGCGAGCAGCTGGCTCGAGATGCGCAGCGTGGCGCGGTCCTCCATGAGTCCGACGTCGTGGATGTCCGGCACCTTCGAGACGCCGATCCCCTGATCGATCCAGCGCACCACGTAGCCGAGGATCGACTGCACGTTGTTGTCGACCTCGGTCGCGACGACCTCGGGCGTGAGCGCAGCGGGATCCGCGAGCGGCGGCACCAGCAGCCGCTCCAGGGCGCTGTCGTCCACGGGCGGCAGCGCCGCGCGCGCCGCGAACGCGTCGACCCGGTGATAGTGCAGGGCGTGCAAGGTGGCGGCCGTGGGCGACGGGACCCAGGCCGTCGACGCCCCGGACAGCGGATGCGCGATCTTCTTCTGCAGCATGGCGTGCATGAGGTCGGGCTCGGCCCACATGCCCTTGCCGATCTGCGCGCGTCCGCTGAGGCCGCTCGCGACGCCGATGGCGACGTTGCGGTCCTCGTACGCCTGCATGAACGGCTGCGCCTTGATGCCGGCCTTCGGCAGGAAGGGGCCGGCATGCAGGGAGGTGTGGATCTCGTCGCCGGTGCGGTCGAGGAAGCCGGTGTTGATGAACACGACGCGGTCGCTCGCGGCAGCGATCGAGGCGGCGAGGTTCGCCGACGTGCGGCGCTCCTCGTCCATGATCCCGACCTTCATGGTGCCGGCGGGCAGGCCCAGCAGCTGCTCGACGCGGCCGAACAGCTCGGCGGCGAACGCGACCTCCTCGGGGCCGTGCATCTTCGGCTTCACGATGTACATGGATCCGGTGCGCGAGTTGGTGCCCGCGCGCGAGCCCTCCAGCTCGGGAAGGGATCCGAGCGCGGTCATGATCGCATCGAGGATCCCCTCGAAGACCTCGTCGCCGTGGCGGTCGAGCACGGCGGGGGTGCGCATGAGGTGGCCGACGTTGCGGACGAACAGCACCGCGCGGCCGGGAAGGGTCACCTCGCCGCCATCGGCGGTGCGGTAGGTGCGGTCCGGGTTCAGCGCGCGGGTGAAGGTGCGGCCGCCCTTGGTCACCGTCTCGGTGAGGGTGCCGTCCATGAAGCCGCGCCAGTTGCGGTAGCCGAGCGCCTTGTCGTCTCCGTCGACCGCGGCGACCGAGTCCTCGAGGTCGAGGATCGCGGTGAGCGCGGACTCCAGGATGATGTCCTGCACGCCCGCGGCGTCGGTGCGGCCGATGGCGCCGGAGCGGTCGACCAGGATCTCGGCGTGCAGCCCGTTGTGCACGAGCAGCACCGTGTCGGGCGCCTGGGCGTCGCCGGTGTAGCCGACGAAGCGCGCGGGGTCGGCGAGGCGACGGTCGCCGGAGGCCGTCGCGACCACGAGGCCGTCCGCGTCCACGCGGTATCCGGTGGCGTCGCGGTGCGAGCCGTCGGCGAGCGGGGCGATCTCGTCGAGGAACTCGCGGCCGAACGCGACGACGGCCTCGGCACGCGCCGGGTTGAAGTCCTTGCCGGGGGCGAGCTCACCGGTGCGCTCGATGGCGTCGGTGCCGTAGAGCGCGTCGTACAGCGAGCCCCAGCGCGCGTTCGCGGCGTTCAGGGCGAAGCGCGCGTTCAGCAGCGGCACCACCAGCTGCGGCCCCGCCATGGTGGCGATCTCGGGGTCGACGCCCTCGGTGGTGACGGCGACGTCCTCCGGCACGGGCACGAGGTAGCCGATCTCGGTCAGGAACGCCCGGTAGGCGGCCGGATCCGGCTGTCCCGGGTTCTTCCGGTGATACTCGTCGATCTGCTGCTGCAGCTCGTCGCGGCGTGCGAGCAGCGCGGCGTTGCGCGGCACGAGGTCGTGCACGATCTCGCTCACGCCCGCCCAGAACGCCGTGGCGTCGCGACCGGAATCGGCAAGCGACGCTTCAGCGAACTCGACGATCGGCGCGGCGACCGACAGGTCTGCGCGGGTGAGGTACGAGGTCATAGTTCCATTCCTTCTGTGCGAGCGCCGAGGCGCTTCAGGGTTTCCAGGGCGATCTCCGCGTCGAGTGCGGGCGGACCGCCGGCGATGCCGAGGCCGCCGACGTGGTGCTCGCCGAAGAAGATCGGCACGCCCCCGTCGATCGTGGTCATGGTGCCGCCCGTGCCGAGCGGCAGCGTCGCGGCGAGGGCCTCGGCGATCTGTCCGGTGCGGCGGCGGATCGAGGCGCTGCTCTTGGCCTTGCGCTGGGAGGTCTCGGCACTGTGCGGCGTGGAGCCGTCGGCCATGCCGTAGGCGATGAGCGTCATCGACGGATCCGCGACGGCGGCGACGGTGGGGAGGCCGCGCTCGGCGCCGATCTCGAGCGCCAGCGCGACGGCTCGTGCGGCCGTCTCGTAGGTGATCGTGACGGTCTGTCGGTGCGTGGACATCGGCGTCTCCTCGGCGTGATTTATCTCGATGTCGAGATTACCTTCGCGAGGAGATTATCACAATGTGAAGATTGAGTTCCACATGTTGAAAGTGAAGATGGCCGGGCGGATCCGCGGGAGACCGGTTCAGCGCTCGGCTTCAGCGCTCGGCGGGATCCGCGGTGCCGACCAGGATCCCGCGTGCGAGCACGTGGAAATGCCGGTTGAAGCCGAGGTAGGCCGGCGTCTCGTGCCCGTCGAGGTCGATCTCCTCGATGTCGAGTGCATCGACCGTGATCACGTAGCGGTGAACGCCCGTGCCGGCGGGCGGAGCCGCGCCGATGTAGCGCGGCAGGCGCGCCTCGTTCGGGAGGGTGACGGCCTGCGGCGGGAGCGACCCGGGCTCGCCGTCGCCGGCGCCCGCCGGCAGCGAGCGCACGTCGGCCGGGAGATTCGCGACCGCCCAGTGCCAGAAGCCGGATCCGGTCGGGGCGTCCGGGTCGTAGACCGACAGGGCGAAGCTCTTGGTGCCCGCCGGGGGCTCGCCCCACACCAGGCCGGGGGAGCGGTCGTCCCCGCCGCGCGACTCCGACCAGGCCCAGACCGGCAGCGGCCCGTCCGCATCGAAGTCGGGGCTGGAGAGCTCCAGCGGAGGCACCGGCTTGAGCCGGGCGAGGGCGGCGTACGTGTCGACGTCGAGCATGCGATCCTCCTCGGTCGCGGCGGACGCGGGAGCCGCCGCATACCCCGCCATCCTCGCATCGATCCGCGCCGCGCGGCCAGGATCCGGTCGCCGGATCCTGCCCCGACCGGCCCCGATCCGGCCCCGAACCGGCCGGAGGATCGGCCTTGATCGGAGGCAACGCAGGAACATGCGGCGTGCTGCTGCGGATCTCGGACGGACGGGTCCGATTCCCCTGCGCTGTGTCGCGAGCGGCGACCCTAGACTTGAGCCGTGACGCTCAGCACCCCCGAACTCGAAGCCGACCGCCAGGCCCTCATCGCTCTCATCAAGGACGAGGCGGTGTTCCACGGCGACTTCACCCTCGCCAGCGGCAAGAAGGCGACCTACTACGTCGACATGCGGCGCCTGACGCTGGACCACCGCGCCGCGCCTGCGATCGGCCGCATCGTGCTGGATCTGATGCAGGGCCTCGGGGACATCGCCGCCGTCGGCGGTCTCACGCTCGGCGCCGACCCCATCGCCAACGCCGTGATGCACGAGTCGGTGCGCGCGGGCGCCCCGGTCGACGCCTTCGTGGTGCGCAAGGAGCCGAAGGACCACGGCCGCGGCCGTCAGATCGAGGGCGCCGACGTCGCCGGCAAGCGCGTGGTCGTGGTCGAGGACACGTCGACCACGGGCGGGTCCCCGCTCAAGGCCGTCGAGGTGCTGCGCGCGGCCGGCGCCGAGCCGGTCGCCGTGATCTCGATCGTCGACCGCAAGACCGGCGCCCAGGCCGCGGTCGAGGCGGCAGGGCTGCAGTGGCTCGCCGCGATCGACCTCGACGACCTCGGACTCGCCCCGCAGTGACGACCGCAGCCGCGCCCATGACCGGATCCGAAGACCGTCGCGTCGCCCTGGCCGTCGACGTCGGCGGCACCAAGCTCGAGGCCGCGCTGGTGCGTGCCGACGGGAGCGTCGTCGACGGCACCCGCAGCCGGCGTGCCACCGGTCCCGATGCGACCTTCGCCTCGTTGCGCGCCGCGATCGAGGAGGTCGTGACGCACGCGCTCCGCGGCCTCGGATCCGAGGACGAGCTGATCGGCGCGGGCATCGGCAGCGCCGGCCCGATCGATCGCGAACAGGGCACCATCGTCCCCGTGAACATGCCGCAGGCGCACGGTTTCGACCTGCGCGGCGCGGTGCGCGACGGCGCGGCCACGGCGGTCGGGGCGCCGGTGCCCACGGTGCTCGCGCACGACGGCGGCTGCCTGGCGCTCGCCGAGTCCTGGCTCGGGGCCACGCGCGGCGCCGCGGCGTCGCTGTCGATCGTCGTGTCGACCGGTGTCGGCGGCGGCTTCGTCGTCGACGGCCGCTACCTCCCCGGCGCGTCCGGGAACGCCGGCCACCTCGGCCAGGTGCACGCGACACCCGAGCTCACGGTCGAGCAGGTCGCCTCCGGGCCCGCGAGCGTGGCCTGGGCCCGCACGCAGGGATGGACCGGGCAGCAGGGGGAGGACCTGGCGAAGGACGCTGCGGCCGGGGACCCGATCGCGCGCGCCGCGATCGAACGGTCCGCGCGCACGGTCGGCGCGGCCCTCGCCGACGCCTCGACGCTCGTGGATCTGGAGGTCGTCGCGATCGGCGGCGGGTTCTCCCGCGTCTCCGGCGACTACATCGAGCTCGTTCAGGCGGCGCTCACCGCGACCGCCGCGCACGACTACTCCCGACACACGCGCGTCGTGCGGTCGGGCCTCGGCGACGAGGGGCCGCTCATCGGCGCTGCCGCGCTCGTGCTGCGCTGACGGGCCCGGTTCGGGCGACGAGCTCCTGACCCCGGCGCGTCGCGGTCCCCGTGCTCAGCGCTTCAGCGCTTCCGCGGCGGATCGTCCTCGTCCCACGGGCCCTCCCACCACGCGCCGCGGTCGCGCGCGGAGCCCCCGCGGCGGTTCCGCACGAACTGCACGATCCAGGCGGTGAGGGTTCCGAGGGCGATCACGAGCGCCACCCAGAGGATCGGGTTCGTGCTCATGGCCGCTTCCCCTCGGCGGCGTCGGCCACGATCTTCGCGATGCGCGCGGCCCTGGTCTCGGGCCGCTTCGCCATCGCGATCTGCGTGAGGCCGAGCTTCTTCGCCGACGGCGGGAACGCGTCCCACCCGGCGCGGCCCGCGGGGGACGCATCCAGAGCGGCCGTGAGGTCATCCGGCTCGATGCCGGCCTCCGGACCGTCGAGCACCGTCCACGCGCCGTTCGCCTTCGCGACCTCGATCGCGCGGATGCCGGCCGCCTCGAGCAGGCCGGCCTCCTCGAGCAGCGCGATCCGGGCCTTGTTCGTCGCCGCCCAACCGCTCGACGCGCGGCGCGGGGCGAACCACAGCCCGCCGATGCGGTCGTCGAAGCTGCGCACCGGGCCGTCGATCCAGCCGAAGCACAGCGCCTGCAGGATCGCGTCCTCATACGGGACGTGCACGTCGTCGTTGCCGGGCCGCGGCCGCACCAGCCAGGCGCCGGTCGCCGTCGCGTGGTTCTCCGCGAGCCACGCGCGCCAGGCGGCGGCGTCCGTGGCGACGACCCGCTCGCCCTCGTCGAGTGCGCCCATGGGTCAGCCCTTCGGCTTGGACGCCTTCTGCGGGATCGTGCGGATGGTCTCCGTGATGCGCGGGAGCAGGTCGGCGACCGACTGCACCACCTCGTCCGGGCGGAACGGGTACTTCTCGATCTCCGCCGTGTCGCTGATCCCGGTGAGCACGAGCACCGTGTGCAGTCCCGCCTCGATGCCCGCGACCACGTCGGTGTCCATGCGGTCGCCGATCATGCCGGTGCGCTTGGAGTGGGCGCCGATCTTGTTGAGCGCCGAGCGGAACATCATCGGGTTGGGCTTGCCGACGACGTACGGGTCCTTGCCGGTCGCCTTGGTGATGAGCGCCGCGATCGCGCCGGTGGCGGGCAGCGGCCCGTCCGCGCTCGGGCCCGTCGCATCCGGGTTGGTGACGATGAACCGTGCGCCGTCGTTGATCAGGCGGATCGCCTTGGTGATCGCCTCGAACGAGTAGTTGCGCGTCTCGCCGACCACGACGAAGTCGGGGGCCGTCTCGGTCATGATGAAGCCCGCGTCATGCAGCGCCGTGAGGATGCCGGCCTCGCCGATCACGAACGCGGATCCGCCAGGGAGCTGCTGCTGCAGGAAGTCGGCGGTGGCAAGCGCGGAGGTCCAGATCCGCTCCTCCGGCACGTTCAGCCCGCTCGTGCGCAGGCGCGCGGAGAGGTCCCGCGCGGTGAAGATCGAGTTGTTCGTCAGGACCAGGTAGGGGATGCCGTTGCGCTCCCAGTTGGCGAGCAGCTCGGACGCTCCGGGGATGGCGTCGTTCTCGTGCACGAGCACACCGTCCATGTCGGTGAGCCAGCATTCGATGTCGTCGCGTTGTGCCATGCGCCCAGCCTAGAGCCGCCGCGTTACGGGAGGATGACGACCGGGTGGATCGGGCGGCGTCTCGTGCTCAGGACGGTCTCGCGGCGCAGGGGTTCGAACCGACCGTGGTCACGCCATCACGCGGGTCTCGTCTTGAAGGCGGTCGCCGGGCATGCGTGCGCGGTCAGGCCGAGAGCCAGACCGCGTCGCCGCCGTCCGGCGGGAGCTCCACGTCGGCGCCCGCGATGCGGAGTCCTCGGGTGGTCACGACGACGTCGCCGCCGATCACCAGCCCGGCGGATTCCAGCGACCGCAGCAGTTCGGGATCCCGGTCGTCCACGCGCAGCACCCTGCCCTCGTGGCCGGCGGCGGCATCGGCGAGAAGCACGAACGGCTCGCGGTCGATGCGGCCGTCCGCATCGGGGATCGCGTCGCCGTGCGGGTCGAAGCGCGGGCGGCCCAGACGGGCGTCGATCCCCTCGAGCAAGCGGTCGCTGATGGTGTGCTCCAGAACCTCGGCCTCGTCGTGCACCTCGTCCCAGGCGTAGTCGAACTCGCGGACGAGCCAGGTCTCGATGAGACGGTGCCGTCGGATGATCGCGAGCGCGCGCTGCTCGCCGTCCTCGGTCAGGCGCACGGCGCCGTAGGGCACGTGCGAGACGAGGCCGGCGGCGGCGAGCTTCTTCACCATCTCGGTGACGCTCGACGGCGCGATGCCGAGCTTGGCCGCCAGCTGCGACGGGGTGATCGGCGCCGGCTGCCATTCGGTGTGCGCGTACACCGTCTTCAGGTAGTCGTCGGCCGCGGGGGATGCCACGGATCCAGCTTAGGGTGCGGGCCGCACGAGCAGGATCCGGCGCAGGTCAGTGCCCGAGCGAGGACAGCACGGAGAACGCGGCCTGGCCGGCGAAGAACATCACGATGAAGCCTGCGAAGGCGCCCAGCAGCGACAGGCGCCCGTCGAAGCCCTCGACGCCGCGCATCCCGATCGCGCGGGCGCGGAACGCGAGGATGAGCGTGAGCGCCCCGAGTGCGAGCTGCACCCACGGGCTGCCGACCGGCATCAGCTTCGGAACCGCGACGAGCAGGATCCCGAGCGCGGCCGTGACGAGCGAGGCCCAGGTGCAGATCTGCACCGCGCGACGGGCCGAGGCCTGCGCTTCGGCCTTCTCGGCGGCGCGCTGCGCGGCGGACGGGCGGCGGGATCGGGCCATGCTCCGAGCCTACCCGCGGCGCCTGTGCGCGCCCTGCGGCAGGGATCGTCCATCCGGTGGATCTCGTCATCCCCGAGAGATCCCGTCCGGCGGGCGTTCGGCGGAGGAGACTGGACCCGAGCCCGCGGCGCCGCGGGCATGCGTGCGACCATCATGCGAGGAGCAGGTCATGTCGATCGAGAATCTCAACGCGTTCCTCGAGCGGCTGCCGTCGGCGAGTGCCCGGCCGCTGCCCGACAGCACCTGGCACGAGCGGGCGCGGGAGCGTCTCACGCTCGGCGAGCGTGCGGCGGATCGGCTCCGCAACGGGATGGGCAGCTGGGTCTTCGTCGGCGGATTCGTCCTGTTCATGGGCACGTGGTGGATGCTCAACTCTCTGCGCGCGACCACCTGGGATCCGTACCCGTTCATCCTGCTGAACCTGTTCCTCAGCATGCTGGCGGGCCTGCAGGGCGCGATCCTGCTGATCGCGGCCAAACGGCAGGACGCCATCACGGCGGCGCTCGCGCAGCATGACTTCGACACGAACGTCGCGGCCAAGATCGACATCGAGGCACTGCTGGAGATCAACCGGCGGCAGCTCGAGATGATCGCCGAGCTGCAGGGGATCGCGCGAGCGCTGGTCCCGGCGACGGCCGACGCGCCCGCCCGGAACGAGCCGGACGGGCGACAGGCCGATCCGCGCGCCCTCGATCCGCGCGCCGTCGCGACCGAGGTTGAGGCGGCCACGGCGACGGCACGGGCGGCCGAGTCGGAAGCCGAGTCCCGCGCGGAGGCGCGGGCGCAGGAGGAGATCGCCTCACAGGCCGGTGAGCAGGAGGGGGCATCGCGCGGCGGGGACGCCCCCGACGGGCCGTAGCGGCCGCGCGCTCAGGCGCCGGTCAGCAGCAGCCACAGCAGCACCGCGTTGAGCGCGATGAGCAGGACCGCCGCGATGATCCCGGCGACGGTGGTCCGGGGCCGGTTCGCATAGCGCCCGAGCGTGCGTCGGCGGGCGGTGAGGGCGACGAGCGGGATGAGGGCGAAGGGGATGCCGAACGAGAGCGCGACCTGACTGAGCACGAGCGCGAACGTCGGATCGACGCCGAGCCCGAGGATGAGCAGCGCGGGGACCAGCGTGATCAGACGCCGCAGAGGCATCGCGATGCGCACCCGCAGCAGCCCGTGCATGATCTCGGCGCCCGCATACGCCCCTACCGCCGTCGATGCGAGGCCCGAGGCGAGCAGACCGACCGCGAACAGGGTTCCGATGAGCGGACCGAGCTGAGCGCTGATCGCGGCGTGTGCGCCCTCGAGCGAATCGGTGCCGTCGACGCCCGGGAGAGTGGTCGCGGCGAGCAGCAGCATGCCGAGATTCACGGCACCGGCGACGATCATCGCCAGGGTGACGTCCCATCGGGTGGCGGTGAGCAGCCGGGCGATCGGGGTGCGTGTCGAGGGCTCCGGGTCTCCGCCGGGGTGCACGGGTGCCGTGCCGAAGCGGTCGCGGGCGAGGGCGGAGTGCGCGTAGATCGCGTGGGGCATGATCGTCGCGCCCAGGATCGACGCCGCCAGCAGCACGGATCCGGAGTCGGTGAATCGCGGGGTCAGTCCGCCGAGTGCTGCGGAGGGATCCGGTGGAGCCACCACCAGGCCTGCCAGGAAGCCGACGGTGACGACGGCGAGGAGCCCGATCACGACGAACTCGAAGGGGCGCGCGCCGCGCCGCCCCTGGATCGCCAGAAGCACCATCGACACGGCGCCGGTGATCAGACCGCCGAGGAGGAGGGGCAGGCCGAACAGCAGCTGCAGCGCGACGGCGCCTCCGATGACCTCGGCGATGTCGGTCGCCATCGCGACGAGCTCGGCCTGCAGCCAGTAGGCGCGCCGCGCGAAACGGTGCTGCAGACGGTCGCCGAGCAGTTCGGGCAGGCTGCGGCCGGTGACGACGCCGAGCTTCGCGGACAGGTACTGCACGAGCCATGCGATCACGTTGGCGACGACGACGACCCACACCAGCAGGTAGCCGTAGCCGGCGCCGGCCGTCATGTTGCTCGCGACGTTTCCCGGATCCACGTACGCGACGCCCGCGACCAGCGCCGGTCCGAGCAGTGCGGCTCCGCGCGCCGAGGCGGGCAGTCCCTGGCGCTGCGGAGCGACGGTCACGGAGGTTTTCGGCACACCGAAAACCTATCCTATTTTTAGGCACACCGAAATATCCCGGTGGGGCTCCTGCGTCGGCGGAGGCGCTCGATGGTCCCGGATACGCTGGCGGCATGCAGGATCCCGACGCGCGCCACCATCCTGAGTCGGCCGACGAGCCGGCCCCCGCGCACGGCGTCGGCCCCTGGGAGGGGGAGTGGCCCGCGGATGAGCGCTTCGACCCGGAACTGCTCGCGCACGGAGACCGGCGCAACGTCGTCGACCGCTACCGGTACTGGCGGATGGAGGCGATCGTCGCCGACCTGGACGCCCGGCGGCACGGCTTCCACGTCGCCATCGAGAACTGGCAGCACGACATGAACATCGGCTCGATCGTGCGCAGCGCCAACGCCTTCCTCGCCGACACCGTGCACATCATCGGTCGGCGCCGCTGGAATCGCCGCGGTGCCATGGTCACGGATCGCTACCAGCACGTTGTCCACCACGAGACGGTGACCGCCTTCGCCGAGTGGGCGCGGGCGGAGCGGATCCCCGTCATCGCGGTCGACAACCTCGACGGCGCCGTTCCTGTCGACCAGGCGGAGCTGCCGGAGCGCTGCGTGCTGCTGTTCGGCGCGGAGGGTCCCGGGCTGTCGGAGGACGCCCTCGCCGCGGCCTCGGGTCATGTCGAGATCACGCAGTACGGATCCACCCGCTCCATCAACGCCGGTGCGGCGGCGGCGATCATCATGTACGAGTGGTGTCGACGGCACGCGAGCTGACCGCGCTCACCGGATCGCATCGGCGAAGCTGCGGACGCGGGTCCGTCGCGGTCAGTGCCGACGGCGCGTGTCAGACCTCGACGGCGAGCCAGCGTCCCGTGCGGACCCGGTAGCCCAGGGTCACGAGGCGCGCGCACAGGTACACGCCGAAGAACGCGACGGCGAGCCAGATCAGGCCCGCCGCACCGGACACCCCGGTGGCGGCGATGATCGCGAGGGCGGGAAGGAACGGCACGAGGTTCAGCCCGCCCGCGACGGCGAGGTAGCGTGCGTCCCCGGCGCCCATGAGCACGCCGTCGAGCACGAACACGACGCCCGCGATCGGCTGCGCGACGGCGAGCACGACGAGGGCCGGCTGGATCAGCGCCGCGAGCGCCGGGTCTCCGGTGAAGGCGAGGCCGATGACGGCGGAGAGGGCCGCGATGAGCGCCCCGACGACGACGCCGAACCACGCGCCCCAGGCCACGGTGCGGGCGAGCACATGCCGTGCGCCGTTCGGATCCGCTGCTCCCAGGCTCTTGCCGATGAGGGCCTGCGCGGCGATCGCGAGAGCGTCGAGGGCGAAGGCGGCGGCCGAGAACACGGTGAAGACGACCTGCCAGCCGGCGAGTTCACGGGTGCCGATGCCGGTGGCGACGCCGACGGTCGCGAGCAGGGCCACGCGCAGGCTCACCGTGCGCAGGAACAGCCATCCGCCGGAGCGGGCGGACCCCCGGATCCCGCTGAGCTCGGGCGAGATCGAGGCCTCGTGCCGGCGGGCGAGCCGGCCGATCAAGATCACGTAGGCGCCGACCATGCCCCACTGGGCGACGACGGTGCCGAACGCGGATCCGGCGATGCCCCAGCCGAAGCCGTAGATGAACAGTGCGTTCAGCAGGGCGTTCGCCGCGAACCCGATCCCGGCGATCCACAGCGGGGTCATCGTGTCCTGCATCCCGCGCAGCAGGCCGGTCGCGGCGTAGACGACCAGCATGGCGGGCAGGCCCCACATCGAGGGGGCGAGGTAGGCGCTCGCCTGCGCGGCGACGGCCGGGGTCGCGCCGAACAGAGGGATCACGGCGGGCATCAGCAGGGATCCGAGCACGGCGAGCACCGCGCCCAGCCCGAGCGCCAGCCACATGCCGTCGATGCCGACCGACACGGCGTCGCCGTGCTCTCCGGCGCCGAACCGCCGTGCCACGGCGGGCGTCGTGGAGTAGGCGAGGAAGATCATCAGCCCGACGATGGTCTGCAGGATCGCGGACGCGATGCCGAGCCCGGCGAGCGGCGTCGCGCCGAGATGCCCGACGAGCGCCGCGTCGACCATGAGGAACGCGGGCTCCGCCACGAGCGCGCCGAGCGCCGGGACGGCGAGCCGCACGATCTCGCGGTTCAGGGTCGGCGCCGGGCTGGGGGCCGGCGTCCCGCTCGGGGTCTCGGAGGGCACCGTACGAGCCTAGAGGTGGCCGCGGACAGGCGACGGCGTGATCGCTCGGTCGAGCGTCGGCGTCGGACCGTCCCTGTGGCTGCGCGAGGCCGGATCGCGTGGCCGTTCCGATGGTCGCGACGGGCCGGCCGTCACGCACCATCGTGATCGCTGGGTATCGTCATCGCCGCTGGCCCGGTGGCGCCAGCGCGTCGGCGAGTTCTCGGCGGATCCGGTGCGGGTCGCCGTCGCGGGTGCGCGGGCGGTGCCAGCCGCCGTGGGGGTCCCACCAGTGCGGGCCCTTGATCTCTGGCACGCCCACGCGCATGCGGATGCGCCATCCCGACGACTCGAGAGTGCGGTGATGATGCCAGCACAGGGCGACGCCGTTGCTCGTATGCGTCGGACCGCCCGCCGCCCACTCCTGCACGTGATGGAGTTCGCACCAGGTCGCCGGAACGTGGCAGCCCGGGATCACGCACTCCCGGTCTCGGAGCACGATCGCACGGCGCTGGATCGCGGTGAAGATCCTCGCGCTCGTGCCGATGGAGACGATCTGCCCCTGCTCGTCGAACAGCACCCGCTGCACCCCGCCCGCGCACGCCGCATGACGCGCCACGGACAGCGAGACGTCGTCGCCGGTGCCTTCGATACGGGCGCGTCCCTGCCCTACGGCGTAATCAGAGGCGGTGACGGACACGACCAGGGTCGGAGCGGCCCCGCCCAGGTCCGGCAGCCCACCGCTCGCGGCTGCAGCGGTGAGGATCGTGGCGAGGTTGTCGTGATCGCGTTGAGCGCGGGTACGCGGCTCCGCCGGGGCCGGGAGGTCGGCGAGCCCATCCGGATCCGGGTTCGGGTCCGGGGCGAACGAGACGCCTCTCCACCCGTGATCCGCGGATCCGGTCGCGGCGGGGTTGTTGAGCGCGTCGAAGAGGCGCTGCAGCTGGCCGGCGACTTCGGGCAGCAGTCCGCCGCGCACCGGGTGCACCCCGTCGCGGAGCCGGCCGATCCAGAGCCCGCGATTCCGGTCCGCCTTCGCGTCGTCGGGTTCGGCGCCGTCGGGATCGAGGGCGAGCATCACCGCCCGGGCGTACTCGCCGAGCTCGGCGGTGGACGGGGCGGGTCCAGGCCGCCCGTGTTCGTCGGGCAGATCCTCGCCGCGGGCGGTCGCCGCCAGCAGGCCGTCGACGGCCTCGCGCTCCTCGGCTCCGACACGATTGCCGGCGCGCTCGACCGGACCGATCGCGGCGAGCAGCCCCGGGACCGACACGATCCCATCGCGCAGCGCAGTGGCCAGTCCCGCGAACCGAGCGGCGGCGAACCCGCCGCTCGACAGCTGCCGTTCCCGGTGCGTGGCCCGGGCGGCGCGGACGAACATGCGCGCCGTGCCGACGTCGGTGCGCAGCGCTCGTCGCAGCAGCTCGGTCGCGTCGCGGCACCCCGCCTGCACAGACACCCGTTCGGAGACGGCCCGCATGTCCCGGTCGATCAGCTGCCCCGTGAGGGCGGTGATCACCGCGTCCAGCCGACGCCGTACCGCACCCGCGGCCTGCGCCGCGGCGACCAGATCCGCACCGCGCGTTCCGTCGAACCCGGAGCACACCTCCGCCGAGGCGAGCAGGTGCTCGAGCAGCTCGTCCACCTGCTCGAGCATCCGGGTCGCGGTCGATGTCATGCCTCTATTCAACCCTCGGCCACCGACATTCGAAGCCCAGATCAGGCGCTCTTTCCGGACTGTGCAGAACTCATTGGCGCGGGCAGTTGTGGAGGACGATCCGCGCACGGCCGATGCTCGTCGTGACCGCCGCGCACCCGCCGCGGACCGTAGGCTGGAAACCCCGAGGTCCGAACAGAACCGGAGGAACCCATGGCCGACGACGAGCAGAGACGCTCCGCGCGTGCCGAGCGCGCGCTGAGCGCGAAGCCTGGGGAAACCACCGCGCCGCCCGCGGCACTGAACGCCGAGACGATGCCGGCGATCGTCGAGACCGCGATCCAGGTGGCGATCCGGCAGGGACAGTTCGACGATCTGCCCGGTGCGGGCAAGCCCATCCCCGGCCTCGGCGATCATCATGATCCGGACTGGTGGATCCGCCGCAAGATCGAGCGCGAGAACCTCACCGGTCTCGGGCCGCCCGCACTCATGCTGCGCGTGGAGGACCGGGAGCTCGACGCGCAGCTCGACGGCCTGCATCGCGAGGAGGACGTCCGCGCCGTGCTGGAGGACTTCAACCGGCGTGTGATCGAGGCGCGCCGGCAGCTGCTCGGCGGCCCGCCCGTGGTGACGAAGCCGCGGGACGTGGACGCCGAGGTCTCCGCCTGGCGAGAGCGGCGCGCGGCGACCACGTCGGCAGCGTCGGCCGCCCCTGCACCACCGAAGAAGCGCTGGTTCCGCCGACGCTGAGCCCGTATGGCGCCGATCGATCCCCTGCGCGGGTGACGCGAGGCGACCGACCGGGGCGGCAGCCGTGATGGCCGGTGCTCTCAGCCGCCGCGTCGCACGCCCCGCCCGCGTCTGCGCGCCCAGAGCCACGCCACGCCGAACCGTCCGGACCACGGCAGTGCGAGCACGATCGCCGAGAGCAGCGTCATGAGCGGATACTGCGTGATGAGCTGATCCGACGACCAGTACAGCATGAGCGTCGCGACGGATCCGAGCGCCGTGATCGTGGTGAGCACACGGCCGAGTCCGAGCACGAGCAGGATGCCGAGTGCGACCTCGAGCGCCGGGATGGCGAAGCCGAACAGCCCCGGCGCGGCCTGCATGAGCGCCCCGAGCGGACGGAAGAAGAACGGCACCCGGCTGTTGCCGGTGCTGCCCTGGGCGACGAGCAGGATGTCGGCGGATCCGAATCCCGCCCGGTACTTCAGCAATCCCTCGCCGAGCCACAGCGCACCCGCCGCGATTCTGGCCAGCGTGCCGACGACCTCCCCGGCCCGGAGCAGGCCGGTTCCGCGCCGCACCGCCGGCTCCGTGGGAAGCGCCTCTCCCACGACGCCGGCGCCTGCCGCGGTCATGACAGCGCGGCGGCCCCGAACACCGCCTTGGCCTTGTCGCAGTGGATGACGACGTCCTTGTACATCGAGGCGTCGACGCCGTTCAGCATGAACGACTGCGAGTCCTTGTCGAACGCGACGGGATCGATCTGCTTGCCGGCGGCGACGGCGGCCTCGTCGGTGCCGTTCGTCAGGTAGACGTGCAGGTCAGGCCCCTCGTCCGAGGAGAACCCCGTGAGCGTCAGCTCGGATCCGGAGACGGTGACCGTGCCCTTCACGCTCTTGCCGTTGAGGCCCATGAAGGTGCCGGTCTTCGACATGTGGTCCATCGGAGACGCGGACGGCGTCGGCGAGGAGCTCGACATCGTGTCGGCCGAGGGTGAGGACGCCGACGGCGTCGAGCTGCAGCCGGCGAGGGTCAGGCCGAGGGCGAGGACGGCCACGCCGATCGAGGAGGGGACGAGTGCGGTCTTGCGCATGATTGCTCCATTCCTGGGGGGATGCCGGCGGGGGGACCCGCCGACGGTCGAGAACGGATCCGACGCTAGGCAGGCCCGCCGGCGTGCGGGGGAGTTCTTTCGAGGCCGTAAGGAACGCGGATCCGGTCCGCGCCGCAGGGATAGCCTCGGTGCATGGAGACCCCGGGAACCTCTGTGCCCCGGGTGGTGCTCGTCGAGGACGACCCCACCGTGCGGGTCGCGGTCGAGCGCTACCTCGGCGCGAACGGCTACCTCGTCGACGCCTTCGGCGACGGGGTCTCGGCGCGCCGTGCCGTGCGTGCGGATCCGCCCGACGTCCTCATCGTGGACCGCATGCTGCCCGGGATCAGCGGGGACGAGCTGGCCCGCGACGTGCGGGGGCGCTCCGCCGTGCCGATCATCATGCTCACGGCGCTGGGCGAGGTCGAACAGCGCATCGAGGGGCTCGAGAACGGCGCCGACGACTATGTGGTCAAGCCGTTCGCGCTGCGTGAGCTGCTGCTGCGGGTCGACGCGCTGCTGCGCCGGTCGCGGGCAGCGGCGGCGCCGACGCGGGAGATCGTGCGCGGCGACTTCCGCCTGGATCCGGCCCGCCGGCGGGTGCACGTACGCGGCGAGGAGGTGGTGCTGGCGGCGCGGGAGTACGAGCTGCTCGCGCACCTCGTGCAGCACGACGGCGAAGTGCTCTCGCGGGACGACATCCTGCGGGAGGTGTGGGGGTGGTCGTTCGGCGAGGGCTCCACGGTGACCGTGCACGTGCGGCGGCTGAGGGAGAAGATCGAGCAGGATCCGCGTCGCCCCCTGCACCTGCTCACGGAGTGGGGCGCCGGATACCGGTTCTCGGCGGACGGATCCGGGTCATGATGCCGCTCGGGACGCCCGACGTGCTGCTGATCGTGCTGACCGCGCTGGGATGCGCGGGGGTGGTGACCCTCGCGGCGGTGCTGGTGCTCCGTCGTGCACGGAGGGCGGGGCTGACGTTCCGGCTCGTCGTGGTCGGCGTCGCGTCGGTGCTCGCCCTCGCGACCGGAGTGCTGGCGATCTCGGCGGAGATGTACCTGTCGCCTCACGACTTCACCGTGCTGGTCTGGGTGCTGGGAGCTGCGCTGCTGTGCGCGCTTGCCACGGCGTGGATCACCGCCCGGGCCGCGCGGAGCTCCGTGCAGGATCTGTCGGCCGCGGTGCGCCGGGTCGGGGAGGGCGACGTGGTGGACGGCGGAGCGACCGGCTGGCGCGAGTTCGACGACCTCTCCGCGCAGCTCGCCGAGGCCTCCGCGAAGCTCAGCGACGCGCGTGCCGAGCTGGAGCGACTCGACTCCGACCGGCGCAGATTCCTCGCCTGGATCTCGCACGACCTGCGCACCCCGCTCACCGCGATCCGGGCGCTCGCCGAGTCGGCCGAGGCGGGGCTCGCGGATCCGGCGGCGTTCCCGGCGCAGGTGCGCGCGCAGGTCGACACCCTGGGCCGGATGGTCGACGACCTCTTCGAGCTGTCGCGCATCACGTCGGGCTCGCTCCGGCTGCGGGCCGAGCAGGTCGAGCTGCTCGACATCGTCTCCGATGCGGTCGCCGACGTGCGCGCCGCCGCCGGACAGCACCGGGTGCGGATCGTGCCGCAGGGGATCGAAGGGCACGTGCTGTGGGCGGATCCGCATCAGCTCACCCGCGTGATCGTCAACCTGCTCACGAATGCCGTGCGCCATGCGCCGGACGGATCCGAGATCCTCGTCTTCGCGGAGTCGCCCTCGCCGCATCGCCTCGTGCTCGCCGTGCTCGATCACGGCAGCGGCGTGGCCGTGGAGGACCTGGACCGCATGTTCGAGGTGGGCTGGAGGTCGGATCCGTCCCGTACCGCGGGCGCCGCGCCCGACGCCGTCGCCTCCGGCGCGGGGCTGGGTCTGGCGATCGCGCGGGGGCTCGCCCGGGCGCACGGAGGCGACGTGTTCGCCGAGCACACCGACGACGGCTTCTGCCTGAAGGTGGAACTGCCGGTCGGGCAGCCCTGACGCATGTCGTGCAGATGAGCATCGCTGTCGTCGGAATGCCGAAATAGCGGTTTCGCCGCAGGTCTTGCGCCAGGGCCCGGATGGGTCCATCCTTTGTCCAGGATGAGAGCTCTGGGACAGCTCGACTCCTATCTGGGGACCGGGACCATCCGGGCTGAGGCGTAGGGGACGCGCCGGTTCGCAGAGTGCGTTTTACCCGAAAACGACTCTCTGAAATGGGGATATGCAATGAGCGGTATTCGTCGCGCCCTCGAGGCGAAGAAAGCAGCACGCGAGAACGGTGAAGAGGCCGGCTTCTCACTCATCGAGTTGATCATCGTCGTGGTGATCCTCGGAATCCTGGTGGCGATCGCGATCCCGATCTTCGCCGGGATCCAGCAGCAGGCCAAGGACAATTCACTGAAGTCGATCGCGGCCAGCGCTGCCTCGGCGGTGGCCGCGGATCTGGCGAAGACGACGCCACTCACCACTGCTACCGGGCCCGTTCCGGCCGGCGTGTACAAGGCCGGCGGAAATGCAACCGTCACCGTGGGCGGCAGTCTGACGCTCGACGGGTTCTGCGTGACCGCTACGGGTGCGGGCTCAACGGCGGGCGGCGCCGTGGCAACCGCCGGGCCCGGCTGCTGACACGACCGTCGTGCTCGGCTCCGGGGCGGGAAGCTCCGGGGCCGAGCGCGATCTGGGGGCGGAGAACGATGGCGAACCAGCGTAATCAGGGCAGCGAGGACGGACTCGGCCTCGTCGAGGTGGTCATTGCGATGTTCCTGCTCGCGCTGGTGGCCGTCTCCCTCCTCCCGGCCCTGGTCAACGGTCTGCGCTTCTCGGCGCAGCAGTCGTCGGTGGCCACGGCCACCCGGCAGCTCAACGGCCTCATCGACCAGGTGCGGCAGAGCCCGGACTGCGCGACGATGGGGTCGATCCTCGGCACGGCGGCCACGCCGCGCACCTTCCTGGACGGTCACGGCAACAGCTACACGACCCAGGCGGCGATCGGATCGTGCAGCAAAGGGTCGACGGTGTCGATCCACCTCACCGCCACGCAGGGCGGGAACGCCCTCGCGGCGGCGGATGCGCTCGTGATCGTCCCTCCGGATCCGGTGACGTCGCCATGACGCCCCGGTCGCAGGACGACAGGGGAGTCTCCCTGATCGAGCTGGTGGTGGTCGTCGCCATCCTCGGCGTCGTCAGCCTGGTGCTGGGGACGCTGTTCAGCAACATGTGGCGCTCCCAGGTCGCCGTCTCGGCGCAGAGCCAGGCGACGACCCGGGGGCAGCTCGTCGCATCAGAGGTGGAGCGAGCGATGCGCAACGCAGTGGCCTTCGACGTCTCGGCCGACGGATCGACGATCCGGGTCAACACGGCGCTCGGCGGCGGGCTCCAGTGCCAGGCGTTCCAGCTCGCCGCGGACGGCCTGCACATGACCGTCTCCTCCTCGCCCGCCCCTTCCTCGGGCTGGCCCGTCTGGCAGGCGGACGTCGCCGCCGGATCCGGGGCGTTCATCTCCCAGAGCGGCAACAGCGTCGCGTACAGCTTCGATGCGCTCAGCAGGTCGGGGGCCCAGGTGGTCGCGGCGCCCGTGCACTTCCAGGGCACGGCCTACATGCGCAACTCCGCAGCAGGAAGCCTCAGCCCATGCTGGTGATCCGGGATCGACTCGAGACGGCGGACCGCGACGACCGCGGTGCGGCGCTCGTCGCGGTGCTCATCGTGATGATCGTCGGCGTGGTCGCCGCCGTGCTGGTGGCCGCGACCGTGATGTTCACGATCCAGTCCAACGCCAAGAACAAGAGCACGACCCAGGCGTTCGTCGCCGCCGAGTCGGGACGCGACCAGATGCTCGCGACGGTGCTCGCCAACCCGTGCGCGAAGTCCATCGCGGATGCCGGGTCCGCACCTCTCTACTACGCGGTCAGCGCGCTGTTCGGGCCCGACAAGGATCATCTGACCGACGCGTGCCTGAGTGCGACCGCGACCTCGACGATCCAGATCACGGCCAGCGGCAAGGGGCCCGACGGCTCGGCCACCAAGATCGTCGCGCTCTACCAGCGCCCGGTCTCGCTCTCCAACGCGCCCGGCGGGACGATGTCGTACTTCGACGGGTCCTTCCTCGCCACCCACGCCAACTACACCGGCGATCTGGTGATCCGCAGCGGCAACTACAGCTGCAACTCGTCGTCCGTGATCACGGGTGACCTCTGGGTGCCCAACGGCGCCGTCGATCTCAGCGCGAACTGCACCGTCAACGGCAACGTCTACGCGCTCGGCGACATCACGGCCAGCGGCGGGAACGCGGCGATCGTGAAGGGGAACCTGATCACCGCGGGCAACGTCAACCTCACGGCGAACGGCTTCTCGCTCGGGGACTCCGCCGTCCCGACGTCGGGGTTCGTGTACGCCGACGGCACGTTCGCCCTGGGCAACAAGCCCGTCATCAGGGGCGGCTATTCGATCGGCAAGGGCTTCAGCGGCGCCGGCGTCGTGGGAAAGCCCACGCAGACCGTCGCGAACTGCTCGACCAGCCCGACGCCCGCGGCCAACGCCTCGCTCTGCGGATCGCCCGCGGCGAAGCCCGGCACCAACCGCACCAACCCGACCCTCGTCGCGGTGACGGCGATGACCACCTGGCGCAACCTCGGCTCGGCGCGCGCCGCGTGGGGCTCGAACATCCAGTGGACCACCGGACCGTGCAACGGATCCAACGTGAGCGGCCTGCTCGCGGCCGCGCCGACCCCGCCCAACACGCGCGTCGGCATCGACTTCAGCTCCTGCACCGGCACGGTCACCGTGAACATCGGCGCGACCGGGCTCGTCAACGACGCCGTCATGCTGATCGCGTCCGGATCGCCGATGAACGTCAACGTCTCCGGACCGCTCACCTCGAGCGCCCCGTCGCTGGCGACGGCGCCGCAGCTGTTCTTCGTCCACGCCGACGCGAACCTCACCGACACCGCGCCGAGCTGCGGATCCGGGTCGGCGAGCGATGCGCTGACCCTGCCGAGCACCGTGCAGGCGCGGCTGATGTTCTACACGCCCTGCGGGCTCAACAACAGCTCGCAGAACGGGCTGATCTTCCAGGGGCAGTACTACGCCAACAACGACGGCACCCCGCACTGGGTGCACCCCGACTTCACCTGCACGCCGATGAGCTGGAGCCCTGTCATCGACCTCGGCTGCAAGGTGGCGACGGCGGCGGGCTCGCCCGGAACCACGATCACGACCATCCTCCCGCCGACCCTGACCTCCGAGCAGGAGGTCGCGCCATGACCGCGTTCCTCCTCGTCTTCGCGGGCTTGTTCGGCCTGGTGATCGGCTCCTTCCTCAACGTCGTCGCGTACCGCGTGCCCGCAGGGATCTCGCTCGTGCGCGAGAGCCGCTGCCCCGGATGCGATGCGCCGATCCGGTGGTGGCAGAACGTGCCCGTCGTGTCGTGGGTCGCGCTGCGCGGACGGTGCGCGCGCTGCGCGGCCCCGATCAGCGCGCAGTACCCGTTGATCGAGGCGTTCACGGGCGTCGTGTTCGTCGGGGTGGCGTGGTGGGCCCTTCGACTCGCTGCTCCGGTCGGCGCCGTCGCGGATCCGGTCTTCTGGGTCGTGCTCGTCGCGTTCCTCGGCTTCGCGGCGGTGTCGATCGTGCTCAGCCTCATCGATCTGGAGACGAAGCGGCTGCCGAACGCGATCGTGCTGCCGAGCATCGTCGTCGGAGTCGCCCTGCTCGCGATCGCGGCGGCCCTGGGGCCGGCGGGATCGGCGAGCGGGATCGGATGGACCACCTTCCTGCGGGCGGTCGCGGGCGGGGCGATCCTCTGCGCGTTCTATGCGGTCGTGCGCCTCATCAGCCCGCGCGGCATGGGCGGCGGCGACGTCAAGCTCGCGGCCCTCGTGGGCCTGTTCCTCGGCTGGTGCGGGTGGGCGACCCTCGTCGTCGGCGCCTTCGCGGCGTTCGTGCTCGGCGGGCTGTTCGGGGTGGGCCTGATCCTGCTGCGCCGAGCGAAACGCACGACGGCGATCCCGTTCGGGCCGTGGATGATCGCGGGCGCCTGGGCTGGGATCGCCGTGGGTGAGCCGATCGGACGCTGGTATGTCGGAATGCTGGGACTGAGCTGAGCTGCGGCGAAGCGCGTGGGGAACTGGGGAAGAGAAGATGGCGAAGAGTCACGTCGGAGTCGAGATCACGGAGGAGAGCGTCCGTGCGGTCGAGGTGAGCGGCGAACGGTCGCCGCAGGTGGTCGCCTGCGGCGAGGTGCCGCTGCCTCCGGACGCCGCCCACGATTCGGAGGTGCTCGATCAGGGCGCGGTCGCCTTCGCGATCCAGCAGCTCTGGCGCACGGCCGGGATCAAGGCGAAGTCCGCCACGCTCGGGATCGCCAGCCGGCGCGTGCTGGTGCGCGAGCACAGCACGGCAGCGATGGCGCCCGACCTGCTGCGCCAGGCCCTGCCGTTCCAGGTGCAGGATCTGCTTCCCGTGCCGGTCGCGCAGGCGGTGCTGGACTACTACCCGACGTCGCAGGAGGGGGGCCAGCTGCACGGCCTGCTCGTCGCCGCCGTCGCCGACACGGTCGAAGCGATGATCGCGTCGTTCGCGCGGGCGAAGATCCGCATCGACGGCGTCGACCTCGCCGCCTTCGGCCTCGCCCGCGCCGCGGCCCGCGTGGTGCCGGCCGGTGTGGTCGCCGCGATCAACATCGGCGACCACACGACGCAGATCGTGATCCTGCGCGACGGGATCCCCGATTTCGTCCGCATCACGCCCGTGGATCTGGAGACCTCGGCGGTGCGTCGACGCGCGGCGCAGATGGTCGCGCCGAGCGGTGCGGGCGACGGCACGTTCGCGGTCGCGGGATCCGACACCGGGTCGGGCGACGACGACCTCACGGGCACGGCCGGGATCGTCGCGCGCGGTGCACTGCGCGTCGACGCCGGCGTGCGCCCGGTGCACGACCTGATCGGCCGGATGCGCAGCACGCTGGCCTTCTACCTGAACAGACCCGAGGCGGCGCCCATCCAGCAGGTGCTTCTCAGCGGTGCCGGATCCGCCGTCGACGGCGTCGCCTCCGGTCTCGCTGCCGCCGTCGAGGTTCCGGTGCACACGCTGAGCCTGCAGAACGTCCTGCCGGTGCGCGGCACGGATCCGGGCGGAGAGCTCGCTCTCGATCTGGTGCCCACCGCCGGACTCGCCCTCGGAAAGGACCGCTGATGTCCCGCATCGCCGCCGCCGCCGTGGGCGGCCCGCCCCGCGTCGATCTGCTGCCCCGCTCCGAGGTCGATCGCCGGGAGCGCGAGAAGCTCTCCGCCGTCTGGGTGCGGATCGGGCTGCTCGCGGTCGTCCTCGCGGCGGCGTTCATCGGGGCCGCCTTCGTGTGGAATCAGTTCGCGCAGCAGCAGCTGGTGGCCGAACAGGACCGTTCGACGCAGCTGCTCGCTCAGATCGGCCAGTTGAACGACGTCAGCGGCGCCCTCGCGACCGAGGGGGAGCTGAACGCCTTCCGCGGCGAGGCGATGGGGTCGGATCTCGCCTGGAGCGGCATCCTCGATCGTGTCCGCGGCGCGCTCCCCGCCGACACGACGGTGACCGGCTTCGAGCTCACGCCCGGGGCCGTTCCGGATCCGGCGGCGAAGGACAAGGACGCGGCGAAGAAGGCGATCGGCCTCACCGGCACCCTCACGATCGACAGCCCGAACGCGCTGGACCTGGGCGCCCTGGCGCGGGGGCTGCGCGGTGTCGACGGAGTGCTCGCGGCCGACGGCAGGGCGAGCACGGCCAGCCAGCAGTCTCCCGGCCGGTACATCTACACGATCGACGTCACCTTCGATCAGACCGTGTACTCCGGACGGTACGCGAAGGAGGCGACGAAGTGACCAAGCAGCTGATCACCCTGATCGGCGCCCTCGTGTCGATCGCCATCGTGGTGCTGGCCGTCGTCTTCGGCGTCCTGCCCCTCGTCGGCCAGTCGTTCACGGCGCTGAGCAGCACGAGCCAGGTCGCCGCCACCAACGCGACCTACCGCACGCAGATCGCGGAACTGCAGAAGCAGAAGCAGCGCAAGGCGGAGATCGACGCCTCGGTCGACGCCCTGCGCGGGCAGATCCCCGCGTCGCCCGAGCTCGACCAGGTGTTCGACATCGTCGCCACCTCCGCGCAGGCGTCCGGAGCGGCGCTGACGAGCGCGACCCGCGGCGACCTGGCGCCCTTCGCCCCGCGCACCGCTCCGGTCGAGGCGGGGCCGGGGGCCGCTGCGGCGGAGAAGGCGCAGACCGCGCCCTCCGCCCAGCCGACGCCGCAGCCCACCGCGGGTTCGGGCACCGTGGGCGATGCGAAGAACGTCGCCGCGCAGGCGGACGCGAACGCGGCTCAGACCTCGCAGGCCGGCGCCTCGGGGGCGAACGGCGCGAACGCCGCGGCTCCGGCTGGCGGAGGGACGGGCGCGGCGGGCAAGGAGCAGATCCCCGTGACGGTGATCGCGACCGTCCCCGACGCCGCGGCCGCCCAGGCCTTCCTCGACGGACTGCGCGGATCCGACCGGCTGCTCGCCGTCGACAAGGCCGCGCTCTCGCCGGGGAACGGCGGGCTCCAGCTCCACGTCGACCTGCTCGCCTTCGTGGCGCCGGCACCCACGGCGGGGGCGTCGAGATGAGCGTCCTCGTCCTCACCCGGATCCTCGCGATCGGCGCCCGCGCGGGGGCCAGCGACGTGCACGTGACCGCGGGGGCCGCTCCGCTCATGCGGGTCGACGGGGATCTCGTCGCCGTGCCGGGATACGCGGATCCGCTGAGCGCGGACTGGGTCGAGCAGGCGGCGTTCGAGCTCATGACGATGCCGCAGCGCGAGGAGTTCGCGACGCGGCACGAGGTCGACCTCGCGCACGCCAGCCCCGGCATCGGGCGCTTCCGCGTGAACGTGTTCCGCCAGCTCGGCGAGATCGCGATGGCGCTGCGGTTCATCCCCGACCGGGTGTTCAGCCTCGAGGAGCTCGGTGCGCCGGCGATCGCGGCCGACCTCGCGCTGCGGCCGCGCGGTCTCGTGCTGCTCACCGGACCGACCGGATCCGGGAAGTCCACCACGCTCACCGCGATGGTGGACATCGTCAACAACACCCGGCCGGTGCACGTCGTCACCATCGAGGATCCGATCGAGTTCCACCACACCAGCAACCGGGCGCTCATCCATCAGCGCGAGGTCGGATCCGACACCGAGTCCTTCGCCGAGGCGCTGCGCCGGGTGCTGCGGCAGGACCCCGACGTGATCCTGGTCGGCGAGCTGCGCGACCCGGAGTCGATCTCGACGGCCCTGTCCGCGGCGGAGACCGGCCACCTGGTGCTCTCCACGCTGCACACCCAGGGGGCGGCCAAGTCGGTGAACCGCATCGTCGACGTGTTCCCCGCCGATCAGCAGCACCAGATCCGCACCCAGCTGGGCGACACGCTTCAGGGCATCATCAGCCAGACGCTGCTGCCGCAGGCGCAGACCTCGGGTCGCACCATCGCGACCGAGGTGCTCATCAACACGCCCGCCGTCGCGAACCTCATCCGCGAGGGCCAGGTGTCGCAGCTGTACTCCACGATGCAGGCCGGGCAGGCCTACGGCATGCACACGCTCGACCAGGATCTGCGCCGCCTCGTCGGCGAGGGGCGCATCGCCGCCCACGTCGCGCGCACCTTCGCCGTCGATCCGAAGTCGATCGACGGCGTGCACGTGCGGCCCGCGGATCTCGACGCCGAATCGTGGTCGACGTTCGCCGGTGGGACGCAGCTCGAGGAATGGGGATCGTGATGGCCGGGGTGCAGGAGTACGAGTATCAGGCGCTGGATTCGTCCACCGCGCAGACCGTCAAGGGGTCGATGGACGCGTCCAGCGACAGCGCGGTCGCCACCAAGCTCCGGGCGCAGGGGCTGACCCCGCTGCGCGTCGCGCCCGTCGCGAGGACCGGCCTGCACCGGGAGATCACGCTGCCGACGCTGCGCAAGGGGGTGACCGCGAAGACGCTCGCGATCTTCTCCCGGCAGATGGCGGCGCTCATCAACGCCGGCCTCCCCCTGCTGCGCACCCTGAGCGTGCTCTCCGAGCAGGCCGACGACAAGAAGCTGCAGCAGGTGCTGGTCGCCGTGCAGGGCGACGTGGAGTCGGGATCGTCGCTGTCCGCCTCCCTGGCGCGGCATCCGCAGGTGTTCCCGCCGCTCATGGTGTCGATCATCCGCGTCGGCGAGGCGGGCGGCTTCCTCGGCAAGGCGCTCGACTCGATCGCCGAGACCTACCAGAAGCAGGCGGAGCTGCACGCGAAGATCCGCGCCGCGACGACCTATCCGCTGGTCGTGCTGATCGTCGCGATCCTGGGTGTCCTGGCGATGCTGACGTTCGTCGTGCCCGTGTTCAAGAACATGTTCGCCGGCCTCGGCGCCTCGCTGCCGCTGCCCACGCAGATCCTGGTCGCCGTCTCCGAGAACATGGTCTGGATCCTCCCCTCCCTCGCGGTCGTCGTGATCGTGGTGTGGATCTGGTGGGCGCGCAACCGCTACACGGACGCGTATCGCAAGGTCGTGGACCCCTTCCTGCTGAAGCTGCCGATCTTCGGCAAGCTGCTCACCAAGATGGCCGTCGCCCGCTTCACGAGGAACCTCTCGATGATGCTCGACGCGGGAGTCCCGATCATCCAGGCCCTGTCGATCGTCGGCCAGGCGTCGAACAACTGGAAGGTCGAGCAGACCGTGCGCGACATCCAGGAGTCGATCCGGGGCGGCCGCTCGTTCTCGGCGCCGCTGGCCAAGGCGGAGGTCTTCCCGCCGATGGTGGCGCAGATGGTCGCGGTGGGCGAGGAGTCGGGCACCCTCGCGGAGATGCTCGGCAGCATCGCCGACTTCTACGAGGACGAGGTCGAAACCGCCACGGAGCAGCTGTCGTCGCTCATCGAACCCGTGCTGATCGTCGGCCTCGGCGTGGTCATCGGAGGCATGGTGGTCTCGCTCTACCTGCCGATCTTCACGCTCTACGGCGACCTGGCCAAGCAGCACTGAGGGGAACGGCGCCGAGGCCGCGCCTCACACCGAGACGCGCAGGATCTCCTCGATCGTCGTGATGCCCCGGGCGACCTTGGCCCAGCCGTCGTCGCGCAGCGGGATCATGCCCTGCTCCAGGGCGATCTCGCGCAGCTCGCCGCCCGTGGCACGGCCGACGAGGGCCTGCTCGATGCGGTCGGTCACCTCCATCGCCTCGTGCAGGGCGACGCGGCCGCGGTAGCCGGTGTTCGAGCACACCGTGCAGCCCACCGCGCGGTGCACGGTCGCGCCCTTGATGAGGTGCGCCGGCATCCCGACGCTCTTGAGCATGGCCGTGTCGTGATCGATCGGCTGGCGGCACTTCGTGCAGAGGAGGCGGGCTAGTCGCTGCGCGATGACGGCGCTGAGCGCGGTCGCCACCAGGAACGGCTCGGTGCCGATCTCGACCAGCCGGGTCAGCGCGCTCGGCGCGTCGTTGGTGTGCAGCGTCGACAGCACGAGGTGGCCGGTCAGCGCGGCCTCCACCGAGATCGCCGCCGTCTCGCGGTCGCGGATCTCGCCCACGAGCACCACGTCCGGGTCCGCGCGGAGGATCGAACGCAGGGCGGTCGCGAAGGTGAGGCCGGCGCGGGGGTTGACCTGGATCTGGTTGATGTCGGGGATCCGGTACTCGACCGGATCCTCGACGGTGATCACGTTCACGCGCGGGTTCGCGACCGCGCGCAGCGCCGTGTACAGGGTGGTGGACTTGCCGGATCCGGTCGGTCCGGTCACGAGCACCATGCCGTGCGGGCGTGAGATCGCCCGCGTGAAGAGCTCCTCGTTGGGCTCGGAGAACAGCAGGTCCGACATGAGCATGACCTGACCGCTGTTGTCGAGGATGCGCATGACGATCTTCTCGCCCCACACCGTCGGCAGGGTCGCCACGCGCAGGTCGACGCTGCGCCCCTCATGCAGCACCGAGATGCGGCCGTCCTGCGGCACGCGCTTCTCGGCGATGTCGATCGACGACATGATCTTCAGGCGCGAGATCACGCCGTCCTGGATGCTGCGGTCGGCGCGCTGCATCTCGTGCAGCACGCCGTCGATCCGGAACCGCACCGTGAGGCGGTGCTCACCGGGCTCGATGTGGATGTCGCTCGCGCGGTCGTTGATGGCCTGCGTGATGAGCAGGTTCACGAAGCGCACGACGGGGGCGTCCGCATCCTGGTCGTCGAGCTGCTCGGTGAAGACGACGTTCGACGTCGCCGACGCCTCGCCGATCTGCTCGGAGAGGTCGGTGAGCTCCTCGTCGGAGCGCAGGAAGCGCTCGAACGCCTGGTTCAGCGCCTCGTCGGTGACGACCACGGGCGTGACGCGCAGATCCGTGAGGCTGGCGACGTCGTCGAGCGCGATGATGTCGGTCGGATCCACCATCGCGACCGTCAGCTGGTCGCGGTGGTGACGCAGCGGGATCATCCGGTACCGACGGCAGAGCGGTCCCGGCACGAGGGCGATGACCTCGGGATCCAGCGGATAGGCGGTCAGGTCGACGTACGGGGTGCTGGTCGCCACCGACACGGCCTCGGCCAGCTGCACCTCGTTCACGAGTCCGCGCCGCAGCAGGTAGCCGGGCAGAGCGTCGCCGTCGCCGACGGCGGAGACCGCGGCGTTCACGTCCTCGGCGCGCGCCGCACCGGTCAGCACGAGCATCTGTCCCAGACCGCGCATGGGAGACCCCAATCCGGGCGGCTCCCCAAAGCCGCTCTGCGCTCATCCTAGAGCGGCGCGGGCTTCTGCGGCAGAGCGATATTCCGGTCGCTCCGCGCGACTGCCCCGGCGATGGTCCCGCCGAGGGGGAGCCCCCGTCGTCACGTGTCTTCCCGTGCGCCCAGCGGCGCACGATAATCGCTCCATGCCCACCGCATCCCGGACGATCGAGATCGCCGCCCCCATCGAGTCCGTGTTCGCGTTCTTCACCGACCCGAGCAAGGATCCGCTCTGGCGCAGCGGGGTCAAGGAGATGAGCGCGGAAGGCGCCCCCGCCGTCGGCGGCATCGTGCACCAGGCGGTCGCGGGGCCCGGCGGGCGGTCGATCGTCGCCGACATCCGCATCACCGAGTACGCGCCGCCGGTCCGTTACGCCTTCGCCACGATCGCCGGCCCCGTGCGCCCCGTCGGCGGCTACACGCTCACCGAGACGCCGGCCGGCACGAGCGTCACGTTCGCGCTGTCGGCCGAGGTCGCCGGCGTGAAGAAGCTGCTCATGGGAGCCGCCGTGCAGCGGAGCATGGACGGCGAGACGGCGGCGCTCGATCGGGCGAAGGCGCTGCTGGAGTCCTGATCCGCCGAGAGCGATCCGGCCCGCCCGATGTCGACTCCGCCGCATAGGCTGATCCCCATGACCGACGTTCTCCCTTCCGGCCTCGCCACCGGTGACTTCGACCCCGCGATCCGCCCCCAGGACGACCTCTACCGGCACGTCAACCACACCTTCCTCGAGAACACCGAGATCCCCGCCGACAAGGCGCGCTGGGGCTCGTTCCACATGCTCGCCGACCAGGCGGAGAAGGACGTCCGCGCGATCATCGAAGAGGCGCAGACGGCCGAGCCCGGCACCGAGGCGCGCAAGATCGGCGACCTGTTCGCGAGCTTCATGGACACGGAGCGCATCGCCGAGCTCGGCACCGCACCGCTCGCCGAGCCGCTCGCCGCGGTCGACGCGATCGGCACGATCGGCGAGTTCCTCGCGACGGTCGGAGCCTTCGACCGCGCGGGCATCGCCGCGCTCCTCGGCGTCTTCGTGGAGCCGGACCCGGGCGACCCCGCGCGCTACGTGCCGTTCCTCGTGCAGGCGGGCCTGTCCCTCCCGGACGAGAGCTACTACCGCCTCGACAGCTTCGAGGGCACCCGCACCGCCTATCGCGCGCACCTCGAGCGGATCCTCACGCTCGCCGGCGTCGCGGACGCGGCGGACCAGGCCGAGCGCGCCTTCGGGCTCGAGCACGAGATCGCCGGTCACCACTGGGACAACGTGGAGAGCCGCGACGCGGTCAAGACCTACAACCTCAAGAGCTGGGACGAGCTCCAGGAGCTCGTGGGCGTGGATCTCGCCCCGTGGCGCGACGCCGTCGCCGGCCCTGCGGGGGCGGCTGCGTTCGACGAGGTCGTCGTCTACCAGCCGAGCTTCTTCTCGGGCCTCGGATCCCTGCTCGTCGCCGAGCGTCTCGACGACTGGAAGGCCTGGCTGCGCGCCAAGGTCGTGCACGGCCTCGCCGCCTACCTCACCGACGACATCGTCGAGGAGAACTTCTCGTTCTACGGCACCGAGCTCACCGGCGTCCCCACGATCCGCGAGCGCTGGAAGCGCGGCGTCTCGCTCGTCGAGGGCTCCCTCGGGGACGCGGTCGGCAAGGTGTACGTCGAGCGGCACTATCCGCCGTCCGCCAAGGCGGCAATGGACGAGCTCATCGGCAACCTGCTGGAGGCGTACCGGCAGTCCATCACGACGTTGGAGTGGATGAGCCCCGCCACCCGCGAGAAGGCGCTCGCGAAGCTCGACACGTTCACCCCGAAGATCGGCCACCCGAAGACGTGGCGCGACTACTCGGCCGTCGCGATCGACGCCGGCGACCTCGTCGGCAACGCCGGCCGCGCCGCGCAGTTCGAGCACGACCGCCAGATCGGCAAGGTGGGCAAGCCCATCGACCGCGACGAGTGGTTCATGCCGCCGCAGATGGTGAACGCGTACTACAACCCGCTCATGAACGAGATCGTGTTCCCGGCGGCCATCCTGCAGTACCCGTTCTTCGACGCGGGCCGTGACGCGGCCGCGAACTACGGCGGGATCGGATCCGTGATCGGCCACGAGATCGGCCACGGCTTCGACGACCAGGGCAGCCGTTACGACGGCGACGGCAAGCTGCAGGACTGGTGGACCGACGAGGACCGCGCCGCGTTCGAGGAGCGCACGGCGTCGCTCATCGCGCAGTACGACGCGCTGGTGCCGGAGGGGCTGTCCGCGGACCATCACGTCAACGGCGCGCTCACGATCGGCGAGAACATCGGCGACCTCGGCGGTCTCGGCATCGCGCTCAAGGCCTACGAGATCGCGCTCGGGAAGGCCCCTGAGGCCCTCGACGGGGCGCCGGTCATCGACGGCTACACCGGCGTGCAGCGCCTGCTGCTCAGCTGGGGGCAGGTCTGGCAGCAGAAGAGCCGCGAGGCCGAGACCATCCGCCTGCTCACGATCGACCCGCACTCGCCCAACGAGTTCCGGTGCAACCAGATCCTCCGCAACATCGACGCGTTCTACGGCGCGTTCGACGTGACCGAGGGCGACCGGCTGTGGCTGGCGCCCGAGGAGCGCGTCACGATCTGGTGACACCCGGCCATGCGAGCGCCCGTCCCGATTCCGGGGCGGGCGTTCGTGCGTCGGAGCCGTGGTCGGGCGGCGGTCGAGAGGGCAGGAAGATGGATTTCGCTCCTGCGCGGGGCGGGGGAGGTGCGTTATCCATCTCGTAGGCCGGGGAGCCCGCGCGGGGAGATGGATTTCGCTGCTGCGGCGCGCGAGAGAGGTGCGTTATCCATCTCGCGGGTGCGGACAGCCGGGCAGCCAGGCGGCAGAGCGCGGGGGCGAGGGATCCGGCGGGGCGAGGGAGCCGGCGGGGCGGCGGGATCGCATCGGGTTAGGCTCGGCGCATGATCCCCGCAGACTGGACCCCGCATCGCCGTGAGGACGGCGAGCTGCTCGGATGGATCCGTCCGTCCGGCGCCGACTGGCTGGCCGTCGACGTGCTCGGACGTGAGCTCACCGGCGCGATCGACTGGCTCGACGCCGAGACCGCACTGGAGCACCACGGGATCCGCTGGCTGGCCGATCCCTGGATCCTGGAGGGGGAGGCCGAGGGGCCGCTGCGGGTGCAGATCGTGGAGGTCGTGCCCGAGGGCGACGGGCGGATCACCGTCAAGGTCGACGACTTCGGCGACATGCAGCGCCCGCCCACGCAGCGGTACGCCCTCGAATGGCCGATCCCGTCGCGTCTGCGGCCGCTTCGCGCCGGCGACCCGGACGGGCGCACGATCACCCGCTGACTCGCCGTCGGAGACCGCCCGCGACGGCGGTCTCCCGTCCCCCGCCTGCCGAGCGCGCCGGCGCGAGCGCCTCCCGCCGTCCTCGGCATCGGGAATACGCCCCCGCCCGCGGGGCGTTCGCGAAAGGCATGAAGGTTCTTCTCACCGGCGCGACCGGCTACATCGGCTCCTCCGTCCTCTCCCGTCTTCTCTCCGAAGGGCACGAGGTGACGGCGCTCGTGCGCGACGCCACCAAGGCGCGCACCGTCGAGGAGGCCGGCGCCCGGGGCCTCGTCGGAGACGTGACCGACGCCGTTCTCGTGGCGGAGGCCGCGTCCGTCGCCGACGGCGTGATCCACACGGCCTCCACGCCCGAGGGCGATGCGGCGTTCATCGACGCCGTGCTCGGGGCGTTCGGGGGCAGCGGCAAGCCGTTCGTGCACACCGGCGGGATCTGGAGCTACGGCACGTCGAGCGACATCACCGAGCAGAGCCCCCTCGACCGGCCGGCGCTCACCGCCTGGCGCGGCGCGGGCGAGGCCCGTGTCCTCGGCGCGACCGGAGTGCGCGGCACGGTCGTCGCGCCCGCGCTCGTGTATGGCCGCGCCGGCGGACTGATCCGCCTCCTCACCGATGAGACCGACGGGGGAGTGCGCCTGATCGGCGACGGCAGCCAGCACTGGACCACGGTCGACGTCGACGACCTCGCAGCGCTCTACGTGCTCGCTCTCGAGAAGGGCCGCCCCGGCGCGACCTACATCGGCGCCTCGGGTCAGAACCCCACGGTCCGCGAGCTCGGAGAGGCCATCGCGGCAGGGTACGACGTGGCCGAGGGGGTGCGCCCCGAGAGCGACGACGACACCCGTGCCCGGCTCGGCGAGGCATTCGCGGACGCGCTGTTGCTCGACGAGCAGGCGTCCGGAGCCACGGCGCGCACCGAGCTCGGCTGGGCGCCCGTCGCGCGTCCGCTCGTGGAGCAGCTCGCGGCCGGCGAGTACCTCGGCGAGAGCGTCGCCGCCCACTGAACGCGACGAAGGGGCCGGGCGTCGATCGCCCGGCCCCTTCGCGTCTGCGTCAGCGCACGTCCTTCATGAGCGCGAGCACGGGCCGGGCCGAGACGAGCAGCCCGACGCCGACGAGGATCGCGATCCCTCCCAGGATCGAGAAGTACGGGATCTCGTTCTTCGGGTCGTAGAAGGTCACGAGCCAGCCCGAGATCGCCGTGCCGAGCGACACCGACAGGAAGAACAGCGCCACCATCTGCGTGTGGAACGCGGTGGGGGCGAGCTTGGTCGCCGCCGACAGCCCGATCGGCGAGAGCAGCAGCTCGGCGACCGTGAAGACGAACAGGATCCCGATGATCGCGAGCAGCGGCGTCGAGTTCGCGGGGCCGTTCGCGAACGGCAGGAACAGCAGGAACGCGGCGCCCATCACAATCGCGCCGAGCGCGAACTTCACCGGGGTGGAGGGCTGGCGCGCGCCGAGCTTCGTCCAGAGGGCGGCGAAGACGCCGGAGAGCACGATGATGAACACCGGGTTGATCGACTGCACCCACGACACCGGCATCTCCCACCCGAACAGGTCGCGGTTCAGCCGCGCATCCGAGTAGACGGTCAGCACGGTGAACTGCTGCTGATAGAGCGACCAGAACGCGACGCTCGTGATGAACAGCGGCAGGAAGCCCCACACGCGTGAGCGCTCGGTGGCGTCGATACGACGGCTGGTCAGGATCACGGCGAAGTAGGCGATCGCGGCGACGGTCGCCGCGATGATCACCACGGTGGCCAGGTTGTCGGCGCGGATCACGCCGGTGAGCACGAGCGCCGCGATCAGCGCGACGGCGACGAGTGCGATGACCACGGCGATCCCGTACCGGCTGCGCGGCAGCGGGTTCGCGATCCGGTGCGCCTCCTCGGGGAGTCCGCGTCGCCCGAACGAGTACTGCGCGAGTCCGGCGGCCATGCCGACCGCCGCGAGCCCGAAGCCGAAGTGGAAGCCCAGTGTCGACTGCAGCAGCCCCGTGAGGATCGGGCCGAAGAAGCCGCCCAGGTTGATGCCGAGGTAGAACAGCGAGAAGCCGGCGTCGCGACGCGGGTCGTCGGCGCTGTAGAGCGTGCCGACCACCGAGGTCGCGTTCGCCTTGAGGCCGCCGGATCCGATCGCGACGAGCACGAGGCCCACGCCGACCCCGGCCGCCCCCGGCAGCAGGGCGAGCGCGATGTGGCCGGCCATGATGACGATCGCGCTGTAGAACAGGGTGCGCTCGGATCCCAGGATCCGGTCGGCGACCCAGGCGCCGAGGATCGTGGACAGGTACACCGAGCCGCCGTAGGCGCCGACGATGCCCCCGGCGACCGCCTTGTCGAGCCCGAGCCCGCCGTCGGTGACCGAGTAGTACAGGTAGATGAGCAGGATCCCCTGCATGCCGTAGAAGCTGAACCGCTCCCACATCTCCACCCCGAACAGGTGGGCGAGAGCCCAGGGCTGCCCGAAGAATCGGGTGTCGTGCTCGCCGTGCTTCGCTCTCTCCGGTGCGGTGCTCATCATTCCAGCGTATGCCGCGCCGGGACCGGGCGCGGATCGCCGGCGTCAGTCGGCGGGCGGCAGGACGAACGCCCCGGTGTCGCCCGGGTTCATCGCGATCTCCCAGCGGAAGCCGTCGGGGTCGGCGAAGTAGCCCGAGTAGCCGCCCCAGTCGCGGTGCTGAGCAGGGACCACCGCCGCGCCCAGGGCGGCGGCCTCGGCGAGCACCGCGTCGACCTCGGCCTCGGTCGCCAGGTTGTGTGCGAGGGTGAGCGGAGCGACGCCCGTCGCCGGCGGCTCGCCGATCTCCGCGGTGAAGCCCTCGACGCTCCAGAGCGAGAGGATGAGCCTCTCTGCGACCGGGAGCATCAGCACCTCGTCGGCCTCGAAGATCGGGCGCCAGCCCAGTCCGTCGACGTAGAAGGCCCGGCTGCGGGCGACGTCGGCGACGGCGAGGGTGATGAAGCTCACACGCTGTTCCATGACGGTCAGTGTGCCACCGGCCCCCGACACGGGGCCGCCGTCGCGGAGTTCTGCCGCGCCGATAGGATTGAGCTGCGCCTCTTCGTGCGCATTCCCCGCCTCATCGCGACCATTGGAGCCACCGTGGCCGAACAGTCCCGCCTCGACAAGGTCATCGCCCTCGCCCGCCACCGCGGGTTCGTCTTCCAGGCGGGTGAGATCTACGGAGGCTCGCGCTCGGCCTGGGACTACGGACCCCTCGGCACCGAGCTCAAGGAGAACATCCGCCGCCAGTGGTGGCAGACGTTCGTGCGCGGCCGCGGCGACATGGTGGGCCTGGACTCGTCGATCATCCTCCCCAAGCGCGTGTGGGAGGCCTCCGGCCACGTCGAGACGTTCACGGATCCGCTCGTCGAGTGCCTGCAGTGCCACAAGCGGTTCCGGGCCGACAACCTCATCGAGGACTTCGAGGCACGCAAGGGCCGTCCCGCCGAGAACGGCCTGGCCGACGTGCCCTGCCCGAACTGCGGCACCAAGGGCCAGTACACCGAGCCGAAGGCGTTCTCCGGACTGGTGAAGACCTACCTCGGCGTCGTGGACGACGAGTCCGGCCTCTACTACCTGCGCCCGGAGACGGCCCAGGGCATCTTCGTCAACTTCTCCAACGTGCTCACCGCGAGCCGCAAGAAGCCGCCGTTCGGCATCGGCCAGGTGGGCAAGGCGTTCCGCAACGAGATCACCCCCGGCAACTTCATCTTCCGCACCCGCGAGTTCGAGCAGATGGAGATCGAGTACTTCGTGCCGCCGGCCGAGGCGCAGGAGTGGTTCGAGCACTGGGTGCAGGCGTGCTGGGACTGGTTCATCGACCTCGGCATCGACCCGGAGAACATGCGCCAGTTCGACGTGCCCGAGGACGACCGCGCGCACTACTCCGCCGGCACCATCGACGTCGAGTACCGCTTCGGCTTCGCGGGCAAGGAATGGGGCGAGCTCATGGGCGTCGCCAACCGCACCGACTACGACCTCTCCAGCCACAGCGAGGCGTCGGGTTCGTCGCTCAGCTACTTCGACCAGGCCTCCGGCGAGAAGTACGTGCCCTACGTGATCGAGCCGTCGTTCGGCCTGACCCGCTCGATGATGGCGTTCCTCGTCGACGCCTACGTCGAGGAGGAGGTGCCCAACGCCAAGGGTGGCACCGACGTGCGCACCGTGCTGAAGCTGGACCCGCGCCTGGCTCCGGTCAAGGTCGCCGTGCTGCCGCTCAGCCGCAACGAGCGCCTCTCGCCCCTGGCCCGCGAGGTCGCCGACAGGCTGCGCGGTCACTGGGCGATCGACTTCGACGACGCCGGCGCGATCGGCCGCCGCTACCGCCGTCAGGACGAGATCGGCACCCCGTTCTGCGTGACGATCGACTTCGACTCCCTCGAGGACGACGCCGTCACTGTGCGCGATCGCGACACCATGGCGCAGGAGCGCGTGCCGCTCGCCGAGCTCGACGCCTACCTGTCGGAGCGCCTCAAGGGCGCCTGAGCCGGCTCCGGCATGTCACACCGAAAAGGCCGCGACTCACACAGGTGAGTCGCGGCCTTTCGTGCCGGGGCGGCGGGTGCTCAGAAGTCCTCGCCCTCGGCCTGCGAGGGGTGCTTCTCGAACCAGACGGGACGGCCGATGTGCAGCAGGGCGTCGGTGTCGAAGAGTTCCGGGTCGCGTTCCATGCGCGTGCTCCTTTGCGTACGAGGGGGGCTTGGATCCAGTTTCGCGGGCATTCCGCCGCGCTTCTGTGCGATCCGACGGGAAAGAACCGCGGTTTCTTCGCACTCTGCAAGGAACCGGGCATGGCCCGTCGCGCGGGGTCTCTGCGCCCGTGCGACGTGTCAGCGGGTGAGCCGCGCCTCCGCGTCGAGCCCGGCGAGCTTGCCGGGGTTCGCCATCGAGAACACGCGGCTGATCCGGCCGTCCTCGACGGCGAAGCTCACCGCGGCGGCCAGTTCGTCGCCGACGCGGATCCCTGCGGCGAGCATGCCGTTCACGCGCAGCGGCACGACGGTGTAGGCGATGTCGAGCTTCGCGATGCTTCCCCGCAGGAACGCGATCACCCGATCGGCGCCGTGCAGCGGGCGCCGCGCGGCATGCCGGACGAGTCCGCCGCTGTCGGTGACCGAGACCACGTCGGGCGCGAGCACGTCCATGAGTCCCTGCACATCGCCCGAGTTCATCACCGCGATGAAGCGCTGTACGGCGAGGTCGTGCTCGGTGGCGTCGACGGCGACGCGCGGGCGCCGGGCGGCGACGTGGTCGCGCGCGCGGTGCGCGATCTGACGCACCGCCGCCGGGGTCTTGCCGACGGCGTCCGCGATCTCGTCGAAGGGCACGTCGAACACCTCCCGCAGCACGAACACCGCGCGCTCGGTCGGGCCGAGCGTCTCGAGCACCGTCAGCATCGCAACCGAGACGCTCTCGGCGAGCACCACGTCATCGGCCACGTCCGCGGTCGTCAGCAGGGGTTCGGGGAGCCACGGTCCGACGTACTCCTCGCGCCGACGGGACACCGACCGGAGCAGGTTCAGGGCCTGCCGTGTGACGATCCGCACCAGGTACGCCCGCGGATCCTGGATCCGGTCGCGATCCACCTCATCCCAGCGCAGCCACGACTCCTGCAGCACGTCTTCGGCGTCGGCGGCGGATCCGAGGATCTCGTACGCGACCGTGAAGAGCAGCCCGCGATGGGCGACGAACGGATCCTCGGAATCGGCCGCCGGCACGCTGCTCATGCGTGCGAGGCTACGCCGGCGGGCGCTGCGGCCAGCGGCGCCAGGCCGCAGGCGTCGGCGAAGCCGTCGGAGTGGATGCCGAGCGCGATGTTCGTGCGGGCGGTGGCGTTGAGGTAGCCCACCTTCGCGGCGAGCTCGAGCAGCGCCGGGGCGCCGATCTCGGCGAGCAGGGCGTCGGAGAGCTCGTCGGTGACCGCCGGCGGGGTCTGGCTCATCGCCTCGGCATACTCCATGACCAGCCGCTCCAGGCGGGTGAACCGGGTCGACTCGCGCCAGATCGGCACCTCGCGGGCCTTGCCCTCGTCGAGGCCGCGGTCGTGCGCCATGAAGTAGTGCAGATCGAGGCAGAAGCTGCATCCGACGGTCGCCGCCGCGGCCATGGTCGCCAGCGTCGACAGGCCGAGGTCGAGCTCGTGCCACTTCTCGGTCTTGCCGCCGAAGCTCATCATGTCCATCATCACCGGCCGGTGCTGCCACATCACCCCGAGCGAGTCGGGCACGAGGCCCAGCTTGCGCCGCGCCACGGCCTTCACGAGGGCGCCGAACGGGCCGGTCACCTCGACGGCGGGGATCCTGGTCGTCTTCGTCATGATCTGCTCCTTCTGCGGCGCGCATCTCGCGCCTTCGCACATGGAGACACCGCCGGGGCCCGAAGTGTGACATCCGCTGCCCGGGATCCTTCGTGACACGATGGATCCCGTGGAATCGACGACCTTCACCGCGACCGACGGCTTCCCGCACACGGCCCTGGTCGGGGTCACGGACCCGGAGCGCACGCTCGCCGTGCAGGGGGATCCCGAGGCGGTCCTGCCGCTCGCGTCGGTGACGAAGCCGCTGACGGCGTGGGGCGCCCTGGTCGCGGTCGAGCGCGGACTGGTGGATCTGGACGAGCCGGCGGGCCCGGCCGGAGCGACCGTGCTGAACCTGCTCGACCACACCAGCGGCCTGCCGATGGAGGGGGAGGAGCCGCAGAAGGCGCCTGGCGAGCGGCGCATCTACTCGAACGCCGGCTTCGACGCGCTCGCCGCCCACATCGCCGACGCCGTCGGGATGGACTTCGCGGACTGGATGCTGCGCGAGGTGACCCTCCCGCTCGGCATGGAGCGCACCGACGTCACCGGCCGGCCGTCGGCGGGAGCGACCGCCTCGATCGAGGACCTGTTGATCTTCGGCCGCGAGGTGCTTCGACCCACGCTGATCCCCGCCGCGCTGCGCGACCTCGCCCTCACCGTCTCGCATCCGGGATTGCGGGGGATCGTGCCCGGCTACGGCTCCTACGCCGACAACCAGTGGGGGCTGGGCTTCGAGCTCAAGGGCGTGAAGTCGCCGCACTGGCTGAGCGACTCCTTCCGGCCCGAGACGGCAGGGCACTTCGGCGCGCTGGGAAGCTTCCTGTTCGTCGACCGTTCCCGCGACATCGCCGCGGCGTTCCTCTCCGGCGTCCCGTTCGGCGAGGAGCACAAGCGGATCTGGCCCGCGCTGACCGACGAGATCGCGGAGCGCTACGGCCGCTGATCAGGATCCGGCGACGCGCTCGGACAGGATCCGGCGACAGCGCGCGCGTACCGCTCCGACAGCACCCGCAGCCGGGGGATCAGCTCCGGCGGCGACTCCACGGTGAAGTCCATCATGAGCATCCCGATGTACGCGGCGACCGTGTCCAGGCTGTCCGCCCCGGTCACGAGCACGCAGTGCTCGGCGTCGACGGGTTCGACCACGCCGACCGTCGGGTTGATCCGATCGAGCACGGTCTGCGCGGGTGCGTCGATGCGCAGGCGGGCGTGCACGGCCCATCCGCTCGCGGCGATCGTGCGCATCGCGAAGGCGGTGTAGTCGCCGCCCTCCAGGGGCTGCGGATCGAAGCGCCGGCGCGTCGGCATGCGCAGTGACATCCAGTCCACCCGGTACGTGCCCCAGGCGGCGCTCACCGGATCCCGTGCGACGAGATGCCATCGTCGCTGCCAGCTGAGCAGCCGGTACGGCTCCACGAGCACCGGCTCGCCCTGGTAGTCGAAGCGCAGCCACTCCGCGTCGCGGATGGCGGCCGCCACGGCGCCCAGCACCGCGGCGTCGACCTCCGGATCCGGGGCGTCGGTGCCGGTGTTCTCCTGGCCGCGGTCGATCGTGGATCCGAGGGCGTCGACGAGGGGTCTCAGGCGCGAGGGGAGCACCTGCTCGAGCTTCGCGAGCGCACGCGCCCCCGACTCCTCGACCCCGGTCACCCCCGCGGCCATCTGCAGCCCCACGGTGACGGCCACGGCCTCTTCGTCGTCGAGCAGCAGCGGCGGCAGATGCCCGCCTGCGCCGAGCCGATAGCCGCCGACCGATCCGCGCACCGCATCGACCGGGTAGCCCAGCTCGCGGAGCCGCTCGATGTCGGCGCGCACCGTGCGAGCGCTCACTCCGAGCCGCGTGGCGAGCTCGCCGCCGGTGCGGCCGGCCCCGGTCTGGAGCAGCGAGAGCAGGGTGAGCAGGCGGGCGGAGGGACTCGTCATCGCATCCTCGAGGAACTTCTTCTATTAGGAACATATCCAGCCTAATGGGCTCCTACCGTGGAACACATGAACAGCACCGCATCCCTCGCCCTCCGCCCGTTCACCGTCTCCGTCACCGACGCGGAGATCGCCGATCTGCAGGACCGCCTCGCGCGCACCCGCCTGCCGCAGCCCGCCCCCGCCGACGACTGGACCACGGGGACGCCCAACGACTACCTGCGCGAGGCGGTCGCCGCCTGGCGCGCGTTCGACTGGCGCGCCGCCGAGGCGCGCATCAACGCCTTCCCGCACTTCGTCGCCGAGATCGACGGACAGGACATCCACTTCATCCACGTCCGCTCGCCCCACGAGGGTGCGACGCCACTGCTGCTCGCGCACACCTATCCCGGCTCCTCCGTCGACTACCTCGACGTCATCGACCGCCTCGTCGACCCGGTCGCCTACGGCGGGCGCGCGGAGGACGCCTTCGACGTCGTCGTCCCCGACGCCCCCGGATACGGCTTCTCCCAGCCGGTGACCGAAGGCGGGTGGACCGTGTCCCGGGTGGCCGCGGCCTACGACCGGCTCATGCGCGGACTCGGCTACGACTCCTACGGCGTGCACGGATCCGACAACGGCGCGATGGTCGCGCGCGAGCTCGGACTCCTGGATCCGCAGGGCTTCCTCGGACTGCACGTCCTGCAGCTGTTCTCGTTCCCCTCCGGCGACGCGTCCGAGTTCGAGCGCCTCGAGCCCGCCGACTACGCCGGGCTCGAGCACATGAAGTGGTTCCAGTCGGTCGGCGGGTACAACACGATGAACGCGTCGCGTCCGCAGACCGTGGCCGTGGGGCTCAGCGACTCCCCGATCGCGCTGCTGGCCTACGGCGAGCTGTTCAACAGCTTCGGCAACGGGACCTCGCTCGTGCCGCTGGAGAAGATCCTGCTCGAGGTCAGCGTCACCTGGTTCGCGAACGCGGCGGCGGGGATGAGCCGCAGCTACTTCGACAACGCGCAGGCGCCGTCCGAGCCGCAGGTGAACCACGCGCGCACCGGCGTGGCCGTGTTCAAGGACGACTTCCAGACCATCCGCGTCTTCGCCGAGCGCGACAACGACAACATCGTGCACTGGAGCCGCTTCGACGAGGGCGGCCACTTCGCCGCCCTGGAGCGTCCCGACCTCGTCGCCGGCGACATCCGCGCGTTCTTCGCGGGGAGCGCCACCGCCTGAGCCGAGCGCCGCCGGCCGCACCGTCATCGTGTTGCGGCCGGCGGCCCCCGCGGGACCGGAGCGGGGTAGCCTCGGAGCGGGCCGGAACCGGCACACCGCCCGCCCGCATCGCACCCCCACCCGAAGGAGATCCGTCATGGCCGAGGTCGAGAGCTTCACGCTGGACCACACCGCCGTCAAGGCGCCCTACATCCGCCTGATCGGCGTCGAGCAGGGACCGCGCGGCGACGAGATCTCGAACTTCGACGTGCGTTTCGTGCAGCCGAACGAGGGCGAGATCCCGACGGCCGCCCTCCACACGATCGAGCACACCCTCGCGTCCCTGCTGCGCGACCGCGTCGAGGGCGTCATCGACATCTCGCCGTTCGGCTGCCGCACGGGCTTCCACCTGATCACCTGGGGCCGCCCCGAGGTCCCGGCGCTCGTCGAAGCCGTCACCGACAGCCTGCGCTTCATCGCGGAGGAGGCCGAGTGGAGCGACGTTCCGGGCGTCAGCGCGATCGAGTGCGGCAACTACCGCGATCACAGCCTGCACGGCGCGCGCGAGTGGTCGGCCCGGATCCTCGAGCAGGGGATCAGCCGCGACGCCTTCACGCGCATCCTGGCCTGACCGTCGGCATCCATGGGCACTGCTGCCCATGGGCTTCCTCGCGGCACCCGTAATAGCGTGGGGCCGTGACGAACGAGACGCCCGCCGCTTCCGGCTCGAGTATCCCGCCCGCCCCGCCACAGTCGACCTACCCCCCGCAGAGCGGATACGCCCCGCAGGGCGGGTACGCCCCGCAGGGCGCGCCTCTCCCTTACGGGGCGGTGCCGAGCGCGCCGCCGGCTCAGGGACCATCGCAGGGGCCCGGCATCGCGCTCATCTTCGTGGGCGGCGCCGTCGTGCTCCTCGGCGAGGGGATCTCCGCCTTGCCCTACCTGCTGTTCCTCGCGGGCGGAGGCGGCAACACCACCGCCTTCGGCGACTTCGCGGCGGGCTTCGGCGTCGTCGCAGTCTCGACGATGGCGGTCGGTGCCCTCGTCTTCGTCTGGGGGATCGTCCTCGCGGCGGTCACCGGCCGGAAGGCGGCGCCGGCCGCGACGCCCGGCAGGGTGCTCGGTGCCGTGGCGCTGGTGCTGTCCGTGCTCGCGTGCGTGGTCGGCCTGGTGCTGGGCTACATCGCACGGTCGCAGAGCCGCCGCGCGGGTGCGCCCAACGGGTTCGCGGTCGCCGCGATCGTCATCGGCTGGATCACCACGGCCTTCTCGGTGCTGTTCGGGCTGCTCGCCGTGCTCGCGGTGGTCGCCGCGGCCACGACGAGCTACACCTACGGATGAGCGTCGAGGGAAAGGGTGCGGCGACGGCCCGTGACGTCCGTGCGCGGCTCGCGGACATGCGGGAGACCGTGGCTCCGGCGGTCGGCGGCGCGGACGTCGCGAAGCGGCTGCGCGCCTTCGAGGACGGCGCCCTGTACATCGACTCGACGAGCGGCGCGGCGTTCACCGCCTGGCTCATCGACGCGGTGCTCGTGAACGGCACGGCCGTCGCGCTGGCCGTGCTCTACGGCACCCGCTCCACGGATCCGTACGCCGGTGCCGGCGCCGGTGTGCTTGCGATCGCCCTGCTCATCGTGCTGCCGCTCTGCTACGGCTGGGCGTACCGGAACGGCCGAGCCCTCGGCGGACTGCTCACGGCCACGCGACTGGTGCGGATGAAGGACGGATCCCGGATCGGCCTCGCGAAGGCCGGGTGGGCGATGCTGATCCGCACGCTGCTCATGCCGATCGCCTTCTGGGCCGCGCTGGACGGCCTCAGCCAAGTGCGCGTGAGCATCGACGATCCGGCGACGCAGCGCCTGCGCGCCGCGGGCTTCGACCGTCTGCGCCCGTAGGGCGAGGGCCCGGCTTCGCGGCACGTCCTCTCTGCCCGCCGATACCCCTCGGACCAGCGAAACCCCCACGCTCGCTCGCGCGCACGTGGGGGTTTCGGCGGACCGGAGGGGTCTCGGCGGGTCAGGCGCGGGCGATGCGCAGCGTGCGCACCTCGAAGGGGCGCAGCGACAGCGTCTCGCCGGTGCGCGGCCCTTCCAGCTCGTCCTCGATGAGCGACACCTCGCGGATGCCGCCATGCGCGAACCCGACCGACAGGGATCCGGTCGTGCGCCGGCCGAGAGCCTCGTAGACGCGCACGATCACGTCGCCCGAGCGGTCGTCGGCGAGCTTCACGCTCGACACGACGATCCCGTCGCCGGCCACGGAGACCAGCGGCTCGATCTCGTTCGCTCCGCGCACGACCGTCGCCGCGGCGTTCAGCGCGATGCCCTCGGCGGTCGCGATCGCGGCGCCGGCGCCGATCACGAGACCCACGCGGATCTCGTGCCGGCCGTGGTCGGTGTCGGGGTCGGGGAAGCGCGGGGCGCGCAGCAGCGACAGACGGACCGTGGTCGTGACGTCGTCGCCGTCGGCGTCACGAGTGGTGTCGTACCCGTAGATCGAATCGTTCACCAGCGCGGCGCCGAAGCCGCCGTCCTCCTGCACGAGCACGAAGCGGTGCATCGAGGTCTCGAACTTCGCGGCCTCCCAGCTCGTGTTGACGTGCGTGACGCGGCGCTGGAAGCCGAACTGCGTCTCGGCCGCGGTCTCGCGCGCGAACAGATCCAGCGGGAACGCGAGCTTGAGCAGCTTCTCGGTCTCGTGCCAGTCGATCTCGTTGCGCAGCTGCACGGTGCGGGAGCCCGGTGCGAGCGTGATGGTCTGCCGCAGCGACGAGGCGGAGAACGCACGCTCCACCACGATCGTCGCCACGCCGTCCTCCACCGACGCGGAGAGCGCGGACACCGCGGTGAGATCGTCCACGCGGTTGCGGTAATAACGGTCGATGTCCCACGCGTCCCACATGTTCGGGAAGTCCTGGTGCAGCTGGAAGAGGTTGGCGGCGCGGCCGGCGGGGACGACCTCGCGGCCCGACGCCTTGTCCACGGCGGACACGATGAGGCCCTCGGCGGAGACCGTCACGATGACGAGGTCGTTCTCCAGGACGAAGCCGTCGGCGGTCTCGGCGAGGGTGACCGGCGACTCGTCGCGGTCGGCGGCGGGGCCGCTCGACGACCCCGAAGAGGGGGCGGCGGCCGCGCCCAGCGCACGCGCGCCGGGGGCGACCCCGACGGAGGTCGGAGTGAAGACGAGCTCGCGGTCGCCCTCGCCCGCCAGCGCCGTGCGCGCGGCATCGGACAGGGCGCGCGCCTCGTCGAGCACGCCGGAGAGCACGGAGACGGCCTCGCGGTGCACCCAGGCGATCGACGTGCCGGGCAGGATGTCGTGGAACTCGTGCAGCAGTACGGTCTCCCAGAGGCGGTCGAGCTCGTCGTGCGGATAGGGCGTGCCGAGCTGCACCGCCGCGGTCGCGGCCCACAGCTCCGCCTCGATCAGCGCCTGCTCGGCCCAGCGGTGCAGCGCCTTCGTGGCGTGCTGGCTGGTGAGCGTGCCGCGATGCAGCTCGAGGTAGAGCTCGCCGACCCACACGGCGGGATCGGGCAGCTCGGCCTTGGCAGCGTCGAAGAACTCGTCGGGATGGATCCACTCGACCTTCGCACTGCCCTCGAGGTCGGCGAGGCGCGCGGCCTTGCCCGTCATCTCGCGGGTGGTGCCGCCTCCTCCGTCACCCCAGCCGACCGGGGCGATCGAACGCGTCGCGATCCGGTTCTCCTTGAACTGACGCGAGGCCTTGGCGACCTCCATCCCGCTCAGCTGGGAGTTGTAGGTGTCCATCGGCGGGAAGTGCGTGAAGATCCGGGATCCGTCGATGCCCTCCCACTCGAACGTGTGGTGCGGGAACACATTGCGCTGGTTCCAGGAGATCTTCTGGGTGAAGAACCACTCGAAGCCGGCCCGCCGCATGAGCTGCGGCAGCGCGGGGGAGTAGCCGAAGCTGTCGGGCAGCCAGACGCCCTTCGAGCGGATCCCGAACTCGCGCTCGAAGAAGCGCTGCCCGTGCGAGAACTGCCGCACCAGCGATTCGCCCGTCGGCATCACCGTGTCGGACTCGACCCACATGCCGCCGAGCGGCAGGAAGCGGCCCTCGGCGACGGCGGCCTTGATGCGCTGCCATACCTCGGGGCGGTGCTCCTTCATCCACGCGTACTGCTGCGCGCTCGACATGCCGTAGCGGAACTGCGGCTGCTCCTCGAGCAGCGTCGTCATCGAGGAGGTGGTGCGCGCGACCTTGCGCACGGTCTCGCGCAGCGGCCACAGCCAGGCGGAGTCGATGTGCGCGTGGCCCACCGCGGCGATGCGGTGCGCGCTCGCGTCGGCGGGGGCGGCGAGCACCTCCGCCAACCGGGCGCGGGCGTCGCCGGCGGTCTCCGCGATGCGCTGCAGGTCGAGCACGTCGAGCGCGTCGTCGAGGGCCTGCAGGATCCGCATCCGGCGCGGGCTGGTCTCCGGCAGCTCGGCCTGCAGCTCGAGCAGCACCTCGAGGTCGAGGGAGAGCTCGAACACCTCCCGCTCGAACACGGCGAGGTCCATGTGCCGCACGCGGTACAGCGGCGCGGGGGACGAGGTGAGGATGTCGCCCTCCTGCGTCGGGAGGAAGGGGTGGTAGTCCAGCAGCACCGGGTTGGAGGCGCCCTCGAGGAACAGTTCGACGCCCTCGCCGCCCTCGGCGGCATCCGCGATCGGCAGCCACTGGTTGCGCGGGTTGAGGCTCTTCACCGGCACGGGCTCGCCGTCCGCGCCGGCGCGGTAGGCCAGCGCCTCGCACTGGAAGCCCGTCATGTTGATGTCGAAGCCGAGGTCCACGAGCGCCTCGACCCGCTTGCCGGCCCAGTCGGCGGGGACGGTGCCGCGGAGGCGGAACCAGGTGGTGCCCCAGGCCGGTCCCCACTGCTCGCCGGCCGCGAAGGGCGCGTAGTCGAGGCCGAGACCGTCGGCGGGCGCGATCGGCTCGCCGGGCAGCGCGTGCGCGGCGACCTCGAGCGGGATGCGGGCGGAATGCACCGCGGGACGCACCCGTTCCGCGAGCACCCGGGTGACGCGGCCGACGGTGAGCGAGGTCTCTTCGTGCACGGGGTGCTCCTTCGCGGTGCGAGAATGTGGGAACGCCGGGGGAATCCTGTTCCCCGGAGTCCACTAAAACGATCTAGTACGGTGAGTCTATGTCACAGGCGAAGCGCATCACCATCGCCGATATCGCTCGGCTCGCCGGTGTGTCCCCCGGGGCCGTGTCCTTCGCGCTGAACGGGCGTCCCGGCGTGAGCGAGCAGACCCGGCAGCGCATCCTCGAGATCGCCGAGCAGCACCAGTGGCAGCCCAGCTCGGCGGCCCGCGCCCTGGTCGGATCCCGGGCCGGCGTGGTCGGCTTCGCCGTGAACCGCCCGGCGCGCACGCTGGGCACCGAGGCCTTCTTCACCGACCTGATCGCCGGCGTCCAGTCGGCGCTCGCACTGCACGGCATCGCCCTGCAGCTCGTGGTGGTCTCCTCGATCGAGGAGGAGATGGCGACCTACCGGCGCTGGCGCAGCGCCCATCAGGTCGACGGCGTGATCGTCATCGACCCGCGTGACGACGACCCGCGTCTGCAGCTGCTGCCCGCGCTCGCGCTGCCCGCCGTGGTGATCGGCAGCCGCGACGCCTCCGGGGATCCGCCCGCCATCTGGCTCGACGACGAGGCGGCCGCGCACGCGCTGTTCGACTACCTCGCCGCGCTCGGCCACCGCGAGATCGCCTACGTGTCGGGCCCGGCCGAGTTCCAGCACACGCGCATCCGCGCCGACGTGCTGGAAGCGCTCGCGGGCCGCGGCGTGGCGGGCGAGACCCTCGTCACCGACTTCTCCCCGGCCGCGGCCACCGCGGCGACGCGCACGCTGCTGAGCCGCGCCGATCGTCCGAGCGCCATCGTCTACGACAACGACGTGATGGCGATCGCCGGCCTCCGCGTCGCCCAGGAGATGGGGGTGGCGGTGCCGCACGCGCTGTCGGTCGCGTCGTTCGACGACTCGGTGGTCACCGGCCTCGTGCACCCCTCGATCACCTGCCTCACCCGTGACACCTTCGCCCTCGGCGAGCAGGCCGCGACGTTCCTGCTCGAGCGGATCGGATCCGCGGATCCGCTGCCGTCCCGACGCGGTCCCGCCCCGGCGCTCACCATCCGCGAGAGCACGGCCGCACCCTCCCGCTGAGCGGGCTCCGGCCGCTCGCGGAGACCCGTCCGCTAGAGTTCTGGAGGCCGACGAAAGGGATGCGCATGACGCCGGACGCCGTGAAGAAGAAGCACCAGGACTACAACCCGGGGCCGCGCGTGGGGATCACCTTCTCCACCTTCGACCTGCTGCACGCGGGGCACATCATGATGCTCGCCGAGGCCAAGCGGCAGTGCGACTACCTCATCTGCGGGCTGCAGATGGATCCCACCCTGGACCGCCCGGAGAAGAACGCTCCCACGCAGACCGTGGTCGAGCGCTACATCCAGCTGCGCGGCTGCGAGTACGTCGACGAGATCGTGCCGTACTCCACCGAGCAGGACCTGGAGGACATCCTCCGCTCGTTCAAGCTCGACGTGCGCATCGTCGGCGACGAGTACGAGGACCGCGACTTCACCGGCCGCACCTACTGCGAGGAGGCGGGGATCGAGCTGTACTTCAACAGCCGCGACCACCGCTTCTCCAGCTCCGGCCTGCGCAAGATCGTCGCCGCCAAGGAGGCCGAGCGCGAAGCGCGCGCCTGATTCGAGGACCCGTGCCTTCGGTCGTGCTCGCTCGACGACCCCCACCGGGGACGGATCAGGCGGGGACCTCCGACGCGGGAGCGGTGTGGTCCACGACCGTGTTGTTCGAGGAGTAGGTCCCTGACCCGGTGCCGAGGTCGGGGTGGATCAGCTCGGTGATGCCGCGCGCAGCGAGGGCGATCGGATCCGACGCCGTCCGCGAGGTCACGAAGGCGGGATCGAGCCCCGCCTCGCACGCGTCGACCCACGCCTGGAAGACCGCGCCTCCCGGGCTCATCGCGGCGCGGCTGACGGGCACCTCCTGCTCGTCGACCTCGATCACGATCGCGGTGGGGCGTGCGGGTGCCGGACGCCGGTCGCGGAGGGACGGGATGATCTCGGCGAAGCGCCGCCCGATCGGCTTCGCCTCGCCGTCCTGGTCGATGAGGCCGAGGGAGTACTCGAGCTCGGGGTAGTCGGCGAGCCCGCGGCTCACGTCGTGCGAGCACCACCACGTGACGCCCCACAGGTTCTCGGTGCGGGCCGCGGCGCGCACGGTCGCCTCGAGGAAGCCGGGCATCTCGTCGGAGGAGAGGCAGTTCGACGGGGCGCCGACCTCCTGCAGCCAGACCGGACGGCCCGGATCCGTCGCGAAGGCGCGCGACAGCTCGATCATGTACTCCGCGTGCCGGTCGCTCGCGATGCTGCGCCCGCCGTAGCGCTGCGCGGTGCCGTTGAAGATCCAGGAGTGCACGGTGGTCATGGCGCCGAGGCGGCTCGCGTGCGTCGGCACGAACCCGTGCCCGTCCATGTACCAGGCGGCGTCGTACTCGCTGTGCACGTGCGGCAGCCCGGGCGTCGAGCGCTCGGCCGCGTCGAGCAGCGCGGTGAGCCAGCCGGCCGCCTCCTCGGGCGTGACGGGCCACGGGTGCGGGTGCACCGCCGCGGAGAACTGGTTCACCTCGTTGCCGAGGGTGAACCCGAGGAAGTTCGGAGCGTCGCGCAGGGCGGCGCCGAGCCGCTCGATCAGGGCGACCTGGCCGCTGAGCGCCTGCGGGTGCGTGAACATGTTCTTGTCGTGCCAGGTGAACAGCCAGGACGGGATGAAGTCGAAGCTCGACAGGTGTCCCTGGATCACGTCCACGCTCGCGTCGAGCCCGAACTCCGCGGCGACGTCGACCACCGCCCTCACGTCGGCGACGGCCTTGTCGCGGATGAGGGTGCGGTTGGGCTGCAGCACCGTCCAGAGCGGGAAGATCCGCACGTGGTCGAGGCCGAGCGCCGCGAGACCGGCGAAGTCGCGGCGCACGTCGTCCAGGTCGAGGTCGAGCCAGGAGTGCATCCACTCCTTCGCCGGGGTGTAGTTCGCGCCGAACCGCAGGGGGGCGGGGCCGCTCGGGGCGGCGGAGGGGGCGGAGTCAGTGCGGGGGGTCATCGAGTACGTCCTTCCGGGACGGGCTGGCGCGGGTGGGGCGAGTCGCCGAGGTCCTGCTGGAGATCCCAGAGCTTCAGGGTCAGCTCACGCCGGATGTCGGCGTACGCGGGATCGAGGTGCACGCTGGTGAGCTCATGCGGATCCTTCTCGAGGTCGAAGAGCTCCCACTCCGGAGGATAGGTGGTGTCGCGCGTGTTCGGCAGGCCCATCCCGTCCGCGTAGAAGTAGATGAGCTTGTACCGCTCGGTGCGCACGCCGTAGTGCGCCCAGACATGGTGCGATCGGTCGTCGTGCTCGTAGAAGCGGTAGTAGTGCGCATCGCGCACGGGGACGGGGGCGTCTGCGGTCATCAGCTCCACCAGGCTGTGCCCCTGCATGCCGCCGGGAGCCTCGACCCCCGCGAAGTCGAGCAGCGTCTGCGCGATGTCGACGTTGGAGACCATGGCGTCGGTGGTCCTGCCGGGGGCGACGCGGGCGGGGTAGCTGAGCACGAGCGGCATGCGCAGCGACTCCTCGTACATGAAGCGCTTGTCGAACCAGCCGTGCTCGCCGAGGTAGAAGCCCTGGTCCGAGGCGTAGATCGTGACGGTGTCGTCGAACCGGCCGCTCTCGTGCAGGAAGCCGGTGAGCGCCTGGACGCTCTCGTCGACTGCGGCCACGCAGTGCAGGTAGTCCTGCATGTAGCGCTGGTACTTCCAGAGCGCCCGCTCCGCGTAGCCGAGCTCGGACGGCGGATCCTGCTTGAGGTCGATGTCGTTCAGATCGTCGGCGATCCGCATGGTCGCGTGGTGCGCAGGGGTTCCGCGGCCCTCGTAGTCGTCGTGGAAGGTGGCGGGCAGCGGGATCGGATCCGTGAACAGGTCCGCATGCCGCGGATGCGGCTCCCACGGGCGGTGCGGGGCCTTGTGCCACACGAGCACGCAGTACGGCTCGTCGCCCTGCGCATCCATCCACGCCAGCGCGTGCTCCGTGATGATGTCGGTGACGTAGCCCTCGTAGCGCACGAGCCCGTCCGGCGTGTGGAACTCCGGATCCACGTACTCGCCCTGATCCGGCAGCACCTCCCAGTGGTCGAAGCCGACGGGGTCGTGGTCGGGGCCGTGCCCCAGGTGCCACTTGCCGAAGATGGCGGTGCGGTAGCCGGCGGCCTTCAGCGCGCTGATGAACGTCTCGCGGTCGTTCGCGAGGTGCGTCGTGAGCGTCGTGACCTCGCTCGTGTGGCTGTACGTGCCGGTGAGGAAGGCGGCGCGGCTCGGCGTGCACAGCGCGTTCTCGACGAGGGCGCGGTCGAAGCGCACCCCGGCCGCCGCGATCGCGTCGATGCCCGGGGTGGTGTTCACCACCGATCCGTAGCAGCCGATCGCGTTCGAGGCGTGGTCGTCGGTCAGCACGAACACGATGTTCGGGCGGCGCGGGCTGTCCATCGCGGTTCTCCTTGCTCCACTGAAGGGATTTGGCCGGCCACGGGATCTCGCGACGGCATTGTTGGACGGCGTCTTGCGGTTATGGCATAGTAGGCACACTATAGCGTTTTAGCGATGGGATTCCAGAGCCGGCAGGCGCGCGGATCCCGGGGACCACTTCGAAGGAGAACGTCCATGAAAATCCGAGCAACTCTGGCCGTCGGCATCGCCGCGGCCGCCGCACTCGCTCTGACGGCGTGCACGGGTGGCGCAGGGGGCGCGGCAGGCGGGGGCGGAGGCGCGATCGACACCTCCGGCGAGCTGAGCGGCACGATCAAGTTCCAGACCTGGTCGCTCAAGAACGAGAAGTTCTCGCCCTACTTCACCGACCTGATCACGGCGTTCGAGAAGGAGCACCCCAAGGTCACCGTCGAGTGGGTCGACCAGCCCGGCGACGGGTACCAGGACAAGATCCTGAGCCAGGCGAACTCGAACACCCTGCCCGACGTGCTGAACCTCCCGCCGGACATCGGCTACCCGCTCGTCGCCGCAGGAAAGCTGGTCGACCTGGCCGAGGCGGATCCGAAGCTCGAGGCGCAGTACAACAAGGGCGGCTGGGAGGCGTACAGCAGCTACACCGGCATCAAGGGCACCTACGGCCTGCCGTGGTACATCGGCAGCGACGAGTCGTGGTGGAACCTCGATCAGCTCAAGCCCTACGGCGTCACCAAGGAGAACCTCCCCACGACGACCGACGCGTGGCTCGACCTCGCGAAGAAGGTGGCGACGGATTCGCAGGGCAAGGTGATGCTCGTCTCGTCGATGCCGGGCCTGGACACCTTCATCTCCGCGGGGATCCCGGTGATCGACGACAAGGGCGCGTTCGTCTTCAACACCCCCGAGGCGGTCGCCATCGTGCAGAAGTACGCCGACGCGTACAAGGCCGGCGCGATGCCGGCCGAGGCGCTGAGCGGCACCTACTCGGGCAACGCCGAGATGTACCTGCAGGGCAAGGTCGCGTACTCGACCGGCGGATCCGGCTTCGCGGGCGATCTGCGCACCAAGGCTCCTGACCTGGTCGACGTGACGGCCGCGTCCGCACGCCCCGGCGTGCCGCCCCTGTTCGTGCAGGGCCTGAACGTCGCGTCCACCTCGAAGAACAAGGCGGCGGCGCTCGCGTTCGCCGAGTTCGCCACGAACGAGAAGAACCAGGTCGCGTTCACCAAGCTCGCCATCGGCTTCGCGCCGGGCACGGCGAACGGCGGCGACGAGGTCGTCAAGGCCGTCGAGAGCGACGCCAACGTGCCCGCGGCGCAGGCCGAGGCGATGAAGATCATGTTCGACGCCCTGCCCAAGGCCAAGGCGACGCCGTACCAGTGGACCGGTGCGATGACCGACTACCTGAACCAGCAGATGGCGCTCGCCGTGCGCGGTGACATCCCGGCGAAGGACGCGCTCGACAAGATCGTGAAGAACGCGAATGACAACCGCATCGACAAATAACAGGATCACCCTCTCGCGGAAGGGAGCCGGCGCCGCGCGCACCGGCTCCCCGAAGCGGGGCCCGATCCGCTCCCATCGCTGGTTCACGCCCTGGCTGCTGGTCGGACCCGCCGTGCTGTGGGTGCTGGTGTTCTCGCTGTGGCCGTTCCTGAACACGGTCGTGCTGAGCTTCACCAACGCCCGGCCGCTGCGCGAACCCCAGTTCGTCGGCTTCGACCAGTACGTCAAGCTCCTCGGCGACGAGCAGTTCCGCTACGCGCTGCTGACCTGCGTGATCTACGTGGTGGTGTGCGTGCCGCTGCTCACGATCCTGCCCCTGCTGCTGGCCCTGCTCGTCGAGAAGAAGATCCCCGGCATCACGCTGTTCCGCACGACGTTCTACTTCCCCGTGATCGCCTCGGTCGTCGTCGTGGCGCTGATCTGGAGCTGGCTCTTCGACAGCAAGGGGATCATCAACCAGGCGCTGCAGTTCATGGGCGTGGTCGACAAGCCCGTGGCGTTCCTCGTCGACCGCTGGTGGCTGCTCGCCTGCGCGATCCTGCTCACCGTCTGGAAGGGGGTCGGGTACTACATGGTCGTCTACCTGGCTGCGCTGGGCAACGTGGGCAAGGATCTGCACGAGGCGGCGATGCTCGACGGTGCGAACGCGTTCCAGCGCTTCGTGAACGTGACCATCCCCGGTGTGCGGGGCGCGATGCTGCTCATCTCCGTGCTGATCGCCGTCTCGGCCATGCGGGTGTTCGCCGAGCTCGACGTGCTCTCGCACGGCACCGGCGGCCCGGGCGGCTACGACATGTCCATCGTCATGCTGATCCGCCAGGCGGGATCCGGCCTGACCGGCAACCTCGGCTATGCGGCCGCGGTCTCGGTCGCGCTGTTCCTGCTCACCCTGATCCCGCTCGTCGCGATTGCCCTGCTGAACCGCGAGAAGAAGGCGACCTCATGAGCGCCACGGATGTCGGCCTGCCCGAGACCGCCCTGATCGTCGAGGAGGAGACCCGGCGACGCAAGCCGGCGAAGGAGCGGATGTTCCGCACCGGCGGCTCCGGCGACATCACCAAGCCGACCGTCGGCGGACTGATCGGACGCTACGTGCTGCTCGTGGTCGTGCTCGTGCTGGTGATCGGCCCGTTCCTGTGGCAGCTGTCCACGTCGTTCAAGGGACCCGGCGAGAGCCTCTACACGTTCCCGCCGAACCTCATCCCTGCGCAGCCGACCGTCGACAACTACCGCAAGGTGACCGACTTCATCCCGGTGTACCAGTACGCCTGGCGGTCGCTGTTCGTGGCACTGGTGTCGGTGGCCACGAACGTCGTGTTCGCCCTCATGGGCGGCTACGCCCTGGCCTGCATGAAGTTCCGCGGCAAGCGCATCGCCCTGGGGATCCTGTTCTCCACCATGCTGCTGCCCGGCGAGGTCACCGTCACCAGCAACCTGCTCACCGTCAACGGGCTGGGGCTGGCCAACACCCTGTGGGGCGTGATCCTGCCCGGGGCGATCGGCGCCATGAACGTGCTGCTCATCGCGACCGCCTGCCGGATGATCCCGGCGGAGGTGCTCGACGCCGCCACGGTCGACGGGGCGACGACCTGGCAGCGGATCCGGCACATCGTATGGCCGAACGTGCGGGGCATGACCAGCGTGGTCGCGATCTTCACGTTCATCGGCGCCTGGGACGACTACCTGTGGCCGCTCATGGTGATCACGGATCCGAACAACTACACGCTGACGGTGGGCATGGCCTATCTGAACAGCAACTTCTCGCCGGATCCGCGGCTCATCGCCGCCGGCACGATCATCGCCCTCATCCCGATCATCGTGCTGTTCTCGGTGACGCAGAGGTTCTTCTTCTCCGGCGTCCAGGAGGGGGCGGTCAAGGGATGACGCACGCCGTGCCGCGGTCGGGAGCCGTGCTCGAGCCGGCCCGGGGGCCGGAGGATCCGCCGTCCTCCCGCCCGCACGCGGGAGTGCTGGGCGGCGCGGTCCGCGCCTACCGGTTCGCGCCGGGTCAGGGCGTGCAGCGGATTCCGCTGCCCGGCGACGTGGTGCCCGGTCCCGACTCGGTGCTGCACTGGGCGTTCTACGCCGACGGCCCCGCGGCGGCGCTCGCCCCGCACGCCGCGCTCGCCGTCGCCGTCGACGTCGTGTTCGACGACGGCACCCGCCTCGCCGACGACCCGGCGTTGCGCGACCGGTACGGGTTCCCCCTCGACGCGCAGGCGCAGTTCGACGCCGCCTGGGCGATGCCGGAGCAGTGGAATGCCGACTCGGTCGCCCTCGGCGCCCACACCGGGCGGACGGGACGGATCGAGGTGGTGCTGGGCGCGCCGAGCCTCGCCGCACCCGGGGCGGAGCGAGCGGACGAGCCGGTCACCGGGTTCGTCGAGGTGCGGGTCGACCACGCCCTGGCGCACGAGGGAGCGGATCCGTCTCCCGCCGAGCGGGTGGACACGCGCCGCGGCAGCCATGCGGGCTCGCGGTTCTCGCGCGGCAACACGATCCCGATCACCGCCGCCCCGCACGGGTTCTGCTTCCTCACGCCCGCGACCGACGCGGGCGACGCGCGATGGCCGTACCGGCCGTTCGTGCACGACGACCCGGACCCGGACGGGATCGGGATCCGCCGCCTCGAGGCGGTGCAGTTCTCGCACCAGCCGAGCCCGTGGATCGGCGACCACGGAGTGCTGCAGCTCATGCCGTTCACCGGCGAGCCGCACTCCGATCGCACCGCCCGGCGGCGCGGGATCCTGCCGGGCACCGAGCGGGCGCGCCCGCACGTGTACACCGCCGCGCTCACCGGCGGGCTGCGGCTCGAGGTCACCGCGACCGATCATGGCGGGGCGTTCCGGGCGCTCGCGGACGACCCCGGCGAGACCGTCGGATTCGTGCTCGACCAGATCCGGCCCGAGGGACGGCTCACGTACGCCGCCGACGGCGTCTCCTTCTCCGGCTGGGTGCCCGAGGGCGATCCCGGCTGGGGCAACCCGCCGCGCACGTACTTCGCGGGACGGGTCGTGCAGCACCCCATCGCCTACGGAGCGCTCTCGGACGCGGGGCGCGAGCGGGTGGCCGGGTACGTCGCCGGCCGCGGCGCGATCGAGGTGCGCATCGCGCTGTCGTACCTGTCGGTCGCCCAGGCCGAGCGGAACCTCGCGCTCGAGCTGCCCGACGCCGTCTCCTTCGAGGTGCTCCGCGACGCCCTGCGGGCGCGCTGGGACGCGCTGCTCGGCGCGGTGCAGATCCCGGCCCTTGCCGCGGAGGCGCATCCGGGCCGCACGCTCGCGCACGAGGAGGATGCCGCGCGGATCGCCTCCGCCCTGTACCGCCTGCACCTGTATCCGTGCCGCATCGACGAGAACACGGGCACCACGGAGCGGCCCGTGCCGCGCTACGCCGACGCGACCGCGCCGGCGGCCCCGCACGGCGAGACCGAGACCGGGGCGGTGGTCCGCGACGGCGAGGCCCACGTCACCAACGGGTACTGGGACACCTACCGCACGGCCTGGCCGCTCCTGGGCATGCTGGATCCGGCCGGCACCGGTGCGATGCTCGACGGCCTGCTGCGGCAGTGGCGGGACGGTGGCTGGATGGCGCGGTGGAGCGCCCCCGGCTACGTCGACTGCATGGTCGGCACCTCGAGCGACCAGATCTTCGCCGACGCCGCCCGCCGCGGGCTCCCGTTCGACGCCGCCGCCGCGTTCGAGAGCGCCTGGCGCAACGCGTCCGAGCCGTCCGCCGACCCTCGCGTCGGGCGCAAGGGGATCGGGGCGGGACGCTTCCTCGGCTGGATCCCGTCCTCGGTGCACGAAGGCATGAGCTGGAGCATCGAGAACGCGATCAGCGACGCGGGCATCGCGCACCTCGCCGACGCGCTCGCCGCGGATCCCGACGCCGGTCCGCCCGCCCGGGCACGGTACCGGGCCTTCTCGCGCTCGTTCCGCAATCGCGCCCTGGCCCACCGCTCGCTCTTCGATGCCGAGACCGGTTTCTTCCGCGGCCGTGACGAGGAGGGATCGTTCTCCGACGCGTTCGACCCGCGGATCTGGGGCGGCGATAACGTCGAGACGAACGCGTGGGGCATGTCGGTCGGCGCGGTGCACGACGGCGCCGGGCTCGCCGCGCTGCACGGCGGACCGGCCGGTCTGCGCGCGCATCTTGATCGGCTGTTCGCCGAGCCGGAGACCGCGGATCCCGCCTTCGGCGGCACCTACGGCACGGTGATCCATGAGCAGCGCGAGGCCAGGGCGCTGCGCTCCGGGATGTGCGCGATCTCCAACCAGCCCGCGCACCACATCCCGTGGATGCACGTCTTCGGCGACGAGCCGTGGCGCGCCGGTGCGACGGTGCACGCGCTCGCGCGGCGGCTCTTCACCGGTGCGATGATCGCGCAGGGCTTCCCCGGCGACGAGGACAACGGTGAGATGAGCGCCTGGTGGCTGTGGGCCGCGCTCGGCCTCTACCCGCTCGAGCTCGGCGCCGGGGCGCTCCGCATCGGGGCGCCCCTGCTCGACGACGTGACGGTGCGGCGGACGGACGGTCGTACGCTGCGGATCCGCACGCGGAGGGAGAGCCCCGACGCGACGCACCTCGCCGAAGCCCGCCTCGACGGCGTTCCCCTGGAGCGGCCCCTGCTCGACGTGCGTGTGCTGGATCACAGCGCGGACGCGGTTCTCGACCTCGTCCTCACCGCCGATCCCGGCCGTGTCGCGGCCTCGCCGCTGTGGGCGCCCGCCGAGCCGGACGCCGGCACGGACGCGCACAGCGCCGGCGAGGACACGTCCGTCGCGCCGGGATGGCGCGCCGACCTCACGGGGCCGGTCGTGGTGCCCGGGGCGGAGCGCGCCGGATCGCCGGGCGTCCCGCTCGGGGCTGACGTGGTCGTCGCGCTGTTCGCGGACGGCGACGACGCCGCGGTCCCGCTCGCGGAGGGCGAGGTCGCGGGGTGGCGCTTCTCCGCGCCGACGACGATCACCGACGTCACGCTCACCGCGGTCGCGCACACCTCCGCCGAGGCACTGGCGTGGGAGCACAGCGCCGACGGCGAGACCTGGATCCCGGTCTCGACCACCCACCGTGAGGACCTTCCCGCCGACCGCACCGTGCCCTTCACGTTCGCCGCGCCCGTGACGACTGCCCTGCTGCGCGTGCGCGCGACGGCGCCGGCCGTGCTGCGGCAGATCGAGCTGTTCGACCTCGGAGACCCCGCGGCCGACTCCCGGGACACGGCCGCGCACCCGTGACCCATCCCGGGCGGAGCGACGGGGGCTGGCGGGCGATCCCGCAGCCCTCGTCGTTCCGTCCATCGTGCGGGGTGTGGGCGCCGCAGCGCGTGCGGGTCGTGGCCGACGCGGCGGCGCTGCGGCGAGAGGCGGAGCGCGTCGAGGCGGAGCTGGCGGCGGCCGGCATCGAGCCTGCCCGCTCCGCGGCGGATCCGACGCTGCGCCTCACCCTGCCGCCGGCCACGGAGCCGGCCCCGTCCCCGTCCGCGGTCGCGGCGGCGGGCACGGAGGGCGAGGCCCTCCCCGACGAGTCCTTCCGGATCCGGATCGCCGACGACGTGACCGTCACCGCCGCGTCTCCGGCGGGGGCGTTCCGCGCGACCCGGCAGCTGCTGCACAACCTGCGCGCACAGGGTGCGGTGCCCCGCGGAACCGTGGTCTCCGCGCCCGCCGTGGCTGAGCGCGGTCTGCATCTGGACACGGGACGCAAGCACTACCCCGCGGAGTGGATCCTCGCGCAGCTGCGGGCCGCGGCCGACGTCGGGATCAACATCGTCCAATGGCACTTCTCCGAGAACGAGGGTTTCCGCATCGAGTCCGCCGCCTTCCCGGAGATCGTCTCCGCCGAGCACATCACGCGCGCCGAGGCCGCGGAGGTCGTCGCGACCGCACGCGATCTGCACATCGAGCTCGTCCCGTCGCTGGACATGCCCGGCCACCTCCGGCACACGCTCGCCGCTCACCCCGGACTCCGGCTGCCCGAGGCGCCGGGACTCGCGACCGATCATGCGCTGGACATCACCCGCGAGGATCCGATCCGGTTCGCCCTGGCGCTGATCGACGACCTGATCCCGGTCTTCCCGCACAGCTCCCGGTGGAACCTCGGCGGCGACGAGTTCGTCGACTTCGATCGCATGGCGGAGTTCCCCGCGCTGGCGACGGCGGCGCGCGAGCGGTACGGCCCGGACGGCACCGGATTCGACCTGCTCACCGCCTTCGTGAACCGCGTCGCCGCCCATGTGCGCGCGCACGGCCTCCAGGCGCGCGCGTGGAACGACGGCCTGCTGCGCAGTGCCGCGGAGCACCTGGATCCCGAGGTGGTGCTGACCTGGTGGACGAACTGGAACGCCGGGATGCGACCCGTCGCGGATGCGCTCGCCGCGGGGCACCGGGTCGTCAACGTCAACGACGCGCTGTTCTACTACGTGCTCGGCGAGAACGCGGGCTACCGCTATCCGACCGCCGAGCGGATCTGGGCGGCCGACTGGCACCCGGGCCTGTTCCCGGCGCAGTGGGGTCCGGGCGGACAGGGCGCGGTGCGGCAGGAGCTCGTCCGTCCCTATCCCGCGCTGCTGCTCGGCGTCTCCTTCGCCGTGTGGTCCGACCGGCCCGGGGCGCAGACGCCCGCCGAGGTCGCGGAAGGGATCCGCGCCCCGCTGCGGGCGATGGCCGAGCGGGCGTGGAACGCCGGATCCGCCCTGTCTCTGGAGGAGTTCGCCGCGGTCGACACGGCGATCGGCGCAGCCCCGCCGACCGCGCGCTGCGCGGAGGGGGTCCGCGCCTAGGCCGCGTCGGCGTCGGCCGACCCGGTCTCGACGATCCGTCCTGCGGTGGCGCGCCCGTCGTGCGCCAAGGCGAGCAGGAGCTGCGGAAGCTCGGCGAGGCCCACCCCTCGCCGTCGCAGCAGTCGCAGGCCGGCGGTGAGATCGCACACGTCCAGGTCGACGTGATCCGATTCGCCGAGGCTGATCAGGACCGCCGTCAGCGGTTCGCGTCGTCCCTCGGGGGATCCGGCGCCGCCTTGCACGAGATAGAGCACTCCGCCAAAACGGCTCTCGCCGGGGACGATGATCGGCCGGCGCGCGTGGAGCGCGCACAGCACCTCGGGGGAGACCGCGGCGGTGATGTCCTCCGCCACGGCGCCGAACGCCGCCCTGTCCACCGCGCTGCCGAGCACGAGGGCATCGTGCGGATGCCAGGCGCTCAGAGCGCTCAGGACCGCCTGGGCGAACCCGCGCCGACGGTGGGAGGCGCGGGCCTGCGCCGCGTCACGCGCCGGCGGCGACGGTCGCGTGTCGTGCTGCGACAAGGTGCTCATGACCGGGACTCCTTCCCTTGGCGAGACGCCGGGACGAGCGGTCTATTACGCGCGGATCCCGTTCTCGCCGAAGGTCGCGCCACGCCCTAGGCTGAACGCTCGTGACCACCATCTCCGCGCAGACCGCGGCGCTGCGCCCCACGCCCGCCCAGCTGCGGTGGCAGCGCGCCGGCACGGGCGTGTTCCTGCACTTCGGGCTCAACACGTTCTTCGGGGTCGAGTGGAGCGACGGCACCCTGCCCGCCTCCGGATTCGACCCGGCGCGGCTGGACGCCCGGCAGTGGGTGGCCGCGGCGCGCACCGCGGGCGCGGCGTACGTGGTGCTCACCGCGAAGCACCACGACGGCTTCTGCCTCTGGCCGACGGCGACGACCGATTACTCGGTCGCCTCCAGCCCGTGGCGGGGCGGGCATGGCGACGTGGTCCGCGAGCTGGCCGACGCCTGCGCCGAGAGCGGGATGGGACTCGGCCTGTATCTCTCGCCCTGGGACCGCCACGACCCGCGCTATCCGGATCCGCAGGCCTACGACGACGTCTACTGCGCTCAGCTCACCGAGCTCGTCACGCAGTACGGCGACCTCGTCGAGGTGTGGTTCGACGGTGCGGGATCCGCCGGTCGCGTCTACGACTGGGAGCGGATCACGAGCATCGTCCGCCGGCACCAGCCCGATGCCGTGATCTTCAACATGGGCGACCCCGACATCCGGTGGGTCGGCAACGAGGACGGCCTCGCCGCCGACCCGGTGGAGTACGTCGTCGACGTGACGCCGAACGACGTGCACACCGACGCCGTGCTCGGCTTCGGCGAGGCACGCTACCTGCCGCCGGAGTGCGACGTCTCGCTGCGGCACGGCTGGTTCTGGCAGCCCGGCGACGAGCCGAAGAGCCTCGAGCACCTGCTCGGCATCCACTACCGCTCGCTCGGCCTCGGCGCCAACCTGCTGCTGAACGTGCCCCCGAACCGCGACGGTCTCATCGATCCGGCGGACCTCGCCCGGCTCGCCGAGTACGCGGCCGAGCGGGAGCGCCGCTTCGGCACGCCCCTCGAGGCGGTGCTCGTGCCGCTCGGCGGAGGCCGCTGGCGCGCCGACTTCGGCGGGGCCGTCGAGGTCGACCATCTCGAGCTCGAGGAGGCGCTCGAGGAGGCGCAGCGGATCTCGGGCCATCGTGTGCTCGACGACGGCGTCCAGGTCTGCGCGGGGGGCACGGTGGGCGTACGCCGGCTGCACGCCTTCCCCGGCCGCACCGTGCGGGGCGTCGAGATCGAGCTGGAGGGGCCGGAGCCCGTGCTCGCGGCCGTGCGCGGCTATCGCACCGGCACCGAGTCGGAGCCGGTGATCCCGGCGACCGAGGAGTACCGCGCCCACGACGGCGACATGGTCATGATGTGAGCGCTCAGGCCGTCGCTCTGGCGGCGGCCTTCATGGCGCGCTTGTGCTCGCGGACCTTCGCGAGCGACTCCGGCGAGACGATGTCGGCGACCGAGCGGAAGGATCCGTCCTCGCCGTACGGTGCCGAGGCCTCGCGCCAGCCCTCGCCGGTGAAGCCGTACTGCTTGCCGAGGAGCGCGAGGAAGATCTTCGCCTTCTGCTCGCCGAAGCCGGGGAGGGTCTTGAGGCGCCGCAGCACCTCGGCGCCGTCCGGATCGCCCCGGGTCCACAGGGCGGCCGCATCGCCGTCCCAGTCGTCGACGAGCTTCTGGCAGAGCGTCTGCACGCGCGCCGCCATGGAGCCGGGGAAGCGGTGCACCGACGGCGTCTGCCGGAACGCCGCGAGGAACTCCTCCGGGTCGTAGGACGCGATCGTCGCGGCATCGGCCGCGCCGGTGCGCTGCTCGATCTTGAGCGGACCGGCGAAGGCCGTCTCCATCGCGACCTGCTGATCCAGCAGCATGCCCACGAGCAGTGCGAGCGGGTTGTCGGTGAGCAGGGTGTCGGCGGCGGTGTCTCCGGTGATGTGAAGGGCCATGGATCCAGTCTCGCACCGCGCGCGGATCCGGAACGAGAAAACCCTTGACATATTCGTCTAGACGAATGCATTATGAACTCATGAACGAGATCATCGAACGCACCGTCCCCGCCACCCCTCAGCGCATCTGGGAGCTCTGGACCACCCCCGAGGGCATCTCGCGCTGGTGGGCACCAGACGGCTTCCGCACCGACGTAACCGCCCTCGACCTGCGCCCCGGCGGCGCGCTCGAGTACACGATGACGGCGGTCGCCCCGGAGCAGGTGGCCTTCATGGAGCAGAACGGGATGCCGCTCTCGACGGCGTCGCGCAAGCGCTTCACCGAGATCGAGGAGCCCACGCGGCTCGCCTATGCCTCGATCATCGACTTCGTGCCCGGCCACGACGAGTACGAGCAGCTCACCGAGGTCGAGCTGCACCCGGCCGACGACGGCGGCACGCGGGTCGTCATGCGCGTGGAGCCCCTGCACGACGAGGTCTGGACGCAGCGTCTGCTCGCGGGCCGGGCGAACGAGCTCGACAACCTCGCCGCCCTCGTCGCCGCCGAATGACCGCGGCGTCGTCGTCGCCCGTGCCCGGGGCCGGGGCGGACGACACTCCCGGAGCCGGATCCCCCGCCCCGCAGCGCGCGTTCGCAGCGATGGGCGAGCCGACCAGGTACCGGATCCTCGAGGTGCTCGCAGAGAGCGCGAGCACCGTCGGCGGCGTCGCCGATGCCATCGGCGCGCTGCAGCCGCAGACCACCAAGCACCTCCAGGCGCTCGAGGCGGCCGGGCTGATCCGCGTCCACAAGCTGGGGCGTCGCCGGGTGGCGAGTCTGGACCGTCCCGCGTTCGCGGCGCTCGCCGCGCACCTCGGCGGGTGGGCACAGCCGGATCCCGATGCCGACGCGCTGCAGGCGTACGAGCAGGCGATCGCCCGCGAGGCGGGGGAGCCGGGCCGCTCCCGCGTCGTATCGCTCCGCGCCGTCGTCGCGGCCCCCGCGGAGGCGGTGTGGCGTGCCTGGACGGACCCGCGGATCGCGGGCCGGTGGTGGGCGCCGCCGCACTTCGACGTGCACGAGCTCGTCCTCGGCGCGGAGGAGGGCTCGCCCATCCGCTTCGCGCTCGGCGAGCCGGGCGGGGCGGTCTACCGTTCGGCCGGCCGCGTGCTCGAGGCCGACCGCGGCCGGCGCCTGGTGTTCGCGCTCGCCCCGGTCGACGAGGACGGGGAGGCGCTGTTCGACGCCGTGCACACGGTCGAGCTGACCGGCACGGACGCGGAGACCGTCGTCGCACTGCGCATCGAGGCGACGGGCGTCCGGGAGGGCGCCGCAGAGGCCATCGCGGGCCTCGAGCCGGGATGGACCCAGCTGCTGGAGGCGCTCACGGCGTACCTCGACGGCGGATCCGAGGACGGATCCGGAGGCGACGTGTCCTCGGATCCGCCAGTAGCGTGAAGGCATGCAGACGATCGGCGTCCTCGGAGGCATGAGCTGGGAATCATCGCTGGACTGGTATCGGCTCGCCAACGAAATGGTGAGGGCGGAGCTCGGCGGCTTCCACTCTGCTCCGATCCTGCTGGACTCGCTGGACTTCGCCGACATCGAAGCGATGCAGGCTGCCGGAGACTGGGAGGCCGCGGGAGCCGTTCTGGCCGCCCACGCGAAAGGCCTCGAGGCCGCCGGTGCGGGGCTCGTGGTCCTGTGCACGAACACGATGCACCTGGTCGCCGATCGGATCACCGACGCGATCAGCGTGCCGTTCCTGCACATCGCGGACACGACGGCGGAAGCGATCCGCGCCGCGCGGCTGCGGACGGTCGGCCTGCTCGGAACGGCGTTCACGATGGAGCAGGCCTTCTATCGCGACCGCCTCGCCGTGCACGGGATCACCACGCTGATCCCCGACGCGGAGGATCGGGCGACCGTGCACGGCGTCATCTACGACGAGCTCGTGCAGGGCGTCGTCGCCGAGGAGTCGCGCCAGAAGTACCGCGACGTCATCGCGAGGCTGGTCGACGCGGGCGCCGAGGGCATCATCCTCGGGTGCACCGAGATCGAGCTCCTCATCGCACAGGAGGATGCACCGGTGCCGGTGTTCCCCACGACCGCGCTGCACGTCGCGGCCGCTCTGAGAGCCGCGGGTCTCTGAGCACGCTCGCGGCGCACCGGCGGAACACCCGTCGCGGTGCTGATCGTCGCGGTCAGTTGATGATCTCGCCGCGCTCGTCTTCGAGGACGGCGGCGAGGCGATCGCGCCACTCCTGCAGCGCCTCCGGCGTCAGCCGCGTCCAGTCGTCGACCTCGGCGACCACGCGCAGCGGCTCGGTGCTGCGGTACGAACGCGTCGGATTGCCGGGGAACTTCTTGTCGGTGACGTTCGGATCGTCCTCGAACGGCCCGGTCGGCTCGACCAGGTACACGCGGGGCGCTGCATCGCCCGCGGCCAGCTCCGCCGCGAGGCCGGCTCCGTCGCGCAGCGCGGTGAAGTAGATGTGGTTCATCACGATCTCGGGCCGGTAGTTCGAGCGGAAACCCGCCGTCAGGAGGTCGCCCGGTCGCAGATCCGCCTTGGTGCCGTGGAAGAACGGTCCTTCGTCTGTCGCGTCGCTCACCGTCCCAGGCTAACCGCGGTGAGGGCCGGGCGGCTCAGGCCGTGGCGGCGTCGTCCTGCTCGGCGGCGGGTGCGGCGGTCAGGCCGTAGAGGGTCTCGACCGCGGCGATGAACTCGGAGCCGCGGCCCTGCGCGGCGAGCTCGTGCGCGCGGCTCGTCGGGGTGTGCAGCAGCACGCCGGCGAGGTGGCGCATCGCCTGCTCGACCTGCCCGCCGTCGTCGCCGCGCCGCCGCGCGCGCTCGATCTCCGCCTCGAGCAGATCGAAGATGTGCCCGCGGAGGGCGACGACCGCCGGAGTGACGCTCTCGCGGGCGCCGACCTCGTGGAAGGTCGCGGCGGCCGCGCGCACGATCGATCGTGCGGCGTCGGTGGCCTGCAGCTCCTCGAGCGGCGCGTGCAGACGGATGGTCTCGAGATCGAGCAGGGCGACGCCGGGGACCTCGGCGACGTCGGGGGAGACGTTGCGGGGCATGCCGAGATCGACGATCAGCTGCGACGGCGTCGCGCCGGCCGAGAAGCCGTGGCCGGGGACGGGGCAGTCCACCGCGGCATCCGGCGTGGGCAGCGCGGCGAGCGCCGGACCGCGGCCCTGCCGCAGGATCGCGGCGTCGAGCACGGGCTGCTCCGCGCTCGTGCAGGTGATGATGATCGTGGCGTGCGCGGCGGCGCGCGCGTACTCGGCCTTGGGCAGGGCGCGGATGCCGTGCTTCGCGGCGAACGCGGCGCCGCGGCCCGAGGGGGAGTGCACGCTGATGTCGTGCGCTCCGCGCTCGCGCAGCGTCGCCAGGGTCACGGCGGCGTAGGCGCCGGTGCCGACGAGCAGCACCCGGGCGGCGCTCCAGTCGGCGATGCGGCTGTCCGCCAGCTCGAGGGCCAGGCGCACCAGCGAGCGGCCGGCGCGGCCGAGGGCGGTGTCGTTCTTGACCTTGCGCTGCGCCTCGCTCGCGCGCTGGAACAGCCGCTCCAGCTCGGGGGAGGTGGTGCCGTGCTTGCGCGCGGAGGTCAGCGCGCGGCGCACCTGTCCGGCGATCTCGCCCTCGCCCGACACGACCGACTCGAGCCCGGACGCCACCGAGAAGAGATGCTCGACGACCCGGGGGCCGGAGTGCACGGAGGACGATGCGGTGAGCGTGTCCGCGGGGATCCCGCTGCGCTCCGACACCGTGCTCAGGATCCGCTCGACGTCGTGCTCGTCCGCCGCGCCGTCGACGTCGACATAGGCCTCGAAGCGGTTGCAGGTCGCCAGCACGACGGCGCCCCGGGATCCTTCGGAGAGGGATCCCGCCAGGTCATCCGGGGTGCGACTGAGTCGTTCGAGGAGGTCGAAGGGGGCCGTCTTGTGATTGGCCGTGACGCAGAGCAGCACCCTGAGAGTTTACGCGCTGAGCCCTTTGCGGATGCTGGATGCCCGATCATCCGAGGAGCGGAGCCTCATCCGGATCCCGCACACGGCCGGCGGGGATCCTGTCGGTCGTCGCTACTGCGACGCCATCCAGGTCTGCCAGTCCGCGATGCGGAGCCCGGGCGGCATGACCGCGTCGACCTCCGTGACGAACGGGGTCGAGCCGTCCGTCGTCAGCAGGGCGCGGTAGTCGGCGTGCTGCTGGTCGAGGAAGTAGAAGTACGATCCGGCCGTCAGATAGGCCGTGTCGACGCGGGCGGAGTCGTCGAACGCCGCCGCGGAGACCGCGTCCGCCACGTCCCCGTCGAGCACCGTGCGCCGCACCTCGCGGGTCGTGAAGAGCTCGGCCGAGGCGTCGGCGTAGTCGGCCGCCACCGCCTCCGCGTAGCCCTCGGAGAAGGCGCGGTCGTCGCCCTTCGCGCCGTCGGCGGTGAGCGGTGCCGGCGCGTACGCGTTCTGCAGATAGTGAGCGAACTCGTGCGCGAAGACGTAGCCGTCCTCATCGAGCAGCCCGTCCGGCCCCAGGACCGCGAGCCCGCCGCCCGGGTAGGGGCCGCTGGCGAGGCCGGGCACCTGTTCCGCGGTCCACCGGGTCGGCCGGTAGTCGAACAGGCAGAATCCCGCGACGCCGTCGGCCATGTCCGGGCCGTACGCCGCATGGAAGTCCTGGTCGTCCTCGGTCACGTAGGTCACGAAGCCGTCGAGCCGCGCCGTGGATCCCGCCCACTCGGGACGCGCGAGCACGTCCTCCGCCGCGGCCTCGGCCTCGGGGATGCGGTCCTCGGCGAGGGCGGCCTCGTCGGCGTCGGCGAACAACGCGACGTGCTCCCCGCGTGCGACCGCGATCTGCTCGCCGCGATCCCAGGGCATGTCCGCCACCGCGTCCAGCGTCGTGAGCTTCGAGTGCGGACCCGTGCCCGTGATCGTCGCGTCGTACACGAAGGTCGCCAGCAGCTCCCCGCCGAGGCCGGTCCCGTCGTCGGCGGCGACCGCGTGGAAGCCGCCGAGCTGCATGTTGAACGCGAGCTGCACGGATCCGGTCGCGTCCGTCGACTCGGCCACGCCGAGCGTCCAGCCCAGCTTCTTGGTCTCGTCCCAGATCGCCGCCAGATGCTGCGCGACGCGCCCGTCGCCCGCTGCGACGAACGCCGCGCGGTCGTTCTGCTGCATCGCGGTGCTCAGCCGCGTGGTCACGTCGTCCTCCCACGCGTCGGCGCCCGTCGAGGAGCCGTCCCCGGTGGCCTCCGAACCGTACGGGGAGCCCTGCGCGATCGCCGTGAGCACGGCGACTCCGGTGATCGATGCGCCCCCGATCGTGACCGCGACCGCCGCGACGACGGTGACGGCCCACAGCCAGCCGCGCCGGCGGCGGGACATCGGAGGGCGCGCGGCGGCGCCGGCCGTCGGACGCGGGACCGGCGCCGCGCCCGGGCCGCCGCCGAACCGAGGCGCGGGGAGGCCGTGGCCGCCGGAGCGCGGGCCGGAGGCGCCGAAGCGGAGGCCGGGGAGTCCGTGGCCTCCGGGGGCCGACGTCACGGGCGGAGTCGCTGCGTCCAACGGTCTGCTCTCTCGGGTGGTGCGCGGTGCGCCATCGTCGCGACCGGGGACGGCGGATCCCTGCCCAGCATTCTGCCGCCTGGCCCTGCGGCGCGCCAGCCGCCGCGAGGGCACTCGTGCGCCCGGTGATCGTCGCCGCCTCTGTGGCACGAGGCGGATTCGCGCGGGCGACGCCGGATCCCCATCGGCCGCTAAGCAGGCGTCGGGGAGAATGGATCCATGCCCCTCGACGACGCCCCGCTGCTGCGCGCTCTTTCCGGAACCCGCCCCGAGACGACCCCGGTGTGGTTCATGCGGCAGGCGGGCCGCTCGCTGCCCGAGTACCGCGACCTGCGCGTCGGCACCCGCATGCTGGACGCCTGCCTGACGCCCGACCTCGCTGCGGAGATCACGCTGCAGCCCGTGCGCCGGCATGGCGTGGACGCCGGCATCTTCTTCAGCGACATCGTGGTGCCGCTGCGGCTTGCGGGCGTCGAGGTCGAGATCGAGCCGGGCCGCGGACCCGTGTTCGCCGATCCCGTGCGCTCGGCCGCCGACGTCGCCCGCATCACCGCGATCGACCCCGCATCCCTCGACACGACGCAGATCCAGGAGGCCGTGCGCCTCGTGGTGGCAGAGCTCGGCGACCGCACGCCGCTGATCGGCTTCGCCGGAGCGCCGTTCACCCTGGCCGCGTACCTCGTCGAGGGAGGTCCGTCCAAGGAGCACCTGCGCGCACGCGCCATGATGCATACGGATCCGGAGTCCTGGAACCGCCTCGCGGGCTGGCTCGCCGAGGTCTCGCGGACGTTCCTCGCGGCGCAGCGCACGGCCGGCGCGAGCGCCGTGCAGCTGTTCGACTCCTGGGCGGGCTCGTTGAGCCCCTCCGACTACCGCGCCTTCGTGGCGCCGCACTCGGCGGCCGCCGTGGACGGCGTCGATGCCCCGGTCATCCACTTCGGCGTCGGGACCGGGCCGTTCCTGGCCGACATGCGCCTCGATGGCCGTGCCGACGCCGTGGGCGTCGACTGGCGCCTGCCGCTGGACGAGGCCGCGGCGGTGCTCGGCGACGACGTCACCGTGCAGGGCAACATCGACCCGGCCCTGCTGACGGCGCCCTGGCCGGTGCTCGAGGCGCACGTGCGCGACGTGCTGCGCCGCGGCGCCGCGGCCCGCGCGCACATCCTGAACCTCGGTCACGGGGTTCCGCCCGAGACCGACCCGACTGTGCTCACCCGCATCGTGGAGCTCGTGCACGCCGTGCGCGTCGAGCCCGCGGTCGAGGGCGCGCGATGACCGATCCGGGCGCGAAGGCGGGCTCCGACGCCCCCGAGGCGGCGCACGCGCCGGAGCTGGCGGAGCGTGCGGCGCGGCTGCGGGTCGCCGTGGTCGGCGGCGGGATCGCCGGTCTCGTGGCGGCGGAGGCCGTCGCCGCGATCGGCGCGCACGCGACCGTGTTCGAGGCGCAGGGCAGGGCCGGAGGAGCCGTGCAGCCGGGGGAGGCCGACGGGCTCGTGTTCGACGCCGGCGCGGAGAGCTTCGCGGTGCGCGGAGGACACGTGCGCGCCCTCATCGACGACCTCGGCCTCGGCGACCGGGTGCGCACGCCTCAGCCAGGCGGGGCCTGGGTCGCGGGGATCCCCTCGGGCGCGGCGCCGCTGCCGAAGGGCGGTCTGCTCGGCATCCCGGCCAATCCGTTCGCCGAGGACGTGCGCCGCGTGATCGGATGGCGCGGCACCTGGCGCGCCTGGCTCGACCGGCTGCGCCCGCCGCTCACGATCGGTCACGACCACAGCCTGGGGCGCCTCGTGCGCAAGCGCATGGGTCCCCGCGTGCGGGATCGGCTCGTGGCGCCGGTCAGCACCGGCGTGTACTCCGCGCACCCCGACGACATCGACGTCGACGTCGCCGCCCCCGCGCTGAACGCCGCGCTGACCCGTGCCGGATCCCTCTCCGGGGCGGTGGCCGAGCTCACCGGCGGCTCCGAGCGTGCTCCGGGCGCCGCTGTGCAGGGGCTCGAGGGCGGCATGGCGGGCCTCGTGGACGCGCTCGTCGCGCGCATCGAGCTGCTGGGATCCGAGGTGCGCACGGCGGCGCCCGTGGAGGCCCTCTACCGGGACGGCGACGGCTGGACCGTGCGCGTCGCCGAGTCCGCGCCCGCCGAGGTGGCGGATGGTGCCGGGCCCGGCGGTGGTCCTGCCGAGCCCGAACTCTTCGACGCCGTGATCCTGGCCGCCGACGAGGCGACGGCCCGGCGCCTGCTCGCCCCGCACGTCCCCGCGCTCGCAGCGGTCGCCGCCGGATCCTCCCCGCGCATCGAGATCGTCACCCTCGTGCTCGACGCCCCGGTGCTCGACGCGGCGCCGCGCGGATCCGGCGTGCTGACGGTGCCCGGCAGCCACACCGCGAAAGCGCTCACGCACAGCACCGCGAAGTGGGCCTGGCTGCGCGAGCGGGCGGGCTCGCGGCACGTCGTGCGCGTGTCCTTCGGATCCCAGGGCGAGGAGCCGGCGACCGCCGCGCTCGACGACGAGGCCGCCGCCGCGCTCGCGCTCGCCGAGGCGTCCGCGCTGCTGGGCGTCGAGCTGCGTCCGGAGCAGCTCCGCGGCAGTCACCGCTCCCGCTTCGTGCAGGCGCAGCCCTCCGCGGTGCTGGGCGCGGCCGAGCGGCGGAGCGCCGCGGCCGCCGCGATCGCCGACGCCCCGGGCCTCGCCGCGACCGGTGCGTGGCTCAGCGGCACGGGGCTGGCGCAGGTCGTCCCGCACGCCAGAGCGGAGGCCGAGCGGATCCGGCACGCGCTGCTCTGGGGCTGAGCGCGCGCCGCGCCGTGACAGGGTTCTCGTTCGGCCGAAGACCTTTAGATGCCGAAAACGGAATACAGGGTTACGCTGGAGGTCCGGATAGACCGACCACAACGTGAGGGGACCCCATGAAGGGGAAGATCGGACTCGTCGTCGGACTCGGCGTCGGCTATGTGCTGGGCACCCGTGCAGGGCGCGAACGGTACGAGCAGATCAAGAAGCAATGGCTCAAGGTCTGGAACCTCGACCCGGTGCAGGCGCAGGTGCACAAGGTGCAGGACTTCGCGAAGACCCAGGCCGCGGCCGTGCCGCAGGCCCTCTGGACCGGCGCCGTCAAGATCGTGAAGGCGGCGACCTCCGACGGCACGCCGGGCCAGCGCGTGGACTCGACCATCGCGAGCGGCAAGTCGGTCGCCGCGGAGGTCAAGCAGGCCGCGGAGGAGACCGTCGCCGCCGCGGAGGCGGAGAAGAAGCCGCGCTCGACGTCGGCTCCCAGGAGCGGGCCGAAGAAGCCCGCCGCAGGAGCCTGACATGGTCAGGGACTACCGGGATCGCGCCGACGACAGTCTGCTGACGCTGCTCGGCGATCTCCCCGATCTCGTCAGCAACCTCGTCAAGGCCGAGATCGACGCGGCCAAGACCTGGGTCGCGCGCACCTCGAAGGATGCGGGCATCGGCAGCGTCTGGTTCCTCGTCGCCCTGTTCTTCCTGTTCTGGGCGGTGCCGGTCGTGCTCGTGTTCTCGATCGCCGGGCTCTCCTCGTGGTTCCCGGTGTGGCTCTCCGCGATCATCACGTTCGGCATCCTGCTGCTCGTCGTGCTCGTGTTCGCGCTGCTCGGGATCCTGAAGTTCCGCCGGGTGCTGCGACGGGAGAACCCCGCGCAGGCCGTGGCCACCGACGTCCGCATCGTGAAGGAGGCCGGCGATGGCCGCTGATCCGAACATCCCGCGCACGGCCGTGCCTGTGGGCATCGTCGACCCGGTCGCCTCGGCGCGCGCCGAGCTGAAGGCCGCTCTGCTCGCGATCGAGGACAAGACCAACGTGCCTCGTCAGCTGCAGAAGGCCGGGGGCAGGGCGCGCCTCTTCGCCCAGCGCAACCCGGTCGGCGCGGTCGCCGCAGCGGTCGGTGTCGCCGCCGTCGTCGGCGGCGTGGTCTGGGCGGTCGCCCGCAGCATCGCCCGCTGAGCCGCGCGCGCCTTCGGCGCCCCTCTCCCCGCGCGACGATCTGCACATCCGGCGACGATCCGCACACGGATCCGGCGCGATCGCGTGCAGATCGTCGCGTCGTGTGCAGATCGTGCCGCGCGGATCCGGCTCCGGATCCGTCATCGGTCACCCGTCCATAGGCGGAGGGGGCAGACTGGATCCATGGCTGAAGCTGCAGAAACGCCCGTGCTCGCCGCCGACTCCGACGCCTCGCCCGAGGGCTACACGCTCTGGGCCGTGTGGCGACGCGACCCCGCCGCACCCGTGCTCGAGACCGACTCCACCGAGCTGGAGGACATCGTCCGTCACATCGAGGACGGCGGCATCAGCGTCCGCGGCTTCTACGACGTGTCCGGCCTCAAGGCCGACGCCGATCTGATGGTGTGGCTGCACGGCCCGAGTCCCGAGGAGCTGCAGAAGGCGCTGCGCCGCCTGCGCCGCACCGAGCTGCTGCGCACGCTGCTGCCGGTCTGGAACGTCATGGGCGTGCACCGCGACGCCGAGTTCAACCGCGCCCACGTCCCCGGATTCCTCCGCGGCGTCGACGCCAAGGGCTGGCTGTGCCTGTACCCGTTCGTGCGCACTCCCGAGTGGTACCTCATCGAGGAGGACGAGCGTCGCCGCATGCTCGCCGAGCACGGCCGCAAGGGCGCCGCGTTCCGCGGGGTCATCGCCAACACGGTCGCGGCGTTCGCGCTGGGCGACTACGAATGGCTGCTTCCGCTGGAGGCCGACGACCCCACGGAGCTCGTCGACCTCATGCGAGATCTCCGCTACACCGACGCCCGCCGGTACGTGAAGGAGGAGGTGCCGTTCTACACGGGGCGCCGGCTGCGGTTCGACGAGATCGCCGAGGTCCTGCAGTGACCGCTGGCGCGCTCCGGCTCGGCACCCGCCGCAGCGCCCTCGCGCAGGCTCAGTCCGGCCAGGTCGCGCAGGCCTTGGAGCAGGTGTCTGGACGTCGCGTCGAACTCGTGCCGATCACGAGCGAGGGCGACACCAACCGCGCCTCGCTGAGCGAGATCGGCGGCCAGGGCGTGTTCGCCACGGCGCTGCGCGACGCCCTCCTCCGCGGCGAGTGCGACCTGCTGGTGCACTCCCTGAAGGATCTGCCCACGACCGTGCCGGACGGACTGGTCATCGCGGCGATCCCGGCGCGGGCGGACGCGCGCGACGTCGCCGTCACCCGTGACGGCACGCCACTGCACGAGCTGAAGGCCGGATCCACGATCGGCACCGGATCCCCGCGTCGGATCGCACAGGTGCACGTGCGCAACCCGCGTCTGCGCACGGTCGATCTGCGCGGCAATGTCGACTCGCGGCTGCAGCGGGTGGCATCGGGCGAGCTCGACGCCGTGATCCTGGCGGCGGCCGGGCTCAGCCGGCTCGAGGGCGACCCGATCGGCGCGCTGAAGGTCGAGAGCCTGGGGCTCGCGGAGTGGCCGACCGCACCCGGTCAGGGCGCGCTCGCCGTCGAGACCACGGCCGACGCCCCGGTCGACCTGCTCGCGGCGCTCGCCGCGCTGGACGACGAGGCGACCCGCATCGCGGTGACCGCGGAACGAGCGGTCCTGGCCGGGCTGGACTCCGGGTGCCAGGCGCCGATGGCGGCGCACGCCGAGCTCTCCGGCGCCGACCTCCGGGTGCGCGCGGTGGTCTACGCCCCGCACGACGGATGGCGCATCGGGATCGACGTCACCGAGGCGCTGCGTCCAGGAACCGTGGAGGCGGAGGGGTCGGCCGAGGAGTATATTCAAGCCAACGGCAGGGGCAACGGCGCGGACTCTGCCGATGGTGCAGACCCGATCGCCGCAGCACGCGAGATCGGGTCGTCTGTTGCCCATCGGCTGCTCGAACGTGGGGCGGCTGACCTTCTTCCGCGCTCCTGAACCCGATGATGATGACTGAATCGAAGCAAGAGGCCAAGCCGCTCACCGGCTGGCGCGTGCTCGTGCCGCGCGGCGGCCCCTGGGGCGACGGCGTCGCCGCCAGCCTGCGCGCCCAGGGCGCGGTCCCCGTGGTCGCCCCCCTGATCAACTTCGCGCCGACCAACGACCAGGCCGCGCTCGACGACGCCCTGGTGAAGCTCGAGAACGGCGAGTTCGACTGGCTCACGATCACCAGCGCGACCACCGTCGACGTGCTCTTCGCGCACCGGGCCGAGATCCCCTCGACGACCAAGATCGCCGCCGTCGGCGAGACCACCGCCGCCGCCCTCATGGCGGTCGGCTACCACGTGGATCTCGTGCCGGAGGACGACAACTCCGCCGAGGGCATGGCCCGCCAGATCATCGCCCTGGAGCCGGAGCCCAAGAGGATCCTGACCCTGCGCAGCGAGATCGCGAAGCCGCTGCTGACCAAGTCGCTCAAGAAGGCGGGACACCACGTCTCGAGCGTGGTCGCCTACCGCACCGTCGGCGTCCCGGTCACCGAGCGGATCATGCGCGACGTCCAGAACGGGCGGATCAACGCGATCCTCGTCACGAGCGGCTCGGTGGCGGAGCAGGTGCGCGCGCAGTTCCCGGACATCCCGGACACCACGCTCCTCGCCGCGATCGGCCCGCGCACCGCAAAGGACGCGAAGAAGGCCGGCCTGCCGATCACGGTCGTCGCGGACGCGCAGACCGTCGACGCGCTGATCGAGGCGGTCTCGCACTTCACGCTCCCGCACGCCGCCGACGAGTTCGCCCCGTGAGCGGCGGACTCGGCGCCTCGGCCGGTTTCCCCGACGTCCGCCCGCGCCGGCTGCGGCAGTCCGCAGCGGTGCGGTCGCTCGCGCGCGAGACGGATCTGCTCCCGCGCCACCTGGTGCTCCCCGCCTTCGTGCGCGAGGGCCTCACGGATCCGACGCCGATCGGGTCCATGCCGGGCGTCCTGCAGCACACGGTCGACTCGCTCCGCCGCGCCGCGGCGGAGGCGGCGGAGGCCGGCGTGACCGGCATCATGCTGTTCGGCGTCCCCGCGGTGCGAGACGCCGTGGGATCCGGGGCGGACGACCCGGACGGGATCCTCAACCTCGCCACCGCCGCGGTGGCGGCGGAGGTCGGCGACGCGCTCGTCGTGCAGACCGATCTGTGCCTGGACGAGTTCACCGACCACGGTCACTGCGGCGTGCTCGCCGCCGACGGCTCGGTCGACAACGACGCCACCCTGGAGCGGTACGTCGCGATGGCGCTCGCCCAGGCGCGCGCAGGCTCGCATCTGCTCGGCCTCTCCGGGATGATGGACGGCCAGGTGGCCGCCGTGCGGCACGCGCTGGACGCGGAGGGCTTCCAGGACGTGCTCCTGCTCGGCTACGCCGCGAAGTACGCGAGCGCGTTCTACGGCCCGTTCCGCGAGGCCGTCGACTCGCAGCTGCAGGGGGACCGCCGCACGTACCAGCTCGACCCGGGCAACCGGCGCGAGGGCGTGCGCGAGGCGCTTCTGGACGAGGCCGAGGGTGCGGACGTCGTCATGGTGAAGCCGGCGATGGCCTTCCTCGACGTGCTGCGCGAGGTGCGCGACGCCGTGCGGGTGCCCGTGTGGGCGTACCAGGTCTCGGGCGAGTACGCGATGATCGAGGCCGCCGCGCAGAACGGCTGGCTCGACCGGGAGCGCACGATCCTGGAATCGCTCCTGTCGATCCGCCGCGCCGGCGCCGACGTCGTGCTGACGTACTGGGCGACCGAGGCCGCGCGCTGGATCGCCCGCGGCTGAATCGGCCCACTGCATTCACAGCGCGCACATGGTGGGATCGGGGGCCCGGATGGAGCCACGTGCGCGCTTCGAGACGATGAGGAGCACCGGCTCCCTAGGGAGAATGGATCCATGACCGACCGCAATGACGACCTGTTCGACGCCGCCCGCGCTGTGATCCCCGGAGGGGTGAACTCGCCCGTGCGCGCCTACGGCTCGGTCGGCGGCACGCCGCGGTTCCTCGCCCGCGCCGAGGGCGCCACCGTGACCGACGCGGCCGGCTCCGTATACCTCGACCTCGTCGCGTCGTGGGGTCCGGCACTGCTCGGGCACGCGCACCCGGAGATCGTCGCCGCGGTGCAGGAGGCGGCGACCCGCGGACTGTCGTTCGGCGCCCCCACCGAGGGCGAGGTCGAGCTGGCCGCGCTCATCGCCGATCGGGTGCGGCACGGCGAGGTGCGCCCCGTCGAGCGTGTGCGCCTGGTCTCCACGGGCACCGAGGCCACGATGACCGCGATCCGGCTCGCCCGCGGCGTCACCGGCCGTGACCTCCTCGTGAAGTTCGCCGGTCATTACCACGGGCATTCGGACGGGCTGCTGGCCGCCGCCGGATCCGGTGTCGCGACGCTCGCCCTTCCCGGATCCGCGGGCGTCCCGGCCCCGATCGCGGCGCAGACGCTCGTCATCGACTACAACTCCCCGGAGGCGCTCGCCGCGGTGTTCGCCGAGCACGGCGAGCGCATCGCCGCCGTCATCGTGGAGGCCTCGGCGGCCAACATGGGCGTGGTCGCCCCTGTGCCGGGCTTCAACCGCCTGATCGCCGAGACCGCGCACGCGCACGGCGCGCTGATGATCCTCGACGAGGTGCTCACCGGCTTCCGCGTGCACCCCGCGGGCTTCTGGGGTCTGCAGCAGGAGGCGGGGGAGGAGTACCTCCCCGACATCATCACGTTCGGCAAGGTCGTGGGCGGCGGGATGCCGCTCGCCGCTCTCGGCGGCCGCGCGGAGGTCATGGACCGCCTCGCGCCCACCGGCCCCGTCTACCAGGCGGGCACCCTGAGCGGGAACCCCCTCTCGGTCGCCGCGGGGCTCGCGACGCTGCGGCTCGCGACCCCGGAGGTCTACGCGCAGATCGACGCGGCGGCGGCGCGGCTGTCGACGGCGCTGGACGGCGCGCTGACCGCGGCCGGCGTCGTGCACGCCGTGCCGCGCGCCGGCAACCTGTTCGGCGTGGCCTTCGCCGAGCGGGCGCCGCGCGACTACGCCGAGGCTCAGGCGCAGCAGGTGTTCCGGTATGCGCCGTTCTTCCACGCGATGCGTGAGCAGGGCGTCGCCCTCCCGCCCAGCGTCTTCGAGGCCTGGTTCCTCACCGCCGCCCACGGCGAGGCCGAGCTCGCCGCGATCGAGGCGGCCCTGCCTCAGGCGGCTGAGGCCGCGGCGCGCGCGACCGCCTGACCCGCCCCTCCCTTCGCTCGCTGGGCCGCCCCCGGCGCTTCGCTCGCTTGCCGCCTCCCGCACTTCGCTCACTCGTCTCAGATCGCGGTTCAGCGCCGCGGAAAGCCGCAATCCGCGACCAGCGAGCAAAGAGGGGGGATGTGGGTCGGGGCGACGGACGCGGGCGGGGATGCCGGATTGTGGATCCCCGCCAGTGTGATCGTTGCCGTCCTGTGAGGTGCCTCGCGGGCGGATCCGCGACGGCGCTGGCAGACTGGAGGAATGGTGACGCTGCTGCTGGACCGGACCCGCCTCGAGGTGGAGCTGTCTCCGCTCGAGCGCGCCGTCTCGTTCCGCCGCGACAACCTCCACATCGCCCGCGAGGCGATCGTGAAGGTGCAGCTCACCGATGACGCCTGGACCTGGCTCCGCGGCGTCGGCAGCCCCGGCACGCATGTGCCGCTGGTGCTCGCCGCGGGCACCTGGAAGTCGGCGAACGGCGACGACTTCGTCCTGATCCGGCGTCATAAGCCCAGCGTCGTGATCGATCTCGAGGGGGCGGAGTTCCAGCGTCTCGTCCTCACCACGAGGCACGGCCTCGCGCTCGCCCAGGCGCTGCGCCTGGATGCCACGAGCGAGCTCGCCGAGGTGACCGACATCGCCGCCACCGGCGCGATCCCCGTCGCCGAGCCGGCCAAGCCCTCCCGCAAGCGCAAGCCGGCGGTCCGCCCCGCCTGAGCCGGTGCCGATGCCGCCGCCGTGGCGACGCGTGCACCGTCCCGGAACGCCGAAGCGGCGACCGTCCTCGGACGATCGCCGCTTCGCGAGCCTGTGCCGGGGTCAGTTCCCGCGGTGCTCCGGGTGCTGCCCGTCGTCGTTGCGGTCGCCCTCGTGGTGCTCCTCGGGGGCGTGCTCGCCGTCCGCGTGCTCCCCCTGGGCGTGCTCGTCGGGGGCGTGCTCGTCCGCTGCGGGCTGCTCGCCGGCGGCGGGCCCCGGCGTGTACGACGGGGCGTCATCGGTGTAGAAGGCCCGGGCGGCTGCGGCCAGCGATGCGCTGACGGCGGCGGCGCGCGGATCCTCGTCGTGATGGATCTCGCCCTGCGTCACATCCTCGAGGTCGTCGTCCTCCTCGGGCGTCTCGTCGAGGATCACCTGGATCTCCTGCGTGCGGCCCTCGGCCAGGGCTGCGAAGATCTCGATGCCCGCGATCTCCGTGGTCTCGGTGCTGGGCTCAGGGGTGGCGAACTCGTCATCGGCGTGAGGAGTGGTGATCACGGTCGTCGCGGCGGTCGGGGCGTCGTCCACCTCGTGGCCGGCATCGTCCGCAGGTGCTTCGTCCGCAGACGTTTCGTCCGCGGTGTCCTGCGCCTCGCCGTCCTCGGATGCTGCGGCGGGTTCCGCGTCCTCGGGGGCGTCGTCGTCCTCGGTGGACTGCACCGCCGAGGGCACGCCCGTGATCAGGTCGTCGAACGACACCGAGGTCGCCTCCGCCGGGATCGTCAGGGCGGCGGTCTCGAAGGAGCCGAGAGCGGAACCCTCGGCCTCATCCGCCGCGTCGGCGTCGTGGGTGAGCGGAGCGTCGTGCTGCGGCTCTCCGGGGGTGTAGTCGGCCGCGACCGGGGCGGTCAGCGCGATGCCCGCGGCGATCGTGCTCTCGTCCGGGCTGTCCTGGTCGTCCTCGGCGGACTGCTCCGGCGCGACCTCGGGCTGCGCGTGCTCGCCGCCGTCGTCGGTCGCGGGGGTCTCGGATCCGTCCTGGTCGTCGCTCTCGGATCCGTCCACCTCGGCAGAGGAGTCGGCGTCCTCGCTGCTCTCCTCCGCGGACGCCGCTCCGGGCTCGTCGCCCTGGGGTGCCTCGTCGTCGTCCTCGGCCGGCGCCTGCTCGGCGTCGACGGATCCCTCGGCGGCCTCGCCGTCCGACGGAGCCACGCCGTCCGACGAGGTCTCCTCGGATCCTTCTGCGGCGTCCGCTCCCGCCGGGGCGGCCTCGTCGCCCTCATCGCCCGCGTCATCTGCGGCGACGGATACGCCCTCCTCGGAGCCCTCGGCCTCCTCGTCGCCCTGCGCGCTCTGCGCGGCGGCGAACTCGGCGGCCTCGCGGCGGGTGGTGGGGATCGCGACGGTGCCGGCCTCGGCGGCCGCCGGGCCGGTCTTCTCGAACAGGCCGGCGACGCCCGCACCGGTGGCGGCGACGGCGGGCACGGCCACAGCCGCGCCGAACAGTCCGGCCGACGGCGTCCCGTCCTCCGCGGCCGGAGCTCCCGCGCCCTCGGCGTCGGCGTCCGGGGCCGCTGCGGCCTCTGCCGCGTCGTCCGTGGCGGGGGTCTCCTCCGCGGCGGGCGCCGTCAGCACCGGGACGGACCCGGTGAGGGGATCGCGGCGGCCGTGCACGAGGTCGAGGAAGACCTCCTCCAGGCTCGGTCCACGCTGCTGCAGTGTGGTGAGCGCGAGACCGGCGGACGCGGCGACGGCGCCGACCGCGGCGGCGTCGGTGTTGTGCACCGTGAGCCCCGAGCGCAGCACGTCGAAGGTCAGCCCGGCCTCGCTCAGGGCGGTCGTGAGCGCGGCGCGGTCCTCCGCGTCGACGACCACGGAACCCGTCGTGGGATCCGACAGCTTTCCGATGCTGTCCGCATACACCAGGCGGCCCTTGGAGAGCACGAGCACGTTGTCGGCGATCTGCTCGATCTCGCTCAGCACGTGCGAGGAGACCAGAACGGTGCGGCCCTCGTCGGCGAGGCGCCGCATGAGCAGACGCATCCACCGGATGCCCTCGGGATCCAGGCCGTTCGCCGGCTCGTCCAGCACGAGCGCACCGGGATCGCCCAGAAGGGCGCCCGCGACGCTCAGGCGCTGGCGCATGCCGAGGGAGTAGGCGCCGATGCGCGTCTCGGTCTCGTTCTGCAGGCCGACGAGCGAGAGGACCTCGTCCACGCGCGACAGCGGGATCCCGTTCGCCTTGGCCGCGATGGACAGCTGGCGGGGTGCTGTGCGGCGGGGCCGGTAGACGGCCTCCTCGAGCACGGATCCGATGGTGCGGAGCGGGTGGCGCAGCTCGGCGTGCGAGACGCCGCCGATGGTCGCAGTGCCGGAGGTGGGCCGGATCTGGCCGAGCAGCATGCGCAGCGACGTGGTCTTGCCCGCCCCGTTGGGACCGAGGAAGGCGGTCACCGCGCCGGGCTCGATGCGGGCGGAGAGGTCGTCGACGGCGGTGAGAACGCCGAAGCGCTTCGTCGCATGCGAGAACTCGAGCACTTGTCCGTCGGTCATCCGCGGCCTCTCATCGATACGGCAGTACCCCTCTATCCTGCCGGATGGGGAGTGAAAACGCAGGTTGATCCGGGCCATTCCGCCTGATTGGGCGCGGTAACGTGGCATCCGTGAGCACTGTCGAAGAGGCCCCGTCCGCCGCCGTCGTCGAGCCCGAGGTGCTGGTGCGCACCGATGGGGCGCTGGGCAGGATCACGCTCAACCGGCCGCGCGCGCTGAACGCGCTGAACGTCGGCATGATCCGCGCGGTGCACGCCGCGCTGGACGCCTGGCGCGATGACAGCGACATCGAGATCGTCTTCATCGACGGCGCGGGGGAGCGCGGGCTGTGTGCGGGGGGCGACGTACGAGAGCTGCACGCGCAGATCACGGCCGGTCGCAGCGCCGACACGGTCGACTTCTTCCGCGAGGAGTACGCGATGAACGCCGCCATCGCCGAGTACCCCAAGCCGATCGTCGCGGTCGCGGACGGCATCACGATGGGGGGCGGCATCGGCGTGGCCGGGCACGCCGCCATCCGCGTCGTCACGGAGCGCTCGCAGCTCGCGATGCCGGAGGTACGGATCGGCTTCACCCCCGACGTGGGCGGCACCTGGCTGCTCGCCCGAGCGCCGGGACGCCTGGGCGAGTATCTGGCCCTGACCGCCGGGACGATGGACGGCTCCGACGCGCTGTACGCGGGGTTCGCCGACTTCTTCGTGCCGTCGGAGCGCATCGACGCGCTCCGGGACGCTCTCGCGCACCGGGCGGATCCGACCGGGCCGAGCGAGATCGTCATGCTGTTCGACGAGACGCCGGAACCGTCCGCGCTCGCCGCGCAGCAGGGGTGGATCGACGAGGCCTTCTCCGCGGACACGGTGCCGGAGATCGTCGCGCGCCTCCGGGCGCTTCCGGGCGAACCGGACGGGGCGGCGGCGACCGCCGACCTGCTCGAATCGCTCGCGCCCACCGCCCTCGTCGTCACCCTCGACGCCGTGCGCGAGGCCCGCGCGATGGCGTCGGTGCGCGATGCGCTGGCGGGGGAGTACCGCCGCGTGCTGTGGTTCGTGCACCACCACCCGGATCTCGTGGAGGGCATCCGCGCCCAGCTCGTCGACAAGGACCGCAACCCGCGCTGGGATCCGCAGACGCTCGCCGACCTCGCCCCCGACGCCGCCGCCGAGGCGCGCGACTACGTGCCGCCCGTCCCGCTCTGGAGCTGAGCGCGGTCCGCACAGCCGCGCACCTGGTCGGGCAGTCCACCGGTCGCGGACAGGGGTGCGACTCCTTCCGTTCCGTCGCCTATCGTCGCTGGTGCAGCGCCCGGGGGACGCGCAGAATGGAGGGCATGTACATGTCCGTCGAGCTCATCGGGGTGGTGGTCACGGCGTTCGCCGTGCTGGTCACCCTCGGCAGCGGCATGTTCGCAGGTTTCGCCTGGGTGGTCCGCAGGATCGACGGGGTCGAGGGAAAGCTGTCGGCGCGGATCGACGGGGTCGAAGGAAAGCTGTCGGCGAGGATCGACCGGGTCGAGGAGACGCTGTCCGCCCGGATCGATGGAGTAGACGGTTCCCTTTCGGCGCGCATCGATGGGCTGCAGGCGGAGCTGACCGAGGTCAAGATCGGGATCGCGCGGCTCGAGGGGCCGCGCCCGCACCTCATCGTCGGGCGCTGAAGCCCCGGTCCCGGGTTCCTCAACCGGATCCGGAAATATCGGCGGAGCAGGGATTCGTTCGCCGTCAGCGAAGATTCGAGCGGATCCTCCTCACGGGGGATGTGAATGTCGGCGCCTCGTGGCAGGGTGTTTCCTGGCCGATTCTCGGCCGATCCTCTTCCCCCTGGGAAGTCCGCTCCCAAAAGGAAAGTCCGCCTGTGCTCGGAAAGATCCTGTTCCGCTATCTGTCGCGGTACAAGTGGCTGCTGCTCGGCGTGCTGGTGTTCCAGTTCGCCAGCGCCCTGGCCTCCCTGTACCTGCCACGGCTCAATGCCGACATCATCGACAAGGGCGTCGCGAGGGCCGATACCGGCTTCATCTGGTCGCACGGCGCGCTGATGCTCGCCGTATCGCTCGGCCAGATCATCGCCTCCGTCATCGCCACGTACTTCGCGGCGCGCGCCGCGATGGGCGCCGGCCGCGACATCCGCGCCGACGTGTTCTCCCGCGTGAGCGGATTCTCCGAGCGCGAGGTCTCGCAGTTCGGCGCCGGTTCGCTGATCACCCGCAACACCAACGACGTGCAGCAGGTGCAGATGCTGGCGATGATGGGCTCGACGATGTTCGTCACGGCCCCGCTCCTCGCCATCGGCGGCATCGTCATGGCCGTGCAGACCAACCTCCAGCTGAGCTGGCTCATCGCGGTGTCGGTGCCCGTGCTGCTGATCGTGGCCGGCATCATCATCGGCCGCATGGTTCCGCTGTTCCGCAGCTACCAGGGCAAGCTCGACAACGTCAACCGCATCATGCGCGAGCAGCTCACCGGCGTGCGCGTCGTGCGCGCCTTCGTGCGCGAGCGCATCGAGGAGGAGCGCTTCCGCGGCGCGAACACCGACATCATGGTGGTCGGTCGCAACGTCGGATCCCTTTTCGTGCTGCTGTTCCCGCTGTTCATGCTGATCCTCAACGTCACCATCGTGGGCGTGATCTGGTTCGGCGGCATCGAGGTCGACAACGGCAACGTCGAGGTCGGCACGCTGTTCGCGTTCATGCAGTACATCGGGCAGATCATGATGGGCGTCATCATGTCCAGCTTCATGGCGATGATGATCCCGCGCGCCGCGGTCTCGGCCGAGCGCGTCGGCGAGGTGCTCGACGCCGAGCAGACCATGAGCCGTCCGGTCGACGGCGTGGTGCGGTTCCCGGCACCGGGCGCCGTCGCGTTCGACGACGTCGAGTTCACCTACCCGGGTGCCGAGTCGCCGGTGCTGACCGGCATCAGCTTCGGCGCGGAGCCGGGTGAGACCGTCGCGATCGTCGGATCCACAGGTGCGGGCAAGACGACCCTCGTCTCGCTGATCCCGCGCCTGTTCGATGTGACCGGCGGCGCGGTGGCGGTCGGCGGCACGGACGTGCGCGAGGCCGACGTCGACGCGCTGTGGAGGAGCATCGGGCTCGTGCCGCAGCGGCCGTTCCTGTTCAGCGGCACGGTCGCCTCGAACCTCCGCTTCGGCAAGGAGGACGCGACCGACGAGGAGCTGTGGGCGGCGCTCGAGATCGCCCAGGCGAAGGACTTCGTCTCGGAGATGCCGAAGGGGCTCGACTCCTCGATCACCCAGGGTGGGACGAACGTCTCGGGCGGCCAGCGCCAGCGCCTCGCGATCGCCCGCGCGATCGTGCATCAGCCCGAGATCCTGGTCTTCGACGACTCGTTCTCGGCGCTCGACCTCACCACGGACGCCCGACTCCGTCAGGCGCTGTGGCGCGAGCTCCCGCACGTGACCAAGATCGTCGTCGCGCAGCGCGTGTCGACCATCACCGACGCCGACCGGATCGTGGTGCTCGAAGGCGGCACGATGGTCGCGGTCGGCACGCACGAGCAGCTGCTCGAGACCAGCGACACCTATCGAGAGATCGTCGAGTCGCAGCTGGGGGTGGACGCATGACCGACAACACCGACAAGAAGGCCGCTCGGGCCGCCCGCATGGAGGCGCGTCGGGCGAAGTACGCCGGCGGTGCCGCGACCGCGACGGCGGAGATGACCGACGAGGAGCGCGAGGAGGCCGAGCAGGCCGAGAAGGCGCGCCTGCAGGGTGGCGGCATGTTCGACGGGCCCGCGCCCGGCAAGGCGAGCCAGTTCGGCCCGAGCTTCAAGCGCATGATCGGGCTGCTCAAGCCCAGCGCCGTGTGGTTCGTGCTCGTGTCGATCTTCGGCGCGATCGGGGTCGTGCTGTCCGTCGCCGCGCCCAAGGTGCTCGGCAACGCGACGAACATCATCTACGAGGGTGTGATCTCCAAGACGCTCGGCCAGCCCAACGGCGACTTCCCCGGTTTCCCCGCGGGCACGCCGAAGAGCCAGGTCGTCGAGACGCTGCGCCAGGGCGGCCAGAACCAGTTCGCCGACATGGTCGCCGCGTTCGGCGACTTCCGGGTCGGCGACGGGATCCACTTCGACCAGCTGCGCTGGGTGATCACCGCGGTGCTGGCGATCTACGTCGGCTCCGCCCTGCTGAGCTGGATCCAGGGCTACGTGATCAACGTCATCATGGTGCGCACGATGTGGCGCCTGCGGGAGGACGTCGAGGCGAAGATCAACCGCCTGCCGCTGTCGTACTTCGACAAGGTGCAGCGCGGCGAGCTGATCTCGCGCGTCACGAACGACATCGACAACATCACGCAGACCATGCAGCAGTCGCTGTCCGGTGCGCTCACCTCGGTGCTCACGGTGATCGGCGTGCTGATCATGATGTTCTCGATCTCCTGGCAGCTGGCGCTCGTCGCCCTCGTGGCGCTGCCGCTGATGGCCGTGATCTTCGGCGTCATCGGGCCGCGCTCGCAGAAGGCGTTCGGCATCCAGTGGAAGAAGGTCGGCCGCCTGAACGCCCGCGTCGAGGAGGCCTTCTCGGGCCACGCCCTGGTGAAGGTGTTCGGCCGCGAGAAGGACGCGCTGGAGAAGTTCCAGGTCGAGAACGAGGATCTGTACCAGGCCGCGTTCAAGGCGCAGTTCTTGTCCGGCATCATCATGCCGGCGATGACGTTCATCGGGAGCCTGACGTACGTCGGCCTCGCCGTGCTCGGCGGCCTCATGGTCGCGAGCGGCCAGATCCGTCTGGGCGACGTGCAGGCGTTCATCCAGTACTCGCAGCAGTTCACCCAGCCGCTGAGCGAGCTGGGAGGCATGGCGGCGGTCGTGCAGTCGGGCACCGCCTCGGCCGAGCGCGTCTTCGAGCTGCTGGACGCGGAGGAGCAGGATCCGGACATCGACGACGCCCCCACCGTCACCGACGGCAAGGGCGTGATCGAGTTCGAGCACGTCGCCTTCTCCTACACGGAGGACCGGCCGCTCATCACCGACCTGTCGTTCCGCGTGGAGCCGGGGCAGACTGTCGCGATCGTCGGCCCGACCGGCGCGGGCAAGACCACGCTGGTGAACCTCATCATGCGGTTCTACGAGCTCAGCGGCGGCCGCATCCTGCTCGACGGGCAGGACATCGCCGAGATGGAGCGGTCGGATCTGCGCTCCCGCACCGGCATGGTGCTGCAGGATCCGTGGCTGTTCGCGGGCACGATCCGGGAGAACATCCGGTACGGCCGTTCCACGGCGAGCGATGACGAGGTCATCGAGGCCGCCAAGGCGACCTACGTCGACCGCTTCGTGCACGCCCTCCCCGAGGGCTATGAGACGAAGCTCGACGAGGACGCGTCGAACGTGTCGGCCGGTGAGCGCCAGCTGATCACGATCGCGCGCGCGTTCGTGGCGCAGCCGTCGATCCTCATCCTGGACGAGGCCACGTCGGCCGTCGACACCCGCACCGAGCTGCTGCTGCAGCACGCCATGGCGGCGCTGCGGCACGGCCGCACGTCGTTCGTGATCGCGCACCGCCTGTCCACGATCCGCGATGCCGACCTCATCCTCGTGATGGAGCACGGCGACATCGTGGAGAAGGGCACGCACGAGCAACTGATCGCGGCCGAGGGCGCGTACTGGCGGCTCTACCAGTCGCAGTTCGAGCAGGCGGCGAGTGACACCGACGCCGACGCCGCACTCGTCACCGGGACCGTCACGGTGCCCGCAGAGGGCTCGGTCGCCTCGGAGACCGAGGCCGGAGGCGCCGCGGTCGCCGGAGCCGGGTCCGCTCCGGTCGCGGTGGCCGAGCGGGCGGTCGAGGCCGCGGAGGCGGCAGACGCCCCGCGGTCGGACGATCTCTGACACGCACCGCGATCATCACGGCACGAGCGCCGTCGTCCTGGCCAGGGCGGCGGCGCTCCGTCGTTCTCGCGGTGGCAGATGCCGAGAGCGTCCGACCGCGCGGACGCGCTCGTGCCCCTACTTGGTCAGACCGAACAGCTCGAGAGGGTGACTCAGTCGCCACCAGAGACTCGGTCCCTTCAGCTCGGTGCGCAGCGTGAGCGGCACCGTCGTCGCATCCAGCGGACCCTTGAGGGCGAGCGTCCCGGCCTTCGCGCCGGCCTTCCACGTGTCCCCCAGCGCGAACTTCGTCGTGGCCGACGCCGAAGCGCCGTTCCACAGGGTGACGCGGGCGTCGTCGGCGGCGATGACCTGCGACGTCTCGCCCCAGGCGGTGTCGACCGTGCCGAGCGTCGTACCCTTGGTGACCGTCTGCGGCTGGTTCTTCAGTGCTGCCTCGACGTCGGCGTAGAGCGCCCGTGAGACGTCGACCCGACCCTGATCGCTGCTCTGTCCGAGCGCGGCGACGAAGATGCGCACCGTGGTGGTGCCGTCGGCCACGTCCTTCGCGGAGAGCAGGTTGTACCGGGTGTCGTCGCCGTCGCCGATCGTGCCCGTCTTGATGCCGACGATGCCCGCGTCATCGATCAGGCCGTTCGTGTTCTCCACGATCCCGGCACCGGGCAGCTCGACGCTCTTCTGCTTCACGATCGAGGCGATGACCGGGTTCTTCTCCGCGATCTCGCCCAGCTGGATGAGCGCGCGAGGGGTGGCGACGTTGCCGAAGTCGAAGCCGGAGGGCGTCACGACGCGGATGTCGCCGAGGTCGTGCTGGGCCAGCCACTGATTGGCCGCGGCCGCGTAGTTCTCGTCGGAACCCCAGAGCTCGCGGGCGAGGCGATCGGCGTAGTTGTTGGCGGAGCCGAGCAGGATCCCCTCGAACAACTGGTACTGCGTGAGGGATCCGTCCACGGGAACATCCAGAGCCGACTGGTCCTGTCGCAGATAGTTCAGGTAGTCGTCGCTGTCCGCCTGGGTGAACGCGAAGGAGGGGCCCTGCTCTCCGGTCTTCAGAGGCATCTTGTCGAGGGCGGTCAGCACCGTCACGAGCTTCGTGATGCTGGCCATCGGAACCTGCTGGTCGGCGGATGCGACCGTGCCGATGCCCTGCACGCTGACCGCGGCGCTGCCGGTCGTCGGCCACGCGGCCGCCGCGGCCGGGGCGGCCACGGGCTGGAACGCCACCGCCGTCGTGGTCGGCTTCACGGCGTTGAGGGGCCAGAGCGCGGTCGTGGCGCCGTAGGCCACGGCGACCGCGAGCAGGCCCGCGATCGGCAGCAGCACGGCGGGCCGGACGAGGCTCCGCCGCGGGGCGTCGGCGAGCAGCGCGGGCGAGGAGGCCGGCTCCGCGGCCGTGGTCGTCGAACCGATGCGGGCGACGTCGACCCAGGCCAGCGCGGCGGTCGGGGTGCGATCGGGCCCGCGGACGAGCGAGGCCGACGGCAGCGGTCGCACCTCGGTACGCGCGGCGCCGGACGTGGCGGCGGGGGCGTCGGCGGAGGCGGCGTCGACGAGGACCGTGCCGGTCGCGGCCGAGGAGGCAGGGGCGGTCGGGACGGCAGCGTCGGTCGGCGGGAAGAGGAGGCCGGCCTCGGGGGCGGGCGCCGGCGCCGGGAACAGGCCCGCGGGCTCGACCGTCTCCGCGGAGTCGACGGCGTCGGCGCCGACGACCGGGCCCCCGGAGACGGGGGCGTCGGTGGCCGGGGCGTTCGGGTCCTCCGGCGGAGGGGCGTCGCCTGCGATCGGGTCGTCCGAGGACTCGGCGACCTCGGCCGGAGCGTCGAGCGTCGCGACGGCGGACGCCGAATCCGCTGCGGCGGTCTCGGCCGGGGCGTCGACGAGCTCGGGATCGCCCTGTGCGGCCGCCGGGCCGTCGTCTTCGTTCACCCTCCTACCGTATCGGGAGGCCGTGTCGATCACCGGCAGCCGAACGCCGTTCTGCCGCGGGAATCCGCGCGCACGTCGGTCGCCGCACACCCCTCGTGCGTTCCGGCGCGGGATCCGGTGCTCCGGAACGGGCGGCGACCGGGTGCGACGCCGCCGGTCGCGGCGCCTCTCGGCCGGGGCTAAGATGGGCGGATCACCACGGGAGTCCGGCGAGCCGGGCTGAGAGGGAGCGAATCGCGCTTCGACCGTCGAACCTGATCCGGATCATGCCGGCGCAGGGAGGAGCAACAGTCATGCATGCAACGGCAACCGCACGCAACGCGAGCATGGGAGCGGTCGCGCGCCGCCTGAACTGGCGGGTCGTCGACATCGTCGTCGCCGCCGTCCTGGGCGTCGCGATCGGCCTGGTCTTCTGGGTCTGGAACACCATCGGCTACGCCTGGTTCTCGGCCGCCGACGCACTCACCCCGGGCCTCGGCGGGATCGCCGTCGGGATCTGGCTGCTCGGCGGCGTCGTCGGCGGACTCGTCATCCGCAAGCCCGGCGCGGCGCTCGTGGTCGAGGTCGTCGCGGCGGTCGTCTCGATGCTGATCGGCAACATCTGGGGAGTATCCACGGTGCTCGAGGGCATCGCGCAGGGCCTGGGTGCCGAGCTGATCTTCGCCGTCTTCCTCTACCGTCGCTTCTCGCTGCCGGTGGCCGCGCTCTCCGGTGTCGCCGCGGCGGTGGGCGCCTGGGTGTTCGAGCTGTTCTACGGCAGCTCGCCGAACATCCTCAAGAGCCTCGAGTTCAACGCGATCTACCTCGGCACCCTCGTCGTCTCGGGTGCGGTGCTCGCCGGCGTGCTCGGCTGGCTGCTGGTGCGCGCGCTCGCCGCGACCGGTGCGCTCAGCCGCTTCGCCGCCGGACGCGAGCTGCGTCGCGAGGTCTGACATGACCGCGGGTGCGGCCCGCGTCGTCGCGGACCGGTGGGGCTGGCGCTACGCCGGCCGCCGCCTGCCCGCGGTCAGCGACGTGTCCTTCACGATCGAGCCCGGCGAGCGCGTGCTGCTGCTCGGCGCCTCCGGCGCGGGCAAGTCCACCCTCCTGACGGGGATGGCGGGGCTGCTCGGCGACGCCGACGAGGGCGAGCGCAGCGGATCCCTTCTCGTCGACGGCGCGGATCCGGAGAGCCGCCGCGGGCGCATCGGCCTGGTGCTGCAGGATCCGGATGCCGGTGTCGTGCTGAGCCGGGTCGGCGACGACGTCGCGTTCGGCTGTGAGAACCTCGGCGTCCCCGCGGCGGAGATCCCCGAGCGAGTCGGGCAGGCGCTCGACGCAGTGGGTCTCGACGTGCCGCTCGACCGCCGGACGTCCGCGCTGTCCGGCGGGCAGAAGCAGCGCCTGGCCCTCGCTGGCGCGCTCGCGATGCGGCCCGGGCTGCTGCTGCTGGACGAGCCGACGGCCAACCTGGATCCGGACGGCGTGCGCGAGATCCGCGCGAGCGTCGAGCGGGTGGTCGAGGCGACGGGCGCGACGCTGGTCGTCATCGAGCACCGCACCGGGATCTGGGCCGACCTGATGACGCGCGTCATCGTCGTGGGCGCCGGCGGCGGACTGCTCGCCGACGGCAGGCCCGCCGACGTCTTCGGCGCGTACGGCGACGCTCTGGCCGACGCGGGCGTGTGGGTGCCGGGCCACCCGGTCGACCTCCCGGTGCTGCCGCCGGCGCCGTCGGCCGGGGAGGGCGTGCTCACGACCCGGGATCTCGCGGTGTCGCGCGACCGCCGTTCCGCGGTGCAGAGCGGCCTCGACCTGACGGTGCCGGACGCTGCCGCGACGGTCATCGTCGGCCCCAACGGTGCCGGCAAGTCCACGCTGGCCCTGACCCTCGCCGGTCTCCTGGATCCGCTGCGGGGGCTGGTGGAGGCCGAGGAGGAGCTCCGCGGGCGACGCGGCCGTCGCCCGTCGGCGTGGACCTCGCGCGAGCTGCTCACCCGCATCGGGATGGTGTTCCAGGATCCGGAGCATCAGTTCCTCACGCAGACCGTGCGCGACGAGCTCGCGGTGGGTCCGCGGGCCCTCGGCTGGGAGGCCCCGCGCGTCGATGCCGTCGTCGACGCCCTGCTCGACCGGCTCGGCCTCACGGCGCTCGCCGCCGCCAACCCGTTCACGCTCTCGGGCGGTCAGAAGCGGCGGCTGTCGGTGGCCACCGTGCTCGCCGCGGCGCCCGCCGTGGTCGTGCTGGACGAGCCGACCTTCGGGCAGGACCGGCGGGGCTGGATCGGGATCGTGAGCCTGCTGCAGGAGGAGATCGCGCGCGGCACCGCCGTGATCGCGGTGACGCACGACGACGACGTGATCCGCCACCTCGGCGGCCACCGGATCGCCCTCGCCCCCGCCGACGCGGCCGACGCGGCCCGGACCGAGGAGGCGGCATGACGCGCCTCGACCTCGGCCGCACACAACGCAGGAGAAACGCCGCCGGTGGGCCCGGATCCGGGGCGGAAGACGCGGGATCTCCTGCATTGCGTACGGTGGGGGGTCGAGCCGAGGCCGGGGCGTGGATCGACGGGGTCAATCCGGTCACCCGGATCCTGCTGGCGCTGCTGCTGTCGATCCCGCTGTTCGCGTCGATCGACGTGACGAGCGGCCTCGTCGCGATCGGCCTGCAGCTACTGTGCGTCCCGCTCAGCGGGCTCCGTCTGGGCACCGTGCTGCGCCGGCTCGCGCTGCTGCTCGTCGTGGCGCCGATCGCGGGGATCAGCATGCTGCTCTACGCCGCGCCGGGAGGGCAGGTCTTCTTCAGCTTCGGGTTCGCGCACATCAGCGAGGCGTCGATCCAGCTCGCCGTCGCGGTGTCGATCCGCGTCGTGGCGCTCGGCCTTCCAACCATCCTGCTGTTCGCCCGCATGGATCCGACCGCGCTCGCGGACGCCCTCGCCCAGGTCGCGCACCTGCCCAGCAGGTTCGTGCTCGGGGTGCTCGCGGGCACGCGCATGCTCGGGCTGTTCCTCGACGACTGGCGCACGATGTCGCTCGCCCGCCGAGCGCGCGGCGTGGGCGATCGCGGCGTGCTGCGCCGGTTCGTCACGATGTCCTTCGTGCTGCTCGTGTTCGCCGTCCGTCGCGGCACCAAGCTGGCCCTCGCGATGGAGGCTCGCGGATTCGGATCCGAGATCCCGCGCACGTGGTCGCGTCCGTCGCGGCTCCACGCCCGCGACGCGATCGCGCTCGCGGGCGGGGCGGGCATCATGGCGCTGTCGATCGCGGCGGCCGTCCTGGCGGGCACCTTCCGCTTCGTCTGGTCGTAGGCGCCCTTCGTCTCGCTTCGCGCGCTCAGGGCCGGGGCTGCCGCGCTCGCTCAGCGGGCGGGGTCGAGCGGCACCACGAGCAGCTCCTGGATGCGGCGGCGCACGGTCTCCGCCATGTCGACCGACGCGGGGTCGAGCAGCCACTGCAGCTGGAGGCCGTCCATGAGCGCGGTGAGCTCGGCGGCGGCGCGGTCCTCGTCGACGTGGGCGGCCAGGTAGCCCGCGGCGCGGGCGTCGCGCAGCGCCTTGGCCGTGCCGGAGCGGATCCTGGCGTAACGCCGCACGAAGTAGTCGTGGGCCGGATGCGCGGGATCCGCCGCCTCGGCCGAGAGCACGGCGTACAGGGCGATGATGCCGCCGACCTCGCTGTTGTGCCGGGCGAGGTCCACCATGCCGCGCAGCACGCCGATGCCGTCCTGGCCCTGGGAGCCGTTGCGCCGGAAACGCTCGCGGTCCTCGCGGTCCCGGGTCTCCAGCACCGCCTCCATCAGCGATTCCTTGGTGGGGAAGTGGTGGGCCAGGCCCGCGCGGGAGATCTCGCAGACCTGCGCGATCTCGAGCATCGTGGCGCTGTTGAAGCCGACGCGTCCGAACAGCGCGGTCGCGGCCGCGATGATCCGCTCCCGCCGGGCCCTGCCCGTGGTGTATCCGCGTTCGGTCGTCATCGGTGTCCCATCGTATGCGTCCCCCGGCGCCGGAGAGGGTCGCGACCGGTGCGCGATCCGCGGCCGGGCACCGCTCTGAACAAAAACCTACACTTGTGCCGGTTTTTCATGCTAGCGTGCGAACAGCCGGTTCCGAGGACGCGTCGAGCGCCTTCGTCGGCCCGACCCGATCCCACCGCTCGCCCCCAAGGACTGACAATGACGTCGACATCATCCGACACGCCCGAAGAGCTGCGTCCGCCCCTCACGGAGACCACGTTCGTGGCCACCGCGTCCGGCGAGGACGACCCGCCCGCCCCGATCAAGGGCGTCCGACGTCTGCTGGGATGGATCATCCCGGCGAACTTCGCGATCTTCGTGATCTGGGGCGCGGTCCCCGGCATCCTGCTGCAGGCGCAGCTCATCGCGATGTTCCCCGACGAGAAGACCCAGGTCGCGAACATCGCGATCGTGTCCACGATCGGCGCGCTCGGCGCGATGATCGCCCAGCCCGCCGCCGGACAGCTGTCCGACCGCACCCGTTCGCGGTTCGGCCGCCGCGCGCCGTGGATCATCGCGGGCGCCATCGTGGGCGGCGCCGCGCTCATCGCCCTCGGCTTCATGAACAGCCTCGCGGGCATCATCGTCGCGTGGACGCTGATCCAGGTCGCCTACAACTTCGCGCAGGGTCCGCTCTCCGCGATCCTCCCGGACCGGGTTCCGGTCGCCCGCCGCGGCACGTTCGCCGCGCTCTCCGGCATCGGCCTCATGTTCGGCGCGCTCGGCGGACAGATCATCGGATCGCAGCTCGCGCACACGATCACGCTCGGCTACATCGTCTTCGCGGTGTTCGCGGTCGTCGTGCTGCTCGGGTTCGTCGTCGCGAACCCCGATCACTCCAGCCTCAACTTCCGGAACGAGCCGTTCAGCTTCGGCGAGTTCCTGCGCACGTTCTGGGTCAGCCCGATCAAGCATCCCGACTTCTTCTGGGCCTTCACGGGCCGGCTGCTGCTGTACACCGGATACTTCGCGGTCACCGGGTTCCAGCTGCTGATCCTGAAGAACTACCTCGGCGTGAAGGATCCCTTCTCCGTCATCCCGCTGCTCGGCATCCTCAGCCTCGTGGGCATCCTCGTCGCGACGGTGATCTCCGGTCCGCTCTCCGACAAGGTGGGCCGACGCAAGCCGTTCGTCTTCGGATCCTCCCTGCTCATGGCGGTCGCGCTGGTGTTCCCGATGATCGCCCCCTCCTACACGTCGTGGATGATCATGACCGTGATCAGCGGCTTCGGATTCGGGATGTTCCAGGCCGTCGACACCGCCCTCATGAGCCAGGTGCTGCCGTCCGCGAAGAACTTCGCCAAGGACCTCGGTGTCGTGAACATCGCCGCGACGCTGCCGCAGACGTTCGCCCCCGGCGTCGCCGGCGCGATCGTGCTGGCATTCGGATACGGCGCGCTCTTCCCGATCGCGATCGTGCTGAGCGTGCTCGGCGCGGTCAGCGTCTGGTTCATCAAGTCGGTCAAGTAGAGGAGAACATCACAATGACGGACACCGTGAACGAAGCCGTGCTGCCCTACCGCGACGCCTCGCTGCCGATCGACGAGCGGGTCGAGGACCTCCTCGGCCGGATGGAGCTCGCCGACAAGGTGGGGATGCTGTTCCACACCATGGCGGCCTTCGCCGAGCTCGAAGAGGGCAACCCGACGTTCGGCCTGCCCTCCCTCGCCTCCATGGTGCGCAAACGCCGGATGAGCCACTTCAACCTGCTCGGCGCCGCCCCGGGCGGACGCGAGTTCGCCGCCTGGCACAACGCCCTGCAGCGCATGGCGCTGGACACGCCGCTCGGGATCCCGGTCACGCTCTCCACCGACCCGCGGCACTCGTTCAGCGACAACCCCCTCACCTCGCTCATGGCGGGGCCCTTCTCGCAGTGGCCGGAGACGCTCGGCTTCGCGGCCCTCGGATCCCCGGAGCGGCTCGAGCGCTTCGCCGACATCGCACGGCAGGAGTACGTCGCGGTCGGCCTGCGCGTCGCGCTGCATCCGCAGATCGATCTGGCCACCGAGCCGCGCTGGTCGCGGATCGCGGGCACGTTCGGCGAGGACGCGGACCTCACGTCGCGCCTCGTGGTGGGCTACATCCGCGGATTCCAGGGCTCCGAGCTCGGCCCCGGGTCCGTGGCGACGATGGTCAAGCACTTCCCGGGCGGCGGTCCGCAGCTCGACGGCGAGGATCCGCACTTCGAGTGGGGCAAGGAGCAGGTCTATCCGGGTGGCGAACAGGAGTACCACCTGCGCCCCTTCATCGCCGCGATCGGCGCCGGCGCGACCCAGATGATGCCGTACTACGGTCAGCCGATCGGCACCGACTGGGAGGAGGTCGGCTTCGGGTTCAACAAGGACGTGCTCACGGATCTGCTGCGCGACCGGCTCGGCTTCGACGGGATCGTCTGCACCGACTGGGGCCTGCTCACCGACGTCGTCGTGTTCGGCGCCGACATGCCCGCCCGCGCCTGGGGCGTCGAGCACCTCACCCGGCCGGAGCGCATGGTCAAGGCGCTCGACGCGGGGATCGACCAGTTCGGCGGCGAGCTCTGCACCGAGGAGCTCCTCGGTCTCGTCGAACGGGGCGAGGTCTCGGAGGCGCGCCTGGACGTGTCGGTGCGACGGCTGCTGCGCGAGAAGTTCCGGCTGGGGCTGTTCGAGAACCCGTTCGTCGACGAGGAGCACGCGGCCGCCGTCGTCGGTCGTGCCGACTTCGTCCAGGAGGGCCTCGACGCGCAGAGCGACTCGCTCACCCTGCTCACGAACACGGCGGTGGACGGCGGATCCCCGATCCTGCCGCTGACGCGTGGCGTGAAGGTCTACGCCGAGGGCGTCGCCGCGGAGGCGCTCGCCCGATACGCCGACGTCGTGACCGCCCCGGAGGACGCCGACGTCGCGATCCTGCGGATCAAGGCGCCGTTCGAGGACCGGGACCGCGGCGGATTCAGCGACCTCTTCCACTCCGGATCGCTGGAGTTCCCGGCCGAGGAGCACGCGCGACTGACGGCGATCGCCGAGGCCGTCCCCACGGTGATCGACATCTACCTCGACCGTCCTGCCGTGCTCGGCGGCCTGGAGGAGTCGGCGCGCGCCGTGCTCGCCGACTACGGAGCGTCGGACGAGGCCGTGCTGCGGGTGCTGTTCGGCGAACGCGGTCCGCAGGGCTCGCTCCCGTTCGACCTTCCGCGCTCGGATGCGGCCGTCGCCGCGAGCCGCACCGACGTCGCGTTCGACACCGAGGACCCGACCTTCCGGTTCGGCCACGGCCTGCGGTACTGACGTCCTCATTCCCCGGGCGCCCCGAGATCTCGGGGCGCCCGGCACCACGAACGCGGTCCCCGAAGGGGGCCGCGTTCGGCGTTGCGAGGCTGCCCCGGATCCGGTCTCGTCCCTTCGATCGATCTTTCGATCAACCTTGTGCACGATGTCACGCGGACCCTGCGGCGATGGACTGGAGGCATGTCAGAACCTGCCGCGCGCCCGCGCCTCTCCGACGTGCTGACCTCGCGCCGCGGCGCGTGGGTCTCGCTCGGTCTCGTCCTCGTCCTCCTCGTACTGCTGTTCGGCGCCTTCGGCTCGGCCAAGGCGCCCGGTGGCAGCGCACAGGCCCCGGCCGACGCCGAGTCGACGAAGGCGGCCGCGCTGCTGTCGGAATTCCCGAACGCCGACCGCCAGTCCGTGATCGTCGTCGCCTCGCGTGACGACGGGACGGAGCTGAGCGCTGCGGATCTGGCCGGGCTGAAGCAGCTGATGCCGTCGCTGCGCCCCGTGGCGGCCGCCGACCCGACCGGTCCTCTGGTGAGCGAGGACAAGAAGGCCGGCGCGATCGTCGTGCCGATCACGGTGGGCGCGAGCAATGCCGACACGGCGAAGGTCATCGCGGCGCTGCGGGCGGACACGGCCGCGCACGCCCCGGACGGGCTGACCCTGCAGGTGACGGGCGGCCCCGCGTTCGGCGCCGACATCGCCTCCTCGTTCGAGGGGGCCGACTTCACGCTGCTCATCGTGACGATCCTCATCGTCGCCGTGCTGCTCATCGTGACCTATCGCTCGCCGATCCTGTGGCTGATCCCGCTCGTGGTCGTCGCCCTCGCCGACGGGCTCGCCGGCCGGATCACCGCCGCGGCCGGATCCGCCTGGGGCCTGCAGTTCGACGCGGGGATCATCAGCGTGCTGGTGTTCGGCGCGGGCACCAACTATGCCCTCCTGCTGATCTCGCGCTACCGCGAGGAGCTGCAGCGCGAGACCGACCACCGGCGCGCTCTGAGCACCGCCTGGCGCCGGACGGCGCCGGCGATCGTCGCGTCGAACGTGACCGTGGTGCTCGCCCTGCTGACCCTGGTGCTGGCGGTGATCCCCGGCACGCACGGGCTCGGCGTCTCGAGTGCGATCGGGCTCCTGATCGCGCTCGGCACGGTGCTGTTCCTGCTTCCGCCGCTCCTCGCCGTGTGCGGGCGCGGCGTGTTCTGGCCGTTCGTGCCGCGTCCCGGCCAGGAGCGGCGGCAGGGACGGGCCTGGCGGGCGGTCGCCGGCGGTGTCGCGCGACGACCCCGTGCGGGACTGCTCGCTGGAGCGGCCCTGCTCGCCGTGATGGCGGCGGGCCTCGTCGGCACGACGGTCGGCCTCGACCAGGTGGAGAAGTTCCGGGTGCCGTCGGAGTCGGCGGCAGGACTCGAGGTGTTCTCCGCGCACTTCCCGCCGGGAGAGGCCCAGCCGGTCCTGATCGTCGCGGACACGACGAAGGCGGACGACGTCGTGGCTGCGGCGAAGAGCGTCGAGGGAGTCGTGCGCGTGCAGCCGGCCGGCGTGACCGAGGACGGCGACCTCACGAAGATCATGGTGACGGGGGAGTACGCCCCCGGATCCGGTGCCAGCCTCGACCAGATCCGCGCGCTGCGCACCGCCGTCCACGCCGTGCCGGAGGCGCACGCCGTCGTCGGCGGGGCGGTGGCGACGGATCTGGACGCCCGCAGCGGCAACCAGCAGGATCTGCTGCTCGTCGCGCCGCTCGTGCTGCTGGTCAGCTTCCTGGTGCTGCTGGTGCTGCTGCGCTCGCTCGTCGCGCCGGTGCTGCTGCTCCTGGTGAACCTCGCCAGCGCGGTCGCCGCGATCGGTGCCGGAGCCTGGCTCAGTCGGGTGCTGTTCGGCCAGCACGCGCTGGATCTGCAGGTCCCGCTGCTCGCGTTCCTGTTCCTGGTCGCGCTGGGGATCGACTACACGATCTTCCTGGTGCACCGCGCGCGGGCGGAGGCCGCCGTGCACGGCACCCGTCAGGGCATGGTCGAGGCGATCGCGCACACGGGCGGCGTGATCACGAGCGCCGGCATCGTGCTCGCGGCGGTGTTCGCCGCGCTCGGCGTGCTGCCCCTCGTCACGCTCGGCCAGCTCGGGTTGATCGTCGGCGTCGGCGTGATCGTGGACACCCTCGTGGTGCGCACCGTGATCGTGCCCGCGATCTTCGCGCTCGTCGGCGACAGGATCTGGTGGCCGGGCCGGCGGCCGGGATCCGGCCTCAGAGGGCGGGCAGCCAGAGCGTCATCCGCACGCCGTCCTCCGGCAGGTGCAGCACCTCGTAGCGCCGCGCGCTGACCGTGCCGTCGGCACCGCGGACGTGCGTGATGTCGCCGCGCCGGCGCTGCACCAGATGGCCGCTCCACCAGGTGCGGAACAGGGGGCTGGCGGCGCCGAGCTCGGCGACGAGCGCGACGAGCTGCGGATCCTGCAGGTCGTCCACGTTCGCGGCGCGCAGGTGGGCGACGGCCCCGCGGGCCAGTTCCTCCCACTCCACGAACGTCTCGCGGGCTCGCTGGTCGAGCAGCAGCGACCGGCAGGTGTTGCGCTGGGCCGGAGGCAGGTCGGCGAGTCCCTCGTGCAGCGCGAGCCCCTCGGGGTTGGCCGCCACGACCGTGCTGAGCCGATCCAGCACATAGGCCGGGTTGGGGCGCACGGCATCGACCAGCAGCGCCATGCGGGCGATCAGGCCCTCGTCGACCGCGGGCGCGGCCGGCGATTCGGTGCGGGCGGTGGCGGGGTGGGCGTCCCGCAGCCGGCGCAGGTGGTCGGCGGCGTCCGGGTCGAGCTGCAGCGCACGGGCGAGCGCGTCGAGCACCGCATCGCTCGGATGGGTCTCGCGGCCCTGTTCGAGGCGCGTGTAGTAGTCGGCGCTGATGCCCGCGGCGGTCGCGACCTCCTCGCGGCGCAGCCCGGTCGTGCGGCGGCGGCCGCCGGTGCGCGGCGCGTCGGCCTGCAGCCGGGCGTCGGTGCGCCGGGCGCGGAGGAAATCGCCGAGTGCGTTCGACATCCGCAGCCTCCGGGAGCTCGGGAAGACAGGATCCGCGTCGCGCGGGAGGGTGCGGCGCTCCTAGGAAGACTACGGTCTTCCGCACGGCTCCTCGAACCGGGACGCTGAGGACGAACGCCCCTGACCCGGAGGAGACCCGATGGCCGGCTACACCCATGGACACCACGACTCGGTGCTGCGATCGCACCGCTGGCGCACGGCGCAGAACTCGGCGGCGCACCTGCTGCCACACCTGCGCCCGACCGATCGCCTGCTCGACGTGGGCGCCGGGCCCGGCACGATCACGGCGGATCTCGCAGAGCGGGTGGCCGAGGTCGTCGCCACCGAGGTCGGCGAGGCCGAACTGGATCTGAGCCGCGCCACCGCCGCCGACCGCGGCGTGCACAACATCGAGTTCCACGTCGCCGATGTGCACGCGCTCGACTTCCCCGACGACAGCTTCGACGTGACCCATGCGCATCAGGTGCTGCAGCACGTCGCGGATCCGGTGCAGGCGCTGCGCGAGCTCGCGCGCGTGACCAGGCCGGGCGGGATCGTCGCGGTGCGCGACAGCGACTACGGCGGCTTCCAATGGTGGCCGGCCGTCCCGGCGCTGGACGAGTGGCTCGCGCTGTACTACACGGCGGCGCGCGCCAACGGCGGCGAGCCCGACGCGGGGCGACGGCTGCTGTCCTGGGCGCACGCCGCGGGCCTCACCGACGTGGTGGCGACCTCGAGCACCTGGTGCTACGCGAACGAGGAGGACCGCGCCTGGTGGGGCGGCATGTGGGCGGATCGGATCCTCGGCTCGGCGATCGCGCCGCAGCTCCTGGACTCCGGCGCCGCGACGCCCGCCGACCTGCAGCGCGTCAGCGACGGCTGGCGGGAGTGGGCGGCATCGGACGATGGCTGGATCTCGCTGCTGCACGGAGAGATCCTCTGCCGGGTGAGCTGACAGCGGCGCGGATCCGGCCCGCTGCGGGCGGTGCGGAAGATGGAAAACGTCGCTTGCGCGAGGGCCGGGGCGACGTTTTCCATCTTGCACGGGGTGGAGGGCCGTCCTGCGGGGGCTAGAGGGCTTTCTCGTTGAGCCTGACGGTCATCGGCGGCTCCTTCCGTGTCCGGCGTCGGTCAGGGCGTGCGGCTGCCGGTGAGCGACCGGATCAGCCAGGCGATCACGGCCAGGACGAGCAGCACCAGTCCCACCCACAGCAGGAAGTTCAGCGACTGCACGAGACCACCGGTGATGGCCAGGATGACCGCCACCACGATGATGACGATGAAGAGGATGTTCATGACGGACTCCTTCCGCGGCACACGGGTGCGGCCGCTCGACCACCGTAGGCACCGACGCGTCGCACGGCCCAGGGGCTTGACGGCGGGGGCCTCGGGATGGCAGGGGTCGCGGATCAGGCGGGCTCGCGCGCCGGATCCGCCGCGGAGAGCGTGCTGCGCACGGCCTCGAGCACGTCGGCGACCGTCGCGAACCGGCGCCGTCCGGTGACGGGCCGCAGCCAGACGACGTCGACCTGATCGACCGACACCCGGCTCACGCACGCGACGGTGTGCCGCGCGTCGGTGGACTCGTATCGGTCATCGAGGATCAGCCACTCGCTCTCGGTGAGCCGGCGCATCTCGAATCGGGGGCCTGTCATCGTCGACATGTCTTTCCCATCGCTCCCCGGAAGGCTCTCCTGCGCGCACGGGGAAGTCACGGCCCTTGACAGCGGCTGTGCAGGGGGATACCGCGCGGGAGGAGGGATGTTCGCCGGGATCGGGGTCTGTAGGCCGTACGGCCGCGAGCGTCAAGCCCCTGTGTCAGGAAAGCCCGTCGGAATAGCGTGCCGCGCATGAGCCACAGGATGACCGACCCCAGGACGAAGTATCCGCCGCTTCCGGACCCGCCGGATCCGCACACCGATCAGCCGGGCCTGTTGGAGGAGACCGAACCGCGCCCGGACCACGGCGAGGAGACGTACCGCGGCTCGGGCCGCCTGCCCGACCGCCACGCACTGATCACCGGGGGCGACTCCGGCATCGGGCGCGCCGTCGCGATCGCGTTCGCCCGCGAGGGGGCCGACATCGCGATCAGCTACCTGCCCGAGGAGCAGGCGGACGCGGAGGAGACGGCGGAGTGGGTCCGCAAGGCGGGCCGCCAGGCCGTGCTCCTGCCGGGCGACCTCACCGAGGAGCAGCAGTGCGAGGACGTGATCGCGGATGCCGCGGAGAGCCTGGACGGGCTCGACATCCTGGTGCTGAACGCCGGCTACCAGCGCAGCCGCGGCGAGGTGGACGAGATCCCGACCGAGGAGTTCGACCGGGTCATGCACACCAACCTGTACGCGCCGTTCTGGCTCGCGCAGGCCGCGCTGCCGCACCTGCGGCCGGGGTCGTCGATCATCGCGACGACGTCGATCCAGGGATACGACCCCTCGCCCGGGCTGTTCGACTACGCGCTGACGAAGGCGGCGCTCGTCTCGTTCGTGCAGACGCTGGCGGAGCAGCAGGGCCCGCACGGCATTCGGGTGAACGGCGTGGCGCCCGGACCCATCTGGACCCCGCTGATCCCCGCGACGGGCTGGCCGGACAAGCTGCCCACGTTCGGCGAGGACACCCCGCTGGGCCGCGCGGGCCAGCCGGCGGAGCTCGCCGGCGCCTACGTGTTCCTCGCCTCGGAGGACGCCTCCTACGTCTCCGGCGGCATCATCCCCGTCACCGGCGGCCGGCACCTCTGACCAGCGCCGCGCACCGCCCCCGACCAGACCGCCCGATGCGGCGACCCACGGAAGGAACAGGACATGGACGACACCCAGGAGCAGACCGGCCCTACCACCCACGCGGACTGGGGTGCGGGACACCCCCGGCTGCTGGTCTCCTCTCGAGAGAGCCGGTCGGTCTACGACATCCCGGTCGACGGGGCGACGATCGGCTCGGCCCAGGAGTGCGATCTGCGGCTCCCGGGCGCCGACCCCGTGCACGCATCGATCCGGCACGACTCGCGCGACGAGTACGTGCTCACGATGCAGGGCCCGGGTGAGACCAGCGCGAACCTGGAGAAGTCGCAGGACGAGGAGCGTCGCGGCGACGAGATCCTGCGCACGGGCGCGCGGTTCACGGTCGGGCCGTGGCGTCTCGTCTTCATGCGCGACGAGTTCGCCGACCACGGGCGCCCGTTCGGCGGACGCGAGGGCGGCGAGTTCTCCGATCAGCAGCTCCAGGAACCGCGGCCCGACTATCCGGATTCCTCGCCGGCTAGCTAGTCGACCATCTCCTGCTGGGTGCGGATGAACCGGCGGTCGCCGTCGCTGAGACGCGCGGACGGGTCGACCGTCGTGCCGGTGATCCGCTCGATCTCCTCGCGCACCTCGTCGACCACGACGCCGTCCTCGGCGTCCTCGAGCAGCTGCTTGGCGTGGGCCGACAGGCGCGGCCACCAGTGATGGATCTCGGGCAGGACCGGGACCTCGGGATTCGACATGACATGCTCCTTTCGTGACGGACCGCTCACCACGGAACGGGGGGCTCGATCGCCGGAGCGTCCTCGACGCGCTGCGTGAATCGCGCCAGGTCGCGCTCGGCGATCTGGCGCGCGATCCCGAGCCGCGCCCCGGTGCGCTCCAGGAACGACTCCGGCACCCAGGCGAGCCGCAGCTCGAGCCGGGTGCGGTCGGACGTCAGCCGCGTGAACATCACGATCCCGTTGTGCTGCCGGCCGGCGTCGCTCGTCCAGCTGATCTGCTGGTTCGGGATCTCCTCCACGGTGGTGGCGTAGAAGGAGCGACGCAGCCCGCCGACGCGCGCATCCCAGTGCGTCACGTCGTCGTCCACGCGCTCGACGCGTTCGACGCTGGGCAGCAGATCGGGCAGGTCGTCGAAGTCGGTCCATCGCCGGTACACCTCGTCGACGGGACGGTCGATATCGACGACCGCATCCATCGTGCTGATCATGATGCTCCTCATGCCGGCACGGTACGGCGCGCCGGGTCTTCGCGCCCGGGGGTTCCGGTGCGCGCCGCCGGAACGTATGATCCCGGGGCGTCCCGGGTCAGGAGCTCGAGGAGGCCGCGTCGGTCGAGGGGGCCTCCGAGGCCGTGCCTTCCGAGGGCTCGTGACGCCCGCGCAACACATGCTCGGGCATCAGCGCGATGCCGCCCGACGTGTTCGCGGAGTTGGCGAGATCCTGGATCAGCGCAGGATCCAGCTCCGGCGCGACGGGCTCGTCGAAGACGAACCGCAGCGGGATCGCCGGATGCAGCCAGATCGTGGTGCGCCCGGTGGGTTCGCCGTCGCCGTGCTGGAAGGAGAGCGTGAAGCTCTCGTTCCGGCGCAGTTTGGTCGCGATCACGACCTTCAGGTGCGCGAGGACGCCGTCCTCGATGCGGATCGGGGTCTCCGCCCCGCCGTAGTAGATGACTCCCACTGCGGATCTCCTGTCGGTGGCCTGTCTTCCATTGTGTTCCGCGCGTTCGCGCGCGTGTAGCACGGGCGCGGCGCGTGCGTCGAGGGGCTGTCGGGCGGTGCCGTGCCGCACCATGATGAAGGGTGGGGATGGCGTGTGCGCGGGGCAGGACGAGGAGACCAGAAGAGACATGGGCAGGTTCAGCTACGAAGGCCAGACGCACGTCGACCTCGACGATCGCGCGCTCGCGCATCTGCAGATGGTGGTGGCCAACAAGCTGCGTCGCGGCGAGCCGTTCTACTTCACGTGGAAGGACGATCCGAGCATCGGGCACGGCCGCACGTCCGTCTGGGTGCACCCGGGCTGCACGATGGTGTTCACCTATCACGGGGGTCGACGCCCGCCGCTCAACCGGATCTGGATCGAGGCGTTGAGCCAGCTGGCGAACACGCCCGCGGGCCTGCGCCTGATCCCGGAGCCCTCCCAGGTCGACGAGATGCAGTTCGACGAGGGCGGCCACCTCCAGTAGTGCACCCGGCGGAGCCGTCAGTCCGGCGGCTCCGCCGTGCCCGCGGCGCCCGTGCCCGACGCGCCGGTGCCGGAGGTCCCCTCCGAGGTCCCGTCGCCCGAGGCCCCGTCGTGCCCGGTGCGCCGCGGGCTCTTCGCCGGCTCGGCGTACGGATCCTCGCCCTGTTTCGCGTAGGGGTCGTCGGTGTCGCCTCGGCGCGCGTGCGGGGTGTCGGCGGGTGGCTGCCGGTCGGCGCCCTCGTCGTGACGAGGCTCGTCGCCATCGCCCTCGGCGCCCTCTTCGACGCGCTCGCGGTCGGCCTCCTCGTCCGTGCTCGCCGGCTTCTCCGGCCGCGGGTGATGCACGTTCGGCGGCAGCTGGCTTTCGTCCGAGATCTCGCTCATGTCGCTCTCTCCTCCCGGCTCCTGTTCCGTCAGGGGCCGTGATGCTGTGCCCAGGATCCGCGACGCGGCGGATCACCGCGAGGGCCTTGACAGCGGCGGTGCATCCGTCTGCGACGACGTCTCCGTGTGCCGGCGGCGCTGCGCGCGCGAATGGACGGGGAGCGTCCAGACGAGCACGCCCGCGACGAACGCCACGATTCCGGCGACGAGCGCGGCGACGCCGCCGAGCACCACGTCGAAGATGAAGACGGCCACGCCGATCGCGAGCAGAGTGACGAGCAGGAGCAGTGCGATGAGGATCCGCGAGCCCGACGCGACGAGCCGCCGGTCAGGGTCGCGCTCCGGGAGTCTGCGGTGCTGCACGACGGGCAGGAGCCCGAGCAGCGTCGCGACGCACGCGAGGACGACCAGCACCAGGTAGATCCCCCTGGCATGCCCCGGCAGCTTCGCGAAGGTCTGCTGGAACGCCACGGACAGCAGGAAGCCGGTGATGATCTGCGTGCCGGTCTGCGTGACGCGCACCTCCTGCAGGATCCGCTCCCAGCGCCGGGAGACGTCCTCCTGCGAGGCCTGCGAGGCCTGCGAGGTCGCCTGCGTCGCGCGCGTCGCGGGCGGGCGCGGGGTGTCCGTGTGGTCCTGCATGAGGATCAGCGTCGTGCGCCGCGCCGCCGGACCGTCACCGTCTTGACGTGCGCCGCGCGGCGTGGCAGGGGGGGCAGGCCGGCTTTGTCAACCCCTGTGCCCGGGTTCGCCGCGCGTGCCTACCGTGGCCCCTCCACGAGAGGAAGGAGTGCACCATGCCCCGTCAACCGGAGCTCAAGGATCCCGAACTCTACGAGAAGCTGCGCGATGAAGGGAACTCGAAGGAGAAGGCCGCGCGCATCTCGAACGCGGCGGCGAAGGAGGGCCGTGGCGCGGTCGGACGCCGCGGCGGCGAGTCGGGCTCGTACGACGACTGGACCGTCGAGGACCTGCGGCACCGGGCCAAGGAGCTCGGACTGCACGGATACTCCGGCAAGCGCAAGCAGGAGCTCATCCACCTGCTGCGCGATCACTGAGGCCGCCTCCGCGCATCCCGGATCCGGATCCCTCAGGTCGCGTTCCAGAGATCGCGGTAGTAGGCGAGGCGCTCCGGATCCGGGGCGACGCCGTAGGCCTCGATGAGCAGTTCCTCGTACCCGGGCCCGTAGTTCCACTCGGTGCTCATCGAGGCGACCGCGATGTCGGCCCATCGGTCCGCGACGCCGAGCGCGGCGAGGTCGACGTGCGCGACGCCGCGGCCCCGGTCGTCCAGCAGGGTGTTCGGCACGCATGCGTCGCCGTGGCAGACCACGAGCCGGTCGACCGGCGGCCGTTCGTGCAGCGCCGGCGGCACGACGACTCCGCGCCGGGCGGCGTTCGCGAGTCGCTCGGGCACGTCCCAGCTCCACGGGCACTGCGCCGCGGGGAGCGCATCGTGCAGGGCGCGCAGGGCGGCGCCGACGCCGCGCACCGCCGCCTCCGGGCGCGCGATCCAGTGCGGCTCCACCGCGCTGCGCCCCGGGAGCGCGGCGGTCACGAGCCATTCGTGGCGCTCGTCCTCGCCGTGCGCGAGCACCGCGGGCACCCGCGTCCACGTGCGCGCCCACACCATCCGCTCCGCCTCGGCGCGCATGGTGCTCTCGAGATGGCGCGGGCCCCACTTGATGAACCGGCCGTCATCGGTGCGGAACGTGAGCCCGCCGATCCCGTTCTCCCACACCGGCGTGAGCGCCGCGGACCCGGCGAGCGCCCGCACCCGCTCCGGCACGGGCAGGTCGACGGCCGGGATGCTCATGGATCCATCCTGCCGGTGAGCATCAGTCGCCGAGCGCGGCGCGCAGCGCCTGGGTGAGCACCACGGCGTGGTTGTGCACCGGGTCGTGCGCGGCGTAGACCAGCGTCACCACCGGCTGCGGGCGGAGCGTGTCCGCGAGCGCGGCGAGGGCGGGAGCCGCCTCGTGCGCGAGCTCGTCGCGGTACCGGTCGGCATATGCCGACCACTCCGTCGGAGGAGCCTGGTGCCAGGCGGTGCGCAGCGGTGGCGATGGCGCCGTGTCCTTCGCCCACAGGTCGATCGCAGCGCGCTCCTTCGAGACGCCCCGGGGCCAGAGCCGGTCCACGAGCACGCGGAACCCGTCATCCGGGGCCGCGGCGTCATAGGCTCGCTTGAGACGAATGTCCATGTGCTCAGCAAACACCCGCTTCGCCGTCCGCGCGAATGCGGATCCGCGTCTCCGTGAGACGCAGACTCACGTAAGCTGAGACTCAGTTGCAGGTTTGACGGAACAGTGCTGTTCCAGAAGGAGGGGCTGATGCAGATCGCAGGATCCGGAGCTCTCGTCACCGGTGGCGCCTCGGGGCTCGGCCTCGCCACCGCCCGTCGCCTCGCCGCCGCGGGGGCGACCGTCACCATCATCGACCTGCCCTCGTCGCAGGGCGCGGAGATCGCCGCGGAGCTCGGCGGCGTCTTCGCCCCGGCCGACGTCACCAGTGCCGAGGAGGTCGCCGCGGCCGTCGCCGCCGCGCAGGCCGCGGCCCCGCTGCGCATCGTGGTGAACTGTGCGGGCATCGCGCCGCCCGCGAAGGTGCTGGACCGCGACGGCAACCCGGCCGATCTCGCCGCCTTCGAGCGGATCATCCGGATCAACCTCGTCGGCACGTTCAACGTCATCTCGCAGGCCTCCGCCGTCATCGCGGCGAACGAGCCCACCGAGGGAGGGGATCGCGGGGTCATCGTCAACACGGCCAGCGTCGCGGCCTTCGACGGGCAGATCGGACAGCCGGCGTACTCGGCGTCCAAGGGCGGCGTGCACGCGATGACGCTGCCGATCGCCCGGGAGCTCGCCCGCTACGGGATCCGCGTGTGCACGATCGCCCCCGGGATCATGGAGACGCCGATGCTCGCGGGCCTGCCGCAGGCGGCGCAGGACTCCCTGGGCGAGCAGGTGCCGTACCCGGCCCGTCTCGGTCGTCCCGACGAGTACGCGTCGCTCGTGCAGCAGATCGTCGAGAACGGCTACCTCAACGGCGAGACGATCCGCCTCGACGGCGCCATCCGCATGGCCCCGAGATGACCGGATCCCCACCCGCGGCGCACGGCGAGACACCCACGAACCCGAGGAAGACATGACCGAGAACAAGCCCCTCGCGGGGAAGACCATCCTGATGTCGGGCGGCAGCCGGGGCATCGGCCTCGCGATCGCCCTCCGGGCGGCCGCCGACGGCGCCAACATCGCGCTGCTCGCGAAGACGGACACCCCGCATCCGAAGCTCGAGGGCACCGTGCACTCGGCGGCGGAGCAGATCCGCGCAGCCGGCGGCCAGGCGCTGCCGATCGTCGGCGACGTGCGCGACGACGAGAGCGTGATCGACGCCGTGATGAAGACGCAGGGCGAGTTCGGCGGCATCGACATCGTCGTCAACAACGCGAGCGTGATCGATCTGTCCGGATCCCTCGACCTGGCCGCGAAGAAGTACGACCTGATGCAGGACGTCAACGTGCGCGGCACGTTCATGCTGTCGCGCGCGGCGGTCCCGGTGCTGAAGGACGCCCCGAACCCGCACATCCTCTCGCTCTCGCCGCCGTTGAACCTCACGCCGCGCTGGCTGGGCGCGCACACGGGCTACACGCTGGCGAAGTACGGCATGACGATGACGACCCTGGGTCTCGCGGCCGAGTTCGCCGACGCCGGCATCGCCGCGAACACGCTGTGGCCGCGCACCACGATCGCGACGGCCGCGGTGCAGTTCGCGCTCGGCGGCGACCGGATGATGAAGGTCAGCCGCACGCCCGAGGTCTACGCCGACGCCGCCTACGCGGTGCTGACGAAGCCCGCGCGCGAGTACTCCGGCCAGACGCTCATCGTGGAGGACGTGCTCGAGGCCGAGGGGGTCACCGACTTCTCCCGCTATGCGGCCGTGCCCGGCACCCCCGACGATCAGCTGTTCCCGGACATCTTCCTGGACTGAGCATCGAGGATCCGGCCTCCCGAGCACGCGGAGCAGCCGGATCCTCCGCCGTCCGTCCGGATCAGGCCGCGTCGATCGCCGCGACGATCTCGCGGTAGCCGCGCGAGGCGGCGAGGTCGCGCGGCAGCACGCCGTCGCCGTCGCGGATCGTGACATCGGCGCCGCCGGCGACGAGCGCGCGCACGATCTCGGCGTACACGGCCGAGCCGTCGCCGAGCACGATCGCCTCGTGCAGCGCGGTCCAGTGCAGGTTGTTGACGTGATTCGGATCCACGCCCGCGGCGAGCAGGATCCTGACGGTCTGCAGATGGCCGCGCTCTGACGCGGGGATCAATGCGGTCCCGCCGTAGCGATTCGTGCTGCGCAGATCGGCCCCGTGCGCGAGCGTCGCGCGCAGGATCTCGTCGTGGCCGCGCGCACCCGCAGAGAGGTACGCCGAGTCGACGATGTCGTCCTTGGCGTTCACGTCCGCGCCGGCGTCGATGAGGGCGAGCGCCGCCTCGACCCGGTTCCCCTTGGTGGCGGCGACGAGCGGCGTCATCCCTCCCGTGCCGCGCGCCTCGAGGTCGGCGCCGGCGGCGATCGCCGTGCGCACCGCGTCGGCGTCTCCGGCGGACGCGGCGTCGAACAGGCGGGAGTTCAGGGTGGTCATCTCGGCCTCGGTTCTCGATGCGGCAGGGGACGGGGCTGCGGTCGCCGGCGGTGTGCTGGTGACGGTCGCGAAGGGCTCCGTGGCCGTCGTCGTGCATCCGGCGAGCAGCACCGCGGCAGCGCCGAGCCCGGCGACCGCGCGGGCGGCGCGGGTGCGAGAGGACGCGGAGGAAGGCATGTAAATGGTATACCACCTGAGTCCGCGTCTCGGCTGAGGGCGGGTCCGTAGAATCGAGCGGATCCGGCGACGTCGCCGATCGCGACCCGACGAAGGAAACCCTCGCATGCTCAACGGAGACGTCTCGCACTGGTGGCACGAGGTCGGCGCGCCGACGCCGCGTCCGGAGCTCCCCGGCGATCTGACGGTCGACGTGGCCGTGGTGGGCGCGGGGTACACGGGTCTGTGGACCGCGTACTACCTGAAGAAGGCGCGTCCGGCGCTGCGGATCGCGGTCATCGAGCAGCGGCATGCCGGGTACGGGGCCTCCGGCCGCAACGGCGGGTGGCTGACGAACTCGATCACCGGAGGGCGGGAGCGGTACGCATCCGGTCACGGTCGCGACGCCGCCGAACGGTTCCAGCGGGCGATGAACGAGACCGTCGACGAGGTGATCCGGGTCGCCGCTGCAGAGGGCATCGATGCGGACATCGTGAAGGGCGGCGAGTTCACGGTCGCCCGCACGCCCGCGCAGGAGGCGCGGCTGCGTGCCTTCGCCGCGGAGGAACGGGCGTGGCGGCACACGGACCTCACGGTGCTCGAAGCGGCGGAGGCGACGGCGAGGATCGCCGTGCGCTACACCCGCGCGGCGGTGTGGCATCCGCACGCCGCCCGGATCCAGCCCGCCCGGCTCGTGGCGGGACTCGCGGACGCGGTCGAGCGCCTCGGCGTCGAGATCTACGAGCGCACCACCGTGCAGGAGATCGCGCCGCGTCGGCTGACCACCGACCACGGCACGGTCGCGGCGGAGCACATCGTGCGCGCCACCGAGGGCTTCACCGCGAACCTCAAGGGCCTGCACCGGGTGTGGCTGCCGATGAACTCCTCCCTCATCGCGACCGAGCCGCTGCCCGCCGCCGTGTGGGACGAGCTGCGCTGGAGCGGCGGCGAGGTGCTCGGCGACTTCGCGCACGTGTACATGTACGCCCAGCGCACCGCTGACGGCCGGATCGCGATCGGAGGCCGCGGCAAGCCCTACCGGTACGGATCCCGCACCGACACCGACGGCAGGACGCCGCTGTCCACGGTGCAGACGCTCGAGGGCATCCTGCACCGGTTCTTCCCCGCCACGGCCGGCGCCGCGATCGAGCACGCCTGGTCGGGGGTGCTGGGGGTGCCCCGCGACTGGGCGGCCACGGTCGGCCTCGACCGGCGCACCGGCATCGCCTGGGGCGGCGGCTATGTGGGCACCGGGGTGACGGCGACCAACCTCGCCGGGCGCACGATCGCCGACCTCATCCTGGAGCACGACTCCGAGATCGCCGGGCTCCCCTGGGTGAACCACCGGGTGCGCCGGTGGGAGCCCGAGCCGCTGCGCTGGATCGCGACGACGGGCCTGTACGCCGCGTACGGCATGGCCGACCGGGCCGAGGCGGCGGGAAGGGCGACCACCTCGCCGATCGCCCGCATCGCCGACGTCGTCACCGGGCGGCACTGAGCACGGCGCGATCGGCGCCTTCGGCCGGATCTCCTCCGTGCGCGATCAGCGCCAGGCGTCGACGGCGTCCTTGGAGTCCTTCAGGCCGAGACCCGTCGCCTCGCGCAGCAGCTTGATCGCCGAGATCTTCTGGTCCGCGGCGACCAGGCGGCCGATCTCCGCGCGCACCTCGGGGGAGAGGCGTGCCAGCGCGTCGGACGCCGACCCGGCCTGCGGGTACGGCGGCGTGACCGCCGGGCGGACGGCAGAGGCGGACGGCGTCCATGCGTCGATCCGGTCCTTCGCCTCGCGCAGGGAGAGTCCGCTCGCCTCGCGCAGCACCTTGATCGCCGAGATCCGCTGCTCGGCGGCGACCAGTGCGTCGATCCGGGCGGTGACCGCGGGCGTCAGCGCGGCCGGCGGCGCCGGGCGCGGATCGCGCGGTGACAGCGGCCGGGCGGGCGATGCGAGGGAGGGCGCGGCCACGCCCGCGTCGAGCGGCCCCGGCGGCTTCGGGCGGATCGCGCGCATCGTCGTGACGATCACGACGAGCAGGGCGGCGATCACGACGGCGAGAAGGATCCAGATCCACAGCTCCATGCCGCCAGGGTACGGGGCCGTGGCGGCGCGCGCCTCCAGCGGTCCGTCGTGCACCCGTCAGGACACGGCATCCAGGACCTTCGCACCTGCAAGGCCCTACCCTGGAAGACATGTCCGACACTCCTGCGTCCGCCCGCTCCGGCGCGCCCGCGAAGCGCACCGCCCAGGTGCGCCCCGCCACCGAAGGATGGACGCAGAAGAAGGACGCCGAGGGGCGTCCGCTCCTGCAGTTCGCCAGTCCCAAGCGGGGCAAGCCGCCCGTGCACCTCGCCGACCTCACGCCTGCCGAGCGCGTCGAGAAGGTGAAGGAGCTGGGACTGCCCGGCTTCCGCGCGAAGCAGCTCGCGACGCACTACTTCACGCACTACACGTCGGATCCCGCGCACATGACCGACCTGCCTGCGGGGCAGCGAGACGAGCTCGTCGCCGGCATGCTCCCGCCGCTGCTCACCGAGGTGCGACATCTGGAGACCGACCGCGGTGACACGATCAAGTTCCTCTGGCGGCTGCACGACGGTGCGCTCGTCGAGTCCGTGCTGATGCGCTACCCGGGCCGCATCACGCTCTGCGTGTCGAGCCAGGCCGGCTGCGGCATGAACTGCCCGTTCTGTGCCACCGGGCAGGCGGGACTCACGCGCAACATGTCGACGGCGGAGATCGTCGAGCAGATCGTGCGCGCGAACCGCCTCATCGCCGAAGGCGGGCTGGGCGGCAAGAAGGCCGACGACCGTTCGATGGAGCGCGTCAGCAACATCGTCTTCATGGGCATGGGCGAGCCGCTGGCCAACTACAAGCGGGTGATGGACGCCGTGCGCGTCATGATCGCCCCGCAGCCCGAGGGGCTCGGCATGAGCGCCCGCGGCATCACCGTGTCCACGGTCGGGCTCGTCCCGGCCATCAACAAGCTCGCGGACGAGGACATCCCGGTCACCTTCGCGCTGTCGCTGCACGCGCCGGACGACCAGCTGCGCGACGAGCTCATCCCGGTGAACTCGCGGTGGAAGGTCGACGAGGCGCTCGACGCCGCACGCGGCTACTTCGAGAAGACCGGCCGCCGGGTCTCGATCGAGTACGCGCTCATCAAGGACATGAACGACCACCCGTGGCGCGCCGACCTGCTGGCGGAGAAGCTCAACGCCCGCGGTCGCGGCTGGGTGCACGTGAACCCGATCCCGCTGAACCCGACGCCCGGATCCATCTGGACCGCGTCGGAGAAGGACGTGCAGGACGAGTTCGTGCGTCGCCTCAACGACGCAGGCATCCCCACGACCCTGCGCGACACCCGCGGCAAGGAGATCGACGGCGCGTGCGGCCAGCTCGTCGCCACCACCGAGGACGAGGCCGCCGCCGCCGCGATGGCCTGACCCGGGTCCGGGCTCGCGGCCGGCCGTCTCCGGCCGTCCACTTCCGCCGAAACCCCCGCAGAGCGCCGAAACCTCCACGCCGGTGCGTGGCCGTAGGGGGGTCTGGGCGCGACGTGGGGGTTCCGGCGGATCCGGGGCGTCAGTCGTGCGGGGTGCGCAGGCGGCGCAGCCGGCCGGATCCCTCGATCAGCTCGGCCCAGGATCCGATGTCGATCGTGCATTCGGCGACGGCGCAGGTCGGGAACTCGACCCAGGATCCGGTCAGCTCGGCCACCGCGTCCGTCATCCCGGGGTTGTGGCCGACGAGCATCGCGACGTCCGCGTCGTCGGGCAGGGCGGCGGCGACCCGCAGGATCCGTGCGGCGTGGGCCGCGTAGAGGTCGGGCTCCTCGACCACCGGGAGCGCGAAGGCCGCCGCGTACTCCTCGGCCGTCCGCCGGGCGCGGACGGCCGTGCTCGAGACGACGCGCTGCAGGCTCACGCCCTCGTCGCGCAGTCGCCGGGCCATCGCGGGGGCGTCCCTGAGGCCGCGCGCGTTCAGCGGCCGGTCGTGATCGCGCAGGCCCGCCACGTCCCAGTCGGACTTGGCGTGACGGGCCAGGAGCAGGGTCTTCATGGACACCAGAGTGCCACCGCGCACTCGCCCGCGCACGCCGATCCGGGCGCCGCGGTCAGCGCTCGCCGAGGAGCTGCGGGCGGATCTCGCGGAGCCGGGCCTGCAGCGCCTCCAGGAACGCCGCGATCGCCGGCTGGTTCAGCGCCTCGGGGCGGGCGATGAGCCAGTAGGGCAGCCGTTCGTCGATCCGGTCGGGCAGCACACGCACGAGGTCGTCGTGACGGTCGGCGAGGAACGCGGGGAGCAGCCCGTATCCGGCTCCGCCGCGCGTCGCGTCGACGTGCACGTAGACGTTGGTGCTCGCGACCGAGTCCACCATGCCCGGCACCGCCCGGCGTGCGTCGTCCAGGGAGTCGACGTGCAGCATCGACTCGATGAAGTAGACGAGCGGCTGCCCCGCCAGCTCGGCAGGATCCTGCGGAGCGGGATGCGTGCGCAGCCACTCTCGGCTGGCGTAGAGGCCGAGCGCGTAGTCGGCCAGGTGGATCGCGCGGGCGCGGCGCACCTGAGGCCGCCCGACCACGACCTCCAGATCCGCGCCCGTGCGCTGCTGGGAGGCCTGCCGAGTCGAGGTGATGATCTCGAACGAGACGTCGGGATGGATCCTGCGCAGCGCCGCCATCGCCGGGGCCGCCACGAAGCCGCTGAACCCGTCCGTCGCGGAGAGCCGGATCAGGCCGCCGATGCGGCCGCCGTCGCGATCGTCGAGCCGGCCGAGCGCCCGCTCCACGCCCTCGGCCGCGGCGAGTGCGCGCGAGCCGAGCGGGGTGAGCTCCCAGCCCGCGCCCTCGCGGGAGAGCACGCGGCCGCCGAGCTGGGTCTCCAGCGCCGCGATGCGCCGGGCGACGGTCGTGTGGTTGAGGCCGAGTTGCTGGCCGGCGCTCGTGAACCGGCCGCTGCGAGCGACGGCGAGCAGCACCAGGAGGTCGTCGGCGCTGAGCGGCGGTGCGGGGAAGTGCGCGTCCATATGTGCAGTTTTGCATAGCTGGCTCTCTTCCCGGCGTGCACTCTCGTGAAGTACGTTGCAGGCATGGCGGAACAGGGACCCCGGGGGAACAGCACGGATCTGACGGGGCGCACTGCTCTGGTCACGGGCGGCGGGAGCGGGATCGGCGCGGCCTGCGCCCGGGTCCTCGCGCGGAACGGCGCGCACGTGGTGGTGATCGACCGCGACGCCGACGGCGCGGCGGATCTCGCCGCGGAGATCGGCGGGGAGAGCCTCGCGCTGGACCTCGGCGATCTCGACGCCCTGGCGGCGCAGCGCTTCGATGCCGACATCCTCGTCAACAACGCGGGGATCCAGACGGTCGCACCCATCGTCGAGTTCGACCCGGCGACGTTCCGGCGCATGCTCGACATCATGGTCACGGCGCCGTTCCTGCTGACCCGGGCCGTGCTTCCCGGCATGTACGCCCGCGGCTGGGGGAGGATCGTCAACATCAGCTCCGTGCACGGGCTGCGCGCGAGCGAGTTCAAGTCGGCGTACGTCACCGCCAAGCACGCGCTCGAGGGCCTGTCCAAGGTCACCGCGCTCGAGGGCGGTCCGTACGGCGTGACCAGCAACTGCCTCAACCCGGGGTACGTGAACACGCCCCTGGTGCAGAAGCAGATCGCGGATCAGGCGCGCACGCACGGGATTCCGGAGTCGGACGTCATCGAGAAGGTCATGCTCGCCGAGGCGGCGATCAAGCGCCTGCTCGAGCCCGAGGAGGTGGCCGACCTGGCGCTGTGGCTGTGCGGTCCGATGGCCGGATCCGTCACGGGGTCGTCGTACACGATGGACGGCGGCTGGAGCGCGCGATGAGCGAGGATGTCGCGCCCGTGCCCGTTGCGGCGCTCGCCGAATCCGCGTCGGATCCGCTGCCCGCGACGGATCCTGCGCTCGCCGCGTCCGTCCCGGATCCGGCGCTCGCGGTGACGACCTACGGGCCCGGCTCCGATGCGGCGGCGCTGCTGGCGATCCACGGCATCACCGCCAACGGCCGCTGCTGGGACACGGTCGCCGCGCTGCTGCCCGCACGGCGCATCCTCGCGCCGGATCTGCGCGGGCGGGCGCGCAGCAGTGCGCTGCCCGGGCCGTACGGCCTGCGCCGGCACGCGTCGGATCTCGCGGCTCTGCTGGATGCGGACGGCGGCGGGCCGCGCACCGTCCTCGGCCATTCGATGGGGGCGTTCGTCGCCGTCGCGCTCGCCGCGGCGAGGCCCGACCTGGTCGCGGAGCTCGTGCTCGTGGACGGCGGGTTCCCGCTGCCGCTGCCGTCGGGCGTCCGCAGTGCCGAGGACCTGGACATCGCCGCGCTGCTGGGCCCGGCCGCGCAGCGCCTCGCGCGGGAGTTCGCCGACGAGGACGCGTACCTCGATTTCTGGCGGGCGCACCCGGCGTTCGCCCGCGACTGGAGCCCGGCGGTCGAGGCGTACGCACGGCACGACCTCGACGGCGCCGCGCCGCACCTGCGCTCCTCGACCGTGGCCGCGGCCATGGTGCAGGACGGCGGCGAGCTCTACGGCCCGGACTGGTACGTCGCCGCGCTGCGCGGGCTGCGGATGCCGGTGGCCGTGCTGCGCGCGCCGCGGGGCCTCCTCGACGCGGAGCCGCTCTACGCGCCGGGCGCCCTCGAAGGGTTCCTCGACCTCGTGCCGCAGCTGCAGATCGTCGAGGTCGACGACGTGAACCACTACACGATCCTGTTCGCCGATCGCGGGGCGCGCCGCGTCGCCGCTGCGGTCGACGACCGCCGCTGACCGCCGCGCCTCCCCGCCCCGTTCCCGAAGGAACCCGCTATGACCGACACCCTGTTCGACGGCATCACGTCATTCCGCGTCGAGACGCCGCGCTACACCGCGAACGTGCGGGAGCGCCCGGCCGCGGATCCGGAGAGCCCGGACGCCACCATCGTGTTCGTGCACGGCAACGTGTCGTCGTCGCTGTACTTCGCGCCCACGATGCAGGCCCTGCCGGCGGGCGTGCGCGCCCTGGCGATCGACCTGCGCGGCTTCGGCGACAGCGAGACGAAGCCCGTCGACGCGACCCGCGGGCTGCGCGACTTCGCCGACGACGTGCGCGCCGTGCTCGACGCGCTGGGGCTCGACGCGGTGCACCTGGTGGGGTGGAGCATGGGCGGCGGCGTCGTGCTGCAGGTCGCGCTCGACGCACCGGAGCGCGTGCTCTCACTGACCCTCGAGGCGCCGGTGTCGCCCTACGGCTTCGGCGGCACACACGGTGCCGACGGCATCCGCAACGACGCCGACGGCGCCGGCACGGGCGGCGGTGGGGCGAACCCCGACTTCGTGGCGAGGCTCGAGGCGGGCGACACCACGGAGGAGGCGCAGACCTCGCCGCGCACCGTCTATCGTACGGCGTACGTGGCGAAGCCCGAGGCGCAGGCCGCGCACGAGGATGTCTGGGTCGCCTCGATGCTCACCACGAAGACCGGTCCGGACAACTATCCCGGCGACGCCGTCGCCTCGGAGAACTGGCCGGGCTTCGCGGCCGGCACGCGTGGCGTGCTCAACACCATGGCGCCGCAGCACCTTGACCTGTCCGGCATCGTCGACCTCGCCGTGAAGCCCCCGATCCTGTGGATCCACGGCGACAGGGACGCGATCGTCTCGGACGCCTCGTTCTTCGATCTGAACCACCTCGGCGCGCTCGGCGTGATCCCCGGGTGGCCGGGCGACGACGTCGCCCCTGCACAGCCGATGGTCACCCAGACCCGTGCCGTGCTCGAGCGGTACGCCGCGAACGGCGGAAGCTACCGTGAGGTCGCGCTGCCCGAGGCTGGACATGCGCCGCACCTCGACGAGGCGGAGACGTTCGATCGCGAGCTCGCCGCCCACCTCGGGGTGTGAGCCCGCCGCGCTCCGGGCGCACGTCGGGTGTGGCGCGCCCCTTCTCCGCGTTTCCCTCCTCTGGTCGTCTTTCCCTCCCCTCATCGGTGCGATTGCGGGGAGGGAAAGGCGCTGCGGGGAGGGAAACGCGAAGGGAGGTGTCCGGCCGCGCGGAGGCGCGCGACGCGGCCGCGCATAGGCTGCGCCTCGGATCCGCTGGGCCGCTGTCCAGGGTTCGTCCATCGGTTCCCCAGGGGGGTTTTCGTACATTTGAGGGATGTCCTATTCCGCTCATCGCCCCGGCCGCATGGATTCCCAGGGTCGGATCGCCTTCGACGTCGACGGACAGAACGACCCCGCGAACCCCGCCGACCCGACGGCGGAGGACCCGTTCATCTTCGTGCGCGACTACACCCCGGCCGGATCCGACCCGGCTGCCGCAGAGGCCGAGGCGGCTCCCGTCGAGCCCGTCGTCCCGCCCCGCCCGCCCGTGCCCGAGGCGGCGACGTCCGCGGCGCCCGAACCCGCCGAGGCGGCGCCGGAGGCTCCCGAGCCCGCGCCCGCGGATGCCGAGGCGTTCTTCGCCGCCGCGGAGGACCCGGTCGCGCCGTCGCGGCCCGTGAAGCCGCCGAAGCGGCCCAAGGCGCCGCGCCAGCCCCGCCCGCAGGGCTGGTTCTGGCGCCGGCTCGCGATCCTCGGCGGCGCCGACGGCGCGATCCTCGACCGTGTGCCGAGCGAGCAGCCGCGCTTCGTGCAGATGTTCTTCGTCCTCGCGGGCACGGCGCTCGTCTCGGCGCTGTCGATGCTGTTCGCCCTCACCACGGGCGTGCAGGTGCTGGTGTGGCTCGCGGTCCCGCTCGCCGTGGTCTGGGCGCTGCTGATCTTCAACCTCGACCGCTTCCTCACCTCGACCATGCGGTCCACCCGCAGCGTGTGGCGGCTGCTCGGCCTCGCGCTCCCGCGTGTGCTGATGGCCGCCATCATCGGATTCGTCGTAGCGGAGCCGATCGTGCTCCAGGCGTTCCACAACGACATCGCCCGCGAGGTCACCGCGACCAACCTGGTGCAGGCGCAGAGCGACCAGAAGGCCGTCGCGACCGGTCCGGAGAAGAAGGCCCTCGACGCCGCGTCGCAGCGCCTCGCCGATCTGCAGAACCAGGCCTCCACCGGAATCGTGAAGGGCACCTCGAGCGACTCGGCCTCGCAGAAGGCGGCGCAGGACACGGTCGCCAAGGTCACGGCTCAGATGGCCGACCAGCAGAAGGTCATCGACCAGGCCCGCGCGCTCTACCAGTGCGAGCTCACCGGACAGGGCGCGGGCACCGTGCCCGGCTGCACCGGGGTGCAGGGCGACGGCGCGAGCTCGGCCGCCGCGAAGTCGCAGCTCGACCAGGCGCAGCAGACCTACGACGCGCTCGCCGCGCAGCTGCGCCAGGCCAACACGGACCTGGAGTCGGCGGACAGCTCGTCGAAGTCGGCGACCTCGGCCTCCGAGGCGCAGAACCGCCAGCAGGCCAAGGACCAGATCCCGGCGGCGGAGCAGGCGTACAAGACCGCGCTCGACGCCTACAACGCCCGCGCGGCCGACGTGGCGGGCACGAACGCCGGCGCCGTCGGCCTGCTCAGCCAGATCTCGGCGCTCGACAGACTGTCCGCCAAGGAGCCGGTCCTGGGCTTCGCGCACTGGCTCATCGCGGCGCTCTTCTTCATGATCGAACTGCTCCCGGTGATCGTGAAGGTGCTGACCAGCTGGGGCGATCCCTCCCTGTACGAGAAGGCCGAGGCCATCGCGAAGCAGGTCGAGCTCGACCGCGTCACCTCGAAGGGGTACCGCGACCGTGCCGCGATCATCGCGGAGGAGGCGCGGCATCGCGCCTTCGCCGACGCGCACGAGGCCGAGACCGCCGCCGCGGCTGCGGACACGAGCGAGTCCCCGATGCCGGCGGGATCCCCGGCACCGTTCGAGCCGGCGGCCGTGCCCGCGCAGGTCGCCGCCGAGCCGCACCGGGCGCAGGGGGCCGTGTCGTCCGGTGCGGCGTCGTGGCCGGTGCCCGCGCACCCCGGCGTCGCCTCCGCGCACCCGGCGCCGGGCTCCGCGCACCCGGTCCCGGGCTCCGCGCATCCGGCGTCGCCGGAGACCGCTCGGGTCTGAGCCGACACGAAAGGGCCCCCTCCGATCGCACGGGAGGGGACCCTTTCGCGTCGCGCGCTACTCCTTGACCGAGCCCGCGGTGAGGCCGGCGACGATCCAGCGGCTCGCGACCGCGAACAGCACCATGGTCGGCAGGATCGTGAGCACGGCCGCGGCCGACATCGAGCCCCAGTCGACGTTGAAGGTCGAGATGAAGGCGTTCAGCGCGGCGGGGACCGTGCGGTTCTCCTCCGACTGCATGAGCACGACCGACAGGAACAGCTCGTTCCAGCAGTTCACGAAGTTGAAGATGAACGCCGCGATGATCCCGGGGGTCATCACCGGGACCAGGATCCGGAACAGCGCTCCCAGCCGCGAGCAGCCGTCGATCATCGCCGACTCCTCGAGCGCGTCGGGCACGTTCTCGAAGAACCCGCGCAGCATCACCGTCGAGAACGGGATGCACACCGCGATGTAGACCAGGATCAGGCCGAACTTGCCGTCGACCAGACCGAGGTCGGTCATCATCGTGTAGAGCGGGCCGAGCGCGATGAAGGCCGGGATCATCTGCGTCAGCAGGAACGCGATCAGCACCGCGCCCTTGCCGCGGAACTCGAAGCGCGCGATCACGTAGGAGCTGAGCAGAGCGATCAGCGTCGAGGTGGCCCCGGCGACCAGCGAGACGAGCGCCGAGTTGCCGAGGAAGACCCCGAAGTTCGCGTCGGAGAAGAGCCGCGTGTAGTTCTCGATCGACGGTTCGGACGGCCAGTACTCGATCGGGAACCGGTTCACGGTCTGCGGCGACTTGAACGAGGTGAGCACGATCCAGTAGAGCGGGAACAGCGTGATGAGCAGCCACAGGGCGAGCCCCATGACCTTGATCACCCCGCCCGCCGTGATCCGCGAGCGCGAGCGCCGCACCGGCCGCGAGGCCTGCGCGCGTCCCGTCGTCAGGGTCATCGTCGCGGTCATCGGGTGGCCTTCCTCATCGCGAACAGGTAGAACGCGCAGAACACGAACAGCACGGCGACGACGACCAGTCCGATCGCGCTGGCGGTGCCGTAGTCGCCCTGCTGCGTGAAGTTGATCATCCAGGTGGTGATGATGTGCGTGCGGTTGGCGGGGCCGCCACCGGTCATCGCCCAGATGATGTCGGGGAAGTTGAAGATCCAGATCACCCGCAGCAGCACGGTGAGGAGCAGCGTCGTGGAGATGTACGGGATCACGATCGAGAACAGCTGGCGCGCCTTGCCCGCCCCGTCCAGGCTGGCCGCCTCGAGCACCTCGTCCGGCACCGACTGGAGTGCGGCGAGGATCATGATCGCGAAGAAGGTCACGCCGTACCAGACGTTCGCCAGGATCACCGCGAACATGGCGAGCTTCGGGTCGGCGAGCCACGGCAGCGGCGCCGAGATGAGGTGCGCCTTCATGAGCAGGTCGTTGACGACGCCGAACTCGGCGTTGAACATCCAGCGGAACAGCATGCCGATCAGGAACCCCGAGACCGCCCACGGGAAGAACACGAGCGCCTGGTAGACGCCGCGGAACCGGAAGCGCTGGCGCAGCGCCAGGGCGATCAGGAAGCCGATCACGAACTGCGGGACGAGCGAGCCGACGACCCAGAGCACGGTGTTGCCCGCGACGGTGGGGAAGACCGGGTCGGAGAGCACCCGCGCGATGTTGTCGAACCCGACGAAAGGCGTCGATGTCAGGTCCCAGAGCTTGTAGTCGAGGAACGCCATGCGCGCGCCCTGCAGCATCGGGAAGTAGGTGAACCAGCACACGAAGACGATCGCCGGGGCGAGGAAGCCCAAGATGGTCAGCGCATGGCGCGCGCGGAACGTCCGGCGGCGCCGCCCCGGCGCCGAGGGCGCGGGGCGGGCCTGCTCGGGCCGAGCGGCCCGGCCGGACGTACCGGCCGGGCGCTCGGCGGCGGAGGTCGAGGTCACGACGTCAGCCCTTCTTGTACTTCGTGGTCCAGTACTCGTCCCACGACTTCAGCAGGTCTTTGGTCGTCATGTTGCCCAGGAGCACGCTCTGCACGTCCTGGTCGGACTTCTGGATCCACTCGGTCCACCACGCCTCGCCGCGCGGCTGCTGGACGTTGACGTAGGTGTCGGGGTGCTCGGTCATCGTGACGTAGCTCGTCCACGGACCGGTCGAGTAGAACGGATCCTTCGCGGCCGCCGCGATGATCGGCACGAGGCTGTTCTTCTGGGCGAAGGTCGTCGCCGGCTTCGCCGAGGAGAGGTACTCGACGAGCTTGACCGCCGCCTCCTTGTGCTGGCTCGACTGCGCGATGCCCCAGCCGGCGACGGCGAGGGGCTGCGCCGCCTTGCCGCTGGGCCCGACGAGCAGCGGGGCGGTGCTCCACTGGTCCTTCTTCAGGCTCGACGCCGACACGGTCGCGATGACCTCCGGATCCTGCAGGAGGAACGCGGTCGTGCCGTTCGTGAAGCCCGCGACCATCTCGGGGTAGCCCCAGGAGACGGCCGACGGCGGGGAGGCCTTCTTGAACAGGGCGAAGTAGTCGTCGACGGCCTGCTGGGCGTCGGGCGAGGAGAAGATCGTCTTGCCGTCCTTGAGCAGGAACGCGTTCGACGTGTCCAGGTCGTCGATCGTGTAGGCCTCGATCGCGGCGACCACGTTGGAGTTCGCGTTCTTGCCGCCGCGGAACGCGTAGCCGTACTGGTTCTTGCCGGGATCCTGGATCTTCGACGCCTGCTCGAGCAGGTCCTTCCAGGAGTGCGGCGGGCCGTCGAAGCCCGCGTCCTTGACGAGGTCGGTGCGGTAGAACAGCGACAGCCCGTAGAAGCCGTAGGGCACGAACCAGGTCTTGCCGCCGGAATCGGCCGCCTTCTTCGCGTTGTCGGTGAGCTCGCCCCAGCCGTCCCAGCTCTTCAGGTCCTTGGACATGTCGTAGAGCCAGTGGTTGTTGGAGAACGGCCCGACCGTGATGTCGCGCGTCTCGAGCACGTCGATGCCCTTGCCCGACTGGAGCATCTGCTGGATCGTGGTGTCGGCCTGCTCGGTGGGCGGCGAGACCAGCTTGACGGTGATGTCGGGGTTGGCCTTCTGGAAGTCGTCGAGCAGGCTGCGGATGAGCTTCGTGCGGTCGGGGTTGGTCAGGCTCTCCACCATCTGGAGGGTGACCTTGCCGCCCGCGGATCCGCTTCCGCCCGATGCTCCGCCGGAACAGGCGGTGAGGGCCAGGAGGGCGACGATGCCCATCCCGGCGATGGAGGCGAGTCGGGTGCGCTTCACCATGGAACGTCCTTTCGTTGGGTGTCTTGCAGGGTCGGTCGTGTCCGCACGCTCAGGCGCGCGCGAGTTCGAGGATGCGGGGGACGCAGCGTTCCGCGAACGCCTCGAAGTCGGTCATCTCGGTGTAGAGGTGCACGGAGAGCCGGAAGTAGCCGGCGCCGGCGAAGCTCGTGAACGCCGTCTCCACGCCGACCTCGTCGAACAGCCGCATGCGGAGCGCGTCGGCCTCCTCACGCGATCTCCCGATTCCGAGCGGGAGCCGGATCAGCCGCATCGAGGGCACCGGCATCGGCTGGTCCACGAGCGCGGGCTCGTCCGAGTACGCCTCGAACGCCTCGGCGATGATCTGCGCGCCCGCGTCGGCGAGGTCGGTCATCGTGCGCCGCGTGCGCTCCCAGCCGTGCTCGCGCTCGATGAAGTCGATCGCGGCAGGGGAGGCGAGGTACGTCGTCGCGTCGATCGTGCCCTGGGTGTCGAAGCGCGCGGGGAACGCATCCTCCGCCGCCCAGGAGTCGATGAGCGGCCACAGGTCGTCCCGATCCGACGCGCGGGTGACGAACAGGGCGGAGCCCCGAGGGGCGCACGGCCACTTGTGCAGGTTCCCGAACCACCAGTCGCCGCCGCCGGCCGCCGCGGCGTCGGCGACGAGGCCGGGGGCGTGCGCGCCGTCGACCAGTACGCGCGCGCCGCGCGTGTGCGCCAGAGCCGTGATCTCCGCCGTGGGGAAGCGCCGGGCCGTGGAGGATGTGATCTGGTCGACCACGACGAGGCGGGTGCGCGGGCCGATCGCCTCGGCGAAGCGGGCGAGGATCGTCTCGGCGTCGTCGACGAGGCCGAGGGGCACGGTGCGCAGCCGGGCGCCGAAGCGCCGCGCGAGCCGGGCCGCCCCCATCGTGACGGCCCCGTAGCCGTGGTCGGTGACGAGGATCTCGTCGTCGCCGGTCAGCTGCAGCGCGTTGTAGACGACCGTCGCGGCGGCTGAGGCGTTGGGAACGAAGGCCGTGTCGGCCGCGTCCGCGCCGACGAACGGCGCCGTCGCCGCCCGCGCCGCCTCGACCTTCTCCGCGATCCGCGGGAACCAGCCGACGGGGCTGAGGTCGGCCTCGCGGCGCAGCGCATCCTGTGCCGCGACGACCTCGCGCGGCACGGCGCCGAAGGATCCGTGGTTCAGGTGCACGATCGCCGGATCCAGCGGCCACGCGTCGCGTGCGCGCTCGAAGGAGGCCAGGCGCACGGCGGAGGTGCGGACGGTCGTGTCGGCGTCGGACATGGTGCGCGGGGATCCTCACGGTCGGGAACGGGGTGACTTGTCGCACAACTTTGGCATGAAACCCCGGAAATAGCCACTGTTACGATCAGGTTTCGCCCTAGTCGTAGAACAACTACCCCTGGCGCGTGCGAAACGGCACACTCAAGGGAACGGATCGAAGGAGAAGCATGAGCGCTCGCGAGACCGCCCTGCACGGACTGCGGGCCCTCATCGCCGACGGTGAGCTGAGGCCCGGGGACAAGCTGCCGAGCGAGGGCGAGCTCGGCGAGCAGCTGGGCGTCTCTCGCGGGTCGGTGCGGGAGGCGATCCGCACCCTCTCCGCGCTCGGCGTGCTGGAGACGCGCCACGGATCCGGCAGCTACGTCAGCAGCCTGCGCCCGGCCGACCTGATCCGCGGCCTCTCACTCACCGTGGACGTGCTGCCCCTCGACGCGATCCTGGAGCTCGTGGAGATCCGCCGGCCTCTCGAGGCGCACGCGGCGTCGATCGCGGCGGCCCGCGGCGACGACGCGCTGCTGTCCGGGCTCACCGATCTCGTCGAGCGGATCGCCGAGTGCCCCGATCACGACGAGGCGTCGCGTCTGGACCACGAGTTCCACATGCGCATCGCCGAGCTCGCCGGCAACGCCGCGCTCACCAGCCTCCTCGAGGTGCTGCGCTCGCGCACCCGCCAGTACCGGATCTTCGACGACGAGGACGCCGCCCAGCTCAAGATCCTCTCGGACGCCGGGCACCGCGCGATCGTGCGGGGCCTGATCGCCCGCGATCCTGCGGCGGCGTCCGCGGCGGCGGCGGGACACGTGGCCCAGACGGAGTTCTGGCTGCGCAAGCAGATGTCGGAGTGATCCGTCACGAAGGATGACACGGGCGGCCCCGGCTGTGTCCGGTCACGCCTACGCTGGAGCCATGGTCAACTACCGATACCTGGGCAACAGCGGTCTGAAGGTCTCCGAGATCACCTACGGCAACTGGGTCACGCACGCCTCGCAGGTCGAGGACGCCGCGGCCGTCAAGACGGTGCACGCCGCGCTCGACGCCGGAATCACGACGTTCGACACCGCAGACACGTACGCCAACACGGCCGCCGAGGTCGTGCTCGGCAAGGCCCTCGAAGGACAGCGCCGCGAGAGCCTCGAGATCTTCACCAAGGTGTACTTCCCGACCGGCCCCAAGGGCCCGAACGACACCGGTCTGAGCCGCAAGCACATCCTGGAGTCGATCAATGGATCCCTCCAGCGCCTCGGCACCGACTACGTCGACCTGTACCAGGCGCACCGGTTCGACTACGAGACGCCGCTCGAGGAGACCTTCCAGGCGTTCGCCGACGTCGTCCGCCAGGGCAAGGCGCTCTACATCGGCGTGTCCGAGTGGACCGCGGAGCAGCTGCGGGAGGGGCACGCCCTGGCCACGCAGCTCGGCGTGCAGCTCATCTCGAACCAGCCGCAGTACTCGATGCTGCATCGCGTGATCGAGGGCAAGGTGGTCCCCGCCTCGGAGGAGCTGGGCATCTCGCAGATCGTGTGGTCGCCGATGGCGCAGGGCGTGCTGAGCGGCAAGTACCTGCCGGGTCAGCCGGTGCCGGAGGGATCGCGCGCGACGGATCCGCACTCGGGGGCGCACTTCATCCAGCGCTTCTTGCAGGACGACATCCTCACGGCCGTGCAGCGCCTGAAGCCGATCGCGGCGCAGGCCGGGCTCACGATGCCGCAGCTCGCGATCGCGTGGGTGCTGCAGAACAAGAACGTCGCGGCCGCCCTCGTCGGCGCGTCCCGGCCCGAGCAGCTCGCCGACACGGTCAAGGCCTCGGGCGTGGTGCTCGACGCCGACACCCTCGCGGCGATCGACGACGCGCTCGCGGGTGTCGTGAACGACGACCCCCAGGACACCTACGACGTATCGCCCAAGGAGCGGCTCGTCTGACGACTCTTCGGGGTCGTCGAGCGAGGAGTTTCGTCTCGGTCGCCTTCGGCGTCCTCGCTCAACGGCCGGGGACGCTCTCAGCCGACCGTGATGTCGACCTGGAGGTCATGCGCGATCCGCTCCAGGGCTCCGCGGAGAGCCTCCGGATCCGCCTCCGCCGGGATGCGGGCGAGGATCGACGCCTCGAACAGCCGCCCGCCGGCCATCGCCGCGTCGCGGGTCTCGGTCGTCATGCTCTCGATGCTCAGGGCGCTCGCGTTCAGGACCGCCGAGATCTCGCGCACGATGCCCGGCTGATCGTTGCCGAGCACCCGGATCGACAGCTCCTGCGGAGCCTCTGCCGGCTCGGATCCGGATCCGGCGTGCACGGCGATCGTGAGGAGCCCTTCGAGGCCGCTCAGCGAGGCGCGCAGCTCCTCGACCCGCTCGATCGGGACCGACACCTGGATCACGCCGGCGAAGGTCCCCGCGAGCTCCGCCAGCCGGCTGTTCTCCCAGTTGCCGCCGTGCTCGTCGACGATATGGGCGACGGTCGCAACGAGGCCGGGGCGATCGGATCCGACGACGGTGAGGATGAGCGTGGTCATGCCGTCAGCGTAGGGGAGCGGGGATCGTGCGACCAGAGCGCCCCGGCGCGTCGACAGGCGGGGGGAGGGATCAGTCCTCCGCCCACTCCCCGGTGGTGAGGAAGTGCTCCATGCGTGCGCGGTGCGGAGCGAGATCCCAGCCCTTCGCGGCGACCCACTCGTCGGAGTAGTACGTGTCGAGGTAGCGGGCGCCGCCGTCGCAGATCAGGGTCACGACGCTGCCGCGCTCGCCGGAGCGCAGCATGCGGGCGATGAGCTGGAACGCGCCGACGAGGTTCGTCCCGGTGGAGCCGCCCGCCCAGTGCAGCGTGCGCTGCTTCAGCAGCCGGATCGCGGCGATCGACGCGGCATCGGGCACCGGGATCATCTCGTCGATGACGCCGGGCACGAAGGACGGCTCGACGCGCGGCCGGCCGATGCCCTCGATGCGACTCGGGGTCCCGGTCGTGAACGACGCATCGCCGCTGCGCCAGCCGCCGTAGAACGCGGAGCCCTCCGGATCCACGACCGCGATGCGGGTGTCGTGGCGGCGGTAGCGCACGTAGCGCCCGAACGTCGCGCTCGTGCCGCCGGTGCCCGCGCCGACCACGATCCAGCTCGGGATCGGGTGGCGCTCGCGGCTCAGCTGGCTGAACACGCTCTCCGCGATGTTGTTGTTGCCCCGCCAGTCGGTCGCGCGCTCGGCGTAGGTGAACTGGTCGAGGTAGTGGCCGCCGCACTCGGAGGCGAGCCGCTCCGCCTCGGCGTACATCGCGGCGCCGGAGTCCACGAAGTGGCAGCGGCCGCCGTAGAACTCGATGAGGTCGATCTTCTCCTGGCTGGTCGACCGCGGCACGACCGTCACGAACGGCAGGCCCAGCATCCGCGCGAAGTACGCCTCGGATACGGCCGTCGATCCGCTCGAGGCCTCGACGAGCGTCGTGCCCTCGTGGATGCGGCCGTTCACGAGGCCGTACAGGATCAGCGAGCGCGCGAGGCGGTGCTTCAGGGATCCGGTCGGATGCACCGACTCGTCCTTGAGGTACAGGTCGACGCCCCACTCCGCGGGCAGCGGGAACACGTGCAGGTGCGTGTCGGCGCTGCGATTCGCATCCGCTTCGAGCAGGGCGATGGCGGATCCGGTCCAGTCGGAGGTCATGTCATCGAGGGTAGCCGGGAGGCTCTCCGCTCGAGGAGCGATGTCCGCTCCCGAACGGCCCCGAAGACGACGAACCTCGCTCCTCGAAACGGCGAGCGGAGGGCGATTCCCTTCGGCGGGCTCGTGCCAGATGCGCCAGGCCCGCGCGCTCGGCCGACCGGGTGATCCCGACGCGGCCGGGGTACTCCGCATGGCCCGCGGGCAGCACGGCGAGCTCCAGCGCGCCGGCCGACTGCGCCACCGCGTGGGCGATCGCGAACTGTCCCGGCGGCGGCACGTTCGCATCCCAGAGGGCCGCCTCCACCCGCACCGGGATCCGGTTGGCGAGCATCGCCGACGAGGCGTCGAACCAGCGCAGCACCTCGCGGGCCTCGGGGTGCGCGCGCACGTGGCGGCGCATCGCCTCGCCGCTGCCGAGGCAGGGCACCGCGAGCCGCTCGTCGTACTGGCCGAAGCTCGGCACGACGAGCGTCGCCGCGACGTAGCGATCGTCCCACGGCAGCGCCAGCGCGCCGATGCCGCCGCCGAAGCTCTCGCCGACGTAGGCGAGCGGGAGCGGTCCGGTGATCGCGAGCAGCGCGTCCGCGGCGAGCCAGAGGTCGCGGGCGCACAGGCCCAGCACGAAGCGCTCGGGATCCTCGATCCCCGCGATGACGTGCTCGTCCCGCACGGGCGGCGCACCGACGCCGGCGTTGAGCGCGCCCAGGCCGCGCGCGACGGGGAAGATCACCGCCGCGTCGTCCGGCACACGCGCGAAGCCCGGCTCGTCCCGCCCGCCGTAGCCGTGCCCGTGCACGAGCGCGATCTCCGCCGGGACGTCGAGGGGCTGAGCGACCCACGCGCGCAGTCGCGTGCCGTCGGCGCCGGTGTGCTCCACGATCGACAGGCTCCTGCCGTCACGTTCGCCCTGCGCGACGATCACGGGGTCGGCGTCGATGCGGGCGGCGGCCGCGCGCCAGGCCTGCCAGCGGGCTCCGAAGCCGTCCGGCGCGGCGACCGGCGCGACGGCCTGCAGCGCGGGCAGGTCGAAGCCGTAGGTGCCGTCGAGGGGAGCGTCGGGGAACCAGCCGTCGTAGGGGGCGGGGGCGCTCATCGGCGGCTCCGTCCGGACGACGTCGCGGCGGTCTCGCGCCGGGAGCATGCGGTTCGCGCGCGGCCCGGGACCGGCCGGCGAGGTGCGCACGTGGCAGACTGGAGCCTCGATCGGAAGGAGCGCGGGTGCTGGTATCGGAGCGACGTGAGCGCGTCCTCGCGCACGTCCGCGAGCACGGCACCGCGACCATCCCAGAGCTCTCCGGCCTTCTCGGCGTCAGCCCGATGACGATCCGCCGCGACATCGACCTCCTGGCCGACGAGGGCGCCGTGCGCAAGGTGCGCGGAGGCGTCAGGGCGGCCCTCGGCGCCGCATCCGTCCGGGCCCCCGCCGCGTCGGTGTCGCGTGAGCGCCGGGAGGTGGCGGCCCTCGCGGCCGGCCTGGTCGAACCGGGCATGGCCGTCGGCATCTCCGGCGGGGCGATCTCGCTCGCGCTCGCCGAAGCGCTCGCCGCCGTGCCGGAGCTGACGATCGTGACGAACGCGCTGGGCGTCTCGGATCTGTTCGCGCGCCCCGACCGGGCCGACGAGCCGTACACGCAGACCGTCGTGCTCACCGGGGGAGTGCGCACGCCGGCGCAGGCCCTGGTCGGGCCGGTCGCCGTCCGCGCCCTCGAGCAGCTGCACTGCGACATCGTGTTCCTCGACGTGCACGGACTCGACGTGCAGGCCGGGATGACGACCATGAACCTGCTCGAGGCGGAGACGGACCGCGCGTTCATGGCCGCAGGGCGCGAGGTCGTGGTGCTCGCCGATCATCGGCGCTGGGGTCTCGTCGGCCTCACGACGATCGCGGACCTCAGCGACATCGACCGTCTCGTGATCGACGCGGGGCTGGATCAGACCGCCAGGGAGCAGCTCGGCGCGCACGTCGGCGAGCTGCTCATCGCGGGCGACCACGTGAGCTGAGCGGGCGGATCTCATCGCCGCGCGCCGCCCCGGCGCGCGGGAGCCGCGTCGTCGGCCGCGGCGGAGACGGTGCTCGCGCGTTCGATCAGACGGATCCCGACGGTGACGTGTCGCACGGGGAGGTCGGCGCCCGGCGGGGCGGTGAGCTGACGCTCCAGCTCCGTGAAGGCGGCGTCGACGAGCTGCTCGTGATCGGGCGCGACGGTCGTGAGAGCGGGGATCGCGAAGCGCGCGGCGCGGATGTCGTCGATCCCGGTGACCGCGACGTCGGCGGGCACGGCGCGCCCCGCGGCATGCAGGGCGACGAGCGCGCCGAGCGCGATCGAGTCGTTGGCGCACACGATGCCGTCCAGGTCGGGGAGTGCCGCGAGCATCTCCGCGGTGGCGCGCTCACCCTCCTCGGCGGTGAACGCCGCGACCTGGGCGACGGCGGCGGGATCCGCGGGGAGGGCGGCGTGCGCGAGCGCCTCGACGTAGCCGGCATGACGGCGGTCGGCCGCATCGGACGGACGGGCGTCGCGGCGTCCGATGAAGGCGATCCGGCGGCGGCCGTCGGAGAGCAGGTGCTCGGTCGCGAGACGGGCGGCCGCGCGGTTGTCGATCGTGATGTGCGTGAACGGGCTCGTCTGGATGTGCTCCCCGAGCAGCACGAGGGGTCCGGGCGAGGTGCGCCGGGTGAGATCGCTGACCGTGAGCGAGCGCGGGATGTGGATCAGGCCGTCGATGGGGGGGAGTCCCACGCCGTCGGCGACCGCGATCTCGCGACCGTGATCGCCCTCGGTCTGCACGATGAGCACCGCAAGCCCCCGCTCGTCCGCGCGGCGCACGAGCAGAGAGGTCAGCTCGGCGAAGTACGGCTCTTCGAGGTTGGGCACCGCGAGCGCGATCAGACCCGTGCGCGGCGCGCGGATGACGGGCACGGAGCGCTGCGCCTCGGGTCGATGCGGATCGGAGGAGCGCATCACGGACCTCCCGGTGATCGTGCGACGGACCGGGCGTGCTCGACCGGTGCCCCTCACGTTAGCGCCGTCGGTCACGACTGCACCCGGAAGGCCACCACGCGCGCCTCGGGCGCGCCGTTCGTCGCGGTGATGACGAGGCGGGCCGCGGAGAACGGCCCGGCCTCGGCGGGCACGGGATGCACGCGGAGGCGATGCCGGTTCGCGGTCTCGTCGGCGACGACCGTCCAGTCGTCGGATCCGGCCCGCTGCACCTCCAGGCGGTAGTCGCGCACCAGCTGCGGGAGGATCTCGTCGGGGCTGCGGTGGTGGTGCAGCGTGTTCAGCTCGAGGTCGAGGTCGTCGTCGAAGACGAGGCGCATCTCGCGGGCGGCGACCGGCTGCGGCCAGTCCAGCCGCAGCCAGGCCGGCCCGTCGGCGAGGGGAGCGGAGGCCCACATGTTCGGGCCGCCGAAGGGCCGGTTGAAGCCGGACACCGCGCGCTGAGGGGCCAGCGCGTCGCTCTCCGGTTCGGCACGGAACACGACGGCGCGGCCGCGCAGCGGCTTGGTCGGCCACTGCACGAGCAGCTCGTCCTGACTGATCTGCACGTTCTGGTCGTCGTTGTCGGCGCGGTGCACCAGGGTGAGCACGCCCGGTGCGAGGGGCACCCCCTTCGCCGTGAGGTGCACGCGGACGGCCGGGTTCGCCCGCAGCACGACGACGGCGTTCTCGGGCGCCTCCGGCGCGAACGCCGCATCCGCCCGGATCCAGGCCGGCGCCCCGCCGGGCACCCGCACGGTCGTGCGGTGCTCGAGCCGCGCGGGGATCACGTTCTGCCGGCGACCGGTGGAATGCACCTCGACCGTGAGCTCCGTGTCCTCGTCCGCCGACAGCAGCAGGTGCACGGCGTCCAGGCGCGGGTGCACCGGCACCACGAGTCCGAGATCGTCGACGAGCGCGTGCGCCTCGGGATCCGGCGCCTCGGCGCCGACGACGGAGCGGGTCGACGATGCCGTGACGGTCGCGGTGCGTGCGAGGTCGTCCGGATCCTCGTTCTCCACGCCGATCAGGGAGGCGTCGGCCCGCAGCAGCAGCTGCCGCAGCTCTGAGCGACGGGTCGCGTGCAGCTCGCGCGGCGTGACCTCGTGCTCGACGCACATCGCGGCGGCGGTGCCGGCGGCCTCGCCCATCGCCGCGCACGTCGCCATCACTCGCGCGGCGCCGAACGCGATGTGCGTCGCCGAGACGTTGCGTCCCGCCATGAGCAGGTTCTCGACGTTCACCGAGTACAGGGAGCGGAACGGGATCTCGAACACGCCCTCGCTGAAGCGCTGCAGCGCCCCGGCGCCGGTGGCGTACATCCCGTCGGCGGGGTGCAGGTCGATCGACCAGCCGCCGAAGGCCACCCCGTCGTCGAACGACGTCTGCGCGAGCACGTCGTTCTGCGTGAGCGTGTGGTCGCCGATGAAGCGGCGGTACTCCCGCTTGCCGGGCAGGTTCCCGATCCACTCCAGCGTGAGGGTGTCGGCGTCGAACTCGCCGGAGTTCTTGATGTGGTCCCAGATGCCCAGGATCACCGAGCGCAGCTCGTCGCGGATCCGCTCGTTGTCGTGGACGATGTCGAGGCGGCCGCCCCACTCGATCCACCAGTAGTGCGCGCCGCTGTCGCCGGAGCGGATGATGCGCGAGGACGGGATGGGCGTCGTCGTGATGTCCTTCGCGCTCTCCGGGGCGACGTACTTCACGGGGTGCCCCGCGTCCTTCGTGTAGAAGAGCAGGGTCGAGCCGAGGAACTCGCGCTCGGGCTCCTCGGGAGCCCAGTCCTCGCCGAACTCGTCACGGCCCTCCTTGCCGAGGCGGTGCCGTGCGCCGACGAGCGCGCCGACGAGGCCGTCGCCGGTGCAGTCGAGGAAGACGGGAGCGCGGAAGGTCGTGCGGATCTCGGATCCGAGGGTCCATCCGGTCACCGAGCGCACACGGCGGGCGTCGTCGGGTCCCTCGGCGCTCGCATCGACGACCTCGGTGTTGAGGAAGAGCGCGATGTTCGGCTCTCGGCGCACCGTGTCCAGCACCACGTCGTCCCAGTAGATCGGGTTGCCGTCGGGGTTGCGGTACTGGTTCTCCCGGTACAGCTCGCCGATGATGCCGGTCTCACGCGCCCACCGCTGGTTGCCGTGCGCGGTCGCGCCGCACACCCACACCCGCACCTCCGACGACGAGTTGCCGCCGAGCACGGGCCGGTTGTTGATCAGCGCCACACGGCGCCCGAGTCGGGCCGCGGCCACGGCCGCGCTGACGCCGGCGAGGCCTCCTCCGATGACGACGATGTCGGCATCGACGGTCTGCGTGCGCATGGGTTCTGCTCCTGGAGGTTCTGGATTCACATCGGTAGGCATGACGGAGGGACGGGCGGGCGCCGGCGGACGGCGCCCGCCCGAGGATCAGGGCGTGGCGGCGATCGCCTCGACCTCGTAGACGCGCGCCACGTTGGTGGTCGACGCGGACGGCGTCTGGATCACCAGGCGCACCGCGTCGGCGGTCGCCCCGCCGGCGTTCGCGGTGACGGTGGTGGCGGTGTTCCCCGTGAACGATCCGATCGGGGTCCAGCCCGCGGCGGTGCGCACCTCGACGCGGAAGTCCCTGAGCACGGAGAGGGCGGGGTCGCCGACCGAGTAGCCGCTGCGCACCCGTACGAGCTCGAGCGGCTGGGCCTGGGCCCAGGTCACCGTGTAGACGGGGTGCGCGTCGGTCGTCGAGGAGATCCACCGGCTCGCGTCGGTGCAGACGCCGTCGATCGCGCGCTCCGGACCGGTGTCGGCGCGCAGCTGCGACGTGGCGGTCGCCGTTCCCGTGCGGGCGAGGTTCTGACCGCCGGAGTCGCCGCGGATCCCGGCCACGACGTCGGCCACGGTCGCGGTCGATGTCGTGCCGGTGCGCGGCACCCGGCCGTAGGTCAGCGTGCCTTTCTCCGGTGCGGAGAGGTACAGCACGTCGCCGCCGTCGGCCGCCGTGGCGGCGCGCAGGCGCTGCTGCCCGGACACCGGGGCGCCGATCGCCGTCGCCGACCACGCCGAGCCCGTCGAGGAAAGCATCACGACCTGGCTGCGCGCCGTGCCGCAGTCCGGCATCGACAGCACGGCGTAGACGCGGGTCTCGGATCCGGAGCGGGTGGCGTCGACGGCGGCGATGGTGTCGATCCCGCCGCCGAGGGCGTGGGTGTCGATCAGCGTCTGGTCCGTCCAGCCGGTGCCGCTCCACGTCGCCCAGTGCACGTCGAACGCCGTGGAGCCCTGCTCCGCGTAGCGATACGAGACGCCCACGAGTTGTCCGCCGGCGATCGCCATCTTCGCCGTCTGCACCGCGGGCGCGTCCGGGGAGACGGTGTTCACGGTCTCCCCGGACGCGAAGGTGCGCCAGACCGTCGCGCCCGGATCCGTCGGCCGGACGGGCGCCGTGAGCGCCGTGCCTGCGACGTCGCGGAAGACCTTGGTGGCCGGGTCGTAGACGACGTACGAGCCGAGGTGGCGATAGGGTCCGGCGGGCCACGGCCCCCACTCCCAGAGGATGTGCACGCGTCCGCTGTCGTCGACGGTGAGGTCGTCGGCGTAGAACGAATAGCCCACGGCGGAGGCGATCACCGCCTCGCGCGTCCACGTGCCGGTCGCGGGCGTGTAGTGGTACAGGACGCCGTCCCGGCGGCCCTGGGGGTCCGCTCCCACGCGCACCATGAGCCAGGCGTCGCCGTTCGCGCCGGGCGCGGTCACCGGATAGGAGATCGCGGCGCCCTGGTCGGGCATCTCGGCGCTGACGTCGACGAGCGAGGTCACGTCGCCCGCGACCGTCGAGCGGAAGTAGTGCCACGGCTCGTGGTGCATCGAGACGAACGCATGGATCTGACCGGATCCGTCCACGACGATCGAGGGCTGGTTGTGCCCGTTGTCGTCGAGGAAGTCCGCGCAGGCCCCCGCGGACGTGCGCAGGCATCCGGTCGTCCAGGCGCCGTCGGCGGCGCGCGCCGCCAGGTGCACCTGGTGCCGGCCGGTGGTGGTGGTCACGTTGTACGCGAAGTACGTGGTGCCTCCGACCACGGCAAGCGGGTTCCACCAGCCGGACTGGTTCGAGGCGTCGACGGTGACCGGCACGGTCTCCAGGGACGGGGAGGCCGGATCCGCGCCCGCGGCGGGAGCGGCGAGCACGGAGAGCGTCACGGCGGCTGCGGCTGCGGCCGCGACGCCCGCCCAGGTGCGAGGAGTCATCGGGGGCCTCAGCCGATCAGCTTCTGAGCGGCCTCGCCGGCCTGCGACATGGCGTCCTGGGGGCTCTGCTGGCCCACGAGCACCGCCTGCACGCGCTCGGCGACGACGGTCTCGATCTGCGCGTACTGCGGATACACCCAGAACGGGTTGGTCGTGGCGGTCTTGGTGATCCGCTCGGCGAACCGCTTGCCGAAGGCGTCGGCGGCGACCTCGGAGGAGGACTGCGCCTCGGTGGTGACCGGCGGCAGACCGCGCAGCTTGTAGTCGCCGAGCACGGCGTCGAGGTCGCTCGTGGACCACTGGCCGAAGTCGGCGGCGGTGCGGGTGCCCTTGTCGTCTCCGACGACCACGATCGCTCCGCCCCAGACCAGAGCCCGCGGCGTGTCGCCCTTCTTCAGCACCGGGCGCGACTGCGGGACCAGCTTGCTCGCGAGATCCTTGTCCGGGGAGTCCTTGGTGACCGCGCCGCGGCCGACCGGCGCATCGTCGTAGATCGCCGTGCGGCCCTGCGAGAACAGGGAACGCGCGTCGAAGCGGTCGACGTCGGCGGCGATCAGGCCCTGGTCGTACAGGGACTTGTACCAGGTGACGGCCTCGACGCTCTCGTCGTCGCCGATCGCGACCTTGCCGTCCTTCACCAGCGGGCTGCCGAAGGTCTGCATCCAGATGAGGATGTCCTTCAGCTGCGCGGCCTTGGTCGAGGCGGCATAGGGGATCAGCCCGTTGCCGAGCGCCTTGAGCTTCTTGAGCGCCTTCTCGTAGTCGTCGACCGTCACGGGGAACTCGTCGACGCCGGCCTTCGCCAGCAGCTCCGAGTTGGTGACGAGGCCGATCGCGCCGATCGTCCACGGGAAGCCGTACTGCACGCCGTCGAACTGCGCCGCCTTGAGCGCCGCGGCCGTGTAGCCGCGATCCTTCGTGAGCCCGGACACGTCCTGCAGCTTGCCGAGGGCCGCCAGCGACGCCAGCCAGGCCACGTCGACGTGTGCGGCGCCGGTGAACTGGCCGCCGCGCACCTGCAGCATGAGCTGCTTGAAGTACTCGTTGTACGGGAACGAGACCTCGGCGATGTCGACCTTCTGCGTGCTCTTGTAGCCGTCCAGCAGGGCCTTGATGGCCGGCGCAGCGGCCTCCTCGGTGAGCGACCAGCTCGCGAAGGAGAAGCCGGCGGGCGTGAAGGATCCGGCAGCGAGACCCGACGGGGTCGCGCTGGGGGCGGCGCCGCCTCCGCTGGGCATGCAGCCGGCGAGCGCGATGCCGGCGGCGCCGAGCCCGGCGAGGGAGAGCAGCCGGCGGCGGGAGATGGGGGTGGAGGTCATGCGATTCTCTCTTCTTCGAGGGGGTGCGGTCAGCCCTTGACGGCGCCGGCGGTGAGTCCGCCGACGAGGTACCGCTGCAGGGCGATGAAGGCGATGGCGACCGGGAGGGACACCACCAGGGAGGCGGCCATCAGCTCGGGCCACGCGGTCGAGGCCTCTCCGATGAACGTGTTGACGAGGCCCGGCGGCAGGGTCTGCTTGTCGGGGCCGGCGAGGGTGAGGGCGAAGATGAAGTCGTTCCAGCCGCGCACGAACGCGAACAGGCCGGCAGCGACGAGGCCGGGTGCGGCCAGCGGCATCACGATCGAGTGGATGATCCGGAGGCGGGAGGCGCCGTCGACCCTGGCCGCTTCGATGAGCTCGTCCGGGATCGTGTCGAAGAAGCCCTTCAGCATCCACACGCACAGGGGGAGCGTGAAGGTCGTGAACGAGAGCACCAGGGCGGTGTAGGTGTTCAGCAGGCCGTATGCCGAGAACACCGCGTACAGCGTGATCAGCAGCAGGGCCTGGGGGAACATCTGCGACGCCAGGACGAAGTACATGAGGCTGCGGCGGCCCCGGTAGCGGAACTTCGAGAACGCGTAGCCCATGTAGGCCGAGACGATCACGGACAGCACGGCCGTGATCACCGAGACGACGATGCTGTTGCGGAGGTATCCGAACAGCGCCGGATTGGCCGCGAGGGCCGCGTACGCATCGAACGTGATCTCGCTCGGGAAAAGGCGCGGCGGATAGGAGAACACCTGCGTGCGCGGCGTCAGCGAGGTGGCCAGCAGCCAGTACACCGGCAGCAGCGCGAACCCGCCGAAGATCACGATCGCGATCCAGGCGCTGACCTTCACCGCGCGGCGGTCGCTGCGCAGGCGACGGCGGCGGGGAGCGGGCGGGGTGGTGGTCGTGGTGGCAGGAGCGTGCTGCTCGAGGACGGCGGTCATCGCTTCTCCCCTCTCTCCGAGAAGCGGACGTAGACGACGACGAGGCCGAGCAGCAGGATCATCCAGAGCAGGCCGATCGCTCCGGCATGGCCGAGGTCGAAGCCCGTGAACGCGGTCTCGTACACCGCGGTGGCGAACGTCTGCGTGGCGCCGGCGGGACCGCCGCCGGTGAGCACGTAGATGATGTCGAAGTGCTGGAAGTTCCAGATGAACTCCAGGAGCAGGACGAGTCCGATGATGCCGCGCATCTGCGGCACGGTGATGGAGAAGAACCGGCGCACGGTGCCCGCGCCGTCGATCTCGGCCGCCTCGTGCAGTTCGTGGGGCACGGTCTGCAGGCCGGCGAGGAGCATGACCATCATCCAGGGGAACGACTGCCACGTCTTCGCGACGATGACGGCGATCATGGCGGTCGCGGGGTGCGCGAGCCAGGCCTGGGGCTCGTCGATGAGTCCGACGCCCTCGAGCAGGGCGTTCATCACCCCGTAGTTGGCGTTGAAGATCCACATCCACAGGAACGAGACCACGACCCCGGGGATGAGCCACGGGATGAGCATGACGCCGCGGAGCACCTTGGTGCCGCGGATCCTCGTGCTGAGCGCCAGCGCGAGGCCGAAGCCGATCACGAACGGCGCGATCGTGGTCCCGAGCGTGAACACCAGCGTCTGGCCGAGCAGGCGGAAGAAGTCGCCCTGCAGCACGTCGATGATGTTCTGCAGTCCGACGAACTCGCGCCCGGGGGTGACGAGGCTCTGTTTGAAGAACGCCGTGACGAGCGCCGTGATCAGCGGATAGACGACCACGGCGAGGAGCAGGGCGAGCCCGGGCACGGTGAGCAGGAACGCGAACATCCCGTCACTGAGGCGACGAGGCTTCGCGCCTGTTGTTTTCCGTGAAGAGCTGATTGCTTCTGTCATCTTGGGCATCCTTGACCGGGGAAGAGCGGGAGAGCGGGATCGGGGGTTTCCGGCTCGAGTCCTCAGTATTTCCGGCAGGTTGTGTTCACGTCAACACGTCCGGATCACGATCAGGTAACGAGCGCAGTTGATGTGAATTGAAAGAATCTGTGACATGCGCTCGTTCACCTCTCTTCCTCGGCTCCTCTTCAATGGATCGATGCTTGATAGTCGATTATCGATTGCGCTAGTGTCCGAAGAGTTGTGAAGACGCCGCCCCGCGGCACCCCTCTCAGACATCGGAGACGCGATGAAGCGTGCACTGACGACACTCGCCCTCGCCGCCCTGCTCGGCACGGCCCTCTCCGCGGGCGCCGCGTCCGCAGCGGCCGCCGCGGACGGCGCCCTCTACATCGCGCCCGGAGGTGACGACGCCGCCTCGGGCGCGATCGATGCGCCGCTGGCCACGCTCGAAGGGGCTCGCGACCGCATCCGCGCGCTCCGGGCGTCAGGATCCCTGCCGGCCGGAGGCACGACCGTCTACCTCCGGCAGGGGACGTATCAGCGGGACGCGTCGTTCCAGCTGGGGGCGCAGGACTCGGGCACCGCGGACGCGCCCATCACCTACCGCTCCTACCCGGGTGAGCGGGCGACGCTCTCCGGCGGGCGGACCCTGCCGAAGGACGGCTTCACAGGCGTGACCGACCCGGCGGTCCGCGACCGCATCGTCGAGGCCGCAGCGCGCGACAAGGTGCAGCAGATCGACCTGCGCGCCCTGGGCATCGCCGACTACGGCCAGCTCAGCCGTCACGGCTACTGGAAGGCCAACGACGTCAGCACCACGCCGCCGATGGAGCTCTACATCGAGGGGCAGGGGATGACGCTCGCGCGGTGGCCGAACGCCGACGCCGCCAAGCCCACGGTGCAGATGGGCGACATCGTGGATCCCGGCCCCACCCGCAAGGACGCGGATCTGCAGGACCGCGGCGGGACGTTCACCTACGGCTACGACCGGCCGAAGTACTGGACCCAGGCCGACGACGTCTGGCTCGACGGCATCTTCGGCTACAGCTGGGAGTGGTCGTACAACAAGATCCAGTCCATCGACACGGAGAAGAAGACGATCACGCTCCGCTACGGCGAGATGAGCGGGATCATGAAGAGCTGGTTCCCCGACTTCCACTTCGCGCAGAACCTGCTCGAGGAGCTCGACGCGCCGGGCGAGTACTACATCGACCGGGACAAGGGCGTCCTCTACCTGATGCCGAATGCGGCGTTCGCGGCCGGTCGCGGCGACATCACGGTGACCACGCTCAAGGACCCGATGCTGCGCACGGACGGCGCCTCGTACGTGACCTTCGACGACCTCGCCCTCGAGTACGGTCGCGCCACGGCGGCCGTGATCCTCGGCGGCTCGCACGTGACGGTCTCGCACAGCGACATCCGCAACTTCTCCGACGGCGGCGTGCTCATCAACTCGCCGGGCCGCTACACCTACGACGGCATCCCGGTGAACCGCGGGGGCACGGATCACGCCGTGACCGACAGCAGGCTCACGCACATCGGCGGCATCGGCGTGGTTCTGCAGGGCGGCGACAAGACCACGCTCGCCCCCGGCCGCAATCGCGTGGAGAACTCCGAGATCGCCGACTTCGCGTACTACCACAAGGCGTACAACCCCGGTGTGATGTTCGACGGCGTCGGCAACGTCGCGAAGAACAACAAGATCCACGACGCCCCGCATCCGGGCATCATCGTCTACGGCAACGACCACCTGTTCGAGCGCAACGAGGTCTACGACGTCTGCAAGCAGTTCCACGACCTCGGCGCGATCTACATGAACTCCGGCAAGACGCCCCAGCAGCGCGGTCACGTGTTCCGCGAGAACTACTTCCACGACATCGGCGTGGGGATGGCCGGCGTCGAGGGGATCTACGCCGACAACTTCACCTGGGATCTGGAGATCACGAAGAACGTCTTCGTGAACATGGGCAACTCGGGCATCAAGAGCGGGTCCGCCGACTACATCGAAGCGCGCAACAACGTCTTCATCGACAATCTCGTGCCGTACGACAATTACGAGCAGTGGATGGGCAACCAGGAGGGGAACGTGGTCGACCGCGACTACATGCCCGCGTGGAAGCAGGTGTTCGCCGACAACCACGACTTCGTCGGGACCCCCTATCTGGAGAAGTACCCGGAGCTGGCGCACTTCTTCGAGGACGACCACTACTTCCCCGACCACAGCACCTTCGCCCAGAACGTGGTGTGGAACCCGAACCGCAAGCCGTCGGGCCTGAACGCGCAGGGCGCCAAGGACGGCAAGAACCTGCTGAACTACGAGACCAACATGGTCGCGACCTCCGACCCCGGCTTCGTGGATGCGGCGCACGGCGACTACCGCCTCAAGCCCGATGCCGCCGTGTTCGCGCAGATCCCCGGCTTCCAGGCGATCGCCTTCGACAAGATCGGCCTGCAGGGCAAGGTCGGCCAGTCCCAGTCGCCCGACCGGGTGGCGCTGGAGGGCATCGCGTTCCCGACCGACGCGGTGCGCATCGACGTGGGCCACGACGTGCGCGCCGCCGCCGTTCCGCTCCCGTGGAACGCGGCCGATGCGAAGGCGACCTACGTCTCGGCCGACCCCGCCATCGCCACCGTGGCGGCCGACGGCACGATCTCGGGCGCCGCGCCCGGCACGACCACCGTCACCGCGACGGCCGCGTCGAACCCGACGCTCACCGCCACGGTCGCCGTGACGGTGGACGAGGGCGACGGCGTGCTGCACTTCACCGACTTCGAGTCGGGGTCGAACGGGTGGCCGACCGATCCGAACCGCAAGGTCGTCGACGACGGGACGGGCGATCACGTCTATCGCATCGTGAAGGGCGCGAACGCCGTGCTCCCGAGGGACTTCACCTCCTTCGTCCTCGACGTCGACGTGACCACCCCAGCGGGCGCCGCGCCGGCGGGATCCGGGTTGGTGATCTACGACCGCAACGGCAAGGGCGGCGGGTACGTGCGCTACCGCAACGCCGCCGCCGGCCCGACCTGGACGATCTTCGACGACGCGTGGAAGGTCGTCGCCGAGAAGGTGCTCCCGGCCGATCAGGCCCTGCCCGCGGGCAAGACCTCGCACGTGCGGATGGCGGTGCAGGACGGCCGCATCCGGATCTCGGTGGGCGGGACGCTCGTGCTGGACGGCGCGGATCCGGCGCCGGGCGCCGCCGGCCGGGTCGGCTTCTACGTCGAGGGCTATCCCTCGCTCGACGTCGACGACATCGGGTTCTCGATCTCCGCCGTGCCGGTGACCGGACTGACCGTCGACGCCGCCTCGGTGTCGATGAATGTCGGAGAGCGGCGCAGCGTCGCCGCCAAGATCGCGCCGGAGGATGCGAGCGACCTGCGCGTCGCGTGGACGAGCGCCGATCCGTCGATCGCGACGGTCGACGCGACCGGCCGGATCGCCGCGGTCGGCGCGGGATCGACCACGATCACGGCCGCGAGCGTGGCGGAGCCGACGGCGACCGCGGCGGTCGCCGTGACGGTGGCCGACGCGACCTACCCGACGGTGCGTCTCGATGCGCAGCTGAAGGACGCCGCGAACTGGAGCGCATCCGACGTGATCTCGGTCGGCGACGCCGGCGTGACGATCACCGGCCAGGGCGTGCACGGCTACAAGGCCGAGCGCTTCGGTGACGCACTGCTGCAGTTCGATGCGGACTTCGGTGCGTTCGACGGCGGCTGGTACGGGTTCCAGGTGCGATCGGATCAGACCGGGATCCCGGCGTGGCAGAACTCGAACACCGGCTATCTGTTCCTCGTCAAGCAGGACACGTTCGAGCTGCAGAGCTGGTCGCCCGGGCAGACGATGCTCGACGTGATCCCCAACACCGTCATCGCGCCGAACAGCACGCATCGGATCGAGGTCGGCGCCGTGAAGGAGACCGGCGGCACCCGCGTGGTGCTGCGGGTGGACGGCAAGACCGTGTGGAACACGCTCGATGCGCGGCAGAACCTGCGCATCGGTGCGGACGGGTTCTTCAACGTCTATCACTACGCCAAGACGAGCACCCTCGCCGTGCGGCCGACGCCTCCGCCCGCGACGATCACCGGGATCTGCTGGGCGGCCGACGCGGATCCGAAGACCCGCTACGTGGTGGGGGACGCGCTGGACGTGACCGGCATGCTGCTGGGCGTGCGCTGGAGCGACGGCACCCTGACGACCGCGCAGGTCGCGGAGGATATGGTGAGCGGATTCGACAGCAGCAAGGTCCGCCCGCACCAGGTGCTGACGATCGCCTACGAGGGGCAGTCGACCACGCTGGACGTCTCGGTGCGACCCAAGATCAAGCAGGACGAAGCGGAGGTGCCCCGGTGCGGGTGACGTTCATCGGAGACTCGATCACCGACGCAGGGCGCGACCGCGCAGATCCCGGATCCTTCGGCGACGGCTACGTGTCGCTGCTGGCGCCGGGCCTGATCGCCGACGGCGCGGTCGTGCGCAATCTCGGCGTCGCGGGAGACCGGGCGGCGGACCTCGACGCGCGCTGGAGCGTCGAGCTCCTGCCGACCAGACCGGAGCTGCTGACCGTGTACGTCGGGATCAACGAGGTCTGGCGGCGGTTCGACAGCGACGATCCGACGCCCACCGCGGTGTTCGAGCAGACGTACCGAGGGCTGCTCGAACGCGCGGTGCAGACCTGCGCGCCGAGGCTCGTCCTCATGGAGCCGTACCTGCTTCCGGTTCGCCCGGAGCAGCGGTCCTGGCTCGACGAGCTCGCGGACAAGCGGTCAGCCGTGGCCCGCCTCGCCGCGGAGTTCGATGCGGTGCGGGTGCCGCTGCACGACGTGCTCACCCAGGCGGCCGAGGGGCGGGATCCGGCCGGGCTCGCGCCCGACGGCGTGCACCCGACACCCGCCGGATCCCGGCTCATCGCGGACGCGTGGACGTCCGCGGTGCGTCATTAGCGATAGTCGATAATGGACCTAGAATGAGCACCATGACGGACGCGCTGGCCTCGACGACCCTGCAGCGAGGGCTGCTGTCGGATCAGATCTACTCGATGATCAAGGGCATGATCAAGGACTCCTCGCTCGCGCCGGGCGAGCAGCTGGTCGAGTCGCAGCTGGCGCGCCAGCTGCAGGTGAGCCAGGCGCCCGTGCGCGACGCGCTCAAGCGGCTCACGCACGAGGGGCTGGTGTCGCAGGTGCGGCACCTGGGCAGCTTCGTCGCGAGCTATTCGCCGGAGGAGGCGGCGCAGGCCAAGACCGCCCGCGTCGAGCTGGAGGCGCTCGCGGGCCGGCTGGCCTGCGGGGCGCTCGACGAGGAGCGCCGCGGCGCGCTCTCCACCCTGATCGCCCAGATGCACGAGGCCGCGGAGGCCGCCGATCTGTCGCGGTTCCGCGAGCTCGACTTCGTCTTCCACCGCGCCGTGATCGAGGCGAGCGGCAACGTGTATCTGCCCCGGATGTGGGATCTCCTCGAGCCGAGCCTGCGCGTGATGCATGTGCTGGGAGATCCGGCCTTCACCGGCGACTGGCACGAGGTCGCCGACTGGCACAAGGGGCTGCTGGACGTGCTCGACGGCGGCGACGCCGAGGCGGCTTCGGCCCTCTTCCGCGCGCACGCGGCGGGCACGCTGCTCAACGACTGAGACCCCGCGCCGCGGGGTCGGCGCTCAGAGCCGGTAGAGCCGCTCGGCGGTGCCCGCCCAGAGCGCCTCGGCGTCTGCGGCGGATAGTGAGGGGAGCGCCTCGGCGACCCGTGCCGCGACCGCCTCGTACGGCGTGTGCCGGGCCGAGATCGGCCAGTCGCTGCCGTGCAGCAGGCGACCGGCGCCGAACGCGTCGAGCGCTGCGCCGAGGATGCGGCGCAGCTCCGCCGCCGAGCGCGAGGGGTGCACGACGCCCGAGGTCTTCGCGGACAGGTTCGGCGCGGCGGCGGCCGTGACGAGATCGCGGATCCACCCCGCATCCGGCACGGATGCGCCCAGCCCCAGGTGGCACAGGACGAACGTCGTGGCGGGGTGGCGGCGGGCGAGGGCGGCGGCTCCCGGCAGCTGCTCGGGGCGCAGCAGCAGTTCCACGACGAGTCCCGCCTCCCCGGCCGTGGCGGCGAGGGCGTCCAGGCCCTCGACATCGGACAGGTCGGGAGCGAACTGCGGGACGGCGGCCCGGATCCCCGTCGTCGACGGACCCGGCGCGGTCGCGGTGCGCCCGAGCGGCGCGCCGGGGAAGGGGACGTACTGCAGCACCGCGCGCCGCACCAGCGGATCCCGCTCCGCGACGTCGGCGAGCCAGTCGGCCTCGGCCACCGAGTCCGCCGCCTGCACCGCGATCGCGGCGCCTGCGCCCGTCGCGCGCAGCAGCGCGCCGAGATCCTCGGGCAGGGCGCGGCGGGGGAGCCCCAGCTCCTCGCGGAACCACGGGAGCGGCAGTGCGTCGACGTCCCACAGATGCACGTGCGCGTCGACGATCCGCATCAGGAGACGGCCGTCCCCGGGGCGGCGATGCGATCGAGCCCGGACCAGAGCGCGTCCGGGATCCGCACGTCGCGGCCGTGCACGAACGCGGCCACTTCGGTGGGGGTGCGCGCGCCGATGACCACGCCCTCGGCGCCGTGCCGCAGCGGGAAGCGCGCCGCTGCGGTCGCGAGCTCGACGCCGTGCGCGCGGCACGCGTCCTGGAGCGCCAGCGCGCGGGCGACGAGCTCCGGCGGTGCGGGCTTGTACTCGTAGTACGGCGCGGTCTGCGGCGCGACCAGGATCCCGGTGTTGTACACGCCGGCCGCGATCACGCCGATGCCGCGCGACGCGGCGAGGGGCAGGAGCTCGTCCTCGGCGGTGCGGTCGAGCAGGGTGAGCCGCCCGGCCTCCATGATCACGTCGACCGGGGCCTCGGCGGCGAACCGGATCAGCGGGGCGAGTCTGCCCATGCCCACTCCGATCGCGCGCACCACGCCCTGGTCCCGCAGCTCGACGAGCGCGGTCATGGCGCCGGCCAGGCCGGCGTCGACGTCGAGCGGGTCGTGCAGGTGCAGCAGATCGATCCGGTCGGTGCGCAGACGCGCGAGGCTCGCCTCGAGGCTGCGGAGCACGCCGTCGCGGCTGAGGTCGGCGACGGTGTCGTGCCCGGATGCGGATCCGGCGACCGCATCCCCGACGGCGTCGACGATCCGCCGTCCCACCTTGGTCGCGATCACGTAGTCGTCCCGCGGCACGCCCTGGAGGGCGAGCCCGAGCCGGCGCTCGCTCTCGCCGGCGCCGTAGTGCGGGGCCGTGTCGAAGAAGCGGACCCCGTCGTCGAGCGCCGCGCGCACCGTGGCGACGGCGTCGTCGTCGGCGACCGGCGTGTAGAGGTTGCCGATGGGCGCGCAGCCGAGGCCGAGGTCGTCGCGCAGGGCGACGTCCCCGACCGGCCCCGGATTCAGCGGACGGAGCTCTGCACGGAACGCCATGCCTCGTACTCCTCGCGCGTGTCGGGGGTGAGGGGGTAGTAATCGCTCAGGCGAGCGCCGTCGTCGAGGCGCGCGCGGCTGAACACCTCCCACTCCTCGTGGTCGCGGGCCGAGTCGATCACCTGACGCGCCATCGCCTGCGGCACGACCACCGGGCCGTCGTCGTCGGCGACGACGAGGTCGCCCGGCATGCACAGGGCGCCGCCCACGGCCACCGGCACGTCATAGGCCCAGGGCACCAGCTCGGACTGCGACGCGTAGTGCGGCGTCGTGCCCGTGGACCACACCGGGATGCCGAGCTCGCGGATCCTGCCGGCGTCGCGGATCCGTCCGTCGACGACGATCCCCGCGCCGCCCTTGCGCGCGAAGTAGCGCGCGAGGATGTCGCCGATGCACCCGGAGAAGCGGCTGCCGTACGCCTGGATCACGAGCACGTCGCCCGGCTGCACGGCCTCGAGCACGTGCCAGAGCGCGGTGTGCCGCTCGGCGTACTCCTGGCCCTGCCCGGAGGCCATGTCCTCGCGCTGCGGCATGAACTGCAGGGTGAGCGCGGATCCGACCACGCGGCTGCCGGCGGCGAGGGGCTCCGGCCCGTCGACGTAGCTGTGCCGGATCCCGAGACCGTGCAGCTTGGCGCACGCGGTGGCAGAGGAGAGGCCGCCGAAGTCCTCCACGAGCTCCCGTGGCGGACGGGCGTAGGCCGCGCCGCGCACGGGCAGGGCGAAGTCGGGGCGGATCAGGTCGGCGCTCATGCGTCTCCTCCGGGGTCGAGGCGGGGCGTTCCTGCCCCGCGGGCGATGATCAGGTCGAGGTCGGCGACGTGCGCCGGCGGCAGGGTGACGACGAGGTCGTCGTCACAGCCCCACGTGACGGTCCGCATCGGGTTCTGCGCCGCGCGGTACGAGCCGGACGCGCCGGGGAAGGACCCAGGGGTCTCGACGGTCGCGCTGACCCGGACGATCCGGTCGGCGCCGAAGCGACCGCCGCGGACCCGCACGGTGCGGGACCGCACCACGGACGTGTTGACCAGGCGCAGCCCGACGCCCGCGTCGTCGATGCGGTGCACCAGTGCGGCCACGTCGCGGGGGAGCCCGGGGCGTCCGAGGTCGACGTCCTCGTAGCGGAGCGCGGTGAAGGGGAGGCCGCCGTTGTAGAGCATCTGCGGAGCGCCGCCGACGAGCTGCGTGAGCACCTCCGTGACCACGGGGTTGACCCGCTGCCAGAAATGCAGGTGCGCGGCGTCGGGATCGGCGTCGTCGCCGAGCATCATCGCCACCCGGCGCGACACCTGGCCCAGCGCCATCTCCAGGGCGCGCTCCGGGTAGTCGGGCAGCTCTCCGTCCAGGAACGCGATCCAGCCGGCCTCGTGCCCCGCCTCCTCCTTGTCGCGGAACGGCGCCACGAGGTCGGTCCCCTCGGGAAGCCCCGCGCGGGCGCGGTCGAGCAGCGCGCGATCGGCCGGCGTGCGGCTCCACCACCACAGCCACACCGGCACATCGAGCTGCAGCGGGCCGAAGTCGAACCAGCCCTCGATGCCGTGACGGTAGGGCACGAGCAGGCCGGGGCGCGACGCGGCATCGCCCAGGCGGGCGCGCCAGCCCCCGCGCAGACTGTAGACGGAGTCCTCCACGGATCCGGGGATCGCGTGCGCCAGCACCGTGTCGAGCGCGGATCGCACCAGGTCGAGGGCGTCGTCCCGGCCGCTGACGAGGGAGTGGTTGATCGCGCCGATGAGGGCGCTCATGGCCACCGAGTGGAAGCCGTGCGGCCAGGCCCAGCCGTAGTGACCGCCCCACCAGCGGCCGTCCTGCAGGGCCCCGACGGTCCCGTCGGGGCCGACGTTGTCGGGCACGAGGCCGTCGTTCGCCGCCGCGCGCGCAACCCACCCCTCGACATAGCGGCGGATCCAGGCCGCGGATCCCTCGTCCCCGTCGTCGAGCCAGCGCAGCACGGGCAGCGAGGTCGCGGCGAGGTTCACGGGGACGTCGCCGGCGGCGCGGCGCTGCATCTCGTCCGCCATGCGCTGCGCGTTGCCGGGGTCGGCCAGATCGTCCCATTCCGCGATCCCGTCGAGCCCCTGGATCGGCAGCCCGTACGGGCGCATCTCCGCGCGCTCGGCGGAGTAGGGGCGCACCCGCCCGGCGAGCGGGGATCCCTCCGGCTGCGGATCCTCCAGGCCTGCACGGGCGCCGAGCCCGCCGTTGTGCGGGGCGCGGATGATGTTGTGCTCGGCGTCGTAGTTGCCGCGCGCGGGATCGGTGAAGAGCGCGGCGAAGCGGCGCGCGCGCTCGGCGAAGACCGCGTCGGAGGGGTCCGCTGCACGGATGCCCGCGAACAGCAGCACCGACTCGCCCTGGTGGAACCAGTCGTAGCCGTTCTCGTACTCGTCGGTGAGCATGCCGGCTTCGGCGAGCTGGGCGGTCACGCCCTCCCAGCAGCGCTTGGCGTCGGCGAGCGCCGCGTCCGCGCCTCCGAGGAGGTAGAACGCGGGCCAGTTGAAGAACGGCTCGTACAGGTCGTCCACGCCGTCGCGGTCCTCGAACTCCGCGACGCCGCGGAGCCGTCCGTCCGGCAGGGTGTACCGCTCGGCGAACAGCCGCCTGGCGTCCTCGACCTCGTCGAACAGGCGGCGCTGCAGCACGGCCCAGGCGGGGATCGCGCGCAGCGGCGAGGTGATCAGATGGGTCATCGTCAGCCCTTCGTGGCTCCGGCGGCGAGGCCGCCGATGATGTGCCTCTGCATGAGGACGAAGAAGACCAGCGCGGGGGCGATGGCGAGCAGCAGGGTCGGGAACACCTGTGTGTAGTCGGTGGAGAACTCCCCGACCGCGGCGTACACGCCGGTCGTCACGGTGTAGATCCCCGAGCTCGGGCCGAGGATGATCTGCGGGCTCACGAAGTCGTTCCACACCCCGATCGAGTTCAGCACCACGATCGTCGCGACGACCGGGCGCATGATCGGGAAGATGCACGTCCAGAAGGCGCGGATGCGTCCGGCGCCGTCGAGCGCCGCGGCCTCGTCGATGTCCCGCGGCACCGACCGCAGGTAGGCGGAGAACAGGAAGATCGTCACCGGGAGGGTGGCCGCCGTCTCGAACAGGATGAATCCGGGGATCGTGTTGATGAGCCCGAGCACGCGCAGCACGAACACCACGGGGATCAGGGTGACCTGACCCGGGATGAACAGGCCGGACACGAACAGCAGCAGCAGTCCCATGTGCCATTTCGAGCGTCCCCGCGCGATCACGTACGCGACCGGGGCCGACAGCAGGATGCAGCACACGTTGACGAGCACGACGAACAGGAGAGTCACGCCGTACGCGGCGATCACGTTGAACTTGCTGCTCGTGATGGCGGCCCAGAGGAATTCGGGGGTGAAGCTCTGCGGGGTGATCAGCAGCGGGTTCTCGATGATCTCCTTCTGCGGCTTGAAGGCGTTGATCACCATCGTGTACAGCGGCACGATCATGACGACCGCGACGGCCGTCAGCACGATCCCGCGCGCGAGACGGGCCAGGAGCGGCGCCCGCGTGCGCCCCGCGGAACGGCGGACGCGGCCGCGGGAGGACGGCGGGCGCACCGCCGGGTTGAGGCTGGTGGCGGTGCTCATCAGTCGTCCACGACCTTCTGCTCGGCTCGGCGGCGGATGAGGGTCACGGCCAGCCCGACCGCCGCCGTGACGATGAGCAGGATGACGGACTGCGCGGCGCCGAGGCCGAGCGCCGAGCGGGCGAACGAGTCCTTGAGGATCTGGTAGACGATGGTCTGCGTCGAGCCCGCGGGCCCGCCGTCGGTGAGCGCCAGCACGACGTCGTACGCCTTCAGCAGGCCGACGAGCGTGAGCACCAGGTTCACGGTGAACACGGGGGCGATCAGGGGGAACGTGATGCTGCGGAACTGCTCTCCGCGGCTCGCCCCGTCCACCGTCGCCGCCTCGTAGTACTCCGCGGGCACGGACTTGATGCCGGCGAGGAACAGGATCATGTTGAAGCCGAAGTGCGACCACACGATCGTGAGGATCACGCTCGCCTTGGCGAACGTCGGATCCGTGAGGAACGGCAGAGGTCCGAGGCCGATCGCCCCGAGGACGCCGTTCACCGCGCCTTGCGGGGCCAGCATCGCCGACCAGAGGAACCCGATGATCAGGCCGCTGATCACATAGGGGTAGAAGAAGACGGTGCGCAGCAGCGCGTTCGCGCGACCGGATCCGGAGATCAGCGCCGCGATCGCCAGACCGACTCCGTTGCACAGGATCGTGCCGGCGACCGCGATCACGCCCGTGAACAGGGCCGCCTGTGCGGAGCGCGGGTTGCGGAACGCGTGGATGTAGTTCTCCCAGCCGATGAAGGTGAAGCGCAGGCTGTAGCCGTTCCAGTTCGTGAAGCTCAGCACGCAGGCCAGGATCATCGGGATCACGAACATCGCGATGAACACGGCCACGGCCGGGGCGCTCATGAGGAAGCCGGGGAGCGCGCGCTGCAGGCGGCGCGCCGTGCTCACTCTGCGGGGGCCCCGGGTGGTCGTCGCGGCTCGGGCGGCGCTGCTCCTGCTCTCCTCCTCGGCCGCGGGGTCCCGGGGACGGGCGGCCGCAGCCGTCCCGCCCCCGGAGGAACGCGTGATCGTCACGATCTCATCGCCCCCGGCGTCAGCCCGCGTTCGCGGCGAACCAGTCGTCCATGCTCTTGAGCACGTCGGCCGCCGGGGCGCCGCCCAGCAGCGCCTGGGTCTGGGTGTTGATCTCGCCGGAGTACCCGGTCGGCATGGTGCGCTCGCCGTAGCCGCCGCCGGTCGGGGTATACGAGGACGCCTTGGTGTCGGACACGATCTTCTGGAGCTCCTCGCCGAGGGGGCTCATCTCGTACGTGTAGCCGTCCCGGTAGTTGCCGTCGACCTTGAGCTGCGACGCGACGGCGGCCTTGTCGGTCGTGAGGTACTCGATGAGCTTGGCCGCGGCCTCCTGGTTCTTGCTCGTGTTCAGGATCGAGTAGGGGCTCGCGATGTTCGCGCCCATCGCCGGGGCCTCCGAGGCCTTCTCGGCCGGGGCGCGGAACACGCCGATGTCGGCGGAGTCGGCCGCCTTGGCCTGGGACCCGACGAACCAGCTGCCCATGGGGTAGATCGCGCTCTTGCCGCTGAGGAACGCCTGTTCGGCGTCGGGGTACTTGATGCCCAGGGCCTCCTTGGGGATGTACCCCTTCGACACCCACTCCGCATAGGTCTCGACCGCCGGTCCGTATGCCTTGCTGAACGTGGTCTTGCCCGCGGAGATCTCCTGGTAGAACTTCGGATCCTGAGACACGATCGTGGGCAGCCCGAGTACCTGGAGCGTGTGGCTGGTCATCCAGTCGCCGCCAGTCTGCACGGGCACCTGCCAGCCGGCGGCCTTGATCTTGCCGAGGTCCTCGGTGAGCTCGTCGACCGTCTTCGGAGGGGCGGCGATGCCCGCGTCGCTGAACGCCTTCTTGTTGTAGAAGACGAGGCTCTGCAGCTGCACGCCGATTCCCGCCATGTAGTTCTTCCCGTCGATCGAGTACTGGTCGGCGAGCGGGCCTTTCTTGGCCCAGGCGTACTTCGACAGGTCCACGAGCTCGGGGGCGAGCTCGGCCGTGGGGGCCAGCGACTGCACGACGTCGGGAGCGTCGCCCGAGGCGAGCAGGCGCGGGACCGCAGCCGCGACGCCCTCGGCGCCGGGGTTCTGGATGACGACGTCGATGTCCGGGTTCTTCTTCTCGAACGGCGTGACGAGGGAGTTCCAGTAGTCCTCGGTGAGGTTGGGCGTGACGTTGACGAGCACGTGCAGCGTCACCTTCGAGGAGCCGGTGGCGTCGGAGCCCGAGGGCGCGGCGGCGGTGCTGCAGCCGGCGAGGGCGACGGCGGCGAGCGCGGCGAGGCCTGCGGCGGGGATGAGGCGGCCCTTGATCATCGTTGATCCTTCCTGATGCGGGTGGGGGGGCATCCGCGACGATACACTAATCGATAATCGTTTGTGAAGCGATCAACGCACATTCAGTAAGCGTTTTCCCGCGGGGTCGACGAAGCAGCGGCACGGAAGCCGTGTGGTGGCCGGCGCACGCCTCGGCCGTCCCGCCGCCGGGCGTCGTGCCGCGGATGCTCCGGATCAGGCCTCGGCGCGACGGGCGCGATAGGCGGCGACGGCGTTGCGGTTGGCGCAGGTCGTCGAGCAGTAGCGCTTCGAGCGGTTGCGCGACAGGTCGAGGGCGATCGCGTCGCAGGTCTCGTCCGCGCACACCGAGATGCGGGATCCCTCCTCCGCGCGGATCACGTCGATGAGTGCCATCGCCGTCTCCACGAGCACGCGCTCGGCGAGGGGGCGGTCGTCGGCCACCGCGTGCAGGTGCCAGTCCATGGCTCCGTGCCGGGTGAGGCGCAGGGCCAGGGAGACCCCCGCGAGCGCCTCGTTCACGGCGACGGCCATCTCGTCGCGCGGCGCGAGCAGCATCGTCCGCAGCTGGGGGCGCAGTGCCCGCAGCGCGTCCACCTCGGGCTGATCGCGGTCGATCCGGCCGGTGTACCCGTATCCGCTGAGGAAGTCCGCCTCGTCGCTCGGCGACAGGAGGGCGTCCGGATCCTCAGCCGAGTTGACAAGCCAGACCGCGGCCCGCAGCGTCTCCTCGGTGTCATCGGTGAAGATCATGTTGACATCTTACATCCGCCCCGAGTAACGTCACATGTCATGAGCACGGTGGTGAATGACATGCGGACGACGGGCGTGCGCTCCGGGCTCGTGTTCGCCTTCGGTGCGGCGCTCTCCTTCGGGATGAGCGGGGCTTGGGCGCGCGGGCTCATGGACGCCGGCTGGAGCCCCGGGGCCGCCGTGACGGCCCGCATGTGGGTCGCCGCGCTCGTCCTCCTCGTGCCGACCCTGCTCGCCCTCCGCGGGCGATGGGGCGCGGTGCGCAGGAATGCCGGCATGATCGTCGGCTACGGGCTGCTCGCCGTCACCGCGGCGCAGCTGTGCTTCTTCCAGGCCGTCGCCGTCATGGACGTCGGGATCGCCCTGCTCATCGAGTACACGGCGCCGATCGCGGTCGTACTCTGGCTCTGGCTGCGGCGCGGCGAACGCCCAGGCGTGCGCGGCATCATCGGCGCGCTGGTCGCGTTCGTGGGGCTGATCCTCATGCTGGAGATCTTCACCGGCTCCCGCATCGATCCCGTGGGGATCCTGTGGGCGCTCGGTGCGATGGTCGGCGCGGCCACCTACTTCCTGCTGTCCGGACGCGGCGACACCGGGCTCCCGCCCATCGCCCTGGCGGGGCTCGGGCTGCTGATCGGGGCGCTCGGGCTGAGCGTCGCCGGTGTCGCCGGGATCCTGCCGATGACGTGGACGACCCAGGACGTCGCCTATCGCTTCGGCACCCTGCCGTGGTTCGTCCCCGTGCTCGCCGTCGGCGTCGTCGCCACGGCGCTCGCCTACGTGCTCGGCATCGTGTCGACGCGCCGGCTGGGGTCTCGTGTCGCCTCGTTCGTCGCCCTCTCCGAGGTGATCGCGGCGCTGCTGTTCGGCTGGCTGTTCCTGGGCCAGCTGCCGGGACTGCTGCAGGCCATCGGCGGCGCGCTCGTGCTGGTCGGAGTGGTGCTCGTGAAGCTCGGCGAGCCCGTGGCGGACGACGTGGATCCGGAAGCGGTGCCGGAGCCGGAGGAGGCGCTGCGCTGACGCACCGCGCCCGCCGCGGCGGTCAGCGGTTCAGCCAGTGCCGCAGCGTGCGGGTGACCCAGGGCAGCACCCAGTAGGTCATGATCGGCGTGAGGACGACCGTCGTCGTGAGCACGCGCAGCCAGATCGGCAGTCCGTTCCAGCCGGGCACCGGGCTCATCAGGTACGTGAAGACGAGGTTCACCGGGAAGAAGCCCAGCCAGATCGACACGGCCTGCTTCCAGCGCGGCGGCGACGGGGCCACCATCACGGTGGTCGCGCCCGTCGAGGTGGGCACCGAGATCGTCTCGGTGGACGGCTCGTCGAACCAGCCCTCGATGCCGGTGCGCCGCTTCGTGCGCTCGCTGCGCACGAAGCCCTCGCCCATCGACAGCCACCACGCCCGCTCGCTCGAGGCCTCCCAGGCGTCGAGCGCCGCCTCGTCCGTGAAGCGGTACAGCATGTGCCAGTGGTGGGAGTCCTCGCCGTCGCGCACCCAGCCGGATCCGAGGAAGCCCGGGTGGGCGCTGGCGAGGTTCACCCCGGTCTGCACCCAGGCGGTGGCCTCGGCGATGCGGGTGGGATCGACCTCGCGGCGGATCGACACGGTGATGGGCGCGGATGACGGCGTACCGGACATGGGTGGGTCCTTCGGGGGAGTGCGTGCTTGTGGCGTCCCCGAGTGTACGCATCCCGTGTTTCCCGGATGTTGCGGATGCCCCGGCGGCGCCTCCGGAGGCGACGCCGGGACACCGCCAGCAGTGTCCGCGGTCAGTGGCCCGCGACGACCGACGCCGCCTGGCGGGCGGCCCCCAGGGCGACGTACTCGCCCGGAGCCGGCACCTCGACCGGCACGCCGAGGATCTCCGGCGCGATCCGGCGCACCGCCTCGGACTGCGCGCCCCCGCCGATGAGCAGGGCGCGCTCGAGGGGGATGCCGAGGTCGCGGAGGGCGTCGAGGCCGGCGCCGAGGCCGCGCAGCATCCCCTCCACGGCGGCACGCGCGAGGTTGGCGCGCGTGGTCGAGGCCAGAGTCATGCCGGTCAGCGATGCGGTCGCGTCGGGGAGGTTCGGGGTGCGCTCGCCCTCGAAGTACGGCAGCAGGGTGAGGCCGCCGGCGCCCGCCGGCGCGTGCAGTGCGAGGTCGCTGAGCTCGTCGTGCCCGACGCCCAGCAGGGCGGCGGTGACGTCGAGCACCCGCGCGGCGTTCAACGTCGCGACGAGCGGCAGGAAGCGCCCGGTCGCGTCGGCGAACCCCGCGACGGTGCCGGACGGGTCGGCGATGGGCGCGCGGCTGATCGCGCACACGGTGCCCGACGTGCCGATCGACACGACGACGTCGCCCGGCTCCGCGCCGAGGCCGAGCGCCGCCGCGGCGTTGTCCCCGGCGCCCGGGGCGACGCGCCGGCCGGCCGCGTCCGCGACCGATTCGGCCGGACCCAGCACCCGCGGCAGGACCGCGTCGCGGCCGAGCGCCGCCGTGAGCAGCTCGCGGTCGTAGCCGCCGTCGGCCGGATTCCAGTAGCCGGTGCCGCTGGCGTCGGAGCGGTCGGTGACGAGCTCGTCCAGCACCGGTCCGCGCGCGGAGACCCCGGCCGGTCCGTAGCCGCGCAGGCGCCAGGTCAGCCAGTCGTGCGGCAGCGCGACGGCGGCCACGCGTGCCGCGTTCTGCGGCTCCGCGTCGCGCAGCCAGCGCAGCTTGGTGATGGTGAACGACGCGACCGGCACGAGACCCGTGCGCGCGGCGAGCGCGGTGGCGCCGAACTCCGCGATGAGCTCCTCCGCGGCGCCGGCCGAGCGGGTGTCGTTCCACAGCAGGGCGTCGCGGATCACGGATCCGGAGTCGTCGAGCACGACCATCCCGTGCTGCTGGCCGCCGACCGACCAGGCGTCGACGTCGTCCATGCCGCCCGCGTCGGCGATCGCGGCGTTCAGCGCGCGCCACCACACCTCGGGGTCGACCGCCGTGCCGTCCGGATGCGCTGCGCGCCCGGTGCGCACGACGGATCCGGACGCGGTGTCGACCACCACGACCTTGCACGACTGCGTGGACGAGTCCACGCCCATCACCAGCGTCATGTCAGCTTCCTTCCGTGGAGTTCGAGGGGTCGAGACCCCTCCCGGGCGCCGAGACCCCCTCTGCGCAGCGCATCTGCGCGGGGGTTTCGGCGCTCGGAGGGGGTCTCGGTGCCCGGGGGAGCGCGGGTGTCAGCGGGCCCCGAGGAGGTGCTCGGTCGCGAGCTGCTGCAGGCGCACGAAGCCGAAGCCCTGGGCGCCGAAGTAGGCGTTCGCGTCGAAGTCCTCGTAGGCGGACGCGTCCGACAGCAGCCCGGCATAGCCCTCGCCCTCGGCCAGCGTCGGCGTGGAGAGCTCGTCGACGCGGGCGGCGGCGAGCGCCTCCTGCACCTCCGGGTCGGCGCGGAAGGCCGCGGCGCGCTCCTTCAGCAGCAGGTAGGTGCGCATGTTCGCGCTCGCCGAGTCCCAGACGCCCGTCTCGTCCTCGGTGCGGGAGGGCTTGTAGTCGAAGTGCCTCGGGCCGTCGTAGGCGGGGACCCCGCCGGGGCCGCCGTTCTCGAGCAGGTCCACGAGCGCGAAGGCGTTGTGCAGATCGCCGTGCCCGAAGACGAGATCCTGGTCGTACTTGATCCCGCGCTGGCCGTTCAGGTCGATGTGGAAGAGCTTGCCGTGGTACAGCGCCTGTGCGATGCCGGCGGCGAAGTTGAGCCCCGCCATCTGCTCGTGGCCGACCTCGGGGTTGAGGCCCACGAGCTCGGGGCGCTCGAGCGAGTCGATGAACGCGAGGGCGTGGCCGAGGGTGGGGAGCAGGATGTCGCCGCGGGGCTCGTTCGGCTTCGGCTCGATCGCGAAGCGGATGTCGTAGCCCTTGTCGGTCACGTAGTCGCCGAGGAGGTTCACGGCCTCGCGGTAGCGCTCCAGCGCGGCGCGGATGTCCTTGGCGGAGTCGTACTCCGCGCCCTCGCGGCCGCCCCACATGACGAACGTCTGGGCGCCCAGCTCGGCGCCGAGGTCGAGCTGGCGCAGCACCTTGCGCAGTGCGAAGCGGCGCACGGCGCGGTCGTTCGAGGTGAAGCCGCCGTCCTTGAAGACCGGTGCGCTGAACAGGTTGGTGGTCACCATCGGCACCACGAGGCCGGTGTCGGCCAGCGCCCCCTTCAGGCGGTCGATCTGCGTCTGGCGCTCGGCCTCGGTGGATCCGAACGCGAACAGGTCGTCGTCGTGGAAGGTCAGGCCGTAGGCGCCGAGCTCCGCGAGCTTCTCGACGACGTGGACCACGTCCAGAGCCGGGCGGGTCGGGCCGCCGAACGGGTCGGCGCCGTTGTATCCGACGGTCCAGAGACCGAACGAGAACTTGTCCTCGCGGGTGGGGGTGAGTGACATGGTGAACCGCCTTCAGCGACGTCGGTGAAATGTTGTAGCAGCGAACATATCAGCGAGGTCGAGTCGGCGCAACGTCCCTGCGCGGTGGTCGCGGCGCGCTCCTGCGGTGCAGGAGGGTCAGCGGGGGGCGGCCGTGGAGGCGCGCACGATCAGCTCGGCCGGCAGCCGCACGTGCTCGCGCGGGGCGCCGTCGAGCATCGCCAGCAGCAGTCGCACGGCTTCGGTGCCCATCTCGGTGAGGGGCTGGCGCACGGTCGTCAGCTGCGGGACGTGCGCGGCGGCCTCGGGCACGTCGTCGAAGCCCACCACGGACAGATCCTGAGGGACGCTCAGGCCGCGCGCGGCCGCGACGCGGATCATCTCGATCGCGGACTGGTCGTTCGCGGCGAACACCGCCGTCGGCGGCGCGGCCAGATCCAGCAGGGCGTGCGCGCCCGCGGTCGTGCTCGCGGTGCGGTACCCGCCGTCGACGACGAGCGCCGGGTCGAAGGGGATCCCCGCGGCGTCGAGCGCGCGCCGGTAGCCGTCCTCGCGCTGGTGGGCCGACTCCAGATCGGTGCGGCCGCGCAGATGTGCGATGCGGCGGTGGCCCAGGGAGATCAGGTGCGTGGTGGCGGCGAAGGCGCCCTCGGCGTTGTGCACGCTCACCGAGGCCGTGCCGTCCGGCTCCGCCTGCGGGTCGATCGCGACGAGCGGCACGCTCGCGTCGACGGGCATGGTCGTCGGGGTGACCACGATGGCGCCGTCGATGAGCGTCCCGCCGAGGCGTGAGAGCGACCGCCGCTCCCAGCCGAGGTGCTCGCCCGCCGACACGCTCCCCGCATAGGCGAGCACGTCGAAGCGAGTACCCTGCAGTGCGGCCGACACCCCCTGCAGCAGCTGCACGGCGAAGGGTTCGAACTCGGCCACGAGCACGCCGATCACGTCGGTCCTGCGCCGGCGCATGGAGGTGGCGACCAGTGAGCTCTCGTATCCGAGTCGTGCCACGACCTCTTGCACGTGCTCGAGCGTCGTGCGCGAGACGCCGTCGCGACCGTTGATCGCCTTCGAAACGGTCGCGACGGAGACACCTGCAGCGTGCGCGACGTCGTGAATCGTGATGCGGCGGCTCATCGGCCCAATATACCGAGCGAAAACGTTATCGATATCGTTTGACATGCGGTGGATCCGGATGTCAGAGTAGGCCGACGGCACATTCGCTGTAGTCGACAACAAATTATCGACTCGGTGCTGGAACTCGACGATGAGGAGAAACACAGCATGAAGATCCGCAAGGTTCTGACCGCCGCCGTGGCGCTCGCAGCGGTAGGGGCGATCGCCCTCACCGGCTGCTCCGGAGGCTCCGGCAGCGGCGACGGCGGCGGCAAGCAGACGCTGACGGTGTGGCAGAACTCGACCACCGGCGACGGCAAGAAGTTCTGGACGGACGCGGCCGCCGCATTCCAGAAGGCCAACCCCGACGTCACCGTGAAGGTCACCTCGATCCAGAACGAGGACATGGACGGCAAGCTGCAGACCGCCGTCAACTCCGGCGACATGCCCGACGTCTTCATGGCGCGCGGCGGCAGCAAGCTCGCCGACGTCGTCGCGGCCGGCAAGGTCAAGGATCTGAGCGACAAGATCGATCCCGACGTCAAGAAGGCGATCGGAGACGCGGCGCTGAGCGCGTTCAGCGTCGACGGCAAGCTGTACGGCGTGCCCATGGCGGTGCTGCCGGGAGGCCTCTTCTACAGCAAGGATCTCTTCGCCAAGGCAGGCATCACCGAGACGCCGAAGACCATGGACGACCTCGAGGCGGCCATCGTCAAGCTCAAGGCCGCCGGCATCGCCCCGATCGCCCTCGGCGGGAAGGACGCCTGGCCGGCCGCGCACTGGTACTACTTCTTCGCGGTGCGCGCCTGCGGCAAGGACCTCATCACGAACCTCGCCACCAAGAAGGACTTCAAGGACGGCTGCTGGCTGACCGCGGCGGACAACCTGCAGAAGTTCGCGCAGGTCGAGCCGTTCAACGAGGGCTTCCTCACCACCTCGGCCCAGCAGGGCGCGAACTCCTCCGCCGGTCTGGTCGCCAACCACAAGGCGGCGATGGAGCTCATGGGCGCCTGGGATCCGGGTGTGATCGCGAGCCTGACCCCGGATCAGAAGCCGCTGGCCGACCTCGACTGGTTCCCGTTCCCCGAGGTCTCCGGGGGCAAGGGCGAGCCCGGCGCGATGATGGGCGGCGTCGACGGGTACTCCTGCTCCGACAAGTCTCCGTCGTCCTGCGAGAAGTTCCTCGACTTCGTCGCGTCGAAGGCGCAGCAGGAGAACTACGCCCACGCGTTCCAGACCATCCCGGCCAACCAGGACGCCAAGGGCGCCGTCGACAACGCCTCGCTGAAGCCCCTGATGGAGGCCTACGCCAACGCGCCCTATGTGGCGCTCTGGCTCGACACGGCGCTCGGGCAGAACGTGGGCAACGCGCTGAACACGGGCGTCGTCGAGATGCTCGCCGGCCAGGGCGACCCGAAGACGCTCATCCAGAAGATCACCGACGCTGCGGCGAGGGGCTGAGCGAGAGCGATGACCGGCACCCAGGTGATGGCCGGGGCCGTGCCTGAGAGCAGCCGCCGCACCGGGACCGGGGCCTCCCCGGCCCCGGTGCGGCGAGCACGCGCCGACTGGCGCAAGCGCGGCGAGATCGCGCTGCTCTCGGGACCCGCCCTGCTGATGTTCGTCGGATTCGTCATCCTCCCCGTGGGGATGGCGTCCGTCTACGGCTTCTTCAAGTGGAACGGTTTCGGCTGGCCGACGCAGTTCGTCGGCCTCGACAACTACGTCCACATGTGGCAGGACCACACGTTCCGCGATGCGGTCGTGCACAATTTCGCGATCGTCGTGCTCTCGCTCGTGCTGCAGGGGCCGATCGCGATCCTGTTCGCCCTGCTGCTGAACCAGAAGTTCCGCGGGCGGTCGCTGATCCGCGTGCTGATCTTCGTGCCGTACGTGATCTCCGAGGTCATCGTCGGCACGGGCTGGAACCTGATGATGCAGGACACGGGAGCGCTCAACTCGCTGCTCGGCAAGCTCGGGCTCGGCTTCCTGCAGCACTCGTGGCTCGCGGATCCGAAGCTCGCGCTGTGGACGCTGATGATCATCATCACGTGGAAGTACATCGGCTTCGCGGTCATCCTCATGCTCGCGGGGATGCAGTCCATCCCGGAGGAGCTCTTCGAGGCGGCGGCGATCGACGGCGCCGGGTTCTGGAAGATCCAGTGGAACATCACGGTGCCGCTGCTGGGGCCGACGATCCGGATCTGGGCATTCCTGTCGATCATCGGCGCCCTGCAGCTGTTCGACCTCGTCAACATCATCTGGGGTCAGTACATCTCCGCCACGGCCGGCACCTCGACGATGGCGACCTACATGTACCAGAACGGGCATCTGGCCGGCAGCTACGGCTTCGGCAACGCGGTGGCCGTGATGCTCTTCCTGATCACGCTCGTCGTCGCCCTGATCTACCAGCGCTTCGTGCTGCGGCGCGACACCGACGGCGCCCTGACCGGCGACAGCGGAAAGGCCCGACGATGACCACCGACACCCTCCGCACCACGGCCATCGTGCAGCCGCGCGGCCGCCGCGGCGAACGCCGTTCCGAGAAGGCCCCGTGGGGGAGCCCCGGGCTTTACCTGATCGCGATCGTGCTCGTGACGATCTGCATCACGCCGGTGCTCTACATCATCATCGGCGGGTTCCGCACGAACTCGCAGATCACGAAGGACCCGTCCGGCTTCCCGGCGCCCTGGCAGTTCGCCAACTACTCCGACGTGCTCGCGGGATCCGAGTTCTGGACCGCCCTGCTCAACTCGACGATCGTGGCGATCGGCACGACCCTCGGCGCGGTGCTGCTCGGCGTGATGGCGGCGTACGTGCTCGCGAGGTACGAGTTCGCCGCCAAGCCGGTGATGTACTCGCTGTTCGCCGCGGGGCTGATGTTCCCCGTCACCGTCGCGATCACGCCGCTGTACCTGCTGATCCGCAACCTCGGACTGGTGAACAGCCTGGCCGGGATCATCGTGCCCCAGATCGCGTTCGCGCTGCCCGGCACGATCATCATCCTCGTGCCGTTCCTGAAGGCGATCCCGAAGGAGCTCGAGGAGGCGGCGGCGATCGACGGGGCCTCCCGTCTCGGCTTCTTCTGGCGGATGGTGATCCCGCTCAGCCTGCCCGGCGTCGTGACGGTCGGCATCCTCGCGTTCGTCGGATCCTGGAACGGCTACATGCTGCCGCTGTTCATCCTCAACGATCCGAACCTGTTCACCCTGCCGCTGGGCGTGCAGAACTTCTCCTCGCAGTACTCGGTCGACACCGCCCGGGTGCTCGCCTACACCTCGCTGTCGATGCTGCCCGCGCTCATCTTCTTCAGCCTCTTCGAACGCCGCATCGTGGGCGGCCTGACCGGCGCGGTGAAGGGCTGAGCATGACTTCGGACACGTCCCTGGAGACCGTCGCCGCGACGGAGGAGATCCCGGCCTTCCCGATCGCCTCCCCCCGAGTGGGGGAGCTGCTCGCAGAGATGACGCTCGAGGAGAAGGCCGCGCAGCTCGTCGGATACTGGCTCGATCAGGGCGGAGAGGTCGTGGCGCCCCTGCAGCACGAGATGGCGGCCGCGGGACGCCACGACACGCTCGCCGAGATCACCCGCGAGGGCATCGGCCACTTCACGCGCGTCTACGGCACCCGGCCCGTCGAGCCTGCGCAGCGCGCCGCGTGGCTCTGGGAGGAGCAGCGCCGGCTGAAGCGCGAGACGCGACTCGGGATCCCGGCTCTCGTGCACGAGGAGTGCCTGACCGGGCTCGCCGCATGGAAGGCCGCGACCTTCCCGACGCCGCTGGCGTGGGGCGCCTCGTTCGACCCGGAGCTCGTCGCCGAGATGGGTGCGCTCATCGGGGAGTCGATGCGCACGCTCGGCATCCACCAGGGGCTCGCCCCGGTGCTCGACGTGGTGCGCGACCCCCGCTGGGGGCGCGTGGACGAGTGCATCGGCGAGGACCCCTACCTCGTGGGCACGGTGGGGACGGCGTACGTCCAGGGCCTGCAGTCCGCCGGGGTGCACGCCACGCTCAAGCACTTCCTCGGGTACTCGGGCTCCCGCGCCGGGCGCAACCACGCCCCGGTGTCGGCGGGGCCGCGCGAGGTGGCCGACGTCTTCCTGCCGCCGTTCGAGATGGCGATCCGGGACGGCGGCGTCCGCAGCGTCATGAACAGCTACGCCGAGATCGACGGTGTGCCGGTCGCGTCGGATCCGGCCCTGCTGACGGGGCTCCTCCGGCAGCGTCTGGGCTTCGACGGCGTCGTGGTGGCCGACTACTTCGCCATCGCGTTCCTGGAGGTCATGCACGCGATCGCCGCCGACCGGGGCGCGGCCGCCGAGCTCGCGCTGCGGGCCGGGATCGACGTGGAGCTGCCCTCCGGCGACGCGTATCTGGAGCCGCTGGTGGGCCGGGTGCGCAGCGGTGCGCTCGACGAGGCGTACCTCGACCGCGCCGTCATCCGGGTGCTCGCCCAGAAGGAGCAGCTCGGACTCCTCGAGCCCGGCGTCTTCGAGGACGACGCCCCGGTCGCGGTCGACCTCGACACCCCGCGGCACCGCTCCGTCGCGCGGCGGCTGGCCGCGGAATCCCTCGTGCTGCTGTCGAACGACGGCGTCCTGCCGCTGGCCGCGACAGCGGGGCGCATCGCGCTCATCGGCCCCAACGCCGACCGCACGGAGGCGCTGCAGGGCTGCTACTCGTTCGCGAACCACGTGCTCGCGCACCACCCCGATCACGAGCTGGGGATCGAGATGCCCACCGTGCGCGAGGCGCTGGCCGCCGCTCTCCCGGGGGCAGAGGTCGTGCACGTGCGCGGATCCGAGGTCGACGGCGACGACCGCGCCGGGCTCGCCGACGCCGAGCGCGCCGCCGCGGACGCCGATGTGGCGATCGTCGTCGTCGGGGACCAGGCGGGGCTCTTCGGGCGGGGGACCGTCGGCGAGGGCAACGACGTGGAGTCGCTGGATCTCCCGGGCGTCCAGCGCGAGCTCGTCGAGCGGGTCGTGGCCACCGGCACCCCCGTCGTCATGGTCGTGCTCTCCGGTCGCCCCTACGCGATCGACTGGGCGCTCGACGGCGTCCAGGACCGCCCCGGTGCGGTGCTGCAGGCCTTCTTCCCCGGGGAGGAGGGCGGCACGGCGATCGCGGACGTGCTCACCGGAGCCGTCTCGCCCTCGGGGCGGCTGCCGGTGAGCCTGCCGCGATCCGCAGGCGCGCAGCCGTACAGCTACCTGCACCCGATCCTCGGCGGCCCCTCGGACGTCACGTCGACGGATCCGACGCCGCTGCGTCCGTTCGGCTTCGGGCTCTCCTACACGACCTTCGCCTACGAGGGGTTCGCCGTCTCCGCCGAGGCCCGCACCGACGGCGTCCTCATCGCGACCGTGACGGTGGCGAACACCGGCACCGCCCGTGGCGCCGAGGTCGTGCAGCTGTACGGGCGCGACGTCGTGGCGAGCGTCACGCGTCCGGTGGCGCAGCTGCTCGGATATACGCGCGTCGAGCTCGATCCCGGGGAGCGCCGCACGCTGCGCTTCACCGTGCCCGCCGCCCGCTTCGCCTTCTCCGATCGCACGCTCACCCGGGTGGTCGAGCCGGGGGAGGTGCGCGTCTGGGCCGCGGCCCACGCCGAGGCCTCCGCCCCGGCGCCGGAGCTCGGCGGGGTGACCGGCGGGGCAATCTCGAATGAGCGCGCCCGTGCGCGCCGGACGCTTCCCGGAGCGGCCACGGCGGCGCTCCCGGTGGTGCTGACGGGCGAGGTGCACGCGGTCGGCGCCGCCGACGCCCGCCTGGTGACGGTGTCGGTCGCGTGATCGCGGCGGCGAACCCGATCCTTCCCGGGTGTCATCCGGATCCGTCGATCTGCCGGGTGGGCGAGTGGTACTACCTCGTCACCTCCACGTTCGAGTACCTGCCAGGCCTTCCGGTGCTGCGCTCCCGCGACCTGATCCGCTGGGAGACGGTCGCGCATGTGATCGATCGGCCGGGCATGCTCGACTTCGACGGGATCGGATCCTCCGGAGGGCTGTACGCGCCGACCATCCGCCATGGTCTCGGGCTGTTCTGGGTCGTGTGCACGCTCGTCGACCGGGACGACGCGTCCCGGGGCGGGAACTTCCTGGTGACGGCGAGCGACCCGGCGGGCCCCTGGAGCGACCCGGTGATGCTCGACGCCGCGGGGATCGATCCGTCGATCGCCTTCGACGACGAGGGACGCGTGTGGCTGCACGGCACCCGACTGGCGACCGCCCCGGAATGGCACGATCAGACCGAGGTCTGGGTGCGCGAGTACGCCCCCGCCGAGCGCCGCCTCGTGGGTGCGGAGCACGTGATCTGGCGGGGCGCGGTGCGCGGTGCCGTGTGGGCCGAAGGGCCGCATCTGTACCGCGTCGACGGGCGCTGGCTGCTGATCGCGGCCGAGGGCGGCACCGAGTTCCACCACGCGGTCAGTGCGGCGCGTGCGGACGACATCGCCGGACCCTATGCCGGCGACCGGGCGAACCCGGTGTTCACGCATCGGCAACTGGGACGGACCAGCCCGGTGATCGGCGCCGGACACGCGGATCTCGTGCAGGCGGCGGACGGATCCTGGTTCGCCGTGATGCTCGCGATGCGCGCCGACGACGGACGGCACTACCCGCTCGGCCGGGAGACCTTCCTCTGCCCTGTCGTGTGGGAGGACGGCTGGCCGGTCTTCGCCCCCGGAGAGGGGCGGCTGCCGAGCGCGGTCGCGATCCCCTGGGCGACCGACGCGCCGCGTGCCGGCTCATGGCAGCCGGACGACCGCGTCGCCGGCGTCGTCGCCCCCGCCGACCCCCGGTGGACGGCGCTGCGCGCCCTGCCGGCCGAGGTCGCGATCGCGGAGGGCGACGTCTGGCGGCTTCCGGTGCGCGCCGCGTCGCTGCACGATCCGTCGGCGCCCGCGTTCCTGGGCGTGAGGCAGCAGCACGCCGACGTCGACGTGCGCTGCACACTGGACGTGCGCCGGCTCGCCGAGGGCGAGAGCGCGGGGGTCGTGCTGCGGCAGTCCGAGCGGGACCACGTCGCGGTCGCCGTCACCCGCACCCCGGACGGGCTCCGGCTCACGTCCGAGCGCTGCCTCGGCGGCGAGGTGCTGCGGCGCGATCACGGGGCGCCGGCGGAGGCGCCGGAGGTGGAGCTCGTCGTCAGCGGGCGCGGATACGACTACGCGTTCCGGCATGCAGGGCGGGACCTGGAGTCGGCGGACGGGCGCGACCTGGACGCCTCGGCCACCGGTGGCTTCCTCGGGCTCTGGATCGGGGCGTACGCCACGAGCGCGGGCGCCGAACCGAGCGGCGAAGTGCGCATCACGCGTTTCGCATACGCGCCTGCGCAGGCGGACCACGGCGATCGGTAGCCTGGAGTCCCACCGCGTGCAGGAAGCGAGACGCCGGATGAACGAACGCGCGACGACCGTCGAGGGGGTGCGGCGCACCAACCTCGCCGAGGTCCTCCGCCTCGTGCACCACTCCGGCCCGCGGTCCCGCGCCGTCATCACGGCGGAGACGGGCCTGAACCGCTCCACCGTCTCGGACCTGGTCGGGCGACTGGTCGAGGCCGGGCTGGTGGAGGAACACGAGCCGGATCCCACGCGCCGCGTGGGCCGCCCCTCGCCGATGGTCGCAGCCAGCCCCGGCGTGGTCGCCATCGGCGTCAACCCCGAGATCGACGCCGTCGAGCTCGGGGCCGTCGCGCTGGGCGGCGCGGTGCGCGAGCGGGTGCGGATCCCCGTCGAGCAGCCCGGCGTCGCCGACGTCGTCGAGATCGTCGCCCGCGTCGTGGACGGCTGGCGCGACGGCGCGCTGCACGGCGTGCGCATCGAGGGCGTCGGTCTTGCGGTGCCCGGCCTGGTGCGGGCTTCGGACGGCCTCGTCCGGTTCGCCCCGCACCTGGACTGGCGCGACGCCGACATCGCCGGCCCGCTCGCGGCGGCCCTCGGCGTCGACGTCGTGGTGGGCAACGACGCGTCTCTCGGCGCGCGGGCCGAGCGGCTCTTCGGTGCAGCCAGGGAGCATGAGGATGTCGTCTACCTCAACGGCGGTGCGAGCGGCATCGGCGGCGGGCTCATCCTGCACGGGCGGCTCATCGGCGGCGTCGGCGGCTATGCGGGCGAGTGGGGGCAGACGGCGGCCAGCGTGGCCGACGTCGCAGACCGCCGCGTCGACGGCGGGGTGCTGGAGGACGAGGTCAACCGGGCGCGCCTGGTGCAGGCCGCGGGGCTCACGGCACCCGACGACGCGGAGTTGCGCGCGGCGCTGACCGCGTCGACCGACCGCGCCGCGATGGACGAGACCGCGCGGCAGCGCCGGATCCTCGCGGCGACCCTGGGCAACGCCGTCAACGTGCTCAACCCGGCGATGATCGTGCTGGGCGGCTTCCTGGCGATCCTGCGGGATCTGGATCCGGACGCCTTCGACGAGGACGTGCGCCGGCGTGCGCTCGCCGCGTCGGCCGAGGGGCTGGCGATCTCCGCGGCCGCGCTCGGCGCCGACCGGCTGCTGATCGGCGCCGCCGACGCCGCCTTCGCGCGCCTGCTGGCCGACCCCCTGGGCTGAGTCCCTCCTCGGGGTGTCGAGCGACGCCGCCGGAGGCGACCGAGACGAGACGCGGTGCCCTCGCAGGAGCACCGCGTCTCGTCTCGCCTCCGGGGCGCTCGACGACCCAGAGGGTCAGCCGCGGGCGACCTCGAACTCCACCGCCGACCACGACAGGGCCGGCAGCGTGAGGCGGACCGCGCCGTCGTCGATCGCGACGCCGTCGAGCGGCCGCAGCCCGACCGCATCCGGCGCGTGCTCGACGTTCGCCGTGAGGCGGTCTCCGTCGTCGGGCACCGTGAGCACCTCGGCCGAGCGCACCGCGGTCGCCCGCAGGCCGTGCAGGTCGAGGTCGACCGTGGCCTCCGACGCGAGCGAGCGGTTCGCGACGAACAGCGCGAGCCGTCCCGACGACTCGTCCCACGTCGCCACGGCGTCGACCTCGTCCACATCGCCGAACCGGGCCGTCTCGCCCTTGGTCGACGAGATCGCGAGCCGCAGGATCCGGCCCTTCGCCATCCGCGCCATCCGCGCGAACGGCCAGAAGATGGTCTGCCGCCAGGCGGGGCCGCCCTCCTCGGAGCGGATGGGGGCGATCACGTTGACGAGCTGCGCCTGGTTGGCGATCTTCACGCGGTCGCCGTGGCGCAGCAGGCTGTGCAGGAAGGTGCCGACGACGACCGCGTCGGTCACGGTGTAGGTGTCCTCGATGAGCCGCGGGTGCTCGCGCCAGCCGGCCGCAGCCACCTCGCCCTCCTCGACGTCGTTGAACCGGTCGAAGTCCCAGACGTTCCACTCGTCGAACGAGATGTTCACCTGCTTGCTGTGCTTGCCGGCGGCCTTGACGGCGTCGATCGTCGAGATGACGCCGTCGATGAACGTGTCCATCTCCACGCCCTCGGCGAGGAACGAGGCCGCGTCGCCGTCCTGCTCGCGGTAGTACGCGTGCATGGAGATGTAGTCGACCTCCTCGTACGCGTGCGTGAGCACGGTGTGCTCCCAGGTGCCGAAGGTGGGCATCTGCCGGTTCGACGATCCGACCGCGACGAGCTCGATCTCAGGGTCCACGAGCTTCATCGCCTTGGCCGTCTCCTGGGCGAGGCGTCCGTACTCGTGCGCGGTCTTGTGCCCGATCTGCCAGGGGCCGTCCAGCTCGTTGCCGAGGCACCACAGCTTGATCCCGAACGGATCCTCCGCGCCGTTGCGGCGGCGCAGGTCCGACCAGTACGTGCCGCCGGGGTGGTTGGCGTACTCGACGAGCGCCCTGGCCTCCTCGACGCCGCGGGTGCCGAGGTTGATGGCCTCCATGACCTCGACCTCGGCCTCGCGCGACCAGTCCATGAACTCGTGCAGGCCGAACGCGTTCGTCTCGATCGTGTGCCAGGCGCCGTCCATGCGCACCGGGCGATCGGCGACGGGGCCGACCCCGTCCTCCCAGCGGTACCCGGAGACGAAGTTGCCGCCGGGGTAGCGCACGACCGTCGGGCCGAGCTCGCGCACGAGCTCGAGCACGTCGGTGCGGAATCCGCGGGCGTCCGCCGCCGGGTGGCCGGGCTCGTAGATGCCGGTGTAGACGCAGCGGCCCATGTGCTCGACGAACTGGCCGAACAGGCGGCGCGGCACCTCGGCGATCGTGAAGTCGCGGTCGACGGTGATGCGGGCGTGGGTCATGAGGATCCTTTCGGGTCGGGTCACTGACCGCCGAAGCCGCTGGTGGCGACTCCCTTGACGATCTGCTTCTGGAAGATGAGGAAGACGACGATGAGGGGGAGGGCGGCGAGCACGGCCTGTGCCATGACCTGCGCGTACTGCACCCCGTAGGCGCTGATGACGGTCTGCAGGCCGACCGGCAGGGTCATCAGCCCGGTGTCGTTGATCACGAGGAACGGCCAGAGGAAGTTGTTCCACGCGCCGATGAACACGAAGATCGCGACGGAGGCGAGGATCGGGCGGCTCAGCGGGAGCACGATCGACCAGAACACCCGGAACCTGCTCGCGCCGTCGACGCGTGCGGCGTCCTCGAGCTCGATCGGGATCGCGTCGAAGAACCGCTTCAGGATGAACACCATCGCCGGAGCCACGACCTGCGGCAGGATCAGGCCCCAGTGCGTGTCGACCAGGTTGAAGGCCAGCATCTCGTAGAACAGCGGGATGATCAGCACCTGCGGCGGTACGACGATGGCGGCCACGATGACGACGAACAGCCACTTGCGTCCGCGGAAGTCGAGCCGCGAGAAGGCGTACGCCGCGAGGGCCGAGATCGTCACCGTGAGCACGGTGACGGCGGTCGCGGTCCACAGGCTGTTCCAGGCCCAGAGGTAGACGTTGCCCTGCCCGAGGATCGCGGAGAACGCCTGGACGGTCGGACCGCTCGCCCCGATCCAGCCGGGGTCGCCGGAGGCGGCGTCGGTCTCGGTCTTGAACGCCGTGGCCACCGCCCACAGGAACGGCAGCAGCCAGCCGATCGCGAGGACCAGCAGCACCGCGAACGCGACGACGGTCAGGACGGTGAACCGGCGGCCGATCGGCCGGCGGGTGCGGGCGCGCGCGGCGCCGGGAGCGACGAGGGTGCGGGTCGCGGTGGTCATCGGACGTCCTTCCGCCGACGGGTGATCAGCGCCTGCGCGACGCCGAGGATGATGATGATCGCGAAGAACACGTAGGAGATCGCCGCCGAGTAGCCGAAGCGGTAGCCGACGAAGCCGGTCTCGTAGATGTACTGCACGATCGAGCGCGTGGTGTCGCTGGAGAGGCCGCCGAGCATCTGGTACGCCTGGTCGAACAGCTTGAGCGACGCCAGGATCTGCAGGAGGCCGATGAGGGTGGTCGCAGGTCCCAGCTGGGGGAGCGTGATCGACCAGAACTGCCGCCAGCCGCCGGCGCCGTCGAGCGCCGCCGCCTCGTACTGCTGCTGCGGGATGTTCTGCAGGGCCGCGAGGTAGAGCAGGAAGTTGAAGCCGATCGTCCACCACACGGTCGCGATGACGATCGCGAGCATGTTCACGGCCGGATCCTGCAGCCAGGCGATGGGCTCGAGGCCGAACGCCTTCAGCACGTTGTTCGCCGCGCCGATCTGGGGATTGAAGATCCAGATCCAGATCTGCGAGATCACCGTGGAGGCGAGCAGGTACGGCATGAAGAACGAGAGCCGCCAGAGCCACTGGCCCGGCAGTCCGCGGTCGACGAGCACCGCCATGAGGAGGGCGATGACGACAAGGGGGATGGTGGACAGCACCGTGAACCACACGGTGTTGCCGAAGGCGCCCCACATGACCGGGTCGCCGAGGGCCTCGACGTAGTTCGCGACGCCGACGAAGCCTCCGCCGGATCCGGTGAGCGACTGGTCGGTGAAGCTCAGGTAGAGCCCGTGCAGGATCGGCCAGGCGAGGAACAGCGCGAACGCGACGAGGAACGGGGCCAGGAACACCCAGCCGATCAGCTGCTCCCCGCCGCGGGATCCGCCGGCGTGCCGGCGTGCGGCGCGGGTCGCGGCCCGGCCGGTGACGATGGTCGTGGTGGTGGCCGTCGCGGTCATCTCCGTGCTCCTTCCGGGTCGGCCGGATTGGGTTGGGCGAGGAAGCGCGTGACCGCCTCCTCGAAGCGGGCGATGGCGTCGGCGGGGCTGCCCCCGCCGAGCAGGGCGGGCTGCGCCGCAGCGCCGAACTGCCCCTGGAAGTTGGAGCCGGAGCCGGTGAACCACGCGGGCGGGTCGTAGCGCACGTACCCGGCTGCCTCGGCATAGTGCGCCTGGGGCAGCAGGTCGGCGTACTCGGGGGACTCCGTGACGGGGAGGTAGGCGGGGATGTGCCCCGCCTCCGCCCAGCCGAAGGAGCCCTTGAGCATGTCGGCCACGAACCGGTAGACGAGATCGCGGCTCGCCGGGTCGGGATGCGACTGGTGCGGCAGGACGAAGGAGTGCGAGTCGGCGTAGGCGGTGCGCGTGCCGAACAGCGGCGGGATCATCGCGATGTCGAAGGGGATCTTGGCCGCCTGCATGGTGCGCAGCTCCCAGACGCCGCTGAGGAACATGCCGCTCTTGCCGGTGGCGAACTCGGCGACCGCGGTGCCGTAGTCGGCCTGCTTCGCCGCCCGTTTCCCGTCGAGCAGCTTCTGCATGAACTCGAGCGAGGCGACGGCCGCGTCCTTGTCGATCACGGCGGATCCGCCCTGCGGCATCTCCATCTCGATGCCGTGCTGGGTGTAGAGCGTGTAGAAGAGCCGCCACATCTGAGAGCCGTCGCCGAGATAGCCGTAGGAGAGGCCGTGCCCGCCGGTGACCCCGGCGATCGCGTCGACCATGGCGAGGAACTCGTCCGGGCTCTTCGCCTCCTTCAGTCGCCCGTCGGCGCCGAGCACACCCGCCTTGCGGCAGACATCGGTGTTGTACATGAGCACGAAGGGGTGCGCGTCGAGCGCGATGCTGAGGCGCTTGCCGTCGACCTCCCCCTTCTTCCAGATCGGATCCGGGAAGGTCGACGCATCCACGCCGAGGTCTGCGAGTCGTCCGGTGTCCCAGGCGTCCAGGAGGCCGCCGGGAGCCCAGCCCAGCACGCGGGTGGCGTGCATGATCGCGACGTCGGGGGCACGCCCGCCGGCCGCGGCCATCGCGAGTTTCGTGTAGTAGGGCGTGCCCCAGGCGAGCACGGTCGGACGGATCCGGTAGTCGGCCTGGGCGGTGTTCACGGCGTCGAGCAGGCCCGACATCGTGACGCCGTCGCCGCCGGAGAGGAGGTGCCAGAACTGCAGCGTGCGCGTGCCGGCGGCGCTGGCGGACGGGGCGCAGCCGGCGAGCAGGGCCGTGCCGGCGGCGAGACCCGCGGCGCCGAGGAACTGCCGCCGGTTCAGATCGAGAGGTGGTGTCATCGTCACTCCTTCGTGGACGATCGGGGAACTCCGACATCATTACATCGATGAAATATGCCGCGCAAGAGGTAACTGAGACCGGTCACGGATCCGCGTGACAGGACGGGGTTCGTCTCGCTGCGGGGGGCTGCGCACTGTGCCCGGGTGGCGCGTTCGCGCGTCCGGGAGATGGATGACGTCGCCGGGGCGCCGGTCCGCGGTGTGTTCTCCCTCTTCGGGACGTGGCGCGCGTGGCGGCGAGATGGAAAACGCTGCCCGGAGCTCCGGTGGGGGCGCGTTTTCCATCTTGGAAGACCGGGGTCTCGCTGCGGCGGCGGCACAGCGTGCCCGGGTGGGGCGTTCGCGCGCTGCAGCGGCGGCCGCGCATCGTGCCGCACGCGGCGCTCGCGCGCCCATCGCGCCGAGCCGTCAGCGCGCGGGCGTCCAGCCTCGGGGGGCGGCGGCGGTGCTGTCGCGCACGATGAGCCGGTGCGGCACCGTGATCGTGCGCGGGGTGCCGGTCGGATCGGCGATCCGCTCCGCGAGCAGGTCGACCGCGGCGGCGGCGAAGGCGGCCCGGTCGATCTGCACCGTGGACAGGGCGGGATCGGTGAAGCGGGCGAGCTCCACGTCGTCGAAGCCGGTGACGAGCACGTCCTCCGGCACCCTGATGCCGCGCTCGTGCAGCACGTGCAGGGCACCGGCGGCGAGGGAGTCGGTGAAGGCGAGGACGGCGTCGAAGGGCACGCCGCGGGTGAGCAGCTCGGTCATCGCGGCCGCGCCCCCGCTCATCGTCCAGTCGGCGTGGTTCGCGGTCAGGCGCGGATCCGCGGGCAGGCCGGCCTCGGCGAGTGCCTGGCGCACCCCCTGCAGGCGGAGCCGGCTGGTGGCGGTCGCGATCGCGTGCTGGTCGTCGCCGCCGACGACGGCGATCCGGCGGGCGCCGCGGGCGATCACGTGCCGGGTCAGCTCGGCCGCCCCGGCGACGCTGTCGATCCCGACATGATCGGCGAGCTGGTGCTCGACTTCGCCGATGAGCACCACCGGCAGCTGGCGGTCGGCGTCGGTGAGCGCGCTGTCCTCGAGCCGGATCGGATTCAGGATCAGCCCGTCGACGAGGTGCGCGCGGGCGCGCGAGAGCAGTTCGCGCTCGCGGCGCGGCTCGGATCCGGTCTGCTCGACCTGCACCGCGAGCCCCCGGGAGCGGGCCGCCTGCACGATGTGGTCGAGCAGCTCCGCGGAGAACGACGTGGCCAGGTAGGGGAGGGCGAGCGCGATGACCCCGGAGCGGCCGTTGCGCAGGCTCCGGGCACTGAGGTTGGGCACGAAGTCGAGCTTGCGCATCGCCTCTTCGACGCGTTCGCGGGTGTCGTCCCGCACGAACACGGACCCCGTGACGACGTTCGACACGGTCTTCGCCGACACCCCGGCCAGCGACGCGACGTCGCGCATCGTCGCGCGCGTGCTTCCGGCCATGCGATCAGCCTATGCCCGGGACGTCGGCTCGGGCGCCGACGCCGTTCTATCGATGTAACAGCCGCGGCGGGTGGCACTGTCGCGCCTCTATGATGTGGCGATGAGCATCGGGACGAACTGGGCCGGCAACGTGTCGTACAGCGCGCGGGCGGTCGCCCGCCCGCGCAGCCGCGACGAGCTGGTGAGCGCGCTTGCGACACCGGGCCCCCTGCGTCCGCTCGGATCCCGGCACAGCTTCAGCGCCATCGCCGACACCGACGGCACCCTCATCGACCTCGCGGAGATGCCCGTCGTGATCGATCAGGTCTCTCCCGGCGCGGTGCGCGTCTCGGCGGGCCTCCGGTACGGCGAGCTCGGGGCGGAGCTGCAGCGGCGCGGTCTGGCCCTCGCGAACCTCGCGTCGCTGCCCCACATCTCCGTCGCGGGGGCGGTGTCGACGGGCACGCACGGATCCGGCGACGCCATCGGATCCCTCGCCACGGCCGTGCGGGCGATCACGCTCGCGGGGCCCGAGGGGGAGCGCGTCCTGCGGCGCGGCGACCCGGATTTCCCCGGAGCGATCGTCTCCCTCGGAGCGCTCGGCGTGATCGTGGAGCTCGAGCTCGACGTCGAACCCGCCTACGACGTGGCGCAGACCGTGCACGAGGGTCCTGCGTGGGACGCGGTGCTCGCCGAGTTCGATCGGGTCACTGCGCTCGGCACCAGCGTCAGCATCTTCAGCCGATGGACGGACCGCGACCGTGCCGACCAGCTGTGGGTGAAGAACCGCGTGGGCGAGCCGGGTCCCGACCGGGATCTGCTCGCGCGGCTCGGCGCCACGGCGGCGACGGTGCCGAGGCATCCGATCCTCGGCGTCTCGGCGGAGGCGTGCACGCCCCAGCTCGGCGAGGCCGGCCCGTGGCACGAGCGGCTGCCGCACTTCCGGCTCGCGTTCACGCCGTCGGCGGGGGAGGAGCTGCAGAGCGAGTACCTCGTGCCGCGGCGCGACGCGGTGCGCGCGATCGAGGCGGTCCGCGCCCTCGCCGACCGGATCGCCCCGCTGCTGCTCGTGAACGAGATCCGCACGGTCGCGGCCGACGACCTCTGGCTGAGCTCGTCCTACGGGGAGCCGGCCGTCGGCGTGCACTTCACGTGGCGTCGGGATCAGCCGGCCGTCGAGGCGCTGCTCCCGGTGATCGAGGAGGCCCTGCCGGACACGGCACGCCCGCACTGGGGCAAGCTCGCGACGCTCGCTCCCGCGGAGATCCGCCGGCGCACGCCGCGCTGGGGCGACTTCGTCACGCTCGCGGACCGCATGGATCCGTCCGGGCGCTTCCGCAACGCCTCCCTCGAGCGGCTCGGCCTGGCCCGCTGACCCGGCCTGCCGGAGTGCAGGGGCCCGCGCCCCGTACACTCGCAGGCGTGAGTGACTCGAAGCCGCAGCGCGCCGTCGGGGTGCGGGACGTGGCCGCGCTCGCGGGTGTCTCCCGGCAGACCGTGTCGCGCGTGCTCAACGACCATCCGGATGTCGCGCCCGATACGCACGCCCGAGTGGTGGCGGCGATGGAGGAGCTCGGCTATCGCATGAACAACGCCGCCAGGGCGCTGGGCACGCACCGCACCCGCACGATCGGGGTGCTCGCCTCGGATGCGCTGCAGTACGGCCCTTCGCGCAGCATGGCGGCGATCGAGGCCTCGGCGCGCGAGGCCGGCTACTGGCTCACGGCGGCCTTCGCCGACTCCGGCGACGGCGCCTCGGTGACCGCGGCGATCGAGCACCTGCGGGGTCAGGCCGTGGACGGCCTCATCGTGTTCGCCCCGCACGCCCGCACGCTCGACGTGCTCGACGCTCTCGGCACCGGGATCCCGACCGTGATCCTGCACGCGGCGGAGCGCGCGGACTTCTCGGTCGACCAGCGGGCCGGCGCCCGCCTCGCCGTGGCGACGCTCGCCGACGCCGGGCACGAGCGGATCGCGCATCTCGCCGGCCCTCGCGACTGGCTCGAGGCGGAGGCGCGCACCGCGGGCTTCGCCGAGGAGCTCGCCGCGCGGGGGCTGCCGCAGGGGCCGGTGTTCGCCGGCGACTGGAGCCCGCGCTCGGGTCACGAGGCCGCCGCGGACGTGATCGCGTCGGGCGCGACGGCGGTGTTCGCCGCCAACGACCAGATGGCGCTCGGTCTCCTCGGGGGCCTGCGCGCGGCGGGGATCTCGGTGCCGCAGCGGATCAGCATCGTCGGCTTCGACGACGTGCCGGAGGCGGCGTACGCCTGGCCGCCGCTGACCACCGTGCGCCAGGACTTCGAGGAGCTCGCACGACGCGCCGTGGCGCGCGTCATCGCCCGCAGCGGATCCGGTGCCGGCGGTCGGACTGGTGCGGACGCCGCGGCGGATGCCGATCGGCACGCGGCCGATCCGATCGCGCCGGTGCTGGTGATCCGCGACTCGGTGGTCGCACCCTCCGCCTGAGCGGCTGAGCGGCTGAGCGCCTGAGCGCCGCGGCGTCGAGGTCTTGACGACCCGGTGCCCGGGTGTCACACTTGTCCGTGACCGGTCACAGTCGCCCAGGAGCATCTCGGGCGCCACCGAGAGGATCCGCATGACCCGTTCCGCCCCCGAGATCGAGCAGGCGATCGACGCCGTCCGCGCCGACGTCGCCCGGCTGCACGCCGAGCTCGTGCGCTACGGTCTCGTGGTCTGGACCGGCGGCAACGTGTCGGGCCGGGTCCGCCTCTCCGACGACGGCAGCGGCGACCTCTTCGTCATCAAGCCCTCCGGCGTGAGCTACGACGACCTGGCGCCCGAGAACATGATCCTCTGCGATCTCGACGGCGCGGTGGTGCCGGGCACCGCCGGCAGCGACCGCGCCCCGTCCAGCGACACCGCCGCCCACGCGTACGTCTACCGGCACATGCCCGAGGTCGGCGGGGTGGTGCACACGCATTCCACGTACGCCGTGGCCTGGGCGGCGCGCGGTGAGGAGATCCCCTGCGTCATCACCGCCATGGCGGACGAGTTCGGCGGTCCGATCCCCGTCGGGCCGTTCGCGATCATCGGCGACGACTCGATCGGCCGGGGGATCGTCGAGACTCTGCGTGGGCACCGCAGCCGTGCGGTGCTCATGCAGAACCACGGACCGTTCACGATCGGCGTGAATGCGGCGGACGCGGTCAAGGCCGCCGTCATGGTCGAGGACGTGGCGCGCACCGTGCACCACGCGCGAGAGGCCGGGCCGCTCATCCCGCTCCCGCAGGAGGCGATCGACCGCCTCTTCGACCGCTACCAGAACGTGTACGGCCAGAGCGCGGACGCCCGCCGATGAGCGCGCGCGACGACATCCTCTCCGGCCGGACGAGCCTGGGGATCGAGCTCGGATCCACCCGCATCAAGGCGTGCCTGATCGGATCCGATCCGTCCGTCGTGCTCGCCTCCGGGTCCGCCGCCTGGGAGAACCGGCTCGAAGACGGCCTGTGGACCTACGGCCTGGACGAGGTCTGGGCCGGCCTCCAGGCGGCCTATGCCGCGCTGGTCGCGGACGTGCACGACCGGTACGGCGTGCGGCCGACGACGTTCGGAGCCCTCGGGATCTCGGCCATGATGCACGGATACCTGGCGTTCGACGCCGCGGGCGAACTGCTGGTGCCCTTCCGCACCTGGCGCAACACCAACACCGCCGTCGCGGCCGCCGAGCTCACCGAGCTGCTCGGGGTGAACATCCCGCTGCGCTGGTCGATCGCGCATCTGCACCAGGCGGTCGTCGACGGGGAGGTCCACCTGCCGCGCATCGCGAGCGTGAACACCCTCGCCGGATACGTGCACGAGCGGCTCACGGGGCGGCGGGTCCTGGGTGTCGGCGACGCCTCGGGGATGTTCCCGATCGACGCCGCGACGGGAGCCTACGACGCCGCCAAGGCGCGCGCGTACGACGCCCTCGCCGCCGGGCGGCTGCCCGCGCCCCTGACGGACCTGCTTCCGGCGGTGCTGCCCGCGGGCGCGGACGCGGGGGCGCTCACCGCCGACGGGGCGCTGCTGCTGGACCCCTCCGGAACGCTCGCGCCCGGCATCCCGCTGTGCCCGCCCGAGGGCGACGCCGGCACCGGGATGGTCGCCACCAACGCCGTCGCCCCGCGCACGGGGAACGTGAGCGCCGGCACGAGCATCTTCGCGATGGTCGTGCTCGAGCGTCCGCTCGACGGCGTGCACCAGGAGATCGACCTCGTCACGACGCCGGCGGGCGACGCGGTCGCGATGGTGCACTGCAACAACGGCGCGAGCGAGCTCGCCGCCTGGGCGGGGCTGTTCACGCGGTTCGCCGCCGCGGCCGGGGCGCCGGTGAGCGACGACACCGCCTTCGAGGCGCTCTTCCGCGAGGCGCTCGACGGCGACGCCGACGCCGGGGGAGTGCTCGCCTACAACCACCTCGCGGGGGAGCCGATCGCGGGGCTGACGGAGGGGCGGCCCCTGCTGGTGCGCACCCCCGGCAGCGCCTTCACCCTGGCGAACGTCATGCGCGCGCAGCTCTACGGCGTATTCGGGACGCTCGCACTGGGCATGCAGACCCTCGCCGCCGAGGGCGTGCGGCTCGACCGCATGTTCGCCCACGGGGGCATGTTCCGCACGGCCGGCGTCGCGCAGCGCTTCCTCGCTGCGGCGCTGGGCGCCCCCGTCGCGATCGGCGAGGCGGCCTCCGAGGGCGGGGCGTGGGGGATCGCCGTGCTCGCGTCCTATCTCGCGCACGCCGGGGAGCTCGACCTCGGTGCATACCTCGACCGGCGGGTGTTCGCCTCGGCCGCGCTCGTCGTCGCGGACCCGGATCCCGCCGACGCCGCCGGCTTCGCCGCCTACCTCGACCGCTACCGTGCGGGACTCGCCATCGAGGCCGCCGCGGTGGCCTCCCTTCCCTCCGGTCGTTGAGCGACGCGTCGCCCCGCTGCGCTCCTCGCTCGACGACCGGCACACAGAAAGGCCGATGATGCCGACACTGACCACCTCCCTCGACGGCTACGAGGTCTGGTTCCTCACGGGGAGCCAGCACCTGTACGGTCCGGAGACGCTCGCGCAGGTCGCGGACCAGTCGCAGCAGATCGCGCGGATCCTCGACGAGGCCGGCGAGGTGCCGGTGCGCATCGTGTGGAAGCCGGTGCTCACCGACTCCGCGGCGATCCGGCGCACCGCCCTCGAGGCGAACGCCGACGACCGGGTGATCGGCCTGATCGCCTGGATGCACACGTTCAGCCCGGCGAAGATGTGGATCGCCGGCCTCGACGCCCTGCAGAAGCCGCTCGCGCACCTGCACACCCAGGCCAACGTGGAGCTGCCCTGGGCCGACATCGACTTCGACTTCATGAACCTGAACCAGGCCGCCCACGGCGACCGCGAGTTCGGCTACATCCAGACGCGCCTCGGGGTGCCCCGCAAGACGATCGTCGGACACGCGTCCGACCCCCGCGTGCAGCGGGAGCTGGGCATCTGGCAGCGGGCCGCGGCCGGCCTGGCCGCGAGCCGCTCGATGAAGCTCGCGCGCTTCGGCGACAACATGCGCTACGTCGCCGTGACCGAGGGGGACAAGACGGAGGCCGAGCTGCGCTTCGGCGTGCAGGTCAACACGTGGGGCGTCAACGAACTCGCCGAGGCGGTCGCCGCGGCGGCGGAGTCCGACATCGACGCGCTCGTGGCGGAGTACGAGGAGCGGTACGCGGTGGTGCCCGAGCTGCGCAAGGGCGGGGAGCGGCATTCGTCCCTGCGCGACGGCGCGGCGATCGAGCTCGGGCTGCGCTCGTTCCTCGAGGAGGGCGGGTTCGCGGCGTTCACGACCTCGTTCGAGGATCTCGGCGCGCTGAAGCAGCTCCCGGGCCTCGCCGTCCAGCGGCTCATGGCCGAGGGCTACGGCTTCGGCGCCGAGGGCGACTGGAAGACGGCGGTGCTCGTGCGCATCGCGAACGTCATGGGCGCCGGCCTTCCCGGAGGTGCGAGCCTCATGGAGGACTACACCTACGACCTGACGCCCGGTGACGAGCTCATCCTGGGCGCGCACATGCTCGAGGTCTCGCCGTCGCTGACCACGCAGAAGCCCACGCTCGAGATCCATCCGCTGGGCATCGGCGGCAAGGACGACCCGGTGCGGCTGGTGTTCACGGCGGATCCGGGATCCGCGGTCGTCGTCGCGCTGAGCGACATGCGCGATCGATTCCGCCTGACCGCCAACGTCGTCGAGAACGTCGCCCCGCGCGCGGCTCTGCCGAACCTTCCGGTCGGCCGTGCCGTCTGGAAGCCGCAGCCCGACTTCACGACGTCCGCGGCGGCCTGGCTGACCGCCGGGGCCGCGCACCACACGGTGATGTCGACCGCCGTCGGGATCGAGGCGTTCCGAGACTTCGCCGAGATGGCCGAGGTGGAGCTGCTCGTGATCGACGAGAGCACCACCCTGCCGGAGTTCCAGCAGCGGGTGCGGTGGAACCAGGCGTACTACCGCCTCGCGCAGGGACTGTGATGGCGGACGACGAACCGCTGCCGCGCTCCGGGCGGCAGTTCGCGCTCGCCGCGGAGGGCTATGAGGCCGACATCGCCTCGGTGGGCGCCACGCTGCGCGCGCTGCGGTTCGAAGGACGGGACCTCGTGGTGCCGTTCGCGGCCGACCAGGTGCGTCCGAACTACCGCGGGGCCACGCTCGCGCCCTGGCCCAATCGGGTCGTCGACGGGCGCTACGCCTTCGGCGGGGCGGAGCATCGGCTGCCGCTGACCGAACCGGAGCGCGGGCACGCGCTGCATGGCCTCGTCGCGTGGAGCGCGTTCGTCGCGCGCGTGGTGGAGCCGGACCGCGTGGTGCTCGCCACGACCATCGAACCGCAGGCCGGGTATCCGTTCCGCGTCGAGGTCGTGGTGGAGTACCGCCTGGGCGCGGACGGGCTCACCCAGACGGTGACCGGGCGCAACACCGGAACGGATCCAGCGCCCTGGGGCACCGGGCCGCACCCGTATCTCGTGGCGGGCGACGCCGAGGACGGGGCGCCTCCCGTGGACGGGTGGACTCTCCTCCTCCCCGCGTCGGCCGTCCTGACGGTCACGCCCGACCGGTTGAGCCCGGTCGCGCTCGAGCCCGTCGACGCGCATCCGCAGTGGGACTTCCGCGCGGCTCGCCGGATCGGCGCGACCTTCATCGACCATGCGTTCACGGAGCTGGCGGCCACGGACGAAATCGCCTCCGTCGAGGTGCGTGCCCGCGACGGCCGCGGGGTCGCGCTGCACGCGGACGAGGCGTGCCGGTGGATGCAGATCCACACGGCCGACACGCCCGCGGATCCCGCGACGCACCGGATCGGTCTCGCGGTCGAGCCGATGACGTGCGCCCCCGACGCCTACAACTCGGGCGCGGGACTCACGGTGCTCCCCCCACGCGGCGAGCACGTCGCCTCCTGGCGCATCCAGGCCCTCTGAGCCCGGGGCGCCCGCCCCGCCCCGCCCGCTCCGTCGGTTCCGTCTATTTGCGTCAAACCGTGGGTTCCGAGGGTCAAAAGCCACGGTTTGACGCAAATAGACGGAACGGCCGGGGAGTTCTGCCCATCGAGCAGGGGCCCCGCGCTGAGTATCGTGTTGTCCATGCCAACTGAGGGGGAGCCGCTGCAGGGCGGCCACGAGCTCGATTTCGGATCCACGGCGCAGCAGCCGACGCCGCCACCGCCCGCGGACGCACCCGCCCCGGCCCCGGCCGACGGCGCCCCGGCCGATGCAGCGCCGATCGAGGCAGGTCCTCCCGAGGCCGCTCCTGCCGTGCCCGCGCAGCCGGCCGAGGCCGCGCCCGAGACGGCGCCCGCGCGCGAGACGGCGCCCGCGCAGCCGGCCGAGGCCGCGCCCGAGACGGCGCCCGCGCCCGAGACGGCGCCCGCGCCCGAGGCCGCTCCCGCCGCACCCGAACAGCCGACCGAGGCCTTCCCCACCGAGGCGTTCCCGCCCCCGGGGTCCTATCCCGCACCCGTGGTTCCCGGAGCCGCGGCGCCGGGCCAGCCTTCCGCCGCCCCGTCCTACGGCGCTGCGCAGTCGTACCCTGGCCAGCCGGCGCAGGAGTACCCGGCCACGCCGGCGCAGGCCTACCCCGGCCAGCCGGGTCAGCCTTACGGCGCACAGTCGGGACAGCCGACGCAGGCCTATCCCGGTCAGCCGGGGCAGCCCTACGGCGCGCAGCCCGGGCAGGCTTACGGCGCGCAGCCGGCGCCCTCGTATCCGGGGCAGCCCTACGGCGCACCGGTCGCGCAGCCGTACCCGGGGCAGCCCTACGGCGCGCAGCCGAGCCAGGCCCCCGGCGGGCAGCCTCCGAAGAAGACCTCGAAGGGTCTGCTCTGGGGCCTGATCGGCGGCGGCGCGGCCCTGGTGATCGTCGCGATCCTCGTCGTGGCGCTGCTCGTGGTGCCCGCCCTCACCCGCTCGTCCGTCACGGCCGCCGACACGGTGAAGGCCTACCTGACCGCCGTCTCGAAGGGCGACGCGAAGACGGCCCTCGGCTACCTCGAGAGCGTCCCGGACAAGAAGCTGCTCACCGACTCCGTGCTGAAGGCCTCCGACAAGCTCGGCGGGGTCAGCCACATCACGGTCAAGAAGGGCGGCGAGGGCAAGTACTCCGGCGCCGTCGCGGCGAGCTTCGAGGTCGGCGGCCGCACCGTGTCGACCACGTACGAGGTGTACAAGGTCAAGGACGCCTGGAAGATCACGAACGGCGTGACGCCGATCTCGCTGGACAGCCTGCGCGGGCTCGACGCGACGTTCAACGGCGTGCCGACCGCCGACATCACGGATGCGTACGTGTTCCCCGGCACCTACCAGATCGCGCTGGACTCCAAGTACTTCTCGATCGACGGCGACTCGACCTTCGCGATCGCGTCCTACGACGACGCGTCGGCCCTCTACGACGTCCGCACCAAGCTCAACGATGCGGGCGTCTCCCAGTTCCGCTCGCTCGTGCGCTCGGCGGTCGAGGCGTGCGTGGCCATGAAGACCCTGGCCACGCCGTGCGGCATGGACATCACCGCGATCGACCTCTCCGGTGCGAGCCCGGTGGAGGGAACCGTCACCCGCACGCTCACGGCGGACGGGAGCGCCGCCCTCGACGCGCTGCAGCCTGAGAGCAACGGATCCTCGCCCACGGTGGTCTCCGCGTACGACTCGATCCCCGTCGACATGAGTCTGCAGGGCAGCGACGGCCAGACCTACACGGTCACCTTCGGCGGCTATCTGGAGACCCCCACGGTGGACTTCGGCAAGCCGAGCCCCCAGGTCACCTGGGAGCAGTGAGCCACTGAGCCCCGCGAACCAGAGGACCCCCGCCGACCCGATTCGGCGGGGGTCCTGCGGTTCGTGACCGCTGGACGCCCGTGCGAGAAAGCCGGGCGGATCCCTGAAGCGCGGGGAAGACGAGCACCCGATCCGGTCAGCGTCTGCGGCCCGCGCGAGATCTGTTGTACGTGCTCAAGGTGACGGGGAGGTGAACTCGCCGCCAGGTGTCGATGAATTACATGGAAGCCCTCGTAACTACATGGACGGCCATGTAATCTGGAGTCCGCGTCGACGACGACGCAGAACCAGGAGCACACGATGGTCCGCGACATCACCCACTTCATCGGAGGATCCGGGATCCCCGGCAGCCCGGAGGCGAACGGAGGGCGCTGGGGCGAGGTCTTCGACCCCTCGACCGGCGCCGTGCAGGCGCGCGTGCCGCTCGCGAGCGCACATGAGGTGCGCGCGGCGATCGCCGACGCGGAGGCGGCGCAGCCGGGCTGGGCGGCGACGAACCCGCAGAAGCGCGCGCGGGTGCTCATGCGCTTCCTCGAGCTCCTCCGCGACGAGACCGATGAGCTGGCCGCGCTGCTGTCCAGCGAGCACGGCAAGACGGTCGACGATGCTCGGGGCGACATCCAGCGCGGCGTCGAGGTGATCGAGTTCTGCATCGGCGCCCCGCACCTGCTCAAGGGCGAGTACTCCACGGGTGTGGGCGCCGGCATCGACGTCTACTCGATGCGCCAGCCGCTCGGCGTGGTGGCGGGCATCACGCCGTTCAACTTCCCCGCGATGATCCCGCTCTGGCAGATGGGTCCGGCCATCGCCGCCGGCAACGCGTTCATCCTCAAGCCCAGCGAGCGCGACCCCTCGGTGCCCGTGCGGATCGCCGAGCTGTTCCTGGAGGCCGGGCTCCCGGCGGGCATCCTCAACGTCGTGCACGGCGACAAGGAGGCCGTCGACGTGCTGCTCACCGACGACCGGGTGCGCGCGATCGGCTTCGTCGGATCCACGCCGATCGCCGAGTACATCTACTCGACGGCGAACGCGCACGGCAAGCGCGCCCAGTGCTTCGGCGGCGCGAAGAACCACCTGGTGGTCATGCCGGACGCCGATCTGGACCAGGCGGCCGACGCGCTCATCGGCGCGGGCTACGGCTCGGCGGGGGAGCGCTGCATGGCGATCTCGGTGGCCGTCCCCGTCGGCGACGACACCGCCGACGCGCTCACGGCCAAGCTCGTGGAGCGGATCGAGAAGCTGAAGGTCGGCCCGTCCGACGCGCCGGGCGTGGACTACGGCCCGCTCGTGAACGCCGCCGCGGTCGATCGCGTGACCGGATACATCCAGCAGGGGATCGATGCGGGCGCCGACCTCGTCGTGGACGGTCGCGGGTTCTCCGTGCCGGGCCACGAGCAGGGGTTCTATCTCGGCCCGACCCTGTTCGACCGGGTGACGACGGACATGTCGATCTACCGGGAGGAGATCTTCGGCCCGGTGCTCGTGGTGGCCCGCGCGGCCGACTACGAGGAGGCGCTGCGCATGGCGTCGGAGCACGAGTTCGGCAACGGCGTGGGCATCTTCACGCGCGACGGCGACGCCGCCCGCGACTTCGTGGCCCGGGTGAACGTGGGCATGGTCGGGGTGAACGTCCCGATCCCGGTGCCGATCGCGTACTTCACCTTCGGCGGCTGGAAGCGCAGCGGGTTCGGCGATCTGAACCAGCACGGCGCCGACGCCTTCCGCTTCTACACGAAGACCAAGACCGTGACCAGCCGCTGGCCCGCCGCCGGGGTGCGCGAGGGCGCCAGCTTCGTCATCCCGACGATGCACTGATCCGTCCCCGCTCACGACAGCTGTGACCCACGAGGAGCACACCATGACCACCGTCACCACCCCGGTCGCGATGACCGCGGAAGAGCGCGCCGCCATCCTCGGCGCCGTGCGCGAGTTCGCCGAGACCGAGCTCGCCCCGTTCGCCGCCGAGCGCGACGAGAAGCACCTGTTCCCCCGCGACACCCTGCGCCGTGCCGGGGAGCTGGGCCTCGGCGGCATCTATGCGCGCGAGCAGTCCGGCGGCACCGGCCTCGAGCGCGTCGACACGGTCGCGATCTTCGAGGAGCTCGCGAAGGGCGACCCCACGATCGCGGCGTACATCTCGATCCACAACATGGTCGTCTGGATGATCGACAGCTATGGCAGCGAGGCGCAGCTCGATCGCTGGATGCCCGAGCTCGTCTCCATGGAAGGTCTCGGCAGCTACTGCCTCACCGAGCCGGGCGCGGGCTCCGACGCCGCGGCCCTCGCCACGAGCGCGACCCGCGACGGCGACGACTACGTGCTGACCGGCGTGAAGCAGTTCATCTCGGGCGCCGGCGAGGCCGCGGTCTACATCGTGATGGCGCGCACGGGCGCGCCGGGCGCGCGCGGCATCTCCGCGTTCCTCGTGCCCGGAGACACGGCCGGCCTGAGCTTCGGGGCCCCGGAGAAGAAGATGGGCTGGCACGCGCAGCCGACCCGCCAGGTCGTCCTGGACGGTGTGCGGGTGCCCGCGTCGAACATGCTCGGATCCGAGGGGCAGGGCTTCGCGATCGCGATGAGCGCGCTCAACGGCGGGCGGCTCAATATCGCCGCCTGCTCGATCGGCGGCGCGCAGTGGGCCCTCGACCGCGCGGTGCAGTACGTGCACGAGCGGGAGGCGTTCGGCGAGCCGCTCGCCGAGAAGCAGTCGATCCTGTTCGCCGTCGCCGACATGCGCACGGATCTGCAGGCCGCGCGGCTCATGGTGCGCGACGGCGCGCAGGCCGTGGACCAGAAGGCGCCGGACGCCACGATGCGCTGCGCGATGGCCAAGCGCTTCGCGACCGACGCCGGCTTCGACGTCGCCAACCGCGCCCTTCAGCTGCACGGCGGCTACGGGTACCTTCAGGACTACGGGATCGAGAGGGTCGTCCGTGATCTGCGGGTGCATCAGATCCTGGAAGGGACGAACGAGATCATGCGACTCATCGTCGGACGCGAGATGCTGCGCCCTGCCGGATCCCAGCAGATGCGGAGCGCATCATGACGCGCGTCGCGTTCCTCGGTCTCGGCCACATGGGCCTGCCGATGGCGCTCAACCTGATCAAGGCCGGCCACGAGGTCCGCGGCTTCGACGTCATGCCCGCAGCGGTCGATGCGGCATCGGCGGCGGGCGTGCCGATCGCTCAGTTCGGAGTCGACGCGGTGGCCGGCGCGGAGGTCGTCATCACGATGTTCCCCGCCGGCAGGCATGTGATCTCGGCCTACCAGGACGAGCTGCTGGGCGCTGCGGATCCCGGCACGCTGTTCATCGAGTGCTCGACGATCGCGGTCGATGAGGCGCGGACGGCGCACGCCCTCGCGGTCGAGGCAGGGCACCGCAACGTCGACGCCCCGGTGTCGGGCGGCGTGGTGGGCGCCGAGAACGGCACGCTCGCCTTCATGGTGGGCGGATCGGACGAGGACTTCGCCACCGCCCTTCCCCTGCTGGAGGTCATGGGCAAGCGCATCGTGCACTGCGGAGGACCCGGGCTCGGGCAGGCCGCCAAGGTGTGCAACAACATGATCCTGGGGGTCTCCCAGATCGCCGTCGCCGAGGCGTTCGTGCTCGGTGAGCGGCTGGGCCTGGAGCATCAGGCACTGTTCGACGTGGTGTCGCAGGCGTCGGGGCAGTGCTGGGCGATCACGACGAACTGCCCGGTGCCGGGGCCGGTGCCGACGAGCCCCGCCAACCGCGACTACCGGCCGGGGTTCGCCGGCGCCCTCATGGCGAAGGACCTCGGGCTCGCGCTGCAGGCGATCGAGGGGACGGGCACGGAGGCGCGCATGGGCCGGCTCGCACAGGAGATCTATGCGGAGTTCGCCGCGGGCGCGGGTGCCGGGCGTGACTTCTCCGGGATCATCACCGACATCCGCGACGCCTCCTGACGGATCCGCAGCGGGAGTCCCGATCCTGTCGCGGCGCGGGAGTTCCTAGGGCATGTGTTTCCCTCCCCGGGGCCTGTTCCCCTCCCCGGACATGCGGTGCCCAGGGGAGGGAAAGGCGCTGGAGGGAGGGAAACGGTGCAGCAGGGAGCCGCGCGGGGCAGGCCAGGCGGGAGCGGAACGGGGGCCGGGCTGCGGCCGGAGAGGGTGCGGACACCGTCCGTTCACCGACATCGGGGATACTGGAAGCGCCACGACGGTGCGGCGAAAGGACGGGACATGGCCGAGTACGAGACGATCCTCACGGAGCAGCGCGGGCGGGTCGGCTGGATCACCCTCAACCGGCCGCAGGCGTTGAATGCGCTGAACTCGCAGGTCGCCGCGGAGGTCACCGCCGCCGCCACCGCGTTCGACGCGGACGAGGGCATCGGGGCGATCGTGGTCACCGGCTCGGAGAAGGCGTTCGCCGCCGGGGCCGACATCAAGGAGATGGAGTCGATGTCGGCGGCCGAGATGATCGCGACCGACCACTTCGGCGTGTGGCGCGACTTCGCCGCGGTGCGGACTCCGGTGATCGCCGCCGTGTCCGGATTCGCCCTGGGCGGCGGATGCGAGCTCGCGATGATGTGCGACATCATCCTGGCGGCGGACACGGCGAAGTTCGGCCAGCCCGAGGTGAACCTGGGCGTGATCCCGGGCATGGGCGGCACACAGCGCCTGATCCGCGCCGTCGGCTACTACAAGGCGGCCGAGCTGGTGCTGTCCGGGCGCATCATGGGCGCGGAGGAGGCGGAGCGCGCCGGCCTGGTGTCGCGCGTCGTGCCGGCCGCGGATCTGCTCGCAGAGGCGTCGACCCTGGCGGAGTCGATCGCGGCCAAGTCGCTGCCCTCGATCATCGCCGCCAAGGCCGCGCTCGACGCCGCCATGGAGACGACGCTCGCGGTCGGGCTGGACATCGAGCGCGAGGCCTTCGCGTCGCTGTTCGACACCGTCGACCAGAAGGAGGGCATGGCGGCCTTCCGCGAGAAGCGTCCTCCGCAGTTCGTGAACCGGTGACCGACGTGGCCGACATCCGCCCTCTCGGATCCGCTTCGGATCCCCGTCGCCGGACCGCGTCCGCCGACCCCGCCGGCGAAGTGTCCAACGTGGTGCCGCTGTTCGCCGATGGTGCGCTGCCCGACCCCGAGGACCTGCGCCTGAGCGAGGACGACCGTCGCGAGCTGGTCGGATGGACCATCGCGTGCGCCGAGCGCCTCCTGCCGCTGTTCCAGGCCGAGCGTCCGGACGACGACCGGCCCCGAGAGGCGCTGGCCGCGGCCGAGGCGTTCCTGCGCGGCGAGCTCGACATCGACGCCGTGCGGGAGAAGGCGTTCGCGTGTCACGAGGCGGCGCGCGAGGCGCAGGATCCGAGTGCCGTCGCGGCCGCACGCGTGTGCGGCCAGGCGGTGGCGGTCGCGCATCTCGCCGGGCACAGCCGGCAGGTGCCGCGGCACACCGCCCGTGCGTTTCCGGGCGACCGCTCTCGCCGCGACGAGGAGCTCGCCTGGCAGCGGATGAACATCCCCGCCCGGTTCGACGCCTACGTGTACGAGGGCGACTGAGCCGCATCCGCCGGACGTGCGCCGCGCCGGGAGTGGGCGGGAACCCGACGCGGCACGGGATCAGTCCTCGGAGACGACGACCGTCACCTCGATGTTGCCGCGGGTCGCGTTCGAGTAGGGGCAGACCTGGTGCGCGGCGTCGGCGAGCGCCTGGGCCTGCGCGAGCTCGAGGCCGGGGAGCACGACGTCCAGGCGCACGGCCAGCTGGTAGCCGCCCTGGCCGTTCGGGCCGATCTGCACGCGGCCGGCGACCGAGGAGTCGGCGATCGCGACCTTCTGGGTGCGGGCGACGGCCTGCAGCGCGGAGTGGAAGCAGGCGCTGTACCCGGCCGCGAAGAGCTGCTCGGGGTTCGCTCCGTCGCCGGATCCGCCCATCTCGCGCGGGATGGCGAGGTCGAGGTCGACGCGGCGGTCGGTGGTGACGACGCGGCCGTTGCGGCCTGCTCCGGTCGCGATGGCTTCGGCGGTGTAGAGGACGTCCATGGGTGATCTCCTTCTGGTCTTCTGGTCGAGGTGGGTGGGTTCAGGGCCGGGCCGCGTTGGTGGCCACGGCGTGCATCGAGGACGAGATCTCGTGCAGCCGGCGGATGAGGTCCTCGGCGCTGGTGCGGTCGGGGAGGGCGAAGCCCTCGGCGATCTGGCGGGGGATGTCGCTGAGCTCACCGCGCAGACGGCGGCCGCGATCGGTGACGGCGATCGAAACGACGCGCTCATCGGGGGAGCGCCGCTCGCGCACGATCAGGTCGCTCTGCTCCATCCGCCGCAGCAGCGGCGAGAGCGTGCCGGAGTCGAGCTGCAGGCGGTCGCCGAGCGACGACACGGTCTGCTCGCCATCCAGCCACAGCGTCACCATCACGAGGTACTGCGGGTAGGTGAGGCCCCAGGGCGCGAGGAGCGCCCGATAGGCCTGGGTCGTCGCCCGCGTCGCGGCGTAGAGCGCGAAGCACACCATCTCGTCTGTTGCGGCCATGATAGAAGCATTGCAGACAATTCAGTTGTGCACAACTTAGTGGGGACATGGTTCGCCGTCTCGGCGGTCGGCTCGCTGGTCGCGGATTGTGGCTTTGAGCACTGGAATCCCGCAATCTGCGACCAGTGAACGGATCCCGGGCGGCCCGGTCAGTGCAATCCGCGACCGGCGAGCGGGATCCGGGGGAGCGGCCGGTCAGGCGCGGAGCTCGTCGAGCGCCTTCGCGATGCGGCGCTCGCGGGTCGCCTCCTGCTTGGCGTCGGCGACCGACCCGGCGAGCTCCTTGCGACGCGTGAAGCTGAGCGCTTCGAAGGCGCCGGTCAGCCCCGCCTCGGCGAGGGCCGCGGCGAGCGCCTCGGGCACCTCGACCGTGCGCTCGGCGGTGTCGGCCGCGATCACCGCGTCGAACTCGTCGCCGAGCTCGACGCCGATCGCGGCGCGGTTCGCCTTGCTGAAGCCGATGAGGTTCTTGCCGCCCATCCTGGCCAGGCGCAGTCGCGCGGTCTTCTCGCCGACCGTGACCACGACGGGGAAGGCCTTGACGGTGCTCAGCTCGGCGACCTGCGCATCGCTGAGCACGATCGCCCCTGCCGGTCCCATGGGCTCGAGGGTGGTGCGGATCCTGAGTTCGCTCATGACCGTCAGCCTAGGTCCGCTCGAGGACGAAGGATCCCATCAGAGCGGATCCGGCTGCGGGCGCGGGTCGGCGAAGTCCCCGGCGGCCTTGCGCATGCGCGCCACGATCGCGACGAGGTCGGCGGCGTCCTCCGCGGAGATCCCGGGATCGGCGAACACCTCGTCGTTGAGCGCCGTGGTGGCGCGCTCGACGAGTTCGCGACCGGTCTCGGTGAGCTCGAGCAGCGCGGCGCGTCCGTCGTGAGGGTCGCGATGGCGAGCGATGAGCCCGTCGCGCACGAGGCGGTCCGCGGTGCTGGACACGCTCGTCGCATGCACCTGCAGGCGTGCGACGACGCTGGAGAGGGGAAGCGTCCCGGTGCGGCTGAACGCGAGCAGGCGCAGCACCTCGTACCGGGCGAAGGAGAGGGTGAACGGACGCAGAGCCGCGTCCACGCGGGCGAGCAGGAGCTGCTGCGCGCGCATCACCGAGGTCACGAGCGACATGCCGTCGGCGGCATCGGTCCAGCCGTGCGCGAGCCACTGCCGCTTCGCCTCGGCGAGGGGATCGATGGGCAGCGGATGCGGGCGGGCCATGTCCCTACGTTACCGGGGCGGTCACCGGATCCCGGGCTTCCCGCCGCCGTCGCGGACACCGTTCGTGGTGCTCCGCCAAACCGTCCCCGGCGAGGTGGCGCGCGGCTTGGAGGGTTGCGCCAGAGGGCGTCCGGGAGGCCCGGAGGGAGTCGGATCCGACCCCGCCGCTGAGGTACGCTGGCACCACGTTATCGCCCGGTAACCGGGGCGATCCCGCCTGCGGCCGGGTGGCCGGCCAAGCTCGCGTGAGGAGGCTCGATGAAGATCTTCGTCCTGGTGAAAGAGGTGCCCGACACCTACGGGGACCGCAAGCTCGACCTGGAGACGGGTCTGGCCGACCGCGGCGCCGGAGAGGTGGTGCTCGACGAGATCACCGAGCGGGCCCTCGAGGTGGCGCTGAGCCATGCGGACGCGAACCCCGGCACCGAGGTCGTCGCGCTGTCGATGGCACCGGAGTCGGCGACGGCGTCGATCCGCCGCGCGCTCGCCATCGGCGCAGGATCCGCCGTCCACGTGGTCGACGAGGCACTGCAGGGCGCGGACCTGGGCGTCACGGCCGCGGTGCTGGCGGCGGCGATCCGCCGCGGCGAGCCCGACCTGGTCATCACCGGGAACCTCTCCACCGACGGCTCGGCGGGCGTGATCCCGGCGATGCTCGCGGAGCACCTCGGGTTCGCCCAGGCCACCGCCCTGAGCGCGGTCGAGATCGGCGCCGACGCCGTGACCGGAACGCGCGCGACCGACTTCGGCTCCCAGCAGGTGACCGTGCCGCTCCCCGCCGTGATCTCCATCACCGAGGCCCTTCCCGACGCGCGGTTCCCGAACTTCAAGGGCATCATGGCGGCGAAGAAGAAGCCGCTCGAGGTGCTCACCCTCGCCGACCTCGGCGTCAGCGCCGACCCGGCGGAGGCGCCGCAGACCATCCTCACGGCCGTGGCCGAGAAGCCGCCGCGCGCGGCGGGCGTGAAGATCACGGACGAGGGCGACGCCGCGGCGCAGCTCGTCGAGTTCCTCGTGCAGAACAGGCTGGTGTGATCATGGCGTACCCGGACAACGCGATCCTCGTGCTCGTCGACGTGACCCCCGCGGGAGCCGCGTCGCCGTCGACCGCGGGCCTTCTCGGCGCCGCCGCGCAGCTGGGCGCTCCGATCGCCCTCGTCGCCGCCCCGGCGGGCACCGCCCAGGCGGCGGTCGACGCCGCCGTCTCCGCGGGCGCACAGGTCGTGCTCACCGCCGACATCGACGCGGCCGGGGTCACCGTGCCCGTCGTCGATGCGCTGCAGGCCGCGTACCGTGCCGTGCGGCCGGACGCGGTGCTCGTCTCGAACTCGATCGCCGGGCGGGACGTCGCCGGACGCCTGGCCGTGCGCGAGCACCTGGCGCTGTCGGTCGACGCGATCGGCGTCTCCCGTGACGAGGAGGGCGTGGTCGCGCACCATTCGGTCTACGGCGGTGCGTTCCTCACCGATTCGGCGCCCACGTTCGGCGCCCCGATCATCACGGTGCGCCAAGGAGCGATCGACGCCCGCGCCGAGGCCGTCGCCGACGCCCGCGTCGAGGCGCTCGCCGTCGAGCCGTCCGGGGCCGCAGCGGCGACGGGATCCGCGATCGAGGCCGTCGAGGCGACCTCGTCGCGCCCCGAGCTCCGCGGTGCCAAGGTCGTCGTCTCGGGCGGCCGCGGGCTCGGATCCAAGGAGAACTTCGCTCTTGTCGAAGAGCTGGCCGACGAGCTGGGCGGCGCGATCGGCGCCTCCCGTGCCGCCGTCGACGCGGGCTACATCCCGTACGCGCACCAGGTGGGTCAGACCGGCGTCTCGGTGTCGCCGCAGCTCTACGTCGCGCTGGGCATCTCGGGTGCCATCCAGCACCGCGCGGGCATGCAGACCGCCAAGACGATCGTCGCGATCAACAAGGATCCCGAGTCGCCGATCTTCGACGTCGCGGACTTCGGCATCGTGGGCGACCTGTTCACCGTCGTGCCGCAGGTGATCGAGCAGCTGCGCGCGCGGAAGAAGTAGCCATGGCCACTCTGCGGAGGGGACTGCCGCGCACCCCGGGCGGGGACGCCTGGCCGCCCGCCGGCGTGGTCGCGTCCGATGCGCTCGCGTCCGCCGACGCCGCATCCGGCGATGAGCGATCCGTCGCGGTGGATTCCGCTGCTCCGAGCGCCCCCGCAGCGGGGGGTTCCCTCTCTGCTGCGTCGGTGGTGACATCGGTGGGGGAGGACGTCGCGCCGAAAGTCGCGGAACAGGCGACGACGGTCTCGGCGTCGGCGGATCGGCTTCGCGAGGGATCCGGCGCGGCAGCGGGCGGATCCCCCCTCCGCCGGGGACTGCCGCGGGTGAGCGGAGGCGAGCCGTGGCCCCCGGCCGGTGTCGCGGTGCCGGGAGGCGCTGCGAGCGTCCCCGCGCCGGTGGTGCAGGCCGACGCCGCGCGCACTGCGGAGGCTCCGCAGGCCTCGTCCAGCGCTCCGGCCGCGACCCCCGCTGCGCCCGCCGCCTCCGCTCCCGATCTCCCCTCGGCTGAGCGTGCCACGGCTCCCGGAACCTCTCTGCGCCGCGGTCTGCCGCGCGTGGCAGGCGGCGATCCGTGGCCGCCCGCGGGGTCCGTGCGTGCGTCGACGGCGCCCGCCGCGGTGTCCGAGGTCCTCGAACAGGCTGCTCCGGCCGCGCCGAGCGCCGCGCCGATCCCTGAGCCCGCGACCGCAGAGCCGGCGACCACGGCGGCGGCGACTTCCGCGGCGGCGAGCGCGATGGTGCGTCGTCCCGACGTGTCCGCCCCTCTGCCGTTCACCCGCACCGTGTGGAACGGCTCCGCTCCGCGCCGCGTGTCCGCCGAGCCTGCTCCCTCGAAGCTCCGCCCCACCTGGCCTCAGGCGATCGGAGGGCTGTTCGCCGCCGCGGGCCTCGCGGTGCTGGCCGGCGCGGGGATCGCGATCGTGCGCGCGTTCCTCAGCCTCCCGTTCATGCAGGACTTCCTCACCACGTACCCGGGCGAGTACCACCTGCCCGCCGGCGCCCCCGTCGGCCTTCCCGCGTGGATCGGCTGGCAGCACTTCTTCAACGTGTTCCTGATGACGCTGATCATCCGCTCCGGCCTCCGGGTGCGCAGCGAGAAGAGGCCGACCGCCTTCTGGACGCCGCGCGGCAACCCGAAGGGCAAGATCAGCCTCACGCTGTGGTTCCATCAGGGGCTGGATCTGCTCTGGATCCTCAACGGCGTGGTGTTCATCGTGCTGCTGTTCGTCACGGGGCAGTGGATGCGGCTCGTGCCGACCAGCTGGGAGGTCTTCCCGAACGCGCTGTCGGCGGCGCTGCAGTACGTCTCGTTCGACTGGCCGACCGAGAACGGCTGGGTGAACTACAACAGCCTGCAGCAGCTCGCCTACTTCACGGTGGTGTTCCTGGCCGCGCCCGTCGCGATCGCCACGGGATTCCGCATGTCGGGGCTGTGGCCCAAGAAGGCCGAGGGCCTCTCGAATGCCTACCCGATCGAGGTCGCCCGCGCGCTGCACTTCCCGACGATGCTCTTCTTCGTGGCGTTCATCGTGGTGCACGTCGCACTGGTGCTGCTGACCGGGATGCTCCGCAACCTGAACCACATGTTCGCCGCCCAGGATGCGGTGACCTGGACCGGGTTCTGGGTGTTCCTGCTGTCGCTCGCCGTGATCGCCGGCGGCTGGATCGCCGCGCGGCCGCTCGTGCTCGCCCCCATCGCGAAGCTGTTCGGCCAGGTCTCCGGCCGCTGACCGCGCCGGATCCGCCCCCGCCCTCGCGGGACCGGATCCGATCCCGAAACCCCCACCACACGCCGAAACCCCCTCCGAGCGACGCAGCTCGGAGGGGGTTTCGACGGTGTGCGGGGGTTTCGGCCGAGGAGGGCGACTCAGCGGACGAAGCGGACTTCCTTGATCGTCTCGCCCAGGAACGGCTCCTGCTGCGACGCGCCGTCGAGGGTGAACCCGTTGCGCGCGTAGAAGCGGTGTGCGCGGGGGTTGTCCTCGGCGACCCACAGGTAGCAGCGCTCGCCGGCGGCGACGGCGGCCTCGAAGAGCCGCTGGCCGATGCCGGTGCCGTGCCAGGCATCGAGGAGGTAGATGAAGTAGAGCTCGCGCTCGGCCGGCGGGTTGTCGTCGCGGGCGGGACCCGAGCCCACGAACCCGACGATCTCGCCGTCGACGAGCGCCGCGCTCATGCGGTACTCCTCGCCCTGGGACGCCCAGTGCGTCCACAGCTCCGCCAGGCGCTTGGGCGACACGGCCTCGAGCGTGGCGGTGCTGATCAGGTGGTCGTAGGTCTCGTGCCAGCACTTCGCGTGCACGCGGCCGAGCGCTTCGGCATCCACATCGCGAACGGGCCGGACGGTGACGGTGGGAAGGGCTTCGGCGCTCATGTTCGCGACTCTACGCGTGCCGTGCGCTGACGCGAAATCGAGCGGCGACATGCATTTCAGGCGCGTTTCGCGCCTCGAACGCTCTGTGGAGATCCGACAAGCGATCCTCGTGATCCGTGCCGGATTCACTACGCTCCTGCTGTGAACGTGATCTGGCGCACCATGCTCGTCATCCTGTCCGCCCGCCGTCGTGCCCGCTGCGGCCAGAGCCTCGCCCCGACCGCCGTCGGCCGCATCCGCCTCACCACGCTGCCGACGGACATCGACATCCTCCGGCACATGAACAACGGCCGGTACCTGTCGCTGTTCGACCTCGGCCGATGGGATCTGCTGATCCGCACCGGGCTTTTCGACGCCATGAAGGAGCGCGGGTGGTACGCCGTGGTCTCGAGCGAGACGATCACGTTCCGCAAGTCGCTCGAGCTGTGGCAGCGCTTCGACATCGAGTCGCGGTTCATCGGCCACGACGACAAGGCGCTGTTCATGGAACACAGGGCCGTGGTCGCCGGCGAGGTGTACGCCAAGGTCATCGTGCGCGCGCGCATGCTGCGCCGCACCGGAGGCACCGTCTCGCACGAGGAGTTCTTCGGGGCGCTGGGTCGTCCGGAGGACGTGCCGGGCGTCGAGGACTGGATCCACGACTGGGCCGCCGCCTCGGCGCTGCCGCCCACCAAGGCGCCGGCCCCGAGCATCTGGGACTGACCGGCCGCGGCGCTCGGGAAGCAATCGCACCGCGGCCCCGGGAAGCGCGGCGGGCGCGCTAATCTGAGCGCGTGGGGGCGATACTGCGGACGACCGGCCGGGTGCTGTGGATGCGGTGGCCTGCGCTGCTGGCCTGGTATCTCGCGGGAATCCTCGTGCACTACGCGGTGAACGAAGTCGCCGGCGTCGTGGGCGCGTACACGTCGGTCGGCGGGCTGCTGATCCTCCCGATCGCCGTGCTCGCGCGCCTCATCAGCCTGGTCGGGATGCTGCTCGTCATGCGCGACGGCCTGCGTGCGCTGCAGAGCGTCGCGCCGGTGCCCGAGACGGCCGCGGAACGGCGGCGCAGTTTCCTCACGGCTCTGCTGGCGAGCATCCTGCCCTTCTTCGCGGTGTACGCCGCGCAGGGCCTGCTCCGCGAGGACATCCAGACCTACGGGCTGCGCGCGCTCGCGAAGAACACCGAGGAGATCAGGGCCACCCTCGGCACCGACCGCACCTTCGACCCGGGCGACAACGTGCTCGAGCTGTCGTTCAACGTGTGGACGGTGCTGATCATCGTCGGCGCGTTCGCCGCCCGCTGGGCATGGGGACGCTGGTCGAACCGGCTGCCGCGTGCGATGGCGCTCGCCGCGGTCTACTGCGAAGTGATCTGGGTCTTCTTCTCGGTGCTGCTGCTGAAGGACGTCACGCAAGCCGTGACCGCCTGGATCGACACGCGGGCGGCCGTGGCGTGGCTCGGAGAGGTCCGCGCGACGCTCGCGGGCTGGCTGCCTCCCCTCGTCTGGCTCGGCGACGGCATCGGCTGGCTGCTCGGCCAGGCGGGGCCGGTGCTCCTCGCGCCGCTGGCTTGGCTCACGGTTGCCGGAGTCGTCTACGGGCAGGCGATCGTGGCGGAGAAGCTGCAGATCCAGCACCGGCTCATCGTGCAGATGCACGAGCGGGTCGCGCGGGTGCCCAACCCCGTGATGCGACGGCTGCGCGACCTCGGCGCCGAACTCGGATCGCGCTTCCTCCCGATCTGGCGCGCGATCCTGCTGATGTGGCGCGCCGGGCCGCTCATCATCGCGTCGTACGCGCTGCTCTACACGGTCGTCGTCGTGGCGCAGTCCTGGCTGCGTTACGGCGTGAGCCGTTGGATCGGACCGCACGACCTCGATCTCTTCTGGAACGTGTACTGGCCGGTGATCTTCCTGATCCCGCCGCTGATCATGGAGCCGATCCGCCTCGCCGTGGTGGCCGGCGCCTACGACACCACGTTCGGGATGCTGCGCCGCGCGCAGCAGGCGCGCAGCGATGCGGCCGCGCCCGCGACAGAGGACGAGGTCGACGCCGCGGCGATCACCGCAGCCGCGGGGGCGCTGCCCAGCGCTGCCCTGCGCGAGCCTGCGTCGTCACGGACCACCAAACTGCCGCCCGGCGCGCCGGTGCCGCCGGCCGTGCCGCCGGCCTGACCGGGGTCGCCGGACTCAGGGATCGATGCTGAAGCGTACGTACTTCGACTTCGCGGAGAGCGGCTCCAGATCGACCCAGAACGGGCCCTCCACATCGTCCGGGACGACGTAGGGGAGGACCAGCTCGTAGCGCTCGGCCTTCTCGCCCTCGAACGTCGGCACGCAGTCCTCGGGCTCGTCGTCGTTCCACAGCAGACCCAGCTCGGTGCGCGCCGACAGCCAGACCCGCCCCGTGCTCTTCTGGACCAGCTTGGGCGACCAGCACCCCGGACCCTTGTCGCCCGTCGGATCCACCGGAACGCCGACGAGGATGAGCTTCGCGTTCGGGGGCATGTCGAGTCCGGAGGTGTCGGCGACCTCCTTGGAGCGCACCGGGCCCCAGGTCGCGCCCTGCAGCTCCACGGTGCCCGACTTCCCGGGCTCCACGGCCCAGACCGGCTGGCCCGAGCCGGGGAACGCGTGATCCCACTTCCACCAGCCGATGCCGAGTACCGTCGCCGGCAGCAGCACCGCCAGCACGCCGAGGCTGAGGAGGTTGCTGCGCCACCAACCCCGCCGGATGGGGGTCGCGTCGTCCGTCATCGTGCCCACCCCTCCGGATCGAGGGTGACCTCGTTCTGCATCGCGACCTGATCGAGATCGACCACGACCTCGATCACGCCGTCGGCGTCCGTGTCGTAGTCCACCGCGAACTCGAGGGTCGCGGTGCCCTCCAGCGATCCAGGCGGCACCTCGAAGGCGATGCTCCCGTGTCGCGGGACGCCCGTGACCAGCACCATGTTCCGGGCGCTCTCGCCGCGCTCCGTGGCGGAGTACGTGCGGTCGCCGAGGTGCAGGTTCGAGGTGGCCAGCAGGGCTCCGAACTGGTCCACGACGGCGGCGGCGTCGAAATCGACGACGAGCCACGTGCCGTCGGCGCGCCAGCGCCGGCCGTCCGAGACCGCATGGGCGGCGCGGACGCGGGTGACGGTCATCGCCAGGTTGCGGGTGGTGGCGGGCTCGCCGACGGTGGTGCGGCTGACGAAGCTCTCGTAGGGGGCGTCGTCGGGCTGCTGCAGCTGGATGAGTCCCCATGCCGCGATGACGAGGACGATCGACAGGGCCCAGACGCCGAGCGTGCGCAGCCGGCTGCGGGGCGGAGCCGGCGGAGGGGCGGCGGGCGACGGCGCGGCGGGCGGGCCGGGGAGCGGGGGAACGGTCATGACGTCACCTCGTCCTCGGCGGGCAGCTCGTCGACGCCGACCGTGACGTACGCGCCGGTCCGGATGTCGGCCCAGTAGTCGCCGCGGGTGAAGAGCTCGCCCACGAAGTGCGTCGAATCGGGCAGGAGGACCTGGATCTCGTCCCCGGGGGCGACGTCGTCCGCGTCCACCAGCCAGGAGATCCGCACGCGCGTCGCCACCCCGGGCTGAAGGAAGGAGACGCTGCTGCCGTCCACCGTGCGGTCCGCGCTGAACCCCTGCACGGCCACGTCCTTGACCGTGACGCCCTTGAGCGCGTCCTTGGCCGAGGCGGACCGGGGCTTGGAGAACTCGTTCGTGACGTCGAGCACGACGACGAGCGTGCGCTGCCCGGCGGCGGGGGAGAGGCCGGTGCCGCGCACCTCGCCTCCGATGGCCGCGCTGACCACCGACATGTCGAGGTCGGATCCGACGTAGTGCTCTCCGGCGTGGAGCTTCGGCGGCTTCGGCACCGGCACGTCCGCAAGGCCCCCGAACGCGGCCGTCGAGGCGAGCAGCACGGCGCCGGCGCCGCTGACGAACCAGGCCGTCGGCACGCGGTCGGCCATCTTGCGGGCCCAGGCCGTGATCCGCGCCTCGGATGCCGCGCGCGTGGCCGCGTCGGCCTCCTCGCGCGACGCCGGCAGCGGCTCGTCCCGTTCCCCCACGCGTACAGCATATTCAGGGTGCGCGGGCGGGCGTGCCGCCCCTTTCTGCGGGCCGGAGAGCGCCATGCTGGGAGTGAGCACTCGCGCGCCCACCCGACAGCGCGAGAGGGAGGACCGCACGCACATGCCGCAGTGGCTGCACGCCGCACAGACCGAGCGCGCCCGCAAGGCCGTGGCCCTCGCCCAGCGCTGGATCGACGAGGCCGCCCAGTCGCAGGCGGATCCGGCAGCGGAGCGCCTGGCCGCCGTGCTGCGGGATCCGCACGGCCTGTCGTTCACGCTCGGCTTCGTCGACGACGTGATGCGCCCCGAGAGCCTCGGCGCCGCGGCGTCCGGCCTGCACCGGGTGGCGCCGCTCGTGCCGGGATTCCTGCCCTGGTACCTGCGCGCCGCGGTGCGCGCCGGCGGTCTGGTCGCCCCGGGCCTCCCGGCTCCGACCGTGCCGATCGCACGCACCGTGCTGCGCGAGATGGTCGGCCATCTCATCGCCGACGCCCGCCCCGCCAAGCTGGGACCGGCGATCGCGAAGCTGCGCGCGGGCGGCGCGCGGCTCAACCTCAACCTGCTCGGCGAGGCGGTGCTCGGCGAGGACGAGGCGCAGCGCCGCCTGGACGGGATCCACGAGCTGATCCGCCGGGACGACGTCGACTACGTCTCGGTGAAGGTGTCGTCGGTGGTGAGCCGCATCTCGATGTGGGCGTTCGATGAGGTCGTCGAGCAGGTCGCCGCGCGGCTGATGCCCCTCTACCTCACGGCCGCGGCGCCTGGGGCGGGCTCCGTCCCGACCTTCATCAACCTCGACATGGAGGAGTACCGCGACCTCGACCTCACGATCGCGGTGTTCACCCGCATCATGGAGGATCCGCGGCTGAAGGACCTCGAGGCCGGCATCGTGCTGCAGGCCTACCTGCCCGACGCGCTTCCGGCGCTCCGCGAGCTCACCGCCTGGGCGAAGGACCGCGTCGACCACGGCGGCGCCCCGATCAAGGTGCGGCTGGTGAAGGGCGCCAACCTCGCGATGGAGCGCGTCGAGGCCGCGCTGCACGGATGGACGCCCGCGCCCTACGACACCAAGATCGACACCGACGCGAACTACCTGCGCTGCCTCGACGCGGCGCTCACGCCCGAATCCGTGCGGGCGGTGCGCATCGGCGTCGCCGGGCACAACCTCTTCGACATCGCCTACGCCTGGCTGCTCGCGGGCGACCGCGGCGTGCGGCCCGACCCGGTCGCGCTCGACGGCACGGACGGCCCGGCGGGAGGAGCGCCCGGATCCGCCTCCGCGCCCCTCGAGTTCGAGATGCTGCTCGGCATGGCGCAGGGGCAGGTCGAGGCCGTGAGCCGCGAGGTCGGGCACGTGCTCCTGTACGTGCCCGTGGTGAAGCCGCGCGAGTTCGACGTCGCCATCAGCTACCTCGTGCGGCGGCTCGAGGAGAACGCGTCCAAGGAGAACTTCCTCTCGGCGGCGTTCCGCCTGCACGAGGAGCCCGACCTGCTCGACCGCGAGATCAACCGGTTCGCGCTCTCGCTCGAGCGCTCCGCCGACCCCGGGCTGCCGACCGGTCCGCGCCGCCGGCAGAACCGTCTCGCCCCCGTGCACGAGTCGGCGGCGCTCACCACGGATCCGGACACCGAGGCCGCGGCGCTCACGCAGGCGGTGCTGGGCATCGCCGAGGCCGTCGACCCCGGCGACACGTTCGTGGAGACCGCCGTCTTCGCCGCGCGCGAGGACGACTCCGCGGTCGCCGCCGGCGCCCCCGGCTTCCGCAACACCCCCGACAGCGACCCGTCCCTCCCCGCGAACCGGGAGTGGGCCCGCGGGATCCTCGCGCGCATCGAGGGCAGCACGGCCGGGGAGGGGCTCGTTCGCAGCGCCCTCGTCACCGACCCCGCGGAGCTCGACCGCATCGTCGCGCGCGTCCGTGTCGCGGCCGCGGACTGGGGATCCCGCCCCGCCGCCGAGCGCGGCGAGGTGCTGCTCCGCGCCGCCACCGTGCTCGAGTCCCGCCGGGCGGAGCTCATCGAGGTCGCCGCCGCAGAGACCGGCAAGATCCTCTCCGAGGGCGACATCGAGGTGAGCGAGGCCGTCGACTTCGCGCGCTACTACGCGGCGCGGGCGAGGGAGCTCGACGCCGTGCCGGGCGCCGCCTTCGTGCCGTCCCGGCTCACCGTCGTCGCGCCGCCGTGGAACTTCCCGCTGTCGATCCCCGCCGGCGGGGTGCTCGCCGCGCTCGCCGCCGGATCCGGCGTCGTGTTCAAGCCGGCCCCGCAGGCGCGGCGCTCGGCGGCGGTGATCACCGCCGCGCTCTGGGACGCGGGCATCCCGCGGGACCTGCTCGCGTTCGTCGACATCTCCGAGGCGGACCTCGGCCGCGACCTCATCGCCCACCCCGACGTCGACCGGGTGATCCTCACCGGGTCCTTCGAGACGGCGGCCCTGTTCCGCAGCTGGCGGCACGACCTGCCGCTGCACGCCGAGACCAGCGGCAAGAACGCGCTCGTGATCGCCCCGTCGGCGGACCTGGACCTCGCGGTGGCGGATCTCGTGCGCAGCGCCTTCGCGCACGCCGGGCAGAAGTGCTCGGCGGCGTCGCTCGCCATCCTGGTGGGACCCATCGGGCGCTCGCAGCGCTTCGCGCGGCAGCTGCTCGACGCGACCCGGTCCCTGCACGTCGGCTGGCCCGACGATCCGCGCACCGAGGTCGGCCCCGTGATCGAGCCCCCGCAGGGCAAGCTGCTCTGGGCGCTCACCGAGCTCGGGCCGGACGAGAAGTGGCTCCTGAAGCCGCAGGAGGTGCCCGGATCCGGTGGCCGGCTGTGGAGCCCCGGGATCCGGATCGGCGTGCAGCCGGGGTCGCGCTTCCACCGGGAGGAGTTCTTCGGCCCCGTGCTGGGCATCATGCACGCGCCCACGCTCGCCCGCGCGATCGAGCTGCAGAACGCCGTGGAGTACGGCCTCACCGCCGGCCTGCACACCCAGGACCCCGACGACCTCGCGCTCTGGCTCGACCGCGTGCAGGCGGGGAACCTCTACGTCAACCGCGGCATCACCGGCGCCATCGTGCAGCGCCAGCCGTTCGGCGGCTGGAAGCGCTCCTCGGTCGGCGGCGGCGCGAAGGCGGGCGGCCCCAACCACCTCCTCGGCCTCGGCACGTGGCGGGACACCGGCGGCAGCGGATCCACCACGCTGCACCTGCGCGGACTCGATTCGCGGATCACCGCCCTGATCGAGTCGGCCCAGCCGTCGCTCGACTACACCGCGTTCGAATGGCTGCGCCGCGCGGCGCTCTCCGACGCGCTCGCCTGGGACCGCGAGTTCGGGCGGGTGCGGGACGTGTCGCGACTGGGCGTGGAGCGCAATCTCTTCCGCTACCGCCCCGTTCCGGTCGCCGTGAGGGCGACCGGCGAAGCCCCCCTGCGCGCCCTGCTGCGTGTGGCGATCGCGGCGATCCGCGGCGGCGGCGCGTTCACGCTCTCGTCCCCGGTCGGCCTGCCCGCCGCGGTGCGGCGCGTGCTGGGCGAGGCCGGGGTCACCGTCTTCGTCGAGACCGACGCGCAGTGGATCCAGCGCTTCACCGCCCCGCCGGTGCCGGATCCCGAAGGATCCCTTCGCCTCCCCTCGCCGAAGCCGACGGAGAGCGAGGCGGAGCCCGGCGACGAGGCCCGGCCGCTGCCGCGCGCCGACCGGGTGCGCATCGTGGGGGCGCCCGACGACGTGGCGGCCCTGCACGCCGCGCTCGCCGAGGCCGTGCAGGGGGATCCGGATCTCGCGATCTTCGCGGGCGAGGTCACCACGGCCGGGCGGATCGAGCTGCTGCCGTTCCTGCACGAGCAGGCGATCGCGATCACCGCCCACCGCTACGGGAACCCGGACGACTGGAGCGCCGAGGTCATCTGAGCGGCCCGGCGATCTGGCCACGCTCAGGCTCGGGTGCGACAATGGACGGCGGCGTGCCCGTGTCGCATCTTCTCCGCACAACGGATCGAAGGACCGCCGGGCCTGAGGACAGCGTCCGCCGCTACCGGAGATTCTGAGGAGCCTCATGTCGACGCCCGAGACCGCCACGGCCGCCACGCCCACCCGCACCGCGCACCACCGCCGGTACCTGATGTGCAAGCCGGAGCACTTCACGGTGAACTACAGCATCAACCCGTGGATGGAGCCGGCGAACCCGACCGACACCGCGAAGGCCGTCGCGCAGTGGCAGAAGCTCTACGACCTGTACCTCGAGCTGGGCCACGAGGTGGAGCTCATCGAGCCGCTCGCCGGCTACCCCGACATGGTCTACACCGCCAACGGCGGCTTCGTCATCGACGGCCGCGCCTACGTGCCCTCGTTCTACTACGAGCAGCGCCAGGGCGAGGCCCCGGCGTTCGCCGACTGGTTCCGCGCGAACGGCTTCGACACCGTGCTGCCGAAGGAGATCAACGAGGGCGAGGGCGACTTCCTGCTCGCGGGCGACGTGATCCTCGCCGGCACCGGCTTCCGCTCGGCCGGCGACAGCCACCGCGAGGTGAGCGAGGTGTTCGGCCGCGAGGTCGTGACGCTCACGCTCGTCGACCCGCGTTTCTACCACCTCGACACCGCGCTGACGGTGCTGGATCCGGTCGTCGGCGAGGAGAACGGCGGACCGGCGAGCGCCAACATCGCCTACCTGCCGCACGCCTTCGACGACGCGAGCCGGGCGATCCTCGAGGAGCGCTTCCCGGACGCGATCCTGGTCTCGGACGAGGACGGCGCCGTCTTCGGGCTGAACTCCGCGAGCGACGGCTACAACGTCATCATCTCGCCGCGTGCCACCGGCTTCGAGAAGCAGCTGCGCGAGCGCGGCTACAACCCGCTCACCGTCGACCTCAGCGAGCTGCTGCTCGGCGGCGGCGGCATCAAGTGCTGCACCCTCGAACTGCGCGGTGCCAAGTGACAGCCGCCGCAGAGCTCACGGCCGACTCGGCCGCCTCCTCGACGGAGCCCCATGTCGCCCGCAACTACGCGCCGCTCGACGTGACCATCGCGCGCGGCGAGGGCGCCTGGGTGACCGACGTCGAGGGCAAGCGCTACCTCGACCTGCTCGCCGCCTATTCCGCGGTCAACTTCGGCCACCGCCACCCCGCTCTCGTGGCGGCGCTCGAAGAGCAGCTGGGGCGCGTCGCGCTCACCAGCCGGGCGTTCCGCAGCGACCGGCTCGAGCCGTTCGCCGCCGCCCTGGCCGAGCTGTGCGGCAAGGACCTGGTGCTGCCGATGAACACCGGCGCCGAGGCCGTGGAGACCGGCATCAAGGTCGCGCGCGCCTGGGGATACCGGGTCAAGGGCGTGCGGCCCGACGCGGCGCGCATCATCGTCGCGCAGGGCAACTTCCACGGTCGCACGACCACCATCGTCGGCTTCAGCGACGATGAGTCCGCTCGCGACGGCTTCGGCCCCTTCACGCCGGGCTTCGACGCGGTGCCCTACGGCGACGCGGAGGCGATCGCCGCGGCGATCACCGACGACACCGTCGCGGTGCTGATCGAGCCGATCCAGGGCGAGGGCGGCGTGATCATCCCGCCCGAGGGCTACCTGCGCCGGATCCGCGAGATCTGCGACGAGCGGAACGTGCTGTTCGTCGCGGACGAGATCCAGTCCGGCCTCGGCCGGGTGGGCGAGACGTTCGCCTGCGATCGCGAGGGCGTCGTGCCCGATCTCTACCTCCTCGGCAAGGCACTGGGCGGCGGGATCCTGCCCGTCTCGGCGGTCGTCGGGAACGAGGACGTGCTGGGCGTGATCCGCCCCGGCGAGCACGGATCCACGTTCGGCGGCAATCCGCTCGCCGCGGCCGTCGGGCTGCGGGCCGTGGAGATGCTGTCCTCCGGCGAGTTCCAGGAGCGCGCGAAGGCGCTCGGCGAGCATCTGCGCGAGGGCCTGGAGTCGCTCATCGGCCAGGGCGTCACCGCGGTGCGCGTCGCCGGGCTGTGGGCGGGCGTCGACATCGACCCGACCCGCGGGACCGGACGCGAGGTGGCCGAGAGGCTCCTCGATCGCGGGGTGCTGGTCAAGGACACGCACGGACAGACGATCCGGATCGCGCCGCCCATCGTGGTGCGCGCGACCGAGCTCGACTGGGCGCTCGAGCAGCTCCGCCTGGTGCTCGAGGGCTGACCCCGCGGCCGGGCGCCGGCTCGGTAGGGCCCGCCCGATCTCGCCGAGACCCCCGCGGCGCGTCGAAACCCCCACACGCAGTCGCTGCGGCGTGGGGGTTTCGACGTCACGTGGGGGTCTCGGCGTGGGAGGCGGTGCGCCGTGCGGGCCGCGCCCGGCTTCGGCACCGCATCGCGGCATGGCCGCACCCGGCCCCGCGCCCGCCCGGGACGGCCGGCACACCGGACGGAGGGGCAATCCGGGGAACGGGCACGCGGCAGGCGGGACCGGGTCAGGCCGGTGGGTGGTGCTCCGCCCGGAAGGCCTCCCACTCATCGACGAGCTCGGGCATCCGGCGCGCCATGAAGCGGAAGAACTCCGCCATCTCGGCGGCGCGCCCCCGCGCCGCGTGGTCGTCGTCGTGCTCCGCGCCGATCGCCTCGATGTGCGCGGCGAGCCGCTCGTAGATCGGGCCGTTGTTCGTCATCAGCCCGTACCAGGTGTCGGGGATGATGACGTAGTGGTCGCGGCGGCGGTCGGGGCGCGAGACGCGGCGGATGACCTGGATCGTCTGGAGATAGCGGACGGCGCCCGACACGGCCGCGGCGCTGATGCCGAGCCTGTCCGCGAGATCCGCCGCGCTGTACCCCTCCGCAGGGGCGGCGATGAGCGCCATCATCACGCGGCCGGGCATGCGGGGGAAGCCGACGGCGGTGATCATCGCCGCAGCTTCCTCCGCCGCGTCCACGCCGTGGTGCACGGGCGGCTCCGGAGCGTGCGCGTTCATGACCCCATCATCCCGCGGTCTGGAGCTCGCGACGGCGCATCAGGGCGAGCGACGCGGCCGCCCCCGCGGCGACCACGAGCAACAGCCACCACGTGCCGCGCAGATCCGTGTCGCCGTCGGTGACGATCGGGGCGACGGAGAACGGCGAGAACCGTGTGGTCCACTCGGGCAGCCCGAACAGCGGGCCGAAGAGCCCGAACACCGTCGCCAGCAGCACGAGCGCCCACGCGATCCCGATCGTGCCGCGGGGCAGCAGCACGAAGACGAGCCCGGTGAGCACGATGAACACGCAGGCGGCGAGGCCCTGCCCGAGTCCGACCACGGTGACGACCCGAGCGAGCGACGACGCGTGCGCGTTGCCGGCCAGGCCGGCGTACGCGGCGAGCATCGCGGCGGCCACGACGATCGCGATCGCGGCGGCCGCCACGAGCAGGTGGTCGGCCAGCCACCGCACCCGGCTCACCGGCTGCGCCAGCACGATCTCGGCGGTGCCGTGCGCCTCCTCCTGGCGGGCTCGTGCGACGATCTGCACGGCGGCGCAGGCGGCCAGGATCCCGAGCATCGTGAAGAACACCGACACCACCGTCTCCTCGAGGTTCCCGGCCTTGCCGATCTTCTCCAGGAGCTGCTGCACGGCGGGGTTCTGCCCGGAGATCTGGCCCGCGAGGCCGGAGAGCTTCGTCGCCAGGATGCCGGTGAGCGCGCCGCCGACGGCCCAGCCGACGATGGCGCCGTTCGTCAGCCGCCAGACGAGGGCGCGCGGGGAGGACAGCGCCGGACGCGCGTGCACCCGGCCGGGGCGCGCGGGGACGAAGCCCTCGCCGATGTCGCGCGCCGACTGCAGCGCCACGGCGACCACCGCGAGCGCGAGGCCGAACGCGAGGCCGAGGAGCGCCGGCCACCCGTCGTTCGTGTCGTAGGGGCGCGCCTGCTCGGCCCAGCCGAACGGCGAGGCCCACACCAGCCCGGAGCTGCTGATGCGCGTGAGGTCGTCGCTCGGCGTGCCCGCGACGTTGCCGATCCCGTTGATCAGGAACGTGCCGACGAGGATCCACACCGTCAGGGCGTTCGCACCGCGCGAGGTGCGCATGAGCTGCGCGGCGATGAGCCCGATCCCGAGGAAGGCGATCCCGGTCGTCGCGGACGTCGCGCCCATGAGCCAGGATCCGGCGGGCTCGAGCTTCGAGCCGAGCAGCGCGAGGGCCACCAGCACGCCGAGCACGAGGTTCGCCGCCACGCCGTGGACGATCGTCGCGATGGTCGGCAGCGCCCGGCCGACGGCGGTGGCCGCGACGAGCTCGGCACGGCCTGCCTCCTCGTCGCCGCGGGTGTGCCGGACGGCGAGGAAGGTGCTCATGAGGGCGGCGAGCATCGTCAGCCACGGCAGGATCTCGAAGGAGAGGAACTGACCTTCCGAGGCGCCCGAGGGGAGCCCGCGGAACATCATGATCACCGGGTTCGCCATCACGGCCGCCAGCACCTCGACACGGTCCTTGAGGGTGGCGTACGACTGGGTGACGCCCGCGAAGCCCGCGTACGCCATGAGCACGGTCGCGAGGATCCAGAGCAGCAGCTGCAGCCAGTCTCGGCGCAGGCGCTGCTTCAGCAGTGTGGCGAGCATCAGGACTCCTTGATGGCGGCGCGGCGGGACGCGCGGGTCCCGCCGCCCGTCGACCCTGCGTCCTCGGCGGCACGGAGGGCGGCGAGGTCGTCTCCGTAGTGCCGCAGGAACAGCTCTTCGAGAGAGGGCGGCTCGATGCGCAGCCCGGCGACGCTGCGCTGCGCGAGCACCGGCAGCACCGAGGGGATGTCGTCGCTGTCGACGGTGAACCGGGCCCGGCCGTCGTCGAGCGTGCCGTCGTGGGCGCCGGGGATGCCGGCGAGGGCGGAAGCGTCCGCCGCCTCGAACGACACCTCGGTGCGGGTGAGGTGGCGCAGCTCCTGCAGGGTTCCCGATTCGACGATGCGCCCTGCGCGGATGATGCTGACCCGGTCGCACAGCAGCTCGACCTCGGAGAGGATGTGGCTGGACAGCAGCACGGTGGCTCCGCCGCGGCGGATCCGCTGCACCTCGTCCCGGAACACGACCTCCATGAGCGGATCCAGTCCGCTCGTCGGCTCGTCGAGGATGTAGAGATCGGCGGGGACGGCGAACGCCGCGATGAGCGCGACCTTCTGACGGTTGCCCTTCGAGTACGCGCGGCCCTTCTTGCGCGGGTCGAACTGGAACGCCGTCGTCAGGCGCTCCCGCTCGGTGCGATAGGCCGTATCTTTCGTGCGGGCGCCGCGCAGGCGCGCGAGGAAGTCGATGGCCTCTCCGCCGGAGAGGTTCGGCCAGACGCTCACGTCGCCGGGGACGTAGGCCACCCGCCGGTGGATCTGCACCGCATCGTGCCAGGGATCCTGGCCGAAGACGGTCGCGGATCCGCCCGTCTTGCGCGCGAGGCCCAGCAGGATCCGGATCGTGGTGGACTTGCCGGCACCGTTCGGGCCGAGGAAGCCGTGCACCTGGCCCTCGTCGACGCTGAGGTCCAGTCCGTCGAGCGCATGCACGCGGCCGTAGTGCTTGGTGAGGCCGTCGGTGCGGATGATCGTGTTCATGGCGGCGATGCTACGCCGATTTCACGAATTCGTGAAGGAAGTGAAGCGTATGGATTCCGTGAGGATTCGCGCGGGGGAGCGGCGGGTGGCGCCGGGCGGTCAGGAGCTCACCGTCACGCCGACCGTGTGCCAGCCCGTCGCGCCGTCGGGGGCCGGGGGAGCGACGGTCGCGGTCTGGACGGTGCCGTCGGCGCCCGTCGCGCGGCAGCGGAGCGTGTGCTGCCCCGCGGCGGCGCGCCAGGGCACCCGCCACTGCACCCAGGTGTCGGCGGAGATCGCCGGCGCGAGCTCCGCGGTCTGCCACGGACCGTCGTCGACCTGCACCTCCACCGCCGAGACGCCGACGTGCGGCTGCCAGGCGACCCCCGCGATCGTCGTCTCGCCGGCGCGCACCGCCTGCCCGGCCCGGGGCACGTCGATGCGCGATTCGAGCTTGATCGGTCCGTGGTCGGACCAGCCGCGCGAGGTCCAGTAGGCGGTGGCGCGATCGAACCGCGTCACCTCCAGGTCGGTGACCCACTTCGTCGCGGAGACGTAGCCGTACAGGCCGGGCACCACCATCCGCACGGGGAAGCCGTGCTCGAGGGGCAGCGGCTCGCCGTTCATGCCGATCGCGAGCAGGGCGTCGCGGTCGTCGGTGAGGGCCTCGAGCGGGGTGCCGGCCGTGAAGCCGTCGATCGAGGTGGAGAGCACCATGTCGGCGCCGGCCGACGGCTGCGCCCGCGCCAGCAGCTCGCGGATCGGATAGCCCAGCCAGACGGCGTTGCCGACGAGGTCACCGCCGACCTCGTTCGACACGCACGACAGCGTCGCCGCCGACTCGACGAGGGGCAGCGCGCGCAGCTCGTCCCAGGTGAGCGTCACCTCCTGGGCGACCATGCCGTGGATCCGCAGCCGCCAGCGCGCCGGATCCACCTGCGGCACGACAAGGGCGGTGTCGATGCGGTAGAAGTCGGCGTTCGGGGTGATCAGCGGGCTGAGCCCGTCGACGTGCAGTGCGGCGCCGGAGGGGATCGCCGGTGCCGGCACGGCCGGCTTCGGCAGGCGGAGGGCGCTGCGCACGGTGGCGACCGCGACGGACCCTGCTCGCCCCGCCGTGGCCGCGACCGTCGCGAGGATGCCGAGCGCCGCGGCCGCGCCCGTCCCGGCGAGGAAGCGGCGGCGGGACGTGCCCTCGGGGAGTGTGGCTGCGGCTCGGGCGTGCTGCGGCGCGGTCCCCTCGGAGGGCTTCTCGGGCGCGGTCCCCGCGGAAGGCCTCTCGCGCTCGGGGAGGCGCCGCATCAGCGCGCGCAGCGTGAGGGCCGCGACGATCCCCGCCGTGAGCGCGGGCAGCCACGACAGCGTCGCCGCGCCGGCCCGCAGCGGCGCCAGCAGGGACACCGCGGCGCCGAGCACCACGAACCCGGCGACGCCGAGGTGCCGCCAGCGCCGCTCGCAGAGGCCGAGCGCGGCCGCCGCGGCGAGGAGCACGATCGCGATGCCGGTGAGCAGCGCCGCCTTGTCGCCCGTGCCGAACAGGGCGATCGCGGTGTCCTTCGCCCACGCCGGAGCCGCGTCGATGAGCACGCCGCCGACGACGGCGAACGGGCTCGACTGCGGCGCCACCAGGGTTGCGACGAGTTCGCCCGCGCCGATGCCGAGCAGCGCGGCGGCCAGCCCCGCCGCCGCGGCGCGCGCCCTGACGCCCCAGGCGGATCCGTTCATGTCCTCAGCGTAGGAACCCGGCGCGGGCGGACGGCGCGGAGATCACGGATTCGTAAGAAGTTCGCGGGATCCGGTCCGCGTCCGGGTCCGGCCGTCCGGACGGGGCTCACTCGCCGGTGCGCGTGACACGTCCGGTGAGAGCCAGCACGGTGAGGGCGGCGGCGAATGCGACGAGCATAGTCGCGCCCATCAGCGTCGCCGACACCCCCGCCTGCGACAGCAGCGGCGGCACCAGGGCGCCGAGCAGCGCAGCCAGGGTGCCGAGCACGGCGGACGCGGATCCGGCTCCGCGCGTGATGCGGGACAGAGCGAGCGCGGTGAGCGTCGGGTTGTTCACGCCGTGCAGTGAGACGAGCAGGAACAGGGGAGGGAGCAGCCACGGCAGGGGGCTGTGCAGGAGCGCGCTCAGCAGCACGGCGGCTGCGGCGACGGTGCCGAGCGAGAGCGACCAGAGCACGAGCCGGCGTCCGGAGTCTCGCCGTCGTCGCGCGATCCCGGCATGGGCGCCGTCGGGGGCCGACCGGGACGAGCCGCGCGCCACCCGCCGGCTGATCCACGCGCCGAGCATGATCCCGCCCGCGTTGACCGCGAAGATGACGGCGAATCCCTGCGCTCCGACCCCGTACTCGCGCTGCAGCACGAACGACGACATCTGCAGATAGGTGAAGAAGCCGCCCGTGGCGAGCCCCAGCGTGATCGCGAACACCATGAACGGGGCGTTCGACAGGGCGGCGCCGAGGCCGCGCAGATCGCTGCCGAGCCCGCCCGTGGTGCGCTGGGCGGTGGCGAGGGTCTCGGGCACGCACAGGGCGGCCGTCAGCAGCAGCGCGAGCCCGATCGCCCCGAGCGCCAGGAAGAGGCCGCGCCAGTCCGTGAACGCGAGCAGGCCGCCGCCGATCAGCGGCGCGAGCACCGGTGCGGCTCCCGCGATGGCGGTCAGGGCGGCGAAGGCGGCCGTCGCCTCCGCCCCGTGGAACACGTCGTGCACGACCGCGCGCCCGATCGCGAGCCCGGCCGCACCGCACAGCCCCTGCAGCAGGCGCACGAGGATCAGCAGCTCGATCGACGGCGCCGCAGCGCACAGGAACGAGCACAGCGCGAAGGCGGCCACCGCCCACAGCAGCGGACGGCGGCGACCGTACCGGTCGCTGACCGGACCCCACAGCAGCTGCCCCACGGCGATGCCGATCAGGCACGCGCTCATCGTCACCTGCGTGAGGGCCTCGGTCGTCAGCAGGTCCCGCCCCAGCTGCGGAAGGGCCGGGATGTACAGGTCGATCGACAGCGGGCCGAACGCCGAGAGCGCGCCCAGGGCGGGCAGCAGCGAGCGGCGGGCGCGCATGTCGTCGAGGCCTCCGTCGGCGCTCACGCGTCCGTGTCCTCCGGGCCGGATCCGTTCGCACCGCCGGAGACGGGCCTGCCGGATCCGCCCGCTTCGGTGCGGATCGGCGTGGTGGCGCTGGTGATCGGCGGCGTGACCGCACGCTGCATCGCCTCGACCACCCGCAGGGGGCGCGTCTCGTCCAGGGCGAGCAGGAAGCGGGCGTCCTCCCGCCGGTGCAGACGGCCGGAGTACATCATCCAGCCCGCGCCGATCGCGAAGGCCACGAGACCCGCCGCACCGCCGACCGAGATCGCCGCCCTCGGGCCGAACGCGTCCGCGACCCAGCCGGCGATGGGCGCCCCGATCGGCGTCGCGCCCATGACGACCGCCATGTACAGCGCCAGCACGCGTCCGCGCAGGGCCGGGTCCGTGGTGGTCTGCACATAGCCGTTCGCGGTCGTCAGCATCGTCACGGTCGAGAAGCCGACGAAGACGAGGGTGATCGCGTAGGCGACGTAGGTGGGCATCTGCGCCGAGACGAGCGACGCGACGCCGAACCCGCCGGCCGCGAGCATGAGCACCCGAACCCTGGCCCGATCGCGGCGCGCCGCCAGCAGCGCGCCGGTGAGGGAGCCGATCGCGAGCACCGAGCTGAGCACGCCGTAGCCGTCCGCCTGCTTGTGGAACTCGAGCGCCATGGTCGACGCGAAGATCGGGAAGTTCATGCCGAATGCGCCGATGAGGAACACCATGACGAACACGACCATCAGATCCGGCCTGCTGCGCACATAGCGCAAGCCGACGATGAGACCCCCGGCCCGGGGGTTCTTCGGACGCGGCAGCAGCTCCCTGGTGCGGATGAGCAGCAGCGCCACGATCATCGCCAGGAAGGTGGCCGCGTTCGCGACGAACACCCAGCCGGATCCGAGGGCGACGATGGCGAGGCCGCCGACCGCGGGGCCGATCAGGCGCGCCATGTTGAACGACGCCGAGTTCAGAGCGACCGCGTTCGAGGCGTTCTCCATCGAGACCATGTCGGAGACGAAAGCCTGCCTGGCCGGGGCGTCGAACGCGTTCGCGACGCCGAAGCACGCGGCGAACACGAGCATGAGCGGCAGCGTCATGACGTGGGTGAGCAGCAGCACGGCGACGCACAGGGCGAGCACCATGAGGGTCGACTGCGTGACGAGCAGGATGCGTCGCCGGTCGAAGCGGTCGGCGACGCGGCCGGTGAGCCCGACGAGCACGAGCGGCGGCCCGAACTGCAGGGCCATCGTGGCGCCCATGGCGGTGGCGTCGTTGTGCGTGAGCTCGGTGAGCACCACCCAGTCCTGCGCGGTGGACTGCATCCAGCCGCCGATGTTGGAGATGATCGCGCCGAAGAACCAGATCCGGTAGTTGAACGCCCCGAACGAGCGGAACATCTGGCTCACAGCTCGGCCAGCTTCCGCATCAGGATGCTCGCCTCGTGCAGCACCCTCAGCTCGTCGTCCGTGAGGTCGAGCTCGGTGATCTCGGTCATGATCAGCCGCGTGCGCCGCTCGAAGGTCTCGGTGACGACCTTCTCGCCCGCAGCGGTGATCTCGACGTGCACGCGGCGGCGGTCCTGGTCGTCCGGGATCCGCGTGACATAGCCCTGCTCCTCGAGCCCGGTCACCACGGCGCTCATCGTGGGGGCGGTCACGCGCTCGCGGTCGGCGAGCGCCGTCAGCGAGTGCCTCCCGTGCGCGCGCAGCGCCGCCAGCACGGCGAGCTGTGCGTCGCTCATCGCGGTGTTGCGGCTGTCCACCGCCCGCACTGAACGCAGCCGGCGGGCGAGGCGGAACGTGGCAAGACGCAGTTCGGATGCGGTCTCATGCAGTCTCTCGTCGTCCATCGCTTAGATAGCCTAACTAAATATTCGGGGAGGTGGGGTGCTCGACGCCGGCGAGTGCGGGCGGTCGATGCGAAAGATGCCGAACAAATTCCGGCGCGCCCGTTCCCCCGGCGTCCCGCTGCCACGACAATGGACGGGTGCCGCTCGCCCTCGAACTCGCCGTCCAGGACCTCGCGGGCGTGCGGGTGGCCCGTGAGGTCCGCGCCCGCCGCGTCGAGCTGACGCAGGGACTCGCGCTGGGCGGTCTGACGCCCTCGCCCGCGACGCTCGAGCTCGCCGTCGAGGCGGCAGTGTCGCCCCGCGGGGCGGGGCCCGACGTCGAGGTGCACGTGCTGGTGCGCCCGCGCGCGGGCGGCTTCCATTACGACGCCGACGAGATCGCCACCGCCGTGCGCGACGTGCGGTGGATGCTCGCGCACGGCGCGACGGGTGTCGTGATCGGCGCGCAGAGGGTGGACGGAGTCCTGGACGGGGATGCGCTCGCCCGGCTGCGCGACGCGGCCCGCGACGTGCGCGCCGACGCGGAGGTCACCCTGCACCGCGTGATCGACGTGACGCCGGATCCCCTCGCAGGTCTGCGGACGGCGGTCTCGCTCGGGCTCACCCGGGTGCTGTCCTCCGGCGGCGCCTCCGCCGCGAGGGACGGGCGGGACATGCTGCGCGCTCTGGTCGCGGCCGCGGACGGGCGCATCCAGGTGATGGCCGGCAGTGGCGTCACTGCCGAGAACGCCGCCGAGATCGCGGCGACCGGCGTCGACGCCCTGCACTTCTCCGCCAAGCGCACGGTGGCGGCCTCCGGCTCGGTGCGGATGGGATCCGCGGCCGACGACGGCGGCGGGCACGAGGTCACCGAGCTGGCGGAGGCGCAGGCCGTGCGCACCGCCCTCGGGCTCTGAGCCCGTCATCCGCCGACGCGCGAACGCGGTCGCGGTGCCGGATCCGTAGACTCAGGGGCATGGCTGAGTCCCGCACCGCCGAGTTCACCGACGCACACGGCATCGCGATCGTCTACGACGTGCATCCCGTCGCCGACGGCGTGAGGCCCAGAGGCGTCGTCCAGCTCCTGCACGGCGTGGGGGAGCACGCGGGCCGCTACGGCAGCCTGATCGCCGAGCTCACCGCGGCCGGGTTCATCGTGTACGCCGACGACCACCGCGGACATGGGCGCACCGGCATGAAGCAGCACGGCGACGCGTCCCGGCTCGGACGGCTCGGTCCCGGCGGACTGCGGGCGGTCGTCGCCGACGTCTGGCAGCTCACGGAGCTGATCCGCGCCGAGAACCCCGGGCTCCCGCTCGTCCTTCTGGGCCACTCCTGGGGGTCGTTCCTCTCGCAGATGGTGCTCGACGCGCACCCCGACGCGTACGACGCCGTCGTCCTCTCCGGATCCGCCCATCGCACCCCGAGCGACCTGAACTCGATGCCGCTCAACGCCCGGTGGAAGGGTCCGGACGCCCACGGGCTCGAGTGGCTGTCCCGCGACCCCGCCGTATGGGCGGAGTTCCGCGCCGACCCGCTCACGACCGAGGTGCCGCTGCTGAAGCTGTTCGGCCCGATCGAGGCCGTGCGGCTCTACGGCCGCCCGCACCGCGACTATCCGCGCGACGTCCCGGTGCTGCTGATGGTCGGCCGGGACGATCCGGTCGGCGGGCCGCGCAGCGTGCACCGTCTGGCCGACGACTACCGCAACCGCTCCGGCCTCAGCGACGTGACGACGCTCGTGTACCCGGATGCGCGCCACGAGATCTTCAACGAGCTGCAGCAGGCGGAGGTGCGGGCGGATCTGCTCGCCTGGCTGGACAAGCACATCCCGTCGCGGGACTGAGGCGGATCCCCAACCGAGCCGTTCTGCAGGGACCCCGCCGTGTTCTGCAGGGGCGTCGCCGGGGATTCCTCGCCGTTCCGCGGATCGGGCGCCGTTTCGGCCGTCGAGCCCTGCAGAACGCCCCGGCCTCCCTGCAGAACGACCGGGCTGCCCGCACGCCGCCGCCCGTCCCGCGCCGCGTAGGCTGGAGCGGTGCACGGTGAGTACAAGGTTCCTGGCGGCAAGCTGGTCGTCGTCGACTTCGAGGTGACGGACGGCGCGATCGCCGACTTCCGGCTGGCGGGCGACTTCTTCCTCGAGCCGGACGACGCGCTCGACGACATCAACGCCGCCGTCACGGGGCTGCCGGTCGAGACCGATGCCTCCGGGATCGCCGCCGCCGTGCGCGCGGCGCTCCCCGACGGCGCCCAGCTGCTGGGACTCACGCCCGAGGCGGTCGGCACGGCCGTGCGACGGGCGCTCGTGACCGCGCCCGGCTGGCGCGACTTCGACTGGGAGATCCTGCACGAGAAGGCGGTGTCCCCGCGCATGAACCTCGCGCTCGACGAGGTGCTCACCACCCGGGTCGGCGAGGGGCGGCGCCGCCCGACGCTGCGGATCTGGGAGTGGGACGAATCCGCGGTCGTGATCGGATCCTTCCAGTCCTATCGCAACGAGGTGGATCCGGCGGGCGCGGCCGCGCACGGGTTCGACGTCGTGCGGCGGATCTCGGGCGGCGGAGCGATGATGATGGCCGCGGGCCAGATCATCACCTACTCGCTGTACGTGCCGGCGTCGCTCGTGCAGGGCATGACCTTCGCCGACTCCTACGCGTTCCTCGACGACTGGGTGCTGCAGGCCCTGCGCTCGCTCGGGATCGACGCCACCTACCAGCCGCTCAACGACATCGCCGGACCCAGCGGCAAGATCGGCGGTGCCGCGCAGAAGCGGCTCGCCAACGGTGGCGTGCTGCACCACGCCACGCTGTCGTACGACATCGACGGCCAGATGATGACCGAGGTGCTGCGGATCGGTCGCGAGAAGCTCAGCGACAAGGGCACGGCTTCCGCCGCGAAGCGCGTGGATCCGCTGCGCAGTCAGACCGGGCTCACCCGCGCCGAGATCATCGAGCGCTTCAAGGGCACGTTCCGCTCGCTCACGGGCGCCGAGGACGGCGCGATCTCCGCCGACGAGTACGAGGCCGCGGAGGAGCTGGTGCGCACGAAGTTCGGCACCGAGGCGTGGCTGCACCGCGTCCCGTGAGCGGCGCTCCAGAGCCGGTCGCCGAGCCGACCCCGGTCGCTGAGCCGACGCCGGTCGCTGAGCCTGTCGAAGCGTCCGCGGTCGTCAGGGCGGCGTCGCCCGCGCCGGGCATCGGGGCTGTCGAGATCGTGCACGGGGAGGCGCTCGACGTCGCCCGCACCCTGCCGGACTCCGCGTTCACGCTGATCTACCTGGATCCGCCGTTCAACACCGGTCGCACGCAGGAGCGGCATGTCGTCTCCAGCCGCCGTGCCGACCGTCCGGCGGACACGACGCAGGAGATCCCGGATGCCGGCGAACCTGGATCCGCGGAATCCCGCGGGACGAACACCGACGGCACCCTGGATCTCCTGCGTTCGGTACCGGGGCGCGAAGTGAACCACGGGTTCCATGGGCACCGCTACGAGCGGGTGCGCGAGCTGCTGCACGCCTACGACGACCGGTTCGACGACTACGGAGACTTCCTCATGCCGCGGCTGGAGGAGGCCTGGCGGCTCCTCGCCGACGACGGCACGCTCTACCTGCACCTCGACTACCGCGAGGCGCACTACGCGAAGGTCATGCTCGACGCGGTGTTCGGTCGGGAGTGCTTCCTGAACGAGATCATCTGGGCCTACGACTACGGCGCGAAGCCCCGCACCCGCTGGCCCACCAAGCACGACACGATCCTCGTCTACGTCAAGACGCCGGGAGGGCACGTGTTCAACGTCGACGACGTCGAGCGCGAGCCGTACATGGCGCCGAGCCTGGTGAGCGCCGCGAAGCGCGAGCGCGGCAAGCTCCCGACGGACGTGTGGTGGCACACGATCGTTCCCACCACCGGGCGCGAGAAGACCGGCTACCCGACGCAGAAGCCCGAGGGGATCCTGCGTCGCATCGTGCAGGCGTCCAGCCGTCGTGGCGACCGGGTTCTGGATCTCTTCGCCGGATCCGGCACGACCGGCGCCGTCGCGTCCGCTCTGGGTCGCGACGCCCTGCTCGTCGACGTGAGCTCCGAGGCCGTGCGCGTGATGCGCGAGCGCATCCCGCACGCGACCGTGCAGGAGCCCTGAGCCATTGCTTCGGGCGGTGCGACGCGCCGCCCGAAGCTCGGAGGCGCCTTCGTCAGCGCACGTCGACGAACACCGGGTTGGCGTAGAACCAGGTGTCCTTCCACGGATCGCCCTCGCCGTCGCCGTGCCGCTGCGGGCCGGCGGGATCCACCGACGCGCCGTAGTAGCCGGCGCCGTGGCGGTTGCCGTCGCTGCCCCTGAGTCGCAGGTAGAACGGCCGGTCGACCCGTTCGAACACGTGCGTCAGGGTGAACGTGCCGCGACGGCCGGTGGTGTCGAACTGGCGCACCACACGCGTCTCGGGAGCCCGCATCGCATCGGCGTCCGACGAGGGGCCGGTGAGCGGGCCCGCGATGACGTCGACGTGCGCGAGCTGCGGCAGGATCCCGGCGGCGTTCACGTCCTCCGTCGCCGTCACCGTGATCGTGACGACGACGTCCTGCCCGCGCTTCGCCGTGAGCCGGCCGCCGAGCGTCACGGTGGTGCCCGCGGCATTGCCCCAGCCGCCGCCGTTCCCCTTGCCGCGTCCGGTGCCCTTGCCGGGCATCGTGGCACCGACGCGGACGTCCAGACCGCTCAGGAGATGGCCGTGATCGACCCACATGCGACCGAGCCGCATCGCCTCGAGCACACCGGCGTAGGAGCGGGTCGTGACGCCGGTGTGCAGGCGGGAGAACTGCCCCGGCCAGAAGTCGCTGCCGCCCTGGGGCACGCCGGTGTCGATGGGATCCGGCCGCATCCCTCGCACCGCCCAGCGATCGAACTCGCTCGGCAGGCTGGCGTAGGGCTCACCGGCCGGGTAGTCGCCGATCCGCCAAGTGTCCTTCACCGTGAGGTGGTTGTCGGAGTTCGAGGTGATCCAGAACGGGCGGTCCTCGGCGAGCAGCGCGTCCCAGAGGCCGCCGACGGTGGCGGTCGCCCAGTCGAATCCGCCGTAGGGACGGTAGGCGTCGGCCGGGTAGCCCGCCCAGCTGTCGGGGCGCGGGGCGTTGACGTACTCTCCGCGCTGGTCGCCGGGACCCGCGTTCTGGCTGATCGCGGAGCCCTGTGCGCCGGGTGCGCCCTCCATGCCGATGAAGACAGCGGGATCCGCGTCCCTCCACGCACGGATCTCGTGCGGGGAGTCGATGCCGAGCCGCATGGGGTGGTTCGCGAGCACCACGGCGTCGCCGATCGCGCCGGCGGCCTTCTGCGCACCCAGCCAGGCGACCGCCTCGGTGGCGCGACGGCCGTACTCGGCGGCCTGCGCGTCATCCTGGGGCTTGTCCCAGCCGTTGAGCTTGCCGTCCCACGCGAGCTCGAAGGCGCGCAGGATCCGGATGTCGTCCGCTCCGGGGGCGATGAGCACGGAGGCGTGCTCGGCTGCCGGGATGTACCACTCCAGTCCCTGGAAGATCAGCATCCCGCGGGCGTCGCGCTCCTGCTGGATGAGGTCGCGCGCGGTGGGCAGCCCGCGCTCCGCGTGGGCGAAGTTGCTGTGCTCGGTGAACGCGAGCCAGTCGATCCCGTAGTGCTGGGCGGCGTCGAGCTGCTGGGCCATGCGGTACTTGGCGTCGTGGCTGAACTGGGTGTGCACGTGATGGTCGCCCACGAGCCAGGACAGCTGCGGGTCGGCGGCGGGACGGGAGGCAGGGGCGGCGGCCATCGCCGCTCCTGCACCGCCGAAGGCCGAGAGCCCGCCGGCGGCGAGGGCGATGCCGGCGGTGCGGAGGATCTCGCGGCGCGAGAATCCGAGCGTGCGCAGCTCGGCGTCGAGGGCGTGGCGGTGCGGTGCGTCGTGATCGTGCATCGGGCGCTTCCTTCGGAGTCGGGACCTTCGGAGTCGAGGACCCTCGGGACCCTAGGGAGCGGAGATGGACGGGGAGGAAACATCCGATGTCACGGATGTGGCCAGGTGTGCGTGGCATCCGGGGCACGAGGCTGCGACGATCTGCACACGGTGTCACGATCCGCACGCCGATCGGGGGTGATCATGTGCAGATCGTCGAGTGGTGTGCAGATCGTCGCGCGAGGGTGCCGAAGGCCCCGACGGGCCGGCGGCGGGGCCGTTCAGCGGTGCGGCCGCCGATGCTGAGCGAATGCGTCGGCCAGCGCCGCGCGGACCACGCCGATCGCCTCGGAGGCGCGCGTCGACTCCCGCACCGCGGTGAACACCTCCCGCACGGGGGATCCGGGCAGCTCGGACAGCGTGACCCGCGCGGGCGCGTCCCCCCAGATGAGGTCGGGGAGCATCCCGACGGCATGGCCCGCTTCGATGAGCCGCACGTGCGCGGTCAGATCCGCCGCCTCGAAGCGCACGTCGGGCTCGAACCCGGCGGCCCGGCACTGCTGCACCGCCCACTGCCGGGCCGCGGATCCGACGGGCTCCATGACCCAGGCGCGGTCGCGCAGGCGATCGAGGGACACGGGGAGGTCGCCGGACGGCAGGGCGAGGCGGATCGGGTCCTCTCCGATCAGCTCGTGCACGCTGCCCGGGTGCCGCTCGCGCGTGTGCCCCGGGTACTGCTCGGCGATCACGAGGTCGAAGCGCCGTGCCGTCAGCTCGAACAGGCCCTCCTCGGGCGGGGCCTCGGTCATCTGCACGCGCAGGTGCGGATGCGTGGTGGCCAGGGCGGTGAGCGCCGCGGGCACGATCGTCTCGGCCGCGGTCGGCATCGCGCTGATGCGCACCGCCTCGGCGGGTGCCTGGGCGAGCGCCTGCCTGGCCTGCTCGTCGAGCTCGAGGGCGCGGGCGGCGTGCGCGGCGAGGGCGCGCCCCTCCGGCGTCAGCCGGATCCGGCGCCCGTCCGGTTCGAGCAGGGCGACGCCGGCCTCGCGCTCCAGCAGGGCCAGCTGCTGCGAGACGGTCGACGGGCTGTACGACAGGGATTGCGCGACCTCCGCGATCGTCCCGCGCAGCGCGAACTCGTGCAGCAGGCGCAGCCGGCGCAGCTCCAGCACGGTCAGCCTCCTTCATTCGGATAATTCGAATGATACTCGTCACGAATGATCGCTTTTGCTGCAGGGAAGTCGGCTCCATGCTGGGAGCATCCCCGCGCGCGTGCGCGTGACCCCGACCCCCACGAGGAACCATGACCGCCACCGAAAGCACTGTGTCCACCGACCGGTCCCTGCCCTCCGAGAGCCTCAGGGACCGCGCGAACGGCGACGATCTCTCCGCCCTCGCCGACGACGCCGTCGCCCTCGTCAAGACCTGGCTCGTGGAGAGCCGCGAGGTGCCCGTCGACGCCGCGGGCCAGCGTCTCGCCGGTGTGCTGCGCGACCCGAACGGCCTCGACTTCACCGTGGGCTTCGTCGACGGCGTCGTGCGCCCGGAGGACCTGAAGGTCGCGGCGGCGAAGCTCAAGGAGCTCGTGCCGCTCACGCCCGGCTTCCTGCCCGCGCCGATGAAGGGCGCGATCGGCCTCGGCGGGCTCGCCGCGGGCATGGTCCCGGGCGTCGTCGTGCCGGCCGCGCGCACCGTGCTGCGCCAGATGGTGCGCCACCTCATCGTGGACGCCCGCGACGAGAAGCTCGGCAAGGCCATCGCGCACATCCGCGAGACCCAGGGCGTGAAGCTCAACATCAACCTCCTCGGCGAGGCGATCCTCGGCCGCGAGGAGGCCCAGCGCCGTCTCGAGGGCACCCGTCGCCTGCTCGAGCGCGACGACGTGGACTACGTCTCGATCAAGGTGTCCTCCACCGTCGCCCCGCACAGCCCGTGGGCGTTCGACGCCGCGGTCGCCGACGCCGCCGAGGCGCTGCTGCCGCTGTACCGGATCTCCGCCAAGGGCGCTTCGAGTGCCTCAGCGACCCCCGGCTCGCCGAAGTTCATCAACCTCGACATGGAGGAGTACAAGGATCTCGATCTCACGATCGCGGTCTTCACCTCGATCCTGGACCGTCCGGAGTTCAAGACCCTCGAGGCCGGCATCGTGCTGCAGGCCTACCTGCCCGACGCCCTGGGGGCCATGATCCGCCTGCAGGAGTGGGCGGCGCAGCGTGTCGCCGACGGCGGAGCGCCGATCAAGGTGCGCGTCGTCAAGGGCGCCAACCTGCCGATGGAGACCGTCGACGCCGAGTCGCACGGGTGGCCGCTGGCGACCTGGTCGACCAAGCAGGAGTCCGACGCCTCGTACAAGGCCGTGCTCGAGTACGCGCTGCGCCCGGAGCACATCGGCAACCTGCGGATCGGCGTGGCCGGTCACAACCTCTTCGACATCGCGCTGGCCTGGCTGCTCGCGCAGAAGCGCGGCGTCACCGAGGGGGTCGAGTTCGAGATGCTGCTCGGCATGGCCTCGGCGCAGGCGCAGGTCGTCAAGCGCACCGTCGGCTCGCTGCTGCTGTACACGCCGGTCGTGCACCCCGACGAGTTCGACGTGGCGATCGCCTACCTGATCCGCCGTCTGGAGGAGGGGGCCTCGCAGGAGAACTTCATGTCGGCCGTCTTCGACCTGGATGCGGATCCGGCCCTCTTCGAGCGCGAGAAGGAGCGCTTCCTCGCGTCGGTCCGGAGCGTCCCGGCCGAGGTCCCCGGCCCGAACCGGATCCAGGACCGCACGGCCCCCGCCGCCCCGGCCCCGACGGACGGCTTCGAGAACACGCCGGACACCGACCCGTCGCTCGCCGCGAACCGCGCCTGGGGCGATGCCATTCGCGCGCGCATGGCAGGCTCGACCCTCGGCGACGACACCGTCGCGGCGAACACGCTGTCGACGCCGGAGCAGGTCGACGCCGCGATCGCCGCCGCCGTGTCGGCGGGCGAGGCCTGGCGCGCCCTGGGCGCCGAGGGCCGCGCCGCGATCCTGCACAAGGCCGGCGACGTGCTCGAGGCCCGCCGCGCCGAGCTGCTCGAGGTCATGGGATCCGAGGCGGGCAAGGTCATCGAGCAGGGCGACCCCGAGGTCTCCGAGGCCATCGACTTCGCGCACTACTACGCCGAGAGCGCCAAGAAGCTGGCCCACGTGGACGGCGCCGAGATGCACGCCGTGGGCCTGACCGTGGTCACCCCGCCGTGGAACTTCCCGGTCGCGATCCCGGCCGGATCCACCCTCTCCGCCCTCGCCACCGGCTCCCCGGTGATCATCAAGCCCGCCCGCCAGGCCCGCCGCTCCGGCGCCGTCATGGTGGAGGCGCTGTGGGAGGCCGGCGTGCCGCGCGAGGTGCTGCAGTACGTGCAGTTCGACGGTCCTGCGCGCTCCGACCTGGGCGCGAAGCTCGTGAGCGACCCCGCCGTCGGCCGGGTCATCCTCACCGGCGGCTATGAGACGGCGGAGCTGTTCCGCGGATTCCGTCAGGATCTGCCGCTGCTCGCCGAGACAAGCGGCAAGAACGCCATCATCGTCACCCCCTCGGCCGACCTCGACCTCGCCGCGAAGGACGTCGCGTACGCCGCGTTCGGCCACGCGGGGCAGAAGTGCTCCGCCGCGTCGCTCGTGGTGCTGGTCGGCTCGGCCGCGACCTCGGAGCGGTTCCGCCGTCAGCTCGTCGACGCCGTGCGCGCCTACGACGTGGGCTCGCCCGTGGACGGCTCGAATCGCATCGGCCCGCTCATCGGCCCTGCCGAGGGCAAGCTGCTCGGCGCGCTCACCACGCTGCACGCGGGGGAGAGCTGGCTGCTGCAGCCGGAGAAGCTGGACGACGCCGGTCAGCTCTGGCGCCCGGGCATCCGTGACGGCGTGCGCCGTGGAAGCGAGTTCCACCGCGTGGAGTACTTCGGCCCGGTGCTCGGCATCATGACCGCCGACTCGCTCGCCGAGGCGATCGACATCGTCAACGACATCGACTACGGCCTCACCTCTGGCCTGCACTCCCTCGACGAGGACGAGATCCAGCAGTGGCTCGCCTCCATCCAGGCGGGCAACGTCTACGTCAACCGCGGCACCACGGGGGCGATCGTGCAGCGCCAGCCGTTCGGCGGCTGGAAGAAGGCCGCCGTCGGCGCCGGATCCAAGGCCGGTGGCCCGAACTACCTGGTGGGCCTGTCCGAGTGGACCGACGCGCCGGTGACCACGACGCGCGAGCTCGACGCCCTGGCGACCTCCGCCGTCGGTGCGCTCGCCGCCGTCCGCTCGGTCCCGGAGACCCTCGAAGGGCAGGGACCGGCGGGCGACACCGACATCGCCTGGCTGCGCGGGGCGCTCGCGACCGACATCGACGCGTGGGCCGAGGAGTTCGGCGTGGTGCGCGACGCGACCGGTCTCGTGACCGAGCAGAACGCGCTGCGCTACCAGGCCGTGCCGGTCACGGTGCGCTTCGAGGGCGACCGGGTCGCCGAGCTGGTGCGCGTGGTGGCCGCGGGTCGCCGCGCCCGCGCCCGCGTCACGGTCAGCACCCCTGCGCCGCTGCCGGGATCCGTCACCACCTGGCTCGGGACGCAGGACGTCACGGTCGCCACCGAGGACGCCGCGGCCTGGGCCGCGCACGCCCGGCGCCTCGCGGCCCGCGGCGGACGGGTGCGCCTCATCGGCGCGACCGCCGCCGAGACCGCTGCGGCCGTGGACGGCTCGCCGAGCCTCGCGCTGTACGCGAACCCGGTGGTCGCCGCAGGACGGGTGGAGATCCTCGCGTTCCTGCGCGAGCAGGCGGTCTCCGTCACGGCGCACCGCTTCGGCACCCCGCACCGTCACGACATCCCGCTCCTGGATCCGATCGCCTGATCGGATCCTCCCCGGGGCACGCGCCCCGTTGAGACCCGGACCCGCCGTCCCGCTCCCCTCGGACGGCGGGTTCGTCGTGCCGGCGTCAGGCCAGGGGCAGCGCGCCGTCGTAGGCGGTCGCGGACAGCACGGGCTCGGCAGGCTCCCCGCCGAAGACGCGGCTGAGGCCCGGATCCGTCCGCCAGGAAGGCCAGCCCGGGTCGCCCTCGGTCACGAACCGCACTGCCGTGGCGTGCATCTCGGTCGCGAGGTGCTGCGGCGGGGTGGGGCCGGCGAGGCGCTCGACGAACGGATCGTCGAGCACGTCGAACCAGAACGGCACGTCGAGGCAGTGGCAGGACCACCCCTTCGCCGGTGAGACCCAGGCGAACCGGTAGGTCCAGGTGGGCGCATCGCCGCGTGCCCGAGCCGTGCGCACGACGAGCGAGCGGAACACACGGTCGGTCACGAACCGCCCGAGCAGGGCCGGGGTGCCACGGCGGCGCTGCGCCCGGTTCGCGGCGACGTAGGCGCGGCGCAGGGGGCGGTCGCGCGTCAGCAGCCGCAGCGCGAGTCCTGCCGGCACGAAGCGCAGGGCGCGCGGGGCCCGATCCAGCGTCATGGTGAACTCGTCGTCGGTGGCGCCCAGCAGCAGCGGCTTGTCGGATCCGATCCCGGCGCGCAGCGCCTCCACGGCGGGCTGCGGCAGCACCTCGCCGTCGATCGCCGGGCCCCAGGGCAGGCCGGAGACGAGCGGATCCAGCACGGCGCGGAGTCCGGTCGCGCCCAGCAGCGCCGCGACGGGCTGGCGCTGCATCACCCGACGCTCGGGGACGGTGCGGAACGCGTCGGCGGTCGGCGGTCCGTCCAGCTCGAGCAGCTGCGCGAGCCGGGCCGTACGGCGGCGCGCGAGATCGGCCGGAACGTCGGCCAGCGCGGGGGAGAAGGCCATCGCCGCGTGGAACAGGTGCTGCGCGCGCTCCAGTCCGAGCAGCGTCAGCACGGCGCCGCCGCCGGCCGACTGCCCGGCGATCGTGACGCGGCCCGGATCCCCGCCGAAGGCCGCGACGTTGCGCTGCACCCACTCCAGCCCCGCGATCCAGTCCAGCACGCCGCGGTTGGGCGGGGCGCCGTCCATCAGGCCGAAGCCGTCGAAGCCGAGGCGGTAGGAGATCGTGACCGTCACGACGTCGTCCCGGTTGAACGCGGCGCCGTCGTACCAGGGGCTCGCCGGGGAGCCGTCGACGTAGCCGCCGCCGTGGATCCACACCATGACCGGCAGCGCGCCGTCGAGCGCCGGGGTGAAGACGTTGACGTTGAGCGTCGCGGCGCCGGGGATGCTGGGCTCGGGGATGAGCGTCTCGCCCTTGTCACCGCGCTGGGCGGTGGGCCCGAACGCCGTCGCGTCGCGCACCCCGGACCACGGCTCGGCCGGCTGAGGTGCGGCGAAGCGTCGTCCGCCGGTGGGCGGTGCGGCGAAGGGGATCCCGAGGAAGGCCGCGGAGGCGCCGGGCGTCCCGGGCTCGCCGCGCCAGAAGCCGCGCACCGCACCGGCGTCGGTCTGGGCGAGGGGCGCGTCGGCGGTCACCCGATCAGCGTATCCGCCCGTCGTGAGGGGCGTTTCGTCTCGCTGCGCTCGCTCAGCGGTCGAGGGCAGAAGGTCAGGGCTTCAGGAGGGCGAAGAACTGCTCGACGTCGGCGGCCATGTCGATCGTCGGATCCAGCATCCACGCGTTCTGCAGCCCGTCGGCGAGCGCGTGCCCGGCGCGGATGATCCACTCCGGGTCCAGGTCGGCGCGGATGCGCCCCTCGCGCTGGCCTGCGGTGATGGCCGTGCGGGCGGCGGCGTGCACCTCCTCCGTGCGGTCGAGGAAGTACGCGCGTGCGGGGTGCCCGGGATCGGCCGCCTCGGCCTGCAGCTGCGTGTAGAGCTGCACGAGGCCCGGCACCTCGGGGTTGTGCCGCACGACGGCGAGGAAGGCGTCGAAGAACTCGAGCTCGTCGTCGGAGGCGGTGTCGCGCCGGTCGCGAGCCCGCAGGATCTCGACGAACAGCTGCTCCTTGGTGCCGAAGTAGTGCAGCAGCCCGGCGGGGCTCAGGCCCACGGCGTCGGCGATCTCGCGGACGGAGGCGTTGCGGTAGCCGCGTCGCCCGACGATCTCGAGCGCGGCCTCGAGGATCTCCTCGCGCTTCACGACGCCCTTCGCGTACGCCCCCCGTTTGGCCATGGAGCAAGGATATCCGTCCGTCATGAAACGCGAACAAGCATCGGGTTCTGCACCTGAAAGCCTTGCGACGTTCAGGTTTCGATGCGACAATCGTCACGGATCCAGAAACCAAACGTGATTCGGGATTTGGATCCGCCCCCGATCCGCTCGACGAGGAGCCATCACCATGACCATCACCCCTCCCGATCCCGCCGCCGAGATCGCACCGACCGGGCTCATCCGCGCCACCGCGCCCGCGGCGGGGGAGCCTGCGGCGAGCCCGCCCGCGACCAAGCGGCTGCTGCCGAGCCTGCTGATCGCCTCGATGACCCTGTTCGCGACCTACGGCGGACTCATCGCGATCCTGCTGCCCACGCAGATCCTGCTGCTGGACGAGAAGAACAAGGTCGCGAACCTCGCGATCGTCACCACGACCTCCTTCGTCTTCACCCTGTTCGCGCAGCCGATCGCCGGAGCCCTCAGCGACCGCACCCGCTCCCGCTTCGGCCGGCGCGTCCCGTGGATGGTGCTCGGCGCGCTGATCGGCGGCGTGCTGCTGCTGGGCATGGGGTCGCTGCAGGACCTGATGTGGATCACGGTGTTCTGGGTGGTGATCCAGGTTGCCCTGAACTTCCTGCAGTCCCCGCTGACCACGATCACCGCCGACCGTTTCCCCCGTGCCAAGCGCGGCGGCGCGAGCGCGATGATCGGCCTGGGCACGCAGCTCGGCATGACGGTCGGCGTCATGCTCGCGGTCGGACTCGGTGCGCAGCTCGGCCTCGGCTACTCGGTCTTCGGCATCGCCGTGATCGTCGTCACGATCCTCTTCGCACTGCTCAACAAGGACTGGTCCTCGAAGGACGCGGTCGTCGAGCCGTTCCGCTGGAGCGCGTTCTTCCGGGGCTTCTGGATCGATCCGCGCAGGCACCCCGACTTCTTCTGGGCGTTCACCGGCCGGTTCCTGCTGATCCTCGGGTACTTCGTCGTCTCCGCGTATCAGCTCTACATCCTCACCGACTACATCAGGCTGCCGCTGCAGGAGGCCCAGGGAGCGGTCATGACGCTGACGCTCGTCGCGTTCGTGCCCACCCTGATCGCGATCGCGCTGTCCGGCTGGTGGAGCGACCGGGTCGGACGGCGCAAGGTGTTCATCTACGCCGCCACGGTCGTCATGGCCGCAGGGCTCGCGTTCCCCCTGATCATGCCGAACATGACCGGCATGATCCTGATGAGCATCGTCAACGGCGTCGGCTTCGGCCTCTACATGTCGGTGGATGCGGCGCTCATGACCGAGGTGCTGCCCGACGAGGGCGGCTCGGCGGGCAAGGATCTCGGCATCCTGAACGTCGCCACCAACATCCCGCAGGCGCTGAGCGCGCCGATCGCGGCGATCATCATCGGATCCTTCGGCGGCTACCCGGTGCTGTTCGTCTTCGCGATCGTGTTCGCCGTGCTCGGGGCCGTCGCCATCGCCCCGATCAAGGGCGTCAAGTAGCCCCGCCTCCTCCACGAAAGGACACCCGATGGAGAACACCCAGACCACCGCAGAAGAGACCACGGCTCCCGCGGCCGAACGGCACCCCGAGGTGCAGACGCGCGCGGGCCGCGTGCGCGGCCGATGGCGCGACACCACACCGCCCGGATCCGGTCCCCGCGGACACCTGCGCTCCGCGGCGTTCCTCGGGATCCCGTTCGCCGAGCCGCCGGTCGGCGAGCGGCGCTTCGCGGCCCCCGTGCCGAAGGCGCCGTGGGAGGGCGTGCTCGACGCCGCCGAGTTCGGCGCCACCGCCCAGCGCGGCGACCCCGGGGTGACGCTCATCCCCGAGCCCAGCATCGACGGGGACTCGACGCTCAACGTGAACGTGTACACGCCCGTGATCCCCGGAGAAGAGGGGACGGAGGGCTCCGGCCTGCCGGTGCTCGTGTACATCCACGGCGGCGGGTACTTCGCGGGCTCCCCGGCGAGCCCCTGGTACGACGGGCGCAACTTCACCCGCGACGGCGTCGTGACGGTGACGATCTCGTACCGGCTCGGCTTCGACGGCTTCGGGTGGATCCAGGACGCGCCGTCCAATCGCGGCGTGCGCGACTGGCTGCTGGCTCTGGAGTGGGTGCAGCAGAACATCGCGGCGTTCGGCGGCGACCCTGCACGGGTCACGATCGCGGGGCAGTCCGCCGGCGGAGGTGCGGTGCTGACGCTGCTCGGCATGGAGAGGGCGCAGCACCTGTTCCACGGCGTCTACGCGATCTCCGGAGCGCTCGCCGATGTCTCGGCGGAGCGTGCGGAGGCCTTCGGGCGGTCGCTGGCGGCGACGGCCGGCGTCGCCCCCACGCGGGCCGGCTGGTCGGCGCTGGATCAGGACCGCGTGCTCGAGCTGCAGAAGAAGGCGACCGCTTTCGAGGGCGGCGACATGTCGTCGATCGTCGAGGACGGGCTGCCGCTCGGCCCGAGCGTCGACGGCGAGCTGCTGCTGCGGCCGACGCCCGAGTCGCTGCGGGCCGGTGTCGGATCCGGCAAGCCCCTCGTGCTCGGCGCGACGGACGACGAGTTCACGATGGCGATGGGGGATGCGGCGAAGGCGCTGCGCTGGGTGCCCACCGGCATGCTGCTGGGCAAGCTGGGCGTCGCCAAGCCGGTGCGCAGAGCGTACCTCGCCGCGAACGCCGACGTGGTGGCGAAGGGCAAGGCGCGCCTGGCGGGGCGCGTGCTGACCGACCGGATGTTCCGCCTCGCGATCCTGCGGATCGTGGCCGACCGCGGCACCGCGCCGACGTGGGTCTACCGCTTCTCCTGGCCGTCCGGCACGTTCGGGTTCGCCGAGCACTGCCTCGACGTGCCGTTCTTCTTCGACTGCCTGGACGGCCCTGCGATGGTGCCGCTCGCCGGTCCGAACCCGCCGCAGGCCCTCGCCGACGAGGTGCACCGGGCCGCGGTCGCCTTCATCGCCGCCGGGGATCCGGGATGGACCAGGTACGACCGCGACGGGATCGCGCGGGTGTTCGACACCCCGTCGCGCGACCAGCCCGACGCCTACGCGTCGGTGCATCCGCTGCAGGAGGGGTGACGCTCACTCGCCCGGCGGCTGGAGCAGATCGAAGAGCGTCTCGATGAGGGCCGCCATGTCGAGCTCCGGCTCGACGAGCAGCTGCATCTGGGCGCCGTCGGAGACGGCCTGCAGGAGCCGCGCGGCGAGCACGGGATCGATCCCGGCACGCAGTCGGCCGGCCGCCTGCGCCTCGGCGATCGTGGCCGCCCAGCGGGCGCGCAGGCCCGCGCTCCGCTCCGCGAAGAACGCGCGGGACGGGTGCTCGGGGTCGGCGGCGTCGGCAGCGAGGCGGGTGAACAGCTCGACGAGCCCCGGCACCTGCGCGTTGTGGCGCACGATGTCGAGGTATCCGTCGCGCAGGTCGTCCAGATCCGCCCCCGCCGCCTCGGCATGATCGGCCAGGTCGATCTCGTCGCGCGTGCGCAGGATCTCGACGAACAGCTCGTCCTTGCTGTCGAAGTAGTGCAGCAGGCCGGCCTGGCTGAGGCCGACCGCCTCGGCGAGCTCCTTCACGGAGGCGCCGTGGTACCCCTCGCGGGCGATCACGGCCAGCGCGGTGCGCAGGATCTCCTCACGCTTCGCGATCCCTTTCGCATACGAGCCCCGTCGTGCCATGGCCCGAGACTATCTCGGGATCCCCGGCCTCGCGGCTAAAACCGAGCAATGCTTGCTTTTTGATCCGGAACCTGATCGACTGGCCCTGCCCGTCACCCGAGTCGTCTACGAAGGAGTCGACATGACAACGCCCCGCGACCACCTGCCCGAGCTCAGCACCGAGGAGAAGGCGTCGCTGACCAGCGGCAGGGACTTCTGGACCCTGAAGCCCATCGACCGGGTCGGCGTGCCGTCGATCATGGTCACCGACGGGCCGCACGGTCTGCGCAAGCAGGCGGCGGAGTCCGACCACCTGGGTCTCAGCGAGAGCGTCCCGGCGACGTGCTTCCCGCCCGCCTCCGGGCTCGGTTCTTCGTTCGATCCGGAGCTCGCGGAGCGCGTGGGCGTCGCCCTCGGCGTCGAGTCGGCGATCGAGGACGTCGCGGTCATCCTCGGCCCCGGCATCAACATCAAGCGCTCGCCCCTGTGCGGCCGCAACTTCGAGTACGTCTCCGAGGACCCGATCGTCTCCGGCGTCATCGGTGCAGGCCTGGTACGGGGGATCCAGTCGCAGGGCGTGGGCTCGTCCCTCAAGCACTTCGCCGCCAACAACCAGGAGTTCGAGCGGATGACCGCGTCGAGCGACGTGGATCCGCGTCCGCTGCGGGAGATCTACCTGCGCGGCTTCGAGCGCGTCGTGAAGGACGCGCAGCCGTGGACGGTGATGTGCTCGTACAACAAGATCAACGGCGTCTACGCGTCGCAGGATCCGTGGCTGCTCACGCAGGTGCTGCGGGACGAGTGGGGCTTCGACGGACTCGTCGTCTCCGACTGGGGCGCGGTGAACGACCGGGTGGCGGCGCTCGTCGCGGGCCTGGACCTCGAGATGCCCGGCAGCGACGGGGCGCCCGACGCCGCCGTCGCCACCGCTGCGGCCTCCGACCCGGCCGTGGCCGCCGCACTGGACGCGTCGGCCGGCCGCGTGCTCGACCTGGTCGGGCGGGCACTGGACCGCCCCGCCGTCGCCGGGCCGCTCGACGTCGACGCCCACCACGCGCTCGCCCGCGAGGCCGCCGGACGCTCGATCGTGCTGCTGAAGAACGACGCGGTCGACGGCGCCCCGCTGCTTCCGCTCGCCGACGACACGACCATCGCGCTCCTCGGCGAGTTCGCGCGCACGCCGCGGTTCCAGGGCGGCGGATCCTCGCACATCAACCCCACCCGGGTGGACTCGGCGCTGGACGCGCTGCGCGCCGTCGCCGGGGATCGCGTCGCGTTCGCTCCCGGCTTCGCCTTCGATCCCGCCGCCGAGGGCCAGGACGCCCTCCGCGAAGAGGCGGTCGCCCTCGCCGCGTCCCGCGACGTCGCCGTGGTGTTCCTCGGCCTCACCGATGCCGAGGAGTCGGAGGGCTTCGACCGCGACCACATCGACCTCGCCGCGCACCAGCTCGCGCTGCTCGATGCGGTCGTCGCGGCGAACCCGCGCACCGTCGTCGTGCTCTCCAACGGCTCGGTCGTCGCGCTGCCGTTCGCCGACCGGGTGCCGGCGATCGTCGAGGCCTGGCTGCTCGGCCAGGCCGGCGGATCCGCCACCGTCGACGTGCTGACGGGCGCGGTGAACCCGTCCGGCCGCCTCGCCGAGACCATCCCGCACCGGATCGAGGACACCCCGGCGTTCGGCAACTTCCCCGGCTCGAACGGCCACGTCCGCTACGGCGAGGGGATCCTCGTCGGCTACCGCTGGTACGACGCCCGCGACATGTCGGTCGCCTACCCGTTCGGGCACGGGCTGTCGTACACGGCCTTCGCGTACGGTGAGATCTCCGCGGCGGTGACCGCATCGGGTGACATCGAGGTGACGGTCCCGGTGACGAACACCGGATCCCGCGACGGCCGTGAGGTCGTGCAGGTGTACGTCGCCCCGGTCGCCTCCGTCGTCGAGCGCGCCCCTCGGGAGCTCAAGGCCTTCGCCTCGGTCGAGATCGCGGCGGGCGCCACCGCCGACGTCGTGCTGACCGTGCGTCGCGAGGATCTCGCCTACTGGGACATCCGCGTCGACCGCTTCGTCGTCGAGGGCGGCTCCTACCGCGTCGAGGTCGGTGCGTCGAGCCGCGATCTCCGCGGCACCGTGACGATCGACGTCGCCGGAGATGCGGTCCTGGTTCCGCTGACTCCCGAGTCCACGCTCACGCAGGTGTTCGCGCACCCGGTGGCCGGCCCGATGGTGGCGGGCGCCTTCGCCGCGATGCAGGAGCAGTTCGGCGGCGACGGCGACGGGATCATGTCGGGCGAGGCGATGGCCAAGATGATGGGGTCGTTCCCGATCGGCCGCCTGCCGGCGTTCGGCTGGGGCCTGGACCGTGCCGGGGTCGACCAGCTGATCGCCGCCGCGAACGCCCCCCAGGCCTGACCGCCCGTCCGTCCCGGGGAGCGCCACTCCCCGGGACGGGGTTCCGCGTGTTGCGCCGGATCCACTCCGCTCGCTGGTCGCGGATTGCGGGCATTCCTCGTAGAGAGCCGCAATCCGCGACCAGCGAGCAGTGATGCAGTGCGCGAGCGGCGTCCGCGGATCTGGATCGCTCAGCCGGCGTTGCGGCGGGCCTCCCAGCCGGAGCGGACCATCTCGTCGACCGTGTGACGCATCCGCCAGTCGAGGTCGCGGGCGGCGAGCTCCCCGGTCGCCACGATCCGGTCGGGATCGCCGGGGCGGCGCGGCCCGATCGCGGGGGTGAAGGCGATGCCGGTGACGCGGGCCATCGCGTCCATGATCTGGCGCACCGAGAGGCCGTCGCCGGATCCGAGGTTGTAGGCGGCCTCGATCGGGTCGCCCGCGACCATGCGCTGCGCAGCGGCCACGTGGGCCAGGGCGATGTCGCCGACGTGCACGTAGTCGCGCACGTTCGTGCCGTCCTCGGTGGCGTAGTCGTCGCCGTTGATCTGCGGGGTGTCGCCGGCGAGCAGCTTCTCGAAGACGATCGGGAACAGGTTGTGCGGACTCACGTCGTACACCGTGGGATCCGCCGATCCCACCACGTTGAAGTAGCGCAGGGAGGTGTGCACGAGCGGGGTCTCGGATCCGGCGGTCGCGACCGCCTGGTCGCGCAGCAACCACTCGCCGATGAGCTTCGACTCGCCGTACGGGCTCGCCGGACGCTTCTCGGTGTCCTCCACGACGAGCGGCGCATCGGGGGTTCCGAACACGGCGGCGCTCGACGAGAACACGATCTTCGCGACGCCCGCCGCGGCCATCGCCTCGAGGATGACGCGCGTGCCCTCGACGTTCTGCGCGTAGGTGTGCAGCGGACGCTGCACTGAGACGCCCGCGTACTTGAACCCGGCGACATGGATCACGCCCTGCACGTCGTGCTCACGCAGGGTGCGCTCCACGAGCTCGCGATCGAGGATGCTGCCCTGCACGAAGGCGACGCCCTCGGGGACGAACGAGGCCACGCCGCTGGACAGGTCGTCCAGCACGACCGGGGTGAGCCCGGCCTCCGCGAGTGCGCGCACGACGTGCGATCCGATGTAGCCGGCGCCGCCGGTGACAAGCCAGGACATGGGTCTCCTTCGTTTCCGGGCGTCAGCCCTCGTTCGTCAATCCTCTCAGCGGCCTGCTGAACGGATCCGGTTCGAAGCGCGCACCTGGCTGCATCCGGGGGCCGGATCCGGCAAAGTCAGCGCTTCGAAACCGGCAGGGGCGCTCAGACGTCGCGGCGCGGGCCGTCGGACGGGGTCACCGTGAAGAGATGCGGCTCGGCGAACCCGGCGTCGGCGAACGCACGGCGGACGGCGTCCGACACCCGCTCGACGGCGTCGTGGTCGACGAGCGCGATCGCCGCGCCGCCGAAGCCGCCGCCGGTCATCCGCGCGCCGATCGCGCCGTGCGCGAGCGCCGCCTCCACGGCGGCGTCGAGTTCGGGGATCGAGATCTCGAAGTCGGCCCGCAGCGACGCGTGCGAGGCGACGAGCAGGTCGCCGATCGCCCGAGGGCCCTCCGCGGCCAGGGCGGCCACGGTGTCGAGGACGCGCTGGTCTTCGGTGACCACGTGGCGCACACGCCGGAAGTCGACCTCGTCGAGCAGCTCGGCGGCCCGCGGCAGATCCGCCGGAGTCGCGTCGCGCAGCGCGGCGATCCCCAGCGCCGCGGCCCCGCGCTCGCAGGAGGCGCGGCGCTCGCCGTAGCCCCCGGTGGAGTGCGCGTGCTTCACGCCGGTGTCGATCACGAGCACCTCGAGACCGGCCTCGGCGAACCCGAGCGGGATCGAGCGGGTCTCGAGCGAGCGGCAGTCCAGGAACACCGCGGCGTCGGCGTGGCCGAGCATCGATGCCATCTGGTCCATGATCCCGGTCGGCGCGCCCACGGCCTCGTTCTCGGCGCGGCGCCCGGCCTGCGCGAGGGTCACCGGATCGAGTCCGAGCCCCCACAGCTCGTTCAGGGCGGACGCGGCGGCGCCCTCGATCGCGGCGGACGAGGAGAGCCCCGCCCCCACCGGCACATCGGACGCGATGGCGATGTCGACCCCCGGCAGGGTCGCCGCCGCCCATGCCGGGATGAGACCCCGCAGCGCCCAGGCGATGCCCAGAGGGTAGGCGGCCCATTCGGGCACGGTCGCCGGGGCGGTATCGCCGGGGGTGCGCGTGCCAGAGCCGGCCGCGGGGAAGAGCGCATCCAGGTCGTCGAGCGCGACCTCGACCGGCTCCGAGGCGAACGTCGACGCGACGCGGATCCGGCCGTCGGCGCGCAGCCGTGCCGCCGCAGCCGTGCGGTGCTGGATCGCGAACGGCAGCACGAAGCCGTCGTTGTAGTCGGTGTGCTCCCCGATGAGGTTCGCGCGTCCGGGCGCGGACCAGACGCCGGTGGGCGCGGATCCGGTCAGCGCGCGGAACAGCTCTGCGGCGCCGGCGACGGCGGTGGGCTCGGCGGCGACCACGGGGTCGGCGGCGGGGGCGGGGGTCATCGGGTCTCCTCGACGGGCAGGGGAACGGACGCGATCGCGTCGCGCAGGCGCGCGGCCGCATCCTCGGGCAGGATCTCGGCCGTCCACGCAGACATCGCGGACTCGGACCCGGCCAGGAACTTCAGCTTGTCGGCGGCACGGCGGGGGCTGGTGAGCTCGAGGCGCATGCGGATCGTGCCGCGGCCGACGTGCACCGGGGCCTGGTGCCAGGCGGCGATGTACGGCGTCGGCGAGGCGTAGAGCGCATCCACGCCGCGCAGCAGGCGCAGGTACAGGGGGGCGAGCTCGTCGCGCTCCGCGTCGTCCAGCGCGGTGAAGTCGGGCACGTGCCGGTGCGGCAGCAGCTGCACCTCGAGCGGCCAGCGCGCGGCGAACGGCACGAAGGCGGTCCAGTGCTCTCCCTGCAGCACCACCCGGTCGGATCCCTGCTCCGCGTCGAGGATGCGCGCGAACAGGTCGTCGCCGGTGCGGGCGATGCTCTCGCGCAGCCGCTGCGTGCGCGGGGTGACATAGGGGTACGCGTAGATCTGGCCGTGCGGATGCGGCAGCGTGACGCCGATCGCCTCGCCGCGGTTCTCGAACGGGAACACCTGCTCGATGCCGGGGAGCGCGGAGAGGGTGGCCGTGCGGTCGGCCCAGGCCTCGATCACGGTGCGCGCGCGAGTGACCGACTGCGTGCCGAAGGATCCGGCGTGCTCGGGGCTGAAGCAGACCACCTCGCAGCGTCCGACGCTGGTCCGGGTGCGTCCGAGCCCGATCTGCTCCAGGTCGGCGAGGCCCTGCGGCGGGTCGACCGCTGCCGGCGCGGTGCCGACGGCGTTCGTGAGGGCGGGCCCGAACGACGGGGAGCGGTTCTCGAACACGGCGACGTCGTAGCGCGACGGCACCTCGGAGGGGTTGGTCGCCGTCTGCGGCGCGAGCGGATCCGCATCCGCGCCCGGCATCATCACCCGGGTCTGACGCTGGGTGGCGAACGTGATCCAGTCCCCGGTGAGCACGTCCTGACGCATGGTCGCCGTGTCCGGGCGCGGGTCGAGGGCGCGCGCGTCGACGCTCCGCTCCGGCCCGAGGGCCGTGCCGGGGTCGTCGTAGTAGACGAGGTCTCGGCCGTCGGCGAGGCGTGTGGTCCGCTTGACGACGCCGGCGCCGAGCGTCGTGACGGCGAGCACCGCGTCCCCGCCTCCGGGGGCAGCGGTCGCGTCTGCGGGCGCCGCCGGCGCGGCGGTCGTACCGAACGCAGGATCCGTTTCCATGTTCACGTAAACACGATAGGGCACGCGGCGTGATAGCGTCAACAAACCTGCGAACGGCGCGCCGAACGGTGCGGGTGGGATCGGCGGGGGAGAGGCGAGGCGATGCCGAAGCACGACGACGAGCTCGAGGAGCTCCTCCGCACGGTCGACGGAGCGCCCGCCGGCCGCACGCGCAGGGGTCCCCGGCCCAGCGGTCGCGTGTCGATGGCGATGGTCGCCGCGCGGGCCGGCGTCTCCGGCCAGACCGTCTCACGGGTCGTGAACGACAGCCCCCGGGTGGATCCGGTCACGCGTGAGCGGGTCGAGGCTGCGATGGCCGAGCTCGGCTACCGCCCGCATCGCGCCGCGCGGGCGCTGCGCACCGGACGCTCGATGACGATCGGCGTGGTGGCGCAGACCCTCGCCACGGTCGGCAACTCCTCGCTGCTGCAGGCCGTCGCGGAGGCTGCGGAGGCGCGCGGCTACGCCCTCGCCGTCGTCACGCTGGGCGCGGCGGGTCGCATCGGCGACGCCTTCGACCGGCTGCGCGATCAGGGCGTCGACGGCGCGATCGTGCTGAACGAGGCATCGGCGCTCGCCCGCGACGTGGATCCGGCCGGCCTCGTGCTCGTCGTGGTCGATGCGCCGGCCGACCCGCGGTTCACGGTCATCGGCACCGATCACGCCGCCGGCGCCAGGGTCGCGACCGCGCACCTGCTCGACGGCGGCGCCGCCACCGTGCATCATGTCGCCGGACCGGAGGGCTCGTTCGCGGCGGCCGAGCGCGAGCGCGGCTGGCGCGAAGAGCTCGCGGCGCGCGGGGCCCGCATCCCGGAGCCGCTGCGCGGAGACTGGAGCGCCGGATCCGGTCATGCGCTGGGCGGCACCCTCGCGGCCGATCCCGAGGTCACGGCCGTGTTCGCCGCGAACGACCAGATGGCGCTCGGGCTGCTGCGCGCGCTCGCCGACGCCGGGCGGCGCATCCCCGCCGACGTCGCCGTGCTCGGCTTCGACGACATCGCCGACGCCGCCGAGTTCCGCCCGCCGCTGACGACGATCCGCCAGGACTTCGCCGCACTCGGCGAGAAGGCCGTGCAGATCCTCATCGACCGCGTCGAGGGCCAGACCCTCGCGGATCCGGCGCTGCTCGTGCCGACGCTGGTCGCGCGCGCGAGCGCCTAGCCGGGCTCGCGTCGCCCGCGGGCGGGGCGGCCGCTCTCGGGCGGGGCGTTCGCGATGGATGCGTCGCATCGGTTGCGGAAAGCGTGTTCCCATGTCAGGATGAGGGAACTGGAAAGCGCTTACCCTCTGCGACGGCGTCGCACGCCGGGGCAACGGAACGAAGGAGAAACCGTGGCGGAGAGCACCACCCGCGAGATCGGCATCATCATGAACGGCGTCTCCGGGCGCATGGGCTACCGCCAGCACCTGGTGCGGTCGATCCTGGCGATCCGCGAGCAGGGCGGCATCGAGCTGCCCGACGGCACCCGGGTCACCGTGAAGCCGATCCTCGTCGGCCGCAGCGCGCAGAAGCTGGCCGAGCTCGCCGCCGCGCACGGCATCGCCGATTACACGACCGACCTCGACGCCGCGCTCGCGGATCCGCAGTGGGAGATCTATGCCGACTTCCTCGTCACCAAGGCGCGCGCGGCCGCGATCCGCAAGGCCATCGCCGCGGGCAAGGCGATCTACACGGAGAAGCCCACGGCCGAGTCCGTGGGGGAGGCGCTGGAGCTCGCCCGTCTCGCCCGGGCCGCGGGCGTCAAGACCGGCGTCGTGCACGACAAGCTGTACCTGCCCGGCCTGCAGAAGCTCAAGCGCCTCATCGACTCGGGCTTCTTCGGCCGGATCCTGTCCGTGCGCGGGGAGTTCGGCTACTGGGTGTTCGAGGGCGACTGGCAGCCGGCGCAGCGTCCCAGCTGGAACTACCGCACCGAAGACGGCGGCGGCATCATCAGCGACATGTTCCCGCACTGGAACTACGTCATGGAGAACCTGTTCGGCGAGGTGAAGAGCGTGTACGCCCAGGCGGCCGTGCACATCGCCGACCGCTGGGACGAGAAGGGCGAGCACTACACGGCCACCGCCGAGGACGCCGCGTACGGGATCTTCGAGCTCGAGGGCGGCATCGTCGCCGAGATCAACTCCAGCTGGACCGTGCGCGTGAACCGCGACGAGCTCGTCGAGTTCCAGGTGGACGGCACGCACGGATCCGCGGTCGTCGGCCTCTTCGGCGCGAAGATCCAGCATCGCAACGCCACTCCCAAGCCGGTGTGGAACCCCGACCTCGCCGACGAGCACGACTACGACGCGGACTGGGCCGAGGTGCCCACGAACGATGTGTTCCTCAACGGCTTCCGACAGCAGTGGGAGGAGTACCTCACGTCGTACGTGCTCGGCACGGACTACGCGTTCGACCTGCTCGCCGGCGCCCGCGGCGTGCAGCTCGCCGAGGCGGGACTGCAGTCCTCCGCCGAGGGGCGCAAGATCGCGCTGCCCGCGCTGACCCTGGACTGAGGCCGGACATGACGACGATCCGCCTCCTCGCCGCCGACGGAGCGACCTCCGACGTCCCGCTCGCCGACTCCGGCGCCTACACCCGTCCGTCCGCGCCCCTGCGCAGCCGCGTCGCCTACGCCGCCGCGCACGTGGTGCCGAAGACGCACGCCGACAACACCCCCGGGCAGCCCGCGGACATCGACTGGGACGCCACGCTCGCGTTCCGCCGCAACGTCTACTCCTGGGGTCTCGGCGTCGCCGACGCCATGGACACCGCGCAGCGCAACATGGGCCTCGATGCGGCGGCGACCCGCGAGCTCATCGCCCGCAGCGCGGCGGTCGCCCGCGAGGAGGGTGGTTCCGTCGTCGTCGGCGTGAACACCGACCACGTCGACGAGGAGCGCATCCCGCTGACGCAGGTGATCGACGCATACGTCGAGCAGCTGCACTTCGTCGAGGAGCAGGGCGCAGGGCCCGTGCTGATGGCCTCGCGCCACCTCGCCCGCGTCGCCGAATCGCGCACCGACTACCTGCGCGTGTACGCGGCCGTGCTGCAGCAGGCGACGACCCCGGTCGTGCTGCACTGGCTCGGCACCGCCTTCGATCCGCAGCTCGAGGGATACTTCGGATCCTCCCCGTGGCGCGAAGCCTCGACCACGCTGCTGCGCATCATCGACGAGAATCCGGGGAAGGTCGCGGGGGTGAAGATGAGCCTGCTGAACGCGGAGTCCGAGATCGCCGTGCGCGAGCAGCTCCCGGACGGGGTGCGCATGTTCACCGGCGACGACTTCAACTACGTCGACCTGATCGGCGGTGACACCACCCGGTCGTCGAGCGAGGAGCGCAGCGACAAGACGAAACGCGGTGCCCTCGCCGCCGACCGTGCTTCGTCTCCCTCCGCTCTCTCGACGACCGGAGGCCACTCGGATGCGCTCCTCGGCGCGTTCGCCGCGATCACGCCCGTCGCCTCGGCCGCCATCCAGGCGCTCGACGCGGGGGATCCGGCCCGGTATCTGCAGATCCTCGGGCCGACGGAGGAGCTCAGCCGCCAGGTGTTCGCCGCGCCCACGTTCTACTACAAGACCGGCGTCGCGTTCCTCGCCTGGCTGAACGGCCATCAGCCCGCGTTCCAGATGGTCGGCGGTCTTCACTCGGCGCGCAGCCTTCCCCACCTCAGCCGCATCGTCGAGCTCGCGAACGCCGCGCTCGCGCTGGAGGATCCGGAACTCGCCCGCGAACGCTGGCACGGCATGCTGCGCCTGAACGGGGTGGGCGCATGACCCTTCGAGAGCCTCAGAGGCCGCATCCCCGTCTGTCGATCAACCAGGCCACGATCAAGCGCGCCGATCTCGCGACGGCGCTGCGGGTCACCGCCGAGGCCGGCGTCGCGGCGATCGGGCTGTGGCGCGAGCCGGTGAACGAGGTCGGGCTCGATGTGGCCGCGCAGATGCTCGGCGACTCCGGGCTGCGCTTCACGACGCACTGCCGGGGCGGCTTCTTCACGCTGCCCGCCGGACCCGAGCGCCTCGCCGCGCTCGACGACAACCGGCGCGCGATCGAGGAGACCGCCACGCTCGCCGCCGCCGGGTCGGACGGATCCACCGCCGTCCTCGTGCTCGTCGCCGGCGGGCTGCCCGAGGGATCGCGCGACCTCGGCGGCGCCAGGGAGCGGGTGCGCGACGCCATCGGCGAGCTGTCCGTCGACGCCCGGGCGGCGGGCGTGACCCTCGCGATCGAGCCGCTGCATCCGATGTTCGGATCCGACCGCTGCGTCGTCTCGACGCTCGGGCAGGCCCTCGACATCGCCGCGGACTTCGACCCGGCGGTCGTCGGCGCGGCCGTCGACACGTTCCACATCTGGTGGGATCCGCAGGTGCTCGACCAGATCGCCCGCGCCGGCCGCGAGGGTCGGATCGCGACGTATCAGGTGTGCGACTGGAAGACCCCGCTGCCGGCGGACGTGCTGCTCAGCAGGCACTATCCGGGAGACGGGATCATCGACTTCGCCTCGTTGACGCAGGCGGTCGTCGCCACCGGCTACGACCGCGACATCGAAGTGGAGATCTTCAACGCCGAGATCTGGGCCCAGGATCCGGTCGACGTGGTGCGCCGCACCGCCGAGTCCTTCGCGCGCACCGTCTCTCCGCACCTGGTCTGAGACGGCGTGGAGCGGTGCGCGACGGGCGGTCCCCGGAGAAGCGTCCCGCCGCGACCACGTGAAAGGCTGAATCCATGAGCATCCGACCGGGACTGTGCTCCGTGACCTTCCGTCAGCTGGAGCCGGCGGCGATCGCCGCGCTCGCCGCGGACGCCGGACTGCAGGCCGTCGAGTGGGGCAGCGACGTGCACGTGCCTCCGGGTGATGTCGCGCGGGCGTCCCAGGTCGCCAGGGTCACGGCCGACGCCGGGCTGGCGGTCGCCTCCTACGGCTCCTACTTCCGCGGCGATGCGGGGGAGGAGATCGCCCCGGTGCTCGACGCCGCCGCGGCGCTCGGCGCCGACCGGATCCGGATCTGGGCGGGGCGGACCGGCTCCGCGCAGGCGAGTGCCCAGGAGCGCGCCGCGACCATCGACGCCCTCGCCGCGGCCGTGGAGCAGGCGGGCGCGCGGGGGATCTCGCTCGCGCTCGAGTTCCACGGGGGCACGCTCGCCGACGATGCGGAGCAGACGCTGCGCGTGCTGGACGAGGTCGCCAGCCCGCACTTGTCGACGTACTGGCAGCCCACGGTCTCGGCGCCCGACGACGTGGCCGTCGCGGAGTACCGACGGATCGCGGATCGGGTCTCGGCGGTGCACGTGTTCTCCTGGTGGCCTGCGGCCGAGCGTCTGACGCTCGGCGCCCGGGACGGTCTGTGGCGGGCGTTCGCCGCCGCGGCGGCGAACGCGCCCGTCCCCCCGCGGGATGCGCTGCTCGAGTTCGTGCCGGGGGACGACCCGGCCGCCCTCGCCGGCGAGGCCGCCGCGTTGCGCGCCTACCTCGGCTGACACCCGGGCGCGGACGGACGTCCCGGCGCGTGTCCCGCGATGCGCGAAGGGCGCGACGGGAACTATGCTCGGGGCATGAATCCGGAAAGCCCTTCCCTGCGCTCCGCCCCCGGCGCCGCCCATGCGGTGACGCTCCAGGACGTCGCACGGGAGGCCGGCGTCTCCCTCGCCACGGCGTCGCGCGTGCTGAACGGCTCGGAGCGCAAGGTGGCCGAGGCGTTCCGGGAGCGGGTCGAGCGCGTCGCCGAGTCCCTCGGCTACACCCCGAACGTGTCGGCGCAGGCGACCGCGCGCGGACACTCCCCGGTCATCGCCCTCCTCGTCGCCGACATCGCCGACCCCTACTTCGGCCAGATCGCGGCGGGTGTCGCGCGCGGTGCCGACGAGCGAGGGCTGGTCGTGACGATCTCGATCACCGAGCGGGATCCGGAGCGCGAGAACCGGATCCTGCGCGCCCTGCGCGGCCAGCGTCCGCAGGGCCTCATCCTCGCGGCGTCCCGCGCCGACCGCACCGGCGAGGCGGGGGAGGGCGCACCCGCGGATGCGGAGCTGGCGGCGTTCCAGCGCTACGGCGGACGGGTCGTCGTGTTCGGCGAGCGCCCGGCCGGCGACGAGGGGGCCACCCGGGCGATCACGATCGACAACGCCGGCGGGGCGGAGGAACTCGGCCGCCGCATGGCCGCGATCGGCTATCGCACCGCGATCGGCATCGGAGCCGCCGAGGGCGTGCGCACCTCCGACGACCGCCTCAACGGCTTCGCCCGCGGGTTCGCGGCCGGCGGGGGCGAGCTGGCCCGGATCCACCGCGGCGACTTCCGCCGGGAGTCGGGCACCGCGGCGATGACGGCCGCGCTCGCCGAGGGCGTCGAGCCGGGCACGCTGGTCTTCGGCATGAGCGACGTGGTGGCGCTCGGCGCGATGTCCGCGATCCGGGCGGCGGGCCGCGGCGTCGGCGAGGACATCGCGGTCTGCGGCTTTGACGACGTCTCGGCGAGCGGCGACGTGACCCCGGCGCTCACGACCGTGCGGGTGCCGCTCAACGACGCCGGCTACCAGGCGTTCCGCGCGATCGTCGACGACGACTGGACCCAGGCCCCGCTGCCGGTCGAGGTGATCGTGCGCGACAGCACCCCCGGCCGCCGCTGACGCTCGCGGCCGTCCCCGCCGCCGCGCCCCTTCCCCCGACCCGATCCGCCCCTCTCACCGTCGTTCGGTGGTCGCATATTGCGGGAATGGGGCTACCTAACCCGCAATGCGCGACCAGCGAGCAGGGGGCCAGGACCCGCCCCCGGGCCGGAACCCCGGGCACCGGGTGCCGACGGGCGCCGGCCCTCAGGCGCCGAGCGCGGCGCTGACGACCGCGCGGGCCTCCTCCTGCACGCGGGCGAGGTGCTCCGCGCCGAGCAGCGACTCCGCGTAGAGCTTGTAGACGTCCTCCGTGCCGGACGGGCGCGCGGCGAACCACGCGTGCTCGGTCTGCACCTTCAGGCCGCCGATCGCCGCGCCGTTGCCCGGAGCGTGCGAGAGCTTCGCGGTGATCGGCTCGCCGGCCAGCTCGGTCGCCGACACCGACTCCGGCGACAGCTTGCCGAGCGTCGCCTTCTGCTCCGGGGTGGCGGGCGCGTCGACGCGCTGATAGGCGGAGGCGCCGAACGCCTCCTCCAGCTCGCGATAGCGCTCGGAGGGCGTCTTGCCTGTCACGGCGATGATCTCCGCGGCCAGCAGGCAGAGCAGGATCCCGTCCTTGTCGGTCGACCACACGGATCCGTCCCGGCGCAGGAACGAGGCCCCGGCCGACTCCTCACCGCCGAACGCGACCGATCCGTCGAGCAGCCCGGGGACGAACCACTTGAACCCGACGGGCACCTCGAGCAGGCGCCGTCCGAGAGACTCTGCGACGCGATCGATGATCATCGACGACACGAGCGTCTTGCCGATCGCCGCATTACGGTCCCAGCCCTCGCGGTGCGAGAACAGGTAGTCGATCGCGACGGCGAGGTAGTGGTTGGGGTTCATGAGCCCGGCATCCGGGGTGACGATGCCGTGCCGGTCGGCGTCGGCGTCGTTGCCCGTGAGCACGTCGTAGTCGCCCTTCTTCGCCACCAGCGACGCCATCGCCGAGGGGGACGACGGATCCATGCGGATCTTCTCGTCCCAGTCCAGGGTCATGAAGCGCCAGGTGGGGTCGACCTCGGGGTTCACCACGGTGAGGTCGAGGCCGTGCATCTCGGCGATGAGCGCCCAGTACTCGACCGACGCACCGCCGAGCGGATCCGCCCCGATCCGTACGCCTGCGCGCTTGATCGCGTCGATGTCGATGATCGACGGCAGGTCGCGGACGTACGCCTCGCGGAAGTCGTAGGTGCCGAGGCCGTCGGCGTCGATGTCGGCGAAGCGCGTGCGCTTGACCCCCTCGAGACCCTGCTCGATGAGCTCGTTCGCGCGGTTCGCGATCCACGCGGTCGCGTCCGTGTCCGCAGGTCCGCCGTGCGGGGGGTTGTACTTGAAGCCGCCGTCGCGCGGCGGGTTGTGCGACGGGGTCACCACGATGCCGTCGGCGCGGCCGGGCTCGTCGTCGGCGCGGTCGCGGTTGTAGGTGAGGATCGCGTGGCTGAGAGCCGGGGTCGGCACCCAGGCGTCGCGCGCGTCGACCAGCACGTCGACGTCGTTCGCGACGAGCACCTCGATCGCGCTGCGCTCCGCCGGGCGGCTGAGCGCGTGCGTGTCGCGGCCCAGGAACAGCGGGCCGGTGATGCCCTGCGCCGTGCGGTAGTCGACGATCGCCTGGGTCGTGGCGAGGATGTGCTGCTCGTTGAAGCTGCCGGACAGCGAGGATCCGCGGTGCCCGCTGGTGCCGAACACGACTCTCTCGGTCGAGATCTTCGGATCCGGGATCCGGTCGTAGTAGGCGGCGATCAGCTCGTCGACGTCGATCAGGTCGCTTTCCTCCGCGGGGAGGCCGGCTCGGCTCGTCATGGGGATAGTCTGCCCCGCCCGGCCTGTGAACGCATCATCGTTTCCTCGGGGGACGCGAGGGGGCGGCCGACGCGGGCGGCCGGTGCCGGGGCGTCGTCACGTGCCGTCGGCGCCCCGCCCCGCGGACTAGGCTGATCGCCGTGACCGATGCCGCCCCCGCCCGCCGCACCTACAGCTATCTCGGTCCTGCGGGCACCTTCACCGAGGCGGCACTGGACCAGGTGCCGGAGGCGCGCGGGCAGCAGTGGCGCCCCGTGCACAACGTCGGCGAGGCGCTGTCGGACGTGCTCGAGGGGCGCAGCGACGCGGCGATGATCGCGATCGAGAACTCGGTCGAGGGCGGTGTCACCACCACCCTCGACGCCCTGGCCACGCTGCCGGGACTGCGGATCGTGGGCGAGTACCTCGTCAAGGTCGACTTCGTGCTGGTCGCCGCCCCCGGCAAGCGCCTCGAGGACGTCACCGTCGTCGCCGCGCACCCCGTGGCCTATGCGCAGTGCTACGGCTGGCTGGGCGAGCACCTCCCGCGCCACCAGCACGTGCCCGCCGCCAGCAACGTCGCCTCGGCGCTCGGGATCCTGGACGGCTCTCTGCCCGCCGATGCGGCCATCGCGGCCCCCGGCATCGTGCAGCACCACGAGCTCGAGCTGCTGGCCGACGGCATCGGCGACAACGACAACGCCGTCACCCGGTTCGTGCTGGTCGCCCGCACGGTCGCCCCGGCGCCCCCGACGGGCGCCGACAAGACCTCCCTGATCGTGGAGCTCCCGGAAGACCACGCGGGTGCCCTGCTCGAGCTGCTGGAGCAGTTCTCCACGCGCGGCATCAACCTGTCGCTGCTGCAGTCGCGCCCCATCGGCGACGAGCTGGGCCGTTACCGGTTCGTCCTCGACGCCGACGGGCACATCCAGGACGAGCGCATGGCCGACGCGCTGCTCGGCATCCGGCGGTTCAGCCCCCGGGTGGTGTTCCTCGGGTCGTACCCCCGCGCCGACCGCCGCATCGTGCAGTACCCCGAGCGCTACGCCGACGACGTGTTCGTCGAGGCCAGGGACTGGCTGCGCGGCCTCATCGCGGGCGAGCCCGAGGCATAGCCGCGCCGGCGCGGGGATCGCGCGCCAAGGTTGCCTGACACTGCAGCCGTTCGGCAGGGAGGGTGCGACGTTCTGCAGGACCGCCTATCCGACCCGGCCGCGAATCCGGCGCGATCCGCCCCGACCCGCCGGCCGGCTCGTGCAGAACGCGGGGGCACCCTGCACAACGGCAGGGACGCCCTGCGCAACAGCGCGGGTCGAGCGGCGCCGCCGAGCCGTCGCGATCGGTTCAGTCCGCGAGCAGCTCGAGGGTCTGCGTGCGTCCCGGGGTGAGAGTCGGATCCTCGGCGGCGAACGAGCCGGCGACGGGGGAGACCATGATCTCGTCGACGCCGTGCCGCGCGGCGAAGGCCTCGAGCTCGGCGCGTACGGAGGCGGCGTCGCCCACGAACCAGTTCGCGACGGCGGCGGCGTGGATCTGCTCCTCCTGTGGATCCGGTGCCGCGGCGAGTGCCGCGTGGGCCTCCTCCACCGTCTCCAGAGCGGTGAGCGGACGGTTCAGACGCAGCCGCGCCATCATCCGCAGCTGCGGCAGGGCGCGGTCGGCGGCCTCCTCGGCCGTGGGCGCCGCGACGACGTTCGCGGTGAGGAAGGTGCGCGGCTCGGGGTGTGCCTCGCTGGGCCGGAAGCCTTCGCGATACAGGGAGAGGGCGCGGTCGAGGCCCTGACCCGAGAAGTGGTTCGCGAACACGTACGGCAGACCGAGCGACGCGGCGAGCTGCGCCGAGTAGTCGCTGGATCCGAGCAGCCACACCTCCGGGGAGCCGCCGGCGGCGGGGGTCGAGCGCACCGAGTACTCGCCGCCCGAGGTGAACTGCACGGTCGCGCCGTCGGGCTGCAGCATGAGCGCGATGTCCTGCACGTGGTCGGGGAACCGCTCGACGTCGCCGGCGGCGCCCGAGGCGCGCAGCAGCTGGGTGATCACCGGATCGCTTCCGGGCGCGCGCCCGATGCCCAGATCGATGCGACCGGGGGCGATCGCCTCGAGTGCGGCGAACTGCTCCGCCACGATCAGCGGCGCATGGTTCGGCAGCATCACGCCGCCCGATCCGACGCGGATGCGCTGAGTGCGCGCGGCGGCCGCGGCGATGAGCACCGGCGGGGCGGTGGAGGCGACCGCGGGCATGTTGTGGTGCTCGGCGAACCAGTACCGCCGGTAGCCGAGCTCATCGGCACGCGCGGCGAGGGCGAGCGACGCCGCCACCGCCTGGGCGCTGGTCTGCCCGGTGCGCACCGGGACGAGGTCGAGGACGGAGAGCGCGAGAGAAGACATCGATGGTGGCAACGCGACCGGATCCCGCGGCATTCCGGATCCGGATCCCGGGGCCGGCGTCCTGGCTTGACCGCGGCGGCCGTGGGGGCGTAGTCCGGAGGCATGCACGGGTTCGCGGATCGTGCCGACGCCGGCCGGCGGCTCGGCGCGCGACTGGCGGAGGATCCGCCACCGGATCCGGTCGTGCTGGGCCTTCCCCGGGGCGGGGTGCCGGTCGCGGCCGAGGTGGCAGGGGTGCTCGGCGCTCCCCTCGACGTGCTCGTGGTGCGCAAGGTCGGTGTGCCGTGGCAGCCGGAGCTCGCGATGGGAGCCGTCGGCGAGGAGGGTGCCGCGGTCCGCAACGCCGACGTGATCCGCGCCGCGGCGGTCGACGAGGAGACGGTGCGTGCGGGGGAGCGCCGGGAGCGCGCCGAGGTCGAGCGCCGTGCCCGGCTGTTCCGCGGCGGGCGCGCGCCGGTGCCGCTGGTCGGACGGACGGCGCTCCTCGTCGACGACGGCATCGCGACGGGCGCGACCGTGCGGGCGGCCTGCGCGATCGCGCGGGCCCGGGGTGCGGCCCGTGTCGTCGTGGCGGTCCCCGTTGCGGCACCCGACGCGCTCGCCGGGCTGCGCTCGGGAGCCAGTCCTGTGGCCGATGCGGTCGTCTGCCTCGATGCGCCGGAGGGGTTCATGGCGGTGGGGATGCACTACGTCGACTTCCGGCAGACGGCCGACGAGGAGGTCATCGGGATCCTCGACGCCGCCCGGTCGGCGACCGAGGACGGCCGGGAGGAACGAGGCCCGGACGGGTCGTGGTGATCGGGCGGATGCCAATCCGCGCCGACAGCACCGTGACAGCGGCGCGACAGAGGCGCACCGGTAGCCTGACCGCATGGACGCCGAGATCTTCTACGTGCTGGTCGGATCCGTCATCGTCGCCGCGATCGCGCGGTGGCGCGGCTGGCCCGCCCCGCTGCTGGTCACGGTGGTGGCGCTCGCGGTGTCGTTCATCCCGGCGGTGCCGAACCTGCGCATCGACGGGCACGTGCTGCTGACGCTCGTCCTGCCGCCGCTGCTGTACTCCGCGTCGCTCGACGTGTCGTTCGTGAGCTTCCGCCGCAGCCTGCCGCAGATCCGTCGGCTCGGCGTGGGGCTGGTGATCGTCACGACGGCCGCGGTGGGGCTCGTCGCGTGGCTGATCATGCCGTCGCTGACCCTTCCCGGCGCACTGCTGCTCGGTGCGATCGTCGCCCCGCCCGACGCGGTGTCGGCCGCGGCCATCGGGCGCCGGCTCGGCCTGCCGCGCCGGGTGATGACCGTGCTTTCGGGGGAGAGCCTCATCAACGACGCCACCTCGCTGACCCTGTACCGGGTGTTCGCGCTGATCCTCGCCGGAACCACCGTCACGGTGGGCAGCGGCCTCAAGGACTTCGTCGTCGCGGTGGTCGCCGGCGTCGGGATCGGCATCGTCGCCGGCCTCGGCATGCACCAGCTGCGCATGCGGATCTCGGATCCGGTGGTGATCGGCACGTTCGGGCTGCTCGCCCCGTTCGGGGTGTACGCGATCACGGAGCACCTGGAGGGATCCGGCGTGCTCGCCGTCGTCGCGATGGGACTCGTGGTCGGCTACAACGCCCCGCGCACCAGTTACGCGACCCGGATGCAGGAGGCGCCGATCTGGCTGTCCGCGGACTTCCTGCTGGAGTCGTTCGTGTTCGCGTACATCGGGCTGCAGCTTCCGCCGGTGCTCGCCGAGCTGGGGGCGACGCAGGTGGGCGGGGTGCTGTGGCTCGCGGGGGCGGTCTTCCTCGTCGTGCTGCTGGTGCGGCCGCTGTTCGTCTACCCGGCGTCGGCCTGGGGCGCGTTCTGGTCGAGTCTGCGCCTCCGCCGCTTCGAGAAGGCGCTGGCGTCGGGCGAGTTCCAGAGGCGCGTCGACGCGGTCGCCGAGAAGCAGCGCCGCAAGGGGTGGACGGGGCGACGCCCGAGCGAGGAGGAGCTGCGCGAGCGGTTCCGGGAGTCGCAGCTCACCTGGCGCGACAACGCCGTGATCTCGTGGGCCGGCATGCGCGGCGTCGTCACGCTCGCGACCGCGCTCGCCGCGGCCGATCTCGCAGGGCTCGACACGGAGGCGTCGCACGCGATCGTCGTGGTGGCGTTCCTGGTGACGGTCGGCACCCTCCTGCTCCAGGGCCTCACCCTGCCGCCGCTCATCCGCGGGCTGGGCGTCGCCGACGTGACGGATGAAGAGGAGGAGGACCGCCGTCAGCTCGAGCAGGTGCGCGCTCGCACGCGCGAAGCGGGCAAGGTCTTCCTGGACGAGAAGCGCGCGGCGTGGGAGCAGAAGCACGGCGCGGCGTCGCTGGGCTGGTTCGACCGGTTCGCGCAGCGGTTCTCACGGGTCGAGCGCGACACCGCGCAGGGGCAGCGCGACGAGGACAGCATGCCGCGGCCGAGCCGGGACGAGCTCGTGGGCCTCTCGAAGGGGTGGCTGCAGGTGCGGCGCGACGTGCTCATCACCGAGCGCGACGCCGGCACGCTCAACGAGGAGGTCATGCGCGAGCTGATCCACGCGATGGACGCCGAGGAGCTCGCGCTCGACACCCGGATCGCGACGGGGCCGACCGAGCGCTGACCATGCCGTGGGGCGGATCCCGCCGATGCGGATCCGCCCCGCTCCCCGGTCGCCGTCCCGGCGGCGAACGCCGTCGGTCGCCGCGACGCCGGCGGCCGGGAAGGGCCGGCCTCAGGCCAGGGCGGGGATGCGGTCGAACGCGCTGCCGGCGCGGGTCAGGGCGTGCCGCACGTGCCAGCGCGCGGTGTAAGTGCCGTCGGGCAGCGTGCCCAGCAGATCCCGGTCGGCGCGGGCGAGGCCGTCGTGCAGAGCCTCGCGCATCAGGTCGTCCCTCGAAGCCGGGTACTCCATGCCGGCGAGGAACCTGTCGAGCGTGGACGGAAGGACCATTCTCTCTTCTCCTCTCGTGGGGGACTCAGGCGTCGATCCGCTGCCCCTGGTCGGACGACTCCACCCGGATGCGGCGCGGCTTGGCCCGGTCGCTCACGGGGATGATGACCGAGAGCACGCCGTTGTCGTAGGAGGCGCTGATGCCGTCGAGGTCGACGCCGTCACCGAGGGCGAACTGCCGCAGGAACGAGCCGGACTCGCGCTCGCGCGTGAACCAGCGCACGCTCTCCTGCCCGCCCATGGTTCGCTGGGCGCGGATCGAGAGCTGCCCGCCGTCGACGTCCACGTCGATGGATCCGGGGTCGACGCCCGGCATGTCCGCGTGCAGGACGTACCGGTCGCCGTCGCGGTAGAGGTCCACGGGCATGCGCTTGGGCGCGCGCGGGGAGTCGAACACGCTTGCTGCGAAGCGATCGAGCTGGCTGAGGGGATCGAAACCGAGGGTCATGTCTTACTCCTTTCCTGTGGCCCGTCAGGGCTGCGGGGTGTGCAGGATCTATATCTGCCAGTGTAGATTTGTTATAGATCAACGTTCCGAATGGTGCAAGTGCTGAGGAGAACCGCATGGCCGAACGCGATTCCGCGACCCCCGTCTACGGCATCGCCGTGGCCGCCGAGCTCGCGGACATGAACGCCGCGAGCCTGCGACTGCTCGAGCAGAAGGGTCTGCTGACCCCCGCTCGCAGCGACGGCGGCACCCGCCGGTACAGCGACGACGACGTGGCGCGGCTGCAGCGCGTCGCGCGCTTGCGCGACGAGGGCATGAACATCGCCGGGATCGGGCGGGTGCTCGCGCTGGAGGACGAGAACGCGGGGCTCCGGGGCGAGCTCGAGGCCGAACGCGCGGAGAGCGAGGCGCTCCGGCAGCGCGAGGCCAGGCGCGGCTGAAGCGGAGTCACAGCGGTGCATCCCGAAACGGGATGCACCGAACTACCATTCCCGTGGATCGCCTGGGTCGCACGCTGGGCCATCCGGGCGAGGATCAGGAGCGTCTGCTCGCGCGCGCCGTCGTGCTCGCGTTCGACCTCGACGTGCCGCTCATGGAAGCGTGACGAGGTGAATGCCCGCACGACCGAGGCCCCCGGATCCGCAGGATCCGGGGGCCTCGTGACGGAGGGGGAGCGTCAGCGCGCCGAGACCGCAGCCTCGTCGGCGCTCGACTCCACGGACTCGGGCGCCTCGTCCTCGATGTCCTCGGCGAACGGCAGGCCGTTGCGCGGGGCGTTGTAGAGGTCCAGGTCGAGGATGCCCTCGCGCTTGGCGACGATCGTCGGCACCAGGGCCTGGCCGGCCACGTTGACCGCGGTGCGGCCCATGTCGAGGATCGGGTCGATCGCGAGCAGCAGACCGACGCCTTCGAGCGGCAGGCCCAGGGTCGACAGGGTCAGGGTCAGCATGACGATCGCGCCGGTGGTCCCGGCGGTCGCCGCGGATCCGACCACCGAGACGATGACGATCAGCACGTACTGCATGATGCTCAGGTCGATGTGGAAGAACTGGGCGACGAAGATCGCGGCCAGGGCCGGGTAGATCGCGGCGCAGCCGTCCATCTTGGTGGTGGCGCCGAGCGGCACCGCGAACGACGCGTAGCCGCGGGGCACGCCCAGGTTGCGCTCGGTCACGCGCTCGGTGAGGGGGAGCGTGCCGATCGAGCTGCGGCTCACGAACGCCAGCTGCACGGCGGGCCACACGCCGGAGAAGTACTGCGTGATCGAGAGCCCGTGGCTCTTGACGAGGATCGGGTAGACCACGAACAGCACGAGGGCGAGGCCCAGGTAGATGGCGCCGGTGAACCACGCGAGCGAGGTCAGCTTGTCCCAGCCGTAGTTGATGACGGCGGATCCGATGAGGCCGAAGGTGCCGAGCGGGGCGATGCGGATGATCCACCACAGCACGCGCTGGATGACCTTGAGCAGGGACTCCGTGAAGGCGAGGAACGGCTCGGCCTTTCGGCCGGCCTTGAGCACGGCGATGCCGACCGCCACCGCGACGACGATGACCTGGAGGATGTTGAAGCTCACGCCGGAGACGAAGGTGCCCTCGGCCGGGCCCGGGCTCGTGGAGACCGCGAGGCCCAGGAAGTTCTGCGGGATGAGGCCGAGGAGGAAGTTCCACCAGGTGCCGACCGTGGGCGGGGCGCCCTTGGCGAGGTCTGTGCCGGCGTGTGCGCCGGGCTGGATGGTGATGCCGAGCACGATGCCGATCGACACCGCGATGAACGCGGTGATCGCGAACCACAGCAGGGTCTGCCCGGCCAGGCGCGCGGCGTTCTGCACCCGGCGCAGGTTGGAGATGCTCGCGACGATCGCGGTGAAGATGAGAGGGACCACGGCCGCGCGCAGCAGCGTGACGTAGGAGCCGCCGATCTTGTCGAGCGTGTCGGACAGCACCGTGTGGTTGTCGTGCGTGGCGCCGAGCTGGCGGCCGATGAGACCCACGGCGATGCCGAGCACGAGCGCGGCGATGATCTGGAAGCCGAACGAGGTCAGCAGCTTGCGGACGGGGCCGCGCGTGTCGGGCGCCTTCGGGCGCCGTGCCGCGGGGGTGGTTGTGCTCATCAGAGACTCCAAGTCGGTGCGCTGGGGTGCGCCGGGAGGATGGGCGCGAGACGCGCCGGGACGTCGGCGCCGTGGCGCCGGATGTCTTCAACGCTATGAGTCAGCCGATATTCCGCGCCCGGTGTGACGAACGATGACGCGCCCCCGGTCCCTGAGCCCGTCGAAGGGCCCGGCCCGCGCCCCCGATCCCTGAGCCTGTCGAAGGGCCCGGCCCGCGCCCTCGGTCCCTGAGCCTGTCGAAGGGCCCGGCCCGCGCTCTCCTCGCCGGTCGTTGAGCGAGCACCGGCGAAGCCGGCGCGAGACGAAACGCGGTGCCCTCCCGGTCCGACCCCGACCCGGTCCGGCCCCGACCCGGTCCGACGCCCCCGGGTCCGACCGTCCCGGGTCCCGCGTTCACGCCGCGCTGACGGTGCTCTCCGCCGTCATCCACGCGTAGCCGTCGGGATCGGTGAAGGTCCGGTCCGCCACGACCGCGAGCCGGTGGGATCCGCTGCCGCTCGGATCGATGCCCACCTGCTTGGCGAGCGAGGCGCGCTTGTAGAGGGCGAGCGTGACAGCACCGGAGTCGAACTCGACGTAGGAGGGGAAGCTCTTCGCGACGGTCAGGCCCTGCTCCTGGTAGAAGCGCTTGCCGGCCTTGACGCTGTCGACGCCGAGCAGCAGGACGAGCCGCTCCACCTCGCCGGTGACGGGTGCTGTGGCGGTCTTGTTCGCGCTGGCGATCTGCCACGCGGTGCCGTCGGGTGCCCGGAATGAGCCGCCGTAGCCCCAGAGGCTCTTGACGACCGGCTTGAGGATCTCGGCACCGGCGGCGACCGCCCGCGCGACGGCCTCGTCGACGTCGCCCGGCTGCACGAAGATGAGCGACGGCGCGAAGCCGCGGAAGCCGGTGCTCGGTGCGGAGGTCGCGCGGACGGTGACCTGCTCCGCCAGCCCCAGGGCGTCGCGGTAGAAGGCCTCGGCCGCCGGCACGGCGTCGGAGGTGGTCTCGAGGGTGATGCGCTGAATGTTCATGCTTCGAGTCTCGGATCCGGGCCCGCGGGGGCGCTTCTCGATTCCTGCTCGATGCGGGGGAGTGCACGCGCACGCGATCGGCTGCCCGATCAAGGGGCGACGCGTGTGCTACGGGAACAGCTGATCCAGCACCGGCCAGTCACCCGCATCCAGCGCCTTCGTCGCGGCGGCTTGGGCGGCGGGGGAGACGTGTCCGGAGACGAGCTTGCTCCAGATCGCGCGGGCGGTGTCCAGATCCTGTGTGCGCACGGCGGCGCCCATCTCGTACAGGGCGTCGGTGTAGTCGACGACGCTGACTCCCGGCACCTCATCGTAAGGGTGGTACGAATCGATCCAGGGCAGCGCGGGGTCGGGGCGGAGGATCAGATGAGCGTCGGGTTGGATCGCCGCGCCGAGCACGTGATTGAACCGTGCGAGAGACCACCCGTCGAAGCACAGGCGCGTCTCGATCGAATCGAGGTTGTCGTTCGGGGCGACGACATAGGAGAAGATCCCGGCCGCGTTCGAGAGGACCTCTCCGCGGGCACCCCATCGAGAGCCTCGATCCTGGATCGCGTCGGCCTTCAGCAGGTGCGCGACATCGCCTTGCAGACTGAAGGATGCCTCCGCTCTGCAGCCGGCGGAGGCTTCCTCCGTCGTGGGCGTCGGGGCGGGCGAGGCGATCGGCGCGGCGCTCGGCCTCACCGACAAGGCATGTGCGATGGGGTGGTGCCCGGAACCACCCAAGGCGCTGAAAACGGGAGAGGCGAGCGCGACCAGGCCCGCGATGACCGCCGCAGCCGCGACTCCGGTGGCGATCTGGGCGGCGCGGCTCACGGTGATCAAAGTACTGCGGGCGCCGGCCTCCGCGCCAGAGGGTCGGAGTCCCGATTCGCGGGATCAGCCGGGTCCCGATCGGGCGGCCCGGAGCGGGTGAGCAGCGAAGCCTGCGACGCATGTCGAGGCCGCCAGTGTTGGCATATATCGAGATACCGTTGCTCGAAGCGTGGGTGACGGCGCCACTAGGATGCTGCGTGCGCCCGAATCCGACGGCCGCCCCGCCGTCGCAGTGAGGACTCCGATGACCGACGCACCCGCACGCACCGATCGCAGCCCCCTCTCCCGACGCGGCGTGCTTCGCGCTGCGGCGTGGAGCACCCCCGTGGTGGTCGCCGCAGTCGCGGTACCGTTCAGCGCGGCGAGCGGCGGCACCATCGACGCGTCCGGCGTCGCACTCACCTTCACCGGCCCTCAGTGGAGCTCGGAGTTCCGCCTGAGCGGCGTGCTCCAGTTGTCGCAGGCCGCGCCGACGGCGACGACCGTGTCGGCGACCATCACCTGGCAGGGAACCGGATCCAACTCCGCCGCCCAGGGGCTCTACCTGTACAAAGGCAACGTGCCCGGCGGCGACGCCGGAATCGTCGGGTGGGCGACCACGACCGGAGCCCCTGACGACCAGCTCCACAGCGTCTTCGTCTTCCAGACGGTCATCGGTGCCGGGAACTCGCAGACGCCCGTCGTCTCCAGCTACGACGGATCCACCGCGAACGGCTTCATGTACGGTGCGGAGACCCCGAACAACGGCAGCGCATTCTGGGACGGCGTGATCACGATCCGCTTCACGGCCCCCGGGTTCGCGGATGCGGTGCTGACTGTGCCTTACGTCCAGTAGGCCCGGTGCGACCGGACCGCCTCAGTTCACGCAGGGCACGTTGCCGGACTGCAGCGGCGACGACGAGTCCGTGTAGACCGGGTTCGGCGTCGCCGGAGCCGACGGCGCCGTCGATCCGGATCCGGCCTTCGTCCCCGAAGACGACGACGGCGACGCGGACGGCGCAGCGGTCGGGGTCGGCGGGTTCAGCAGGTCGTGCACCTGCGCGCGGATCGCATCCACGTCGACGATGTTCACGTCCTGACCGTCGACGGTGTCGAAGTGGTCGATCGGCAGCGTCACGAACGAGATGTTGCCGCCGGCCAGGCTCTGCGCCTGCTGCGCGAACGACAGCAGATCCAGATCCGAATCGAGTGCCACGTCCTTCTTCGCGACGTCGATGAGCTTCTGCAGCTTGCCGAAGTCGGTGAACGTCGACGCCTGCTTGAGCTTCACGGCCAGCGACACCATGAACGCCTGCTGGCGGCGGGTGCGGTCCAGGTCGGTCATGTCGAAGTCGCTCGAGGTGGTGTCGCGGCGCTGCCGCACGAAGGCCATCGACTGCGCAGCGTTCAGCTGCTGGACGCCGGCCGGGAAGTCGGCGCCCGAGAACGTGTCGGCGGTCGCATGGTTCAGGCACACCGTGATCGGCTGCACCGCCTGGGCCACCTCGTAGAACGCGGCCATGGTGACCTCGACGAAGTGGTCGATGCGCACCCCGCCGAGGAACTCGGACACGGTCTTGATGGTGCTCTGCCGTGCCGCCGTGCGCGACTGCTGGTAGGCGTCCGCCTCCGGCACGCCCTCGTCGGCGAGCTTCTGCAGGGACGCGTTCATGGCATCGCCGTACGCCTCCTTGATCTTGCCCTTCTCCACGCCGCCAGGGGCGCCGGGGAAGTCGACGTAGTCGTCGCGCGGGATCGAGATCCCGACGGCCTTGCCGCCGTTCGCCGGGATGTGGATCAGCATCAGCACGTTGGTGTTGTAGCCGCCGACCGACGCGTCCTCGGCGTGGATCTGGTCGTAGATCGCCTGCGGGAACGGCTTGCCGTTCACGTCCACGCGGCTGTCGAGCCCCATGATGAGGATGTTCGACTCGCCGGTGTTCTGCTTCGGTCCGGTCATGCCGGAGATCGACGAGCGGCGGATCCCGTTGTTCGCGTCCGCATAGGTGATCACGACGAACGCCGCGGCCGCGATGAGCGCGAGCACGATCACCGCGATGATCCCGACGAGCCAGCGGCGTCGTCGGTACATGCGGCGCCGGGAGGCGTGCTGGGGGCTCATCGTCATCGTCGGGATCCGTTCCTGTCGTCGGCGAGGACCCGTCGCAGGGGCCCTGACGATCCTCCGTCGGCCACCTGTGCGGATTCCGGGAGCGGGGGATGCGCGGCATCCACACGACGTGTCACGATGAGCGCATGTTCATGGTGACGACCAACGACGTTCCCGGCTACCGCGTGACCCAGGTGCTCGGCGAGGTGATGGGCCTCACCGTGCGTTCCACCAACTTCGGGCAGGGCTTCACCGCCGGGTTCCGTGCCCTCGGCGGCGGTGAGATCCCCGAGTTCACGAAGCTCATGTACGAGAGCCGCTACGAGGTGATGAACCGGATGTGGGCCGAGGCCGTGCAGCGCGGCGCCAACGCCGTGATCGCGATGCGCTTCGACTCCGGCTCGCTCGGGAGCTTCAGCGAGATGTGCGCCTACGGCACCGCCGTGCTCATCGAGCCGATCGCCGGCGCCGCTCCCGCTCCCGCGCAGCCCGCCGCGCCTCCGGCTCCGCCCGTCGCCTGACCCGTCGCCCGACGCCTGACCCGTCGCCCGACGTCCGACCCTTCGCCCGACCACCCCGGGTTCGCGCGACGCGTGATCTCGCCCGAGGATCGCTCGTTTCCCTCCCTGCGCCCGCTTTCCCTCCCCGCATGTGCGCATGTGCGGGGAGGGAAAGGCGGCCAGGGGAGGGAGACGGATCCGGCATTCCGGGTCTGCCGTCGCGTGCGGTCGTCACGCCGCGTCACAGGGTCAGCCCACGGCGAACAACGGCATACGTCTTCCGTGCGGTCGTTACTCTCGATGTATCCGGCACGAACTGTGCCATCGCCCGCATCCCGGGCAACGAACAAGGAGTGACATGTTCGAGAGATTCACAGACCGAGCCCGTCGTGTCGTCGTCCTCGCCCAGGAAGAGGCGAAGATGCTCAACCACAACTACATCGGCACCGAGCACATCCTCCTCGGCCTCATCCACGAGGGCGAGGGTGCGGCTGCCAAGGCCCTGGAGTCGCTCGGCATCTCCCTCGAGTCCGTGCGTGAGCAGGTGCAGGACATCATCGGCCAGGGTCAGCAGCAGCCGACCGGCCACATCCCCTTCACCCCGCGCGCCAAGAAGGTGCTCGAGCTGAGCCTGCGCGAGGCGCTGCAGCTCGGTCACAACTACATCGGCACCGAGCACATCCTCCTCGGCCTCATCCGCGAGGGCGAGGGCGTCGCCGCCCAGGTGCTCGTCAAGCTCGGCGCCGACCTGAACAAGGTGCGCCAGCAGGTCATCCAGATGCTCTCGGGATCCCCGGGCCGCGAGCCGGCCGCCGTCTCCGGCGCCGCGCACGACAGCAGCCAGCAGTCGGCGCAGGGCTCGCAGGTCCTCGACCAGTTCGGCCGCAACCTCACGCAGGCCGCGCGCGAGAACAAGCTCGACCCGGTGATCGGGCGCGAGAAGGAGATCGAGCGGGTCATGCAGATCCTCTCCCGCCGCTCGAAGAACAACCCGGTGCTGATCGGCGAGCCCGGCGTCGGCAAGACCGCCGTCGTCGAGGGGCTGGCCCAGGCGATCGTCAAGGGCGACGTGCCCGAGACGCTGAAGGACAAGCAGCTCTACTCGCTGGACCTCGGATCCCTCATCGCGGGTTCCCGGTACCGCGGAGACTTCGAGGAGCGCCTGAAGAAGGTCACCAAGGAGATCCGCACCCGCGGCGACATCATCGTCTTCATCGACGAGATCCACACCCTCGTGGGTGCCGGTGCCGCCGAGGGCGCGATCGACGCCGCATCGATCCTGAAGCCGCTGCTCGCTCGCGGCGAGCTGCAGACGATCGGTGCGACCACGCTCGACGAGTACCGCAAGCACTTCGAGAAGGACGCGGCGCTGGAGCGCCGGTTCCAGCCGATCCAGGTGAACGAGCCGAGCCTGCCGCACGCGATCAACATCCTGAAGGGTCTGCGCGACCGCTACGAGGCGCACCACAAGGTGCAGATCACCGACGGCGCCCTCGTGGCCGCGGCGAACCTCGCCGACCGCTACGTGTCGGACCGCTTCCTTCCGGACAAGGCCATCGACCTGATCGACGAGGCCGGCGCCCGCCTGCGGCTGTCGATCCTGTCGTCGCCGCCGGAGCTGCGCGAGTTCGACGACAAGATCGCGAAGGTGCGCGAGGAGAAGGAGCAGGCCTCCGAGGAGCAGGACTTCGAGAAGGCCGCCGCCCTGCGCGACCAGGAGAAGGAGCTGCTCGCCGAGCGGCTGCGCCTGGAGAAGCAGTGGCGCTCGGGCGACGTCGCGACCAACGCGGTCGTCGACGAGGGCCTGATCGCCGAGGTCCTGGCCCAGGCCACGGGCATCCCGGTGTTCAAGCTCACCGAGGAGGAGTCCAGCCGTCTCGTCTTCATGGAGAAGGCGCTGCACCAGCGCGTCATCGGCCAGGAGGAGGCGATCGCCGCCCTGTCCAAGACGATCCGTCGTCAGCGTGCAGGCCTCAAGGACCCGAAGCGTCCCTCGGGCTCGTTCATCTTCGCCGGCCCCACGGGCGTCGGAAAGACCGAGCTCGCCAAGGCGCTCGCCGAGTTCCTGTTCGACGACGAGGGTGCGCTCATCTCTCTCGACATGAGCGAGTTCGGCGAGAAGCACACCGTCTCGCGGCTGTTCGGTGCCCCTCCCGGGTTCGTCGGCTTCGAAGAGGGCGGCCAGCTCACCGAGAAGGTGCGCCGCAAGCCGTTCTCCGTGGTGCTGTTCGACGAGATCGAGAAGGCCCACCCGGACATCTTCAACTCGCTCCTGCAGATCCTCGAGGAGGGCCGTCTCACCGACGGTCAGGGTCGCGTGATCGACTTCAAGAACACTGTGATCATCATGACGACGAACCTCGGCTCGTCGGCGATCGCCGGTGGTCCGGTCGGCTTCCAGATCGAGGGCAACTCGCAGAGCACCTACGAGCGGATGAAGGGCAAGGTGGACGAGGAGCTCAAGCGCAACTTCAAGCCCGAGTTCCTGAACCGTCTCGACGACGTCATCGTCTTCCCGCAGCTGAACAAGGACGAGCTGCGCCAGATCGTGGGCCTGTTCACGAAGCGCCTGTCCGATCGCCTGCTCGACCGTGACATGACGGTGGAGCTGACGGACGCCGCCAAGGACCGGCTCATCGACCTGGGCTTCGACCCGACGCTCGGTGCGCGTCCGCTGCGTCGTGCGATGCAGCGCGAGGTCGAGGACCAGCTGTCGGAGAAGATCCTGCACGGCGAGCTCAACCCCGGCGACCACGTGCACGTGGACGCGGTGGACGGCAAGTTCGTCTTCACGACCACGGCCCGCGGCGAGAAGGTCTCCGTCGGTGTGAACACCGCGGGCACCATCCCGACCACGCCCGACCTGGCGGCCGGCGCCTGAGCGGATCCCGTTCCCGCGAAAGGGGGCGAGTGCTTCGGCACTCGCCCCCTTTCGCGTGCTCGGCGAAGACGGACCCGTGATCCATCTCGTGAAGCCTCGGATCGGCCGTGGAACGCGCCGTCGCGCGGGCGGTCAGCGGCTCCGTGCGGTGGAGGGGCGGCGACGGCTCCGCGCGGAGCGGCGGGGGCGGTGCTGCGCCGCGGACGCGGGCGCACCGAGGACCTCCAGCGCGCTGCGCGCGGCGGAGAGGGACGGGTAGCTGCCGAGACGGCGGCTGTGCCGATCGTGCAGGACGTGGGCCGTGCCGTCGACGGCCACGAAGCCGGCGTACTCGCCGTCCGTGGTCGCGACGTAGACGTCGTGATCGGCCTGTTTCCAGGTGATGTTCATGGTGATGCTTCTTCGTGTGCTCCGGCCGCGCGGCAGCCGGGAAAGTGTCGGATCCGATCCGGGCGCGCGACCGCGCATCGGTGCGGGTCGCGGATGTCAGTCCGGAGCGGGCGGCCTCCGAAGATCAGAGACCGGGCGGCGCGGCACCGAAGAGACGTCGGCAGGCCAGGCGCGCAACTCCTCAGCCTAGCAGATCCGTTCGATCGGCGCAGACGACCGGTTCGAGCACGGACGCGACCGCCGCACGACACGGTGTCGGAGGCGAGCGTCCCGCCTTGCGCCGCCACGACGGGGAGGGCGGGGCCGGGCGTCGAATACCATCGCCGTGGCGGCACTCGACGAGGAGGACGGAGACGGCGATGGCACGGTGGGACATCGAGGACATCGACGGGCTGATCTTCTCCGACGGCTGGCGTCCCGGTGGCGGCGGCGCGCACCCGATCGTGTCCCCCGGGGACGGCGGCGTCGTGGCGCACGCGGGCCTCGCCGACGAGTCCGACGTCGAGCGGGCGGGAGCGAGCGCCGCGGCGGCCCAGGCCGCGTGGGGGCGCGCGTCGTACCGCACCCGCGCCGACGTGCTCCTGGGCGCGGCGGCCGCGCTGCGGCAGATCCGCGCGGAGGTCGAGCATGTCCTCATCCGGGAGAGCGGATCCCTGCCGGGCAAGGCCTCCCACGAGGTGGACAAGGCCGTCGACGAACTCGTCGCGGCGGCCGGGCTCGTGACGATGTCGCAGGGCGACCTGCTGCCGGTCGAGGATCCCTCGACGATCGGGATGGCCCGGCGGATCCCCGTCGGAGTCGTCGGCGTCATCGCGCCCTGGAACGCCCCGCTCATGCTCGCGATCCGCTCGGTGGCCCCCGCGATCGCGCTCGGCAACGCCGTGCTGCTCAAGCCCGATGTGAAGACCGCGTTCTCCGGCGGCGCCGCGATCGCCGAGGTCTTCCGTCGTGCGGGACTCCCCGACGGCGTGCTGCACGTGCTCCCCGGCGGCCCCGAGACCGGCGAGGCCGTGGTGCGCTCGCCGCACACGACCGTGATCTCCTTCACCGGTTCGTCCGCCGCCGGCCGCCGGGTCGGCGAGGTCGCGGGCGGGCTGCTCAAGCGCGTGGTGCTCGAACTCGGCGGCAACAACGCCTTCGTCGTCATGGCGGACGCGGACCTGGACCGGGCCGTGGCCGCCGGAGTCGCCGGATCCTTCCGACATCAGGGGCAGATCTGCATGGCCACGGGACGTCATCTCGTGCACGAGAGCATCGCCGACGAATACGTCGAGCGTCTGCGCGCCGCCGCGGCGGCCCTGGTGCCCGGAGACCCGCTCGCCCCGGGCACGACGCTCGGGCCGCTCATCACCGCCGCGCAGACCGAGCGCGTGCACGGCATCGTCCAGGCGGCGATCGCCGACGGCGCACTCGTCGTGCACGGCGGCGCCCACGACGGGCTGTTCTACGCACCGACCGTGCTGGACCGGGTGGACCCGGACAACGCGGCCTTCCGTGCGGAGATCTTCGGCCCCGTCGCCCCGGTCACCCGGTTCCGCACCGAGGAGGAGGCCCTGGTGCTGGCCAACGCGAGCGACTACGGCCTCACTGCGGCGATCCACACGCGCGACGTCGCCCGTGCGCTCGGCTTCGCCGCGCGGCTGCGGGCCGGGATGGTGGCCGTCAACGGGCAGACGATCTACGACGCCGCGCACATCCCGATGGGAGGGATCGGCGCCTCCGGCAACGGCGGCCGTCACGGCGGCCATTGGAACCTGGACGAGTTCACCTACTGGCAGTGGGTGACCGTCCCCACGATCTCGGGCTGAGAGCCGGCCCGCGGGCGGAAGAGGGCGTGCTGCTCCGAGGGGGACGGCACGTCCTCCTTCGTCGTGCCCGGATGCCGCGACGGGATGCGACATCGTGTCGGAATCGGCGGCCGACTTTCGCGCTCTCGGCACGTATCGTCGCGTTCCGGCCCGTCCCTAGCCTGGGATTCCGCATTCGAGGAGGAATCCGTGACCGCATCCGTGAAGAGCCCCCGCGCCCCCCTGCCGCCGCTCGGCGAGGACGAGTGGCCCGAGGCCGTCGAGGTCCTCGTCATGGGCGGCGGGCCGGTCGGCATGAGCTGCGCGATCCTGCTCGCCCAGCGCGGGATCGACGTGCTGCTCGTCGAGCGACGCGACTTCGTGTTCCGCTTCCCCCGCGCGCACCTGCTCAACCCGCGGACGATGGAGGCGTTCCACGACATGGGCGTCGCGGACGACATCTATGCGGCGACTCCCACACACGACCGCTGGCGGAAGGCGGTCTGGTACACGACCGCGACCGGACCCGGGCGCTTCGACGGGCTCAAGATCGGAGAGGTGCCGGCGTGGGGCGGCGGGCCCGACGCGGAGCGCTATCGCGCCTCGAGTCCGCGGGCGTTCGCGAACATGCCCCAGCTGCGGCTCGATCCCCTCATCCACCGGCACGCGGTCGCCGCGGCACCCGGCAGGATCCGCGCGAAGCAGGAGGTCATCGGGATCCGTCAGGACGCGGAGTCCGCGACCGTCGAGATCCGCGACGTGGTCTCGGGTGAGGTCCGCGAGGTGCGCGCCCGCTATGTGATCGCGGCCGACGGCGGACGCGACAGCGCCGCGCTGCTCGGGGTAGAGCTGGAGGGACCGCGGGACATGCGCGAGGTGGTCAACTACCACGTCAGCCTCGACCTGTCGGCATGGTCGGAGCCGGACGCGCTGCTCGGCCACTTCCTGCACCCGGCGGGTGGCGCGCGTCGGCGCGGCACGATCCAGGCGCTCGGCCCCACGCACTACGACCGCGACTCCGAGGAATGGCTGGTGTCGGTCGCCGGCTGGATGGTCGAGGGCGACCCGGACGACGAGCAGGCGCTCTTCGACTCGATCCGCCGCATGCTCGGTCTCGCCGAGGATCACGGGATCGCGATGCACTCGATGACGCGCTGGACGTACAACGGCCTGGTCGCGAAGCGGTTCCGCACCGGTCGCGTATTCCTCGCGGGCGATGCGGCCCACAAACACCCGCCCACGGGCGGCCTGGGTCTGAACAGCGGCATCCAGGACGCGCAGAACCTGTGCTGGAAGCTCGCTGCGGTGCTGGACGGTCAGGCGCCCGATGCGCTGCTGGACAGTTATCAGGCCGAGCGCCGGCCGATCGTGGCCTGGTACACCGCGCATTCCCTCGAGAACGCGAACCGGCACCCCCCGATCGCTGCGGCGCTCGGCTTCAGCGAGGACGAGGCAGAGGGGTTCCGCAACCTCGAGGTGTTCGTGAGCGAGACGCCCGAGGGGGAGGCGATGCGCGCCCGCGTCGAGGCCGAGGTCGCGCACAATGCGCACGACTACAGCCAGCTCGGCGTCGAGGCCGGGTTCCACTACGAGGCGGGCGCTCTGGTGCCGGACGGCACTCCGGTTCCGGGCGATCCCGCCGACCCCACCGACTTCCAGGCGACGTCGAGGCCCGGGCATCATCTGCCCCACGTCTGGCTGGCGAGCCGCACGGCGGACGACGGCGGCGCGGTGTCGTCGCATGACCTCGTCGAGCGAGTCGGGCTGACCCTGCTCACCTCGGCGTCCGCCGCGGGTCGGTGGCAGGAGGCGATCGACCTCGTCGGCGGCGCCCTGCCGGTCACGGTCGTCGCGATCGACGATTCCGACAGCGCGTGGCAGGGCGCGCGCGAGATCGGCGGCGACGGCGCGCTGCTCGTGCGCCCCGACCGCAAGGTCGCGTGGCGGTCGGCGGGCATGCCCGAGGACCCGTCGATGGTGCTCGACGACGTGCTCGCGATCATCCTGCGCGGCGGTGACCTCCCCGCCGAGGACCCCGCGGAGCCGTTCCTGAAGCGCATCCGTGCCGCCGCCAGCGTGCTCGTGCAGTGACCTCAGGGCCGCGGCGCCCGAAGGGCCGCACCGTGGGCGGATCCGATTCGGACACCGTGTCGGATCCGCCCGGCGGAGTTTCCCGCAGCCCGCCGATCCGCCCGGATCGGGCCTCTCATAACGTCGAGACAGCGACGAAGCCCCGGCCCTCCGGACCGCAGAAGACTCAGAAGGAGCCCCCGTGATCATCGATGTCCACGGCCACATGTCCGCGCCGGACGCGTACTACGCGTGGAAGGCCTCGCTCCTCGCTGCGCGCGGCTCGCACGGCGGCAAGCCCCCGGTCATCAGCGACGATGCCCTCATCGCCTCGTACAACGCGCCGCATCCGAGCTTCGGGAACATCTCGCACCTCGACCACATCGACGGCGCGGGGATCGATCTGCAGCTGCTCTCCCCGCGCCCGTTCCACGCGATGCACTCCGAGCGCCCGACGAAGATCGTCGAGTGGTTCACGGCCGAGACCAACAACCTCATCCACCGCGCGACCGGGCTCTTCCCCGGTCGTTTCCGGGGCGTCGCCGGGATCCCGCAGAGCCCGTACCTGAGCGTCGAGCAGTGGCTGCCCGAGCTGCGCCGTGCCGTCACGGAGCTCGGGTTCGTCGGGGCGATGGTCAACTCCGACCCCTACGAGGGCACCGAGGTGCCACCCGCGATGGGCGAGCGCTACTGGTACCCGCTCTACGAGGCGCTCTGCGAGCTCGACGTGCCGATGCTGCTGCACTCCGCGGGATGCAAGTTCCCCTCCCGCGAGCCGTACAGCCTCCACTTCATCCAGGAGGAGACGGTCTCGGTCTGGAGCATGATCCAGGCGAACGTCTTCGCCGACTTCCCGGACCTCAAGGTCGTCGTCGCGCACGGCGGCGGGGCGATCCCGTACCAGATGGGCCGGTTCCTGCCCTCGGTCGTGCGCACCGGCGTCTCCTACCTCGACAAGCTGCGCAACTTCCACTTCGACTCCTGCCTCTACACGCAGGAGAGTCTCGAGCTGCTGCTCAAGGCGGTCGGCACCGACCGCGTGCTCTTCGGATCCGAGAAGCCCGGCACCGGATCGCAGATCGACCCGGCGACCGGGCGCTGGTTCGACGACATCCACCTGCTCATCGACGACATCGAGTGGCTCGACGACGATCGTCGCGCCGACGTGCTCGAGAACAACGCGCGCGCCCTCTTCCGTCTCTGACAGCCGCGTCCCGCATTCCGAGAAAGGATCCACCATGACCGAGATCGTCGCCGGATTCGGCACCTCGCACGGCCCGCAGCTCAAGGCCGCGCCGCCCGAGGCCTGGGAGACGCGCGGCGTCGCCGACCGTCGCAGCAAAGGCCTGAAGTTCCGCGGGGGCACCTACTCGTTCGAGGAGCTCAAGGCCCTCCGCGAGGACTTCTCCGCCGAGATCACGCACGACGTCATGCAGCGCCGCTGGGACAGCTGCCAGGCGTCGATGGACTCGCTCTCGCGCTTCATCGCCGACCAGGACGTGGACGTGCTCGTCATCATCTCGAGCGACCACAAGGAGACCTACGGCGACGAGTGGCTCGCGCCGTTCTCGGTGTTCTGGGGGGACGAGGTCGCGCACGTGCCGTACACGCGGGCGCAGCTGGACGAGATGGCGCCCGGCCTCGCCGAGGCCGCGATGGGGGATGTGCCCGATCGAACGGTCATGCGCCCCACGCACCGCGCGCTCGGCAAGCACATCATCCAGTCGACCCAGGCGGACGACTTCGACACCGGCGCGACGGAGATCATCCCGGCGGGACGCTACGAGAACCACACGATCCCGCATGGCTTCGGCTTCATCTACCAGCGGTTCCTCGGCCAGGAGTCGACGATCCCGATGGTGCCGATCTTCATCAACACGTTCTGGGAGCCGAACCCGCCGAGCGCCAAGCGCTGCTACGACTTCGGACGTGCGGTGGGTCGTGCGATCCAGTCGTTCCCCGGCGACCTGCGCGTCGGCGTCGTCGCCTCCGGCGGCCTCAGCCACTTCGTCATCGACGAGAAGCTCGACTCCGAGTTCATCCAGGCGATGAAGGATCACGACGCCGAGTACCTCTCGTCGGTCCCCGCGGGCGAGATGATGTCGGGCGCCTCCGAGCTGCGCAACTGGATCGCGGTCGCCGGCATCGCCGACGAGGTCGGACTCAGCGTCACGAACGTCGACTACGAGCCGTGCTACCGCACCGAGGCCGGCACCGGCAACGCGATGGGCTTCCTCACCTGGGAGCGGACCCCCTGATGACCGATCCGATCGTCGCGGCGCTGCGCGAGCTGGACAGCTGCGCGGTGTCGGATGCGCTGGACACGCTCGGCCTCCCGGGCGCCGTCACGGCCCTGTCGCCGCGCTGGCCGTCGACCGGCGTGACCGCGGGCCGGGTGCGCACGGTCACGGCGGCGCCCAAGGCGGCGGCCGGTCCGGCGACGCACATCGCGACGCCGCTCGTCGCCGTCGCAGAGCCCGACGACGTCGTCGTGATCGACAACCACGGCCGCACCGACGTGTCGTGCTGGGGCGGCCTGCTCGCCGAGGCGGCCGCGCGCCGCGGCGTGGTCGGCGTGATCGTCGACGGCGCGTGCCGCGACGTGCAGGAGAGCGCCGCGCTCGGCCTGCCCCTGTACGCCCGCGCGGCCGTGCCCGTGAGCGCGCGCGGCCGGATCGTGCAGCAGGCGGCGGACGAGCGGATCCAGGTCGCGGGAGTACCGGTCGCCTCCTACGACTACGTGATCGCGGACGTCAACGGCGTCGTCTTCGTCGCCGCCGACCAGGCCGAGCGCGTGGTGCGCCTCGCCCGCCGCATCGCGGACCGGGAGGAGCGCATGGCGGAGGCCGTGCGCGCGGGCCGGGACGTGAGCGAGGTCATGCACGACTCCCAGTTCCCCACCGTCACCGCAGAGGAGCAGAAGCCATGACGGATCCCCTCATCGAGCGCTTCCGGGAGCTCGGCACCGCCACCGTCTCGGACGCGCTCGACAAGCTGCGTCGCCCCGGAAGCCTGCTCGGCCTCGCGCCGCTCGCCGACGGTCAGCGCATGGTCGGCCGCGCCTTCACCGTCCGCTACGTCAGCGCCCAGGTGCCGGCCGGCACGGTCGGGGACTTCATCGACCAGGTCGAGCCGGGGCAGGTGGTCGTGCTCGACAACGACGCCCGCGTGGACTGCACGGTGTGGGGGGACATCCTCACCGCCGTCGCGCACCACCGGGGGATCGCCGGCACCGTGATCGAAGGCGTGTGCCGCGACACGCACCGCGCCCTGTCGATCGGGTACCCGATCTACAGTCGCGGGCGCTTCATGCGCACCGGCAAGGACAGGGTCGAGGTCGCCGAGGAGCAGGGGCCGGTCACGATCGGCGGCGTCACCGTGCGGCCGGGCGACATCCTGCTCGGCGACTCCGACGGGGTCGTCGTGATCCCGCAGGACTGCGAGGCCGAGGTGCTCGAGGTCGCGGAGACGATCCACGCCCGCGAGGAGTCGATCCTCGCCGCGGCGCTCGCCGGCGCCTCGATCGCGGAGGCCCGCGCGCGCTACGGCTACCACGACCTGCAGCGGGCCGAGGCGTGAGCGGCGCGGATCCGATCGACGCCGCGGAGCTGCTGCGGCTCGGCAGCGCGACGCTGTACGAGGCCTCCGGGCAGGACTGCTTCCTCGACGCGGCGTTCCGCCCGGCCTGGGACGGTGCGGAGATCGTCGGCCGCGCGGTGCCGGTGGCGGCGCAGGCGGGGGACAACCTCGCCCTGCACCACGGCCTCGAGGCGGCCGGCCCCGGCGACGTGCTCGTCGTCGACGGCGGCGGAGCGCCCTTCGGCTACTGGGGCGAGGTCATGGCGGCGGCCGCGCAGGCGCGCGGCATCGCGGGCCTCGTGATCGACGGCGGCGTGCGCGACACCGCGCAGCTGCGCGAGCTCGGCTTCGGCGCGTTCAGCACCTCGATCTCCATCCGCGGCACGATCAAGCAGTGGCCCGGCACGATCGGGATCCCGATCACCCTGCGCGGCCGGGTCGTGAACGCCGGCGACCTGGTCGTCGCGGACCGGGACGGCGTCGCGATCCTCCCCTCCGGCGACGTCGACCGCATCCTGGAGGCCGCCCGTGCCCGCGCGGCGAAGGAGGACGCGTACATGGCGCGCCTGCGCGCGGGGGAACTCACCCTCGACCTCTACGACTTCCGCCGCCTCGGTGATCCGATCCGTCCGGCGGCCGACCCGAACGGAGCACGATGACCGGCACGCCGGACGCCGACGTCCTCATCATCGGAGCGGGCCCGGTCGGCCTGCTCGCCGCGCTCGACCTGTCCTCCCGCGGGATCTCGACGATCGTGGTCGAGACGCGCGAGTTCCTCGAGCCGCCGAACGTGAAGTGCAACCACGTCGCCTCCCGCACCATGGAGAGCCTGCGCAGGCTCGGGATCGCGGCCGAGGTGCGCGCCGCGGGGCTGCCCGCCGACTACCCGCAGGACGTGGCGTTCCGTACCTCCCTCACCGGGCGCGAGCTGTCCCGGATCCCGATCCCGGCGAGCGGCGAGCGGTACACCGCGACGGACGGACCGGACACGACCTGGGCGACGCCCGAGCCGCCGCACCGCATCAACCAGACGTTCCTGGAGCCGATCCTCGCCCGGCGCGCGGCGGCGGCGCACGGTGTGACGCTCCTCAACCGCACCCGGTTCCACTCCTTCGCACAGGACGCGGACGGCGTGACCGCGACGATCAGCGACCTCGACGGCGAGAACGAGCGCACCCTGCGCGCCCGCTACTTCATCGGCGCGGACGGCGGACGCTCGGCCGTGCGCAAGCAGCTCGGGGCGAAGCTCAGCGGCGACCCGGTGCTGCAGCACGTGCAGTCGACGTGCATCCGCGCCCCGCACCTCTACGCGCTCATGTCGGCCGACGAGCCCCGTGCCTGGGGCTACTACACGTTCAACCCGCGGCGCGTGGGGCACGTCTACGCCATCGACGGCACCGGCACGTTCCTCGTGCACACCTACCTCTCGCCCGAGGAGGCGCAGGATCCCGGATCCGTCGACCGCGATGCCGCGATCCGCGCGATCCTCGGCGTCGACGAGAGCTTCTCCTACGAGGTCGTCTCGAAGGAGGACTGGGTCGCGCGCCGCCTGCTGGCCGACCGCTTCCGCGACGGCCGAGTGTTCATCGCGGGCGACGCGTGCCACCTCTGGGTGCCGTTCGCCGGGTTCGGCATGAACGCGGGCATCGCAGACGTGCTGAATCTCACCTGGCTGATCGGCGCGAGGATCGCCGGCTGGGCGGACGAGCGGATCCTGGACGCGTACCAGGCCGAGCGGCGACCGATCACGGAGCAGGTCTCGCACTTCGCGATGAGCCACCAGCAGAAGCTCGCCAAGCCCGGGCTGCCCGCGGCGCTCGAGGACGACGGGCCCGCGGGGGAGGAGGCGCGTCGCGTGTTCGGCGCGGCCGTGCACGATCTCAACGAGCCGCAGTTCGCCGCGGCGGGCCTCAACTACGGCTACAGCTACGACGCCTCGCCGATCATCCACTACGACGGCGGCACGGCGCCCGGCTACACGATGGGCTCGTACACGCCCTCGACCGTCCCGGGCTGCCGTGCGCCGCACTTCCGCCTCGCTGACGGGACCTCGCTCTACGATCGGCTCTCCGCGGGATACACGGCGGTCTGCGCGCCGGGCGTGCCCATCGCGGTGCTCGCCGCGGCCGCCGAGCTGCGCGGGATCCCGTTCGCCGCGGTCGAGGTCGCGGAAGGGCTCCCGGCGGAGTACGACCAGCCGATCACCCTCGTCCGGCAGGACCAGACCGTGGTCTGGCGCGGCGCCGCCCCGACCGCTCCGGAGGCCGCCGCGCTCTGGGAGCTGCTCCGCGGGGCCGCCTGATCGGGCGCGTCCCCTGCCACGAAGAAGGTCGCCTCCCGATGCCGGAAGGCGACCTTCTTCGTGGCAGGGCCGTCGCTCAGCGGCGGATGACCTTCGTCGCCGCCATCGCCTTGAGACCCTCGACCCCGAACTCCAATCCGTAGCCGGAGGCCTTCGTCCCGCCGAAGGGGATAGACGGATCCACACCGCCGTGCTGGTTGATCCAGACGGTGCCGGCGTCGAGACGCTGGGCGACCTCGGCGGCGGCGTCGGCGTCCGGACCCCACACGGAGGCGCCGAGGCCCTGCTCCGTGCCGTTCGCGCGGCGCACCGCATCGTCGACGTCGGTGTAGCGCACGACGGGCAGCACGGGTCCGAACTGCTCCTCGTCGACGATCGCCGTGCCGTCCTCGACGTCGGCGACGATCGTGGCGCGGTAGAAGAGCGGGCCGAGGTCGGCAGCCGGCGCACCTCCCGTGACGATCCTGCCCCCGCGCTCGCGGGCGTCGTCGACGAGGCGCGAGACGATGTCGAACTGGGCGGGGTTCTGCACGGGGCCGAGCCGGTTGCTCTTGTCGTGACCGGACCCCATCGGCGCGGCCTCGGCGCGCTCGGCGAGCGCGGCGACCACCTCGTCGTAGACCGAGTCATGCACGTAGAGGCGCTTGAGGGCGGCGCACACCTGCCCCGTGTTCATGAAGGCGCCCCAGAACAGGCGGTCGGCGACCGCCGCGACGTCCGTGCCCGGCAGCACGATCCCGGCGTCGTTGCCGCCGAGCTCGAGCGTGAGCCGTGCGAGGTTGTGCGCCGAGCTCTCGACGATCCGCCGCCCGGTGGGGGTGGATCCGGTGAACACGATCTTCGCGACATCGGGGTGGGCGGCCAGCGCCGCCCCGACCTCGCGGTCGCCGGAGACGGCGGTCACGACGTCGGACGGCAGGTGCCGCCGGAAGACCTCTGCGAGGGCCAGCACGCTCAACGGGGTGTTCTCCGACGGCTTCATGACGACCGTGTTGCCCATGCGCAGCGCCGGCGCGATGTGCCAGACCGAGATCATGACCGGGAAGTTCCAGGGGCCGATCGAGGCGACCACGCCGAGGGGGACGTAGTGCAGTTCGGCGCGGGAGTCGCCCTCCTGTCGCAGCACCTGCGGCTCCAGAACCGTGTCGGCGGCGGCACGCAGCCAGTGCGCGGCACCGTGCACCTCTCCGGCGCCGTCGATCTTGCCCTGTTCGGCGGTGACGATCTCGCCGAGCTCGTCGGCATGCGCGTCGAGGTCATCGGCCACGAGGTGCAGCAGTCGGGAACGCTCGGCGTGGCCGAGTGCCGCCCAGCCGGGCTGGGCGGCCCGCGCGGCGTCGATGGCCCGATCCAGATCCGCGATGGTGCGGATCGGGGCACGCCCGACCTCCGCGCGGGTCGCGGCATCGAGGATGGGGCGGCCGTCGGGGTCGGAGACCGAGGTCAGCAGTAGGTTCATGACAGCTCCCTTGCACGCGGCGGATTCGCGGCGATCGCAGGACGGCCGCAATAAACTCTAATCAATATAGTCAATTGTCCGGGCGGTGTCTGCGCCTCAGCGCAGGCCGGCGAGCGTCGCGACGCGCAGCGCGGTGTGCAGCTCGCGGCGCACACCCCCGTCGGCGAGGTCGACATCGGCGATCGCCCGGATCCGATCGAGCCGGTAGTAGAGCGTGCTCCGGTGCACGTGGAGCTCCTGCGCCGTGCGCTGCGCATCGCAGCCGCAGTCCAGATACGCCTCGAGCGTGTGCGCGAGGTCGGGCCCGGACTGTGCATCGAGCAGGCGCTGCACGGCGCCGGGGAGGTCGGTCAGGGCGAGCTCGGCGAGCGGCAGCTGCAGCAGCACCCGATCGAGGCCCAGTTCGGCCCAGTGCGCGACGCTGCCGCGCTCGGGGTCGACCACCGCGGCCCGCTGGGCGATCCGCGCTTCCCGGAGAGAGCGGGTGCTCGAGGCGAGCGGGGCGTGCGCGCCGCCGATCCCGGCGCGCAGGGCGGAGAACGCCGGCTGCTCGAGGAGGGCGGTGAGTCGGTCGGCGTCGATCTCGTAGGGGACGGCGATCACGGCTTCCCCGTCGATCACGGCGCCGACGGCCTTGAGCGTGGGGAACACCGGGATGCTCGCGACGGCCCTGTCCAGCAGCAGGCGCAACGTCGCTGCGCTCGCCGTCGCGTCGGGGGCCACGGCGAGGGAGATCGCCGTGTAATGCGGGGCGGGGGAGAGCAGTCCGCTCGTGAGCAGCTCGTCCGCGGCTCGTGCGCGCTGCTCCGCACCACCGCCGAACAGGGCGGAGAGCAGTCGAAGCGCCCGGTCCTCGTCCTGCCGGTTGCCGAGTGCCATCGCGGCGAGCACCACGCCGAGCTGCTCGCGCCCGGTGCGCAGCACCTCGTCGTCGGCCGCGGGCTCATGCCCCTCGGGGATCGTCGACGAGACGTAGCCCACGAGATGGCCGTCGTGCCGGATCGGTGCGACGAGCCGGGTCTGTCCGCCCTCGATCGCCGGGATCTGCACAGGGCCGTCGGCCTGGCCGACGCGGAACTCCTTGATCGACTCCCTCGCGCGGGAGGATCCCCGGTGGGCGAGGATGATCGCCAGCCGCGCATGGTCGACATCGCCGTCGTGCACGCTGAACGCGATGACCGCGAACTCGGTGTCGAACACGATGATCGGTCGTCCGAGCCGGTCCGCATAGGCCTGGACCTGCGCTTCGAGCGTCATCGGCCGCCTCCCTTCCTGCTGCTCCCCGGTGTCTGCCGCGAGCGGTCGCGAGCCTCCGCCGAAGCGGTCGACGGGCGGCCGCGTTGCAGAGATCCGGGAAATAGATCTATATTCATTATATTCATTTCTTGAGAGGCGATGCGATGGCAAAGATGACAGGCGGCGACGCGCTCACCCTGGCCCTGCTCAGCGAGGGCGTCGAGACGGTCTTCGGAATCCCCGGCGTGCAGCTGGATGGGCTCATCGACGGGATGTACCGCAAGCAGGACGAGATCGACCTGCTGGTCCCGCGGCACGAGCAGAGCACGACGTACATGGCGGACGGCTATCACCGCGCGTCCGGCAAGCCGGGCGTCGCGATGGTGGTGCCCGGCCCCGGCGTGCTCAACGCAGGAGCGGGCATGGCGACCGCGTACGCCTGCTCTTCGCAGGTCATGCTGCTGGCCGGCACGATCCCCTCGCGCCTCGTCGGCGGCGGCCTCGGCGCGCTGCATGAGATCCCGCGACAGAGCGAGACGGTCCAGGGTCTGACCAAGTGGTCGGTGCGCCCCACCCGAGCGGAGGAGATCCCCGAGCTGGTGCACGAGGGCTTCCGTCAGATGCGCACGGGCCGTCCGCGCCCCGTCGCCCTGGAGCTGGGGCCGGATCTGCTGCACGCCGAGATCGACGTCGAGGTCGGCGACCCGTTCGCGGCGGAGGCGCCGGTCGCGCCGGCCGAGGACGTGGCGGCGCTGCTGCGCCTGCTCGCGGAGAGCGAGCGCCCGGTGCTGCACGTCGGCGGCGGCGTGCGCGGGACGCGCGCGTTCGCGCTCATCGCCGCCCTCGCCGAGAAGCTGGATGCCCCGGTCGTCATGAGCGAGAACGGACGGGGCGCGATCGACGCCCGCGATCCGCATGCCCTCCCGGCCTTCGCGCTCTGGGAGCTGCGCGCGACGGCCGATCTCGTGGTCTCGTTCGGCAGCCGCTTCCTCACGCCGTTCGGGCAGCAGCTGAACGTCGGCGATGCGCGGATCGCTCTCGTGAACGTCGAGGCTGCGGATCTCGGATCCCCGCGACGGCCCGACCTCGCGATCCAGGCCGACGCGACCGCGGTGCTCGAGGCGCTGGTCGCCGAGGCTCCGGCGCGCGAGGGCTGGGGTGAGGAGCTGCGGCGACTTCGTGCCGAGTGCGAGGGGCGGATCCGCGAGCGCGTCGCACCCCAGATGGCCTTCGTCGACGCGATCCGGGCCGCGCTGCCCGAGGACGGCGTCTACGTCAACGAGCTGACCCAGATCGGCTATGTCTCCACCTACGGCTTCCCCGTGCAGGCGCCGCACTCGTACGTGTGGCCCGGCTACCAGGGCACGCTCGGCTACGCGATGCCCACGGCGCTCGGCGCCGCGGTGGGCTCGGGCGGGCGCCCGGTCGTCGCGGTCACCGGCGACGGCGGGATCGGCTGGTCGCTGCAGGAGTTCGCGACCGCCAAGCGCTACGGGATCCCGCTCGTCACCGTGCTGTTCGAGGACGGGCGATTCGGCAACGTGTGGCGCATCCAGCGCGACACCTACGGCGGGCGCTTCATCGGCTCCGACCTCGTCAACCCCGACTTCGCGCTGCTCGCGCAGGCGTTCGGGATCGACTTCGTGGACGTCGAGGACGCCGACGGGGTCCGCACCGCGATCGAGGCCTCGATCGCGGCCCGGCGTCCGGCGATCGTCCGGGTGCGGGTGGACGTGTTCCCCTCGCCGTGGTCCCTCATCCACGAGAAGCACTGATCCGCGCCCGGCGGCCGGCGAGGCCGCCGGGCCGTCGAGGCGGCACGGTCTCGAGCGCGGCTCTGCGCCGCCGTCCGACGCGCGCGGGCACGTCCTGCGGACCGGGGTCATCCGCGGTCGGCGCCCACGTGCCCGAGCGCGAGCGCGGCGAGCGCGGCCGCCTGGTCTGCGAGGATCCCGTCGTCGAACACCGCGCGGGGGGAGTGGTTCATCTCCGCCTCGTCGGGGTCGATCCCCTCCGGCGTCGCGCCGACGAAGAGGAACGCGCCCGGCACCTGGGCGAGCACGGCGGAGAAGTCCTCGGAGGCCATGGAGGGCTCCGTCGCGTGCAGCGCCCGGCCCTCGCCGAGGAGCGCGCCGATCGTCGCGAGCGCTCGCTCCGCGCACCTCTCGTCGTTGACGGTGACGGGATACACGGTGCGGAACGAGACCTCGGCCCGGCAGCCGTGCGCCGCGGCGATCCCCTCCGCCAGCGCAGGAAGCTCCGCTTCCAGCACGCGCCGGCTGCGCTCCGAGAGGATGCGGATGGTGGCCCCGAGCGAGGAGGTGTCGGGGATCGCGTTGATGATCTCGCTCCCGGAGAGCTTGGTCACGGACAGGACGATCGGATCCGAGACGGGGAATCGCCGGGTCGCGAACGCGTGCAGGGCGAGGACGATCTGCGCGACGGCCGGCACCGGATCGACCGCCTGCTGCGGACGGGACCCGTGACCGCCGCGGCCCTCGACCACGATCTCGAGTGCGCAGGCGCCCGCCATGATCGTCCCGCCGCGGGTCGAGAAGACCCCGGCGGCGCCGGGGAGCACATGCACGCCGTACGCTGCCTCGACGCGGGGTCCCGCGGCGTCGAGCACGCCCTCGCGGATCATCCGGAGGGCTCCGCCCCCGGCCTCCTCGCCGGGCTCGAACATGAGCACGACCGAGCCGGCCATCCGATCCCGCCGCGCGGCCAGCAGCCGGGCGGCGCCGACGAGCCCCGCGGTGTGCAGGTCGTGTCCGCACGCGTGCATGATCCCGTCCGTGCGGGAGGAGTAGGGGAGCCGGGTGCGCTCCGGCACGCGGAGGGCGTCCATGTCGGCACGCAGCAGCACGGCGGGGCCAGGGCGGGAACCGTGCACCACGGCCGTGATCGAGGAGAAGTCCTCGGTGCCCGTGGTGACCGCGAGACCGAGGCCGTCGAGCGCCTCCCGTACGGCGCGCTGCGTCCGGGGGAGGGCGAAACCCGCCTCGGGATGCGCGTGCAGCGTGCGACGCAGGGCGATGAGGTCGGGCAGGAGTGCTCCCGCGTCCGCGCGGAGTGCGAGGGGATCCGCCATGGGGGCTCCTTCGTCCCAGGTCGACGATCCGTGGCCGCCGATGCCGATTGGATATGATGAATATATCCAATAGATGGTGCGCCGAGGCGGGTCACCTCATACTCTGTACTCACGCGTGACCGGCTCGGGGTCACCGCAGGGATCACCGGGGGAAGTCATGACGCAGATCACCAACGCCGCCGTCGCCGTGCAGGTGGCGAAGTCGCTCGAGGACGAGATCGTCTCGGGGGGCTGGAAGGCGGGGCACTTCATCGGGAGGCGGCAGGAGCTCGCCACCCGGTTCGGGGTGGCCCCCGCGACCCTCGGTGAGGCGATCCAGCTGCTGCGCTCGCGCGGCGTCGTGGACGCGAAGCCCGGCCCCGGCGGCGGCATCTTCGTCGCATCGCGTTCGCCGTTCATGCAGCTCAGCGACCAGCTGCTGCAGCTGCGCGAGGGCAAGGCGACCGCGAGCGACTGCCTCCGCGTGCTGGACGCCCTGGACGGCCTCGTGCTGCACGATGCGATCGAGCACGCGAGCGACGACGACATCGCCGAGATCGCGACGCTCGCCGAGCGGCTCCAGGCTGTGTGGGGCACCGAGGCGGGCCCGTCGGCGATCTGGGCGCTGCATGCGCGGATCGCCGAGATCACGCCGAACGAACTGCTGCGCAGCCTCTACACGAACCTCGTCGACTACATCATCGCCGAGCAGCTCGAGGGTGCTACGGCGCCCAGCACGCCCGAGCGTCTGCGGACCCACCTGGACTTCGCGGAAGCCGTGGAGCGGCGCGACCACGCCCTTGCGCGCTCCGCGGCCGAGCGGCACCGGCATTCCTCGGTCGCCACCCTCCTCTCCTGACGATCCGAGGAGCTCGGCGGGTTGACAGGGCGGCGCGTCTTCAATAATGTTCATATTCATTATTAAGAATTAACTTCCGCCCGAGGAGGACGCATGCCGCTCGAGTTCCGAGGCGTCGTCGACGAGATGCTGCAGACCCCGAATCGTCCCGCCGGGGCGACCCCGCCGCCGATCCGGCTCTCGCAGAACGAGATGCCCTGGACGCCCTCGGCGCCGATCGTGGCGGCCATGTCCGCGGCGGTCGAGACGTCGCACCGCTACCCCGACTACCACCGCGCCGCCGCGCGAGCCGCGATCGCGGACGCACTCGGCGTCGACCCCGACCGGGTGGCCGTCGACAACGGCTCCGGCTCACTGCTCCACGGGCTCGCCCGGCTCGTCTGCGAGCCCGGGGTTCACGGCGTGTACCCCGCGCCGTCCTTCGAGGCGTACAAGGCGGCCCTCTCGCTCGCCGGCGCCGACGCGTCCGCCGTGGGGCTGGCCGACGACGGGGCGATGGACCTGCCGGCGATGGCCGCCGCGATCCGCCCCGAGACGCGCATCGTCTACCTCTGCAACCCGAACAACCCCACCGGCGGACTCATCCCGGTCGAAGGCCTGCGGGCCTTCCTGCGGGGCGTGCCGGAGAGCGTGATCGTCGTGCTCGACGAGGCGTACCGGGAATTCGTGACCGACGAGCCCGTCGAGGCCACGCTGCCGCTGCTGGACGAGTTCGAGAACCTCGTGATCCTGCGCACGCTCTCGAAGTCGCACGGTCTCGCCGGCATCAGGGCCGGGTACGCAGCGGCCTCGGAGCGGATCGCGGAGGCGCTGCGGCGCACCTCCGTCGGCTTCGCGCTGAACGGGATCGCCGAGGCCGCGCTCATCGCGGCCTTCAGCCCGGAGGGCATCGAGATCGCCGCCAAGCGGGTCGCCACCATCGTCATGGAGCGCGCGCGCATCGTGCGGGCGCTCGACGAGGCCGGCGTGGAGGTCCTCCCGAGCCAGTCCAACTTCCTCTTCCTCCCGGGCGACGCGAGCGCCCTCATGGCCCGGTTCGCCGAGCAGGGCGTGCTCGCCCGCCCGTTCCCGAACGCGGGCGGCGTCCGTGTGACGGTGGGCCTGCCCGCCGAGAACGACGCCGTCCTGGCCGCCCTGCTCTGAACCGCCGATCGATCCCCGGCGCGTCGCGATCGCGCGCCGGGGATCGCCGACCGACACGATCGCACCCCCGGCGGACCGGGTTCCGACACCGTGTCGGATCGCCCGGGAAGGACTTCGGAGCCGGGCCCGATGAGGCCCGCGCAACGGCTTCCTACGCTGACAACACGACAGACGGAGCGGTCTGATCCCGGGTGACCGGGGGTCTCGGATCCGCTCTCGCGAACGGAAGAAGAGGGCAGTGACGGCAAGCGACTTCGAACGCGACCGGCGAGCATCGATCCGGCGCTCGCTGACCGGCGGGTTCGGCTGGACGGTGTTCCTCGCCGCCCTGACGCTCGTGTTCGTCTATCCGGTCTCGATGATCGCGATCGGCGCCTTCCGCGACGGCCTCCCGTCGGACGACCTGCCCTTCACGATCGGCGGACTGGTCGCGGCGTTCCAGGATCCCGAGACCTGGAAGACCATGGGCAACTCGCTGCTGCTCGTGGTCGTCTGCGGCACGATCTCGGTCGCCGGCGGCGGGCTCTTCGCCTGGATCGCGGCGAACACCAACGTGCCGGGGCGGCGACTGCTGACCCCGCTGATGGCGGTGAACCTGTTCGTGCCCCCGCTGTTCCACACGCTCGGCTGGATCATGCTCGGCAACCCGCAGAACGGGCTGCTGAACCAGTTCGGGCGCATGCTCGGCATGCACGGCCCGATCATGAACATCCAGAGCTGGGGCGGCCTGTTCCTTCTCATGTCGCTGGGGTACATGCCGTTCGCATACCTGCTCATGCTCGGCGCCTTCAAGAACCGCGACCAGTCGCTCGACGAAGCGGCCGCGATCAGCGGGGCCGGAGCGGTGCGCACCTTCTTCACGATCACGATCCCGTCGGTGGGACCCGCGATCACCGGAGCCGCGATCCTCATCGCCGTCCTCGTGTTCCAGTCCTTCGACAGCCCGCAGCTGATCGGGCGCCAGGCCAACATCTTCGTGTTCTCGACGCAGATCTTCCACTACGTGCGCGATCAGGCGCCGGCCGAGTACACGAAGGCCTTCGCGCTGTCTCTCGTGCTCATCGTGCTCGTGCTGCTGCTGTTCCTTGCCCAGCGCTGGATCCTGCGGGGCCGCAGCTTCACCACCCTCACCGGAAAGACCTCGCGGCGCGAGCCGCAGGAACTCGGCCCGGTGCGCTGGGTCCTGTCCGCCCTCATCGTCGTGTTCCTGCTGCTGAACGTGATCCTGCCGCTGTTCGCCATGATCCTGGGCAGCCTGCAGCCGATCTTCGGCGTCGTGAGCACCGGACTCACGTTCGACAACTACGTGCAGATGCTCACAGATCCCGAGTTCAGCTCGAGTCTGGGCCTCACCGCCTGGCTCGCTGTGATCGGCGGGTTCGGATCGATCGCGGTCGCGCTGCTCACCACGTACGTCACGGCGCGCCGGACCGGCTTCATCCGCTCCTACACGTCGTTCTCGGTGTGGATCCCGTGGGCGCTGCCGGGCATCGTCCTGGCCTTGGCGTACATGTTCGCGGTGCTCTACGTGCCGGCGTTCCGGGGGCTCTACGGCACGGCATTCCTCATGACCCTCGTGCTCATCGTCGCCACGATCCCGGTCTCCAGCAGGATCGCGGAGGGCGCCCTCGCCCAGCTCTCGCCCGAGCTCGAGGAGGCCGGACGCACGTCCGGGGCAGGATCCTGGCGGGTGCTGCTCACGATCGTGCTGCGGCTCGTCGTGCCCAGCTTCCTGTCGGGCTGGTTCCTGTCCGCGCTCTTCATCGCGGGCAACCTGTCGGTGCCGATGCTGCTCGCGCCTCCGGGGCTCCAGCCGGTCTCACTGACCGCCTTCCAGCAGTTCCTCCAGGGCAACATGTCGCAGGGCGCCGCCCTGTTCATGATCATCCTCGTCGCGGCCATGGCCGTGCTCGCGTTCGCCGCGGGATCCATGAAACTCGCCGCGGTCCTCCGCGCCCGCGCCGGCCGCTCGGGCCGCGCCCCCTCAGTCCCCCTCACCCGGATCACCCCTTGACACACCCGAGAGGAAGAATGATGACGTTCTCCCGCACCACCCTCCGCCTCGCCACGGCCACCCTGGCCATCGGCGCACTCGCCGCCCTGACCGCGTGCTCCTCCGGCACGGCCGCGGCCAAGCCCGACACTCCGATCGAGGTGCCCGGGACCAGTGCCGCGGGCAACAAGCACATGAACGACCTGTACAGCAAGGCCGTCGCCGACGGGAAGACGGACATCGTGGTCTACGGGCCCAGCGTCTCCTCCCAGAAGGCGCTGTTCAAGGCGTTCACGGACCGCTTCCCCGGCATCAAGGTCGTTCAGCAGGACCAGCCGGACGCGCAGAGCATCACCAAGATCGAGACTGAGGCGCAGAGCGGCAACCGTATCGCCGACATCTACGACGGCGGCGAGTCGCCGCAGGTCGCCGCGAAGGCAGATCTGTGCACCAAGGCCGACGTGCAGACGGCGCCGGACGGCTTCGAGATCCCGACGAACTTCGACGGACGCCTCACCTACTACGCGATGCGCTACTTCGTGTTCGTCTACAACACCGACACGGTCAAGGAGAACGAGGCCCCGAAGAACTGGAAGGACCTGCTCGACCCGAAGTGGAAGGGCAAGATCACGGTCGGCGACCCGACGGTGCCGGGCGGGATCCGCTACATCCTCACGTCGCTCATGGTGCCCGAGAGCGCCGACAAGTGGGGCAAGCCCTACGTCGAGGCGCTCGCGAAGCAGGACGTGCAGTTCGCCCAGTCCGAGCCGAACGTCCCCGCCGACGTCGCCAGCGGCCGCTTCCCGATCGGGATCGCGGTCTACCAGGGCTTCTACGAGGACGTGAAGGCGAAGGGCGGCCCGATCGCCGCGGTGTTCCCCCTCGATGACGGCGGCAACTTCATGTCCCGCACCGGCATGTGCATCGTGAACAAGGCCCCGCATGCGGACGCCGCGCAGCTCTACATCAACTGGCTGTACTCGCCGGAGGGGCAGAAGGCGCTCGCCGAGAAGAACAAATCCTACGGCTGGACGCCGGACGCACCCGGCCCGCAGGGCGCGCCGGCGCTGAGCAAGCTCGGGCGTCTGCCGTTCTCCAACCCCGACCCGAACTTCAACCAGCCCTACTTCGACTTCATCAACACGCAGTTCAAGAAGTAGCGCTCGGCCCCGACCCCCACACGAGAGAGCACTGATCGGCATGACTGAGGTCCAGGTATCCGGACTGACCAAGCGCTACGGCGGCAAGACCGCTCTGCACGGATTGGATCTGACGATCGGATCCGGCGAGTTCGTCACCCTGCTCGGTCCTTCGGGCTGCGGCAAGACGACGACGCTGCGGTGCCTGGCCGGTCTCGAGCGCCCCACCGGTGGTCGCATCAGCATGGGCGATCGCATCGTCGTCGACACCGACCGGCGCACCTTCGTGCCGGCCGACAAGCGGCAGGTGGGCATGGTGTTCCAGAGCTACGCGCTCTGGCCGCACATGAGCGTGGCGGAGAACGTCGCGTACCCGCTCAAGGTCGCGAGGGTGGGGGCGGCCGAGCGCCGCACCCGCGTCGCGGACATGCTCTCCGCCGTGGGCCTCGCGGACTTCGAGAAACGTCCGGTCACCGCCCTGTCGGGTGGCCAGCAGCAGCGGGTGGCTCTCGCCCGCGCGCTGGCCGCCCGGCCGGGCATCATCTTCTACGACGAGCCGCTCTCCAACCTCGACTCCAAGCTGCGCTACCAGATGGGCCAGCAGGTCCGCGCGCTGCACAACCAGTTCGAGACGACCTCGGTCTACGTCACGCACGATCAGGAGGAGGCCATCACGCTCTCCGACCGGATCATCGTGATGAGCGAGGGGTCCATCGTGCAGGACGGGACACCCAGCGAACTGTACGACCGGCCGAACTCGGCGTACGTCGCCGACTTCATGGGCTTCCAGAACATCCTGCCCGGCACGATCCGCGCTGTGCGCGACGGCATCGCCGACGTCGAGGTCGACGGGACCTCGCTCGTCATCGCCGGGGTCGTGACCGGCGAGGCCGCGCCGGGGGAGCGGGCCGACATCGCGTTCCGGGCGGCGCACGCCCGGCTCATGCCCGCCGCCGAGCTCGCACCCGCCGCCGGGCGGTTCGCCGCGGTCGTCGAGCGCACCACGTACCTCGGCAGCGCCGTCAACCTCCTCGTCCGCGCCGATGGGCTGCCCCTGCGGGTCCGCGTCGAGACGGGCGAGATGGCCGCCGACGCGGTGCCGCACCCGGGCGACGGATACGGCTTCGCCGTCAACCCCGCTCGTGCCGTCGTCATCCCGCACCGGGTCGCCGCGGCGCCCTCGGAGGACGACTACCTGACCACCATGACCGATGCGATCGTCGCCGCCCACTGAGCGGACGAAGCCCGAGAGGAATACCCATGAGTGACCTGCCCACGCCCCGTTCCGACGCGCCGCGGATCCGCGAGCTCGCCGAGATCGGCGGCCGCTCGGACACGAGAGACGTGCTCGCCCACGCGACCAAGCAGGCGCGGGACGACTACGACGATTACTTCATCGTCGACATCGACGCCCACGTCTCGGAGGATCACTTCTGGGGGGAGGTGCTCGACCTCATCGACAACGACGTCTGGCGGGATCTGGGCATGAGCCAGTACGCCGGCTTCGCCGGCAACAACGCGCTCCTGAACATCCAGCCGGGCATGTCGCACCAGAGCGTCGGCGGACGCATCGGCCACCAGGGCCGGAAGGAGCCGGTCGAGGGCACGGAGGGGCATCCCTTCGTCACCGCCGCCCGGCGCGGCATGGACGCGATGGGCCTCGACTACCAGGTCGTGTTCCCCAGCGCGATGCTGCTGCTCGGCATGCACCCGCAGGACGAGGTCGAGGTCGTTCTGGGCCGGGCGTTCAACCGCTGGCTCACCGAGGTGATCCTGCCGCCGAACCCGCGCCTCAAGGGCATGCTCTACCTGCCCTACAACACCCCGGAGGTGTGTGAGGAGCTGGTCGAGAAGTACGCGGACAACGAGGGCATCATCGGCTACACGGTGTGCTCGACGCGCAACAACCCCGTGCACTCCGACGTCTACACGCGCCTCTACAAGCTCATCGAGGACAGCGGCAAGCCGCTCGCCTTCCACTCGGGCTACCACTGGGGGGACCCGTCGTTCGCGCAGCTGAACCGCTTCCTCTCCATGCACGCCCTCTCGTTCACGCACTACAACCAGATCCACGTCACGAACTGGATCATCAACGCCATGCCGGAGCGCTTCCCGAAGCTCAAGATGGTCTGGGTCGAGAGCGGCCTGGCCTGGATCCCCTTCCTCATGCAGCGGCTCGACCATGAGGTCCTCATGAGGCCGAGCGAGGCACCCGGTCTCAAGCGCCTCCCGAGCGAGTACATGAAGGAGATGTGGTACACCACCCAGCCCATGGAGCGCACGAACATGGAGCTCCTCGAGGCGACCATGAAGTCGTTCAACGCCGAGACCCAGCTGCTCTACTCATCCGACTGGCCGCACTGGGACTGGGACGCGCCGTCCACGATCACGCGCCTGCCGTTCCTCTCAGAACAGGCCAAGCGCAACATCCTCGGGCTGAACGCCGCGCGCGTGTTCAACCTCCCCACCGACCGCAAGAAGCCCTCCGCGGAGCGCGTGCTCCTCGAACGACCCGGGATCTCCTGACATGACTGAGAACACCATCACCACTGTCCCCGACATCGCCGAGCTCTCGGCCGTCATCACCCGCCTCGGCGAGCTCGTGCAGCACGTCGGTGACCAAGAGCTCGGCGCCGAGGTCTCCGACGAGCAGATCGCCGACGTGCTCTACGCGGCCGCGCGGCTGTTCTCTGCCAAGACCGACCGCGTCGGCAAGATCGCGTGGCCGATCCGCGAGGATGCGCTGAACGCGACCGAGACCGTCGTGCTCGTCACGGCGCTCCTGGATGCCGCCGATGTGAACCTCTTCGACATGGCGATCTGGTACCGGAGGGCCGAATGAGCGCGCAGGTCGTCCGACGCGACGTCGTGGTCGCCAGCCTCGCGGACCTGCAGGAGCGAGAGCGGATCGTCGTCGACGTCGAGGGCACCGAACTGGGCCTGTACTTCTACGCCGGGGAGGTGCGCGCCTGGTACAACGTCTGCCCGCACCAGGGCGGGCCGGTCTGCCAGGGCAAGACCATGCCGCGTACTGTGCAGCTCGTGCGGGGCGAAGGCGGCCTGAAGAGCGGCGGGCCGGGGTTCCACCCCACCGATCGCAACATCGTGTGCCCGTGGCACGGTTTCGAGTTCGACATCCTCACCGGCAAGCACCCGGTGGATCACCGCGTCGGCCTGCGTCCGATCCCCGTGCGCATCGACGCCGACGACGTGATCGTCACGGTCTGACTCGACCGGTGCGTCTCCTCGGCCCGGCCGCCCCGCTCGCGAGCGCAGGGCGGCCGGGCCGCGTCGTTCGGGCGGCACCGGGCGGCGGTCGTAGGCTGGAGGGATGAGCGACTACCTCGTCCGGCCCGCGCGGGCCGGTGACGTCCAGGGCATCTACGCGCTGCTGGAGCCGCTCGTCGAGCGACGGATCCTGCTCGGCAAGGACATCGCGGTGCTCTACGGCGCCGTGCAGGAGTTCGTGGTCGCGGAGGCCGACGGCGCGCTGATCGGGTGCGGTGCCCTGCACGTCATGTGGGAGGACCTGGGGGAGGTGCGCACCCTGCTCGTCAAAGACGAGTGGAAGCACCACGGCGTCGGGCGGGCGATCGTCGATCAGCTGGAGGCACATGCCAAGGTCCTCGGACTCAGCCGCCTGTTCTGCCTGACCTTCGAGGTCCCCTTCTTCGAGCGCCGCGGATTCGCGCCGATCGGGGAGCAGGTCGTGGATCCGGACGTGTACACCCAGCTGCTGCGCAGCGGGGACGAGGGTGTCGCGGAGTTCCTCGACCTCGCGCACGTGAAGCCCAACACGCTCGGCAACACGCGGATGCTGAAGCATCTCTGAAGCCGACGACGAACCGGGCGTCATCCAGGGTGCGGCAGGAAGCGCCGCATAACCTGGAAGCATGACCCCTCGCCAGTCCGCCGCCGTCTATCGTCGACGCCGGATCGTGGTGCTCGGGGCCGTCATCGTCGTGCTCGCTCTGCTGATCGCTCTCGTGTGGGCGCTCACCGCGCGCGGCGGATCGGGAGCCACCCCGACTCCGGCGCCGAGCTCGCCGACGTCCACGCCGACGCCCAGCGCCCCGCCGGCCACGCCGGATCCGACTGCCGACGCGAGCCCCGATCCCGGTGCGACCTCCGCGCCGACCAGCACCGCGGACGCGGGGCCGGTTCCGTGCACGGCCGCCGAGGTGCAGGTCACCGCCGTGACCGACCATGACACCTACTCGCCCGACGAGAACCCGCAGCTGTCGATCTCGCTCACGAACAAGAGCGCCAAGGACTGCACGATGAACGTCGGCACGACAACGCAGGTGTTCACGATCACGAGCGGCAGCGACACCTGGTGGCGCTCGACCGACTGCCAGCAGACGCCGAGTGACGCGGTCCAGACGATCAAGGCGGGCGCGACCATCACGAGCTCGACCCCTGTGGTGTGGGACCGGACGCGCTCCAGCGTGGACACCTGCGAGGCCACGGATCGCCAGCGCGCACCGGGCGGCGGCGCCGCCTACCGGCTGACGGTGGCGATCGGCGGGTTCCAGAGCACCAACCCGCTGCAGTTCCTGCTGAACTGACCGCCGCGAGGTCCGCGACGCGCGCGAATTGCGGCCGAAACTGCGCAACTGATGGGAAACGGTCGCCCCGGACCGTCCTTTGGGATACCATAGGAAAGGTCTTCGACATCTTGACGGGTCGCCATCCCCAGTGGCTTCGACAACTCAGCGTCCCCAGCGCATCGTCGTCCGTCCTCGAAGACGCGAGGGCCTCTTCTCCATCTGTCCCCAAGCGATGGAAGAAGGGGTCCTCCTCTCTTTCTCCGGGCAGGACGCCTCCCGTCCGGCGGGAGCGCCGTCTCTCGTAAGGTGGAACGATGGCCGCGAAGAAGTCGAAGAAAAAGGCTCCCGCCGCCTCGGAGTTCCGCTCCGAGGCTCTCGCGCAGGCGCTGGAGAAGCAGGACATGGCGGCCGTCGCGCTGGCGCTGCGCAACGGGAACACCGTCGTGCCGCTCATCCGTCCCGGTGCCAGGGACAACCCGCTCGACGGCGGCGAGGTGTGGACGTACCGCGATCCGTCCACCGGGGACGTCGCGCTGCTGCTGTTCAGCGACGCGAAGAACAAGCCCGCCAACCTTCCCCCCGGCGTCGGCATCTACTCGCCGGCGTGGCTGCGCTCGTTCCTCACCGCGCACCGCGACGTGATCACGACCGTGTTCCTCGACATCGCCGGCCCGCATCCGATGCAGGCCCCGCCCGCCGAGCTGCTCCGCGCCCTCGACGCCTGACCCCGCCCCCGCCGCGCCGCGCTTCCCTACCTTCCGTCTATTTGCGTCAACCTGTGGTGCTGGGCCCTCTGAAACCGCAGTTTGACGCAAATAGACGGAGCGGGACGGGGCGCTCGGGCGCGGGCGCGGCGGGTCAGAACGCGGGGACCTCGTCGTCGAGCCGCCGCGGCGCGCGGTGCGCCTTAACGTCGCCGAGGGCGCCGCGCAGCGTGGCCGAACGGTCATCGACCACGTGCGCGTAGCCGAGACGGGCCGCCTCCGAGCGGCGCTGCGCCGCCTGCGTGACGGCGCGCACCTCGCCCGCGAGGCTCAGCTCGCCCACGGCCGCGAGCGTTCGGGGCACCGCGTCGTTGGTCAGGGATCCGGCCACCGCGATCGCGATCGCGAGGTCGGCGGCCGGCTCCGTGAACCGCACGCCGCCGACGGTCGAGACGTACACGTCCTTGTCGCTGGTCTTGAAGCCCGCCCGTCGCTCGAGCACCGCGAGCACCATCGCGACACGCGACGAGTCGAGTCCGTTCACCACGCGGCGCGGGTTGGGCGCCTGGGTCGGAATGGTCAGCGCCTGCACCTCGACCGGCATCGCCCGCCGGCCCTCGAGCGCGATCGCCACGCAGGTGCCGGGCTCGGGGCGTCCGCGGGACAGGAACAGGCTCGACGGATCCGGAACCTCCGCGATGCCGGATCCGGTCATCTCGAAGCAGCCCACCTCGTCTGTGGGCCCGAAGCGGTTCTTCAGCGCGCGGATGAAGCGCAGCGACGTCTGCCGGTCGCCCTCGAAGTGGCAGACCACGTCGACCAGGTGCTCCAGGATCCGCGGACCCGCGACCTGGCCGTCCTTCGTGACATGGCCCACGATGACGATCGGCAGATCCCGCTCCTTGGCCACCCGGATCAGGGCGGCGGCGACCTCGCGCACCTGTGCGGGCTGACCCGCGGCGCCGTCCGACAGCGCTGAGGCGACCGTCTGCACCGAGTCGACGATCACGAGCTCGGGGGAGACCTCCTCGATGTGGCCCAGGATCGTGCCGAGATCCGTCTCGGCGGCGAGATACAGCTCGTCGTGGAGGGCCCCGGTGCGCTCAGCGCGCAGCCGTACCTGCGCGGTGGACTCCTCGCCGCTCGCGTACAGCACCCGGCGGCCCGCTCGGGCACCGGCGGCCGCGACCTCGAGCAGCAGCGTCGACTTGCCGACGCCGGGCTCGCCGCTGAGCAGGATCGCCGCTCCGGGCACGATGCCGCCGCCCAGGACGCGGTCGAACTCGGCCACTCCGCTCGACCGCCGCGGCGACTCGGCCGATGTGAGCGAGGTGATGGGCCGCGCCTGACGCCCGGCGGCCGGGGCGGTCGCCTCGACGCGCCGCACGATCCCGGTCTGTGCGGCCTGCTCCGCCACGGTGCCCCACTGCTGGCACTCGCCGCAGCGGCCCACCCACTTCGCCGTCGTCCAGCCGCACTCGGTGCAGACGTACGCGGGGGCGGAGGGTTTCCGGGAGGCCATGGGTTCAGGCTATCCGGGACCGCCGACAGCGCGGGGCAGCGGCCGCGGCCCGACACGACGCAGGAGAAGGCAGGTGGATGGGTGCGGATCCAGCCGTCATGCCCGGGATCTCCTGCGTTGTGCTCTGGCGGGCGGCGACGTGGTGGACGCGCGACGGCGCGGGCGATGACAGTGCGGACGGGCGACAGTGCGGGTCGGGTCCGGGGACAGGGATGGCGTCGGACAGGGACGTCGCCCCCGCCGAACCCGTACGCTCGGAGGCACTGACGAAGGAGCGCGCATGGGGCAGGGCAGCACGTACCGCACGGTCGAGGAGCAGCAGGAGCGGGTGCTCGCCGCCGTGCGCCCCCGAGAGCCGGAGACCGTGCCGATCGCCGAGGCGGGCGGGCGGGTGCTCGCGGCCGACGCCCATGCGGCGAACCCGGTGCCGGCCTTCGACAACTCCGGCATGGACGGGTTCGCGGTGCGCTTCACCGACGTCGCGAGCGCGGCCGACGGATCGCCCGTGACCCTGCGGGTCACGGCGGACCTTCCGGCCGGAAGCGCGGAGGATCCGCCTCTCGCCCCGGGTTGCGCCGTGCGCATCATGACCGGATCCGCCCTGCCGACCCAGGCCGACACGATCGTGCCCTTCGAGGACACGGCCGGCGGGCTCGCCGACTCCCTGGAGACGGCCGTGGTGCGGCGAGCGCCGCGGGAAGCGGGAGCGCACGTGCGTCGCGCCGGAGCCGATGCGGCCGCGGGCGCGCTGGTGCTCCCGGCCGGCACGCTGCTGGGCCCGCGGCAGGTGTCCGCGCTCGCCTCCGTCGGCGTCGCCGAGGTGCAGGTCGCGCCCCGCCCGCGGGTGGCGGTCGTGTCGACGGGATCCGAGCTGGTCCCGCCCGGCGCGCCCCTGCGCCGCGGACAGATCCCGGAGTCGAACTCGCTCCTGCTGTCGGGTCTCGCCGCCGAGGCCGGGGCCGAGGTCGTGCTGCGCACCGTGGTCGGCGACGAGGGCGACGGCCCTGCGGACGCGGTTGCGCACGCCACTCGGCGGGGCGCCGATGTGGTGATCTTCTCGGGCGGGGTGAGCGCCGGAGCCTATGAGCCCGTGCGGCAGAGCCTCGCCGGTGTCATGGAGTTCGGACCCGTGGCGATGCAGCCCGGCAAGCCGCAGGCGTTCGGCGTGACCCCCGAGGGCGTGCTCCTGTTCGGGCTGCCGGGCAATCCGGTCAGTGCGGCCGTCTCGTTCGAGACGTTCGTGCGCCCGGCGCTGCTGAGCCTGCAGGGCCGCAGCGCCGTCTTCCGCCCGGTGCGTCGCGTGCCGGCGGGGGCTGCGTGGCGCACGCCCCCGGGCCGCCGCCAGTACGTGCCCGCCGTGGTCGTCGACGGTGCGGTCGTGCCGGCGTCGCGGGGAGGATCCGGATCGCACCTGAGCGTCGGGCTCGGCGGGGCGACCGCGTACGCCGTGGTGCCGGCCGAGATCGACGAGGTGCAGGTGGGCGATCTCGTCGACGTGATGGATCTGGACTGAGCGTCATGTCCGCATCCGCCCCGTCGGGGGGCTCCGCACCCGTGGCCGCCGTCGTGCTCGTGGGCGGCCGGGCGCGACGGATGGGCGGGGCCGCGAAGCACCTGCTCCCGCTCGGAGGCTCCACGCCCTGGCGTCGGGCCCTCTCCGCACTGGCCGACCACGGGATCGCCCCGGTCGTCGCCGTCGGACCAGCCCCGGACGAGACCGCTCCCGAGGCCGGCGCGAAGGGCGCGGGTGCGGTGATCTGGGTGCGGGAGGAGCCTCCGTTCGGCGGTCCGGTCGCGGCGCTGGCCGCCGCTCTCGCGCTTCCGGCGCTCGCGCGCGCCGAGGAGATCCTGCTCCTGGCGGGAGACCTGGCCCATCCCGAGGCCGTCGTGACCCGCCTCATGTGCCGGGATCCGACCCCCTCCGCTCCGTCACTGGTCGCCGATTGCGGACATGAACCCCGCAAAGCCGCAATCCGCGGCCCGCGAGCAGCTGGGACCCTGCCTGAGGGGGTGGCGTCCGAGGGGGAGGGCGCCCTTCCCGACGGATCCGCCGCTGGCGTCGTGTTCCGGGCCGAGGGGCGGCCGCAGTGGCTCGCCGGACGCTATCGCGTCGCCGCGGTGCGGGCGGCGCTCGCCGCCCTCGGGGAGGTCGAGGGCGCCTCCTGCCGCGCGCTCCTCGGCGGCCTTCCGATCCGATGGATCCCGGACGAGGATGGGACCAGCGCCGACATCGACACCCCCGACGACCTCGCACGCGCCCGCGCCGACGCCGACCGATCAGAGGAGCCCGCATGACCGAGAACGACCGCACGCTTCCCCCGGAGGCGCTCGACGACTGGGCGGCCGTGCTGCGCGAGCGGTTCGCCCTCGCGGAGGATGATCTGCCGATCGCGCTGATCCTCGACCTCGCCCGCGACGTGGCGAACGGCGTGGCCCGCCCGGCGGCTCCGTTCAGCGCGTTCGTGGCCGGCCTCGTCGCCGGACGTGCGGGCGGCAGCCCCGGCGACGTGCGCGCCGTGGTCGCCGCGATCTCCGAACTGGCGCTCGCCCACCGGTCCGATCCGGGGACCTGATCCGCGCGGAGAGGATCCCGTTCCGCGCGGAAAGGCGCCCCCGCCGGGGCCTGGATCCGTGAACCGCATGGTCGCGATCCGAAGCTCCTATCGCGCGGGACATTATTCACGGCCGCACGACCCTTCCGAAGGCGGGGGCGATGCGAGTATGGAGCCATGGCCAGCGCCGGGCCCGTCTGCGGGCCGATCTCCAGTTATTCGCGTGTGCGGATCCTGCACCTCGTGCAGTCGCGACCCCGCCGCACGATCGGCGAGCTGTGCGAGGCGACCTCGCTGCACCCGAACACCGTGCGCGAGCATCTGCAGCGGCTGATCGAGGGCGGCTACGTCGTGCAGGCCACCGAGCACCGCACCACCCGGGGCCGGCCGCGCGTGCTGTACAGCGCGGCCACCGGGGCTCCCGGGGCCACGAGCCCGGTCGCGCAGCAGAAGGCGGGTGCCGCCGCCCGCCGGGGTGACCTGCTGCGCCGCATGCTGCAGACGGATCCGTCCGAGCTCGGGCGCCCCGCCACCTATCAACTCGACGCCCTCGTCGAGCATCTCGAGGAGAGCGGCTTCGATCCCGTCATCGACGAGGACCGGCTCACGGTCGAGCTGACCCCGTGCCCGCACGCCGCCGCGCGTCCCGAGCACCGGCCGGTGCTGTGCCAGGTGCACCTGGGCCTCATGCAGGGCGTGCTGGCGCAGGCCGGCGGCCCTCTCGCCGCGCGCTGCGTGCGTTCGGCCGCCCGCCCCGAGGAATGCACGGTGGAGCTGGTCCGCACCGGATCCGGCGATGCCGATCCGTGCGATCCCCGACTGAGCACGGCAGAATTCGACGACAGAGCAGGATCCGCGAACACAGGAGGCGTCGCGCATGGACTGGCTTGATCCCCTCGTCCTGTCCCGGTGGCAGTTCGGGCTGACGACCGTCTACCACTACCTGTTCGTGCCGCTCACGATCGGCATGGCCACGGTCACCGCGATCTTCCAGACGGTGTGGGTGCGCACCGGGAAGATCGAATATCTGCACCTCACCCGCTTCTTCGCGAAGATCTTCCTCATCAACTTCGCCATGGGCGTCGTGACCGGCATCGTGCAGGAGTTCCAGTTCGGCATGAACTGGTCGGACTACTCGCGCTTCGTCGGCGACGTGTTCGGCGCGCCGCTCGCGTTCGAGGGGCTCCTCGCCTTCTTCCTCGAGGCGACGTTCATCGGCCTGTGGATCTTCGGCTGGGACAAGCTGCCGAAGAAGGTGCACCTCGCGACGATCTGGGGCACCGCGATCGGCACGATCCTGTCGGCCTACTTCATCATCGCCGCCAACGCGTTCATGCAGAACCCGGTCGGCTACACGTACAACGCGGCGACGAACCGCGCCGAGCTCACCGACTTCTGGGCGCTGCTGACCAACAAGGTCGCGCTCGCCGCGTTCCCGCACACGATCTTCGGCGCGCTGATGTTCGCGACCGGCGTCGTGATCTCGGTCTCGGCCTGGCACATCTCCCGCGGGCAGCACGTCGACACGCTGCGGCCGGCGCTGAAGTTCGGCCTGTGGGGCATGCTCGTCGCGACGGCGGGCGTCGTCCTGTCCGGCGATCAGCTGGGACTCGCGATGGTCAGCACCCAGCCGATGAAGATGGCCGCCGCGGAGGCGATGTTCAACTCGAGCTGCGGGGCGGACGCCTCGTTCTCGCTGTTCTCGATCGGCACGCCCGACGGCACCGGCGAGATCTGGTCGCTGCGGGTGCCGTATCTGCTCGCCTTCCTGTCGACGCACGACCTGAACGGCTGCGTGGAGGGCATCAACGACCTGAACGCGCAGTACGCGCAGCAGTTCGCCTCCACCGGGCTCACCGAGTTCACCCCTGTGCTGTGGATCACCTACTGGGCGTTCCGCTGGATGATCGGCCTCGGCATGCTGCACGCCTTCATCGCCCTCGTGGGTCTGTGGATCACGCGCAAGGGCGCCAAGAAGCCGCCGGCGCCCTGGATGTGGAAGATCGCGATCTGGTCGTTCCCGCTCGCCCTCGGCGCCAACATCGTCGGCTGGGTCTTCACCGAGATGGGGCGTCAGCCCTGGATCGTGTTCAGTCTCATGACGACGAAGAACGGCGTCTCGCCGGGGGTGAGCGGCGTCGAGGTGCTCATCTCGCTCATCGCCTTCACGCTGATCTACGCCTCTCTCGCTGTCGTCGAGGTCGGGCTCATCGTCCGGGCGGCCAAGAAGGGGCCGGATACCACCGAGAAGCATGACGAGGACGCGCCCGTCCCGTCGGTCGTGTACTGAGGAAGGAGAGACGGACATGGATCTCGCAACGCTCTGGTTCTGGATCGTCGCCCTGTTCTTCGTGGGCTACTTCGTGCTCGACGGCTTCGACTTCGGCGTCGGGATGTCGCTGCCGTTCCTCGGCAGGGACGACGTGTCCCGCCGCCAGGTGATCAACACCATCGGCCCCGTGTGGGATCTCAACGAGACCTGGGTGATCGTGGCGGGCGCGTGCCTGTTCGCCTCGTTCCCGGAGTGGTACGCGTCGCTGTTCAGCGGCTTCTACCTGCCGCTGCTGCTGATCCTGCTCGCGCTCATCCTGCGCGGCGTCTCGTTCGAGTACCGGCACCAGAAGGACGACCCGCGCTGGCGCCGCCGTTTCGACACGATGATCATCATCGGATCCGCCGTGCCCGCACTGCTGTGGGGCGTCGCGTTCGGGAACATCGTGCAGGGCGTCGCGCTCGACGAGCGGCACATCTTCCGCGGGACCGTGTTCGACCTGCTGAACCCGTACGGCCTCCTCGTGGGCGTGACCACCCTGCTGCTCTTCTTCCTGCACGGGCTGTACTTCGTGGCGCTGAAGACCGACGGCGTCGTGCACGAGCGCGCCCGGCGCGTGGCCCGGCTGGCGGCACTGCCGACCGTGCTCGCTGCCGCGGGCACCGTGGTGTGGACGATCGTGATCGCCGCGGGGCGCCCGTCGCTGCTGGGGGCCGTGATCGCGCTCGGCGGCGTCGCCGCGGTGTCCCTCATCGCGTCGGTCGTCCTCTCGCTGCGCGGACGGGACGGCTGGGCCTTCGCGGCCGGGGTCGTGACGATCCTCACCGCGGTGCTCATGCTCTTCTCGGCCCTGTTCCCGAACGTGCTGCCGTCGACGATCGATCCCGCGAACTCGCTGACGATCCAGAACGCGTCCAGCACGCCGCTCACCCTGCAGATCATGAGCTGGACGGCGCTCATCGCGATGCCGCTCGTCCTGGCCTACCAGACGTGGACGTACTGGGTGTTCCGCAAGCGCGTGCGCCGGTCGACGATCGAGGCGGCGCCCGCGCACGCATGACGCCGACGCTCACGACGCACACCGCGCACACCGCGAGGACGGCTGCAGGATCCGGCGACGGATGCCGGGCGTTCTCCCCGGATCGATCCGGCACGCGTCGCCGGATCCGGCAGCCGTCGCGCCGGGCGCGGCGACGGTGAGCCGATGAAGCCGATCGATCCGCGGCTGCTGCGCTGGGCGCCCGCTGCGCGGACGTACCTCGCCGTGTCGGCGGGCATCGCCCTCGTGCAGACGGCGGTCGTCATCGCGTTCGCCGGCCTGCTCGCGACCGGCATCACCGCCGTCGCGGAGGGGCGCTCGCCGGCCGGCGCGCTGCCGTGGCTCGCGCTGGTCGTGGTCGTGCGCGCCGTGCTGCTGTGGGTCTCGGAGGCCTGGGGCGCCAGGGCCGCGGCGCAGACCGGGCGAGAGCTGCGCGACGCCCTGCTCGACGCGATCGCACGGCGAGGGCCCGCGTGGCTGGGCGAGCGCAACCGCTCAGCGTTGGCGGTGATCGCGGGTCACGGCCTCGACGCGCTGGATCCGTACTTCGCCCGCTACATCCCGCAGCTCGTGCTCACCGCGATCGCGACGCCGGTGATCGTCGTCGTGATGTGGTGGCAGGACTGGCCGAGCGGGCTCGCGGCCGTGGTGACGCTGCCGCTCATCCCGCTGTTCCTGATCCTGATCGGCATCGCCACGCGCGGTGTGCAGCGGCGGCAGCTGACCGTGCTCCAGACGCTCGCCGCGCGGTTCGCCGACACCGTGCAGGGCCTCGCGACCCTGCGGCTGTTCGGGCGGGAGCGCCGTGCCGCCGCCCGCATGCGGGAGACGGCGGAGCAGTACCGGCGCGAGACCCTGCGCGTGCTGCGGTACTCCTTCCTCTCCGGGTTCGCGCTGGAGCTGCTGTCGTCGCTGGCGGTCGCGATCATCGCGGTGTCGGTCGGGCTGCGGCTCCTCGACGGCGAGCTGACCCTCGGCGTCGGGCTGTTCGTCCTGCTCCTGGCGCCCGAGGCGTTCCTGCCGCTGCGGCAGGTGGGCGTGCAGTTCCATGCCGCGGCCGAGGGCGTCGCCGCGACCGAGGACGTGTTCGAGATCCTGGACGCGTCTGCCGCGCCTCCCGCCGGCGCTCACGGAGCGATGTCGGTCGCGACACCGCCCTCCGGACAGCCGACATCGCTCCTCGACACGGGATCCGGGATCCGGCTGGTCGTCGACGGGGTCGCGGTGCGCCACGGGGAGCGACGGCTGCCCGAGGTGTCGTTCACGGCTGAGCCCGGCACGGTCACGCTCCTGGAGGGGCGCAGCGGATCCGGCAAGTCGAGTCTGCTCGCGGCGCTGCGCGGCGCGGTCGCGTACGACGGGTCGATCCGCGTGGACGGCGCGGCGACGGCGGATCCGTCCTCGTGGCTCGCGTGGGCGGGGCAGCGCCCGGGCCTGATCCGCGGCACGATCGCGGCGAACGTCGCCCTCGGCGACCCCGCGCCCGACGCCGCCCGGGTGCGCGCGGCGCTCGACGACGCCGCGGCCGCCGACCTCGATCCCGCTCAGGAGCTCGGCGTGCAGGGGGCCGGGCTCTCCGGCGGGCAGGCGCAGCGGGTCGGCGTGGCCCGCGCGCTCTACCGGCTGTGGTCGGGTGCCCGCGTGCTGGTGCTCGACGAGCCCTCCAGCGCCCTGGACGCGGCGACCGAGGAACGGCTGTGGCGTGCGATCCGGCGTGCGGCCGACGGCGGCGCCACCGTGCTCCTCGTCTCGCACCGGCACTCGGCCCGCGCGATCGCCGACCGGGTGGTGCGCATCGGGGAGGCCGAGTCAGCCGCCGACACGACCCTCAGGTCCGCTCCCGGGGCAGGGAGCACCGCTTCGGGGCCGTCGGAACGGCAGCCTTCGCGACCGGAGCCGATCGCGGATCCGGAGCCGGGTCCGGGGCCGGATCCGATCCCCGATCTTCCTGCCTCGGTCGGCGGGATCCTGCGTCTCGCGATGCCCCGCGGCCGCCGCTTCGCGCCCGCGGTGCTGGCCGGCATCGTCTCCGCGGCGGCCGCTGTGGGCCTGCTGCTCGTCAGCGGCTGGCTCATCGTCAGCGCCTCGATCGTCGACAGCCTGGTGCCGCTGTCGGTGGCCATCGTCGGCGTGCGCTTCTTCGCGGTGACCCGAGCGGTGACGCGCTACCTCGAGCGTCTCGCCGGACACGACGCCGCACTCGGGCGGCTCGCGAACCTGCGCGCGGCGGTGGTGCGCCGGCTCACCCCGTTCGCTCCCGCGGGCCTCGGTGCCACCGACCGCGGATCCGTGCTCGCGGCGCTGGTCGACGACGTGGAGAACCTGCAGAACCTGCCCCTCCGCGTCGTGCAGCCGCTGCTCACCGGCGGCGTGGTCGCGGTCGTGTCGGTGGGCGTGCTGGCGCTCATCGCGCCCGCGGCGGCGGTCGCCCTGGCCGTCTGCCTGGCGATCGCGGTGGTCGGCGCGGTCGCGCTCGGCGGCTCCGCGGGCGGGCGCGCCGAACGCGCGGTCAGCCGCGACCGTGCGGAGCTCGCCGGTGCCCTCGTCGACGAGCTCACGGCGCTCGACGTGCTGCAGGCCTACGGCGCCGAGCGCGTCGCGCGTGAGCGGATCCGCTCCGCCGACGCCTCCCTCCGGCGCACCGTCACCCGGGCGGCGGTCGCGCAGGCGCTGTCGTCCGCGGTGGTCTCGCTCGCCGCCGGTGCGGCCTCGATCGCCGCGCTCGCCCTCGCCGCGCCGGGGCAGCCGGGCGGCGCCGTCGACGCGCCCTGGTTCGCCGTGGCCGTGCTGCTGCCGATGGCGGTGTTCGACGTGTTCTCTGCCGTGCCGCAGGCCGCGTCGGCCTGGCGCGGGGTGCGCGCGAGCGCGGAGCGCATCCACGGGCTGCTGCCCGCGACGCTGCCGTCCGAGGTGCGCGACGACGACGGCGTGCCCCCGCATGGCGGCGCGATCGCCGGGGGAGCCCTGCGTCTGCGGGGCGTGACCGCCTCCTGGCCCGGGGCCGCCACTCCGGCGCTGCGCGACCTGGATCTCGACGTGGCGCCGGGGGAGCGGATCCTCGTGACCGGATCCAGCGGCGCGGGCAAGTCCACCCTCGCCGCGGTGCTCGTCGGCTTCCTCCGCAGCGGAGGCTCGTACCGGATCGGCGAGGACGACGCGGGCCGCGTCTCCGGGCCCGAGCTGCGCCGGCACGTCGGGCTGTGCGAGCAGGATCCGATGCTGTTCGACGAGGACATCCGCCAGAACCTCCTGTTCGCGCGGGAGACGGCGACCGATGCGGACCTGCTCGCCGTGCTCGACCGGGTCGGGCTCGCCGGCTGGGTCGCCGGGCGCGGCGGTCTCGACGCCCGCGTGGGGGAGCGGGGCGCGCTGATCTCGGGCGGCCAGGCGCAGCGCCTCGCGCTCGCCCGGGCGCTGCTGCGCGGCTTCCCGGTGCTCGTGCTCGACGAGCCGACCGCGGGAGTGGATCCCGACGCGTCGGACGCGCTGCTGCGCGACCTCCTCGGCGCCGCCGGGCGACAGACCGTGATCCTGGTCTCGCACGTCGCGCCGCCCGATGGCCTGGTCGACCGCGCGGTGCGGCTCGACGCCGGCCGTATCCTCCCCGTCGCGGGCTGACGTCGCGGCGTGCGTGCCGACGCCCGCGGCCGCCGCGCCGGGACCCGGGCTCGTCAGCCGGGCCCCGCGCGGTCGGACCCGGGTCAGGCCGCGATCCCCGGGATCTCGTCGAGTCGGCGGAACACGGGGATCCCGCGTCCTTCGGCGATCGCGACGTCCTGGTCGGCTCCGCGGGACTCGCCCGGAAGGCGCAGCACGGCGTCGCAGTGCTGCAGCAGGCGTTCGGCTGTCGGGTACATCACCTCGGCCGCGAGGGGGTCGCCCGGGCCGGTCGCTCCGGCGCTGGACAACACGGGCAGCGCGACCCATTCGCCGATCATCGGGATGTGACCGGCGCGGAAGATCGGCCACGCCGCCTCCTCGAGCCGGGCGAGGTTCTGCGCCATGAGGCCGGGGTCTCCGCCGGTGCCCGAGGCGTAGGGGCCGGCGATGAGGATCATGAGTGGTTTCGTCATGTCGGGTACAATACAGCAGGAACGTGCAACAATCGGAAGGAATCGGAATGCTTGCTGCGGCGCGCAAGGAGATGCTGCTCGAACGGCTCCACCGTGACGGGCGCCTCGTCGCCAAGGAGGTCGCCGCCGAACTGGGGCTGTCCGAGGACAGCATCCGCCGGGATCTGCGGGAGCTGGATGCGGCGGGACTCGCCGTGCGGGTCTACGGCGGTGCCCTTCCTGCCTCGCCGGCTGTCGTCGACTACGGCAGGCGAGCGGCGGTGTCGCCGGCCAGCAAGGAGCGGGTCGCCCGCGCGGCCGCAGCCCTCATCGAGCCCGGCGCGACCGTCATCCTCGACGGCGGCACGACGACCCTCGCCGTCGTCGCCGCGCTCCCGCTCGACAGGTCGTGCACGGTCATCACGCACAGCCCGACGATCGCCGCGGCCCTGCTCGACCATGCCGCAGACGTGTTCCTCATCGGCGGACAGCTGTTCAAGCACTCCGCGGTCGCCTGCGGTGCGGCGGCGATGGAGGCCGCGCAGCGGATCAGCGCCGACCTGTTCCTGCTCGGCGTCACGGGCGTGCATCCCACGACGGGTCTCACCACGGGGGATCCGGACGAGGCGGCGATGAAGCGGGCGCTGGCGGCGCGGGCCGCCGAGACGTTCGTCCTGGCGAGCGAGGAGAAGCTCGGAGCGGCGTCGCGGTTCGGCGTCCTGACGCTCGACGAGGTCGCAGGCGTCGTCACGGATGTGCCCGCCGACGACCCGACCGTCCGCGCGCTCGCGGAGGCCGGGGTCCGCATCGTCGCCGCGGACTGACCGCGCGGGAGCGGCTGGTCCCGCGAAACCGTGCGGAACCGGCGGCGTGAACGCGCCTACGCTTTTCACTATGACGAGCCCCCGAGGAGCGCTGCTGGTGGGCAGCGTGAACTACGACGACGCCGAGACCACGATGCGCACCGCGGCAGAGCTGCTCGGTCCGCGGCTGCGGCGCATCCCCGACGGCGAGGTCGGGATCCGGTTCCACTGGATCATGTTCCAGCCGGATGTGCTCGGTCAGGCCGACGGCATCGAGCGCGTGGGCGCGGAGCGGATCCCGTTCGGCGCGGGCCTCGACGCCCGCCCGCTGCGGATCGCCGGCGGGGCGGACGCCGCGTCGATCGTGCTGCCGCCGCTCGGCTATGCGGCCGCGGCGAAGGAGTCGTACGGCACGTTCCTGCGCCTGCGCGCGGAGGGGGCGATTGCCGACGACGTGCGGTTCCAGGTGTCGCTGCCGACGCCGCTCGCCGTCATCGCGTCGTTCTTCTCCGGGGATGACCGTGCGGCGATCGAGCCCGTCTACACGGCGGCGATGCTTCGCGAGCTCGCCGAGATCCTCGACGCGATCCCGCAGGCGGATCTCGCAATCCAATGGGACGTCGCGAGCGAGATCGGCATCATCGAGCGTGCGGCGGGCTACGGCAAGGTCATGGAGGCGTGGTGGCCCGGCGACCCGTTCGACGGGCTGGTCGCACGGCTGGCGGAGCTTATCGATGAGGTGCCCTCCGGCGTCGAGGTCGGTGTGCACCTCTGCTACGGCGACGCGGCCGAGAGGCACTTCATCGAGCCCGCCGATGCCGCGACCCTCGTGCGCTACGCGAACGCCGTCATCGCCGCAGCGCACCGCCCGCTCACCTGGCTGCACCTGCCGGTGCCGATCGAGCGCGACGACGACGCGTACTTCGCGCCGCTCGACGGGCTCGCCCTCGGCGATCAGACGGAGCTCTACCTCGGCCTCGTGCATCGCGAGGACGGGGCGGACGGAGCCCTCCGCCGCATCGCGGCCGCGGCGCCGCACGCGCCGCAGTTCGGCGTCGCGACCGAGTGCGGCATCGGCCGCGCTCCCGCCGGATCCACTGAGGGGATCCTCCGCACCCACGCCGAGGTCGCCGAAGCCTGGTGACCACGGTGCAGGGCCTTGCGGCCGCGAGAGGGGATCCCGTCCAGGCGACGCGCCCGGCCGGATCCGCTCGATTCGCGATCGATCCCGCGGTCGCGTAAGCTTGTCCGCGGTGACGTGTCCGAGCGGCCGAAGGTGCAACTCTCGAAAAGTTGTGTAGGGTAACCCCCTACCGTGGGTTCAAATCCCACCGTCACCGCCACCACGAAGGCCCCGAATCCCCTGGAAATACTGGGATGCGGGGCCTTCGTCATGCGCGAGCGGTGCATGGCGGTAACGCAGCGGTAACGCGCCGTAAAGCCTGTGCGCGAGTGGGTGGTTCGGCGTTCATGCCGGATAGGCTCCTGGAGCGTCCACGTCCTGCGAACTGGGCGGGGGGTGTTGCCGAGCTGAACAGCTGATGGCGCCTTCAAGGGAAGCTCATGACGAAAGGGGCGTCTATGTCCGACTCTGTGAGAAAAAGCACCGGAATCGGAGTTATCGGCGCGGGGTTCCAATCCCGCGTCAATGTCATCCCGGCTCTGAGGCTCGCGGAAGTCCCTGTCGTCGCACTCGCGACAAGGAGCGCGGCCAGCGCTCAGCGCGCGGCGAGCCTCTTCGGCGAGCGAACCGCGGCCTATGGCAGCGCCGACGAGCTCCTGACAGACGCAGCGGTTGCGGGTGTGATCATCGTGGCTCAGCCTGACGACCAGGTGCAGATCGTCGAGGACGCCGTCATAGCTGGCAAGCATGTGCTGGTCGAGAAGCCGCTGGGACTCACTGCTGAGCAGGCGCGACAGGTGGCGCGCCTGGCCGATCAGCATGGCGTTTCGGTGTCCGTGGCGTTCATGAAGCGATTCGCGCCGGTGTATCGGCAGCTGAAGGCGGCGATCGACGACGGGACTCTCGGTCGGCTGCAGTCGTTCACCCTGGCGTTCGCGTGCGACAGCTCCTCGTTCGCCGCCTCTCCGCGAGAGCATCTGCTGTATGCCGCGATACACATGATCGACCTCACGCGGTGGCTGTTCGGGGAAGCCGGCTCGGTCGTGACCGCGATGAATCGCGACGGACAATCGCTGTCCCTCTCGGTGGCGATCACCTTCGGCAGCGGCGTGGTCGGCACTCTCGATCTGGTGAGCGCTCCGAGCCGCCAGTCCGAGGTCGAAGCGATGACCGTGTGCGGAGACGAGGGGTGGGCCGAGACCACCGGCAGTCGAGAGCTCGTCATCCACCGCTCCGCACTTTCTGACGGCGACTTCACCAGTGTCGGGGACGTCGCCACGCGCTTCACCGCGCCGGAGAGCACGATGTCGGGCGGGGCGGCAGACCTGCACCATCGGGGGTTCGTCGGTGAGATGCGCTACTTCGAGGCCGTGGTCCGTGGCGAGCGCAGCCCGCTGAGCTCCGCGTGGGACAACGTGCGCACGATGGAGCTCTGCGACCTGATCCTCGCGTCGACGCAGGATTCACCAGAGCCGACGGAGTGGGCGCTGGGAAGTCCCGGACCAGTTCGCGAGGAGTTCGTCCGGCGCATCGTTGAGGGAAGCAAGTCGGGATCAACGACGCTCTCGCTCGCCTACCGGATGAGCGGCGAACGGATGCCGGCTGTCGGAGACCGGCGGATGCTGATCGATTCGACCGGGCAGCCCGCGGCTCTCGTCGAGTACACGCACGTTCACGAGGGTCTGCTCGGCGAGGTTCCCCGCTCTGTGAGCATCCATGAGAACGCGGAGCACGCGGACTTCGTGCGATCGCATCTCGAGTACTTCGACACTCTGGCGCCAGACGTGAGGGCCTTCCTGGGCGACGATGACTGGAGCCCCACGAGCGATTCGCAGGTCGTCTCGACGGTGTTCCGCCTGATCCGAGCGGTGGTTCCGTCCGCCTGAGGCCTGGGTCGGCATGACGATCAGACGCACACTCGACGGTGCCCATGATCGGGCAGGATGGGAACATGCCTCGAATCGTGGATCCACAGGAGCGCACCGACGAGATACTCGGGGCTGCGATCAAGATCCTCAGCGAAGGCGGGTTCGCGCGACTCACTCTCAGCAACCTCGCGAAGGAGCTCGGCGGCTCGATCCGCCTGGTGACGCACTATTTCCGCAATCGTGAGGAACTCATCCACGGTATTGTCGAACGCTTGACTCGCGAGACGGACGTCATCCTGGACGAGCTTCGTTCCCTCGATGACCCGCGGGAGCGTCTCCGTCGGGCGCTCGCCTGGTTCCTGCTGGGGGACCTCCAGGACACGCGCGAGGAGAGCGTTCGGTTGGCTCTTCGAGATCATCAAGGAGACCCCGCCGTCGACGAGTTCTTCGACGTGGTCGAGCCATCCATGAGACGTGTGCTCCGCGTCGCCCTGGGCGGAGACGAGACGACCGAGGTCCACGAGTCCGACGTGGATCTCCTGCGCATCTGGACCAGTGGTATCGCCCTCAACGCGATCGAGCGACCAGCCCTATGGACGATCGAACACCAGGAGCGCGCGCTCGATCACCTGCTGCAGGTCTTCACGTCTCGCTAGCGCCACACGAAACAAGATCGTAACCACGAAGAAATCACTGCACGCCGTTTTTATGTAAAAGTCTTTACATCTCTTCGGATGGGGGCCATGATGGCTCTCATGCCACCGGCGGCATCCCGCGTCGGCGACTTCCGAAATCCCGCGAAGACGAAAGTGTGGAACTGCCGATGCGATTGACAACAGGAGTAAGCACGGCCTACGGCCTCGGATCCTTCATCCGTGTCGGTGAGAACCTCATCGGCTTCTACCTGCTCTTCTACCTGACGACCGAAGTGGGGCTTCCTGCCGGTACGGCAGGACTCATCAGCGGGGCATCGGTGCTGCTCGGAGCACTGCTGAGCCCGATGATCGGAGTCGTCTCCGATCGCTCGAGGTCTCGGTGGGGTCGCCGCCGGCCGTTCCTGCTGATCGCGGGTGTGCCGACCATGGCCCTGCTGGCGCTGCTGTTCACGAAGGTCGACTTCGGTGGTGCCACGTCGACGTACTACTTCGTCGTGGCGGCGGCGTACATCATCGCCTACTACTGCTTCCTCGTGCCCTACGACGCGCTCGGTGCGGTGCTGACGGAGGATGCGGGGCGCCGCGCGACCATCCGTGCCATCTGCACGGCGGCGCTGTACCTCTCGGTTCTCGTCGGCGGTTTCCTCGTGCTGCAGCTGCAGACACTGTTCGCCCCGGCCTACGGCTCTGCGACGGCATGGACGCTCGCCGTCGTGGTGAGCTGCAGCCTCCCGGGCGGCGTGTTCGCTCTCCTGGCCTGGCGTGCCACTCGTGGCTACGAATCTCAGGGTGCTGTCCTCGATGAATCCTCTGTCTCCTTCAAGTCCGTCGGCCGCGTTCTGCGGATGCGTCCGGTGATCGTCATCCTGGTCTGGGCGCTCATCTACTTCTTCGCGAACGCTGTACTGGCCGGCACCATCGTGTATGCGGCGGTGTACGTCCTCGGGCTCGACGAGGGAACAGCGTCGACACTGTTCTTGATCAGCGCGCTCGCCACATTCGTGAGTGTCGCTCCGGCAGCCTTCCTCGCCCGTCGCATCGGCAAGCGTGCGACGCTCGTCTACGCGATCATCTTCTTCGTGATCGTCGCCGGCATCGTGCTGCTCGTCGGATTCAATGGATACGCCCAGGCTGCTGTGCTCGCCGGCGCGTTCGGAGTAACGAACTCCATCGCCCTCGTGTGCAGCTACGCGATGGTCTATGACCTGCGCGAGGTCACCGAGCTGCGGTGCGGGCAGGATCTCACCGCTCTCCTCGTCGGCCTCTTCACGCTGCTCATCGGAGTGACGAGCTCGTTCGCGCCGGTGGTCATTGGTGCGCTCCTCGAAGCCGCCGCCTTTGACCCGATGTCGGCCGCGTCCCCCGCCGTCGCGAGCGTTCTGGTCGCCTTCCAGACCTGGGTGCCAGCCGGGCTGCTGCTCCTGTCTGTGGTGCCGCTCGCGTTCTGGAATGTGAATGAACGGCGTCATGCCGCGATCGTCGAAGAGCTTCGCACAGCTCAGGTCGAGGTCGAGCACGCGTCACCCTGAACCCTCGCCGAGCGTGGCGACTGCGCCGAACAACAGAACCCCACTGAAATACAAGGAATCTCATCGTGACCACGTCTCTCCGCCCCACTGTTGACCTCGATCTCTTCCCGACTACGGAGCGCATCCACGGTTGGATCGACGATCTGGCTGCTCTCGGGCACCGCCGCACCGGCACGCCTCAGGGGAGGCGATCGGCCGAGTACATCGAGTCGGTGCTCCGCGAGGCCGGACTCGAGGAGGTGCGCATCGAAACCGCGCCGACGCCGTGCCCAGTGGTGCGCAACCAGGGCCTCACCCTGGGCGGCGAGCGCATCGACACGTTCTGGGCGAATGGCACCGGGCGAACCGCACCCCTCGGGCGTTTCGTGCATTCCCTGCCCGATGAGACACCGATCGTGCACGTCGGAGCGGGATGGCAGGCGGACTTCGAAGGTGTCGATGTCGAGGGAAAGATCGTCGTGTGCGACATCGAGTTCCTGCCGATGAACGCGGAGTCGATGATGGCCCGCAACGACCGGATGGAGATGCTCGACCCGGACGGCACCCTGGCTGAGCCTGTGAACAAGTTCGACATCTACTCGCCCAACAACTGGCCGAACAACTATTTCTTCGCTCAGCAGCGCGGTGCAGTCGGATTCGTCGGGTCGCTTCGCGACTATATGGATGCGTCCTACTACAACGAGGACTATACGGAGAACGGGCTCGCTCTCGGCGTGGACGGATCGCGTATCCCCGCTCTGTGGGTGTCGCGTGCTGACGGCGACCGCATCGTCGAGACGATAGCCGTGCCTGGGCGCGCTGTCGCGGCGCTTCAGCTCGATGTCGAGTACACGCTCGAGGACGCACTGAACGTTCGCGGGACTCTCCCGGGGCAATCCGAAGACATCATCCTGGTGCACTCGCACCACGACGCCGTCTTCGCCGGGGCGGTGCAGGATGGCTCAGGTGTGTCGGAGGTGCTGGCGCTGGCGGAGTATTTCGCGAAGACGCCGATAGATCAGCGTCCGAAGACGATGATGTTCGCGCTCACGGATACGCACTTCACCGACTATGTCGGACACGAGGCGTTCATCGCGGCCCGTGACGAGGCCGCGGACAGGATCGTGCTGGATCTCTGCATCGAGCACATCGGCAAAGAAGTCGAACTGTCGGACGACGGCGGGGCTGTCGAGACCGGGCGTTCCGAACCTCGCATCGTCTACGTGTCGAACGAATCGGGCCTGCTTCCGGACGTGAGGGATGCGTTCGAGCGCAACGGGCTCGGGCGAACGTTCCTCGCGCCCGTGTCCGCGTCCGAGCACGCGAACGATGAGGTCTACGAGTTCCACGCGGACGAAGTGATCTCCGATGCGTATTCGTTCGCGGAAGCCGGTATCCCCGTTGTCAGTCTCGTCGCTGGGCAGATGTACCTCTTCCACCCCTCAGACACGATCGATCGGGTCTCCGTCGACGATCTGCGGCCGGTCGGCATCGCCTTCGCCGAAATCGCCCTCGCGGCCGGTGAGAAACTCTGACAGATGGCAATCCCGACAGTTGCCTATGGCCACGACCTGCGAAACGACCTCGCAGAGATCCGTGATTCACTCGCCGGCGCGAAACGTGCGTGTTTTTGGCTCGATGACGATCGTCGGCCTGTCCCGCGGCAGTCCCTCGCGGAGGACATCTGTGCCGATCTCGTCGTCGTCGGGGGTGGATACTGCGGGCTGTGGACCGCGATCATCGCCAAGGAGCGAGACCCCGATCGGCGGGTCGTTCTGCTGGAAGGGGACCGGGTCGGCGGAGCGGCAAGCGGTCGGAACGGCGGGTTCGTCGAAGCCGACCTGACCCATGGCCCTGAGAACGGGCGACTGCACTTCGCTGCAGAGCTGGACGTGCTCGACCGTCTCGGGCAGGAGAACTTCAGTGCGATCGAGGACGCGATCGATCGCTACGGCATCGACGCATCCTGGGAGCGCGCCCCGATGCTCACGGTCGGGACCGAGCATCATCAGGTCGAGGCGCTGCACGCCGACAATGAGAGTCAGATCCTTCGAGGGGACGCACTCTCCGTTCTCGCGGATTCACCGCTCTACCGCGCGGGCATCCTGGAAGAACGGGGGCACGCATATGTGAACCCGGCACGCCTTGCCTGGGGTCTCGCCGACGCCGCTGAGTCGCTCGGCGTCGAGATCCATGAGAACAGCCCGGTGTTCAGTATGCGACTCGCAGACGGGCGTCGCCGAGTGCGCACGGCGACCGCAGAAGTGAATGCTGCGGCCGTCGTGCTCGCGACCAACGGCTACCCGTCGCTTCTACCGCACCTGCGCTTCTTCACCGTGCCGATCTACGACTACGTGCTGATGACGGAGCCCCTCACTCCCGCCCAGTTGCGGTCGATCGGCTGGACGGGCCGACACGGAATCACCGATTCCGGGCGCGAGTTCCACTATTACCGGAAGACCGACGATGACCGCATCCTGTTCGGCGGGTACGACGCTGTCTATCATCGCGGCGGCAGGGTGCGCGCAGAGCACGATCAGCGGGACGAGACATTCGAGCGGCTCGCCGACCACTTCCTCTCGACATTCCCACAGCTGGACGATGTGAGGTTCTCGCACCGGTGGGGAGGGATGATCGACATGTCGACGCGCCTCGTGGCACATCATGGCAGAAGCAGGGACGGAACTGTCGCGTACAGCGCCGGCTATACGGGACTCGGCGTCGCCGCGACCCGATTTGGTGCGGAGACGATGCTCGACCTCCTCGACGGCGACGACACAGAACGGACTCGGCTCAGGATGTCTCGTAGTCTGCCCTTTCCCATACCGCCGGAGCCGTTTGCGAATCCGCTGATCCAGATCATGCGCCGCGCCGTCGCCAAGTCCGATGCTCGAGGGGGAAGAGACGGTGCGCTTCTGCGTCTCGCCGGTCTCTTCGGCATCGGCTTCGACTCCTGACCCACCCGTCAGCCCTACTTCTCCATCGATCCACTCCGAAGGGTTCACCAATGAGTGCAATGCACGACGAGGTCGCGTACCTCTCCGCGACCGAGATCGCCGCGGCCTACCGAGACCGAACACTTTCCCCGGTCGAAGTCATCGACGCGGTGCTCGACCGCATCGATGCGGTCAATCCGGTGGTCAATGCTTATCTGACGGTCACCGCCGCTTCCGCGCGAGAGGGTGCGCTCGCCGCCGAGCGGGCGTTCGCGGCTGCGGATCCCGGCGCCCTTCCCCCGCTCTTCGGCGTTCCCGTCTCGGTCAAGGATCTGGAGGAGACGGCCGGTGTCCGCACCACATACGGATCAGTGAGCTTCCGAGACCACGTCCCCGATACGGACGCTCCCATCTGGGCGCGTCTGAAGGGTGTGGGCGCGATCCTGATCGGCAAGACCGCCACGCCGGAGTTTGGCAACGGCGTCACCACCGAGAGTGAGCTATCAGGCATCACACGTAATCCCTGGGATCTCGATCGTTCCGCCGGCGGATCGAGCGGAGGTGCCGCGTCCGCGCTCGCCGCGGGGCTCGGTCCGATCGCCACAGGGAGCGACGGCGGCGGCTCGATCCGTGTGCCGGCCTCGTACTGCGGTGTCGTGGGACTCAAACCGTCGGCGGGACGCATCCCCTTCAATGACCAGCGGCAGGCCTGGGAAGCCGTCACGACAACCGGTCCGATGGCGCGGACCGTGTCTGATGTCGCGATGGTGCTGTCTGCTACCCACGGCCCCGACCCATGGGATCCGTACGCGCTGCTCGAGAGCGGGATCGACTTCACGGAAGGACTCGACAGGGCGTCTCTCTCCGGACTTCGCATTGCCTACAGCCCGGACCTCGGACGGGGTCCCATCGCGACGGAGACCGCACGTGTCGTGCGGAACCTGATCGACCGCATTGATCGTGACAACGGCGGCACCGTGAAGGAGGTCGACATCCAGCTGCCGGACCCGGTGGACTATTTCTGGTCGTACTGGTCGCCGATCATCGCGCTCGAGATCGTCGATGATCTGCTCGACGGGCGTATCGACGACGCTGCGCGTGCCAAGTACGAGGTGATCCCTCGTGCCGAGAGGGCGAGCTCGCTGGACTATGCGAAGACGTTCCTCACGGCTCGGACGCAGATTCATCATGCATTCGCACGAATCTTCCTCGACCATGATGTCCTGATGTGGCCGACCACGTCCGCGCCTGCATACCTGCATCCCGGAGTCCACGGATACCCGACCGAGATCGATGGTCGCCCGGTGGCCGACCCGCTGATCGAGAACCAGATCCTCACCGAGGCGATCGCGCACGCCGGTTACCCGGCGATCAGCATCCCGGCCGGATTCACTGCCGACGGTCTTCCTGTGGGCCTACAGATCGCAGCGGGTCATGGCAAGGACGCCCTAGTGCTCAAGGCCGCTGCTGCGGTCGAGGCCGCCTATCCTTGGGCGCAGCATCGACCCATGATCTAGCGATCGGTCGGCCGAGGGCGCGCGGGGTCTGTCGTTTGCGGACTCCGCGCGCTTGTTCGCTGATTCCTTCTATCCCTGAGGGTTCGACTCACGGACTCCGAGGGCAGAGGTCGTGGTGTTCGTCGGCGCGAGCTCATCGAAGCGCTGGAGCACCGCAGCGAGCATCCCCTCGGCCGACTTTCTGTGTTCGGCGACCCACTCGCCTTCGTAGTCCCGCACGGAGATCTCCGTGACGAGTATCACCGAGAAGTACAGCCGATACAGCGCGAAACGGGTGGGTCCGGTCGGGGAGGCGAGCTCTGCGGCGAGGATGCCTCCATGCTCGGTGTTCCCCTCGAGGAGATCTGGGTCGACATTCCAGAGGCCGAACTGGTCCGCACCGATGAGATCGAACAGCGGATCGCCCCACAGGGTCCGCTCAGTGTCGATCAGCCCGACGATTCGCTGGGCGGAGTCCAGGAACAGGTTTCCTGCCCAGAGGTCGCCGTGCACGACCGACGCGGTCGTGCACGCGTCGAGGGCGCTCCCGTGTGCGGAAAGAACGTCGCGGACCCTGTCAGCAGGAACGGGCGCGCCGGCGTCCGCGGCGTCCTGCAGGATGCCCTCGACCATCAGAGTGAAGGCTGATCGCCAGTCGGGGGCCTGCATGCGCGCCGGTATGGAGGGGTAGCCGATTCGGATCAGTTCTGTGGACGCGGAGGTCGATGACGCTGAGCGGGCGCTGCGGGAGACTGCGAACGAAGCTCGAGCACTCCTGGGTTTGCCTGACGAGGGCGCGCACGATGCCATTGTCGAGCACCTGCGATCGCGATCGCGAACCGAGGCGCCCAAGGAAGAAGAGCTCACGCACCTCGAGGGGCTCAGGGCCGTTCTTCACTCGGTGAGCAACATGCGCGCGGAACTCGGCGACCAGCGGTCCGCAACCCAGATTGAAGTGGAGGCAGCTCGCGCGGCCGACGCTGCGAATCTCTACGAGCGGTGGGTAGGCGATGAGGGCTCGGTCCTGATTGATCGACTAAATGAAGTACGAACCGAGCACCTTGGCCTGCCGGAAGTGGGGCTGCCGCAACTCGTCGACGGATATAGTGAGGCGCGCGAGACCTTGTCCACAATGCAGCGCGCTCATCAAGCCGCTAGTGTCGCTGACCGAGAGCGGGCCGACCGTGTTCGCGTTCTCGACGAACAGATCCGAGATCTGGACGCGACTATCCGCGCCCTCGAAGCGGAGGCGCAGGCCATCGACGTGCCAACTGACGTTCGAATCGTCATCGAGCTTCTTGGCGCGATTCTCCCGCAGGTTGCGGATAATATCTGCCCTGTATGCGATCAGGAGTTCATCGGCGTCGGCGCCCTGTCGGATCACATAAGACGCAAGTTGCGGAGTCTCAGCGACCGATCGAAGGACTTAGTCCGAATCGAGTCGGCCGTCGCGTCGGCGAAGGAAACGCGGTTGGCTGCAGTCCGAGAAGCTGTGTTGCAGAAGAGTCTCCCCCCCAGCCGCTGACAACGTGGATTTCGATCGCATCGTGCGGATCACGAATGGTATGGAAGGCGCGGTCGAAAGGGGAGCACGACTCCGCTTTGAAGTCGACCAGGCTCAACTCAAGGAGGCGGACGCTCGGTCGGGTGACGCGCAGTACCGCGTTATCGACCAGAGGATCGCGGATGTTGCCGAAGCGCTAGACCGCCCGAGGGCGGCACTTCCCCTGGCTGAGCCGGAAGCAACGTTACTCGAATTGGTGGAAGAGCGAATTCAGAGTCATAGGTACCGGGAAACGCAGCGACGCTGGGAACGAGGTGTTCTCGATTCGGTGCAAGAGACAAATGGTCGACTTCGATCAGTCACTCAACACCCTGTGGGCCCAGTTGTTCAGTCGCTTCGCCCCCACTGAACGCTTCGTTCCGAAGTTTGTCAAGCAGACGAGGGCGACGAGAACAGTCGACGTCCGCTTGGAGACCCAACTCCCCAACGGGACAACGTCCGGAGCCCCCGGGGCGATGTTGAGCTACGGAAACACCAACTCGGCGGCACTCTCACTGTTCATGGCAGTTCACCTTTCGGCACCGACAAGGCTGCCTTGGCTGATCTTCGATGATCCGGTCCAGTCGATGGATGACATTCACATTGCAAACTTTGCCGCCATTGTGCGCCAGCTGGCGTTCACTCATGGGCGTCAAGTCGTGATCGCAATCCACGAGCCCGAGCTCTTCGAGTACCTGTCATTGGAGCTCGCTCCGAGCCGTCCGGACCAGACGCTTGTCAAGATCGTCCTCGAGCGCGGAGCAGGAGCGACTCAAGTCGCGGTGGACCGAGTCGAGCACCATCGTGAGCAGCAGTTGGCCGGGTCGGAACACGGCACGCAGTCGGATCCCCGGTAACGCAGCAGTAACAGAATGCCTGCAGGGGCTCGGGAGCTGATGTGAACAGGTGGGAGTTGATTCCCCGAATTTCTGGCCTTCTTGACGTCACGTCCTGATGATGCTGGATATCGATATGGGTTCAAATCCCACCGTCACCGCCATGAAAACCCCCGAGAGATCGGGGGTTTTCGCATATCGGCTGGCAACGTGGTGCATCCGTGGTGCACCTTTCCATGGCTGCCTGGGCTCTTGGGAATATTGGTCCACCGTGGAAGAGATCCGTGAGTGCGGCGCCGATATGGATCGCACCATGAGATCGGGCCATTCGGAGCGGTTGCTCTTGGCGAGCGCCGGCGAGCTCCGTCGCCCAGAGATAGAGGTCGACGGCCCGGTTGAGATCTCCGTTGGATGCAGTGAGATACGGGACCATGCGCGCAGGGCTGAGCAGTACCCCCAGCGCATGTTGACCCGTCACGCGCATCAGCGTATGCGTTGCATGCACGAGCGCCGGACAAGGGCTGGCGTGATTACCTCGGAATCCCCTCGCTACGGCGAGGGGATTCTTGTTTCTTCGGGTCGTCAACGGGCCGCGGGACGGAGCTCAGGCCACGGGGGGAGACCTGCGCGATCCTCGCGGCGACGGTTTCGACGTCGAGGTCGGCGGGCGGTGCCTCGTTGATGCGCTCGATCATGGACCCTGACGTCCTCATCGGCGAAGTTCCTGTTCCGGAGAACTGACGCAGGAGTGCCCCGGATTCGTTGATGGGCCGGGCCGCTCCTGCGCGGATCTCCTCGTCAGGGTCTGGTGCCCTGCTGCTGCCGGCGGGCGTCGACCAGCGCGCAGCTCACAGCCGCGATGAAGCAGATGAGTCCGGTCGCCCAGCCGACGAGTGCCAGCTGCACCTGAAGGAAGTTTGCGCCGAGCACGAGGGCAGCCCCGACGAGGGTGAGCGCTGTTGCCCAGCCTCGCCACGTTGATCTGACCACGGTTTCGTTCCAGTTCCTTGCTGGCTTCAGGCCTGGGCGTTCTCGGACGGTGGGCGTCGGCGTGCGAGCGAGCGACGCAAGAGGATGGCTCCCACGCCGATGACGACCGCCGCGATGAGTGCAGTCTGCGCCCAGCCGATGGTCGCATTGAACGCGGCCGATCCGCGGTCGAGGCCCGTGAACGCGTAGACGGTCATGGCGATGCCGGTTGCCAGGAGCACGGCGGTCAGAGTCATCGACGTGTAGGTCAGTGCCTTGAAGCGGCGGGGTGAGCTGGTCATTGGTCTGGTTCCTTTCTTGGGCGTGTGGTGCCTTGTGAGGATCCGGCGAGGGGCTCACCGGGGGCAATGCGCAGCCATCCGGTGAGCCCCTCAGTGTCTAGTGTGACCCGTTACTGGCCCCAGCAGAACGGGGTACCCGTATAGAGCGTGTTCCAGTAGATTCCGTTGCCCCACGAGGCGCACACGCCGAGCGCTCCGGCGCCGATGGTGAGCGCGGCGGCCGCGATGGCACCGGCGGCTGCCCCGACGCCGGTCTCGGAGGAGATGATGCCCGCGAGGGCCGCCGCCCCAGCCCCAGCCCAGATCGCGTTGATGAGCGCGCTCGTCACACACGAGTCGGTCGCCGTCTGGAATCCCCACCAGTACACGCCGTACCCGTTGCGCCCGTTGCACGACGCCGCGGAGAGCATCTGGGCGCCCTTGGCCTCGGAGGCGGTGGTGACATCAGCGGGGGCGTTGACGATCTTGCCGCCTCCAGCGATGACGCCACTTGCGAACTCGGCAGCGAAGGACGCAGGGACACCTCCTGCCACGGCAGCACCGTAGTCGAAGCTGGCGACCTCGTTGGAGGTGGTCACGAAGGTTCCGGCGAGGTTGCCGTTGTCGATGTCTTCCTGCGGGACCTTCGTGGTCGTGTCACCAGCCTGCTGCACCGTGGTGGCGACCGGAGCCAGATCCGGGGTTGTCGACGCCATCGCGGGAGAGGCGACCGTGAGCATCGCAGCTGCGGCGACTGTGGCGGCGACGGTCAGCGTCGCCAGCTTCCTCAACGTGGGAATGGATCTGGACACCGTGACTCCTTCGTGTTGGTGCGAGCGACAGGACGGCCCTTCGTGGCTTGAAGTGACCCATCGACACAGCACCACCGTGTGGTGCAGACGGTCAAGCCAGGCGGCTCCCCTCTAGCCCTGGGGCTACGAATGCCAGTTCTGCTGGTCAGCGCATGAGAACCGTGGAATGGTGCAGGCGCAGGGGGAGAATGAGCAAGGGAGAAGTGGATGAGAACGAAGAAGAAGTTCGGTCTGGCCATCGCTGCAGCGTTCGCCCTGGTGATCGCGGTGCCAGCTGCGGCCAGCGCCGACTCCGGTGAGGGGGCACCGCCGTCGGACACCTCCGATCTCGCGGCGCAGATCGCTAACGCTCCCGATCTGCGGTACGTCTCGGTGGCTGAAGCCGTCGAAGAGTTCGGCTTCGATCCCTCTGCGCCGGTCGAGAGCACGCCGAGCTCAGATGAGTCGGGACTGGTGCTCACCCCCATGAACGAGTGGTGGGGATGCGAGTGGGACGGCAAGGCCGACTACCCGCACGTGACCAACGGCGAGGCATCGGTGCACGGGTACTGGGTGTACAAGAGCGGCAGCTGTCCGTCCACGGCCGACATCACCGCGAACCTCCAGGCTCTCGGATGCAGCTCCCTCGGCTGTACCTGGATCACGCAGGCAACGGGTACGGCGACGGCGGTCACCCCAGGATCCGGAACCGGCCACTGGGCCACGCCTCACAAGGCATGCGCGAACTCCAACCCCGTCGGCTGGCGCGGTGAGGTCTACGTCGGCCTCACGAACTTCTGGCACCCTTACGGCCCGAGCTACGGCGCCCAAGTCGATCTCAGCTGCTCGCCCGCATGACCAACGAGTCAGATCGCGTTCAGTACGTGCCGATTCATCCCGAGTCGGCACGTACTGAACCTGCGCAGCGTGTCCCCTTCGACCTCTCCGCATTGACGGTGACGGGCCTCGTCATCGTCTGCGAGCTCGATCACAGGCCGACGGCGAACGCGGGGCCTTCGATGAGCATGAAGATGACGCAGTATCTGCGACTCTCGGACGACTCGATGATCCGTCTGGATATGGATCGTGGGGTGACCGCCGCCAGGTTCGGAGCTGTCGAGCCCGTCTCGTGGAAGCGAAGCTCGGAAGAGGTTATCGCCGAAGTTCTAGACCTGATCCAGGGCGATGAGCCGGATCCCGGGTTCTTCCCGTGGGAGGAGTATGCGCAGGCGGCGAGGCTCCGTGGGATGTCAGTCGATGCGGACTCGCTGCGAGGTCTCCCGCACACCGTCCTGATCTCCGACGAGCTCGCCAGGATCTTCGAGTTCTGATCGAGGGACGATCAACCTTCCCTGTTCAGCGACAGCCCTGGCCGGCACTGGCTCACAGGGTGATAATGCCCAGTTCTGTGGCACGAAGGACGATCTGGAGACGGTTCTCTACGCCCCATAGATGGTTAATGTGGCGGATGTCGGCCTTCACAGTGCTCTCGGCGTAGTGCAGCTCCTCGGCGATCTCAGCGTTCGACAGCCCCTTGGCGATCAGTTCGATGACCTGCCGTTCTCTGTCCGTGAGTGCGGGTGCGCTAGGGCGTGTTGATCAAGAGGTTCCGCTCCTCGGTGGGTGAGTCTTGAACGGTGACGCGACAGGAGATCTCTGACGAGGTGTGGGCCGTGATGGAGCCGTTGATGCCGACGGTGACCGGTCGGTCGCGGCCGTGGACGGATCACCGGCTCGCTATCGAGGGGATGGCGTGGAAGTACCGGACCGGTGCGCCGTGGCGTGACGTTCCGGAACGGTTCGGGAAGTGGAACTCGATCTACAAGCGGTTCAACCGGTGGGCCGGGGACGGCACCTGGCAGAAGCTGCTCACCGAGGTGCAGAAGCAGGCCGACGCCGCTGGGGAAATCGATTGGGTCGTCTCGATCGACTCCACGATCGCGCGCGTGCATCAGCACGGCGCGACCCTCGCCCGGGACACAGGGGGCTGTGCCGAATCACAAGAATCCGTGGTCCGAGCCGCCTGATCACGGGATCGGACGCTCCCGCGGCGGGCTGACGACCAAACTGCACCTGGTCTGCGACGGCCGCGGCCGGCCGCTGAGCATGATGATCACCGCCGGGAACATCAACGACACCACGATGATGAGCGCGGTGCTGGAGAACATCCGCGTTCCCCGCGACGGGAAGGGCCGCCCCCGCACCCGCCCCGACCGGGTGCTCGCCGACAAGGGGTACCCCTCAAGGGCGAACCGCGCCTGGCTCCGCGACCGGAGGATCGCGGCGACCATCCCCGAGCGGGACGACCAGATCGCGCACCGCCGCAAGAAGCCGGGCCGGCCGATCGCTTTCGGCGACAAGCAGAAGGAACGCTACAAGGGACGCAACGTCGTAGAACGCTGCTTCAACCGTCTCAAGCAGTGGCGCGGCATCGCGATGCGCTCGGACAAACTCGCCCGCAACTACCGAGCCGCCGTCAGCCTCGCCGCGGCGCTGATCTGGATCAAGACCGATCTCCGCTGAGCGCTTCGCGCTCCTGCAGCGTGCGCTCAAGCTGTCCCACCGTCGGCGCACCCGCAAAGCCGCGCTCGGTCAGATAGACCCTGCACGCCAAGTCGGCAGTGTTCCCCTGGGACGGGAACAAGTCCTGACCGTCCAGAAGAATCGTGGGCGAGCCCGCGAAACCAGAGCTCACCGCCTCAGCCTCGGTGCGGATCAACACGAACTCCACCGGAACATCGCCCCGTCCGATCGAGTCGAGCACCAGCCGTACTCGATCGCCCGCCTCCTGCCAATTCGGGCAATCCTCGATATGCAGCACCTGGATCTTCACACGCCCATTCTCCCGCGCAACTCGCGGCGGCTGGCCACCCCGCACCTTCTTGATCAACACGCCCTAGGGGTGCGCGTGGCGCCCGACTCGATCGCAGCGCGTACGAAACGCGCCTGTACCTCCGGGGAGACGACTCGGTCGCCGGCGTGCGCGGCGACGACAGCGTCGATGATCTGCTCTGGCGTCGAGTTCTTCACGAGGTAACCGCATGCCCCCGCGTGAAGCACCTCGAGCGCGCGCCACTCGGTGGTGAACGTCGTCAGCGCGACGATCCGGCAGCTCGGGTTCCACTCGAGGACTCGCTTCGTGGCCTCGACGCCGCTGACCCCGGGCATCTTGATGTCCATGAGGACGACGTCGGGCTGAACCTGTTTACACGCGTCCACGACTTCGGAACCGTCGGCGGCTTCTCCGACGAGCGTGATGCGTTCATCGTCTGCTATGAACGCGCGCAGCGCATGGCGTACGAGAGCCTCGTCATCGACGACGAGTACACGCACGGCATCGCTCACCCCTTCACGCTATCGCGGGGAATTCGACAGAACCGTAGCCCCAGGGCTACGGTTCTCAAGCCTTGGAGGTCAGCGACGTAGTGTGAGAAGAGCATCCGTGTGCGTGACGACGTCGAACCCACGGGCCCGGCGTCGGCTCGCGACCCCGACCTTTAGGAGCCACATCATGCCCACCCTGAACGTCTTCGGCTTCGGTACATTCGCAGGCCTGGTGGTCAGGTCCAACGCCGACCTCGGTGATTGGCTGTGCAAGATGCTGGGCATCTGTGCCTGATGAACATCCTGAGGCGGGCCAGAAGCTGAGGTTCTCCGACCCGGGACGGACATCCTTCAGGCGTCTGTTTGGCTCCAGGCGGTTCTGGCAGCAACGGACTCTGCACCCGATCGCGCGCATCCTGCTGCTCGCGGTGGTGACCGTGCTGTTGTGCATCGCGATCGGCTTCATCGTCGCGGCGGGCCGTTTCGCGCGCGCTGACCTGCTTACGCTCATGCTCTACGTCGCGATCGCTGCTTTCGCTTGGCACCCGCTCACTGCGGCGTTCATGGTCATAGTCATCTGCAGTCTGGGCGCTGTGCTGACGGGCAGCGGCGGAGATCTTCTCGAGCTGGCGATCGCCCTCGGCCTGGTTGCCGCAACCTGCGCGCCGTGGCTGATCGTCCTTCATGCTCTGGTGCTGAGTGTGCTGACTGCGGACATCGCCATCAACGGCTCCTCCCTCACGGACGGAGGGGTGTACGGGAACACAGGTATCGCTGCGATCGCCTTCTTGGCCGGTCTCACCTTCCGCATCGTCACCGCCCGAGAAGAGATCGTCGTCGCCGAACGGGCACGTGTCGTGAAGGACCTGGAAGCTCTGGCACGAGAAGAGCAGGAGCGGATCGCGGACGAACTGCACGATGGGATCGCGCATGACCTCACCCTCGTGCTGTTCCATGCGCGCGCACTGCCGAGACAACCCGACGAGGCATCACGGCAGGTGTCACTCACCACGATCGAGGAATCGGCCGAGAAGGCGCTGCAGAGCATCCAATCGCTCTTGTCGTTGATGCGCGAGACGAGGCCTGAGGGCGCGGATGGGTGCCCCGCGCGGTACGACGGCGACGTGATCGAAGCCGTGACCTCTCTGGCCACCTTGCTGAAGGAGGCGGGGATCCCGACCAGGGTGTCGCTCCCGCAGGGCGCACTCAGCGTCACGCCGGCAGCCGAGCGGGCTCTCGCAGATACAGCCATCGAGGCCGTGACGAACATCCTCAAGCACGGACCCAACTCGGAAGCCGCGAGTCTCGACGTCGTGGGGAAGCCCGGCTTCGTCGAGCTGTTGGTGACGAATGTCGTTTCAGACGCCGATGCGCGCACTAAGGCACGCTCGAGTGGGCGCGGGCTGCTTCGCGCCCGCCAGAGGCTCGCTCAATATGGAGGCGAGCTGGAAACGGATCTGAGTTCAGGGACGTGGCTCCTGTGGGCACGGATTCCGGTTGCACACACTGATCCAGGTGTCCGTGTCGCCGCGTAGGCTCCGAGGATGCGAACGACTTTCGACGCCGAGGCAGATGCTGCCTACATCACGCTGGTCCCTGAGATCGAGTCCGGTCGGTCCGTGCGCAACGAGATCGTCGAGACTCCCGCGACGAACCGTGATTCGCTTGCGGGTCGATGATCAGTGTGCGGGCGGCTGGCTGATTCCCGCCGCGGTCAGGCTGCGACGTACTCCTGGCGGACGCGGCCGTCGGTCGCAAGCTCGATGTATCCGAAGTCGTGGTCAGAGTTCAGGATCACGGCGTCGTTGACGACAGCGTAGGCAGCGATCAGGCAGTCGAACGCCGCGGCGGCGCGCACGAGCCCCTTCTCCCAGAGGGCCTGCTGGATGTCGAGGGCGTCCTGCCCGTCTGGGTGCTCCCACGCCGGCAACAGCCCCTCCATGTCCTCGCGGAGGTCCAGGTACTCGCGCGGATCCCGCGCCGAATGGCAGTACTCGAGCACCTGGGGTGGGCAGGTGATGATCAGGTGGTTCGGCGACAGCGCCCTGAGCCTGTCGGCGATCGCGGTGCTGGTTCCGGCCTTCTGCCAGATGCTGTTGTCTACGAGGTAGGTGGTCACGGGCGAGTCGCTGTCGGCGCGATCGTGGGCGCGTCGATCTGGTCAGGCGTGAACCTGCGTCCGATGATGCGCTCCACCGCCGCCGGCTGGCGACGAACAGCGATGAGCGTGCGCAGGGCAAGGTCCACCGTCTCGCGATTGGAGGACGTGCCTGCGAGCTCCTTGGCTTGCCGCAGTTCGTCGGGATCGATGTCGATGGATGTGACGGTCATGGTGCCCCCTCGCTGAACCGATTTGTATAAGTAAGTATATAGAGCTCTGGGTGAGGGGGTCCGGAGTCTGTCGCATTCACCACGTAGGCTCACCGGATCATGACTTTGCCCCCTGACACACGGAGGCCGCTGCCGGGCGGAGAGGTGCGTGCAGTGCTGCTGATGGCGGCTGCTCTGCTCTGTCTCCCCGTTCTGCTCATGCTCGCCATCCAGTACATCGACTCACACGAGAACGTCGCATCGCAGTGCATGTACTCGCAGCCTGCGGGGGTCGCGAAAGTGAATGACCCTCTGGTGACGGCGTCGACGACGGCGATGCCCGCCGGACGACTCTGCGTCTATCTCGCCGAAGGCGGCGGGGAGATCGTCGTGCAGACCGGGTGGCCCACCACGGTGTTCGGCCTCGCGGCGACGGCAGCGATCGCTGTACTGACGCTCTTCGCGCTCGGGGTCCGACACGGTCGAGGCGTTGTCGTCACCCTGCTTCCGGCCATCGTCGCCCTGGGTCTCTGGGCCGTGGTGCTGCTCAGCGCGCACACAGCGCACTGACCGCGAGCAGTTTCGCACCGAGACGATACGCGGTCGTCAGAGAACGGCTCGCTCGCTACGCCTCACCCGACGGGGTTGTCATGCCGGGCGCCGCGGGGCTCGTGACCGGGCGCGCGACCTGAGCTGCCGTCGATGTCTTCCGCTGTGAGGTGGATGCCGCCGGTCGAGTTCGCGGCGTTCGCGAGCCTCGCCAGGTAGGGGCGGTCCAGGTCGGGCGCCACCGGCTCATCGAACACGAAGCGCAGCGGCACGGCAGGGTGCAGCCAGATGGAACTGCGCCCGGTCGGCTCGCCGTCGCCGTGCGGCCACGACACCGTGAAGCTCTCCCCGCGGCGCAGCTTGGTCGTGATCACGATCTTGAGATGAGCGAGCACGCGATCGTCGATGCGGATCGGAGCGGCGGATCCGCCGTAGTACATGTCTCCCACAGGTCGCCTACTCCGGGCGCCCCGTCGTCTGCCGATGATCGAGCCGGTCTGTCGTCCTGGGTGCCATCACTCCTTCACCGTAGATTCCGCGGTGGTGAAGAACTTCACCCCAAAGGGTGAAAGTCTCGGCGTATGGTGTGCACATGGTCATCTCCATCGCGCTCGTCAACGACTACGAGGTCGTGGTCCGCGGACTCTCCTCGATGCTGCGCGCCTATCAGAACCGCGTCCGCATCCTCGAGCTCGACGTGAACCGGGAGCTCAGTCAGCCCGTCGACATCGTGCTCTACGACACCTTCGCCGCCACCCAGGGCGACCGCGCGGAGCTGCACGCGCTCGCCGCGAACCCGCTCGCGGGCAAGGTCGCGGTCTACTCCTGGAACATCGACGACGCACTGGTCCGTGCGGCCCTGGCCAACGGCGCCCACGGATACATCTCGAAGGGGCTTCCCGCCCGACAGCTCGTCGCCGCCCTCGAGGAGATCCATCACGGCTCTTCGAAGATCTACGCCGCGCTCCCCGGCACGGGGGCGGTCGTCGCCGGTGACTGGCCCGGGCGCGAAGAGGGCCTGACCCAGCGCGAGGCGGAGGTGCTGGCGCTGATCACCCAGGGGCTCTCCAACACGGAGATCGCCGATCGCGCCCACCTGTCCGTGAACTCGGTCAAGACCTACATCCGCAGCTGCTACCGGCGCATCGGCGTGAACAGCCGTACCAACGCCGTGCTGTGGGGCATCGAACACGGGTTCCGGCCCGACCGCATGCGGGTGACCAACCCCGAGCCCGAACCGGGCGCAGGATGACGGTGCCGGGGGAGCGGTCCCCGGGCCGCACCCTCCTCGTCGGCTGCGGCAAGCTCGGCGTCGCTCTCGGTGAGCGGCTGGTCGCGGGCGGCCAGGAGGTGCTCGCGATCCGCAGGACGCCCGGAGCGCTGCCCTCCGGCTTCCGCTCGATCGCCCAGGATCTGCGTCTCGCCGCACCCCGCGACCTGCCACCCTGCGACTCGATCGTCATCACGCTCCCGCCGGATGCCCCGGACGAGGATGGCGAGGGGATCTACGCCGCGGCGCTCGCCCACCTCGCCGAGGCGCTGCCCTCGCACCCCTCGCGCGTGCTGTTCGTCTCCTCGACGCGCGTCTTCGAAGGGCGGCCGGGGCCGCGTCCCCTCACCGAGGCGGATGCGCCCGCTCCGGCCGGCCCTCGGGCGCACGCGCTGCTCGACGGCGAACGGCTCGCGGCACGGCTGCTCGGCGCCCGCGTGATCCGCCCGGCGGGGATCTACGGCCCCGGCCGGGAGTCGGTGATCCGCCGGGTGCGCGAACGCGTCCCGGTCGACTACTCACGCCGCACCAACAGGATCCACGAGCACGACCTGGTCCGGCTGCTGGACGCGATGCTCCGCGCCGAGGATCCGCCGCCGCTCGTGCATGCGGTGGATCAGGCGCCGGTGCCGATGGGCGAGGTCGTGACCTTCGTCGCGGACCGCCTGGGGGGCGAGGCACCGCCGCGGATCGAGCCGGAGGGGAACGGCGGGACCGTGCTCGACGGCGCCCTGATGCGCGAGGTTCTCGGGTCTCTGCGCTTCCCGTCGTTCCGCGAGGGCTACGCGGAGCTGCTGGGCGGTTCGGACTGACGCCCAGCGGTGCACCCGGCAGAACAAACGCCGCGCGGCGCGGTCAACGGGCCGTGACCGTCATATCTCAGTGCGGTCACGATCCCGCGGGATCCCGTCCGAGGGTCCGAACCTATGCATCTGCTCGGAATAGGGTGGATGGTGACCATGGCTGTCGCGCCCTCACGGACCGGCAGCCACATCTATGGAGACCGGAGAGCTCACATGAACAAGGCAACCCTCGCACGGATCGGCGGCGTCGCCGCTGCGATCGTCCTGACCGCCACGATGACCGCCTGCTCGGGCGGCCAGAGCGTCGCCGACGCGTGCAAGATCGCGAACACCGAGATGACCAAGGCGACCTCGAGCGTCTCGAGCGACGTCAACGCCGCGATGCAGAAGGCGACCCAGGGCGAGAAGGTCGACTTCGCCGAGATCTTCGCTCCGGTGCAGAAGGGTCTCGACGAGGCCGGCAAGAAGGTCACCAACGAGGCCGTGAAGGCGCCGCTCACCGCCTTCGCGAACGAGTTCAACGGCTTCGTCAAGGCGTTCGACGGTTTCGAGATGCCCGACCTGAAGAACATCGACGCGACCGACCCGGCCGCCATGGACAAGATCCAGGAGGCGCAGAAGAAGGCCGAGGAGATCTCGACCAAGGCGCAGGATGCCAGCGCCAAGCTGACCGAGCAGGGCAAGAAGCTGCAGGAAGTCTGCAACAAGGGCTGATCCGAGCCCCGCGGGCCTCTGCCCGCCCGAAAGGCGCTGTCCGGGAGCGATCCCGGGTGGCGCCTTTCCGCATCAGGGGAGGACGGATCCGGTCGCGGATCCTTTCCTTTCTCAGGCGATTCTGTTCCCTTGCATAGGGTTTTCACGGTAATCCTGATTCTTGTGCGCCTGACCGGCGCATGACATCCGCACCGTCGCGGCAACCCCCGCGGTGATGCCTGGAGGGAGAATCAATGTCAGAGAGAAGCGTCCGCGCACGCCGACGTGTCGCAGCGACGACATCCGCGTTCGTGCTCGCCGCAGCCGGAGTGGCGACGTTCGGGGCCGTCCCCGCCGTCGCGGCGCCGAGCGTCTCGGCGCCCGGCGTCCGTCCGACCGCCGCTGCGACGACGGGAGTCGCCAGCGATCACTACATCAACTACGTGGCGCCGCGTGCAGACGCGATCCTCGACGGGGCCGACGACCAGCCGGTCGCCGACCTGAGCGGCAATGCCCGTGCGCGTAAGGGCGTCAGCGACGCCGCCTTCGAGCGGGCGAAGGAGAACGACGAGAAGCACGCTCAGGGCAACCCTGTGGCGGCCGAGCAGCTGGCCAAGACCGAGGCGGAGGCGGTGCAGAGCGGCGAGAGCCCGAAGAACCTCAAGCACGCGGACAGCACGCAGCAGGCGAAGCTCCTCACGATCCTCGTCGAGTTCGACGGCACGGAGGACTTCTCGAACCTGCAGGTCCCGACCGCGTTCGGCGAGACGACCTGCAAACCCGGTGACGTGCAGGGGCCGACGCTGCACAACAACATCGCGAACCCGGCCGATGCCGTCCACAAAGACAACAACAGCATGTGGGTGCCGGACTTCTCGAGCGACTTCTACAACAAGATGCTGTTCTCCGACGAGGGCATCACCGAGCGCGTCCGCACCGATCTGACCGGCCTGGACGGCCAGCCCGGCTTCGACATCTCGGGCCACACCATGAAGAAGATGTACGAGGAGATGTCGCGCGGTGCGTACTCGCTCACGGGCGAGGCGACCGCATGGGTGAAGGTGCCGCACTCCGAGGCGTACTACGGCGCCACCGTGTGCCACAAGGATCCCGCCACGGGCGACTACGTCGCCGGCCCGATGCAGGACATGCAGGGTCACCCCGACAACCCCCTCGGCCCCGGCCAGCTCCCGATCGACGCAGTGGCGGCGCTGGCGCAGTCCGATCCCTCGTTCCCGTGGGCGGACTATGACATCGAGGACCAGGGCGACCGGGACGGCGACGGCAACCTGCACGAGCCGGACGGGATCATCGACCACGTCGTGCTCGTGCACGCCGGTGAGGACAAGTCGGGCGGCGGCGGCAAGGAGGGGACCTACGCGATCTGGGCGCATTCGTCCGATGTCGCGGGCGGAGCCACCATCCCCGGCACCGATTTCAAGATCCAGAACTACATCGTCCAGCCGGAGAACTCCGGCGTCGGCGTGTTCGCCCACGAATACGGACACGACCTGGGCCTTCCCGACCTGTACGACACCTCGAACGCCGGCGACTCCGACGTCGACTTCTGGGATCTGATGAGCTCCGGGTCGCATTCCGGACCGATCTTCCAGTCGATGCCGACGCACATGGGCATCTGGGACAAGTGGGTGCTCGGCTGGGTGGACCCGCTCGAGATCAACCCGGGTGACGGCACGAAGACGATCAAGGTGGGACAGGCGTCCCGGCCCGCGAATGGCACCGAGGACGGCGTCAAGATCAACCTGCCGGACAAGGTCAAGACGCTCGCCACCCCGCACAGCGGCGCCGAGATGTGGTATTCGAACGCCGATCAGGACTGGGCCGACGTGACCCTGAGCCGCACGATCGACAACGTGCCGGCCGGTGCGACCTTCTCGATGTGGAACAACTACGTGATCGAGGAGGACTGGGACTTCGGGTTCATCGAGGTCTCGACCGACGGCGGCAGCACGTGGACCGAGCAGAAGGTCTACGACGACAGCAACGCCCTCGTGTCGACCGATGACGGCTACAGCGACCCGAACGGTCGGATGAAGGACTTCGGCAACAAGAAGTACGGTCTGACCGGATCCACGGACGGCTGGCGCCACGACCACATCGATCTGTCCTCGTACGCGGGCCAGAACATCCAGGTGCGTCTGCGTCAGGCGACCGACGCGGCGTTCGAGGAGCGCGGCTGGTTCTCCGACGACTTCGCCCTCAGCGCCGGCGGATCCGACGTCTGGACAGACGACGTGGAGTCCGGCGACAACGGCTGGACGGCGACGGCGGGCACCTTCACGGACACCACGGGGGTCGGCTGGGCGCGGGACACCGGCATTCAGACCAAGAAGCAGTTCTACCTGGTCGAATGGCGCAACTTCGACGGTTTCGACGAGGGGCTGAAGTACGGCTACACCACGGTCTACAGCGACCAGGGCTGGAAGGTCGAGAAGGTTCCGTACAACGCGCCGGGTGCGCTGGTCTGGTATCGCGACGCGGCCTACGGCTCGTCGAACCAGATCACGTCGTATCTGACCAATCTGCCCAGCTACGGGGCGAAGGGCGGCCTTCTGCTCGTCGACAGCCACTTCGACCCGCTGCGCAGAACGGGCGCGGAGGCGGAGCTGGATCCGTCGCTGCTCAAGAATCTCTCCAGCCGTGCGCAATCGTCGAACGCCGCTTTCGGTCTCACGCCGACTCTGCCGTTCAAGGACTGCATGGTGGACGCCGACTTCACCGAGGCGTGCACCGACATCGCCGCCCAGCCGCCGGTGAGCAGCTTCACCGACGACCAGGGCTGGGTCGCCGGCCTGGAGTTCCGTGACGGCGATCTGTACAACCGTCTGCGCGACGCCTCGGTCGTCGTGCCCTCGGTCGACGATGCGGCGTACACCACGCGCGTGGTCAACCCTGACGGCACCCCGGCGACCGACCTGTACGGCACCGTGCTGCCTTTCACGACCCTCGGCACCGGCAACCCCGCCGACGCCGGCGTCGGATACGGCACCGTGGTCACGGTGAAGAAGGCGCTGCAGAAGAACACGGCAGCCCTGCTCACGGTGCGCGCCCCGCTCTCCGACGCCCCGTCGAAGCCCGCCGCGCCGGCGATCACGTCGCCGGCGGACGGTGCCAAGCTCGACACGGCGCCGACCGCGGTCAGCGGCACGGGTGTGCCGGGAGCCGTCGTCGAGGTGACGGTCGACGGCGCAGCCGCCGCGGCTGCCGACGCCAAGGCTGCGGCTCCCGCCGCGGCGAAGGCCAAGGCGGCGGATGCCGCGGTCACGGTGGAAGAGCCTGTGGTCGTGGGCGGCGACGGCACGTGGACGGTCCCGCTCGTCGGCACCTTCGCGCCCGGGCCGCACACGATCTCCGCGGTGCAGAGCGTGGGCGATCTGAACAGCGACCCGGCGGCGAGCGCCTTCGTCGTCGCCGAGGTCACGACGCCGAGCACTCCGACGCCGACTCCGCCGGTCACCGGCGGCGACGGTGACGGCAAGGGCGGCACCGGACACGGTTCCGGCGCCCTCGCCGCGACCGGTCTGAACGGCGACGCGCTGCTGACGACGGGCATCGTCGGCGGTCTGCTCGTACTGCTCGCCGGCGTGCTGCTCGTCGTGGCGCGTCGTCGCCGTCGGCTCGACGGCGGCAGCGCTGCAGAGCCGAAGAGCTAGTCGCACCCGCGACAGCGCCCGGAGCGCCGATCCTCGTCTTCGAGGGTCGGCGCTCCGTCGTCGTCGCGGTGCCGCACCCAGCGCGAGGATCGCGTGAGGAAGCCGTCTCCGACACTCCGTGAGGATTCCGTGAGGAGGGCCGGGTGGCGCGGGAAACGGGATCTAGGCTTCGTCTGTGAACAGCCAGGCAGTGATCGATCAGAAGGCTCCCGCCGCGACCCGCAGTCCGCTCCGGCTCGCCCTCGTGATCGGCGCGCTCGGGGTGGTGTTCGGCGACATCGGCACGAGCCCCATCTACGCGCTGCAGACCGTGTTCAACCCCGAGGATCCGCATCCGGTCCCGCTCACGACGGAGAACCTGTACGGCGTCGTCTCGCTCGTCGTCTGGTCGGTCATCCTGATCGTCACGATCACCTACGTCCTGCTCGCGATGCGCATGGACAACGACGGCGAGGGCGGCATCATGGCGCTCCTCACCCTCCTGCGCCGCTGGGCGCCGAAGGGGCGCACGCGCACCGTGGCGATCCTGTCAGGCCTCGCCGTGCTGGGGGCGGCGCTGTTCCTGGGGGACAGCATGATCACCCCGGCGATCTCGGTGCTCTCCGCGGTCGAGGGGCTCAAGACCATCAATCCGGGGCTCGACGAATGGGTCGTCCCCATCACTGCCACGATCCTGCTCATCCTGTTCCTCATCCAGAAGCTCGGAAGCTCCGTGGTCGGGCGGCTCTTCGGGCCGATCATGGCGATCTGGTTCGTGGTCGTCGGCGTGCTGGGCATCGGCGGGATCCTTCACGATCCGCAGATCCTGCTCGCCCTGCTGCCCACCTACGCGATCGGCTTCATGGTCAGCCACTTCCACATCGCGTTCTTCGCCCTGGCCGCCGTGGTCCTCTCCGTCACGGGCGCCGAGGCCCTCTACGCCGACATGGGCCACTTCGGCCGCAAGTCGATCTCGTTCGGGTGGCTGTTCCTGGTGTTCCCGGCGCTCGCGCTCACCTACCTGGGTCAGGGGGCGCTGCTGCTGGAGGACAAGGCGAACATGTCGGCGCCGTTCTTCCTGCTCGCGCCGGAGTGGAGCCGCATCGCGCTGGTCGTGCTGGCCACGGCGGCGACCGTGATCGCATCGCAGGCGGTGATCTCCGGCGCCTTCTCGGTCGCGGCGCAGGCATCCGGGCTCGGCTACCTGCCGCGACTGAGGGTCACCCACACTTCTTCCGAGACCCAGGGGCAGATCTACGTCCCATGGATCAACTGGCTGCTGATGGTCTCGGTGATCACGCTGGTGTTCGTCTTCCGCAGCTCCGCGTCGCTCGCTTTCGCGTACGGCATGGCGGTCATCGGCACCATCACGATCACGACGCTGCTGTTCTTCTACCTGGCTCGGCGACGGTGGAAGACGCCGAGCTGGATCCTCGCGATCGGCGCGGCGGTGCTGCTCTCCGTCGACCTGCTCTTCCTCGCCGCCAACGCCACCAAGTTCGTGCACGGCGCCTGGCTGCCCCTCGCGATCGGTCTCATCGCGTTCATCGTGATGACGACCTGGCAGCGCGGACGCGCGCTCATCACCGCCCGCCGCACCGAGGCGGAGGGGTCGCTCGCCGACTTCGTGAGCAACCTGCGCACGCATCCGAAGCTCATCGACCGCGTGCCCGGCACGGCGATCTTCCTGAACCCCGGAGGCACCACGACGCCGCTCGCCCTGCGCGCCAACGTCGAGCACAACCACGTGCGTCACGCCCGGGTGATCATCCTGTCCGTGGACATCCAGAACGTCCCGCGGGTCCCGCAGTCCCAGCGCTGCACGGTCGACGATCTCGGGGATCCGACCGACGGGATCCTCTACATCTCCACGAGGTTCGGCTATGCCGAGAACCCGGACATCCCGCGTGCCCTGCGCACGATCCCTCCGCACAAGACCCAGGGCTGGCTGGATCTCGACAACGCCACGTACTTCCTGTCGAAGATCGAGCTGCGCGAGGGGCGCAGGGGCGGCATGGCACGGTGGCGCAAGCGTCTGTTCCTCGCCGCGTCGCACATCACCACCGACGCGAGCGACCACTTCGGCCTGCCCCGCGACCGCGTGATCGTGATGGGGTCGCAGATCGAGCTGTGAGGCGACGCGGAGCACCGGTCGCGGCGCGGCTCAGACGACGGCGAGCGCGTCGATCTCGACCAGCATCTCCTCTCGGGGGAGTCCGGTGAACACAGTGGTGCGGGAGGGGAGCACGCCGCTCAGGGTGTGCCGGGTGACGAAGGCGCCGTAGGCCTCGTTCATGAGGGCGAAGTCCTCGCGCTTCGTGAGGTAGACGCGCAGCATCACGACGTCGTCGAAGGTCGCCCCCGACGCCTCGACGATGGCGCGCACGTTCTCCAGCGTGCGCAGGGTCTGCGCGGCCACATCGCCGGGGAACAGGTATTCGCCGGTGGCGGGATCCACGGGCCCCTGGCCGGAGACCTGCACGATCGGACCCTTGCGCACGCCCTGCGAGAACACATGCGCCGGGGCGGGGGCGTCGGCGGTCAGCACACGGGTCTTCTCGGTCATGGTCGTTCCTCTCGGTCGGCGGCCGGACGCGGCGATCGACATGCTACGCGACGCGTCGTCGCGCGCGGCGCGTCATCATGGAGGAGTGGAGACGTCATCGAGTGCTGCCCGCCCGCTGTCCGTGCGCGACAAGTCGTTCCCCCCGTCGGCGCACGGCCTCACGCGGGAGCAGTTCCTCGCGACGGCCCCTCGACGTTCCGACTTCGCGACACCGCTGCTCACGCTCGACGCCGGCGCGATGGTGCACAACGTCGCCCGCATGGCCGACTGGGCGCAGGAGGCGGGGGTGCTGCTCGCGCCGCACGGGAAGACCACGATGGCTCCGGCGCTGTGGCGGCAGCTGCTCGATCCCCGTCCGCGCGGCGCCGGCGCCTGGGGTCTCACGCTCGCCACCGCATGGCAGGCGCAGGTCGGTCGTGCGCACGACGTGCGCCGCATCCTCATCGCGAACGAGGTCGTGGATCCGGTCGGCCTGCGCTGGATCGCCGACGAGCTGGCGGCGCATCCCGACGTCGAGATCCTCAGCTGGGCCGACGGCGTGGACGTGGTGCGGGCGATGGAGGCGGGGCTCGGCGCCGACGTGCGCCGGCCGCTGGCGGTGATGGTCGAGCTCGGCGGGGCGGGCGGGCGCACCGGCGCACGCGACCGTGCCGCCGCTCTCGCCGTCGCAGAGGCGATGGCGGCGTCGCCGGTGCTGCAGCTGGCAGGCGTCGGCGGCTATGAGGGCGCCCTCGCGCACGACGCCGGCGACGCGGCGATCGCCCGGGTCGACGCGTACCTCGACGAGCTCGCCGCCGTGCACCGCGCGATCGGCGAGGCCGGACTCTACCCGGAGGGCGCACGCCCGGTCGTGACCGCCGGCGGCAGCGCCTACTTCGACCGCGTGGGGGCCGTGCTGCCGGCACTCTGCCCCGATGCGGACGTGGTGGTGCGCTCCGGCGCCTTCCAGATCCACGACGACGGGTTCTACGCCGGCATCAGCCCGATGGGCCGCACGATCGGCGATGTGCCGTTCCGCTCGGCGATGCACGTGTGGGCACGGGTGCTGTCACGCCCCGAACCCGGACTCGCACTGCTGGACTGCGGCCGTCGCGACGCCTCGTTCGACGAGGGGCTGCCGGTGGCGCAGCGCATCGCCGGCCGCGCGAGCGACGACGTCGTGCTCGCCGGCAGCCGCGTCACGGCGCTCAACGACCAGCACCTGTTCCTGCGGCTCGGCGACGACGTCGTCGCCTCCGGGGCGGCCGAGCGGCTGGCAGTGGGCGACGTCGTGCGGCTCGGCCTGTCCCACCCCTGCACGGTGCTCGACAAGTGGCGCCTGATCCCCGTCGTCGCCGATGCGGACGCGCCGGACCCGGTCGTCGTGGACGTCGTGGAGACCGTGTTCTGAACGCGACGGCGCCCGTGACGCGGGCGGATGCGCCGCGGCGCGGTGGTCGAGCCGCATGGCCGGGGGAGCGGGCGGGGGCGTCCGAGGCGTTCGCCGCCTCCCCCATAATGAGCTTGACCGGTGTGGAGCGGAGGTGGGCGTGGCTGTGGACAGCGAGCCGTCTCGCGCCCTGAACATCCGCGACGTGGCGCGTGAGGCGGGCGTCTCGTACCAGACCGTGTCGCGGGTGCTGAACGGCAGCGACCGCATCCGGGAGTCGACCCGCGCGCACGTGCAGTCGGTGATCGACCGGCTCGGCTACCGTCCCAATCCGGTCGCGCGGGCGCTGTCGACGAACCGCTCCCGCACGATCGGGGTGCTCACGGCGCAGAGCGCCCTGTACGGACCCGCCACGGCGATCGCCGCGATCGAGTTCGCGGCGCGCGACGCCGGCTACCGGCTCTCGATCGCGAACCTGCGCTCGGGGGAGACCGAGGCGGTGCGCGCCAGCATCGACGATCTGCTCAGCCACGCCGTCGAGGCGATCATCGTGATCGCCCCTCAGCAGCAGGTGCTCGGCGAGGTCGGCGAGATGAGCGTGGACGTGCCGATCGTGGCGCTCGGTCCGAGCGGTGAGCGGCACTCGATGGCGATGGATCAGATCGCCGGCGCCAGGGCGGCGGTCGGGCATCTCGCCGACCTCGGACACGAGTACATCGTGCACCTCGCGGGACCCCAGGACTGGACCGAGGCCGAGGCGCGCATGGTCGGGTATCTGCGCGAGCTCGATGCCCGGGATCTGCGGGTGCGCGCCCCGCTGCTGGGGGACTGGACCGCGCAGTTCGGCTATGAGGCCGGGCGGAGCCTGCTGCGGATGCCCGACTTCACCGCGGTCTTCGCGGGCAACGACTCGATGGCGCTCGGCTTCCTGCACGCCTGCCGCGAGCTCGGCGTGCGGGTGCCGGAGGACATCAGCGTCGTCGGGTTCGACGACATCCCTGAGGCAGCGCATTTCTTCCCGCCGCTCACGACCGTGCGGCAGGACTTCAGCGAGCTCGGGCGGCGCACGATCCGCATGCTGCTGGCGCAGCTGAACGGCGAGGAGCTGCCACAGGAACCCCTGATCCCGCAGCTGATCGTGCGCTCGTCGACGGCCGCTCCCCGCTCCCTCTGAGGGTTTCGCGGCCACGACGCGAGCTGTCGGCGACGAGGCAGGGGCACGTCCATCTTGGATTCGGCTCTTGACAAATGTGACCGGTTCGCCAGAGGATCGCTCGTGCGGGTGTGATCGGTCACAGCCGCGGGCGACGAAGGGGTCGGATTCCGGCCTCCTCGTCATCCGAGCAGGAGATCGGCGGCCACCGGCCTCCCGCGAGAAGCATCACGAACCGACGGCCGCAGCGATGCGTCCGTCTGCCTTGCCTCGCCCCGCGTCCTCGGGGCGAGGGTCCTGAACGGGCGCCCCGAGCATGCCGTCGGCGCGCCCTCTGCGGTCCTGAGCGCGCCATGGCGGCGTGCTCGACGAAAGGAATCACATGAAGTTCTCCAGACTGGCTCTCGGCGCTGCGGCCGTGGCCCTCGCCCTCACGATGACCGCCTGTGCAGGCACCCGTGGCGGCGGCGGCTCCTCGACCGCCGAGCCCGGCGCGAACAAGGGCGCTCTCGTCGGCGTCGCGATGCCGACGAAGACCTCGACCCGCTGGATCCACGACGGCGACGCCGTCAAGGCAGGACTCGAGAAGCTCGGCTACAAGGTCGACCTCGAGTACGCGGACGACGACATCCCCACCCAGGTGCAGCAGATCTCCAACATGCTCACCAAGGGCGCCAAGGTGCTCGTCGTCGCATCGGTCGACGGGACGGCGCTGTCCAGCCAGCTCGACCAGGCCGCGTCCAAGGGCGTCAAGGTCATCGCCTACGACCGTCTGATCAACGGCAACAAGAACGTCGACTACTACACGACCTTCGACAACTACAAGGTCGGCGTGCAGCAGGCCACCAGCCTCCTCGAGGGCCTGGGCGTGCTGGACAAGAGCGGCAAGGACACGGGTGCCGCCGGGCCCTTCAACATCGAGCTGTTCGCCGGAAGCCCCGACGACAACAACGCCACCTTCTTCTTCAACGGCGCGATGGACACCCTCAAGCCCTACCTCGACAAGGGCGTGCTCAAGGTCGGCAGCGGCCAGACCGGCTTCACGCAGGTCGCCACGCAGGGCTGGCAGGCCGACGTCGCCAAGAAGCGCATGCAGGACCTCATCGCCTCGACCTACTCGAACGGTCAGACGGTGAACGGCGTGCTCTCCCCGTACGACGGCCTCTCCATCGGCATCATCTCGGCCCTCACCGGGGCCGGCTACGCCACCGACAAGCTGCCGATCATCACCGGCCAGGACGCGGAGATCCCGTCGGTCAAGTCGATCATCGCGGGCCAGCAGTACTCGACCATCTACAAGGACACCCGCAAGCTCGCGGGTGAGGCCGTGAAGATGACCGACGACCTGCTCAACGGCAAGACCCCCGAGGTCAACGACACGAAGTCCTACGACAACAAGACCAAGGTCGTCCCGACGTTCCTGTTCCAGCCGGTCGTGGTCACCAAGGACAACTACAAGGAAGCCGTCATCGACACCGGGTACTACACCGAGGACCAGCTCAAGTAAGGCACTCCCTCGACACGGGTGGCTGCGGACGCTCCCGCAGCCACCCTCCTCTGACGAAAGGAGAGCGAGATGAGCGACAACATCCTCGAGATGCGCGGGATCACCAAGACGTTCCCGGGCGTGAAGGCTCTGCAGGACGTGTCGATCAGCGTGCAGCGCGGCCATGTGCATGCGATATGCGGAGAGAACGGGGCCGGCAAGTCCACGCTGATGAAGGTGCTCTCGGGCGTCTACCCGCACGGATCCTACGAGGGCGAGATCCTCCTCGACGGGGAGCCAGTCGCGTTCAAGAGCATCAACGAGTCCGAGCACGCGGGCATCGTCATCATCCATCAGGAGCTGGCGCTGAGCCCGTACCTGTCGATCGCCGAGAACATCTTCCTCGGCAACGAGCGCCAGTCCGGCGGCTGGATCGACTGGAACACCACGAACCAGGAGGCGGCCAGGCTGCTGCGCAGCGTCGGGCTCGACGAGAACCCCGCCACGAAGATCGCCGACATCGGCGTCGGCAAGCAGCAGCTCGTCGAGATCGCCAAGGCGCTCTCCAAGAGCGTGCGGCTGCTGATCCTGGACGAGCCGACCGCCGCGCTCAACGACGACGACTCCGCGCACATGCTCGAGCTGATCCGGAGCCTGCGCGACGAGGGCATCACCTCGATCATCATCAGCCACAAGCTCAACGAGATCCGCGCGATCGCCGACGAGGTCACCGTCATCCGCGACGGGCGCAACATCGAGACCCTCGAGATGCGCACCGACGACGTCAGCGAGGACCGGATCATCCGCGGCATGGTGGGGCGCGACCTGGCCAGCCGGTTCCCCGACCGGATCCCGAAGATCGGCGGCGAGCTGCTGCGGATCGAGGACTGGACGGTGCACCACCCCCTCGACCACGAGCGCAAGGTCGTCGACGGCGCCAACCTCTTCGTCCGCGAGGGCGAGATCGTCGGCATCGCCGGGATCATGGGCGCCGGGCGCACCGAGCTCGCGATGAGCGTGTTCGGGCGCAGCTACGGGGTGAACATCTCCGGGCGCGTCTACAAGCGCGGATCCGAGATCTCCACCAGGACCGTGTCGGACGCGATCGGCCACGGCCTCGCCTACGCCACCGAGGACCGCAAGCGGTTCGGGCTGAACCTCATCGACGACGTCGAGCGGAACATCACGATCGCCGCCCTCGACCGGATCGCCCGGATCGGGTGGGTCAACGAGAGCCGCGAGCGGATCGTCGCAGAGTCGTACCGGAAGAGCATGAACATCAAGACCAGCTCGGTCGAGGCGGTCGTCGGGAAGCTCTCCGGCGGGAACCAGCAGAAGGTCGTGCTGTCGAAGTGGATGAACACGTCGCCCGACGTGCTCATCCTCGACGAGCCCACCCGCGGCATCGACGTGGGCGCGAAGTACGAGATCTACGGCATCATCAACCAGCTCGCGAGCGAGGGCAAGGGCGTCATCGTCATCTCCAGCGAGCTGCCGGAGCTGATCGGGCTCTGCGATCGGATCTACACCCTGGCCGAGGGGCGCATCACCGCGGACGTGCCGCGGGCGGAGGCGTCGGCCGAGAACCTCATGCGTTACATGACCCAGGAGAAGGAGGTGGGCTCCGCATGAGCGGCTCATCCATCACCCCCCAGACGAGCTCGCTGCGCTCCGCATTCGAGTTCCTCACCGGCCAGCTGCGGCAGATCGGCCTGTTCATCGCCCTGATCGTGATCGTGATCTTCTTCCAGATCACGACGGGCGGGATCACCCTCGCCCCGATCAACGTGTCGAACCTGATCATCCAGAACAGCTACATCCTGATCCTCGCGATCGGCATGGTGATGGTGATCATCGCGGGTCACATCGACCTGTCCGTGGGGTCCGTGGTCGCCTTCATCGGCGCGGCGGCGGGCGTGCTGATCACCAAGATGGGCGTGCCCTGGCCGGTCGCCGTGGTGCTGTGCCTCGTGCTGGGTGCGCTCATCGGCGCCTGGCAGGGCTTCTGGGTCGCGTACTTCAAGATCCCGGCGTTCATCGTCACCCTCGCGGGGATGCTCACGTTCCGCGGCCTCACCGAGATCACCCTGCAGAACACGGCCATCTCCCCGTTCCCCGACGGGTTCCGCGCGATCGGCGCCGGCTTCCTGCCCGACCTGGGCGGCGGACAGACCGTGGTCGAGCCGCTCACGATCATCCTCGCGGTGCTCGTCGTGCTCGGGATGATCGGCTTCGGGATCCGCGGGCGCATGACCCGCCGGAAGTTCGCCGTCGAGGACGAGCCGCTGTGGTGGTTCATCGCGAAGCTCGCCTTCACCAGCCTGCTGATCGCCCTCGTCGCCTACCTGCTCGCCAGCTACAACGGCACCCCGATCGCCCTGGTGATCCTCGGCGTGCTCACCGTGGTCTACTCGGCGATCATGGCGCGCAGCGTGTGGGGCCGGCACATCTACGCGATCGGCGGCAACCCGCTGGCCGCCAGCCTCTCCGGCGTGAAGACGCCGCGCGTCACGTTCACGCTGTTCATCAACATGGGCGTGCTGTCGGCCCTCGCCGGGCTCGTGTTCACCTCGCAGCTGAACCTCGCGAGCCCCCGCAACGGAGACGGCTTCGAGCTCGACGCGATCGCTGCGGTGTTCATCGGAGGCGCGGCCGTCACCGGCGGCATCGGCAAGATCACCGGGGCGATCATCGGCGGCCTCATCATCGGCATCCTGAACAACGGCATGTCGATCCTCGGCGTCGGAACCGAGTACCAGGCGCTGATCAAGGGCCTCGTGCTGCTCGCCGCCGTCGCGTTCGACGTCTTCAACAAGCGCCGCTCCGGGCGCTGACGCGGATCCGTCCCGGGCTGCCGTCGCCCTCCGGTGACCGCTGCCCGGGACGTTCCGCGTTCGCGCTACCTTCGTCGTATGACGCTCGGCCAGGCACTGCTCTCGTTCGCGCTCGTCGTGGGCCTGCTCACGATCATCCCCGGCCTGGACACGGCGCTCGTGATCCGGGGCACGGTGACCCGCGGCCGCCCCTACGGGTTCGCCGCCCTTCTCGGGATCCAGGTCGGCACGCTGATCTGGGGCGCCGCCGCGGCCACCGGGGCGGCGGCCCTGCTGGCGGCGAGCGAGGTCGCATACCGGGTGCTGTCGTTTGCGGGCGCGGCGTACCTCGTCTACCTCGGCGCGACGATGATCGCGAAGACGTTCCGCCCGGGCGCGGATGCGTCGACGGAGGCCCCGGCTCCTTCACGGCGGAGCACACGGAGCGGCTTCCTGCTCGGGCTCCTCACGAACATCACGAACCCGAAGGTCGGAGTGTTCTACATGGCGACCATCCCGCAGTTCGTTCCGGCGGGGCAGTCCCCGCTCCTGGTGGGTCTGCTGCTCGCACTCGTGCACTGCACCCTCGGCACCGTCTGGCTGGGCGCGATCATCCTGGGAGCGAACCGGCTCGCGCCGCGCCTGCGCTCCACCCGCGTGATCCGCTGGATGGACCGGATCACGGGCGGAGTGCTGATGCTGTTCGGCGCCCGCCTCGCCCTCGACGTGCGCTGACCGCCGCCCGAAGGCCTCGCGGCTCACGCAGCCGGAACGCCGCCGCGAGCCGGGCGGCGACGGCGTCGACGTCCACCCCGACGTCCGCCGACTCCGCGATCCGCTTCACGAGGCGGACGGGCCACGTCACCAGCACCTCGGAGATCGAGAACGGGCTGCCGAAGAAGCCCCAGTCCGCCTCGAGGAAGCACAGCGCTGCGGCCACCGGGGTGGCGTCGCCGAGCGCCGCCGCGACCAGCGCCGCCTGCTTCCGCACGCCGTCGACGAGCGCGGTCCCGTCGCGTCCGCCGATCCGCAGCGTCTGGATGCGCGGCCCGAAGACGCCCCCTGTGGCTTCCCGCGACGGGCGGCGGCCCTTGTACCTCTTGGCGTCGATCACCCAGACGCCGCCGGGGAGACGACGATGTGGTCGATGTTGGCCCTGGTGCGCGGGATCCGCCGATCGTGCAGTGCGCGCGCCGACGTCGGCAGATCCTGAAGCCGCCGGGCGAGCAGCTCCTCGCCCATCGCCCCGCGTGCCCAGGCCTGCGTGCTCTGCGGGTCGTCGGAGAGCGCGAGGATCAGACCCCCGAGCTTCGGGTGCGCCGTGCGGATCCGCTCCTCGCGCCGGCGGTGGCGTCTCTCGTACTCACGGCGTGCGGATGCGCCCGCCGTGCCCGGCTCGAGCGTCTCGGGGGCGGGCGGCTCATCCAGGGCGCACTCGAGGCACCGCACCGTCCGCCGGTCGCGCTCGTAGACGGCGTCCGTGCCCGCGGGCAGAGCGCGACCGCACAGCCGGCACGTCCCGGCGTAGCGCAGGCGCATGCGCGTGTCCCGCGGTCCCAGCTCCGCAGCCATGGCGCCGACGGTACCAGCTGACGAGCCGGGCGGGAAGGGTGGCCGGGACGAGGAGGCGTCTGCGCATATCGAACCGATTCGGGCGGATCCGCAACGGATCCCGGCGCGGATCTCTCGGATGCTTTCGGAATCCCCACCGAGGGCGCCGATATTCTCAGCGCGTCCATAGCTTCAGGGAACATCGACGAAATCAAGGTCTGGTCCTCTAGTTGCAAGGATGCCCGGGGTGCTAACGTCCCTCTGTCATCCCCCATACCCGACGATGAGACAGGGGAACAGAGTGACCCAGAATCCACTCGAGACGGATACGTCTCTGCAGCGTGCGATCGACTATCAGGAGCACGCACTGCAGGCCGGAGGCGTCTCCAAGGCCGGCTCGACGCTGATGGCCGTGGCAGGCAGCGCGCCCGCCTACTCCATCGCGGCCAGCACCGCGCTTCTGATCGGCGCCGCCGGCGTCGGCGCCCCCGCCGCACTGCTGTGGTGCGGCATCCCCATGCTCGGCATCGCCTTCGCGTTCGGCTACCTCGCGCGCGTCGACACCCACGCGGGAGCATCGTTCTCCTGGGTGGCGCGAGGCCTGCATCCGATCCTCGGCTTCCTCGCCGGCTGGGCCGTGGTGATCTCGGCGACCATCTTCATGGTGGCGGGGGCCCTGCCCGCCGGCCAGATGACGGTCGCGCTGTTCGCCGGCGACAAGGTCGCCAACGAGAACACGCTGCTCGTGACGCTCGTGGGAGCCCTCTGGTTCCTGGTGATGGCGGCAGCGGTGATCTTCGGCGTGCACACCACAGAGCGCGCGCAGTGGATCATGTCGATCATCGAAGTCGGAATCCTCGTGGTGTTCGCGGCCATCGCGATCCCGCGCGCGATCACGACCTACCACCACGGCGAGACCTTCTCCTGGGACTGGTTCGGCTTCGGCCACCTGACCGGCGCGGGCGTCTTCGTCGCGGCGGCCCTGATCGCGGCCTTCTACTACTGGGGCTGGGACGTCACGGCCAACCTCGGCGAGGAGACGAAGAACGCGCACAAGACCACGGGCCTCGCGGGGATCCTCGGCATCGTGATCGTGTTCATCCTGTTCGAGATCTACACGACGACCACCCTGGTGATGCTGCCGGGCAAGACGATCGAGGCGAACAGCGGAAACGTGCTCAGCGTGCTGGGCGACGCGATCATGCCCGGCATCGGCGGCAAGATCCTGATCATCGCGGTCGCGCTCTCGACCATCGCGACGCTCGAGACCACGCTCGTCCAGGTGAGCCGCACCCTGTTCGCGATGGGCCGCGACCGCACCATCCCGTTCGCCTTCGGCCGGATCAACCGCAAGTGGAAGACGCCCGTCTTCGCCACTCTCGTGGTCGTGGGCGTCTCGCTGCTGCTGTTCGTGCTCGCGAACGTCTTCGGCGACAGCGTCGGGCAGATCCTGGGCTGGGCGATCTCGTCGATCGGCCTGCAGATCGCCTTCTACTACTCGCTCGCCGGCTTCGCGCTGATCATCGGTTTCCGCAAGGTGATCTTCCGCTCGCTGAAGAACTTCCTCCTGATCGGCGTCTGGCCGTTCGTCGGAGCGGTGTTCATGCTGTACATCTTCTTCGCGGCGATCCCGAACAACGAGCCGGTCGTGAACATCCTCGGACTCGGCCTCATCGCGATCGGCATCATCCCGCTCGCGCTGTTCTACCGCAAGGCGAAGGACGCGTACTTCTCGCGGCGCCCGCTCGAGGTGCCGGAGGACTTCGCCGCCTGACGCGGGCGACGGGACCGGGGTGCGCGCACGCATCCCGGTCCCGCCGTCTGTGGGGCGCGGCAGGCCGAGCGCGGCCCTGCCTAGACTGACCGGGATGTCCGATCCCGTTCCCCGCCAGATGCGGCACCAGGTGCACGCGGTGGCAGCGCAACCGCCGACGCCGCCGACGGTGCGGGCTCCGCTCTGGCGGCGGGCGCTGCGGATGCCGCTGCTGTGGGCGCTGCTCTGCGGCGTGCTCGCCGTTCCCGGCTATGCCGCCGGCGGGGATGCGTTCCTGCCGTTCCTGCTCACGCTGGCGGGCGGCTGGCTGTGCGGGATGTCGTTCGTGAACGCGACCGCGCGCATGTCCCCGCCGCGTCGCGGTGCGATCGTGCACGGGCTCGGCGCCATCGCGGCGGGCCTGCTGCTCGCGTTCCTGGCAGCGGTGGTGCCCGACCTGCTGGCGCCCAAGCCGAATCCCGCCCGCGCGGTCGTCGCCGTCGTGCAGATGGCCGCCGCTCCGGCCGCGGGATGGATCTGGCTCGCCCTGATCGGACGACTCACGAGCGCCCTCCGCCTGCGCGCGACCCCGGCCGTGCTCGAGGGCTCCGAATGGGAGGGCGCGGAGCGGGGATCCGGATCCGTGCTGCGCTTCGCCGCCGTGCCCCTCACGATGCGGGCGCTGACGCTGTGGATCCTGCTCGTCGTGGTCGTCGTCGCGGGGATCGGCGTCGCGCTGATGATCGCGTTCGACGCCTTCGTGATGGCCGCCGGCCCGCGGCTCGTCATCGTCGCGCTCGGGATCGTGCTCGGCCTGCCCGCCTACCTTCTGCTGAGCGCCCTGCTGCGTCGTCGCACCGTCGCGTGCACGGTGCGCTTCGATGTCGACCGCCTGCAGCTCGAGCGTGCGGGGAGCACGCTGTCGGTGCGCTACGCCGATGTCGACCGCCTGGTCTGGCGCAGCGACAGCGAGTATGCACGCCTGGAGGTGCGCGGTGAGGGCGTCGAGCTCTCGCTCATCGCCGGGATCGCTCGCGTGCCGAAGGGGAGGACGCCCGCGCTGCCTCCGCTGTCCCGACGCGTGCGCGGGCTGCTCGAGGGGGCAGGGCTGTCGCCGTCGCCCTCGCGCAACGGGCGTGTGCAGAGGTTCGTCCGAGACGCGGGGTGATCCGAGCGCCGGACGGGGTCCCGGTCGCGCCGAGCCGCATCGGAGGGTCGCGATTGTCGGAGCGTCGGGGGAGGATTGGCGCCATGGACACCAACGGTCGAGCCTGCGCGCCCTGCCCCTCGACGGCGGGAGCGGGCGCATGATCGTCGCGGGGTTCCTGCTGCTGGCCGTCGGCCTCGCCGACGTGCTGCGCGGTTTCCTGCGCGGTCGTGCGTTCTGGATCGGCGCCGGGATCGCCGCTGCGCTGCTGCTCGCGCTCTCCGTGCTCGGGGATGCCGCGCCGTTCGCGCTGCTCGGCATCGCGCTGGCCGCGCTGTGGACGTGGCTGCTCCCGCTCGAGGGGCGTCCGCGGCTGTCGTTCTGGCCCGCGGTGCTGCTCGCGCTGATCGCGGTCGGCGGCGTGGCCCTCCTGCCTGCCCGCACCTCCGCCGGACTGCTCTCCGGCGCGCCGCTCCCCACGCCGATCGGCCGCGTCGGCTTCGACCTCGCGGTGCTCGCGGTGGGCGTCTTCGCGGTGCTGCTGGAGACGGGCAACGTGATCGTGCGCGCCGCCCTGCTCGGCGAGAAGGCGGAGCTCCCCGCCGACGTCGTGCCCGGACAGGCGCCGCCCGCCGAGGCCGTGCACGGACTGGTGCCCGCGCCGGCGCTCGATCCGGGCGTCCCGACCGCGCCGACGCCGTCGCTGCATGCCTCCGCTCCGGATCCCGGGTTCCGCGGCGGGCGCCTGATCGGTCCGCTCGAGCGTGTGATCGTGCTCCTGCTGACATTGTTCGCGGCCTATCCTCTGCTGGCCGCGATGCTCGCGGCCAAGGGGATCGTCCGCTTCCCCGAGATCTCCCGCGACGGCGCCCACGGCGGCCGCGCAGAGTACTTCCTGGTCGGCAGCCTGGTGAGCTGGGTGGTCGCGCTCGGCGGTGCGCTGCTGCTGTGGTGGGCCACGCACACCGGCTGAGCGCGCCGTTCGCCGGCCGGGTCGACCGCGGTCCGGCGCACCGGTCACGTCCTGCCGCTCCGGAATGCGGAGAAAGGCAGGACGCGACCGGCGCACCTCGGGAGGATCCGAACGCCCGGGGGCCTCAGTCCTCGTTCTTGCGGCCGCGGGCGAGGGCCCACGCGCCGACGCCGACGCCCACGAGCACGACGGCCCCGATGCCGAGCCCGATCCACAGGCCCGCATCCGCCGACGCCGAGGCGGTGGGCGCCTCGGTCGACTCCGACGCGGCGGGCCCGCAGACGGGCTTCGCCGAGCCGCCGGCAGCCGGGGTGGCCGTGCCGTCCGGGGCGTACGCGAACGTGTAGCTGCCCGAGATCGGATGCCCGTCCGAGGACACCACGCGCCAGAGCACCTCATACGTGCCGGCCGGCCCCAGCGCGACCGGGGACGACACCACGGGGCCGTTCAGATCCGGGCATGCCGTCTCGTAGTACTTCTTGTCCGGACCGATCAGCTGGATCACGGTGGCGCCGTCGGTGCCGAGCGGGTCGGCGCTGAAGGTGAGCGACACGGCCGAGAGGTTCGTCACGGTCGAGCCCTGGGCGGGATCCGTGCCGTCGAGCGTGTCGTGAGCGCTCGCCGCCGCAGCCCCGGAGACCGCGAGCACGGTGCCGACGCCGACGGCGGCGGCGAGCGCCGTGAGCCGGTGGCGCAGTCTCACGCGCCGGCCTTCCGACGCCCGAGGGCGAAGCCGCCGAGCAGGGCGCCGCCGGCCGCGACCACGAGCGCCGCGATGCTCAGCCCCAGGGCGAGTCCGCCCTGGCCGCCGGCGGGCTCCTCGGCCTCGGCCATCGGCGCCGCCGTCGCGGACGCACCGCCGTGGTGATCGGCCGGAGGCGCATCGTTCACCCACAGCACGGGCGCCGGCTCGAGCGTGTCGTCCTTCTTCACCTGCTCGGGCGTGGCCGACCACTCGACGACCTTGCCGTCCGAATAGGTCTGCGTCGCCGGGATGACGATGTGCCCCGTGTCGGGCACGGGGCCGAGCGACAGCGTGAACGTCTGGAACTGGCCGGGGGCGATGCCTCCCGCGTCGGCCGTGAAGGTGATCTCGGTGGTCGCCTCGCTGATGGTGTTGCCCTCCACCTTGACGGGCTTCGGCAGGGTCGTCTTCGTGGCGGCGCCGGTCCAGCCCGCAGTGGGCTGGTAGCTGACGCTCGTGAACGGGGTGTCGGACGGCAGGTGGATGTCGAGCTTGACCGTGCTGGCGGTCGCCGATTCGTTCGGCACCCGGAAGGTGACGTACGTCCAGGATCCGGCTTCGGCCTGATTCGGCGTCGCGGTGACGTGAGCGGACGCGGCGAGGGGGACGGCGACCGCGAGGACGGCGCCGGCGGCGAGGCCCGTGAGCACGCGGGAGAGAGGGGTGTTGCGCATGGTGGGAGTGTCTTTCTGAGTCGTGTGGGTGCACCGCGGCGCGCGAAGCGACGCCCGGAGTGCGGTGCGGAGGGAGGGGGGTCAGGCCGCCAGCGGCGGACCCCTCCTCGACACGACGGTCAGCGAGAACAGGGAGCGCAGCACGGGCACGCGCACGGACGGCGCAGCCGTCCCACGGTGCGCCGGCGCCGGTGCGGCCAGGAGCAGCCGCGCGACGAGGTTCCAGCCGGTGAGCTCGAGGAGGGCCCGCAGCGCCTGCTCGCCCCGGCCCAGGGCCAGCACGGTGAGCACCGCCGCGATCGCGTGGGCGATCCACATGGCCGGCTGCAGGTGCAGGACGTGGCCGGCGTCTACCGCCGTCGCACCCAGGGCGCCCGCGAGCTCCGTGCCGTGGAGGTGCGCACCGAGCCCTGGCGTCACGGATCCGGATCCGGATCCGACCCCGATCAGCAGCAGGCCGTGGAAGGCGATCTGGCTCAGCCCCACCGCGAGGGACAGGCGGATCCAGCTCAGCCGGCGGCCGGCGAGGGCGATGCAGACCGGGGCGGCGAACAGCAGCGCGAGCACCATGCCGATCAGGGGCGCGGGCGCGCCGTCGGCGGTGGAGTGGGAGACGGAGGCGACGAACGTCGCGACCAGGGCGGCGATCAGGCCCCGGACCGTGCGACCTGCGCGCGTTCCCCACACAGCTGCCAGCCTAGCCGGACGTTTCCGGCGGGCCGAGCGGGCCGATCCGCGCTGATACCCTGAACCGGTGTCGAACCCATCCCTGACGACCGCGACACCGGCCATCGACCCCTCGTTCGAGAACGTGTGGGACGAACTGGTGTGGCGCGGACTCGTCCACGTGTCCACGGATCCCGAGGCGCTGCGCGCCCTGCTCGCCGGGCCCGCGATCACGTATTACTGCGGCTTCGACCCGACCGCGCCGAGCCTGCACCTGGGCAACCTCGTGCAGCTGCTCACCCTGCGCCGCATCCAGCTCGCCGGCCACAAGCCGCTCGGCCTCGTCGGCGGATCCACGGGACTCATCGGCGATCCGCGCCCCACGGCCGAGCGCACGCTGAACACGCGGGAGACGGTCGAGGAGTGGGTCGGTCGCCTGCGCGCCCAGGTCGAGCGCTACCTGAGCTTCGAGGGCGACAACGCGGCGCGCATCGTGAACAACCTCGACTGGACGGCGCCGCTGAGCGCGATCGACTTCCTGCGCGAGATCGGCAAGCACTACCGCGTGGGCACGATGCTGAAGAAGGACGCGGTCGCGGCGCGGCTCAACTCCGACGCGGGCATCAGCTACACCGAGTTCAGCTACCAGATCCTGCAGGGCCTCGACTTCCTCGAGCTCTACCGCCAGTACGGCTGCGTGCTGCAGACCGGCGGCAGCGACCAGTGGGGCAACCTCACCAGCGGCACGGATCTGATCCACCGGGTCGAGGGCGTGTCGGCGCATGCGATCGGCACGCCGCTGATCACGAACAGCGATGGCACGAAGTTCGGCAAGAGCGAGGGCAACGCGATCTGGCTCGACGCCGAGATGTGCAGCCCGTACCGGATGTACCAGTTCTGGCTGGGCACCGCCGACGCCGACGTGATCGACCGCCTCAAGGTGTTCACCTTCCTCACCCGTGCGGAGATCGAGGAGTACGCGGCGCTGGTCGAGGCGGAGCCGTTCCGGCGCGCCGCGCAGAAGCGCCTCGCGCTCGAGGTCGTCGCGACGGTCCACGGGATCGATGCGGCCGCGGCCGTCATCGCCGCGTCGGAGGCGCTGTTCGGTCAGGGCGACCTGGCCGTGCTCGACGCCGCGACGCTGCGCTCCGCACTGGAGGAGCTGCCGAACGCGCAGGTCGCCGCCGGATCCTCCGTGGTCGACGCGCTCGTCGCGACCGGCCTGGTGTCCAGTGCCTCCGAGGCGCGCAGGGCCATCGCCCAGGGCGGCGTCTCGATCGACGGCGTCCGCGTCGAGGCCGACGACGCGACCGTGCCGCTGGGACTGCCCGGCGGCGTCTCGGTGCTGCGCCGCGGCAAGAAGACCCTCGCGGGACTGCTCCCTGCCTGAGACCGGATCCGATCCCCGGGACCGCATGCGCGCGATCCCGGGGTCCGGGGCGCGACACACGGCGAAACGCAGTTCGCGCGACCGGTGCGCGTATGATCCACTCGGATGCGCGGGGGCGCGCCCTTTCCGCATGCACTTTTCACTCTGAACGGAGTCTCTCCATGTCTCACCGTCGCATCGCCCGGATCGCCGTCGGCCTCGCCGCATCCGCCCTCGTCGTCACGCTCGCCGCCTGCTCGGGCGGCGCGTCCGGCAAGCCCACGGCATCCTCCGGCGCGGACACGGCGTCCTACGGGCTGGTGAAGCCGGGCACGCTGACGGTCGCGACCGAGGGGACCTACAGCCCGTTCACGTACCACGCGGACGGCGGATCGGGCGAGCTCGTCGGCTACGACGTCGAGGTCGCGCAGGCGGTCGGCAAGGAGCTCGGTCTGAAGGTCGAGTTCCAGGAGACGCAGTGGGACGGGATCTTCGCGGGACTCGAGGCCGGCCGCTTCGACGTCATCGGCAACCAGGTCTCGATCAATCCGGAGCGCCAGGCGAAGTACCTGTTCTCCACGCCGTACACCGTCTCGCCGAGCGTCGTGGTGGTGAAGAAGGGCGACACGTCGATCAAGAGCTTCTCCGATCTCAAGGGCAAGACCACCGCACAGTCCCTGACGAGCAACTTCTACAAGCTCGCGCAGGACGCCGGGGCGAACGTCGAGTCGGTCGAGGGCTGGGCCCAGGCCGTCGCCCTGCTCGAGCAGGGCCGCGTGCAGGCCACGGTCAACGACAAGCTCACCTACCTGGACTACGTCAAGCAGCACCCGGACGCGAAGCTGGCCGTGGCCGCGCAGACCGACCCGGCGCAGAGCGCGTTCGCGTTCACCAAGAAGAAGGACGCGCTCGTGAAGGCCGTCGATGGAGCGCTCGCGAAGCTGTCCTCCGACGGCACGCTCGCCAAGCTCGGCAAGAAGTACTTCGGCGAAGACGTCTCGAAGTAGCACGCCATGCCCGACGGGCTGCACCTCTTCCTGGAGTCGTTCTGGCCGATCGTCTGGGGCGGGATCAGCGGGACCATCCCGCTGGCCCTCGCCTCGTTCGCGATCGGCCTGGTGCTCGCGCTGCTCATCGCGCTGATGCGCCTGTCCGAGTCGCGCGTGCTCTCGGGCATCGCCCGAGGCTACGTGTCGGTGATCCGGGGCACGCCGCTGCTGGTGCAGCTCTTCGTGATCTTCTACGGCCTGGGCGCCGTCGGGATCGTCATCGACCCGTGGCCGTCGGCGATCGCGGCGTTCTCGCTCAACGTCGGCGGCTACGCCGCGGAGATCATCCGCGCCGCGATCCTCTCGGTGCCGGTGGGGCAGTGGGAGGCGGGGTACACGATCGGGATGTCGCGCGGCCGGACCCTGCGCCGGATCATCCTCCCGCAGGCGGCGCGGGTCTCGGTTCCGCCGCTCTCCAACACGTTCATCTCCCTCGTCAAGGACACGTCGCTGGCCTCCCTCATCCTGGTCACCGAGCTGTTCCGCGTCGCCCAGCGCATCGCCGCAGCCAGCCAGGAGGTCATGCTGCTGTACCTCGAGGCGGCGCTCGTCTACTGGCTGTTCTGCCTCGTGCTCTCCGGGGCGCAGGGCTTCGTGGAGAAGAAGCTGGACCGCTATGTCGCTCATTGATCCGCCGACGTCGACGCCGCTGCTGCGCGCGACCGGTCTGACGAAGGCCTTCGGCGCCCACGAGGTGCTCAAGGGCATCGACCTCGACGTGAAGCGGGGCGAGGTGGTCGCGCTCATCGGGCCGAGCGGCTCGGGCAAGACGACGGTGCTGCGCTCCCTGAACGGGCTCGAGACGCCCGACGCGGGGGTGCTGTCCTTCGACGGGGGTCCCGTCGTGGACTTCGCGAACCGCGGAGACCGGCGGTCCGCGGAGCGGGCACGACTCGCGCTGCGCGACCGGTCCGCGATGGTCTTCCAGCACCACAACCTGTTCCCGCACATGACCGTTCTGCAGAACGTGATGGAGGGCCCGGTGCAGGTGAAGGGCGTGCCGAAGCCGCAGGCCGAGGAGGAGGCGCTCGCCCTGCTCGAGCGCGTGGGCCTCGCCGACAAGCGCGACTCCTATCCCTTCCAGCTCTCCGGCGGACAGCAGCAGCGTGTCGGGATCGTGCGGGCGCTGGCGCTGAAGCCGGACCTGCTGCTCTTCGACGAGCCCACGAGCGCGCTGGACCCCGAGCTCGTCGGCGAGGTGCTGAGCGTGATCTCGGAGCTGGTGGCCGAGGGCTGGACGATGGTGATCGTGACGCACGAGCTCGGCTTCGCGCGGCAGGTCGCCGACGAGGTGCTGTTCATGGACGACGGCGTCGTCGTCGAGCGCGGCGCGCCGTCGCAGGTCTTCACCGCGCCGGTGCACGAGCGCACGCGACGCTTCCTGGATCGGATCCTGCGCCCGTACGAGTGATCCTCGGTTCCGGCCGGATACCGTCGGGTCATGCCGTTCACTCCCAGTCATGCGATCGTCGCCCTGCCGTTCATCCGCACGCCGTTCGTGCCGGCTGCGGTCGCGATCGGCGCCATGGCTCCTGATCTGCCGCTCTTCACGCGCGGTGCGATCGTGGGCTACGACGTCACCCACGACCTGCGCTGGCTGCCGGTGACGGTCGGGGTCGCGCTGGTTCTGCTCCTGATCTGGAGAGTGCTCCTACGGCCGGCCGCGCGGATGCTGGCACCGCGGTTCCTCGCGCAGCGTCTGCCCGCCGAATGGGACCGTGGTGGCCGCGCCGCCCTCGAGGAGACGTTCGGCACGCCGCTCCGCACGCTTCTGCTCCTGGTCGCTCTCGCACTCGGGATCGTCTCGCACATCCTGTGGGACGCGTTCACGCACGAGGGGAGGGGCGGCGTCGCCCTCATCCCCGCACTCGACCGGTCCTGGGGGCCCCTGCCGGGGTACAAGTGGCTGCAGTACGCGTCGGGGATCGGAGGCCTGGCGGTGCTGGCGGTCGCGGGCGCGGTCTGGCTGCGCCGCCGGGTTCCGGCTGCCGCAGACACCGCCCCTCTCGCGCTCCGTCTGACCTGGTGGGTGTCGCTCCCGGCGTTCCTGCTCGCGGCGGCGTGCATCGGCCTGGCCCTCTACGGGCCGCTCACGCCGGAGTTCACGGTGCAGCACCTCGCGTACCGGACTCTTCCCTTCGCGGTCGGGATCTGGGGAGCCCTCTCCCTGATCCTGGTGTCGGTGCTGCGGGTCCGCCGGCGCAGATCCGCGGAATCCCGCGCCGAACCGCCTCGATGAAGCTGCTCTCCGCCGCGTGCGACACGCCCGAGAGTGGGCCACGATTTGCCGGAACCCTGGGATCCGCGTAACTTATTACTTGTTCGCCCCAAGCGGTAGAGCGAAGGGCCGGAAGGCCTGACTCCCCAAGCGGCGAACACCATCCACCACTTCCTCGGAAGCCGGTTCCTCTTCGCGGGTTCTCCCCGCACAGAGGATCAAGCGCGTGCGCTTGAGAGGATGACCGTCCGCCAGGATCGTCGATTTGACAGACTGGCCGGGAGGGCTAAGCTAGAGAAGTTGCCTCGGAAACGAGGGAACGGATCCGGTTCTGAACCTCACGGCGTGTCGATTTGACAGCCTGAGCGACACGGATAAGATAGAGAAGTTGCCCTGAAGGGAAGGCCGAGAGGCCGGAACGCAGGAGCATCCGATCCTTGAGAACTCAACAGCGTGCACTTGTCAAATGCCAATTTATTCCTCGTCCAGTCTTCGGGCTGGTTGAGAAATTCCTTTGGATCAAAGACCAGCCCTTCGGGGTTGGCATTCGGATGAAGTCAGCAATGATGTCATCTCTTTGGTCAGTTTCAAACTCGCTGCGTTACTGGTTTTCCCTGGTTTCGTATGCTTTTCTTTTTTACGGAGAGTTTGATCCTGGCTCAGGATGAACGCTGGCGGCGTGCTTAACACATGCAAGTCGAACGATGAACCCGAAGCTTGCTTTGGGGGATTAGTGGCGAACGGGTGAGTAACACGTGAGCAACCTGCCCCTCACTCTGGGATAAGCGCTGGAAACGGCGTCTAATACTGGATACGAGACGCGACCGCATGGTCAGTGTCTGGAAAGATTTTTTGGTGGGGGATGGGCTCGCGGCCTATCAGCTTGTTGGTGAGGTAATGGCTCACCAAGGCGTCGACGGGTAGCCGGCCTGAGAGGGTGACCGGCCACACTGGGACTGAGACACGGCCCAGACTCCTACGGGAGGCAGCAGTGGGGAATATTGCACAATGGGCGGAAGCCTGATGCAGCAACGCCGCGTGAGGGATGACGGCCTTCGGGTTGTAAACCTCTTTTAGCAGGGAAGAAGCGAAAGTGACGGTACCTGCAGAAAAAGCACCGGCTAACTACGTGCCAGCAGCCGCGGTAATACGTAGGGTGCAAGCGTTATCCGGAATTATTGGGCGTAAAGAGCTCGTAGGCGGTTTGTCGCGTCTGCTGTGAAATCCCGAGGCTCAACCTCGGGCCTGCAGTGGGTACGGGCAGACTAGAGTGCGGTAGGGGAGATTGGAATTCCTGGTGTAGCGGTGGAATGCGCAGATATCAGGAGGAACACCGATGGCGAAGGCAGATCTCTGGGCCGTAACTGACGCTGAGGAGCGAAAGGGTGGGGAGCAAACAGGCTTAGATACCCTGGTAGTCCACCCCGTAAACGTTGGGAACTAGTTGTGGGGTCCTTTCCACGGATTCCGTGACGCAGCTAACGCATTAAGTTCCCCGCCTGGGGAGTACGGCCGCAAGGCTAAAACTCAAAGGAATTGACGGGGACCCGCACAAGCGGCGGAGCATGCGGATTAATTCGATGCAACGCGAAGAACCTTACCAAGGCTTGACATACACGAGAACGGGCCAGAAATGGTCAACTCTTTGGACACTCGTGAACAGGTGGTGCATGGTTGTCGTCAGCTCGTGTCGTGAGATGTTGGGTTAAGTCCCGCAACGAGCGCAACCCTCGTTCTATGTTGCCAGCACGTAATGGTGGGAACTCATGGGATACTGCCGGGGTCAACTCGGAGGAAGGTGGGGATGACGTCAAATCATCATGCCCCTTATGTCTTGGGCTTCACGCATGCTACAATGGCCGGTACAAAGGGCTGCAATACCGTGAGGTGGAGCGAATCCCAAAAAGCCGGTCCCAGTTCGGATTGAGGTCTGCAACTCGACCTCATGAAGTCGGAGTCGCTAGTAATCGCAGATCAGCAACGCTGCGGTGAATACGTTCCCGGGTCTTGTACACACCGCCCGTCAAGTCATGAAAGTCGGTAACACCTGAAGCCGGTGGCCTAACCCTTGTGGAGGGAGCCGTCGAAGGTGGGATCGGTAATTAGGACTAAGTCGTAACAAGGTAGCCGTACCGGAAGGTGCGGCTGGATCACCTCCTTTCTAAGGAGCATCTGACTCTTCGGAGTCCAGAACCCAGATCGAAGGCACACGTTCTTCGCTGGGAGCTCATGGGTGGAACATTTGACATGGCATCAGAGCCAATGGTTTCTGCTAGTACGCACTTCGGTGTGGGAACGCGGGGCCGGCGGGTTTGGTGCCTGCACGCTGTTGGGTCCTGAGGGACCGGGTGTGGGAACACATGCGGTACTTCTGGCCTTCATGCCTTTCACTGCGGTGAGGGGGTGGGGGACCGCCCGTACTTTGAGAACTACACAGTGGACGCGAGCATCTTCAGCATGACCCTTTGGGGTTGTGTTGTATTGATGATCTTAAAGATCATTAGTCAATTTCGAACTGGATCCTTCGGGGTCTGGTACCGATTCTTGATGAACTCATGTGATTTCAAGTCTTTAAGAGCAAACGGTGGATGCCTTGGCATCTGGAGCCGAAGAAGGACGTAGCAATCTGCGATAAGCCTCGGGGAACTGATAAGCGAGTTTTGATCCGAGGGTGTCCGAATGGGGAAACCCCGCTGGGCGGCGTGCCGACCTAGTGACTCCCGCCTGAATATATAGGGCGGGTAGAGGGAACGTGGGGAAGTGAAACATCTCAGTACCCACAGGAAGAGAAAACAACATGTGATTCCGTGAGTAGTGGCGAGCGAAAGCGGATGAGGCTAAACCGGGTGTGTGTGATAGCCGGCAGGCGTTGCATGCTCGGGGTTGTGGGACTTTTCTGATTGTTCTGCCGAACTTTCAGCGTTACAAGCAGGTATAGACGAACGGTTTTGAATGGCCGGTCATAGAGGGTGCGAACCCCGTAGTCGAAATGCCTGGCTTGGCGTGAAGAGTATCCCAAGTAGCACGGGGCCCGAGAAATCCCGTGTGAATCTGTCAGGACCACCTGATAAGCCTAAATACTCCCAGATGACCGATAGCGGACAAGTACCGTGAGGGAAAGGTGAAAAGTACCCCGGGAGGGGAGTGAAATAGTACCTGAAACCGTTTGCTTACAAACCGTTGGAGCCTCCTTAGTAGGGGTGACAGCGTGCCTTTTGAAGAATGAGCCTGCGAGTTAGTGATACGTGGCGAGGTTAACCCGTGTGGGGTAGCCGTAGCGAAAGCGAGTCTGAATAGGGCGATTCAGTCGCGTGTCCTAGACCCGAAGCGAAGTGATCTATCCATGGCCAGGCTGAAGCGACGGTAAGACGTCGTGGAGGGCCGAACCCACTTAGGTTGAAAACTGAGGGGATGAGCTGTGGATAGGGGTGAAAGGCCAATCAAACTTCGTGATAGCTGGTTCTCTCCGAAATGCATTTAGGTGCAGCGTTGCGTGTTTCTTGCCGGAGGTAGAGCTACTGGATGGCCGATGGGCCCTACAAGGTTACTGACGTCAGCCAAACTCCGAATGCCGGTAAGTGAGAGCGCAGCAGTGAGACTGTGGGGGATAAGCTTCATAGTCGAGAGGGAAACAACCCAGACCACCAACTAAGGTCCCTAAGCGCGTGCTAAGTGGGAAAGGATGTGGAGTTGCTGTGACAACCAGGAGGTTGGCTTAGAAGCAGCCACCCTTGAAAGAGTGCGTAATAGCTCACTGGTCAAGTGATTCCGCGCCGACAATGTAACGGGGCTCAAGCACGCCACCGAAGTTGTGGCATTGACATTAATGGTAGGCCTTCGTGGTCCAGCCGTGTTGATGGGTAGGAGAGCGTCGTGTGGCGAGTGAAGCGGCGGAGTGATCCAGCCGTGGACGCTACACGAGTGAGAATGCAGGCATGAGTAGCGAAAGACGTGTGAGAAACACGTCCTCCGGAAGACCAAGGGTTCCAGGGTCAAGCTAATCTTCCCTGGGTAAGTCGGGACCTAAGGCGAGGCCGACAGGCGTAGTCGATGGACAACGGGTTGATATTCCCGTACCGGCGAAGAACCGCCCACATGAAATCAGGAGTGCTAAGCATCCCAAGACGCGTGGATCCCTTCGGGGACGATCGTGAGGCGGCATGCGACCCCATCTGGTGGAGTGAGCGTATTAACAGGTGTGACGCAGGAAGGTAGCCCAAGCCAGGCGATGGTTGTCCTGGTGCAAGTGCGTAGGCCGAGAGATAGGCAAATCCGTCTCTCATTCAGGCTGAGACACGATGCGGATAAAAAGTGGGTGATCCTATGCTGCCGAGAAAAGCATCGACGCGAGGTTCTAGCCGCCCGTACCCCAAACCGACTCAGGTGGTCAGGTAGAGAATACCAAGGAGATCGAGAGAATCGTGGTTAAGGAACTCGGCAAAATGCCCCCGTAACTTCGGGAGAAGGGGGGCCACCCGCTTATACGGATTTACTCCGAAAAGGGCGTGGTGGCCGCAGAGACTAGTGGGTAGCGACTGTTTACTAAAAACACAGGTCCGTGCCAAGTCGCAAGACGATGTATACGGACTGACGCCTGCCCGGTGCTGGAAGGTTAAGAGGACGGGTTAGCTTCGGCGAAGCTCAGAATTTAAGCCCCAGTAAACGGCGGTGGTAACTATAACCATCCTAAGGTAGCGAAATTCCTTGTCGGGTAAGTTCCGACCTGCACGAATGGCGTAACGACTTCCCAACTGTCTCAACCGCGAACTCGGCGAAATTGCATTACGAGTAAAGATGCTCGTTACGCGCAGCAGGACGGAAAGACCCCGTGACCTTTACTACAGCTTGGTATTGGTGTTCGGTGTGGCTTGTGTAGGATAGGTGGGAGACTGTGAAGCATGGACGCCAGTTCATGTGGAGTCATTGTTGAAATACCACTCTGGTCACTCTGGATATCTAACTTCGAACCGTGATCCGGTTCAGGGACAGTGCCTGGTGGGTAGTTTAACTGGGGCGGTTGCCTCCCAAAAAGTAACGGAGGCGCCCAAAGGTTCCCTCAACCTGGTTGGCAATCAGGTGTCGAGTGTAAGTGCACAAGGGAGCTTGACTGTGAGACTGACAGGTCGAGCAGGGACGAAAGTCGGGACTAGTGATCCGGCAGTGGCTTGTGGAAGCGCTGTCGCTCAACGGATAAAAGGTACCTCGGGGATAACAGGCTGATCTTGCCCAAGAGTCCATATCGACGGCATGGTTTGGCACCTCGATGTCGGCTCGTCGCATCCTGGGGCTGGAGTAGGTCCCAAGGGTTGGGCTGTTCGCCCATTAAAGCGGTACGCGAGCTGGGTTTAGAACGTCGTGAGACAGTTCGGTCCCTATCCGCTGCGCGCGTAGGAAGTTTGAGAGGATCTGACCCTAGTACGAGAGGACCGGGTTGGACGAACCTCTGGTGTGCCAGTTGTTCCGCCAGGAGCACCGCTGGTTAGCTACGTTCGGGATGGATAACCGCTGAAAGCATCTAAGCGGGAAGCCGGCCTCAAGATGAGACTTCCATACCTTCGGGTGAGAGGCTCCCAGCCAGACTACTGGGTTGATAGGCCAGATGTGGAAGCGTGGTAACACGTGCAGCTGACTGGTACTAATAAGCCGATGACTTGATAACACACCGTTCTTGGTGCTTGCGTCCACTTTGTGGTTCTCGACGTACGGTCGAAAACCAAACAACAACACACATGCTTGTGTTTGTTTGAGACACGTCAATAGTGTTTCGGCGGCCATAGCGTGAGGGAAACGCCCGGTCACATTCCGAACCCGGAAGCTAAGCCTCACAGCGCCGATGGTACTGCAGGGGGGACCCTGTGGGAGAGTAGGACACCGCCGGACTTCCTTTAACAGAAAGGCCACCCAACGCAGGGTGGCCTTTCTGCATTTCACCACGAGACGATTCAAGGCCGCCCTTCCGGGCGGCCTTTTTTCGTGCGTGCGCGGCCCCGCGACCTCCGCCGCTGCGCGGCGGGATTCGCGTGCACGCGCCCGTGCGCCTTCGACGCACCCGTCCGCGATCGGGCATCGACGGGAGGAGTCGACGGGGCTACCCTGTCGTCAGACGGACGGATCGCCCGCCTCCCTGGTGGAACGAAGGAGCTTGTGATGGACGCGATGATGATGGACTCGATGAAGAGCATGGACATGATGCCCGGCATGCAGGCGATGGACATGTCGCTCATGCAGGCCTGTATGGACGCGTGTTCGGCGTGCGAGCAGGCGTGCACGATCTGTTCGACGCAGATGATGGACTGCTCGCCCGCGTGCATGAACTGCGCCGACATGTGCAACACGATGATGCGCTCGATGATGCGCATGCAGGGGATGACCCCGGCCGTGATGATGTCGATGCTCGACGCCTGCATGGCGATGTGCCAGCTCTGCATGGACATGTGCATGCAGCACGAGGCCCACAGCGAGGTCTGCCGGATGTGCGCAGCAGCGTGCAAGGCGTGCATGGATGCCTGCATGGCGATGCGCGATTCGATGATGGTCGCCTGACCACCCACGCGTTCAGCGCTCGGCACACCAGGGTGCCATAGGATCGAGACATGCTGTTCGTTCGTGACGCCCGTGCGGCGTCGAAGGAGGTAGCCGGCGCGTTCTGCGCCGGTGGCAGAGGCTGACGCCCCCGCCGACGAGGTGACGCGTCGGCGAGTTCGTCGCGCCCGCGTGATCAGTCCGCGGGAACTTCTCGGCTGTCGGAGACGGCCGCTTCTTCGGGTCTGCCCCGCAGGCCCCACGACATCGCACAGAGAGCACGACATGCTTCCCATCGACGAGCGCGCCATCCGCGCGTCCTTCCGCAACGCCTCCCGCAAGGAGTCCTCCTCCCTCACGCTTCCGCCGGGCTTCGGCGAGCTCGACTTCTCGACCCTCGACTACCTCGGCTGGTCCGACCCCAAGATGCCCCGGCGCGCCTATGTCGTCGCGCATCGCGAAGACGGGACGCCGATGTCCGTGCTGCTCCAGCAGGCGGAGCAGCGTACACTCGCGCGCGCCCAGTGCTCGTGGTGCGAGGACGTCACCCTCCGCAACGACGTGCAGTTCTTCGCGGCGCGCAAGGCGGGCCCGTCCGGGCGCAACGGCAACACGCTCGGCGTGCTGATCTGCGCGAACTTCGGGTGCTCGGCGAACGTGCGCCGGCTGCCGGCCCTGGCATACGAGGGGTATGACCGAGAGGCCGCCCGAGAGCTGCGGATCCTGCGTCTGCAGGAGCACGTGCAGGGCTTCCTCCGCGAGCTCGAGGTCTGACCCGGGGGAGCGGGTGACCCCACGCGGTCACCCGCTCCCGCGACCTGCGTTCCGCGGGGGTCGTCAGGCGCGCGCCACGTTGTAGCGGAGCGCGCCGATCGCCAGCACGTTCCACCGCGTGTGCACGGCGACAGGCTGTCCGGGCTCGACCTCGAGCGCTGCGCCGCCGGCGTTCCAGAGCGAGAGGATCTCGCCCTCGAGCGTCTGCACCTGCACGATGCCCGCCGCACGGTCGAGGCCGGTCACGAGCGCGTCGGTCCAGCCCGCGGTCGTCGCAGCGGCCAGACGCGCCTGGATGAGATGCAGCGCGTGCCCCGGAGCGAAGGAGGAGCAGACGTCGCCGTGGTCGCACATGCACGCCGCAGCCTGTCGCGCCGGAACGGGCGAGAGCTGAGCGCGGGGCGTGGTCACGATGGTCTCCTCACAGGATCGGTGCGATCAGGCTACGTCCGGGCGTGTCGCCGAGGAAACGGTCGTGAAATGTGACGACACACGGAGAGCAGGCAGAGCGCGCCGAAGCACGGAGGCCCGAATCAGTCGGCGGCGAAGGTGGCCTCGACGGCACGGGGCTCGCGGGAGACGTCGTAGTCGCGCATCCACTCCGGGCGGATCATGATGAGGATGAAGCCTTCGGCGAGCGATCGCGATCCGGGGAGCTGCGCGTCATAGGCGGCGCCGAGCCGGGCGCGGTCGTCGCCCTCGAGCAGTTGCGCTCTGCCCTCGACCTGCAGGCTGCGCACGTCCCCGGCGCCGATGACGAGCGCGGCGCGGGGGTTCACCCTCAGGTGCGCCACCTTGCGCGCCGTGGACGGCGCGTTCACGATCAGGGTGCCGTCGTCGAGGACGGCGATGCCGACGAGTGAGGCCTCCGGAGCGCCGTCCGCGGCGGTCGTCGCGAGGACGCCCCGCCGTTCCCGGCGCACCGTCTCCTCGAGGGTGCGCAGCGGAGTCGGTTCCATGCGCTCACGATAGCGCGACGATCCTCGCCGCGGCGGGGGACGGGGCGACGCCTCAGAGCCGGGGAGTGCGCGGCGGCGACGTGCGCCGGTCGCCGGTCGCCTCGACGGCGGCCGCGAGCTGCAGCAGCCGCGTGTCGTCATAGGCGCGGCCCGAGATCGTCAGGCCCACCGGCATCGCGATGTCCGAGAGGGTGCCCATGGGCACCGTCACGGAGGGGATGCCGAGGTGCCGCGGCACGATGTTGCCGTTGGCGACCCAGACGCCGTTGCGCCAGCCCTGATCGGCGGAGGCGGGGTTGACATCCATGTCCGCCGGGCCGATGTCGGCCATGGTCGGGTGGATGACGGCATCCAGCCCGAGGCGATCCATCCACTCCTCGACGTCGATGCGGCGGGTCTCCTCAAGCCCGCGCAGTCCCTCCTCCATGAGCGGGATCGTCGTCATGTCAGTGACGGGGTGTGCGCGGAAGAGGTCGGGCAGCTCGTTGATGTCGTCGTCGAAGCCGGTGTAGCGGTCGGGCAGTGCGCCCGGGGGCGCGGGGAAGATCTGCGCGCCGTCGACCTGCGCCAGGGTGTTCAGCGCAGGGTCGCCGTTCGCGTCGAGGAAGTCGTTCCATCCCCAAGCGCACAGCTCGATGACCTCACTGCGCAGGAACTCCGGCGGAACGATGCCGCGGGTTGCGATGGTCGGCGCTCCGGCGCGGTCTCCCTCATAGTTCGAGACGGCGGGGAAGTCGACCTCGACCACCTCGGCGCCGGCCGCCTCCAGCGCGGCACGGGTGGCGCGCCACAGCTCCATGACCGACTCGCGGGTCTCGATGCGCTGCCCCGTCGGCCCGCCGATCCCGGTGCCGGTGCCGGCCTCGGGATCCGCATTGATGAACATCCGGGGGACGCCGAACCGCTTGCCGTGCAGATCCGCGGGCTCGAGGGCGACATACGACTCGGGGCGGACTTCGGATGCCGTCGGCAGCGGCACCCACGGCTGCGCCCGCCAGAAGTCCCCGCGGGTCGTGTGATCGTCGGCGACGACCACGTCGAGGATCTCGAGCAGATCGGCGACCGAGCGGGCGTGCGGCACGACGATGTCCTGCGTCGGCACGAGCGGCCAGTTGCCGCGGACGGAGATGACCCCTCGGCTGGGACAGTAGGCGACGAGCGCGTTGTGGGATGCGGGCGCCCGTCCGCTGGACCAGGTCTCCTCGCCCAGGCCGAAGGCGGCGAACGACGCTGCCGTGGCCGTGCCGGATCCGTTGGACGAACCGGATCCGAAGGCGCTCGTCAGCCAGTCCGCGTTGTACGGGCTCTCCGCGCGGCCGTACACGCCGCGCTGCATGCCGCCGTTCGCCATCGGCGGCATGTTGGTGAGGCCGAGGCAGATCGCGCCCCCCGCTCGCAGACGCTCGATCGTGAACGCGTCGCGCTGGGCGACGAGCTCTGCGAACGCGGGGGACCCGGCCGCCGCGGTCAGCCCGCGCACGAGGTAGCTGTCCTTCGCGGTGTAGGGGATGCCGTCGAGCGGACCCAGGGTCTCGCCGCGGGCGCGCCGCGCGTCGGATGCTTCAGCCTCTGCACGCGCCTGCGGATTGCGCACGACGACCGCGTTCAGCGCAGTCTCGGTGTCGGGCCCGTCATAGGCGTCGATGCGGGCGAGATAGGCGTCGACCAGTTCGACGGCCGTGGTCTCGCCGGCCTCGAGGACCTCGCGCAGGCGGGCGATGGGGGTCTCGACGACGTCGAACATGAGCGGATCCTTCGATCGTGCGTCTGTTTGCGCCGAACCGTGGGATTCAGGGGCGCAACGCCACGGTTCGGCGCAAACAGACGGGGAGGGGGGAGGGGCAGCGAGGGCAGGCGGGTCAGGCCTGGAGGGTGGGCTGCTGCTGGGTGATGCAGTGGATGCCGCCGCCGCGGTCGAACAGGGGGCGGGCGTCGACCGTCACCACGCGGCGTCCCGGGTACGCGTCGGTGAGGATCTCCCGCGCCCGCTCATCGGCGGTCTCGTCGCCGAAGCCGCAGGCGACGACGCCGTCGTTGGTGACCAGGTGGTTGACGTAGCTCCAGTCGACGAAGCCCTCCTCGTCGCGCAGGGTCGCAGGGGCGGGGAGGTCGACGATCTCGAAGGCGCGGCCGGCGGCGTCGGTCTGCGCGGCGAGGTGCTCGCGCAGGGCGGCGGACACCTCGAAGTCGGGGTGGGCGGGATCCTGCTGTGCATGCAGGAGGACCCGGCCGGGGGAGGCGATGGCGGCGACGATGTCGACGTGGCCGTTCGTGCCGAACTCGTCGTAGTCGCGGGTGAGGCCGCGGGGCAGCCAGACCGCCTTCGTGGCGCCGATCGTGCGGAGCATCTCGGCCTCGACGCGCTGTCGGTCGAGGTACGGGTTGCGGCGCGGGTCGAGCTGCACCGTCTCGGTCAGCAGGACCGTGCCCTCGCCGTCGACGTGGATCCCGCCGCCCTCGTTGACGAGTGCGGAGCTCACGAGCTCGGCCCCGACTTCGGCGGCGATGATGCGCGCGTGCTGCGCCGCGTGCTTCCAGCTCGCCCAGGCGGGGGCGCCCCAGCCGTTGAACACCCAGTCGACCGCGCCGAGCACACCGGGTCGCTCGGGATCGACGACGAAGGTCGGACCCGAGTCGCGCATCCAGAACTCGTCGACGGGCGCCTCCAGGATCGTGACGTCCGAGGAGAGCATGCGGCGGGCGCGGCTCAGCTCGCTCGGATCCACCAGGATGGTCACCGGCGTGAACGCGGAGACGGCGTGCGCCACCGCGGTCCAGGTCGCGTAGCCCTCCTCGCGCAGGGCGTCGGTGTCGCCGAGGGTCTCGCCTTCGGCGGGGAAGGCCATCCAGACGCGGTCGTGGCGGGCGGTCTCGCTGGGCATCTGCCAGGGCATCGGTGCTCCTTGGATCGGGTTCGCGGCACTTATTGAACAAGTGACCAACTAGCGATACGGTATAGCCTCATGAGCACCTCGTCAAGCCCTCGCCCGAAGCGGATGCCGCCGGAGCAGCGCGAGCGGGCGATCCTCGACGCGGCCGTCGCGCTCGCACGGCGGAGCGGGATCGCGGGACTCACCGTACGCACCGTGGCGGCTGCCGCCGGCGTCACGCCCGCGCTGGTCGCCCACTACCGCCCGAGCATGGACGCGTTCGTGGCCGATGTGTTCGGTGCGATCGTCGGCGCCGAGCGCGAGGAGGTCATGGCGGCCGGGCGGGCGGAGGCGGGCCTGCGATCGCGCATCACCCGGATCGTCGAGACCCTGCTCGACGGCGACCGCGACGACGTCACCCTGGTCTGGGTGCAGGCGTGGGCCGCCGGCGCGCGCAACGAGGAGCTCGCCTCCCGGGTACGGCGCGAGATGGACAGCTGGCAGCAGGATCTCGAGGCGGTCGTCGCCGAGGGCGTCGCCGCGGGCGAGATCACCCCGACGCAGGCGGAAGGCGCGGCGTGGCTGCTGCTCGCCACGGTGGACGGCATGAGCGCGCACTCGCTGGTGAAGTGGGCGCCGGAGGACCGCACCGGCCTCGCGCGGCGGACCGTCGCCGCAGTCCTGGGCTGACGGCGCGCTGCGCCTGCCCTGCATCCCGTCCCCGCAGGGTTTCCCCATCCCGCTCGCTGGTCGCGGATCGCGGGTGTTCGACGTCTAGAACCGCAATCCGCGACCAGCGAGCGGACGTGGGGGAGTGGGGCCGTGGGGGTCAGGGGCGCAGGATCCCGAGGGCCGTCGCGGTGACGGAGACGGTGAGCTGCGGCGGATAGAGTCCCATGACGGTGAGGGCGGCGGCGTGATTCTCCGGCGTCGATCCGGCGCAGGCGTCGGCGGCGATCGTCACGCGAGCCCCCGCATCCGCGGCGGCCAGAGCCGTGGAGACCACGCAGCAATCGGTCGAGACGCCGGTCAGCACGACCGGAGCGGATCCGAGGATCCGCTCGATCTCCGCTCCCCACTTGCCGAAGGTCGGCAGGTCGAGCGTCGGATGCGGCGACAGCTCCCGCACGCCGGGCACGAGGTCGTAGAGCGGGTCATCGGCCGGGCGGTCCGCGAACGGCCATGCCGCGAAGTAGTCGCCCCAGGACGTGCTCCGATCGGCGGTGGGAAGCCAGCGGGTCAGCAGCACGCGCCCGTCGGCGGCCGCGGCGAGGCGCCGGATGTTCTCCAGCGCCTCCGGGAACATCGGGGATCCCCACGCCGAGTCCGGCGCCGCGAAGATGTTCTGCGCGTCGATCACCACCAGCCACGGCAACGCGGCGGGCCCCACGGACTCCGCCGTGCTGCCCGGTTCCGGAGCGCTCACGCCGCGGGTGCTTCCTGCTCCTGACGGCGGATCCGTCCCGCGCGGCCGAACCACGTGACGACGAAGCCGATCACGAGCGCGAAGAACACCCCGAGGTTCGCGTAGGCCCACTCGCCGTCCTTGCCGCCGATGAGGCCGAGGAAGTAGCCCTGCCAGTTGTTCCACGGCGCCGCGTCGGCGAACGTGTTGATCACGAAGCCCCAGCCGATGACCGACGCCACGAGGAGCGTGACGATCGAGACGCCGTCCCACGCGCCGTAGCGGCCGCGCGCGTCGAAGAGCGATGCCTCGTCGTAGTCCTTCCGCCGACGCAGGATGTCCGCGATGAGGATCCCCGCCCAGGCGGCCATCGGCACGCCGAGCGTGATGAGGAAGGACTGGAACGGCCCGAGGAAGTTCTGCGCGAAGAACACCACGACGATGGTGCCGATCGTGAGGATCACGCCGTCGACCGCGGCGGCGGCGGGGCGGGGGATCCTGATCCCGAGGCTGAGGAGGGTGAGACCCGAGGAGTAGATCCCGAGCACCGCGCCCGACACCAGGGTCAGGATCGCCACGATCAGGAACGGGAACAGCGCCCACGTCGGAAGCAGCGACGCGAGCGCGCCGATCGGATCGGCGGCGACCGCGGCGCCGAGCTTGTCGTCGGAGCCTGCGAGCAGGAGGCCGAAGAAGACCAGGATGACGGGTGCGACGGATCCGCCGATCGTGTTCCAGGCGACGATCTGCGTGTCGGACGCGGTGCGTCGCTGATACCGGGACCAGTCCGCGGCGATGTTGATCCAGCCGAGCCCGAAGCCCGTCATCACCATCACCAGCGCGCCGATGGTCTGCGCGAGCGTGCCGTCGGGGTGGGACAGCGCCTTGTCCCAGTGGATGCTGGAGAAGGTCAGGATCAGGAACAGCACGGTGAAGGCGCCGGTGAGCCAGGTCAGCACCGACTGCAGCCGCATGATCGTGTGGTACCCGAGCACCGAGGCGCCCACGATGAGCGCCGCCACCAGGATCGTCGCGATGATGTTGACGGCCACGTCGCCGCCCTCGCCCACCCAGCCGAGCGCGTGCAGCACCGTCGTCGTGGCGAGCACGGCGGTGATCGTGAGCGACGTCTCCCAGCCGATCGACGTGAGCCACGACACGATCCCGGGGATCTTCTGCCCCTGTACGCCGAACGCCGCCCGGGACAGCACCATGGTCGGCGCGGATCCGCGCTTGCCGGCGATCGCTATGAGCCCGCACAGCGCGAACGACACGACGATGCCGATGATCGCGACGACCGTGGCCTGCCAGAGCGAGATCCCGAATCCGAGCAGGAAGGATCCGTAGGACATGCCGAACACGGACACGTTGGCCGCGAACCAGGGCCAGAACAGGTCGCGGGGCCGCGCGGTGCGCTGCGACTCGGGGATGATCTCGATGCCGTTGCGCTCGATCAGCGAGGCGGATCCGGCCGGGGAATCTGCTGACATGGCTTCATCCTGGCACTGCCGCCCTGCGGTGCGGCGTCATCGCCGGGTTTCGAGGAGCGATGTCGGTCCGCCGGACGGGCGTTCCGGCGCAGACATCGCTCCTCGAGGATGCGGTCGCGGACGGAAGCACGGCACGGTACGATGTCGCCGACCCGTTGATCCGGCGCGGCATTCTGCTCGTGACCGGGCGCCCGTAGGCTTCCGGGTCGGAAGGATCCTCCATGGACGCCGCGCGCATGCATGCCGCCTCGCCCGAATCCGCCGCGATCGTCGACGCCGTGCTCGACTACTCCCGCCGACGGATGCTCGCCACCGACGTGCCGCTCGACAAGCCGCAGCCCGAGTCGGAGCTGCGCCGCCTCGTCGGCACCACCATCACAGGCCAGGGCCTCGGCGCCCAGCGCGCGCTGAGCGTGTTCGAGCACATCCTCGCGCCGGCCTGCCTCACGACCAGCCACCCGAACTACCTGTCGTTCATCCCGAACGCGCCCACCGTGGCCGCGATGGCTTTCGACCTCGTCGTCTCCGCCTCCGGACTGTACGGCGGCAGCTGGCTCGAGGGTGCCGGTGCCGTGCACGCGGAGAACGAGGTGCTCGCGTTCCTCGCCGCCGAGTTCGGGCTGCCCGAGACCGCGGGCGGCGTCTTCGTGCAGGGCGGCACGATCGGCAACCTGTCCGCGCTCGCCGCGGCGCGCGAGACCGCCAAGGAGCGGCTGCTCGCGGCGGGCCGTGAGCTGCCGCCGCGCTGGAAGCTGGTCTGCAGCCTCGAGGCGCACTCCTCGAACAAGTCGGCGGCGAAGATCATGGACGTCGACGTCATCGCCGTCCCCGCCGGATCCGACGGAGTGCTGCGGGCCGACGCCGTGCGCGAAGCGCTCGAGGAGCACGGCGACGCGGCGTTCGCCGTCGTCGCGACCGCCGGATCCACGAACTTCGGGATCCTGGACGACATCGCCGGCATCGCCGCGCTCAAGGACGAGTTCGAGTTCTGGTTGCACGTCGACGGCGCCTACGGGCTCACCGCGATGCTCGCGCCCGAGGCCCGCGGCTGGTTCGCCGGCGTCGAGCGCGCGGACTCCCTCGTGGTCGACCCGCACAAGTGGCTGTTCGCGCCGTTCGACTGCTGCGCCCTGCTCTACCGCGACCCGGAGACGGGGCGCCGCGCGCACACCCAGCACGCCGAGTATCTCGACACCCTCACCGACACGGACGAGTTCAGCCCCTCCGACTACTCGATCCAGCTGACCCGGCGCCCGCGGGGTCTGCCGCTGTGGTTCTCCCTGGCGACCTACGGCGTCGACGCGTACCGCGCCGCGGTCAGCGAGACGCTGACGCTGACGCGCCGGATCGCGGCCGAGATCGCCGCGCGTCCCGAGCTGCGCCTCGTGCGCGACCCGCAGCTGTCGGTCGTGGTGTTCGAGCGCGACGGCTGGGAGCGCGCGGACTACGACCGCTGGTCCGACGAGCTGCTCGAAACGCAGCGCGCGCTGGTCGTGCCGAGCTCGCACGCCGGCCGGGTCAACACCCGCTTCGCGATCCTGAACCCGCTCACGACGTTCGAGGACCTGGTCGGGATCCTGGACACGATGCGCTGACCCGCATCCGGGACCTCTTCCCGGGTGGCGTCGGACCGCCTCAGCTCGCGAAGAAGGCCTTCGCGACGGCGGCGAGATCGTGCAGGTCGCTCACGCCGGCGAGTTCGCGGGCGGAGTGCATCGAGAGGATCGGGATCCCCACGTCGACCGTGCGGATCCCGATCCGGGTCGCCGTGATCGGGCCGATCGTGGAGCCGCAGGGCACGTCGTTGTTCGAGACGAACTCCTGCGTCACGACGCCCGCCGCGTCGCACCAGCGGTGCCATGCCGCTGCGCCCACCGCGTCGGTGGCGTAGCGCTGGTTCGCGTTGATCTTCAGGATCGGCCCGGATCCGAGCACGGGCTGCACGACCGGGTCGTGCTTTCCGGCGTAGTTCGGGTGCACCGAGTGCCCGACGTCGCTGGACAGGCACCAGGAGGCGGCGTACGCGCGGTGCACGTCGACCGCGTCGGCGCCGAGCCCGTCGTAGATCCGCTCCAGCACGTCCTCGAGGATCGGGCCCGCGGCGCCGGAACGCGATCCGGAGCCGAGCTCCTCGTGATCGAAGGCGGCCAGCACGGCGATCGCCGACGGCTCGCCGTGCGCGGCGACCTCCCCGAGTGCGACGACGCCCGCGTGCACGGAGGCGAGGTCGTCGAGGCGCCCGCTCGCGAAGAACGCGTCGTCCTTGCCGAACACTGCGCCGCGCGCGCTGTCGGCGACGACGACGTCGAAGCCGCGGATGCCGGACGGATCCACGCCCGCGGTGGCGGCGAGCTCGCCGAGGACGTCCGCCGCCTCGGGGTCGCCCAGACCCCAGACCGGCTGCGTCTCGACCTGCTTGTCCAGCGCGAGACCGTTGTTGACGCCGCGGTCGAGGTGGATCGCGAGCTGGGGGAGTCGCAGCAGCGGTCCGGTCGCGGCGAGCACGACCTGGCCGTCGGCGAGCGCGAGGCGGCCGGCGAGGCGCAGCTCGCGATCGAGCCACGAGTTCAGCAGCGGCCCGCCGTACACCTCGACGGCTGCCTGGAGCCAGCCGCGGGATCCGGTGGTCGGCCGGGGCTTGAGCTTGAAGCCGGGGGAGTCGGTGTGCGCGCCCAGCACGTGCACCGGCGTCGTCGCGGTCGCGCCGGCGGGCACGATCCACGCGATCGCGGCGCCGTCGCGCACGACGACGAAGCGGCCGCCCGCCTGCGCCGGCCAGGCCTCGGTCTCGTCGAGACGCGTGAAGCCCTGCTCCTGGAGGCGCCGCGCGACCTCCTCGGCCGCGTGGTAGCTGGACGGCGAGGCGGCGACGAAGTCGGCCAGATCCTCGACATGGCGGTGGGCGGAGGCGGCGTGGGACATGAGGATCCTTCCGAGGCGAGGCGCGACCGCCGGGGCGGCGCAGAGCACCTTCGATCGTAGCCGCGCGCGAAGCGCGTTCCGGCCGCAGAAGATGTCGTTCCGGTGTCGGGAAAGCGGCGGAAACACGATGGGAGCGGATCCTCGCGGACCGCTCCCTGCACTTCCAGGATACCGGAGGGGGTGGGGCTTGCGGCAAGGGCCCCCTGCGGGGGCAGACTGAGTGGCTTCGCCCAGGAACCGGAGGATCCGTGCGCTCTGAAACCACCCCTGAGACCGCCCTCGAAACCGACATCCCGACCGCGTCGTCCGGCTCGCCGGACGATCCGTCCGTCTTCGCGCTCCCGCCCGCACTCGCCCGCAAGTCGGCCCCGGCGCTCATCGCGGCGGACGACGCCCACCTCGCCGCGGTCCGTGCCCGCCTCGCGGAGGAGATCGTCGCGCTCGACGAGCGCCTCGTCGCCCTGCGCGCCGCGCGCGCCCGCCTCGGCCAGGAGGCCCTCGACCGCGACCTCGACATCCACCGATCGACCTCGCGGCTGCAGCTGCTGCGCCGGTTCGGCGTCGACCTGTGCCTCGGCCGCATGGTCGTCGCGGGAACAGGGACCGAACCGGCGGAGACCGTCTACATCGGCCGCATCGGACTGTCCGACGCGGAGGGGGGTCGCCTGCTCGTCGACTGGCGCGCGCCGGCCGCCGAGCCCTTCTTCGCCGCCACCCACGCGGATCCCGCAGGTCTCGTGAGTCGCCGCCGCTACCGCTGGTCGACCGGACCGGGCAACGCGCGGCGGATCACCGACTACTGGGACGAGGTGTTCGATCCTGCCGCCTATGCGGAGGCCGGACTCGACGCGGCCGCTGCGCTCGACGACCAGTCGGCGTTCATCGCCAGCCTCGGCGCTTCGCGCTCGCCGCGGATGCGTGACGTCCTCGGCACGATCCAGTCCGACCAGGACGCGATCATCCGTGCCTCGTCGCGCGATGCGCTCGTCGTCGACGGCGGGCCCGGCACCGGCAAGACCGTCGTCGCCCTGCACCGCGCGGCCTATCTCATGCACGCCGAGCAGCGGCTCAGCCACGGCGGGATCCTCTTCGTCGGCCCGCACCGGCCCTACCTGGCCTACGTCGAGGACGTGCTCCCGAGCCTCGGGGAGGACAGCGTGCGGGTGTGCACCCTGGCCGACCTCGCCCCGGAGGGACGCGACGGCGACCGCATGCCGGAGGAGGCGGATCCGCTCGCACGCTCGCTGAAGTCCGGCGCGCGCCTGCTCGATGCGGTAACGGCGGCCGTGCGCTACCACGAGCACGCCCCCGCGGAGCGGCTGCTCGTGGAGACGCCGTGGCGGGACGTGATCGTCGAACCGCAGGCGTGGGCCGAGGCGTTCGACGCTCCCGCGCCCGGCACGGCGCACAACGACGCCCGCGACGAGGTGTGGGACGCGCTGGTCGGCGGTCTCGTCGAGGAGTACGCCGACGAGGACGTGCCGCCGCGGCACCTCGACCGCGCGCTGCGTCAGAGCACGGCACTGCAGCGCGCCTTCGTCGCGGCCTGGCCGATGCTCGATCCGGCGGGAGTCGTCGCCGACCTCTGGTCCACCCCTGCCTATCTGCGCATCTGCGCACCGTGGCTGGACGAGCAGGAGCGGGCGGCCCTGCGACGTGGGGCGGGGGACGGGGCGGATCCGCGCGGCTGGACACGACAGGATCTGCCGCTCCTCGACGCGGCACGCGCGCTGATCGGCGACCCCGCGGCAGCACGCCGGCGTCGCCGCCAGGAGGCCGTCACCGCCGAGGAGCGCGAGTATCGCGAGCGCGTGCTGGACGAGCTGCTCGCCGCCGACGACGACAAGGAGAGCGCCGTCACCGGCTTCTTCTTCGGCGACGACAGCGCGGGGGTGCGCGAGATGCTCCTCGACGAGGACGCACTGCCGCGGCTGGATCCGGATGCGCTGGCGGGGCCCTTCGCGCACGTGATCATCGACGAGGCGCAGGAGCTCAGCGACGCCGAGTGGGCGATGCTGCTGCGTCGCGTCCCCTCGCACAGCCTCACGATCGTCGGCGACCGCGCCCAGGCGCGCCACGGGTTCGGCGAGACGTGGAGCGAGCGGCTCGCGCGCGTGGGGATCCGTCGCATCGAGCAGGCGTCGCTGCGCATCAACTACCGCACCCCGGAGGAGGTCATGACGGAGGCGGAGCCCGTGATCCGGGCCGCGCTTCCGGATGCCAACGTGCCCGTCTCGGTGCGCTCGAGCGGGATCCCCGTGCGGCACGCCGCGGTCGCCGAACGCGACGAGCTCCTCGCGACCTGGCTCGCCGCGCACGAAGAGGGGATCGCCTGCGTGATCGGCGACGACCGTCCGTACGCGGACGCTCAGGGAGCGATCGACCCGCGCGTGCGGCTGCGCACGCCGGTGACCGCCAAGGGCCTCGAGTTCGACCTCGTGGTGCTCGTGGCGCCGGACCGCTTCGGCGAGGGCGTGGAAGGGGCCGTGGACCGGTATGTGTCGATGACGCGCGCGACGCAGGAGCTCGTGATCCTGCGCTAGCGGGACCGGTCAGAGCGCGGCGCCCACCAGGGCCTCCCCGAGCGGGGCGCGCAGGTGCATCATCCGGGCGCCGTCGCGGGTGCTGACGATCAGGCCTGCGTCGCGCAGCACGGTGAGGTGGTGGGAGGCGGTGGACACGGCGATCCCCGCCTCCGCCGCCACCCGGGAGGTGGTGCGCGGCACGTGCGCCGTGAACAGGATCCCCGCCCGCACCGGACCGATCAGGGCCTCCAGGGCGCGGACGAGGTCCTCCGCGTCTGCCGCCCAGCCCGCCGTCACCCCGCGCGCGGGATAGAAGAGGGTGGGCTGGGCCGGCGGCTCGGTGATGACCATGCAGCCCCAGGACGACATGACGGAGGGCACGAGCACGAGCCCGCCGCCGCGGCAGTCCACGTCCTCGCTGTGCCGGCGCAGTCGCACGCGCACCGAACCGTCGCCCCAGCTCACCTGCGGGTGGATGCCGGAGGCCATGGCCGCCAGGCCCTCGGTCGCGATCGTGCGGGAGCGGACGGCGATATCGGATCGCAGGATCCGCTCGAGCTGCGGCCAGACGGGCGCCATCGCCGCCTCCCACACCTCCGCCCAGGCGTCGGCGATCATCGCGCGTGCCCAGGCGGGGTCGTCCTGCATGCGGCGAAGCGCATCCTGACGTCGGCCGGAGGATCGCACGACCATCTTCCCGAGATCGACGCGCATTCCCGCCAGCGGCGCCTCGCGCAGGGCCGCGAGCTCGTCGTCGGGTCCGAGATCCCAGCGGGCGGTCGTGGTGACGAAGTCGGGCATGTAGCCGTCGGCGCCGATCACGTGCGCCAGCACGCCGAAGGCGTCGCCGGGGAGCCGGTCCCGGACGTTCTTCAGCCAGCCCCAGGCCAGCGGGTACTGCTCGGGGCGCAGCAGCACGCGCACGGCGTGCGCAAGCTCATGGCCGGGCGAGATACCGAACCGCACCGCCTGGATGTCACCGGGGCTCAGATGGAAGTCGACGCGGTGGTGCTCCCACTCGACACCTTCCATGTTTCGATCCACATCGAAACTCTACGAGCCTCGCGGGGATCTCGCGAGAGTGGGAACACCACCGAGAGGACACGACATGAGCACCATCGCACCCGACGTCACCGTGATCGCGCCCGAGGAGATCCGCCTCGGGACCGGCAACGGACGACGCTTCGAAGGAGCCGAGCACGGCGCCGGCGTCTCGTACTTCTATGTCGACAACCAGCCCGGTCAGGGCTCGCTGCTGCACTGGCACCCGTACCCTGAGACCTGGGTCGTGCTCGAGGGCGACGCGGCCTTCACCGTCGGCGACCGCACGATCGCCGCGACCGCCGGGGACACCGTCACCGGGCCGGCATTCGTACCGCACCGGTTCGAGAACGTGGGATCGGGAACCATGCGCCTGATCGGGATCCACGCCTCCGCCGTCATCATCCAGACCGTGGTCGAGTGACCACCGCCTCCGAGGAGAACCAGAACATGTCGTTCCAGGCATATCTCGACGCCGTCGAGACCAAGACCGGGCTCACGCCGCGCCAGATCGTCGACCTCGCCGCCGCCCAGGGCTTCGGCCCGGGTACCAAGGCGACACCGATCCTCGAGTGGCTGAAGAACGAGTACGACCTCGGACGCGGTCACGGCATGGCGATCGTTCACGTCATCACCAAGGGTCCCGCGATCAGCTCAACCCACGTCGGAACCGATGGCGTGCATCGCGACGCCACGGATACGCTCTGGCTCGACGGCAAAGACTCGAATCCGCACCGCCCCTGAATCCCTCCCCTCGTCAGCAAGGAGCCGACACATGGCCGTTCGCGCCGACCTCAACATCTCCCTGGACGGCTACGCGTCGACCACGGATCAGACGCCCGAGAACCCGTTCGGTGAGGACTGGGGGCGCCTCGTCGCCGCCTACACCGCCACGCGCACGTTCCGCGAGCGGGTGCTGGGCGACTCCTCCGGCGAGGGCACCACGGGTGTCGACGACCGCTACGGCGCGGCCTACTTCGAGAACATCGGCGCCGAGATCATGGGCGCGGGCATGTTCGGGCTGCACAACTTCCCGGACGACCGCGACTGGCGCGGCTGGTGGGGAGAGGAGCCGCCGTTCCGCTGCCCGGTGTTCGTGCTCACCCACGACGCGGACCGCGATCCGATCGTCTTCGCCAACGGCACCGAGTTCCGCTTCCTCGCCGCCTCGCCCGACGAGGCGCTGGCGCTCGCGACCGACGCGGCCGGAGGCGAAGACGTGCGGATCGGCGGAGGCGTCGACACCGTGCGCTCCTTCCTGGCGGCAGGCCTGATCGACCGCCTGCACGTGGGCATCACGCCGATCCTGCTGGGCCGCGGCCAGAACCTCTGGGCGGAGCTGCGCGGACTCGAGAGCGACTACACCGTCACGAGCGAGGTCGCCGAGAGCGGCGTCGTGCACGTGACCTTCGCCCGCGGCTGAGCGCGCGCGGCTGGGTGCGCCCGGCTGAGCGCGCGACGCCCGGAACGCGGGTCAGGCCGCGTTGCGGGAATCCGTGCCGTTCGCGTCCGTCTCGTCGCGGTCCGCCGAGGCCTCGGCGTCCTCGATGTCCTCGTCGGTCGGTGCGGATCCCGTCTTCTCAGCGCGCTTGGCGTAGATCGCGCGCGACGCGTCGGACAGCGGGCTGCGCAGGAACAGCAGCGAGATGCTGATGCCGATGAGGGCGGCGAAGAGCGCCGCGAGCCACCAGAACTCCCGGAAGATCGGGAAGAAGAACCAGAGGATCCCCAGCGGCACGAGGAACGCCAGCAGGCGCAGCACCGAGTACACGAGAAGGGGAGGAAGTTTCACGGGTCCAGTCTAGGAGCCCGCGTTCGGGGTGCGCTGTGAGGGGCGTATGGCGTCCGTCTCGATCACATGTGCGGCAGCCGTGTGATCCCGGGGAAGTGCCCGGGCGCGAGCACGCGCGCCTAGACTGGAGGCGTGGCACGTTTCCTCGTGATCGGCGGTTTTCTGGCCGCGGTCTTCTGGGTGTTCAGCATCGTCGACTGCGTCGTGCAGCCGGCGAGCCGTCACCGCGGCGTGTCCAAGGGTGTGTGGATCGCGATCGTCGTGGTGATCCCGGTGATCGGCGGCGTGCTGTGGTTCGCGATCGGCCGCACCCGCCGCGGGCACTCCGCCGCCGATGAGCGGTACCTGCCGCTGGACGACGGGGATCCGAGTCACGCGAAAGCCGGCTCCGTGCGACGCATCAGCGAGGCGGAGCAGGAGCGGCTGATCAAGGAGCTCCAGGAGGAGCTCGCGCGGCTCGACGAGCGCGGCGACACCGATTCGCCGGGCCCCCGCCCGTGACGGCGCCTGCATCGTCGCCCGCCACCGATGCCGCCGTGCGACTGCTGACGGGGCTCGTCGAACGCGGCGTGACCGACATCGTGCTCTCGCCGGGATCCCGGTCGCAGGCGCTCGCGCTCGCGGCGACCGCTCTCGCGCGCTCCGGATCCGTGCGCGTGCACGTGCGGATCGACGAGCGGGTCGCCGGGTTCACCGCGCTCGGCCTCGGTCGTGAGTCGGGCGCCCCGGCGGCGCTGATCTGCACATCGGGGACGGCGACGGCCGGATACCTCCCGGCGGTGATGGAGGCGTTCCATGCCGGCGTTCCGCTGATCCTGCTCACCGCCGACCGGCCGCCTGAACTGCGCGGTGTCGGCGCGAACCAGGCCACCATCCAGCCCGGGATGTTCCGTCCGTGGGCGCGGCTGAGCGTGGATGCGCCCGTGCCGGGCGATGCGGAGCCGGCCGTCTTCGCGACGCTCGCCGCCGACGCCGTCGCGGCGGCCGTCGGCGCCGCGGGCGAGGGCCTCGAGGGGATCGCCGGCCCCGCGCACCTGAACCTGCCGACGCGCGAGCCGCTCTCCGGCGCGGTGCCGGATCCGCTCCGCGCGACGCGTGGACCGCTGCCGTCGTCGGCGCCCGCGGAACCGCTGCGGATCGCCGCGGGACCGCGCACCGTCGTGGTGGCGGGTGCCGATGCCGGCCCGGACGCGGCGCGGATCGCCCGTGAAGCCGGGTGGCCGCTGATCGCCGAAGTGGTGAGCGGCGCCCGGGCCGGGGACCCGCATGTCGTCCCCGCATACCGGGATCGCCTGAACGACCCGACACTCGCCGGACGGATCCAGCGGGTTATCGTCTTCGGGCATCCGACCCTGAGTCGCGAGGTCGCGTCCCTGCTGCGCCGCACGGACCTCGACATCGTCGCGGTGCGCCGCGGCGGGGAGCGGCTGAACCCGTCGGGCACCGCCGTCGACGCACGCGCGGTGGAGGTGGAGCCCGGTCCTGGGGACGCGGAATGGCTGGCGGCGTGGACCGCGCCGGTCGTGCGCGACGCAGCACCCGCGGTCGACAGCGTCCCGGTCGAGCGGGCCGTGGTGGACCGCGGCGCTCTCGTGCGCGCCGTGGGGGCGGCCGGCCGTCCGGTGGACCGGCTGCTGTTCGGGTCGTCGAGGATCGTGCGGGTGGCGGACCAGCTGCTCGAAGGCCGCGACGTGCGGGTGCACGCCAACCGCGGGCTCGCCGGGATCGACGGCACGATCGCGACGGGAATCGGGATCGCGCTCGCCGCGGAAGCGGAGGAAGCGCCCGGAGCCGGCGGCACGACCCGGGTGCTGCTCGGCGACCTCTCCCTCCTGCACGATGTGGGATCCTTGCTGCTGCCGGCCGACGAACCGGCGCCGCGGATCCAGGTGATCGTCGGGAACGACGGCGGCGGCACGATCTTCGACGGCCTCGAGGTCGCCGGCACCGCTCCCTCGGCCGACCTGGACCGTGCGTTCTATACCCCGCAGTCCGTCGCGCTGGAGCCCCTCGCCGCCGCCTACGGATGGACGTTCGTGCGCGCCGGCACGGTCGCCGAGCTGGAGCGTGCGCTCGCCGCGGAGGTCACCGGCCCCCAGCTCATCGAGGTGCCGCTGGCGCGCTGAGCCTTCGCGGTGCCGGAGCGGGTGCCGGCCGCCCTCGGGCCCCTGTGCCCGGCATGGGGCATCATGGGGACCATGAGCCAGCACTCCGCCGGGTGGACCGCCCCCGCCGCCGAAGTCCTCCGCGTCACGTCCGCCGGTCTCGCCGGCGTGGATCCGGACTCCACCCCGGGATACCAGGGCCGGAAGTCGGACGGCGCGGCGTCGCTCGCCGACGGGCTGGTGGCGCTCGGCGATCTGCAGGAGCGGCTGTTCGCGCGCTCGGCGGTGGGCGAGGCGCAGGCGAGCGTGCTGCTGGTGCTGCAGGCGATGGACTCCGCCGGGAAGGGCGGGATCGTGCGGCACGTGGTCGGCGGCGTGGATCCGCAGGGCGTCGAGCTGGCCGCCTTCAAGGCGCCGACCTCGGAGGAGCTGCAGCACGACTTCCTCTGGCGCATCGAGAAGCGTCTGCCCGCGGAGGGCAAGATCGGGGTCTTCGACCGCTCGCACTACGAGGACGTGCTCATCGGCCGGGTGCGCTCCCTCGCCCCCGCGGAGGAGATCGAACGGCGCTACGGCGCGATCGTCGAGTTCGAGAAGCGGGTCGTCGACAGCGGGACCCGCATCGTCAAGGTGATGCTGAACATCTCCCGCGACGAGCAGAAGAAGCGCCTCATGGAACGCCTGGACCGGCCCGAGAAGCACTGGAAGTTCAACCCCGGCGACACGGATGAGCGCCTGCTCTGGGACGACTACATGGCGGCCTACGACACCGTCTTCGCGCGCACCTCGACCGACGCGGCGCCCTGGTACGTGATCCCGGCCAACCACAAGTGGTACGCGCGGCTCGCGGTGCAGGAGCTGCTGCTCGCCGCGCTCGAGGACATCGATCCGCAGTGGCCGCTCGCCGACTACGACGTCGAGGCCGAGCGGAAGCGCCTCGCCGCGACCTGAGCGGATCCTGTTCCGCGTCAGGCGAGGGCGTCGACGATGGGGCGGAACTTCACCCGCGTCTCGAGCAGCTCCGCCTCCGGATCGCTGCCGGCCACGATGCCCGCTCCTGCGTAGGCGGTGAGGGGGATCGGCACCCCGGAGCCCGCGACTCCGAACTGGGCGCACCGCAGCGCGATCGCCCATTCGCCGTTGCCGCGGGCGTCGATCCAGCCCACCGGGCCGGCGTAGCGACCGCGATCGAAGGGCTCGAGCTCCCGGATCGCCGCGACTGCCGCGTCGGTCGGCGTGCCCGCGACCGCGGCCGTGGGATGCAGTGCCGCGGCGAGGTCCAGCGCGGACGCGCCGTCGCTGAGCCGGGCCCGCACGTCGGTCGCGAGGTGGAACAGGTTCGGCAGCTCGAGGATGAAGGGTCCGCCGTCGGCGTCGAGCGCCGTGGTGTGCGGGGCGAGCGAGGCGACCACGCTGCGCACCGCGAAGGCGTGCTCGTCGTTGTCCTTGGGGCTGTCGGCCAGGGCCGCGGCGGCACGGGCGTCGGTCACGGCGTCCGCGCCGCGAGCGGTCGTGCCGGCCAGCACGCGGGCCGTCACCACGCCGTCCTGCACCGTGACGAGCGTCTCCGGGCTCGCGCCGATGAGACGGTCGACCGCGAAGGCCCACGTGTCGGGGTACTCGGTGCTGAGAGCCCGTACGAGCCGGCGCAGATCGGATCCGGCCGGCACCGTGCCCACGAGGTCGCGCGCGAGCACGACCTTGCCGTACTGCGCCTCGGCGATCGCGGAAAGCGCGGCGCGCACCGATGCCTGGTAGCCCTGCGCGGTCTGCGCGCCCGGACCGAGCGTGCCCGCCCAGTGCGGTCCGAGCGCGGTGGGAGCGGGGATGGCCGATCCATCGGTGTCGCCCGAGGCCGGGGCGTCGAGCACGTGGGTGATCCACGTGCGCCCGCCGTGGCGGCCGATCACCGTCCGCGGCACGAGGAGCACGCTCTCCGCGGACGACTCCTCGTCGAAGACCAGGGCCGCGAACGCGACCAGCCCGGTGCCCGGTAGCTGCACGGTGTCGTCCACGGTCGCGGACGCGCGGATGTCGTCCCAGGCGCGAGCGAGCGCCGACGTGCGGGACTCGGGCCCCCGGGCGGCGCGAACGACGCGAGCGGTCTCGGCGCCGACCGCGACGATCCCGTCGCCGCGGCGCAACCACGCTCGCGGATCCGCGGGATCCGCATAGCCGAGCAGGTCGCCTTGGAGGTCGAACTCTCGCGTCTGAACGACCAGGCCGGCACTCACGCATCCAGCCTATTGCGTGCGGAGCCGGTCGCCTCGCGCGCGGGACCCCCGCATAGAGTGGCAGCGTGACCGCAGACCGCCCCGCATCCGGAACCGAGATCGTCTTCCAATGGCGCAAGTGGGGCGGCTCCCCGCACTGGAGGCACGAGTGCGTCTACCTCGGATCCGATGACTGGGGGGACTGGGTCGGACAGCCTGCCGGCTGGGGGAGCGAGCGCCCCGGCCGCTCGTTCACCGCCGCCGGCCCCAACGTCACCCTCGTCCCGCCGAGTGCCGACTACGCGCTGACGGTGAACCGCGACCATCCTCACGGGATGCGCATCTACATCGACCTCGCCTGGGACGTGCGCGCGGTGGAGGGCGATGGCGCGGAGGAAGGGCAGGGGACCGTGCCCGTGCTCTTCACCGGGATCGACATGGATCTGGACGTCGTGCGCGTCGAGGGCGAGCGCGGCACCTGGATCGACGACGAGGACGAGTGGGACGAGCACCGGGTCGAGTACGGCTACCCGGCCGACGTGCAGCGGCATCTGGAGGCGCTCGCCGCGGACCTCGAGCAGCGGGTGCGCGCGCAGGTGCCGCCGTTCGACGACGCGACCGCCGACCGGTGGCTCGACCGGCTCGCGGAGCTGGCGCTTCCGGCGCGGCACCTGTCCTGACCTGCGCCGGCCGCACGCCCGCACGCGCGTAGGCTGGACGGGTGACCCCGTCTGAGCCCAACCGCGCCGACCTCGGCAAGGAGCCTTCCCGCGTCAGCGGCATGTTCGACCAGGTGGCGGCCGGCTACGACCGCACCAACACCGTGATGACGGTCGGCAACGACGCACTGTGGAGGGCCGCCACCACGCGCGCGGTCGCACCGAAGAAGGGCGAGCGGATCCTCGACCTGGGCGCGGGCACCGCGTCCTCCTCGGCGTCCCTTGCGCGCAGCGGCGCGGAGGTTGTCGCCGCCGACTTCTCGCCCGGGATGCTCGCCGAGGGCAAGCGCCGGCACGGCGATCTGCCGAACCTCAGCTTCGTCGAGGCCGACGCCACCGCGCTCCCCTTCGAGGACGACTCCTTCGACGCGGTGACGATGTCGTACAGCCTGCGCAACGTGCAGGATCCGAAGAAGGCGATCGCCGAGCTCTACCGGGTCACCAAGCCGGGCGGCCGGGTCGTCATCAACGAGTTCTCCACGCCCCCGGCCAAGCTCATGCGCGGCTTCTACCGGCTCTACAACTCCCAGGTGCTGCCCCGGGTGGCCCGCCTCGCCGGAACCAACGGCGATGCCTACGACTACCTGAACGAGTCGATCCGGGACTGGCCGGACCAGCGCACCCTGGCCGGCTGGCTGCGCGAGGCGGGCTGGATCGACGTCGCCTGGCGCAACCTGTCGTTCGGCATGGTCGCCCTGCACCGGGCTCGGAAGCCGCGGGCCTGAACCGGGCGCGCTCAACCTCCCGGCGTTCGCAGGTAGGCTGGACACCGTGACTTCGAGCTCTGCCGCCACGGGTTCGCGCCTCGCGAGCCGTCTCGGTTTCAGTGACCGTGTCTTCATCGGTCCCGCCGCGCGCAAGCTCGCCCGCGAGGTCGAAGCGGGCCTCGACCTGGTCGAGTCCGGCCTCGCCGAAGACCTGCGCGTGGCCGACGCCCTCGCCGACGCCACGAGCCGCTACCTGTACGAGGCCGGCGGCAAGAGGGTGCGCCCCGTGCTCGCGCTCCTCACCGCACAGCTCGGCGGCGGCAACCTGCCCGCCGTCATCGACATCGCCAAGGCGCTGGAGCTCACGCATCTCGGCTCGCTGTACCACGACGACGTCATGGACGGCGCGGATCGGCGTCGTGGCGTCCCCGCGGCCCATGCAGTGTGGGGCAACAACGTCGCGATCCTCACCGGCGACATCCTCTTCTCCCGGGCGCTCAAGCTCATGAGCGGGCAGGGCGACCGCGCGATCCGCCTGCAGGCCGACACGTTCGAGCGGCTCGTGCTCGGGCAGATGCACGAGACCGTGGGCCCGCAGCCCGGCGACGACCCGATCGCGTTCTACATCCAGGTGCTCGCGGACAAGACCGGATCCCTCATCGCGGCCGCGACGCAGGCCGGCGTGATCTTCTCCGGCGCTCCCGCCGAGTTCGAGGAGCCGCTGCGCGTCTACGGCGAGAAGGTCGGCGTCGCGTTCCAGCTGCTCGACGACGTGATCGACCTGTCCGCCAAGCCGGAGGACACCGGCAAGGTCCCCGGCACCGACCTGCGCGCCGGCGTGCCGACCATGCCCTCGCTCCTGCTGGGAGTGGAGACGGATCCGGAATCGGTCGCGCTCGCCGCCGAGATCGACGCGGGCGTGCAGCGGATCGCGGCCGGGGAGGATCCGTCGATCCTCGACGACGCCCTCTCGCGCCTGCGCGACCACGACGTGACCCGCAAGACGCTCGACCTGGCGCGCAGCTGGACCCAGGGCGCGATCGACGAGCTCGCCGTGCTGCCCAAGGGTCCCGTCCGCGAGGCGCTCACCCGCTTCGCGGAGACGCTCGCGGACCGCAGCAGCTGACATCGTCCGGCCCGTGCCCGGGCTGCCGAAAGGAACCACCATGACCAAGCTCAGGCTTGCCATCGTCGGCGCTGGCCCCGCCGGCATCTACGCCGCCGACCTCCTGCTCAAGGCCGAGCGTCGCTTCGACGTCTCGATCGACCTGTTCGAGCAGCTGCCCGCGCCGTACGGCCTGGTGCGCTACGGCGTCGCACCGGACCACCCGCGCATCAAGGGCATCATCACGGCGCTGCGCGACGTGCTGGACCGCGGCGACATCCGGCTCTTCGGCAACGTGAACTTCGGCACCGACATCACCCTGGACGACCTCAAGCGGCACTACAACGCCGTGATCTTCGCGACGGGCGCACGGCGCGACACCGGGATGGACATCCCGGGCGTCGACGCGATCGGATCCTACGGCGCTGCCGACTACGTCAGCTGGTTCGACGGGCACCCGGACGTGCCGCGCGAGTGGCCGCTGGACGCCGCGAGCGTCGCCGTCATCGGCAACGGCAATGTGGCCCTGGACGTGTCGCGCATGCTGGCCAAGCACGCCGAGGATCTGCTCGTCACCGAGGTCCCCGCGAACGTGTACGAGGGGCTGAAGAGCAGCGCCGTCACCGACGTGCACGTGTTCGGGCGCCGCGGCCCCGCGCAGGTGAAGTTCACCCCGCTCGAGCTGCGCGAGCTCGGCGAGCTGCGCGACGTCGACATGGTCGTCTACGACGAGGACTTCGACTACGACGACGCCTCCCGCGACGCGATCGCGAGCAACAAGCAGGTCATGGTCATCGACCGCGTGCTGCAGTCGTGGCGCAAGCGCGACTCCGTGAACAACGCGGGCGGCACCGCGTCGCGCCGCCTGCACCTGCACTTCTGGGCGCGTCCGGTCGAGGTGCGCAAGGACGAGACGGGCCGCGTCGCGGCGCTCGTCTACGAGCGCACCCGCCCCGACGGCACCGGGGGCGCGGTCGGCACCGGCGAGCTGCGCGAGGTGCCGATCCAGGCGCTGTACCGCGCCATCGGCTACTTCGGCTCGCCGCTGCCCGGCGTCCCCTTCGACAAGAAGCACGGCGTGATCCCGAACCGCGAGGGGCAGGTGCTGGCGAAGGACTCGAACCAGCGGGTGCCCGGCATCTACGCGACCGGCTGGATCAAGCGCGGCCCGGTGGGCCTGATCGGGCACACCAAGTCCGACGCGATGGAGACCGTCCGCCACCTCATCAACGACCAGGGGTCCTGGTGGCAGCCGGAGGACGCGTCGGAGGAGGCGATCCCCGCGCTGCTCGCCGAGCGCGGCGTGCGCTGGACGGATCTCGACGGCTGGCACCGCCTGGACGAGCATGAGATCGCCCTGGGGGCGCCGGAGGAGCGCGCCCGGGTCAAGGTCGTTCCGCGCGAGGACATGGTCCGCATCTCCCGCGGGGAGTGACGGATCCCGGTCGCCTCGAGCGCCTTGGCTCGGGGCGTCACGGACGGGCTACTTCTTCGGCGTGACCTCGACAGTGAAGGCGACGTGTGCACCCGAGGCGCTGTTGTCCATCGTGACTTTCGTGGTGCCGGTCGTGATCGGGGAGAGTCCCGGGTTGAACTGCGCGGATCCGTCGTCCTTGCCGGGCGTGAACGACACGATGTTCGGATCCTCGATCTTCGCGGTCCAGTGCGTGAAGTCGGCGGTGTCGCCGGTCAGCACGATGACGTTGTCGAGCGGGACCGAGACGGTGGTGCCGTCGACGGTTTTCAGATCGGCCATGATCGGCGGGAGCTGCTGCGCGCTCGGCGCGGGGGTGACCGATGCGGGCTCGGTGGTCGCGGCGGTGCCGCCCGTCCCGGAGCAGGCGGCGAGGCCGAGCGCTGCGGACGAGATGAGGATCCCGGCCAGCACGGCCCGGGAGCGGGGAAGTCGGCGGTGCATGGTTCCTCCTGGTGGGCTGTGGCCCCAGCGTAGGGGACGCGCCGCGCGCACGGCAGGGGCGCCGATACGCTGAGGTCATGACCGCCGCACCGGATCCGCAGGGATGGGTGCCCGACGTGCTCGGCGAGGAGTTCTTCCAGCTCACACTGCCGCTGCGCGCCGACGACGAGGGCGAGGTGGTCGCGACGCTGGTGCGTGCTCTCCCGGAGCGCACCGCCTGGCAGCGCCTGTTCGGCGACCGCCGCACGCTCGCCGACACCGACGTGCTCTACGTGCACGGCTGGTCGGACTACTTCTTCCAGAAGAGACTCGCGCGATTCTGGACGGGCAGAGGGGCGCGCTTCTTCGCGCTCGACCTGCGCAAATACGGGCGCAGCCTCCGTCCCGGGCAGACCCCTGGGTACATCTCGGACCTCGCCGAGTACGACGAGGACATCGCGGCGGCGCTCGCCGCGATGACCGACGGACAGGGTGCCGCGCCGCGCCGCCTGGTGCTGCTCGGCCACTCGACGGGCGGACTGACGCTGAGCCTGTGGGCGGCGCGCAACCCGGGCGTCGCGTCGGCGGTGATCCTGAACAGCCCGTGGCTGGAGTTCCAACTGCCGCGGTTCACTCGCGAGACGATCGCGCCGCTCGTGGGGCTGCAGGCCAAGAGGCGTCCGCTCGACCGGGCGCCCCAGGTGGATCTCGGCTTCTACACGCGCGCGCAGAACGAGGTCGCCGATCCCGAGGATCCGATGGACGTGGATCTCGCGTGGCGGCCGGCGCAGACCATGGCGGTGCATGCGGGCTGGCTGAACGCGATCCTGGCCGGACACGCGAGCATCGCCGCGGGCATCGACATCGGCGTTCCGGTGTGCGTGCTGCTCTCCGCGCACAGCGCCTATCCGACGTCGTGGTCCGAGGACCTGACCCGTGCGGACAGCGTGCTCGTCGTGGACGACATCGCCCGCGCCGCGCTCAAGATCGGGCACTCGATCACGATCGAATGGATCGAGGGCGCGCTGCACGACGTGTTCCTCTCGCGGCACGAGGCCCGCGAGGAGGCGTACGCCCGGCTCGGTCACTGGGTCGACGGATGGGCGGCCGCGGACTCGGCCGCGCGGGCGGCGGCGTCGCGCGAGGCAGGCGCGCCGGGCGTCGACTGAGCAGCGGAACCGCCGCCGGACGGCCCGACGCGCCGCTCAGGCGACGTGGTGCATCGCGCGCAGGAAGTGCTCGGCCGCGTGACCGTCCCCGGCGAGGATCGCCTCCGCGAGTGCGGCGTGGATCTCCCGCATCTGCTCGCGCTCGGCGCCTTCCACCGTCCACGGGCGGAGGTTGCGCGACAGGGGCATGCTCGTCTGGTCGAGCACCGCGTCGAGGATCTCGTTGTCCGAGTGCCGCGAGAGGTACTGCAGGAGCTCGCTGCGCCGCGCTGCGAGGACCGTCGGGTCGTCGAGGCCTTCGTCCAGGGCGCGCGCCAGTGCGGCCGCCTGCTCCCGTTCGGTATCGGTCAGCCGCGGCACCGCGATCGCGGCGACGGCGCCGCCGAAGTATCCCGCGTACTCGAGGGTCTTCTCGGTCAGCTGCGGAGGCACCTCCGTGACCTGGGTGTACCGGCTCGGGTGCATCTCGACGAGACCGACCCGCTCCAGCCGCTGGAGCGCCTCCCGGATCGGCATCCTCGAGACGCCGAACTTCTCTGCCAGCTCCGCGTCTCTGATGCGGTGGCCGGGCGGCAGGGTGCCGTCGATGATCGACGCCCCGACCCTCTGATAGACCTCGTCGGCGAGAAGCTGTTTCGGCGCCCCCAGAAGCGCCCGGCCCACGCCGGATTGCGGACCGCGTTCGTCCATCACTACCCCCAAGTAGTTTCCCCAGAACAGCACTATCCCACTCCGACCAGTCAAACCCAAATATCGGTTCGGAGCGTCGAAGCGAACGCGCGTTCTGCGACGCTGAAACGCTGTTCCGCGACGGCAAGGGTGTTTTCCGTGCCGAACGGTCCCGCGACGATCGGCGGCTCAGCCGCGACGTCGCGTGAGGTGCACGGTCACCTCGTCGCCCTCGCCCCGCCCGATCGCCCGGCGGACGGCGGCCGAGATCGGGAGCTTGTGCGTGCCGTCTCCGAGCGCCATGAAGGCGCCGTCGAAGGGATGGCCGTCGACCGTGCCCGACACCTTCACCAGGCCGCGCGTGCCGAAGATCCGTGCCGAGTCGGGCAGCTGCACGCAGATCCACGTGTCGCCCTCCCGCACGCGACCGAACATGGCCGTGAAGGCGATGTCCAGCGGGCCGACGGTGCTCACGACGCCGCTCCGTCCTGGGCGGGGGCGGGGCCGGTGACCGAGAAGGCGTTTCCATCGGGGTCGCGCCAGGCGAACATCGGCGGGACCCCCGGCCAGCGCAGGATCTCGTCGACCTCCACACCCGCGGCGAGCATGGCCGCGTGCGTGGCGTCGACGTCGTCGGAGGTGAACCGGATGCCGATCGCGCCGCGATGCACCTCCGGATCCGCCGGCTCGAGCGTGAGGATCACCTGCTCGTCGCCCGGTGCGAGCTCGATCCAGCGCCCGCCGTTCGGCGTCGGGGTGTCGCGCAGCACGGCGAACCCCAGTCCGCGGTAGAACCGCAGCGCGGCGTCCTGATCGTTCACCGGGATGCTCACCGTGCGGACGCCGGTGATGTGGAAGTCGTCCATGACATGTCCCTTCGGAGGTCGTCGGTTCCGTTCACGGAGATGACGAACGAGGGGCGCTGCGATCGACAGCGCGGCCGGAGCGGTCGATTCGCGCGAGGATCCGGTGGCTCCTTCCCCCCTCGGTTGGAGCCACCGGCCGTTCGCCCTTCCCCAGAAGGCGAACGTTCGGCATCGAGAGGGGAGTCCCGATGCCCGGTCGTCGGGGAACCAGAAGGGGTGGCTCCGGACGACACGTTCTGCGCCCGGCCGACGCGGGAAGAGGGGAGTATGCGGTGCGACCGGCTGGGACAACCGGCCGCACCTACCACCCCCCCCCGTGGCGCTGCACAGCCCGGGAAAACGCTGGTCGGCATCTGGGAGCCGGGCAGCGCGGAAGCCGTGCACTGGATGAGATCACACGAGAGCGATCCGATTACGCGGGTCTCCTGCGTCTCCGGAATCTTGTCGCGAAAAGGTCGAATCGACGTCAACCGACGTCGCCTTGCGACATTCTTCCCGGCTCAGACGGTGGCGGTTCCGCTGAAGTTGACGGTGCCGGCGCCGAAGGCGACGAGGCCGGTCGCGACGCCGTGCAGATTCCACGTGAGCACCATCGGGCACTGGATCGAGAGGCCGATCCCGTACTGGAGCGTCGTCTGCACGGTGACGGTCAGCTTCGTCGGGACGTCGGTGTAGTTGCCGAAGCCGCCGACCGCGCCGCCGTTGGGCAGAGACACATTGGTGAACACGAACGCGCCCGGCATGGCGCCGACGGTCGAGATATTGCCCGCGCCTGCCCCGAGGCCGACCGCCGAATTGTAGGTCTTGCCATCGGACATCGTCAGCGTCGCCTGGGTCACGATGTAAGTGAAGGCCGGCTGGAAGATGTTCGTGAAGCTGATCCCGCACTGCGTGGCGTCCAGGCCGAAGATCGACGGGAACGCGATCGTGCCCTTGTTGCCGGCGACGACGGCCTGCGAGGTCCACGCACCGGAGATGATGCCTCCGATGATCGGGAACCCGGCCTTGATGCACGTCGGACACGCGGGCGTGGATGCAGAGGCGAGCGGCATGGCCGCGGCCGCGGCGACGACCGGGATGCTCCAAGCGGCGCCCTTGACGACAGCGCGGCGATCGATGTGCTTCACAGTCTTCGTTTCAGACATGTGTTTCCTCCCCAGGAACGGTGATGACTCGGCACGACGAATGACGCGGCTATCGCGTCGGGTATTCGCCGTGCTCGGCTCATCCTTCAGGGGGAGGGTCGACGGAGGGCGACCCCGTGACGGGGGAACGTTGAAAGTTGTCGCCAGGACGACCTTCGGGCAGATCCGCGCCTGTCGACACGCTCAACGATCAGCAGGGGTGGGCGCATGCGCGTGTGCGTCGGCGTGCGTGTGAAGCGTCGCCCGAACGGGCGTCCAAACGTGACACAGGACGCGTTGGCGCCGATACCGCGACGTCAGCGGAGACACGGCGGTTTCGTCGCTGTGGGGGAGGTGGTGGCTCCGTCGACACGGACGGAGCCACCAGCAGGGTTCGCGGTCCCCATGATGCGAACCCGCCGGCACCGGGGAATCGGATACCGGGTGCCACCGAGAACTGGGGAGTTGCCCCGGCGGCGGAGCCACCGTAGCCCCCGGCAGGACGCGGCAACTGGGCGCCTGTCGCCGGAACGCGGGAACATGTCGCAGGGGCGACGGTTCGAGCCGCCCGACGTGCCGATTCTGCGGACTCCTTGCTGACCGTGGCTCGAGATCCTCGATCAGTCGTTCTCCTCTACCGGAAGTTGATGAACTGCAGATCCAGGTCGAGGTCGGATCCCTTGAGCAGCGCGATCACGGCCTGCAGGTCGTCACGGCTCTTGGACTGCACGCGCAGCTCGTCGCCCTGGATCTGCGACTTCACCGACTTGGGGCCCTCGTCGCGGATGATCTTGCCGATCTTCTTGGCGTTCTCGGAGCTGATGCCCTCCTTGAGGGTGGACTCGAGCCGGAACTCCTTGCCGCTCGCCGTGGGCTCGCCGGACTCGAGGCTCTTCAGCGAGATGCCGCGCTTGATGAGCTTGGACTGGAACACGTCCAGCACGGCACGCGCGCGCTCGTCCGAGTTCGCCAGGATCACGATCTTCTCGCCGCTCCACGCGATCGACGCGCCGACCCCCTTGAAGTCGTAGCGCTGCTCGATCTCCTTGCGGGCCTGGTTGAGGGCGTTGTCGGCCTCCTGACGATCCACCTTGGACACGATGTCGAATGAGCTGTCAGCCATACAGGCAGTGTAACGAGCGACGGCGTCAGGCGGTTCCGTGCACGGCGCCGCCGGGGCGCGCGGTCGACGAGCGCACGACGAACCGCGGAGTGAGCGTGCGGTGCTCGGGGGCGGCTCCGGGATTGTCCAGCTGCGCCAGCAGGAGGTGCGCGGCGAGGCGGCCCTGACCGGCGGGATCCTGAGCGAGGGTCGTCAGTCCGAAGAACGCCGAGAGCTTGTGGTCGTCGATCCCGACCACGGAGAGATCGTCCGGCACCCGCAGCCCGAGGTCGCGTGCGGCCAGGATGCACCCGATCCCGATCTCGTCGCTCGCGGCGAAGATGGCGGTCGGCCGGTCGTGGGCGAGCAGCGCCTTCGCCGCCGCGTAGCCCGAGGGGATGTCGAAGTCGGCTTCCCAGAAGCCCGACTCCTCCCCGTCGAGGCCCGCGGCCCGCATGGCGGACAGCCACCCGTCGTACCGGGCGTCACCCAGCTGGAAGGCGCTGGCGATCGTGCGTCCGGCGCCGACGTACGCGATCCGGGTGTGTCCGAGTGAGAGGAGGTGCTCGGTGGCGAGCGTCGCCATCCGCGCATTGTCCACGTCGACCGCGGTGGCGCCGTCGATGTAGCCGCCGATGCTGACGACGGGCTTGCCGAGGGCGCGCAGCGCGCGGATCTCGTCGCCGGTCAGCTCGATGCTCGCGGCGATGAGGCCGTCGATGCTCGCGCGGCGCAGGGAGCTGCCGAACACCTGGTCGCGCTGCGAATCGTTGCCCTGCAGGTCGTAGAGGGTCACGTCGTAGCCCTGGCTCAGCAGCACCGATTCGATGCCTGTGAGCAGGTCGGTGAAGAACCAGCGGTCGATGAAGGGGACCATGAACCCGATGTGCCGGGTACGCCCCGACGCGAGACCCGACGCGTTGGACGAGATGACGTAGCCGAGCTCGGCGGCCGCCGCGAGGACCTTCTCCCGGGTCGCCGCCGACGCGGTCTTGCCGTTCAGCGCTCGCGACACCGTCGCCGTGGACACACCGGCGAGCCGCGCCACATCGGCGATGTCAGCCACGGGGCCTCCTGGGATTCGGGTCAAGGAAGGGTATCGGTCCGAGGCGTCGGCCGGGCAGGGGGAGCGGGCGCATGACGATCGTTCGGAACATTGTTGTAAACGCTTGCGTACTCCGCAAGTCCCGCGGCCACGCCCAGGAATGGGGGAATATCGCGCATTCGCCGTCCTGCTGTCCAGAGATGAGAGTGCAAGGGGCGTTGCACGAGGCGGATCTTCATCGCATACTGTAAACGCTTGCAATGCGCAGGCGAAGCGCGCCGCAAGCCGCGGGGGACCCGATCGTCGTCGATCCGCGCTTCCACAGCACCGAGAGAGGTACACCGATGAAGGTGAACAGGAAGAGCATCGTCGGCTTCGGCGCGGTCCTCGTGGCCGGCGCACTGGCGCTGACCGGCTGCGGCGGCAGCGCGGGCTCCGCGAGCTCGACGTCCGGCAGTGCCAAGAACGCCGGGACGCTGACCGTCTGGGTCGACTCCAACCGCGCGGCCGCCATGAAGCAGGTCGCCGCCGACTTCCAGAAGGACAAGGGCATCAAGATCGACCTGGTGGTCAAGGACTTCGGCAAGATCCGCGACGACTTCACCGCTCAGGTCCCCACCGGCAAGGGCCCCGACGTCACCATCGGCGCGCACGACTGGATCGGCTCCTTCGTGAAGGACGGCCTGGTCGCGCCGATCGAGCTCGGCGACTCCGCCTCGAAGTTCGAGAAGGTCGCGATCTCCGCCGTCACCTACGACAGCAAGGTCTACGGTCTGCCCTACGCCATCGAGAACATCGCCATCCTGCGCAACACGGCGCTCGCCGACTCCACCCCCGCCACCTACGACGAGATGATCGCCAAGGGCAAGGCGGCGGGCACCAAGTACCCGTTCCTGATCGGCCTCGACGCCGCGACCGGCGACGCGTACCACACCTACCCGTTCGAGACGTCGTTCGGCGGCCAGGTCTTCGCGCAGAACGCGGACGGCAGCTACGACGCCAAGAAGCTCACGATCGGCGACGAGGCCGGGCAGAAGTTCGCCACCTGGCTCGGCGCGCAGGGCGCCGCGGGCGTGTTCAACCCCGGCCTGACCGGTGACCTCGCCAAGGCCGCGTTCAACGCCGGCGAGGCGCCCTACTTCATCAGCGGTCCGTGGAACCTGCCCGACGCCGAGAAGGCCGGGATCAAGGTCTCCGTCGATCCGATCCCCAGTGCCGGCGGCCAGGAGGCCCGTCCGTTCGCCGGCGTGCAGGCGTTCTTCGTGAACGCGAAGTCGAAGAACACCCTCGCCGCGAACGAGTTCCTCGTGAACTACCTCGCCACCCCGTCCGTGCAGACGGCGCTCTACAAGGCCGGCGGCCGTCCGCCGGCACTGACCGAGTCGTTCCAGGCCGCGCAGTCCGACCCCGCCGTCGCCGGTTTCGCCAAGGTCGGCGCGAACGCCGTGCCGATGCCCTCGGTGCCCGAGATGGGCTCCGTGTGGGACGACTGGGGCAAGTCCGAGGTCGCCATCATCAAGGGCGCGGATCCGGTCGGCACCTGGACGACCATGTCCCAGGCGATCCAGACCAAGATCGGCTGATCCGCTCGTGAACCCGGTGCGGGGAGACGCCGTCGACGCCTCCCCGCACCCTCCCGCTGACGACGTTGTGAAGGGGTCGAGATGACGGGTCCTGCCGTGCAGGAGAAGACGGCCGTGTCCGCCGAGGAGAAGGCGCGCAGCCGCCGCCAGCGCCGAGCCGCCGCATATGCGGAGGCCGCGTCCGCGGGCTGGAAGGTGTGGGCGATCAAGATCGTCGCGCTCGGGGTGATCGACGCGCTCGCGCTCTACGCGGTGATCGCGCTCGCCGCGAGCGCGCAGTGGACGCCGGCGGTGCTCGTCGCCGTGGGCGTCGTCGCGATCAACGTCGTCTATCTGGTGCCGGGCCTCCTGCCGGCGAAGTATCTGACGCCCGGACTGGTGTTCCTGCTGATCTTCCAGATCTTCGTGGTGCTCTACTCCGGCTACGTCGCCTTCACGAACTACGGATCCGGTCACAACTCGACGAAGGACGACGCCGTGCAGGCACTGCTCCTGCAGTCCCAGACCCGCGTCGCCGACTCGCCGACGTTCTCCGTCAAGGTGCTGGAGAAGGACGGGAAGTTCTTCTTCCTCACCACCGCGCCGGACAGCCGCGAACCGGTCATCGGCGGCGCAGACCGTCCGCTCTCTGCGGAGCCGGGCATCACCGCGGACGGCGCTCCCGGGTTCACGACGCTCGACTTCGCCGGCGTCATCGCCCACCAGGACGAGATCGCCGCCCTCTCCGTGCCGCTCTCGGACGACCTCAACAAGGGTTACCTCAAGACCACCGACGGGTCCAAGGCGTACCTGTTCACCTCGTCCCTGAAGTGGGATCCGAAGGCCGACACCATGACGGACGCCAAGACGGGCGTCGTCTACCGCGACACCGGCCACGGCGCGTTCACGGCCGCCGACGGCAAGGCGCTGCTGCCCGGCTGGCAGGTGTGGGTCGGGGGCGAGAACTTCGTCCGCGCCTTCTCGGACCAGTCCATCCGCGGACCGTTCTTCGCGGTGCTGCTGTGGACCTTCGCGTTCGCGATCCTCTCGGTCGCGACGACGTTCATCCTCGGTCTCTTCCTCGCGATCGTCTTCAACGACCCGAGGATGCGCAGCCGCAAGTACTACCGCGTGGTGATGATCCTGCCCTACGCGTTCCCGGCGTTCCTGTCGGCCCTGGTCTGGGCCGGGCTGTTCAACAAGGACTTCGGCTTCATCAACCAGGTGGTGCTCGGCGGTGCGTCGATCCCGTGGCTCACGGACCCCTGGCTGGCCAAGGGGGCGATCCTCATCGCGAACCTGTGGCTCGGATTCCCCTACATGTTCCTCGTCACGACCGGTGCCCTGCAGTCGCTGCCCGACGACGTCGTCGAGGCCGCGCGGGTGGACGGGGCGAGCGTCTGGCAGACCTTCCGGCTCATCAAGTTCCCGCTCCTGCTCGTGGCGGTCGCCCCGCTGCTGATCGCGTCGTTCGCGTTCAACTTCAACAACTTCGGGCTGATCTACCTGCTCACCAACGGCGGTCCCCAGTTCACCGGCGCCGGCATCAACGTGGGGTCCACGGATCTGCTCATCTCGATGGTCTACAAGGTCGCGTTCGTCGGCTCCGAGCGGGACTACGGCCTCGCCAGCGCCTTCTCGATCATCATCTTCGTGCTCGTCGCCGTGATCTCCCTGATCGGGTTCCGGCAGACCAAGGTGCTGGAGGATCTGAACTGACATGACCGACATCGCATCGACCACGTCCGACGCCTCGACCGCGACCGCCGCCCTCCTCGCGCCGGCCGCGCCGCGCACGCGACGCCCGTTCGGCCGCTGGTTCCGCGAGACCGGCTGGCGGCACCTGATCGGCATCGTCATGCTCGTCTTCGCGGGCTTCCCGCTCGTCTACGTGCTGTCGGCGTCGCTGAACCCGGGCGGGACGCTCCTCAGCACCAACGGGCTGTTCTCGAAGATCAGCCTCGACAACTACGTGCAGCTGTTCCAGGATCCGTCCCGGCCGTACGGCGCATGGTTCCTCAACACGATCTTCATCGGCGTGCTGGCCTCGGTGTTCAGCGTCTTCCTGTGCGCGCTCGCCGCATATGCCTTCTCGCGCATGCGCTTCCGCGGCCGCCGGACGGGGCTCATGACCCTGCTGCTGGTGCAGATGTTCCCGCAGCTGCTCGCGATCGTGGCGATCTTCCTGCTGATGTCCGCGATCGGCGACATCTTCCCCGCCCTCGGCCTCAACTCGCAGATCGGCCTGATCCTCGTCTACCTCGGCGGCGCACTGGGGGCGAACACGTTCCTCATGTACGGCTTCTTCAACACGATCCCCGCCTCGATCGACGAGGCGGCGAAGATCGACGGTGCGGGCCATGCCCGGATCTTCTTCACGATCATCCTGCGCCTCGTGGCGCCGATCCTCGCCGTCGTCGGCCTCCTCGCGTTCATCGGCATCACGGGAGACTTCCTGATCGCGTCCACCGTGCTCATCTCCCCGGAGAAGCAGACGCTCGCCGTGGGGCTGTACCAGTACGTCTCCACGGATGCGAAGAACTACGCGGTGTTCGCGGCCGGGGCCGTCCTCGCCGCCGTCCTGCCGATGATCCTGTTCCTCTCGCTGCAGAAGTACATCGTCGGCGGCCTGACCGCCGGCAGTGTGAAGTAGCGTTCCCTCGAACGCGATCCGCGTTCCCGATCACAATCCGAGGGCTCTGTCACGGCATCGGCCGTGCAACCACGTCGCACATACGGCGGGCTGCCGCCGTCCACGAAAGGCCCGGAATGACCGACCTCCTCCCGCACCACGACGGATCCCCGCTGCACGTCTCGGACGACGCGCCCGCCCTCGGCGACGTGGTCAGGGTGCGCTTGCGCGTGCCCGACGGCTACGGCCCGCTCGTCGCGGTGCGCACCCGTTCGAACCCCGACCACGAGCCGGAGTGGACCGATGCCGAGCGCATCGGGGCCGCCGACGGGTGGGAGTGGTGGGAGGCGCCGGTGACCGTGCGCAACCCGCGCCACGGCTATCGGTTCCTGCTGCAGCACGCGGACGGCCGCGTGGAGTGGCTCAACCAGACCGGGATCCACCGGCTGGAGACGCTCGACGCCGAGGACTTCGCCCTCGTCGCCGAGGCCGCCCCGCCCGCGTGGCTGCACGGGTCGGTGATGTACCAGGTGTTCCCCGACCGCTTCGCCCGTTCGGCCCAGGCCGACCTGCATCCGACGCCGGACTGGGCGATCCCGGCCGAGTGGGACACCCCGGTCGACCCGGTCATGCCTGGGCGCGCCCAGCAGTTCTACGGCGGCGACCTGCCGGGCGTCGTGGAGCACCTCGACCATCTCGTGGAGCTCGGCGTGAACCTGCTCTACCTGACGCCGGTGTTCCCCGCCGCGTCCAACCACCGCTACGACGCCTCGAGCTTCCTCCGCATCGATCCGCTGCTGGGCGGCGACGAGGCGTACGCGCGCCTGATCGACGAGGCGCACGCCCGGGGGATCCGGGTGATCGGCGACCTCACCAGCAACCACTCCGGCGACCGTCACGAGTGGTTCCGTGCCGCCTTCGGGCATCCCGGCGCTCCCGAGGAGGAGTTCTACTACTTCACCGACGAGGACAACACCGAGTACGAGTGCTGGCTGGGCGCACGCAGCCTGCCCAAGTTCGACTGGGCGAGCGACGAGCTGCGGGAGCGCTTCATCACCGGGGAGGACTCCGCCGTCGCGCACTGGCTCAAGCCCCCGTACGGCGCCGACGGCTGGCGCGTGGACGTGGCGAACATGACCGGACGCCTGGGCGCGATCGACCTGAACGCCGATGTGCGCCGGCTCCTGCGCGACACCGTGCGCGGGATCAACCCCGAGGCGATCCTGCTCGGCGAGTCCACGAACGACGCCACGAGCGACCTGCAGGGCGACGGCTGGGACGGGGCCATGACGTACCCGTCGTTCACGCGCCCGGTGTGGGCTTGGCTCAGCGAGCCGAACGGCGCGCCGTACCTGGACGCCGAGGGGGAGGAGCGCACCGAGAGCTGGTTCTTCGGGATGCAGATCGGCGGGATCCCGCGCTACACCGCGCGGGACTTCGCCGACTCGATGACGCGCTTCACGGGCGGCATCCCCTGGCGCGTGCGACTGGGCAACATGCAGCCGTTGGACACGCACGACACCGCGCGCTTCGCGACGAACGCGGCGCCCGGGACCGTTCCGGTCGCCGTGGGGCTGTCGATGACGCTGCCCGGCCTGCCCGTGGTGTTCGCCGGCGACGAGTTCGGCCTCACCGGGGTCGACGGGGAGTCCAGCCGCACGCCGATCCCCTGGGGGTCCGAGGACCGCCCCGAGACGGCGGAGCGGATCGCGCTGTACCGGGACCTCGTCGGGATCCGCCGCGCGCACCCCGTGCTCGGCACGGGCGGGCTGCGCTGGCTGCACGTCGACGACGAGTGCGTGGTGTTCGTGCGAGAGTCCGCGGCCGAGACCGTGCTCGTGCTTGCCGCCCGCGGCGACGCCGACGTCGCGCTCCCGCCGCGGGCCCTGGCGGGTGCCGCCGGCGCCGCGGCGCTCTTCGGCGACGCGACGCTGGCTGTCGCGGACGACGGCGCGGTGGCCCTGGCGGCGGACGGTCCGGTGTTCGCCGCGTGGGCGCTGCCCGGGGTGGCGGCGCCGGACGCGCGCTGAGAGCGCCGGCCGGACGCTCGGGCGGCTGTGCGCGGGGCGTCCGGCGACACGCGCGCGACCGGATCCGCGCGCCCTCCCGCGCTGGGCCCTCGGCGCTCGTAGGCTCGGAGCATGGCTCGGATCGGCGGTCGCAGCACGCCGCTGGCGTGGTTCGCCGGCGTCGTCTGCGCGGGCGTGGTCGCGGGCCTCGTGTACCTCGCCGCGCCCATGGGGCCGGTGATGCTGAAGTACTTCGGCGACCTGCTCTCGCACTGAGCGTGCGGGATCCGGCGAGCGTGCTCGGCTCCTCGTCGCGGGACGGCGGGTGGACCTGCATCGGCGCTTTCCGGCACGCCTCCGCCGTGCCGGCGCCCGGCGGAGCTAGCCTCGGAGCACCGCATCCCCTATGGAGGAGCTCCCATGAGTGACCACGAGGTTTCGAAGCCGGCGCAGGCGCACGACGTCGACGACGCCGTGGCCGCCGCGCCCGAAGCGGACGCCCAGGGCGCCGCCGAGACGGCGGACACCGCCCCGCGCACCGACGTCCCGGCCGCCGCGGAGGCGTCCGCGTCGCACGAGCCGGTCGAGGAGACGGCCCCGGCCGCTCAGCCCGATCACGCAGCCGTCGCCCAGAGCGCCAACGAGAGCCTCGCCGAGGCGGAGCGCGCCGCGGCGGACGCCACCGCCCCCGCGCCCGAGCACGCCGCGGAGCAGAAGTCCGCCGCCGAGAAGCCGGCCGTCGACCCGGAGCTCGCCGCGTTCGAGGAGGCGGAGGCCGCCTACCCCGGCACGTTCGGGGGCACGTTCACCCCGCCGCCCGCCGTGCGCCCCGCAGAGGTCGTGGAGGAGACGGTCGCGATCGACGCCGCGACCACCCGCGTCGACACGGCCGACGACGCCCGCACCCAGGTGCTCGCGCCGCCGCCGGCCGCGGTCGCGACGGCGGCCGTCGACGCGCCTCCGATCTTCGTGCAGGCACCGGAGGCCCCCCGCGAGCGCGGCAACCGCGGCGCGATCTTCGGCATCGGTCTGCTGGCGGCGATCGCGTTCGCGATCCTCTACCTGGGCACGACGCTCGGCATCGCCGCGTTCGAGGGCAACATCTCCACGACCGACGGCTTCGTCCCGGTCCTGCTCGACCACCTGAAGTCGGCGGGTCTGTGGGTCCCGGTCGCCGCCTTCGCGATCGGCTTCTGGATCCTCGGCGGCATCATCAACCGCGGCCGCTGGGGCTTCTGGGTCGTCTTCGGCATCATCGTCGGCGCCTTCGCCTACGGCGGGCACGTGCTCGGCGCGATCGGCTCCGTGGAGTTCTGGAAGCTCGGCGGATCCGAGCTCGCCGGCCTCGCGAACGCGCAGCTGCTCTCCCCGCTCGCGATCGCCGCGTTCATCTTCGGCCGCGAGCTCACGATCTGGTTCGGTGCCTGGGCCGCGCGCACCGGCGCCCGCCGCACCGCGCAGAACGAGGAGGCGCAGCGCGAATACGAGCGCGTCCTCGAAGCCGGTCCCCAGCTGCCCTAGCCGCAGGAACCGCCCTCCGGGCAGGAGACCATCACGGACGACATCACGCCGAACCCCCGCGAGCCCCGGCCCGCGGGGGTTCGGCCTGTCCTCGCCTGGGTCATCGGAGTGGTGTCGTTCTTCGCGCTGACCATCATGGGCCTCGGCGTGCTCAGCCTGTTCGCCGAGCACGACATCATCTCGGTGCCACGACTGGGGCAGCTGCCGGGGGTGGTGGGCATGGTGCTCGCCGTGCTGGTGTTCGCGCTCGCGCTCTGGGTGGTGCTCGCCGATGCGCGTCCGTCGTTCGTCGCGACCGTCTTCCTGGCGCTCGGCGCCGCGCTCGTGCATCTCGGCGGCGTCTGGGGCGCTGCTGTGGCCGAGGGCGCAGGTGCCGTCGGCGCCACCGCCGCGGCGGGGCAGCTGGTGCTCGGGGGAGCGAGCGCGGTGATCGTGGTGGCCGCCCTGCTCGCCGGATGGGTGGCGATCGCCCTGCGCCGCACCGCGGCGCGCGCCCCGCACTGGCCGTGGGAGAAGGACGACGACGACGTGTGAGCCCCGGCCGGTCGACCTTCTCCCGGTCACGTCGGCCTGACCCGGGGGACCCCGGTATGCGCGCCGCGGATCTCGCGTGCCGTCGCCGCCCGGGCGTGTCCGCGCCGTACGCTGGTGTCGTGGAGCGCTCGCTGGAGACGCAGGTGGACCAGGCCGTCGAGGCCTGGCTCCGCTGGGTGCCCCGCTGGGAGCCGGCGACCCATCGCGGCAGGGTCGCGCCGTGCCGCCGCTGCCTGGGGTCCCCGGTGCTGTCGGCCGCAGGCATCGGCGCGAACGTCCCGCACGGCGTGCAGCACGGACTCTCGACCCGGATCAAGGCGATCGTCGACCATGCCGTCGCCGAGTACACGGCGCTGAACCTGCCGATGCTGCAGGGCGAGCTCGACCAGCAGGCCGCCCGCAACCGCGCCCGCGCCTATCGCCCGACCGAGGATCTCGAGCCCGAGTACGAGGGGATGCCGCTGGATCCCGATCCCGTGCCGGGTGCGCCGTTCCTGTTCACGCTCGCCGGCATGGCGGACGAGGACGCGGGTGAGCTGCCGCCTCTGCCGCCGCTCAGCGACGAGGCGAAGGCCGCGCTGCGTCACGAGGTCGCGCTGGCCGACGACTACGCGAACGTCGTGGGGCGGGAGATCTGCGGACTGCTGCTGCGGCATCGGCTGCGCGTGCAGGCGGCGATCAGCGAATACGTCGAGCCCCAGATCGAGGCGATGCTCGCCGAGCTCACCGAGGCGCTGGACTCGCCCTTCGACCCCGACACGCTCTGAGTCCCCGGGGCCAGGGCAGATCCGCCGGCGCGGCTCGACGGCTTCCGCGTCGCCCGGCGCGCCGCGCCGCGCCCATTTGACCGACCGTGTTACCGCGCATTACCATAGAGCGGGTATGCGTGTGTCTTGACGCGCGCGTACCGGGCGCCGGCACTCGCCGGTTCCGCCCCCACGGCATACCCACCATCTACACGCACGTCGTCCTCGGCGTGCGGGCGGGTCTGATGTGAAACCCATCACGCTGTCACCGTGCAGCACAACTAGGAGAAGCAGTGCCAACTATTCAGCAGTTGGTTCGCAAGGGCCGTTCGCCGAAGGTCTCCAAGACCAAGGCTCCCGCTCTGAAGTCGAACCCGCAGCAGGCCGGCGTGTGCACCCGTGTGTACACCACCACCCCGAAGAAGCCGAACTCGGCGATGCGCAAGGTCGCTCGTGTGAAGCTCCGCAACGGCACCGAGGTCACCGCGTACATCCCCGGTGAGGGCCACAACCTGCAGGAGCACTCGCTGGTGCTCGTGCGCGGTGGTCGTGTGAAGGACCTCCCCGGTGTCCGCTACAAGATCGTCCGTGGCGCCCTGGACACCCAGGCCGTCAAGAACCGTAAGCAGGCTCGTTCCCGCTACGGCGCGAAGAAGGGTTGAGTTAGATGCCTCGTAAGGGCCCCGCCCCCAAGCGCCCCGTCGTCAACGACCCGGTCTACGGCGCACCGATCGTCAGCCAGCTGGTCAACAAGATCCTCATCGACGGCAAGAAGTCGCTCGCTGAGGCCATCGTCTACGGTGCCCTCACCGGCGTCGAGGCGAAGAGCGGCCAGGATGCCGTCGCGACCCTGAAGAAGGCTCTCGACAACATCCGCCCGACTCTCGAGGTCAAGAGCCGCCGCGTCGGCGGTTCGACCTACCAGGTCCCGGTCGAGGTGAAGCCGCACCGCGCGAACACCCTCGCCCTCCGCTGGCTCGTGGGCTACGCCAAGAGCCGTCGTGAGAAGACCATGACCGAGCGCCTCCAGAACGAGATCCTGGACGCCTCGAACGGCCTGGGTGCCGCGGTCAAGCGCCGCGAGGACACCCACAAGATGGCCGAGTCGAACCGCGCGTTCGCGCACTACCGCTGGTAATCATCCAGTCGGGCCGGGATCGGATCGCCGGTCCCTCGGTCCCTCGGTCCCTGAGGCTCTCGAATGGCTGAAGGGCCGAAGGACCGGGGATCCGATCCCGGCACCCCACACTTTCCTTCGTCGCATAACGACAGCAAGAAGATAAGGACACCCCCGTGGCACAAGAAGTGCTCACCGACCTGAGCAAGGTCCGCAACATCGGCATCATGGCGCACATCGATGCCGGTAAGACCACGACGACCGAGCGCATCCTGTTCTACACGGGTGTGAACCACAAGCTCGGCGAGACCCACGACGGTGCGTCGACGACCGACTGGATGGAGCAGGAGAAGGAGCGCGGCATCACGATCACGTCTGCCGCCGTGACCTGCTTCTGGAACAAGAACCAGATCAACATCATCGACACCCCCGGTCACGTGGACTTCACGGTCGAGGTGGAGCGCTCGCTCCGCGTCCTCGACGGTGCGGTCGCCGTGTTCGACGGCAAGGAGGGCGTGGAGCCCCAGTCCGAGACCGTGTGGCGTCAGGCCGACAAGTACAACGTCCCCCGCATCTGCTTCGTCAACAAGATGGACAAGCTCGGCGCGGACTTCTACTACACCGTCGACACCATCGTGAACCGCCTCGGCGCCAAGCCCCTCGTGCTGCAGCTGCCGATCGGTGCCGAGAACGACTTCGTCGGCGTCATCGACCTCATCGAGATGCGTGCCCTGGTGTGGCCCGGCGATGCCAAGGGTGACGTGACCATGGGCGCCTCGTACGAGGTGCAGGAGATCCCGGCCGACCTCAAGGACCGCGCCGAGGAGTACCGCCAGCAGCTGCTGGAGACGGTCGCCGAGACCGACGAGGAGCTTCTCGAGAAGTTCTTCGGCGGCGAGGAGCTCACCGTCGCCGAGATCAAGGGCGCCATCCGCAAGATGGTCATCGCCAGCGAGATCTACCCGGTGCTCTGCGGCTCCGCGTTCAAGAACCGCGGTGTGCAGCCGATGCTGGACGCCGTCGTCGACTTCCTGCCGTCGCCGCTGGACATCCCGGCCATCGAGGCGCACGACCCGAAGGACGAGGAGAAGATCATCGAGCGTCACCCCGACGCAAAGGATCCCTTCTCCGCCCTGGCCTTCAAGGTCGCCGTGCACCCGTTCTTCGGTCGTCTCACCTACGTGCGCGTCTACTCGGGCGAGCTCGAGTCGGGCGCCCAGGTCATCAACTCGACCAAGGGCAAGAAGGAGCGCATCGGGAAGATCTTCCAGATGCACGCCAACAAGGAGAACCCGGTCGACAAGCTGACCGCCGGCAACATCTACGCCGTCATCGGCCTGAAGGACACCACCACCGGTGACACCCTCGCCGACCCGGCCGCCCCGGTCGTCCTCGAGTCGATGACGTTCCCGGAGCCGGTCATCGAGGTCGCCATCGAGCCGAAGACCAAGGCCGACCAGGAGAAGCTGGGCACCGCGATCCAGAAGCTCGCCGAAGAGGACCCGACGTTCCGCACGGAGCTCAACCCCGAGACCGGTCAGACGACCATCAAGGGCATGGGCGAGCTGCACCTGGACATCCTCGTGGACCGCATGAAGCGCGAGTTCAAGGTCGAGGCCAACGTCGGCAAGCCGCAGGTGGCGTACCGCGAGACGATCAAGAAGGCCGTCGAGAAGCACGACTACACCCACAAGAAGCAGACGGGTGGATCGGGCCAGTTCGCGAAGATCCAGTTCACCATCGAGCCCCTCGAGGTGACCGCGGAGCAGACCTACGAGTTCGTCAACAGCGTCACCGGTGGCCGCATCCCGCGCGAGTACATCGAGCCGACCAACCAGGGCTTCCAGGACGCCATGGCCACCGGAGCCCTCGCGGGCTACCCGATGGTCGGCGTCAAGGCGACCCTGATCGACGGCGCGTCGCACGACGTCGACTCCTCGGAGATGGCGTTCAAGATCGCCGGCTCCATGGGCTTCAAGGAGGCCGTGCGCCGCGCGAACCCCGTGCTGCTCGAGCCGCTGATGGCCGTCGAGGTCCGTACTCCCGAGGAGTACATGGGCGACGTCATCGGCGACCTGAACTCGCGTCGTGGCCAGATCCAGTCGATGGAGGACGCCCAGGGCGTCAAGGTCGTCCGCGCGTCGGTGCCGCTGTCCGAGATGTTCGGCTACATCGGCGACCTGCGCTCGAAGACCTCGGGCCGCGCCGTCTACTCGATGGAGTTCGACAGCTACGCCGAGGTCCCGAAGGCCGTCGCCGACGAGATCATCCAGAAGACCAAGGGCGAGTAAGCCCTAGGAGCCTGGCGGGCTCCGCCCGGAGCCCGTCAGGCACTCAGACAACTTCACATCGTCTCTCTACTAAACTGAGAATCAAACCCGTAGGAAAGCGGTCACAATCCAGTGCCCGGTGCCCCTACATGACGTCCTGAGGAGGACCCAGTGGCTAAGGCCAAGTTCGAGCGGACCAAGCCGCACGTGAACATCGGAACGATCGGTCACGTCGACCACGGCAAGACCACGCTCACCGCTGCGATCTCGAAGGTGCTCGCCGACAAGTTCCCGTCGGCCACCAACGTTCAGCGCGACTTCGCGTCGATCGACTCCGCTCCTGAGGAGCGTCAGCGCGGTATCACGATCAACATCTCGCACGTCGAGTACGAGACCCCGAAGCGTCACTACGCTCACGTCGACGCGCCCGGTCACGCCGACTACATCAAGAACATGATCACCGGTGCGGCTCAGATGGACGGCGCGATCCTCGTGGTCGCCGCCACCGACGGCCCGATGGCTCAGACCCGTGAGCACGTGCTGCTCGCCAAGCAGGTCGGCGTGCCGTACCTGCTCGTCGCGCTGAACAAGAGCGACATGGTCGACGACGAGGAGATCCTGGAGCTCGTCGAGCTCGAGGTCCGCGAGCTGCTGTCGTCGCAGGACTTCGATGGCGACAACGCCCCCGTCGTGCGCGTCTCGGGCCTCAAGGCTCTCGAGGGCGACGAGAAGTGGGTGCAGTCGATCGTCGAGCTCATGGAGGCTGTCGACGAGTCCATCCCGGACCCGGTGCGCGACAAGGACAAGCCGTTCCTGATGCCGATCGAGGACGTCTTCACGATCACCGGTCGTGGCACGGTCGTCACCGGTCGCGCCGAGCGTGGCACCCTCGCCATCAACTCCGAGGTCGAGATCGTCGGCATCCGCCCGACGCAGAAGACCACGGTCACGGGTATCGAGATGTTCCACAAGCAGCTCGACGAGGCGTGGGCCGGCGAGAACTGCGGTCTTCTCCTCCGTGGCACCAAGCGCGAGGACGTCGAGCGCGGCCAGGTCGTCGTGAAGCCGGGTTCGATCACCCCGCACACCGAGTTCGAGGGCACCGCGTACATCCTGTCCAAGGACGAGGGTGGCCGCCACAACCCCTTCTACACGAACTACCGTCCGCAGTTCTACTTCCGTACCACGGACGTGACCGGCGTCATCACGCTGCCCGAGGGCACCGAGATGGTCATGCCCGGTGACACCACGGACATGAAGGTCGACCTCATCCAGCCGATCGCCATGGAAGAGGGCCTCGGCTTCGCGATCCGTGAGGGTGGCCGCACCGTCGGCGCCGGCACGGTGACCAAGGTCATCAAGTAAGCATCTGCTTCTGCGCACAGGGGTCGGGCCTTCGGGCCCGGCCCCTGTGTCGTTGTCGGCGGCGTTCGGGGGCGGGAAATCCGCCCCACGTCGATGCTGCTTCATCTGCCGACACGTGGTGCGCCAAGGGTTCCGTTCCGGGGCCCTGAGCGGCAGAATGGCGACGTGCGGGCCGACAGTCGGCTCGATCTAGGGAGGGAAACCCCATGGGTCTCGGTGACGCCATCAACGACGCGGTGAACAAGGGCAAGGAGTTCTTCGAGGAGAACAAGGACAAGGTCGAGGAGCTGCTGCACAGCGAGCAGGCCGAAGGCATCAGCGACACCGTTCTGGGTGGCGCTGCGGATCTCGCCAAGAAGGTCGCTCCCGGCGCCGCCGAGCAGATCGACGGGGTGCGCGACAACCTCGACAAGCAGGTCGGCAACGAGTGACGCCTGACACGTCGCACTGACATCTCGCGAAGGGCGGGGAGCACGGGCTCCCCGCCCTTCGTCGTGCTCGATATACTGCGACTGTCCTGTGGGAGGACGAGCGGGTTTGTCTGATGCTGCTGGGGAGCAGATGTGAATCTCGAAGACTATGGGCGTCTCGTACGTCGGCACTGGGCCGCGATCGCGCTGAGCATCGGTCTGGGGCTGGCCGTCGCGTTCGGGGTGAGCGCGCTGATGCCGAAGGTGTACACCGCGGACGCGAGCGGGTTCGTCGTCTCGCAGAGCGGCGGATCCACGGGCATCGCCTCGCTCGGAGACGCCTACGCGAAGTCGCGCGCGAAGTCCTACGTCGAGATCGCCAAGAACCGCACGATCGCGCAGGCGGTGATCGGCCAGCTCGATCTCAAGACCACTCCGCAGACGCTCGTCAACCAGATCTCGGCATCCGTGCCGCTCGACACCGTGACGCTGCGGATCACGGCCCAGGCGGCGACGCCGCAGCAGGCGCAGGATCTGGCGAACGCCTGGATCCGCGCCCTCGCCGTCGAGGTCCAGAAGCTCGAGAGCGGGCAGGTGCTGACTGAGGGCGGAGCCGCCGCGCCGGCGGAGGGCGATCCGGCCGGTGCCGCGGTGGTCGCGCTCGTCCCCGGCGACACCGCGGTCCTGCCCAGTGCGCCGAGTTCGCCGAACCTGAGGCTGAACCTTCTCCTCGGCGCGCTCATCGGACTCGCGCTCGGCATCGCATGGGCGCTGGTGCGCAGCACGGTCGACAAGCGGATCCGCTCCGCCGCCGCGGTGGAGAGCACCTACGACGTGTCCGTGGTCGGGACCCTTCCGGTCGACGACGTCCTCGCCGGCGCCGGTCGTCGCCTGATCAGCACCTCGAGCGCACGAGCACAACGAGCATCTGCGACTGGCCGAGGCGCTGCGCGAGCTGCGGACGAACATCCAGTTCCTGCATGTGGACGACCCGCCGCGCGTCATCGTCCTGACCAGCCCCGTGCCCGGCGACGGCAAGTCCACCGTCGTGGCCAACCTCGCGCTGGCGATCGCCGAATCCGGACGACGGGTGGTGCTCGTCGACGGAGATCTGCGTCGGCCGACCGTCGCGGAGAGCTTCGGGGTGAGCGGGGCGGCGGGCCTCACCGATGTGCTCGTCGGCAGTGCGCAGATCGGCCAGGTCCTGCAGCGCACCGCGTGGCATCGCAACCTCTATCTGCTGACGTCGGGCACGGTCCCTCCGAACCCGAGCGAGCTCGTCGGCACACAGGTGATGCGGGACCTGCTGCGCGAGCTCAGCGAGCACGCGATCGTGCTGGTGGACGCGCCGCCGCTGCTGCCCGTGACCGATGGGGCGATTCTGGCGAACCAAGCTGATGGCGCCATCGTGGTGGTGCGGGCGGGGCGCACGCACATCGACGAGCTGGGCAAGGCGCTGTCGAACCTCGCCAAGGCCGGGGCAGTGGCACTGGGGATCGTGATCAACCGGATCCCGGTCAAGGGCATGGATCGTGCAGGCTACGGCTACTACGGCGGCGGCTACGTCGGCAAGAACGCGGGATACGTGTCCGCGAACCCGGACGCGGCGCCTCTCCACGAGGTGCTCGCCGAGGCGGAGCGATGACCGCCGTGTCGACCGGGCCGGCTACGCAGGTCGTGGAGCGCACCTTCGGGGACATCCGGATCCGCTCGACGAGGGCGACCGGGGGCGTGCTTTCGCTCACGGCGGGGGCCGGGATGCTCTCCGTGCATGGCGTGCGAAGGGGTCGCGTGGCCGTCCGGGGCGGATCGTCCCCGTTCGAGATCACGCAGAACGGGGCTCTGCTGATGTCCGACAGCTCCGCGATGGCGGCGGTACTGCGCCCCAGCGACCTCGTCTCGATCACGCTCGCCCTGCCGCCGGGAGAGACGGTGTCTCCGGGGGTGCGGGTCGCGGCAGGTGGGGAGACTCTGCTCAGCGGCGTCATCGCCTTCGCCGCCGAGGTCGTGCTCGCGGTCGACCGTGAGGCGATGGGCGTTCCCCATCCGCATATCGAGCTGCTCATCCGCGACATGGTCGCTCGCCTGCTGACCGTCGAGGCGGTGCAGGAGGCGCCGAACCCGATGCGGCGTGCCCTCTCGGTGATCCTGCGGATGCACGCCGATCCGGCGCTCAGCTCGCGGCGCATCGCCGAGGCGGTGAACCTCTCGGTCCGTCAGTTGGAGAGGCAGTTCCACGCTCAGGGCACGACGATCGCGCGGGAGGTGCGGCACGCGCGCCTCGATGCCGCGGTGAGGCTGCTCAGCGAGGATCCGACCGGGACGTCCAGCATCGACGAGATCGCGCACCGCGTCGGATTCTCCGGCGGTTCGCCGCTGGCCAGGGCGATGGTGCGCGAGGGGCTGCCCGCGCCGTCGGTGGTGCGCATGGGTGTGCGTTTCGCCGGCTGACGCCCTGCGTTCGGCCGAGGCCGCCGTGGGAGTCGTGCCGAACGCGACACCTCTGCGTCCGCACGCGTCGTTTCGCGCCGGATGGCGTTCGGGGCCCGGTGACGATGCGCTGTCATGAGGGCGGGACACCAAGCGCTGGGGCGCTGAGCTCGCATCCGGATGGGACCGGATGCGGTCGAGCTCGATGTAGGCGGAAGCCATCTGGGAGACATCATGACCGAGAACGCGGGGATCGGCCGTCGAGCCGTGCTCAGGGGTGCGGCCTGGAGCGTGCCGGTGCTGGCCGCGGCGGTGGCCGTGCCGGCCTATGCGGCGAGCGGCTGCGCCGACTTCAGCGTCGGCGGGGCGGGGTTCGTCGCCACGGGGTCGAACTACACCGCGACCTTCGGCGTCAACAAGGCCGGGAGCGCCCAGCCGCTGACGGGGTGGTCGCTCGTGATCACCCTGGTGCCGAAGGCGGGTGGGCCCAGCATCACGGTGCCGGCGCAGACCACGTCCGGCACCACCATCACGCGCACCAACCTGGCCAACGGCAACGTCCAGCTGGAGATCACCGGAGCCACCGGCACGACCGTCTCGTTCGGAGGCTCTTTCACCGGCGGCTACACGGGAAGCGCCGTGTGGACCAAGGGCGCCTGCCAGATCTCCAAGGGCATCGACTTCGGCGCGCCGATCGTGCCGTTCAGCGGCATGAGCGCCACCCTCAACGCGGGTACGCACACCAGCGCCTACCTTGCAGGCGCCGCCTCATTCACTCCGCCGGCTGGGGTGGCAGCGGTGACGAACGCGACGCTGACCTTCAGCGTTCAGCAGAAGCCGAACAAGCACGTTCTGATCGGCAGCGGACCGACAGCGGCCACGGTCGTCTCGGGGGCGGGATGGAGTTTCACCAGCGCCAGTTCATCGGGCGACACGGTCACCTACGTCTTCACCTTCACGGGCAGCACGTCCGCGGGCTCGACCAGCAGCCTGAGCTTCCGGCTCAACGGGTCGGGCTCGATCGGCAATGGGGATTTCCCGATCACGATCGGCGGCACCCGGACCCTGTCTGGAACACAATTCGTCACGGTGACGCCCACCGTGACGACCGCAAACTGGTAGCCGGTTCTGTGGCTCATAGAGTCCGTCCCGCCTGGCGCAGCGCCTCGCGCACGCGGCGTGCGGGTTCGCCGGGGCGGCGCAGGTGCTCGGCGGTGATCCGGACCACTCGCCAGCCCGCGGCGGTGTACGCCTGATACTTGTCGATGTCCTTCGCCCATCGTCGACGGTCGGTGCGGTGGTAGTCGCCCTCGTACTCGACCGCGACCTGATGGTCGGGGTAGGCGATCTCGCTGCAGCCGAGGAACTCGCCGCGGGAGGAGACGTCGACGTCAAGGGCCGGTGCGGGCAGGCCCGTGCCGGTGGTGAGTGCGAGCCGCAACGCGGTCTCCTGGGGTGACGCCGACCCGATGCGGATCAGCGTGCGCGCCTCCCTGAGCTTCCGGATCCCGATCCGGCGACCGGCGCGGATCACCGCGTCGAGATCCTCGAATGTGGCCAACGGTGCGTGGAGCACTCGCCCGAACGGTCCGGCGATCCGCGGGATCCGCACGATCGCGTCGCCGACCGCCACGAGCGCATCGATGCCGAGGCGGTCTGCGAGAGACGCCCACGTGGCTGCGGGCGTGGAGATCGGAATACCGTCGAGCAGCGTCACCGGCTCCAACGATGCGAGAGTCTGGTGTCCACGCACGCGGGGTCCTCGGGGTGCGCGGCCGGGTGCGGGCATCGTGGCCTCGATCAGCACGCGTTCGCCCACGGGGAGTGAGGGGCTTCCTCGCATCGGGAAGGCGTGCGTCGGGAGGGGGATCCGGTAGCGTGCGGCAGCCGTGGAGCGGCTGAGGTGAACGCCCGGCGGCAGGCAGAGCGCATAGGCGTGCGACAGACGCCGCACCGACTCGGCGATCGGATCGGTGAACGGATCCCCGTCGTCCATGTCCTCGTACGCTCGAGCGGTCGTTCGGATGCCGGGGAACGGAGTCACGAGATCCGAGCCCCGCAATCGTGAGGCGGGCAGGCCCGCGGCGAGCCCTTCGGCCCGCGTGAAGGCGTCTCCGAGGGAGGAGGGGAGTGGATCCGGGTAGCGCATGTCAGCCAGGATGCGTCCCACCGCTCCACCCCCGAGGGCCGATCGCGGGAACCGTGCACAACGAGATCGACGGTATCCCTGTGTAGGAGATGTCTCACGGCTCCTTGGTCGCGGATTGCGGTTTTGGCGCCCCCTGACCCGCAAACGGCGACCAGCGAACAGGGGGGATGGGAGGAGCCCCGCGGCAGCGCCGCCTCGCTGGTCGCGGATTGCGGGTTCGGGCGCTGGAGAACCGCAAATGGCGACCGGTGAGCGAAGGGGCCGGGCGGCGCCGCCCGCGACACGCCGTACACGCCGTCGACGACACGCCCGAGTTTGCGACACGCCCGGGCTGCACGTAGACTATTGAGGTTCCACATTCCGGCGTGCGTTCCGACGTGCGCCGGATCACTGCCAGGGCAGTGCACAGACGGCGCCCTTCCTCCGGGAAGCGGCTGCAGGGATCTGGGCCGCGGGCAGCAGAACACACAACCGACACCTCCTCACCGAGGCCCCGTCATGTGCGGGGGTCGGCTTCCGCGAGTCGCGAGGCTCCGGGCTGACAGCAGAACAGTGGTGCGCCCCTTCGACAGGCTCGCGGAGTGGATCCTCGGATCCGCGACACGAGCAAGGAGGAGGAGTGCGAAGGCGCAGAACGCGCCGTCGCGCGTCCAATGCCCCCGGATCACCCGGTCCGGGCAGGTACGACGCTTAATGAGAGAGAGCAGACAATGGCGGGACAGAAGATCCGCATTCGCCTGAAGTCGTATGACCACGAGGTCATCGACACGTCGGCCCGCAAGATCGTCGACACCGTGACCCGTGCGGGCGCGACCGTCGTCGGCCCGGTGCCGCTTCCGACCGAGAAGAACGTCGTGTGCGTCATCCGGTCGCCCCACAAGTACAAGGACAGCCGCGAGCACTTCGAGATGCGCACCCACAAGCGTCTGATCGACATCGTCGACCCGACGCCGAAGGCCGTTGACTCGCTCATGCGTCTCGACCTTCCTGCTGACGTCAACATCGAGATCAAGCTGTAAGGGGATCACGATGGTCGACATCAACGCAAAGATTTCCAAGGGCCTGCTCGGCACCAAGCTCGGCATGACCCAGGTCTGGAACGAGAACGGCAAGCTGATCCCGGTCACCGTGATCGAGCTGGCCCCGAACGTGGTCACCCAGATCCGCACCCCCGAGAAGGACGGCTACAACGCCGTGCAGATCGCGGCCGGTCAGATCGACCCGCGCAAGGTCACGCAGCCCCTCGCCAAGCACTTCGAGGCCGCCGGGGTCACCCCGCGCCGCCACGTCACCGAGATCCGCACCGCGGACGCCGGCGACTACACGCTCGGCCAGGAGCTCACCGTTGAGGGCACCTTCGAGGCCGGCCAGCTGGTCGACGTCGTCGGCACCAGCAAGGGCAAGGGCTTCGCCGGTGTCATGAAGCGCCACAACTTCAAGGGCGTCTCCGCTTCGCACGGTGCGCACCGCAACCACCGCAAGCCCGGTTCCATCGGTGCTTCCTCGACCCCGAGCCGTGTCTTCAAGGGCATGCGCATGGCCGGTCGTATGGGTGGCGAGCGCGTGACCGTCCTCAACCTCACGGTGCACGCCGTCGACGCCGAGAAGGGTCTGCTGCTCGTCAAGGGCGCCGTCCCCGGTGCTCGCGGTCGCATCGTCTACGTCCGCAACGCAGTGAAGGGTGCCTGAGTCCCATGGCTGACACCACTCTGACGCTCGACGTGTTCGCCGGCGGCAAGAAGACCGGTACGGTCGACGCCCCCGCCGCGATCTTCGACGCCAAGACCAACGTTCCGCTGATCCACCAGGTCGTCGTCGCGCAGCTCGCCGCGGCACGCCAGGGCACCCACTCGACCAAGCGTCGCGGTGAGGTCTCCGGTGCCGGTCGCAAGCCCTTCAAGCAGAAGGGCACGGGTAACGCCCGCCAGGGCTCCATCCGCGCGCCGCACATGACCGGCGGTGGCATCGTCCACGGCCCGAAGCCGCGCGACTACTCGCAGCGCACCCCCAAGAAGATGATCGCCGCCGCCCTCACCGGTGCGCTGAGCGACCGCTTCCGCGGTGAGCGCCTGCACGTCGTCGAGTCCTTCGGCATCGAGGGCAAGCCGTCCACCAAGACGGCTGCCGCCTATCTGAAGGCGCTCCCGGGCAAGAAGGTCCTCGTGGTCATCGACCGCGGCGACGACACCAACGCCCTGAGCGTCCGCAACCTGGCCGACGTGCACGTGCTGTACTTCGACCAGCTCAACGCCTACGACGTGGTCAACTCCGACGACATCGTCTTCACCAAGGCGGCCTTCGACGCGTTCGTCGCGCTGAAGTCCGGCGCAACCGAGGAGGTCTCCGCATGAGCGACAACATCCTCGCCGCGGCTGCCAACAAGGACCCGCGCGACATCATCCTGAAGCCGGTCGTCTCCGAGAAGAGCTACGGCCTGATCGACGAGGGCAAGTACACCTTCCTGGTGGACCCCCGCGCCTCCAAGACCGAGATCAAGCTCGCCATCGAGAAGATCTTCGACGTCAAGGTCGCGAGCGTCAACACGATCAACCGCGTCGGCAAGGCTCGTCGCACCCGCTTCGGCACCGGCAAGCGCAAGGACACCAAGCGCGCCATCGTCGCCCTGAAGTCGGGCACCATCGACATCTTCACGGCAGTGAACTGACCGGGGGATAAGGACAGAACATGGCTATTCGCAAGTACAAGCCCACGACCCCGGGTCGCCGCGGCTCGTCGGTGGCCGACTTCGCCGAGATCACCCGATCGACGCCGGAGAAGTCGCTGCTGCGCCCGCTCAGCAAGACCGGTGGCCGCAACAACCAGGGCCGCATCACGACCCGTCACATCGGTGGTGGCCACAAGCGCCAGTACCGCGTCATCGACTTCCGTCGCAATGACAAGGACGGCGTCAACGCCAAGGTCGCTCACATCGAGTACGACCCCAACCGCACCGCGCGCATCGCGCTGCTGCACTACTTCGACGGCGAGAAGCGCTACATCCTCGCGCCGAACAAGCTGAAGCAGGGCGACGTCATCGAGTCGGGTGCTGCCGCGGACATCAAGCCGGGCAACAACCTGCCGCTGAAGAACATCCCGACGGGTACCGTCATCCACGCGATCGAGCTCCGCCCCGGCGGCGGCGCGAAGATCGCCCGCTCGGCCGGCGTCTCCGTGCGCCTGGTCGCGAAGGACGGCCCCTACGCGCAGCTGCGCATGCCCTCGGGCGAGATCCGCAACGTTGACGCGCGCTGCCGTGCGACGATCGGCGAGGTCGGCAACGCCGAGCAGTCCAACATCAACTGGGGTAAGGCCGGCCGCAAGCGCTGGAAGGGCGTTCGCCCGACCGTCCGCGGTGTCGCGATGAACCCGGTCGACCACCCGCACGGTGGTGGTGAGGGCAAGACGTCCGGTGGTCGTCACCCCGTCACCCCCTGGGGCCAGGCTGAGGGTCGCACCCGTCACGCCAACAAGGAAAGCGACAAGTACATCGTGCGTCGCCGTAACGCTGGCAAGAAGCGCAAGTAGGAGTAAGAGAAGATGCCTCGCAGTCTTAAGAAGGGCCCCTTCGTCGACGAGCACCTGCTTCGCAAGGTGATCGGTCAGAACGAAGCCGGCACGAAGAACGTCATCAAGACCTGGTCGCGTCGGTCGATGATCATCCCCGCCATGCTGGGACACACCATCGCCGTGCACGACGGACGCAAGCACATCCCCGTGTTCGTGTCCGAGACCATGGTCGGTCACAAGCTGGGCGAGTTCGCGCCCACCCGCACCTTCCGCGGCCACGAGAAGGACGACAAGAAGGGGCGGCGCCGCTAATGGTCGAATCCATCGCACGCGTGAAGCACATCCGCGTGACCCCGCAGAAGGCTCGTCGTGTCGTCGCCCTCATCAAGGGCAAGCAGGCGCAGGAAGCCCTCGCCATCCTGAAGTTCGCGCAGCAGAGCGCCTCCGAGCCGATCTACAAGCTCGTGCACTCCGCCATCGCCAACGCTCAGGTGAAGGCCGATCGCGACGGCGAGTTCCTCGATGAGCAGGACCTGTACGTCAAGAACGCCTTCGTGGACGAGGGGACGACGCTCAAGCGTTTCCAGCCCCGCGCCCAGGGCCGCGCGTTCCAGATCAAGAAGCGCACGAGCCACATCACGGTCGTGCTGGCCACCCCTGCCCTTCGAGAGTCTCAGGGACCGGCCAACGAGAAGAAGGCGAGCAAGTAATGGGACAGAAGGTAAACCCGTACGGCTTCCGCCTCGGCATCACCACGGACCACGTGTCCCGGTGGTTCTCTGACTCGACCAAGCCGGGTCAGCGCTACGCCGACTACGTCGCCGAGGACATCAAGATCCGCAAGCTCCTCCAGACGCAGCTCGACCGCGCCGGCGTGAGCAACATCGAGATCGAGCGCACCCGCGACCGCGTGCGTGTGGACATCCACACCGCTCGTCCGGGCATCGTCATCGGCCGCCGCGGCGCCGAGGCGGAGCGCATCCGTGGCGACCTCGAGAAGCTCACGGGCAAGCAGATCCAGCTGAACATCCTCGAGGTGAAGAACCCCGAGGCCGACGCTCAGCTCGTCGCCCAGGGCATCGCCGAGCAGCTCTCTGCTCGCGTGGCCTTCCGTCGCGCCATGCGCAAGGGCCTCCAGGGTGCCCAGCGCGCCGGCGCCAAGGGTATCCGGATCCAGGTCTCGGGCCGCCTCGGCGGCGCGGAGATGAGCCGGTCGGAGTTCTACCGCGAGGGTCGTGTGCCGCTGCACACGCTGCGCGCGAACATCGACTACGGCTTCTACGAGGCCAAGACCACCTTCGGCCGCATCGGCGTGAAGGTCTGGATCTACAAGGGCGACCTCACCAACAAGGAGCTTGCTCGCGAGCAGGCCAACGCACCGAAGTCCCGTCGTGACGACCGTGGCGACCGTCGCCGTGGCCCGCGCAACGAGGCTCCCGTCGCAGAAGGAGCGTCTGCCTGATGCTTATCCCTCGTAAGGTCAAGTACCGCAAGCAGCATCACCCCAAGCGTGATGGTGCGGCCACCGGCGGCACGAAGGTCTCCTTCGGCGAGTTCGGCATCCAGGCCCTCACCCCCGCTTACGTGACCAACCGCCAGATCGAGTCCGCTCGTATCGCGATGACCCGTCACATCAAGCGTGGTGGAAAGGTGTGGATCAACATCTACCCCGACCGTCCGCTCACGAAGAAGCCCGCCGAGACCCGCATGGGTTCCGGTAAGGGTTCCCCCGAGTGGTGGGTCGCCAACGTCAAGCCCGGCCGCGTCCTCTTCGAGGTCGCCGGTGTCAACGAGCAGCTCGCCCGTGAGGCACTGCAGCGGGCAATCCACAAGCTGCCGCTCAAGGCACGCATCATCAAGCGCGAGGAGGGCGACGCGTAATGGCGATCGGCACCAAGGAGCTCGGTGTGACCGAGCTCGACACGTTCGAAGACCAGCGCCTCGTCGAGGAGCTGCGCAAGGCCAAGGAGGAGCTGTTCAACCTCCGTTTCCAGTCGGCCACCGGCCAGCTGGAGAGCCACGGCCGCATTCGCGCTGTGAAGCGCGACATCGCGCGCCTCTACACCGTGATCCGTGAGCGTGAGCTGGGTATCCGTGCGACGCCGGCTCCGGTCGAGGCTCCGGCCAAGAAGGCGTCCAAGGCAAAGGCGAAGAAGGCCGACGAGGCTGAAGCGCCGAAGGAGGAGGCCGAGTAATGGCTGAGAAGAAGGCTGCTGCCGCCGAGGCCGAGGTCGTCTCGCACGACGTGCGCGACGCCGACGCCCGTGGCTACCGCAAGTCGCGCCGCGGCTACGTCGTCAGCGACAAGATGGACAAGACCATCGTCGTCGAGGTCGAGGACCGCGTGAAGCACCCGCTGTACGGCAAGGTCATCCGTCGTACGACGAAGGTCAAGGCGCACGACGAGAACAACACCGCCGGCATCGGCGACCTCGTTCTCATCAACGAGACCCGCCCGCTGAGCGCCACCAAGCGCTGGCGTCTGGTGGAGATCCTGGAGAAGGCAAAGTGATCCAGACCGAGTCCCGACTCAAGGTCGCCGACAACACCGGCGCCAAGGAGCTGCTCACCATCCGCGTGCTCGGCGGCTCCAGCCGCCGCTACGCGGGCCTGGGCGACATCATCGTCGCCACGGTGAAGGACGCGATCCCCGGTGGGAACGTGAAGAAGGGTGACGTCGTCAAGGCCGTCATCGTCCGCACCGTCAAGCAGACCCGCCGTCCCGACGGCTCGTACATCAAGTTCGACGAGAACGCCGCCGTGATCCTGAAGAACGACGGGGAGCCCCGCGGCACCCGCATCTTCGGTCCGGTCGGCCGTGAGCTCCGTGACAAGAAGTTCATGAAGATCGTCTCGCTCGCCCCGGAGGTGCTGTAACTCATGGCGAACATCAAGAAGGGTGACCTGGTCCAGGTCATCTCCGGCCGCAAGCAGGAAAAGGGCGGCGACCGCGGCAAGCAGGGCAAGGTCCTCGAGGTCCTCGTCGAGCAGAACCGCGTGATCGTGGAGGGCGTGAACTACGCCACCAAGCACACCCGCGTCGGTCAGACCCAGCGCGGCACCAAGACGGGCGGCATCGAGACCATCGAGGCCCCCATCCACATCTCGAACGTCGCCCTGGTCGACCCCGAGACGAAGAAGCCGACCAAGGTCGGTCACCGCGTCGAGGAGCAGGTCAAGGACGGCGTGAAGCGCACGGTCCGCGTGCGCTACGCGAAGAAGAGCGGTAAGGACCTCTGATGGCGGCTGCTGACGCCGCGGGCGCTGTCAAGGTGCAGCCCCGCCTGAAGGCGAAGTACAACAACGAGATCAAGAAGGCTCTGCAGGACGAGTTCGGCTACGAGAACGTCATGCAGATCCCCGGCCTGGTCAAGGTCGTCGTCAACACCGGTGTCGGTGAGGCGGCTCGCGACTCCAAGGTGATCGATGGTGCGGTCGACGACCTCACCAAGATCACCGGCCAGAAGCCGATCGTCACGAAGGCCCGCAAGTCCATCGCGCAGTTCAAGCTGCGCGAGGGTCAGCCCATCGGCGCGCACGTCACCCTCCGCGGTGACCGCGCCTGGGAGTTCGTGGACCGCCTCGTGAACCTCGCACTGCCCCGTATCCGCGACTTCCGCGGTCTCTCGGACAAGCAGTTCGACGGCAACGGCAACTACACCTTCGGTCTCACGGAGCAGAGCGTGTTCCACGAGATCGATCAGGACAAGATCGACCGCGTCCGCGGCTTCGACATCACGGTCGTCACCACGGCGAAGAACGACGACGAGGGCCGCGCGCTCCTGCGCCACCTCGGCTTCCCGTTCAAGTCGAACGACGCCCAGGCGTAAGTCATGTTCTGAAGACCGGGTCCCGGGGTTTCCTCGGGATCCGGTCTTCAGACCGTTTCGGCTCCGCGGCTCCGCCGCCTCGCTCAACGATCGTTCTGCGGTCTGCGCGGCAGTCCGCGGTGACGTACAATTGAAAATTGCGTGCTCATCGCAGGCCGTCTGCCGTGTAACGGCAGCCGGAACCTCATGAACGAAAGAAGACAACTATGACGATGACAGACCCGGTCGCAGATCTGCTGACCCGTCTGCGCAACGCGAACTCGGCGCACCACGACTCCGTGACCCTGCCGTCGAGCAAGCTGAAGACCCACATCGCCGAGATCCTCCAGCAGGAGGGCTACATCGCCGGTTGGGAGGTCTCCGACGCCCGTGTCGGCAAGAACCTCACGATCGCGCTGAAGTACGGCCCGAACCGCGAGCGGTCGATCGCCGGCATCAAGCGGGTGTCCAAGCCCGGTCTCCGCGTCTACGCGAAGTCGACCGAGCTGCCCAAGGTCCTCGGCGGCCTCGGCGTCGCGATCCTGTCCACCTCCTCGGGGCTCCTCACGGACCGCCAGGCAGAGCAGAAGGGCGTGGGCGGAGAAGTTCTCGCCTACGTGTGGTGATCTGAAATGTCGCGTATTGGACGACTTCCCATCGAGATCCCCGCGGGCGTGACCGTTTCGGTCGACGGTCGTGCGGTGACGGTGAAGGGGCCGAAGGGCGAGCTCTCGCTCACCGTGGCCTCCCCCATCGAGGTGTCGGTCGAGGAGAACCAGGTTCTCGTCACCCGTCCGGACGACGAGCGCGCTTCGCGTTCGCTGCACGGTCTGACCCGCACCCTCATCAGCAATGACATCATCGGCGTGACCCAGGGCTACTCCAAGGGCCTCGAGGTCGTCGGCACCGGTTACCGCGTGCAGCAGAAGGGCAGCTCGGTCGAGTTCGCCCTCGGCTTCTCGCACCCGGTCCTGATCGACCCGCCCGCCGGTATCACCCTGACGGTCGAGGGCACCAACAAGCTCACCGTCAGCGGCATCAGCAAGCAGGCCGTCGGCGAGGCGGCTGCGAACATCCGCAAGATCCGCAAGCCCGAGCCGTACAAGGGCAAGGGTGTGCGTTACGCCGGCGAGGTCGTGCGTCGCAAGGCCGGAAAGAGTGGTAAGTAACCATGGCTATCAAGACGAAGTCCGACGCCCGCTCGCGTCGTCACGCCCGCCTTCGCAAGAAGATCCAGGGCACCGAGGCGCGTCCGCGCCTGGTCGTCACCCGTTCGGCCCGCCACGTCTTCGTGCAGCTGGTCGACGACAGCAAGGGCCACACCGTGGCCAGCGCCTCCACCCTCGAGACCGACCTGCGTGCGTTCGACGGTGACAAGACCGCCAAGGCCCGCAAGGTCGGCGAGCTCGTCGCCGAGCGCGCGAAGGCCGCCGGTGTCTCGGAGGCCGTGTTCGACCGTGGTGGCAACCGGTACGCCGGTCGCGTCGCGGCCATCGCCGATGGCGCCCGTGAAGGGGGGCTGGCACTGTGAGTGACATCAAGGAGAACGAAGTGACCGAGACGGCTCCTGCCGCCGAGAACGCGGCCGGTTCCGAGGCTCCGCAGCGCGACGAGCGCCGCGGCGGCCGTGGTGGCCGCGACCGCGGCCAGGGCGGTCGTGACCGCAACTCCCGCGACCGTGGGGACAACCAGTTCCTCGAGCGCGTGGTGACCATCAACCGCGTGTCGAAGGTCGTCAAGGGCGGCCGTCGTTTCAGCTTCACCGCGCTCGTCGTGGTGGGTGACGGCAACGGTCTCGTGGGCGTCGGCTACGGCAAGGCCCGCGAGGTCCCCCTCGCCATCTCGAAGGGTGTCGAGGAGGCCAAGCGCAACTTCTTCCGCGTGCCGCGCTCCGCGAGCACCATCCCGCACCCGGTGCAGGGCGAGGCCGCTGCCGGCGTCGTGCTGCTGCGTCCGGCTGCGGCCGGTACCGGTGTTATCGCCGGTGGTCCCGTCCGCGCCGTGCTCGAGTGCGCCGGTATCCACGACGTGCTGTCGAAGTCGCTCGGCTCGTCGAACACGATCAACATCGTGCACGCGACGGTGGAGGCCCTGAAGCAGCTCGAGGAGCCCCGTGCGGTCGCCGCGCGTCGTGGCCTCGAGTTCGACCAGGTCGCCCCGGCGCGTCTCGTCCGCGCAGAGGCTGACGCCATCGCTGCGCAGAAGGCAGGTGCCTGATGGCTGCGCGCCTCAAGGTCACGCAGGTCAAGTCCAAGGTGAGCGAGAAGCAGAACCAGCGCGACACGCTGCGTTCGCTCGGCCTCAAGCGGATCGGCGACTCGGTCGTCCGTCCCGACGATGCCCAGACCCGCGGCTACGTCCGCGCGGTCGCTCACCTCGTCAAGGTTGAGGAGATCGACTAATGGCTGAGAAGAAGGAAGCGGCCACCAAGACCGCCGCCAAGAAGCCGGCCGCCAAGAAGGCCGAGGAGACCACGGTCTCCCGTCCCGGCGTCCTGAAGGTGCACCACCTGCGTCCGGTCCCCGGCGCCAACACCGCCAAGACCCGCGTGGGTCGCGGTGAGGGCTCCAAGGGCAAGACCGCTGGTCGCGGCACCAAGGGCACCAAGGCCCGCAACACCGTTCGCGTCGGTTTCGAGGGTGGGCAGATGCCGCTGCACATGCGCACCCCGAAGCTGCGCGGCTTCAAGAACCCGTTCCGCGTGGAGTACCAGGTCGTGAACCTGGAGAAGCTCGCCGAGCTCTACCCGAAGGGCGGGGACGTCACCGTCGCCGACCTCGTGGCCAAGGGCGCGGTTCGCAAGAACGAGAAGGTCAAGGTCCTGGGCAACGGCGACATCGCCGTGGCGCTGACCGTGTCGGTCGACAAGGTCTCGAGCTCCGCGGAGCAGAAGATCGTCGCCGCCGGCGGATCCGTCAAGTAACACGCGTCGAGAGGGGCCGGAGATTTCTCCGGCCCCTCTTGCGTTACCCTGGGTAATTGACTGTCCCTCGTCGGGCGTCATCCCTTTTCAGGAAGGCAAGCTTTTGTTCAGCGCCATCGCGCGGATCTTCCGCACGCCGGATCTTCGTCGCAAGATCGGCTTCACGATCGCGATCATCGCGATCTACCGCCTCGGATCCACCGTGCCCGCTCCGTTCGTGAGCTTCCCGAACGTCTCCGAGTGCCTCGCTCAGAACAGCGGCACCGAGGGCCTGCTCGGGCTCGTCAACCTCTTCTCCGGCGGCGCGCTGCTGAAGCTCTCCATCTTCGCGCTCGGCGTCATGCCGTACATCACGGCCTCGATCATCACGCAGCTGCTGCGCGTGGTCATCCCGCACTTCGAGGCGCTGCACAAGGAGGGCCAGGCCGGCCAGGCCAAGCTCACGCAGTACACGCGCTACGTGACGATCGCCCTCGCGCTGCTGCAGTCCACGACCCTCGTCACCGTCGCCCGCACGGGCCAGCTGTTCGGGCAGACCGGCGTGGCCGCCTGCAACCAGCTGCTGACCAACGACGTGTGGTGGGCGCAGCTGCTGCTCATCGTGACGCTGACGGCCGGCACGGGCCTGATCATGTGGTTCGCCGAGCTCGTCACCGAGAAGGGCATCGGCAACGGTATGTCGCTGCTCATCTTCACCTCGATCGCCGCGACCTTCCCCGGTGCCATGTGGGCGATCTGGCAGACGAAGGGCTTCGAGGTCTTCCTTCTCGTGCTCCTCATCGGAATCCTCGTGATGACGCTCGTCGTCTTCATCGAGCAGTCCCAGCGCAGGATTCCGGTGCAGTACGCCAAGCGGATGGTCGGCCGCCGCACCTACGGCGGAACCAACACCTACATCCCGATCAAGGTGAACATGGCGGGCGTGATCCCGGTTATCTTCGCCTCGTCGCTGCTGTACATCCCGATGCTGATCGCGCAGTTCAACATCCCGCAGAACGGCAAGACGCCGCCGGCATGGGCGACCTGGATCATGACGTACTTCGTCAAGGGCGACCACCCGCTCTACATGGTCGTGTACTTCCTGCTGATCATCGGCTTCACGTACTTCTACGTCGCGATCACCTTCAACCCGACCGAGGTCGCCGACAACATGAAGAAGTACGGCGGCTTCATCCCGGGCATCCGTGCGGGTCGCCCGACGGCCGAGTACCTCGACTACGTGCTCACGCGCATCACACTTCCCGGATCGCTCTACCTCGGTCTGATCGCGCTCATCCCGCTGATCGCCCTGGCCACGGTCGGCGCGAATCAGAACTTCCCGTTCGGCGGCGCCTCGATCCTGATCATCGTCGGCGTCGGCCTGGAGACGGTCAAGCAGATCGACGCGCAGCTGCAGCAGCGACACTACGAAGGGCTCCTACGATGACGGCATCCGCAACTTCCACCGCACGCCTGCTGATCGTGGGCCCGCAGGGCTCCGGCAAGGGCACGCAGGGAGTGCGGATCGCCGCGGCCTACGACATCCCCGTCGTCTCGACCGGTGACATCTTCCGCGCCAACATCAAGGAGGGCACGCCCCTCGGCAAGCAGGTCACGGCCATCCTCGACGCCGGCGACCTGGTGTCGGACGAGCTGACCGGGGCGCTCGTGCGCGACCGCCTGTCGCAGCCGGACGCCGCCTCGGGCTTCCTGCTGGACGGCTACCCGCGCAACGCGGCGCAGGTCTCGGACCTGGATGGCTTCCTGGGGGAGCAGGGCGCCGCCCTCGACGCGGTGATCCTGCTCGACGTGCCGCGCGAGGAGAGCATCGCCCGCCTCACGCTGCGCGCCACGGAGCAGGGTCGCACCGACGACACCCCCGAGGCCATCGCGCACCGCCTCGACATCTATGAGGCGCAGACAGCCCCGATCCTCGACGCCTACGGAGCGCGCGGCATCGTCGACACGATCGACGGCGTCGGCAGCCTCGACGAGATCACTGAGCGCATCTTCGCGGCGCTGGCGCTGCGCGGTCTCGTGCGCACGGCTGCGGTCTGACGTGGCGTTCCGCCGCTCCATCTACAAGAGCCGCGCCCAGCTCGAGGCGATGGTCGAGCCCGGGCTCATCACGGCCGCAGCCCTCGCCGCCGTGCGCGAGGCCGTGCGTCCCGGCATCACGACCGGCGAGCTCGACGCGATCGCCGACCGCGTGATCGCCGACCGCGGAGCGGAGTCGAACTTCAAGCTCGTGCGGGGCTACCGGCACACCACCTGCATCTCGGTCAACGACCAGGTCGTGCACGGGATCCCCGGATCCCGCGTGCTGGAGCCCGGTGACATCGTCTCGATCGACTGCGGCGCGCAGTACCACGGGTGGAACGGCGACAGCGCGATCACGGTCATCGTGCCGGGCTCGACCGACACTCAGGTCGAGGACGCACGGCGGACGCTGTCGGAGGTGACCGAGGGGTCGATGTGGGCGGGAATCGCCGCCATGGCGTCGGCCTCGCATCTCGGCGACATCAGTGCGGCGATCGAGGACCACATCCTCGCCGCGGGGCCCTCCGTCGTCTCCGGCAAGCCCTACGGGATCCTGCGCGAGTACGTCGGCCACGGCATCGGCCGCAAGATGCACGAGGCGCCGAGCCTGTTCAACTACCGCACGCCCGACCGCGGCGCCGAGGTGCGCCCGGGTCTCGTGCTCGCGATCGAGCCCATGGTCACCGCGGGATCGGACAAGACCTACGTCGAGGACGACGACTGGACCGTCACCACGACGGACGGATCCGACGGATCGCACTGGGAGCACAGCGTCGCTCTGCACGACGGCGGCATCTGGGTGCTCACGGCGGCCGACGGGGGAGCGGCGGGCCTCGCGCCCTTCGGCATCACTCCCGCGCCCCTCGCCTGAGCCGCGGATCCGTCTCCCACGGACCTCAAAGGCTTCTCGCGGCACAATGGGAAGACCTAGCTGAGCGGATCCGCCGGACGGGTCTGGACAAGGAGACACACACATGGCCGCTGCCAAGGGCAGGACCAACGGGTTCGCCATCGGAATCACCGCTGCCGTCGTCGCCGTGCTCATCGCACTGGTCGGCGTCGTCGTCTGGCTGAACAACAAGGCCACGGACGCCGGTCCCGCGCCCAAGAGCTCGATCGTCAACTCCGAGACCGGAGCGGTGACCACGGGCAGCGGCAAGGACAAGGTCGCCCTGTACGTCGACTTCCAGTGCCCGATCTGCAAGAGCTTCGAGACCCAGTACGGCTCGCAGCTGCAGGCGCTCGCGAAGGAGGACAAGATCACGCTCGAGTACCACCCGATCGCGATCCTCGACCGCTACTCGCAGGGCACCAACTACTCGTCGCGCGCCGCGTCCGCCGCCTACGCGGTCGCGCAGGAGAACCCGGACAAGTTCCTCGACTACCTGAACATCCTGTTCGAGAACCAGCCGACCGAGAACACCCCAGGCCTCACCGACCAGCAGCTGATCGACTACGCGAAGCAGGTCGGCGCCGACAAGGCGGAGGCCACGATCAAGGCGAACACGTTCTTCAAGTTCCCGACCGCGCAGGCCTCCGCCCACAAGATCAAGGGCACGCCGACGATCGAGATCAACGGCGAGCGTCTCGACACGAGCAAGCAGGCGGACGTCGCCAAGCTGCAGAAGATCGTCGACCAGAAGTAATCCCGCCGCATTTTGCGGATCGGCGGATCCGGACTACCATAGATCTTTGGTGCTTTGCGCCTTGGTCCGGCGTGTCCGGATCCGCAGGCACCACACCACCCAACCACCGCAGATCGACCGGTCTGCACAAGCGTCAGCGAGGCTATGGCTAAGAAAGACGGTGTCATCGAGATCGAGGGCGTCGTGTCCGAGGCGCTGCCCAACGCGATGTTCCGCGTTGAGCTCTCCAACGGACACAAGGTCCTTGCAACGATCTCCGGAAAGATGCGGCAGAACTACATCCGCATCATCCCCGAGGATCGCGTCGTCGTGGAGCTCTCGCCCTACGACCTCACGCGCGGTCGCATCGTCTACCGCTACCGCTAGGTCGGTCGAGAAGTAACACCCCAGGCGTCCGCGCCTGCCCGGTGAAGACAGCGATAAGGAAGCAACATGAAGGTCAACCCCAGCGTCAAGCCGATCTGCGACCACTGCAAGGTGATCCGCCGCCACGGCCGCGTCATGGTGATCTGCAAGAGCAACCCGCGCCACAAGCAGCGCCAGGGCTGAGCCTTCGGGCCCCGGCCCGGTCTCTCGCGATCTCACAACTCAACATCTGACAGGCAGGATCAGACGCTTCGACAGGCTCAGCGGCCGCGAGAAGCTGACACCTCGGGCGGAGGCCCGGGCACCGATCCTGCTCCACACCTCCACAACACTCCAGGAGTTACCGCATGGCACGTCTTGCCGGCGTCGACATCCCGCGCGACAAGCGCGTGGTGATCGCCCTCACGTACATCTACGGCATCGGCCGTACCCGTTCGGTCGAGATCCTCAAAGCCACCGAGATCGACGAGTCGATCCGCGTCAAGGACCTCTCCGACGACCAGCTCGTCGCGCTCCGCGACTACATCGAAGGCACCTACAAGGTGGAGGGTGACCTCCGCCGCGAGGTCGCCGCCGACATCCGCCGCAAGGTCGAGATCGGCTCCTACGAGGGCCTTCGTCACCGCCGTGGCCTGCCGGTCCGCGGTCAGCGCACCAAGACCAACGCGCGTACCCGCAAGGGCCCGAAGCGCACCGTCGCCGGCAAGAAGAAGGCCCGCTAAGCGGCCAGGGAATAGGAGAACACTTTCATGGCTGCACCCAAGGCCGCCGCGCGCAAGCCGCGCCGCAAGGAGAAGAAGAACATCGCGCTGGGCCAGGCCCACATCAAGTCGACGTTCAACAACACCATCGTCTCGATCACCGACCCGTCCGGCGCTGTCATCAGCTGGGCCTCGTCCGGTGGCGTGGGCTTCAAGGGCTCGCGCAAGTCGACGCCGTACGCCGCCGGCATGGCCGCGGAGTCCGCTGCCCGCCAGGCGCAGGAGCACGGCGTCAAGAAGGTCGACGTCTTCGTGAAGGGTCCGGGCTCCGGCCGCGAGACCGCGATCCGCTCGCTGCAGGCCGCCGGCCTCGAGGTGGGCTCGATCCAGGATGTGACGCCGCAGGCGCACAACGGCTGCCGCCCGCCGAAGCGCCGCCGCGTCTGACGCTCTCTGTCCTCGGTCCCTGAGCTTGTCGAAGGGCCCGAGGACAGGCGTGTGGATCCGGTCCTCACTTCCATCGGTCCCTGAGCCGATCGAAGGGCAGCGGCCGGATCCTCACCCGCGTTCTTCCATAACTCAAGACCTCACCCACACGTGTCATATAGCGGGCACGTGATCGAAAGGAACACACAGTGCTCATCGCACAGCGTCCCACTCTCACCGAGGAAAAGATCTCCGAGAACCGCAGCCGGTTCGTCATCGAGCCGCTCGAGCCCGGTTTCGGTTACACGATCGGCAACGCGCTGCGTCGCAGCCTGCTCTCGTCGATCCCCGGCGCGGCCGTCACGAGCGTCCGCATCGACGGCGTCCTCCACGAGTTCAGCACCATTCCCGGTGTGAAGGAGGATGTCACCGAGATCATCCTCAACATCAAGCAGCTGGTCGTCTCCTCTGAGCGCGACGAGCCCATCACCGCCTACCTGCGCAAGACGGGCGCCGGCGAGGTCACCGCGGCGGACATCTCCGCTCCGGCCGGCGTCGAGGTGCACAACCCCGAGCTGGTCATCGCGACCCTCAACGACACCGCCAAGTTCGAGCTCGAGCTCACCATCGAGCGTGGCCGCGGCTACGTGTCGGCGGCGCAGAACCGCAGCGAGTACGCCGAGGCGGGCCAGATCCCGATCGACTCGATCTACTCGCCCGTGCTGAAGGTCAGCTACCGCGTCGACGCCACCCGCGCCGGCGAGCGTACCGACTTCGACAAGCTCGTGCTGGACGTCGAGACCAAGAACTCGATCATCCCGCGCGACGCCGTCGCTTCGGCCGGTCGCACGCTGACCGAGCTGTTCGGTCTCGCCCGCGAGCTGAACGTCGAGGCCGAGGGCATCGAGATCGGCCCCGCGCCGGTCGAGGCCGTCCTCTCGAACGAGCTGTCGATGCCGATCGAGGACCTCGATCTGTCCGTCCGCTCGTACAACTGCCTCAAGCGCGAAGGCATCAACACGGTGTCCGAGCTCGTCGCCCTGTCGGAGACGCAGCTCATGAACATCCGCAATTTCGGACAGAAGTCGGTGGACGAGGTGCGCGACAAGCTCGTCTCGCTCGGCCTGTCGCTGAAGGACTCGGTGCCCGGTTTCGACGGCGCCCACTTCTACGGCGGCTCCGAAGACGAGTCCTTCTGACCCACCCGTTCTGCCGGCTGGCAGAGGCCAGCTGACCCGAACCTTTCCGATCCAGGAGCTAGAGAACAATGCCCAAGCCCACCAAGGGTCCCCGCCTCGGAGGCGGCCCCGCACACGAGCGTCTGCTGCTTGCGAACCTGGCTGCCCAGCTGTTCGTGCACAAGTCGATCAAGACCACCGAGACCAAGGCCAAGCGCCTGCGTCCGCTGGCCGAGCGCCTCGTCACCTTCGGCAAGCGCGGCGACCTGCACGCGCGTCGTCGCGTGCTGTCCGTGCTGCGCAACAAGGAGGCGACGCACGTGCTGTTCGCCGAGATCGCGCCGCTGGTCGCCGAGCGTGAGGGCGGCTACACCCGCATCACCAAGGTCGGCAACCGCAAGGGCGACAACGCGCCCATGGCCGTGATCGAGCTCGTGCTCGAGCCCGTCGCCCCGAAGGTGAAGAAGGCCGCCGCGAAGCCCGCCAAGGCGGAGAAGGCCGCCCCCGCCGAGGAGGTCGTGGAGGAGGTCGTCGAGACCCCTGCCGCCGAGGCCGAGGTCGTCGAGGAGGCTCCCGTCGCCGACGAGACCGCCGCTGACGCCGCCGCGGAGGAGAAGGCCGAGTAAGGCCGTCCGCTCGTTCGAAGCCCGTCGTCCCCTTGTGGGACGGCGGGCTTCGTCGTTGCCGCAGGGGACCGTTCCGCCTGCTCGGTGGTCGCCCTTTGCGGGCTTGCGGTGCCGAAAGCCGCACGCTGCGACCAGCGAGCAGGAGGACCCCGCGGCGTCAGCGGCGAGGGTCCAGAGGGTCAGACCCGAAGAGGGCGTCAGGGCGCTGGGCAGATCACCATGCCGCCGGCCGCGGTCAGGGGGGATCCGGTGCGGCAGGATCCGTACGCGAGGGTCATCGTGCGGCTCATCGCGGGCGCGTCGTAAAGGCCGACGTGCGCGCCGGTCAGCACCACGGAGGACACGGGCCCGCCCCAGGGTTCCGCGGCCAGCCACTCCACGTCGTTGTCGCGTACCCAGGCGGCCAGGGGCGCGACCGCGGCGCGCTGCTGGGCGAGCGTCTCGGCGGCCGGCGCACGCAGTGCCCGGCCGGCGTCGCTGACGCCTCCTGTCGCCACGACGCCGCCGAGCAGGGCGAGGGCCGCGACGGACAGGATCCGTACGGGCGCCTGCGAGTTCGAGGGGCCGCGACGCCGCCACAGCGCGACCGCCGCGCGCACGGCGACGGCGGCGAGGACCGGGGCGAAGGCGAAGACGCCCACCGCGGGGTGCCGCACCCACAGTGGCAGGTGCGAGGCCTGCGCCCACCACGCGACGAAGGCGAGCAGACCCACGGCGGATCCGAAACCCCACGCGAGGAGCTGCGGGTCGCGGTCCCACCAGCGCGGGGCGGAGCCGGGGTTCGTGTCGGAGCGCTGGTGCCGCACCGGCACGGCGGCCACGATCACGACGGCTGCCGCCAGGAGGACCGCGGCGACGGTCAGCCACCAGGGGACGAACCACGATCCGGCGAGCGTGCCCAGCTTCTGCGTCGCGGTCGTCGGCTCGATGTGCTGGCCTCCGCTCAGCAGGAAGCCGCCCATCGCCCGCACGTGCCGTGCGTACCCGCCGATGCCGAGGGAGACGAGGGCGATGAGCTCCATCAGCACCGTCGGCGCGGCCGCCAGAGCGAGCGGAAGCAGCGAGCGGCGGAGGGTCGCCGTGAAGCGCCGCCGGAACGGCGCCGCCGGCGTCAACAGGAACAACGCCACGGCGAACGCCGGGAGCGCCAAGAGCGCGATCAGCTTCGCCTGCATGGCGAGCCCGAGCAGCAGGCCCGCGAGCCATGCACGGCGCGGGAGCACGATCAGCGCCCATACGAGGAGAGCGGCGGCAGCGGTCTCGCCCAGCAGATCGGCGGGACCCTGGATCGGGGAGACGCTCTCGGCGGTGTTGAACGCGAGAGGCAGGGCGGCGGCGACCAGTGCGCCGAAGCGCCCGGAGATGCGGCGCCCGATCACCGCGCAGCCGACGACCAGGAGCACCCAGTAGGCGAGCGGGACCAGTCGGGCGCCGATCACCGGATCCGCCCCGAGCGCGAGGATCCCGGCCACCGGGATCAGCACCACGGGACCGGTCGAGATCCGGGGATCGAAGGGCGTGAGGGTGGAGCCGGACAGGGTGCCGTCGCTGGTGTAGCCGAGCCCGGCGAGCAGATTGCGGGGCACTGTGAGGTTGAACGCCTCGTCCTCCCAGAACCGCAGCACGGTCAGGCTGTGCCACATCACGATCGCATTCGCGACGACGAGCAGCGCGAGCAGGATCCAGAATCCGGTTCCGGTGAGGCGACGGATCATGCGGATGCGGTTCCCTCGTCTGCGCGCACCGGATCCGGTCGTTCGAGCGACAGCGCCCGCAACGGGGCGCCCGGACGGAGGGACCACGTCCACGCCTCGCGCAGCGCGTCCATCGCGAAGCGGACCAGTTTGCTCGGGGGCAGCGAGGGTCGCGCGACACGGCCCCACATCGTGCCGGTGCTCGAGGAGCCGCGCCGGGGGATGCTCCGCACCCGCAGGTAGCGGACGTCGAGCCTCGCTCGCACCTCGGCGAGGGAGAAGTGCACGTGCGGCACGAGGGCGTCGGAGGGCACCGCATTCACCAGAAGGCGCAGCGCCTCGGGGCGGTACACGCGCAGGGGCGTGTTCACGTCGGGCACGCCCCTGCCCACGAACGTCGCGATGAGCAGGCGCACGCACGCGGTCAGCACCCGCCGGTACCAGGCGTCGGTGCGGGAGTGGCGCACGCCGTGCACCACGTCGGCACCGGAGGCGGCGAGAGCGCGCACGGCGGCCGCGATCTCGGCGCCGAGGAACTGGCCGTCGCCGTCGACGTGCACGATCGCGTCGGGGGAGAGGGCGAGGCCCCCGCGGTAGGCGGCGAGGGCAGTGGGACCGTGTCCGCGGTTCACCGGCTGCGTCTGCACGTCCACGTCGGCGATGCCGGCGAGTGCGGCCGCGGTGCCGTCGGTCGAGCGGTCGTCCGCGATCACGAAGGTCACGCGCTCGGCGAGCGGGCCGACGGAGGCGCGGATCTCATCGATGAAGCCGGCGATGCCCTCGGCCTCGTTGTAGGCCGGCATCACGACGGCCAGGTGGGCGTACTGCACTCGAACCTCAGGTCTCGGAGATGGGGAGACGTCCAGGCTGCGTCGTCCTCCCGGGTATTCTAGTAGCGCTATGGATCGCCGCTCCCGGTTGCGCCGTCTGGCGGGAGTCGGCACCCGCTTCCTGATCGTCGGCGGCATCAGCACCCTCATCGAGGTCGGCGCCTTCAACCTCTTCGTCTACGTCTTCGGCTGGGATCTCGTCTTCGGCAAGATCGGGGCCAGTCTCGTCGCGCTGATCAACGCCTACTTCGGCAACAGGGAGTGGGCGTTCCGCGATCGGAACCGCCGCGGGCGCGCCGCCGAGATCGTGCTGTTCCTCGTGGTCAACCTCGTGTGCACCCTGCTCGGTGCCGGGATCGTCTGGTTGGGCGCAGAGGTCGTCGAGGGCATCACCGGTCACGCCCCCGGTCCGGCGCTGGTGAACATCGTCAACCTGGGCAGCATCGCGGTGATCGTCGTGGTGCGTTTCCTGCTGTACCACTACGTCGTGTTCCGGCACACGCCGAAGGACGACGTCGACGACGCTTCGACCTGAGCGGACAGGGAGATGTGCGGGCGACGGGCCGGTCAGCTCGTCCGCGCCCGGAGATCCTTGCGGAGGATCTTGCCCGACGCCGACTTCGGAATCGCGTCGATGAACTCGACCATCCGCACCTTCTCGTGCGGTGCGACGTGCGCGGCGACGTGCGCTTGGACGCCCGCGGCGTCGAGCTCCGATCCGGGCTGCAGCACCACGAAGGCCTTCGGCACCTCCTGGCCGTCCTCGTCCGGCGCGCCGATCACGGCGGCGTCGGCGATGGCCGGGTGCTCCAGGAGCACGGCCTCGAGGACGGCCGGGGCAACCTGGTAGCCCTTGTACTTGATGAGCTCCTTGAGGCGGTCGACGATGCGGAACACGCCGCCGGCCGTGGCGGTGGCGACGTCGCCCGTGTGCAGCCAGCCGTCGGCGTCGAGCATGTCGGCGGTCGCGTCGGGACGGTTCAGGTAGCCCTTCATGACCTGCGGGCCGCGGATCAGCAGCTCTCCGGGCTCGCTCGCGCCGTCGGCGGGGATCACCACGTCGGATCCGTCCTCCGCGAGCAGTCGCGCCTCCGTGTTGGGAATGAGCAGACCCACCGAGGAGAGGTCGATGTCCTCGCGCTCGACCGGGATCGTGTGCGTCACCGGGCTGGTCTCGGTCATGCCGTAGCCCTGCCGCACGAGGCAGTCGAGCCGGCCGGCGACGGCGTGGGCGAGTGCTCCGTCCAGGGGCGCGGCGCCGGAGAAGACGACCTTCACCGAGCTCATGTCGTATTGAGCGACCAGCGGGTGCTTGGCGAGGGCGACGGCGATGGGAGGCGCGATGAACAGCCAGCTGGTGCGCTGCTCCGCGATGATGCGCAGGAACTCGACGAGGTCGAACTTCGGCATCGTGACGAGGGTCGCGCGCAGGCGCACGGCCAGGTTGAGCAGCACCGTCATGCCGTAGATGTGGAAGAACGGCAGGACGGCGAGGATCCGGTCGTCATCGTTCAGGTCGATCGAGATCGTGCTCTGTGCGACGTTGGCGACGAGGTTGCGATGCGTGAGCATGACGCCCTTGGGCCGGCCGGTGGTGCCGGATGAGTACGGGAGCACCGCGACGTGCGTGGCGGGGTCGAAGGTCACGGCGGGCGCATGGTGTCCCTCGGAGAGCAGATCCCGCAGCGACGGGTGCCCCTCGGCGCCGTCGAGCACGATCAGCTGGTCGGCGGGCAGGCCGAGCTGTTCCGCGGCGGCTTGCGCCTGGGGGAGGAGCGGGCTGACCGTGATGAGCCAGAACGCCGAGGCGTCGCGCAGCTGGTTGGCGATCTCATCGGCGGTGTACAGCGCGTTGATGGTGGTGGCCGTGGCGCCGGCGCGCAGGATCCCGTGGAAAACGGTCGCGAACGCGGGGACGTTCGGGCAGAGCAGGCCCACGGCGTCGCCCACGCCGATGCCGCGGGCGGCGAGCGCTCCTGCGAAGAGATCGATCTGGCCGATCAGCTGACGGTAGGTGGTCTCCGCGCCCGACATCCCGTCGACCAGGGCGACGCGGTCGAGGTCGTGCTCGGAGATGTCGCCGAAGAGGTACTCGTGGATCGGGACCACGGGGATCTCGACGTCGGGGAACGTGCTGCTGACCATGGGATCTCCTTCGATCTCGGTCCGTCTCGATGCCGCTGCGCCGCCGGCTCGGGTGCCGGCGCCGGTCACTTGGGATTCAGTGTCGCACAAATAGAGACTGAGTCCCAGAGTGATTCCGGATCGGCCCGACGCCGGGACGGATTGTGGGAAACCCTACTCCGAGGCGGGGGCGATGCCGAGCGCGCAGCCCGCCGGTGCGGGCCCGGTGCGGGGCCGAGAAGCGCGGTCGGTACCCTTGATCCGTGCGCATCCGTCTCGACATCGCCTACGACGGCACCCATTTCCGGGGCTGGGCGAAGCAGCCAGGGCTGCGGACCGTGCAGGGGACCATCGAGGCGGCGCTCGCCCGGATCGTCGGTCCGTCGGCGGAGTCCGCCGCGGGGGATCCGCAGGCATCCGGTCCGCGCCTCGTCGTCGCCGGGCGCACCGACGCGGGCGTTCACGCCACCGGGCAGGTCGCGCACGTCGACCTCGACGCGCAGCAGTGGGCGCGTGTGGCGACGCGCAACGGCCGGGCCGCGCTCGATCCGGCGGCGTCGCTGGCTTCGCGGATCCGCGGCGTGCTCGGGCAGTATCCCGATGCCACCGTGTCGCGGACGTCGCTCGCGCCGGAGGGGTTCGACGCCCGCTTCTCCGCCGTCTGGCGCCGGTACCGGTATCGGCTGGCCGACGCGCGGGCCGGATACGACCCCCTGCTGCGCCACGACACCACCACCGTCCGCGCGGTCCTCGACGAGGGCGCCATGGACGCCGCCGCGCAGACGCTGATCGGACTGCACGACTTCGCCGCGTACTGCAAGCCGCGCGAGGAGGGCACCACGATCCGCACCCTGCTCGACTATCGCTGGTCGCGGGATGCGTCCGGCGTGCTGGTCGCCGAGGTCAAGGCCGACGCGTTCTGCCACAGCATGGTGCGGGCGCTCGTGGGAGCCTGCGCCGCCGTGGGGGAGGGGCGCCTCGAGGTCGCCGATCTGGCGCGGCTGCGGGACGACCTCACCCGCACCAGCGCCTTCAAGGTGCTCGCCGCGCGCGGCCTCACGCTCACCGAGGTGGGGTACCCCGCGGACGAGCTGCTGGCGGCCCGCGCCGAGCAGACGCGCAACCGCCGCGATCACGACGACTGACGCGGATCCGGATCTGCAACATCCGATGAACTCCGGCTGCCGCTCAGCCTCGCGCAAGAGCGCGCGGGTACGGTGGGGGCGTGCGGATCATCTCCTACAACCTGCGCAAGCATCGTGCGGCGCATGAGCTCGACGCCCTCGTCGACGCCCATGACCCCGACGTGCTGTGCCTGCAGGAGGGCGATACCGCGTCGCTGCCGGAGCGGGCCGGAGGTCTCGTGCTGGCGCACACCACGCAGCGCAACCGGCTGGGACTGGCCATCTACTACCGCGAGAGCACGTACCGTCTCGTCGACATGGCGGCGGTCGCGGTGAAGAAGTCGCTGCACGACCACGTGCTGCGCCCCGCGCACGAGCGTCTGCTCGGCGTGCGGCTCCGCGACATCGACGCCGGCCGCGACTTCCTCGTCGCGTCGCTGCACGCGGCGCCGCTCACGGCGCGCAACGCCCTGCGGCGCGACCAAATCCGGGCGGCGCTCTCCGAGCTGTCCGAGCTCGGGTGGGGCCTGCCGCAGCTCATCGTCGGCGACTTCAACTATCCGGTGTTCAAGGAGCGGCTCAGCGAGCACATGCGCGACGTCGGCTACGAGCTCGTGATGAGCGACCAGCATACGTACACGCGATACCGCGTCTTCCGCGGGTTCTACGACTTCGCGGCGGCCTCCGGATTCGTGGTCGAGTCGGTGCGCACGCTGCCGCAGGGGGAGTCGGACCACCTGCCCATCCTGGTGACCGCGACGCCCCGGTAGACCGCCCGCCCCAAGCGTTCACCCGGTCGTCGCCGACGCGACGCCTGCCGGTCGTGTGGTGGTGAGACTCGCGCGGTGTGGTGTCCTCATGCGGATGTCTGTGATCGGCTGCGGGTACCTCGGAGCGGTCCACGCGGCGGCGATGGCGTCGATCGGCCACGAGGTGACGGGGATCGACACGAATCCCGACCGGATCGCGGCGCTCGCGACGGGGAAGGCACCGTTCTTCGAACCCGGGCTGGACGAGCTGCTGGCCGCGGGGGTCGCCAGCGGGCGGCTGACCTTCAGCGCCGACATCGCCGACGCGGCCGGATCCGTCCTGCACTTCCTGGCCGTGGGCACCCCGCAGCAGTCCGACGGATCTGCCGCCGACCTGCGCTTCGTGCACGGGGCCCTCGATGCGCTGCTGCCGCAGCTGCGGCCGGGAGACGTGGTCGCGGGCAAGTCCACCGTCCCCGTGGGAACCGCTGCGGGCCTCACCGAACGCGTGGCGGGCGCCGGGGCGACTCTGGTCTGGAACCCGGAGTTCCTGCGCGAGGGCTGGGCCGTGCGGGATACGCTGCACCCCGACCGCCTCGTGGTCGGGGCCGCGGCGGACGACTCGGGTCGGCGCGCGGTCGAGGTGCTGCGCGAGGCGTACGCCGACGCGATCGCGGAGGGCAGTCCGTTCCTGGTGACCGATCTGGCCACGGCCGAGCTCGTCAAGGGCGCCGCGAACGCGTTCCTCGCCACGAAGATCTCGTTCATCAACGCGATGGCGGAGATCGCCGAGGCGGCGGGGGCCGACGTCACCCGGCTCGCCGACGCGATCGGGTACGACGACCGGATCGGACGACGCTTCCTCGGCGCCGGGATCGGCTTCGGCGGGGGATGCCTGCCCAAGGACATCCGCGCGTTCGCCGCGCGCGCGGAGGAGCTCGGGCGTGGGGCATCGGTCGGATTCCTCCGCGAGGTCGACGCGATCAACCTGCGCCGCAGGGAGCACGCGGTGCGCCTCGTGCTCGAGGCGTTCGGCGGGAGCGTCGTCGGGAAGAGGATCACCATGCTCGGAGCTGCGTTCAAGCCGCACAGCGACGACGTGCGGGACTCGCCGGCGCTCGAGGTCGCGATCCGGCTGCGCGGCATGGGCGCGAAGGTACGGGTGACGGATCCGGAGGCCCTCGGCAATGCCGCCGCCGTGCACCCGCAGCTGAAGTACGTCGCGGATCGGGACAAGGCCCTCAAGGGCGCGGATGCGGTGGTGCTCGTCACGGAATGGGACCTGTACCGCCGCGAGCTCTCTCCCGAGCATGCGTCCACGCTGGCCCGGGGCCGGATCATCGTCGACGGGCGCAACTGCCTGGATCCGCAGGCGTGGCGCGCGGCGGGCTGGACCTACGTCGGGATGGGCAGGCCGTAGCGCCGTCGCGCACGCCGAAGCTCGCGGATGCGGGGCGCGGCGCCGGGGCGTTCCAGGGCACGCGGGGCGACACCGCGAGGTGCTGTGCGCGACTCCGCGAACGCCATGGCGAGGCAGGTCGTGGTTTCCCGATAAAGTCGAGTACCGCGTCGACCTGGGAAGGCGGGACGAATGCCCGACGATGACGTGCCCCGGGACAGGGCCGGCACCGAAGGGGCTGCGCACGGCGACGGCCCGCAGTCCGACGACCAGCACGCCTTCGATCTCGCGTCGCTGTTCGATCACCACGAGGACGACGTCTCGGCGGCGCCGCTGGAGGATTTCAGCGCCCTCTTCGCGGGACCGGGCGATGTCGCGCGCACCGAGAAGGGCTCGCCCGCATCTGAGGAAACCGAGACCACGGATCCCCAGGGGCCGGGGACGGACGCCGACGCGCCCGTCATGCCCGCGCCCGGCGAGCACCGGAACCCCGACGATGACCTCGACCTGCATCTGCAGGCCCCGACGGCGCTGATCGACACCGCCGAGGGTCACCTCTTCGACGATGCCGCGACCGAGGCTCATCCCTACACGCACTCGTTCCCTGCGCCCGTGCCGGCCCGGCCGGAGCCGCAGCACGCCGCGCCGCGATACGGCCTGGGGCGCCCTCAGGTCATCGCGATGGCGGCAGGCCTGGTCGTCACCGCGCTGGGCGTCGGCTGGGCGCTTGCGACGCCCGGCGCACCCGTGCCGGCCGCGGTCTCCGCGACCCCGACCTCGAGCGTGGATCCGGCGCGGATCTCCAAGGTCAACGCAGCCGTCGACTCCCTCGAGAGTGCTGTGAAGGCCGCGCAGACGAGCGCAGAGTCCTTCGCCTCGCCGCTCGCGGCGATGGCGGGATCCAGCGACGAATCGGCCCGGCTCGCCGCCGAGGCCGCGCGCCAGGCGTACACCGCGGCGCTCGCCGCGGTGAAGGTGCCCAAGTCTGCGGGGAAGTCCGCGACGAACGTCCAGCTCGATCAGCTCGAGCGCGAGGTCGCGTCGCGCGAGGCGTCGCTGACGGCCGCGACCGCCGGATTCCGCGGTGCCATCACGACGTTCCGGCAGTCGGTGCCCGGATACGCGGCGACCGCGGTCGCCGACAACCCCGACGCGGCCGAGCCCTTCCGAACCGCCGCCACGGAGACGGCGGCGGCGGTCGCCGCATCGGATCCGTTCGGAGCGATGTCCTTCGCCCCATGGGATGCCTGGCGCAGCGCGCTGGCCGCCCTCATCGCGGATCAGGCGCGCGCGGTGGCGGAGTCCGACTCGAGCGGTTCCGGCGGCGGCACGGGTGACACGGGCACGGGCACCGGCGGCGGCGCCACGACCGAGCCGACGCAACCGCCGCCGGTGACGACGGAGCCCCCGCCCGTGCCGACGGATCCCGGCTCCACGGAGCCGCCGACTGTCCTGCCCACCCCGTAACGAGAACGGCGCCTGACTCCGTCGGAGAGCGGAGCTGCGAGTCTCGTCCTGCGCGGCTACTCTGCGAAACCCCTCGGGTTCGACGACTGCCAGCGCCACCCGTCGCGCGCCATCTCCGCGATGCCGCGGGAGGCGGTCCAGCCGAGCTCCTCCTGGGCGCGCGACGTGTCCGCCCAGCTCCGTGGCAGATCGCCGGCGCGACGCGGTCGGATGACCGTCGGGATCGGATTCCCAGACGCCGCCTCGAACGCTGCGATCATCTGCTTGACCGACGTGCCGGCTCCCGTGCCCAGGTTCCAGGCGCGTGCGCCGGCGACGGTCGAGAGCTTCTCGAGCGCTGCCACGTGTCCTTCCGCCAGGTCGACCACGTGGATGTAGTCGCGTTCCCCCGTGCCGTCGGCGGTGGGGTAGTCGTCGCCGAAGATGTTCACCTCGGGCAGGCGACCGACAGCGACCTGCAGGATGTACGGCGCCAGGTTGTTCGGGATCCCGTTCGGGTCCTCCCCGATCAGACCGCTGGGGTGTGCGCCGATCGGGTTGAAATAGCGAAGCAGTCCGATGTGCCAGTCATCCTCCGAAGCCGCGACATCTCTGAGGATGCGCTCGAGCATCACCTTGGTCATGCCATACGGGTTCGTGGCGTCGAGGCGGCCGGCGTCCTCGCGATACGGCGGATCCTGCTGGTCGCCGTAGACCGTGGCCGATGAGGAGAAGACGAGGTTGCGGACGCCATGACGCTTCATCGTCCGGAGAAGCGAGAATGTACTGCCCAGGTTGTGCGCGTAGTAACGCAGCGGGTCGGCCACGCTCTCGCCGACGGCCTTCAGCCCGGCGAAGTGGATCACCGCATCGGGTGCGGCCGTAGCGAAGGCGGCATCGAACGCCTCGTCGTCCAGCAGATCGACCTCGATCATCTCGGGACGGATGCCGGCGATTCGCTCGATGCGGTTGATCACCTCGGGGGAGGAGTTCTCGTGGTTGTCCACGATCGTGACGTGGTGCCCGTGTTCGAGCAGAGCCACGACCGTGTGGGAGCCGATGAAGCCGGCACCGCCGGTGACGAGAACACGCATGCCGCAATCCTAGGCGGCGAGCTGCCTGCTACTTCTTCGCGGGCGTGCAGCCGGGGGCGTCGATCGCGACGGGGGTGGCTTTCACCATCGGAGTGTGGCGCACTTCGAGCGGCCCGTAGGCGCCGGATGGTGCACTGAAGCTCGCCACGATGGTCGTCGTCTGGCCGGGTGCCATGAGCACGTTGAGCTTCGCCACCGTGCGGCCGAGATGCGGCAGCCCCGATGCAGCCACGGGCTGACCGTCGACCGTCACACCGGTGAGCGTGGATCCCACCGGTCCGTACAGATACACATCAGTGGAGGCATGGCCCTTGGGGAAGAAGAGTCCCGGGTCGACGTAGACCGGAAGGCCCGGGACCGCGGCCGGATCGAGCGTGTTCTGCAGCGTGACGGTGCTCGAGAACGTCGGGGCATCGGGCTTCTGGCACTGCGTGCCCGAAGCGGCGATGCTCATCTGCATGTAGTAGTCGAGCTTGCTCGCGGTGAGGTCGTCGATGTAGACGCCGAGGTCCGTGGTCTTGGCGTTGTCCGCCGGCATGTTGCCGCCGACGGGGGTGCCGGCCAGCATCTTCGCCTGGGCTTCGTCGCTGGGCGAGTACATCAGGCGGCCCTCGTTCGAGGCCTGCGTCAGGGCGGTCAGGAGCGCCTTCGGGTCGGCGTGCGTGGTCAGAAGCGCATCGAACACGCTCTTGGCAGCATCGGCGAAGAACTCATCCTGCACGTGGGGATCCGGGTACTTCGCGTAGACGCCGTTCAGCAGCAAGGCCACCGCGTTGTTGGCATTGAGCGTCTCGTCGAACGGTGCCGGCATCGTCACAGGCCCGATCGCGTGGAGCAGATAGCCGAGGGCCACCGGATCGATCGAGGCGACGGCATCGACCGGGGTGCCGTAGGTCTCGGACCACCACGCGCGCACGATCTGCGCCGTCTCGCTGAAGTCGGGGGAGAGAGTCGAGTCCTGGATGTAGCGGCCGATCTTGTCGCCGTACAGGGCCTCGGTCTCGGGATCGAGCGCCATCACGGGCTCCGGCCGCCCGTTGGCGAAGTCCGTGGAATTGGCCTGCTGCGTCATAGAGATCTTGCCGTTCACGGCCGTGAGCATCGCGATGGCCGCCGGATTGCCGCCGGTGCCGCGCGACTCGGCGTTGTTCTGGAAGATGAGGAGGTAGTGTTGCGGGCCGTCGGCACCGAGGGCGTTCGGCAGGATCGTCAGGGCGTTGTGCACGGGGGTGAGGACGGGCTCGATCTTCGCGATCGCGTCGTCGAGCTTGGCGAGCCCGGCGGCGACCTGCGGGACCAGGGCGGATCGGTCGATGCTCTTGACGTTCTTCTGCACCAGCTCCATGCGGGTGTTGGCGGTGTCGATGTCGTCGGCCAGGGTCTTGAGGTTCGCGACGTCGATGCCGCCGTCCTTCGGCAGGAGCGCCTTCAGGTCGAGGCCGGTCAGCGGCAGGAGCGCGTCATGCACGAGTCCGTTGACGGAGTCGGCCGTGATGCGCACGGCCTTGAGGTTGGGACCTGCGACGGGGACCCACTCCGAATTGCGCCACAGGCCTGTGCTCGTCTTCTTGGCGGCGTCGTCCGTCAGGGCGGAGATCTTGGCGATCGTCTTCTTGGCTCCTGCCGGATCGCCGGCGAGCATGCTCTGCTGTACCTGGTCGACGAGCGGGATGGCCTGCTCCAGGTCGTTCCTCGCGATCATCGCCTGGTCGTACAGGCGCTTCGCGGTGAGAGCGCCCACGACGCCGATCACGATCAGGACGACCAGCAGCGAGATCAGAACCCAGAACCAGGGGCTCTTCAGCACGGGGCGACGCCTCCTGTGCGTCTTGCCGACCGGTGTCTGAGGCGTGGCCAGCAGGCGCTCGAAGGAATCGTCCGAGTCGGGTGAGATTCCATCGCGGGTCGGGCGCTCCCCACGATCTTCGTGTCGGGAAGGCACGAAGCGATTCTAGAGATCCCCCGGGCCCCTGACCATGGTCGAACGGTGTCGATTCGGGCACGGCCGATCCGCCGTGCACAAGCGATCAGTGTGCGATTAGATGCTGGGCGAGGAGACCGTCGAGAAGGGCGAGGATGTCGTCCCGGATGGCGTCCTCGCTCACCTCGTAGGCAGCGGCGACGTTCGTGATCAGCTCCGCCGAGGAGAGCGGGCCGTTTGCGTCGATCTCCTCCCACACGTACGCGGCGGTGCCCTGAAGAGTCATCGGATGAGAGGTCGGCGACTCGAGTTCGAGGGCCACGACCTCATTGCCGCTCGTCGTCCACGCGACCGCATCGGCGATACGCCACGGCCCGCTCTGGTCCCCACCCACCTCGTCAGCCTATCGAAGGCCGTGAGCGCGACGCTGCGCTGCCGCAGCCCAGTTGGGGCGGTCGCTCGTGCGATGCGACCTAAACGCGCGAAATGCGAGTGCGAAGCATGCGTATTGCGTCACTTTCCGGACATTGTCACTCGGCTTTCTCACAGATATGGGATCCTGGAGGCACAGGGGGAGCGGGCAAGGATCCCAGCTATTCGTGCCTGATCGGGAAATTGCTGTTCACGGGCATCGCGGCGCCTTCGCCGTCAGTTGAGAGTTTGGGGGGATGTCGCTGTGCAGAGCGGTGATCGGGGCGAGAACGTCATTCAGGGGGCTCAGAGCGCCGGTGCCGGCCATCGGCGGCGCGGCTGGGTGGCCGCGCTCGATGCCTTCGCCTGGGTTTTCGGCACCGTCCTCGCGGTAGGCCTGCGCGTCGATTTCAAGTTGCCGCTGTCCGGCTGGATCGCGACGTTCTGCCTGGGGTTGATCGCGGCGCTGCTGCAGTTGATCGTCGGCTATGTGCTCGCGCTCTACCGAGGCCGCTATTCGTACGGCTCGTTCAGCGAAGTCTGGACGTTGTCGCTGGTTGCGGGAGGCATCACGCTGATCCTCTCCGCGTTCGTCATCCCCTCGGGCAACCAGATCGGTGTCCCGCGCGCCACCGTTCTGCTGGCAGGACCCTTCGTGCTGCTGACGATGTTCGGCGTTCGCTACGTCGCTCGCCTCGTCGTCGAGCGCTCCCGCAAGCCGGGGGAGAATGCCGAGCGTGCGCTCGTGGTGGGAGCGGGGTACCTCGGCGATCGCCTTCTCCACAGCATCACGACGGACCCGGGGTCGCCGATTCTGCCGGTCGGATTGATCGATGACGACCCGGCGAAGAAGAACCTGCGGCTCCGCGGCGTGCCCGTGCTGGGACGCCGGAGCCAGCTCGCGGAGATCGCGGCGCGGACGGGGGCGACGCGACTGGTGATCGCGCTGGGCAACGCCGACAGCGTGCTGCTGCGTGAACTGAGTGATGCCGCGGACGCTGCCGGGATGTCCGTGTCGGTCACCCCCACGGTCACCGACTACATGCTCGAAGGCCGCACCACGGTCGACGTCCGCGACATCGAGATCGAAGACCTCATCGGTAGGCACCCCGTCGACACCAACGTCGAGCTCATCGCGGGGTACGTCACAGGCAAGCGCGTGCTCGTCACGGGGGCCGGTGGGTCGATCGGATCCGAACTGTGCCGCCAGCTCGCGAAGTTCGGCCCCAGTGAGCTCATCATGCTCGACCGCGACGAGACCGGGCTGCAGGGCGCCCAGCTGGGCACGGCGGGCAACGGGCTGTTGGACTCGAAGGACGTCGTGCTCGCCGACATCCGCGACGTCTCCGTGCTGAACGCCATCTTCGACGAGCGGCGTCCGGAGGTCGTGTTCCACGCCGCCGCGCTGAAGCACCTGCCGATGCTCGAGCAGTATCCGGACGAGGCGTGGAAGACGAACGTCATCGGGACGCTGAACGTGCTGCAGGCTGCGCGCCGCGTGGGCGTGACCCATTTCGTCAACATCTCGACCGACAAAGCGGCGAACCCCACAAGCGTGCTCGGGCACTCCAAGCGCGTCGCCGAGAAGCTCACCGCCTGGGCCGGTGAGCAGACCGGTACGCAGTACCTCTCTGTGCGCTTCGGCAACGTGATCGGCAGCCGCGGTTCCATGCTGCCGACCTTTCAGCGTCTGATCGCTGAGGACAAGCCGATCACCGTCACGCATCCCGACGCCACTCGCTACTTCATGACCATCCCTGAGGCGTGCCAGCTGGTCATCCAGGCCGGTGGTATCGGACGCGCCGGCGAGGTGCTGATCCTCGACATGGGCGAACCTGTCTCGATCCTTGAGGTCGCCAAACGCATGATCGCGATGTCGGGCAAGGAGATCGAGATCGTGTTCACCGGCCTGCGCCACGGCGAGAAGCTGCACGAGGAGCTCGTCGGCGCACGGGAGAACCTCGAACGGCCGTTCCACCCGAAGATCTCTCACGCCCACGCCGATACGATCAGTCCTGAGCGCCTGGACAAGGCGGGCTGGGAGGCTCGGATGAACGCAGTGCCACGGAACAATGACACGGCAGTGGTCGACCGGATCGTGGTGGATCAGCTCGTGACCGGCGTGAACGCCGCACCGGGCAGCGGTTCGAATGACTGAGCGCATCTACATGTCCTCGCCGGACGTCACGGCGCGGGAGGAGGAGGCGCTCGTCGCAGCGATGCGATCCGGATGGATCGCGCCATTGGGGCCCGACGTCGATGCGTTCGAGCGGGAGCTTGCCGACCGTGTCGGCGTGGCGCACGGCGTCGCACTGAGCTCGGGCACGGCGGCCCTTCATCTGGGGCTGCTGACTCTCGGAGTCAAGCCCGGAGACGTCGTCGTGACGTCGACGATGACGTTCGCGGCCACCACCAACGCGATCGTCTACACCGGCGCCGAGCCCTTCTTCGTCGACGCGGATCCCGTCACCGGGAACATGGATCCAGAGCTCCTGCGCGAGGCGTTGACACTGCTGCGCCGGGGGGGTGCGCACGTCGCCGCGATCGTGCCGGTGGATCTTCTCGGCAAGGCCGTCGACTACACCTCGATCTTGGCTCTCGCTGAGGATTTCGGGGTGCCTGTGCTCGCCGACGCCGCGGAGTCGCTCGGAGCCTCGCACGAGGGCCGCGCCGCGGGGAGCTTCGGTCGTGCCTCGGCCGTCTCGTTCAACGGGAACAAGATCATGACCACGTCGGGCGGTGGGATGCTCCTCACCGATGACGCCGACTTCGCTCAGCACGTGCGCTATCTGGCCACTCAGGCGCGTCAGCCGGTCGTGCATTACGAGCACATCGACATTGGCTACAACTACCGCATGAGCAACCTTCTCGCTGCGCTCGGCCGCGCGCAGCTGAGCCGGCTCGACGAGATGATCGCGCGCCGCCGTGAGATGCGTGAGCTCTACAAGGAGCTGTTCCGCGACGTGGACGGCGTCGAGGTCTTCGGTGCCGAAGGCGACGAGAACGACAACGTGTGGCTGACGTCGATTCTGGTCGATGAGCAGCGAACCGGATGGGCGCCGACCGAGCTCGCTGCGTTCCTCGCGACAGACGACATCGAGAGTCGTCCGCTGTGGAAGCCGATGCACAAGCAGCCGGTGTTCGCGGGCTATCACGGGGTCATCAACGGCGCATCTCAGACGCTCTTCGAAACCGGCCTGACGCTCCCGAGCGGGTCGGCGCTGACGGCCGAGCATCGCGCGCGTGTTTCGGGCCGCATCAGCGACTTCCTCGGCGGTCGCTGAACCGTGGCTGGTCGTACTCGGCCCTATGACGTGCTCAAGCGGCTCCTGGACATGGCTGCCGCCGTGGTCGCGCTGGTCGTGCTCTCGCCCGTGATGCTCGCGGTCGCGATGCTGGTTGCGATGCGCCTCGGCCGCCCGGTCATCTTCGTCCAACCACGGCCGGGCCGCGACGGACGGATCTTCCTGCTGCGGAAGTTCCGTTCGATGCGTGACGTCGACGAGGCGAGCGGGCTCATCAGCGATGCGGATCGGCTCACTCCTTTTGGACGCAAGCTGCGCTCCACCAGCCTGGATGAGCTGCCGTCGTTGTGGAATGTGCTGCGAGGCGACATGAGCGTGGTCGGGCCCCGGCCACTGCTCGTCGAGTACCTCCCCAAGTACACCCCGGTGCAGGCGCGGAGGCATGAGGTGCGTCCGGGCATCACCGGACTTGCGCAGGTGAGCGGCCGCAACGCGCTCAGCTGGGAGGACAAGTTCGCCCTCGACGTCGAGTACGTGGACAACCGGAGCCTTAAACTCGACGCGCGCATCATCATCGCGACGATCCGTTCGGTGGTGGCGCGGGAGGGGATCTCGGCGGAGGGGCAGGCGACGATGACGAAGTTCGGTGAGGGCGATGGCTGACGGCATCATTGTCATCGGCGCGGGCGGTTTCGGGCGAGAGACGCTCGATGTGATCGCGGCGATCAACGCGCTCACCCGAGACCCGACATGGGACATCCTCGGGGTGGTGGACGACGGGCCTGCTGAGATTCAGATTGAGCGCCTTCGGGACCGTGAGATTCGTCTGCTCGGAGGGATCGAGGCGAACCGCGAGTTGTTCGAAGGCACTCATTACGTGATCGGAATCGGATCGACCGCGGTGCGGGCACGGATCGCGGAAAAGGTCGAAGCGTGGGGGGCTCGCCCGGCGACGGTTGTGCATCCTTCTGCCGTTGTCGGGACGCGCGTGGTGATTTCGGCAGGATCCGTGGTGTGCGGTGGCGTTCAGATCTCGACGAATGTCCGCGTCGGACGGCATACGCACCTGAATCCCGCCGCGGTCATCGGACATGACACGGTGCTCGACGACTTCGTCTCCATCAATCCAGGCGCCGTCATCTCGGGCGAGGTCGCCGTCGGGCGAGCAGCACTTGTTGGGGCAGGGGCGACCGTGCTTCAAGGGCTCACCATCGGGGAGAGTGCCGTCGTCGGCGCCGCAGCGTGCGTGACCAAGGACGTGGATCCGAAAGTCGTCGTCATCGGCGTCCCCGCCCGTGAGATGGAGAACCGCTGGTGACGAGCACAGCGCCGCGTCCGAGGGTAATGATCGTGGTCACCGCTGCGGTGACAGCTCGACTCTTCATGCGGGGGTACGCCGAGTTTCTCGCCGCGTCCAACTATGACGTCACGTTGGTGGCCGACGACGTAAGCGAGATCAGCGACGCTCTTGCCCAGCGAGGGGTCTTGTCCTACTCCCTGCCGATGAGGAGGGATCCGTCCCCGGTGCACGACGCACGAAGCCTGGCACGGATGATCGCGCTGATGCGGAAGGTCCGCCCCGACGCCGTCATCTACGCCACTCCCAAAGCGAGCTTGCTCGCTTCGATTGCGTCGCGCTTCCTGCGCATTCCCGTGCGGGTCTATGAGCTCTGGGGCATCCGTTTCGAGACCTCGACGGGTGTTTCGCGCCGGGTTTTCCAGGGACTCGAGCGGCTGATCGCTTCGAATTCGACGGCGATCGTCGCCAACAGCGAGAGCCTCGCCGCGCGGGCCGTCAAACTGCGCATCGCACGCACCGGTCGCATCTGTGTGCCTGCGTCCGGCTCATCTCATGGAGTCGATTCGGAACACTTCTCGCCCGATGCGCCTCGCCCGGAGTTGGATGCGGACACAGCCCGGTTCCTGGAACGGAACGCAGGGGCGACGATCGGCTTCATCGGTCGGTTGCATCCTGACAAAGGAATTGAAACCCTTCTCGAAGCGGCGAGCCTGGTTCATGACGAGGGAACGGAGATGCGCGTGCTCCTCGTGGGCGGCGACGAAGGTCTTCAAATCCAAGGAGAGCAGGGGCGGCTCCCCGTGCATCGGGCAGGCGACGCGGACGACGTCCGCCCGTACCTTGCGGAGTTCGATGTCCTTGTTCTTATGAGCCGGCGCGAGGGTTTTCCCAATGTGGTGCTCGAGGCTGCCGCGATGGAGGTACCTGCGATCGTGTCGGATGCCACGGGGTGCGTCGACGCAGTCGTGCCAGATGTCACTGGGTTGATGGTGCCTGTCGGGGACGTTTTGGGCGTCGCGGACGCTCTCCGAACTGTTATTGCGGATCGGAATCGAGCCAGAGCGATGGGAATCGCAGCGCGGAGACGCGCCGTGGAAGCATACGCGCCCGGTGTCGTCTGGTCAGCGTTGGAAGAGCATCTTCACGTGCAGCTTGGACAAGCCCGACATCGGAATGATCCGCATGGTTGACACAGACGTTCCGGCTCGACGGGAAGGACGCTCGGCCCTGCGGAGCATCGCGACGCTGCTCACAGGAACGGTGGCCTCGCAAGTCATCGGCATCGTTACGATGCCCCTCCTCAGCCGGATTTACGGCCCCGCGGCTTTCGGCGTCCTTGCGGTCTTCCTTTCCGTGAGTGCTGTGGTCAGTATGGTCTCCGCCTTGCGTTACGACTACGCCATCGTTCTTCCGGGGAACGACGAAGACGCTCATCGGCTACGGCAGCTTTCAACGGGGCTGGTGAGCCTTATCTCGGCGCTCACGGTTATCACGACGATTGCGGTGTTCTGGTTATCTCGTCCGACCGATCGACACTGGTGGGTGCTCCTGATCGGAGTGAGCGTCTTCCTGGCCGGGGAGACATCGATTCTGTACTTCTGGCTGACGCGGAAGAGGCGCTATCGCGCGCAAAGCCTGTCGCGCATTGTGCAAGCGCTGATCACGGCGGCGACCCAGGCAGGCCTGGGATGGCTCTTGGCGCCGACGGGCGAATGGCTCATTGCAGGCTACCTGGTGGGGCAAGTCTTCGGTGTCGGTGTCCTCATCGCAATGGACGATGCTCGCAAGACAGCACCGGTCCGTGATCGACGCAGTTGGTGGTCACTCATGGTGCGATACAGAAAGATGCCGCTCCTCAATGCCCCCAACGCGCTGGTGGACTCATTGCGACTCAACGGGATCAACATGATCATCGGGGGTCGATCGCTGCACGCACTGGGGCAGTTCTCGATGGCTTGGAAGCTCGCCCAGGCGCCTATGGCTCTGATCGCGAGCGCGATCTCGCAGGTGTACTACCAACGGATGGCGGTTGCCACGCCGGGGACGCTCAAGACTCTCGTGCGGAGCGTCACACTTCGGGCGTTGCTTCTCGGGTTCCTCCCATTCTTGACACTCGGTCTTGTTGCTCCGATCGTCGTCCCCTGGTTTCTTGGTGCCCAATGGGCAGAAGCAGGACTCGTGGTCCAAGCGCTGACGCCCTGGCTCTATTTGAACGTGGCAACTGCGCCGCTGTCGACGGTCTTCATCGTTGCGGAACGCCAGGGCACGATGCTGATCTTCGCAATCGTGTATCTCGTGGTACCCCTGACAATCCTCTTGCTCGCGGGTGCAGACCTCGTGCGAGCGGTGTGGTTGACGAGCGCTGCAATGACGCTCCTGCTGGCCTTTCTGATCGTGCTCGCTCACCGAGTCGCTGCGCGCTTCGACAGCCATCGCCTCGGCTCTGACTGATCGCTCGTAGACCCACGCGGACTGGTGCTCGTCGTACCCGACAATGGCGCAGCGTGGCGGGCGCGATCCGGTCGATGCGTGCACCGCAGTCTCTAGATCAGAGTCGCAGAGACAGAAGCGTGACGGCTCCGAGCCGGAGTTGACCGAGGGCGCTGTCGGACAAGATCACCCTTTTACGCTCGTGGCGGCCGCGGTCGAATTTATGGCGGCGTCAAAACGTTCCGCCCACACCCGCTTCGAGTCGAAGCGAGTCGGCTCAGCAAGGATTGTTCGCACGGCGGACACGACGGTTTCGATGTCATCATCGGGATTCACGAGAATTCCTGAACCGAGGGCTTCGCCGACGAGTTCGTACGTCGAGCCCACGTCGGTCGCGACGATCGGGATGCCGAAGCAGGCCGCTTCCATCGCACTCACTGGGATTCCCTCGATAGTGCTCAGATTGATGAAGACCGCTGGGTGGTTGACGCGATGGTGCTCGAGCACCTGGGCCGCGGGGACGCGTCCGCGTAGTTCGACGGACAAAGAAGGAATCTCTGAGGTCAGTGCAACAGCTTTCGCCCGGAGCGCTTCAAAGAGAGGACCGTCTCCGAAATGCGTCCAGGAAACACGCTCGCCGGCTCGCGCGAGCTCGGCGGCGGTGTCAAGGATGCGATCGACACGCTTGAGTGCGATAACGGACGAACAGCTGACGAGCTGTATCGCGTCGGCGGGTTGCGTTCGAGGTTCTACCTCGGGCTGACTCGGAATGCCGAGGCGACGGATCACGATCCGCCCAGGGGCAATGTATGGTGCTCGGTCGCGAAGGTAGTCGCGGCCGCTCTCCGCAATGGTCAGCACGACATCTGCCGCACCGAGAACTGCGCGTCTCAACGGTCGGTAGCCCGCGGTACGCTCGTCGAGATCGTAGCGATGCACGCGGACGGCTATCCGGCGTGCTCGCGGGCGCAACCAGGGGAGCACGTAGGCGATGTCGACACCCCAGAAGCTGTAGACGGTAAGAGGCTGCGCGGACGCCAATGCCTGATTGATCGCAGGATGAGAGGCAAACCATGCGCCGCACAGCGAAGCGATCACATCACTGCGCATCTGGGTCAACGACCTCGCGCCTTCCCCAAGAAAGACCCGTAGTGCCCGCGCTGCGCGTCGTGGATGCCTGAGGCCACGCGCCGCGCGGGCCGGAGTGATGGTTCCCACCGCGCCGAGGTAGCGCACGTTCCTTGGCAGCGCCAGTCGTGCCACGGCCGGAGCAGTCAGGGAGACGACAAGGACTTCATCGAAAGCTGACGCGAGTGCTTCGATCTCGTTGCGCACGAATGCAGCATCCCCGGCATCGTACGGATACTGGTGCGTCAGGAGAAGCAGCCGCCCGGCGGCCTCAGACATCGTCGGCGATCGCATCGGGAGTTCTTGGAGCGCCTCGGTACTGGGTGAGGTAGACCCCGATCGTCGCGAAGGTAGCGAAGCCCAGCCACTCGTGCGGGACATCGACGAACGTGCTGTGCATTCCGAAAAGGAGAGGAAGTGTCCAGATCACCGCCACGGTCGCTGCCGCCAGAGCGCGGTCCGGTGACCTCCTGGACGCGACCGAGTTCGCACGCAGAGCGGTCGCCAGCAAAGTGACTGTGATCAGGGCGGCAATGATACCGAGGAATACGCCATACTGTGTCGCGAACTCGATCGCACCGTTATGCGGATTAACCATCCCGAATGTCATCCTCGATGTCCCCGTGCTCAGGGCGGACAGCTCATAGCCCCCGGGTCCAGAGCCGAAAGGGTTCTCGGCGATCATGTCGAGACCGTTGAGCGCAAGGTTCCAGCGAGCGAGGAGAGAGCTGTCGGACGGAATCTTGATCCCGCCGATGGTGATCTCGTACGAGTCCCTTGAAATGCCGGCGGAGATGTCGCCTGCGGTACGGCCTTGGAACATCACCAGCACGGCAATAACGCCGATCAGCGCGAACACCAGAATAGCTGCTTGCGCGACGCGGGAACGGACACGGAGTATCACCCATACCGCGGCGCCGAGGACAAGAGCGGCGAGACCGAACCGGCTGCTCGTGAGAAACATGATCGGCACGGAGGCGAAGGCGGCCAAGTAGTACGCCCTTCGTACCCAGACTCGACTCGTCAACCGTGCGCCCGCGATGAGGAGGGGGATTGTCAGGGTGAGGAAGGCGGCGTAGTTGTTCGGATTGAAGAACACCACGACGACGCCCGTCTTTGACGCGCCGGGGTTCGCATCCAGGTAACTCGGTCCGAAATGATGCCCGGTGAGCAGTTCGACGATTGCCAGAACAGTTGTGATGATGGATGCGAGCAACCAGCCGAGGAGCAGCGACTTGATGGTATTGCGCGTACTGGGCAGCGAGATCAGCCCGAGGGTGATGAAGAGGCCGCCTGCCACTACGACAGCTTCCGCGGAGGCGTACAAGGCGCCGAATCGATTTGCTAGCGTGACGAGCGCGATGCCAAGGACGACAATCGAGAACAGTGCAATCAAGAGCCGCAGACGGCTCGGAGGGCGTTTGTGTATGTGCCCGATCGCATAGACGAAGAAGATGATTGCGTACGCGGTGAACGATGATACGGGGCCAACGTGGGGCAACACGGGGTTGAGTGCCGCGACGGGGATCAGCCCGGCGACGAGGAGCTGCCCGATCCGGCTCAAGGGCTTCGCGCCTGTTGCCGGTGCCGCATCCTGGATGACGCGTGAACCGGAATTGATGGAGGTCATGATCGACGCGCCCGCAGCAACGCGCTTTCGTGTGCGGTCGGCGTGCGCAGCTGTTCGATCAGTCGTTTCATGATCGCCTGCTTATCGATATAGGGCCTTGCGGCTTCGCGCACAGAGGACCGCGCCCGATCGACGAGCCCGTCGTGGAACGCGACGATGCGCTCGATGCTGACTCCCTTCCCATCGCAGAAATAGTACTCAAAATGCGACGGGAGTCCAGAATCTTCATGCGTTGAATAGACAGGCAGGCCGGCCGCGAGATACTCCCTGACCTTGAGTGTCGATGCCTGGAGGAGATCCTTGCGATCGAGGGCGAGCGAAGCAATCGCGACTTGGGCTCCCGCGAGCACGGGCGACATCTGGTCGGGGGTCAGTTCTCCATGCAGCTTCACCACGCCTCTTGCGGCGAGCTGCTCGGCCAAAGGGAGTTGTTCGTCCTCAAGGCGCCCCACAAGATGGACAACGAGAGAGTTCTGGATGTGAGGGGCGGACTCTGCAAGAGCCGAGAGTAGTCGATCGAGGCCTTGCCAGGAGTAGAACACGCTCGAGACGAAAACGGCATGGATTGGACCCGTGGTCGCTGGGATCGCGTCGGAGACAGGGAGACCCCCGAGATCGATGCCGTTTGGATAAGTCGCGACGACGGCAGCGTGGGGAAATCGCCGGCTTTCATAAAGCGCGATCTCCTCGGTCACGCCGATGACGCCGCGAAGCCGCCGGAAAGCCCACGTCTTGAGGCGACCCTCCAGAAACAAGGTCATTCGCCGACGAATTCCGCTGGTCAGCAGCGCTAGCTCTTCGCGTTCCTTGCTGTGATGGATCGTGTAGAGATTGGGGATCAGCGGGGCCATGAATGCAGCGAACGGGTCGGGAGAAATCGTTCGCATGAGGACCGCGTCGTACTTCCGGGCAGTGCGGACGATGTGACACCAGGTGAAGAGCTTTGCAAGTTGGAAGCGTCGTGCCCACCGAGGGACTTTCGGTCCGTCGTCCGTCCGGTCGGCGTCAGGCGTCAGCGTATGGGTGTGCCACACGGCGTTCTCGAGGCCGCTCGCTGCGGAGCGCTCGTATTCAAGTTGCGCGCGTTGCCCGCTGCCGAGCTTGTGAAAGAGGCCGACGTGAAGGATTCTCATGGCGTGACGTGATCCTGGCTAAGACGGTGTTCGCGTTCCGAACGAGATGCCAGGGTACTGGCGCCTTTCTCGATTCTACCTAGACGCGTCGTCGGGCAGGCTCCAGGGGCCGTTCGGCTGTCGCAGTTAGTGTGGTCCGGTGACGAACTCCGCAACCGCTCTCGCGATCACCGTTCTGATGGCGGAGTACAACACGCCCGCCGATCGGCTGAGGGAGTCGATCGCCGCGATTCTGGATCAGACGGAGCGTCGTTTCGAACTGCTGATCGTCGACGACGGATCCGCGACGGACGTGCGTTCAATTGCCGCTGAGTTCGCGGATGAGCGGATCCGCGTCGTGGGGTACGGCGAAAATCGTGGCTTCGTCGAGGCCCTGAACTTCGGCCTCGAACATGCGCGAGGCGAGTACATCGCGCGGATGGACACGGACGATGTGGCGGAACCGGGCTATCTCGCGACGGTATACGGATGGCTGCGCGATCACCCAGAGTTCGCCGTCGTGTCCGGGCGGGCGCGCGAAGTGTCCTCTGACGGCGCGGATCTGCTCCTGGGGCGGCCAGGAGAACTGACCGCGAAGCTGGTGATGCGCGGCCGCACGCCGATTCATCCCGCGACGATCATGCGGGCGGCGGCGGTGCGTGAAGTGGGCGGATACCCGAGTTATCGTCGTTCGGAGGATCTGGCCTTGTGGTGTGAACTTCTCCTTCGCGGATACCGGCTCTACATGGTCCCGGAGATCGTAATCGCGTACCGCGTCGAGAAGGCCGACTTCTCTAAGCGAGTGCTGCGCAACCGGGGGGACGAGATCCGCGTGCGCCTCCGGTACTACCCCGCGCTTGGAGCGGGGCCCCGAGAGTATGCGAAGATCGTAACTTCGATCCTGAGTGGGCTGCTCCCTGTCGGGCTGCTCCGGGTGATTCGGACTCGTGTACATCAAGGCTCGTGAGCGCATTCGGCTGTATGAGCTGAGGCAATTTGATCCCTAGGATGGGCCCGTGGTGTCGGGGTATCTTCAGATGAGCGCGGCTACGCTGCTCGCGCATGCGCTGGCAGCGGCGATCGCCCGGAGCCGCGATATCAAGACTCTGAGTCTGAAGGGGCCAGTCGCGGAACATTATGAACTCCGTGCGCCGCGTGTCTCGGCGGACGCGGACGTTCTCATCGAGCCCGACCGCTTCGCGGAGTTCTGTGCAGCTCTCGAAAGCTACGGATGGCATACGCGGGTTGGTCGCGAGACGCCCGCTCTCTTACCCCATCACTCCGTCACGTATATCCATGTGGATTGGCCGTGCGACATCGATGTTCATTGGATGTTTCCGGGCTTCTTCGCGGATCCCGAAGATGTGTTCTCAGCGCTCTGGGACTCGCGCCAGGAAATCAGCGTCGCTCATGTGCCGGTGCAGGCGCCTTCGAAAGCAGGCGCCGCCGTCATCATGGCGCTTCACGCCGAACGTGATCGACGGTCGCCGAGGCACGTCGAGGAGCAGGAACTCGTCATGAAGGCGCTGGACGAGACATTCACCGAGGCCGAGCGCGCGGAGTTTGTCGAGGTTGCCCGCGCCGGTCGCGCGATCTGGACATTGCGCGACTACTTCAACGCTGCTGACCTCGGCCCCGTCGTCATCGATGCCGACTCCGCCCAGCGGCAGCAGTGGGAGCTCTTCTCGAGGCGCGTAGATGACGCTTCGAGCGTTGCGTGGTGGCAGCGTGTTCGCACGGCGCCGTGGAGTCAGAAGCCTAGATGGATTCTGCAGGCGGTCTGGGTCTCGCGACGGGACGTGCCACGAAACGACGTTGAGCGTCTGCCGTCGCGAAGCGAGCTGTGGGCCTATCAGGCGCGCCGTTGGCGTCGCGGGCTGGAGGCGACGCTGCGATACTTCTTCCGTGGGTAGAGCGGCGCAAAATCGGCGGCCGCGTGTCGGACGGTGTGAGACGAGAGTGCAGGGCGCCCAGATAGCATGGCTGCATGCGCATTGCTGTCGTGGCCCTGGGGAAAATCGGCCTACCACTCGCTGTCCAGTTCGCTTCATCAGGCCACGAGGTCATCGGTGTCGACGTCAACCAAAGGACCGTTGACAAGATCAACTCGGGGCTGGAGCCGTTCCCTGGCGAGGCACACCTGCAGGAGAAGCTCGCTGAAGTCATCGCACTCGGACGATTTCGGGCGACGACCGAATTTGCCGAGGCTATTCCCGAGGCTGAGGCCGTCGTGCTCGTCGCCCCAGTCTTTGTGGACGAAGAGACTTGGGAGCCCGACTTTCAGTACATGGACGCCGCGACGATCGCGCTCGCCGCGCATCTCAGCGAGGGGACGCTGATCTCGTACGAGACGACATTGCCGGTGGGTGCGACGCGCACCCGCTTCGCGTCGATGCTGGAAAAGGGCTCGGGGCTCACCGAAGGCGTCGACTTCCACGTCGTCTATTCGCCGGAGCGTGTCCTCACCGGCCGGGTGTTCGAGGACCTGCGTAAGTATCCCAAGCTGATCGGCGCGCTTTCCGAAGAGGGCAACCGCCGTGCGCGTGAGTTCTACGAGGCGGTTCTGCAGTTCGACGAACGCCCCGACCTTCCACGTCCCAACGGCGTATGGGACCTCGGTACGACCGAAGCTTCCGAGATGGCGAAGTTGGCGGAGACTACGTATCGCGACGTGAACATCGGGCTTGCCAACCAGTTCGGACTGTTCGCGGCATCCCACGGAATCGACGTCTACAAAGTCATCGAAGCCTGCAACTCCCAGCCATACAGCCACATCCATCGTCCTGGCATCGCGGTTGGAGGACATTGCATCCCTGTCTATCCACGCCTTTATCTGGCAACAGACCCGGAAGCCGACATCGTGCGGACGGCGCGCCAGCTGAATGCCTCGATGCCTGATCGCCTCGTGAGTCGCGCGGAGTCCGTCCTCGGATCGCTGACCGGTCTCACCGCGGTTGTGCTCGGCGCGGCGTACCGCGGCGGGGTGAAGGAAACTGCGCTCTCCGGCGTCTTCCCGACCGTGCAGGCGTTGCGCGAGCGCGGAGCTGACGTGCGTGTGCATGACCCGCTCTACACCGATGAGGAGCTGCGAGCGCTCGGCTTCGTGCCCCACACCCTGGGAGATACTGTCGACGTCGCGGTTCTGCAGACGGATCACGCTATCTATCGGACTTTCGACCCGTCGCACCTTCCGGGCATCAGATTGCTCGTCGATGGACGGGCCGCCACAGACCCCGCGCTGTGGGCGGGGACGCCGCGGATCGTAGTCGGAGCGGCCTGACGTCACATGAGCACGCCCTCCTCACGACGCGAACACCGCGAGCGGCAGAACAACGCGCAGACGAAGCACGACGCCCCGCGGCCTCGTCGGCGCCGGATCTGGCCCTGGATCCTCGTCAGCGTGCTGGTCGTGCTCATCGTGATCGGGGTCGTCGGCGCGATCATCGGCAAGCACGTCTATGACAGTGCGGCGAAGGCGCGCACCCATCTCGCGGCCGCCATGACCGACGTGCAGCAGGTACAGAAGTCGATTCTTGCGGGAGATCTTGACGCGGCGTCCAAGGGTGCGGACGCGGCATCGCAGCAGACCGCGGCCGCCGTCGCGGCGACGAAGGACTGGCAGTGGCGCTTCGGCGAGAAGCTCCCGATCGTCGGACAGAACCTGGTCGCGGTGCGCACGGTCGCACAGGTGACGGATGGCCTCGCGAACGACGTCGTCAAGCCGGCCGCCAGCGTCCGGCTGAGTGACTTCACGTTCACGGACGGCGCCATCAACGTCGCTGCGATCACGAACCTGTCCAAGACGTTCACGACGGTCGACGCGGGCATCGACAAGGCTCTCGCCGGACTCAAGAAGGTCGACCGAGCCACCCTGATAGGGCCCGTCGCCGACGGCGTGAGCAAGCTCGAGACGGAGCTGAAGAAGGTCGGTCCGACGATGTCGACGGCCCAGGAGGTGCTGAGTGTGCTTCCGAGCGCTCTCGGAGCGAACGGCGCGAAGGACTACGTGCTCATGTTCCAGGGCAACTCCGAAGCGCGCAGCCTCGGAGGTAACGCGGCACAGTTCCTCCCCGTACACGTCGAGAACGGCAAGATCGTCCGCGGCACCGTTGTCAGCAGCTCGGACTTCACCCATCAGCCGAGGCCCGAGCCCGTGGTGCCGTTGGATCCGCAGGCCGTGAACATCTTCGGTGACAAGATCGGGCGGTACTCGCCCGACTTCACCATGGTCCCGAACTTCCCGACGGCCGTGCAGATCCTGCATGGCTGGTGGGCGAGCGACATCCACACGGACTTCCAGGGCGTGCTCTCGATCGATCCCGTTGCGCTGTCCTACGTGCTCGAGGCCACCGGCCCGGTCACGCTGGCCACGGGGGACCAGCTCACGTCGCAGAATGCCGTCTCGCTGCTGCTCAACGAGGTCTACTTCCGGTATCCGCAGAGCAAGGATCAGGATGCGTTCTTCGCGTCGGCTGCTGACTCGATCTTCACCAAGGTCACCGCCGGCGAGGCGTCGCCTGTGAAGCTCATCCAGGCCCTGTTCCGCGCAGCGGACGAGGGTCGGCTGCTGTATCAGAGCGACGACCCCCAGCAGACGAAGCTCATCGACAACTCCCGAATGAGCGGGATCATGCCGACGAGTAACGCCGAGCAGACCGCAGTGGGCGTCTATCTCAACGACAACACCGGCTCGAAGAAGAGCTACTACCTCGACATGGCGATCGATGCCTGCCGTGCAGACGGGGGAGCGGTGTCTGGGCACGCCACACTGACATCGACGCTCACCCAGGACAAGGCGAACGAACTGCCCAACTACATCAAGGGACCGTACTTCGCTGCGGAGGACATCAGCAGCTACGTCGTGGTGTACGGGCCCGTCGGCAGTGAGCTCACGGGCATCACGATCGACGGCAACCCTGCGTCGCCGTTGAGCCAGGGCGAGCATCTCGGCCGCCCCGCCGTGAAAGTCGAGGTCGTGAACCACCTGACCGACACGCACACGATCGCATTCTCGTTCAAGACGGCGAAGACCGAAGGCCCGCTCGCGATCTGGACGACGCCGATGTCGCGTGCGACCCCGGCGAAGGTCGACCCCACCTGTCAGTGATCACCGCGGCAGGGCCGCGCGCCTGCGCATGAGGATGACCGCGAAAGCCCCCACCGCGGTCCCCACCGTGTTGGCGACGACGTCGGACAACGTCGCATAGCGGGACGGGATACCGAGCTGCACGATCTCGATCAGCGTGCTGAACAGCATCCCCGCGGCGACGATCCAACCGCTGTGGAGGGAGGGCCAGCCGCCGGCGAGGCACAGGCCCAGAGGGATGAACAGGGCGACATTGGCAAGGAACTCGAGCACCGGGTAACCGATCGTCACGGGCACGCCGGCGTGGGTCAGCAGCTTCGCCGCGGCGTTCACGATCCCCGTCACCTTGCCGGCGTCCTCCGCCGGCAGCCAGGTCAGCAGGAGGATTCCCGCCACGACGAACGGCAGCAGCGACCGTGCTCCGAACATCGCAACGCGATCGGGAGACGGGCGCGAGCGCGCGGCGGGATCCTTCGGAAGCTCCTCGAACATGGCCTTCCGACTCTACGGGGTCACCTCGGACCACAGCGGCAGCAGGACAGGCGGCGCCGAACACTCAGACCTGAACGAACCTCTGCAGCTCACGAGCAAAACGTTCCGGCCCGAACCGCTCGCTCAGGATCCGCGAATCGAACCGGGCGAGGCGCAGGGCGGCTTCGATACCGGTGGCCAGATCAGCGGGGTCCGTGGATGCCGCGATCACTCCGGAGACACCGGGAACGATCGTCTCTACCTGTCCGCCGATCGGACCCGTGACGACGGGAGTGCCCGTCGCCTGCGCTTCGACCGGAACGATCCCGAAGTCCTCGATAGGAGGGAAGACGAACACGGCACTGAGCTGCATCAGGGCGTACATCAGCGCATCCGAGGGCGCGATAACGAAGCTGACCGGGACTCCCGCCTCCGCCGCTCGAGCGCGGAGACGCCTCTCGTCCGGTCCGCGACCCGCGATGACGACGGGCAGCCCGACACGATCAGCGGCCGCGATCACGAGATCCAACGCCTTGTACGGGGTGAATCGTGATGCCCCCATGACGAATGTCTCCGGCAGTCCGTCGAGAATGCGCCGCTCGTCGGGATCGAGCACATGAGCGCGCCAGTCGGACTTCTCGCCGATCGCCTCCACGGCGACGGGCGGGTGGATCACCGTGGCGTCGCGCTGCCACGCCCGCGCGATCCTGTCCCGGACGAATCGACTGTTCGCCGCGATCCTCGTGGCTTCCTGCGCCCGGCGGCGATCGATGCAGCGGAAGGTGGGAGCGGCAGCACGAACAAGCGCGGACCGTCCCCGATCGTCGGACTCCGGATCCCACAGATAGCGCGCGGGGGTGTGTGCATAGACGAACTTCGGCACCGACGGATCAGGGACCTTCACGTGATGGGCGAAGACATACGAACTTGCGAGGACCCATTCGTGATCGTCTCGGACGGGCGCCCGGCGCCATACGGCATCGAGCAGCGGCAGTGAAGCAGCCTTGTGTTTGCGGAACGGCGTCCGTGACAGCCAGGACTCGGCGACGCGTCCGTTCGGGAACCGCTCTGGTGCGTCGTTCCACAGGCAGTAGATCTCCGAGTCGGGAAAGATCTCGCCCATGGAGTCCAGGACCCGCTCGGCGCCACCGGAGCGTTCGATCCACTCAGTGACGATCAACCCCGACATGGCGCCCGCCTCCGACGTCAGTACGCGCCGGCGCCGTTGAACACGACGCGAAGCGTGCGCCAGAGGATGATGAGGTCGCCGGTGAGGGACCAGTTCTCGACGTAGAAGAGATCGAGGCGCACGCTGTCGTCCCAGGAGAGGTTCGACCGGCCGTTGACCTGCCAGAGCCCGGTGATGCCCGGGCGCACCAGGAAGCGGCGCTGCATGCGGGAGTCGTAGTGCTCGACCTCGGTGTTGAGCGGCGGACGGGGCCCCACGAGCGACATGTTGCCGCGCAGCACGTTGATGAGCTGCGGGAGCTCGTCGAGGCTGTGCCGGCGCAGAGCCCGCCCCACCGGCGTCACCCGGGGGTCGTTCTTCATCTTGAACAGCACGCCGTTGCCGTCGCTCTGATCGAGCAGACCGGGCAGGCGATCCTCCGCGTCGACGACCATGGTGCGGAACTTGAGCATCTCGAAGCGCCGGCCGTCGGCGCCGATGCGCTGCTGACGGAACAGCGCGCGCCCGCCGTCCTGGCGCACGAGGAGGGCGAGCGCCGCGAAGATCGGGCTCAGCACCACCAGGGCGATCACGGATCCCACGATGTCGAACGTGCGCTTGGCGACGTACTTCGTGCCCTCGAACGTCGGGTAGTCCACCTGGATCAGAGGCAGGCCAGGGGTCGGGATGGAGTGCAGGCGAGGACCGGCGATCCCCGTGAGCGCCGGCGCCACCAGCAGTTCGATCTTCGCGGCCTCGAGCTCCCAGCCGAGCTCCTGCAGCGCCTCGGGGGAGAGGCGGTCGGAGCCGCTGTACACCACCGTGTCGGCGCCGCTGGCCAGCAGCACCTCGAGCGCGTTCTCGAAGCCCGCCAGCACCGGCACGCCGGGGAGGAGATCCCGATCCGTGCCGCCGAACTCGGTCACGGCGCCGAGCAGCTCCACGCCGAGCCCGGGCTCGCGGAGGATCGAGGCTCCGACGTGGCGAGACTTCTCGCGCTCGCCGAGCAGCACGGCGTGGTGCGTGAACCTTCCGAAGGCACGCTGGCGCTGCAGCCACCGCCGCCAGCGCCACCTGCCGAAGAACAGCATGCCCAGCCCGATCGGGAAGGCGATGAGCACATATCCGCGTGCGATCTGCAGCTGGAAGCCGAACGCGAGGATCGCGAGCACTCCGAACAGCCGGATCGTCGCGTCGGCGACGCGTTTGTACTCGAGCGTGCCGCCCCCGACGAGCTTGGCGTTGCGCGAGCCGGACAGGCGCAGCGCGAGCAGCCAGACGAGTGCGAGCGCGACCGAGAAGATCGAGTACTCGACCTCTGCGTCGAGGACGCTGAACCCGGCGACGCGAGAGTCTCCGAACCCGAATCTTCCGACCTGAGCGAACGCGACCGCCGCGAACACGATGAACATATCCGTGACGGCGAGGCGTCGAACATACGCCTGCCGCCACAGCGCGACGTTGTGTGCCGTCGCGACAAAGTCGACTTTCCCAGACAATTCCCCAATACCCGTTCCCACAACGGTGGATGGTGCGACCATCCTGCTTCCCCGCGGTCTCGGCCTTCCCGGGGCTGGGATTCACGGGCGTCCTCGCCTCCCAAAGACGTGGACGTATTCATGCTAGTCCTCGATCAGTGAGGAATCCAGAGTCTGGAATATCGCACCCTCGTCATGCGCCGTCGGCGTGTGCGATCCGGCGTGAACGACGGCGGGAGGCGTCCGAGAGCTCGACGACGAGTAGCCCGATCGCGGCGCCGGCCGTGTTCGCGATGATGTCGAGCACCGAGTCGCTGCGCGACATCAGGAAGAGACCCTGCACGGTTTCGATCACGACGGTCGTGACGAATCCCAGGGGAAGCACGAGATACCGGCGCCGGGGGAGGAACACGGAGAGGAAGATGCCGAAGGGCACGAACATCGCGATGTTCGCGAGGAACTCGGCGCGGACCAGCGTGAGCCCCGGGATGACTCTGCCCAGGGTGCGGATCGCAGGATCGAAGGCGGAGAGGAAGGGATAGGGCGAGAACACGATGATGGCGACGACGACGGCGTAGATCAGCGCCCATGTGGTCAGCCGGCGCCAGAACGAGGCCGAGCTCGGCGGGATCCCGCTCACGTCGTCACCCCCAATATGCTCGCGCGGCAGAACGATCATTGTGACAGAGCGGCCGCACAGGAATCCTGTGCGGCCGCTCAGTCAGAGGCTGTCAGAGGGCGAGTCGCTCACGGACGACCTCGGCGAGCTGGTGCGCGTACTCGTGGGCGGACGCCTCGTCGGCGGCCTCCACCATCACGCGGACGAGCTGCTCGGTGCCTGAGGGGCGCAGCAGCACGCGGCCGGTGTCGCCGAGCTCGGCCTCCACCGCGCGCACGGCCTTCTGCAGGTGCTCGTCGTCGGTCTTGGTGCGGTCGACGCCCTTGACGTTCACGAGCTTCTGCGGGTACACGGTCATGATCGAGGCGAGCTCCGCGAGCGTCTTCTTCTGGCGCGCCATCTCGGCGACCAGGTGCAGACCGGTCAGCACGCCGTCGCCCGTGGTGGCGAAGTCGCTCATGATCACGTGGCCGGACTGCTCGCCGCCCAGCGAGTAGCCGCCGGCGTTCATGTCCTCGAGCACATAGCGATCGCCCACGGCGGTCTGCCGCACGGTGATGCCGTTCTCGCGCATCGCCACGTGCAGGCCGAGGTTGCTCATGACGGTCGCGACGAGCGTGTCCTGTGCGAGCCGACCGCGCTGCTTCATGGCGACCGCGAGGATCGCCATGATCTGGTCGCCGTCGACGATGTTGCCGTCGGCGTCGACCGCGAGGCAGCGATCGGCGTCGCCGTCGTGGGCGATGCCCACATCGGCGCCGACGCGCACGACCTCGGCGGCGAGCTTGTCGAGATGCGTGGATCCGACGCCGTCGTTGATGTTGACGCCATCAGGATCCGCACCGATCACGGTCACCTTGGCGCCCGCGTTGCGGAACGCCTCGGGGGAGGCGCCGCTGGCTGCGCCGTGGGCGCAGTCGAGCACGACGTGGATCCCGTCGAGGCGATGCGGCAGCGACGCCAGCAGGTGGATGACGTAGCGGTCCTCGGCATCCGAGAAGCGGCTGACCCGTCCCACGTCAGCGCCGGTCGGGCGCAGCTTCTCGCCGGCCATCGCCTCTTCGATCCGCTGCTCGACGACGTCGGGCAGCTTCACTCCGCCGCGGGCGAAGATCTTGATGCCGTTGTCGGGCGCGGGGTTGTGGGATGCCGAGATCATCACGCCGAAGTCGGCGTCGATGTCGGCGATCAGGAACGCCGCAGCGGGCGTCGGCAGCGTCCCCGCGTCGAGCACGTCCACGCCGGAGGAGGCGAGCCCCGCCTCCACGGCAGCGCTGAGGAAGTGTCCCGAGATGCGCGGGTCGCGGGCGACCACGGCCGTGAGGCGCTTGCCTGCGGCCTTGCGGGCCTCGGCAATACGGCCCTGGCCCAGGACGACGGCAGTCGCCTGGGCCAGGGTGAGCGCGATATCGGCGGTGAGGGGGCCGTTGGCCAGCCCCCGCACCCCGTCGGTACCGAACAGAGCCATAGAAGGGACTGTAGGGTTTAGCGCTTCGAGTACTGAGGAGCCTTGCGGGCCTTCTTGAGACCAGCCTTCTTGCGCTCCTTCACGCGAGCGTCGCGCGAGAGGAAGCCGGCCTTCTTCAGGGTCGGACGGTTGTTCTCGGCGTCGATCTCGTTCAGCGCGCGGGCGATGCCCAGGCGCAGGGCGCCGGCCTGGCCCGAGGGGCCACCGCCGGAGATGCGGGCGATCACGTCGTAGGCCCCGGCGAGGTTGAGCACCGTGAACGGGTCGTTGATCAGCTGCTGGTGCAGCTTGTTCGGGAAGTAGTCCTCGATCGTGCGGCCGTTCACCGTGATGGTGCCGGCACCCGGGACGAGGCGCACGCGGGCGATGGCCTGCTTGCGGCGACCCACGGCAGCGCCGGGGACGTTGAGAACGGGACGCGGAGCGGTCTCGACGGCGGCGGCCTCAGGGGTCTCGGTCGAGAAGTTCTGCGGGAATTCGGTGGTGTCGATGTCAGCCACGAGTATGTCCTTATTCGTAACGGCGCTTACTGGGCGACCTGGTCGAGGGTGTACGTCTTGGGCTGCTGAGCGGCGTGCGGGTGCTCGGAGCCGGTGTAGACCTTGAGCTTGGCCAGCTGCTGGCGGCCCAGGCTGTTCTTCGGGAGCATGCCGCGGATCGCCTTCTCGACGGCGCGGACCGGGTTCTTCTCGAGCAGCTCGGAGTAGGCGACGGCCTTGAGCCCGCCCGGGTGACCCGAGTGGCGGTAGGCGATCTTCTTCTGGAGCTTCTGCCCCGTGAGCGCGACCTTGTCGGCGTTCACGATGATGACGAAGTCACCCGAGTCGATGTGGTTGGCGAAGGTGGCCTTGTGCTTGCCGCGCAGAAGCGCTGCGGCGTGCGAGGCGAGGCGACCGAGAACGACGTCGGTGGCGTCGATGACGACCCAGTCACGCTGGACCTGCCCGGCCTTGGGGGTGTAAGTGCGCGTCACAATAGTGCTGCTTTCTTGATCGAACGGAGAGGTTCGTGAATCCCACTCCGGGGTGGTTCCCTCCCGAGGGAGAGGAACACGCCAGTGGAGGGCTCACGTTCGTGCGTGCGACCAGCAGTGATCGCACACCAAAGAGAGAGCTTACGGCATCACGGCGCCGAACCGCGAATCGGGCTGCCGTACCCCTTCCGGCGGGATGCCGGGTGACGTAGTCTGCCCCTAGCGGTCCGTGGGAGACCGTGGCGCCTGTGGGAGGCGCCTGAGAGTGCCACTGGGGAGGCACGGGTGAGCGACGCTGCCCGGCCGTTGCGCGCGGTCGAACCATTGCACGCGATCGATGATCGCGACGTCGAGGACGCGTGGAAGTCCGGACTCTTCGGCCGCGCCGAGCATGCCCTCGCGGCCGGCGGCTGGCAGGCGGGATCCTCCGGCGGGTTCCCCCGCGTCTACGTCGTCGCCGATCACGCCGGCCCCGGCGGCAGCGAGGTGATGCTGCTGCGCATCGCCTCCGTGCTGCGCGAGCTCGGCGTCGACGTGACCGCGGTCGTGCCGGATCCGTCTCCGGTGCTCGTCGCCGCCGTGAGGGAGGGGCTCTCGGTGATCGCGCTCCCCGCGCGCCATCCGGTCACCTGGCCCTGGGCGCTGCGGCGGTGGGACCGCACGCGCCCGCCCGGTCTGCTCTGGTGCAACGGGCTGATGCCCTCTGCCGCCACGATCGGGCGCCGCGATCGGCTGGTGCATCTGCACCGGAGTCCGAGCGGAGTGCGCGGCCTCGTGGCGAGGCTCGCGCGGCGCGGCGCGGTCGCCACGCTCGTGCCCTCCTGCGCGATGCTCGAGGCGGTGCCCGGCGCCGTCGTGCTCCCGAACTGGACCGACCGGATGCGGCGCGCGGATCCGCATCCGGACGAGGACGGGCGGATCCGGATCGGGTTCCTGGGCCCGCTCGGCCTCGACAGCGGGGTGCATGTGCTCGCGGAAGCCGTCGAGTGGCTCGAGGACTGCATGCCGGGTCGCTACCGCCTGGTGCTGGCCGGGGAGCCGGTCGGGGTGCCGGAGGAGGATCTCGCGCTCATGGAGGAGGCCCTCGGCCCCGTCGCCCACCTCACGCACCGCACCGGATGGGTCGACACGGCGGCCCTCTTCGACGGCATCGACCTGCTCGTGGTCCCGTCAGTCGTGGACGAGGCGTTCGGCCTGGTCGCCACCGAGGCGATGGCCGCGCGCGTGCCCCTCATCGTGAGCGATGCCGGCGCCCTTCCCGAGGTGGTGGGCCCGCGCGGCGAGATCGTTCCCGCCGCTGACCCGATCGCGCTCGCCGAGCGGATCGCCGAGCTGACCGCCGGATCCGCCACCGCCAAGCGCGGGCCGCTGTTCGAGCGATGGTTCGCGGAGTACTCCCCGGGCGCGGGAGCTGCGCGGATGCAAGCCCTGGTCGACGCCCTGGGCGTGCGCACCAGAGACCCGATGCGGTCCGTGCCACGGCCCCAGTGAGGACGTCAGGTCCCGATTCCTGACATCCCGCGCGGCCGGACCGCACCGTGGGGAACGCTGACGACGGGGAGGATATCTCAGCGTCCCCCTGTCGAAGGAGCACGCGTCGCCGTAGAAGTGACGCAGGACGGCCGGTCGGTGCGCGTGAGCGCCGGCACGGTCGCGCCTGCCGCACATCACGAAACGCGGCCGTTCGACTCCTTCTCTGCAGGGGCGTGATGCCGTGCGCCCGGACCCTGGGGAGGGAATCTGATGACCGAGGTGCAGAACACGACGGTGAAGAACGCGCTGGACCGCTTGGCCGCGCTGGACGAGGAGGGGTTCCTCGACGCGTTCTCGCCGAGCGGCTTCGTGGACGACTGGGGGTCGATCTACCGGGGCCGTGCGGAGATCGACGCATGGAGCAGCCGCGAGCTCATCGGCGCGCGCGGAGTGCTCGCGATCACGCGCGTCGACGAGGGCGCCACGGCACCGGAGTCGGGCCAGGAGCTCGTCGTCGTCACCGGCGACTGGCGCTCGTCCTTCGCGAACGGCCCGAGCCGGTTCGAGTTCCTCGTCGTGGACGGGGTCATCTCCTCGATGACGATCCGCGCCGCATGAGCGGGCCGTCCGCAGGTCGCGGAGCTCGGGCGTCGACGCCGCCGCGCTTCGGTCTCGTACGGATGCGCCCGCGCGACGTGGGGGAGCGGGATCGCGGCGTCAGCAACCTCGAGCTGCTCTTCGATCTCGTGTTCGCCGCCGCGGTCGGCATCTCGTCCGGGGCGATGCACGAGCTCACCGCGCACGGAGACCTCTTCGGCGGAGTCGGCGCCTATCTGATGGTGTTCTTCGCGATCTGGTGGGCGTGGATGAACGTGACGTGGTTCGGCACGAGCTTCGACACCGACGACTGGCTCTACCGCGTGCTCGTCATCGTCCAGATGGGCGGCGCGATCACGATCGCCGCGGGGTCGCGGAGCGGGATCCTGCACGGCGACTTCACCTGGGTGGTCATCGGCTATGTCGTGCTGCGTCTGTGCTCGGTCGCGCAGTGGATCCGCGTCGCGTCGGCCAGCCCGGAGTACCGGGCGACCGCTCTGCGCTACGCGGTGTCGATCACGCTCGTCCAGGCGCTCTGGATCCTGCGGCAGCCGCTCGTGCCGGCCGCGCTGCAGGTCCCGAGCCTCCTGGCGATGGTGGCGCTCGAGCTGCTCGTTCCGGTCTTCGCCGAGCGCGCGCGGTCGACGCCGTGGCACCCCCACCACGTCTCCGAGCGATTCGGTGCGTTCACCCTGATCCTGCTGGGCGAATCGGTGGTCGGATCCACCGCCGCGATGCTCGCCGCGATCGAGCATCACGGCGCGCTCGTTTTCATCGGCGTGGCGGCGACGGCCCTGACGGTGCTCGCGGGGATGTGGTGGTGCTACTTCGCGCTGCCCCGCGACGAGCTGGTCGGCGGCCTCCGCGCCACCATGGGTTTCGGCTACGGGCACTTCGTCGTCTTCGCCGCCGCCGGCGCCTTCTCGGTCGGCATCGAGAACGTCCTCGCGGCGCTCGAGGAAGGTCACGGCGTGCAGAGCACCGCGCTCGCCGGAACGCTCACCGTGCCGGTGGCCGCGTTCTTCGCGGCGACCTGGGCGCTGATCCTGCGCCGCACGCTGCCGAGGTGGGCGTCCGTGCTCTTCCTCGTGCTCGTCGCCCTGGTGCTGCTGTGCACCGTCACGCCCTGGTTCTGGCTCCTCACAGCCGCACTGGTCATCGGGATCACCGCGGTCGTCGAGGTCGTGCGGGTGCGGCAGAGGGCCTGACCACGCGGCGGAGCGGGGCCCACCCCGCTGCCGTCACTATTCCGGCCGGACCGACCCGTTCTCCTTTGTGGGGATGAATCTGGGGGCTCGGCACCGGCACGTGACTTCGGTTCGGGAAACACGCGGTGATCGTCGTTGAGCGGTTCTCTGGAGATGCGCGCTGTCGGTTCTGTGACCGTTGCCGTGCATCGGCACGCGCGCCGGTCGGTCCGTTCTCTCGCCGTCGGGCGGGGCCGTGTGGCGTTCGTCGCGAGTCATGACGGCGTCGTCGATGTGTCCCTCGAGGGGCGCCGGATCTCCGCTCGCGGCGGGCAGGGCGTCGTGGTGACCGGCCCGTCGTTGGCGAGGATCTCAGCGGCGCACGGTGCGCAGAGCGCGGTGATCGACGCTCCGAGCGTGGCCCTGGCGGCAGCGCCGATTCCGCATCGGTCGTTGCTGCTCGTCGAGAGCTCCGCTGTCGCTCGACCGTCGAGCGACTTCGTGCTCGCTCTGCTCGCGAGCGGCCACGGTGTTCCCGACCGTACTCTTGCGCATTTCGAGTCCGCGTTGATGGCGCTGATGGATGCGGCCATCACCTCGGGCGCGGTCGAGAAGGTCGCCCCCTCTTCATCGCTGGACCGGGCGATGTCCCTCATCGAGAAGCGGTACGCCGACCACGCGCTGTCGGCCCAGGCGATCGCTGACGACGTGAACGTCTCGTTGCGTCAGCTCGAACGCGATTTCGCGGCGCTCGGCCGGACGATCCGGCAGGAGATCCGGCGCATGAGAGTGCTCAAGGCGGTGGCCCTGCTGCGGGATCCGTCGACGGCTCGCATGAGCATCACGTGCCTCGCCCAGCAGGTCGGCCTCAGCAACGGGTCGAGCCTTGCGCGAGCGATGGCCGCAGAGGGCCTCGCCTCACCCCGGCAGCATCGTGCCGCAGCAAGCGGCGTGGAACCCGAGGCGAATACCCGGCACGACTCGATCTCACACCGCAATCGCCAGAATCGCTCGCTTCGTCGATCGTCATCGCCGGAGTCGCTTTACATGGCTGAGGCCGCGTTGCCGCCCACGTACCGGGCGTCCAGATCCGCGGCCTCCCCGAAACTAAGGCATCAGGAAGAGCGAAGACAATGACGCAGAGCAGTTTCACCCGACATGTACCACGGCGCACGATCATCAAGGGCGCGGCATGGTCCCTGCCCGTCATCGCCGCCGCAGCCGCAGTGCCTGCCCACGCGGCGTCGACCGGCCCCGCCTCGCAGGCGCATCTGTCCGCTCAGGTCGGCGGGTCGATCACCGCGGACGACAATGCCAAGACGGCGACCGGGACGCTCAACGGCGGTGTCGTGATCACGAACGTCAAGAACGGCCCGTGGGAGACCGGTGCGCTGACCGGGAAGTACATCGGCTCCGGCCAGTGGACGAGCTTCGCGATCACGAAGCCGAACGGCCAGCCGTTCGTCAGCGGGGAGACGATCGTGGCCGGGGGCGTGACATGGACCGTCACGCAGGTCGTGACCGACGCGGACGGCACCTGGGAGATCGACTTCGCGGGCCCCTCGCAGTCGGTCAGCGCCGACACGATCTTCTCCCTGCCCGCGGCGGTCTTCTCCGGTGCCTGGACGGGCACCCCGACGACGAGGAACCCTGTCGCAGGCACCGTCTCGGTCGCCGCCGCCAACATCAACAACGGCGTGAGCGTCAGCGGAGCAGTCAGCCACCCCTGACATCGTGAGCACCCGCAGCCTCAGCACTCACCGGCGCAGGGGCTGCGGGGGCCTTCTACGCCTGTCTCGCGGCAGGCGGTGCCCGTCGTCTACGGGACCACGAACCGGTAGGTCATATCCGCCGGGTCCGGGCCCATCGGGTCATATGGCGCCACGGGGTCGTAGACGTCGAGGTTGTGCTCCCAGAGGGGTCCCCAGTAGCCGTCCTTGTCGATGTAGCGCATGGTGAACCAGTACCAGCCGTACGAGTCGACGAGCACGCGGCGCTGGGCATAGCCGTTGGCGTCGAGCGCGACGAACGCGGTGTTGCCCTCCATGGTCGAGACGTAGATGGTTCCGTTCGCCGGCCCGCGGAACTCGACGACGAGGCCGGTGGTCTTGGCCTGCGTCACGGTGAGGTCTTCGAAGCCCGTGACGTTCTCGAATCCGCGCACCTCGATCGGCAGGATGGTGAACATGCCCTCGGTCGCCGGAGACGAGGCCGAGTCGGTGAACGTCCATGCCTGGTACGTGTAGTCGCCGGCCGGGAGCTCGAGGCCGCGCGGGTCGAAGGTCCAGGATCCGTCCGCTCCGACCGTCGGCGTGTACCGCGACGAGTCGAGCTGCACGGCGACCTTGTTGCCCGGCGTCGTCTTCCCGGTGATCACCGGGGCGAGGTATCCGCTGCTCGCAGGGCTGACGACGCCGGGTGAGGATCCGGGGGTGCCCGGCGCCGGGGTGGACGTTCCCGTCGGGTCGGGGGTCGACTGCCCAGGAGCGGGGCCTGGGTCAGGCACGCCCGTCGCCGGGTCGGGGCGTGGTTGGTATTCGAGCGTGTAGCGTTCGGCAATGCCTTGGTCGGCGGGATCGACCTGCCCAGGGGCGCCCACAGGCACGATCGGCGACGAGGGGGCCAGCGGATCACGGGTCACGGGGGGAACGATGGGCTCCGGTGCGACCGGCGCCGTCTGCACCAGGGTCGGCTCCGGCGCCGCCAGCGCCGGGCCGACGGTGAAGAACGGCGCGATGATGAGACCTCCGGCGGTGACCGCGGCCATCCCCCCGCCGATCAGCCAGGCGACAGCGCCTGTGCCGGCGACGACGGCAAGGGCGGTCGCCGTCGTCGCGGATGACAGCGACGCCGTGGCCGCACCGATACCCGCCGAGCCCAGAAGAACACCCAGCGTGGCGCCCTGAAGCCGTGCTGCGCCACCACGGAGGCTGCCCAGCAGCACCCGGCACTCTGCGCATTCCGCGACATGCGGATCGACCTCCGCGATCAGGGTCGCGTTGCGCGGTTCCGTGAGGTACTGCGGGAAGAGGCGGGCGACATGGCTCGTGTCGTCGCGCAGCGCACCGGGAATCTGTCGGCTCAGCCACTGGAACTTCAGTCCCGTCCGAGCCCGGCGCTGCAGAGCGGACACCGCATTGGGCTTGATCTTCAGCTCCCGAGCGATCTCCGGGCGCCCCGCCTCCACGACCTCGGCGAGCCACAGGACCCGTTGCCAGCGTTCCGGCAGCGCCTGCAACGCCTCGAGAACGTCGCCCGCTTCGCTGTCGGTCTCGGCGAGGCTCAGTGCATCGCGCTCGTCGACCGCGTCGATCTCGTCCGTGAAGGTGAGCTGGTCGGCATCCTTGGACCAACGGATCGCCGTGTTGCGCATCACCGCCTTCAGGTAGGACCGGAACGCGAACTGCGGACCGGCTTCGGTCGTCGTCACCTGCTGGTAGATCGCGAGGAAGGACTCCGAGACGAGATCGTCCGCCCGCGCCGGCGAGAGGCGCAGCGCGTACCGCTGCGCCGCCGGAGCGTGACGCTCCCAGAGCGCCGCGTACGCATGCTTGTCCCCGCCGCGGAGTGCGGCGAGGAGTTCGGCATCGGTGCGACCGTCCACTGTTCCCTCCCCAGGAACGAGGTCTGCCGGTCCTCCTGTCCCGGGAGGGCCGGTCGGCGGCGTGTCGCGTCGGGTGCGCGCACGTCTGCTGAATATATCGGAGTTCGTCGGATACCCTCCGACGGACCCGGAGCGCGCGAATAGACGCGTGCGCGCACGAGCGCGGCGCCGCCTCGGAGGATGACTCCGGGACGGCGCCGTCGTGCGGCCGTGCGATGGGATCAGGCCGGGACGACCAGGATCTGGCTCTGCGCGTGGCTGCCGCCCGTCGGAGTGCCGCAGACCGTCGTGGCCTCGGACGTGATCAGGCCGGTGCTGCCGCTCTGCGTGCCGCGCATACCGGCGTTGATCTGACCGATGAGGTACCAGTACGCCGCCGCGCTGTTGGGAGTCTGGAAGTTCCAGTTCGCGTCGAACGTCAGGTCGGTGTAGCGCCAGATCGCGTACTGGGTCGCCTCGATCGCGTCGTTCGCGCTGAGCGGCGCGGTGAACGGGCGACCCGCTGCGGCCGCATCCGCGGCGACCGCGGCCGAGAACGCGCTCAGCGTGATGCCCGGGTAGCTGTTCTGGATGATCCACAGCACCTTGCTGTAGATGTCGGAGCTGCCGGTGAGGTAGTTGCTGCCGAGGAAGCTGCCGAGGCCCCCGGCGGTCGCCGCCAGGTTCGACTTCGCCGAGACATTGTGCTCGACGCAGTACGAGAAGTAGTCGGGCGCTCCCGGGTTGCTGGGGTCGGCGGGCGTGCTGTTGTAGACCCCGTGGATCCCCGTGCCGCCGTAGCCCTGCTGCAGTGCTCCCATCCAGACCCCTGAGACCATGATCTGGATGCTCGACGTCGCCCCGTTCGGGGAGATCTGACCGAGCACGGTGTACGTCCCGGGGGTCGAGCTGGTGATGATGTGGCTCGTGAGATCCACGACGCCGTTCGCGTCCGAGACGAACGTCTTCGGTGCGGTGGTGTTGTCGTCCCAGTGGAACGACGACTGCCCGGCGGGGGCCGCCGACGGAAGCGTCACGATGATCGCCTGGTTCGCGACCGGCGTCCCGTTGTTGGTGATCGTGAAGGCGATGCTGCCGACGGGCGTGCAGACGCCCGTGGGCGCCGGCTGGCTGCCGGGGGCGATCACGACGCCGTTCGAGGCCGCGTACGCCGGCACGGCCGACGCCGCCGCGATGACGGGCAGCGACCATGCCGCCCCCTTGACGATCGTGCGTCGCGTGAGGGCCTTCTTCGGCCCGTGCTCGTTGTCGAGCTGTTCCATGTTGCTACTCCCCAATTCGAGTGGTGGCCGGGTGCCACCGTCCCCACGAGAGAAGGAGTGCGCGCGACAGGGAAAGTGACGCGGCGGATCCGGTGCAGCCCGGGTCCGTGTCCCGTCAGAGCTGCCGCGCCTTCGCATCGACCGCTCCGCCACGACGGGCTGCACCGGTGAGACGGCCGGGGCCGGGGAGGACCTCGGCCGTCTCACCACATAAGGAGCGCGGACCAGGGCGAGAAGTGACGCGCCGTGAGAGAGTCAGTGCCGCTCCTCCTCGTCCCGCAGGGCGGGCGGGATCTGGCCGGACAGCCACTGGATCCTCAACCCGGCCCTGGCTCGCCGCTGCAGCTGCGAGACGGCGTTCGGCTTGATGCCGAGCTGCCGAGCGATCTCCGGCCGGCTCACCTCCGCGACCTCCGCGAGCCACAGCACCTGCTGCCAGCGCTCGGGCAGCGCCTGCAGCGCGGTCAGGACGGCGGTGGCGTCGCCGTCCCTCTCGGCGATGCTGAGCGCATCGCGCTCGTCGATCTGCTCGACCTCGCCGAGCTGCACGAGCTGCTCCGCCTCCTTGCGCCACCGGATCGCGAGATTGCGCACGACCGACGTGAGATATGACCGGAACGCGAACTGCGGGCCCGCCTCGGTCGTCGTGACCTGCTGGAACACGGCGAGGAACGCCTCGGAGACCAGATCTTCCGCGCGTGACGCCAGAAGCCGGTGCGCATAGCGCAGGGCGGCCTTCGAATGCCGCAGCCAGAGGGCGTCGTACGCCCGTACGTCTCCCGCGCGCAGAGCGCGCAGAAGCTCGGCATCGGTGCGTGGATCCACCGAGATCCTCCCCAATGAATGAGGCTCATCCGGCTCTCCTCCCCAAGAGGCCGGAAGTGGATCTGCACGACGGGTGCACGCAGTTGAACGGTCCGACGATAGCGGATCCGACCCCTGCTCCCGGTGTGCCGGACGGGGTGCCGTCGCGTGCCCCCCGCCGTTGCCCGCGAGCACAAAAAACGGCTCATACCGAAGGAGTGCGGAAGTGCCGAAAAGTGACGAATCGACTTTTTCGACGGCACGCGTGCCGGGGCCGTGGCCCGGTATTCCGCCCCCCGCGCGGAATACCGGCGTGGGATAATGGCGCCTGGGACGAAGGACCGGGGACATGGGCAGAGCCGCAGGTGTCGTATCGCGCGTTCGTGACGCCCTCCCCACGGCCTGGGCGGCCACCTGGCAATGGGCGGTCATCGCCGTCGGCGTCGCGCTCGCCGCCTACCTCGTGCTGGAGCACGCGACCACCTCCTCCGTGCTGGCCGCCGCCGCGCTCGCCGCCCTCCTCGTCGGCGCCGTGCTCACCTGGTCGGTGCCTCTGGCGATCGCGCTGATGGCGACGCCGGTCGTGTTCGTCACGGAGCGCCTCGCGGTCGGCGGAGCGGATCTGACGGTGTCGGACGCCGCGCTGGCCGCAGGCTTCGGCACCGTGGTGCTGCTGGGCAGCCGCCGGCTCAGCCCACCGATGCGGGCGATGCTGTGGCTGAACGCGATCTACCAGTTCAGCACCGTCTTCACGGTGATCGCGAACCCGTTCCCGCAGAACACCGTCGAGTGGTTCCACGCCTGGCTGCTGATCTCGGGAGCGCTTGTGCTCGGATGGGGGCTGGGGCGCGCAGGCTACGCGCGGCTGAGCATGCTCCTGCTGCTGGGCATGCTGGGACTGATCGCGGCGGGGACCTTCGCGACGGCGGCGCTCAACGCCCTCCAGGGGCACGGCCTCGATGCCGTGTACCCCCTGTGGCCGTGGGCGATGCACAAGAACGCCGCCGGCGGAGCCCTGGCGCTCGGCGTCTTCCTGGTCTACGCGCGACCGGACTGGCTCGGGCTCTCCCGGCGCTGGACGGTGCTGCTGGTGTGCGTCTTCGGGGCGGCGCTGCTGCTCACGCAGTCACGCCAGGCGATCGCCGGCCTGCTGGGCGCGCTCTTCATCCTGATCATCCGCCGCGGCGCGGCGGGGCACGCGCTGTTCCTCACCGTGCTGGCCGTCCCGGCCGTGCTGCTGCTCGTGCAGAGTGTGATCGAGCAGTTCGCATCCGGGAACCAGTTCAACTCGGCATACGCCCGACTGGACTGGATGCGCGAGGTGTACGCGCTGTGGAAGCTGTCGCCGGTGTTCGGCCACGGACTGCGCTATTGGTACGTGCACCCCTGGGCGCATTTCCAGCCCCCGCAGGCGGAGCTCGAGGTCGCGGCGTCTGCGGGCGTCGTGGGCCTGCTGGGGTTCGCGATCATGTGGGCGGGGTTCGTCATCGTGCTGTGGCGGGTGGCGCCCCGCTACGGCGCGGTCGCTCTCGGCGCGGTCGTGCTGCGCATCACCGCGGCGCAGTTCGACCTGTTCTGGGTGGCGGCGCAGGTCTCGGTGCCGTTCGTGGTCGCGGGGATCTGCCTGGGCGCGCAGGCGCTCGCCGTCTCGAAGGGTGACGGACAGTACTGGGCGCCCCCGAAGGACGCCCGGCAGAGCTCCGCCGAGCGCCGCGCGGCGGCACGGCGCTCGAAGGCCCGGGGCCGGCGGAACCCCCGTTTGTATGATCGTGCTTACTCATCCACCCCGAAGGACTGACATGGACATCCGGGACTATCTTCGGGCGCTGCGGCGCAACTGGATCGCGATCATCCTGATGACCGCGGTCGGGCTCGGCGCCGCGTACGGGTGGGCGAAGATCCAGACGCCCGTGTACGAGGCCTCGGTCAGCGGTCTGGTGAAGAGTCGGGTGACGCCGACGGATCCGCAGCAGCAGCTCGCGCAGTCCACGGACACGTATGCCCGCGCGAAAGTGCCGACCTACCTCGTGATGGCGGGATGGCGCAGCGTCGCCGTGAACGCCGGCTCGACCCTGGGGCTCTCGGACAGCCCGGAGTCTCTGGTGAAGCGCATCACGGTGACCAACCCCGAGGCCACCAACATCATCAACATCGCGGCCACCGCGTCGTCGCCGAAGGCCGCGCAGCAGCTCGCGGACGCGTGGATGAAGGGCCTCGTCTCCGTCATCGACGACACCGACGGCATCGATCGCCAGCCGGGAACCTCGCCGGTCATGATCTACGTCGCGCAGACCGCGGCGCTGCCCGAGGCGCCGATCTTCCCGAGCGTCCCCACGGCGCTGCTGATCGGCGGACTCCTGGGGCTCGGCGGCGGGATCGCGTTCGCGATGATCCGCGCGATCTCGGATCGCCGCGTGCGCGGCACCGACGACGTGGAGCAGCGTCTGGGGGTGCCCGTCGTCGGCATCATCCCGAAGGTCGACTCCGTGGCCGCGGAGCGGCGGATCGTCGCAGAGGACGACGCGCGCGCGGATTCGCGCACGGACTTCGCGGTGCGCGAGTCGCTGCGCGCCCTGCGCACGAATCTGCAGTTCATGGACGTCGACCATCCTCCGCGCACGATCGTGGTGACGAGCGCCCTGCCGGGGGAGGGGAAGTCGACCGTGGCCGCGAACCTCGCGATGACCCTGGCCGCCGCCGGCGCGAACGTCGTGCTCGTCGACGGCGACCTCCGGCGCCCGACCGTCGCCTCGACCCTCGGGCTCGTCGCGGGCGCGGGCCTCACCGACGTGCTCGCCGGACGGGCCAAGCTCACCGAGGTCGCGCAGACGGCGCCCGATATCCCCAACCTGGCTGTGCTGACCGCCGGCACCATCCCGCCGAACCCGAGCGAGGTGCTCGGATCCGCGCGGATGCACCAGCTCGTGAAGGACCTGACGAAGCACGCGACCGTCATCATCGACGCTCCGCCCGTGCTCGCCGTGACCGACGGCGCCGTGCTCGCCAACCAGGCCGATGGCGCCCTGCTCGTGGTCGCGGTCGGAAAGACCACCTACGACGTCGTCGACAAGGCGCTCAACACGCTCGAGAAGGCACGGGGGCGGGTGCTCGGGGTGGTGCTCAACCGCGTGCCCGTGACCGGACGGCAGGCCGGGTACGCCTACGACTACCGCGAGAAGTCCTCGCCGAAGGAGACGGCGGGCAAGGGCGGCAAGAGCACCGACGCGGCGAGCGGGCCGAAGCGCACCGGCGCGCAGCCGGTGCCCGTCGTGCCGGCCGACCAGGGACCGCTGCTCCCCGACGAGGAGGCGTCGGCGCAGCCCGTCGAGGAGACGGTCGCCGCCCCCGCCGCGTCGAAGCCGCGCCGGGCCACGGCGCGTGCGGTGCGCGCCGCGCGGACCGCCGCTCCCGTCGAGCGCGGGAAGGATCCCGCTCTCGCGGCGGATCCCGAAGCCGGCGACCTCGACAGCCTGCTGGGCGACTTCATCGCCGACGACGCCGCCACCGGGCCGCGCCGCCAGCGCGGCCGGACGTGAGCGCGCCGCGCGTCGCACTGATCACGTCGTCCTACGCACCCCACGTCGGCGGCGTCGAGACCCACGTGGCCGAGGTCGCCCGAGCTCTGACCGCCCGCGGCGTCGCGGTCGAGGTCTGGGCCGTCGACCGGGGCGAGCGCCCGCAGGGCCCGCCGCCCGACGCGTTCCCCGTGCGCTATCTGCCGACGCCCCTGCCGGCCCGGCGTGCGGCGTCGCTGGCCCGGTTCGCCCGGCGGGCGCCGGGGGCGTGGACCGCATGGACGCGCGCGCACCGGCGCTTCCGCCCCGACGTCCTCCACGTGCACTGCTTCGGCCCGAACGGGCTCTACGCGCTCGCCCTGCAGCGCCGATTCGGCACGCCCCTGATCGTCACCTCCCACGGGGAGACCACCGGCGACGACGACAACGTCTTCGCCCGCTCCGCGCTCCTGCGCCGCGGCCTCCGCGACGCGCTGGCCGCATCCACCGCGGTGACCGCGCCCTCGGAATATGTGCTGCGGGATCTGCGCGCGCGATTCGGACTGACCGGCGGCGTGGTGGTGCCGAACGGCGTGGCCCCCGACGTGCCGGCGGACGAGGGGATCCGCAGCCGCCTCCCCTCGGGCGCCTATCTCGCCGCGGTCGGCCGGCTCGGCAGGATGAAGGGGTTCGACCTCCTGATCGAGGCGTTCGCGCGTCTGCGGGAGCGCGGGACACCGTCGCGGGCCGGGAACGGTGAGGGGCCGGACGAGGTGCGGCTCGTGATCGCCGGCGACGGACCCGAGCGGTCCGCGCTGGCGGAGCAGGTCGCGGCACGCGGTCTCACCGACGTCGTGGACTTCCTCGGATGGTGCGCGCCGGCCGAGGTGGCGACGGTGCTGGCGGGATCCCGCGCGCTCGTGGTGCCGAGCCGCTCCGAGGCGTTCGGCATCGCGGCGCTGGAGGCGTGGCGAGCCGGGACGGCCCTCGTGATGACGAACCGCGGCGGCGCCGGCGAGTTCGTCCACGACGGCGAGGACGGCATCCTGGTCGACCCCGAGGACGAGGATGCGCTGGCGGCCGCCATCGCGCGCGTGCTCGAGGATCCGGCGCTGCGCGACGGGCTGGCGGCGGCGGGATCCGAGCGGGTCGCCGAGTTCCGCTGGGAGCGCGTCGTCGAGCGGTACCTGCTGCTCTATCCGCCCGCGGGGACGTCCCGATGACCGGGGCCGGAGGGTACGACAGCCCGCTTCGGCGGCGACTGCGCCAGGCGCGACGGATCCTGCAGGCCGCGCCCGTGGTCGGCGTGCGCGGAGTCGTCGTGCCCGCTTTCTGGTGGGACGGGCACCCGAACTTCGGCGATGCCCTCACACCGCTGCTGCTGCCGCGGTACGGCATCGTCCCGCTGCATCGCGAACCCGACCGAGCGCGGCTCGCGGGGGTCGGCAGCATCATCCAGTTCCTCCCCGAGCGCTTCGACGGGGCCGTCTGGGGCTCGGGGTCGATCGACGACGCCGAACGCCGCCTGCCGTCGGCCCACGTCCTGGCCGTCCGCGGCCCGCTCACGGCGGAGCGGATCGGGGCGGAAGGGGTCGCGTACGGCGACCCGGGGCTGCTGGTGGGCCGTCACCTGAAGCGGCCCGGGTCGGACGGCAGGGTCGTGCTCGTGGCGCACGGTCATCATCGGCGCGATGAGGAGCTCCTCCGCTTCGAGGCCGCGGCCGGCGTGCGCGCCGTCAACGTGCACCGGCCCGCACCGGGAGTGCTGCGCGGGATCGCCTCGGCGGACGCGGTGCTGACCACGTCGCTGCACGGGCTCGTCACGGCCGACGCCTACGGGATCCCGGCCGTCTGGACGACGCGGGAGCCGGCCCTCATCGGCGGCGACTTCAAGTTCCGCGACTACGAGGCGGCGGTCACGCCGGGCCGCAGCCGCTTCGTCTCCTTCGAGGACCTGCGCACGCCGGACGACGTGGTGCGCCGGGCGCGCGCCGCCGACGCCGCGCGCGTGACGGCGCTGTGCGACGGGCTGGAGTCGGCACTGCGCCGTCTTCCCGAGGTTCTCGGGGCGTTGCCGCGCTACCCGGCGGGAGCTCTGCACCGCTGACCTCCCGCGGTCCGGCAGCGGTCAGCGCAGGGCGTCCCAGATCCGGGCGTGGCCCTGCGCCGAGCGGTCCCAGGTGAACTCCGCCGCGCGCGCACGGCCGGCGGCGATGAGCGCGTCGACGGCGCTGTCGCCCGATGTCGCGGTCAGCACGCCGTCGACGACCCCGTCCGCCGTCGGCGCGACGATCACCGCTGCTCCGCCGGCGACCTCGGGCAGGCTGCTCGTGTTCGCCGCGATCACGGGGACGCGGGCGGCCATCGCCTCCAGCACGGGCAGTCCGAACCCTTCGTAGAGCGACGGCACGACCACGGCGCGGGCCGCGGCGACCAGGCCCGGCATGAGCTCGTCCGGCAGGCGACCGAGCAGGCGCACCGCGGGCAGGTCCGAGAACAGCTCCGTGCGCCGGGGATGCGGCGGGCCGGCGAGCGCGAGCAGCAGGTCGGGGCGTTCCCGATGGATCCGGGGCCACGCGGCCGCCAGCGCTTCGAGGTTCTTGCGCCGGGCGGCGCCGCCCGCGTGCAGCAGGAACGGCCGGTCGAGGCCGAGGGTCGCACGCGCCCGGTCGGTCAGGGGCGTCGCGTCGAGGTAGCGCGGATCCACTCCGTTCGGCACGACGTGCGGATCCGCCACCCCGAGGAAGTCCACCGCCTCCGAGGCGGTGAACGCCGACACGCAGATGACGGCCGCGGCGCGGCGGGCCTCGGCGGCGGCCGCGGCGACGGGCGCGGACTCATCCGGGAAGCGCCAGGACACCACGTCGTGCAGCGTGATCACGTCGGCGTGCGGGGAGGGCGGCAATTCGAGCGCCATCCGGTGCGAGACCGTGTCGCCCCGGTACAGCAGGCGGCCCAGCGACGCGCGCGCGCTCTCGGTCGCGCGTGCGACCCGGCCGAGGGGAAGCCGGCGGTTCCCGTCGAGAGACGACCGCAGCGATCGGAACACGAGGGGGCGCACGGTCCACGGCTCGGACGAGGCGTGGCGCAGCGCCGCCTCGGCGCGCTCGCCGATCTGCCGCTGGTACGCCTGCGCGCCCATGGGCACCTCGGTCGCGATGGTCGCCAGGGAGAGCCGGGCGGCGGTCATGGCGTGCTCCGTCCGGTCGTCCCGCCGCCGGGAGCGCCGTCGCCTGTCGTGCCGCGAGCACCGTCGCCCGGGGGCGCAGTCGCGTCGCCTCGCCCGACCTGCGCGCGCAGCCAGTCCTCGATCGGTGCGACACAGGCGGCCCAGGTGCGCTCGGCGAGCACCTGCGCGCGTTCTGCGGCGGGGACGGGTTCCTCGCCGCGCCGCCGCAGACGCTCGGCGATCCACTCGGCCCAGACCGTCGGATCCGCGGAGACCTGGGCCTGGGCGCCGGGGAAGGCGTTCGCGGCGTCGGGCGTCGCGATCACGGCCGCTCCGGTGGCCATCGACTCGGCGAACTTCATGGCCGCGCCCACGCCGTCCACCACGGGCACGGCCACGACCGTGGCCTCCGCCGCGAAGTCGGCCAGGCTCGGCACCTTTCCGACGAACTCCACGCCCACCGGCAGTGAGACGGACGGATCCAGTCCCGTGCCCGCGATCCGGCACTGCGCCTCTGGCGCCCGCGCGGCGAGCCGCGGCCAGACCTCGCCTGCGAACCACTCCAGTCCGCGGCGGTTCGGCTCCCAGCCCCAGCCGCCGAAGAGCACCACGAGAGGGAGGGCCCGCGAGTAGTCCCGGTCCGGCCACTCCTGCGGATCGATGCCCAGGGGAGCGGTGAACGTCCGCGCCGCCGCCTCCGGGTGCTGGGCGATCAGACGGACGCGCTCCGTCTCGGAGCAGGTCATCACGGCGTCCGCGCGGGCGATGGCCTGCCTTTCGAGATCGCGATGCCGTCCCGCCCGCACGGGGAGCCCGCGGGAGAGGTACCAGGCGCTCATCGCGTTGTGGACGTCGAGCAGGACCGGGGCCTCGGTCTCCTCGGGCAGCAGCCAGAGGGAGTCCTGGTGCGACACCACGATCGCGTCCCAGGGCTCGCTGCGCAGGCGCCGGGAGAGCCGCCGTGCGGCGCCGGGAACCGCCCTGCCCCGCACGTGCAGCCGCGGGCGGAGCACCTCGCCGAGGGCCGCGATCGAGGAGTCGTCCTGCGGGCCGGCCGGGGAGACGACGACCACCCGTCGACCGTTCTCCCGCAGCGCGGCGATCTGGTGGTACTGACGGCGCTGCCCGCCCTGCCCGAAGCGATCCGGCACCTCGACGCTCAGCCACAGGATCGCGCCCTGCGGAGCGCGTGCCGACGCCGCACGGGGCTGCGTCGCCGTGCGGCCGGCGGATCCGTGCAAGGCTCGGGCTCGCGCCATCACGCCTCCTGTCCGTGTGCGCTTCCAGTATGCCCGCGGGGATCCGCGACGGTTCCTGTTCTCGACGCGCGGACGCCGCGCATCCCGCTGGCTATCATCGGGTCTGGTGGCGCATCGCAGGCGTGGGCGAGCGACAGGAGCGCAGGTGGCCGAAGGGCGAGCCGGTGAGGCGACGATCGGGATCGTCATCCCGCTCTACAACGGCGCCCGGCACATCGCCGACACGCTCCGGTCCGTGCTCGCCCAGACGCACTCCGCACTCGAGGTGATCGTGCTCGACGACGGGTCCTCCGACGACGGTGCCGAGATCGTGCGGAGCATGCTCGGTGATCCTCGGCTGACGCTGGTGCAGAAGCGCAACGAGGGCATCGCCCGCACCCGCAACGCCGGGCTCGCGCTGCTGGCCGACGGGACGGAGTACGTGATCTTCCTGGATCACGACGACCTCATCGCCCCCGACCTGTGCGCGCGGCTGTGCGACGTGCTCGACCGCCGCCCCGACGCAGTCGGCGCCTTCGCGATCGCGGACTGGATCGATGCCGACTCCGCGCCGCTCGGCGACGGGGAGTTCGCCCGCTTCATGCGGCAGCGCGAGATCGTGCGGGACGGGCGGGTGGTGCCCGTCGCCCCGGGCGAGGATGCGACGCTGCCGGAACTCTTCCTCGCCAACCACCTCTATCCGCCCAGCGGGATCCTGCTGCGGCGCAGTGCGATCGACGCGATCGGCGGATTCGATCCGTCGTACCGCGTGGCCGACGACTGGGACGCGCTGGTCCGGCTGTCCCGGCTCGGCCCGATCGCCGCGCTGGACGAGATCCTGGTCGGCTACCGGCGCCACGGCGCGAACGCATCGGGGGATACGGCGCTGAACGTGCGTGAGAGCCGCGCCGTCTGGGCGCGCACGTACTCCTCGGCCGACAACTCCCCGGCCGACCGTCGCGCGCTGCAGGCGGCGTGGCGGGGCATGCAGCGGCACAAGTTCCGGGTGAAGTCGGAGGCCGCGCGGCGCGCGCTGCGGCCGGGTCGGCTGCTGGCCGCCTGCCGGCTCCAGCTGGACGCCCTCGCCCACCTCGCGCTGATCCGCCCGCTGCGGCGCTGGGGCCGGTGAGACGGGATCAGATCCCGTCGAGGAGGGAGCGCAGCCGGGACCACGCCCAGTCCGGAGAGCGCTGCATCGCCCGCCGCAGCCCGTCCTCGCCCCGCCGGATCCTGGCCGCGGGATCCGCGATCAGGCCGCGGAGCGCGCCGGCGAGCGCGCCGGGATCGTTCGGTGGCACCAGCACCGCGACGTCGCCGACGACGCTGGGGATGCCGCCCGTGCGCGAGGCCACGATCGCCAGCCCGCTCGCCATGCCCTCGCCCAGGATCAGCCCGCTGGGCTCGGCCCACACCGAGGGCACCACGAGCACATCGGCCTCGCGGTAGAGGTCGGGCAGGGCGTCCCTGTCGGCGAACGGCAGGAAGCGGACGGGCGCACGGGTCGCGCGCGCGAGCTCCCGCACCCGCTGCTCATAGCGGGAGGGATGCGCGCCCGCGTCGAACTCGTGGCTGCCCACGAAGGTGAACTCGGCGTCGTCCAGCCCGAACTCCTGCGCCGCCCTGGCCAGCACGTCGGGGCCCTTCTGCGGGATCATCCGCCCGACGAACAGCACGCGCACGGGACGGGATCCGTCCGCCCTCCGCTCCGCCGGGGAGAATCGCGCCGTGTCGACGGGGTTCTCGACGACAGCGACCTTCGACCGTTGCGCGCGCGGCAGCAGACGGGCGGTCTCGTCGGCCAGGGCATCGCTCACGCAGATCACCGCGGCGGCGTCGCCGACCGCCCGATCCGCCTCGCGACGCCCGTAGGTGCGGAACAGCTGATTGTGCGCGTAGAGCGACACGCGATGCCCGCTCCCGCGCAGCAGCCGAGGGAGGACGGGCGCGTTGTGTGCGAGCACGTGCGCCGCGGGGAGCTCGCGCACGGCGTCCGCGACCGGGGCGAACGACCGGGCGAGCCGCGGGCGCGCCCCCCCGAGCCGGCCCGCGACCGCATCGAGGACGCGCCCGGTGCGCGTCACCCCGGGGGCGCGGTCGTACTCGATCAGCTCGACGCCGGGGTAGCGCGGCGCCATCGTGGTGCGGTCCAGGACGACGGCGTGGGGAGCGTCGCCGGCGCGCCGGGCGGCATCGGCGAGCAGGTGCACGACGGTCGGCACGGCGGAGCCGGTGCGCGGGGAGAAATGGTCGCCGGGCGTGATGGCGTGGATGACGCGGAGTTCGCCCATGGGGTCAGCATAGGGCGGCCGGGCGTGGAGTCTGGGGTGGCTTCGATGATCGCCGTCTAGGGGGCTGTACGCGGCCCCAGTTCGGGGATCAGCTCGACCAGCCGGCGGGTGTAGCGCTCGGTGCTGTAGCGGGCGCGCGCCCACTCGGCGGTCTCGAGCTCGGTCGTGGGCGCGGTCGCGAGTGCGAGGATCACGGCTGCGGCGAACGCCTGCGGCTCGTCGGTCACGGGGAACGGGACCCGGCCGTCGTCCGCGGCGATCCCTTCCGCCCCCACCGTGGTGGCGACCACCGGGAGGCCGCGCAGCAGCGCATCGATCGTCTTGAACTTCACGCCCGCGCCGGAGTGCAGCGGCACGACCGCCGCGGTGGCGGTGCGATAGACCGTGTCGAGATCGGGCACGTAGCCGGTCACGGTCACCCCCGTGCCTTCGACCGCACGTCGGCTGAGACACTCCGGCGGGTGCGCGCCGACGAGCGACAGGGTCGCCTCAGGCAGGGCCGCGCGCACCGCGGGCCACACCTCGTCCAGCAGCCATTCCGCCGCCTCGACGTTCTCGCGGCGATCGAAGGCGGCGACGAAGACGGCGTGCGCGGCGCGCGGCGCCTCCCGGCCCTCGAGCAGGGGATCGCTGTGCTCGGCCGGGTCCCACAGGGGCGGGTCGATCGCCGCCACCCGGGAACGTCGCGCGGCACGGCGCACCTGTCCGGCGTCCTTGTCGCTCAATGCGACCACGACGTCGGCGCTCCGGAACGACGCGGGCTGCGTCAGGGCGACGATCAGCACCCGCCACACCCGCCACACGACCTTCGTCATGGCGCGCTGAGCCCGGGCGGCCCGCAGCCACCGCAGCTCGCGCTGGAGCGGCACGTCGTGGGCGAACAGGGCGGTGGGGCGCGGCGCCGTCGCTCGGCGCAGCAGGAAGGCCATCTCCTCCCAGTGCGCCTCGACGAAGTCCGCATCCCGCACCGCGTCGCCGACCTCGTCGCTGCGGCGCAGCCCTCGGCGGCTGCTCGGCGGGAGCCAGTGCGGCGCCACCAGCGCGGCCACGCGGTCGACCGCGCGCATGCCGGGAGAGAGGTCTCCGCCGACCAGGATCACGCGCGCCGGATCCTCCCTGCGCGCGAGGCCGACGCGGTTGAGCGCGGAATCCGGCGCGACGACGGTCACGTCATGGCCGAGAGCGCCGAGCGCCCGCAGGTGGCGGCGGTAGTACTCGCCGCCCGCATGCGGGATGCCGGGGTAGGGCACGACCAGCGAGAAGCTGACGATCCTCATCGTGGAGGGCCGGATCCGACGGGCACCCCAGAGGCCGGGTGAATCACGACACAGGTATATCACTGCGCCGTCACAGGCAATAGCATCACCGCGGAGGAAGCATGCCCATCACCCGGAGCGGCGACGCGGCACCCGCCGCGGGTCCGCCGCAGCGCCGGGTGATGCTCCGCCACGCGCTGTACCTCGGCGCGCGACGCGCGCTCGTCACCGACGTCGGGCTGAGGGTCGCGCACGCCGCGGAGCGGATGCGTGTCCGCGCGTCCCTCCGGCGTGCCGAGACGGCGCCGTCTCCACCTCCTCGTGATCGGGACGTTGTGATGCTCGCCGCGGGCCGCGGCAACATCGGCGACCAGGCGATGTTCGAGGCGTATCTCGCGAACACCCCGGGCGAGATCGTCGCCGTCATGCGATCCGCCGACGCCTACGTCATCCCGGAGCAGGACCGGGCGCGCGTCCGCGTGCTGCTCGCGCCCCTGCTGAGCGCCGGCACCCTGCGGGGCCGGGGGAGCGAGGTGCACTCGCTCGCCGAAGAACTCAGGGTCGCCCGCACGTTCGCCGTGATCGGCGCCGACATCATGGACGGCGGCTACGAGCGCATGGAGGCTGTGACGCGCGCCGAGCTTCTCCGGCTCGCGCACCGGCTCGGGGCGCGCGCGCAGCTGCTGGGCTTCAGCTGGGGCGCGCAGCCCGACCGCGTCGCCGCCGCGGCGCTCGCGCGGGCGGCGCGCGAGGCCCGGCTGTTCGTGCGCGACCCGATCTCTGCCGAGCGCCTGGCCGCAGCGGGCGTCTCCGTGATCGAGTCCGCGGATCTGGTGTTCACGGCGGACGGCGAGCAGGAGCCCGCCGGCGTCGCGACCTGGCTGGCGCGCGATCCGGATCCGGTGATCGTGATCAACCTCAGCGGTCTCATCGAGCGCCGCAGGGACCTCGTACCCGAGTTCGCCGAGCTCATCGATCGGGTGACCGCGGAAGGCCGGCGCGTCATGCTGCTCCCGCACTGCCTGCGCGACGGGGACGACGACCTCGCTGTGTGCCGCCGCGCGGCTGTCCGCGCGGCGGCACCGGACAGGGTGCTGCTGGTCGAGCGGATGCTGCGCCCCGCCGAAGTGCGGTGGATCACGAAGCGCGCCTCGGCGGTGGTCACCGGTCGCATGCACCTGGCGATCCTGGCGCTGACGCAGGGCACGCCGGTGGTGGTGCTGCGCACGCGCGGCAAGGTGGAGGGCCTGGCGCGGATGTTCGGCCTCGAACCGTACACCCTGGATCCGGTGCCGGGCGTCGGGCCCGAGGTCGGACGGGCGCTGGCCGCCCTGCTCGGCGACACGACGCTGAGAGCGCGGATCGGCGAGAGGCTTCCCTCCGTGCGCGCCCTGGCGCAGCGTCCGTTCGAACGGGAGCGGACGTCCGCGGTCGAGGTCTGAACCGGCCGCTCAGCGGCGGGACCGGATCACTCCAGTCGGCCGAGCTGCACGAGCCGGGCGAACTCGGGATCCTGCTCCCGCACCTCGTCGAACGTGCCCTGCGCGGCGATGCCGCCGTCGCGCAGGTGCACCAGATGGTCGACCGTGCGGACGGTCGACAGCCGGTGCGCGACGATGATGATGGTCATCGTGCCCTGCAAGGACTGCAGCGTCTGGGCGATCTCGTGCTCGGTGGCGTTGTCGAGAGCGCTGGTCGCCTCGTCGAGCACGAGCACCCGCGGGCGCTGATAGAGCGCGCGGGCCAGGCCGATGCGCTGGCGCTGACCGCCGGAGAGGCGCGTGCCCCGTTCCCCGACGACCGTGTCGATGCCGTCGGGAAGGCTCGCGACGAGGTCGCCGAGCTGCGCCTGGACGAGCGCCGCGTGCACGCGGTCACGGTCGATGGCGGGGGGATCCACCCCGAAGGCGACGTTGCGCGCGATGGTCCCGCTCAGCAGGTACACGTCCTGCGGGACGACGCCGATCTCGGAGTACCAGGTCGCCGGATCGTCGGAGATGCTGCGGCCGCCGCAGCGCACGACGCCCGACGTGGGGGAGAACAGGCCGAGGATCAGATCCACCACGGTGGTCTTGCCGGCGCCGCTGCCGCCGGTGAACGCGACCGTGGTGTTCTCGCCGATGGTGAGGGAGAGCCCGTCGAGCACCGGTGCGTCCGAGTCCGGGTAGTGGAAGGTCACCTCGTCGAGCACGATGTCGCCGTGGTACGGCTCGTCTCCGCGGGGGCGCTCGTCGTACAGCTCGGCGGGATCCAGCTCGTCGAGCGCCTCGACCATGATGTTCAGTCCCACCCCGCCGACGCGTGTCGTGGCGAGGTTCGCCGACACGCGGGTGAGCGTCGGCAGAGCGCGCAGGGCGGCCGTCGCGAAAAGTCCGAGCACGGGGATCACCTGCGCGGCCGATCCCAGCGTGAACATCAGGATCGAGATCCCCACGATCGCGATGATGAACGCGATCTCGAGGATGTGGCGGGGGACGTCGCTCATGAAGCTCAGCTCGCGCCCGGCGCGGGCGCTGCGCAGCCGCGATTCGCGGAAGGCGCCGACGAAGGCGGATCCCCGCGAGCTCAGCCGCGTCTCGCGGAAGCCCTCGAGGCCCGGCATGAGCGCCTGCCACGACTCGAGGCCCGCCTGGGCGATCGTCTCGCCGATGCGCAGCTGGCGACGGCGCAGGGCGAACTGCACCCCGCCGACGATGCCGCCGAACAGCACGATCGTGAACACCGTGGCGCCGGGCGCCGCGAGCGCGAGCACCGTCATGATCGCGACCAGCACGAGCACGTCCGAGCACATCGTGACGACGGCCATGAGCACGCTGGCTGCCTGGTTCGTCGCGTCGTTGATGTTGCGGTACACGACGCTGAGGGTGCGCGCCCGATGCGCGGCGTACGGCGCCTGCACGTAGCGGTTCATCAGTTCCGTTGCCGCGAGCGCGGTGATCCGCGTGGTGCGCCCGAGGAGCCACCAGCGGAACAGCAGGGAGCCGGCCGTCTTGACGAGGAAGACGACTGCGATGAAGCCGCCGACGAGGGGGATCAGGACCGACAGGTCGGAGCTGCCGACCCGCGCCGCGATCCACTCCAGCACGGCGCCCTGCGCCTGCCCGGTGGTGATCAGGCTCATCAGCGGCAGCATCGCCGCGACCCCGGCCATGTCGAGGAGCGCGAGCACGACCGACGCCGCCACGGTGCCCAGGATCCACTGCCGCGGACGGGCCCCGGTCACGCGCAGGAGGGTGCCGAGCTGGGAGAGGAGCGTCCGCGGGGCGGTGGTGCGGATCGCATCGCGTGTCATCGCGCGTGTCCTCCCGCGAAATCCTTGCAATACCGGTATCGGAATGCTTGGGTCATACGCTAACATCGGTCTTGTTCGCGTTATGCCGTCAACTGGGGGCGCATAACGTATTGCATTCGACTGGGGAACTGCATATGTCTGAGAACGAGCCGTCGGTCGGCATCAGCCGCCGCACAGTGACCAAGGCCATGGCGTGGGCGATGCCCGCGGTGGCCGTCGCCGCGACCGTGCCGTTCGCGGCCGCGAGCGTCTGCAACGATTACAACCCCGAGAATCCGTGTCCGATCTCCCTCGCGGGCGTCGGCTGCAAGCTCCCGGGCAACTCGCAGTCCCTCTACAAGGGCTACGCGTTCCGTCTCACGGTCTCGAACCCCACGGGTTCGCCGATCACGATCAACATCACTTCGGCGACGCTCGACGGTGCGAGCCTCGGCGGGGTCGAGGTCGTGAACCTCGCCGACGGGTCCATCAAGACCAACCCGTTCACCGTGCCGGCGCACACGACGTACGTCGCCGCCCTGCTGACGGTCAACGCGCCGAACAGCTCCAACGGCGCGCTGAGCATCACGTACACGGTCAACGGCGGCGCCCCGCAGGTGGCCAACGCCACTGTCCCGTCGGCCCCGCCGATCCAAGGCAGCTCCTGCACCGCCTTCAACTCGACCGAGAAGGCGTACATCGCGGCGGCCTGACCCGTGATCCTGCCTCGACGAGGGCCTCGCTGCAGCGGGGCCCTTCGTCGTCTGCCGGACCATCTGCGGGACCCTCTGCAGGTCCGGGATCCCGCTGGATAGCATCGCACCATGCTCGTTCCGTTCGCCGTCACGCTGCCGCTGCTGCTCGCGGGCGTCCTCGTGCTCAGCGGCGTCTCCAAGCTGCGCGCACCGGGAGACCTGCGGGAGTGGGAGGAGCTGGGCGTGCCCCGGTTCCTGCGGCGCAACGCACTGCTGCGGCTGCACCCCTGGGGCGAACTGCTCCTCGGCATCGCCGTGGCCGTGCTCGGCGGGTGGCTCGGTGCGCTGGCCGGCACCGTCGCCACCCTGCTGATGCTCGGCTACACGGTGCTGGTCGCCCGCGCCGCAGCACGCGGGGGAGCGTCGTGCTCGTGCTTCGGCGCACCCGCGCGCGTCACGGGCATCACGGTGGCGCGCAACATCTGGCTCACCCTGCTCGCCGCGGCCGCCGCGGGGGGTGCGGCGAGCACGCCGCTCGTCGGCGGGCCGATCGCGGCGGGTGCAGGGCATCTGCCCTGGCTGGTCGCGGCGGCCATCGCCGTGGCGACGACCGCGCTCGTGCTCTGGCGCGCTCCCCAGACCCCGGTCCCGGCATCGGCGGCCGGCGTCCCGGTGGTGGGCGAGGCCGCGTCGGGATCCGGCGACGACGCGCTCGACTACGTCCGGCGCCGTACGCCCGCGGTCCCCGTGGTCCTGGCCGACGGCACCGAGGTGAACCTCCGGGCGCTCGCAGCGAAGAAGCCGCAACTGCTGCTCGCACTGTCCTCGGTGTGCGAGCACTGCGAGACGATCCGGGATCGGCGCGCGCAGTACCGCGCCCTGCTGCCCGAGGTCGACGTGCGACTGCTGCTGGTGGAGCCGGCGACGAGCCGCTGGGCCGAGCACGAGGAGCCGCAGTCGCTGCACGACGTCGGCGACTACGTCGCGGCGTCGATCGAGGAGTGGTCCACGCCGTCCGCGGTGCTCCTGGGCGCGGACGGCCTGCTCGCCGGCGGGCCGGTGACCGGCGACGTCGCCGTCGAGGCCTTCATCGGCGACGTCTACGAGGCCCTGCACGGCACGCGTCCGCCGGCCGATCCCGACGCGACGCCCGCGACCGCCGGCTGATCCGCGGAGACCAGGGAGGGCGCGGTTCAGATCCGCAGCATCACCCGATCCGAGACCGCGATGAGCTGGAGCCCGGTCCAGCCACACAGCACCAGCAGGAGCAGCACGCTCAGCGCGCACAGGATCCAGCCCGTGCGTCGTCCGCGCGCCCAGAGCGTCGCGGATCCGTACGCCAGCGCCGCCAGCGGCAGCGCGCCGTAGGCGGTGCGGAATGCGACGTGCCAGCCCAGCGACACCTGGGCCAGCCAGGCCGCGACGCTCACCGCGCCGACGACCGCGAGCAGCGCGACCGGCAGACCCCGCACCGACCGTCGGCCGCGAGCGGGCAGGGCGATCGCCCCGGCCACCAGGATGACGCCGACCAGCACCGCGAGCGCGTCGATCGCGGTCGGCGCCGCGAACACGTTGCGCAGATACTCGTCGGGCAGCGTCAGGTACGTGAGCGCCTCGCGGGCGAGCGCGAACGGGGTCGCCCCGCCGCCGGCGAACCGGTAGCCCGCGGCATCGACGCCGGCCTGGCCGGTCAGGTCGCCGTACAGCGAGAGGTTCCGCAGCACCCACCAGCCGCACCCGGGCACGAGAACGAGCGCCGCCGTGGCCGCCTCGCGCCACCGCGCCCGCACGAGCAGCACCACGAGCACGCCGACGACGAGGGGCGCGGTCGTGATCTTCACCAGGATCGCGAGCGCCGCGAGCAGGCCCAGGGCTGCTCCGCGGATCCACGGGCTGCCGCCGGTGCCGAGGGCGACCAGCATCGCGGCGAACCCCGCCACGAGCGACCAGGTGTCGTTCTGCACCGAGGCCGACATCACGAGCAGCATCGGGTTGAGAGCAACGAACGCGGTGCCGGACACGATCGCCGCGGGCCGGCCGGGCAGTGCCCGGCCCAGCAGACGGGCCACCAGCCACGTCATCAGCACCGCGCCCAGCACCCCGAACAGGCGCACGGCGATGAAGCCGGCGGAGCCGGAGCCGAACGCGCCGACGAGCAGCGCCGCGACCGCATAGTAGGCCGGCGCCTGCTGCCCCTCGTAGGTCACCCCGGGGTCGCCCACGACGGGCAGCGTGCGGTGATGGGCCAGATACAGCACATTCGACCAGTGCGCGGGCTCGTCGTAGGGGAGCCCCGCGGGGACCAGGAAGACCGCGAACGCCCCGAGCGCGGCGGTGGCTGCACACAGCACGGCCACGTCGATGGCCGTCCGCCGGTCCGTGCCGCGACCGGATCCGCGGATCCCGGTGGGCGCCTCGCGCGCGCTCACCGCGACTCCGCCCCGGCCAGCACGGCACGCATTTCGGCGACCCGTTGCGACCAGTCGGCCGCCGCGACCGGATCCGGGTCGGAGCCCGGCGACTCCGCGGCGTCGGCCAGCGTGCGGCGCGTGACCGCGGCGAACTCGTCGGCGTCGGCGAGGCGGATCCGATCGCCTGCCGCTTCGCGGAACCCCGCGACGGGCGTGGCGACCACCGGGCGTCCGACCGCCTGATACTCGTAAAGCTTGAGCGGATCCAGGCTCTCGGTGAACGCCGTCACGAGGTGAGGCACGAGCAGCACGTCGGCGTGCTGCAGGTATCCGATCACCGCGTCGCGCGGCCGGGCGCCCAGGACGACCGCGCCGGCCTCGCGCAGCCGGGCGGTGTCGGCGTCGTCGAGCGCGTTCGGGCCGACGAGCACCAGGGTGGCGGCGCCGCCGAGGGCGGCGGCGGTGCGCACGCAGAGGTCGACGTCGAGCCGGTCGCGGTGCAGGGTGCCCAGGTACAGCGCGACGGACCCTGAGGGCAGATCGTGCGGGCGCGGATGCGGGGCGCGATAGGCGGCCACGTCGACGCCGTTGCGCACCAGGGCGATGTCCGCTCGGCCGGGGCGCTTGCGGCGCACGAGCTCGGCCGAGCACGCCACCACGGCCGTCGCATGGGCGAGCAGCCACTCCTCGCCCTCGCGAATGCGCCGCGTCTCCGCGGTGGGGCGGTCGGCGGCCAGCCAGTCGTCGGTGAGGTCGTACAGCGTCCTCCAGCCCGTGCGCCGGGCGAGGCCTGCGGCGCGCGGGTCGTTGATCCACAGCACCGGATCCGTCATGCCCAGGCGGGCCGCGGCGCGGACGACCGCGCGCTCGATCCGCTCATCCGCTGCCGGATCGATACGCCGCGGCAGCCACTTCACAGGGCGGATCGCGTGCAGCCGTCCGGAGATCGCCCGCAGCCGCCGCCCGAACTCCGGACGCGCGCCGCGCCGCAGCGCGTACAGGGGGTCGTCCGGCGGCTCGACGAACAGCACGCGCAGGGCGGGATCCTCGCGCAGCAGACCCGAGACCAGATGCTGGTTGCGGCGCCACACCTCGTCCCAGCGCTCGAGCGAGACCACCACGAGGTCCGTCATGGGCGGTGCCCGCCATCCGGGCCCCGGCGAGACGCCGTGCGGCGGGCGATCGCGTCGCGGTACACGGCGGCTGTGCCGGCCACCTGTGCCTCGAGCGAGAACTCGGCGACCTGGCGCCTCTGCGCCGCTTCGGCGAGACGTTCACGCGCCTCCGGATCCGCGGCGAGCACGCGCAGGCGGTCGGCGGCGGTCGCGACGTCGCCGGGCGGGAAGAGCGCATCCGGATCCACGGCCTCGAGAAGGTCGAGATGCCCTCCCGCCGCCGCGGCCACGACCGGGAGCCGGGCCTGCATCGCCTCCAGCACGGTCAGCCCGAGACCTTCGCGCGGGCACGGCGCGAGGAGGATCCCCGCCTGCGCCATCAGCGCGGCGACATCGGACCGATACCCCAGGAAGCGGGTCGCGCCGGCGACGCCGAGACGCGCGGCCTGCGCCTCGAGCGCTGCGCGCAGGGCGCCCTCGCCGGCGATCCAGAGCTGCCAGCCGTCTGCAGCGAGACCGGAGGCCGCGAACGCCTCGATCGCGACGTCGGTCGCCTTCTCCGCCTCGAGGCGCTGCGCGACGAGGAGGATGCGTTCGCGCACCGGCGGCGTCCCGGAGGGTTCGGTCCCGGAGGCTCCGGGCGTGGGCAGTCCGGAGCGCACGACCGTCGAGGGCACGCCGATCTCGGCCGACACGGCGCTGCTGATCGCGATCTCGGCGTCGACCACGCGGGCGGCGACCGCGTCCATGTGCACCACCGCGCGGCGCCGCCGCGGCTGCGCGAAGTGCCGCGTCGCCACGACCGCGGGGCGGCGGCCGCGACCGAAGGCGAGCGCGGCGGCGGCCTCCGCGGCCGTCATGTGCACGTTGACCACGTCGGCGTCGTCGCGCACGGCCCGCAGCGCGCGACGCACGCCGAGACTTCCGCGGGCCGGGACGAATCCGACACCGGTTCCGGCCAGCGCCGCCGACATGCGCGCCGGATCCCCGCCGATCACGCGCACGCGGGCCCCGGCCGAGCGCTGCGCGCTCGCGAGCCGCACGATGAACCGCTCGACGCCGGCGAACCCGTCGGAGCAGACGGCGTGCACGATGTCGAGCGGTCGGGCCGCGGCGTCCTCGGCAGGATCCGGCCCCGGGCCGGTCCGCCCCGGGCGCACGGAGGACAGCAGGTCGACGTAGCGGCGCGCGATACGATCCCATCCGAGATGCTCGACGCTGCGCCGGCACGCATCCCGCCACCCCGCCACGTCGGTCGCGGCGATCTGCTCGAGCCGCCGGGCGATCGCGACCGGATCCGGATCCACGAGATAGCCGTTCACGCCGTCCTCGACGAGGTCGGCCGCGCAGCCCTGCCGTGTCGCCACCACCGGCAGCCCGGAGGCCAGCGCCTCCGACACCACCATGCCGTAGGGCTCGTAGAGCGTAGGGAAGACGAACATGTCCGCGGCGGCGAAGACCGCCGGCAGGTCGGTCCTCACGCCGGCGAAGTGCACGCGGTCCAGGACGCCGACCCGTTCGGCGCGGCGCAGCATCAGCGGGATGGTCTCGGAATCGCCGCCGACGACCAGCAGCATCACGGTGGGCGCGTGCACGAGCGCATCGATCGCGAGGGGCACGCCCTTCCAGCGCAGCTCGTGGCCGACGAACAGAGCGACCCGGTGTTCGTCGTCGAGGCCCAGCGCGGCCCGCGCCTCCCGCCGCTCGGCGTCGGTGGGCGGCCGGAAGCGCTCCAGGTCCACGCCGTTCGGGATCACCTGCACGGGCGGGGCCACCGCCCCGTACCAGCGCTCGAGCGTCGCGACCTCCGCGGAGGTGAGTGCGACGACGGCACGATGCGTGCGCCCGCGATAGCGGATCCGATCGACGACGTAGGCGAACGGGACCATCGGGTTGCGCAGGATCCGCCAGAGCGCATGCCCGCGGGCGTGCACGGCCGCGACCGTGATCACGTGGTTCACGAACACGTCGCCCGCCAGCACCATGCCGTGGCACAGCGCGACCGCATCCGGCCGCGCCGCGAGATACCGCCGTGCGCGAGCGCTGCCGCGGACGGCCAGACGGAACTGCGTGCCGACCATCGACAGCCGGCGCCGCCACGCGGCGCGCTGGGTGCGCGGCGGGATGCGCACCAGCTGCGCGGCCGTGAGCGACTCGACCGTATGTCCCTGCGCTCGGAACGCGCGCTCGAGCTCCCAGGCCACACCCGAGATGCCGGCGCCGGGTGCGACGCTCGGTGCGATCTGCACGATCCTCATCACGGTGCGATCCCCTACACGGCCTTCGGCGCATGTGCCCCGCCGCGCCGCTGATTCAGCGTAGCGCGCAGGTCAGGCCGAGAGGGGGCGAGGATCCGCCTCCGCCTCGGCCCGCACCGGACCGCGACGATAGAGCGCGGCACGACGGGCCGCGGCGCGGCCGCGGTCTCCGCGCAGCGCGATCCCGCGCGCGGTGGCGCCGAGGAGCTGCGCGGCGCGGGCCGAAGCCCAGCCCAGGGCGCCGAAGTGCTTGCGGTAATAGCGCTCCTGGCTGGCATGGAACTGCCGCTCGCGGCGTGCCGGATCCGTGCTCGTGCCCCCGCCGGCGTGCGTGGCGACCGCGCGGGGGACCACGGCATGCCGCCAGCCGAGCAGATGAGCCCGGTAGGCCCAGTCGGTCTCCTCCGCGTAGAGGAAGAAGCGCTCGTCGAAGCCGCCGACCTGATCCAGCGCCTCCGCGCGCAGCATCAGCACGGATCCGATCACGAAGCGGGGGCCGCGGATCAGGCGCCCGAGTCCGAGCGCCTCGAGCCAGGCACGGCCGGGGGAGGGGAACACCCATGCGGCGCGGGCCTCGACCCCCTGCTCGTCGTGCTGCCGGGGGCCCACGCTCGCCAGTCGCGGGTCGGCGGCCAGCGCGCGCTGCAGGGCGCCGACGCCGTCCGCGTCGATCACCGCATCGGGATTGAGCAGCAGCACATCGGCGCCCGGGCGGATCCGCTCGGCGAGCGCCCGGTTCACCCCCGCGCCGAAGCCCAGGTTCCTGCTCGGATCCCGGTAGCGCACGCCCAGCTCGTCGCACAGGGCGGCGATCTCTGGCAGCGAGGAGTTGTCCACGACGGTGACGGGCAGGTGCCGCACGGGCTCCAGTGCACGGCGCAGCAGGTCGGGTGCGCCGTACGCCACCACGATCACCTCGGGCTCGTCCGCCCGGGCAGCGGTTCGAGGGAGCCCGCGCGGCGCGGAGGCGAGCGCGGCAGTGTAGAGCTGCTCGTACTGCGCGGCGATGGCGGGCCAGGAGCACTCGGCCGCGCGGGTCAGCCCCCGTGCGATCAGCTCGTCGCGTCGGGGCCCGGCCGCCTCCCGCAGTGCCGCCGCCAGGGCGCGCGCGTCGCCCCGGGGCACGACGATGCCGGCGCCGCCGACGACGTCCGGGAGCGCCCCGGCGTCGCTCGACACCACGGGCACCCCGGCGGCCATCGCCTCGACCGCGACGCGTCCGAACTGCTCGGTCCACCGGCGCGTCGGCAGCGAGGGCACGGCGAGGACGTCGATCGACGCGTAGAACCCCGCGACGTCGTCCGGATCCACTCCGCCGAGGAACTGCACCCTTGCGCCGACCCCGCGACGCCGCGCCTCCTCCTCGATGACCTCGGCGAGCGGACCGGTGCCCGCGATCCTGGCGTGCAGCGACGGATCGGCGACCAGGGCGTCGAGCAGCAGCAGAACGCCCTTCTCCGGCACGAGCCGTCCGAGCAGCCCGACCACGATCCGGACCGGTTCCGACGGGGCCGTCGCGGATCCGGTTCCGTCGGCCGGAGCGGTCCCGGCGGCCGGATCCACCTCGTCAGCCGGATCCACCCCCAGCGGGATCACCCGCGCGTGCCCCGGGAAGCCCTTGAGCTCCGCGATCGCCGCCGCCTCGGCGTTGCAGGCGGAGATGCCGGCGGCGCGGCGGAGGGACCGGCGCTCGAACCAGCCGAACGGGAAGGGGTAGCGCTTGAGCAGGTTCTGCGCGGTGTAGAGGATGTACGGCGTCCGCCGCGCGCGCAACGCCCTCAGGACGAGGATCTCGGCGGTGCTGAGCGCGAACGGCTCCTCGTGGATGTCGATCAGGTCCCAGTGCTCGCCGAGGGCCCTCCAGAGCGGACGGGGGTCGTAGACGAACAGGGCCGGGTGCGTGCCCCAGGTCCCGACGCCGACGACGTCCTCCTGCGGATCCGCGTCCAGCGCGACCGGCACGCCGCCGGCGTCGCTGTGCGTCGCGGTGAGCAGGCGCACGTCCAGACCGCGCTCGCGCAGGGCTCGTTCCCGCCCGCGCCAGGCCCGCACCGTCGCACTGTGGGAGATCCGCAGAACACGCATCGTCCCCCCTGTATCGTTGGGTCCGTCGACGCGGGACAGGTGTTCGCGTGCCGCGGAGACGCCCGGTGTCGTCGCAGAGAAGCGACTCCGCACTCATCTTAGGAGAGGATCCGCTGTCCGTTCCCGAGCGTTCGACGGCACCTGCACCGAGGGTCGTCCACCTGGCGCACACCACGGTGCCGGGAGGGGCCGAGCTCGGCCTCGCCCGGATGCTCCGGGCGGACCCGCCCTGGCGCGCGAGCATCCTGCTCCCGCCGGACCCGGCGGAGGACGGCGCCTTCGCCGGCGTGCCGGAGTCGGTCCCGATCCATCGCATCGGCGTCACCCAGCCGCACGGCGCCAGCGGCGCCTCGCCGGCGGGGGCGGTCGCGGCGGGCGCCCGGCTGGCCGCGCAGGCGATCGCGACCCGGCGGCATCCGTCGTTCCGCCGGGCGGATCTGGTGGTCTCGAACAGCACCCGCGCCGCCGCCTACGGCGCGCTCGCGGTGGCGGGCACGCGTGCGCCCTTCGTGGTCTACCTGCACGACTTCACCGACCGGGAGACGCTGGGCGGCTTCGGACTGCGGATGATGACCCGGATCGTCCTGCCCCGCGCGGATGGCGTGATCGCCAACTCGCAGGCGACACTGGCGAGCGCCGAGCCGTTCCTGCGGGCGGCTGCTCTGCGGGAGGTCGCCGTGGGGGCGTCGGGTCTGACCGGTCGCGCACGCGGCGAACGCGAGCCGGGGCCGCTCCGGGTGGGCATGCTGGCGCGCATCGATCCGTGGAAGGGCCAGCTGCTCCTGCTGGAGGCGTTCGCGCAGGCGTTCCCCGCGGGCGATGAGGTGCTGGAGTTCGCCGGGGGCGCGCCGTTCGGACATGCCGGCTACGCCGACGAGCTGCGCGCCCGGGCCCGCGCGCTCGGTCTCGCTGACCGGGTGCGCCTGCTCGGTCATGTGGACGACGTCGAGCGCCTGTTGCGCCGCTGGGACGTGGGCGTGCAGGCGTCGCTGCGCGCGGAGCCGCTCGGGTTCAACGTGCTCGAGTACCTGGACGCGGGCCTGGCCACCGTGGTCGCGGGGGAGGGTGGGCCGGTCGAGTGGGTGCGCGACGGCGGCAACGGCCTCGTCGTCGCCCCTCGCGACGCCCGCGCCCTCGCCGCGGCGCTGCGTCGACTGGGCGACGACCCCGGCCTGCGCCGGAGGCTCGGCGAGGCCGCGTCGCGGACGCCGGGCCTCGTCACCGATCACGCCGTCGCCGAGCAGCACGCGGAGGTCTATCGGAGGGTGCTCGCGCGGCGCTGATCCCGCCGTCAGGGCATGCCTTGGGCGCGTCGGGGCGGTGCCGTAGGCTGGCGCCGTGTCAGCGGAGGTCGTCGAGCGGATCCCGCCGAGCGTGCGGCTGGAGATGTCGCGCGCCGGAGTGCAGGTGATCGCCGACCGGGTCGGGACGCGCCTGCTGCACATCAAGGGGAGCATGACGGATCGAGCGCTGCTCGATCGCCGCTTCGAGGGCACGGACGTCGACGTGATCGTCGATCCCGCAGGGATCCCCGCGCTGCACCGCGCCCTGCTCGCGCAGGGCTGGCAGGTCTACAGCTTCTTCCGCAACAACTCCTCGTTCGAGCATGCGCAGACCTACTTCCACCCGGACTGGGGCCACCTCGACGTCCACCGCCGGTTCCCCGGCATCGGGCTCCCCGACGGGCCGGCCTTCGAGGTGCTGTGGGCCGACCGTGCGCCGGCGCGCGCGGCGGGGCTGCCCTGCGCGGTGCCCGGGCTCACGGCCCAGGCCGTCCTGCTCACGCTGAACGCGGCGCGCGCCGGCGGTCAGGGCGACACCGCCGCGCGGGTGTGGGACGCGCTCGACGAACCCGCGCGCGCAGCCTGTCTCGCGCTGGTCGATCGCCTGGACGCGCAGGTGGCGTTCGCCGCGGCCCACGGCGACCTGGAGAGCCACGCCCACCGGCGCGAGTACCTGCTCTGGAAGGTGGCGTCGCAGGGAGGTACCCGCACGCAGGACTGGCTCGCCCGCGTGCGCGCCGCGCGGACGCTGCGCGAGCGGATCGTGCTGATGCTGCGGGCGCCGCTGGTGAACACCGAACGTCTGACGCACAAGCTGGGCCGTGCGCCGCGACCGGGGGAGATCCTGCGCGAGTTCGCCGTCCGCTCGGGGCGAGGACTGCGCGAGGTCGCGCAGTCGACGCGGAGCCGGCTCCGTCGTCGCACGCCCGACGATCCACCCCGGAAGCACGGCGGATCATGATCCGCTATCGTCCGGCAGCGGATGTCGGCGTGATCGACGACGGCGACGCCGTGTACGCGGCGCGGCTACCGCAGGGGCCGATCGTGGTGCTGGCCGGAACCGCCGGGGTGATCTGGCGTGCCGCCTGCGAGGAGGGGGACGGCACGGTGGCCGATCGCGCCTCCGGCCGTGTCGACCGCGACACGGCGGCGATCGTCGGCGCGGTCGACGAGTTCGTCGCGGACCTCGTCGTGCGCGGGCTCCTCGAGCCGGCAGGGGGCGCGGCCTCCGCCCGTGCGGAGTGAGATTCTCACAAGATCCTCTGTTCGTGGCCCCTGCGCCGCCCGAATCCGCCATGCGGATCGTATGCTCGTCACACGGGGGTCAGTTGCGGGGAGTGCCGGATGTCGGATATCGCGAGAAGGATTCGCGACGCCGAAGCGGCGGGCGACCATGCCGTCGTCGTCCACCTGCTCGCCACTCGGCCGGTGGAGGCCTGGTTCACGCTGCCGGTGGAGGAGCTGACCGGGATCCTCCTGGGCTTGCCCGCCGAGGCGGTCCGCGCGAGCGCCGAGGTCGCCCTGGTCGCGCGGATGCTCGCTCCCGAGGGCGCCGACGCGGCCACCGAGGACAGGGCCCTCTCCCGCTCCCCGAATCTGCCGGCGCACCTGCGGCGCTGGCTCGTGGTCACCGACGCCTGGCACGCGCGGCTGAACGGCGACGTCGCCCGCGCCTACGAGGTGCTCATCCGCCTGCCCGAGATCGAGGCGGCGATCCCCTCGGTGCTGGACCCGACGAACGGCGTCCGCAGCCTGTTCCTCACGGAGGCCGCTCTCACGGCGCTGCTGCTCGGACGGTTCGCCGAAGCCCTCGCGCTCTTCGGACGCGTGCTGCGCGTTCCCACGCCCTCCTCCCTGCGGTTCTATCTCAGAGAGGCGCACCTGCGCTCGGCGATGATCCACGCCCTATACGGCGACCCCGCCGCGGCACGCGCTCACCTCGTCGAGGCGCAACGCACGCCTCGCACGTCGAGCTGGATGGAGCCGCTGCTCGATCCGGAGCAGGCGCTGGTCGAGGCACTGCTCGACGACGAGGATCCGTCCGGGTCGTTCGCCCGGATCCTGCAGCTCACCTACGGTCCGATGGGCGAGCTCTGGCCGCTCTACCTCCTTGCTCTGCAACGACGGGGCGTGCTCGCCGATCGGCGGGTGGAGGTGAAGGAGCGCATCGAGGCGCTCATGGCCGCCGGCCTGGGGACGAGGGGGAGCGCCCTCAACTCCTCCGTCCCGCACGTGCTCCTCGCGTTCGAATCCCTCCTGAACGGCAACGTGCCGGGCGCCCGACAGCATCTGCGGACCGTGCAGGACCGCAGCTGGCCGACCGTGATCGTGAGCTGCATGGTGGGCATCGCCGGGGGAGCGCCCAAGTCGGCGATCCGTGAGCTCCGCGCGGCGCGCCCGCTGACCGAGGGACTGCGCCAGGCGGAGCGGCACCGCAGCCTCATGCTCGGGCTCGCGCACTATCTCAGCGGCGACACCGCGGCGGCCAGGGCCGCGGTGGACGAGCTCGGTGAGCTCAACCGCCGCTCGGGCCCGCATGAGCTCGCCGTGATGCGCATCCTCGCTCCCCGCCTGCTCGAACTGGTCGCCGAGCGGATCCCGGAGCTGCTCCCGGAGGTGGTGAGTCCGGGCAGCAGGGGCGTCTTCGACATGCCGTCGCTCACCGAGAGCGAGCTCGCCGTACTCGCCCGCCTGGCACTGGGCGAGACGAGGGAGCAGATCGCGAAAGCCCTCTTCCGCTCGCCGAACACGGTGAAGAGCCATCAGACCTCGCTGTACCGCAAGCTCGGCGTGTCCGCCGCGGCCGACGCGGTGCGCCTGGCCACCAAGGCCGGGTACCTCTGAGCGGGCCTTGTTGCACTTCACCCGACTCGGGTGATGTCAAGGGTGAATTCTTCTGCAGTGGGGGAAGCTCCCAGACTTCGCGCGTTGAATGAATTGTCGGCGGCGACCCGAAAGTCGTCGGCATCGTTTTGTCACCGCATGCAGGTCGGTTCTCCGTCGTGCGGCGGTGTCCCCTGGGGAGGGGATCTGTTGAGGGGAAGCCCGCGTTGCTCATGAAGATGGACAGGGACGACAGTCGTGCCGACGAACGGGGGTCGACGGCAGAGGAACCGGCTCCGGATGACGCGGGCGAGGCGCCTGCACGTCCGCTGCGGCTCACCGTGGCTTGGCGTCTTCCCGTGATTCTCTCTGCGGCCGCGGCGATGGACGACGACGCCGACGAGCGGTGAGACCGGCTATAGCCCCGACCAACGGTTGACGGGCCAGAGGATCACGACGGCCTTGCCGACGATGTCCTCGGAGTGCGCCCAGCGCCAGCAGCCGGCGTCGGGCGTCGTGCGCCCGCGGCAGCGGATCGCGCCGTCGGACGAGTTCGAGCGGTGGTCGCCCATGACCAGGTAGGAGTCCTTCGGCACCGTCACCTCGGGCAAGCACCTCGGCGAGACGGGCGTCGTGGCGCAGTCGAGCGAACCGGGCTGGAACGGGAAGTCCTGGAATACGTAGGACTCGTCCAGCGGTTTCCCGTCGACGATCAGCCTTCCGTCCGCGGTGCAGCATCTCACCGTCTGCCCTGGCCCGGCGATCACGCGCTTGATGAGCGTGTGCGGGCCGGACGGCCCGAACCCGGTGACTTCGCCGACCCACCGCAGGGCGGCCTTGAGCGGATTCTCCGGAGCGCTCGTACCGCCGTCCCAGGCATCGTCCGCGTCGAAGACGACGATGTCACCGGTGTGCGGCGTCGCACCGCCGACGTAGGCCAGGCGGTTCACCAGCACGCGGTCCCCGACCTGCAGGGTCTGCTCCATCGACCCCGACGGCACCCAGTACGGCTTCGCGACGAACGACAGGACCAGCCCGAAGACGACGAACGCCGCGCACAGCTGGAAGAGGAAGCTGCCGGTGATCCGACGCCAGAGCGGGCGGTTCTGCTCCGGGGGACGCTCGGGTGCTGCGGTGTCGGATGCCATGCGTCCATCATGCCGCTCTCGACCCGTGGGCGGATTGCGACCGGTCTCGATCAGTCAGCGACCTCACCCCTGTTCCCTCCCCGTGCGCGCCGCGACGATGGCTGCTGAACGTGCCCAGATGTCCCCCATCTGCAGCAGGGCGCGGAGGGCGACGTACCCGCGTCGATATCGGAAACACCGGAGGAGCAGCAACACATGACGGAGAACAAGAACATCCAGCGCCGCGCAGTGCTGAAGGGCGCCGCATGGTCGGTGCCGGTCGTGGCGGCAGCGGTGGCTACCCCGCTCGCTGCGGCGTCGACGGCGAACGCGAGCATCGCCTGGAACGGCAGCAGCACCTCGCTCCTGACCCTGGCCCTCCTTGACGGCGGCGGGACCCTGACGGCTCAGGTCCTCATCACCGTGCCGACCCAGTACACGGTCACGAACGGCACAGGCCCGCTGACGGGGGCGGCGACGGTGACCATCGCCGTCGGCCGTCCGGCCGGGATCAACATCCCCGTGGGACAGGCGCGTGGATTCGGCGTCGCCTCGGTCGACGGCATCAACACCACGGCCGGCGAGCGCACCACGACCTACCAGACCGCCCCGATCGTCGGCAGCTTCGGATTCCCCGCGACCAGCTGGACCGGCACGCGTACGGTGACCGTCGCGTCCAACGGCACGCTCAATGTCCCGGTCGTCTTCGGTCTCGCCGGGGTGAGCACGGGCGTGGCGATCAGCGCGCTCGCGACGTTCCCCGTCACCCTGACCGTGGTCCTGAACGGCCGCACCTTCACCAGCTCGACCTCGATCAGCGTCCCGGTCGGCGCCGGCATCCTCTGACGCCACCCTTTCGAGAAGGCCGCCTCTGCCGAGGCGGCCTTCTTCGTGTTCGACCGGATTGACAACGTCGATTCGACGACGCGTTTCCACGTTCTGACGACGTCAATCTGCGGGCGGCCTGAGGGGCTGGCCAGTGTCGAGATGTGGGTCCCGATGCGGTGCGTGAACGGCAACCGGCAGATCGGTCCGCTCTGAATCTACTCGTCACTTCTGGGGGCCGCATGTCCGAGATCGAAACCACCAAGCAGGTCGCGCGCCGCACCGTTCTGAAGGGTGCTGCCTGGTCCGTTCCCGTGGTCGCGGCGGCTGCCGCGACACCGTTGGCTTCTGCGTCGGTCCCCGCCTGCCCGACATGCATCAAGGCGGGCCTGCCGATCGTCGGAGGCCTCATCGCCGGCGCTTGGACGTCCGTGGCGCTTGTGGCAGGAAATAAGGCGACCCTTGCCTTCCCCAACGTCTTCGGACTCGACGCGACCGCGTGCGGCATCAGCTGGACCAACATCTTCCAGCCCGCCTTCACCTACGTCGTACTGAGCGCCACCCTGACGATGTCGGACAACAACACTTACACCTCCGCTGTCGGTCTGGGCGCGGGGGCCGGCAACATCTCGACCGTGGGACTGTTCCCCGGCGCCTTCATCTTCACGAACGTGGCACTCCCGAACGGTGGTTCGGCCATCGGTATCCCGCCGTACGCGCCGGTCCCGAAGACCCTGACCGTCACGGTGAAGACGACGCTTCAGTACGGGTTGGGTCTGAGCGTCGAGTGCCCGATGACTCTCGTCTGGAACCTCCACGGCGTGGCGACCGGCTTCGTGCTCGGCGGTATCGGAACGCTGAACTTCAGCGGAACCGCCACCGCCTGAGTCCGCTCTCGGCGAGTCGACAGCCGTCGTCTCCTTGTCGCGCCTGGGAATGCGCTTCCGGTACCATCGAAAGGCCGTTGACTTATCGCCCTCGCAGGGTGAGCGGAGCGAGGGGGATCAGCCTGTATGGATCTGCGTGAGTATTTGCGGGTCTTCCGCGCGCACTGGCTCGGGATGGTCCTCATCACGCTCCTCGGCGTCGCCGTCGCGTTCGGATGGACGCTGCTGCAGCCCAAGGTCTACACGGCCGACGCCTCCGCGATCGTGCAGGCGAACACGTCGGGCGACACCGGCGACAGCAGCCTGAGTTCTGCGATGCTCGGCAACTCGCTGACCTCGGGGCGCGTCAAGACCTATGTCGCGCTGGGGCAGTCGCGCGCCGTCGCCGAGGGCGTGATCACGGAATTGAACCTGGACGTCAGCGCCGACCAGCTCGTGAAGCAGGTCAGCGTCGCCAACACCGTCGACACCACGACGCTCAAGGTCACCGCCGACGCGTCCTCGCCCGAGAAGGCCCGCGACATCGCCGAGGCCTGGGTGCGCTCGATGGGCGCCGAGGTCAACCGCCTGGAGACCACGGACCCGGCGAAGAAGGGTGCGGTGTTTTTGAGTCCGATTGATTCGGCGCGTTTGCCGGATGCGCCGTCGTCGCCGAATACGCGGTTGGCGTTGGCGTTGGGGGCGTTGGTGGGTTTGGCGGTCGCGGTGGGGTATGGCCTGTTGCGGTACACGTTGGATCGTCGGATTCGTTCGGTGGAGCAGGTGGAGCGGGAGACGGGTAAGCCTGTGGTGGGCACGATCCCGGAGGAGAAGTCGTTCACGGCGGATAACCGGTTGTTGCCGTTTGATGGGGGCACGAGTCGGGGTAGTGAGGGTGCGCATCTGTTCGGTATCGGTGAGGCGATGCGGGAGTTGCGGACGAATCTGCAGTACATGGATGTGGATAATCCGCCGCGGATCATTGTGGTGACGAGTCCGTTGCCGGGTGATGGGAAGTCGACGATTTCGTCGAATCTGGCGGTGACGTTGGCGTCGAGTGGGCAGCCGGTGGTGTTGATCGATGGGGATCTGCGGCGTCCGATGGTGGATACGGTGTTCGGTTTGCCGAAGGGTGCGGGGATCTCGGATGTGCTTGCGGGGCGGGCGACGATCGCGGAGGTGGCGCAGCGGTTCGGTAATGGGCAGTTGTTGGTGGTGACGGCGGGGAAGGTGCCGCCGAATCCGAGTGAGGTGTTGGGGTCGGCGCGGATGCGGGAGTTGTTGAAGTCGATCGCGCGGGAGGCGATCGTGATCATCGATGCGCCGCCGTTGATTCCGGTGACGGACGCGGCCGTGCTCGCCCACAGCGCCGACGGCGCGATCATTGTCGGCACGGTGGGGAAGACGACGTTCGAGGTGTTGGGGAAGGCGATCGGGAATCTGGAGCGTGCGGGGGCGCGTGCTTTGGGTTTGGTGTTGAACAAGGTTCCGCGTCGGGGTAGTGGTGCTGCGTATTACGGGTATCAGTACCACGGGGATTATTACCGCAGTGACGAGCAGGAGCTGCCGTCCGGCACCGTACACGGAGACGGCCCGCGCCGGCGAGGGGAGTCGGAGGCGGCGTGATGGCCTCCGAGGCGTCCGCACCGGAGGGGACCCGGTACGCTCCGCTCGATGTCAGCGCGCTCGGCGTGCGGATCCGCCTGACGTTCGCCGACGGCGTCCCCGGTGACGTCGTCGACGCGATCCGCGCCTCCTGGGCCGGAGCCCGGGTTCCGTACGACCCCGCGATCGAACCCGGCGCCGACGTGCCCGTCGCGGCCGGGCTGGAGGGCGACGCCCTCGCCGAATCGCTCACGGTGCAGGTCACGCTGGCCGCGCTGAACGCGCGCAGCGGCGAGCTGCTCATGTTCCACGCCTGCGGTGTGTCGGACCCGGAGGGCCGGGTCGCCGCGTTCGTCGGGCCTTCCGGGCGCGGCAAGACGACGCTCAGCCGCGCGCTGGGCGCCGTGCACGGGTACATCTCCGACGAGACGATCGCGGTCGACACCGCACGCACGGTGCTGCCGTACCGCAAACCCCTCTCGATGGTGCGGGAGGGGCGCCCCAAGGAGCAGGTCTCGCCGGACGCCGCCGGCCTGCAGCCGGTGCCGGACGCCCCGCTGGCGCTCACCGCCCTCGTGCTGATCACCCGCGACGCCGCGCAGCCGGAGCCGCGCATCGAGCAGGTGACGTTCCCCGATGCGATCGCCGAGCTGGCGCCGCAGATGAGCTATCTCGCCGAGCTGCCGACACCGCTGCAGACGGTCGCCGCCCTCTGCGATCGGATCGGCGGCGTCGTGCGCCTGACCTACCCCGACGCCGCCACCGTCGCGCCGATCGTCCCGCAGCTGCTCGACCACGCCCGCGTGCACGGCGAGTGGGAGCCCGCACTGGTCACGGAGGAGAACCCCGAGTTCGACCTTTCCGAGGTGACCGATGCGATCCGCTGCGGCGATCACGTCGTCGTGCTCGCCCAGCGCTGGGTGCACGTGCTCGACGGGATCGCGCCGGTCATCTGGGATGCCCTGCGCGCCGGCCGTTCGACGGCCGGCATCATCGACGACGTCGTCGCCGAGTTCGGCGCGCCGCAGCACGGGGATCCGCGAGAGCTGGTCGAGGCGGCACTGGCGGAGCTCATCCAGGCCGGGGTGGTGCGCCGACGCGTCTGACCGGCGGGATGCCCCCGGGCCGCACCCGTCAGCGGGAGGGCCGGATCCTCGTCGGCGACGGCAGGCCCTCGGCCCGCAGCGCGCGGCGCAGCTGCAGGCCGCTCGTGAACCCGGAGTGGGCGGCGATCTCCTCGATCGTGAGCACCTCGTAGTCGGGGTTGCGCAGCAGCGACTCGGCGAGCTCGACCCGCAGGCGCCGCAGCGCATCTCCCGGCGTGGTGCCCAGCTTCGCGAAGGCCCGCTGCAGGTGGCGGAGCGACACATGCAGCTCGCTGGCGAGCTCGGCGATCGTGAACTGCGGATCTTCCCGGTGCAGCAACATCGTGGAACGCGCGCGCTCCGCCAACGGCGCCTGCCCGCGCTCGGGGAGATCCCCGGCGAACACCTCGAGCAGGGCGCCGAAGACCATCTCCGCGAGCAGGCGCTCGATCGCGTACCGCGAGATGGACGTCGAGTCCTCGGTGTTGCGCGCGATCGCGAGCGTGAAGGCGCGGAACGCCTGCACCATCGGAGTGGGATGCAGCGTCAGCGGGCGCAGCGGGGCGTCGTGGATGAGCTCCCGGAGGGTCTCGAGCGGGACCCACACGGCGATCACCTCGCTGGAGCGGCTCCATTCGATGCTCTCGACGGCGTGAGGCGGCACGAACCGCGCGACCGGGAGCGGGGTACCGTCCGCGCCTTCACCGGTAGCGAACAGCACGGCGGCGTGGGGCTCGTCGGCCACTTCGCGCCAGGTCCAGTGCTGCTGTTGCGGCCGGTGCACCGTGACCAGGATCGAGCGGAACGCGCGCGCGCTGACGAGGCCGGAATGGTGCGAGCTGAGACCGAGGTGAGTCTCCAGCAAGCGCGTGGTCGAAAGGGATGACACGGGGGTGGGAGGTCCTTTCGGACGTGGACAGCCGACATAGTACCGCCCCCTGCAGACCAGTATGACGGGTCTTGACAGCGGCGACGAAACCGAGCCGCGGGTGTCGGGGAGGGCCGGCATCGGCAGGCACCGGCCAAGGGGCGAAGAACCTTGCGTCGCGCCGTCACTTTTCGAGGGCGGGCCACTCCTTTCTGTCCAGAGGCGGTGGCACCCCGGCCGCCGCAGATCGGGGAGAAGAGGATGGACAGAATGGAAGAACTCGACGTCGAGCGCGGCCGGTCGAGAGAGCTGACGCGACGAACGGTCGTCAAGAGCGCGGCGTGGTCGGTTCCCGTCCTGGCGGCAGTGGCGGCGACGCCGATGTCCGCCGCGTCGGCGGCGTGCACGAAGCACCTCAGCACGGAGACGGCGGCCTATGTGCGCGCCGGGGCCACGGCGTCGCAGTTCACCTGGACCGATCCCTTCGGCGATGGGAAGGATCTCACCCTGACGCTCAGCGCCGTGCACACGGGTGTCGCGCAGATGGCCATCAACACGGCGAACAACCTCGTTCAGGACGTCGACATGCACGGCGGCGAGGCGAAGCCGAGCGTGCACCTGGCCCTCGACACCCTCGGTCTCGTCAACAACGGCGGCGGCGAGACGGTGACCTTCACGTTCGCGCTGGGCGGCGCCGCCACGACCGTGCAGAACCTGGCCTACACGATCAAGGACATCGACGGGTTCATGGCGCTCGACGGCAACGGCGGCGCCGAGCGTGTCTCGGTGTCGGCCGGCACGGGCAGCTACAATCCCACGTGGCTGCAGGGGAGCGGGATCCCGTCCAACCGCTGGCGCCTGTCGACCAGCGCGCCGAACGTCGAGGTCGATGCCGCCAGCAGCGCGGGCAACGTCAACGTCACCGCGGCATCGGTCAGCGCGTTCTCGCTCGACTTCATCGTGAACAACTCGGGGCGCGCGGCGAACGACCGACCGCCGCAGAACATCTGGGTCGGGCCGTTCACGTTCGACGTGTCGGGCATCTGCATGCCGTAGCCGTTCAGGGGGTCGGCCTGCACGTCCGCGAGAACGGGCGGCAGGCCGATTCCGCCTGCGGTGTCAGAGGGCCGCGCGGATCACGCGCTCGACCTCGACGAGTGCCGGGGTGAGCTGCGCGGCGGACTCCTCGTAGACCGCCGTCGAGCGCCGGTAGGGGTCGATCACGTCCTCGCCCTTCGGTGCCGATCCGCCTCGACGGCCGGCGACGGCCTCGACGACCGCCACCAGGCGCTCGCGGGGGTCGTCGCCCGCCGCGTCGGCGATGACACGCAGCTGCGTGTCGTCGAGATCCTGCGCGAGTCGCGCGAACTCCCGCACGGGAAAGACGCGGTGCAGCCGGCGCGGCAGCAGCTGCACGGCGTAGTCGCGCTGCTCCGTGGTCATGGTGAGGACGAGGTCGGCGTCGTCGAGCAGCGGCTCGGTGAGGAGCCGGGCCCGGTGGGCGTCGGCGACGGCAGGATCCACGCCGCGGTCGCGGGCGAGCTGCTGCGCGGGCTCGGTCATCGCATGGCCGACGAGCGCGTGGGTGCCGGCGCTGTGCACGCGGACGTCGAGGTCGGCGAGGTGCGCGCGGAGCAGCGACTCGGCGAGCGGCGAACGGCAGATGTTGCCCGTGCACACCGTCAGCACCGTGGGCTGGGCCGAGACGGCCCGCACGGTGTCGGCGAACATGCCGGCGAGGGAGCCGAAGGAGGCACCGCCGGGAGGCCGGTCCGGCGTCTGCGGGTCCGAGGGGCGGGGTGCGTCCTGCGGTGCCGCCGCCGCATCCGGCTCCTGCCGCTCGTCGAGATGCGCCCCTGACGCCTCGGCGACGGCCGCGGCCTCGCGGCGCTGTCGCAGCTCTCGTCGGGTGAGCGGCATCGGCGACTCGCCGCGCGGTGACCCCAGATCCCTCGCGTCGTTCATGACACCAGGGTAGGGGATGCGGGCGCGGGAGAGCCGCTGTCTCAGCGGTCGTCGTCGTGCGCCCGGTCCTCGATGTAGCGCAGGAGCACGCCTTCGCGCAGAGCCCACGGCGACACCTCGAGCTCGTCCACCTTCATCGCCGTCATCGCGGCGTGCAGCACCACCGCGGCCGCCACGATCTGGAACGTGCGGTCGGGCGTGATCCCGGGCAGCTCCTGCCGCGCCGACGCGGGCAGGCGGGCGAGCCGGGGGATCCAGGATCCGAGTGACGCACGGGGCAGCAGCATCCGCTCGGATCCCGACCAGCCCGGCGCCGGGTAGCCCACGAGACGGGCGAGCGAGCGGATCGCCTTGGAGGAGCCGACCACGTGATCGGGGCGGGGGAGCGCGGAGAGCCGTTCCGCGACCGGTGCGAGCACGTCGGCGGCGTGTGCACGCAGCCTCTCGACCGCTTCCTCGCCGGGCGGGTCGTCGGGCAGGAACATCACCGTCGAGCGGCCGGCTCCCAGCGGCACCGAGGCGGCGACGTCGGGAAGCTCCTCCGAGCCCGCCGCCACCTCCAGCGATCCGCCGCCGATGTCGAACAGCAGGATCTGCCCGGCCGCCCAGCCGAACCAGCGCCGGACGGCGAGGAACGTGAGCCGGGCCTCGGTCTCTCCGTCGAGCACCTGCAGGGGCTGGCCCAGCGCGGCCTCGACCCGGGCGATCACGTCGGCGCCGTTCGCCGCCTCGCGCACCGCGCTGGTCGCCGTGGCGAGGAGGGCGTCGACCTTCTCGTGCTCGGCGAGGGCGCGCGCCTGGGCGACGGCCGAGAGCAGCGCCTGCACCCCCTCCTCGCTGATGGCGCCGGACGGGGTGAGGAACCGCATTAGCCGCAGCACCGTGCGGTCGCTCGTGGTCGCGAGCGGCCGTCCGCCGGGATGCACGTCGGCCGCGAGCAGGTGGACGGTGTTGGATCCGATGTCGAGCACTCCGAGACGCACGGGGGAAGACTACTCGGCGGAGGTGACGTGCACGCGAGCGTCTCATCTCCGCTCGCTGGTCGCCGTTGCGGCTTCGAGCGCGGGAGAACCGCAAACGGCGACCAGCGAAGGGGCGTCCGGCACGGCAGCGGCACCGGACGGCGGTCGGCGCGCCGATACGATGGAGCGCGTGAGCTCCGATCCCCTCGCGCCGCAGACGCTGCCGTCGCTGTCTCCGTATCGCCGCATCGACCGCGCCGACTGGGCGCGCCTCGCCGCCGATCTCGACCAGCCGCTCAGCGAGACCGAGGTCGTGGAGATCCGCGGCATCGGCGACCGCCTCGACCTCACCGAGGTCAAAGAGGTCTACCTGCCGCTGAGCCGGCTGCTGAGCCTGTACGCGACGTCGACCAAGCGCCTCGGCGAGGCCACGAACCAGTTCCTCGGCGAGGCCGACGACACGACCCCGTTCGTCGTGGGCGTGGCCGGATCCGTCGCGGTCGGAAAGTCGACGATCGCGCGTCTGCTGCGGGAGCTGATGAGCCGCTGGCCCGGCACCCCCCGCGTCGAGCTCGTCACGACCGACGGGTTCCTCTACCCGAACGCCGAGCTCGAGCGCCGCGGCATCATGGATCGCAAAGGCTTCCCGGAGTCCTACGACCGGCGGGCCCTGATCGAGTTCCTCACGAAGGTCAAGAGCGGTGCGGACGAGGTGCGTGCGCCGTTCTACTCGCACATCCGCTACGACATCGTGCCCGACGCCCATGTGGTCGTGCGCCGCCCCGACGTCGTGATCGTGGAGGGGCTGAACGTGCTGCAGCCGCCGCCGGCGCCCAACGATGTGGCGGTGAGCGACCTCTTCGACTTCTCGATCTACGTCGACGCGGAACTCGACCACATCGCGCAGTGGTACGTGGACCGGTTCCTCGCGCTCCGGCAGGGCGCGTTCACCAATCCGTCGTCCTACTTCAACGTGTTCGCGCACCTCACCGACGAGGAGGCGGTCACCACGGCGATGGGCTACTGGAACGAGATCAACATGCCCAACCTCATCGAGAACGTGATGCCGACCAGGCACCGGGCGACGCTGGTGCTGAACAAGGGCGCCTCGCACGCGGTCGAATCGGTGCTCCTGCGCAAGCTCTGACCGGACCCCGGCCGCTCCCGCTCCTGGGATACTGGCCGGATGGGGACTGCTCTGATCGAGTTTCTGCTGCCGGCGGCGGCGCTGACATCCACGCTCATCCTGGTGGGCGTGCTGGTCGTGAGCGGGGTCGCGAAACTGCGCACGCCCGACGACGCCGAGGGGTGGGAGGCGCTGGGGCTTCCCGCCGCACTGCGCAAGGACTGGCTGATCCGGCTGCACCCCGTCGCCGAGCTCGTGCTCGCGGCCGCCCTGTTGCTGCTCGGGGGTCTGCTGGGCGTCGCCGCGGCCGTCGTCGCGGTGCTGCTGTTCGCTGCCTATCTGGTCATGGTGTGGCGCGCGCGGCGGAAGACGCCCGACGCGTCGTGCGCCTGCTTCGGTGAACGGCAGCCGATCACCGGCCGCACGCTCGTGCGCAACGGCTGGCTGACGCTGCTGGCCGTGATCTCCGCACTCACGATCGGCGCCCTTCCTCTGTTCGGGGGTACGGTCGTGCTCGCGATCGCGTTCTGGCCGTGGACGCTCGCGCTCGCGGCGGTCGCCGTCACCTTCGTCCTGGTGCAGGAGAAGGCGGGGGAGTCCGCACCCGCAGCGCACGTCGCGGGCGGATCCGGTGCGGGTCCGGCCGATGACGCAGAGCTCGAGGACTACCTGCGCGCCCGGATTCCCGCGGTTCCGGTGACGCTCGCGGACGGGAGCACCGTGACGCTGCGTCAGCTCGCCGAGACGAAGCCCGTGCTGCTGCTCGCCGTCTCGGAGACCTGCGGATCCTGCACGCCCGTGATCGAGAGGATCGACGCGTACCGGGCGCTGCTGCCCGAGGTGTCGGTGCGCTTCCTGCTGCAGAGCGCGCCCGAGGACAGTCGCCTCGCCTCAGCCGAGGAACCGCAGACCGTGCACGATCCGCTGCGCTATGTCGGGCCATCGCTCGCGGACCACTGGTTCACGCCGACCGCCGTGCTCCTCGGCGCCGACGGAATGCTCGCCGGCGGTCCGGTGACGGGCGCCTCGGCGATCGCGGAGTTCGTCGACGACGTCTACGAGAGCCTGCACGGGGAGCGGCCGCCCGCGCGCTGACGCACGCGGTGCTGAACGAACGCCGGGAGACGGCGTCCGTGATACCAGTATTCTGGATCCGCCCGGACGAGTCGGAGCGATGGGGAAATCGCACTCCCGGGTGGACATGGGGATGTCTGGGATGGGGAAGAGTATCGATTCCCGTGCTGCTCTGGGGCGGCTGGGGACGGAGCAAGAGCACCCGCTCGCACTGCTCCGCTGCGCCGGCGCGCTGATCAGCCGGCATCGCGTGGATCCCGCGCGGCCGTGGCGCTGGGAGGCGCAGGAGCGGCGCGGCGACGAGCTGCTCGTGCTGTGCTTCGCCGACGTACCGCTGCGCGTGCGCGTCGGGGAGGACCGGGGGATGGTCGTCCCCGCCGGATCCGTCTGCCTGCTGCATCCGGATCAGGCCGTCGAGATGATCGCGGCACGGCCCGGATCCGTCACCTGTGCGTGGGTGCGTCACGACGCCGTGGCCGAAGCCGCCGGCGCCGCCGCCGGCTCGGGGCAGGTGCTGCCCGACGGCGCGATCGCCCGGAGTCTGCACGCGTTCCTGCTGGGCATGCTCGCGGACGCATCCGGCGTCGACGAGGGCCCGCTCGCCGAGAGGCTGATCGTGGGCGCCATCCGCGGAGTGCTCGCCGATGTCGACCCGGGGGAGCGCCGAGCGCGCGCGATCGACCGTGCCCGGGAGATCGTGCGGTCGCGGCGCACGGATCCGGCGTTCGGCGTGGACTCCCTCGCGCAGGCGCTGCACCTCTCGCGCCGCCAGCTCCAGCGTCTGTTCGCCCGCGAGGGCACCACGCCCCTGGCGGAGCTGCGGGGTCAGCGCGTCGACCACGCGCGCCGGCTCATCGACGCCGGCGCCGAGGGGCTGGACGAGGTCGCCGAGCGCGCCGGCTTCCGTGACGTCGCCGGGATGCGTCGTGCGTTCCTCAGTCAGGGACTGCCGACGCCGCGGCGCCTGCAGGCGCGCACCGCGATCTGACCCGCGCGCGACACGATCGCGCCCTCCTTCGTGAATTTCGCGACACCCTGACGGCTCCTTCGCGCCGTCCTTCGGCAGAGTCGGGATCTTGCGCGCCGGGCAGGGGGAGCCCGGCGCGGAGAGCGACAGCGACCGATTTCCGGGGAGGCATGCATGTCCGGGAACAGCAACAACAGCACTGCGCAGGCGGGGGAGCAGCGTGGTCTCTCCCGCCGCACCGTGGTGCGCGGGGCGGCGTGGAGCCTGCCGGTGATCGCGATGGCCGTGGCGGCGCCGCTGGCGAGCGCCTCCACCACCGGCGTTCCGGGCGGCGGCGCGAGCACGCCGGGGACCGGGGGCCGGACGCCGCTCGTCCCGTCGTATCAGGCGGGGTCGTTCTGCAAGCATCCCGGGAACCCGAAGTACTACCACGGCACGTTCTCGTTCGAGAACACGACGGCGGCGCCCCTCACGATCGTGCTCGGGAGCTTCCTCGTCAACGGACAGGCAAGGGAGGCGAAGTTCTCGGCGGGCGGCCGGCTGACATCGTCGTACACGGTGCCCCCGAAGAAGAACATCGCCCTCTACGTCGACGCGGGGCTCTTCGCCGACTCGGCCAACGGCACGGCGACGCTCTCGTTCGCCTACTCCGATGCCGGCGTCGCGCGCACCGGCTCGGTGACGGCGCCCCTGGGAAAGCTGCCGCCGTGCGCGGGCGACGTGAAGGGCACTCCGGCGCACGCCCACTCCGGACCGGTCATCTAGCCGATCCCGAGGTTCCCCTGCCCCCGCAGTGCGGCGTGTCGCGAAACCGATGGTTCGCATGACGTGTTTTGGCGCGTACAATGACGCTCACGCGGGCGCTTGCGACTGGGGAGTCGCACCCGCGAGACCTACGGGGAGGTCGCGATATGGGGATCGCAATCGACGTCGGCGCGGTGATGCGCCAGCTCGGATCGGGGCGCCAGAATCCGCTCGTGGCGCGACGCTACCGAGGCGTCTTGGCCACTCAGCACGCACTCGAGAAGGGGGCGGAGTGGCATTGGGCGGCCCAGGCCGGCGAGAGCGACGCCATCGCCGGGATCCTCATCGCGACCGGCCCGCTCCGGGTCCTCGGGGGCGAGGGTGTGGCGGTGGAGGCGCCGGCGGCAACGCTGTGCTTTCTGCACCCGCACCGCACCGTCACCGTGACCGCCGTCGCAGCCGGGAGCGTCATGTGCGCGTGGGTGCCCTGGGGCGCGCTGGCCGAGATCGAGTCCGGTGTGCGTGCGCCGAGGGAGGTGATTCCGCCGAGCACGCTCGGCCGTGGCCTGCATGCGTTCCTGAGCTCGTTGCTGACCCAGCATTCGGATCCGACGGTGTACACCGACTACCTCGTGGAGCGGCTGATCGCCGAGATGGTGTTCAGCGTGCTCGTGGAAGCGGCGCCGCGGGGGATCGTCGAGGGACGCAAGGCGTCCGGCATCGATCGGGCCCGCTCGCTCATGCTCGTCCGCCGTGGTGAGCGCGACTTCGATGTCACGGGCCTTGCCCGTGACATGCATCTGTCGGTGCGTCAGCTGCAGCGGATGTTCGCCGCCGAGGGCAGCTCGCCGGCGGATGAGCTCCGCCGAGCGCGCGTCGAGCTGGCGCGTGAACTCATGAGCGACACGGACTATGCGCCGCTCGGCCTCGCGGAGATCGCCGAGCACGCGGGCTTCGCAGACGCGGCCGGGATGCGCCGCGCGTTCGCTCTGTCCGGGCTGCCGTCACCTCGTGTCGTGCGCCGGACCGCGCGCCCGGGAGGCGCCTCGGCTCTAGCGATGCAGTAACGCGAAGGTCGCAATCCCGGTGACGATGACGCCGAACGCGATCATCGCCCATACGGGTGCGCCGGAGAGCTCCTTGAGCAGCCAGGGCGTGCGGTATTCGCGGTCGACGCTACGACGATTCCTGCGGCTCATGCGTGCGGCCCCAAACCGTCGACGCAGAGCACCTTCTCGGTCCCCATTGCGTCAGGGTAGGCCCGCGAACTTCGGTGCGAGCTGGGACAGGGCCGGCGTCTGATTTCGTTCGGAACCTGCGCAAAACTCCCGCCGTACCCTGAAACCATGTGTGGAATCGTCGGATACGTGGGGCCGCGCCCCAGCCAGGACATCCTGCTCGCCGGGCTCGCCCGCCTGGAGTACCGAGGGTACGACTCGGCCGGCATCGCGGTCATCGATGACAACGGATCCCTCGGGATGCGCAAGAAGGCCGGCAAGCTGCAGGTGCTGCGGGACTCCCTGGAAGACGCCGCGCTGCCGGACGGCACGACCGGCATCGGGCACACCCGCTGGGCCACGCACGGCGGGCCCACCGACGCGAACGCGCACCCGCACCTCGCGGACGACGACCGGCTCGCGCTGATCCACAACGGCATCATCGAGAACTTCGCCGTGCTCAAGGCGGAGCTCGAGGCCGACGGCGTCGGCTTCCGCAGCGAGACCGACACCGAGGTGGCGGCCGCGCTCATCGGGCGCGAGTACCGTCGCACCGGCGACCTGCAGGAGGCGTTCCGCGCCGTCGTCAACCGCCTCGAGGGCGCCTTCACCCTGCTGGCGGTGCACAAGGACGAGCCGGGTCTGGTCGTGGCCGCCCGCCGCAACTCGCCTCTGGTCATCGGCCTGGGCGAGGGGGAGAACTTCCTCGGATCCGATGTCGCCGCGTTCGTCGACCACACGCGCCGTGCGCTCGCGATCGGTCAGGACGAGATCGTCGCGATCACTCCCGCCGCGGTGACCGTGACCGACTTCGCCGGCAACCCGGTCACGCCCGAGCCGTTCGACGTGTCCTGGGATGCGGCGTCCGCCGAGAAGGGCGGCTGGCCGAGCTTCATGGCCAAGGAGGTCGCCGAGGAGCCCGACGCCGTCGCCAACACCATCCGCGGCCGGGTGCAGGACGGCGCGGTCGTCATCCCCGAGCTCGACGGATCCGACGAGCTGTTCCGCGGCATCGACCGCATCATCATCACCGCGTGCGGCACCGCGTCGTACGCGGGCATGGTCGGCAAGTACGCGCTCGAGCAGTGGGCGCGCGTGCCCGTGGACGTCGAGCTCGCGCACGAGTTCCGCTACCGGGATCCGGTGATCGGCGAGAACACGCTCGTCGTCTCGATCAGCCAGTCCGGCGAGACCATGGACACGCTCATGGCGGTCAAGTACGCCCGCGAGCGCGGAGCGCGCACCCTGTCGATCTGCAACACGCAGGGCGCGACCATCCCGCGCGAGTCGGATGCGGTCGTCTACACCCACGCCGGCCCCGAAGTCGCGGTGGCTTCGACCAAGGCGTTCGTCGCGCAGATCACGGCGCTGCTGCTGCTCGGCCTGCATGCGGGACGCGTGCGCGGGACGGTCTCCGCCGCCGACGCCGCCGCCGCGGTCGCGGACCTGGAGGCGCTGCCCGCGAAGATCGCGAAGGTTCTCGCCGACGAGCAGGTGCACGTCACGCAGCTCGCGGGCTGGATGGCGGACACCCGCTCGGTGCTCTTCCTCGGCCGCCACGTCGGCTACCCGATCGCGCTCGAGGGCGCGCTCAAGCTCAAGGAGATCTCCTACATCCACGCCGAGGGCTTCGCCGCGGGCGAGCTGAAGCACGGCCCGATCGCGCTGATCGAGCCCGGTCAGCCCGTGTTCGTGCTCCTGCCGTCGCCGCGCCACTCCGCGCTGCTGCACGCGAAGGTCGTGTCGAACATCCAGGAGATCCGCGCCCGCGGCGCCCGCGTGATCGTCATCGCCGAGGAGGGCGACGCGGCCGTGCTGCCGTTCGCCGACGAGGTCATCCGGATCCCGCTCGCCGGGGCCCTGTTCGAGCCGATCCTCGCGGTGGTGCCGCTGCAGATCTTCGCGATGGCGCTCGCCACGGCGAAGGGTCTCGACGTCGACCAGCCGCGCAACCTCGCCAAGTCCGTCACCGTGGAGTGACCCGGGGCGCACCCGGCAGGTCCACGCGCATCGAGGTGGCCACCGAGCGGGATCCGGACGCGCGGATCCCGCCCGGTAGTCTGAATCGGTGATCATCGGCACCGGCATCGACCTCGTGGACATCCCGCGGTTCGAGCGGACCGTCGCCCGCACGCCCCGGCTGATGCAGCGGCTGTTCGCCCCGTCGGAGCAGACGCTCCGACTGGCGTCCTTGGCTGCGCGGTACGCCGCCAAGGAGGCGCTCATCAAGGCCCTCGGCGGATCCGACGGAGTGCACTGGACCGAGATCGAGATCGCCTCGGAACCCTCCGGCCGGCCCTACTTCCTGCTGAGCGGCAGCACCGCCGAGGCGGTCGCGGAGCGCGGCATCACCACGCTGCACCTCTCGCTCACCCACGACGCGGGTCTGGCCGCCGCGTACGTCGTGGCCGAGGGGGCCGCAGCCACGACGGCGGGGGCCGTCGCGGAGGAGCGCGCATGACCGCGCCGTTCCGCGAGGCGACGATCGACCTCGATGCGATCAGCGACAACACCCGGCACCTGCGCCGGCTCACCGGCGTCGAGGTGATCGGCATCGTGAAGGCGAACGCATACGGGCACGGCGCCGCGGCGGCCGCGGTCGCCGCGCTCGCCGGCGGAGCGACCCGGCTCGGGGTCGCCACGGTGGAGGAAGGGCTGCAGCTGCGGCGCGACGGCGTGAACGCCCCGGTCCTGGCCTGGCTGCACGCGCCGGGGCGCCGGTTCGACGACGCCGCCGAGGCCGGCATCGAGCTGGGCGTCTCGTCGTTCGAGCAGCTGATCGCCGCCTCCGAGGCAGGACGCGGCGCGGATCCGGTCTGCGTGCACCTGAAGTTCGAGACGGGGCTGAGCCGCAACGGCATCGCCCCGGCCGATCGCGGCCGGCTGCTCGCGGAGGCGGCGCGCCTGGAGCGCATCGGGCGGATCCGCATCGTCGGCCTGTTCAGCCACGTCTCCAACACCTCGCCCGAGGACGACCGCGCAGCCCTCGCCGCCTTCGACGCCGCGTGCGCCGAGGCCGAGGCGAACGGGATCCGCCCGGAGCTTCGTCATCTCGCCGCCACCGCTGCGGCGATCGATCTGCCGGAGACCCGCCTCGACGCGGTGCGCATCGGCATCGGCCTGTACGGCGTCAGCCCCTTCGACGACCGCTCGCCGAGCGATCTCGGCCTGCGTCCCGCGATGACCCTGCGCGCGGCGGTGGCCGCCGTGCGGCGGGTGCCGGCGGGCACCGGCGTCTCCTACGGCTACACGCACCGCACGGCGGCGGAGACGACGCTCGCGCTGGTGCCGCTGGGCTACGCGGACGGCGTGCCGCGCCAGGCGTCGGGGCGCGGACCGGTGCAGATCGGAGGCCGGCGCTACTCGGTCGCCGGGCGCATCGCGATGGATCAGTTCCTCGTCGACGTGGGCGATGACCCGGTCGCGGTCGGCGACGAGGTCGTGCTGTTCGGCGACCCGACGCTCGGGGTGCCCTCGGCCAGGGACTGGGCCGACGCGGCCGACACCATCGACTACGAGATCGTGACGCGGATCGGGCCGCGCGTGCCGCGCCGGAGCGTCTCGTGACCGCCCTGGACGAGCTGGCCGGACGGCACGAGATCCGCACGGCGGAGGCGATGGAGGAGCTCGGACGACGGATCGGATCCGACCTCGTCGCGGGCGACGTCCTGATCCTCACCGGGCCCCTGGGCGCGGGCAAGACCACGTTCACCCGCGGGCTGGCCGCAGGGCTCGGCGTGCGAGGCCCCGTGCAGAGTCCCACCTTCGTGATCGCGCGCACGCATCCGTCCCTCATCGGCGGTGCGCCGCTCGTGCACATGGACGCGTACCGGCTCGGATCCGCGGCGGAGCTCGACGATCTCGACGTGGACGTGCCCGGATCCGTGGTGGTGGTGGAGTGGGGACGCGGCATGGCCGAGGAGCTCGCCGACAGCTGGTGGGACATCGAGCTGGAGCGCCCGATCGGGGCGACCTCCGACGACCTCGCCGCGGAGGACCTCGACGCCGACGCGCCCCGCATCGTCACGATCGCCCGCGCCGGCCGCTGAGCGAGATCGGCGTGCCACCGGCATGCCGATATGATGCTCACGACCGGAGCTGCAGGGAAGATCATGACCGAAGACGCCACGAAGACCGCCGTGATCATCGAGGACGATCCGGACGTCCGCTCCTTGCTGGACGAGGTCTTCCGCTCCGCCGGCTTCCGCACGGTGCTGGCGGGCACGGGGCTCGAGGGCGTCGCCGCGGTCGCCGCGAACCGGCCGGTCATCACCACGCTCGACATCAACCTGCCCGGCATCGACGGGTTCGAGGCCGCACGACGGATCCGGGCCGTCAGCGGCACGTTCATCATCATGCTCTCCGCCCTCGGTGAGGAGTCCGACGTGGTGCTCGGTCTCACCTCGGGCGCCGACGAGTATCTGGTGAAGCCGTTCCGTCCGCGTGAGCTCCGGGCGCGGATCGAGGCGCTGCTGCGCCGTCCCCGCAACCCGGAGCCGTCGCCCGCCACGACCGCCGGTGCGACCCCCGCCGCGAGCGACGCGGCGCCCGCGGCGCGCATCCCCTCCGGCGTCGCCCAGGGCGCAGCCGCGCGCAATCCCTCCGTCGCCGCGGCGCATCCGCCGGCGGGCACCGCCGGACGATGGCACGCGCACCGCGACATCAGTCTCGACCTCGACACGCACACCGTGCTGGTGGCGCAGCAGGAGGTGGATCTGACGCCCACCGAGTTCGACCTGCTCGCCACGCTGCTCGAGTCCAAGCGGCGGGTGCGCAGCAAGTCCGACCTCGCGCTGGTGCTGCGCGGAGAGGCGTTCGGATCCGCGTCGTACGTCGGCGATCCCGACAAGCGCGCGATCGAGGCGCACATGGCGAACCTGCGTCGCAAGATCGGCGACAGCACTGCCGTGCCCCGCTACATCGAGACCGTGCGGGGCGTCGGCTACCGTCTCACCGCGCACGACGATGCCGTCGAGGGCTGACGGCCGAGGCTGACCGTCGAGCACTGATCGGACTTCCGGTGCCCTCGGGTGCTCGGAGGGGTGCCGGGTGAAGGTCCGGCACCCCCGTCGGCGACATCCCGAGCATCGCCGGTCCTGGCGCGGGCCCCCGCCCGCGCCTCCCCATGCGGCGCAGATCCCTCGTCCGCGCCCCCCGTCGGGGCGTCGTCCCGAGACGCGCCCCCTGTGCGGTCCCGGGAGCCGGTCCCCTTCGGCTCCCGGGACCACGGCCGGATCGAGTCCCGTCGATTCCGGCGACCGCCTCCGGGCAGGGTCCCGGGGCGGGGCGGCGCCTCCCGAAGGCGCCTCCGCTCCGATCCCGGTTACGGGTCCGGGCTCGGAACGGGAGTCGGGGCCGGAGGCGCCGAGGAGACGGGCGGACTCGGGGTCCCCGAGTCCGCCGCGCCGTTTCCCCACCCGCGTCCCAGCACGTCTGCGAAAGCCTCATCCTGCTGCGGGATGCCGCTGCACGAGCCCGCGGCGGCATCGGCGGCCGGAGCGCCGACCGCGCAGGCACGGTCGCGGTTGGCCGACCACATCGACAGCCGGGCGAGACCGTGCTTCTGGGCGAACGCGTTCACGGTGGCCGCGTCGTCCAGCGCGAACACCGGCCCGTGCTCCGCCGTGCGTCCGATCGTCGGAGTGGCGCCCATGATCGTCCAGGCGTCGTCGGCGGGGAGCGACACGTTCAGATCGTCGTACAGGCGGCCGAGCTGGTCGTGCACGGCCGTGAGCGCCGTGACGGCGTCGGCGCCCGTCGATGCTCCGTGCGCCGAGGCGTCGTCGCCTCCGATGAGCGCATTGACGCCGGAGAGCTCGACCCCCGCCTGGAGCATCTGACGGATGCTGCGCAGGCCGTCCGTGCTGAGCCCGCCGTGCCCCGCGGGGAGCGTGAGCCACACGGCGAGCCGGGCGCCCCGGGCGCGATGGTTCGCCTGCAGCTGTGCGACCGCCTGCGCGCGGCGCTCACCGGCCACGGGATCGTCGAGGCTGCGGGTGCCGAGGTCGAGGTCCATGGTCGTCACGGCGTAGCGGTCGAGCACCGCCGCGTAGGCGCCTGCGAGAGCGCCGACCGAGCCGCAGGATCCGGCCAGCTCGATGTTCCCGGCACCGCCGAACGAGACGGCCACGGGGCGACCGTGCTGTCGCATCCGTGAGATCCGGCCGTCCAGATCCAGGGCCTGCCCCGCCTCCGCGAGGGAGTACGCGCCGCCCCAGCTCGGCAGGCAGGCATCCTGCGACGCCGACGCCACGAACGCGAGCACGACGGCGTCCGCGGCGGTCGTGCTCGCCATAGCCGCCGTCCCGCCTCCCGCGGTGACGTCGACGTAGCCGCCGAACCAGCGCGGCCCGGCCGCGGCGGAGGATCCGGGCGTGTCCTGCAGCAGGAACCACGGCACCGCGACGATCCCGATGGCGACGGTCAGCGCCACGAGCAGGCCGGTCAGCACCGTCCAGCCCCGGCGGGGCCGGTCGGGGCGGGTGGAGGAAGGAGCGGTCATCGCGATTCTCCTTCGGCGGGTGGTGACGGATCCGATGCGGCACGGGAGTGAAAGGTGTGCCGGATCCGCGTTCGGGCCGCGGATCCGGCGACGGAGGGGGGTCCGTCTCGAGCGATGCTATGCGGCGCGATATCCCGGTTGAACCGCCTTCGGGCGTTCTTTGGATAACCTTGCGGAAGCGTTGAGCGGCCGGGTTCCGGTCCCGGTCCGCGCGGCGCATCCGGCGTCGGCGCGGCGCCGCGCAAGAGAGAGGATCGGCATGTCCCGCAGGGCGTCGATCTGGCGCTGGCAGCTCATCTTCGTCAGCACCACGGTGGCGATCGCGGTGCTCGTCGCGGCCCTCAAACCGACCGTCTTCGCCACGCCCCTGTTCACCGCGGGACTCCTGCTGTCCCTCGTCGCCACGATCGTCGTGCTCGTGCTGCCCTGGGACCGGATCCCTCCTGCCGGGATCCTGGCGGTGCCGATGGTCGACATCGTCGCGATCGGCCTCACCACGCAGGCCCCCGACATCCGGCTGGGGTTCCTGTGGGTGATCCCGATCACGTGGATCGCCACGTACTACTCGATGATCGCCGTGTTCGGCGGCATCGCACTGATCACCGCCTTCCTGTTCACGATCGCGAACCAGACGGGGCTCTTCTCCGACGTCGTGCTGCGCGTGCTCATCACCGCCTTCGCGCTGGGCTTCCTGGGCACCACGATCCGGATCGGCGTGAAGCGTTCGCGCGCGTCCAGCAGGCTCCTGCGGCGGCGGTCCGAGCAGATCGACAGGATCGCCCGGCGCGCGGAGACGCATGAGCGCCGCGTCACCCAGATCATCGACGCGCTCGACACCGCGCTCGTGGCGCTCGGCGACGACGGCGTGATCCTGAAGATGAACGACGCGTATCGCCGGCTCTACGGCGTGGACGCCGACGGCATCGCCCTGCCGGCGCCCGCCGTCGAGTACGACGACCGCGAAGGAGAGCCCGTCCCGGTGCACCGCACCGTGCTCGCCCGCGCGAGCCGCGGTGAGCAGCTCGACGGGGAGCGGGTGTGGCTCTACGACGCGGACGGCGTGTGGCGGGCCCTCGAGGTGAGCACCCGGCCGATGGCGAGCGATGCCGACCAGGGCGCCGTGACCCTCGTCAGGATCGACGACGTGACGGCCGCGCTCGCGGCGGCCGAGGAGCGGCGGCTGATGTCCGCGATCCTCACGCACGAGCTGCGCAACCCGCTCACCGCGATCGTGGGGCACGTGGATCTGCTGCTGGAGCGCGACGATCTGCCCGCGCGCGCCGCCGACCAGCTCACCGTGGTCGCCGGCGCGGCCGAGCGCATGCAGGATCTGGTGACGACGGCCCTGGACGCCTCCCGCCCCGCACGCCGCGTGCTGTCGGAGCCCGTCGACCTGCACGCCCTCGTGCGGGCCTCGGTGTCCTCGTTCCTGCCGACGGCGACCGCGGGCCGGATCCGCGTCGACGTCACGGGCGCCTCCGCGCTGCTCATCTACGGGGACGCGTTCCGGCTGCGTCAGGTGATCGACAACCTCCTCAGCAACGCCGTCAAGTACACCGCCGCGGGAGGATCCATCGTGGTCTCGCTCGACGTCGCCGACGATGCGCTGGCCGAGCTGGTCGTCGCCGACACGGGATCCGGCATGGCTCCCGCCGATGTCGAGCGGCTCTTCGAGCCCTACTTCCGCGGCGAGCAGGCCGCGCATGGAGGCGTGCCGGGCACGGGGCTCGGACTGGTCACGGTGCGAGACATCGTGACGGCGCACGGCGGCACCGTCGACGTGCACAGCCGGCTCGGCGAGGGGACGCGCATGCGCGTGCGGCTGCCCCGGCGCCCAGAGAGGAACGACGCATGAACATCGCCACTGCTCCCATCGGGATCACCGTCAACACCTCGGCGACGCTGGTGGCGGTCGTCACGCTGTCCGCGGCGCTCGTGTTCGGGCTCGCGCTCATGCCGCGACCGAGCCGGGCCACGATCACGTGGTCGGTCGGCTTCGGCATCGCCATGCTCGCGACCTACGTGTGGGTCGCGGCGAACCAGTTCGACAGCGCGCCGCTGCGCGCGCTCTCCTCGGGGCTGATCGTGTGCTTCGAGCCGCTGCTGTGGCTCGGAATCCGCTTCTACGCCGGGCGCCGCGCGTTCTGGCCCGCCGCGGTCGCGTACATCGTGATCGGGCCGGCGCTGCTCACCGTCGCCTCCACCACGGACGCGTATCCGGTGGTCTTCCGCATCGTGTTCTCCGCGGGGGCCGTGTTCGCCGGCATGTCGGCGTGGGAGCTGTTCCGGCTGCGGGTCAGCGCACGCGACGTCGTGCTGCCGCTCGCCCTGGTCTCCTCGGCGTTCGTCGTGGTCGCCGTGTTCGGGGTCGCCGCCGGGATCGCCGGCGTCGGGGCCGCCCCGGGCGATCAGCTGCGTATGCTCCGCGACATCAACGGGGTCGGCATCATGCTCACCAGCCAGTGCGCGGCGATCACGATCGTGCTGCTGGCCCGGGGCGAGGCTCTGCTGCGCGGCGGCGGCAGGGGCGGTCAGGACGACCGCGCCGCCCTGGCGGGACGCCTCGCGCGTGCGCGGCAGCACCAGGATCCGGCGTGGTCGCTCCTGGACATCCGGCTGGACGATCCGGCCGACGTCCAGGAGGCCGTCGGCCCGGCGGCGTTCGCGAGCATCGTGCAGGCGTTCCATGAGCACGTGGTCGATGCCCTCCCTGTCGTGGCCGACGTGGAGCGGGCGGCGGACGGCCGCGCCCTGGCGCTGCTCCCCGGCTCCGACGACGAGGTGCGGCGGTATCTCAGGGCGCTCCTCGCCCGCGTGTCGACGATCGAGGACTCCGGGCCGCGCGCACCTCTTCGCGTGTCGGCGAGCATCGGGTGGGTCGGCGCGCGGGACGCCGACTACGATCTCGAGGCGCTGACGTCGGCCGCCGCCGAGGCCTCCGCCCTCGCGCAGACCCGCGGCGGGGACCGCTGGGAGCGGGCGGTCGTGCCCGTGCGCTGATCCAGCCGCGGTGCCCTCCGGACGAGGCCGACCGGGCCGTCGCGCACGCACGGACTACCCTGGAAGGGTGATTCTCGGCGTGGACACCTCCCTCGGCTCGGCCGTCGGCCTGATCGGCCGCGATGGTCGCACTGTCGCCGAGGTCTCCCAGACCGGGCACCTCGGGCATGCCGAGGCGATCGGCGCGCTGCTGGAGCAGGTGCTCGCCGCGGCGCCGTCCGCCGACGCGGGCGCGGCGCCGACCGACGAGGCCGCCGCCGAGACCCTCACCCACGTCGCCGCGGGGATGGGACCCGGGCCGTTCACAGGGCTGCGGATCGGGATCGCCGCCGCCCGCGCCTTCGCGCTCGGCCGCGGCGTGCCCGTGATCGCGGTGCCCAGCCATCACGCGGCCGCGCTCGCCGTCATCGAGTCGGACGCCCCCGCCGAGCCCTTCGCGATCCTCACCGACGCGCGCCGCCGCGAGACCGCCGTGACGGTCTACGAGGGCATCGACGTCGACGGCATCCCGCACGCCGTCGTCGACACGGTGCTCGTGCCGCAGGCCGAGGTGGACCGCCGGCTCGGGGCGCTGCGCCGCATCGAGGTGACCGAGATCTCCGGCGCCGTCCTCGCACGTGTGGCGCGTCGGGCGGTGGCCGCCGGTCGCACGCTGACCGGATCCGAGCCGCTGTACCTGCGCCCGCCGGACGCCCGCGTGCCCGCGGCGCCGAAGAAGGTCGGGTCGTGATCCGCCCGGCGACTCCCGGCGACCTCGACGCGATCATGCTCATCGAGCGGCGCTCGTTCCCGACCGATGCGTGGAGCGCGGAGATGATGGCCGCGGAGCTCGCCAGCCCGCACGGGCGCTATCTGGTCGATGCGGAGTCCGCGGGCGAGAGCGAGCTCGTCGTCGGATACGGCGGAGTGCGCGCCCTGCGCGGATCCGCGGACGCCGACATCCAGACCATCGCGCTCGACGCGGCCCACCGCGGATCCGGCCGGGGGAGGGCCCTGCTGCGCGCGCTGCTCGCGGAGGCGGCGGAGCGCGGGGCGCGCGAGGTGTTCCTCGAGGTCCGCGCCGACAACCCCGTGGCCGAGCGGCTCTACGTCTCCGAGGGGTTCGTCGAGATCGGCCGCCGTGCGGGCTATTACCAGCCCGATGACGTGGACGCGATCGTGATGCGGCTGGAGCTCCGCGGCCGTGACGCGGCCGTTCTCCGGGTGGGTTCGCCCGATCGGGCACAATCGGAGGGAGACGGCGCAGAGACGCCGAACCGGCCCGAGAACGGGAACACCGAGAACGGCAACACTGAGAACGGCAACGCCGAGAACGGGAACGAGGAGGGATCCGATGTCTGAACCCCTCGTGCTCGGGATCGAGACGAGCTGCGACGAGACCGGGATCGGCATCGTGCGCGGACGCACTCTGCTGTCCAACACGATCGCCTCGAGCATGGATGAGCACGCCCGTTACGGCGGTGTGGTGCCGGAGGTCGCCGCGCGCGCCCACCTGGAGGAGATGCAGCCCGCGATCGACCGGGCCCTCGCCGAGGCGCAGGTGCGGCTGGAGGATCTCGACGCGGTCGCCGTGACCAGCGGCCCGGGGCTCGCGGGCGCGCTGATGGTCGGCATCGGGGCCGCCAAGGGCCTCGCGGTCTCGCTCGGCAAGCCGCTGTACGCCGTCAACCACCTGGTCGGTCACATCGCCGCCGACATCCTGACGCCCGATTCGGTGCCGCTGGAATACCCGACGATCGCCCTTCTGGTGTCGGGCGGACACACGTCGCTGCTGCACGTGCGCGATCTCACGACCGACGTGGAGCTGCTCGGGGAGACCGTCGACGACGCGGCCGGAGAGGCCTTCGACAAGGTCGCCCGCATCCTCGGGCTGCCCTACCCGGGCGGACCCGAGATCGACCGCGCAGCGGTGGGCGGCGATCCGGCGGCGATCCGGTTCCCGCGTGGGCTCTCCCGCGCCTCGGATCTGGAGAAGCACCGCTACGACTTCTCCTTCTCGGGCCTGAAGACGGCGGTCGCGCGCTGGATCGAGCGCGAGCAGGCAGCGGGCAACCCCATTCCGGTCGCCGACGTCGCGGCGAGCTTCCGCGAGGCGGTCGTCGACGTGCTGGTGACCAAGGCGCTCGCCGCGTGCGTCGATCGAGGGGTGCCGCGGCTGCTGCTCGGCGGAGGCGTGATCGCCAACCGCCGCCTGCGCGAGGTCGCACTCGCCCGCGCGGCCGAGGCCGGCGTCACCGTGCGCATCCCGCCGCTGTCGCTGTGCACCGACAACGGGGCGATGATCGCCGGGCTCGCGGCCGAGCTGATCGCCTCGGGGCGGCAGCCGTCCACGCTCGCTTTCGGAGCGGATTCGACGCTGCCGGTGACCGAGATCCAGGTGGCGGAGCGCGACGCGGTCGCGGCGGGGACCGGGGTCGGAGGATGACGGAGACGGGCGGGAAGGATCCGGATCGGTACACCCGGCTGCCGACCGCGCCCGTCCCTGCGGTCGTGGAGAGCGGACCGCTCCTGGACGCCCCCGCGCCCGATCCTGTGGAGCTCGAGCGCGACGGCGAGACGGTGCACGAGGAGCACTGGCACCCCACCGACGGGACCGAGCTCCCGGCGCACCCCGCGTCCGAGCCGAGGCTGGCGCCCTGGGCGCTGCTGTCGGCGATCGTGGCGCTGTTCGCGTCGCTGTTCGTGGGCTGGGGGATCCCCGTCGCGATCGTGTCGGTGGCGGCGGCGATCATGTCGCTGCGCCGCCCGGGGGAGAGCCGCAGCATGTCGGTCTGGGCTCTCGCGCTCGGAATCCTCGCCACCCTCTACAGCGCGGGCTGGCTGCTCTGGGCCGCGTACCGGTTCGGCTGGCTCGGATAGCCGCATGACGGATCCGGCCCGCGAGGACGAGCGCCGCGAACTCGAGCGTCGTGCGTTCGCACGGGACGGGTCCGGTCTGAGCGAGGTCGAGGCCGCGCGCCTGTCCGAGCTGCGGCGGTCGGCGCTGCCGTCTCCGGCCCCCGAGCGCGCGGCAGAGGCCCCGGGCGCCGAGCATGACGCGGTCGCCGCCCTTCCCGAGCCGGAACGGCAGGACGCGGAACTGCCGTCCGCGGTGCCGCCGGCTCCGGAGTCGGAGGGAGACGGCGGACGGCCGGTCCTCTCCCGGTTCCGCGCCCGGTTCGCCACGGTTCGCGGGACGCGCCCGCGCGTCCTCGTCGGCACCGCTGCGGCGCTGCTCCTCATCGGTCTGCTGATCGGATGGGGTATCCCGCGTCCGCCGGTCGGCGGGCTCGCGCTGAGGGACGGCGAGGGTGCCCGCCGGGACGCCGTGCTCGCCGCCAACGACGAATTCGACCCCGGATCCCTCCTGCTGCTGGCACGCCAGGGCGACGCCCTGCTGTGGACGGCGACGAGCGCGCGCGGCGAGGTGCGCTGCCTGATCATCGATGTCGCGCCCCCGCCTGCGCCGAGGCCGATGGAGAGCGACTGCCGGCCGGCGAACGCACTGCAGAGCCAGCCGCTGCAGGCGATCTCGGCGCCGACGAACGTGTCCGCGGACCGCTCCCGCGCGCTGGTGACCTATGCCGGGTACGTCCTCATCTCGGCGAACGGCGTGCCGATCGGAGCGCTGCAGAGGATGGAGTACTTCACGCAGAGCGACCGCGGTCTCACGGACGCCGAGGGGCTGGCCGCAGAGCGGATCCGCAGGGAGCAGGGCTTCGCGCACGTGGCCCTCGCGGCCCGCTGGCGAGGGCTGATCGTGTGGATGGGCTACACGACGCAGAACGAGCAGTGCCTGGTCGTCGAGGACCCTGCGCTGCGCAGCAGCTGTGCCGATCCGACCGCGGCGCCGCTCGGCCTGGATCCGCAGTCCGGCGACGACGAGCCGATGCTGAGCCTCGATCTGCGCGCTTCCGGAGACCGCCCCCGCGCCCGGATCGAGATGTGGAACCCGGTTTCATCGGCGGGGTACATCGTGATCACGGAACAGGCCTCCGGCCTGTTCCCTCAGCGCGCGCCCAGCCCGCCTGCGCCGGACGAGATGGGCGGATAGCGTCGTCCTCGGCCCGCCGGCAGGGTGATCAGACGCGGTCGGCGAGGATCGCGTGACGCTTGTCGCCGATGCGCACCAGGATGAGGGTCGCCTCCCCAGAGCCGCGCAGGTTCAGCTTCTTGCGGAACGCCGCCGGATCCACATCGACGCCGCGCTTCTTGATCTCGAGTCGCCCGATGCCGGCCTTCTTCAGCGAGGCGGCGATGGTCTTCGGATTCACCGGCAGCACCTCGCGGACGCGGAACGACGACGCGAAAGGGCTCTCCGCCGGCGCATCGGAGGTGAGATAGGCGATGTGCGGATCCAGCATGCCGGCGTCGATGCCGCGGGCCAGGTCGCCGATGAGGCGGGCGCGGATCACCGCTCCGTCGGGCTCGTGCACGTAGGCGCCGAGCGGGCGCACGTCGGCGTCCTCGGCGTCGGCGGCCGCCGTCAGCTCGAACGCGCGATCGCCCCGGATCACGAGCGCGGCCCGGCGCACGTCCTCGCGGGCCAGCCTGCCCGACCACAGCACGAGCTCGACGACGTCGCCGTCGGCGCTGACCCACTGCGCCTCGACGTCCGCGGGGATCGCCTCGCGGTCGTGCGCCGGGCCGAGCTTGATGCCGGTCGGAACACGGCCGGCGAGCGCGAACGCCCAGTCCAGCGAGGGGGAGTAGTCGTCCGCCGAGACGCGGCGGGTCTCGGCGTGGCCCGCGGTGCGCCGGGCCGGATCCAGCCACACCGCCTCGGTCCCCGCCCCTGTGTCCGTCCCCTCCGGCGCGTGGTCCTGCGCGAGCCCGTGCCGCACCTCGGCGTCGGATCCGAACGGGGCGAGGTTGTAGGCGGCGAGAGCGGCGGTGACCTCGTCGGCGTCGACCGCGGTCACCGTGAGCCCGGCGCCGGCGAACGCGAGCGCGTCCCCGCCGATACCGCAGCCGAGATCCGAGACGCGGGTCACGCCGGCAGCGCGCATGCGGCCCGCGTGCCGGGCGGCGACGCCGAGCCGGGTGGCCTGCTCCAGGCCGGCGCGGGTGAACAGCATCCGCTGCGCGAACTCGCCGAACTTCGCCGCCGCCTTGGTGCGCAGGCGGGCCTGCCCCACCACGGCGCTCACGAACTCGGGGGAGTGCCCCTCCGCCCGCAGCCGCAGCACCGCGCTCGCCGCGGCGTCGGTGGACGCGACCTCGCCGAGCACGTCGACCGCCCGCAGAGCCTCGGGCGTCAGCAGGGTTCGCAGTTCGCTCATGTCCACACGGTCCAGGCTATCGACGTCGCGGCCCCGCGGCGGTCGGATCCGGAGCGGATGGATCCCGCCCTCCCTGGCTGCGGGACCACGGCCGGTCAGAGGACATCGACTGGCACTCTGATTGCATGAGTGCCAGCGTTGCGCCTAGACTGGCGTTAGCACTCTCGGGTTGAGGGTGCTAACGAAGTCTTGAACCGTCAAGAAAGAGGTAGACCGTGTCGGTTTCCATCAAGCCGCTCGAGGACCGCATCGTCATCAAGCAGGTCGAGGCCGAGCAGACCACCGCGAGTGGCCTGGTCATCCCCGACACCGCGAAGGAGAAGCCCCAGGAGGGCGAGGTCGTGGCCGTGGGCCCCGGCCGCATCGACGACAACGGCAACCGCGTGCCGCTCGACGTCAACGTCGGCGACCGCGTGCTCTACAGCAAGTACGGCGGCACCGAGGTGAAGTTCGGCGTCGAGGAGTACCTCGTGCTCTCGGCGCGCGACGTGCTCGCCGTCGTGGTGCGCTGAGCTCGCACTGACGTATCGAAGGCCCGGATGCCCCTGCGCATCCGGGCCTTCGTCGTCCCCGGCGATCCGGATCCGTTCGAACGCGGAGGCGGTGGCAGGACGGGCAATAGGGTTGACCGGTGACCACGACCCGCAGCACCCAGACCGCCGGCGTCGCCTTCGCGATCGGCGCCTACCTGCTCTGGGGCGTGCTGCCGCTCTACTTCCTGCTGCTCGCCCCCACCGGACCCTGGGAGCTCGTGGCGTGGCGGGTCGCCCTGTCCCTCGTGTTCTGCGTGATCCTGCTCGCCGTCACCCGAGGATGGAAGCCGCTGCTCGCCGTCGTCCGCCAACCGCGGCTTTTGGCCCTCACCGCGCTCGCCGGCGTGCTGATCTACATCAACTGGCAGGTGTTCGTCCTCGCGACGCTGAACGGCGAGATCGTCGAGACGAGCCTCGGATACTTCATCAACCCGATCGGCACCATGCTGCTGGGCGTCTTCGTGTTGAAGGAGAGGCTGCGCCGGCTGCAGTGGGTGGCGATCGGCATCGCCACGGTCGCCGTGCTCGTGATCGTGTTCGCGCATGGCACGTTCCCCTGGATCGCGCTCTCGCTCACCGCCTCCTTCGGGATCTACGGGCTGGTCAAGAAGAAGATCGGGCCGTCCGTCGACGCGCTCAGCGGCCTCACTCTGGAGTCGTTCTGGCTGCTGCCCGTCGCGGTCGTGCAGCTGATCGCCGTGGGCCTCACCACCGGCATCACGATGGGGCAGCACGGTCCGCTGCACGCGGGTCTGCTCGCCTTCGCGGGCGTCGCCACCGCTGTGCCGCTGCTGCTGTTCGCGGCGGGCACGCGCCGGATCGGGCTGACCGTGATCGGGATGATCCAGTTCATCACCCCGATCATGCAGTTCCTCGTCGGCGTGCTCGTGATGCACGAGCCGATGCCGATCGAGAGGTGGATCGGGTTCGCGATCGTCTGGGTGGCGATCGCCGTGTTCCTCATCGACCTCGGCCTTGCGGCCCGGCGGCTGCGGTCCGGTCGCGGGTCGGCCGACGAGACGCACCCGGGGACCGATTCGATCCCTGTGCCCTGACGCGCGAGCACGGCGCCCGACGGCGCCGTTCCTGGGAATACCGCCTCTCCCGCGGCGTTTAGAATCGATACACGCGCGCGAGAAAGAGGAGCCCCGCAACCCATGGAGCAGCACGACCCGTTCGGTTTTGTCGGATTGACCTATGATGACGTCCTGCTCCTTCCGGGGCATACGGACGTGATCCCGAGCGAGGCGGACACGTCGTCCCGCGTGACGCGCCGCATCTCGGTCGCCACGCCCCTGCTCTCCAGCGCCATGGACACCGTCACCGAGGCGCGCATGGCCATCGCCATGGCGCGCGAGGGCGGCCTGGGCATCCTGCACCGCAACCTCTCGATCGCCGATCAGGCCGCGCAGGTCGACCGCGTCAAGCGCAGCGAGTCGGGCATGATCACGGATCCGATCACCACGACCCCCGAGGCGACGATCGCCGAGGTCGACGCGATGTGCGCCAAGTACCGCATCTCCGGCCTGCCCGTGGTCGACCCCGACGGACGCCTGGTGGGCATCGTCACGAACCGCGACATGCGCTTCATCTCCGGATCCGCCAAGCAGACCACGCTCGCGCGCGACGTGATGACCAGCGAGGGCCTCGTGACCGCCCCGGTGGGGGTTCCGGCCGAGAAGGTCATCGAGCTGTTCGCCAAGCACCGCGTCGAGAAGCTGCCGCTCATCGATGAGGACGGCAAGCTCGCGGGCCTCATCACCATCAAGGACTTCGACAAGAGCGAGAAGTACCCTCTCGCTACCAAGGACGAGCAGGGTCGCCTGCGCGTGGGTGCGGCGATCGGCTTCTTCGGCGACGCCTGGGAGCGCGCCGAGGCGCTGCGCGACAAGGGCGTGGACGTGCTCGTCGTCGACACTGCCAACGGCCAGTCGCAGGGCGTGATCGACCTCGTCAAGCGGCTCAAGGCGGATCCCTCCTTCGACCACATCGACGTCATCGGCGGCAACGTCGCGACCCGCGAGGGTGCGCAGGCGCTCGTCGACGCGGGCGTCGACGCCGTCAAGGTGGGCGTCGGCCCCGGCTCGATCTGCACCACTCGCATCGTCGCCGGTGTCGGCGTTCCGCAGGTGACGGCCGTGTACGAGGCCTCCCTCGCCGCGCGTCCCGCCGGCATCCCGGTGATCGCCGACGGCGGTCTGCAGTACTCCGGTGACATCGCCAAGGCGCTCGTCGCCGGCGCCGACGCCGTGATGCTCGGATCCCTGCTCGCGGGCACCGAGGAGTCGCCGGGGGAGATCGTCTTCCAGGGCGGCAAGCAGTTCAAGCTGTATCGCGGCATGGGCTCGCTCGGCGCGATGCAGACCCGCGGCAAGCAGACCTCCTACTCGAAGGACCGCTACTTCCAGGCCGACGTGCCCAGCGACGACAAGCTGATCCCCGAGGGCATCGAGGGCCAGGTGCCCTACCGCGGACCGCTCTCCGCGGTCGCGTACCAGCTGGTCGGCGGGCTGCGCCAGTCGATGTTCTACGTCGGCGCGCGCACGATCGAGGAGCTGAAGAACCGCGGCAAGTTCGTGCGCATCACGGCGGCGGGCCTCAAGGAGTCGCACCCGCACGACGTGCAGATCGTGGTCGAGGCGCCCAACTACAAGCGCTGACCGACGACGCGGAAGGCCTCGGATCCCGTTCGGATCCGAGGCCTTCGTCGTCGCCGGGATCCCCGACTGCTCGCTGGACGCCGTCTGCGGGTTTGCGGTGTCCGAGGCCGCAATCCGCGACCAGCGAGCCGGGGGACCCGGGGGACCAGCTCTCAGGCTGAGACGGGCTCGGGAGCTGCGGTCGTCGCACCGGCGACGGGCTCGCCGTCCGTGTGCCCGCCGGTGCCGGCCGGCAGCCGCAGGGCGATGAGGGTGGCGACGAGAAGCACCGCGGCGCCGGTGAACACGGCCGGGCGCGCGGCGTCGACGTAGTGGTCGGGCAGCAGCTGCCCGCCGGCGCCCACGAAGACCGCGGTCATCACGGCCGTGCCGAGGGCCACGCCGAGCTCGCGCAGGGTGGAGTTCACCCCGGACGCCTTGGCGTGGTCGACGAGGCCGAGGGTGGCCAGCAGCGCGGTCGCGGACGGGGCGAACACGAGCCCCATGCCGACGCCGGCGAGGATGAACGGCGTCACCAGGGCCGCATATGGCACGTCGACGGAGAGGAGCGCGGCGAGCCACCCCAGGGCCACGCCCTGCAGGAGCAGGCCGCCGACGAGCAGCACGCGGGTGCCCACGCGCGGGGCGACGATGCCCGCGATCGGGGCCACGACCATCGGGGCGAGCGTCCACGGCATGGTCTGCACGGCGGCTTCGAGCGGCGTCGCGCCCTTCACCACCTGCAGGAACTGGATCAGGATGAACACGGATCCGAAGGTCCCGAAGCTGAAGGCGAAGCCGACGACGTTGGTGATCGAGAACGACCGGTCGCGGAAGAGCCGCAGCGGCATCAGCGGCGCCGAGGAGCGCCACTGCCAGAGCAGGAACACGATCACGAGGACGCCGCCGAGGGCGAGCTCGGCGATCACGCCGACCGAGTCCCAGCCGTCGTCGTTGCCGCGGACGATGGCGTGGACGAGCGCCAGCACTCCGGCGGCCGCGAGCACGGCGCCGGGCACGTCGATGCGCATGCGGGCGCCGAAGTCGTTCGCGAGCACCAGCACGGCGAGCGGGATCGCGATCACGGCGACCGGCACGTTGATCCAGAAGATCGCCTGCCAGTTCCAGCCCTCCATGATCGCGCCGCCGATGAGCGGGCCCACCGCGACCCCGAGTCCGGAGACGCCGCCCCAGATGCCGATCGCGAGGGGGCGCCGGGCCGCGGGCACGGCGCCGGTGAGTAGAGCGAGCGAGAGCGGCATGACGGCGGCCGCGCCGAGACCCTGCACCGCCCGCGCGGCGATGAGCTGCCCCGGATCCGCGCTGAGCGCCGCCAGCAGGGATCCGGCGCCGAACAGGGCGATGCCGAGCACGAACACGGTGCGGCGGCCGAACCGGTCGCCGAGCGCGGAGGCCATGAGGATCGCGCCGGCGAACGCGAGTGTGTACGCGTTCACGAACCACTGCAGCTGCTCGATCGTGGCGCCCATCTCGCGGTGCAGCACGGGCAGGGCGTTGGTCATGACCAGGTTGTCGAGCGTGGCCATGAACATGGGGAGCGACGCGGCGGCGATGACGAGCGCCACCGGGCGGGGACGGCGAGGCCGCAGGGCGGATCGCTCGCGACGCGCGGTCGTGAGCGACGAGGACTCGGTCATGGAGGACTCCCGGTTGTAATTGGATGATTACCAGCGCTGGCATCAATGTAGTAATCGCATGATTACAAAGTCAAGTCATTCGCTGATAACCTTTCAGCATGACTTCCGCCGCGACCGCCGCCCCCGATTCGACCGAGGAGCCGGGCCGCCGCCTGTCCTCGGACGAGCGGCGCGCGCAGATCATCCTCGCCGCGCTCACGGTGTTCGGCTCGCGCGGCTACGAAGGCGCCACGACCGACCAGGTCGCCCGCGCCGCCGGGGTCAGCCAGCCCTACGTCGTACGCCTCTTCGGCACCAAGGAGAACCTGTTCCTCGCGACCATCGAGTTCGCGGTCGAGCGGCTGCTCGCCGTGTTCCGTGCGGCGCTCGCGGCGTCGGACGAGGGGGGAGAGCGCCCGGTCGGCAAGCGGATCGGCGAGGCCTACGTCGATCTGATCGAGGTACGCGGCCTGCATCAGACCCTCGCGCACGCATACCTGCTCGGAAGCAACCCGGCCATCGGCGCCGCCGCACGTCAGGGGTTCGCGCGGGTGTGGCGCTTCCTGCGCGACGAGATGGGGCTCGACGCCGAAGGGGCGCGCTCGTTCCTCGCGGAGGGCATGCTGATCAGCACCATGATCGGCCTGCGGATCGTGGACGATTACGGATCCGATCCGCAGATCACCGAGCTGTTCCGGGCGTGCTTCCCGAACAAGCTGCCGCACGTGCTCGAGGTCCTTCCGCGCAGCGAGCACCGGCTGTAGGGGCGCCGCCGCCCGCGCCGGCTCCGGCGCCTGATAGCCTGGTCGGCTCGCCATTGCGCACCTGCTCGCGGGCGGAAGGACCACCACCGTGGGATACATCGATGTCGCCGGCGTCTCGCTGACCCTGCCCGACGGCCGCCCCCTGCTCGACGAGGCCTCGTTCCGCGTGGGTGCCGGATCCACGAGCGCCCTGATCGGACCGAACGGCGCGGGCAAGTCCACGATCCTGCGGATCATCCGCGGGGATCAGGCGCCGGATGCCGGCGTCGTCACGATCGACGGATCCCTCGGCGTCATGGATCAGTTCGTCGGACACGGCCGCGAGGGACAGACGGTGCACGACCTTCTCGTCGCGGTGGCGCCCGCGCGGATCAGGGCGGCGGCCGAGGCGCTCGAGGCCGCGGAGAACGCTCTGATCGAGGACGACACCGAGCCCCGGCAGATGCGCTACGCGACCGCGATCGCGGAGTACGCCGACGCCGGCGGGTACGAGCACGAGACTGTGTGGGACCAGTGCACGACCGCCGCCCTGGGCGTCCCGTTCGAGCGGGCGCGGTTCCGCGACCTCGCGACCCTGTCCGGCGGCGAGCAGAAGCGGCTCGCGCTCGAGGCGCTGCTGCGCGGCCCCGACGACGTGCTGCTGCTCGACGAGCCGGACAACTACCTCGACGTGCCGGGCAAGCGATGGCTCGAGGAGCGGCTGCGCGAGACGCCCAAGACGGTGCTGCTCGTGTCGCACGACCGCGAGCTGCTCGCGAGGGCGGCCGATCGCATCGTCACGCTCGAGCCGGGCGGCGCGGGCGCGACCGCGTGGGTGCACGGCGGCGGGTTCGGCACCTACCATCAGGCGCGGACCGATCGGATGGACCGGCTCGACGAACTGCGCCGGCGCTGGGACGAGCAGCACGAGAAGCTGAGGACCCTGGTCGCGAACCTCAAGGTCAAGGCGGCGGCGAACGACGGCTTCGCCTCGCGGTACCAGGCGGCGCAGACCCGGCTGCGCAAGTTCGAGGAGGCCGGCCCTCCCGAGGAGCGCCCGCCCGCGCAGGACTTCGACATGCGGCTGCGCGGCGCGCGCACCGGCAAACGCGCCATCGTGTGCACCGGGCTCGAGCTGACCGGCCTCATGCGGCCCTTCGATGCCGAGCTGTGGTTCGGCGACCGCGTGGCCGTGCTCGGCTCGAACGGATCCGGCAAGTCCCACTTCCTGCGGCTGCTGGCGCGCGGGGGCAGCGATCCCGATCCGGCCCTCGGGCACCTCACCGGCGCGGGGGAGCGGCTCGACGAGGTCGCCCATACCGGCACCGCGGTGCTCGGCGCCCGCGTCGTGCCAGGCCTCTTCGCCCAGACCCATGCGCACCCCGAGTTCGCCGGACGCACGCTGCTCGAGATCCTGCACCGTGGCGACGACCGCCGGGCGGGCATGCCCCGCGACGCGGCCAGCTCGGCCCTGGACCGCTATGGACTGGTGCGTCAGGCGCAGCAGGAGTTCGCGCAGCTCTCCGGCGGTCAGCAGGCGCGGTTCCAGGTGCTGCTGCTCGAGCTCTCCGGCGCGACGCTGCTCCTGCTCGACGAGCCCACCGACAACCTCGACCTGGAGTCGGCGGAGGCGCTGGAAGAGGCCATCGCTCGGTTCGAGGGCACGGTCGTCGCGGTCACGCACGACCGCTGGTTCGCGCGCTCGTTCGACCGGTTCCTCGTGTTCGGCGAGGACGGCGAGGTCTACGAGGCGGACGCCCCGGTGTGGGACGAGCGCCGGGTCGCGCGTGCCCGCTGAGCGGCCCGGCGTCCGGCTCTCCCCTCGTGCGTCGCCGCGGTGGGGGCGGGATCCACACCCGCGGAGGGCGCAGAGGCAACCCGGGTAGTCTGAGGGGGTGACTCAGGAGATCGAGCTCGGCCGAGGCAAGCGCGCGCGCCGCGCATACACGTTCGACGACATCGCGGTGGTGCCCTCGCGGCGCACCCGCAACCCGGAGGACGTGTCCACCGCGTGGACGATCGATGCGTTCCCGTTCGAGATCCCCGTGCTCGGGGCGCCGATGGACTCGGTGATCAGCCCCCGCACGGCGATCATGCTGGGTCAGCTCGGCGGACTGGGCGTGCTGGATCTCGAGGGCCTGTGGACCCGGTACGAGGATCCCGAGCCGCTGCTCGCCGAGATCGCGGGCCTCGATGAAGGCACCGCGACCACGCGCATGCAGGAGCTCTACGCGGAGCCGATCAAGCCCGAGCTGATCAAGACGCGCCTGGCCGAGATCCGGGAGGCCGGCGTCACGGTCGCGGGGTCGCTCACCCCGCAGCGCACCCAGGAGCTGTACCAGACCGTCGTCGAGGCGGGCGTCGACCTGTTCGTCATCCGCGGCACGACCGTCTCGGCCGAGCACGTGTCGAGCGTCGCCGAGCCGCTGAACCTGAAGAAGTTCATCTACGACCTCGACGTCCCCGTGATCGTCGGCGGCGCCGCCACCTACACCGCGGCCCTGCACCTCATGCGCACGGGCGCGGCGGGCGTGCTCGTCGGCTTCGGCGGCGGGGCGGCCTCCACCACGCGCGCCACCCTGGGCATCCACGCCCCGATGGCCACGGCCGTCTCCGACGTGGCCGCCGCGCGCCGGGACTACCTCGACGAGTCCGGCGGCCGGTACGTGCACGTCATCGCCGACGGCGGCGTGGGCACCTCCGGCGACATCGTCAAGGCGCTCGCCATGGGCGCCGACGCCGTCATGCTCGGGGTCGCCCTCGCGCGCGCCACGGATGCCCCCGGACAGGGCTTCCACTGGGGCCCCGAGGCGCACCACCCGAAGCTGCCGCGCGGTCGTCGCGTGGCCGTCGGCGGCGTCGCGACGCTCGAGGAGATCCTGTACGGCCCCGCCCCCGTGGCGGACGGCACGGCGAACCTGATTGGGGCGCTGCGCAAGTCGATGGCCACGACCGGATACTCCGACCTCAAGGAGTTCCAGCGCGTCGAGGTCGTGCTGTCCCCGTACGAGTCCTGAACTCGCGCTGTCGTTGAGCCGCTCCGTGTCGTCCACGCCCTCCGCCCCTTCGCCCGCACCCCGATCGCCGGAGACGGAGTTCCCGCCGACCCTGCGCGAGGTCATGCTGCGCGGTCGCTGGATCGGCATGCTGCTGCTGTGTCTCGTGGTGGCCGGAGTGTTCGCCTGGCTCGGGCAGTGGCAGCTCGGCCGCGCGATCGACACCAGCCCCCCGCCGCCCGGCGCCACCGAGAAGGTGCTGCCGCTCGACCAGGTGGTCAAGCCGGGGGAGTACCTGGACGCCGCCCTCGTGGGGCAGCGGACCCAGGCCAGCGGATCCTGGATCCCCGGAGACTTCCTCATCGTCTCCTCGCGGTTCAACGACGGGGCTGAGGGCTACTGGGTCACCGGTCAGCTCCGCATTTCGGGCACGGCGAAGCCCACCTCGCTCGCGGTCGCGGTCGGCTGGGCCGCGGACGAGGCTGCCGCGAAGGCCGCGGTGCAGCGCCTCGAGAAGACCGCGGACGGATCCGTCGTCACCGTGAAGGGGCGGCTGATCTCCGACGAGGGGCCCGTCGCCCCGCCGAAGGACCAGCCCACCCGCATGGACCGGATGTCGCCGGCGGCACTGCTCGGCTTCTGGCACGACACCGCGGGCCTCGACGTCTATCGTCCTTTCCTGGCCTCGACGGCCGCGCTCGGCGGTCTCGACGCCATCTCCTCGCCGGCGCCGGAGGAGCACTCCTCGGTGAACTGGCTGAACATCTTCTACGCGGTGGAGTGGGCGATCTTCGCCGGGTTCGCGTTCTACCTCTGGTACCGCCTGGCGAAGGACGCCTGGGAGCGCGAGGTCGAGGAGTTCGAGGAGCGGCGATCCGTCGCGGATCCGGATCCCGGAGCACTCTGACTCGGTCGCGGGCGGGCCTCGGCCGCCGTCGCTCTTTCGAGCATCGGAGCCGCATCTCCTGCACCTTCGCGCGCCGCCGGGTGAAGATCCGTTGTCCTGACAGTGAACTCCTTTCAGCCCTTCCTTAAGGTCCTTGAAGCCCGTGCATAGCCTCGCCTAGGGTCGGGACGTATGCGCCGTCCCCCAGACGGCGCCGTCGGCGGTCCCGCGGGGAAGCCGGCGTTCCACTTCCCGAGGAGACAGCACCGATGACGTCCGTCCCCACCGGCGAGAACCACGCGGTTCCCGTCGCGAATCGCAGAAGGCGAGCGCGTCTGTGCGCACTCGCCGTGACCACCGTCAGCGCCGTGGGCTTCGGCAGCCTGGTGGCGCTTCCGGCCTTCGCCAACACGTCCGGGACGGGGGTGGTGATCAACGAGGCGTACCTCTCCGGCGGGAGCGCGGGCGCGGCGTTCAAGAACAAGTTCGTCGAGCTGTACAACCCGACCGACGCGGCGATCTCGCTCGACGGCACCTCGGTGCAGTACCGGTCCGCGACCGGCACCACGAACTTCAGCGGGGTCGTCCCGCTCGCCGGATCCATCCCCGCCCACGGCTACTACCTGGTCCAGGGCGGCAGCAACGGCTCGAACGGCGCGGCGCTTCCCGCCCCCGATGCGACCGGCGGCCTGAACCCGAGCGGAACCACCGGCACGATCGCGCTCGTCAACAGCGCGTCCGCGGTCGCGCTGCCGACCGGATCCCTCGTGGGCAACCCCGATGTGATCGACCTGATCGGATACGGCACGTCCAACACCTTCGAGGGCGCCGTCGCCGGTGCTCCCTCGGGCAACACCGACGTGCGATCGCTGAACCGCACGCAGGGCGCTGACACCGACGCGAACAACGCCGACTTCTCCCTCTCGGCGACGATCACGCCGACCAACACCAAGAACAACGCGACGGATCCCGACCCCGAGCCGACGCCGACGCCGACCCCCACGCCGACGGACACCCCCGCGCCGGGCGAGACCAAGAGCATCGCCGAGGTGCAGGGCACGACCGACAGCTCTCCGTTCGTCGGACAGACCGTCACCGTGCAGGGCATCGTCACCGGCGACTACCGCACCGGCGGCTACAAGGGCGTCTCGATCCAGACCCAGGGCACGGGCGGCGACGTCAAGACCGCGGGCGCTTCGGACGGCATCTTCGTGTACCTGAACGCGCTGGCGCCCTCGGTCGCACGCGGCGACCTCGTCTCGGTCACCGGCACGGTCTCGGAGTACTTCGGCCAGACCCAGATCAACCCGGCGACCCTCGGGGACATCTCCGTGGTGACGGCGGGGGCGGGGCTCCCGCAGCCCGTCGCGCTGCCGGACTCGGTGCGCGGCGCCGATCGCGAAGCGTACGAGAACATGCTCGTCGCGCCGAGCGGCACCTACAAGCTCGCCTCCAGCCACCAGCTGTACAACTACGGCACGCTCTGGCTCAACGCGGGCGACGCGCTCAACGTCAAGGCGACCGAGACCGTGCGTCCGGGTGCCGAGGCGGACGCGATCACCGCGGCCAACCGGGCGAACCGGATCCTGCTCGACGACGGCTGGTCGTCCCAGATCGGCAAGGGCGGCCACACCGGCGGGCAGCCGTACTTCACGAAGGACACCGTCGTCCGCAACGGCGACACCGTGCACTTCCCCACGGAGGGCGAGGTGCTCCAGTACGGCTTCGACGACTGGCGCCTGCAGCCGGTGGTGCCCATCAACGGCACCAGCGACGCCGCGCACAAGCCCACGTTCGGCTCCGAGAACCCGCGCACGGACGCCCCGCCCGCTGTGGGCGGCGACGTGAAGGTGGCGTCGTTCAACGTCTACAACTTCTTCACGACGCTCTCCAGCGAGAACGCCGACGCGCGTGGCGCGAAGACGGCGGCGCAGTTCCAGATCCAGCGCTCGAAGATCGTCTCGGCGATCAACGGACTGGGCGCCGACGTGGTCGGTCTCATGGAGGTCGAGAACGGGCCGAAGTTCGGACTCCCGCTCGACGCGCCGCTGCAGAATCTCGTGCAGGGGCTGAACGACGCAGCCGGATCCGACGTGTGGGACTACGTCCGCACGCCGCAGGCGCTCAACGACACGTCGATCACCGATGTGATCACGACCGCGATCATCTACAAGAAGGCGTCCGTCACCCTCAAGGGCGACGCGTCGACCGTCGTGGACGAGACGGTGTTCGGCAACGCCCGTGAGCCCATCGCGCAGACGTTCCAGACCGCGCAGGGCCGCGTGCTCTCGGTGATCACGACGCATCTGAAGTCGAAGTCCCCGCCCCAGAACGCGGGGCCCGAGCCGGCCGACGGCCAGGGCTTCTTCAACGCCGACCGCGTCGCGCAGGCGAAGGCCGAGCTCGCGTTCGCGCAGAAGGTGCAGAAGAGCTCCGGCAGCGATGACGTCTTCCTCGTGGGCGACTTCAACGCGTACGGCAAGGAGGACCCGATCGACGTCTTCGCCCAGGCCGGGTGGACCGACGTGGAGCCGACCTTCGCGCACGGGCAGTACACGTACTCGTTCGACGGCGAACTCGGATCCCTGGATCACGTGATCGCATCGCCGTCCGCGGCGAAGGCGATCACCGGTGCCGGCGTCTGGAACATCAACTCGCCGGAGTGGAGCGACCGCGGCTACGCGTTCGCCGCCACCGAGTCGGGTACGCCGTACCGCTCCAGCGACCACGACCCGATCGTGGTGGGGCTCAAGGGCGCCGCGGATCCGATCGACATCAACATCGCGACGATCAACGACTTCCACGGACGCATCGAGGCCGACGGCGCCGCCGCCGGCGCCGCGGTGGTGGCCGGGGCGGTCGAGCAGTTCCGCGCGCAGAACCCGAACACGATCTTCGCCGCGGCGGGCGATCTCATCGGGGCGTCGACGTTCACGTCGTTCATCCAGCAGGACAACCCGACGATCGACGCGCTGAACGCGGCCGGTCTCGACGTGAGCGCCGCGGGCAACCACGAGTTCGACCAGGGCTACGCCGACCTCCGCGACCGGGTCATCCCGCGCGCGGACTGGACGTACCTCAGCTCGAACGTGTTCCTGACCGCCGACGGCAAGCCGGCCCTCACCCCCGCATGGGTGAAGGACGTACAGGGCGTCAAGGTGGGGTTCATCGGCGCGGTGACCGAGGATCTGCCGACCCTCGTCTCGCCCGACGGCATGAAGGGTCTCGAGGTGCGCGACATCGCCACGTCGGTGAACAAGGTCGCCGCCGAGCTCAAGGACGGCGACGCCTCCAACGGCGAGGCGGACGTGATCATCCTGCTCGTGCACGAGGGGGCGACCACGACCGACGTCGCGAGCATCACGCCCGAGTCGCGGCTGGGTGAGATCGTCAACGGCGTCGACAAGAGCGTGAACGCGATCGTCTCGGCGCACACGCACCTCGCGTACAACCACGTGATCGACGGTCGTCCGGTGGTCTCCGCCGGTCAGTACGGCGAGAACATGGGACTGATGGATCTGAAGGTCGACCCGGCCACGAAGAAGCTGCTCTCGATCACCAACGAGATCAAGCCGCTCACCGTGAACAAGGTCCCGCAGTACCCGGCGGATCCCGCGGTGCAGGCGATCGTGGACGCGGCCAAGAAGAAGGCCGACGAGCTCGGCTCGGTCAAGCTCGGCGACATCACGGCCGACTTCAACCGCGCACGGCAGAGCGACGGCAAGACGGAGAACCGCGGTGGCGAGTCCACCCTGGGCAACTTCGTGGCCGACGTGCAGAAGTGGTCGACCGGCGCCGACTTCGCGGTGATGAACCCGGGCGGTCTGCGGGCCAACCTCACCTACGCGTCCAGCGGCGCGGGGGATGCGGACGGCAGCGTCAGCTACCGCGAGGCGGCGACGGTGCAGCCGTTCGCCAACACCCTGATGACCGTGAAGCTCACGGGCGCCCAGGTGAAGCAGGTGCTCGAGCAGCAGTGGCAGCCCGCCGGCTCGGCGCGGCCGTTCCTGAAGCTCGGCGTCTCGAAGGAGCTGGCGTACACCTACGACCCGGCCGCCGCCGCGGGCTCGCACATCACGGGCATCACGGTCAACGGCGCGCCGATCGACCCGGCGGCGGTCTACACGGTGGGAGCCAACGCCTTCCTCGCCGCGGGCGGCGACGCGTTCACCGCATTCCAGCAGGGCACCGACAAGAAGGACACCGGCAAGGTGGACCTGCAGTCGATGGTCGACTGGTTCGCGGCGAACAAGACGGCGGCGCCCGATCTCGCGCAGCGCGCGGTCGGCGCGGTGCTCAGCGCTCCGGCGGACGCCGCCGGCTACAAGGCCGGGGAGAGCGTCACGCTGAAGCTCAGCTCGCTCGCGTTCAGCGCGGGGGAGAAGGCTCCGGGCGACGTCACCGTCTCGCTGGGGGGCACTGCGCTCACCACGTCGACGGTCGATGCGGCGGTCACCGTCGACGCCTTCGACGAGGCCGGCACGGCGACCCTGACGTTCCCGATCCCCGAGGGGGTGACCGGGGCGCAGGCTCTGCAGGTCGACGTCGCGGTCACCGGTACGTCGCTCCGGCTGCCGATCACCGTCGCCGGATCCGACACCGGATCCTTCAACGGCACGATCTCGGTCGGTGCGGCCAAGGTCCTCGCCGGCGAGAAGCTGGCGCTGACGGGCACCGCGTTCGAGCCGGGCGAGACGCTGACGCTCCAGCTGCGCGAGCAGGGCAAGAAGGGCACGGTCATCGACCTCGGCACGGTCAAGGTCGGCGGCGACGGATCGTTCGCCACCGCGCCTGTGGTGCCGCGTTCCGTCAAGGGCGGCGACTACCTCGTCGCCGCGACGCAGACGGACGGGGACGAGGCGACCGCCGCCGTCACCGTGGTTCGCGGCAAGGGCCAGCTCAAGGTCGGCGCTTCCTCGGTCACCGCGGGCGGCATCGTCACCATCTCCGCATCGGGCCTCGAGCAGAACGAGAAGGTGGCGCTCGAGCTCCACTCCACCCCGGTCTCGCTCGGCTCGGTGACGGCGGCCGCGGACGGGTCCTTCACGGCCACGGTCACGATCCCCGCCGGCACCGCCGCGGGACAGCACCACGTGGTGGCGATCCTGTCGGACGGCGCCCAGATCTCCGTCGAGATCACGGTCGTCGCGGCCGCATCAGGAGGAGGCCTGGCGCTGACCGGTGCGGACTCGGGCTCGTTCCTGCTCCTCGCCCTGGTGCTGCTGGCACTCGGGCTGGGGCTCGTCGTCGCCCGTCGTCGCCTGCGCGTGGAGTGACCCTCTCGCGCTGACCTGCGGAGGCCGTCGGGGTTCGCCCCGGCGGCCTCCGTCGTGCCCGGAGGCGCACAGGATCCGGCGGCTAGGATGGATCCATGCCCGAACCCAAGCCTGAGAGCTTCCAGGCCATCCGCGGCGCGCTGAAGTTCTACCAGATCGCCTCGATCATCACCGGAGTCATGCTCCTGCTGCTGGTGACCGAGATGGTGCTCAAGTACACCCCCATCCACCTCGAGCTCTTCGCGGGGGGATCCGGCGGATTCCTCTGGTTCGCACCGGTGGTGGAGGGCGTGCACGGCGGCCTGGAGTCCACCGGCAACGGCCTCAACCTCTCGATGGGGATCCTCGTCGCGCACGGGTGGTTCTACGTCGTCTACCTGTTCGCCTGCTTCCGCGTGTGGAGCCTGATGCGCTGGCCGTTCCTGCGCTTCATCATGCTCGCCCTCGGCGGCGTGGTGCCGTTCCTCTCCTTCTTCATGGAGACCCGCGTCGCCCGCGAGGTGAAGGCCTACCTCTTCCGGCGCGAGGCCGACGCCGACCAGACCTCCTCGACCACTCCCGCCACGGAAGGTGCCCGTTGACCGACAACACTCCCGACACCGAGCAGCGCCCCGCCCTCGTCGTCGACTTCGGTGCGCAGTACGCGCAGCTGATCGCCCGCCGCGTCCGCGAGGCGGGCGTCTACAGCGAGATCGTGCCGCACACGGTGACCGCGGCCGAGATCGCGGCCAAGAACCCGGTCGCGCTGATCCTCTCCGGCGGCCCGTCGTCGGTGTACGAGGAGGGCGCCCCGCAGCTCGACCCGGCCGTGTTCGACCTGGGCGTGCCGACGCTCGGCATCTGCTACGGCTTCCAGTACATGGCGCGCACTCTCGGCGGCGAGGTCGCCAACACCGGACTGCGCGAGTACGGCGCGACCGACGCGATGATTCCGGTCAACGACTCCACGCTGCTGGGCGGTCAGCCCGCCGAGCAGAACGTGTGGATGAGCCACGGCGACCAGGTCGCGAAGGCGCCCGAGGGCTTCGCGGTGCTCGCCTCGACCCCGGCCACGCCGGTCGCGGCGTTCGCCGATGAGCAGCGCAGGTTCTACGGCGTGCAGTGGCACCCCGAGGTGAAGCACTCCGACCACGGCCAGGAGATCATCGAGAACTTCCTGCACAAGGGCGCGGGCCTCCCCGCCGACTGGAACAGCGACAACGTGATCGCCGAGCAGGTCGAGCGCATCCGCGCCCAGGTCGGCGACGCCCGCGTGATCTCCGCGATGTCGGGCGGCGTCGACTCCGCCGTCTCCACCGCGCTCGTGCACAAGGCGATCGGCGACCAGCTCACCGCGGTCTTCGTCGACCACGGCCTGCTGCGCAAGGGCGAGCGCGAGCAGGTCGAGCGCGACTTCGTCGCGGCGACCGGCGTACGCCTGATCACCGTCGACGCGGCCGACACGTTCCTCGGCCACCTGGCCGGCGTGACGGATCCCGAGACCAAGCGCAAGATCATCGGCCGCGAGTTCATCCGCGCGTTCGAGCAGGTGCAGCGCGACCTGGTCGAGGAGGCGAAGGCCTCCGGCGAGAAGGTCAGGTTCCTCGTGCAGGGGACCCTGTACCCGGACGTCGTCGAGTCCGGCGGCGGCGCGGGCACCGCGAACATCAAGTCGCACCACAACGTCGGAGGCCTCCCCGACGACCTCGACTTCGATCTGATCGAGCCGCTGCGCACCCTGTTCAAGGACGAGGTGCGTGCCATCGGACGCGAGCTCGGGATCCCCGAGGCGATCGTCGGCCGCCAGCCGTTCCCCGGGCCGGGCCTCGGCATCCGCATCATCGGCGAGGTCACCCGCGAGCGTCTCGACATCCTGCGCGAAGCCGACGCGATCGCCCGGGAGGAGCTCACTCTCGCCGGACTCGACCAGACCATCTGGCAGTGCCCGGTGGTGCTGCTCGCCGACGTCCGCTCCGTGGGCGTGCAGGGCGACGGCCGCACCTACGGCCACCCGGTCGTGCTGCGTCCGGTGTCGTCCGAGGATGCGATGACCGCCGACTGGACCCGCCTGCCGTACGACGTGCTCGCGAAGATCTCCAACCGCATCACGAACGAGGTCTCCGAGGTGAATCGCGTCGTGCTCGACGTCACCTCGAAGCCGCCGGCAACCATCGAGTGGGAGTGATCTCCCCGGTCGGGGCCCGCTGAGCGAGGACGGCGGAACCGCCTCAGCCCAGGTGCTTCAGCGCCTCGCGGCGGCTCAGCGGCGAGAGGGACGGGTGCGCGTCGACGAACGCGCGCACCCAGTCCGGATCCGCCCTGGCGTGATCGCGCAGCGCCCACCCGATCGCCTTGCGGATGAAGAACTCCTCGTCGCCGAGGTTCGCCTCGATCACGTCGGAGAGCAGGCCGTGATCGACGCGGTCCCTGCGCTGCAGCTGGGCGATGATCGCCGCGCGCCGGATCCAGAGGTCCTCGTCGTCGGCCCACACGCGCAGCTCCACGGCCAGCTCGGCGGGGTGGGAGTCCAGGAGGTCCGCGAGACGGTGCGCGACTTCGTCGACGTGGTCCCACCAGGCGCCGGTGCGGATCATCTCCTCGTGCACGTCGAGCAGATCCAGCCGTCCGCGCAGCGGCTTCAGGGCCATCAGGGCCTGCGCCGCGTAGCGCTCCTCGCGGTACCCGGCCGCACGCCACAGGTCGAGCGCCGCGTCGCGCAGCTCGTCGACGTCGACGACCCCGCGCGCCGCCTGAGTGGCGAGCCGTCGAGCGTCCGGCACGCGCACGCCGAGGAACGGCATCGCCGACTTCATGTAGGCCTGCTGGCCGGGTGCGAGGGCGGGATCCGCGGCCGCGCGCAGGGCCTCGCGGATCACGTTCGCGAGCGCAGAGGAGGACGTCACATCCGGAGTCTAGAAAATCTTCGAAGAATCTTCGACGCGCTGTCGATCCGGCGTCTTCTCGTTCGACGTCTTGAGTGAGAGGGTCGAAGGACGACCCCCGATGAGGAGACAGAGATCATGAAGTTCATGCTGATCATGCGCGCGGACGACCAGGGTGTGCGGGCGTACGAGGACATGCCGTTCGAGCAGGTCATCGAGGCGATGGGCCGGTACAACGAGTCGATGATCAAGGCGGGGGTGCTGATCGCCGGCGAAGGGCTCACGGACGCCGCGGAGGGCTTCGTCGTCGACTTCTCGGCCGAGACGCCGCTGGTCACCGACGGCCCCTACGGCGAGACGAAGGAGCTGTTCAACGGCTTCTGGATCATCGAGGTGTCCACGCGTGAGGAGGCCGCGGAGTGGGCCAAGCGCGCGCCGCTCACGCCGGGCGCGTACCTCGAGGTGCGCCGCGTCACCGAGCTCGAGGACTTCCCGGCCGACAACGAGTGGATCCAGAAGGAGGCCGGCTGGCGCGAGGAGGCGGCCGCGCGCGCGGCCGAGTGACGGCGATGGCCGGATCCGACTCCGCGGCGACGGGCGCTCAGACCGAGCGCGCCGTCGCCGCGGTGTGGCGTATCGAGTCGGCGAGGATCGTCGCCACCCTGACGCGCTTCACCGGCGATTTCGGCCTCGCCGAGGATCTCGCGCAGGACGCGCTGCTGGAGGCGCTCGCACAATGGCCGCGCGACGGCGTGCCCGCGAACCCCGCGGCCTGGCTGACGGCTGTCGCCAAGCGCCGTGCGATCGACGGATGGCGGCGCAGGGAGCGCTACGACGATCGACTCGCGGTGATCGCGCACGATCTCGAGCGGGAGCAGGACGCCGCCCTGGACGCCCCGCCCTGGGATCCTGACGCGATCGACGACGACGTGCTGCGGCTCGTCTTCATCGCCTGTCACCCCGTGCTCTCGCGCGAGGCGCGCGTGGCGCTCACCCTGCGTGTGGTGGGCGGTCTGAGCACGGAGCAGATCGCGCGTGCGTTCCTGGTGCCGACCGCCACCGTGCAGCAGCGCATCGTGCGGGCGAAGAAGACGCTCGCGGCGGCCAAGGCGCCGTTCGAGGTGCCGGGGCGCGACGAGTTCCCTGCGCGGCTCGGTGCGGTGCTCGGGGTGCTCTACCTGGTGTTCAACGAGGCGCATGCGGCGACGGCGGGAGAGGATCTGCTCCGCCCGGATCTGGGACGCGAGGCGATCCGGCTCACCCGCGTGCTGGCCGCGCTCATGCCGACGGAGCCGGATGTGCACGCGCTGCTCGCGCTCATGGAGCTCACGGCCGCGCGCTTTCCGGCGCGCGTCGACGCGCACGGCGACCCGGTGCTGCTCGCCGACCAGGACCGTCGTCTGTGGGACCGCGGTCGCATCGCCCGTGGCCGCGCCGCCCTGGCTCAGGCGGACGCCTTCGGCCGCGGCCGCGGGGCCTACGCGCTGCAGGCGGCGATCGCCGAGTGCCATGCGGTCGCACCATCGGTCGAGGAGACCGATTGGGAGCGCATCGTGCTGATCTATGAGGCGCTCGGGCGCATCGCCCCCTCGCCGGTCGTGGAGCTCAATCGCGCCGCGGCGGTCGCGATGGCGACGGGCCCGGCGTCCGCGCTGCGCATCGTCGACGGGCTCATCGCCGACGGCGCGTTGCGCGGCTATCACCTGCTGCCCGCCACGCGCGCCGAGCTGCTGCTGCGTCTCGGGCGCGCGGAGGAGGCGCGCTCCGAGTTCGCGGTCGCGGCCGCGCTGGCCGGCAACGACCGCGAGCGTGCGCTCCTCGAGCAGAAGGCCCGCGGCTGAGCGAGCCGCCGTCGTGCGCCGCCGGGCTGCGCGGGAACGACGAAGGCCGCCCTCCCGAGGAGAGCGGCCTTCATCGTGAAGCGCGGTGGCGGCTAGTTGTTGCCGCGGGCGATCGCGATCATGCGCAGGATCTCGACGTACAGCCACACGACGGTGACCATGATGCCGAAGCCGCCGAGCCAGCCGTACTGGCGCGGGGCGCCGTTGCGCACGCCCTGCTGGATCTGGTCGAAGTCCATGACCAGCGAGTACGCGGCGAGGAAGACGACGAGCACACCGATGATCAGGCCGAGCGGGATGCCGGCGACCTTCGCGCTGTAGAGGCCGAACATCTGGTTGGCGGGCAGCACGTTGAACACCATCAGCACGACGTTGAGCAGCGAGAACAGCAGGTAGCCGAGCATCGCGATCATCACGATCTTCGTCATCTTCGCGGACGCGCGGACCTTGCCGCTCGCGAACAGGGCGAGGGTGACGGCGACCACGGCCGCGGTGGCGAGCGTCGCCTGCAGCACGATGCCGGGCCAGAGCACCTCGAAGAAGGCCGAGATGCCTCCGATGAAGAGGCCCTCGAACGCCGCGTAGGCGAAGATCAGCGCCGGACGCACCTTCTTGCGCGAGGTGAAGCTCACGATCATCGCGAGCACGAAGCCGCCGAGCGCGCCCACGGCCCACGGCCAGATCGCGACGGCGGTCGGCGTGCGCGGCACGGCGACGCCGCCGAGCGTGAAGAACCAGCCGATCGCCGCGAAGACGAGCAGGATGCCGAACAGGCCCGCGGTCTTCCAGACCGTGTCCTCGACCGTCATCCGGTCGGTCTCGATGGCGCCGGCCGACGGTGCGGCGTACATGCCCTCGAGGTTCGCGTTGACGGCCGCCTGCTGGGCCGCGGCGAACTGGCCGGTCGGCGGGGGCGGCGCGTACTGACCGTTCTGGCCCGCCTGGGCGCCTCCGGGATAGGTCGCGACGGCGCGCGGATCCCGCTCCTTGAACGCCGGGTTGTTGAACGCGAAGTTGCTCATGGTCGGCCTCACTCCTCAGAAGTGGTGGTCATCTTCCTTCTACAGTACCGGCGGAACCCGTGAGGGGCACTGCCGTACGCTGAGAGCGTGACCCGACGGATCCCGCCCGACGTCTCGCCGACGGATCCGTCCGTCCGTCCGCTCCTGATCGGCCACCGCGGCGCTCCCGGCTATCGTCCCGAGCACACCGCCTCGTCCTACCGCCTCGCCTTCGCGATGGGCGCCGACGCCGTCGAGCCCGACGTCGTCGTCACCGCGGACGGAGTGCTCGTGATCCGTCACGAGAACGAGATCTCGGGCACCACCGATGTCGCCGACCATCCCGAGTTCGCGGATCGGCGCACCACGAAGCGCGTCGACGGGGAGCGTCTCACCGGGTGGTTCACCGAGGACTTCACCTGGGCCGAGCTCGCCACCCTGCGCTGCCGGGAGAGGATCCCCGCCCTGCGTCCCGGATCCGCCGAGCACGACGACACCGAGCCGATCCTGCGCCTGACCGACCTCCTGGAGCTCGTCGGCGAGGCCTCGGCCGAACAGGGCCGGGCGATCGGGGTCGTGCTCGAGGTGAAGCACGCCACCTACTTCGCCGGGATCGGACGGGATCCGGCCCCGCTGGTCGAGCGCGACCTGCGCGAGGCCGGGTGGGCCTCGGGGGAGCACCCGCTCTGGATCGAGTCGTTCGAGCAGACGGTCCTGGCGGAGCTGCGTGGGCGCGGCGTGCGGGCCGTCTTCGTCTACCTCCTGGAGGCGGCGGGCTCGCCGGCGGATCTCGTCGCACGGGACGGGCGCCTCGCGCAGACCTACGCGGACGCGCTCACGCCGGCAGGCCTCGACGTGCTCGCCCGCGACGTGGACGGAATCAGCGTCGACAAGCAGCTGCTGCTGCAGGACGCCGGGCCGCACCTCATCGACGAGGCGCACCGGCGCGGGCTGCGCGTCTTCACCTGGACGTGCCGTCCGGAGAACGCATTCCTCGACCGGCGTTTCCGCCGCAGCGGCGGGGCCGCCGCGTTCGGCGACTACCGCGCGGAATGGGCGAGGATCGCCGAGACCGGCCTCGACGGCGTCTTCGTCGACCACCCGGACCTCGGTGCGGAGGCGTTCCGGAGCTGAGCGCGGCCACCCGGCGGCCGTCGGGGCGTCTGGCATGCTGACCTCATGGATGAGCTTTCGGAGGGTGGGATCCAGGTCGCAGATCTTGCGCGGTCGTTCGGATCGGTGCACGCCGTGCGCGGGGCGAGCTTCGCCGCGGCGCCCGGGCGGGTGACGGGACTGGTCGGCCCGAACGGTGCAGGCAAGACGACGCTGCTGCTGATGCTCGCGTCCCTGCTCGCCCCCGACCGCGGCCGCATCCGCATCGACGGGATCGATCCGGTGGCCGACCCCTCGGCCGCCCGTGGCGTGCTCGGCTGGATGCCCGATGCGCTCGGCGCGTGGCCGGCCCTCACGGTGCGCGAGACCATCGTCACGACCGCGCGGCTGCACGACTTCGATCGCGACGAGGCGGCGGCGCGCACGGAGGAGCTGCTCGAGCTCGTCGACCTGCGAGACCTCGCGGCGACGCCGGCCAGGGTGCTCTCCCGCGGCCAGAAGCAGAAGCTCGGCCTCGCCAGGGCCCTCGTGCACCGGCCGCGGGTGCTGCTGCTGGACGAGCCGGCGTCCGGGCTCGACCCCGAGGCGCGCGTGCAGCTGCGCGTGCTGCTGCGCGACCTCGCCGCGGAAGGGCTGACGATCCTCATCTCCAGCCATGTGCTGGGCGAGCTCGAGGAGGTGATCGACGACGCCGTGTTCCTCGTGCAGGGCGAGGTGGTCACCGCTCCGGAACCGGTGGCGCGCGCCTGGCGGATCCGGCTCCTGCCGGACACCGCGCCGCCCGAGGCGGCGGCACAGAGCGTCCCGGATGGCGGGTTCGTGCCGGAGACGGGCTCGGCGCCGCTGCGGGTCGCCGCTGCGCTCGGCGTGGACCCGCACACGCTGGGAACGGACCGCGGCGACGTGCTCGCGGTCTTCCCCGACGAGGCCGGGGCCGCCGCCGCCCTCTCGCGCCTCGTCGGCGCGGGCCTGCCGGTCACCTCGTTCGCGCCCGCGCAGAGCGGGCTGGAACAGGCGTTCCTCACCTTGGCGAGTGCGCGATGAGCCTCACCCGGATCTGGACCATCGCGCGTCTCGAGCTCACGCAGCGCCTGCGCAGCGCCGGCTGGTACATCCTGCTCGGCGTGTTCGCGCTCGTGCTGCTCATCGTCACCGTGCTCGCCCTGATGGCGTTCTCGTTCACGCCGGCCGCGGGATCCGGCGCCTACTCGGCGATCGTGATGCTCGTGCTGCTCCTCGTCGTGCTGATCTCGCCCACGCTCAGCGGATCCTCGATCAACGGCGACCGCGAGGCGGCCACGCTCGCCAGCCTCCAGACCACCCTCGCGAGCACGGGCGACATCATGGTGGGCAAGCTCCTGGCCGCGATCATCACCGGCGCGGCGTTCCTCCTCGTCGCGGTCCCGTTCCTCGTGGTGTCGATGCTGGCGGGCGTGGTGCGCGTCGACGTCCTGCTGGTCTCGCTGCTCATCCTCGCGGCGGAGATCGTGATCGTCGCCGCGATCGGCGTCGGCTGGAGCGGGCTCGTCGCACGGCCCCTGTTCTCGGTCGCGAACACGTACCTCGTGGTGGCGGCGCTGTGTCTCGGAACGCTTCTGTTCTTCGGGCTGGCCGGGTCCGTCATCCGCACCGACGTGGAGTTGCGCGACCGCGCCTGGGATGCACAGGGCCAGCCGATCTGCGACCGCTGGGAGACGCGGACCGTGCTCCAGCCGCGCTTCGACTACGTGTGGGGCTTCCTCGCTGCGAACCCGTTCGTCGTGCTCGCCGATGCGACTCCGACGACGTACACGCCGTACGGCTCGCCGGCCGACATGTTCGGCGGGATCAAGCTCTCCGTGCGCTCCGCCCAGCTGCCGCCGCAGACGCTGAACGTCTACGACCCCTGTCTGCAGAGCCCCGATGACGGCCGTCCGACGCCCAAGGAGATCATCGAGTCGACGACCCCGAGCTGGTTCGTCGGGCTCGGGATCCAGACAGTGATCGCGGCGGGCCTGTTCGCCGGCGCCTGGGCGCGCACCCGCACCCCGGCGCGTCGGCTGCCCCCGGGCACCCGGATCGCCTGACACCGGCGCGCGGGCCGTCCCTGCGGAGCGGAGCCGCCGCCCCGCGGGCCGGGCGCGCGCCCGACCGGGATCGATGTCCGCGGCCAGACCTAGACTTGTGAGGTCATGAGCGAAGCACCTTCCCCCGTCATCCTGCCGCCCGGGTCCGCCGTCGGAGCGCCGCGCGCGAGCGCGTCCGCGCCCTCGGCCGACGATCTGCTCGCGGGGCTCAATCCGCAGCAGCTCGACGCGGTCACCTACCGGGGCCAGGCGCTGCTCATCGTGGCCGGCGCGGGGTCGGGGAAGACCAGCGTGCTCACCCGACGCATCGCGCTGCTCCTGCGCCAGCGCGAGGCGTGGCCCAGCCAGATCCTCGCCATCACGTTCACGAACAAGGCCGCGGGCGAGATGCGCGAGCGCGTCGCGCAGCTGGTGGGCGACACCGCCCGGGGCATGTGGATCTCGACGTTCCACTCCGCGTGCGTGCGGATCCTGCGCCGCGAGGCCGAGCAGTTCGGCTTCACGAAGTCGTTCACGATCTACGACTCCGGCGATTCGCGCGCGCTCATCAAGAGGCTCGTCAAGGAGCACGAGGCCGACGCCTTCGGGTACACGCCCGCAGCGGTGCAGTCGCGCATCTCCAAGCTCAAGAACGAGCTGCAGGATGCGGAGTCCTTCGCCCGCCAGGCGAACATGTCGGATCCGGCCGAGCGCGTGTTCGCGGAGGTGTTCGCGGACTATCAGCGCCAGCTGCAGAAGGCCAACGCCTTCGACTTCGACGACCTCATCGGGCAGACGGTCTACCTCTTCCGCGCGTTCCCGCAGGTGGCCGACACCTACCGCCGCCGGTTCCGGCACATCCTCGTCGACGAGTACCAGGACACCAACGCGGCGCAGTACGCGCTCATCCACGAGCTCACGCGTCCGGTGCAGGGCCCTTCGACAGGCTCGGGGACCGGGAGGGAGCCGTTTGCCTCGAACGGCATGATGATCTTCGAACCCGACCCGCAGGACGCCGCCGGAGCGGAGCCGGGCGCCGCGCTCACCGTCGTCGGCGACTCGGACCAGTCGATCTACGCCTTCCGCGGCGCCGACATCCGCAACATCAGCGAGTTCGAGCGCGACTTCCCCGGCGCCAAGGTGGTGCTGCTCGAGCAGAACTACCGCTCGACGCAGAACATCCTGTCGGCCGCCAACGCCGTGATCAGCAACAACTTCGACCGCAAGGAGAAGAAGCTGTGGAGCGACAAGGGATCCGGTGACGCGATCGTCGGGTTCACCGGCTACTCGCAGCACGACGAGGCCCAGTTCGTGGCGGACGAGGTCGAGGCGCTGCGCCGGGCCGGCATGCCGTACGGGGAGATGGCGGTGTTCTACCGCACCAACTCGCAGTCCCGCGCGCTGGAGGAGATCTTCATCCGCTCCGCCGTCCCGTACAAGATCATGGGCGGCACAAAGTTCTACGAGCGCGCCGAGATCAAGGACGCCCTCGCCTACCTCGTCGCCGTGGCGAACCCGGCCGACGAGATGGCCGTCCGGCGCATCCTGAACAAGCCGCGTCGCGGCATCGGCGACGTCACCGAGACCTCGATCGCGCGCTTCGCGGAGGAGCACTCGCTGAGCTTCCGCGATGCGCTCGCGCACCCGGCGCAGCTCGGCGTAGGGCCGAAGATCCAGGGCGCGATCGCCCAGCTGGACGCGGTGCTGCGCGAGGCGACGGAGATCATGCTGCCCGCGAGCGGCGAGGTCGCGCCGCCCACCGCCGTCGCCGAGGGGCTCACCCTCCTGCTGCAGAAGAGCGGCTACCTGGACGCGCTGCGTGCCAGCCGCGACCCGCAGGACGAGGCGCGGCTGGAGAACCTCGACGAGCTCATCGCCGTCACCCGCGACTTCGCGCGCAACAACCCCGAGGGCTCGGTGTCCGACTTCCTCGCCGAGGTCGCGCTCGTCTCCGACGCCGACGACCTGGACGACGAGTCCGGGGTGGTGTCGCTCATGACGATGCACACCGCCAAGGGACTCGAGTTCGACGCGGTCTTCGTGACCGGCGTCGAGGAGGACCTCATCCCGCATCGCATCTCCGCGAACGAGCCCGGCGGTCCGCAGGAGGAGCGCCGGCTGTTCTACGTGGGCATCACGCGGGCCCGCAAGCGCCTGCATCTGTCCCTGGCGATGACGCGCGCGCAGTTCGGCGAGGTGTCGGTGGCCATGCCGAGCCGCTTCCTGCAGGAGATCCCCTCAGAGCTCATCGACTGGAGGCAGTCCCCGGGAGATGTGAACTCCCGCGGCGGCACGCAGTCGCGCGCCCTGAACGCCCGTCGTCCGGGCGGGTTCGGCGGGTCGGGGGGATCGGGCGACCGCTTCGCCGCCCGCGCGCTCCCGAAGCGCGAGGGGCTCACGCCGCTGTCCACGGCGATGGACAAGTTCCCGAACCGGGTGACGGCGAAGGTGCGCGATAACGGCGACCTCGAGCTGAACGCCGGAGACCGGATCCGTCACGACGACTTCGGCGAGGGCAAGGTCGAGGCGATCACGGGCGAGGGCGCCAAGCGCATCGCACACGTGCGCTTCGACGCCGCGGGGCAGAAGAAGCTGCTGATCAAGATCGCGCCCATCCAGAAGCTCTGACCCGAGGCGTATCCGGAGCGCCCGCGCGGTTAGGCTGGGGCAATGGGCCTTTTCTCGCGCCGTAGCAAGCAGGACGACGTCGTCTCGCTGGAGTCCGCCTCCGCCGCCGAGGGGGCGGTGCCGGACGCCGTCGCCGAGGGCGCAGGGGAGACGGGCGCTGAGGAGACGGCCGCCGAGGCCGCACCGGTGGTGAACGTCTCGGTGCAGGCCTTCCGCGGTCTCGGAGCGCCCGCGGGCCCCGAGGTCGCCGCGCCCGCCGACGCCCCCGATGCCGGCCACGACCTCATCGACCCGGTCGTCGACGAGGCGCCCGTTCCGCCGGCGCCCGCGCCGTCGAGCCGGCCGCCCCTTCCGCTGGCGCCGGCCGACCCGCCGGAGCAGACCGAGTCGATCCCGGGCATGCCGGACAACGTGCTGCTGCGCGAGGCTCTGTCGATGCTCGGGACGGACGCGAGCCAGGCCGAGCTGCTCGGCGTGCTGCGCCAGTCGCTGCAGGGCAACCTGTTCCTCCGGGTCAGCGGCGACGCCGGCGAGCAGATCCGGGAGGGCAAGCCGCTGGCCGTCGCGGTCGTGAACGACGGGGAGAACTCGTTCATGCTCGCCTTCAGCTCCGCGGCCGCGGTGCGCGACTCCGTGCAGCAGGGCGACGAGGATCCGTCCGAGACGTCCGCGGTCGTGCAGCCCGTGCAGGCGGTCTACCAGAACGTCATCGAGGGACCCTTCGCCGGGCTCATCATCGACAACGCCTCGGAGCCGCACCGCGTCGTTTTCCCCTCCGAGATCCTGCAGAAGGCCCTCGAGGAGGCTGACCCGACGTTCGCCGTGAAGGCGCTGCTCGCGACACCGCGCGCAGCGGACTCCGAGGCGCGCGTGGCGGAGGCCCTCACCACGGCGCGGCTGTGGGTCGCCGTGAGCGATGTCGACGGCGACGGCCAGTACGGCGTGGCCGAGGCGCACACGCCCGACGGCCAGCGCTACCTCCAGCTGTTCAGCCACCCGCTCGAGGTCATCGCGCTCGGTCGCGGCGACCAGCCCATGCCGTTCTCGGCGGAGCAGATCGGCACCGTGATGGTTCAGCAGCCCGGCCTGAGCGGTGTGCTCATCGACGCCGCGGGCCCCGCGATCACGGTCGGCCGGGACGCCCTGGCGCCCGTGATCGCCCTCGCCCCGGCGGAGTAGGGCGCAGTCGTCCGGACCTTTTCTTCGCGGTGCGCGACCGTTCCGCGAGCGCTCCTCAAGGTTGTGTGAAGGAAGCCTGAAGACCTGTTCAGTGGTCTTGTCAACCGGTATCTCGGAATCCAGTATGGGCGTATCAGGTCCAGACGACGCAAAGGATTCTCATGGACACCGTGACACCCACCACTCGCAACCGCCGTAAGGTCCTCGCCGTGCTCGCCGGTGGCCTCGTGCTCGGCGTCGGCGCGGCGATCACCCTCGCCGCCTGGAACGACTCCGAGTTCGCGACCGGCACCTTCACCGCCGGCTCGTTCAACCTCCAGGGCTCCACCGACGGCACCACCTTCGCGGACCACAGCGCCGCGCCCGGCGCCGGACTGACGTTCAGCGCGAACGTCGGGAACCTCACGCCCGGCGACAGCGTGTACGCGTCGTACTGGGTCCAGCTCGACAAGAACACGACCAGCCCGGCGACGGTGACGCCGGCCCTCGACGCGACCTCCGGCACGGGCGTCAACGCGGCGGCCATCTCGTACAAGGTGTACACGGTGCCCAGCGCGACCGCCTGTGACGTGAACGTGGCCACCACGGGCACGCTCATCCTCTCCGGAGCGAACCTCAGCACCGCCACCGGTGCGACCACGTTCCCGCTCGCCAAGGGCACGCCGCCGACCACGGCCGGTGCCGCGCAGAAGCTCTGCTTCGTCGCGACCGCCGGAACCCAGGCGGTGCTGCAGCAGGGCGGCGCCGGGACGGCCGTCTGGAAGTTCACCGCGACCTCGAACTGAGGACCCCGCGATGCGGGCTCACCAGAAGAGGCGAGCGGCGACGCGCGCCGGCGAGCGGAGGATCCGACTGCTGCGGATCCGTGCTCTGCTCGCCGGCGGGCTCGTGCTCGGCACGGGGGCGACCTCGACGCTGGCGAGCTGGAACGACGCGGAGTACGCGAACGGCACGTTCACGGCGGCGAGGTTCGGCATCGAGGGCTCGCTCGACGGCACGAACTACTCCAAGCACGCCAGCACGGGTGCCGCAGCACTCAGCTTCAGCCCCGCGGTGACCGGACTGTTCCCCGGAGGCACGTCGTACGCCGCCTTCGCCGTCCGCGCGACGACGGGCTCGGTCGCCGGCCATGTGCAGGTCTCGGCCGGAACGGCGAGCGGGGGACTTTCCGATCTCCGGTACGGCGTCCGGACCGTGAGCAGCATGGGCCAGTGCTCCGCAGCCGGGTACGCGGGCGGCGGGGCGGTGATCCCGGACGGCTCGACCCTCGGGACCTCGGCCGCCGGCTCGCAGACGCTCGCGGCCGACCGCACGCCGGTCTACTACTGCTTCGCGCTCTCGCTGCCGGTGGGAGCGTCCAACGGGATGCAGGGGCTGGCGATCGCGCAGACCTGGCAGCTCGTCGCGACCTCGGGATGAGGTCCGGAGTGAGCACGTCACAGAGAGAGAAGGACAGCATGACCGAGACGACGCAGCCGACCACGCGTCGCGCCGCGCGCGAGAGCGCGGCGGCAGAACTGCACCACGGCGTGCGACCCGGAACGCGCGACGAGGCACCCGAGGAGAGCGCCGACGCCGGTCCGCGGCCGGGCGGCGGCCGTCGGCGCCGGGGCTCCGTCCGCGGAGTGCTCAGTGAGATCCTGCTCTGGGTCGCGGCGCTGGCGGGCCTCGTCTGCATCGTGCTGGTGATCCTGGCGTTCGTCGCCCACATCACGCTCATCATGTTCCGCACCGGATCCATGGCACCGACCATCCCGACCGGGTCCGTCGCGATCGTCCAGCAGATCCCCGCGTCGCAGGTGCACGTCGGCGACGTGGTGACCGTGGACCGGCCGGGGGAGCTTCCCGTGACGCACCGCGTGCGGGCCGTCGCGGACGGCTCGACCTCCGGCGAGCGGCTCCTCACCCTCCGGGGTGACGCGAACGCGCAGGACGATGTGGCGCCCTATCCGGTCTCGACCGTGCGGATCGTGCGCTTCGCGATCCCGGGACTCGCTCCGGTCATCGTCGCGTTCGGCAACCCGTTCGTGCTCGGCGGCATCACGATCGGCGTCGCGGTCCTCGTGATCTGGGCGTTCTGGCCGCGTCGTCGCGCTGCGACGGAAGAAGAGGCGGAGGCCCCGGGGCCTCGGCGGGCGAGCCATGAGTCGCCGTGACCGTCGCGCCCGGGCGGCCCTCGCCGCGCTGGCGGGGGCACTGCTCGTGATCGCGTCGGCGCCTGCGGCCGCCGCGGCTCCGGCGACGGAGATCGTGCAGGGGCGCTACGTGCGCATCGTGTCCCGTGCCGACTGGGCCGCCGCCGCGGCGATGGGCCCGGAGGCCAGTGTGCGCTGGGATCTGGAGATCAGCGCCGCCGCGCCGAGCCCCGGCACCGTCCGCGTCGGCGTCAGCGCACTCGGGGACGCGCCGGTCGCCGTCGACGTGCGGCTCTGCCCCGTGGCGTGGCAGGGCGAGGACTGCGTCGGCGGAGCTCAGCTGCTGCGCCGCGCCTGGGGTGTGCCGCGGAACGGCCGGACGGTCGAGCTCGACGCGATCTCCTCCGACGACGTCGCCCACGTCCGCCTGGACGTGCGGCTCGCCGGTGGCCGCGAGGCGGGAGCCACGCAGATCCGCGTCCACGCGGACGGGCTCGGCGACCGGATCCAGACGGGGCCCGGGGGGCAGCTTCCCGCGACAGGGGGATCCCTCCCGCTGCCGGCCATCGTCGCCGGCAGCGCCCTGCTCGTCGCCGCGGCGCTGCTGCTGGTGTTCGCGCGTCGCCGCAGAGGAGGGGACTCATGATCGCCGCGAAGCGCTCGCGCCTGCGCCGTGCCGTGCTCGCCATGCTCGTCGTCGCGGGATGCGCGGCGGCGCTGCTCTGGCCCCGTCCGGCGATGACCGACGCCTCCTACACGGACGGCGAGTACGCCGCGAGCGGGACCGTGACCGCGGCGACCCTGTCGAACCCGTCGAACATGACGTGCACCGTGCAGAAGTCACTCGGTGTCTTCACGAGCGTGACGATCGGATGGCACTCCGCCTACCCGCTCACGACGACGGTCGGCGGGATCACCGTGCTCACGGCGAGCTCGTCGGTCAAGACGAGCACGGTCACGGGGATCAGCTCCTCCGGGACGGGCCCCTACACCTACACGGTGACCCTCGATCAGAACCTGCTGCTGAGCCTCGTCACCAACCTGCTCGGGAGCACCACGACCTTCACGGTCAAGAACGCCGCGGGCACGAACTGGACGTCGACGAGCCTGACGAAGACGCTCACGATGTCTCTGGCAGGCCTCAACGCGACGTGCGTGTGAGCTGCTACTCCGCGAGCGCGAGGGCCCGGAACATGTCCCGCTCGCGCAGCGCGTCGCGCCGGCTCTCGGGCGCCGACGGCGTGCGCGACGGGGGAGTGCGACCCGTCGTGCGGTGGTAGAGCTCGTCGATCAGTCGCGTCGCGAGCCCGACCAGGGTCTCGATCTCGCGCTCGTCGCGGTCGATCCAGACGCAGTGCGGCTCGTCGTGCACGGGACGGAAGTCGTCGTGCTCCTCCCAGACGAAGAGCGTGCGCTCCGCGCCGAGCACATGCTGCTGCCACCACACCTGGCGCAGGTAGGTGCGGGGGATCTGCCGCCACGACTTGTTGGTCGTCTTGATCTCGGCCAGCAGGATGCGTCCGCCCGGATCCTGCAGGATGCCGTCGGGCGTGGCCAGGTGCCGCGCCTCCACCTCGGCGCGGAACAGCGCGGAGGACGGCATGATGCCGTGCGTCGCGGCGACCCAGGCCGCGATCTCGGGCTCGCGCCGGCGGCCGTGGTCGGTGTAGGCGTTGCCGGCGAACCGCGGGCCTGCGCCGAGCTTGGCGTCGGCGGCGCGGGCGATGGAGACCTCGCTGGTGAGCCCGGCGACGTCGGTCGCGGTGATGCCTCGGGCTCGCGCGCGCAGCCAGGCGACCCGGTCGCGCGAGTCGGCCACGATGCGCGCTTCGAGTTCCGGGGTCACCCATCGAGGCTACCTCCGCCCGCCGACGCCTCCGCGCCGGGCACGCCGATGCACCGCGGTCGCCGTCCGCCGCGGCCGCCCCGATTTGGGGGAGCGCGGAGGATGCCGTAGTCTTGGATCAACCGAAGACCGCTGGTCATCGTCGTGCACGCGAGTGCGAGACGATCGAAGCACTGCCGGATCCCCGGATCCACTCAGCAGAGGCCCGCGCAGGTGACACGAACGTCCTCCAGATCCTGGATCCCGCTCCGTGCGCTTGCGCCGGAGCGTTTTTGTTTGCCTGCAGAGCGCAGCGGTCGAGGCCGGTGCTCCACCGCCGTGGAGCATCCCGTACTCATCAAGGAGTGACCATGGCGCAGAAGGATGCATCGGTCGCCGAGCTCACGAAGAATTTCGAGGACTCGAACGCCGTTCTGCTGACCGAGTACCGCGGTCTGACGGTTGCCCAGCTCAAGCAGCTGCGCAACAGCATCCGTCAGGACGCGAACTACGCCGTGGTGAAGAACACGCTGACCAAGATCGCCGCGAACAACGCGGGGATCACGGCGCTGGACGACGACCTCAAGGGTCCGTCGGCCGTTGCGTTCGTGCACGGTGACTTCGTCGCCACCGCCAAGGCTCTGCGTGACTTCGCCAAGGCCAACCCGCTTCTCGTGATCAAGGGCGGCATCTTCGAGGGCAACGCCCTGAGTGCCGACGAGGTCAACAAGTACGCCTCCCTGGAGAGCCGTGAGGTTCTGCTGGCGAAGGCTGCGGGCATGATGAAGGCGACGATGGGCAAGGCTGCGGCCACCATCGACGCTCTTCGCGAGAAGCTGGAGACCGCCGAGGCCGCCTGAGCCTCCAAGGTCTTCACCCCACAAACCCCATCTATCTAGGAGATACATCATGGCGAAGCTCACCACCGAGGAGCTGCTCGACCAGTTCGCTGGTCTGACCCTTGTCGAGCTCAGCGAGTTCGTGAAGGCGTTCGAGGAGAAGTTCGACGTCACCGCTGCTGCTCCCGTCGCCGTCGCCGGCGCCGCGGGTGGCGCGGGTGGCGCTGAGGCCGAGGAGGAGAAGGACTCGTTCGACGTCATCCTCGAGGCCGCCGGCGACAAGAAGATCCAGGTCATCAAGGTCGTCCGCGAGCTCACCTCGCTCGGCCTCGGCGAGGCCAAGGCCGTCGTCGACGGTGCCCCCAAGGCCGTCCTGGAGGGCGCCAACAAGGAGGCCGCCGAGAAGGCCAAGGCTTCCCTGGAGGAGGCTGGCGCGACGGTTACCCTCAAGTAATCTCGTTCCCTCGAGGCGCAGCAGCGCCTCGCCTGCGCTCAAGAGCGTCTGCGAAGGCCCCGGGTCCGCCCGGGGCCTTCGTGCGTCACCGGGCGGTGTCGAGGCGCGGGGCGGCCGTGGACTGACGGGCCACGAGCGTCGCGGGCGAGATCACGTGCCTCAGGGGCGCGTCGGCGTCCTGCATGCGGGCACGCAGCAGGCGCACCGCCTCGATGCCCTGCTCGCGCGGGCTCTGACGGATCGTGGTGAGGCTGAACATCTCGGCGTAGCGGTGGTCGTCGACGCCGGTCACGCTCAGGTCGCTGGGCACTCCGATCCCGAGACGCTGCGCCGCGATGATGGCGCCGACCGCCGCCTCGTCGCACACGGCGGCGATCGCGGTCGGGCGGTGCCGGCGGTCGGCCAGCAGTGCGGCCGCCGTGGCGAAGGCCTCCGGGATCGTGGACGGCGTGCGCACGGCGCGGATCCGGTGCTCGAGTCCGGCCGCGGTCATGGCCTGGCGGTAGCCGTCCAGGCGCTTGCGCTCACCGTAGCTGAAGCGGTCGCCGTCCAGCGCGTCGCCGAGGAACGCGATGTCCTCGTGGCCGAGGTCGATCAGGTGCTCCGTCGCGACCCGCGCGGCGGCCACGTCGTCGATCGTGACGGTGTCGGCGCCTTCGGCGAAAGGGCCGACCGACACGAGCGGGAGCCCGATGCCCGTCAGACGCTCCAGCTCATGGGCGCCGGGCTGCAGGCAGACCGCGATGATGCCGTCGAACCGGCGCCCCGCGAGCGCGTGGTCCAGCATCCTGGCGCGCTCGGCGCTGCCTTCGGCGGCGCCGTAGAGCGCGAGGTCGAGGCCGTCGGCGATGAGCGCCTGCTGCAGCCCCGCGAGCAGCTCGGCGAAGTACCAGCGGTCGGCCACCGGCATGATGACGCCGATCGTCGAGGTGCGTCCGGTCGCGAGACTGGAGGCGCTGGAGTGCGCGGAGTAGGCGAGCTCCCTGGCTGCGCGCTCGACGCGCTCCCGGGTCTCGGCGGAGACGTAGCCGTTCCCGCTGAGGGCGCGACTGGCCGTCGATTTCGCCACGCCCGCGCGCAGTGCGACGTCGATGATCCCGGTCACGGCGAATCCTCCTCGAAACGGATTCCCTCACCATAGCGATATCTCAGACTCTATGGAACCGGTTCCTTGAAAGCGCTCCCATGGATCCCGGGGGTGCGACGACGCCGGTTATCCAGTTGTGATCCGATGCACGTTGCGCAAAGACCGGGAGGGTCACTAGTGTCGCCTGGAAGCGGTTCCTGAGAGGAGCCCCCAGCGTTGGGGAAATGGCCCCCGCGAATTCGAAGGAGAAAACGTATGGGAATGTCTCAGCGACGTCGCCTGATCGCGCCCCTGGCGCTGATCGCGGTGTCCGGCCTCGCTCTCGCGGGTTGCGCCGAAGGCGGCTCGTCGGGCGGCGGGGATTCGTCCGGCAAGGGTGAGACCGTCAAGATCTCCGGCGGTATCACGGGATCCGAGGCCGACCTGCTGAACAAGTCCTTCGATCAGTTCACGAAGGACACCGGCATCAAGGTCGTCTACACGGGCGACAAGGGCTTCGAGGGCAACATCGTCACGAAGGTGTCCGGCGGCAGCGCCCCGGACATCGCGATCGTGCCGCAGCCGGGTCTGCTGAAGAGCCTCGTCGGCACGGGCCAGGTCAAGGAAGCCCCCTCGGAGGTCTCGGCCAACGTCGACAAGAACTGGTCGAAGGACTGGAAGACGTACGGCACCATCGACGGCAAGTTCTACGCCGCGCCGATGCTCGCGAACGTCAAGGGCTACGTCTGGTACTCGCCGGCGAAGTTCAAGGAGCTCGGCGTCGAGGTGCCGAAGACCTGGGACGACCTGCTGACGCTCACCAAGACGCTCCAGGAGAAGACCGGCGCCGCTCCGTGGTGCGCGGGCTTCGCCTCGGGTGACGCCTCCGGCTGGCCGGGCACCGACTGGATCGAGGACCTCGTCCTGCGCCAGAGCGGCACCGACGTCTACGACAAGTGGGTCGCGGGCGACGTGAAGTTCACCGACCCTCAGATCAAGCAGGCCTTCGACGCCGTGGGCACGATCCTGCTCGACCCGAAGTACGTCAACGCGGGCTTCGGCGACGTGAAGAGCATCAACTCGACCGCCTTCGCGGACGTCGCGGCCAAGGTGGCCGACGGCACCTGCCTCATGACGCACCAGGCCTCGTTCCTCTCGTCGAACTTCCTCGACGTGAAGACCAAGGCGGGCGCCGCGCCGAAGGTCGCCCCCGACGGCGACGTGTACGCGTTCGTGCTCCCCGGCCTCAAGGAGGGTGAGAACACCATCGAGGGCGGCGGCGAGTTCGTCGCCGGCTTCACCGACAGCGCCGCGACCAAGAAGGTCCTGGAGTTCATGTCCTCGCCGGAGTTCGCGAACGCCCGCGTCAAGCTCGGCGGCGTGATCTCCGCCAACAAGAACGCGGACGCCTCGCTCGCCTCCAGCCAGTTCCTGCAGGACGCGATGAAGACGCTGCAGGATCCCAAGACCACGCTGCGTTTCGACGCGAGCGACCTGATGCCGGCCACCGTCGGCTCCGGATCGTTCTGGAAGGGCATGGTCAGCTGGATCGACGGAAAGCCGACCGATCAGGTGCTGAGCGATATCCAGGCCGGTTACAAGAACTAGTCTGAGTACCACCTGAGAGACTGCGGGGTCGTCCGCCAGCGCGGGCGGCCCCGCAGTCGTCTCGGGAAGGTCCTGAAAGTGTTCACCGTCGAACCGTCATAAGGGGTCCACATGTCGCAAACCACAGCGACCGAGACCACGCGATCCAGTCGCAAGACCGAATCCGTGAGCTCCGGCCGCACGACCGCTTCCCGATCCGTCACGGTCGGCGCCTACATCGTCGGCGCCGTCGTGATCATCGGGGTCTTCTTCGCCCTCCTCGCCGGTGGTCCGGCGGACAACCCGAAGCCGACGTCGCTCGGCTTCTCGCTCAACAGCTTCTTCACCTGGATCGGCCAGCTGAACCCGCTGCTCCAGATCCCTCTGGTGCTCCTCGTGTTCGCCGTCGTCGCCGGAGTGCTGCTGGTGCTCATCGAGTACGCGCCGCGGCATGGGAAGGGCTACTTCTGGCTGCGCCTGGTGGCGTGCTTCGCCATCCCGGTCCTGGCGTTCATGATGCTGCGGCCCTACCAGAACGCCGTCGTCTACGTCATGATCATCGCGCTGGTCGCCGGCGGGCTGCTGTTCTTCGCGGACTACCGCGCGCGTGAGGGATCCGGCTACCTGTTCCAGCTCACGCTGTTCATGGCGCCCGCCACGCTTCTGCTCATCGTGGGACTCATCTACCCGGCCGTGAGCACGATCATCCAGTCGTTCTTCGACAAGACCGGCAAGGACTTCGTCGCGCTCGAGAACTACCAGTGGGTGTTCACGAACCCGGAGGGCTTCTGGTCCGTCATCAACACGCTGATCTGGGCGCTCATCGCCCCGATCGTGTCGACGATCTTCGGACTCGCGTACGCCGTGTTCATCGACCGGGCGCGCGGCGAGAAGATCCTCAAGGTGTTCGTCTTCATGCCGGTCGCGATCTCGTTCGTCGGCGCCGGCATCATCTGGAAGTTCATCTACGACTTCCGGCAGGGCGCGCAGATCGGTCTGCTCAACGCGATCGTCACCCTGTTCGGAGGCAAGCCCGTCTCCTGGCTGGACACCACCCCGCTCGTCAACACCATCTGCCTGCTGATCGTGTTCATCTGGACGCAGACCGGCTTCGCGATGGTGATCCTGTCGGCGGCCATCAAGGCGGTCCCGACCGAGCAGATCGAGGCCGCGTCGCTGGACGGCGCGAACGCCTGGGAGAGGTTCCGAAACGTCACGGTGCCGGGCATCCGCTCGTCGCTCATCGTGGTGCTGACCACGATCACGATCGCCTCGCTCAAGGTCTACGACATCGTCGCGGTGATGACCGGCGGCCGGGCGAACAGCACCGTGCTCGGCTTCGAGATGGTCAACCAGCAGCAGCGGTTCCAGAGCTACGGTCACTCGTCGGCCCTGGCCGTGGTGCTGTTCCTGTTCGTGCTGCCGCTGATCATCTACAACGCCCGGCAGATGGCCAAGCAGAGGGAGATCCGCTGATGAGTGCGACACAGGCGATCGTCACCGACAATCGCAGCAAGCGCCAGGTGGAGCGCGACACCCGCCGCAACGAGGCGACCGCGCAGAAGCGGCTCACGTCGCGGGGGGCCACGATCGCGGCGGTGATCATCGCGATCTTCTGGACGATCCCCACCCTCGGCCTGTTCGTCACATCGTTCCGTCCCGGTGCGGACTCGAACAGCACCGGCTGGTGGACGGTCTTCGTCGACCCGTCGTTCACGCTGAGCAACTACGCCGACGCGCTGACCTCGGGGGGCACCGCCCTCACGCTCGGCGCCTCGTTCGTGAACTCGCTCGCGATCACGATCCCGGCCACGGTGATCCCGATCTTCATCGCCTCGCTCGCCGCCTACGGCTTCGCGTGGATGAACTTCAAGGGCAAGAACCTCGTGTTCGTGTTCGTGTTCGCGCTGCAGATCGTGCCGATCCAGATGGCCCTGGTGCCGTTGCTGTCGCTGTTCTCGCGGGGGCTCACGCTGTTCGGGACGCAGATCTTCCCGGGCTTCACGCTGCGGGATGTCGACCACAGCTTCGCGACGGTGTGGATCGCGCACGCGATCTTCGCGATGCCGCTGGCGATCTTCATGCTGCACAACTTCATCGCGGAGATCCCCGGTGAGGTCGTCGAGGCTGCTCGGGTGGACGGCGCGGGCCACGGACAGATCTTCTTCCGGATCATCCTGCCGCTCGCGATGCCGGCCATCGCGTCGTTCGCGATCTTCCAGTTCCTCTGGGTCTGGAACGATCTGCTCGTGGCGACCATCTTCGCGCCGGAATCCTCCCTGCCACTGACCCAGACGCTGAACTCGCTGTCCGGCACCTGGGGCAACCAGTGGTACCTGCAGTCGGCCGGAACGTTCATCTCGATCATCGTTCCGCTGATCGTCTTCTTCGCGCTGCAGCGCTTCTTCGTGCGCGGCCTGCTGGCCGGCGCCACGAAGGGCTGAGCCCCCGCCGCCCCCGCTTCCGTCTATTTGCGTCAAACGGTGCCGTTTCGGCACCGGAACCAACGGTTTGACGCAAATAGACGGAGCGGGGGCGGCGTCGCGTCTGCCGGAGGGAGGTGGGGGAGAATGGGCGGATGACTCGTCGGGTGGCTCTCGTCCTTGGTCTCGCCGGGGTCGCGGCGACCCTGGTCACCGCCATCGTGCTGGCGACCTCGCCGAGCCTCATCGTCTCGCTCGACGACGCCTGGAACCTCGAGATGGTCGAGTGGCGCAATCCGGTGCTGACGGGCTGGGCGCTGGTGATGAACGTGCTCGGCGGCGGCTGGGTCGCGACCATCCTCGTCCCGCTCCTGATCGCGGTGCTCGCCTGGATCGGTCGCGGCTGGCGTGGGGCCGTCTTCGCGCTCGTGGCCTTCGTCTTCAGCGCAGGCCTCGTGCAGCTCGTCAAGCGGGCCCTGGGCCGCGATCGTCCCCAGGACCTGCTGATCGCCTCGGACTTCGGGTCCTTTCCCTCCGGTCACACCGCGAACGCCGCCGCCCTCGCCGTGGTGCTCTGGTTCCTGTTCCCGATGCTGTGGGTCGCGATCGGCGGCGCCCTGTGGACGGTCGCGATGGGTTTCTCGCGCACGGTGCTCAGCGTGCACTGGTTCAGCGACACGGTAGGCGGTGCGCTGATCGGCGCCGGAGCGGCCTTCCTCGTGGCCGCGGCGCTGTGGCGCTGGATCCGTCCGCCCCGGGCCCTCGCCGAGGCCGACGATCGGAGCGCGGATCCGCCTCGCTAGGCTGAGGGGGCGGCAGGCCCCGAACCCGTGCGGAGGGCCGGCGCATCGATCGAAGGGCATTCCGTGGCACGCATCCGACCGTTCCGCTCCGACGACATCGGCGGGCTGTACGACGTCTGCGTGAAGACCGCGGACGTCGGCGCCGACGCCACCGGCATGCTCGAGGACGACGCCCTCTGGGGCGATCTGTTCGCGGTGCCGTACGCGCGGCGCGACCCCGGCCTGTGCTGGGTGGTGGAATCCGACGACGGCCGGGTGATCGGCTACGTGGTCGCCACCGACGACACCGACGCCTTCGCCGCCTGGTTCCACGACGAGTGGTGGCCCTCCCGCCGGGACCGCTACCGCCGTTCGGGAGCGTCGGAGCCGACCGCGCAGGACCGCTTCATCGCATACGGCGACCGGCAGGCGCCGGGCGACGACCCGATCGTGCGGGAGTACCCCGCGCATCTGCATATCGACCTGCTGCCGGAGACCCAGGGGCAGGGGCTCGGACGCCGTCTGATCGACACCCTCCTCGCCGAGCTCGCGCGTCGCGACGTGCCGGCGCTGCACCTCAGCATGAACGCCGCCAACGCCCCGGCCGGTGCGTTCTACGAGCGGCTCGGTTTCACGCAGCTCGCCTCGGGCGACGGCAGCACCACCTACGGCATCACGATCCCGGCGGCATCGCTCCGCTGAGCCCGCGCCGAAGATCCGCACCGGCGGGATCCGTGGCGGCGTGCGGCGGGCGGGAGATCCCCCGACATCCCGTCCACCGCACGCCGCGTCTGCTCCCTCGTGGCGGAGAAGCGGCGCATCGCCGGCGCCCCGCCACGGGGCGTCTCATCCGCGCCGTTCGCCGATCAGGTTCAGCGCGAGGAGCTCCCCGAGCTCGTCGCCGACGACGCCGGCGCGCACCAGCGCACCGAGCTTGCCCAGCGCGGCCTCGCTCGTCATGTCGCCGCCGCCGATCGCTCCGGCATCGGCCAGGGCGGACCCCACCGCGTAGCGGTCCAGCACCACGGGACCGTCCTCGCACTGCGTCACGGCGAGCACGACGGTGCCGCGTGCGGTCGCCGTGCGGATCGGGCCGAGGAGGCCTCCGCTCACCGCCGGCGCGGTGCCGGATCCGTAGCATTCCAGCACGATCCCGGTGGGGCACTCCTCCAATGCGGCGACGAGCTGCGCCGCGCTGAGCCCGGGCGAGACCTTGACCAGCCCGGTTCTGGGGGAGGGGGTGCCCGCCGCCTCTCGCAGCGCAGCAGCGAGGAGTCGATCGACTCCGGTCGGGGACTCTGCGAGGCTCCGCGGCGCCGCGAACGCGCGCAGGCTCTGGGTCGATCGCTTGGTCGCGCGGACCGCCGGAAGGAGGGATCCGCCGAAGGCGATGTGCACTCCGTGCGGAGCGTCGCGATCCGCAGCGGCCACCGCCAGCGAGAGGTTGTCGACCGCGTCGGAGCCCTCGGCGCCGAGCGGACGCTGCGCGCCCGTGAACACGATCGGCGTCGGAAGGTCGGCGAGCGCGAAGGCGGCGAACGCGGCGCTGTAGGCGAGGGTGTCGCTGCCGTGGATCACGACCACCCCGCGCGGATCGTGCCGGGCGATGATCTCCCGGAGCTGGTCCGCGAGCCTGCCGAGGGCCTCATCGTCCATCTCGGCGCTGTCCACCGCGGACGCGGTCGCCGAGTAGACCCATGCGAGCGGGCCGCCGTCGGCTCCCCGGGCGTCCGCCATGAGCCCCTCGACCTCCTCGCGCAGGTGCGGGTTCGGGATCAGGCCCTGGGCAGAGGGGACCATGCCGAAGGTGCCGCCCGTGTACAGGACCGCGAGCGGACCCGAGGATCTCGGCCGATCGACCGCGGGCGATGCCGGATCCGTCCGTCGCGACTCAGCCATCCGCATCCGCTGCTCCCCTCGTCACTGCATCGTCCTCGCGTGCTCTCAGGTCGATCGCGGCGGTGAGCGCCTGTGCGTCGACCCGGCCCCGGACCGCGTACCAGCCGACCACGAGCAGCACGATCACGGCGCCGAAGGCGATGAGCGTGATGCGGCCCACGCCCTGGTCGAGCGCCATCAGGAGCACGACCAGGGCGAGGAACCCCAGGGTGATGCCGTTGGTGACGGGCGCCCAGGGCAGTCGGAACGACGGGCGCTCGCGCCCCTCCGCCTTCATCCTGCGGACGAACAGCCAGTGGCAGACGATGATCGACGCCCAGACGCCGACGATCCCGAGGCCGGCGAGGTTGAGCACGATCTCGAACACCTGGCCGGGGACGACCATGTTCAGGAAGACGCCGATCACGCCGAGGCCGGTGGTGATCAGGATCCCGCCGTACGGCACTCCGGCCTTGTTCATCCGCCGGGCGAACTTCGGGCCGGTACCCGCCATCGCGAGCGAGCGGAGCGTGCGACCCGTGGAGTACAGCCCGGCGTTCAGGCTCGACATGGCGGCGGTGAGCACGACGAGGTTCATGATGTCGCCGGCGTGCGGGACGCCGATGGCGCTCATCACCGTCACGAAAGGGCTCTCGTTCGCCTTGTACGCGTTCCACGGCATCAGGAGCGTGAACAGCACGACCGAGCCGGCGTAGAAGAGCATGATGCGCCACATGATCGAGTTGACCGCGCGGGGGACGACGGCGCGCGCATCCTTGGCCTCGCCCGCGGCGACGCCGACCATCTCGGTGCCGCCGTAGGCGAAGACCACGCCGAGGGCGATGACGAACATGGCGCCGATCCCCATCGGGAAGAAGCCCCCGTTCTCGGTGATCATGGCGAGGCCGGGACGATGCCCGTCGATGGGCGTCTGCGTGACGATGAGGGAGATGCCGAGGATCCCGAACAGCACGATCGCGCCCACCTTGATCAGCGCGAACCAGTACTCCAGCTCCCCGAACAGCACCGCGGACGTGACGTTCATCGCCATGACGATGATGAGCGCCACGAGGGCGATGACCCACTGGGGGATCGGCGTGAAGAACGACCAGAAGTGGGTGTAGAGGGCGATCGCGGTGATGTCGGCGATGACCGTGGTGCCCCAATCGAGGAAGAACAGCCACCCGACCGTGAAGGCGCCCTTCTCGCCCATGAACTCACGGGCGTACGAGACGAACGCGCCCGACGACGGCCGGTACATCACCAGCTCTCCGAGCGCCCTGACGACGATGAAGGCGAAGAGGCCGCAGACGATGTAGACGACGGCGAGCGACGGTCCCGCGATCTCCATGCGGCCGCTCGCTCCGAGGAACAGCCCCGTTCCGATCGAGCCGCCGATCGCGATCATGTTCATGTGCCGGCGCTTGAGCGCCTTGCGGTATCCCTGGTCGCCGACGTCCGCGACGACCTCCTGCCGCTCGTTCTCGACCCGAACCTCGTTGTTCTGCGTCACCCCAATGCCTTCCTGCATCGTCGATGGTTTCTGTCTGGCTGTCGGACAGCTTATGGCGAGGGGGAGGGCCGTGCAACATCGGCGCATCGAGGCTTGAGAGGGCGTCGGTATGCTGGGGGCTTCCAGAAGACCGGGGGAGATCGTGCTCGAGGACGCTGTTCCCGTCACCCCGATTAAGCGCGTGAGCGCGGCGGAGGCGACGTTCCAGGCCCTGCAGGCCCTCATCGCGAGCGACGGCGTGGCGATCGGCGACCGTCTTCCCGGGGAAGTCGAACTGGCCCGGAGATTCGGCGTGAGCCGGGCGATCCTGCGCGAGGCGCTCGGGGCCTGCGCGACGCTCGGCCTGACCGAGACGCTGACGGGCAGCGGCACGTACATCCGTGCGAAGAAGCCCCGACCCCAGCTCACGTTCGGCGGCTACTCCGCGGTCGACCTGATCGAGGCGCGGCCGCACATCGAGATCCCCGCCGCGGGCTACGCCGCCGAGCGCCGCACGCCCGAGCAGCTCGAGCGGATGCGCTCCCTGCTGGACCGGATGCGTCAGGCGGCGGACCTGCGGGCATGGGTGCGCCTGGACGGTGAGTTCCATCGCCTGATCGCGGAGGCCAGTGGCAACCCCGTGCTCGCCGCCATGGTCGACTCGCTGCGGCAGGCGCTGGATCCCCAGTCCGAGTTCCTCAACATCACCAAGGCTCGGCAGTCGTCATCGGACGAGGAGCACGCGCGCATCGTGGAAGCGATCGCGTCGGGCTCGGCGGAGGCGGCGCGGGAGATGCTGGCCCGCCATCTCTCCCAGGTGGCGGAGGCGCTCGCCGACTGAGACGCCGGCCACGGTGCCCCTCGGACGCCCGGTCCGGCAGGGACGTGACGAAGGCCCCGATCTCCCCGCGGCTTCTGCGGGAGTCGGGGCCTTCGATCTGGCGGTGACGGCGGGATTCGAACCCGCGGTTGCTTGCACAACACACGCTTTCCAAGCGTGCTCCTTCGGCCGCTCGGACACGTCACCAGGAGGACAACCTGATCAGTCTATCCGATCCCGCGGCGTGATCCCGACCAGGTGCGCCGGGTCAGGGCGGTGAGCCCGTCGGCCGTGCCAGGATGAGGACGACCGAGAAGGAGAGCCCCCCCGTGACCGGCACCGATCCCGCGCACGCCGACGGGCAGCACCCGTCGAGACGCCGCTGGGCGCTGCAGATGCAGCAGCCGCTGCCGTCGTCCACGGTGTTCGACCGGATCGCCTTCCTCGTCGGCACGGCGTCGGCGGTCTGGCTCGCGGTGATCATCTCGCTGCAGACGTTCCGCTACGCCTGGTCGGTGCTGCTGTTCGTGCCGGTGTGGGCGATCATGGCGTACCTCGTGCTGCCGCGTCTGCACCGCATGCTCTCCGACCTCTACGTGCCCGACTACTTCTTCGGGCGCACCCGCACCGCCGACGGCCTGCTCGGGGATCCGGTGAACCTCGGCGTCGACGGCACGGCCGAGCAGCTCGACGCCGTCATGACGCGTGCGGGCTGGCACCGCGCGGACGAGATCACCGCGATGTCGACGTGGGGGATCATCGTCTCGACGCTGACGCGGCGGAGCTACCCGACCGCGCCGGTCTCTCCGCTGATGCTGTTCGGGCGCCGTCACGACGTGGCCTATCAGCAGGAGGTCGCGGGCAATCCGAAGCAGCGCCACCACGTGCGGTTCTGGCACTGCCCGCCCGGGTGGCTGCTGCCCGGCGGCGCCCAGACCGACTGGCTGGGCGCGGGAACCTACGACACCGACGTGGGGCTCAGCCTGTTCACCCTGCAGGTGACCCACCGCATCGACGAGAACACCGACATCGAGCGCGACTTCGTGGTGCAGAGCGCCCGCGAGGCCGACCCCGCGGTGCGGGTGCGCGACCTGCGCGACTTCACCACCGGCTATCACTCGCGCAACGGCGGCGGCGACCGCTTCATCACCGACGGCCATCTGCCGATCCTCGACGTGACAGCGGTGGTCGTCCCCCGCGCGACGGATCCGATCCCCGCGACGGATCCGGCGCCCGCATCCGTCGATGCCACGGCGCAGCGACGAAGCCCCGGGCGCGGCGAGCCGCTGCGCGTCACCGCCCAGCGCTCGATCCGGCGCGCACCGCTGTCGACGTTCTTCGCCGTGGGGGTCGTGGTGCTGGGGGCGCTGCTGGATCTGGGCGGGCTGCTGATCGGCGCAGCGACCGATGCGGACATCCGCCGGATCCTGGCCGACGGGCCCACGGACCAGGCCGTCGTGCTGCTCGTGGTGATCGGCTTCGGCGTGCTGGTCTCGCTCGCGCAGCTGCTGATGGCGTGGGCGGTGCTGCGGCGGGGTCGCCGCTCGAGGGCCGTGCTCATGGTGCTGCTGGCGATCGGGGTGCTCTCGACCGCGATCGACTACATCGACGGGAGGGCCGCACTCGGCTTCAACGGCACGCTGCTCGCGGCGTCTCTGCAGTGCCTGGCGCTGCTCGCGCTGTCGAGCGAATCCGCGGGGGCCTGGGCCCGCCGTCGCTCCGAGCCCTCGCGCGAGAGCTGACCACGACGTCGGGGCGGATCGTCGGGCGGCTCAGAGCAGCTGGGCCACGCGGTAGGGGACCATCTCGCGCATGACGAGGCCGGTGCTGGTGCGCTTGACCCCGTCGACGTCGAGGATCCGGCCTGCGATGCGGTACAGGTCGTCGATGTCGCGGGCGGCGACCCGGATCAGCAGGTCGGTGACGCCGGAGAGCCCGAGCACCTCGATGACCTCCGGGATGCCGGCCAGCTCCGCGCCCACGCTGTCGAGCTTTCGCTGGGTGACCCGCGTGACGATGTAGGCGCCGAGCGGATAGCCGAGGAAGGCCGGATCGACCCGGCGCTCGAGCGAGCGCAGCACGCCTTCGCGTTCGTAGCGGTCCAGGCGCGACCGCACCGTGTTGCGGGCGAGGCCGGTCGCCTCGGCGAGGGCGACGATCGTGGCGGCGGGGGAGCGGATCAACTGGCGCAGGAGGGCGGTGTCCGTGCGGTCCGCGGCGCGAGGGCTCATCCTGATCACGTCCGATCTTCGGGGAGAGGCTGTTTTGAGTGATCTGTTCAACATCAGATCGATCTATTGTCAGGGTGGTGTGACGCTGGTGCAATAGGGCGACAATCTGCTTCTGCACAGATGCTTCGTTCCGGTTCGCGACGCGCGCGCCGGCGCGACACCCCACGAGGGCCGGCATCGAGGCCGCGGCGAGGACGCCGCGCGCCCGTCCGAGGAGGAATCCGATGACCCCGCTCACCGCGCCTGCGCCCGCCGCCGTGTCGACCGACGACCGGCTCTCCACCCTGACCCGCATCGAACGGCGGGTGCTGTGGCTGGCCACCTCGATGGTGCACCATGCGAACCGCGTGCGCCCCAACCCCTCCGGCCTCAAGGTCGGCGGACATCAGGCCTCCAGCGCATCGATCGCGACCATCATGACCGCGCTGTGGTTCGAGCAGCTGCGCCCCGAGGATCGCGTCTCGGTCAAGCCGCACGCCTCGCCCGTGCTGCACGCGATCAACTACCTCCTGGGCGGCCTCGAGGATCACCACATGACGTCGCTCCGCCAGTTCGGCGGCGTGCAGAGCTACCCGAGTCGCACCAAGGATCCGGACGTCGTCGACTACTCGACCGGATCGGTCGGGATCGGAGCCACGGCGCCGATCTGGGGTGCGATCGCCCGCCGCTACGCCTCCTCGCTGTCGGGGGAGTCGCCGAGGGGGCGTCAGTACTCGCTGGTGGGCGATGCGGAGCTCGACGAGGGAGCGGTGTGGGAGGCGCTGCTGGATCCGCACGTGCACGACCTCGGCGAGATCGTGTGGATCGTCGACCTCAACCGGCAGTCCCTGGACCGGGTCGTGCCGGACATCGCGGCAGGCAAGCTCGAGCGCATGTTCGCCGCCGTCGGCTGGCAGGTGATCACCGTCGCGTTCGGACGCCGCCTGGAGGAGCTGTTCTCCCGGGAGGGCGGTGAAGCTCTGCGAAGCCGGATCCTGGACATGCCGAACCCGGAGTACCAGAGGCTGCTGCGCTGCCCCGTCGACGAGCTGCGTCGTCGCCTGCCCGGTGCGGGGCCGGATGCGGCCGCGATCCGCGCCCTGCTGGAGGGCATCGACGACGCCGACCTGCGCGCGGCGATCCGCAACCTCGGCGGCCACGATCTGGAAGCGCTGCGCGCGGCGTTCGCCCGGATCGACGACACCCGGCCGACGGTGATCATCGCGTACACGATCAAGGGCAACGGGCTGCCCACCGAGGGGCACCCGCAGAACCACTCCTCGCTGCTGACGCGGGACCAGTACGCCGAGCTCGCCGAGCGACTGGGCGAGGACCCGGCCGCGCCCTGGCGGCGCTTCGCCGCCGACACCGCGGAGGGCGTGCTGTGCGCGCAGACCGCCGAGCGTCTCCGCCGCCCCGAGGTCCCGGCGGCCGCCGCGCATCCGGTTCCGGTCGACTTCGGCCGCACGCCGGCCGGCACGGGCACCACCCAGGCCGCCCTCGGGCGCGTGCTGCTCGACCTCACCCGATCCGCCCCCGAGGTCGCCCGGCGCGTGGTGACAGCGAGCCCGGACGTCAGTTCCAGCACCAACCTCGCCGGGTGGCTCAACAAGGTCGGGGTGTGGTCGACCGACGACCGGCCGGACTGGTTCGACGACGACGGCGAGACGATCATGCACTGGCGCGAGCGTCCGAGCGGACAGCACATCGAGCTCGGCATCGCGGAGGTGAACCTCGTCAGCCTCCTCGGCGAGCTGGGCGCGACCTGGAGTCGCTGGGGTCAGCCGCTGTATCCGATCGGCGTGCTGTACGACCCGTTCGTGGAGCGCGCCCTGGAGCCGTGGTCGTACGGGATCTACGCGGGCGGGCAGTCGATCCTCGTGGGCACGCCGTCGGGCGTGAGCCTCGCCGGCGAGGGCGGTGCGCATCAGTCCATCAAGACGCCGTCGATCGGCCTGGAGCAGCCGGGCTGCACGAGCTACGAGCCGGCGTTCGTGCAGGACGTGGAGTGGACGCTCCTCGCGGCCATGGCGCAGATGGGGCGCCCGGGCGGGAAGTCGGCCTATCTGCGCCTGTCCACCAAGCCCGTCGATCAGGCGCTCGCCGCGATCCCGTCCGACCCGGCGGCCCGGGAGCGCCGGCGGCGCCAGGTCGTCGCCGGCGGATTCCGGCTGCGCTCGGCCGATGCGCCGCGGGTGGCGATCGCCGCCATGGGCGCGATGATCCCCGAGGCCTGCGCCGCGGCGGACCGTCTCGAGGCGCTGGGATGCGCGGCCGACGTGGTGTGCGTCACGAGCCCCGGCCTGCTCTTCGAGGCTCTGCGTGCCCGCGACGGCGACGGCGACGGGGAGAGCTGGATCCTCGAGCAGCTGCTACCGGCGGATCGGGCCGTGCCGCTGGTGACCGTGCTGGACGGGCACCCGCACGCCCTCGCCTTCCTCGCCGGCGTGCGCGGGGTGCCCGCGCGGCACCTGGGGGTCAGCCGCTTCGGGCAGGCCGGCGACCTGGAGGACGTCTACCGCTACCACGGCATCGACGTCGACAGCATCGTCCGCACGGCCCTCGACCTCGTGGACTGATCCGGGCGGGCCGGGCGCATCCGGGGCGGACCCGGGCGGGCGCGGGCGGATCGCACGCCTAGAATCTCCTGGTGCCCACCCCGAAGATCGTGCTGTTCTACGCCTTCGCGCCACTCCCGGACCCCGAGGCGATCCGGCTCTGGCAGCGCGACCTGTGCGAGGCGCTGAACCTGCGCGGCCGGATCCTGATCTCCGCGCACGGCATCAACGGAACCCTCGGCGGCGACCTCCCCGCGGTGAAGAAGTGGCTGCGCTCGTTCCGCGCGTACGCGCCGTTCCGGGACGCCGACGTGAAGTGGAGCGAGGGCACCGCGGTCGACGCCGAGGGACGCAGCGCCGACTTCCCGAAGCTGAGCGTCAAGGTGCGTGACGAGATCGTCTCGTTCGGCGCCCCGGACGAGCTGCGCGTCGACGAGCAGGGAGTGGTCGGCGGAGGCGCCAGGCTCACCCCGGACGCCCTGCACGACCTGGTGGCCGAGCGCGGCGACGAGGTCGTGTTCTTCGACGGGCGCAACGCCCTGGAGGCGCAGATCGGCCGGTTCCGCGGCGCGATCGTGCCCGATGTGGAGACCACGCGGGACTTCGTCGGCCTTCTCGACTCGGGTGCGTACGACGACCTCAAGGGACGTCCGGTCGTCACGTACTGCACGGGCGGGATCCGCTGCGAGGTGCTTTCGAGCCTGATGACGGCCCGCGGGTTCGGCGAGGTGTACCAGCTGGAGGGCGGCATCGTCCGCTACGGCGAGCGCTTCGGCGATGACGGGCTCTGGGACGGATCGCTGTACGTGTTCGACGGACGCGGATCCGTGGACTTCTCCGATCACGCCGCCGTCATCGGCGTCTGCGCCGGGTGCGGAACGGCCACGAACCGCACGGCCAACTGCCCCGATCCGTCGTGCCGCCACCAGGCGGTCGTCTGCGCGGAGTGCGTCGCCGTGCCCTGCCAGGAGCACGCCGACGCGGCGTGATCCGGCGGAAGGGCGCCCTACCGCGGTCGGGGTGAACAGTTCGGAACATCACTCCAGGGGATGACGACGGCGCCCGGGCCGCGCCGTAGCGTGGTGCGCATGGACCTGCTGAACGCCTGGCTGCTGCACGCCGCCGGACAGCTCTGGCTGTTTCCCGTGCTGCTGGTGTTCTTCTTCATCGACGGCTTCGCGACCATCCTCCCCAGCGAGACGGCGCTCGTGGCGCTCGCGGCCCTGTCCCTGCACAACGGGGAGCCGAACCTCCTGGTGCTGGGGATCGTCGCGCTGGTCGGGGCGGTCGCGGGCGACAACATGGCGTACCTGCTGGGGAGCACGATCGGGACTGAGCGGTGGGCGTGGATGCGTCGCCCGCGCGTGCGCAAGATGTTCGAGTGGGCACGGTACGAGCTCGACAAGCGGGGAGCCGCCCTCATCTTCACCGCGCGGTACATCCCGTGGGGCCGGGTCGCCGTGAACTACATGGCGGGGCAGACGGGCTATCCGCATCGGCGGTTCTTCCTGTTCGACCTGTTCGCGTGCCTCACCTGGGTGGCCTACGCCCTCGGCATCGGCCTCCTCGCCGGGCAGTGGGTGCACGACAACCCGCTGCTGGGCGTGGGGATCGCGGTGGTGTTCGCCGTGATTCTGGGATTCGGCATCGACCACGTGCTGCGCTGGTGGCATCGGCGCCGCGGCGACGCCGAGCCGGCGCGTCCCGGATCCGCGCGGGAGGGCGTGTCGCCGACGGCGGCGACGGGCGAGTGACGCGGATCCGGCGGGCGCGACGAGGTCGCCGGATCAGGAGGCGGAGGCCGCGAGCAGGCGGGCGCCGAGAAGCGACCGCGGGATGAGCGCGGCGGCGATCCTGTCTCGGCGGGACACCTGCCGTCGGAGCGCGCGGCGGATCGCGTCGAGCGGTGCGCGGAGGTCGCCGGCGTCCGCCGACGATCCGGGCGGCGCGTAACTCGTTCTCTCGATCGCCCGCACCAGCGCCTCCATGGCGGCAGGATCCACTCCGCGTTCCCGCACCAGACGCTCGCCGCGGCGTCGCGGCGACTCCGCGGGCGGCGCCGGCAGCCCCAGATCCTGCAGCGCGGCGCGCAGCTCCGTCCACGCGGCCGCGGCGTCCCCGCGGCGCGCGGCGGAGCGGCGTCTCACGATCTGCAGGCGACGCAGGGCCGCGGGCATCAGCAGCACGACGACCACGCCGCCCATCGTCCAGAGCGCCGGTGCCGTGAGAAGGCCGTTCGGGGTGGCGGAGCCCGTGGCGCCAGCCTCGGGCACGTCGAGGTTCTTCGGATCCTTCGTGCCCCCCGTCGAGGTCGGCACCGGCGTCGGGCCCGTCGTCGCGGCGGTGTCGCCGCCGGAACCCGAACCGGTCGCCGCCGCGAACGCGGTCGGCACGCCCCGGCTCGCGGTCGGCTCGAACGGGATCCAGCCGATGCCGGAGAAGTACACCTCCGGCCACGAATGCAGCTGATCCGAGGACACCTCGAAGACGACCTTGCCGTCGTCGGAGCGGCGATCGGTCGCCGTGCCCGGAAGGTAGCCGACCACGATGCGTGTCGGCATCCCCAGCGAGCGCGCCATGAGCGCGAACGCTCCGGCGAAGTGCACGCAGTAGCCTTCGCGCACCGTGAGGAACTTCGCCACGGCATCGACGTTCGTGCCGTCGAAGCGGTCGTCGACGGGCGTCTGCAGCGAGTAGCGGAACCCGGCCCGGAACCACGTCTGCAGCGCGATCAGCCGGTCGTAGTCGTTGGTCGCCCCGCCGATCACCTGACGCGCATCGTCGGAGATGATGGCGGGAAGGTCGGACGGCAGCGCGCGCAGCTCCGCCGGCGCGTCCGATCCGGAGGCGCTGGCGGCGCGGATCTGGTCGAGCGTGGGCACGAGCGTCTTCGTGTCGATCGTGTAGTTCTGATCCGCTGCGTCGGCGTTGGCGGCGACCACCGTCCGGTTGTCGGCGGCGGCGTTCCAGGTGCCGGTCTCGCCGCGCACGCCGGTGGCCTGGTACGGCACCGGGAGCCAGGATCCGGCGATCCCTGCGGTGCGCACCGTGGTCTTGCCCGTATGCACGGCGACGCCGTCGGGGGCGATCACCTCGCCGAAGCCCTGCGAGAGCGGCACGGTGGCGGGACGATCCGGCTGCCAGGTCGAGCCGTCGAACCGGCTGAGCGTGGCGATGCGCAGATAGGGGGGCGTGCCGTCCTGAGTGATGAGGGTGAGGGCCGTGACGGGGGAGGGGCGACGCAGGTCCTGGCCGAGGTTGAGGGTGGCGCTGAGGGTGGTGGTGCCGCCGCCGGTGCTGATTCCCGCCGCCGACACCGGCAGGAGCGGTGCGACGACCAGCGCCGCGACGATCGCGAGCGCGCCGATCATGACGGCCGGGAGGCGACGCGTCGGTGCCGGCGCCGCGGCGGCCGTGCGGGCTCCTTCGCGCGCCGGGCCGTCTTCCTCCGGCGCCCGGGAGGATCCGGTGGGACGGAAGCGCACGCGCAGGAACAGCAGGATCACGATGGCGAGACCGATGAACCACACCGGGTCCACGCCGTGGTGCACGACGATCGCGGGCACCGCACCGAGCAGCGAGACCAGGACCGCGGCCACGATCGGCGAGCGCAGCGGCACCAGCACCAGGTCCAGGACGACGGCGATGAGCCCGGCGGCGAAAGCGATCGACACCGCCAGCGCCGGCGTGGAGGCCAGTGGGGCGACGCCGCCGCGGATCTCGCCGAGCGCCGCCGAGACGAGGGCGTCGACGGCGCGCCACACCTCGGGCGTCGGCAGCAGCCACGCCGTGCCGAGCTGGCGCGCAGCGAAGACGGTCAGGGCGATCGCGCCGGCGATGAGCTGCACGACGGGAACGGCCGGGATCGCGACCCATGCCGGTGCACGGCGGGCGAGCAGCCGCACCGCGGCCCCCGCCAGGATCACGGTGGTGGCGACGCCGGTGGCGCCTGCGCTCCAGCTGCCCGGCTGCACCACGGTCGACAGGGGCCACACGCCCACGACCAGACCCAGGGCCGTGAGCAGGGCGGCGGCGACGGGCCCGCCCTCGGCGAGCGGCCGCCGCGCGGGTCCCGCGTAGGCGCTGGACTCAGCGGACATGGGCCGACTCCGTCTCCGCGCCGGCGGCATCTGTTCGTCCGGGGCTCCCGGAGGACCGGGCGAGGGGGGCGGCGCCGGCGTCCACGGTGGCGGATCCGGGCTCGGCGGCGCCGGCGTCGGTCCAGGCGTCGGCGGGGTCGTCGCCCAGGGCGGCCGTCGCCCAGCCCTGCATCCCGGCGGCGGCCAGCGCGTCGGCCGTCGTCGAGGTCGCCAGCAGGATCGGGGATCCGGCGCCGCCGTGGGGCAGGGATCCGGCGTCGGCGGGGTCGATCGTGCCGGTGATGACGACGAGCGGGCCGACGGTGTGGCCCTCGGCCGCGGCCGGGAGTCCGTGGTCGCGCTCGCCGGAGCGCGGCGAGGTGCCCGCGAGGCTCACCAGGAGACCGTCGCGTTCGTCCTCGGCGCCGCGCAGCCGGCCGATGAGCACCCCGGTCGCATCGACCACGTCGACGGCGAAGCCCTGGTCCACCAGGTGCACGGCGATCGACGCGCACGCCGTCACGGCACGGTCGAAGCCGTTCAGGTCGGTCTCGCCGTCCGCGTTCTGCCAGCGTGCTCCGGCGCGGTCGAGGACGACCAGCGCGTCGGGGCTGGACTCCTGCTCCTCCTGCCGCACCATGAGATCGCCGCGGTGCGCTGTGGCGCGCCAGTGGATCCGGCGCATCGAGTCGCCCGGCACGTACCGGCGGGGGGAGAGGTTGTCGGTTCCCTGCCCGAGGCGGTGAGAGGACGTCTGCGCGGTGCCTCCGGCGCGTCCGGTGCGGTCGGCGAGCCGAGGCAGCGGCAGCACGGCGGGGACGATCGTGATCGGGGTGACGTCGCCGAGCTCGTCTGTGCGGGCGAACAGACCGAACGGATCCGACGTGGTCAGCTGCAGGGGGCCCAGAGAGGCCAGCCCGCGGCGCACGCCCGAGATCGGATAGACCATCGTCATCGCGGTGCCCCCGGGAACGGCCTCGGCATCGGCGGCGGGGAAGCTCCCGGTCGCGGAGCCGAGCACGGCGGGCGGGAGGACGTCGCGCCAGAGGCCGGCGGGCGGCCGCATCACGGTGCGCACCTCGACGCGCATCCGGACGGTGGTGTCGTCGCCGACGGTCAGCAGGTCGGCCGCGACGGTGCGGTCGACTCGGATGCGCCGGCGCGGTGCGAACACGAACAGCGCGGCGAGCACGAGCATGCCGAACAGCAGCGCGGCGACGTAGAGCAGCACGGGAGCGGCGAGCACGTTCGCGGCGATGGCGAGCAGGATCCCGGCGAGGAGCGTGCTCACCCCGCGCCCGGTCATCCTGCGGCCGGGCGGATCCGCCGCGTGTCGCGGCCGCTCCCGCCGGCTCACCTCGGCAGGCCCACCGGGACCGGGATGCGCCGCACGATCCCCTCCAGCGCCGCCTCGATGGGGCGGGCGCCGGCTCGGTGCAGGCCGCGAGCGGCGATGAGGCGGTGCGCGAAGACCTCCGGCAGCAGCGCGATGAGATCGTCGGGGATGACGTAGTCGCGGCCGTCCAGCGCCGCCTGCACCTTCGCCGCGCGGACGAGCTGGAGGGTCGCCCGCGGGCTCGCGCCGAGGTGAAGATTCGGGTCGGAGCGCGTGGCCTGCGACAGGGCCACCGCGTACTCCTCGAGTGCGGGGGCGACGTGCACCGCCCGCGCCCAGGTGATCAGGGCGCGCACGTCGGTCGCCGCGAGCACCGGCCGGATCGCGTCGAGCGGGTTCGCGGTGTCGCGCTGACGCAGCATCAGGGTCTCTGCGGCCGCATCGGGGTAGCCCATCGAGATGCGCATCATGAAGCGGTCGCGCTGCGCCTCGGGGAGCGCGTACGTGCCCTCCATCTCGAGCGGGTTCTGGGTGGCGACGACGAGGAACGGGTCCGGCAGAGGCCGTGAGTGCCCGTCCACAGTGACCTGATGCTCTTCCATGGCCTCCAGCAGCGCCGACTGGGTCTTGGGGGAGGAGCGGTTGATCTCGTCGGCGATCACGATGTGCGCGAACACGGCGCCGGGCTTGAACTCGAACTCCTGCGCGACGGGGTTGTAGACGCTCACGCCCGTGACGTCGCCGGGGAGCAGGTCGGGCGTGAACTGGATCCGGCGCACTGTCGCGTCGATGCTCGCGGCCAAGGCGCGGGCGAGCATGGTCTTGCCGACGCCAGGGACGTCCTCGACGAGCATATGCCCCTCGGCGAGGAGGCAGACGAGAGCGCTGCGCACGGCGTCGTCCTTGCCGTCGATCACCGCGGTGATCGAGGCGAGGATGGCGGAGGTCTGGCGGGCGAACTCGGCGGCGTCGATGGCGCCGGAGGAGCCGGCGCGCGACGACCCTTCCTCGGTGCTGGCTGTGGCGACGTCGGCGGTGTTGGTGGCGTGCATGCGTCCCTCTCACCGGGCGCCGCGGTGCGCCCGCGTCTTGATCGTAACCCGGCACTGCGACGCGAGGGCAGGGCGACCGTGCGGTCGGCCGGCGCGACGGCTCAGGCGAACTGGACGCGGCGCGGTGGGGTGTCGGTGCAGGTGTGGCCGTCGGGGCTGGTCCATTCGATGACGCCGCCGGGGTGCGGGGTCGCGGTCCAGCGCCATCGGTCGTCCTGGTCGGGGTGTTTCAGGCCGTGGTGCCCGCGGCAGAGGCAGCACAGGTTGGCGACGTCGGTGGGGCCGCCCCGAGCGTGGTCGTGGTTGTGGTCGATGTCGCCCGGACGGGCGGGCATCCGGCAGCCGGGGAATCGGCAGTGCCGGTCCCGTGCGGAGGAAGCGGCGCATCCGCTCGGTGGGCGCGTACGTGTCGGTGCGGGTGAGCATCCCGCGTGCGTCGAGGAACAGCCTGTCCCACACGCCGCCGAGGTCGGCCCTCCGTGGGCTCAGCCCCGGGCTGCGCGGCGTCGCCGGTCGACCGGATCCGCCGAGCCATCGTCGTCAGCCGATCGTGCGCGGCGTGCGCGAGCACCGAGGGCAGCAGGATCCCCAGCCACGCCATTCCGTCGTCGACGTCGGTCACCCGCACCTGCCGATCGCCCCGGGCTCGGCGATGCCGCTCAGCCACCGTCTGCGGGGCGACCGCCGCCACCACCCCCCGAGCAGCGCCGCCTTCTCTGCCTCCAGCCCGGCGATCCGGCGATCGATCCGGGCGCACCGGTCCACGATCTCGCCGCATCGGGCGGAATACGAATCAGGGGCGAGTGGCATGAGTCGAGAAGAGAACAAAGAAACGAACAAGGGCGAGACTGTGGATAACCAGTTAGGAACAAAACTGTGGTGACGCGGGACGCCCGCGCCCCAGGGTCGCCGTTGCCGCCCCTCAGGTCGCCGACGCCCGCGGCCTCGGGTAGACTGGACGACGGCTCTCCGCGTGGCGGCACCCAGGCCAACTCCCCCAGGGCGGAAACGCAGCAAGGGTAACCAGGCTCTGTCGGGTGCGCGGAGGGTCTTTTCTTTTGCCCGGGCCATCCGGATCCGGATCCGCGCGCTCCGACGCGCTAGGGTCCGAGCATGGCATCGGACGAGCCCAGGCCCACCGTGTACTCCGCGGTGCCGAAGCACCTCACCGCGCCGTACGTGATCCCGCCGCTCGAGCACGATCGGAACGGGAGGCCTCAACCGGTGGGCGTACCGGAGCCCGCGCCGCCGCCGCGCCGCTCCTGGACGCCCGTGATCTTCATCGGGATCGCGGCCCTCATCGTGATCCCCGCCGTCCTCGGCCTGGTCGCGGGCCTGTCCGACGTTCCCGCCGACGACGTCGTCTCTCCGCCGGTGGACGTGGTCGAGACGCCGGCCGCCGCAACGACCCCGGACCCCGCGACCCCGGACCCCGCGGCGGCGGATCCGGCCTTCCCGGGATTGGATCCGGCAATGCTGAAGGAGCTGCTGCAGAATCCCGCCGCACACGCGGGCGAGCAGCACACCGCCTACGTCGAGATCCAGGTCGGCACGGAGAGCATCCCGCAGAGCCTGCGCGACACCACGGGCCTCGTCGGGTTCGCGGGTGCGGAGCAGCCGACGCAGACGCTCCAGGATGCCGCGAACCCCGTCGCGCTCACGGCGGATCCGGGGATTCTCGATGCTGCCGTGCGCGGCGACGTGCTGCGCGTCCGGTTCCAGGTCGTGCAGCCCGGCGACCGCACCACTCTGTACAACGGCGCGGGCATCGCCGAGCTGCGTGTCGTGGGCGCGGACAAGGTCGGATCCTTCTCCTGATCGGGACGGGCCGTCGCGTGACGAGAATCGGCCCGTCGCGCGCCTTCCGGCGGGCACCGGCGCCCACTACCCTGGACAGGGTGGCACCCCGACGTGCCGATCCGTTCGATGCCGTTCTCAGCCACCCGGAGGCTTCGCCGTGCCCGACACCCCCGCGCTTCCCGACCTGCACCGCGCCGCCGCCGTGCTGTTCGACCTGGACGGCGTGCTGACCCCGACCGCCGAGGTGCACATGCGCGCCTGGAAGGCCGTGTTCGACGAGGTGTTCACGCTGTGGGGCATCACGCCCGAGTACACCGACGAAGACTACTTCGCGTATGTCGACGGGAAGAAGCGGTACGACGGCGTCGCCAGCCTGCTGCGCAGCCGCAACGTCGAGATCCCGTGGGGGTCCGTGGACGACGACCCCGAGGCCGACACGATCTGCGGCATCGGCAACCGGAAGAACGTCGCCTTCTCCGAAGCCCTGCGCCGCGACGGCATCGCGCCCTATCCCGGGTCCCTCGCCCTGCTCGAGGAGCTGCGCGCCGCCGAGGTTCCGCTCGCGGTGGTGTCCAGTTCGAAGAACGCGGAGGAGGTGCTGGCGACCGCAGGCATCCGCGACTTCTTCACGGTCGTGGTCGACGGCGTCGTGGCCGAGCGCGAGCACCTGGCGTCCAAGCCCGCCGCCGACGTCTTCCGCGTGGGCGCGGAGCGCATCGGCGTGGATCCCGCATCCGCCGTCGCGGTCGAGGACGCCACCAGCGGCGTCGCGTCGGCGGCCGCCGCCGGCTACGGAACGGTCGTCGGCGTCGACCGCGGAGCCGGATCCGAATCCCTCCTCGCGAACGGGGCCACGGTCGTCGTGGACGACCTCGCCCGCTTCCTGTCCTGAACCACCCCTTCACGGAGACCACTGCATGATCGATCGCGACCTCTTCCCCGTCGACCCGTGGCGTCTCGTCGAGACGCAGTATCCGCACGTCAGCCCTGGCGTCTCGGAGACGCTGCTCGGCCTGGGCAACGGCTATCTGGGTCTGCGCGGCAACCACATCGAAGGACGGGGCGCACTCGAGCACGGCACGTTCATCAACGGCCTGCACGAGACGTGGAAGATCCGTCACGCCGAGCAGGCCTTCGGGTTCGCCGAGGTGGGACAGACCATCGTGAACGCGCCCGACGCGAAGGTCATGCGCGTGTACGTCGACGACGAGCCGCTGAGCTTCGACGAGGCGGACGTGCGGGAGTACCGTCGCGAGCTCGACTTCCGGACCGGGATCCTCACGCGCGAGGTGCTGTGGGTGACCCCCTCCGGCAAGCGGGTGCGGATCCGCGACGAGCGCATCGTGTCGTTCGTGGAGCGGCACCTGGCCGTGCTGCGCCTCGAGGTGGTCGTCGAGAACGCGGACGCCCCGGTGACGATCTCGTGCCAGCTGATCAACCGGCAGGACGGCGAGGACGTGTACGGCGGGGTTCCGTCGATGGCGGCGGGCTCTCCGGGCGAGAAGGCCGGCTTCGATCCGCGCAAGGCGGAGCGGTTCGGCGACCGGGTGCTGCAGCCCGCGGAGTTCTGGCAGGACGGCGGGCGCTCGGCGCTCGCGTACCGCGTGGCGAACTCGGGGATGACGCTCGCCGTGGTCGCCGATCACCTGGTCGAGACCGAGAACGAGTACACGGCGCGGCAGCTCGTCGAGCCGGACATCGCGAAGAACGTGTTCCGCGTGCAGGCGAAGGCGGGCGTGCCCACGAGGGTCACGAAGCTCGTCAGCTATCACACCTCCCGCGGCGTGCCCGCGCGCGAGCTCATCGACCGCTGCCGGCGCACCCTCGACCGCGCCGCGGTGGAGGGCGTCGAGGCGCAGTTCGCCAAGCAGGCGCAGTGGCTGGGCGCGTTCTGGGAGCGCAGCGACGTGCGCATCGCGGGGCACGACGACCTGCAGCAGGCGACGCGGTGGTGCCTCTTCCAGATCGCGCAGGCGTCCGCGCGTGCAGACGGCGCCGGGGTCTCGGCGAAGGGCGTGTCCGGATCCGGCTACGGCGGGCACTACTTCTGGGACACCGAGGTGTACGTGCTGCCGTTCCTCACCTACACGTCACCGCAGTTCGCGCGCAACGCGCTGCGCTGCCGGGTGCACATGCTGCCGGCCGCGCGCCGGCGTGCGGGCCAGCTCAACGAGGGCGGGGCCCTGTTCCCGTGGCGCACGATCAACGGCGAGGAGGCCAGCGCGTACTACGCCGCCGGCACCGCGCAGTACCACATCAACGCCGACGTCAGCTACGCGCTGGGCAAGTACGTGCGCGCCACCGGCGACGACGAGTTCCTCTACCGCGAGGGCGTGGACATCGCCGTGGAGACCGCGCGGATGTGGGCCACGCTCGGGTTCTGGCGCTCCGCCGACGGCGTGGACACGTTCCACATCCACGGCGTGACCGGCCCGGACGAGTACACCACCGTCGTGAACGACAACCTGTTCACGAACGTGATGGCGCGCTACAACCTGCGCTTCGCCGCGCGGGTCGTGCGCGAGATGGCGGCGGATGCGCCGGAGGCGTACGACGCGGCCGTGGAGCGGCTCGGAATCGACCCGGCCGAGGTCGAGCGCTGGGAGCGCGCCGCCGATGCGATGCACATCCCGTTCAGCCCGGCGCTGGGGATCCATCCGCAGGACTCCCTGTTCCTCGAGCGCGAGGTGTGGGACCTGCCGAACACCCCCGCGGAACAGCGTCCGCTGCTGCTGCACTTCCACCCGCTGGTGATCTACCGGTTCCAGGTGCTGAAGCAGGCCGACGTGGTGCTCGCGCTGTTCCTGCAGGGCAACCACTTCACCGAGGCGGAGAAGCTCGCCGACTTCGAGTACTACGACCCGCTCACCACGGGCGATTCGACCCTGTCGGCGGTCGTGCAGTCGATCCTCGCCGCCGAGGTGGGCTATCAGGACCTCGCGCACGAGTACTTCGAGCACGCCATCTACGTCGATCTGGGCGACCTGCACCGCAACGCCTCCGACGGCGTCCACGTCGCCTCCGCGGGAGGCGTGTGGACCGCGCTCGTCTGCGGCTTCGGCGGCATGCGCGATCACGACGGCGAGCTCAGCTTCGACCCGCGTCTTCCGGGCGACTGGCCCGAGCTGTCCTACCCGCTGCAGTGGCACGGATCCCAGCTGCAGATCACCCTGACCGCGGACAGGCTGCTCGTCGAGGTGCGCTCGGGAGACCCGGTCTCGTTCTCCGTGCGCGGGACCGCGCATTCGGCTTCCGTCGACAGCCCCGCCGCGGTGCCGCTCCCGGATCAGGGGCCGGTGCTGCACGGCCGCCCGGAGTTCGGCCGGCAGGCCCGGCGCGAGGACGGGACGATCCTGTCTCCGACGGTGCCGACGACCTCGGCGATCCCGATCGTCGGTTTCGTCGGCGAGTCGGGGGAGTAGCTCCCGGCGGGCGCACGGCGCTTCGCTCGGAGACGTGCGTCTCGGTCGGACGGATCCTCGGATCCGGTCCGGCTGAGGCGCGCCTCTCCGAGGGCCGCCGCCTCCGGGCGACGTGCCCTACTCGGCGTGCCTGATCTCGCAGTCGCTGCCGGGGGAGAGCACCGCTTCGTGCCCGTCGTCGTAGTGCACGACGAGGAGCTCGCCGCGCACTTCGGTGACCACGCCGAAGCGCTCGCCGCCGCCGACCACCCGGCCGTGGATGCGGATCCGGTCGCCTGCCGCCACCTGCGTCATGGTCCCACCTCCGCTTCCAGGGTACGTCCGTCCGCGGCTCCGCGGCAGGGGTGCGAGGAGCCCCGGCGGCGGGCTGCACGGCTCCCGGTCCGAATGTCGCGGGCACGCTCTAGGCTTGTCGGGTGAGCACAGCCCTGTACCGCCGCTACCGGCCCGAGAACTTCGGGGAGATGATCGGGCAGTCGCAGGTGACCGATCCGCTCATGACCGCGCTGCGCAGCGACCGCGTGGGCCACGCCTATCTGTTCTCGGGGCCGCGCGGGTGCGGCAAGACGACGTCCGCGCGCATCCTGGCGCGCTGCCTCAACTGCGCCGAGGGGCCGACCGACACCCCCTGCGGCGTCTGCCCGAGCTGCGTCGAGCTCTCCCGCAACGGCGGCGGATCCCTCGACGTCGTCGAGATCGACGCCGCCAGCCACAACGGCGTCGACGACGCCCGCGACCTGCGCGAGCGCGCCACCTTCGCGCCCAGCCGCGACCGGTTCAAGATCTTCATCCTCGACGAGGCGCACATGGTCACGCCGCAGGGCTTCAACGCCCTGCTCAAGCTCGTCGAAGAGCCGCCGCCGCACATCAAGTTCATCTTCGCCACGACGGAGCCCGAGAAGGTGCTGGGCACGATCCGCTCCCGCACCCATCACTACCCGTTCCGGCTGGTGCCGCCCGCGGCGATGCTCGAGTACGTCGAGAAGCTCTGCGCAGAGGAAGGCGTGACGGTCGCGCAGGGCGTGCTGCCGCTCGTCGTGCGCGCCGGCGGCGGATCCCCGCGAGACACCCTCTCCCTCCTCGACCAGCTCATCGCCGGCTCCGCCCCTTCGAATGCCTCGGGGGCCGTGGAAGTGGCCTACGAGCGCGCCGTCGCGCTGCTCGGGTACACGCACTCCGCGCTGCTCGACGAGATCGTGGACGCGCTCGCCGCGGGCGATGCGGCGGCCGCCTTCCCCGCGGTCGACCGGGTGGTGCAGACCGGGCAGGATCCGCGTCGCTTCGTGGACGATCTGCTGGAGCGCTTGAGAGACCTCATCGTGATCGCCGCCGTCGGCGACGCGGCCTCGGCGGTGCTGCGCGGCGTCCCCGAGGACGAGCTCGCCCGCATGCGCACGCAGGCCGCGGTGTTCGGCGGCCCGCGCCTGTCGCGGGCGGCCGACCTGGTGAGCTCCGCGCTCGACGACATGACCGGTGCGACGTCACCGCGCCTGCACCTCGAACTGCTCGTGGCCCGGGTGCTCACCGCGCTCGCCGGCGGTGGGGAGAGCCTCCCGGCTCCGGCCGCGGCAGCACCGGCGTCCGCGGCGGCAGGCGCACCGGCCGCGTCCGCCGTGCCCGCACCGGCTGTACCCGTGCCCGCCGTGCCCGCGCCGGCGGTCCCGGCACCCGCCGCGCCCGCCTCCGCTGCTCCCGAGGCTCGCCCCGCTGCGGCGGCTCCGACCGCTGAGCCCGAGGCGCCCGCGGAGCCCGCTCCGGCCGCGACCGCGCCTGCACGGACACCCGCTTCCGCGGCCGCCCCGTCCGGTGCGGCGACGTCGCGCGAGGCGGAGACCACTCCCACGTCACCGGACGCCGTCCCGGCCGAGTCGTCGCCTGCCGCCGGTCCGATCGACATCGAGCGCATCCGCGCCGCGTGGCCCGCCGTGCTCACGCGCCTCGAGAAGATCAGCCGTGGATCCTGGCTGGTGGTCACCGCCGTGCAGCCGCTCGCCTACGACGCCGCCTCCGACGTGCTCACGCTCGGATTCCCCGGCCCGAACGACGTCGCGCGATTCAAGGGCACGACACCGGGCAGCGGTCCCTCCGATCATCTGCGCACCGCGATCGAGGGCGAGCTCTCCGTCACGGTGAAGTATCTGCCTGCGCCGCTGCCGGCATCGGATCCGTCCGGCGCCGAGAGGAACTTAGCCGAGAGCGGGAAGGCCCCGCGCCCCTCGGACCACGGTCGCGCCGAGCGCGAGGAGCGCGGATCCGATGCCGCCGCAGCGACCGGCTCCCGTGCGGAAGCCCCTCGCGCCGCCGCATCGAAGGCGGCGCCGCATCCCGCGTCCGCGCCCGTCACCGAGTGGGCGGTCGCCGCGATCCCGCAGGGCGACCCCGAGCCGGCGCCGGAAGCCCCGGCGCCCGCCGCGCCCACGGCGGAGTCGCGGGTCGGGCAGTTCCCCGTCGACGAGGAGCCCGCCGACGTCGAGGCGATGCCGGCGTCCGGCTGGTACGAACCGGGGCACGACGGCGACGTCCTGGACGACGAGCCCCCGTTCCCCGACGACGCCGACGCGCCCGCACCGGACGAGGATCCGGATGCGTACGGTCGTACGCCCCAGCCGGCGATGGCCGCGGTGCAGAGCCCCGTCGAGCGAGCCGGGGCCGATCCTGCGACCACGGCCGCACGCCCCGACACGGCCCCCCGGGCCGATGCGGCGGCACGGCCCGATCCGAAGGCCCGGCCCGCGGCCGCACCGGCGGTCGCCGACCGCGCTCCGCGCTCCGGCCCGCCCGGTGTGCAGCGCTACGGCGAGGCCGTGGTGCGACAGGTGCTCGGCGCCACCTTCCTGCGGGAAGAGCCGTACGAGCCGCAGACCAGATTCCAGTGACGACTGACCAAGGGACCCCGAGATGTACGACGGCATCGTCCAGGAACTGATCGACGAGTTCGGCCGTCTGCCGGGCATCGGGCCGAAGTCCGCCCAGCGCATCGCGTTCCACATCCTGCAGACGCCCTCCTTCGACGTGAAGCGGCTCGCCGAGCTGCTCACGGAGGTGCGCGAGCGCGTGCGGTTCTGCGAGATCTGCGGCAACGTCGCCGAGCAGGAGCGCTGCGCGATCTGCCGCGATCCGCGTCGCAACGCCGCGCTCATCTGCGTCGTGGAGGATGCGAAGGACGTGGCCGCGATCGAGCGCACCCGTGAGTTCCGCGGGCTCTACCACGTGCTCGGCGGCGTGATCAGCCCGATCGCCGGGGTCGGCCCCGACGATCTGCGCATCGCCCAGCTGATGACGAGGCTCGCCGACGGAACGGTGCAGGAGGTCATCCTCGCCACGAACCCGAACCTCGAGGGCGAGGCCACGGCGAGCTACCTCAGCCGTCTGCTCACGAGCATGCAGATCACCGTCTCGCGGCTCGCCTCCGGCCTGCCGGTGGGCGGCGACCTGGAGTACGCCGACGAGGTGACCCTCGGCCGAGCGTTCGAGGGCCGGCGCGTCCTGTGAGCGCCGCCGGGTTCAGCCGCCGCGGCTGGCTGCTCTTCGGAGCCATGTGCCTGCTCTGGGGCGTGCCCTATCTGCTCATCAGCGTGGTCGTCGAGTCGTTCTCGCCGCCCGCGATGGTGGCGGGCCGCACGCTCATCGCGGCCCTCCTGCTGCTGCCGTTCGCGATCCGCAGCGGCGCGCTCAAGGCCGCGTGGAAGCTGTGGCCGTGGGTGCTGGCATTCGGTCTCATCGAGATGGCCGGGCCCTTCCTGCTGCTCGGCCACGCGGAGCAGTCGCTGCCCTCGGGGCTGACCGGGCTCCTCGTCGCCACGGTGCCGCTCTTCGCCGCACTCATCGCGCTGGGCGGCGGCGACCGCGGCGTGCTGCGTCCGGCTCGTCTGATCGGCCTGCTCGTCGGATTCGTCGGCGTCGGCGTCGTGGTGGCGGGCCCCGGCCTCACCGGAGGCAAGGTCGACCTCCTCGCCGCCGCGGAGGTGCTGCTCGTCGCCGTGCTCTATGCGACCGCGCCGTTCATCGTCGCCCGCAAGCTCACCCACGTGCCTTCGATCGGCACGATCACGCTCGCCCTGCTGTTCATCGGGATCCTCTACCTCCCGGTCGCTGTGCTCACACAGCACAGGGTGCCGACGATCCCCTCGATCGCGGCGCTGGTCGCGCTCGGCGTGATCTGCACCGCGATCGCGTTCCTCGCCTTCTTCGCGCTCATCAAGGAGGTCGGTCCGGTGCGCGCGCCGCTGTTCACCTACGTCAACCCCGTGATCGCGATCATCCTCGGCGCGATCGTGCTGGCCGAGCCGCTCACCGTCGGCCTGCTCGTCGGGTTCCCGCTGGTGATCATCGGATGCTGGTTCGCGGGGACGGGCGGCCGGCTGCGGCCGAAGGCGGCGATCGACGAGACCGCCGTGGAGCTCACGGCCGAGCCGGTGCCGCCGGCGGAGCCTCTCGCCTCCGGCCCCGCCGCGCCGCCGGAGGTCAGGACGCCCGGCGGATCCCCTTCCACAGACTGATCAGCAGCAGCACGAAACCGGCGCCGATGAGGATGTGCCCGGCGCCGGCGATCCCGGAGATCGCCTTGGACGCCTCCACCTTCTGCACGTCGAGGATGCCGTGCCAGGTCATCATCGCCGCGGTGAGCAGCACTCCGGCGTTGTAGATCCAGAAGAACCAGCGGAACAGGCGGCTCGCGGAGAGGGCGAACAGCTTCTCCAGGGCGAGCACGATCAGGGTGACGAGTGCCCCGAGCGCCAGCAGGTGCGTGTGGACGAGGGCGAGCTGACCGCTGAACCCGTTCGGAAAGCCCTGCGCCTTCGTGAACTCGCGGTAGAAGAGCCCTGCGACCAGGCCGAGCGCGATCCAGGTCACGGTCGCGACGAAGAGCTGGGAGAGGGCACGGCGCTGCGCGGGCGCGGCGAGGGCCGGGGCGGTGAGGTCGGATGAGGAGGTCATGATCTCCACCTTCCTCTCCTTCGAGGTTTTCCGGATCCATCGAAGGATCGATCCTGACGCGGCGGGATCCGGGCCCCGACGGGGGAGAATCGGAGCATGACGACTGCACCGGCCTCCGCCCGTCGGCGGATGCTGCGCGGGGCTCGCTTCGCCTTGCACCTGATCACGGTGGTGCTCGTGGTCGTCACGACCGCGCGCGCCGCCGTCGAGGGCGAGCTGCTGCCGGTGCTGCTCGCCGCGGCCGTGTACCTGGCCTGGTACGGCGCGGGGGCGGGCTTCGCGCACAAGCGCGCCGCGGGGTGGTGGATGCTCGGCCTGCTGGCGATCTGGATCGGGATGCTCGCCCTGTCGCCGGAGTTCGTCTGGCTGGCCTTCCCGCTCCTGCTGCTCGCCGGGCATGTGCTGCGCCTGCCGTGGTCCCCGGTGTTCGTGGTGGTCGTGCTCGCGGCGTCGATCGCCGCGCCGTGGCTGCATCCCGGCACGGTGCAGCCGGGCACGTCGCTCGCGCACCTGATCGGTCCGCTCATCGGCGGCGGGTTCGCGTTCGCGGTGTCGCTGGGCTACGACGCGATGCTCCGGGACGCGGTCGAACGCGAGCGCCTCATCGACTCCCTGCTGCGCGCCCAGCACGAGGCCGCGCAACTGCACGACGAGCTGGCGGCCACGCAGCGCGAGGCCGGAGCCACGCGCGAGCGCACGAGGCTGGCGCGCGACCTGCACGACACGATCGCCCAGGAGCTCAGCACGATCGTGATGCTCGCGAGGACGGATCCCGCCGCCGAAGGGCCGCGACCCGACCGGACCGCGCAGATCGAACAGCTCGCACAGCACTCCCTGACGGAGCTGCGGCGCATCGTCGCGGCTCTCGCCCCCGCGGATCTCGACGAGTCGGCGCTCGCGGCGGCCCTGGACCGGATGCTCGACGCCCTCCACGACGAAACCGGCGTCGCGGTGCGGCTCGAGGTGGCCCCGGATCTGCCCGCCCTCGCCACGCCCACCGAGGTCGCGCTGCTGCGCGTCGCGCAGTCGGCGCTCGCGAACGTGCGCCGGCACGCGCGGGCGCAGCACGTCGTGGTCCTGCTGGAGGCCGACGAGGCGTCCGTGCGGCTCCGCGTGCAGGACGACGGTGTCGGGTTCGACCCCGACGTCCGCCCGTCCGACGCGTCCTACGGGCTGGCGGCGATGCGCTCGCGGCTGCGCGAGCGCGGGGGAGAGCTGACCGTGCGCTCCGCCCCGGGTGCCGGCACGACGATCGACGCGGTGCTGCCGCGCGGCGTCGTCGCGCCGGGCTCGCCGGCGGGTGCGGCGGGCACCGTGCCGGACGAGAGGACGGAGTCCGAATGAGCGTGCGGCTGATCATCGTCGACGACCACCCGATCGTGCGCGCCGGGATCCGTGCGGTGGTCGAGGCCCGGGGGTTCGAGGTGCTCGCCGAGGTGGGCACCGGCGAGGAGGCCGTCGACGCGACGCGCGAACTCCGGCCGGACGTGGTGCTCTGCGACCTGCGGCTGGGGGAGGGGATGGACGGGGTGGCGACGACCGCCGCGCTGCGGGCGCTGCCGCATCCGCCGGCCGTGCTGATCCTCACGACGTTCGACCACGATGCGCAGATCGTGCGGGCGGTCGAGGCGGGAGCCGCCGGCTACCTGCTCAAGGAGGTGGGCATCGAGGTCATCTCACGGGCGATCGTCGACGCCGCCGCGGGCGCGGCCGTGCCGACGCCCGGCGGCGACGAGCGGCTGGTGGCCGCGCTGCGCGCACCCCGCGTCGAGCTCACGAGCCGGGAGCAGGAGGTGCTGGCCCTGGTCGCCGAGGGGCTCAGCAATCGCGAGATCGCCACGCGGCTGTTCGTCGCGGAGGCCACCGTGAAGACCCACATCGTGCACCTGCTCGACAAGCTCTCCGCCGACAGCCGCACCGGCGCCGTCTCGGAGGCCCGTCGGCGCGGCCTGCTCTGACCGGGAGCGTGGGGGGCGGCGGTCCTTACCGCCCGGTCGTCACATACCGGTTGGGGCATGGAGGCCGCTCGTAGAATGACCTCTGGTGCGCCGACTCCGGCGCCCGGCATCCCCCAGGAGTGATCCGTGGCCCTCATCGTGCAGAAGTACGGCGGCTCGTCCGTCGCCGACGCAGAGAGCATCAAGCGCGTCGCGAAGCGCATCGTCGACACCCGCCGTGCCGGCCACGACGTGGTCGTCGCCGTGAGCGCCATGGGTGACACCACCGACGAGCTGCTGGACCTCGCAGCCCAGGTCGCGCCGATCCCGGCGCCCCGCGAGCTCGACATGCTGCTCTCCAGCGGAGAGCGCATCTCGATGGCGCTGCTCGCGATGGCGATCCACTCGATGGGCTTCGACGCGCGCTCCTTCACCGGTCCGCAGGCCGGTATGCGCACCGACAGCCGGCACGGCTCCGCCCGCATCGTCGAGGTCACCCCGACCCGCCTGCGTGAGGCGCTCGACGAGGGCGCGATCGTCATCGTCGCCGGCTTCCAGGGGATCAACGACGACACCCAGGACATCACCACGCTCGGCCGCGGCGGATCCGACACGACCGCGGTCGCCCTCGCCGCCGCGCTCGACGCCGACGTCTGCGAGATCTACAGCGACGTCGACGGCATCTTCACGGCGGATCCGCGTGTGGTCCCCCTCGCGCACAAGCTCTCGCAGGTCTCGAGCGAGGAGATGCTGGAGCTCGCCGCGAACGGCGCCAAGGTGCTCTACATCCGCGCGGTCGAGTACGCGCGGCGGCACGGCGTCCTCATCCACGCCCGTTCGACCTTCACGGCGAACGAGGGCACGTACGTTCTCGGCGAGGGCATGAAGAACCCTCGCGAATCCCAGGGAGAAGCCATGGAAGAGCCCATCGTCGCCGGTGTCGCCACCGACCTCAGCCAGGCCAAGGTCACCGTCGCGGGCGTGCCCGACGTGCCGGGCAAGGCCGCCGAGATCTTCAAGATCGTGGCGAAGTCCGGCGCCAACGTCGACATGATCGTGCAGAACGTGTCGGCCGCGTCCACCGGCCGCACCGACATCTCCTTCACCCTCCCCAAGTCGGACGCCACGGCGGCGCTCAAGGCGCTCGCCGCCGAGCAGGCCGAGGTCGGCTTCGAGAGCCTGCTGCACGACGACCAGATCGGCAAGCTCTCGGTCGTCGGCGCCGGCATGCGCACGCACTCGGGAGTCTCCGCGATCCTGTTCGAGGCGCTGTCGACCGCCGGCGTGAACCTCGAGATGATCTCCACGTCCGAGATCCGGATCTCGGTCGTGGTGCGCGGCGACGAGCTGGCCGAGGCCGCTCGCGTCGTGCACGCCGCCTACGGCCTGGACGGCGAGGTCGAAGCCGTCGTCGCCGCCGGCACCGGCCGCTGACCGCGACGGACCGGGGCGCGAGCACCGCGTGCTCGCGGAACCGATAGAATCGCCCAAACCCTGACACCGGCGCCAGGCGCGGAAAGCTCCGTCGTACCCGGCGGTCCGCGCCTTCGCCTCGTCCGCCGCCCTGTCGCGGCACCAAGCCGAGGAACAGCATCCCCATGACCCGCATCTCCGACTCAGGATTCTCCGTCGCCATCGTCGGCGCCACCGGCCAGGTGGGCACCGTCATGCGCGACATCCTCGCGGAGCGCTCCTTCCCGATCCGTGAGCTCCGCCTGTTCGCGTCCGCCCGCTCCGCCGGCAGCGCGATCGACTTCGGCGGCGTCTCCGTGATCGTCGAGGACGTCGAGACGGCCGACCCGGCCGGCGTCGAGATCGCCCTGTTCTCGGCCGGCGCCACCGCGAGCCGCGCCTACGCGCCGCGCTTCGCCGCCGCGGGGGCGATCGTCGTGGACAACTCGAGCGCCTGGCGGATGGATCCCGAGGTGCCCCTCGTGGTCAGCGAGGTCAACCCCGAGGCGATCGCAGAGACCCCCAAGGGCATCATCGCGAACCCCAACTGCACCACCATGGCGGCGATGCCGGTGCTGAAGGCGCTGCACGCCGAAGCGGGACTCGAGCGACTCATCGTCTCGACCTACCAGGCGGTGAGCGGATCCGGCCTCGCCGGGGCGCAGGAGCTGCTCGGTCAGGTCGAGGGGGTGCTCGCCCAGGGCGACACGCTGCGACTCGTGCACGACGGCTCGGCGCTCGACTTCCCGCAGCCCGAGAAGTACGTCGCCCCGATCGCGTTCGACGTGATCCCGCTCGCCGGATCCGTCGTCGACGACGGGCTGAACGAGACGGACGAGGAGAAGAAGCTCCGCAACGAGAGCCGCAAGATCCTCGGCCTCCCGGACCTGCGTGTGGCGGGCACGTGCGTGCGCGTGCCGGTGTTCACCGGGCACTCGCTGTCGATCAACGCCGAGTTCGCCGACGGCATCACGCCGGAGCGCGCCTACGAGGTGCTCGCCGCCGCCCCCGGCGTGGTGGTCGAGGAGGTGCCTACCCCGCTCTACGCGGCGGGCAAGGACCCGAGCTACGTCGGCCGGATCCGTGCCGACCAGTCCGCCCCCGAGGGCAAGGGACTCGTGCTGTTCATCAGCAACGACAACCTGCGCAAGGGCGCCGCGCTGAACGCGGTGCAGGTGGCGGAGCTGGTCGCGGAGCGCCTGCACGCCTGAGTCGCGAGCGCCGCACGCCCTAGTCGCGGGGCGCCCGCGTCGCCGTGATCTCCACGTCGGCGAAAGGGCGTCGCCGGATGGCCGACACGGCGAAGAGGAGCACTCGTTCGGCGAACTAGACTGTTCGAGTGACTGAATCCGTCGACGTCGTCCTCATCGGCGGTGGCATCATGAGCGCCACCCTCGGAACCCTGCTCCGCGAACTGCAGCCCGACTGGAAGGTCGTCGCCTTCGAGCGGCTGGGTGACGTCGCGGAGGAGAGCTCGAACGCGTGGAACAACGCGGGCACGGGACACGCCGCCCTGTGCGAGCTCAACTACATGCCCGAGGGCAAGGACGGCTCGCTCGACCCCGGCAAGGCGATCGGCATCAACGAGCAGTTCCAGCTCAGCCGCCAGCTGTGGTCGACGCTCGTCGACCGCGGCGTGCTCGACGCGCCCACCACGTTCATCAACTCCACGCCGCACATGACCTTCGTGCGCGGGCAGAAGGACGTCGACTACCTGCGCCGCCGCTACGAGATCCTCAAGGAGCAGCCGCTGTTCGCGGGGATCGAGTTCAGCGAGGACTCCCGCGTCATCAACCAGTGGGCGCCGCTGCTGATGGAGCACCGCCGCAAGGGCGAGCCGTTCGCCGCGACCCGCGTGCCCAGCGGCACGGACGTCGACTTCGGATCCCTCACCCGCCAGCTGTTCGACCACCTCGCCGAGAGCGAGAACTTCACGTTGCTGCGCAACCACGAGGTCCGCAAGCTCAAGAAGCAGAAGGACGGCAGCTGGAACGTCCGCTACCGCAACGCGATCGGGCACACCCCGGGCGAGCTCAACGCGAAGTTCGTGTTCGTCGGCGCCGGCGGCTGGGCGCTCAAGCTGCTGCAGGGCTCCGGGATCTCCGAGATCCGCGGCTACGGCTGCTTCCCGATCGGCGGTCAGTGGCTGAAGACCTCGAACCCCGCGATCGTCGCCAAGCACAAGGCGAAGGTCTACTCGCAGGCCCCGGTCGGTGCGCCGCCGATGTCGGTGCCGCACCTCGACACCCGCGTCGTCGACGGTGAGACGAGCCTGCTGTTCGGCCCGTTCGCGACGTTCAGCCCGAAGTTCCTGAAGCAGGGCGGGATGCTCGACATCGTCACCCAGGTGCGCGCGCACAACCTGGGCAGCATGCTCAAGGTCGCCTTCACCAACTTCGACCTGATCAAGTACCTCGTCAGCGAGCTGCTGAAGACGCACCACCGCAAGGTCGCGACCCTGCGCGAGTTCATGCCGACGGCTCAGGACGGCGACTGGGAGCTGCTCCAGGCCGGTCAGCGCGCGCAGGTCATGAAGGGCGGCAAGCTGCAGTTCGGCACCGAGGTCGTCGCGGCCGCGGACGGCACCATCGCCGGACTGCTGGGCGCCTCCCCGGGCGCGTCGACGGCCGTCCCGGTGATGCTCGACGTGCTGCAGCGGTGCTTCCCGGAGCAGTTCGGCGCGTGGGAGCCCGCGCTGCAGAAGCTGATCCCCACGCTCGGCGAGAAGCTCAACGACTCGCCGGCCGACGCCGCGGCGTCGATGGGGGCCACCGCGAAGACGCTCGACCTCACGGCCTGATCGCGCCCCGTGGCCAAGCTGTACTTCCGCTACGGAGCGATGAACTCCGGCAAGTCCACGGCGCTGCTGCAGGCGGCGTACAACTACGAGGAGCGGGGGCAGCGGGTCCTGCTCGCCAAGCCGGCGATCGACACCAAGGGCGCGAGCCAGATCGAGAGCCGGCTGGGGATGACCCGTGAGGTCGACTTCCTGATCGCCGCGGGGGAGGGCGCGCGGACCCTGTTCCAGCAGGAGCGGGAGAAGGCGCGCAGCGACGGATCCGACATCGCCTGCCTGCTCGTCGACGAGGCGCAGTTCCTCGAGCCGGGGCAGATCGACGACCTGTTCCGCATCGCGGTCGAGGATGACATCCCGGTGCTCGCCTACGGCATCCGCAACGACTTCCTCACCCACGCCTTCCCGGGATCCGGACGGCTGCTGGCGATCGCCCACACGCTGGAAGAGCTCAAGACCATCTGCCGCTGCGGCCGCAAGGCGGTCTTCAACGGACGCAGGATCGGCGACCGGTTCGTGTTCGACGGCGACCAGGTCGCGATCGACGGCGCCCTTCGGCAGGCTCAGGGAGCCGTCACCTACGAGTCGCTCTGCGGCCACTGCTATCTCGAGGAGTCCGGCGGCCGCCTCGGCTGATGCATTGTGCTTGCGTGGTCTGACCACACGCCTTAGGCTGTGGTCTGACCACAGGAGGCCCCATGCCCGACCTCAGCGACGTGCCCGCGCGCACCTGGCGCGCGGTGCTGCAGCACGTCGAGCAGCGCCTCCTCGACGGCGACCTCGGCCCGGGCGACCGCCTGCCCAGCGAGCGTGATCTCGCCGCCGAGCTGGGCGTCGGCCGTTCCAGCGTCCGCGAGGCCATCCGGGTGCTCGAGGTGATGGGGCTCATCCGCACCTCGACCGGATCCGGACCGCAGGCGGGCGCGATCGTCATCGCCGCGCCCGGGGGAGGCCTGTCGGCCCTGCTGCGGCTCCAGGTGGCCGCCCAGGGCTTCCCGATCGCCGATGTGGTCGGCACCCGCCTCATCCTGGAGCAGGCGGTCGTGGCGGCGCTGGCGACCGGGCGGCGCGACACCGCCACGGCGCACCGGATCCTCGACGCCATGGACGCGGAGCTGGACGCCGCGGACTTCCTCGCTCTCGACGCCCAACTGCACCTGGCCCTGGCGGAGGCGAGCGGCAACACCGTCGTCGCCGCGATGATGACGGGGCTGCGCGACAGCATCGAGTCGTACGTGCTCTCCGGATCCGCCGGGATCCGGGACTGGCCGCGGATGGCCGACCGGCTCCGCGCCGAGCACCGCGACCTCGTCCGCGCGATCGACGACGGCCGCGCCGACGCGGCGGCCGCCCTCGTGCGCGACCACATCACCGGCTACTACGCCGCCACCGACCTCGCCCGCGCGGGCGACGCCCCCGCCTGACCGGAAGGACCACGCCATGGTGCAGCGACAGCTCCCGAATCCCGTCGAGATCTTCGAGCTCATGAAGTTCAAGGCTCCCGAGCTCGACGGCACCAAGCGCCGCCTCGAGGGCGCCCTGACGATCTCCGACCTGCGCACGATCGCGAAGCGGCGCACCCCCAAGGCCGCCTTCGACTACACCGACGGCGCGGCGGAGGGCGAGCTCTCGCTCGCGCGGGCCCGGCAGGCGTTCGAGGACGTGGAGTTCCACCCCGGCATCCTCGCGCCCGCGCCCGACCTCGACACCTCGACCACGGTGCTCGGCGGATCCAGCGCCCTGCCGTTCGGCATCGCCCCGACCGGGTTCACCCGTCTCATGCACACCGAGGGGGAGGTCGCGGGTGCGGGCGCCGCGGCCGCCGCGGGGATCCCGTTCACGCTGTCCACGCTCGGCACCACCTCGATCGAGGACGTCAAGGCCACCACCCTTCGAGAGCCTCAGGGGCCGACTCCCGGGAGGAACTGGTTCCAGCTCTACGTCATGCGCGATCGCGAGATCTCGTACGGCCTTGCCCGGCGTGCGGCCGAGGCGGGCTTCGACACGCTCATGTTCACGGTCGACACTCCGGTCGCCGGCGCCCGGCTGCGGGACAAGCGCAACGGCTTCTCGATCCCGCCGCAGCTGACGCTCGGCACGATCGTCAACGCGATTCCGCGGCCGTGGTGGTGGATCGACTTCCTCACCACGCCCAAGCTCGAGTTCGCGTCGCTGTCGACGACGGGCGGCACGGTCGGCGAGCTGCTCGACGCGGCCATGGATCCCACCATCTCCTATGAGGACCTGGCGGTGATCCGGGAGATCTGGCCCGGCAAGCTCATCGTGAAGGGCGTGCAGACGGTCGACGACGCGGTGCGGCTCAAGGACACGCACGGCGTCGACGGGGTGGTGCTCTCCAACCACGGCGGCCGACAGCTCGACCGCGCCCCCATCCCGTTCCACCTGCTGCCGCACGTGCGGCGCGCGGTCGGGGACGACTTCACCGTCATGGTCGACACGGGCATCATGAACGGCGCGGACATCGTCGCGTCGGTCGCGCTGGGCGCGGACTTCGCGCTGATCGGGCGGGCCTATCTCTACGGTCTGATGGCCGGGGGCCGTCGCGGCGTCGACCGCACGATCGCGATCCTGCGCAGCGAGATCGAGCGCACGATGCGCCTGCTCGGCGTCTCCTCGCTCGCCGAGCTCGAGCCGCGTCACGTCACGCAGCTCACCCGCATGGTGCCGGTCGACCCGGCCGCCGCGGAGCTCGCCGCGCGATGAGCCGGGACGAGGCGGTGCGGGTCGCCGCGCAGGAGATCCCGGGACCGCACGGCGCCATCCCCGCCCGCGCCTACACGCCCGCGGATCCTGCCGGTCCCGGACTGGTATGGCTGCATGGCGGGGGCTTCTGGGCGGGCGACCTCGACATGCCCGAGGCCGACTGGGTCGCGCGCTCGTTCGCGGCGCGGGGGATCACCGTGCTCTCGGTGGACTACCGGCTCGCGCCGCCGATGGCGGACGCCGCCGGGCGCGAGGGCCGGAGCGGGTTCCGCCACCCCGTGCCCGTCGACGACGTCGTGGCCGCGTTCCGCTGGGCGACAGCGTCGGAATGGGCCGCCGGACCGTGGGCGATCGGCGGCACGAGCGCCGGGGGCAACCTGGCGGCCGCGGCGACCCTGCGGCTCGTGGCGGAGGGCGGGATCGCACCGGCGCTCGCGCTGCTCGCCTATCCCACGCTGCTCGCCGTCCAGCCGGCACCGGATCCCGAGCTGCGCGCCGCCCTGGATGCGGATCCCGGCGCGGACGTGTTCGGACCGGATGCCGTGCGGGCCCTGTATGAGAACTACCTGGACGCACCCGCAGAACAGGCGACGTCGTCTGCCGCGCCGGGTCTCGCCGTCGGGGGCGAGCTCGCCGGCTTCCCGCCCGTCATCATGATCAATGCGGAGGTCGACGAGCTGCGCGTCTCGGGGGAGGCGTTCGCACGGACGCTCGCCGAGGCCGGGGTGCCGATCGACGTCTCCATCGAGCCGGGGACCACCCACGGCTATCTGAACAGGCCGGAGGAGGCTGCGGCGTCGAGGTCGATCGCGCGCTACGCGGAGCGGATCCTGGCGCTCGGCTGAGCGTCCCGCAGCGCCGTCAGGACGCTGCTGTGGGCGCCGGGGCGCCCAGGGTCGGCAGGAGGGCGTCCAGGTGCTCTGCGGTGTCCTCCCAGCCGTCGACGGCGACGCACGGCACGCCGAGTGTCTTCACCGGGTAGTCGTTGCCGCCCTCGTCGAGGCGGTCGCCGTAGAACAGCATCTCGCCGAACGGGATGCCGGTGCGCTCGGCGAGCTCGGTCATGCCGTAGGCCTTGTCGATGCCCGCCCGGGTGATGTCGATCGACGTGGATCCGCCGGAGCGGACCTCGAGGTCGGGCACGCGGGGGGCGACGGCGTCGCGCAGGGCGGCGCGCCGGGAGCCGTCCGGATCCCAGGCCTTCTTGGCGTCGTGCGGCGCCCGCTGGCCGAGCGCGGAGAAGGTGATCTGCGATCCGCGGTCCTCGAGGATGGGCCCCCAGGTCTCGCTCTCCCAGAGGCCGAGCCGACGCGCCTCCTCCTCGAGGGCGGTGAGCGCGGCGGTCTTCTGCGCGGGGCTGAGATCGCGGGCGTAGACCAGGGAGAACCCGGTTCCGTCGTGGCGGAGGTAGCGGGTGCCGCAGGTGGGCAGCAGATGGATGCGCTGCAGTGCGGCGACGTCGGCCGCGCCGAGCCGGGCCACCACCTGGGTGCGGAACTGCTCCTCGTTGCCGCCGGAGATGATCGCCACGTCGACGCGCTCGGCGAGTGCGAGGAGGAGGTCGGCGATGCGGGGCTCGATCGCCGCCTTGGAGGCGGCGAGAGTGTCGTCGAGGTCGAACGCGACCAGGCGTGGCGTCGTCATAGCGTCTCCAGGATACGGGAGGCGGCTGGGGGACAGCCCGGGGCGGGCGGCGCCCTGATCCGGCGACCGCGGGGCGCGCCACGCGCGGGTTCCGCCTCGATTCGCTCCCGTGCTCCTGTCCGTATAGACTTGAACGGTTGCCACGGGGTGTGGCGCAGCTTGGTAGCGCGCTTCGTTCGGGACGAAGAGGCCGCAGGTTCAAATCCTGTCACCCCGACCAGCACGACGAGAGGGACCGACCAGAGGGTCGGTCCCTCTCGTCGTCTCCGGCGACGCTTCGCGCGCCGCTCGCCTGTGATCCGTCAGGGTCCCGCATCGCGCCGCAGCACGACGCCGGGGAAACGACTCGCCGTCCACACGAGGGCGCCGGCTGCGGTGAGCGCGCCGAGCAGCCCGAGGACGGTGAGCACCATCGCGATCGCGCCGCGCTCGGGGAGCAGGAAGCCGTAGGGCACCCACCCGCCGGTCGCCCCACGCACGAGGACGACGACGAGCCACAGCAGGGGATACGGAGCGAGCACCCACAGGCGGGACCAGGGCAGGCGTCGACGGTCCCCGATCAGCAGCCAGTCCAACGACGTCAGAGCGGGTAGGACGGCGTGGAGCGTGACGCTGACCCAGACGGGGGCGGATCCGGTCCCCGGCACCAGGGCGTTGTAGATCACGGCGACGATCAGCATGCACGCGGTGACGACAGCGCGAGCCGGCGTGAGCCAGCGAGGCGCACGACGACCGATCAGGCCGAGGGTGCCGCAGACCATGAGCACGATCGCCGTGAGCAGGCCCGTCAGGTTGGTGAAGTAGCCGAAGTAGTCGAAGGGGTTGTATCCGTGCGCCTCGCCGCCGATCGCGTACGTGTACATCAGGATCACGAGCACGGCGACGCCGACGAGCACCCGGCTTCCGCCCACGACGCGTGCTGCGGCCGGCCGGGTGTGCTCCGGGGCGTCGGGGCGCACGTCGCTCAGGTCCGCGGCAGCAGCGTGAGCAGCGTGGCCTCGGGCCGGCAGGCGAACCGGATCGGCGCGTAGATGGAGTGCCCGCACCCGGCGCTCACGTTCAGAGGGACGGCGCGACCGGCGTGCGACCAGGTGCTGAGACCCTTCGCCTGCTTCAGCGGGATGTCGCAATTCGCCACGATCGCGCCGAAGCCGGGGATGCAGACCTGACCGCCGTGCGTGTGGCCGCCCAGGATCGCATCCGCGCCGAGATCGGTGAACGCGTTCAGCACGCGCTGGTAGGGCGCGTGCGTCACGCCCAGTGCGGGAACGCCGGCCGGGCGCGGGCCGAGCGCGTCGATCGCCGCGGGGAGCGCGTCGAGCTCGTCCCAGTCGCGGTGCGCGTCGTCGACGCCGAACAGGTCGATGCGCTCGCCCGCGACGGTCAGCGAGGCGGCGGTGTTGTCCAGATCCGTCCAGCCCAGCTCATCCGTGAAGTAGGCGTCCAGAGCCTCGGTGTCGAGCTTCGGAGCGGTGATCGATCGCGCCGAGGGGCCCATGAAGTAGCGGAACGGGTTGCGCGGCGACGGCGCGTACTTGTCGTTGGATCCGTGCACGAAGACGCCCGGCGTTCCGGCGAACGGGGCGAACGCGGCGCGGACGCCGTCGAGTCCGTCCTCATGACCGAGATTGTCGCCGGTGTTCACGACCAGGTCGGGCCGGAGCTCTGCCAGCGAGGCGAGCCAGCGCTGCTTGCGGTGCTGCCAGGGCGCCATATGCGCATCAGAGACGTGCAGGATCCGCAGCGGGCGGGTTCCCGGCGGCAGGGCCCGCGCCGTGGCGTGGCGCAGGGTGAACAGATAGCGCTCGATGCCGATGCCCCAGGTGGCGGCCGCGACACCGGCGGCCCCCACCGCACCGAGTGCGATGAGGGCCGAGCGGGTGGTGCGAGACGAGGTCATCCCTGGCAGTTCTTCTTCACGTAGTTGAGCGTGACCGAGGAGCCCTTGGGTGCGGCCGTGCCGGCTGCAGGGCTCGTCGCGGACACCGTGCCGGAGTCGTCGCCGTTGCCGGGCGTGCACGCGCCCTTCACCGCCTGGAAGCCGGCCTGCTGCAGCGCGGTCGCGGCATCGCCCATCGTCTTGCCCACCACGTTCGGCACCGTGGCGCCCTGCCCGTTGCTCGGGCTGATCGTGATGGTGCTGCCGGTGACGACCTGACCCGGACCCGGATCCTGCTGCGCCACCTGATCCGTGGGCAGGTTGCTCTGCACGGGGGCGCCCACGGAGACCGAGAACCCGGCGCCCTCGAGCGTCTGCGTGGCCTGGTCGACCGTCATGCCGACGACACTCGGCAGGTTCGTGTACGACTGCTTGAGCTGGCTCTGCACCGGGTCGGGGAAGGACCCGCCCGGGAACAGCGAGTCGGCTGCGCTGAGGATCGCCCTGCTCAGGGGGTACCGGATGTTGGGGACGCCGATGTCCTGCGTGGAGAAGTCGTTGATGTTGACATCGCCGCTCGCCTGACCGACCCAGACACCGGTGGTGGAGGTCGTCGAGGAGGACATGAGCATCGTCTGCGCGTTGTTGTGCGAACCGGTCTTGCCGATCAGCGGGGTGCCGTCGAACGGGTTCGCCTGGGAGCCCGTACCGCCGCTGTTCATCACTCCCTGGAGCGCGTACGCGGCGCCGGCGGCGATCTCCGGCTTGATGACCTCGGTGCACGTGGTCGGCGCGAGCGGGATGTCGGCGCCGTCGGGGCCGGTGATCTTGTCGATCGCGTGCGGGTCGCAGCGCGTGCCGTTGTTGGCGATCGCGGCGTAGACCGCCGCCATGTCCAGGGGCGCGATGTTCTTCGAGCCGAGGACGTCGAACGGCGCCGGCGCGGACGCCAGGATGTTCCCCTCGTCATCGGTGACGTTCTCGCGGTTGTTGACCGGGACCATCTTGCCCTTGTACTCGGTGCCGAGGTGCACGCCCATGCGGGCGGCGAGATCGTTGATGTCGCAGAGGTCCAGCTTCGAGGCCATGCCGAGGAACCCGCTGTTCAGCGACAGCCTGGTGAACTCCATCGGGGTTCCGGTGAACCCGCGCTGGTTCTGGAAGTTGCCGATCTCGCCGGTGTCCGCCGTCATCGTGCTGGTGCCGCACTTGAACGTCATCTTCTTGAGGTTGCCGTCCACGGACTCACGCAGGGAGTGACCCTTCTCGAGCCAGTCGAGGAGCGTGAACACCTTGTACGTCGATCCGACGGAGAAGCCGATCCCGCCGCCGTGCGCCTGGTCGGCCGCGTAGACGATACCGGTCTGCCCGGGAGGCGCGTCCTGCGCCTCGTTGAAGACGGTGTTCTGCGCGAGGGCGAGGATCCTGCCCGTCTTCGGGTCGAGGTTCACCGCTGCGGCGCCGAAGTCCATGCCGTCGATGGTCGGCGTGGTGTAGTCGTGCATGGCCTGCACGGCGGCGCCCTGCATCGCCGGGGAAAGCGTCGTGTAGACGTTCAGGCCGCCGCGCAGCAGCTTGTCGGCCCGATCCTTCTGCGGGCCGAGCGCCGAGTCGAGCGACGGATCGCCCTCGAGCGTCGCCTGGACGTACTTGCAGAAGTAGGCGTTGTCGCCCGCATCGGCGCAGCCCGACGTCGGCGTCTTGATCACGGGCGTGATCGGCTGCGCCTTGTCGGCCTCGAACTCGGCCTTGGTGATCTTGCCCAGGACCTCCATGCGGCTGAGCACGTAGTTCCGGCGCACCATGGTGTCGTGGTAGCCGTCGGCCTGCCCGTTCTTGCAGTTCTTGCCGTCCTTGTCGCAGTCGTACGTGCCGCCGGGCAGGTCGATGCGGAAGGCGTTGGGGTTCTGCACCATGCCGACCAGGGTGGCGGCCTGCACGGCGTTCAGCTGCGACGCGGAGACGCTGAAGTACCGCTGCGCCGCGGCCTCGATGCCGTACGTCGTGCCGCCGAAGTTCACCAGGTTGAGGTACCCGATGAGGATGTCGTTCTTGGAATACTGCTTCTCGATCGCGGTGGCGTAGCGGATCTCCTGCAGCTTGCGCGCGATGCCCTTGGATCCGACGGCGGAGGCCGCGTCGACCCAGCACTGGTTCAGCTTGTCGTCGCGCTTCTTGTCGGAGAGGGGGACGCCCTTCTCGCACTCCTGCAGCAGCACGTTCTTGACGTACTGCTGGCTGATCGAGGATCCGCCGTTGGTGGCGGATCCCGTCACGTTGCCGACGATCGCCTTGAGCGTGCCGGTGATGTCGATTCCGCCGTGCGAGTAGAAGTTCTTGTCCTCGCTCGCCAGCAGCGCGTCGTACAGCACCGGGGCGACCTGGTCGTACTTGACCGGCACCCGGTTCTGGTCGTAGAACCGCGCCATGACCTGGTCGTTGCCGTTCGCGTCCTTGGCGTAGATCGTCGTCGGCTGCATCGGGCGGTCGACCTTCAGGTTGGAGGGCAGGCCCTCGAAGAGGTCGATCGACTGTGCGGCGGTCGCGCCGGTCACGGCGAACACCGGCGTGACGGCGGCCGTCACGAGCACACCGGCGACGACGCTGAGACCGACGAGGCCGGCCAGGCCGCCGAGCACACCGGTGAGCGTGCGTTTGGTCTGAGGCATACGCTTGATCGTAGGGGAGTTCCCTGAACGCAAACTTTGACGCGCCCGAGCGCGTCCCACCCTCCGGGAGAGCCATGACCACGTGGGAATACCTCACCACGCCGCTGCTGATCCACAACACCGCCGCGATCCTGAACAACTGGGGCAAGCAGGGGTGGGAGCTCGTGCAGGTCGTCACCGGGCCCGAGGGCGGGCTCGTCGCGTACCTGAAGCGCCCGGTCGGCGGCGACGCCGCCGCCAACACCGGTCTCGGCGCCGCTGCGGAGGCCGCTCGTCAGTTCGAAGGAGACAACGCATGACCATCAGTTCCCGCCTCGCCGAGCTCGGCATCGAGCTGCCCGCGGTCGCCGCGCCGGTGGCCGCGTACGTGCCGGCCCGGGTCCACTCCGGCCTCGTGTACACCTCGGGACAGCTCCCGTTCGTGTCGGGGTCCCTTCCCGCGACCGGCAAGGTCGGCGCCGAGGTGCCGGCGGAGGACGCGAAGGGCCTCGCGCGGCTCTGCGCGCTGAACGCCCTGGCGGCGGCCGCCGACGCGGCGGGCGGGGTCGATCGGCTCGGCGGCGTGCTGCGCGTGGGCGGGTTCGTGGCGTCCGACCCGGCGTTCTCCGGCCAGCCCGGCGTGATCAACGGTGCGAGCGAGGTGCTCGGCGAGATCTTCGGCGACGCGGGCAAGCACGCCCGTGCCGCCGTGGGCGTGGCCGTGCTGCCCCTGGACGCTCCGGTCGAGGTCGAGGTCGTCTTCACGCTCGCCTGAGTCCTGCACAGCGAAAGAGGCGCCCCTCCGATCGGAGGGGCGCCTCTTTCGTGCGGATCCGGGGACCTACTTGACCTGGGCCGAGATCACGCTCATGACCGCCGTGTCGGCGAGCGTCGTGGTGTCGCCGACCTCGCGGCCTTCGGCGACGTCGCGCAGGAGCCGGCGCATGATCTTCCCGGAGCGGGTCTTGGGCAGCTCGCCCACGATGTACACGTCCCGCGGCCGGGCGATCGGGCCGATCTGCTCGCCGACCCAGCCCCGCAGCTGCAGTGCCAGCCCCTCGGGGGAGTGCGCCTTCAGGTAGCTCTCCTTGATGATCACGAACGCGACGACGGCTTGGCCCGTCGTCTCGTCCGAGGCGCCGACGACGGCCGCCTCGGCGGTGGCCTCGTGCGCGACCAGCGCCGACTCGATCTCCGCCGTGGACAGGCGGTGGCCGGACACGTTCATCACGTCGTCGACCCGCCCGAGCAGCCACAGATCGCCGTCCTCGTCGAAGCGCGCCCCGTCTCCGGCGAAGTAGTACCCGTGCGTGGCGAACTTCTCCCAGTAGGTCTCCACGAACCGTTCCGGGTCGCCCCAGATGCCGCGCAGCATGCTCGGCCACGGCTGCGTGATCGCGAGCAGCCCGCCGCCGCCGACACCCACGGAGTTGCCGTCGTCGTCGACCACGTCGATCGAGATCCCGGGCAGGGCCACCTGCGCGGAGCCCGGCTTGGTCGCGGTGATCCCGGGCAGCGGGGAGGCCATGATCGCCCCCGTCTCGGTCTGCCACCAGGTGTCGACGATCGGGGCGCTCCCGCCGCCGATCACGTCGCGGTACCAGATCCACGCCTCCGGGTTGATCGGCTCGCCGACGGATCCGAGCAGGCGCAGGGAGGAGAGGTCGTACCGCTGGGGGATCTCGCGGCCGAGCTTCATGAACGAGCGGATCGCGGTCGGTGCGGTGTAGAGCGTGGTCACCCCGTACTTCTGGATGATGTCCCACCAGCGCCCCTGCTGCGGGGTCTCCGGCGTGCCCTCGTACATCACCTGGGTGGCGCCGTTCGCGAGCGGTCCGTAGGCGACGTAGGAGTGGCCGGTGACCCAGCCGATGTCGGCGGTGCACCAGTAGACGTCGGTCTCCGGCTTGAGGTCGAACACCACGCGGTGCGTGTACGACGCCTGCGTGAGGTAGCCGCCCGAGGTGTGCAGGATGCCCTTGGGCTTTCCGGTGGTGCCGGAGGTGTAGAGGATGAACAGCGGGTTCTCGGCGGGGAACGCCTGCGCGTCGTGCGCATCGGACGCTGCCGAGACCGCGTCGTGGTACCAGACGTCGCGCTCGTCGTCCCAGTCGATCTCGTTCTCGCACCTCTTCACGACGAGGACGTGCTCGACGGTGTTCTGCTCGCCCTCGCCGCGGTCTGCGAGCGCCTGGTCGACCGTCGGCTTCAGCGGCGAGGCCTTGCCCTTGCGGTAGCCGCCGTCGGCGGTGATCACGACCTTCGCGCCGGCGTCGTCGATGCGCGAGCGCAGGCTGTCGGCGCTGAAACCGCCGAAGACCACGGAGTGGATCGCGCCGATGCGCGCCACGGCGAGCATCGAGGCGACGGCCTCCGGGATCATCGGGAGGTAGATCGCGACGCGGTCGCCGTGTCCGACGCCGAGCCCTTCCAGCACGTTGGCGAGACGCTTGACCTCGTCGGTGAGCTCGGCGTAGGTGATGCGACGCTCGTCGCCCGGCTCGCCCTCCCAGAGCAGGGCGACACGGTCGCCGTCGCCGGCCTCGACGTGGCGGTCGAGGCAGTTGTACGCGACGTTGAGCTCGCCGTCGGCGAACCACTTCGCGAACGGCGGGGTGGTCCAGTCCAGCACCTGCGTGAACGGCGTGTGCCAGTGCAGCTCACGGGCCTGCTCGGCCCAGAACGCCTCACGATCGGTGGCCGCCTCGGAGTAGATCTCGGGCTGCGCGACGGCGGCTGCGGCGAACTCCGGAGAGGGCGGGAACACACGGGTCTCGTCGAAGACGTGATCGATCTGGCTGCTCATGCGTGGGGGCGCTCCTTTGCGGCGGGTGTGCGTCGCGGCATGGGGCTGCGACACCGGTGAATCTAGCCGTGCCCATCGTCCCTCAATACCGCCGGAAGTCGGTAGCGCCTCTCGTTTTGTTCGGTCTCTTTTCAGACGTACACTGTCCGACGGCCGATCATTCGAATCCGGCTTTCCCGTGGCAGCGACGGCCCCCCTCCGTCCGCCGCGGCTGGGCGGCATCCCATTCCCCCCGTGGGATGCCGCCCTCTTCTGCGTCCGGCCGTCTGTGTGCGGGCGTCTCTGTCCAGGCGTCCGTGCGCCGCGCGTCTCCTGCACAGCCGGCGCGCACCGGGACTTCTGCACGGGAAGCAGGCACCCCGCTCCATGCCGCCCGACGGCTGCCTAGCTTCGGTGCATGGCCTCTCCCTTCGTGATCGTCCCCCGCGGATCCGCCGGCCCGACCGGGCAGCTCGACCTGGATCCCGCCTTCGGCGAGCTCGCCGTGCACGCCGAGGATCCGCGCGTGACGGATCTGTTCCTGAACGGGTCGAGCGGCCTGTTCGTCGACCGCGGCGCGGGTGCCGAGCCGGTGGACGGATGGACGGCGTCGGAGAGAGAGGTGCGCGAGCTCGCCGTCCGGCTCGTGGCGCTCGGCGGACGGCATCTGGACGATCAGGCCCCCTGCGTGGACGTGCGCCTGGCTGCGGGCGTGCGCGTGCACGCGGTGCTCGCGCCGGTCGCGAGCGGCGGCACGGCCGTCTCCGTGCGGATCCCGCGGGTGCGCGCCGCCGATCTCGACGACCTCGCCGGTCTGGGCGCGATCGACGCCCCGCGGCGGGTCTGGCTGGAGCAGACGGTCACCGCCCGCAAGAACGTGCTGATCACGGGCGGCACCGGCACGGGGAAGACGACGCTGCTCGCCGCGCTCCTCGCCCACGTCCCGCCGCGCGAGCGGATCGTCACGATCGAGGACGTCGCCGAGCTGCATCCGAGGCATCCCCACCACGTCTCGCTCGAGGCGCGGCAGCCGAATCTGGAGGGCGTCGGGGCCATCACGGTGGCGAGGCTCGTGCGCGAGTCCCTGCGCATGCGGCCCGACCGCCTGATCGTCGGCGAATGCCGCGGCGAGGAGATCCGCGAACTGCTCACGGCGCTGAACACGGGACACGACGGAGGCGCCGGCACGCTGCACGCGAGCGGGCTCGCCGACGTGCCCGCTCGGCTGGAGGCGCTGGGCGCGCTGGCGGGCATGGATCCGCCGGCCCTCGCGCGGCAGGCGGTGAGCGCGTTCGCCTACGTGCTGCACCTGGTGCGCGCCCCGGGTGGCGCACGCCGGCTCGCCCAGGTGGGGGTGCTGCGCCTCGACGGGGAGCACCTGGCCATCGAGGAGGTGCAGCCGTGGTGAGCGCGGCGACGGCGAAGCGGCGTCGGACGCGGCAGCCGTCAGTCGCCGCGCGGCACCGGCGGAGACGGGGCGCGGCCGATACGGGCGAGACCAGGGCTGTCGAGGTCGTCCGCACTCTGGCGGTGCTGCTGCAGGCGGGGGCGGCGCCGCTCGCCGCCTGGCGGCATCTCGCGGAGAGCGGCTCGGTCGTCGCGATCGGGGTGGTGGCGGAGGTGACGGAGCAGGGAAGGCCCCTGGTCGAGGCGATCCGCGACGGGGGCGGGGCCTGGCGCATGGTGGCGGCCGCGTGGGGGGTCGCCGGCACGGTCGGCGCGCCGCTCGGGGAGGTGCTGCGCGCCATCGCCGACGCGCTGCAGGGCGCCGACGACATCCGCGCCGAGGTTTCGGTCGCTCTCGCCGAGCCCGCCGGCACCGCGCGGCTCATGCTGTGGCTCCCCCTGGTCGGACTGCTTCTCGGCAGCGCCCTCGGCTTCGACACGCTGACGGTGCTGTTCACCCAGCCGGCGGGAGGAGGATGCCTGGCCGCGGGTCTCGGCCTGCTGCTCATCGCGCGCGGATGGACCCGTGCGATGGTCCGCCGCGCCGCCCCTCCGCCCGGGGTGCCGGGGATCCGTGCCGAACTGCTCGTGGTGGCGCTCGTCGGCGGGACCGCGATCCCGCGGGCGCGTGCGCTCGTGGCGCAGGAGACGGCGGACGAGGACGACCCGTCGGCCGACGAGGAGACGATCGAGCGGATCCTGCGGCTCTCCGCTGCGGCAGGCGTGCCCGCCGTGGAGCTGCTTCGTGCGGAGGCGGACCGTGCGCGCCGGGACGCCCGCACCGCGGGCAGGCAGGGAGCCGCTCTGCTGAGCTCCCGCCTGCTGCTCCCGCTCGGCGCATGCACGCTACCCGCGTTCATGCTGCTCGGCGTGGCGCCCCTGATCCTCAGCGTGCTGTCCACGACGCCGCTTCCGCTCGCTTGACCCCGACGATGCCGACCGGCGCCGTCGCCCGCAGAAGAAAGAAGGAACACCCATGAACAAGGTGCCGCAGACGGACAGGGTGTCGCAGATCCCCGAGCTCCCGCTCCCCGCCCTGACCCGGCGACGGGCCGCCCGGCTGTTCGGCGACGACACCGGGGCCGCGACCGCGGAGTACGCGATCGCGACGATCGTCCGACCCCCTGCGCCTACTGAGCGCGCCGCCGGTCCTTCCGCCCTTCGCTTGGTCCGTCACGACCGAGAGAGCCGCCGCGTAGCGCGGGCCCACAAGCTCCCGGCGGCAGTCGTCGCCGGGTCACCCAGGGGGCCACCGGTCCCCGACCAGAGAAATGAGAACGAACATGAGCACGAACACCCAGCACGTCGCGGCGGTCAAGAAGTACCAGGCCGACGTGGCGGCGGCGGTCCGCTGGACCAACCCCGACTACACGAACTCGGGCATCACCCGCGAGCGCGCCCGGCGGGTGGCGCAGGCGCGTAAGGCGCTCGCGGCGGCGATCCCGGCGAAGCCCGAGCGCAAGGGCGGAGACCCGCGCGAATCGGTGATCGCGGGCCTCGCGCCGAAGACCGCCGACGAGATCGCGCAGATCCAGCACGCCTGGGCCAAGGTCGAGAAGCGCCTCGACGCCGGGCAGTCGCTCCACGCGATCCTGACCTCGGCGGACCGGGACACCCTCGCGGCGATCCTCGACGGGATCAGCACCCGCCCCGAGGTCCTGTCGGCGGGTGACGGTGGTGCGTCCATCGTGGCCGAAGTCCAGCAGGTGGCGTACGACCGGCTCCTGGAGCTCGGGGACCCCGAGGCCACGAAGGCGCACGACTCGGTGGCCTTGCTCGACCAGGCCGAGGCGTGGTCGGACTACATCGCCGCGCTGGCGGAGCCGGGCGAGCCGTCGCTTGCGGTGCTGTCGGCACTCCAGCGGGCGGACCAGGAGGGCTTCACCGAGGTGCAGTCGGGCTCGCCGCTGGAAGGGGTTGAGACCCAGGAGCGTCTGCGTTCGCTGGACCACCTCGTCGCGACCGGTTCGCTCCAGGTCGAGGGGGTCTGACATGGCGGCGGGAGTCAAGACGCCGCCCGAGGTGGAGGCGCAGGTGGTCGAACTGGCCCGGTCGGGGAAGTCTCGACGCCAGGTCAAGGAGACCACCGGTCTCGCCGTGTCTACGATCACTCGGATCGTTCGCGAGGCGGGCGTCGAGTGGGGCCGCAACGGCTCGGGATCGAACGGCACGCCCGAGACAATGGCGAAGGCGCGCGGGGTGCAGTCGCAGTATGCCCGCAACCGGCGCGCGGCGATCTCGGAGCGCATCCTGGACGAGACCGAACGCACGCTCGACCTGATGTCGAAGTGTCTGGTTCCTCGGGATCGGGCACTGCTGGCGCAGACGCTCTCGCATTCGGGCAAGGCGTACTCCGACCTCACACAGGCCGACATGAACGCCGCGCCGGACATGACCGGGGTTCAGTCGATGCTTGGCATGCTGATGATCCAGATGCAGTCACGTCCGCGCCCTGGGAACCAGCGCGAGGAGGTTCAGCCGGACGGGTCGATGATCACTTACATCGACGATCAGGCGGTGATCTACGAGTGACTGACCCGCCGGGGTAACGCGCTCGCCGCGTCCCTGGCACAGCGACGAGCCCTCGGATACCTTCACAGGTCCGGGGGCTTCGTCGTGCCCCGCGTGCTCGTGGCCTCTCCCGCGACACGAGAGCCCCGGAACCCCCTCGAATACCGCCCAGGCCCTCCGAAGTCGAGGAAGACCCCACGGAGCGCCGCGCGCTGGCGCTCTCAGGGTGCGTCTACCGGGACGACTTCTTGCAGCTCGGGGCCGCGTGCCCTGCGCCGGTACGTGACGACCACGTTTGCGGGTCCGCTGATGCTGAGGCGTGACACCAGGTCGAAGGTGACCGCCCCGGCCTGTGCGAGTGTCGCCCGGGGCGGCGGCGTGACGGTGAGTCGCCGTTGGTCGATTTCCCCTAGGCCTGCCACGCGCACGTCGTAGACCGTGCCGGGTCCGTCGTTGACCAGATCCCAGCGCTCGCCGCCGTTTGGCCGAGTGGACCAGTTGACCTTGCCGCGTCGTCGAACGCCGAAGTAGATCGCCACGCCAATGCCGATAACGGCGGCTATCGCCCCGATCCAACCCGCCCACAGCGAGGAGGTTGCGACGGCGAGGTCAGCGGGTGAAGGCGTCATGCCCCTGACAGTATCGGCACCGCCCGGCGTATCCGGTCGGACTTGCGGACGACGCGGAGCTACCGGCCCGGACAGTGTGGAGGCCCGACGCCCGCCGGAGATAGGAAGCGAGCGCCGGGCCCTGAGGTGAGACCATCAACACCAACCCAACGCCGCCGATTCCACCACCCGGGAGCGCACGCGGGGGTGCGACACGTCGGAGGACGCCACACCTTCCTGGGAGTCACGCCGCACGATAAAATTGGTGGTGGGTGACAACAGGCCCTGAGACCCCCGACGCCGCGAGAGCGGACGCCTCGTCGGGGGTCTCGTCATGTCCGGGGACGACACGCGACACGTCGAGGAACGCGACTAATTCCAGGCGAGCACCGCCGATGGTAGAATTGGGTCTAGCAAGGCGCTCAGCGCCCCAAGAAACGAGACAACAGAGAAGAGTCCGAACCCCATAGGCGTGGGGTGAGGCGACGAGTTCAACCAGCACTCCGACGCAAGCTGGCAGTCGCCCCTCGCAGAGGGACTCTGCTGTTGTCACTTTCACCAACGTCTGGCGTTTCCGCCGACTTCACCCCCGCCCCCATCCCTGACGCCGACCTGGCGTACCTGCTTCGCCTGTTGTTCGCGGAGCCTGCCGACGAGGCCGACGAGCCCGCCCCGCGAGCGTGCGGCCTCGACGCCGCCTTTGAGCGCGTGGACGCACACCTCCGGCAGTTCGAGGCCGAAGGTCGCATCCGCGCCCTCGCTAAGGCGGTGGCGGCATGAGCCCGCGCCTCAACGGAGCCCGGAGCACCAAGGACTTCCACGGTGCGCCCTCGCGCTACGCACAGCACGCCGACATCTACGGCGCGCTCGGCTGGACCGTCATCGCGGTTCACGGCAAGAAGTCGCCCTACAAGGGCACCACCGGCCAGAACGGCGAGGTCACGCCCGAACTCGATGCCGCGATGCGCCGTTCGGACTGGCACGACAACATCGCGATCCGCCACACCCTCGGGGAGGCCGCGACGGTCGCTATCGACGTGGACGAGGGCGATGGCAAGCAGGGGCTCACGACGCTCCAGCAGTTGACGGAGGCCCTCGGGGAGCTCCCCGTGACGTGGACGAGCACCGCCCGGGGTCAGGACGACCCGCGCCGCCAGCACTTCTTCCGTGTGCCGCCGGGTGTCGAACTCGAAACGACGCTCACACCTTCCTCGACCCTCGGGGACGTGACCCTCGCTGGGGACATCGAGATTCCCTCGCACGGTCACCGCTACTCGGTGGTCTGGCCCTCGGTGCATCCCGACACCGGGGAGCAGTACACCTGGTACGACCTCGACGGTCAGCCGATGGACGGCCCGCCGCGCGTAGACGACCTTCCGTATCTGCCCGACGCCTGGGTCGAGGCGCTGGAGAAGGGCCACGAGGTCAGGCACGAAGGCAAGCCCTCCGCCCCGCCCCCGCGACCCTACGACGGCACTGTCGATGAGTGGCTCGGCGGACGCAACGACGCCGTGGTGTCGCCCCCCGTGGTCCGAGCGATCCAGCCGTATTTGGACGGTGCGCCGTTCCGAGGGCACCACGCCATGGCGAAGCTCCAGAAGCACCTTGTCCTGCTCGGGGGCGAAGGACACCAGGGAGTTCGGCGCGCGCTGGAGTTCATCCGCGCCGTCTGGCTGACATCTGAGCACACGCCGGGAGAGAACCCGGCCCGAGAGTTTGACGACGCGCTCGCGGGAGCCGTCCGGAAGTACGGAGGCAGTAACTGATGACACCGAAACTGAGGGCGCTCACGCCCAACGACCCCAACGAGCCGGGACAGGAGGTCGAAGCCGCCGCGAACAGGGCCGTGCTTACGGCGGAGGTCAAGAGCTTCGCGGCGGTTGAGGAGACCGGCTACCTCGTCAGCAAGGATGGGCGGTTGCACGTGCAGGCGTTCGTAATGAACGACGACGGCGAGAAAGAGCTTGGACTGCTCCCGTGGGGCAACTTCGACGCCCGGGCACTGGGCACCATCATCGAGCCTGACGGCACCCGGTCTTACCTCGTTCGGATCACCGTGGGAGACCGCGAACACCACGTGACGCTCGACCACATGACGCTCGCGGACGCGCGCAAGCTCGCCGTCGAACTCAACCGGTGGCCCGCTGTGATCGTTAGCCCCGCGACGGCCTGGCCGCAGATCGCCAGCCCGGCGAGGTTCACCCTGTTCCTGGACGCGACCTCACCAGGCGAAGCGTTCGCGGTCCCTCACCTCGGGTGGCACGACGAAGCCAAGGCGTTCGTCACTCCTGATCACGTCATTCGCGCAGGGGCACACGTTCCCGGCTGGGAAGCCGGAGCGGTGCCATCCCGACGCGTGGCGAAGCTCAGCGACCAGCACTGGAAGTGGGGCTTCGACCACGACTGGGCGACCGCACAGCGTGTCCTCCGCGAGGTGCTGGAGTGGCAGGACCCGACCGTCGCGGCAGTGTTCGGCGCGTGGTGGGCCGCGTGCCTCCTCAAGGGGCAGACGATTCGCCGCACGGCGCTGTTCCCTTTCTTCGGGGTCGAAATCCCCGGCGGTTCGGGCAAGTCCAAGGGCTTCTTCGAGTCGATGGTCGAACTGAGCGGCAACCTCAAGGGGCCGACGAACCCCACTCCGGCGGCGCTCCGCAACGCCGTGTCGACTTCCCGTAGCGGGATCGTCTGGGTGGACGACGTGACTGACCCCGCGAAGCACCACGAGACCCTCCGCGCCTCTACCGCCGAGGGTGACCTCCCGAAGTCCGGCGCGGACATGGAGAGCAACACCGGCTTTCCTCTGCTGGCTCCGATCCTCCTGTCGGGCACGGGCCTGGCGTTCGGTGGTCAGGCGGAGCTCCGAGAGAGGGTGATCCTGCTCCACCCGCCAAAGGTCACCAGCCGGACCAGCCTCAAGCCGGGCCGGGAGGGCAAGTCGCAGTACGAGGACGTGATCGAGCTTCGCGCCGAGTTCGAGGGCGGATTCACCCAGCTCGCGGGCTGGTACGTGCAAGAGGCCCTCAGGCATGCCGACGAGTACCTCGCGAAGCTCAAGAACGCCCCGAGGGCAGTGACGGGGCGCGTGGGCGACAAGCTCGCGATCCTCGCGGCGGGCGCGTGGCTCCTCGACCAGCTGACCGAGAACGGCACCTGGGCACAGGACCTCGTGGCTGTCTGGTCGTCGGCGGTGGCTGAGTCCACGCTCGAAGCCGACAACACGCTCACCACCGAAGTGATCCCGTGGGCGCTCCGCCGCTTCGGCGCGGGACAACGTGGCGAGATGGTCGAGGTCTACGGCTTCGGTCGCGTGGTGCCGCCTGTGCTCGTGGATCCGGAGCCCGAAGGGTCGGTGCTCACACCCCGCGTGTACGTCAACACGACCTACCTGTCGGACTACCGCGCCAGGGAACACCGGAACGACCCCAACTACGAACGCCTCTACTCGCCGGGCGCGATGGCTCAACAGCTCGGGGGCGCGGCCATGGACCGCAAGGAAGGTACCGGCGCGCGAATCTCGGTCACGTTCAAGGGCGAGGGCCGCTTCACTTACGCGCAACTCAAGCCGGAGTACGCCGAAGCGGTGCTCGCGCGGTGGCAACAGTCGGCGGGTGAGGACCAGTGAGTGTGCCAGCGACCTGGCACAGGGACTGGCACACACGCCCTCAGCGTGACGAGCGGTCACATGACCAAACGACAGAGGGGGGCGAGAACCCCCAGTGTGCCGGGGGTGTGCCAGGTACGTGCCAGGGGGGTGGCACACCCTCTCGCCCGCGTCACGACGGGCAGAAAAACACATGTGCCAATTCATCATCACAAAAAGTACGTAAGGGGGGGTCTCTGTTCTCGAACCCCGGAAACCCCCTCCCTAGGTGGTGTTCTTCGCAGGAAGTGGCACACCCCTCCGGGCCGGGCACCACGGACCCAGACCCAGAAACTTCGGCCCGCCTTCCCAACCTCGCGCGCGCCAGCCGACCCAGCACGACAACAAGGAGCACGACATGAGCACGACCAACCCTCAGATCCCAGACCGGCTTCCGGCCTGGATCGCTGACAACCTCACCGAGATTCTGACCTGGGGTCCGGCTCCGCAGGCTCGGGGGTGCTTCGTCCCCGGGTGCAGGCGTGACGCGCACGTCAACGGCCTGTGCTCGTCGCACCGTCAGCGGGCGAAGCGCGCGTGGCACCCGGCCCCCTCTCAGGAGGGCTACCGCCGCGAGTACGCCGGGGTCGTACCGGCGGACGACCAGATCAGCAGTACCGCCGACGCTCACGAAGGGAGCGAGCAATGAACGACTACAACCTCAGCCACGACCAGGCCGGGCTCATTCAGGAGGTGCTCTCGGAGGTCGGCCCGGTGCGGAACTACCTGGTGCAGGGCCGCGCGGGTTCGGGCAAGACGTACACCGAGAACGCGCTCCGGGAGCTCGCCGCCCGTTCGGGTGTCACGGCTCTGTCGGTCGCGCCCACAGGTCTCGCGGCGAGCCTGGTCAACGGTCTGACGATTCACAGCGCCTTTGGGATTCAGGTCAAGCACACCCCGGCGCGCACCGGCTCTCGGGCGAACCGCCTGGTGCCGTGGGAACACATCGACCTGCTGATCGTGGACGAAATGTCGATGATCCGCGCCGACCTGATCGACGCGATGGACAAGACCCTCCGTGCGGTCCGGCGCAAGCCTGGCCTACCGTTCGGCGGTGTCCAGGTCGTCCTGTTCGGTGACCTCTTCCAGCTTCCGCCGGTCGTCAACCGGAAGGAGGGCGATCACGTGGCGCTTGCCCGTGCGGGCTACAAGGACCGCTGGATGTTCAACGCGAAGGTGTGGCAGGAGTCGCCGCTGGCGCTCCGCTCGCTCGTGCAGGTCCACCGACAGGAGGGCGGGCGCTTCCGCGACACGCTTCTCCGGATGCGTTCGGGTAAGACGACGCCCGAGGACGTCGCCTGGCTCAACGAGCGAGTGGGTGAGGCTCCGGCGGGGACGGTAACGATCACGCCGTACCGCAACCGCGCCGCTGACCTGAACATCCGTGGTCTGTCGCAGATCGGCGGCACGGTTCGTGAGTACCACGCGCGCACCTGGGGCGACGTTGAAGGCGCTGACTTCCCCGACGTGTTCGAGCGGCACTTGCAACTGGCGGCGGGGGCCCGGGTGATCTTCACCACGAACCACCGTGAGGGGCTGTGGCAGAACGGCACCCTCGGGACGGTGACGGGCGCGTACGACGAGGGCGCAGAGGTCCGGCTGGACGACGGTTCCGTCTTGTGGGTCGAGCGCCAAGAGTTCGAGGTAACTAAGGGCGTGTGGGACGAAAAGACTTCATCGGTTCAGCCGGTGCAGGTGGGGTCGGTGACCCAGGTTCCGCTCCGGCTCGCGTGGGCGATGACCATCCACAAGGCACAGGGCCAGACGTTCGAGTCGGCAGTCATCGACTTCGACCGGGGAGCGTTCGATGACGGCCAGGCGTATGTCGCGTTCAGTCGTCTTCGGAGCGAGCAGGGCCTCTACCTCGCTCGCCCTGTGACCAGTCGGGACATCCGACACAGCGAGGTCGCCTACGACTTCCTGCGCGGTCACAACTCCGCGATGGCGCAAGCGCGCCGGGGGTGGGCCGCGTGATGCGACACCAAGGACCAGCAATACCAACCAAAACGCCTGAGGAGGCAACCACCATGAACACCACCGAAACCATGACCGAGGGCGACCTCTCGCGCCTCGAAGCGCTCTACGAGGATGCCGCCGACGCGAAGCGCGCGCCGGAACTCGCCCTGTGGGTGCTGACCCTCGGGCCCGTCACGCTCGACGAGCTCGTCACGCTCCGTCGCGACCGGCTCGGGTGCAGCACTGACTACGCCCGCATGAGCGTCATGTACGACCTCGGGCGAATCTCCGGGCTTGGGGGGCCGGTCGAATACGGCGGAGGGCTCTTCTACTTCAACGACGAGCACAAGCGCGCCGTCCTGGAGTGGCTGTACGACGACCAGGTGTCGGCGCTCGTGCGCGACCTGCGCCAGTTCGCGGAGGCCACGGCGTGAACGCCGACGACTTCGGGCCGGTCGAGGTGCCAGATGACGCGCCCGAGCTTCCGCCGTGGCAGGAGTGGGTCGTGCCGAACGGCCAACCACACCGCCGGTTCGCCGTTAGCCGCATCCCGGACGGTGCACCGCCCGCCGTGCAGGAGGGCTTCGCTCGGCGGCGGATTCAGGCCGTCACGGGGGAGTGCCCGTGTGGGGCTCGGGTGCAGTGGCCTGACGAGCCAGCGGAGCAGGGCGCGATTCAGCCGGTCGTCGCCCCTCACCGGCTCGATTGCCCGGCCCACGACGCGCAGCTGACCCCGGCGATTCAAGCCTTCATGCGGTCGCTCGACGGCGACTGACGAGGAGATACCCCTACCGCGTGACGCCGCGTCAGCTTCGACGTGGTGTCTTCCTTGACAGGCATTTCGGATGTTGCGATGGAATCGCACCCCGGCAGGAATCCGGGCTAGACCAGCACTTTAGGAGAACCGATGGCACTCGATCTGGGCACTCTCGTTGCCAAGGTTCGCGTCGATGACGACGACTTCGACAAGAAGACCAGCGGCTGGAGCACCCGCGGCGCAGCGGTGGCTTCCGCTTTCGGAAACGTCGCCGCCGACGCCATCAGCCAGGCCGCAGGGATGCTCCAGGGCTGGGTGTCCGAGGCGGTCGAAGCGTCCGACGCCACCGACAAGTTCAAGCAGTCGCTTTCGTTCGCTGGCATCGACAACTCGACCATCGACAAGCTCACCAAGTCGACCAAGACCTACGCCGACGAGACCATCTACTCGCTCACCGACGTGATGGGGATCACGTCGCAGCTCGCCGCCAACGGCGTCAAGGACTACGACACCCTCGCGATGAGCCTGGGTAACCTCAACGCCGCGTCGAGCGGCAACGCGGAGACCTACTCGCGGCTCGGGTCCGTCCTCACGCAGACCGCCGGGGCCGGGAAGCTGACCACGGAGAACTGGAACCAGCTGTCCGAGGCGATCCCCGGCGCGTCGGGGCTCCTCATGGACGCGCTGCTCCAGGCCGGTGCCTACACGGGCAACTTCCGCGAAGCGATGGAGAAGGGCGAGATCTCGGCTGACGAGTTCAACGCCGCGATCACGCAGCTGGGCCAGAATCAGGGCGCGGTCGACGCCGCGAAGAACACCGAGACCTTCGAGGGATCCATCGGCAGCTTCCAGGCGGGGGTGGTGTCGCTCATCACCCAGGTGCTGAACGAACTCAAGCCCGCGTTCGTCAACGTGATGGGCGTCCTGTCGGGCTTCGTCGGCTGGATCAGCGAGAACGCGTCCTGGCTCGGCCCGCTCGCCCTCGGTATTGGCATCGTCGCTACCGCAGTCGGCATCTGGTCGGCGGCGCAGTGGGTGCTCAACGCGGCCATGACCGCCAACCCCATCGGTCTGATCATCGTCGGCATCGGGCTGCTCATCGGCGCGATCATCCTGCTCGTCCAGAACTGGGACACCGTGGTCGCCTGGATCACCGAGGTGTGGTCCGGCTTCATCGGCTGGATCACCGGAGTCATCGAGGGGTTCGTGGGGTGGTGGAACGGCATCTGGGCGGCGGTCGGCCAGTGGATTTCGGACGTGTGGTCGGGCTTCACCTCGTGGGTGAAGTCGGTCTGGGAGGGATTCGTCAACTTCCTGGTCGCCGTGCTCGTGGGCTACATCAGCTTCTGGATCGGCGCGTGGAACACGATCAGCCAGGCCGTGTCCGACGTGTGGAACGCGATCGTGTCGTGGGTGTCGAGCGTGGTCTCGGGCTTCGTCGGCTGGCTGTCCTCGGTCTGGAACGGTTTCACTTCGTTCTGGTCGGGCCTGTGGTCCGGCGTGCAGTCCACCGTCGAGAACATCTGGAACGGCATCGTGGGCTTCTTCGAAGGCATCCCGGACACGATCCTCGGGTTCTTCCAGGGCGCGGGCGAGTGGCTGATGGACGTGGGAGCCAACATCATCCAGGGCCTCATCGACGGAATCAACTCGATGGTCGGCGCGGTCGGTGACGCGATCGGCGGGGTGCTCGACTGGGCAGCGGGCTTCTTCCCGCACTCCCCGGCGAAGCGCGGCCCGCTCTCGGGTGCGGGCTGGTACGCCATCGGTCAGGCGGGCGAGGCTATCGTCGCCGCGTTCGCGGCGGGCCTGGAGGACGACGCGGCTATCCAGCGGGAGCTTGAGCAGATGCTCGCGGTTCCGTCCGGCGTCGGCTTCAACTCGGGCGGCTTCGGCTACGGCTCGGGCAACACCAAGGTCGTCAACAACACGGTGAACATGACCGAGGTCGAGGGTGAGACCTCGGAGGAGGCGCTGTTCCGCGCGCTCGGTTCGCCTCGGATTGTCCACTGATGGGCGTGTTTCCCGGGAGCGTGGCGGCACGACCCGCGCCTACCGAACGGGCGCTCGCCCTCGTGGCCTCTCCGGCGACACGAGGGGGCGCTACCCTCCTCCGGGCCGTCCCGGGTCCCACGAGTTCGCGGGAGGGCACGGGAGACCCCAGCGCGGGCCGCTCCGACACCCTCACGACGGCGGAGACCGACCGGCTGATCGCGGAAGTGCTCGCGAGGCACACACAGAGCTTCGAAGCGGTCGGCGCATTCGATGACCTCAACCACGCCCTACTGCTCGCCCGTGAGAAGGGTGACGAGGTGCCGTGCCTCGGACCTGGTGCGGAGGCGTGGACTTCCGAGGACGGCACCGACCAGGAGCTCGCCGCTGACCTCTGCCTACTCTGCCCGGTGTTCGCGATGTGCCAGAAGTACGCGGACGCCGCACAGCCGGACGCGGGAACGTGGGCAGGCGTGACGAGGGAGATCTCCGCGAAGGAACGTCGTCGCGTACAGTACGCGGAGTCGCACGAACGCCGACGAACCAGGCGCGCCGGGAGCCACCAGACGGGGAGTGAGCGCAAGCCGAAGGGGAGCACCAACGGGAAGTCGCCGCGTCCGGCTCCGATCCCTCGCCCTGCCGACACCGGGCTGGACTGCACCTGTGGGTGTGGTGGAACGACCAGGGGCGGGTGGTACCTCAGTGGCCACGACTCCCTGCACCTGGCGGGGCTCATCACGGGGGTTCGCGCTGGTCAACTGTCGTTCGACGCGGCAGTGGCCGAGGTGGCGCACTCCGACCGGCTCCAGGCGAAGCTCTCCGCACGACTCGGAGGCTAAAAGCCCTGGTCAGAACGGATAAGCAGGATTGACACGACACGTAGTCGCGTGTTTCGATGGAATCAGAAGTTCGAACAAAGGTTCGACAATCAGCCACAGGAGATACCCCATGAACGCAAAGGCCAACACCACCAGTACCGCCCACGCTTGCACCTGCGGGTGCGGACTCCCCATCACGACCAAGGCCCTCTACAAGCCGGGTCACGACGCCCGACACGTGTCGGTGCTAGTCACTGAACTCTTCAACACGATCCAGGACGGTGGCAAGGTCACCAAGCAGATGATCGCATCCAGCGCGAAGGCCCTGCCGTCCGCCCCGCTCCAGGCGAAGTTCCACCGCGCCGCCGAGCGCATGGTCGCGAAGGCCACCGAGCCCAAGACCGAGGAGGCCGCGTGACCGAGGACTGGGCCAACCTGCCCGAGAACCTGAACCCGTCCGATCCCGGTGCTCAAATCGCGCTGGTCTCCACGATGGACCCGTACACCCGGCTGGAGCCGAACTCGACCGGCGAGGTGCTGTTCGTGGACGACGCCGGGACCGTGCACGTCGCCTGGGACGACGGCTCGACCCTCGGGCTGATCCCCGGCGTAGACCGCTGGCGGCGCATGCACCCGCGCTGGCTCCCGACCCCGATGAGGGAGGAAGTGAAGTGACCATGACAGCAACCCAGACCAAGCGATGCACGGCTTGCGGGCGGGCGCTCCCGCTCGACGCCTTCGGCAAGATCCGCAAGGACCGGCCCTGGCTCCGGTCGAAGTGCAACGCATGCGAGAGCGCACGCATCAGCAACTACCGGAAGGAGGCCCGCCGTGGCTGACTACGACAACACCGTGACCGCCGACGAGTGGTTGGTCGGACAGCTCGCGCTCACCGCGCGTAAGCTCCCCGCCGACGCCACCGACGCCGAGGTCGTCATCGAGACCATCGACACCCTCCGGACGCTCCGTGAACACGTCGAGGCGGCGGCGCTCCGTGACGGCTTCGACCTCGACTCCCCGGTGGGCGTGGACCGTGCCGCTCGGGTTCTCCGTGAGGCCGCGCCGGACCTCGCCCGCACCCAGTTCCGGGTGGTCACACCATGAGCGCCGCAAAGACCATGCGCGCCGCGACGTATCGTCGCGTATCAACTGAGGGACAGAAGGACAACACCTCACTGCCCGAACAGCGACGGAAGACCCGCGAGGAGGCAGAGCGGCGCGGCTGGGAGGTCGTGGCCGAATACGCCGACGAGGGCATCACGGGCACCGACGCTAACCGCCCCGCCTGGCGTGAAATGCTCCGGGACGCCGAGGCGGGCAAGTTCGACGTGCTGATCGTGCTCAACACCAAGCGGTTTGCCCGCAAGTCCTGGCACGCCATCAAGGAAATGGAAAACCTGCTCGAACTTGGGGTGTCGCTGGTCTCCCTCCAGGAGTCCTTCGACCTGTCCACGCCCGCCGGTCGAGCCATGTTCGGTATGTCGGCGGTGTTCGCGAACCTCGACCGCGACTCGATCATCGAGAACACCGTGGAGGGCCAGCGGTCCCTGGCTCGGGTCGGTCAGCTTCCCGGCGGCGAACCGCCCTACGGTTACCGGCGCGACAAGAAGAGCAAGGGCGGCGACGGTTCCGTGACGCCCGACGAGGACGAGCGTAAGGTGCTCCGGCTCGGGTACGACCTGCTGGTGAAGCGTCGTCTGAACCCTAACCAGGTGGCCACGCGGCTCAACGACGTCGGGATCAAGCCTCGGAAGGCCGAGCGGTGGAGCGCCGAGGTGGTCCGCCACATGTGGCGCAACCCGACCCACGCCACCGGCAAGGTGATGTGGGGCCTGCCGAAGACCAGCGGGGCTGGGGGTCAGCGCCGCCACAAGGCAAAGGTGGACCGCCAGGGGAACCCGCTGTATGGCGAACCCATCGAGGTCGATCTGGGCAACCCGGTGTTCACGGCGAACGAGCACCGCGCGATCCTGCGAGCGCTGGAGCGCCGGACCATCGGAGGCCCAATCAACCCTGCCGTGTCGCGAATGCTCACTGGCCGAATCTTCACCTCCGAGGGACACCAGATGTACGGCGTGAACCTGCCGCGAGAGGCGTGGGAGGGTGCCTACCGGTGCTCGACCCGTCGCCAGTCCGCCGGGGACAACCGGTGTTCGTGCCCGCAACTGCGCGCCCGGCCAATCGAGGACACCGTGTGGCGTGAGGTCGCTCACCTGCTGTCCGACCCCGCACGGCTGGAAGCGGCGGCTCGGGCCTACCTCGCCCTGCCCGAAGAGGGCTCCGACACCGAAGCGGACCAGCAGGCGCTCGCCGGAGTCCGCGCGGAGGTCGAGCGGTTCGAGCGCGGGCTCGCGAAGGCCGAGCGCGGGGTGCTCCTGGCCGACACTGCCGAGGACGAGCGCCGCCAGCAAGCGATGGTGGCCGAACTCAAGCGGGAACTGACCGCCGCGCGTGAGCGGCTCGCCGGTTACGAGGCGCTGGTGTCGTCGGCTGAGGCCCGGGGCCAGGCGCTCCAGGACGTGGCGGCGCTCGCGGAGCGGGCGCGTGGTCGGCTCCACACGATGACTGACGCGGAGCGCGCCGAAGTCGTTCGAATCCTCCAGGTGTCCGTCGTGGTGTCCGGGCCGGTCGCCCAGGGCGAACCCGAGTCGATGGCGATCAGCGGTGTCGTGGACCCGCGCCTGTGGGCGTCGGGCTCGGGTACCAGCGGGACGCCCGCAAGGACGACCCCCACCTACCGGGACGCTCAGTCAGCACCGGGTGTCGCCCCATGGCCGCCGTCGCGTTCGCCGGGCTCCTCGTGGTCATCATGCGCAGCGACGAGGTGCGCGGGATCCTCACCGACCTCGTGCGCCGCGCGCTGACGGTCGCATGACGCCCCGAGATCCGCTCCACCGTCCACCCGCACGCGCCGGCGACGTGCCGCCGCCCGAGGGACAGGGGCGGGAGCGCGGCTCGGCGACCGCCGAGCTGGCCATCGCGCTTCCGGTCGTCGTGCTGACCCTGATGCTCGGAGTGGGCGCGGTCGGCGCAGGCATGCGCTCGGTCGCGCTGCAGGACGCGGTGGCCGACGCCTCGCGCATCCTCGGACGCGGCGACGACGCCGGGGGAGCGGAGGCGGCCGTGGCGCGGGCGGACCCGACCGCGGAGTTCGCTGTGGGGCGATCCAGCGGCCTGGTGTGCGTGACGGCGTCGACCGACGCTCGCGTGCTGGGGTCGATCGGGATCCCCGTCCGCGTCACGGGGTGCGCCCTGGACGGAGGACGCTGATGGCCGGCTCCGTGCTCGCGATCGGGGGGATCGCCGTGACCGCCGTGCTCGGGCTCGGTGCTGCGATGGTGGGCGGAGCCGGCGCGACGTCGCAGCGGGCGGCGGCCGCCGCCGATGCGGCGGCGCTCGCCGCGGCCGACGCCGTCTCGGGTGCCGTGGCCGTCGATGCGGACCCCTGCGCTCTGGCCACCCGGGTGGCCGCCGCACACGGCGCGCACCTGCAGGACTGCCGCATCGAGGGCCTCGTCGCCGTGGTCCACGTCATCGCCGGATACGCGGGATTCCCCGGCTCGGCAGGATCCCGTGCCGGACCGCCCGCCGCCGTCGCCGGGAGGTGACGGACGGCGGACCCGTGCCGGATCGGGCGGGCTCCCGGCGGGCGTCTTGTGGTCGGTGAGGCCCCGGAGGCGGCGTACGCTGGGTTCCCGGCCGTCGCCGGATCCTTTGCGGGAGAACCCGAAACTCCTGCGGACGACGGCTCATCGTGCTGAGTACCCTCCTCCGGCGCGGTGTGTATGGTGTGCTTCGACCCCCGTCGAAGCTCAGGACCGAAAGGACGCACCCCGTGGCGCAAGGCAAGAAGCTTGTCATCGTCGAGTCCCCGACGAAGATGAGGTCCATCCAGGGCTATCTCGGCGACGGCTTCGAAGTGCTCAGCTCGGTGGGGCACATCCGCGACCTCGCCGACAAGAAGGACATCCCCGCCGCCGACAAGCAGGCGTACGGGAAGTATTCCATCGACGTCGACCACGACTTCGACCCCTACTACGTCGTCTCGGACCGCAAGACCAAGACGGTGGCCGAGCTCAAGCGGGCTCTGAAGAACGCCGACGAGCTCCTGCTCGCCACCGATGAGGACCGCGAAGGCGAGGCCATCGCGTGGCACCTCCTGGAGACGCTGAAGCCCAAGGTTCCCTACCGCCGCATGGTGTTCCACGAGATCACCAAGGACGCGATCCAGGCCGCCGTCGAGAACACCCGTGAGCTCGACCTCGCCCTCGTCGACGCACAGGAGACCCGCCGGATCCTGGACCGCCTGTACGGCTGGGACGTGTCGCCCGTGCTCTGGTACAAGGTGAAGTCCGGACTCTCCGCAGGCCGGGTGCAGTCGGCGGCCACCCGGATGATCGTGGACCGTGAGCGCGAGCGCATGGCGTTCGTGTCCGCCGAGTACTGGGACGTCGACGCGCAGGCGTCGGCCTCGGGCACTCCCTTCACCGTGCGTCTGGTGCGGCTCGACGGCGGCGCGATCGCCCGCGGCACCGACTTCGACGACAACGGCGCGCTGAAGAAGGCCGTCGTCGTTCTCGACGAGACGGCGGCCGCCGCGCTCGCCGCCGCGGTCGACGCGGTCGGATCCGGCACCGTGACCAAGGTCGAGGCGAAACCCGGAACCCGCAGCCCGTATGCGCCGTTCACCACCTCGACGCTGCAGCAAGAGGCAGGACGCAAGCTCTCGATGAGCGCCAAGCAGGCGATGAGCGTCGCCCAGCGGCTCTACGAGAAGGGCTACATCACCTATATGCGCACGGACTCGACCGCGCTCAGCACCCAGGCGGTGCAGGCGGCCCGGTCGCAGGCGGTCGCTCTCTACGGCGACGCGGCCGTGCCGCTCAAGCCCCGCGTCTACAAGTCCAAGAGCAAGAACGCGCAGGAGGCGCACGAGGCGATCCGCCCCTCGGGCGAGCAGTTCCGCACGCCGGCCTCGGTGTCCTCGCAGCTCGACCGCGAGGAGCAGCGGCTCTACGACCTCATCTGGAAGCGCACCGTCGCAAGCCAGATGTCCGACGCGAAGTACGAGACCACCACCGTCACGATCGCCGTGGACACGTCGACGGCGCCCGGTGCAAGCGCGGGCAAGGTCGCGGAGTTCACCGCTTCGGGCACCGTCTACACCTTCAAGGGCTTCCTCGAGGCGTACGAAGAGGGCAGGGACGAGCGGCGCAACGCCGCCGACGCCGCCGAGAACCAGTCGCTCCCCGCCGTCGCCGTGGGCGATGTGCTCGGCGTGTCCGAGGCCGACGCGAAGCCGCACCGCACGACGCCCAAGCCGCGATACACCGAGGCCTCCCTGGTCAAGGCGCTCGAGGAGCACGGCATCGGCCGCCCCTCGACGTTCGCGAGCATCATCGGCACGGTGATCGACCGCGGGTACGCGACCAAGCGCGGGCAGGCCCTCGTCCCGACGTGGATGGCGTTCAGCGTGGTGCGGCTGCTCGAGCAGCACTTCGCCGACCTCATCGACTACGACTTCACGGCCGCGCTCGAGGACGACCTCGACGCGATCGCCCGGGGAGAGCAGAAGCGCATCGAGTGGCTGCACTCCTTCTACTTCGGATCCGACTCGCAGGTGGGTCTGCGCCAGGTCGTCGACAACCTCGGCGAGATCGACGCGCGGGCGCTGAACGCGACGCGGATCACCGATAACGCCACGCTGCGGTTCGGCAAGTACGGCCCCTACCTCGAGGTGGCGGATCCGGCGAACCCCGACGCGAAGCCCCGCATCGTCAACGTGCCGGAGGATCTGGCTCCCGACGAGCTGACCGCGGAGAAGGCGCAGGAGCTCATCGACGCCCCCGTCGCCGGCGACCGCGTGCTCGGCGAGAACCCGGCCAACGGCAAGATCCTCGTCGTCAAGGACGGCCGCTTCGGCCCGTACATCCAGGAGAACGACCCGGTCTCCGAAGACGATCAGGTCGACGAGAGCACCGGCGAGGTCGTCGAGGCGCCCAAGCCCAAGCGCGGCGCGAAGAAGGAGGCGGCGCCCAAGCCGCGCACCGCCTCGCTGTTCCGCTCCATGTCCGTCGACACGATCGATCTCGACACGGCGCTCAAGCTGCTCGAGCTCCCGCGCGTGGTCGGTGTGGATCCGGCGACCGACGAGGAGATCACGGCTCAGAACGGACGATTCGGGCCCTACCTGAAGAAGGGCGCGGACTCGCGCTCGCTGGAGAGCGAGCAGCAGATCTTCGACATCACCCTCGAGCAGGCCCTCGAGATCTACGCGCAGCCGAAGTACGGCGCCCGCCGTGCGTCCAGCGCGCTCGCCGAGTTCGACGCCGACCCCACCAGCGGCAAGCCGATCCGGATCCGTGACGGCCGCTTCGGCGCGTACGTCACCGACGGCGAGACGAACGTGACCATCCCGCGCGGCCAGCAGGTGCAGGACATCACGTTCGAGATCGCGGTGCAGATGCTCGCGGACAAGCGCGCCAAGGGCCCCGCACCGAAGCGCGGCGCGCGCACCGCTGCGAAGAAGTCGGCTCCGGCGAAGAAGGCACCGGCCAAGGCGGCGGCCAAGAAGGCCCCCGCCAAGACGGCGGCGAAGAGCGACGCGGACAAGGCGGCGGCCCGCTCCGCCGCGGCGAAGAAGGCGGCTGCGACGCGCGCCGCCAACGCCGCGAAGAAGCAGGCAGGCGCGTGAGCGCCCGCGGCCTCTGGATCACCCTCGAAGGCGGCGACGGCTCGGGCAAGACCACCCAGGCGGCGCTTCTGGAGAAATGGCTGCGCGCGCAGGGCCGCGAGGTGCTGCGCACGCGCGAACCCGGCGGATCCGAGGTCGGCGTGCTCATCCGCGACATCGTGCTGCACCACCGCGGCGACATCGCACCGCGGGCGGAGGCGCTGCTGTACGCCGCCGACCGCGCCCACCATGTCGCCACCGTCGTGCGCCCTGCGCTGGAGCGCGGCGCGGTCGTCGTCCAGGACCGCTATCTCGACTCGTCCGTCGCCTATCAGGGGGCGGGTCGCGTCCTGGACGCGGACCAGGTGCGCGAGCTGTCGCTGTGGGCGGCCGAGGGCGCACTGCCGGATCTGACGGTGCTGCTCGACCTGGATCCCGCGGACGCGCGCCGCCGGCTGGACTCCGCGGACAAGCCGTTCGACCGGCTCGAAGCGGAGCGCGAGGAGTTCCACCGGCGGGTGCGGGAGGCCTACCTCGGCCTCGCAGCCGCGGAGCCCGGGCGCTTCCTCGTCGTCGACGCCGCGCAGGATCCGGAGCGGATCGCGGAAGCGGTGCGCGCACGCATCGCCGCGATGCTCTGACCTCGACCCGTCGGTGCGGCCCGCGGTGCGGGTGATCGCCGAGGAGGTGAGAGCCCGGATCGACGTGGCCGCGCTGTCCTTGTCGCTGCTCCCGGTTAGGCTTGAGCGCATGCCCGCCACCGCTCTCGCGCCGTTCCCGTGGACCGACGTGTGGGGGCAGGACGCCGCCGTCGAGACGCTGCGCACCGCGGTCGAGAATCCCGCGGCGATGTCGCACGCCTGGCTGATCACCGGTCCTCCCGGATCCGGCAGGTCGACGCTGGCGACGGCGTTCGCGGCGTCGCTGATCGCCTCCGGCCCCGACGACGAGCAGACCATGCATCAGGTGCTCGCCGGCACTCATCCCGACGTGACGGTGCTGCGCACCGAGAAGGTGATCATCTCGATCGCCGAGGCCAGGGCCCTCGTCGAGCGCTCCTACTTCGGCCCCTCCAGCGGTCGCTACCGCGTGATCGTCGTCGAGGACGCCGATCGGATGACCGAGCGCACCTCGAACGTGCTGCTGAAGGCGCTCGAGGAGCCGCCGGAGCAGACGGTCTGGATCCTGTGCGCCCCGAGCGAGGCCGATCTGCTGCCGACGATCCGCTCCCGGGTGCGGTCGCTGCGGCTGCGCGAACCCGATGTCGCGTCGGTCGCGGAGCTCATCGTGCGCCGCACCGGTGCCGATCCCGCGGTCGCCGAGCAGGCGGCGCGGCACGCGCAGCGCCACATCGGCATGGCGCAGCGGCTCGCGACCGACGAGGCCGCGCGTTCGCGCCGGGAGCAGACCCTGCGCGCCGTGCTCGCCGCTCGCGGGGTCAGCGATGCCGTCGAGGTGGCGGGACAGATCGTGCTGGCCGCCACCGACGATGCGAAGGCCCTCACGGCCGAGCGCGACGAGGCCGAGCGGCGCTCCCTGCTGCACACCGTGGGCATCGCGGAAGGGCAGGCTGTGCCCCCGGCCGTGCGCTCGCAGATCAACGCGCTCGAGGAGGAGCAGAAGCAGCGGGCCAAGCGCAGCGTGCGCGACGGCCTCGACCGCGTGCTCACCGATCTGCAGTCGCTGTTCCGCGATGTGGTCATGCTGCAGTTCGGTCGTGACGACGGCCTCATCAACCGTGAGCTCGCCGCGGAGCTCGCGGCGATCGCGGCCGCCTGGGAGCCTGCGCGCACCCTCGTCGTGCTCGACCACCTCGCCGAGACCCGGGAGTCGCTGGAGCGCAACGTCGCCCCCGCGCTCGCCCTCGAGAGCTTGCTCGTGACCGTCACGAGCGGGAGGAGACCATGAACACGCCTGCCCCCTCGCCGCTGCGTCGCCACCATGCCGGGGCGCGTCTGCGTCGCCTGGGTGCCGTGACGGCGGGCCTCGTGGTCGCCGCGCTGGCGCTCAGCGGCTGTCTGTACTCGATGATCCCCGCCGGATCCTCGTCGGCGGGTCCGACGGCGACGCCCGACACCTCCGGGATCGCCGCCGACCTGCAGCCGTTCTACGGACAGAAGCTCACCTGGTCGGGCTGCGGCGGCGGCATGGACTGCACGACCGTGAAGGCGCCGCTCGACTGGGAGAACCCGGGCGCCGGCTCGCTCGATCTCGCGGTCGTGCGCCACCGCGCCACCGGCACGTCCAAGGGCTCGCTGCTGACCAACCCCGGCGGACCGGGGGCGAGCGGCCTCCAGCTGATCAAGTCGAGCCTGAGCTTCGCGGTGAGCCCCACCCTCGTCAAGAACTACGACGTCATCGGCTTCGACCCGCGCGGCGTCGGATCCTCGACGGCCGTGAAGTGCCTCGACGCGACCCAGATGGACGACTACCTGTACTCGATCCGTCCGGGTGCGCGCGGCAGCGACGAATGGACCGCCGCCCAGAAGTCGGCCAACAAGGACTTCGCCGACGCGTGCGCGAAGAACAGCAAGGGGATCCTGCCGTACATCACGACCGTGAACTCGGCGCGCGACATGGATCTGCTGCGCGGGGTTCTGGGCGACAAGAAGCTGAACTACCTCGGCTACTCGTACGGCACCTTCCTCGGCGCGACCTACGCGCAGCTCTATCCCGATCGTGTGGGCCACCTCGTGCTCGACGGCGCGCTCGACCCCGCCGTCTCGAACCTCGACGTCAGCACGACGCAGGCGATCGGGTTCGAGTCCGCGCTGCGGGCCTATATGGCCTCCTGCCTCAAAGACAAGAAGTGCCCCTTCCAGGGCACCGTGGACGAGGCGATGGGCGACCTCGGCGCGCTGCTCGCGAGCGTCGATCGATCGCCGCAGAAGAACGCCGACGGGCGCATGCTGGGCGCGGACACGCTGATGACGTCGATCGTCTCCGCCCTGTACTCGCAGGACAGCTGGTCGTACCTGACCCAGTCGCTCACCGCCGTGCTCAAGGGCGATCCCTCCGTCGCCTTCCAGCTCGCGGACTTCTACAACAGCCGCGAGAACGGCAAGTACACCGACAACTCCACGGAGGCGTTCCGCGCCTACAACTGCATGGACTACCCGCTCGAGAACGATCCCGCGGCCAAGGCGGCGTCCGACGCGAAGATCAAGGCGGAGGCTCCCACGATCGCGCCCTACTGGGACGGTCCCGATCCCTGCGAGCAGTGGCCGTTCCCGCCGACCGGCACCCGGGGCGAGATCACCGCAGCGGGATCCGGCCCGATCCTCGTGATCGGCACCACCAACGATCCCGCCACGCCGTACGCATGGGCCGAGTCGCTCGCGAAGCAGCTCGAGGGCGGGGTGCTGATCACGCGCGTCGGCGAGGGCCACACCGGCTACAACAAGGGCAACAGCTGCGTGGACGACGCCGTGGACGCCTACTTCGTCGACGGGACCGTGCCGGCCAAGGCGGGCATCCGCTGCGAATAGGCGCGGGCTGCGGCACGGACGACGGGCCGTGCCGCGCCCGGGGTGCGCGTGGTTCGCAGCACCCTCGCGGACAGGGTAAGATCGTTGATCGTGCGGTTCACCGCATGCGCACCTCCGGGTGTGCGCCGCCCTAGCTCAGTCGGCAGAGCATTTCACTCGTAATGAAAAGGTCAAGGGTTCGATTCCCTTGGGCGGCTCCATCGGAACCCTCGGTTTCCCGCAGAATCAAGCGGAAAACCGGGGGTTTCACCGTTAGAGGAAAGGTAGCAACCGCAAACACACTCCTGCAGTCACATGTGTGCACGTATGTGTGCACCCTGAGTGAAGGGAGCGGTTGCGATGCCGAAGAAGCGGAATCACGGCGACGGAGGGCTGTACGAGCTCATTCGCGGGGCCTCTGGCGTGGCGTGGTCGTTCGCCCCCGGTCTCTTTGGATGGCGGGGGCGAGTTTGCTTTGTTGAGCTCGTCTAGCATGAACGCGTGGAATTCGCTCTCCCGTTCACCCCCGATATCGTCGCGGTGTTCCTGTCACTCTTCGTGCTCGAGGTCGTTCTCGGCGTCGACAACGTGATCTTCATCTCGATCCTGGCCTCCAAGCTCCCCCAGGAGCAGCAGGCGAGGGCGCGCAGCCTTGGCCTCACGCTGGCGATGGTCATCCGCGTCGTGCTCGTGTTTTTCGCGGGATGGATCATCACGCTGAAGGAAGACGTCGTCGTGCTGTTCGGGATGGGATTCTCCGTCAAGGACTTCATCCTGATCGCCGGTGGCCTCTTCCTCGTCTACAAGGCCGTCACTGAGATCCACCACAAGCTCGAAGGAGCGGATGAGGAGCACGATGTGTCGATGAAGCGGATCACGTTCCGCTCCGTGCTCGTGCAGATCCTCGCTCTCGACATCGTCTTCTCCCTCGACTCGGTCATCACCGCGGTCGGCATGACCGAGAACGTCATCGTCATCGTCACGGTGGTGGTGCTCTCGTTCCTGGTCATGCTGTTCGCATCCCGGTTCGTCTTCACGTTCGTCAACCGGCATCCGACCGTGAAGATGCTCGCGCTGTCCTTCCTCCTGCTCATCGGTGTCTTCCTCATCGCCGAAGGATTCGGAGCGCACATCGACAAGGCCCTGATCTACGCGCCCATGGCCTTCGCGATCCTCGTGGAAGCGCTGAACCTGATCGCCTCCTCCCGCAAGGCGAAGCGCGAAAACCTACGCACGCGGGAGGAGGCGTCCGTGCGATGAAGCGCTTGACGACGGCTCTTCGGCACGCCGGATATTGGCTGGTCTTCGCCCTGATCGCCCTCTCCTATGTGCTCTGCGCCGCGCAGGAGGGGGCGGACCCCAGCGCCATCGCCTTCCTCGCGCAGCTCGTAACGCTCGTCGTGGTGCTCTGGGTCGCCGATGCGGAGCTTGGGCTGCAGCGCGCAAGCTGGGTACTCCTCGCTGTGGCCGTCCTCGCCGTCATCGCCGTCGAGATCGCCGGAACGCGCGGGCGCGTGGTCGACCTCGTGCTGGCGATCGCGTCGGCGTTCGCTTGCGTGCTCGCCGCCTCCGCGATCATTGCTCACCGCATGCGGCTGAGGCGCCCCGGCGTGCAGAACCTGATCGCCGCCGTCTCGGCCTACGTCCTCGTGGGGATGCTCTTCACCTTCGTCTACAACCTGGCGGCCCAGCTCTCACCGGCCGCTGTCCTCGACGGCCCTCACGGTGACTCCTTCCGCGGGCAACTGTTCTTCTCCTTCACCACCCTCACCACCGTGGGGTACGGGAACGTGGTCCCCGTCGGCCCCGTCCTCGAGAGCGTCGCGATCACTGAGGCGATCACCGGCCAACTGTTCCTGATCGTCACGATCGCCAGCATGATCTCCGCACGAGGAAACGCGTCCATCCCAGAACACGCCTCCAGCGTCGCCTCTGGCACCGACCTTTGACGGGCCGCAACGCGATTTACGTTGTAGCGGTGCATGAGCGCGGCCATGCGAGTAGCGTCCACCCCTGGCGAGCGGTAGCCCTCGGAGGCTGCCGCTGGAGGTACCAGAGAGGTCGTCGCCCAGCCATGGGGACCAAGCGGCGACATCTCATCTCCGGAGACCAGCAAGATGGAGTGGGGTAGGCTTCGCGGCGGGTGACGTTTGGTGGCGGCCCAGGACGACGGCAGCCTACGGCGCGGTCGAGGTGCCGCGGGATCCGCGGATATGGTCTTCGGGGATGAGGATGCCTCCGGAGGTGTTCGCGGATTCCGCATACGCCTGGATCCGTGCCGGGTCAAGCTCAGGCGGGTCGGGCTCGTTGAACTCGAAGCGCAGCGGAATCGAGGGGTGCAGCCAGATCGTGGATCGGCCGACGGGTTCGCCGTCGTCGTGTTTCCAGGAGAGGGTGAAGCTCTCGTTGCGGCGGAGCTTCGTTGCGACGACGACCTTGAGGTGGGCGAGGGCGGTGTCGTCGATCTCGACGGGGTGCTCGGCGCTCCCGTAGTAGAGGATTCCCATACGCCCGACAGTAGACCGCCGTGCCGTGCCTGCGAGCGGGCTTGTGGTGGCCGCCCTCGTGTGCACTGGTCAGCGTGGCGTGGAATGCTCGGGGATCGTAAACCCTGCGGGGTCGGCGAGCCGGACGGCCAGTTTCGCGACGGTGCGGGGATCCAGGGAATGCGGTTCGGGCCCATCGAAGCTGAATCGCATCGGCGTGGAAGGCAGCAGCTGGACGCGGTCGGCGCCGTCCAGTCGGTCCGGGTGCACCCAGAGCAGAACGCTGTCGTCGCTCGTAAGCGTGGCGACGATGGCGACCATGAGGTGAGCGAGCGTCACATCCTCGATCTCGACGCGGCGATCCTCGAGCCCGTACGTGAGAGTACCCATTGCGTGAGGCTAGGCGTCGCCGCCGATCAGCGATAGGGGGTTGCGGTCGGAAGGCGGCAGTGGCCGCCTTCCGACCGCAACCGGCAGGACCCGGGTATTCACGGCCCGACCGGCGCGGACACCTCGCGCTGGTCCGGTAGGGTCTATCGGCGCAGGACTGGGGAGAGCTGCGTGCTGGAGGTACAGCAGGGAGGTCATCGTTCCGGACAGGGAACCGAACGATGGCCTCTCGTCCTTCGGGGCGGCCCCTCGGGGTGGGGACAGGAACCCCGCCCAGGCCGGCTTTCGCAGCAGCGGGGCGAGAGTTCCCGTCAACCAGAGCCGCTCAACCGAACATAACCCCCGGTTTCCCAGTGCGGCCCTTAGTCGCACAGTACACGCGCACAGACGCAAGCGCAGGCGTATCGGCAGATTGGTCACACGTCCGCCGCTCCGAGGTGGTTGCGTTGTTCGATGAGAGGGCAGGTGAAGACGTCTCGTTCGCCGAGGCCGACGCGGTTGATGTAGCGGATCACGATCGCGTACGAGGTGAGCAGGTGGACCTGGGTGTAGGTCACGCCGTGTTCTCGGCAGTACTCGGCGACGATCGGGGCGGCTCGACGCAGGTGCGGGCGCGGCATCGAGGGGAACAGGTGATGCTCGATCTGGTAATTGAGCCCGCCCATCGCTATGTCGAGGAATCGGCTGCCCCGGATGTTCCGGCTCATCAACACCTGACGGCGCAGAAAGTCCAGGGTCATGTCCCGGGGCACGATCGGCATCCCCTTGTGGTTCGGTGCGAACGCGATGCCCATGTAGAAACCGAACAGGCCGAGTTGGACACCGAGGAAGACGAAGGCGATGCCCGGTGAGAGCACGATGAACACCAGCGTCACGTAGCCGATCATCCTGATGGCGAGGAAGGCGATCTCGACCCAGCGCCGCTCGAGTCGCCCGCGCGCGAAGACCCGGCGCACGCTCGACGCATGCAGAGAGAGCCCCTCGAGGAGCAGCAGCGGAAAGAACAACACGCCCTGGTGTGCGCGGAGCCAGTTGATCGGTGGCCTGTGGGGCTTTTCTGCCGTTTCCGCGGAGACGGCGATGACGGGAAGCTCGATGTCGGGGTCGGATCCCAGCTTGTTCGGGTTCGCGTGATGGCGTGTGTGCTTGTGCTGCCACCATCCGTAGCTCATGCCGACGAGCAGATCGCCGAGAACGATGCTGATCCAGTCGTTCCACCGCCCCGAGACGAAGATCTGCCGGTGCGCCGCGTCGTGCCCGAGGAAGGCGATCTGCGTGAACACGATCGCCAGCACCGCCGCGGTGAAAAGCTGCCACCAACTGTCACCGATCCAGACGAAGGCGACGAGGCAGCCGGCGACCGAGACGGGTGCGACGGCCAGTTTCGTCCAGTAGTACCCGTAACGGCGACGCAGCAGACCGCGCGTCCTGATCTCCTGCGCCAGTCCGGTGAACGCGCTCGTCGCGCGTTCTGCATTGCCCCGGGGGGCGGGTGCGGACATCAACCATGATGACCTCTTCGTCGGTGTCGTCCCTACGCGCGGACGGCACCGCCTTCTTCAAACCAGTCCTCGATGCGCGACTCGTCGTCCAAGACCTCGGCAGCCGGACGACGGGTGAAGGTCACCGACTCGGCCAGCGCCGCGACCTCGGCCGCACGCGCCTGCTCACGATCGGAGGCGTCCTGGAAACGACCGGCGACGAGTTCGCGCTCGGCCTGCAGGGAGGCACTGATCTCCGCCAGGAGCTCGGCGATGACGCTCCCGAGTCCATCACGGAGCTCTTCGAGGTTGGTGTTCGCGATCTCCAGGCGACGGTCCGCGACGTGCAGCTCGACGGTCGAGTATCCCTTCGCGGACAGGCGGGCACGTGTCTCATTGCCCTGGATCGCGGCGACCTCGTCGCGATCCGTCTTGCGGGTGAACACCGCTTCCACGGTGTAGCGGTCCGGAGCGTCGTTCGTCATCAGCGTCGCGGGGAGCGACCCGATCAGAACCGATCTCAGACCCAGCAGTTCGGAGCTCAGCCCCGCGTTCTTCACTTGTGCGTTCATAACCGGACGTTACGCCCCGCGCCTGTGTGCGCTCACAGGTTGGTGCTTCCTCGTCGGGCGGTCGAACTCTGCACGTCGGCGTACGCTCGGAGCATGTCCAGAGCTCTTCTCATCGTCGACGTGCAGAACGACTTCACCGAGGGTGGCGCTCTCGCCGTCTCGGGAGGGGATGCTGTCGCTCGCGGCGTCAGCGCCTTCCTGCGCGATCATGCCGCCGACTACGACGTCATCGTGGCGTCGCGTGACTGGCACGACGGCACGGGGGACAACGGCGGGCATTTCGCGGCCGAGCCCGACTTCGTGGACACCTGGCCGGTGCACTGCGTAGGCGGCACCGAGGGTGCCGCCTACGATCCGCTGCTCGAGACCGCCGCCGTCACGCACCACGTGTTCAAGGGACAGGGGCGTCCCGCCTACTCGATGTTCGAGGGCGTGACCGAGGACGGGCAGACCGCTGCCGCGATCCTCTCCGCCCACGGCGTCGTCGCCGCCGACGTGGTCGGCATCGCCACGGATCACTGCGTCCGCGCGTCGGCGCTGGATGCGATCGCGCACGGCGTGCACGTGCGGATCCTCACCGATCTCGTCGCCGGCGTGGGGGCCGACTCCAGCGCGGCGGCGCTCGCCGAGCTCGCGCACGCGGGTGCCGAGCTCGTCGGCGAGGGCGCGGCGCCCGGTGCAGGCGGTACCGCGCCGGACGGGGACGGTGCCGCATGAGCGCAGAGCGCTGCGTGCTGCTGCTGCGCGCCGTCAACGTCGGCGGCAACAACCGGGTGCCGATGGCGGAGCTGCGGACGGCCCTGACCGGGCGCGAGGGATTCGGCGAGGTCTCCACCTACATCGCCAGCGGCAACGTGATCTGCGACGCCCCGGCGGATCCGAAGGCCGCCTGCGCGCAGGTGCGCGCCCTGATCCACGACACGTTCGGGGTGGACACTCCGGTGATCCTGCGCACGCATGCGGACCTCGCGCGGGTGCTCGCCGACAACCCCTTCCCCGACGCGGCGCAGGAAAAGATGCTGCACGCGATGTTCCTCGAGGGGGAGCCGTTGCCGACAGCGATCGAGGCGCTCACTCCGCGCCTGCAGCCGGGGGAGCGGATCGCGCTGCGCGGGGTGGATCTCTGGATCGATTACGGCGCAGGTGGGGTGCAATCGACGAAGCTGACCCGGCCGGTGCTGGACCGTGCGCTCGGCGTCGCCGGCACGGCGCGCAACCTGCTCACCGTGCGGAAGCTCGCCGACCTCACGGCGGGCTGAGGATCCAGGCGCGAAGGCCCGCGACTGGGCCTCAGTGGCGCTCCACAGTGCGGCTCACGGCCTCCGGCGCCGCATGGCCCGGAGCGCGCACATCGACGCGATGGGCGTCGCAGGACACGCACCGCACGTACCGAAGCACCCCCTCGGAGGTGGCGTGGCGGGAGACGGTGATCCACGCGTGCTCGTGCCGGACTCCGGCGGGGCGCGGCTGATCGGCGCGGGCGGTGAGGGGTACGGGGGCTGTGGTGGTCATGGCTCCACGATGATGTAATGTTCTTGTGCATCTCAACCCTTACGGAGAGTACGCGGTGCTGATGGCGGCGTCGCTCGCCAACGATTGGCCGGCGGACCGCGCGGGCATCGAGCAGCGGACCCGCGACTTCGGCATGACGATGACGCTCCCCGTGGATCCGCGCGATCACGCACGCACCAGGGAGGTCCTGGACGACTGGCTGCGCATCGTGGACGCGCGGACGGCGACGGAGCGCGCGGCGCTGCTGAACGTGCAGATGGCATCTGCGGCCGCCTATCCCCGTCTGACCGACCACGACGGCGAGGGATGGCATCTGCACTACCGGGACGAGGACGACACGCTCCCGCACGTGCTGCGCGCGGTGATCGCGGTCGGGACCTCGTTGCACCTCGTCACCCGGGGGATGGGCCGGCTGGGACGCTGCGCGGCCGCGCCGTGCACGAACGTGGTCGCCGACGTGACGCGCAACGGACGCCAGCGCTACTGCTCCGTGCGGTGCGCGAACCGCGACGCGGTGCGCCGACACCGGGCGCGGCGGTCGTAGCCGCGCCCGGGGTGCGCTCCTAGTCGTGCATCCCGACGTTGATCGGTCCGGTCAGGTCGGGCGGAGCGGCACGGAACCCGCGGGTCTTGACGATCAGGTAGACGACCCCGATCGCGGTCCACGCGCCGCCGATGATCATCGAGATCCCGTCGAGGCTGAGCCAGAGGCCCACGTTGATCGCGACGCCGATCGCGGGCACGACGACGAACCCGATCCAGGATCCGATCGTGCGCGTGGTGATGAAGCGGAAGAACACGAAGATCACGGACAGGTTCACGAATGTGAACGCGATGAACGCGCCGAAGTTGATCATCGACGACGCCTGCGCGAGGTCCACGAACAGGGCTGTCAGGGCGATCGCGGCGACGATGAGCACGTTCGCGACGGGCACGCCGGTGCGCGGGTTCACTCGTCCGAACAGCCGCTTCGGCAGAGCCCCGTCCCGGCCCATCGCGTAGAGCAGCCGTGCGGCGCTCATCTGCTGGGTGATGCCGCAGCCGAGGACGGCCATCATGTAGCCGCCGACGAAGATCGCCTGGAAGGCGGCGCCGCCGATGTACCTGGCGATCTCGGGCGAGGCGCCCACGATGTTCTCCAGCTTCGCGACATCGGGGAACAGCGTCTGCATCACATAGGTCACGGTGAGGAAGAACGCCCCGGCCGCGGCGACGATGACGAAGATCGCTCGCGGGATGTCGCGCGTCGGTCGCTCGGCCTCCTCCGCCAGGGTGGAGACCGCGTCGAACCCGAGGAACGACAGTGCGAGGATCGCGGCGCCGCCGGCGAGGGCGGTCACCGGCAGGTCGCCCGCGGAGAACGGGCGGACGCTGAACGCCGCATCGTTCGCGCCGTGGGCGATGTTCGCCACCGCGAGCACGACGAAGAGCACGGCGACGACGAGCTGGATCCCGACGAGGATGATGTTCATGCTCGCCGCCAGCCGCACCCCGACCAGGTTGAGCGCGGTGCAGATCCCGACCGTGAGCAGCACCCACACCCAGAACGGAACACCGGGGAAGATCGCGCCCATGTAGATGCCGGAGAGGATCGCGTTGATCATCGGCAGCAGCAGGTAGTCGAGCGTCGCCGCCCAGCCGACGAGGAACCCGACGGAGGGATGGATGCTCTCCTTGGCGTAGGTGTACGCGGATCCGGCGATCGGGAAGAACCGCACCATGCGCGAGTAGCTGAACGCGGTGAACAGCACGGCGACGAGCACGACCAGGTAGGCGAGCGGCACGTGCCCGTCGGTCTGATCGGCGACGATCCCGAACATGTCGAACACGGCGAGCGGCGCCATGTACGCGAGTCCGATGAACACGAGGTGGCGCAGCTTCAGCGCGCGCTTGAGGGGTCCGGACTCGTGAGCCACGGCATGGGCGAGCCGGTCGTCGCCGGTGGCGACCGCAGAGTGGGATGGCAGCGTCGACATCGTGGGGTTCCGTCCTCAGTCGCCGTGGGAGTGGCAGTGGTGGTCGGCGGACGGCTCGCTGCACTGCTGGCCTGACCCGCCGGGATCCTGGAAGCGCGTCGCAGCCGCCGTGCCGCCGAGCTCGCCCCGATGGTCGTGCACGGCGGTTCCGCCCACGACGGTGAGGTCGGCATGCTGCGCGAGGATCTCCGCGGGCTCCATGGTGTACAGGTCTCCCGACCAGACGACGAGGTCGGCGAGGTAGCCGGGACGCAGCATGCCCAGGGTGTTCTCGTTGTGGAACGCGCCCGCGCCGCCCTTGGTGTAGGCCTCGAGCGCGCGATCGAGGTCGAGGCGCTCATCCGGCGTCCACGCGTCGCCGCCGTCGAGGCGGGCGCGCGTCATGGCGCTGTAGATCCCGACGAGCGGATCCATCTCGCCGACCTGCCAGTCGCTGGAGAAGGTGACTTTGGCGCCCGATTCGATCATCGAGCGGAAGCGCCAGGCGCGGTCCCAGCGGGCTTCGCCGACGTTCTCCATCCAGGTGCCTGCGACGAGGTCGGGCGAGGCGTGCCGAGGCTGCATCGCGGCGACCACGCCGAGCTCGCGGAAGCGCGGGAGGTCCTGCGGCGCGAGGCATTCGACGTGCACGATGCCGTGGCGGGCGTCGCGCGCGCCGTTCGTGCGCCGGGCGGCCTCGATCGCGTCGAGCGTCAGCCGGATGCCCCCGTCGCCGGTCGCGTGCGTATGCACCTGGTAGCCCAGGCGGTCCAGCTCGACGAACAGCTTCGTGAACTCGGTCGGCGCGAGGCTCGTGTGCCCCCGGTGGCCGGGGCGGTTCGCGTAGTCCTCGAGCATCGCGGCGGTGTGCGGCTCGATCACGTCGTCGGCGTAAAGCTTGACGGGGCCCAGTCGGAAGCGCTCATGCTGCGGCGTCTCACGGATGGCCTCGGTGATGCGGGCGCGGAAGTCGCCGTCGGCGCCGACCGGATGATAGATCGCCGCGATCGTGCGCGCGGTCAGCCGGCCCTCACGCTCGGCGCGCGCGAACAGAGGCAGCTCCGCCAGGGGCACCTGCGGCTCCACGACCGTCGTGATGCCGAAGCGGCGCGCCATCTCGAGGCTGTTCACGATCTTGCGATAGCGGCGGTCGGGGGAGTACATCGGGATGTCGCGCTGGAGCTCGGCGAGCCCGTCGACGGTCATGGCGCTGGTGTAGAAGTCGAAGACCCAGCCGGTCGGCTCACCGGTGGTGCGGTCGATCTCGGGGTTCCCCCAGGCGATGTCGCCGCCGTTCAGGATCCCGAGCCGCGCGAGCGCAGGCCGGTTCAGCCAGACCGAGTGCTGATCGTAGGTCGTGATGAACACGGGGCGGTCGGTCACGCCGGCCAGATCGTCGGCGTTCGGGCGGCGGTTCTCGACCACCGAGTAGAGCGCGTTCTCGGCGCAGATCCACTCGAGCTCGGGGTGGGCCTCGGCGAAGGCAGCGATGCGGGAGCGGACCACGTCGAGGCTCTGCACCTGGTCGAGGCTGACGGCGAGGTCGTCGTACCCGAGCAGCAGATGGTTGTGCGTGTCGGCGACCCCGGGCGTGACCAGGCGGCCTTCGAGCTGCACGGTCTGACGGGCGGCCGGCGCCTCCGCGGCCGGGCCGACGTAGGTGATGCGGTCACCGGTGACGCCGACGGCCTCGGCCCAGGGCTGCTCGGGATCGAAGGTGCGGACGCGTCCGCCGGTGTAGAGGGTGTCGACTGCCATGTCGGTGCTCCAGCGTCTCGGGTGAGCGCGTCTCGGGGCTGCGCTCACAGTTCTTTGACTCAAGAGTAAATTAATTGACTCAAATGTCAAGAAACTCGTCTGAGCGGATCCGCTCCTCGGACGGGCCTGAGATACTGGCTTCATGGCACGCCCCAGCACGCAGGAGCAGCGACGCCGCGAGGTGGTCGACGCGGCGCTCGAGGCTGCAGCCGAGCACGGGCTGCGCAATCTCTCGCTCACGGACGTCGCGAATCAAGCGGGAGTGACGCGCGGAGCGCTGCTGTACTACTACGAGGATCTCGACGCGATCCTCGTCGAGGCGCACGCCGCGGGTATGCGCCGGGTCGGCGAAGAGCGCGAAGCCCTGGTGGCGCAGGCGGAGCGGCCCGCAGAGCAGCTGGCGATCGCGATCCGGGCGGGGCTTCCCTCCGGACCGGACGACGCGCTCATGCGACTGCTCTACGAGTTCGACGTGCTCGCGGGCAAGTCGCCGCTGCACGATGAGCTCGTGCAGCGGCTCTACGGCGAGCAGCTCGCGCTCTACCGGCGGATCCTGGAGGCCGGGGCGGCGACCGGCGACTTCTCCCTGGCCGGACCCGTCGACGACATCGCCATGAACTTCGTCGCACTGGAGGACGCCTACGGGCTGCACATCGTCGCCGGCGGCAGCATCTCGGTCGCCGACGCCGAGCGCGCGATCGCCCTCTTCGCCCGGCAGGCGGGCGCACCGCTTCCCACCCCGACCACAGGAGTCCCCGCATGAACGATCGACCGCTCATCCTCTTCGTGTGCGTGCACAACGCGGGCCGCTCGCAGATGGCCGCAGGATTCGCCCGCGCGCTCGGTGGCGACAGGGTCGAGGTGCGCTCCGGCGGCTCGGAGCCCGGCGAGAGCATCAATCCGGCGGCGGTCGCGGTGATGACGGAGAAGGGGATCGACATCTCCGAGGCCGTGCCGCAGCTGCTGCGCACCGAGGACGTGCGCGAGGCCGACGCCGTGATCACGATGGGCTGCGGCGACGCCTGCCCGATCTTCCCCGGCAAGCGCTACGAGGACTGGGAGCTGGCGGATCCGGCCGGCCGGGATCCGGAGTTCGTCCGCGGCGTGCGCGACGACATCGAGTCCCGCGTGCGGGAGCTGCTGCGCAGCCTGGGTGTCTGAGCAGACGCACTCATCGGTGACCGCCGAGGCTGCCGTCAGCTCGTCGCATCTCGCGCGTGCGACGATGCCGTCGACGACACGTCCGAGCTCGGCTCACGAAGGGCCCATGGCCATACCGATGCGACCGTGAGGGATGCCGCGCACAGCAGGAGGAACAGCCGGTAGTTTCCTGTCGCGTCATGCGTTGCCGCCCCGATGAGTGTGCTGACGCCTCCTCCGAGAGCGACGGCGACCATGCCTATGCTCAGCGCCCGCCCCGCCACGGCGGTCGGCAGGTAGCGTGACACGACATATGCGAGCATCGCCGTCTCCGTCCCTGTCGCGACGCCGAGGCCAGTGGTGACGACGACGTCCCACGGTCCAGGGGGCAGCAGCGCCAGAGCGAGCAGAGCGACGACGGGTACTACCAGCATGAGACTCGCGAGCGGGCGGGTGGGGAGTCGGTCGAGCAGCAGGCCGGCCGCCAGATTGCCGACGAGGAGACCGACGCCGAGGAGACTCTGCCCGATCACTGCCTCCGCGGCGGTGTGCGCCCGCTCCTGGAGGAGAGGCACGAGGTGACCCTGCATGCCGCTGTACCCCAGGGCGGCGAAGAATCCCCATCCGAGGATCGCCGACAGGGCGCGGGTGCGGAACAGTGTGCTCCAGCCTGCGGGGCGGTCGGCGTCGGCCGTTCGAGGGGCTCCGCGCGCAGACCGGATGAGCAGGAGGGCCGGCAGTGCCGCGAGGACCGCGGTCTGCGCCCCGAGCACGGCGAAAGCGCCCCTCCAGCCGACGGCGCCGATGAGCGCACCGGCGACCAGCGGGTTGGCGATGGCGCCGAGGCAAGCGCCGGCGAACAGCATCCCTAGTGCCGCGCCGCGTCGCTTCGAGAACGCGGCGCCGACTGCTTTGGCCAGCGGGACCGCGCTCGCTCCGAAGCTCGCTGCATAGGTCACGAGAAACAGGATCGAGAACCCGATCCGGCCGACCGGAACGAGACCGAGGGCGAGCAGGGAGACCACCTCGACGACGAGTGCCGAGATCACCAGCGTGCGCAGGTTCAGGCGGTCGGCGGCCCACCCGGTCAAGGGGATGAGCACCGGCGCGAGCAGCGTCGCGATCGTGAGCACGCTGTAGGTCTCCGTGCGTGACCAGCCGAACTCCTGCTCGATCGCTGCGGAGAACACGCCGAAGGTCTGCACGAGGAAGCCGACCGCGCTGAAGGCGAGGATCAGCGAAGCCCCGGCGAGGAGCTTCCCTTCGCTGCCGATCCGGGCGACAGGGGACGGCTGCGTCGTCACGCCGCGCCTCCTCTCGACGGTGCACCGGACCAGATCGGCGGCGTCCGCTGCTTCCACGGGTTCACGGCCTCCAGCTGGGCGCACAAGCGCAGCAGCTCGCCCTCGCCGGCCGCGCGTCCCACCAGCTGCACGCCGATCGGGAGATCGCGGTCGCCCTGGGTGGCGGGTACTGCGGCCGCCGGATGCCCGGTCACGTTCAGGAGCGGGGTGAAGGCAGAGTAGTCGCGCAGCACGCGGAGCGAGTACTCGGCGGCGGTTTCGTCGGTGGCGGAGGGGTCGAAGTCGCCGATCCGCGGTGCGGCGGTGACGGCGACGGGTGTGAGCCAGACATCGAAGGACGCGAAGTAGTCGTCCACGGCGCGGGACGCGGCGCGGAAGACCTGATCGGCGTCGAGCAGGTCTCCCACGGTCACCGTCTCGCCGTGTCGTCGATAGCGCATGGTCATGAGCTCCAGCTCCTCCGGTTCGGCGGGCCGCCCGCGCATTCGTTCCATCCGGCCGATCGACCATGGCACTGCGTGCGTCCACGCGCGCAGGAACGCGTCGAAGAAGCCGGACCAGGCAATACCGGGCGACGCCTCGGTGACCTCGTGGCCGAGCCCGGCGAGCAGAGCCGCGGTGCGTCGGACGGCATCAGCGCATTCCGGGCTCGCTGTCGCGAAACCCGCAAGAGCGGTGGTGAAGCCGATGCGCAGGGGATTCGGTTCGAGATCGACTTCTGCTGCGTACGGACGTGACGGCGACGAGATCAGATACCTGGCTCCCCGATGGGCCCCTTGCGTGGCGTCGAGGAAGGCGGCGGAGTCGCGTACGGTGCGCGTCGTGACGTGGTTGACCGAGAGGTTGAAGAAGTGGTTCGCCTCGAATGGCGTCCGGCCGCGGCTCGGCTTCAATCCGAAGACGCCGGTGCAGTGCGCCGGTGTGCGGATCGATCCGCCTCCGTCTCCACTTGTGGCGACCGGCACGATGCCAGCGGCGACGGCCGCGGACGCGCCGCCGCTGGAACCTCCCGAGGATCGAGAGGAATCCCAGGGGTTGCGAGTCGCGCCGTGCAGGCGCGACTCGGTCACCGCATACAGCCCGAACTCGGGCGCCGTCGTCGCGCCGACGAACGCCACGCCGGTCGCCCTGATGCGGGCGTTGAACACATCGTCGGCGGGAACTGTCCGTCCGGCGAGCAGCCGCGAACCCGCTCCGAGCGGGCCGCCCGCGCGTCCGTGACCTGACTTGCTGAGCAGGGGAACGCCGGAGAAGGGGCCGCCAGCCGTCCAGGGGGCACGCTCGTCGATCGCGCCCACGAGGGCGTTGAGCAGGGGGTTGACGGCGTCGGCCGCGGCTGCGGCACACGCCGCGAGCTCGGCGGGACTGACGTCGCCCTTCCTCACGAGCATCGCGAGGCCTGTCGCGTCGTGGCGCACGTATTCGTCGAGTCTCATCGACGGGCCCGCCCTTCCGCGCTCGACGAGACGGCGGGACGCAATGTCGCGTCCAGGAAGTCGAGCGTCGTGTCCGCGACCAGGTCCAGCATCCGTTCCGCGTCGATCGTTCCCAGATCGAGCAGACGCCGGACGGGGCCCTCTCCGAACTCGACGAGATCGGTGAAGGCGTGATGCCGTGCATCGGGGACGAAGACGCGTTGCACCGCGGCCCGGGATTCCCGTGCCTCGTAGTGGAGATCCGTGATGACCCGGCCGGAGCGGAGGCGGGATCCGGAGGATGACATCACCAGCATCGGAACGCGAGCGTCGCGCAGGCGCAGCAGCTCTCCCTGTTGCAGCCCGTCGAGATTCACTGCGGCCGAGATCCGCGGGTCGACCTGGGCCACGTTCGCGCTCGTCGACCCTCCGAACGACATGCCGACCAGCGCGACGCGCGACCAGTCGGCGGGGTCGAGCGCTGCGCACGTTGCGGCATCGACGCGCCGTACGCGCTGCGCGGCCGAGAGGAGCGCGTCGAGGACGGCGGACAGATGGCGTGCCCACCGAGCGTTCTCGGCGGCGAGAGCGTCGATCGTGGCGGCTCGTGCCAGGGCGGCGTCCTCTGCGGTTGTCGTCCGTGCCGTCACCAGATCGAGGAACGTACGCAGGAACTCCGGAGTGGTGAGGCGCCGCCGCTCCTTCGCCGTCATCACCCGCTCTGACCCGTCGGGTGCGGCGATCGCGGCGGCGGCGCCCGGATACGCGACCGAGACGACGAGGTATCCTGCGGACGCCAGATGCTCGCACAGGTGCGTGTTCTGACCGACGAATCCTGTGAACCCGTGCGAGAACAGGACGACGGGCGCACTCGTCGTCGCCGGCACCGCATCGCGACGAGAGGCAGTGCGCCGGGCGCCGAGCGCGCGCGTCCCCGGAGCGGTGAGCAGAGGACTCAGCCCGCGCACCATCGTCCGCTGCTCTTCACGGTCGCCGAAGTATGCGCGCGCCTCTCCGCCGGTTCCCGCAACGGCTGGATACCAGATCCGGACGGCTCCGTCCGCGGCGGTCGGTCCGAGATCCGAGATCACGGCGTCCCGCACGCCCACCGGATGCGGACCGGCCGGGCGGCGCCACGTCGGCGGCACCGCCGCGCGCAGACTCAGTCGGATCAGCACCCGGCGGGCGAGCGCGATGGCCGCGCCTCGGGTCATCAGTGCCGCGAGAAGAGGCTTCTTCGCCCAGTCCGTCATGACGCACTCCTTTTCGATCAGGTGATCGGAATTATATTCCGATCATGCGATCTGTAAAGTGGGGGAGGTGACATCCGAACAGTCTGCGGCGTCCCGGGGGCGACCGCGCAAGCTCACGGCCGTCGCGGTCGTCGACGCCGCAGTCGCGCTCATCATGGAGGACGGCTTCGCCTCGCTCTCGACGCGCTCGCTCGCTCAGCGCCTCGGCGTGCGCTCCTCCACGCTCTACTCGTACTTCGCGTCGGTCGAGGAGATCGCCGATGCGGCCGTCTCGCGGATGCTTGACGGCATCCGCGTCCCGGACCTCGCCCAATCCTCTGACCCGGTCGAGGCTCTGGTCGGGTTCTTCGTCGAGCTGCGAGGCCTCCTCATCGCCCATCCCGAGGCCGTTCCTGCACGCCTCGACTCGCGCCCCTGGGCGCAGATGGTCGGCATGGTGAATGCACTGCTCCGGCAGTTCATGGAACAAGGACTGCCCGTCGGACGCGCGGCCGCCTGCTACGAGGCCCTGATCGGCGTCACGATGGCCAGTGCTGCGACTGCCCGGCGCGCGCAGCAGGCGTCGATCGCCGAAGTGGAACTGCTCCTGACCGACCTCGACCCGGCCGACACCGACACGGTGCGGCGTCTGCGAGCCTGGGCGAGCGAACCCGAGGACGTGCGATTCCGGACCACCATCGCGGAGCTCGTGCACTGGATGCTTCCCGCGCTCCAAGAGGGGCACCGCGCCGATCCCGCGTGAGCGGCACGTTCCGGGGCTGTCGCAGGCCTGTGCGGAAGCCGTGCCGGTCCGACGCGGGTGTGAAAGGGCTCGGCCATCGGATGGCCGAGCCCCGTTCGCGGTGGGCCCCGTGGGGCTCGAACCCACGACCCGCGGATTAAAAGTCCGATGCTCTGCCAACTGAGCTAGAGGCCCGTGGATCCAGTCTAGGGTCCCCGTCTGTGGGTGTTGCGCGGGCACCGCGCGTACCCTGGGTCGGTGCCCGCTCCCTTCCATCGCCCCGTCCGCCTCTCGCCGGAGACGTTCGACAATCTGCTCGGATCCCACGATCCGGCCGAGCAGACGCGGATGGCGCACGCCACGGCCTCGGCGCTCCTGGCCCGCGTGCGCGCGGACGACAGCGGCGTGAGCGCGGAGCGGCTGGTGGCCTACGCCACCGAGCACGGCATCGACGAGGTCGCGGAGCTGTGGGCGAAGAGTCCTGCGGTGTCGCTCCCGGGCGCGCTGTGGCGGCTCTATCTGCTGCAGGTGTCGATCCACGCGGATCCCTCGCTCGCGGCGCTGCTGCACGAGCGCGGACGCGTCGAGCTGCCGTCCGTCGACGCCCTCGTCGCCGGCGCGCCGGTGCCGGCCGGGCCGGAGGAGCTCGTCGCCCTCATCGACACGATCCTCCGCGGCGCCTTCTCCGGCGACTTCGCGATCGCGCTCGAGCGCGCCGCGGCGTTCTGCCGCGTGCAGGCGTCGGGATCGACTCACATCGCCGACGACTACGACCCGACCGAGCCCGATCGGGCGAGCGATCTCACCACCCGGGCGTCGCGCCTGAGCGCCTTCGCCCACGACCTGACCGCCTCGGCGGCGGCCTGGCGCGACGGCTCCTTGACCTGAGCGCATTCGGCGGACGCTTCCGGAACGGACCGACACCGGATCCGGATACGAAGAAGCCGGGCCGCAAGAACGCCTCTCGGCGGAAGGCCGCTCGCAGCGGCGAAAAATGGAGCCCGGGGTTATGCGGCCCGGCCGATACAGTGTAACGCGTCGGCCGCGGGGGTATTCCCGGAGCCCGGATCCGCGAGGGCGACCCGGCTGAGCTCGGGCGTGTCGGCGGGCGCACCGTCCCGGGGCGAGAACGAAGGGGACGACGCACGTCCTAAGCTCGTCCTATGGCCGCCGCCCGCTTCGCTCTGCTGATCACGCCCGCCGAGTCCACCGACGAGGAGCGCGCCGACTTCAGCGACAGCTTCCGCCGCATCGACCCGGGCGCTCCCGCGCTCAGCGTGGGCGAGCTGAGCACGCAGCGCGGCGACGGCATCTTCGAGTCGATCGGCGTCGTCGACGGGCACGCCCAGGAGGTCGAGGCGCACGTGCAGCGCCTCGCGCACTCCGCCGCCCTCTGCGAACTGCCCGAGCCGCACCGCGAGCAGTGGCGCCAGGCGGTCGCGATCGCGGCCGCGGAGTGCGGTCCGGGGGAGTGGGTCATCAAGCTGATCCTGAGCCGGGGCGTCGACCACGGACCGGCTCCGACGGCATGGGTCACCGCCGCCCCCGCAGGCGACTTCGCCGCCGCGCGCGCCGACGGCATCCGGGTCGTCACCCTCGACCGCGGCTACGACAGCGGCGCTGCGGAGCGCTCGCCGTGGCTGCTCCTGGGGGCGAAGACGCTCTCCTACGCGGTCAACATGGCGGCGCTGCGTGAGGCGCACCGCCGCGGAGCCGACGATGCCATCTTCGTCACGACCGACGGCGTCGTGCTGGAGGCGCCCACGGCCTCACTCATCCTGCGCTTCGGCGACCGGTTCGTCACCCCGGCGCCGCACGGCGGCATCCTGCAGGGCACCACGCAGATCAGCCTCTTCGCGCACCTCGGGGAGCAGGGCTTCACGACGGAGTACGCCACGGTCCCGACCGCCGACCTCGCGGCCGCGGATCAGGCCTGGCTGGTGTCCAGCGTGCGCCTCGCGGCCCCCATCGCCGCGATCGACGACGCTCCGCTGGCGATCGACCACGCGTTCACCGACGGCCTGAACGCCTACCTGCTGTCCGCGCGGGACTGAAGATCCGCCACCCCCTGGCCGGCGGGGAAGGATGGTCGTAGTCTGCCCCCCATGGCAGAGCAACCGACCGCTCCGGCGGTCTATGACGACCTCCGCGCGGTGTTCGTGAACTGCACCCTGAAACGGAGCCCGGAGCTCAGCCACACCCAGGGGCTGATGGACCGCAGCATCGCCTTGATGCGGTCGCAGGGGGTGACCGTCGACGACGTCCGCTTCATCGACCACGACGTCGCGACGGGCGTCTACCCCGACATGCGTGAGCACGGCTGGGCGACCGACGCGTGGCCCGAGGAGATCTGGCCGCTCATCGACGCGGCCGACATCCTCGTGGTGGGCGGACCGCTGTGGCTCGGCGACAACGCCTCGATCACGCGCAAGCTCATCGAACGGCTCTACGCGATGAGCGGCCTGTTCAACGGCAGGGGCCAGTACGTGTACTACGGGAAGACCGGCGGGGCGATCATCACCGGCAACGAGGACGGTGTCAAGCACGCCGCGATGTCGATCCTCTACAGCCTCCAGCACATCGGGTTCACGATCCCTCCGGCCGCCGACGCGGGCTGGATCGGGGCGATCGGTCCGGGGCCGAGCTACCTGGATCCCGGATCCGGCGGCCCCGAGAACGACTTCACCAATCGCAACACCACGTTCATGACGTGGAACCTCCTGCACACCGCCCGTCGCCTCAAGGACGCCGGCGGGATCCCCGCCTACGGCAACCTTCGCCAGGCGTGGAACGACGGCGAGCGCTGGGGCTACGACGCCAACCCCGAATACCGCTGACGCGTCGAGCGCCTGCCGATGGCGTCAGCCGATCAGATCGATCGCGTTCTGGGCCTTGGTGCGCAGCTCGTCGGAGATCGGTGCGTTGCCGGCGACGGCAGCGGCGGCCTTCTGACCCTCCGCAGAGACGGCGAGGCTGAAGAGCGCCTTCACGAGGGCAGCGGTCTCCGGCTTCGCGTACCGGGTGCACCCGATGAGGTAGCCGATCAGCAGCACCGGATAGGCGCCGCGGGCGACGGTGCCCCGGTCGACGGTGGTCGCAAGATCGCCCGGACCGCGGCCCTGCTCGATCCTGGCCGCGTCCAGCGCCGCTCGCGCGCCGGACGCCGAGGGGCCCACCCAGTCCTTGCCGACGCTGATGTCGGCCGTCGAGAGCCCCTGTGCCGCCGAGGCGTCGAGGTACCCGATGCCGCCCTCGGTGCCCTGCACGGCGGCGGCGACACCGGCGGAGCCCTCCGCCGCGGTGCCGCTCGAGCCCGCAGGCCACGTCGACACGGAGCCCGGGGCCCAGAGGTCGGGCGCCGTCTGCGTCAGATAGTCCGTGAAGTTCGCGGTCGTGCCCGAAGCGTCGGAGCGGTGCACCGGCACGATCGCGCGGGACGGCAGCGCGGCCTTCGGATTGGTCGCGGCGATCGCGGGGTCGTCCCACCGGGTGATCGTGCCAGAGAAGATCCCGGCGAGGGTCTTCGGAGTGAGCCTCAGCGATGCGACGCCCTTGAGCGAGAAGACGATGGCGATGGGGGAGACGTAGGCGGGGACCTCGACCAGCTCCGCCCCCTCGGCGCACGCGGCGAAGCCTCCCGCGGCGATCTCCGCGGTCGTGAACGGCACGTCCGAGCCGGCGAAGGACGCGGCGCCGGCGCGGAACTGCTGACGGCCGAGGTCGGATCCCCGGGCGTCGAAGGTCACCCGCGCCTGCGGGGCCGCAGCGGCCAGGCGCTTCGTCCATGCGTCGACGGCCGCGCGCTGCGCCGTGGATCCGGCGCCGAGCAGCTCACCCGAGACGGGCGTCGGCGTCGGAGTGGGCGAGGCGGTCGCTCGCGGTGCTCCGTCGCCGGGCGCCGTGCAGCCGGTGAGCGCGGACGCGGCGACACCGATGATCGCGGCAATCGTCGCGATGCGGCTCTTCGTCACGATGGGTCTCCTCGGTCGTCGGCCAGGATAACGCAGCGTCCGACCGGCGAGAGCACGCGCCGTTCTCCCCGCGCCGTGCGCGGGGAGAACGAGCTCACCCGAAGCGGCCGGAGACGTAGTCCTCGGTGGCCTGCTCCTTGGGCGAGGTGAAGATGGTCGCCGTGTCGGAGAACTCGATGAGCTTGCCCGGCTTGCCGGTGCCCGCGATGTTGAAGAACGCGGTCTTGTCGCTCACGCGCGACGCCTGCTGCATGTTGTGCGTGACGATCACGATCGTGAACTCGTTCTTGAGCTCGGTGATGAGCTCCTCGATCGCGAACGTCGAGATGGGGTCGAGGGCCGAGCAGGGCTCGTCCATCAGCACGACCTGCGGGGACACGGCGATGGTGCGCGCGATGCACAGGCGCTGCTGCTGGCCGCCGGAGAGGCCCGCGCCCGGCTTGTCGAGGCGGTCCTTCACCTCGTTCCACAGGTTGGCGCCGCGCAGCGACTTCTCCACGAGGTCGTTCGCGTCGGAGGCCGAGATGCGCCGGTTGTTGAGGCGCACGCCCGCGAGCACGTTCTCCTTGATCGACATCGTCGGGAACGGGTTCGGCCGCTGGAACACCATGCCGACCTGGCGCCGCACGAGCACGGGGTCGACTCCGGGCGCGTACAGGTTCTCGCCGTCGATGTAGACGCTTCCCTTGACCGTCGCGCCGGGGATCACCTCGTGCATGCGGTTGAGGGTGCGCAGGAACGTCGACTTGCCGCATCCCGAGGGGCCGATGAAGGCGGTCACGGTGCGGGGCTCGATGTTCATTGACACGTCTTCGACGGCGAGGAAGTCGCCGTAGTAGACGTTCAGATCGTTGACTTCGATGCTCTTGGACACGCTGCGTGCCTTCCTGAGTTAGCGGCTCTTCGGCGCGAATGCCTTCGCGACGACCCGAGCGATGAGGTTGAAGATGACGACGACGATGACCAGCAGCAGGGCGGCGCCCCATGCCTGCGCCTGCGAGGCCTCGATGTCCTTGCCGGGGAACGCCCACGCCGTGTAGGCCATGACCGGCAGAGTCTGCATGGGGCCGCTGAACGGATCGGCGTTGAAGTTGTCGGTGAAGCTCGCGGCGATGAAGATGGGGGCGGTCTCGCCGACCACACGGGCGACGGCGAGCACGACGCCCGTCACGATGCCGCTGGCCGCCGTGCGGAGCACCACCTTGATGATCGTGGTCGCGCGCGGCACTCCGAGGGCGAGGGACGCCTCGCGGAGCTCGTTCGGGACCAGCCGGATCATCTCCTCCGTGGAACGGATGACGATGGGGATCATCAGCACGCACAGCGCGATCGAGGCGGAGAAGCCGCTGAACGCCTTCGGGCCGACGATGAGCGCGAACAGCGAGAAGGCGAACAGACCGGCGACGATCGAAGGGATGCCGGTCATCACGTCCACCAGGAACGTGACCACCCGGCGCATCGGGTTGCTCGGCTGCGCGTACTCCGTGAGGTAGACGGCGGCCAGGATCCCGATCGGCACCGAGATCACGGCGGCGATCCCGGTGATGATCAGCGTTCCGACCACCGCCTGCAGCGCGCCGGGCGTGTTGGTGACCGCGAGGGTGTTCGGGTCGAACACGCTGCCGCCGACCTTGGTCACGAAGTCCCAGGTCAGCACCTTCAGACCCTGGGCCACCACGGTCCAGAGCGTGGAGATCAGGGGGGCGACCGCGAGGATGAACGCGCACACGACGAGGCCGCGCACCACACGGTCCACGGCCTTGCGCCGGCCTTCCACGATCCCGGAGCCGATGCTGACGGCGATGAGGTAGAACACCGCGGTGAGCACGAGCCAGACGGCGGGATTGAACAGCTGGAGCACCAGCAGCACGGCCGCGACGACGACGGCGGTGCCGACGGCGAGCACCGGCTCGATCCACCGGGGCAGCTGACCGCTGGTCAGGGTCAGCGAGGACGAGGAGGTCGCCGGAGGCGAGGTGACGGCGGTCATGCGCGCTTTCCGATCTTCGGTGCCTTGCGTGAGCGGGTCGCGGACCGGCCGATGATACCGCGGGCGAGCATGTTGACCGCCAGAGAGACCACGAACAGCATGAGGCCGGTGCCGATCAGGGCGGAGCGCTGCAGGTCGGTGGCGATCGGGAAGTTGTTGGCGATGTTGCCCGCGATCGTCTGCGAGTTGTAGCCGTCGGTCAGCACGGCGAAGGAGAACAGGATCGAGGGCGAGATGATCAGCGCGATCGCCATCGTCTCACCGAGCGCCCGGCCGAGGCCGAGGAGGATCGCGGAGATCATGCCGCTGCGGGCGTACGGGAACACGGCCAGCCGGATCATCTCCCAGCGCGTGGCGCCCAGGGCGAGGGCGGCCTCCTCGTTCAGCCGCGGCGTCTGCAGGAAGATCTCGCGCGTCAGCGCGGTGACGATCGGGAGGATCATCACCGCGAGCACCACGCCGCCGGCGAGCATGGTCGATCCCGTGCTCGACACAGGGCCGCGGAACAGCGGGATCCATCCCAGGTACTGGTTGAGGAACTCTGCCAGCGGGGTGAGGAACGGACGCATCACGATGACGCCCCAGAGGCCGAACACGATCGAGGGCACGGCGGCGAGCAGATCGACGACGTAGGCGAGGGGCCCTGCGAGCCGGCGCGGCGCGTAGTGCGAGATGAACAGGGCGATGCCGATGGCGACGGGGGCGCCGAGCACGAGCGCGATGAGCGACGACCACAGGCTGCCCCAGAGCAGCGGGCCGACGTAGTTCCAGAAGCTGCCCCAGTTCTTGTTCTGGTAGCCCGCGAGGTCGTGGTTCGTGTCCCAGTTCGCGGTGATCGCGGGCAGGCCCTTGAGGATCAGGAAGATCGCGACGCCGGCGAGGATCACCATGATCGACGCGGCGGCCGTCGTGGACAGTCCCAGGAAGAAGGAGTCTCCGGCGCGGCGCTTTCCGACGAGGTTCTCGGAGGCGGTGGTCACGTCGCCCTTCTGCGCGACGTCAGCCACGGTCCCACTCTTGATCTCGCATGTGCAACGTCTTTCTTTGTGCCCCTGCCTGTGGGCAGGAGAGGTATCGGGCCAGCACGGGGAACTCGGCAGAGCCTCCGACGGAGTCGGCTGCCCTGCCCAGTCCGGATCGGCTCGGGGAGCCGATCCGGACTGGCCGAAGGATGTTACTTGATGGTCGCGAGCGACTCCTGGGCCGCCTTCAGGACGGACTCCGGGAGCGGCGCCGCACCGGCGTTCTTCACGGCGACCTGCTGGCCGAGCGTGCTGTCGATGAAGCCGATGTACGACTTCACGAGCTTGGCCTGCTCGGGGGTCTTGAAGGTGGTGCAGGCGATCGCGTAGGAGACCAGCGGGATCGGGTAGGTCTCGGCGGTCAGCTTCGAGTAGTCGAACTTCTTCGACAGGTCGCCCTTGATGCCGTTGGAGGCGTCGACCGCGGCGACCTCGAACGTCTTCGAGACGGCGTCGGCGCTGAACGGAACGGCCTTGCCGTCCTGCAGGATCGCGACGCTGGGGAGCTTGCCGATCGCGGAGTGGTCCGCGTAGCCGATCGTGCCGGAGCCGGCCTCGATGGCCTGGACGACGCCCGAGCCGCCCTTCTGCTTGGACACGTCGCCCTCGACCGGCCAGTCCTTGCCCGCGGGGAAGGTCCAGACGCTCTTCTGGGTGGCGGCGAGGTAGTTGGTGAAGTTCGCCGTGGTGCCGGAGCCGTCCGAGCGCGCGACCGTGGTGATCTTGCCGGCGGGGAGCGCCTTGCCGTTGTCCTTGGTGATGGCCGGGTCGGACCAGTCGGTGATCTGCAGCGCGAAGATCTTCGCGATCGTCTCACCGCTGAGCTTGAGGTCGGTCACGCCGGGGATGTTGAACGCGATCGCGACGCCGTCGAGGTAGACGGGGATGTTGATGCCGCCCTCGGTGCACAGCGCCTTCGACGCCGTGGTCTGGTCCGCGTTCAGCGGCGAGTCGGATCCGGCGAAGTCGTACGCGCCGCTGAGGAAGTTGGTGACGCCACCGCCCGAGCCCTGCGACTTGTCGTAGTTGATGGTGACGCCCTTGGCCTGGGCGTTGTATGCGGCGGTCCACGCGGCCTGGGCGTTCGCCTGCGCGCTGGAGCCGCCCGAGGTGATCGTGCCGGTCAGCGAGGCGTCGACCTTGGAGGTGACGCCGGTCGAGGTCGGAGCGGCCGAGGAGGATTCGGTGCTCGTGCTGCTGGGCGTGGAGGAGCAGCCCGCGAGCGCGATGGCGGCGAGCACGCCGGCTGCGCCGATCGTGGTGATGCGGTTGAGCTTCACTGTGTAAGTCCTTCGCTGTGTCGAGTACGCCCCGGTGCAGGGCCACGCCAGACGATATGCGGCGTCTGTTACGCGATCAAAGATCGAAGGTAAACGGAGGGTGAACGGCGATCTGCGCCCCGGTCCGCTCAGATCTTGGGCAGGTGCGTCTCGATGGAGATGATCCCCGACCCCGGATTCGTCGCGCTGAGGTGCACGACGCTGAACGCGCCGACCTCGAGCGCGGAGGCGCTGCCGAGGTAGGAGCCGTGCATGGTGCCCGTGGCGAGGGCGATCTCGCGCAGGATGTCGGGCAGCACGGGCCCGTGACTGCACAGCACGGCGGGCCTGCCGGAGCGCACCCGCTTGCCGATCACCGTGCGCGGATCCGAGCGCCCTTCCTCCCAGGCGTCCTGGCTGAGGAGCTCCGTCCTGCGGATCTTCTGGCTGAGCGCCTTCGACAGCGGCATCACCGTCTCGATGCAGCGCCGGGCGTCGCTGGAGACGATGCGCTGCACGCCGAAGGCTCGCAGCGGCCCCACGATCGCCTTCGACTGGGCGTGCCCGCGCGGGGTGAGCGGCCGCGACGCGTCGGTGCCGAGCCATACGCCGCGGCTCGCCGCCTTCGCGTGCCGCAGCACGACGATCGGGAAGGTGCGCAGGGCCCCGTCATCGACCAGTTTGGCGAACGCGTCCAGGATCTCGACGTCGACCGGGTAGCTGAGGCGGGCCCGGGCCTTCTTCAGGCTCACCCACTCGAGGGCCGCGATCTCGCGGTTCGGCACGAACACGGATGCGCGCACGGCCTCGTCGGTGGCCTCCGCGGCCCAGTAGTGCACGACCTTCTGCTTGCGGTTCGCCATCGTGTAGCGGGAGACGCCGACCGGAGCGCCCAGCGAGACGCGGATGCCGGTCTCCTCGAAGATCTCGCGCACGGCCGTCTCCGCGAGCATCTCGCCCGGATCCACCTTGCCCTTGGGCAGCGTCACATCGCGGTACTTGGTGCGGTGGATCAGCAGGATCCGCAGCTTGTCCTCGACGACGCGCCAGACCAGCCCGCCGGCGGCGTACACGGCACGGTCGGGGCGGTCGGCGACGACCGTGATCCCCGTGGTGTCCGCGGTGGCGGTGGAAGGTCCGGAGGGGCTGGGGGTCATCGCACCGCCCGTGCCCTGCGACGCTTCTGGATCTGCGACATGGTCCTATCCTGCAGGTCCACGAGCGGAGCGCCAACCTCGGAGAACGCGTGCCTGGTCCATTCGCCGTCGTTGCCGAGGTGCCACGACGCGGTCTCGGGGGAGAGCGCGAGGTCGAAGAAGCCGACGAGCTCCTCGACGTGGGCGGGGTCGGTGACGCGGACGAGCGCCTCGACGCGGCGGTCGAGGTTGCGGTGCATCATGTCGGCGCTGCCGATGTACACCTGCGGGTCGCCCTCGTTGTGGAACGCGAAGATCCGCGAGTGCTCGAGGTAGCGCCCGAGGATCGAGCGCACGGTGATGTTGTCGGTGACGCCGGGCAGGTCGGTGCGCAGGCTGCAGATGCCGCGCACCCAGACGTCGACCGGCACGCCGGCGGCGCTCGCCCGGTACAGGGCGTCGATGATCTGCTCGTCGACCATCGAGTTGACCTTGATGCGGATGTGGGCCGGCTTGCCGTCGAGCGCGTTCTGGCGCTCCTTCTCGATGAGCCGGAGCAGCCCCTTGCGCAGGTGCAGCGGGGCGACGAGGAGGCGCTTGAACTTCTTCTCGATCGCGTAGCCGCTGAGCTCGTTGAAGAGACGGGTGAGGTCCTTGCCGACCTGCGGGTCGGCCGTGAACAGGCCGAAGTCCTCGTAGATCCGGCTGGTCTTCGGGTTGTAGTTGCCCGTGCCGATGTGGCTGTAGCTGCGCAGCACCCCGTCCTCCTCGCGGATGACGTTGACCAGCTTGCAGTGCGTCTTGAGGCCGACGAGGCCGTACACGACGTGCACGCCGGCCTTCTCGAGCTTGCGTGCCCAGACGATGTTGTTCGCCTCGTCGAAGCGGGCCTTGACCTCCACGAGGGCGAGCACCTGCTTGCCGGCCTCGGCGGCGTCGATCAGAGCCTGCACGATCGGGCTGTCGCCCGAGGTGCGGTACAGCGTCTGCTTGATCGCCAGCACGTGCGGATCCCGCGCGGCCTGCTCGAGGAACGCGACGACGCTCGTCGTGAACGACTCGTACGGGTGGTGCACGAGCACGTCGGCCTTGCGGATCGCCTTGAAGATGTCGATGCGCTCGTTCGCGCCCGGCTTGAACGCGAGCGCCGTCGTGGGCACGTGCGGGGTGTAGCGCAGGTCGGGGCGGTCGATCCGGCCCAGCCCGAACAGGCCCCGCAGATCCAGCGGCCCGGGGAGCCGGTAGACCTCTTGATCCGTGATGTCGAGCTCGCTGATCAGCAGGTCGAGCGTCACGTCGTCCATGTCGTCGGTGATCTCGAGGCGGATCGGCGGACCGAAGCGCCGACGCAGCAGCTCGGCCTCGAGCGCCTGGATGAGGTTCTCCGACTCGTCCTCCTCGATCTCGACGTCCTCGTTCCGGGTGAGCCGGAAGGCGTGGTGGTCGAGCACCTCCATTCCCGGGAAGAGGTCGTCGAGATGGTTGGCGATGAGCTCCTCGAGCCGGATGAAGCGCAGCTGCCCGTCCTCGGAGGGCACCTCGACGAAGCGCGGGAGCATCGGCGGCACCTTGAGGCGGGCGAACTCCTGGCGGCCGGTGCGCGCGTTGCGGATCCGGATCGCGAGGTTCAGCGACAGGCCCGAGATGTAGGGGAACGGGTGGGCCGGGTCGACCGCGAGCGGCATCAGCACCGGGAAGACGTTGGCCTGGAAGTAGTCGGTCAGCTCGGCCTTGGCCTCGCCGTCCAGGTCGTCCCAGTCCACGATCGTGATGCCCTCGGCGGCCAGCGCGGGGCGGACCAGCCCCGTCCAGGCGGCGGCGTGGCGCAGCTGCAGCTTGTGCGCCTCGGCGGAGATGTCGGCGAGCACCTCGACCGGCGCGCGGCCCACGTTGGTCGGCACGGCCAGCCCGGTGACGATGCGGCGCTTGAGACCGGCGACGCGCACCATGAAGAACTCGTCGAGGTTGCTGGCGAAGATCGCGAGGAAGTTCGCGCGCTCGAGGACGGGCAGGGTCTCGTCCTCGGCGAGCTCGAGCACGCGCTGGTTGAACGCCAGCCAGCTCAGCTCGCGGTCCAGGTAGCGGTTCTCCGGGAGCAGGGAGTCGTCCGGCGCGACGAGCTCGTCGAAGTCGTCGTCCTCGGCGTCGCCGAGACCGGAATCTGCCAGTGCGGGATCGATCATGGGCCCATCATTGCAGGAGGATGTTGCCTGCAGGTGAACGGGTCCGGATCCGCTTCAGCGCGGGCCGGGGGAGACGGGCCGGGTGTCGTCCTCGTCGACCGCGAAGCGGTAGCCGACGTTGCGCACGGTGCCGATGATGTGCTCCTGATCGCCGAGCTTCGCGCGCAGCCGTCGCACGTGCACGTCGACCGTGCGGGTGCCGCCGAAGTAGTCGTAGCCCCACACCTCGCTGAGCAGCTGCTCGCGCGTGAAGACCCGGGACGGATGCGTCGCCAGGAAGTGCAGCAGCTGGAACTCCTTGTAGGTCAGATCCAGGGGAGTGCCGCGCAGCTTGGCGGAGTAGGACTGCTCGTCGATCGTCAGCCCGGAGGTCTGCACCCGCACCGGCTCGGCCGCCGGCGCCTCGCGCGACAGGGCGAGCCGGATCCGCGCGTCGATCTCGGCGGGACCGGCGCCGGTCAGCAGCACATCGTCGATGCGCCATTCGCCGTTCACGGCGGTCATGCCGCCCTCGGTGACGACCAGCAGCAGGGGGCCGCGCAGCCCGGTGGTGCGGATCAGGGTGCACAGCGACTTCGCCGCCACCAGATCGGTGCGCGCATCCACGATCACGGCGTCCGCGTCGGGCGCGGTGACCAGTTCGGCGGGCTGCGCCGGGATCACCCGGACGCGATGGCCGAGCAGCTCCAGGGCGGGCAGAACCGGCCCCTCGCCTCCCGGCGACGTCAGCACGAGCAGTTGCGCCACGCGGATCCTTTCCGCTTGACACTCTACCCAGCAGCGCATGCACAGCGCCGATGAGTGACAATGGGCGCATGGCCGATCCCGTCCTCGCCCCGCGCAGCCCGTTCGTGGGGCTCGTCGTCACCTGGGCCGCCGCCGCCGTCGTCGCCATCCTGATCGGGATCTTCACGCCGGCCGCGCTGATGATGACCTGGTACGCGATCGGGTTCGGTCTCTGCGTGCTGCTGTCGTTCACCGTGCAGCTCTCCCGCGGCGAGACCCGCGGGTTCATCCTCCGCGTGTCGGCGGGATCCCTCGGCGCGCTCCTGGTCATGGGGATCGTCTCGGCCGGATTCGGCATCGCGGCGCTGTTCGGCGCCTGAGCCCCGCCCCGCGCCGGACACCGCGCGGACCGCAGTAGAGTAGGTGACATGGACATCGTCGCGCTCGAACTCTTCTTCGTCGGCCTGCTGGCTCTGGCGGGGCTCGCGATCGCCTTCTGCGCGGGGGCCGTGCTGGTCAACCTGTTCCGCGGCCAGCGCTGACCGGTCTCCGGCCGAGCCCACATCCGCTGATCCGGAAGGCTGCGCATGCTCGATCTTCCCTCTGACCTGCCCGCCGACATCGTGCCGCTCTCGTGGCTGCTCGGCGTCTGGGAGGGCACCGGCGTCATCGACTACGCGGTGCCCGGCCCCGACGGCGGCGAGGGCCACCGGTTCCAGGGCGAGTTCGCGCATCGCGTGAGCTTCAGCCATGACGGCGGGCCGTTCCTGAACTACGCCGCCACCGGGACGTTCACTCCGGAGGGCGGCGAGCCCGTCGCACTCGTCGCCGAGTCCGGCTTCTGGCGGCTCTCGCGTCCTGCCGATGCGCAGGACGCCGGGCCGGCGCTGCTGCCGCCGCGTGAGGGGCGCGACGCCGCCCGCACCGTGGACGACGTCGAGACCTTGCGGCTGCCCGAGGGCGGCTTCCCGATCGAGGTGTCGATCGCCCATTCCGACGGCACGCTCGAGCTCTACCTCGGACGCATCGACGGTCCGCGCATCGACATCGCGACCGACGCGATCGTCCGTGCGGCCGGAGCCAAGGAGTACGGAGCCGCGAGCCGCATGTACGGCCTCGTCGACGGCCACCTGCTGTGGGCCTGGGACATCGCGGCCCTCGGCGCGGACCTGGGCTCGCACGCCTCCGCGCGACTGGCCAAGGTCTGATCGTGACCGGCTTCCCGCCTCTCCCCGGGGCGATCCTCGACGGCGACGTGGTCGCGCACTTCGGTGACCCGGTGCGGGAGCAGCGCGGTCTCGAAGGCGGCGACGCTCTCGCCCCCCTCGCCGACCGCACCGTGATCGAGCTGACTGGATCCGATCGCCTCACGTGGCTCGACTCGATCACCTCGCAGTCCGTCGCGCGGCTCCGCGCCGGTGACAGCACCGAGCTGCTCGTCCTGGATCCGCAGGGGCGCGTCGAGCACGTCGCCGCGGTCTTCGACGACGGCGCCTCGACCTGGCTCATCGCCGACGCTGCAGACGCCGAACCTCTGGCGGCCTGGCTGAAGCGCATGGTCTTCCGCGCCGACGTGACCGTCGCGGTGCGCCCGGAGCTCGCCGTCGCCGGCTTCTTCGCCGGCGGTGCCGCGGAGCAGCGGGCGGAGCGCGCGGCGCACGCCCCGCAGGGCGTGCCGGTCGTCTGGACCGACCCCTGGCCGGCCGTCCAGCCGGGCGGACATCAGTACCACGAGGGCGAGCACCCCGGCACGGATTATCACTGGCGCACCGTCGTGCTCGATGCCGACGCGGCCGCCGCGCTCGCCGCGGACGCCTCGGTCGTCTGGGCCGGTGCGCTCGCCGCGGAAGCGCTGCGCATCGCCGCCTGGCGCCCGCGCTGGGCCGCCGAGGTCGACGAGCGCTCGCTGCCGCACGAGACCGACTGGATCCGCACCGCGGTGCACCTGAACAAGGGCTGCTACCGCGGCCAGGAGACCGTCGCGAAGGTGCACAACCTCGGGCACCCGCCCCGCCGCATCGTGGCGCTGCACTTGGACGGCAGCGAGAGCGTGCTGCCCGCATCGGGCGCGGCGGTCGTCGCGCGCAGCGCGGACGGGACCGCCGAGGACGAGGTCGGGCACATCACGTCCGCGGCGCGTCATCATGAGCTCGGGCCCATCGCGCTCGCCATCCTGTCCCGGCGCGCCCCCGTGGGGGACCTCGTCGTGCGCACCCCGGACGGCGACGTCGCGGCTGCGCAGGAGATCATCGTCCCCGCCGACGCCGGAGCGACCGCCGACGTGCCGCGACTGACGCGACTGTCGCGCCGGCCGTCCGCGCCGGACCCGCGCGACGCGCTCTGAGCCGATGCCTGCGGTGGGCTCGGACAGCCGGGAGGCGGGGGCCGTCGGCGCGCGGATCCCGGACGCGCTCGCACCCTCGCCGCGCATCCTGCTGATCGACAACTACGACTCGTTCACGTACAACCTGGTGCACCAGATCGCCGCCACGGCGGGACGGGCGCCCGTGGTCGTGCACAACGACTGGGCGGGCTGGAGCCCGTCCGTGCTGGACGGCTTCGACGCCGTCGTGCTGTCGCCGGGACCCGGCGACCCGCGTGTGCCCGCGGACTTCGGGATCTGCGCCGACGCCATCCGGATCGCGGCGGAGCGGCGCATCCCCCTGCTGGGCGTGTGCCTCGGTCACCAGGGGCTGGGCCATGCGTACGGCGCTGCGGTGCGCCGCGCCCCGGAGCCCCGGCACGGCCGGCCGTCGCCGGTCTTCCACGACGGCACGGGACCGTTCGAGGGGCTGCCCTCGCCGGTGGAGGTCATCCGCTATCACTCCCTGCTCATCGACGACGTGCCGGACGAGCTGGTCGTCACGGCGCGCGCGGACGACGGCGTCATCATGGGGATCCGTCATCGCGAGCTTCCGCTGTGGGGAGTGCAGTTCCACCCCGAGTCGATCGGCACCCACGACGGCACGCGCATGATGGCGAACTTCGTCGCGCTCGTGCGCGACGGACTCGTCGAGCGCGGGCGTGCAGCCGGGACGGTCGACGTGCAGACTCCGGAGACGCGCCCCTGCGGACCGTCCCCGCGCGCGATCCTGCGACGCACGCTGACCTCCGCGGTCGACACGGAGACGCTGTTCACGGAGCTGTTCGGCGACGCGGCGCAGGCGGTGTGGCTCGACGGCAACCGCCGCGGCGACGACCGTGCGCGCTACTCGATCCTGGGCGGCGGCGACGATCTGCCCACGGCCGTCGCGGACGTGCGGGAGGGCACGGTGACGCTCACCGAGGGCGGGAGCGTGCGCGAGGTGCGGTCGGGCTTCTTCGACTGGCTGGACGCGGAGCTCTCGGCATCCGTGGTCGAGGCGGGCGACGTGCCCTTCGCGCTGGGCTGGGTCGGCGCGCTCGGCTATGAGCTGCGGGCCGAGTGCGGCTCCCCGCACGACCGCCGCGCCGCGACTCCCGACGCCCTGCTCGTGCGGCTCGACCGGGCGCTGGTGGTGGACCATCAGGAGGACCGGATCCATCTCCTCGCGCGGGACGACGCCGGATGGATCGATCGCGTCGCCGCCCGGATCGAGGCGCTGGACGACCGCCCCGCCCCGGAGCACCGTGCGCACGATCGCGCCGCGGTGCCGGTGCTCACCGCGCGGCACTCGCGCGAGCGCTATCTCGCGCTCATCGCCGCCGCGCAGGAGGAGATCGCGGCGGGCGAGACGTACGAGGCCTGCCTCACGAACCTGCTGCACGGCGTCGGCGGCGATGGCGTCGGCGATCCACTCGCCGCCTACCTCGCGCTGCGCCGGCAGAACCCGGCCCCGTTCGCCGCGTTCCTGCGCATCGCCGGCGTGAGCGTGCTGAGCACCTCGCCCGAGCGGTTCGTGCGCATCACGGCGGACGGCGCGGTCGAGTCCAGCCCGATCAAGGGCACGCGCCCGCGCGGTGCCGACGAGGAGGAGGACGAGCGGATCCGTGCGGAGCTCGCCGCCGCGGAGAAAGACCGCGCCGAGAACCTCATGATCGTCGACCTGGTGCGGCACGATCTCGGCCACACCGCCGAGCTCGGATCCGTGCACGTCGACGGCCTGTTCCGGGTGGAGAGCTATGCGACCGTGCATCAGCTGGTCAGCACGGTGCGATCGACGCTCGCCGCCACGCCGGTCGCGTGCGTGCGCGCCGCGTTCCCGCCCGGATCGATGACCGGTGCGCCGAAGCTGCGGACGATGGCCATCCTGGACCGCCTCGAGGGCGGGGCGCGCGGGTTCTACAGCGGCGCGCTCGGGTACTTCTCGTTCGACGGATCGGTCGACCTCAGCGTCGTGATCCGCACCATGATCCAGCAGGGCGAGGACGTCGACTACGGCGTGGGGGGCGCGATCGTCTCGCTCTCCGACCCGGACGACGAGTACGCCGAGACCGCCGTCAAGGCCCGCCCGCTGCTGCGACTCACCGGAGCGGAGTTCCCCGAGGGCTGACCGGCTCAGTCCGGTGCGACGTCGCTCCACGGCACGGTGAGCTCGCCCAGTCGCCAGCGGGCGCGGCCGCCGAGCACGGGATGCCCCGACGCGCGCAGTGCGGCGATCGCGGCGAGGAAGCGCTGGGTCGCCCCGAACGCGGACAGCCCGGCGGCGCGCTCCCACTCACGATCGAGGTCGGTGAGCAGCGAGTGGATGCGCTCGCCGGGCACGTTGTGGTGGATCAGCGCCTTCGGCAGCCGTTCGGCGACGATCGACGGGCGCTCCAGGCCCGCCAGGCGCAGCGAGATCGTGAGGCGCTGCGGCGCCCCGGTCGGATCGACGTCGACGAAGCTCGCGATGCGGCCGATCTCGTCGCAGGTGCCCTCGACGAGCAGGCCGCCCGGCGCGAGGCGCGAGGCCATCCGCGTCCAGGCGTCCGGCACATCCGCCTCGTCGTACTGGCGCAGCACGTTCATCGCGCGGATCACGGCGGGACGGCGGCCGTCGGGCAGCGGGACCTCGAACCCGCCGCGCGCGAACGACACCGGCAGATCCGCGGGGAAGTGCCCGCCTCCCCGGCGGAGCTCGGCGAGCTGCTCCCGCGCGGACGACACACGCGCCGGGTCGAGTTCGAGTCCGAGCACCTCTGCGTCGGGGCGCACGTGCACGAGCCGGGCCGCGAGCTCGAACGCGGTCACGCCGCTCGCGCCGAAGCCCAGGTCGACCACGAGCGGATCCGCGGCACGGCGGAGCGCCTCGGATGCGGCGATCCAGCGGTCGTTGCGCCGCAGCCGGTTCGTGCCGGTTGTGCCACGGGTGGGCCGGCCGAGCGGAGAGGACGCCATGGATCCATCCTGCCCGGTCCCAGAGCCCTGTCGGGACGGGCCTTCCCGATCGAGACCGCCCGTCAGCGCGGCCCGCCGCCCATCGACCCGCCGGTCGGCGCGGTCCTCGTGTCCACGCGCACGGTGAGGGTCGCGGAGTAGCCCCTCGCGGTGTCGCCCGTCACGGCCGCCAGCTGCAGTGCTCCGCCGTCGTCGCCGAAGACGTTGTCCGAGGTCAGGGGCGTCTGGGCGAGGTTCTGCGCCGAGCCGTCGTAGCCGGCCGTCGCGTACACGGCGTCGCAGGCGGACTGCGGCAGCGCGATCTGCGAGGTGGCGATCGCGTTCGCGGAGTCGGTGACGTCGGCCGCGCTCGGGTACACCTCGAAGTGGATGTGCGGCCATCGGCCGGAGTAGCACCCCGGGAAGATCGAGGTGAACGAAACCCTGCCATCGGCGTCTGCCACCTGCACACCGCGCAGGTAGGTCTCTTTCTCGATGCCCGACGAGTACATCGAGTATCCGCCGGCGGCATTGCAGTGCCATGCATAGACGGCGACCCCGGCGAAGGGCGCGTCGCCGGATGCCATGTCCAGGATGTTCAGCGAGAACGTCAGCGGCACGCCGGCGGCGGTGGTGCCTGCGCCGATCGACGAGCGGATGTCCTGTCGCACGATCCCCGAATCGGCCAGCGCGTCCGGGCCGTTCGAGCCGTCGCCCGGATAGGGGCCGGCCGTCTCGTCCGGGATCTCCGCGGCCGGGAGCGCGACGGCCGCGGCCGTGGTGGCGGGCGCTGTGCTGGTCACGGTGGGCGCCGGGGTCGAGGTCGCCGTCGACGCGGCGCTGGAGGTGCTCGGCGTGCACGCGGCCAGCACGGCACCGCCCGCGCCGAGCCCCACCAGGCTCAGCACCGTGCGCCGCGAGAACAGGGTGCGGAGGTCGAACGGAGCGCCCTGATCGACCACCTACTCGTCGGGCCGGTCGAGGAGGCGGCCTTCGTAGGCGGGGCCCTGCGGGGTGCGGGTCGGGTCGGGGAAGGTGCTCATGTCCTGGTCCTCTCGTGCGGTGACAGAAGGATCCTCTCGGCTCCGGCGGGACTGACCCTGTGCGCCTGCTATGCGTCCCCTAAGTCACCGCCGTCACGCGGTGACCCGGACTTCGGGGCGGCGCGGCGCACGCCGTAGGCTGGGTCTCATGACGCGCACCCTCATCCTGCTCCGCCACGGCCAGAGCGAATGGAACGAACTCAACCTGTTCACCGGCTGGGTGGACGTCCGGCTGACCGAGCAGGGCAAGAGCGAGGCCCGCCGCGGAGGCGAGCTGCTCGCCGAGTCGGGGATCCTGCCCGACGTGCTGCACACGTCGCTGCTCAGCCGCGCGATCCAGACCGCGAACATCGCGCTCGACGCGGCCGACCGGCTGTGGATCCCGGTGACCCGTTCGTGGCGTCTCAACGAGCGCCACTACGGCGCTCTGCAGGGCAAGGACAAGGCCCAGACCCTCGAGGAGTTCGGCCCCGAGCAGTTCCAGCTGTGGCGCCGCTCCTTCGACGTGCCGCCGCCCCCGCTCGACGACGCGAGCGAGTTCAGCCAGGTGAACGACCCCCGCTACGCCGGCATCGACGGCGAGGTGCCGCGCACCGAGTCGCTCAAGCTCGTGATCGACCGCCTGCTGCCGTACTGGGAGTCGGCGATCGTGCCCGACCTCGAGGCCGGCAAGACGGTGCTCGTCACCGCACACGGCAACTCCCTGCGCGGCCTCGTGAAGCACCTCGAGGGCATCAGCGACGACGACATCGCCGAACTGAACATCCCGACCGGGATCCCACTGGTCTACGAGCTCGACGAGGACAACGTGCCCACCGGCCCCGGCCGCTACCTCGACCCCGAGGCCGCCGCCGCGGGCGCCGCCGCCGTGGCCAACCAGGGCAAGAAGTAACGCCCGGCCGACGGCGCCGAGACCCCCTCGGAGCAACGAAACCCCCCTCTCGCCGCGCTGGCGGAGGGGGGTTTCGGCGCTGTGCGGGGGTCTCGGCGAGGGAGGCGGGAGGCCTCCGCGCGGGACGGGGCTCAGGCCAGGCCGGATCCCGACTCGGCCTCGACCTGCGCCTCGACGGCGAGGGCGATGTCCTCCTCGTCGATGGCCCAGTCTCCGGTCGCGAGGTACACGACCTTCTTCGCGACGGCCACGGCGTGGTCGGCGAAGCGCTCGTGGTAGCGGCTGGCCAGGGTGGCGTCGACGGTCGCGGTCGCCTCGCCCTTCCAGTTGTCGCTGAGCACCTTCTCGAAGACGCTGGCGTGCAGCTCGTCCACGTCGTCGTCGGCGTTGCGGATCGTGTCGGCCAGACGCAGATCCTGCGTGCGCAGCAGCTGGGCCAGGGTGCGGGCGATCTCGACGTCCAGCTCGCCCATGCGGGTGAACGTGCCCTTGAGGCCCTTCGGGATCGCGCGCTCGGGGAAGCGCAGGCGCGCGAGCTGCGCGATGTGCTCGGACATGTCGCCCATGCGCTCGAGCGACGCGCTCACGCGCAGCGCCGTCACGACGATGCGCAGATCGCGGGCGACCGGCTGCTGGCGGGCGAGGATCTCGATGGCCTGCTCGTCGAGCGCGACCGCGAGCCCGTCGATGAGGGCGTCGTCGGCGATGACCTCCTCGGCCAGCGCCACGTCGCTGGTCGCGAACGAGCGGGTGGCCTTCTCGATCGACACGGCCACGAGGTCGGCGATCTCGACGAGCTGCGCCTGCAGGTGCTCCAGAGACTGGTGGAAGACTTCGCGCATGGCTGCGCACCTTTCGTTCGGTGACCCCTGACGTCGGCCGGGAAGGGTCGCACGGCGGCCCGCGAGGCGGGCACGGGGCGGTGCCCGCCACAGGTCGTGGCGCGCACGTGCCGATTGTGTTCGGCGAAGGTTAACGGTTGGTGCCGTGCTCGTGAACAGTACCGCGCCAGGGGGTGCGACGGCCCGGAACCCGCCGATCCAGAGGGTGAACGACCTCTACGCTGGGGGACATGGACAGCACTCTGCTCGCCCTGCTGGCCCTCGGGCTGGGGGTCGTGATCGGCGCAGGCGTCGTCGCGATGATCGTGGCCGCGATGCGGGCGCGCACGGTGGCGGAGCAGCAGGCGTCGAGCGAGCTGCCGGACGGCCTGACCGACGTCCTGGCCGCCATGGACGACGCTGCATGCGCGGTCGACCCCTCCGGTCTGGTGACCGCGGCGAGCACCGCGGCCGCCCGCTTCGGCATCGGGGTCGGCGCGACGCTGGACAACCCCGAGCTGCGCCAACTCGTGCGCGCGGTGCGCGAGGGCGGCAGTGAGAGGGCGACCCTGCGCCTCGCGCGCGGCGGCCGGAGCCTGGATCCGCGGCTCGTCGCGGCCAGGGCGAGCCGCATCGGGCCCCGCCTGAGCCTGCTCATCATCCGCGACGTGACAGAACAGGAGCGCCTCGAGCAGATGCGCACCGACTTCGTCGCCAACACCAGCCACGAGCTGAAGACGCCGGTGGGAGCCGTGAGCCTGCTGGCCGAGGCGATCGAGTCGGCCGCCGACGATCCCGCGCAGGTGCGCGCGTTCGCGACGCGCATCCAGGCGGAGGCGGCGCGTCTGGGGCAGCTCACCGGCCGCATCATGAGCCTGTCCCGGTTGCAGTCCTCCGATGGACTCGGCGCGTTCGGCCCGGTCGCGATCGATGAGGTCATCGCCACGAGCGTCGAGGCGCACGCCGTGCAGGCGGCCTCTGCGGGCGTCGAGCTCACCCGCGGCGGCGACCGTGGGGCCTGGGTGCAGGGCGACGCGCAGATCCTCATCGAGGCGGTCGGCAACCTCGTCGCCAACGCGATCGTCTACTCGCCCCGCGGGTCCCGCGTGGGCGTCGGCGTGCGCGTCGACGACGGGGTCGTCGAGATCTCCGTCTCCGACCAGGGCATCGGGATCGACGAGGCCGATCGCGACCGCATCTTCGAGCGGTTCTACCGGGCCGACGAGGCGCGGTCGCGTCGCACCGGCGGCACGGGGCTCGGACTGTCGATCGTGAAGCACGCCACGCAGCGCCACGGCGGGGAGGTGCGACTGTGGTCGCGCCCGGGCCGCGGTTCCACCTTCACCATGCGCCTTCCGCAGATCGCCGCGCCCGAGGTCGACGAGGATCCGGGCCGGCACAAGAAGCCGAAGAAGGACAAGAGCAAGAAGAAGCGGAAGGCCCGTAAGCCGCCCCGCACGTCCTCCACGCCCGTGATCAGCACGGACCACCCCCGCACCGATACCGGAGAACTCGTATGACCCGCATCCTCCTCGTCGAAGACGAGCCCGACCTCGCCGACCCGCTCGCCTATCTGCTGCGCCGGGAGGGCTACGAGGTCGAGATCGCCGAGGACGGACCCACCGCGCTCGCCCTGTTCCGCGAGAGCGGGGCGGACATCGTCCTGCTCGACCTGATGCTGCCGGGGATGCCGGGCACCGAGGTGTGCCGGCAGATCCGCACCACGTCGGCCGTTCCGATCATCATGCTCACCGCGAAGGACTCCGAGGTCGACATCGTCGTGGGGCTCGAGCTCGGCGCCGACGACTACATCACCAAGCCGTACTCGTCGCGCGAGCTGCTGGCGCGGATGCGTGCGGTGCTGCGCCGCGTCGTGCAGGCAGAGGACGACGTGGACGAGCGCATCCTCGAGGGCGGCAGGGTGACGGTCGACATCGACCGGCACACGGTCGCCGTCGACGGCGAGGTGATCAACATGCCATTGAAGGAATTCGAGCTGCTCGAGGTGCTCATGCGCAACTCGGGACGCGTGCTCACGCGCGGCCAGCTGATCGACCGGGTGTGGGGCAGCGACTACTTCGGGGACACGAAGACCCTCGACGTGCACATCAAGCGGATCCGCTCGCGCATCGAGGAGAACCCCTCCGAGCCGGTCATGCTCGTCACCGTGCGCGGCCTCGGCTACCGCTTCGAAGGCTGAGGAGCCCACGCAGAAGGCCCCCCGATCCGAGGATCGAGGGGCCTTCTGCGTGGCAGGTCAGCCGACCGGCGTCTCGCTGGGCGTCGGGGTGGGCTCGACCGCCGGCGCGACGGTGGTGGTGGGAGCGGGGCTCGGCTTCGCGCTCGGCACCAGCTTCGAGTAGTAGGGGAGGGTGCCGTCGAGCACGGGGATCGCGTACTTGACGCCCTCCGCGCTGCCGGACTGGAAGTAGACGTCGACGGTCTTCCCGGCCTTGGTGTCCAGGCCCTCGAACGTCAGCGGCTCGGCGTCGTCGCCGCCCAGGCTCACCGACTTCTGGCCCGCGACGCGCACGCTCTGACCGGGGCCGTCGCCGACGGTGATGTGGATCGTCGCCGAGTCCGCCGTGGTGTTCACCAGACCCGCGACGAGGTTGCCGGTGGTGCCCGCCTCGTCGACGACGAAGAAGGCGTTGCGCACCTCGATCGGGCCCTTCCGGGGCACGTTGGCGCCGTCGGAGGCCGAGTAGTCGATCGTGGTCGCCTGCGGAGTGATCCCGGCGCACCCGGTGGCGCCGACGATGACGAGGGCGCTGAGGGCGATGGACGCAGCAAGGCGCGATTTCACGGGTCCTCCAGAAAATTCACGTGATGATCCAGCACCATTCTAGGGGCACGCGCCGTCCGCACACGGCTCGGCTCATGCGCGTGAGAGGGGAGGGAGCGGGCAGGGGGCGCGAACCTTAGCGCATTCCGGCTGTGGTATCCTGGAGGTTGCCGAAAGGACACGACTTTATGCTTTTTGAGGTTGGTGAGACCGTGGTCTATCCGCACCACGGCGCCGCGACGATCATCGAGGTCAAGGACCGGGTGATCAAGGGTGAGACCAAGAAGTACCTGAAGCTGAACGTCACGCAGGGAGACCTCATCATCGAGGTGCCTGCCGAGAACGTCGACCTGGTCGGCGTGCGCGACGTGATCGGCCAGGAAGGCCTGGACCGGGTCTTCGAGGTGCTGCGCGCCCCGTTCACAGAGGAGCCGACCAACTGGTCGCGCCGCTACAAGGCGAACCTCGAGAAGCTCGCCTCGGGCGATGTGATCAAGGTCAGCGAGGTCGTCCGCGACCTGTGGCGCCGCGATCAGGACCGCGGCCTCTCCGCGGGCGAGAAGCGCATGCTGGCCAAGGCCCGTCAGATCCTCACCTCCGAGCTCGCGCTCGCGGAGAAGATCGACGAGGAGAAGGCCGGATCGCTGCTCGACGAGGTCCTCGCCTCCTGAGATCCTTCGAGAAGGGGTGGATGCCGAACGGCATCCACCCCTTCTTCGCGCCCGCACGGTCTCAGATCGAGCGCTGGTAGCGGTGGATCGCCCGCAGGGCCCAGGCGAAGGCGACGCACGCGAGCAGGGCGAGGCCGCCGGCCTGCCACCAGCCGTCCGCCGGGAAGGCGCCGGCGAGGCCGCCCCTCCCGAGCTCGACCGCCCAGGTCATCGGGTTCCCTCGGGACACGTTCTGCACCCAGTCCGGCATCGCGGCCGCGGGCATCATCGTGGTCGACAGGAAGGTGGCCGGCAGCACGATCAGCTGCGACAGGCTGATGAGCGCGATCTGGCTGCGCGCCGTGAGCGCGACCGCCGTCGAGGCGCAGCAGAACGTCGCCGCGAGCAGGGTCGCGACCGCGAGGGCGGCGAGCATTCCGCCGGCGCCGCCGGGATAGCGCGCACCGCCGAGCCAGCCGATGCCCAGCACGACGACCGACTGCAGCACGTTGATCACGAGTTGCTGCAGCAGCTGGCCGGCGATGATCGCCGAGCGCCGCAGGGGAGACGTGAGGTACTGGTCCATCACCCCCGAGTCGATGTCCTCGATGTAGCCGGTGCCGGCCCAGGCACCCGAGTAGAGCACCGTCATCATGAGGATCCCCGGCACGAGGTAGTCGATGTAGCCGTGGCCGCCGAAGGCCGGCAGCGCACCGAGAGTGCGGAACACCTGGCCGAACAGCAGGATCCAGATCACCGGCTGGATCAGGCTCATGACCGGGCCCCAGGCCTGGCGCACGGACACGATGGACCAGCGCCGGAACACCTGCCCGGTCTGCGTGAGCCAGCCCGCCTGGGCGGCGGCGGCCTGGTGGGCGGGGGAGAGGGCGATCGCGCTCATGCGGCGACTCCTTCCGTGAGGGCGGACGTGGGGGCGTCGCCGAAGGTGTGGCCGACGAAGTGCAGGTACACGTCGTCGAGGGTGGGGTGGGAAGCCGCGACCTGTCCGTAGCGGACTCCTGCGGCGTCGAGCGCGGCGATCACGGCGCCGACCGCCGAGGCGGCGTCGTCGGTGCGCGCCACGAGCAGGCCGTCGACGCCGGACGTCTCGACCAGCACGTCGCGCAGGCCCGGCACGACCGCGACCGCGGTGCGTACGGCGACCGGGTCGGGCTCGATGAGCGTCACCCGTACGGCGTCGCCGTGCAATGCGGCCTTGAGCTCGTCCGGTGATCCATGGGCGACGGCCCGCCCGCGGTTCACCAGGAGCAGCTCGTCGGCGAGTCGATCGGCCTCCTCCATGTAGTGGGTGGTGAGCACGACCGTGAGCGCCTCCTCGCCGGCAAGACGGCGGATCTCCGCCCACATCGTCGCGCGGGCCTCGGGGTCCAGGCCCGTGGTCGGCTCGTCCAGGAAGAGCACCTGCGGACGATGAACGAGCGCTGCAGCAACGTCGAGGCGGCGGCGCATGCCGCCGGAGAACGTGCGCACGGGGCGCCGGGTGGCGTCGTCGAGGTCGAACTCCGTGAGCAGCCGGGCCGAGCGGGCGCGGGCCTCGGATCCGCTGAGACCGCGCATGCGACCGGCGATCTCGAGGTTCTCCGTCGCCGTGAGGTTCGGATCCGTGCCCGTCCCCTGGGAGACGTAGCCGATCGCGGTGCGCACGTCGCCGGGTGCCGATGCGACGTCGTGCCCCGCCACGACCGCGCGTCCGGAGGTCGGCCGCGACAGGGTGGTGAGGATCTTGGTGGTGGTCGACTTGCCGGCGCCGTTGGGGCCGAGGAGGCCGAAGACGCGTCCGGCCGGGACGGTGAAGCTCAGGCCGTCGAGAGCTCGGACGGCGGGCCGGCGGCCGCGGCCGCGGTACTCCTTCACGAGGTGGTCGGCGACGATGGCGGTGTGTTCTGCAGGCATGACGAGCATCCCTTCCGTTCTGAGGGTTCTTCTTCGTGTGGGGGAGGGCGGATCCGTCCCGGTTCTGTGCCGGGATCCGCCCGACCGGTCAGCGGCGGTCGCCGCTGCGCGGTGCGTAGAGCATGCGGGCGAGGAGCAGCATCATGGCTGCCAGGCCCGCCACGAATGCGACGGGAGCCCACCACCAGCCGGCGGTGAAGACGAGGACGACGATCGCGGCGAGAGTGACGAACCAGATCACGGCGGTGTAGATGCCGAAGCGGGCGGCGGCCTCCGGATCCGTCTCGAAGCGGTTCGGCGGCATCGGCGTCATGGCGCCGTGGATCCAGGCCTTGTGGCGGTTGGTCTGGGTCGCACCGAGATAGGAGAACAGCGCGATCGAGGCGACGAGCAGCACGGCGGCGAGGATCACGAGCCACAGCTGGTCGAGGGCGAACGCGAACGCCCCGCCGAGCGCCAGCGCGAGCAGCGTCCCGCCCGTGGCCAGCCCGAACCCGACCGCGCGCCGCGCGGGCAGCGGATGGTTCGTCGTGGTCTCCTGCAGCAGCGCGTCGGCGGTCACGACGCCGAGCGACACCGCGGCCACGGCGCCGAGGCCGGCCACGAGCGCCGGGCCCGCAGGATGCAGGAGCAGCAGCGCGAGCAGGATACCGATCAGGGCCCCGGCGGCGAGCACGCTCAGCAGCACGGTGCGCACGACGAACCCGGGCTTCGGCCGCACCCGGTTGCGGGCGCTGAGCGCCTCCCAGCCGAGGGGAGCGGCGGGCGCGTCGTCCAGCAGCGAACGCACATCGCCCAGCTCGGCGATCGCGCGCTGCGCGGCCTCGGCGGGGGAGACGCCTGCGGCCACGAGGTCGTCGACCTGGGCGGCGACGTTCGCGCGGATCTCCTCCTTCAGATCCTGTGCGGCGGGAGTCATCTCGATCCCGGCGAAGGCCTCGTCCAGGAGGCGGTGGATGTCGGTGTTCATGGGGTCAGCCCTTCACGTCCAGGAGAGTGTCGATCACGCGGCGGGTGGCGACCCATGCCGCGACGTTGCTTCGGTACACCGCGCGCCCGGCGTCGGTGATCCGGTAGTACTTGCGCCGACCGCCCTGCGTCTCGTCGCCCCAGTAAGACTCGACCAGGCCGTCCTTCTCGAGGCGGCGATAGGTCGCGTAGAGGGTGGCCTCCTTGATCTCGTGGTCCCCTCCGGTCGCATCCCGGATGGTCTTGTAGATCTCGAAGCCGTAGCGGTCGCCGCCTCGGAGCGTGGAGAGCACGATCGTGTCGGTGTGCCCGCGCAGGAGGTCGGCGGAGAAGGCGTCCTCGTTCATGTCAAGTACTGTATCAGATCAAGTACTCATTCACGCAAGTAACTTTGACATTCTGCAGGGAGGCCCGGCCGTTATGCAGGGAGATGAGGATCCGCGCAGGGCGCGTTCGGCATCGATCCGCGACGTGATGCGCCCGCGAGGAGGGCGGAACCTGCAGAACGGCAGCGCCTCCCCGCACAACGTCGCGAGTCGGCGAGCGCTAACGTGAGAGCGTGAACGACCAGCCCTCGTCCTCGCCCCTCACCCGCAGTGCCGTGATCGTCGTGGCGGCGGGGTCCGGCACCCGGCTTGCCGCCGGGGCGCCGAAGGCTTTCGTGCCGCTGGCCGGACGCACGATCCTGCAGCACGCGCTCGACGGCGTGTTCGCCGCGGAGCCCGCGCAGGTGGTCCTGGTCGTCCCGGCCGGGCGGGAGGCCGAGGCGACGGAGGCGGCGGACGGCCGCCCTGTCCAGGTCGTCGCGGGCGGCGACACCCGTCAGCGCTCCGTCGCGGCGGGTCTCGCCGTGCTCGCCGACGGCATCGACACCGTTCTCGTGCATGACGCCGCCCGGGCGCTGACCCCCGCGGCCCAGTTCGGCGCGGTCGCCGACGCCGTCGCCCCGGGAGTCGGCGCGATCCCCGCGCTCCCGGTCGTCGACACCCTGAAGCGAGTGCACGCGGGCGTCGTCATCGCGCCCGTCGACCGCGCGGAGCTCGCCGCAGCGCAGACGCCGCAGGGATTCCCGCGCGCCGAGCTCGAAGCGGCGTATGCGCAGGCCGTGCAGCGGGGGGCGGAGCACACCGACGATGCGGCCCTGTTCGCCGCGGCCGGGGGAGCCGTCCATCACGTGCCCGGATCCGAAGAGGCCTTCAAGATCACCACCCCGCACGACCTGGAGCGCGCCCGCATGATCCTCGCAGCGACCGAGCCCGTCCTCCCGCGCATCGGCATCGGCACCGATGTGCACGCCTTCGCCGCCGGCGGCACCCTGCGCCTCGCAGGCCTGGACTGGCCCGGCGAGCCGGCGCTGGAAGGGCACTCCGACGGCGACGCCGTGGCGCACGCGATCGTCGACGCCTTGCTCGGCGCGGCAGGCCTCGGCGATATCGGGCAGCACTTCGGCACCGCCCACCCGGAGTACGCGGGGGCGCACGGCGACGTGTTCCTCGCACGCACCGCGGAGATCCTGGCGGAGGCGGGGTTCGCCGTGGGCAACGTCTCGGTGCAGTTCCAGGGCAACCGGCCGCGGTTCAGCGCGCGCCGCGCCGAGGCGGAGCAGGCGCTGTCCGCGGCACTCGGCGGCGCCGCCGTCGCGGTGTCGGCGACGACCACCGACGGGCTCGGCTTCCCGGGGCGCGGGGAGGGGATCTCCGTCACCGCGGTGGCGCTCGTGCAGCCGATCGCCCGCGTGCGCCCGATCGCCCGCAGCTGAATCCGGGACGGCAGGATCCCGTTCCGCCGTTCTCCGCTCCTGCCTACGCTGGGAGCATGCGGCGGTCCGCCGCGTCCATGCCGGAGAAGAGGCTCACCATGCGCGCACTCGTCCACTCCTCGTTCGGGGACCCCGCCGAAGTCCTGTCGGTGCAGGAGGTGCCGCTGCCCGAGCCCGGCCCCGGCCAGGTGCGGCTGCGCGTGCTGCTCGCGACCGTGCACAACCACGACCTGCTCACGGTGCGCGGCCTCTACGGGTACAAGCCCGAGCTGCCGGCGCGCTCCGGCACGGAGGCCGTAGGCGTGGTCGACGCCGTGGGCGAGGGCGTGGATGCCGCCCTGGTGGGTCGCCGGGTGACGGCCGCCGGCGCGTTCGGCGCCTGGGCGGAGTATGTGCTGGCATCCGCGGCGGGCCTGATCCCGGTGCCGGACGACGTGCCGGACGAGCAGGCCGCGCAGCTCGGGTCCATGCCGTTCAGCGCGATCAGCGTGCTGGACTCGCTCGGGTTGGGCTCGGGGGACTGGATGATCCAGAACGCCGCGAACGGCGCAGTCGGCCGCATGGTCGCCCAGCTGGGCGCTGCGCGCGGTCTGCACGTCGTGAGTCTGGTGCGCCGTGCGGAGGGGATCGCCGAGCTGGCCGCGCAGGGCGTGCGGAACGTGGTCGCGACCGATGCGGACGACTGGCAGGAGCAGGTCAGGGCGCTGGCCGGCGATGCCCCGATCCGTGCGGGGATCGACTCCGTCGGTGGCGACGGCAGCGGTCAGATTGCCGCGATGCTGGGGGAGGGAGGGCTGCTGGTCGTGTTCGGGGCGATGGCGTCGCCGACGATGCGGATCTCCTCCGGCGACGTCATCTTCAAGCAGCTCACGGTGCGCGGCTTCTGGGGATCGAAGGTCGCCGCGGCCATGCCTGCGGAGCGGCGCGGCGCGCTGTTCGGCGAGCTCCTGCAGCGTCTGCGGGACGGAGCGCTCACCCTTCCGGTCGAGGCGGTGCTGCCGTTCGAACGCGTCGGCGAGGCGTCCGAGGGCACCCTGCGCGCCGGCCGCGAGGGCAAGATCCTCCTGCGTCCCTGACCCGCCCCCGCCGCCGCCCTGTCCCCGTATCCGTCTATTTGCGCCGATCTGCGGCCTGCGGGCCTCAGATCCCACGGTTCGGCGCAAATAGACGGAGGTGGAGGAGGCGTCCCGCGCTCCGAAACTGTCAGGGGCGCCCCGGTAGGCTTGAGCGGTGACGATCCGCCTCCATGACACGCGCGCGCAGGAACTGCGCGACTTCGTCCCGCTCGACCCCTCGAACGTGACGATGTACGTGTGCGGACCCACGGTGCAGTCGGGGCCCCACATCGGGCACGTGCGCGCCGCGCTGAGCTTCGACCTGCTGCGCCGATGGCTGCAGCAGCGGTACGGGCGCGTGACCTTCGTCCGCAACGTCACCGACATCGATGACAAGGTGCTCGCGAACGCGACGGACGCCGAGAAGTGGTGGGGGCTCGCCTACCGCATGGAGCAGGAGTTCACCGCGGCGTACGCCGCGGTCGGGATCCTCTCGCCGACGTACGAGCCGCGGGCGACGGCGTCGGTCCCGCAGATGCAGGAGCTGATCGAGCGCCTGATCGACCGCGGTCACGCCTACCCGGCGGCCGACGGATCCGGTGATGTGTACTTCGACGTCCGCTCGTGGCCGGCGTACGGCGAGCTGACGCGTCAGTCCGTCGACGCCATGGAGCCGGCGGCCGATGCGGACCCGCGCGGCAAGCGCAACCCCCAGGACTTCGCGCTCTGGAAGGGCGCCAAGCCCGAGGAGCCCGCCGACGCGACCTGGGCCTCGCCCTGGGGCGCCGGGCGGCCGGGCTGGCACATCGAGTGCTCGGCGATGGCGCGCCGTTATCTGGGCGAGGAGTTCGACATCCACGGAGGCGGACTCGACCTGCGGTTCCCGCACCACGAGAACGAGCTCGCGCAGTCGACCGCGGCCGGCGACGGCTTCGCCCGGTACTGGGTGCACAACGGCCTCGTCACGGTCGACGGGCAGAAGATGTCCAAGTCGCTGGGCAACTTCACCCTCGCGGCCGACGTGCTGGCCGCGCACGACCCGCTCGTGATCCGCTACGCGCTCGCCGCGGCCCACTACCGGTCGAGCCTCGACCTCACCGACTCCTCGTGGAGCGAGGCGGAGGCCGCCCTCGGCCGGATCCGCACGTTCCAGGAGCGGGTGATCCGCGCATACGGCCCGCACCTCGCGGACGCCGGCCGCGACCTGCCGGCGCCGTTCGCCGCGGCGATGGACGACGATCTGGGCGTGCCGCAGGCGCTCGCGGTGCTGCACGAGACCGTGCGCGCGGGCAATGCGGCGCTGGACCGCTCCGACCGCGAGGCGGCGGTCGAGGCGTTCGCCGACGTGCAGGCGATGACCCGGATCCTGGGCATCGACCCCCTCGGAGCGGAGTGGGCCGACGACGGATCCGACACGAAGACCACCACCGCGCTGGACGCCCTCGTCCAGGCGATGATCACCCAGCGCGCCCAGGCGCGCGCCGACAAGGACTGGCCCGCCGCCGATCGCATCCGCGATGCGATCGCCGCCGCGGGCATCACCCTGGAGGACACTCCAGACGGAACTCATTGGAGCATCGATGGCTAAGCCGAGCAGGCCCGGAGCGGGCAACAGCAAGAAGAAGGGCGCGACCAAGGGCAGTGGCGGCAACGGCCGCAAGGCGCTCGAGGGTCGCGGCAACACCCCGAAGGCCGAGGACCGCGCCTGGCACGTGGCCGGCAAGCGCAAGGCCGCCCAGGAGCGTTACGCCGCCGCGGGCGGCAAGGGGCGGGTCGGGCAGAAGCCGCAGGGCGGATCCAATCCGAACCGGCGCGTGTCGTCGTCTGCCGCGTCGAACGACACCGAGACCGTCACCGGACGCAACTCGGTGCTCGAGGCGCTGCGCACGAAGATCCCGGCGACCACGATGTACATCGCGCAACGCGTCGAGATGGACGACCGCGTCAAGGAGATGCTCGCGATCGCCCGGCACAGGGAGATCCCGGTGCTCGAGGTCACGCGGCAGGAGCTGGACCGCATGGCGGGCTTCGACGGCGTGCACCAGGGCGTCGCGCTCAAGGTGCCGCCGTACGAGTACGCGCACCCGCAGGATCTGCTCGAGCAGGTGATCGATCGCGGTCAGACGCCGCTGTTCGTCGCGCTCGACGGCATCACCGATCCGCGCAACCTCGGCGCGATCATCCGCTCGACCGCGGCGTTCGGCGGCCACGGCGTGATCCTGCCCCAGCGGCGTTCGGCGAGCGTCAACTCGGCCGCCTGGAAGACCAGCGCGGGGGCCGCGGCCCGTGTGCCCGTCGCCCTCGCGGCGAACCTCACCACGATGCTCAAGGAGTTCAAGAAGCAGGGCGTGTTCGTGCTCGGTCTCGACGGCGGCGGCGACGTCTCGCTGCCCGAGGTCCAGCTCGCGGACCGTCCTGTGGTGATCGTCGTCGGCTCCGAGGGCAAGGGGCTCTCGCGCCTGGTCACGGAGACCTGCGACCAGATCGTGTCGATCCCGATCTCGGCGGCGACCGAGTCGCTCAACGCCGGGATCGCGGCCTCCGTGGCGCTGTACCAGGTGTCCACGGTCCGCGCCGCGAAGGGCTGAGCAGCCGCGCCGTCCGCGGGACGGGTCTGCGCGCTGCGCGCATGACCTCCCGCGCACGGCGTTGACCGGCAGCGCACATCCGTGGACGGATGCGCGCTGCGTGGAATAGGTCGGGAGAGTGGCGGCTTTCACCTTCCGTACCCTGTGCAGGAATGGAAGGAAAGCGCATGGCCCGCATCATCGTCATCGGAGGAACCGGCTACGCCGGCGGTCACATCGCCGCGGAGGCGGCGTCGCGGGGACACGAGGTCGTCTCGGTCTCCCGCAAGGAGCCGACGGACCGGATCGAGGGCGTCGAGTACGTCCAGGGGAACGTCCTGGACCCGGCATCGCTCGCCGACACCTTCGCCGGTGCGGACGTGGTCGTCTCGGCCATCTCGCCGCGCGGGGACATGACCGACTCCGGCCTCGACGCCGTGCGCGCCCTCGTGGCGGCGCTGACCGGCACGTCCACGCGCCTGGGCGTCGTGGGCGGCGCGATGGGCAGCCTGAGCGCTCCCGGCGGTCCGCGTCTGTGGGATCTGGGCGTCCCCGAGGAGTACCGCCACGAGGCGAAGTTCGGCATCGACTCGCTCGAGATGCTGCAGGAGACCCCCGAGGACCTCGACTGGTTCTACGTGCACCCGCCGAAGGAGTTCGGCGCCTGGGTGCCCGGAGAGCGCACCGGCACCTACCGCGACGGCGGAGAGGTGTTCGTCGAGGACGCCGACGGCAAGTCCTACATCTCGGGCGCCGACTACGCGGTCGCCGTCGTGGACGAGATCGAGAAGGGCGCGCACCACCGGCAGCGCTTCACCGTCGGCTACTGACCCGGAAGGACGCGGGTCAGACCAGGTCGCGCCAGTCGACGTCCGCGTCCTCGTCGTCGACGGGGACGCTCCCGGTGATCACGGGCAGCGACATGGTCTCCGTCGGCGGGCCCATGATGGTGGCCTCGTCGCGGCGATGCCGCAGCACCTCGTTGATGTACGAGGTCAGCACCTCCGCCAACGGCACCGAGCGTCCCTGCGCCTGCGACATGTACCAGCGGTGCTCCAGCACCTGGTGGAAGACCTCGGCCGGCTCGAGCTTCGCGCGCAGGTCGTACGGGATCGCGCGCACGACGGGCTCGAAGACGCGCGTGAGCCACTCATGGGCGTACATCTCCTCGTCCGCCCAGTGCTTGGTGGAGCGGGCCCGGAACTCGTCCAGGTCGTTCAGCAGGCGCCGCGCCTGGTTCTCCTCGACGTCCAGCCCGGTCAGACGGATGAGGCGCCGCTGGTGATGCCCCGCGTCGACGACCTTGGGCTCGATCTCCACCCGGGTGCCGTCGGCGGTCGTCTGGATCGACATCTCGCCGATGTCGAAGCCGAGCGCGTTGAGCCGCTCCACCCGCTCGGTGATGCGCCACGCCTCTCCGGCGGCGAAGGACTCGTGCTCCGTGAGCGCCGCCCACAGCGACCGGTAGGAGGACACGATCCCGTCGGCGATCGCGACGGCGTCCACGCCCCGCTCCAGCCGCCCGCCGGCGGCGAGGTCGAGGATCTCGCCGGCGATGTTCGTGCGGGCCAGATCCAGGTCGTAGGCGCGCTGGCCGTCGGTGAGCCCCTCCTCGTGCAGCTCGCCGGTCTCCGCGTCGACGAGATAGGCGGCGAAGGCCCCGGCGTCGCGGCGGAACAGCGCGTTCGACAGTGACACGTCGCCCCAGTAGAAGCCGACGTTGTGCAGCCGCACGAGCAGCAGCGCGAGCGCGTCGACGAGTCGCGTGGCGGTGTCCGGACGCAGCACGCGCGTGAACAGCGCGCGATAGGGCATCGAGAACTTCAGGTGCGAGGTCACGAGCGCTGCCGGAAGCGGGTTGCCGCGGCTGTCGGTGCGGCCGGCGATGACCGCCACGCGCGAGACGCAGGGCACGTCGAGCCGTGCGAGGTTGCCGAGCATCTCGTACTCGCGCCGCGCCATCTCCTCCGTCGTCTCCTTGACGGCGACGACGGATCCGCTCAGGTCTGCGAAGCGCACCAGGTGCCGGGAGAGTCCCTTCGGCAGGGACACGATCACCTCCGACGGCCACTTGGAAAGCGGCTGCGACCACGGCAGCGACAGCAGCCCGGGATCCACCGCGCTCGCGGTGATGCTCAGTGCGTCCTTCATGCCTGCTCCTCGGGCTCGAGCCAGGGGCGGGACCGCCCCGGAGACGACGACGCGGCGCGAGGGACGAACCCCCGCGCCGCGTCGCGCTATCGGATGATCAGGAAGCCGCGATGGGCTTCTTGTTCAGGCGCTCGCCCGACTCGAGGTCGAACGCGTGCACGTGGCCCGGGTTCGCGGCCAGCGTGACGGTCTCGCCCGCGTTCGGGTGGTTGCGGCCGTCGACGCGCGCGACCAGGTCGGTGCGCTTGCCGTTGATCTCGGTGTGCCCGTAGAGGTAGCCGTCGGCGCCGAGCTCCTCCACCAGGTCGACGACGACCGACAGGCCCTTGCCGTCGGCGGGGCCGACCGTGATGTCCTCGGGGCGCACGCCGACCGTGATCTGCGAGCCCGTGGCGCCGCTGACCGTCTCGCGGTCGAGCGGGACGACCTCGGAGCCGAACTGCACGCCGCCGTCGGCGAGGTCGGCGGCGAAGAGGTTCATCGCGGGGGAGCCGATGAAGCCGGCGACGAACACGTTGCTCGGGTTCTCGTACAGGTCGCGTGGCGAGCCGACCTGCTGCAGCAGGCCGTCCTTGAGCACGGCGATGCGGTCGCCCATCGTGAGCGCCTCGGTCTGGTCGTGCGTCACGTAGACGGTGGTGACGCCGAGGCGGCGCTGCAGGGACGCGATCTGGGTGCGGGTCTGCACGCGGAGCTTCGCGTCGAGGTTCGACAGCGGCTCGTCCATGAGGAACACCTGCGGCTGACGCACGATCGCGCGACCCATGGCGACGCGCTGACGCTGACCGCCGGAGAGCGCCTTCGGCTTGCGGGTGAGGTACTGCTCCAGGTCGAGGAGCTTGGCGGCCTCGAGCACGCGGGCGGCACGCTCCTCCTTGCCGACGCCGGCGATCTTGAGCGCGAAGCCCATGTTCTCGGCGACGGTCATGTGCGGGTACAGGGCGTAGTTCTGGAACACCATCGCGATGTCGCGGTCCTTGGGCGGGACGTCGGTGACGTCGCGGTCGCCGATGAGGATGCGGCCCGCGTTGACCTCTTCGAGGCCGGCGAGCATGCGCAGCGAGGTGGACTTTCCGCAGCCGGAGGGGCCGACCAGAACCAGGAACTCGCCGTCGGCGATCTCGATGTTCAGCTTGTCGACCGCGGGGCGGGTGCCGCCGGGGTAGAGCCGGGTGGCCTCGTCGAAGGTCACGGTTGCCATTGTCTTCTCCTTCACCGGCAGGTACGTGCCGGACGATCCGTAGTGAAAAAGCGACGAGGGTGAGCCCGCCGTGGCCCGCCGTCGGGCCGCGTTCAGTATGACATGCGCCGTCCGGGGAGGTCTATCCCCGTGAAGCGCTTTCCGCTTCCGGGCTCGCAGGGAGCGGCCAGTCCTCGTCTGGGCATTTCTCAGCCTGCCTGGCTAGCATCGAACCCGTGCCGTGCCGCGCCCGTTGGCGGTCGGACGCCGGGATGGCCCATCCCCAGGAACCAAGAGGAACGATGTCGAGCGACGAAACGCCGAACGTCCCCACGCCCTCGCACTCGCGTGCGGCCGTGCGGGAGAAGGCCCAGCAGGTGAACGCCCAGCAGTCCCGCGCCCGGATCATGCGACGCGTGATCATCGCCGTGGTCGCGATCGTCGTCGTCGGCGCCGCCGGCGGCGCCGTGGCGTGGGCCGTGGGGTCGGCGGTGTCGAAGCCCTCGCTCAGCCCGTCGAACCTGAAGGACGACGGCGTCGAGGTCACGAAGGGCGACCTCGCGTCGGCCCGCGCCGCCTCCACTCCGACGCCCAGCCCGAGCAGCGCCGCCGCGCCGTCCGCGACCGCGTCGTCGACGCCGACCCCGGATCCGACGTCTTCGTCCGGCCCGGTGGACATCCACGTGTACGTCGACTACCTCTCGCCGGGGGCCGGCGACTTCGAGCGCGCGAACGCCAAGCAGCTCGCGACGTGGGTCGACCAGGAAGCGGCCACCGTGACCTACCACCCGGTCGCGCTGCTCACGGCCAACTCCAACGGCACCAAGTACTCGCTGCGCGCGGCGTCCGCCGCGGCCTGCGTCGCAGCGCGGCAGCCCGACGTCTTCTACGCCTACAACCACGCCCTGCTGATCGATCAGCCCAAGCAGGACACGGACGGCAAGAGCGACAAGGAGCTCGTGAAGCTCGCGGTCGACAGCGGCGTCAAGGACGTGGAGGGCATGCGCGGGTGCGTCGAGGACGGCACCTACGACTCCTGGGTCAAGGATGTGACGCAGCGAGCCGTCGACGGGCCGCTGCCCGGCTCGAAGAAGGCCGCGCTGAGCGGCGCGCCGACGATCGTCGTGAACGGCCAGGTCTACGCCGGCTCCCTCACGGACGCCGCCGAGTTCAGCCAGTTCGTGCTGTCCGTGGCGAGCGACTCGTACTACGGGACGCCCGGTCCGACCATCACCCCCACGCCGAGCCCGACCGTCACGCCCTGATCCCAGGGCCGCACGGCGACCGGCCCTGCCGGGCGCTTGCTACGCTGTGGAGCGGTCGCGCCGTGGAGCGCGACCGCTGTACGCCTCCTTAGCTCATCTGGTAGAGCAGCGGCCTTGTAAACCGCAGGTGGCCGGTTCGAGTCCGGCAGGAGGCTCCGATCCCGTCCGGCGGGGCGCTCAGGGCGCCGACGTCATCGTGGCGGCCTGCACCCACCGGGTCGCGTCGGACGAGGCGAGCAGCGCCTCGTCCATCAGCTCACGCGTCGGCTCTCCGGTCAGCCAGTCGTTCGCGAACCCCGCGGGGATCAGCACCGGCATCCGGTCGTGGATCCCGGCCAGCCGCTCGGGCGCGGGCTGCATCACGATCGAATAGCAGGTGAACCAGGACCCGTCTTCGGCGCGGCCGCGCTGCGTCACCGCCGCCATGCCGAACAGCGCGCCGTCCAGTGCGAACTCGTGCCAGGTCTTCGACGGCTTCTGCATCTCGAACCAGCGCGTCGCGGGGACGATCGCCCGGCCGCGCAGCCCGCCGGGGCGCTCCTGCAGCCGTTCGGAGCGGGTGTTGATCGAGGGGAACCGCGAGGGTCTGCCGTCGATCAGGAAGCCCCACCACGCCTCCTCGAGCAGCGGAGCCGGATCGGAGGGCCGCAGGATCGGATTGAGGTTGCGCAGCAGCCGTCCGGTCGGTCGCACCGCCTCGTCGGCGTTGCGCCGCGCCCACGCGCGGATGCCCTCCATCAGTTCGTCGTCGGCCTCCTCGATCAGCTGCTGATCGCTGAACCGGGGATCCAGTCCGTAGCTCGCGCACATGGCTGGAGCGTACCGCGCGGCACCGACATCGGCGCGGCCGGCGGCGCATCCGCGCCGAGTAGGCTCGGGACGGTGATCGATCGCCCGCCGCGCCCGCCCCGTGCCGGCACCGCGCTGGCGCTCGGCGGAGCGGTCGCGATCGGCGCGATGACCGCGATCCAGGCGCGTGTGAACGGCCAGCTCGGCGTGCGGCTCGACAACGGCGTCCTCGCCGGCTGGGTGTCCTTCGCCGTGGGGCTGGTGCTGCTGAGCGTGCCGGTGCTGCTGCGCGGGTCCGGCCGGGCGGCCCTGGGCCGGGTGTGGCGCGGAGTGCGCAGCGGCGGCGTCCCCTGGTGGATGCTGCTCGGCGGCGCGTGCGGTGCGCTGACGGTGTCGACGCAGGGGCTGGTCGCCGGGGTCCTCGGCGTCGCACTGTTCACGGTCGGCGTCGTGGCGGGTCAGACCCTGCACGGCCTGCTGCTCGACCGGGTCGGCTTCGGTCCGGCCGGCGTGGTCGCCATCACTCCGGGGCGGCTGATCGGCGGACTGTGCGCCCTGGTCGCGGTCGGGTTCTCGCTGGGCGGCGACGTGCTCTCGCGCGCACCGCTGTGGATGCTCGTGCTGCCCTTCCTCACCGGCGCGGGCATCGCCTTCCAGTCGGCGGTGAACGGGCGCCTGGGGCAGCGCATCGCCTCGCCGCTCGGCGCCACGTACATCAGCTTCCTCGGCGGGGTGGTCGTGCTGTCCGCGTCCGTGGCCGTGAGCCTGGTGGTCAGGGGTGCACCGCACCCGCTCCCGACCGCGTTCCCCGGCGACCTCTGGCTGTACCTGGGCGGGCTGCTCGGCGCGGCCTACATCCTGCTGGGCGTCGTCATCGTGGCGCGCACCGGGGTGCTGCTGATGGGGCTGGGCGCCGTGCTCGGGCAGCTCGTCGTCTCGGTGCTGATCGACCTCTTCTGGCCTCCCGCGGCGGGTCCCGCGCCGTGGCAGGTCATCGGGATGGTGCTCGCCGCGGGCCTCTCCGTGCTGGTGGCGCTGCCCTGGCCGCGTCGGCGGCGCGAGAGCGGATCCGTCGAGCGCGGAGGGGCTGTCTAGCGCGGCAGCGCGGTCAGCAGCGGCTCCGGATCCACCGTGCGGCGGGAGCCGGGGGAGCGGTCGGGCTTGCCGCCCACGTAGAGCCAGCCGAGCAGCGCCTCGTCCTCGCCGAGCCCGTGCAGCGCGGCCACCTCGGGGCTGCGGGTGTAGTCGCCGGTGCGCCAGATGACGCCCCACCCGGCCTCGTCCAGCAGCAGGCTGAGCAGGTGCGCGACGCCCGAGGCGACGGCCTCCTGCTCCCACCGCGGCACCTTCTCGCTCGGCCGGTAGCTCGCGACCACGGCGATGAGCAGGGAGGCGCGCAGCGGCTTGGTCGAGGGCTCGTCGTCGCCGCGCACCCGGGAGATCGCCTCACCGAGGCGGATCCGGTCCTCTCCGCGCAGCTCGATCAGCCGCCAGGGCTGCAGCGAGGAGTGGTCCGCCACGCGGCCGGCCGCGGCGACGAGCGGGAGCAGCTGCTCGCGCGTCGGCGCCTCGGGGGTCACCTTCGACCAGGACTGCCGGCGACGGGCGGCCTCGAGAGCGCTCATGCCTCGGCGGCGCCCTCGTCCGGCTGGAAGGACAGCGCGATCGAGTTCATGCAGTAGCGGTCGCCCGTGGGGGTGCCGAAGCCGTCGGGGAACACGTGGCCGAGGTGCGAGCCGCACGCGGCGCAGCGCACCTCGGTGCGCACCATACCCAGGCTGGTGTCTTCGATGAGCTCCACGGCCTCGGGGCGGACCGACTCGTAGAAGCTCGGCCAGCCGCAGCCGGAGTCGAACTTGGTCCCGCTGCGGAAGAGCTCGGCACCGCACGCGCCGCACGTGTACAGGCCTGCGCGGTGCTCGTCGAGCAGCTCGCCCGTCCACGGCCGCTCCGTCGCGGCCTCGCGCAGCACGGCGTACTGCTGCGGGGCGAGCTCGGCACGCCATTCGGCATCGGTCTTGGTCACGCGGTGCGACATGGATCCTCCCGGGGTCGTTTCCATTCTCCCGCTTCCGCCGGCTCTGCGGGCCGCGCATCGGGCGCGTCGTCCCCGCCCTGCGGGCGTCGCAGACGTAGCCTGGGCAGGTGACCGACCTCCTCAGCGACCGCGAGCGCGAGATCCTGGAGTTCGAGGCCCGGCGTCCCGGGCACTCGAGCGCCAAGGAGGAGGCGATCCGCGGCGAGCTGCAGCTGACCCCGGCACGCTACTACCAGCTGCTGGACCGCGTCATCGACACGGAGCAGGCCCTGGCGGCGGATCCCATGCTCGTGCGCCGGCTGCGCCGGATCCGCGACGACGCCGCTGCGCGCCGGGCGGGCCGCACGGCTCTGTCCGCGGGCTGACCCGCGGCGGGTCGGCCTGTCGTTCAGGGAATCCGACGGGACCCGCCGGATAACATCATGGGATGCCACAATCCGCCCGCGACCGATTCGACGTGATCCCGCACGCGCAGGGACGCGTCGGCGCCCACCGTGCCGAGAACCCGGGCATGCGCGGCTGGTTCGTGCTGCTGTGGGCGGCGATCGCCACGGTGGTGCTGATCGCCGTCGGGATCTTCGCCGCGATGCTCACGATGGGCAAGATCGGCTTCGACCAGAGCGAGCCTCTGCCCTCGATCTCCCGCACCGCGACCTCGGCGCCGCCGGCGCTCGACACGACCTACGCGGTGTTCGTGCTCAACGCGACGGGCGTGAACGGGTTGGCGGCGGCGACGCGGGACACGATCGTCAACGCGGGCTTCGCCGCGGGCTCTGTGGCGCCGGGCGATGCCGACACGCAGGACTTCCCGACCACCACCGTCTACTACAAGACCGAGGCCGACAAGGCCCCTGCTCAGGCTCTGGCCACCCTCCTCGGCGCGACGAAGATCGCGCAGAGCGACCGCTACGGGGACGACGTGGTGCCCGGCCAGAAGCAGCTCACCGTGGTGATCGGCAGGGATCTCGCGAAGAACGCGCCCACGAGCGAGCCGACTCCCGCGGACACGGGCGGGGACGGCGCCACGGGCTGACCGCGGTGGTGCTCGCCGTGGCTTGCACTCTCAGGGGTCGAGTGCCAGACTGGGTTTAGCACTCGACTGATCTGAGTGCTAAACCCAATGTCTACGTCCAGGAGGGACGACAGAACTCATGGCAAAGATCATCGCTTTCGATGAGGAGGCCCGTCGCGGCCTCGAGCGCGGCCTGAACATCCTGGCCGACGCGGTCAAGGTGACCCTCGGCCCGCGCGGCCGCAACGTCGTGCTCGAGAAGAAGTGGGGCGCCCCCACCATCACGAACGACGGCGTGTCCATCGCCAAGGAGATCGAGCTCGACGACCCGTACGAGAAGATCGGTGCGGAGCTCGTCAAGGAGGTCGCCAAGAAGACCGACGACGTCGCCGGAGACGGCACCACCACCGCCACCGTCCTGGCTCAGGCGCTCGTCCGCGAGGGCCTGCGCAACGTCGCCGCCGGCGCCGACCCGATCAGCCTGAAGAAGGGCATCGAGAAGGCCGTCGCCGCCATCACCGCGGAGCTGCTCGCCAGCGCGAAGGAGATCGAGTCCAAGGAGGAGATCGCCGCCACCGCGTCCATCTCCGCCGCCGACCCGGCCATCGGCGAGCTCATCGCCGAGGCGATCGACAAGGTCGGCAAGGAGGGCGTCGTCACCGTCGAGGAGTCGCAGACCTTCGGCACCGAGCTCGAGCTCACCGAGGGCATGCGCTTCGACAAGGGCTACCTGAACCCCTACTTCGTCACGGACCCGGAGCGCCAGGAGGCCGTCTTCGAGGACCCGTACATCCTCATCGCGAACCAGAAGATCTCCAACATCAAGGACCTTCTGCCCGTCGTCGACAAGGTGATCCAGGACGGCAAGGAGCTCGTCATCATCGCCGAGGACGTCGAGGGCGAGGCTCTCGCGACGCTCGTGCTGAACAAGCTCAAGGGCATCTTCAAGTCCGTGGCCGTCAAGGCTCCGGGCTTCGGCGACCGCCGCAAGGCGCAGCTGCAGGACATCGCGATCCTCACCGGTGGCACCGTGATCACCGAGGAGGTCGGCCTCAAGCTCGAGAACACCACGCTCGCCGAGCTGGGCCGTGCGCGCAAGGTCATCGTCACCAAGGACGAGACCACGATCGTCGAGGGCGCCGGCGAGGCTTCCCAGATCGAGGGTCGCGTCACGCAGATCCGTCGCGAGATCGAGAACACCGACAGCGACTACGACCGCGAGAAGCTGCAGGAGCGCCTCGCCAAGCTCGCCGGCGGTGTGGCCGTCATCAAGGCGGGCGCGGCCACCGAGGTCGAGCTCAAGGAGCGCAAGCACCGTATCGAGGACGCCGTGCGCAACGCGAAGGCGGCCGTCGAGGAGGGCATCGTCCCCGGTGGTGGCGTCGCGCTGATCCAGTCCGGCACCAAGGCCCTCGCGGGTCTGGAGCTCTCGGGCGACGAGGCGACCGGCGCGAACATCGTGCGCGTCGCGATCGAGGCGCCGCTCAAGCAGATCGCCGTCAACGCGGGCCTCGAGGCCGGCGTCGTGGCGCACAAGGTCTCCGAGCTCCCCTCGGGCCAGGGCCTGAACGCGGCCACCGGCGAGTACGGCGACATGTTCGCACAGGGCATCATCGACCCGGCCAAGGTCACCCGTTCGGCGCTGCAGAACGCCGCGTCGATCGCCGGCCTGTTCCTCACCACCGAGGCGGTCGTGGCCGACAAGCCGGAGAAGGCCGCCGCTCCGATGGGCGACCCGTCCGGCGGCATGGACTTCTGAGTCCAGACCTCCATCGAGAAGGCCCCCGGGATCCGTCCCGGGGGCCTTCTCCGTCCCTGCAGGGCGATCCGCACCGCAGGGACGTGCTCGCTCAGCGGAACAGCGCCGTCGAGTCGCTCTCGGCCTGGGCGTAGAACTGCGCGGCCGAGCCGAGCGCCTGCGCGATCGCCGCGAGCGCCTGCTCGACGTGCGCCTGTGCGCCGCGCCACTGCTCCGCGGCGTCCTGGCAGGCGGCGGATGCGGCGCCGGTCCAGGACGACTGCAGCTGGGTGAGCTGCGCCATCATGGCCGCGGCGTCGTTCTGGAGTCGTTCGGCGGTGGCGCCCACCGAGAGCCGCGTGGTGGCGACGGCGTCGGTGTCGACGGTGAAGACGGACATGGGAGAACCTTTCGTCGGGACAGCGGATGCGTCCGACGCTAGGTCCCCGCACCGCCCCCGTACGGCCGGTCGCGCATCGCGTGCACAGACGGTGAGCGGCGACGCCTGTGCGGGCCGGTCGGCCGGCTCCCGAGGCTCAGCGCGGCAGGTCGAGCGGCTCGATGGGCTGCGTGTCCTGCAGCAGATGCTCGGGGGTGGCGCGCGAGGGCGCGAGCGGCAGCGAGACGGTGAACGTGGCGCCGCCGCCGACGGTCTCCGTGACCTGCACGGAGCCGTTCAGGGCACGGACGATCGACGCCACGATCGCGAGACCCAGTCCCGCGCCGCCGGTGTCGCGCGTGCGCGAGGAGTCGGCGCGCCAGAAGCGCTGGAAGATCTGATCGCGGATCTGCTCCGGCACACCCTCGCCGTGGTCGACGATCGAGAACCAGCCGACCCCGCGATGCCGGTCCGCCCCCACGACGACCTCGATCGGGGAGTCGCCCGGCGAGAACCGGCGGGCGTTGCCGAGCAGGTTCGCGATCACCTGGCGCACCTTGTTCTCCTCGCCGAGCACGATCGGCGGAGTGGAGACCGGCGCGACCACCGCCTCCGAGAAGTCGATCTCCGGCACCGGGCTGTCCTCGCGCGGACGCCGGCGCAGGATCGCGGGGATGCGGCCGCGGGCGTTCGCGGCGCGTGCCGTGGGTGCGGGTCGGGTGATGGGGGATACCGAGGGCTCCGCGGCCGCGGCCTGCGGCGCCTCCGCGGTCATGTCCACCACGGTCACGGTGCGCTCGGGCGCCGCGGCGCGCAGGTCGAGCGCCGCGTCCTGCGCGAGCGGTCGCAGGTCGAGCGGCTCGATGGTGAGCTCGCGCTGCTCGTCCAGCCGGGCGAGGGCCAGCAGATCCTCGACGAGCACGCCCATCCGCAGCGCCTCCTTCTCGATCCGGTCCATCGCGCGGGCGGTGTCCTCGTCGCCCTTGATCGCGCCCATCCGGTACAGCTCGGCATAGCCGCGCACGCTGACCAGCGGCGTGCGCAGCTCGTGGCTGGCGTCGCCGACGAATCGGCGCATCTGCTGCACGGACCGGTCCCGTTGCGCGATCGAGGCGTCGAGCCGGTCGAGCATCGTGTTGATCGCGCCGTTCAGGCGGCCGACCTCCGTGGTCGGCTCGAGATCGGTGAGGCGCTGGCTGAAGTCGCCGGCCGCGATCGCCATCGCCGTCGACTCCACGCGGCCGAGCCGGCGGAAGGTCAGCGTGACCAGTCCGCGCGTCGCGAGCGCCGCGACGATGATGGTGACCAGGGCCACGGTCGTGAAGACGCCGAAGAAGGTCGCGATGATGCGGTCCGGCTCATCCAGCGAGAGCGCGACGAACTGGATGAAGGTGATGTTCGAGGTCGGATCCTCGCGCACGGCGACCGCCGCGCGGAACTCGGACCCGTCCGCACCGCGCAGCACGATCGGATCGGTGCGTCCTGCGTCCAGGGTCGCGCGCGCCAGCGTGTACGTGGTGGGGAACTCGGGCTTCGTGGCCTTGGCCTCGCCACCGCCGGAGAACACCAGGGCGCCCTGGGCGTCGTAGACGGCGACGAAGTACTCCGACAGCCCGGGCCGCTCGTCCTTCAGGGCGGCGCTGAACCCGCCGGCAGCGTTCGGGGTGATCGTCGCGAGGTCACTGGTGACGAGCGCGGGCAGCTGCGACTCGACGTTGCCGATCAGCAGGTTGCGCAGGATCGGCATGGTGCCGATCCCGGTGACGATCAGGCCGAGCGCGAGCACGCCGACGGTGACGCCGGTGACCTTCGCGCGAAGGCTGATCCGGCGCCACCATCGCGTGATCGCGTCGGGCTCGCCCATCCGCTACGCGGTCTTCCCCACCTTGAGCATGTAGCCGAAGCCGCGCTTGGTCTGGATCACCGGCTCCTCGGTGTGCGGGTCGATCTTGCGGCGCAGGTACGAGATGTAGCTCTCCACGATGCCGGCGTCGCCGTTGAAGTCGTACTCCCAGACGTGGTCGAGGATCTGCGCCTTCGACAGCACCCGGTTGGGGTTCAGCATGAGATACCGCAGCAGCTTGAACTCGGTCGGGCTGAGCTCGATCGGGCTGGATCCGACGAACACGTCGTGCGTGTCCTGATCCATGGACAGCTCGCCGGCGCGGATCACCGACTCCTCGTCGGCCTGCATGGTGCGGCGCAGGATCGCCTGAGCGCGGGCGACGATCTCGTCCAGGGCGAAGGGCTTGGTGACGTAGTCGTCGCCGCCGGCGTTCAACCCCTCGATCTTGTCCTCGGTGTCGTCCTTCGCGGTGAGGAAGAGGATCGGCGCGGTGAACCCGGCGCCGCGCAGGCGCTTGGTCACGCTGAAGCCGTTCATGTCGGGCAGCATCACGTCGAGGATGATGAGGTCTGGCTCCTCCTCGAGCACGGCCGAGATCGTGGCCGCGCCGTTGGCCACCGTCTTCACCGAGAAACCGGCGAAGCTCAGGCCCGTGGAGAGGACATCGCGGATGTTGGGTTCGTCGTCGACGACCAGGATGCGCGCTTCAGTCATGCCCCCATTATGGTGACCGGATCCGTGTTCGGGCTGATTGCGGGCCATTCCTCTGGTGAAGCAGGGGTGCCGGGTGCAGAGTGATGCCATGAAGATCGACATCATCGAACACGAGGGCCCGTACCGGGTGGGCGTCATCGTCGGCAGCCTCTCGAAGGACTCCATCAACCGTCGTCTCGCGAACGCGCTGACCCATCTCGCTCCCGAGGGGTTCGAGTTCTTCGAGATCTCCTACGCCGACCTGCCGCTGTACAACCGCGACTTCGACGCCGACTATCCGCAGGTCGCGCTCGATTTCAAAGCTCAGGTCGCGAGCGCCGATGCGCTGCTGTTCGTCACCCCCGAATACAACCGCTCACTCCCGGGGCCGCTCAAGAACCCGATCGACTGGGGCAGCAGGCCGTGGGGGCAGAACGTGTGGGCGCACAAGCCGACCGGGGTGGTCGGCGCCTCCATGGGTGCCATCGGCACCGCGGTCGGTCAGCAGTCGCTGCGGGCGACGCTCGGCTTCCTCAACGCACGGCAGATGACCGCGCCCGAGGCCTACATCCACTACTCCCCGGGACTCATCGACGACGACGGACGCGTCACCACGCCGGGCACCGAGGAGTTCCTGCGTCAGTTCATGGCGGCGTTCGCGGAGTACACGGCGCGGGTGCTGACGGTCATCCCGCAGGCCTGAGCCGGCACCGGCCGCTCAGTCGTCCAGGGCGGCATGCACGGCACGCGCGATCACCTCGCGGATCGGGGCGTGGGGATCGACGGTGACCCGGTGCAGCAGCAGACCGTCGCCGGCGGCCATCACCAACGCGGTGCGGGGCGCCGCTGCATCTCCGCCGAGCTGCGTCAGGATCCCGCGCACCCAGGCCTCCATGCCGAGCCGTTGCTCCCGCAGCGGTCGCGCGGCGTCCTCGTCCGCCTCCAGGAAGAGCGCGTAGCGCGCCCTGGTCCGCGCCGCGAGGGGGCCGGACTGGAGCTCGATCATTCGGGAGAGCGTGTCGATGAAGTCGTCGGCGGAGCCGATGTCCGGGAGGCCGGCGTCCGCGCGCTCCTGGGTCGCCAGCCACTCGACGACACCGGAGACGAGCGCTGCCCGGGTGCGGAAGTGATTCGACGTGGATCCTGGAGGGAGTGCGGCGGCAGCGTCGACGCGGCCATGGGTGAGCGCGCGGATCCCCTCTGTGCCGATCAGCGCCACAGCGGCATCGAGCGCCCGACGTCGCGTAGTGCTCATGGGACGAGCGTAGATCACTATTTTCATAGTAGAGACGACACTATGATCGTAGTACCCTGAGAGGGCGAACCGCAGCGGTCCGCGCAGTGCGACGACAGGGAGGTCGCGCCATGAACGCATCCGCATCCGTCGCTGCGGAATGGTCGCCACCGCTCCCCGAGGCAGCCGGTTTCACCCACACGATGGTGATGACACGGGGTCTGCGCACCCATGTGGCGTCGATCGGCACGGGCGATCCGGTCGTTCTTCTACACGGGTTCCCGATGCACTGGTGGCAGTGGCGCACCATCGCGCCGGCGATCGCCGCAGAGGGATACCACGTGGTCTGTCCGGATCTGCGCGGCTCAGGCTGGACCGAGGCCGACGATGCACGGTTCGGGGCGGAGTCCCAGCTGGATGACGTGACCGCGGTGCTGGACGCTCTCGGCATCGGCGCTGCGCGATTCCTCTGCCACGACATGGGAGCCATCTCCGGGATGCAGCTGGCGTACCGGAACCCGGAGCGCGTGCGGGCGATCGTGCAGGTGGCGGTGCCGCCGGGGTTCATGGAGTTCTCGCCCCGGCTGATGCCGGCGTTCTCGCACATGCCCGCGCTGGTCCTGCACCGCGCGGGGAGCTCGTTGCGATATCTGTTCGGACCGAGGTACGCGGCGCACCGGATGGCCGACGAAACGATCGAGGGCTACCTGCGGGCGCACGAGCGCCCTGAGATCGAACGTGCCGTGGCAGCGCTGTACCGCGGCATGGTGATCCCGGTCTCGAGGCGGCTGATGGGCGGCGTTTACAAGCGGATGCGCCTCCGCCCGCCCATGCTCTGCGTGTTCGGCAGCGAGGACGGCCCGTTCGCAGAGGCGACGGTGCGCCGCATCTGTCGGAACAGTGCGCAGCACGCCGACCGGTTCGAGCTCGCTTTCGTCGACGGCGGCGCGCATTTCCTCACCGATGACCGTCCCGACGAGGTCGTCCGGCTGGCGTTGGAATGGTTCGCCGGCGCGGCCTGACGCCGCGTCGTGCGTCAGGCCGCCTCGAGCTCGTGCGCGTCCATGATCGTGTAGCTGTAGCCCTGCTCGGCGAGGAAGCGCTGCCGGTTCTGCGCGTAGTCCTGGTCCACCGTGTCGCGCGCGATGAGCGTGTAGAAGCTCGCCGTGTGCCCCGACTGCTTCGGCCGCAGAAGCCGTCCCAGGCGCTGCGCCTCCTCCTGGCGGGAGCCGAAGGATCCGGAGACCTGGATCGCGACCGAGGCCTCGGGCAGGTCGATCGAGAAGTTCGCGACCTTCGAGACCACGAGCAGCTCGATCTCGCCCTCGCGGAACTGCCGGTAGAGCTCCTCGCGCTCGTCGACCGGGGTCGCGCCCGTGATCGACGGCGCGTTCAGAGCCTGGGACAGCTCCTCGAGCTGGTCGAGGTACTGCCCGATCACGAGGATCCGCTCGCCGGGGTGCTTGGCGATGAGCTCGCGCACGGCGGTGATCTTCGCCGGTGCCGACGCCGCCAGCCGGTAGCGCTCGTCGTCGGTCGCGGCGGCGTATTCGAGCCGGTCGTCCGGCGGCAGGTCGACGCGCACCTCGTAGCAGGCGGCGGGGGAGATGAAGCCCTGCGCCTCGATCTGCTTCCACGGGGCGTCGAAGCGCTTGGGGCCGATGAGGCTGAACACGTCGCCCTCGCGGCCGTCCTCGCGCACGAGCGTCGCGGTGAGGCCGATCCTGCGCCGCGCCTGAAGATCGGCGGTCAGCTTGAACACCGGCGCCGGGAGCAGGTGCACCTCGTCGTAGACCACGAGGCCCCAGTCCATCTCGTCGAGCAGGCTGAGGTGCGCGTACTGGCCCTTCCGCTTCGCGGTGAGGATCTGGTAGGTCGCGATCGTGACCGGCTTGACCTCCTTCACCTGCCCCGAGTACTCGCCGATCTCCTCGGGAGTGAGGCTGGTGCGCTTGATCAGCTCATCGCGCCACTGCCGCGCCGACACCGCGTTCGTGACGAGGATGAGCGTGGTGGTCTTGGTGGCGGCCATCGCGCCGGCGCCGACGATCGTCTTCCCTGCGCCGCAGGGGAGCACCACCACGCCCGAGCCGTCCTTCGCGAACGCGTCGACCGCCTGCTGCTGGTAGGGGCGCATCGTCCAGCCGTCCTCGGCCAGACCGATCTCGTGCGGGGTGCCCGGGGTGTAGCCGGCGAGGTCCTCCGCGGGCCAGCCGATCTTCAGGAGCTCCTGCTTGATCTGCCCGCGCGCCCAGGCGTCCACGACGTAGACGTCGGGGGCCGGGTGGCCGATGAGGAGCGGCTGGATGCGCTTGTTGCCGGCGACCTGGGTCAGCACCGCCGGATCCGAGGAGCGCAGGATGAGCACGCCCTCGTCGTCGCGCTCGATCACGAGGCGGCCGTAACGGTTCACGGTCTCGCGGATGTCGACCGACACGGAGGGCGGCACCGGGAAGCGCGACCAGCGATCGAGCGTGTCGAGCATGTCGTCGGCGGTGTGCCCCGCGGCGCGGGCGTTCCACAGGCCCAGCCGGGTGATCCGGTAGGTGTGGATGTGCTCGGGTGCGCGCTCCAGCTCGGCGAAGATCGCGAGCTCGTGCCGCGCGCTCTCGGCGTCGGCGTGCGCGACCTCGAGCAGCACGGTGCGGTCGCTCTGGACGATCAGCGGGCCATCAGACATAGCGGATCAGTCTACCGGTCGCGTCGAGGTCGGGGCGTGCGCCGGTGGTGTCGGCGACGCGTGCTGCGCTCAGGATCCCGCGTCCTCGAGAGGGCGGGTCGACAGGATCGAGCGGATCGGGAGCGTGCGCTCCACGTCGCTCGCCCGATCCCGGCCCCGCAGGCGGCCGCCGCCGAAGCCGGTCACCTCGAGGACGAGCTCGCGCGCGGTGCCGTCGGGCATGGCGACCTCCACGGCGAGCACGGCGCGCTGCCGGGCCGCGTGCTCGAGCTCGCGCTCCAGCCATGCCGCGTCGGCGTCCTCCTCCCGCGCCTCGCGCAGGCGGGCGAGGAGTGCGGCGTAGCGCGCGGCGTCGTCGGGCGATGGCGGCGCGCTCGCCGCGGTGGCGCGCACGGGCCGCTCCACCGCCCCGTCGGCGTCGACGAGGGCCGCCGGGTAGTGCTCGTCGCTGAGCGCCCAGAACACCGTGTCGCGGTTCACGCGGGTCGTGAGCACCGCGGTTCCGTCGGCGGTCGTCTCCGGCACGAGCCCGAGTGGGCGCAGAGCCTGGTCCACCCCGATCGCCTGCAGCAGGTGCTCGTCGGCGCTGCGCACCCGCGTGCGTCCGCTCCCGGGATCCGTCCCGACCTGCACCTGCCCGTGCCGGCTGGCGCTCTGCGCGAGCAGGTAGCGCAGCGGCTGGGGAACGCCGGTCAGCGAGATGTCCTCGAGGAAGGCGAGCACGCTCTCCTCCGTCTCGCCGGAGGACAGGCCGGCGGTCAGCGAGTCGGCCGTGAAGCGGTAGGACGACGCCTGGCTCGCGGACTCCCGCGTCGCCATCGCGCGCAGGCGGAGATCCAGCGCGGGCAGGAGGGGCCCGGGGGCGATCGCGGTGAGGTCGTTCTGCAGGAAGATCCGATCGACCTCCGCCGGCACGTAGGCGCTCAGGCCCTGCGGATCCGGCTCCGCGCCCTCCCGCGCGGCGCGGGCCCACGGGGTCTCCGCGCCCACGCCGCCCGCTGCGTGCTCCGGGCCGTCGGCGACGAGGCCCAGCAGACGGGCCTGGCGGATGAGCGCGGCCGCGCGGTCGGACCACGACGGATCCCACGGGTGCTCGTCGGGCCAGGCCGCGAGCGGGATCCAGCCGCCCTCCTGCGTGCGCAGCGCTGCGGGCAGCGAGGCTCGGAACCCGCCGACCAGCTGGGCCCAGCGCTCCGGGCGCGCGAGGCGGAGCCACACGGCGCCGGCGTCGGACAGCCGCAGCGTGCGCTCGACGGGCAGCAGCAGGCCTGCTCCGGCGGCGAGGCCCAGGACGTCGTCGAGGAGCGCCGCGTCGTCGGGCAGTCCGCGGTCGATGAGCCGCCGCTTCTCGGAGAGCCCGACCGTGCCTCCGGCGAGCAGGGCGAGAGGGCCCTCCTCCGCGAGCAGGAGGGCGTCGGCGAGGGTGGCGACCGTCGTGAAGGCGCGCTCCGCCGCGCGCGCGACGGCGGCCTCATCGAGTCCCTGCGGGGTCTCCGGCCGGTGCGGTCGCGGGATCTCCCGCCCGGCGACCGCCGCGGCGACCGACGGTGCGACCGGGCCGTCGGCCGGGGGGAGGAGGGCCAGCGCGCGCAAGGCCTCGGCCGCGGCGCCGGCATCGCCGCCGGATGCCGCTGCGCGCAGTCCCGCGGCCTCCTGGCGGGTCAGGCGGGGGAGGGCCTTCGCCACGGACGACGGATCCAGCAGCGCCTCAGCCGCGTCGAAGAAATCGTTCCACGACGCGTCGGGGCGCACCTCGCGGCGGCGGAACAGCGCGGCGAGCTGGTCGTCCGTGCGCGCGGACAGCGCCTCGGCGAGAAGGCGCGCGTGGGTGCTCATGGGAGAACAGCTCGCAGGGCGTCAGGAACGCCGGGCTGCGCGGCCTCTCCGCACGAAGCTCATGATGAGCAGCACGACGATCATGAGGAAGGCGATCGGCAGGCCCCAGAACGGGAAGACGCCGACGATCGGCCAGGCGCCGTGCGTGAAATCGGCCTGCTTCATGCCGAGCGCGGTGCCGAGGATGATCGTGAAGAAGCAGATCACCGAGAGGGCGGCCAGCGTCAGCGAGCCGAACGTGAGGAACCGGTCGATCCCGCGGATCTCCGGTTCGGGGGCTGGCGGCCGAGTGCTCATCCCGCCCAGCCTACCCGCTCGCCGACCGGTAGGCTGGTGGGGTGCGGAGCTTCCGCACCCGTCCCGATCGGATCCCGTCGGATCCATCTCCACGAACGATGCAGCGAGGTTTCTCCCATGCCCACCGGCAAGGTCAGGTTCTACGACGACGAGAAGGGGTTCGGCTTCATCACCACCGATGACGGCCAGGACGTCTTCCTGCACGCCACGTCCCTCCCCGCCGGGTCCACGGTCAAGGCCGGCACCCGTGTCGAATTCGGCGTCGCCGACGGCAAGCGCGGGCTGCAGGCGCTCTCGGTGCGTGTGCTCGAGGCTCCGGTGAGCCTGGCGAAGACGAAGCGCAAGCCCGCCGACGACATGGCGGTGATCGTCGAGGACCTGGTCAAGCTCCTCGACGGCATCGGCGGCGACCTGCGTCGCGGCCGCTACCCGTCTTCCAGCCACGGCCGCAAGATCGCCGCCGTGCTGCGCAACGTCGCCGAGGATTTCGATGCCTGACACCGACGCCGCCGGCCTCGAGGCGCTCGAGCCGTCCGGTTCGCTCGCCGAGCAGCCGGCCGACGTCGCGCCGGCGGTCGAGGAGCGCTTCGCGGTCGACACGCCGCTTCCGGTCTCCCTGCCGAACGAGCGCCTGCTCGGCGCGCGCGACCTGGCTCTCGCCGCACTGCACGAGATCACCCCGGCCTCGACGGTGGGACCGCCCGCGGGTTATCTGCCGGAGGCCGACGGCGTGATCTCCCTGCGGTTCCAGAACCGCCTCGGCGGGTATCCCGGGTGGTACTGGACCGTGTCCGTCGCCCAGGTCGACGACGAAGAGCCCACCGTGCTCGAGGCCGAGCTGCTCCCCGGCGACGGCGCGCTGCTCGCTCCTGAGTGGGTGCCGTGGGCCGAGCGCCTCGCGGAGTACCGCGCGCACCAGGCCGAGCTCGCCGCGTCTGCACAGCATGACGGTGCGGACGACGCGTCGGCGGGGTCGGACGAAGAGCTCGACGCGGACGCCGACGATCTCGATGACGACGAGCTCGACGACGAGGAAGGCGACCGGCCTCGGCTGCACGCCGGCGATCTGGACGGCGTGGACATCGACGAGCTCGACGTGTCCGCCGCTGCGGAAGGCGACGACGCGGACGATGACGACGAAGAGTCTGATGACGAGGAGTCGGACGATGACGACTCGGATGAGGACGACGACTCCGATGAGGACGACGCCGAGGAGGAGTGATCCTCCGGCTGAGCGGACAGCAGAAAGGGCGCCCCTCCGGGGACGCCCTTTCTCATGTCCGGTCTGCAGCCGTCAGGCGTCGCGGTGCTCCAGGACGTAGTCGATCGAGCGGATCAGCTGGCGCACGTCGTCGGGCTCAATCGAGACGAACGTCGCGATGCGCAGCTGGTTGCGGCCGAGCTTGCGGTATGGCTCCGTGTCGACGATGCCGTTGGCGCGCAGCGTCTTGGCCACGGCCGCGGCGTCGACCGAGTCGTCGAAGTCGATCGTGGCGACCACGGGGGAGCGGTCGGCCGGGTCCGCCACGAACGGGGTCGCGACGGGGCTCGCCTCGGCCCAGCGGTACAGCTCCTGCGACGACTCGGCCGTGCGTGCCGCGGCCCAGGCGAGGCCGCCGTTGCCGTTGATCCACTGCAGCTGCGAGTCGAGCAGGTGCAGGGTCGTGAGCGCGGGGGTGTTGAGCGTCTGCTCGAGGCGTGAGTTGTCGACCGCGTTCTTCAGGCTGAGGAACTCGGGGATGTACCGGCCGGAGGCTGCGATGCGCTCGATGCGCTCGATCGCGGCCGGCGAGACCGCGGCGAACCAGAGGCCGCCGTCGGAGCCGAGGTTCTTCTGCGGAGCGAAGTAGTAGACGTCCGTCTCGGTCACGTCGAAGTCGATGCCGCCCGCGGCGCTCGTCGCGTCGATGACGGTGAGCGCACCGTCGGCCGCGACCCGCCGGATCGGCGAGGCCACCCCGGTGGACGTCTCGTTGTGCGGCCACGCGTACACGTCCACGCCGTCGACGATCTCGGCCTCCGCGCGCGCGCCGGGCTCGGCGTTGCGCACATCCGGCGCCTGCAGCCACGGGGCGGCGGCGGCCTTGGCGAACTTCCCGCCGAACTCTCCCGACACCAGGTTCTGCGCGCGGTTCTCGATGAGGCCGAACGCGGCGGCGTCCCAGAACGCGGTGGATCCGCCGTTGCCGAGGATGATCTCGTACCCCTCGGGCAGGCGGAACAGGGAGGATAGTCCTTCTCGCACGCTGCGCACCAGGTTCTTCACCGGCGCCTGGCGGTGCGAGGTGCCCAGCAGGCTCGATCCGACGGCGGCGAGGGCGCTCACCTGCTCCGGGCGGATCTTGGACGGGCCGCATCCGAAGCGGCCGTCGACGGGCAGAAGTTCGCGGGGAATCTCGATCGCCATGCACAGATTCTAGGCGGGGGCGCGGGGCCTCTCCCGACCGTGTGACGCCCCGCGACGGGCGTGCGCTGAGGGTCATGACGGTGCACGGCGCGACAGCGCCGGGGCACATCCGCAGAAGGTAGGCTTGCCTAACAGCTTGCAGCCGCGCGTACGGCACGACCACACCAGGGGGATCCATGGCCGATCTGATCGACACCACGGAGATGTACCTCCGCACCATCCTCGAGCTCGAGGAGGAGAACATCGTCCCGCTGCGCGCTCGCATCTCCGAGCGCCTCGGCCACTCCGGCCCGACGGTGTCGCAGACGGTCGGCCGCATGGAGCGCGACGGTCTCGTGGTGGTCTCCGAGGACCGCCGCCTCGAGCTGACCGAGGCCGGACGCCGCAAGGCCGTGGACGTCATGCGCAAGCACCGCCTCGCCGAGCGCCTGCTGTCCGACGTCATCGGGCTGGACTGGGCCTATGTGCACGACGAGGCCTGCCGCTGGGAGCACGTGATGAGCGAGCAGGTGGAGCGCCGGCTCGTCGAACTGCTGGGCCACCCCACCGAGTCGCCCTACGGCAACCCGATCCCCGGCCTCGACCAGCTCGGCGGCACTCCCGCGCGCACCTTCGACGAGGGCGTGATCGGCCTCGTCGAGCACATGAACACGGCGGGCACGCCGACCGAGGGCACGGTGCGCCGCCTCGCGGAGCCCGCGCAGGTCGACCCGGAGCTGCTGGAGCAGCTGCGGGACGCCGGCGTCGTCCCCGGGGCGCGCGGGCGGTTCCGCTTCAACGAGGGCTACGTCCTCATCGAGGTGGACGGACAGGACGAGGGCCTCGAACTGCCCGTCGAGCTCGCCTCGCACATCTTCCTCGTCGCCTGAGCGGATCGCGGGGCCCCGCCGCGTCGGAGCCTGGGCGTCACCTGTGCGCCGGGCGCCGGATCCGCGGGAAATCAACGTTCAGCGGATCCCTAGGTCGGTGTGACTCGCCCGTGACTTTCGGGTAGCGTCGAAGGGCCGTCGTCCTCTACCCGTCGACGGAGTCCACGGCGCTCGCCTCATCGGCCCGTCGCCGCCGTGGGCAGACGTGCGTCCGCGCCCTGTGCGGACCGACCGTATGACGACGGACCGGTGCGGCGACGTGCAGAGGCCGGAGGACAGACTTTGCCTGAGACCACGATCGAGACGACGACCACCGCGAGCCCGGCTGTCGAGCACCGCACGCCGGCGCGCTCCCGCTCCGCCGCCCTGGTGCGTCCGGTGCGCACCGTCGCCATCCTCGGCGCCGTCGGCGCACTGGTGGCCGCGATCGCGCTTCCCGCGTTCGCCTCGGCCAGCGGGCCCGCCGACGCCGGCCCCGTGACGGCCGAGCGGCTCGCGGCGGACAACGCGCAGTCGATCGTGGTCGCCTCCGAGGCGACCCAGGCGCCGACGACGCGGGAGCAGTTCATCGCGACCACCCCCGACGAGATCGAGAAGCGCAAGGCGGAGGAGGCCGCGGCAGCGCGCGCCGCCGCCGCGGCGGCCACGGTCTCGTCCAGCTCCCGTCCGTCGATCGCCGGTCTCGCCCTCGTGGCGCCGGGCTCCGGCGCGGTGCGCTACCCCGTGACGAGCTTCACGCCGGGCGAGGGACCCGGATCCGGTCGCGGCCATGAGGGGTGGGACATGATCGCCCCCGAGGGCACGCCGATCTACGCGGCGGCCGCCGGCACCGTGACGGCCTCCGCCGAGAGCATCGGCGGCTACGGCGTCTCGATCATGATCATGAGCAACCTCAACGGCACCATGGTCGAGACCCGCTACGGGCACATGGTGTACGGGAGCCGGATGGTCGAGGTCGGCGATCAGGTCGCGGCCGGTCAGCTGATCGGTCTGGTCGGCAACACCGGGAACTCCTACGGATCCCACCTGCACTTCGAGGTGCGCATCGGTGGTTCCGTGCTCGATCCCGAACCCTGGCTCGCCGCGAACGCGGGCTGATCCCGTCGTTCCGCTCCCGCATCGGAGTGCGATCCGCGACCGGTGAGAGACCTTTCTGCGAATCCAGGGGTGACACGATCATCACGATCGGGTAACGTCGGGGAGGTCGTCGGCGAGAAGCCCGCCGACGATCACCGTGACGGAGCCTCCCGGTTCGTCACCGCCACGGTTACCCCGAGCACGATGCAGGACGTCGTGCATGCGACTGCGGACGAACCGGCGCACCGCGCCGAGGCCTGGAGGAAAAGCCCTGTGGCTGGAGAACTCGAAAAGACCACGCGCTCCGAGGCGACCCGCTCGACCCGGAGCACGGCCGCCCCCAAGGCCGGACGGTCCGTGGTCCGATCCATCCGATCCGTGTCGATCCTGGCCGCGGTCGGCGCCCTGGTCGCCGCGATCGCCCTCCCGGCGCTCGCCACCGGCACGACCGCGTCCGCCGGCGCATCGCCCGTGACGGCGCAGCAGGTCGCCGCGCACAACGCGCAGTCGATCGTGGTCGCCTCCGAGGCGACCCAGGCGCCGAGCACGCGGGAGCAGTTCACCGCGACGACGCCCGACGAGATCGCGCAGAAGAAGGCGGCGGAGGAGCAGGCGAAGGCGCTCGAAGCGGCGAAGGCCGCCGCTCTCGCCTCGGCCTCGGCGACGACCGCCTCCGTGCGCACGAGCATGCCGTCCATCGCGCAGCCCGGTCAGGTCATCTACCCGATGGTGGCCGGCAGCTACACCCTGAGCGACGGCTTCGGCGCCGCTCGCAGCGGGCGCAGCCACATGGGGCAGGACTTCGCGGCCCCGATCGGCACGCCCATCTACGCGATCGCGGACGGCTGCGTCACCATCTCCCAGGGCGGCTACGGCGGTTACGGCGAGACGGTCGAGATCTCCCACCCGGCGCTCAGCGGCTCGGGCGCCCTCTCCACGCTGTACGGGCACATGAACACCCGCGCGGTCTCGGTGGGCCAGTGCGTCACCGCCGGACAGTACCTCGGCGAGGTCGGCAACACCGGGTGGGTTTCCGGCTCCTGCCTGCACTTCGAGGTGCTGATCAACAACACCGAGATCGACCCGCTCGCCTGGCTCCAGGCCAACGTGCTCTGAGCGGCCTCAGAGCCGACACGGACGCCGTTCACCGGAAGTTCTCCGTGCTGTCGTAGCGGCATGGGTTAGCCTGATTCCGTCGTCGCAAGGGCGGAGGAACACGATGGGACGAATACCGGCCATCCGAACCACGGATGCACTCGGTCGCCTCGTCCTTCGGCATTGCCCGCAGGATCTGCACGGAATCCCCGTGCGCTCACGGCGCTGTCTCTCGTAGACAGCGCCGTTTTCGTATCCAGCGGACCCTCTGCCTGCGCGCGGTCGAGAACCCGGGAAGCCGTCCCGGGCGAATCGAAGGGATGCAGGATGCGCACACTGGTGCTCAACGCGGGGTACGAACCGCTCGCGATCGTGTCGTTCCGACGCGCTCTCGTGCTGGTGATGAACCAGAAGGCCTCCGTCGTCGAATGCGTCGACGACGATCCGGTCTGGGCCGCGAACGGACGCTTCGACCGCCCGGCCGTGATCGTGCTCAGCCGCTACGTGCGGATGCCCAGGACGCGGTATGCGCCGGTGACGCGACGCGGGGTGCTGCGCCGGGACGGCAACCGCTGCGGATACTGCGGGAAATCGGCGTCCACGATCGATCACGTCCTCCCGCGCTCGCGCGGAGGCAAGAACTCCTGGGAGAACCTCGTCGCGTGCTGCCTCCGCTGCAACAACGTGAAGAGCGACCGCACGCCGCAGGAGATGGGCTGGGAGCTGCGCCTGAACCCGGGCCCGCCGCGCGGCACCGGATGGACCGTGCGCGGATCCGAGCGCAGTGACCCGAGCTGGGAGCCGTACCTGGCGATGGCGGCGTAGAGCAGCGCGGCCGATCGTTAGACTGGGAGTGCGCCTTCGTAGCTCAGCCGGATAGAGCGGCCCTCTCCTAAAGGGCAGGTCGCAGGTTCGAATCCTGTCGGGGGCACTCCGCGCAGACATGACGAAAGGGACCGCTCCGAGGAGCGGTCCCTTTCGTGTCGGGGATCAGTGCGCGGCGCGATAAGCCTCGATCACGTCGGCCGGGATGCGGCCGCGCTCGGAGAGCTTGTATCCGTTCTCGCCGGCCCAGGCGCGGATCGACGCGGTCTCCGGGTTCCGGTTCGGACGCTTGGATGCCGAGACCGCGCGCCCGGTCGCCGCGCGCTGGGTGCGTCGTCCGGAGGAGATGTACGGTGCGAGCGCGGCGCGCAGGTCTGCCGCGTGTGCGCTGGTCAGGTCGATCTCATAAGCGGATCCGTCCAGCGAGAAATGCACGGTCTCGCCTTCCCCGACCTCGAGAACGGAACCGTCGATATCGTCGACGAGCTGATGAACGATTTTGCGTGCCATGATGAAGAATCTACGGGCAGGAAATGCGCAGGGCAATCATTGGAATGCGGAATGTCACGCATGGCCTTCGTCGATGAGTTTCAATCCGACAATGCAGCCGACCAATCCGAGGATCAGAACGATCCGGATCCAGGAAACCGCGGAATCGCCGGTGATCATCGCCCAGATCACCGTGAGCGACGCGCCGATTCCGACCCAGACGGCATAGGCGGTGGCAGTCGGGATCTCCCGCATCGCCCAGCCGAGTCCGAACATGGACGCAGCAAGGCCGATGACGAACACGACGCTCGGCCAGAGTCTGGTGAATCCCTCGGACTTGCCGAGCGCTGTCGCCCATACGGCTTCGCACAGTCCGGAGATGATGAGCACGATCCACGCCATGGCGGGCCTCCTGAGAGCCAGTCTTTTCGCTGTCCGGGTACTGGCCCGCCTCGTCCGGGTGCGCAACGCGCTGCCTCCAGGGTAGCGAGTGCACCTGAGCAGGAGCAGGGCAGCGCGGGCCCGGGCACTGGCGGCGGCGATCAGGGCATCAGGCCTTCGCGGCGCGCCGCGGCCACGGCGGCGTGCCGCGTCGGGGCGTCCAGCTTCGCCATCGCGGTCCCCAGATACGCCTTGACCGTCGACTCGCGCAGCCCCAGCTCCTCCGCGATCTGCGCATTGGTGCGCCCGAGGGCGGCGCAGGCCAGCACATCCCTCTCCCGCGGGGAGAGGTGCACGTCCGGCGCATTCGGCGGCGAGGCCGGCGCCGAGAGCGCGAGCAGCCGGCGCTCGAGGTCGCCGAGGCGCGTGCGCACCGCCGGATCCTGCACGAGCGCGGCGACGGAGCGCAGCTCGGCGAAGCCCTCCCGCAGGCTCTCGCGCTGAGCGGGGCTCAGTTCCGGCGGGGGAGTGGGGGCGTTCGCCGCGCGCAGGCGGCGCTCCACCTCCTCGCGGATGCGCAGCTCGCCCGCGAGTTCCTCGGCGATCTGCATCGCGGGCGCGGCGGCGACGCCTCCCGCGGGTGATTCGTCCCAGGCGCCGGCGTACAGGACGCCGCGCGGTCGGCCCGAGACGACCACGGGGATCGCGAGCAGGGTGCGCAGCCCCTCGCCGAGCACGAAGCCGTCGTAGTCGTGGGTGATCTGCCGTGACGAGCCGTAGTCGTGGGTCATGCGCGGGCGCAGCTCGGTCATCGCCCGCCCGCCGAGTCCGCGCTGAGGCTGCACGCGCAGGCCCTCCAGGCTGCGGGTGCGCGAGCCGACGATCGATGTCACCGGCACCTCGCCGCCGGACAGCAGACCGCCGAACGCGACCGGGAACCGGGTGCGGCGGATGAGCTCGCGCACGGCCTGCGCGATGAGATCCGCATCGGATCCGATGGTCTCGAAGGTGCTCACCGACTACCAACTTCCGGGGGTGACGTCCGCGTCCCCGCCTTTCGTAGCGTCGACGCTATCACCTCGGCGCGCATCGGGGCGCGTCGCAGGACACCGATATGAGGCAAGGAGGCCCCATGTCCGAATCCACTGATGCGCGGCGTTCGCACGCGATCGACTATCTGCAGGTGCAGCAGTCCCCACCGTTCCAGAGATTGCGCAAGGATCACCGGTCCTTCGTGTTCCCGCTCGCCGCACTGTTCCTGGTCTGGTATTTCGTGTACGTGCTGCTCGCGGCATTCGCGCCGGAGTTCATGGCGCAGCGGGTCTGGGGCGACATCACCATCGGGCTGCTGTTCGGCCTGGGCCAGTTCGTGACCACGTTCGCCATCACCATGGGCTATGTCGCATTCGCGAATCGCCGCCTGGATCCGCAGTCCGCGCGCATTCGCGAGACGCTGGAGAACGCGGAGGGCGACGCATGAGCGTCCGCGCCGTCGCCGATGCGACGCTCGAGCAGAGCAATCCGATCCTGAACATCTCGGTGTTCCTCGCGTTCGTCGCGGTGACCCTGTTCATCGTGATCAGGGCGAGCCGCAACAACAGGACCGCCGCCGACTACTACGCCGCGGGGCGCAGCTTCTCCGGGCCGCAGAACGGGTTCGCGATCGCGGGCGACTATCTCTCCGCGGCATCGTTCCTCGGCATCTGCGGCGCGATCGCCGTCAACGGATACGACGGATTCCTCTACTCGATCGGATTCCTCGTCGCCTGGCTGGTGGCGCTGCTGCTGGTCGCCGAGCTCATGCGCAACACCGGCAAGTTCACGATGGCCGACGTGCTGTCCTTCCGACTGCAGCAGCGCCCGGTGCGGATGGCGGCGGCCCTGACGACCCTCGCCGTGTGCTTCTTCTATCTGCTCGCGCAGATGGCGGGCGCCGGAGGCCTGGTCTCGCTCCTGCTCGGAATCAGCGACCGGCTGGGCCAGTCGCTCATCATCGCCGTGGTCGGCGTGCTCATGATCGTCTACGTGCTCATCGGCGGCATGAAGGGCACGACCTGGGTGCAGATCGTCAAGGCCGGCCTGCTGATCGCCGGGGCGGTCGCGATGACGATCTGGGTGCTGGCGTTGAACGGCTTCAGCCTGAACATCCTGCTGGAGAGCGCCGTCGCCGCATCGACGTCCGACCCCAAGGACGCGATCCTCGGCCCGGGGCTGAAGTACGGCGCCAATCCGTGGGACTTCCTCTCGCTCGCCCTGGCCCTGGTGCTCGGCACAGCGGGTCTGCCGCACGTGCTGATGCGGTTCTACACCGTGCCCACGGCCAAGGAGGCCCGTCGCTCGGTGGTGTGGGCGATCTGGCTGATCGGCGTCTTCTACCTGCTCACGCTGGTGCTGGGCTACGGCGCCGGAGCCCTGGTCGGGCCGGAGACGATCACGAAGGCGCCCGGAGGGGTGAACTCCGCCGCGCCCCTTCTCGCGCTCCACCTGGGCGGACCGGTGCTGATGGGCTTCATCTCGGCGGTCGCGTTCGCCACGATCCTCGCCGTCGTCGCCGGGCTCACGATCACGGCGGCGGCGTCGTTCGCGCACGACATCTACGCGAACGTGGTCAAGCGCGGCAGGGGCGACGACGGGGAATCAGACCCGAACGGGGAGGTGCGCGTGGCACGCCGCACGGTGATCGTCATCGGTGTGCTGGCGATCCTCGGCGGCATCGGGGCGCAGGGGCAGAACATCGCCTTCCTCGTGGCCCTCGCCTTCGCGGTCGCGGCCTCGGCGAACCTTCCGACGATCCTCTACTCGCTGTTCTGGAAGCGCTTCACGACCCGTGGTGCCGTCTGGAGCATGTACGGCGGGCTCGCGGCGGCGGTCATCCTGATCGTGCTTTCGCCGGTGTTCTCGGGGAAGCCGACGTCGTTCCTGCCGGGTGTCGACTTCGCGATCTGGCCGCTCGAGAATCCCGGGATCCTCTCCATCCCGCTCGGCTTCCTCCTGGGATGGCTCGGATCCGTCCTCGACCGCGGCACCGAGGACCGTCGTCTCGCGGCCGAGATGGAGGTGCGCTCGCTCACCGGCTACGGCGCGGAGAAGGCGGTCGAGCACTGAGGCGCGTCCGCCCCGGCGGCCTACACGCCGGGGCGGACGCCGTCCGCTGGCGGGCGATGCGCGGCGGCGTCGGACTCGAGCTCCAGCAGGTACTGCTTGCGCTCGGGATGCGCGCCGTACTGCCCGGGCGAGCCGTCGGCGCGCACCACACGGTGCACGGGCACGACGATCGAGAACGGTGTGGTGCGGCACGCCGTGCCGACGGCCCTGGCCGCCCCGGGGCTCCCGGCGAGCGCCGCCACCTCGCCGTAGCTCGCGGTCTCGCCCCAGGGGATCTCGCACACCGCCTGCAGGGCCGTCCGGGTGAAGCCGTTCGCGAGCCGCCAGTCCAGGCGCAGCTCCTGGTCGAAGCGGATCGGCTCCCCGTCGAAGTAGGCGCGCAGCAGCTCGTCGATCTCCGCGCCCGCTCCCGGATCCGGCTCCGGCAGCGTGTGCAGCATCCGGGTGATCGCCTCGAGCGCCCACGGGGAGTCGCGGTGCATGCCCTCCGGCAGATCGAAGGCGACCAGTCCGTCATCGGAGAAGACGAGGAGCGCATCCCCGAACGGGGTGTCGGCGAAGTCGTAGCGGAAGCTCATGCCCCCATCCTCGATCACGCCGCCGACGCCGCCGGCGGGGAGCGCGCAAACGGGGGGAAGAAGTCGGAAAAGGCCCGCTGTGGAGGGAGAACGGAGCTGAATCCGGCAAAACCCAGCGGATCTGACGGTTCCACCCGTCCGACACGCCTAGTCTTTGTCGTGTGTGGCGACGTGACGGGAAGAATGCGGAGGACAGGTCCGTGACGCCCAGCGACGTCGATGTGGCAGAACCGGGAGTGCGCGTCGCGCATGCGGCGACGACCGAGCGCGCGCGTCTGAGGGCGGAGGCGGCCGAGCTCGGCGGACCCTCGCCGCTCACCGCGTATCGCGACGTCGCGGCAGCAGGCATCGACATCTCGCGGGCGCATCCGGGGAGCCTGCCGCAGTTCATCACCGGTCGATCGACCCTGCTGTCCAACCTTTTCCGCGACGAGGTGGGTCTGCGCAACGCACGCCTGGCCGCCGACCGCATCACGGCGAAGAACACCGAACTGCGCACGGTGCGCGGCCTCGACGCGGTGCACCTCGCGGTCGGCCTGTGCACCTGGCGCATCGGCGGCGTCGACTACGCCGCGCCGATGCTGCTGCGCCCGCTGGCGATCCGCCGTCACTACGCCGACTACGAGCTCAAGCTGCACGGCCAGTTCTCCCTCAACCCCGAGCTGGTGCGCATCGCGCGCGACCACTTCGGCATCACGATCGATGACGCGCGGCTGGCGGCCCTCGCCTACCAGAACGGCGTGTTCGCCCCGCAGCCCGCGATCGACATGCTGCGCGCGGCGACGAAGTCGGTCGACACGTTCTCGGTGCAGCCGCGCATGGTCGTGTCCACCTTCGCCGACGTGGGCACGGCGATGGCCCGTGACGCGCACGACCTCGACCACCCGATGCTGAACGCCCTCGCCGGTCACGCGGCCGATCGCGAACGCATCAGCGCCCCCGGCCCGACACCCTCGGCGGCGGGGCCCGACGACCGCGCCCCGGCGTCGGACAACCTGCTTCTCGACGCGGACCAGGAGCAGGAGCAGGTGCTCGCCCGCATCGCCGCGGGGCACTCGCTCACCGTCTCCACGCTTCCCGGAACCGGCGGCACGCAGACGGTGATCAACGCGATCGGCGAACTGGTGCGCGCAGGACGGCGCGTGCTCGTGGTCTCGCCGCGGCGCTCCACGCTCGACGGCGTGCGGCACCGGCTGAGCGGCATCGGCCTGGACGGCTTCGCGGTGTCTCCCGCGTCGGTGCGCCGGGATCTGGTGCGCGCGATCGGCCGCAACGAGAAGGCCGCGGCCCCCAAGCTGGCCGAGATCGACGACGCCCTGGTGCGGCTGCGCACCGTTCTGCGCGACTACCGTCGCGCCCTGACCGAGAAGGATCCGGCGCTGGGCGCGAGCGTGCTCGACGCCACCCGCATGCTGACCCGGCTCGCGCTGCTCCCGACGCCGCCGACCACGACGGCCCGGCTCGGACGCACCGCGCTGCAGAACCTCGCCGAGGACCGCACCCGCGCCGGCGAGGCGCTCGCGCAGGCCGCGCGGCTGGGCGAGTTCCGGTTCGGGCCGGACGACTCCCCGTGGTACGGCGTGGTGTTCTCCTCCACGGAGGAGGCGCACCGCGTGCACGCGCTCGCGGAGAGCCTGCACGCCCGCACGGTCCCCGACCTGCTCGAGCAAGGCTACGAGCTCATCGCGCAGACGCGGATGCGCCCGTTCGCGACCATCGCGGAGCTGGGCGAGTACCTGCGCCTGCTCCGGGGCATCCGGGACTCCCTGGACCGCTTCACGCCGGCCGTGTTCGAGCGTCCTCTCGGCGAGCTCATCAAGGCGCACGGCAGCCGGCGCGACGCTCCGGCGATGACCGGGGCCAATCGCCGCCGGCTCCGCCAGCTGGCCAAGGAGTACGTGCGGCCCGGCGCGCACGTCGGCGACATGCACGAGGCGCTCTCTCGCATCCAGGCGCAGCGCACCGAGTGGCAGCGCTACGTCGACGCCGGGGTCGCGCCCGAGATCCCGCTCGGCCTCGCGGACGCCTCGGTCGCCTGGCGGGACGTCGACGCCCAGCTCGCCGAGCTCGACGCGGCCCTGGGGCGGCGCGAGCCGCTCGCCGCGCTTCCGGTGGCGAGGCTCGTGCGCACGCTGGCGGGCCTGGCCGCGAAGTCGGACGTCTTCGAGAACCTCATCGAGCGCGCCCGGATCCGCGACGAGCTGGCCTCGCTCGGCCTGGAGCCGCTGCTGGTCGACCTGTCGACCCGGCACCTCTCGGAGGACCGCGTCGGCGTCGAGCTCGAATATGCCTGGTGGCAGTCGCTGCTCGAGCAGGCGCTGCGGCAGAACCGCTCGCTGCTGGGGGCGAACACGTCCGTCGTCGACCAGCTGGAGCGCGACTTCCGCCTCGTGGACGAGGCGCACGCCGGAGCCGCCGGGCCGCTGCTGGCCTGGCAGCTGAGCGGGCAGTGGAAGATCGCGATCGTCGACGAGGCGACGGAGGCGCAGAACCTCCGCCACGCGCTCACGCAGCACCGCACCACGGTCGCCGAGCTGGTGGCCGCGGCCCCGACCCTCATGCGGGTGCTCGCGCCCGTCTGGATCGCGTCGCCGTACCAGGTGCCCGAACTGCCCGACTCCGTCGAGTTCGACACCGTGATCCTGGTCGACGCCGCTGCGATCAACCTGGCCGAGGCGACGCCCGCGATCCGGCGGGCGCGCCAGATCGTCGCGTTCGGCGATCCCGTGCTGCAGAAGCCGACGCCCTTCCAGGTCGCGACGGTGCCCGCCGACGACCGGGACGAGGAGGAGCCCTTCGACGAGGTGTCGGTGTTCGAGCGCCTCTCTGAGGTCCTCCCCGTCGTCACGCTCACCCGCAGCTACCGCGCGGGGGGAGAGGACCTCGCCTCGCTCATCAACGACGCGTTCTACGGCGGCGAGATCGTGTCGCTGCCGTGGGCCGGCTCGTACCTCGGCCGCGGGTCGCTCACGGTCGACTACGTCGAGGGCGGCGTGGGGATCCCGAACCCCGACACCGGCGCGATGGAGAGCCCCGAGGCCGAGGTCGCGCGCGTGGTCACGCTCGTCGTGGAGCACGCGGTGCACCGCCCCACCGAGTCCCTCATGGTGGTGACGGCGAGCCGCACGCACGCGGAGCGCGTGTTCGCCGCCGTGTCGGTCGCCTTCGCCGGGCGCAGCGACGTCGCCGAGTTCGTGGGCAGGGACACCCAGGAGCCGTTCATCGTGCTGACGCTGGAGGAGGCGGCCGCGGAGAGTCGCGACCGCGTGATCTTCTCCCTCGGCTTCGGCGTCACCAAGCACGGCCGGGTTCTCAGCGACTTCGGCGACCTTTCCTCGCCCGACGGCGACCGCCTGCTCACGATCGGGATGACCCGGGCTCGCCGGTCGATGGTGATCGTCTCCTCGATCCGCCCCTCGTCGTTCGACGAGGGCCGTCTCGATCACGGCGCCGCCACGCTCATGTTGATCCTCGGCGGTCTCGCGGGCCACGCGCGCGAGGAGCGCGCGGAGGACCAGGCGGATCCGCTCACGCTGGCCCTCGCCCGTGAGCTGCGCCGCCTGGGCATCGCCGTCGACGTCGACTATCGCGGCCTGCTGCCCCTGGTCGCCCAGCACGCGGGCAAGGCCGTGGTGATCGAGCCGGATCCGGAGTCGCGACCCGAGTCGCTGCGCGAGACGCTGCGCCTGCGCCCGCAGGTGCTGCGGCGCCTGGGCTGGCACTACATCCGCGTGCACGCGTTCGACCTGTACAGCGACCCGGCCGGGGTGGCCCGCCGCATCGGCGCCGTGCTCGGAGTCCCGCTGGACGCGCCGCGCGTCGATGGAGACACGCAACCCCTCGACGTCGACGATGCCTGACGATCCTGACCCGCAGCCGCGGGCCGACGCCACCGATTCCCGTCAGCGGGTCGTGCGGGTGCGCGGGTCGCGGCGCGCGAGGCTGACCCCCGCACCGGGGACGCACGCCGAACCCGACGAGCGCGATCGCGACGGCTCCGCGCCCGCGACGGGGACCGGCGGCCCCAACGACGACCGCATGCGCCGCGAGGTGCCGCCGCACTACTGACCGTGCGTCCCGAGACGACGACGCCCCGGTCGCCACGAGGGCGCCGGGGCGTCGAGGATGCAGGTCAGGCCGACTTCTGCTTCTCGAGCAGGTCGCGGATCTGGATCAGCAGCTCCTGCTCGCTGGGCAGGGCTTCGGGCTCCTCCGTCACGCCGGCCTTCGCGGCCCGGCGCTGGTTGAAGTGGTTCATCGGCATCACGAACGCGAAGTAGATGACGACGGCGACGGCGAGGAAGTTGATGACGGCCCCGATGATCGAGCCGTAGGCGAAGGTGGTGGTGGTGCCCTGCAGGTTGGGGACCTCCCAGACCAGGTGGTTGAGATCCTGTGCGCTGAAGAACAGGGCGATGAGCGGGTTGATGAGTCCCTTGACGATCGCGTCGACGATGGCCGAGAACGCCGCCCCGATGACGACCGCGACGGCCAGGTCGATGACATTGCCGCGGAGGATGAACTCCTTGAAGCCCTTGATCATTGTTCTTTCTCTCCCCTGAAAGGTCGGCCTAGGATCCCGAGGCCGGTGCGGAGGCGGGCGCCGGCTTGGCGCTCGCCGTCGATTCAGCCTTCGATGATGCACCCGAGGAGGACGACGAGCCGGATCCGGACCGCGAGTCGGTGCGATAGAAGCCGGAGCCGTTGAACGTCACGCCGATCGATCCGTACTCCTTGCGGAGCCGCCCGTGGCACTCGGGGCACTCGGTGAGCGCGCTGTCGGAGAACGACTGCACGGCGTCGAAGCGGTGGCCGCAGGCGGTGCAGGCGTAGGAGTAGGTGGGCATGGGGCCTCGCAGGGTCTCGGTGAGGAAGGGTCAGGTCAGGGGGAAGACGACGGTGCGCTCGGGCGTGACCGCGCCGGTGACCGGCTGGTCGTGCACATCCCGGGGGACCTCGTCGAGGATCTCGGAGTCGAACACGACGGCGTACGCGGGCGGGCACTTCTGCATCGAGCCGAGCGTGCGGTCGAAGTACCCGCGGCCCCAGCCCATGCGCATCCCGGTGCGGTCAACGGCGGCCGCGGGGACCAGGAGCAGGTCGACCTCGTCGAGCGCCATGGGGTTCAGGATCTCGCCGGTCGGCTCGGGCAGACCGTGCAGCCCGGTCGTGATCTCGTCCTCGTCGCCGGCGACGGCCCAGTCCAGCAGACCGTCCTCGCGGGTGACGGGCAGCAGCACCCGGATCCCGCGCGCGACGGCCTCCCGGATGAAGGTGCGGGTGCCGGGCTCGGTCGTGGTGGACAGGAAGCACGAGACCGAGCGGGCGCCGGTCGTCGCGACCAGATCGTTCAGACGTGCCGTGAGGGCCGCCTCCGCCGCAGCCCGCTGCGCGTCGGACAGCAGCGCGCGACGCTCGCGCAGGTCGGCGCGCAGCGCGCGTTTCGCATGGTCGATGGCGCCCGGCATGGCCCCGATTCTACCGGCGGGGCGCACGTGCGGACGCGAGGCGATCCGCGCCGTCCGCGCTGTACGCAGGGTTCGACGCGCGCGACGCGCCCTAAGCTGAGCAGATGACGAAGGCACGCATCAAGGCCGTGATCCCTGCGGCGGGTCTGGGCACGCGGTTCCTCCCGGCCACGAAGGCGATGCCCAAGGAGATGCTGCCCGTCGTCGACAAGCCGGCGATCCAGTACGTCGTCGAGGAGGCGGTGGCCGCGGGCATCGAGGACATCCTCGTGATCATCGGCCGGAACAAGAACGCGATCTCGAACCACTTCGACTCCGTCCCCGAGCTCGAGGGCAAGCTGAGCCAGAAGGGCGACCACAGCCGCCTGGCTCGCGTCGTCGCATCCAGCGACCTGGCGGACATCCACTATCTGAGGCAGGGCGAGCCCAAGGGACTGGGGCACGCCGTGCTCCGCGCCCGCACCCACGTCGGCGACAGCTCGTTCGCGGTGCTCCTCGGCGACGACCTCATGGACGAGCGCGATCCGCTGCTCACCGAGATGATCGCCGAGCACGAGCGCTCCGGCGCGGCCGTGATCGCGCTCATGGAGGTGGAGCCGGAGCAGATCCACCTGTACGGCACGGCGGCCGTCGACGGGATCCCCGAGGGCGCACCGGACCACGTCCGCCACGTGACGGGGCTGGTCGAGAAGCCGGCACGCGAGGAGGCGCCGTCGAACCTGGCCGTGATCGGCCGGTACGTGCTGCCCGCGGCCGTCTTCGACATCCTGGAGCGCACCCCGCCGGGCAAGGGAGGGGAGATCCAGCTCACGGACGCGCTGCAGGAGCTGGCCGCCGACCCGGACGGCCCGGGCGTGCACGGCCTGATCTTCCGCGGCCGCCGCTACGACACCGGCGATCGCCTCGAGTACATCAAGGCGATCGTGCAGCTGGCCGCCGACCGCGACGACCTCGGGCCGGACCTGCGCGTCTGGCTCAAGGAGTTCGCCGAGGGGATCTGAGCGGCTCGTGGACATCTCGGCCCCGATGCGGCACGGACCGGTGGAGCTGCGGCTGATCCGGCCGAAGGACGCGCGCCCGCTGCAGCATGAGCTGGTCACGAACCGGCGCTGGCTGCAGCCGTGGGAGGCGACGCTGCCCGGCCTGCAGACCGGCATCGACATGCGGGTCAGCATCCGCCGTCTACTGCAGCAGTACCGCGACGGCACCGGCTACCCGTTCGTGATGGAGTACGACGGGGTCATCGCCGGCCAGCTCAACATCTGGGGCGTGATGCGGGGCTCGCTGTGCTCCGCGACCATCGGCTACTGGGTGAGCGAGCGTTTCGCCGGGCACGGGATCACCCCGGCGGCGGTCGCGATGGCGACCGATCTCGCCTTCACGGACCTCGGGCTGCACCGCATCGAGATCTGTCTGCGCCCGGAGAACCGGCCGAGTCTGCGCGTCGTGCAGAAGCTCGGCTTCCGCTACGAGGGGCTGCGACGCCGGTTCATCCACATCGACGGCGACTGGCGCGACCACCTCGCGTTCTCGCTCGTGCGCGAGGACGTGCCGGGCGGTGTGCTCAACCGGTGGACCGAGGGGCGCGTCCCGGCCGACTGGGCGGCGGTGCCGCCGACCGACCTGCCGCACACGGATCTGCCGCTCTGACCCGCTCCCGCTCGGCCGCTCCGGGCCGCGGGGCTCAGGCGGACGGATCCGACACGGCAGGATCCGGCATCGCCGGCTCGGCCGCGGGACGTCGGATCCCGATCCAGGACACGATCCCGCCGATCGCGAAGAGCGCAGCCGTGACGATCGTGGCCGTGTGGAAGCCCGCGAGGTTCAGCGTGCCGCCCACGATCGTGGACAGCATCGCGACGACGAGGAGCCCGGCCACACGCGACACGGCGTTGTTGACCGCCGAGGCGATGCCGGATCGGCTCTCATCGATCGAGCCGAGGATCGCCGAGGTGAGGGGCGCGACCGTGACGGAGAGCCCCACGCCGAGCACGATCATCGCCGGGAGCACCTGCCACCAGTAGTCGAACTGCTCGGCGACGAGCAGGAGCAGGAGCACCCCCGCGGCCATGATCAGCGGACCGGCCGCCATGAACAGCCGGGGTCCGAGACGCCCGGCCAGCCGGCCGGCGCGGGAGCTGAGCAGGATCATCAGGATCGTGATGGGCAGGCTGGCCAGCCCCGCCTCGGTGGCCTTGAGCCCCGCGCCCTGCTGCAGGTAGACGCCGAGCACGAAGCCGTTCAGCGACAGCGCCGCATACACGAACAGGGTGGCCAGATTGCCCCACGCGAAATTGCGCACCCGGAACAGCGACAGCGGCATGAGCGGCTGCGGACGCCGCTGCCGCAGCAGGAACAGGGCCAGCAGGGCGGCGCCGCCGATCCCGGTGAGGAGGATGGCGGGGGACGACCAGCCCTGGTGCGGCTGCTCGATGAGCGCGTAGACCACACCGCCGAGGCCGATCGCGCACAGCGCGCCGCTGAGCCAGTCGACCCGCACCGTGCGCGGGGGGTCGGGCAGATGCAGGCGGGACAGCAGCACCAGCGTCACCGCGATCGGCAGCACGTTGATGAGGAAGACGAAGCGCCAGGAGAGCAGGTCGACGAACAGGCCGCCGAGGAGCGGGCCCACGAGCTGCGCGGCGGTGGTGAACGCGGTCCACACCCCGATCGCCCTGGACTGCACCTCGCCGCGCATCACGGCGGTGATCAGGGCCAGGGAGCTCGGCACGAGCAGCGCGCCGGCCGCGCCCTGGGCGGCACGCGCGATGATGAGCACCAGGGGAGTGGGGGCGGCGGCCACGGCGACGGAGGCCACGCCGAAAGCGATAAGCCCGATCCGCATCACCAGCACGCGCCCGTAGGCGTCGGAGACGGATCCGGCGAGCAGGATGAGCGCGCTCAGGGTGATCAGGTACGCGTCGACCGCCCACTGCTGCGTGGTGATGCCGCCGCCGAGCTCGCGGCTGATCGCGGGAAGTGCGACGGTCACGACCGTGCCGTCGAGGAACGTCACGAACGAGGCGAGGACGGCGACCGCGATGACGAGCCGGTGCAGAGGGGTGAACGGGGTCACGTGCCGACCCTACTCGCCCGGGCGGACACGGGGGCCGCGCGGCGACGCCTGCAGGACTCCCGCACGCCCGCAGGATCAGATCCGGGATCCGGTCCTGCCAGAGTCGCGCGGTCCTGCAGGCGTCGCGCGGTCGTGCGAGCGTGCCCGCGCGAGCGCGCGTCCGCCGCGGGCGCATGCGCGTGTCTGCGGCGCCGCAGACAGTGTGTCGCATACCGTGGAGGGCATGAACGGGCCGGTGCTGAGCGGGGGCGTGATCGTCCTGGTCGCGGCGCTGCTGTGGCTGCTGTACTTCCTGCCGTCGTGGCGCGGACAGCACCAGTACGACGCGGCGGAGCGCAACGCGCTGCGGCTCAACCGCGCGCTGCGCGTGCTGGCGGAGACCAGCGAGGCTCCGCGCGAGGTGCAGCTGGAGCTCAACGCCCGCACGGCCCTCGCGCAGCAGAAGCTCGCGCGTCGCCTGCAGTCCGACCGGGAGCAGGCGGAGCTGCAGCGGCTGCGCGAGCAGCTCGCCGCGACGCATGCGGACCCCGCCTTCCGTCGCGCGCGTGCGCGCCGTCGCACACGCCTGGTCGCCACCGTCCTCCTGCTCCTCGCGCTCGCCGCCGTCGGCGTCGGCGTGTGGCAGGTCGTCGAAGGCGGATCCTCGGCACTGCTGTGGGCGGCCGGCGTCGTCGCCGTCCTCGCCCTGGGCATGCTGCAGCGCATGGCCGCCGTCGCCCGCCGCGCCGCCCGTCGTGCCGTGCGCGTCGAGGCCGCCCCGGCCGTCGCCGCGCCGGCGCGCGAGGCCGAGCTGCACGATCAGGGTCCGCGGACGTGGACCCCGCGCACCCTGCCCGAGCCGATGGTCTCGGTCGCCGGCTCCCGCGCGCACGCCGCACGCGCCACGATCGACGCCCAGACGCTGGCGCGCGAAGCCGCCCGCGCCGCCGAGCTGCAGCGCAAGGCGGAGGAGCTCGCGCCGCCGGCGCCCGTCGAGCTGCCCGCGCCCGCCGCCGCGGGGGAGTCGCCGTACGCCCGGATGGGCTACGTCGACGACGCCGAGATCGAGGCGCACGTGCGGCGTCTGCTCGCGCAGCGCGCGGCCGGCTGACACCCTCCGACACGCCCGGTGTGCGCAGGCTCGGCCGCCGAGTCGGACCCGTCTGCGTCGGCGTGATAGGCTGAGGGAGTTCTCGGGCCCATGGCGCAGTTGGTAGCGCGCCTCGTTCGCATCGAGGAGGTCAGGGGTTCAAATCCCCTTGGGTCCACCGGAACAGAAGGCCCCGAGCAGTCGCTCGGGGCCTTCTTCGTGTCCGCCGCGCGTGTGTCGGGCCGCGGGGCGAGCCGCTCGATTCGCCTGCGCGCCACGGGGCGAGGAAGATGGTGCCATGGGTGAATCCTGCGGTCCCGAGTGCGCATGCGGGGGGCCCGCGCGCGAGGCGCTGCCGGGCGGACGGACGGCGCTCCCGCTGCTCGGGACTCCCGTCGACGACTCCCTCGACGGACGTGACGGACACCGCATCGCGCAGGCTCGGATCCCCGCCGGAACCTTCGTCATGGGCGACTCCTCGGGGGACGAGAACCGCGGCGACGGCGAGACGCCGAGGCACCGCGTGACGCTCCGCGGGTTCGACATCGATGCGACCACCGTGACCAACGCGGACTTCGCGCGTTTCGTCGCGGCGACCGGCTACCGCACCGAGGCGGAGACCTTCGGCTTCTCGGCCGTGTTCCACCTCGCGGTCGCCGCGCCCGATGCCGACGTCATGGGGCCGGCCGCCGGCACCCCGTGGTGGTTCGGCGTGCGGGGAGCCGACTGGGCGCACCCGGGCGGATCGCGCTCCGATCTCGACGGACTGGCGGACCACCCTGTGGTGCACGTGAGCTGGAACGACGCCGTCGCCTACTGCGGCTGGGCGGGCCGCCGCCTGCCCACGGAGGCCGAATGGGAGTATGCGGCCCGGGGCGGGCTCGAGGGGGCGACCTACCCGTGGGGTGACGAGCAGCCCGACGACGGCGGCTGGCGCGTGAACATCTGGCAGGGGGACTTCCCCCGTACGAACACCCTGGACGACGGCTGGCTGACGACCGCTCCCGTGCGGGCCTTCGCCGCCAACGGCTACGGACTGCACCAGCCGGTCGGCAACGTGTGGGAGTGGTGCGCCGACTGGTTCGACCCGCGCGCCTACGAGCGCTCGGCGGAGCAGGATCCCCGCGGCCCGTCGCTCGGCGCGGCGCGCGTGCTGCGCGGCGGCAGCTACCTGTGCCACAGCTCGTACTGCAACCGCTACCGCAATTCGGCCCGCAGCTCGAACACCCCGGATTCGTCGATGGGCAACGCGGGATTCCGCACCGTCTCGCTCCGAACGGAGGACGCATGACCAGCAGCCGATTCCCCCGGCGTGTCTACGACCGCGGCGAGGAGCCGGATGCCCGGTTCACGCTCGCGAACGAGCGCACGTTCCTGGCCTGGATCCGCACCTCCCTCGCCCTGCTCGCGGGCGGCGTCGCGCTGGAGGCGCTGGGGCTCGGCATGCATCCGGGATTCCGTCATGCGGCGTCGATCCTGCTCATCGTCGCGGGGCTGCTCACCCCGGTGCAGGCGTGGTTCGGGTGGATGCGCACCGAGCGGGCGCTGCGCGAGTCGACCCCGCTCGGACCGCCGTGGATCGCGATCCCGCTGGCACTGGTCGTGGTGGCGACCGGCGTGCTGGTGCTCCTCGGGGTGCTCCTGGCGTGACCGGCGAACCCGAGCGGGTCTTCGACCCCGGACTGCAGCCCGAGCGCACCGCCCTGGCGTGGCGGCGCACCGCGCTCGCGCTCGCCGGCGGGTCGGTGGTCATCATGCGCATCCTGCCCTCGGTCATCGGCGGGGTCGCGCTCGTGCTCGGATTCGCGGGGCTCGTGCTCGCGCTCGTGGTGCTGGTCGGATCCCATCGGCGGTACCGGCGACAGCACAGGGCGCTCACCTCGACCGAGCCGGTCGTGCTGCGCTCCGGCCTGCCGGTGGTGGCGCTGACGGCCGCGACCCTGCTCGTCGGCGTGCTCTGCCTGCTGTTCGTGCTGCTGCGCGGCTGACGCGAAGCCGGGTCCTCGCCCTCGTGGCACTGTCCTGGCGCCCGTAGCATGTTCAGGTGCCCGCCCTGCATGACCGTGCCTGGACCCTTCGCGAGCGTCTCGCCGCTCGGCTCCGTGGGCTGCCGTGGTGGCTCGTCGCCGCGGCGGGAGCGGTCTCGCTGCTCTCGGGCGTCGTGCTGCTGATCGCTGAGGGGGACGCGGTGCTGCTGCGGCTGCGCCTCCTGATCGGCCTCGGCTTCCTGCTGTCGGGGATCGACGATCTCGGCTCCGCGCTTACGCGTGGCCGGGGACGGATCCTGAGCGTCGTGAGCGGTCTGCTCGCGGTGGCGGGCGGCGCCGCCCTGTGCGCGGGGGCGGTGCCCGACGACGGCCTGGTCCTGATCGCCGCGCTCGTCTATCTCTCCAGCGGCATGTCCAAGGTGGTGGCGGTGGTGCGGGCGCAGAGCGAGACGCCCCGGGTCGAGCTCGTCTTCGGCGTTCTCGACCTCGCGCTCGCGGTGCTCTGCGCGTTCCTGCCGGCCTGGGGAGTGCGTGCGCTCACGATCGTGCTCGGTCTGCGCAGCATGATCGTCGGGGTGAGGATCGTCCCGCTCGCCTGCACACGGCTGCGCCGCGCGCAGCGCGATGCCGCGCGACCGCCTGTCGTCCGGGAGGAGGACGGGCGCGGGAGCGTACCGTTGCAGGGTGCAGAACCTCGCGACGCCCCTTGACCCGCTGCCCGACCGTCCCGCCCCGGACAACCCGCAGGGCAAGCTCGTGCTGCTGCGGCACGGCGAGACCGAGTGGTCGCGCAGCGGTCGGCACACCGGGCGCACCGACATCCCGCTCACGCCGCGCGGGGAGGAGCTGGCCCGTCTGGCCGGCGCGCTCGTCACCGGCTACGACTTCCGGCTCGTGCTCTCCTCGCCGCTGCAGCGCGCCCGCCGCACGGCGCAGCTGGCCGGTCTCGAGGCCGACGTCGACCCGCTGCTGGTGGAGTGGGACTACGGCGGCTACGAGGGGCGCACCACCAAGGACATCCGCGCGGAGCTCGGCTATGACTGGAGCGCGTTCACGCACGGCGTGATCCGTGGCGAGACGCCGGGGGAGACCGTCGAAGAGGTCGCCGCCCGCGCCTCGCGGGTGCTCACCCGGGTGCTGCCGGCGATGGTCGACGGCGACGTGGCGCTCATCGCCCACGGCCACTACCTGCGGATCCTCACCGCCGTGTTCCTGCGCCAGGCCCCGCGCTTCGGCGCCGCGATCACGCTCGACGCCGGATCCGTCTCGGTGCTGGGATACTCGCGCGAGCAGCCTGCCATCCTGGCCTGGAACCACGGCCCGCAGCTGCCGCTGCAGCCGTCCGAGTCCTGAGCGCCGCTCAGTCCTCGTCGGGCAGGTTGTCCGGCGCCGGGATCTCCTCCGGGCGGTAGCGCGGCAGGCGAGACGCCGGGAGGGCGGCGATCGCGCTGATGCCGGCGAGCACGAGGAAGCCGAGCCGGAGCGTGCGCAGGCGCTGCTCCTCGTTGATCGCCACGGCGGCGTCGATCTGCGCCGGCGTCGCGTCCGTCTCCTCGAACTTCGCCTTGAGCGCGTCGTTGCTGAGGAAGTTGACCTGGTCCAGATCGACCTGCGTCATGATCGACGGCGGCAGCTCGTCGTGCTCGGCGACGGCCCGGGTGAATCCCATGCTCAGGAGAGTGACCAGCAGGGCGCCCATGACCGCCGTCCCCACCGCGCTCGCGAGGTTCTGCGTCGTGCCGCGGATGGATCCCACGTCCCCGGCGAGGCTCTTCGGCGCCGCGGTGACGAGCACGTTGAACACGAGCGTGACGAGCGATCCCTGACCGATGCCGAAGACGACGAGACCGAGGATCGTCGGGAACGTCTCCCAGTTGTTCGTGACGACGATCGAGAGCCAGACGAGGGCGGCGGTGGTCAGGGTGAAGGAGAACAGTGCGATGGTCCGCGGGGCGAAGCGCTTGTAGAAGCGCACGATGAGCGTCGCGGTCACGAACACGGTGAGGTTGAACGGCATCATCGCGAGGGACGTGTCGAACGGCGTCCGTCCCTGCACCACCTGGATGTAGGTCGGCACGGTGAAGTTCACCGCCGCCTCCATCGCCACGATGATGAACATCGCGTACACCGCGGCGCGCTCCGAGCGCTTGCCGAGCACGCTCAGGTCGACGAGCGGCACCTTCCCGATCCTCATCCGGCGCCGGGTCCAGAGGAAGAACGCCTGTCCGAAGATCACGCCGACCACGACGAAGACCGGGGCGGGGGAGAGCCCGAGGACGGAGAAGGGCGCCCCGGGTTCGGCGAGGACGATCCCCCAGGCGTTGAGGTTGTTGAAGCCCAGGGTGAGCAGCACGACCGCGGCGCCGATCAGCACCGACGCCACGAGGTCGATCCGGATCGCCGGGTTGCCGCGGTCGCCGCGCAGCCCGAAGCTCAGGGCGAACACCGCCACCGCGAGGGCGAGCGTGATGAAGAACACCGGCCGCCAGCCGACGAGGGTGCCCAGGGTTCCGCCGATGAGGAACGCGCTGATGCCGGAGAAGGCCCGCGCGGAGCCGAGGGAGCCGACGGCGGTCGCCTGCTGTGCGCCGCGATAGTTCTCGGCGATGAGCGCGACGAGCGAGGGGACGATGATGGCCGCGGAGGCGCCCGCGAGCACCTGGCCGCCGATCGCCCAGCCGATGGACGAGGCGGTGATCATCATCACGCTGCTCACCGCGAACACGGCCACCACGACGCGGAAGATCAGCACCCAGCCGACCCTCTGCCCGAGCTTGGCGCCGGTCATGACGAGGGCTGCGACGGCGAGACCATAGACCACGATCGTCGAGCTGGCGGTGGTGGGCGGCACGCCGAAGTCCTCGACCATCCCGCCGAGCGAGATCGGCAGGGCGGCGACGTTGAACGACATCAGTACCTGGGCGAGGAAGAGCCCGACCATGGGCGCCCAGGAGCGGCGCTCCTCGACGTGCTCGGTGGCGGTGGCGGCGGTCATGAACGGCTCCTTCGAAGGGGGATCGGATCCTGTCACGCGGGGGATGGGCCTGCGGCGCGGGGCGCCGAGGCGAAGAGGTTGAGGCCGAGCGCGCGGGAGAGGAACGCGCACGCACGCTGCCCGCGCACGCTGTTGCCCGCCTCGTCGAGGCGGGGGGAGAACGTGCCGACAGCGCCCTTGCCCGGCGCGATCGCGACGATGCCTCCCGAAACGCCGGACTTCGCGGGAAGGCCGATCTCGAACAGCCACTCCCCGCTGCGCTCGTACATCCCGCAGGACGCGAGGAGGGCGAGCGTGTCGCGGGCCGTCTCGGCGGAGACCACGCGCTCGCCGGTCACCGGGTTCACGCCTCCGTCGGCGAGAGTCGCCCCCATCACGGCCAGGTCCTGCGCCGTCACCGCCAGCGAGCACTGCCGTGTGTAGATGTCGGTCGCCTCGTCCGGCGCGATCGCCAGGCGCCCGTAACTCTGCAGCAGGAGGGCCAGCGCCTGGTTCCGATGATTCGTGAACGACTCGGACCGGTACACCTCGCCGTCGAGCGCGAGGGGACGCCCCGCGAAGCGGCTGAGTCCGTCGCGGATGCGCTGCCAGCGCTCGTCCGCATGCGCCCCGGGCACCAGGGCGGTCGTGGCGATCGCCCCCGCGTTGACCATCGGGTTCATCGGGCTGCCGTCGTTGAGCTCGACGGCGACGACGGAGTTGAAGGCGAGGCCGGTGTTGTTCACGCCCACCGTCTCCACGATGGTGTCGTGGCCGATCTCGTCGGCCGCGAGCGCGAAGACGAAGGCCTTGGAGATCGACTGGATCGAGAAGGCGATGTCGACGTCCCCGGCTGCGTGGGTGCCTCCGTCGACGTCGACCACGGACAACCCGAACCACGCCGGATCCGCCTCCGCCAGCAGGGGGATGTAGTCGGCCACGGTGCCGTCGTCCTGGCCGGAGTATCGATCATGCGCCTCCGCGACGAGCTGGTCGATCCGCCCCGCGCCGGGCATGGCGCCGGTGAAGCTCAGCTGCGGGACATCGGTCACGTCGGTCTGGAACACGTCGCCTCCTCGGACGGCACCAGTATTCCGCAGACCGCCGACGGGCGACAGCGCCTGCGACAGGGAGCGCCCTCGACAGGGCACAGCGTGCCGAGCAGCGGGTCCTCGGCTCAGTCGGAGGGGAGCCCGTCCTCGGGTGCGATCACGGGAGGTTCCGGCGGTGCGGGCATCGCGCCGGTGTGCCCTTCGGCCTCGTAGTCGGGGCGAGGGGGCTGACGGCGCTGATGCGCGCCCTCGCCGCCGAGCCGTCCGCCGTAGGGGCGGCCATGGTCGGCGAACTCGTCGCGCACGAAGACGAAGCGCCAGTCGCCCGCGGTGAACCGCGCGCCGGTGTGCAGGGTCTCGACCGCGCGGCCCTCCTCCTCGGCGGACTTGGCGATGTTCGCGCTGGTCTGCCCGGGGGCGAGCATCTCCAGGTCGTAGTCGTCGTGGGCGTCGTGCCGGATGACCGCGTGCACCGCGGCGAGTCCGGCCAGTCGGATCTGGCAGTCTCCCGCGGATCCGATGCGCGTCTCATCGTCGACGAGCTGATGGACCAGCCGGGTGTCGTCGGATGTGATCAGCAGATGGGGGCGCCCCGCGCCCCAGTCGGCGTGGGTCGTGGTGCCGCTCGGCTGCGCCTGCATGCTCATGATCGGGCCTCCTTCGCAGAGGCCGGGTGGCACGGATCGCTGCTCCAGGACGTTCAGCCGTGCGTCGCCCTGGTCTCTCGCATACCGCGATGCTAACCCCGCACGGGGAGCGTGGCGCCGGATCCGGCAAAGCCGCAGCCTGCCGGATCCGGCGGCGCCTCAGCCGTGGTGATCGTGCTGATGGGCCTCGTCATGCGGATGACCGGATCCGTGCGCATGACCGCCGTCGTGCGCATGACCGGATCCGTGGTCGTGTCCGCACCGGCACTCCCCGTCCGTGCAGGAGCAGGACGCGCCCTTCGCGGTGCGCGGGGCGTCCAGCGAGGGGTTGCGGTCGAAGAAGCCGAACGGCTTGAGCCAGAACGAGATCGTGTCCGCCGGCATGATCGGCCAGTCCTCGGTGCGGGTGATGTGGTGGATGCCGAAGTTGTACCAGAGCACGACGTCCTGGTCGACGAGGTCCTCATCGTCCGCGATCCAGGCGCTCATGCCGTTGTGCAGGTCGTCCACCGACTGGGTGGGGTAGTCGCCCGCGGGCCAGAACTGGTCGTCGTGGTGCCGGGTGACCCACAGCGTCTTGCCGATCACCGGGTTGCGCCTGAGGATCGGCGACGACTCGTCGAACATCGCCGGGAACGACGCCGAGGGCACGAGCTTGTACGCCACGGGCGCGCCCCACGCGTTGAGCTTGCTCGGATTCTGCACCTTCCAGCCGCGCTGACGCTCCCAGTCGAAGCTGCGGCCCGACTCGGACTCCGAGCGGATGACGGTGGCGCGGGTGTTCAGGTCCAGGCCGAACGGGTTCGCCTCGGAGATGGGCGCCGGCATCGAGTCGGACTCGATCACCGTGTTGCCGTCGCCGTCGACGTCCAGATCGAGGCGCGCGATGAGGAAGTGCTGGTGGAACGGCGCGTACGTGCGGGTGTCGATCGTGGTGCCCGTGGCCTTGCCGGTCTCGCCCTCTGCCATGGGCGTGGTCACCATGATGCCGGTGGCGCGCACCTCGCACTCGATGTTGCCGTCCTGGTAGAAGCGCCAGTACACGAGGTACTCGTAGTTCGCGACGGTCGCGTGCACCGAGACGACGAACCGGCGCTGGCGCCGCACCTCGGTGCCCGCATCGGGGTCGACGTGCTTCCAGAGCACGGCGTTGTCCTCCTCGTGCAGGCAGATCGCGTTCGTGATCGTCCACGGCTGACCGGCGGTGTCCGGCAGGACGGCGTCGAGATAGGTGATCTCGCCGAGGCAGTCGCAGCCGAGCTCGAGCGACGTGCACATGTAGCCGAGCCCCCATTCGCCCACGTCGAACGCCGTACGGCGGTAGTGGTCGAAGCTGGAGTCGCGGTAGGGCACGATCATCTCGGCGAAGGACAGGCGGTACGCGACCTCGCGGCGGGTGCCCTGGTCGTCGAAGCCGACCTGGTAGATCACCGGTCCCTCGCGGTAGTTGAAGCCGAGCCGGAAGTCCCAGTTCTGCCACTGGACGCGGGCTCCGTCGACGGTGAACGAGATGCCCTCGGGCTGCACGATCTCCAGCGGCTTCAGATCCGTCCGCGGGGTGATGCCGGCGAGCTCGGGCACGTACTCGCCGTGCACCTCGGGGAAGCCGTAGTCGTGATGCTCCTCGATCTCGAGCACCTCGAGGGTGTTCATGTCGACGATGATCTTCAGGCCGCTCACCGGGTGCGCGTAGGGGTTGCCGTCCGGCGTCGCCCGCATCCACAGGTCCACCCAGCCCAGGCGCCGGTCACGCCACTTGTCCGGGATCACCGCGCCGCCATAGGTCCACACGTCGAACAGCACGAGGTCGACGTCGACGCCGCGGGCCTCGAGCGCCGCGCGGACCTCGGGGTTCTCCTTCATCGCATGGTCGCAGTCGTGGTACTCGTCGATCGTGAAGTTCGGCGTCACCCCGGGCACGTGCGTCCACGACTCGACCGCGTCGGCGGTGAGGTTCACGACCGCCTCGTACACCTCGTTCGTCTGCTTGCGCCACAGCACCGAGAGCGAGCGCCGCACCACAGGATCCCCCTCGCGCCACGCCTTCACCTCGGCCTTGGGCGGCTCCTTGAGGATGATCGAGGCGTACCGCCAGCCCGTGTCGACGCCGTGCTCCCGTGCGAGGACGGCGGCGGTGGCGGAGAACTCGGCACCGGTGAGCGAGTCCAGAGGGTGCGGTGAGGCCATGGTGATCCCCGATCGGTCGTTCCGGGGCGCGCCTCGTTGCGCATCCCCGCGGACTTCGAGTCTGCCATCGCGGCGCCCGGCGGCGCGAGAGGCGCCGGGGCGTTCGACGGCTCGGGGACGGCCGGCCCGGATCAGTCGGCGAGAAGAGCCTCGAACTCGGCCTTCACGTCGGCGCGATATGCGTCCACGTCCAGCGTCGCCGCCGGCACGTCGCCGTCCAGGAACGCCGTCATGCCCGCCGCGAGGGCGTCGTCGTCCTGACCCACGATCCGGATGGCGCCCTCGGGGAGCGCCCCGTAGACCGAGCCGAACGAGGTCGAGACGATCGGCAGCTCGCAGATCGCCGCCTCGATGAGCACCATCGGCTGGCCCTCGTAGAGGCTGGAGAGCACGAAGCAGTCGGAGGCGGCGAGCAGCGCGTAGGGATTGCGCTGAGCACCGGTGAGGAAGGCGGCGTCAGCGAGCCCGGCGTCGTCGATCTGCTGCTGCAGGTCGGCGCGCAGCGGTCCGCCGCCCACGATGAGCAGACGCGACTCGGGATGCGCGGCGTGCACCTTCTGGAACGAGCGGATCAGGCGGGCGTGGTTCTTCTCGGGGCTCAGGCGCCCGATCGTGACGAACCAGCGCAGCTCGCCCTCATCGGCCTGGAGCGCGTCGTACCAGGCGGGTCGCGGCGGGATCTCCTGATCGGCTGCCTCGTACTGCGCATCGGACTCGGCGAAGAAGTCGCTGAGCGGGCGCCGCGCGCCGCGGATCACGTGCTCGACGTCCGGGAAGTTGCGCACGGTGCGGAAGTGATCACCGGAGGCGTATTCGGCGAGCTCCGCCCGGTTCAGCTCGGTGAGCTGATGCGAGACGGAGACGAGCTGGTCGTACTCGGAGTACATCGCGAACACGGTGCCGAGGCCGCGCTTCATGCTGGCCTTCCCGTTCACGGTGCGCTCGCGGTCGGCCGCCATCTCGTTGTGCATCCAGATGGCCCGCACGGGATCCGGTCCGCCCTCGCTCACGGCCGGGGCGTGCAGCAGCAGCGTGGTCCACACCGGGCCGTAGCCGCTGAAGTCGGCGACCCAGTCGAACCTCGCCTCGCCGAACACGCGCATCCACTCCGCGTTCCAGAGCCTCTCGTGCCACGGCTCGGTCCCCGGGGTGCGCGGGGACCCGCGCCACTCGTCGATGCGACGGCGCAGGTGCACGGCCTTGGAGCCGTTCATCCCGCCGATCCGGAACACCTGGCGCACCTCCGCGGGGATGCGCGCCTGCGTCAGCGGGTCGGTGCTCCCGCGTCGCTTCGGCAGGAGGGCGGTCACGTCGTAGCGGCTGTGGTCGATGGCCCCGAGCAGGTTCAGCGCGCTGGTGGTGATGCCGTTCGGCTTCATCCCGCCCAGATACACGAGCAGGCGCTTGCGGCCGTCGCGGGCGGTGGGACGGGCGCGATAGCCGTCACGGGCTCCGCCGAACACGATGTCGACCACCCTGGCCGTCGCCGCGCCGTCCTCGAACGGAGTGAACCTCTCGGCCCAGGCGGCGTACTGGGGATGCGGCGGGGCGCCGTGCAGCAGGGCGGCGAGGGCGCGACCGGTGCCGGCGGCGTCGGCGTCGACCGGGCCGGGGAGGGTGTCCAGGGGCATGTACGTGCCGCGCCCGGAGGAATAGAGGTCGGCGTCCGGCGTGAAGAACGCGATCGGGCGGCCGGTGGCGAGGTAGTCGAAGAAGATCGACGAGTAGTCGGTGACGAGTCCGGCCGACGCCCCCAGCAGGACGTTCGTGGGGATCGAGTTCGGCGCCAGCGAGCGGGCCAGCGCCGGGCGTGAGGCGGCACGTGCGTGCACGATCTGGTGCGTCTTCAGCACGACGACGTGGTCGTCTCCGACGCCCTCCTGCAGCTGCGCGAGCTGGGCGGCGAGCTCGTCGATGTTGTCTTCCGGGTCGTCGAACGAGCTGCCCCGCCATGTGGGCGCGAACAGCACGATCGGCTTGCCGTCGAGCGCGACGCCGCTCTGCTCGAGCTCGGCGCGCACCGCGTCCTCCTCCGCGGCGTCGAGACGCTGCCGGTCGATGCGCGGGTAGCCCTCCTCGATGATCGTGCCGGGGTAGACGTTGGTGAGCCGGTAGGCGCCCTCGTACATGGTCTCCGCCATGAACGGGTTCGCCGCCAGCAGGTAGTCCGACATCAGGAAGTTGCGCAGGGTGTTCGCGGACTGCACGGCGCCGGCGGGCATGTCGAAGCCCATGAGCTTGAGGGGGGTGCCGTGCCAGGTGTTCAGATAGACCTGGCCCTCCCGCTTGCCGAACCAGGTCGGGAAGGTCGCGTTGTTGATCAGCCAGCCGCTGACCGACAGCGCCTGACGGTACGAGGCGGACCCCCGGCGCACGAACGACACCCGCCGGTCGTCCGCGAACTCGGCACGGAAGCGCTCGATCGCATCGTCGTCCGAGATCGCCCAGACGTGGGTGAGGTGCGCGTATGCGGGATCCGTCAGCAGGTGGCGGAAGATCGCCTCCGGGTTGCACAGCATGCCGTTGCCGGCGAACGACTCGTACAGGACCTGATCGGGGCGCACCGGACGGGACCGCCAGAATGCGATGCGCTCCGCTTCGGCGGCGCGCTTGAGACGTCGGGCGGCGGAGCGGACTCGGCGCACGGAGGAGGAGAGGGGCACGCTTCCAGGATATTCGGCGGCGTCCGAGTGAACGCTCGGAGAACATCGGATGTCGGGACGGTGCCGCACCGCGAACGGCCGGGTTGCGGGATCACCCTGCGGGGGGTGCTCGCGGGCGGGAACACGGGCGCCGGCGGGCGCGTCGGGGACAGGCGGCTGACAGGGGGTTCGGAGGAGCGGCCAAGGACGGCCCGCTAGCCTCGGGACGTGACCTCCTCCGCTGTCGGCACCGCCTCGGAGCGGTCGCTCACCTCCGGGTCGCGGGCGACGGCGGATACCCGGCGGCTGGGGCTGTGGGCGGCCGTGCTGGGCCTGTTCGCGGTCGCGACGAGCGCGGCGGGATCGTGGATCCCCTCCCTCTGGGGCGACGAGGCCGCGAGCCTCATGTCGGCGACGCGGCCGCTGCCGTCGCTCTGGCACATGCTGAGCTACGTCGACGCCGTGCACGGGCTGTACTACTTCGGGCTGCACGCCTGGATCGACGTGTTCGGGCCGAGCGCGTTCTCGATCCGGTTCCCGTCCGCGCTCGCGATCGGCGTCTGCACCGCCGCGGTCGTGTGGCTGTGCGGGCGGCTCGGCGGGATCCGGTTCGCCGTCGTCGCGGGCGTGTTCACCGCCCTCGAGCCGCGGCTGATCTTCGCGGGGGAGGAGGCGCGCTCGTATGCGATCGGCGCGGCCTTCGCCGCCGTGCTGATCGTGCTGCTCGTCGAGATCTCCCGCCGACCCGGCACCGCAGCCGGATGGTGGGCCGGCTACGCCGCGGTGCTCACCGTCGCGACCTGGACGTTCCTGTACTTCGCCCTCATGGTGTTCGCCGCGCTCGTGATCGTGCTGCTGGCGCCGCCGCTGCGCCGGCGCTGGCGGGCCTGGGCGCTCAGCACCGGGATCGCCCTCGTGCTGTGTGCGCCGATCGCCTGGTTCGGCTTCCTGCAGCGCCGCCAGATCGCGTTCCTCGCCGTGCGCGAATCGGTCACGGCCGAGGTCGTGCTGAAGAACATGTGGTTCCAGGAGTGGTGGTTCACCGCGCTCGCCTGGGCCCTGATCCTGATCGCCGTGATCGCGTTCGTGCGCGACCTCGTGCGGATCCGCCGAGAGGGCGGGCGGCTGTGGCGCACGCCCGGGGTGCGGCTCGAGGTCGTGGCGCTCAGCTGGATGCTCGTGCCGATGGGTCTGCTCCTCGCCGTCACCCCGTTCATGGCGGTCTACACCGCCCGGTACGGCACGTTCTCCGCGCCCGCCGTCGCGATCGTGATGGCCCTCGGCGTGCGGACCCTCGCCCGGATCGGCGCGCCGCCGGCGCCCGCGGACGCCCCCGGCCCGCAGGAAGGGCCGGCCTCGCGCCGCGGGGCGTGGGTCGCGGGCATCGCGATCGCCGCGGTGGTGGTCGCGGCGGTGCCGGTGGCCGCGCTGCAGCGCGGGCCGTACGCGAAGAACCAGTCGGACTGGAACGACATCTCGGCCTTCATCCGTGCGAACGCGCACCCCGGTGACGGCATCGTGTTCGACGACGGGGCGCGGCCGTCCCAGCGCACCCGGCTCGCGAAGGCGACGGATCCCGCCTCCTTCCGCAACGTCACAGATCTGCTGCTGAAGACGTCGTACCAGAAGTCGTACACCTGGTACGACCAGACCTACGGGATCCCGCGGGCGGCCGGCATGGGACGCTTCGACGGCGTGGACCGCGTGTGGGTGGTCGAGCTGTCGTTCCAGGGCGTCGAGGACGACTGGGGGCTCAGCGACCTGCGCGACCTCGGCTATCGCGAGACCCGCCGCGTCGACGGCGCCGGCAGCGTGATCCTCCTCTACGAGCGCTGAGCGACGCGCGCGCCCTGCCGGTCGTCGAGCGAGCGGAGCGAGACGAGACGCGGCGCCCGGGGAGTGCACCGCGTTTCGTCTCGGGAGCCTGCGGCGTCCTCGCTCGACGACCCCGGGGGCGGTCGGCGTCAGCGGTCCTGGACGAGGGCGGCGGAGTGCTCCTGCCCGCGGACGACCGTGGCGCGCACCTGCGCGGCGAGGAACGCCTCGGGCCCGTCGCGGAACGGATCCGCGTCGAGCACCACGAAATCGGCCGAGGTCCCGGCGCGCAGCACTCCGAGCTCGCCGTCCCAGCGTGCGGCGTACGCCGCGTCGCGGGTGGCCCGGCGCACCGCGTCGGCGACGGCCATCGCATGGGCGGGGAGGTTGGCCGGGAGGTCCGGATCGAACGCCGAGCGCCGGGTGGTCGCGATGAACAGGTTGGGCAGCGGATCGAACGGCGCGGTCGGCGCGTCGGTGCCGAGCGCGAGCGTCGCGCCCGCCTCGGCGAACTCGCCCCAGGGGTAGCCCCGTTCGGCGCGGTCGTCGCCGAGCATCGCGCGCCAGTTGTCCTGGATCGCGGGATCGCAGTGCACGGGCTGCATCGAGGCGACGACGCCCAGCCGTGCCAGGCGCAGCGGCGTCGCGGCGTCGACCGTCTCGAGGTGCTCGATGCGGTGGCGGCGATCGGCGCGGGGGCCGTTGGTCGCGACCGCGGCCTCCAGCGCATCGAGCGCGAGGGCGGATGCGGCATCGCCGATCGCGTGCATCGCGATCTGGAGGCCGGCCGCGTCGGCGCGCGTGACCACCGCGGTCAGGGAGGGAAGGTCCCAGAGCGCCTCGGGCTGCGAGCCGTCGGCGAACGGCGCCCGCATGGCCGCCGTGCAGCTGTCGATCACGCCGTCGACGAAGAGCTTGATCCCGGCGATCCGCAGACCGGGGCCGGGGTGCTCCCGGTTCAGGGCGATCGCACGATCGACCGCGGCGGCGTCGCCGTCGGCGGTCCCGGTGCGATAGACGGCCCAGTGCGCGGCGACGTGCATCGGCAGGATCCCGCCGTGCCGCTCCTGGACGGCGAGCATCGCGCGGAGATCCGGTTCGGACAGCGCCATGTCGACCGCAGCGGTGACCCCTGCGTCGAGGTACGTGCGCAGCGCTGCCTCGAACTGCGCCTCGCGGTCGGCATCGCTCGTGAGCGCGTCCAGCCGCACGCGCAGGAACGCGAACACGGCGTTCTCCCGCAGCATGCCGGTCGCGCGGCCCTGTGCATCGCGCTGGATCGTGCCGCCGAGCGGATCCGGGGTCTCGTCGTCGATCCCCAGCTCGGCCAGAGCCGCCGAGTTCAGCCAGGCGGAGTGGTTGTCGTTCGCGTTCAGGTACACCGGGCGATCGGAGACGACCGCGTCGATCATCTCCCGGTGCGGAGCGCGGCCGTCGAGGCTGGAGAACAGCCAGCTGCGACCCTGGATCCGCGGTGCGTCGGGATCCGCCGCCGCGGCCGCGGCGATGCGCGCCTGGATCTCCGCGAGATCGGGCGCGTCGTGCAGGTCCACCTGCTCGAGCGACTCGCCCAGTCCGATCAGGTGCGTGTGCGCGTCGACGATCCCCGGGATCACCAGCGCGCCGTCGAGCTCGACCACGGCGTCGGCCGCGAAGGCGTCGGCGGCGGCCGTGTCGCCGACGAAGAGCACGCGGCCGTCCTCGACGATCAGCGACTGCGCCCACGGCTGCGTGTCGGAGGTGAAGATCGCGCCGCCGCGGTAGTGGGTGGTGCGTGTCTCGTTCGAAGTCATGAGAGGGGATCCTTGTCGACGTGAGCGGTCAGAGCGAGGCCAGCGAGCGGGGCGAGCGGCGCACCAGCAGAAGATAGAGCGCGAAGGGCACGAGCAGGCCCACCGGCACCGACAGGTCGATGCCGCCGATCGCGGCCGCGATCGGCCCGGTGAAGACGAGCGTCGCGCTGCACAGGAGCGAGGCGCCGATGCCGGCCAGCACCGCGATCGCGCCGGGGACGTGCACGCCGCCGGTGAACCAGAAGCGGCTGCCGCGGCTGTCGTCGGCGAGGGCCGCGCCGTCGTAGCGGTTGCGGCGCCACAGCATGTCGGCGAGGTACACGCCCATCACCGGCGCGAGGATCGTGACCGCCAGCTGCAGCGCGCTGGAGACGCTGTCCAGGAAGTTCCAGACCAGCAGGGCGAACAGCGTCATCAGCACGCCCACCGTTCCGTCGAGGAGCACGGTGCGCGAGCGCGGCAGGCGGATGCCGACGGCCTGGAGGGCGAGTCCGGAGCTGTACGCGGTCATCGCGTTGTTGGCGATGGTGCCGACGATCACGGAGATGAGGAAGATCGGGGCGAACCAGCCCGGCAGGAACTTCTCGAGCCCCGCTTCCGGATCTGACATGTCCACGGCGCTCGCCGCGAGGGCGCCGACGAACGTGGCCAGCACGCCGGGGATCACCATCCCGAGCGTGGTCCACAGGGCGACGTCGCGCACCCGGGTGCTCGCGGGCAGGTAGCGGGCGAAGTCGGCGCTGTTCGTGTACGACAGCGGGCCGGACGCGACGAGGGCGATGCCGGCGGCCATCATCGCGACCAGATCCAGGCCGTGCAGCGGTGCGGCCGGGGTGTAGCTCCACTTCGCGCCGCCGACCACGAACACGGCCATGCCCGCGAAGATCACCGCGAGCAGGATCGCGAGCGGCTGGTACAGGCGCATGATCAGGCCGTGGCCGTACACGCTGATCACCATGGTGGCGGCGGCGATCACGATCGCGCTGATCGCGATCGTCCAGCCGTTCGACGCGATGCCGAGCCGGCCGAGCAGGCCGACGGCGACGGTCGTCGCGGCGGCCCAGTTGATCGCGAGGTAGCAGACGCTGATCAGCCAGCCGGCGATGGCGACGTTGAACCGGTTGCCGGTGATGCCGTACATGGCGCGGGTGATGACCTCGCTGGGGGCTCCTGCGGCCGGCCCCGAACCGGCGACGATGCCGGTGATGATCGAGAACAGGTTGCCGATCACGATCGCGAGCAGCGCCTGCCACAGGTCCAGACCCAGCAGCACCAGGGTCACCCCGATCACGACGGCGAGGAAGTTCACGTTGGGTGCCGCCCAGACGGCGAGCAGATCGCGCGCACGGCCGTGGCGCTCCGTGTCCGGGATGTAGTCGATGCCGTGCGTCTCGATGCGGGTCGCGCTGTCGGCGGGCACGGCGTGCGTCAGCGCGGGGGACGGGTCTGCGGTCTCGGGGGGTGTCGTCTGCGACATGAGGGCTCCAGGGCGGAAGGTCGGGTGCGCGACGTCCTTGTTCGCGCTCGACACGCAACGGTAAAGAGCCAAAACGATTTGGGCAAGCGGATCCGGAGATTATCATCGCGGCATGCGCAGACAGCGATCCACCATCCGCGACGTCGCCCGCAGGGCAGGGGTCTCCGTCACCACGGTGTCGCACACCTTCTCGGGCAACGGCGTCGTCAACCCCGCCACCCAGGCGCGCGTGCGGGCGGCGGCGACCGAGCTCGGCTACCACCCCGACGTGGTGGCCAGCGGCCTGCGGCGCAGCCGGCTGGGCGTGATCGGGCTCGTGCTGCGCCCGGCGGTCGGCGCGGAGCCCCAGCAGATCCAGGACGTCGACTACTTCCCGCGCTTCGCGGGCGCGGCCGCGCTGACGTCGCTCGCGCACGGCTACGCGCTGATGCTCGTCGCCGATCCGACGGTGCCCCAGGCGCCGACGACCGCCTGGGCGTGCGACGGCATCATCGTGACCGACCCCGTGGAGGGCGACCCGCTCATCGCCGCGCTGCGCGCGGGGGGCATGCCCTACACGCTCGTGGGCGCCGACGTCGCGGATCCGGGGGATCCCCACATCGTCGACATCGCCACCGCGCTGATCACCGATCGCGTGCTGGAGCACCTCGCCGCGTGCGGAGCGCAGCGGATCGCCCTGGTCGTGGGCACCGACCCGATCGAGTGGAACACGGCGACCGAGCAGCGCTATCGCGAGCGAGTGCCCGAGGAAGCGCAGATCGTCCTGTCCGTGCCCGAGCGCGCGGAGCCCGACGAAGGGGCGGTCGCCGCCGACGCGCTGCTCGCGCTGCCCCTGCCGCCCGACGGCGTGTACTGCATGACGAGCGACCACGCCCGCGCCCTCGTCGACCGCCTGGTGGCGCGCGGGGTCCGTGTGCCCGAGGACGTGCGCGTGGTGTGCGGGTCGGACGCGGAACGCCTGCGTGGGATCTCCCCGGAGATCACCGCGGTCGACCTGCAGCCGCAGGCGCTGGGCCGGCAGGCCGCGGCCGAGCTGCTGCGGCAGCTCGAGCCCGAGCTCGCGCTTGCGGTGCCCGCGCCCGAGCACGGCACCCTCGTCGTGCGCGCGTCGACGGCCGGCTGAGGCGGTCCGCACGGCGTGCCGCGGCCGCGGATCAGACCCCGAGGGAGTGCGGATCCGCGGCCCGCGGCTCAGCGCAGCGACGCGTTCGCGGCGGTGAGCACGGCGTTGAGCGTCGCGGTCAGCACCGATCCGTCCCGTCCGGCGGCCCATCCGGTGCCGTGCGCCCCGCGGTACTCGATTAGCGTCAGCGCCTCGCCGTCGCTGCCGGCGCCGAGACTCGTCTGCTGCAGGTCGAGGATCTCGATGGGTGCACCGTGCGCCGCGAGCGCCTCGGTGAGCGCCTCCACCGGTCCCACACCGGGGTGCTCGGAGTCGTGCTCGGACCCGTCGACGCGCAGCCGGAACATCGTGCGCGGCTCGGCAGCGGCGTCGGTGCGCACCTGCGACAGCGCGATGCGGGGCTCCTCGTCGCCGGCGAGATAGGCATCGTCGAAGATGCGCCAGAGCCCGTGCGCGTCGAGCTCGAGGCCGCTCTGATCGGCGTGCCGCTGCACGTGCCCGGCCAGGTCGATCTCCAGCCGGCGCGGGAGCCGGATCCCGAACTCCGTCTCGAGCAGGTAGGCGATCCCGCCCTTGCCCGACTGCGAGTTCACGCGGATCACCGCGTCGTAGGAGCGGCCGAGGTCGGCCGGATCGACGGGGAGGTACGGCACGCGCCAGGCGATCTCCCGCTCGGAGCGTCCCTCGCACGCGGCGCGTTCCCGGTGCTCGGCGAAGCCCTTGCGGATCGCGTCCTGGTGGGTGCCGCTGAACGCCGTGTGCACGAGGTCGCCGACGTAGGGATGCCGCGGGTGCACCTCGATCCGGTTGCTGTGCTCGACCGTGCGGCGGATCTCGTCGATGTCGGAGAAGTCGATCATCGGATCGATGCCCTGGGCGTGCAGGTTCAGGGCGAGCGTGACGAGGTCGACGTTGCCGGTGCGCTCGCCGTTGCCGAACAGGCAGCCCTCGACCCGCTGCGCGCCGGCGAGCACGGCCAGCTCGGCGCAGGCGATCCCGGTGCCGCGGTCGTTGTGCGGATGGACCGACAGGATGACGCTCTCGCGCCGGTCGAGATGGCGGTGCATGTACTCGATCTGGTCGGCGTACACGTTGGGCGTGGCGATCTCGACCGTCGCCGGCAGGTTGAGGATCACCGGGCGCTCCGGCGTCGCCTCCCACAGGGCGGTCATCGCGTTGCAGATCTCGAGCGCGTAGTCGGGCTCGGTCAGCATGAACACCTCGGGGGAGAACTCGAAGCGCACGTGGGGAAGCCCGCCGGCGAGCTCGAGCACGTCTCGTCCTGCGTCGAGGATCAGCGCGCGCAGCTCGTCGCGATCGCGACCGAGCACGGTCTCCCGCCAGATCGGCGCCGTCGCGGTGTACAGGTGGATGACGACGGGATTGCGGATGTCGCGGATCGACTCGACCGTGCGTGCGATGAGATCGCGGCGCGCGGCCGTGAACACGACGATCGTCACGTCCTCCGGCGCGATGCCCTGCTCGGCGATCAGGCGCACGAAGTCGAAGTCGGTCTGCGAGGCGGACGGGTAGCCGACCTCGATCTCCTTGTAGCCCATCGCGACCATGAGCTCGAAGAAGCGCCGCTTGCGCGCCGGATCCATCGGCTCGGCCAGTGCCTGGTTGCCGTCGCGGAGGTCGACCGGCACCCACAGGGGTGCGGCGGTGAGGCGCCGGGTCGGCCAGGTGCGCTCCTGCGCCGAGAGGGGGATCGAGACGCGGTCGTAGGGATCCGCGTAGCGATGCGACGGCATCTGCGAGTGCCGCTGGCGGTTCCAGGCCGGCGCGCCGGCGGGGACGGGCCCGGCGGGCGTGGAGATTCCGGGGAAGGGGGTGCGGGTCATGCTCTTCTGCTCTCTGCGAGGGGTTTCGGCGGTCGGCGCGGCGGCATCAGCCACGACGGGGTGCCGGACCGGTCAGTCCCCGCCGTGGCGGTGAAGAAGGAGGATCGCGCTCGGGAGCATGCAGGCAGTGTAGCGTTAACTCCGCAGACAAGTTGAGGAGTTGATGCGATCATGGGGCCGAGCGTGCAGCGTTCTTCGATGGCGGATCAGACCGCGGACGTGCTCCTGGACAGGATCAGGGGCGAGGAGTGGGCGCTGGGCGCCCGGCTCCCCGGTGAGACGACGCTCGCCGCCCAGCTGGGGGTGGGGCGGTCCACGGTGCGCGAGGCGATCCGCCAGCTGGCGGGCAGGGGAGTGCTGTCGGCGCGACAGGGCGCGGGCGTCTTCGTCACCGCGCTCGACGTGCGAGAGGACTGGGACGCGGTGCTGCAGCGCGCCGACATCGTCAGCGTCATCGAGGCGAGGGCGGCGATCGAGGGGGATGCCGCGGCGCTCGCCGCGGAGCGCCGCTCGCCGGACGATCTCCGCGCGATCCGCCGCGCCCTCCGTCATCGCGCGGAGCACCGCTCCCATCTCGAGGAGCACGTGGACGCGGATCTCGCGTTCCACCGCGCGATCGTCGTCGCCGCCGCCAACCCCATCCTCACCGAGCTGTTCGACGGGTTCACCCCGCGGCTGCGGCAGACGATGATCGCGATGCTGCGGATCCGCGCCTCCTTCGGCGACGACGAGGACCACGAGGCGCACGTGCGCCTGGCCGATGCGATCCGTTCCGGCGATGCCGCGGCCGCCTCCCGCCTCAGCCGGTCGCACCTGGCGTCGCTGAAGGACGGCCTGCGGTGAGCGGCGAGGTCGTCCGGCTGGACGGGGTGACGCTGCGGCGCGACGGGCGCGACATCCTGCAGGAGATCGAGCTGGTCGTGCGTGCGGGCGAGCACTGGACGCTCCTGGGCCCCAACGGCGCCGGCAAGAGCTCGATCCTCGGCATCTGCGGCGCGCGGACGCACCCGTCGAGCGGGACCGCGGAGGTGCTGGGCCACAGGATCGGCCGGGTCGACCTGCAGGAGCTGCGCCGCCGGATCGGCCACGTGGATCCGCGGCATCCGCTGCGCTCGCCCCTCACCGTGACCGAGGTCGTGCTGACCGGCCTGACGGGGACGATCGAGACTCCGATGCGCTGGGCGCCGACGCCCGCGCAGACCGCGCTCGCGCATCGGCTCATCGCCGAGGTGGGCCTCGCGCATCGGTGCGACGCCCGATGGCCGACGCTCTCGCAGGGGGAGCGGGGCCGGGCGCTGATCGCGCGGGCACTCGCCTGCGATCCCCGTCTGCTCCTGCTCGACGAGCCGATGACCGGGCTCGACGTGGCCGCCCGGGAGCAGCTCCTGGAGACGATCGACGCGCTCGCGCACCGGGATCCGGGGCTCGCGTCGATCCTCGTCACGCATCACCTGGAGGATCTGCCGGAGACGACGAGTCATGCCCTCGTCATCGCGCGAGGGGCGATCGCGGCGATCGGGGCGATCGATCACGCGGTGACGACCGAGACGATCTCGCGCGCGTTCGCCCACCCGATCGAGGTCACCCGCACCGACGGGCGGTGGGCGGCGCGCACGCACCGCGACCGCCGGGCGGCGGTGCCGGCCTGACGCCGGGTTCCGAAGGCTGATGTCTCCGGAACCCGCGCCTCAGAGCTCGGGGACGATGCGGATCGCGCCCTTGTCCGCCGACTGCGCGAAGTGCGCGTAGGCGCGCAGCGCGGGGCTGACCTCGCGGACGCGGTTGCGCGGCCGGTAGCCGCCGTTCGCCTCGAGGTGCTCGCGGCGGCGCTCCAGCTCCTCCCACGGCACCTCGAGCTCGAGCTTGCGGGTGGGGATGTCGATCGAGATGATGTCGCCGTCCTCGACGAGGGCGATCATGCCGCCCGCCGCCGCCTCGGGGGAGATGTGCCCGATCGACAGGCCGGAGGTGCCCCCGGAGAAGCGGCCGTCGGTGATCAGGGCGCACGCCTTGCCGAGGCCGCGTCCCTTGAGGAACGACGTCGGGTACAGCATCTCCTGCATGCCGGGGCCGCCCTTGGGACCCTCGTAGCGGATGACGACGACGTCGCCCTCCTTGACCTGCTTGTTCAGGATCTTCTCGACGGCCTCGTCCTGCGACTCGCACACGACGGCGGGGCCGGAGAAGGTCCAGATCGACTCGTCCACGCCCGCCGTCTTCACGACGGCGCCGTTCTCGGCGATGTTGCCGTGCAGCACGCCGAGGCCGCCGTCCTTCGAGTAGGCGTGCGCGACGTCGCGGATGCAGCCGCCCTCGGCGTCGGTGTCGAGCGAGGCCCAGCGCTCCGACTGCGAGAACGCGGTGGATGAGCGTCGCCCGCCCGGGGCGGCGTGCCACAGGTCCTCGGACTGCGCCGAGGCGGACCCGCCGCGCACGTCCCACTCGTCCAGCCACTCGCCGAGCGTCGCGGCGTGCACCGTGTGCACGGTGTCGTCGAGCAGGCCGCCGCGGCGCAGCTCGCCGAGCAGGGCGGGGATGCCGCCGGCGCGGTGCACGTCCTCCATGTAGTAGGTGCGGCCGCCGGCGGAGTTCGGGGCGACCTTCGCGAGGCACGGCACGCGGCGCGAGATCGCGTCGATCTCGGCGAGGCCGAAGTCGACGCCCGCCTCGTGCGCCGCCGCGAGCAGGTGCAGGATCGTGTTCGTGGATCCGCCCATGGCGATGTCGAGCGCCATCGCGTTGCCGAACGCGGCCTCGGTCGCGATGCTCTTGGGCAGCACGCTCTCGTCGTCGCCCTCGTAGTAGCGCTTGGTGATGTCGACGACGAGGGATCCGGCCTTCTCGTACAGCGCGCGGCGCGCCGTGTGCGTGGCGAGCACGGAGCCGTTGCCGGGCAGCGAGAGGCCGATCGCCTCGGTGAGGCAGTTCATCGAGTTGGCGGTGAACATGCCGGAGCAGGATCCGCAGGTCGGGCAGGCGGACTCCTCGATGCGGAGGATGTCGGCGTCGGAGATCTTCTCGTTGACCGCGTCGCTGATCGCGTCGACGAGGTCGAGCGAGCGCACCGTGCCGTCGACGAGCGTCGCACGGCCGGCCTCCATGGGGCCGCCGGAGACGAACACCGTCGGGATGTTCAGGCGGAGTGCCGCGAGCAGCATGCCCGGGGTGATCTTGTCGCAGTTCGAGATGCAGACCAGGGCGTCGGCGCAGTGCGCGTTGACCATGTACTCCACCGAGTCGGCGATGAGGTCGCGCGAGGGCAGCGAGTACAGCATGCCGCCGTGGCCCATCGCGATGCCGTCGTCGACGGCGATCGTGTTGAACTCGCGGGGGATGCCGCCCGCCTCGGTGATCGCGTCCGACACGATGCGCCCGACGGGCGCGAGGTGGGTGTGGCCGGGGACGAACTCGGTGAACGAGTTCGCGACGGCGATGATGGGCTTGCGCCCCAGGTCGGCGCCGTTGACGCCGGCCGCGCGGAAGAGGGCGCGGGCGCCCGCCATGTTGCGTCCGTGGGTGACCGTGCGAGAGCGATAAGCGACCATGGTCACCATTGTGGACCTGCCGTGCTGTTCTGCCGAGCCCGGCGGCGAGGAGGGTTTGTACTAGTACTCGGAGTACTGTTTTCCCATGATCCGGCCGCGCACACCCCGCCGCGAGCAGCTGGGGGAGTTCCTCGCCTCCCGGCGCCGCGCCGCGAGCCGCTCCGCGCTGGGCCTGCCCCAGGCCGCGCGGCGCGGCGACATCGGTCTCAGCCGCGAGGAGGTCGCCGCCCTCGCCGGGGTCAGCGCCAGCTGGTTCACCTGGCTCGAGCAGGGGCGGGACATCGGCGTCTCGCGGCAGGTGCTGGGCGCGGTCGCGCGCGTGCTGCAGCTGAGCCCGGCCGAGACCGACTACGTGGTGCGGCTCGCCGGCCCGGACGAGGACTCCGCCGCCGAGGAGCAGGAGCGGATCCCGGATCATCTGCAGCGGCTGGTCGACGCACTCGCGTTCCCGGCGTTCGTCGTGGCGAGCGACTGGGCGATCCTCGGGTGGAACGCCCCCTATGCGCGACTGTACGCGCCGATCGGCACCGTGGATCCGGCCGATCGCAACCTGCTCTGGCTCATCTACACCGACCCCCGCCTGCGCCGCATGCTGCCGGACTGGGACCAGGAGAGCCGGCGCTTCCTCGCCGAGTTCCGGGCCGAATCCGGCGTGCGGATCGGATCCGACCGGCATCGTGCCCTGATCGCCCGGCTGCTCTCGGCGAGCGAGGACTTCCGCGTCCAGTGGGCGGAGCACGCGGTCGAGCGCTTCACGTCGCGCCGCCGCGTCTTCCAGCACCCCGACGACGGACGCCTGGAGTTCGAGCACCACAGCGTGGTCCCCTCGGACGCCCCCGGGCTGAGCGTCGTGATGTACGTGCCGCTCTGAGCGCGGCCGGATGCGCGACCGCGGCGTCCGCGTGGCATGCACAGGAGCGTCAGCGGGTCATGCGCAGGATCGTCGTGACGTTGACGCGATGCTCCGACCGGATCCGGTAGCCGAGCGTCTCGAGATGCCGCACGTCCGGCGACGCGGCGGCGGCCGGACCTCGCTCCACGACCCAGGCGGCCCCGCCGAGATCGGCGGCCGTGAGCGCGGTGTTCGAGCGGGTCCGGTCCCACAGCCCGGCGCGTCCCCGGTACGCGGAGATCAGGGCCGGATCGCGCAGGCCCGCGACGGCGGAGGGATAGACCGCGGCGATCAGCCGAGGCGCCTCGGAGTCCTTCGGGCGGGCGTCGTAGACGACGGCATCGCCCGGCTGGGCGCGGGCGCTCAGGTAGGCCGCCGCCTCGCGCCAGTCGCTGCCGTCCTTCGCGTAGGGCGTGCGCTGCACCACCAGGTTCGGCACGAACGCCGCGAGCAGCACCGCGAGCAGCGCGGTGCTGACGAGTGGCGCCCGCACCGGGGCCCGCGCCGCAGCCCACGCGGCGGTCGCGTGCACGCCGAGCGCGACGAGCAGTGCGGCGGCGGGGGTGCAGAACGACAGGTAGCGCACCGTGTACATCGGCGCGATCGTCACGCTCGCGAGCAGGATCGCCGCGGTCGGCAGCAGCAGCCACAGCCCGGTGAGCAGCGCCAGCCGGGCGCGGTCCGGGGAAAGCCGCCTGGCGCGCCAGGCGGCCACCGCGCCGATCGCGATGAGGGCCCCGCACGGCCACGCCGTCACCGGATCGAACCACTGCAGCGCGAGCACGTTCTGCAGGGTGACGTAGTCGCGGTGGGCGAGGAAGCCGATCTGATTCCTCTCGGCCGCGGCGAGCAGCGCGATCGGCGCCGCCAGCACGGCTGCGCCGGCGGCCCAGCCGGCCCAGATCCGCATCCGCGCGCGGTGCGCAAGCAGCACGAACACCCCGTGGACCACGAGCAGCAGCGCCAGGTAGAGGAAGACGTAGACCGCGGCGGCCGCTCCGACCGCGTACGCCGCCCACAGCCACGGCGTGCGCCGCCGCTCCAGCAGGGCCAGCAGCAGCACGGTCAGCCAGACCGCGATCGCCGTGCCGATCGCGTACGAGCGGGCCTCGGCCGCCATCACGGCCGTGCGCGGCAGCAGGGCGGCGACGAGACCGGCGGTCAGGGCGAGCCGCGGCCCGCCGAGCCGCCCGGCGAGAACCGCGGTGCCGGCGGCGAGCAGCCCCGCCGCGATCGCGCTGGGCAGCCGCACGGAGAACTCGCTCGCCCCGAACAGGCCGATCCACAGATGCAGGAACGCGTAGTACGCGCCGTGCACCCCGTCCACGACCTGGAGCATCCGCCACAGCTCCGGCCAGGTGCGCGAGGCCGACATGACGCTCGCCGCCTCATCGCCCCAGAACGACGGGATCCAGGATCCGGCGATGCCGGCGGCGAGGCCCACGACTCCGGCGATGAGGGCGGCCCGGCGCCGTCGCGCCCGATCGGTGGAGGTCCGCACACGCCGATCCTGCCGCCGTCGGCTGTGCGCGGGCCGTGTGGGCGCGGGGTGCGCGGTGCGGGGGCGTGCGGCGCGCTCGGCTCGGCACGGCTCGGCTCGCGTTTCCCTCCCCAGGCTGTCTTTCCCTCCCCTGGCAGACGCGCACACGGGGAGGGAAAGGCGACCGGGGGAGGGAAACGCGGCTCGGAAGCGCGCACACGGGTGCACGGCAGGGCTCCGCTCGAGCGCGGGCCGGGCTCAGGCCCGCGGGCGGGTGCCGTACCCGAGCCGGCGCTGCAGCTGGCGCGCGGTCTCGGTGACGGCTTCCACGATCATCGTCTCGTCGACCGGAGCGTCCTCCGCCCAGGTCACGGCGACCGCCGCCACGGGCCAGTCGACGTGGTCGCGCACGGCGATGCCGACCGAGCGGAAGCCGGTCGTGACCTCGCCGTCCTCTCGGGCGACGCCCTGCCGCCGCACCTCGCGCAGCAGCTCGTTGAGCTCGCGCGGCCGGGCGGGCCCGCCTCCCGTGCGCTGCGCGAACGCCGCGGCGTCGGGATACAGCGCGCGCACCTGCTCGCGGGGGAGCGCGGCGAGCATCGCCCTGCCGGTCGCGGTGAGGTGGGCCGGAAGCCGCACGCCCACGTCGGTGATCAGTGCGGGCCGGCGCAGCGCGCGCTCCTCGACGATGTAGAGCACGTCGCGCCCGGTCATCACGGCGAGGTGCGCGCTCTCCCCGAGACGGTCGGCGAGGGCGGCCAGCAGCGGCCGGCCGAGGCGCGCGAGCGGCTCCTGCCGCGAGTACCCTCCGGCCAGCTCGAACGCGCTCGTGCCGAGACCCCAGCGGCGCTCCTGCGGGAGGTGCACCACGAAGCCGTGCGCCTCGAGCGTGGCGAGCAGGTGGTACACGGTCGAACGGGGGATCTCGAGCTCCCGCGCGAGCGCCGAGGCCGCGACGGGCCCGGCGCGGCGGGCGAGGAAGCGCAGGATCCGCAGCGTGTGGTCGGCGGCGGGCACCTGCGGCCGGTCGTCGCCCGCGCCCGGACGCGCGACGAGACGGGAGTCGGCGTCGCGGTCGGGGCTCACGCACCCAGGATCCCACGCCTCGGACGGCGACGGGAGCTGTCGTCTGCGGTCGCGCCCGTGCCGGCTCAGCGGTCGCGCACCGCGCGACAGGCCAGGTGCACGGCCAGGCGCGTCTCGGGGTCGGAGAGATCGAGCCCGAGCAGCTCCTGCACCCGGCGGATCCGGAGCGCGACCGTGTTGCGATGCAGGTTCAGTGCCTGCGCGGTCGCCACGAGGCTCGACTCGTGATCGAGGTAGGCGGAGAGCGTGGGCCGCAGATCCGGACCCGCGTCGTCCAGGGGCGCGAGCAAGGAAGCCGCGGCCGGCACGAACGTGTCGTTGCCGGTCCAGGCCAGCAGCAGCTGCTCGAGTCCCAGGCTGTCGACCCGCACGAACCAGCCCGTGGCCGACCGGGAGGCCGCGATGCGCGCCGCGTCCGCCGCCTCGTCGAGCGTCGTGGCGAGCCCCTGCGGGCCGCGCTGCAGCGACCCCACCCCGGTGGCGACGGCGAACGACCGGGCGACCTCCCCGTGCAGCGCACGCAGGCCCTGCACGTGGCCCTCGATCGCCGCCGGCGCAGGAGTCGCGGAGAAGGCCAGCCAGCCGCTCACGCCGCGCCCCGCCGTGGTGACGTGCGCCTCGGCCCCGATCCCTGCGAGCCCGGCGCGCACGGCCCTCAGCAGCCGCAGCGGATCGAGCCGGCCCCGCCCGATCATCCGGAAGCCGAGATGGTGCCCTGCGGTGCGCCAGCCGCGCTCGGCCATGCGGCGTTCGACGTCGTCGTCGGCGAGTCCTCGCGCGTCCACGAAGTCGCGCAGCAGCGCGGAGGACGCGGACACGTCGTTGACCTCCGCGACCTCGTCGATGAGGATCCGCGCGGCGATCGCCGGCATCGCCACCTCCGCCGCGACGGACAGCGACGCGAGCTGGCTCTCGCCCAGACCCTCGCCGAACACCACCAGGCGCAGCCCGGGCCGGCTCGGACTGTCCACGCGCACGGAGGCGGCCGCCTGCCCGTCGGTGCGCGCGAAGTCGACCCAGGGACGGAAGTCGATCGCCGGCAGGAGCCCCGGATCCAGTTCCCCTCCGGCCTGGTGCAGGATCTCGGTCTCGTCCACCAGGGCGAGCGCGTAGCCCAGGTTCGCCGAGACCTGACGCAGCAGATCGGGCAGGTCCCGCGCGGTGTACTCGAAGGACTGTGCGACCTTGCGCACGTGCGCGAGCGTCAGCGCGTCCTGCGCCTGCAGGAGCATCCAGCAGGCCCGGGCGAGCGGGATCGGCTTCTCCACGTCCAGCACGCAGATGCCCAGCCGCTCCGCGAGGCGCTGCGCTCCCGGGTCGAAGCCGGCGGCTCCCGGCATCGCCACGCCGCGGTAGCCGCGCTCGTGGATGCGCCGCAGCAGCGCGTCCTGCTGCCAGGGCGTCGTCGGAGCCGCCGACATCAGCACCGCCAGCGTCGCCACGGTGCGGGGGAGCAGATCGCTCTCGGACGACTCCACGACGACGTCGTCCCAGGTGGCCGACGCCGGTCCGGCGATGCGGCGCAGGCCCCCGGTGTCCGGGTGCGCCTGAAGCCCCGCGAGGGAGAGCCGAGCGCTCATGCGGCGTCCAGCTCGCGCAGGCCGTACGTGGAGGGCAGCACCCGGCGCAGGCGCTCCGGCCGCTGCAGCCACCAGTCCGGCGCGGGCAGCGATAACACGGCGACGCGCCGTCCCGGCGTGAGATCGGTGACCTGGAGGATCTCGCGCGACACCGTGTCCAGCACGACGATGATCGCCGGCGCGGAGGCGAGCAGCGCGCCGTCCCGCAGCACCGCCAGCGTCTCCGATCGGGTGACGACCCGGTCGACCGAGCCGTCCGGGCCCGTGATCTCGACGGTCTGGACGTGCGGATCCGAGGCGTACGGGGCGATCCGGTCGATCCTTCCCTCCGTGAGCAGACGCGCTCCCAGCGCCGCGGCCAGGGTGGGCATCGGCGCGGCCAGGGCGCCGACGAAGGCGCGGCCGAGCTCGAGCGCGCGACGCTGATGCCCCGGGATCGCGTGTTCGCGCAGGTCTCCGACCGTGAAGCCGGCGAGCACCGCGGCACCCGTCCCTCCCGCCTGGATGATGGCCGAGCGGATGATCCGTTCGGCGTCGACGGCCCGGTCCGTCTCCACGAGCGCGACACCGCCGGCGCCGCTGTCGCACGTGAAGACCAGCCCCGGCACGCCGTCGACGAACAGCGACATCTGGTCGAGCTCCGGCACGGCGCGGCCCGTGCAGTCCGCGTCCACGATGGTGCGCTCGCCGGCGAACAGCAGCGGGACGAGGCTGTTCATCCCGCCGCCCTCGATCGAGCACACCGCCGGGATCCGATGTCCCAGCCAGCGCTCCGCCGCGGCCACGAGCGGGGCGAACGGGGCGAGGCCCGGCATGCGCTCCCCGAGCAGGATCGTCGATCCCACGAAGGCCGCCCCGAAGCAGGGCGTCGCAGGATCCAGATCCTCCACGGACTCCAGCCGGCGCTCGCCGCGACCGTCGCCGGCCAGCATGAGCTCGACCATCGTCGTCGCGCCCCCGCCGCCCGAGCCGAGCAGCGCGCACCCGCGCGCGAGCGCCGTCACGTCCTCGGGTCGCATTCGCCACGCCATCGTCCCAGCGTAGGAGGTCGGGGCGCCGTCGGGCCGACGGTGACGGCGCGCGCTCAGGATGCGGGGCGCTCGACGGGCAGGAACGCCTCGTCGAGACCGAAGGCGGCCGGCCCGAACGCCTCCAGCGCGGCGGGGGTGCGCATCATCTCCGGCGTGGAGATGCCGAGCACCCGCACGCGCTGGCCGTAGCGCAGGCCCTCGGTCGTGATGGGCTCCGCGGTCTCGTGGTCGACGACGCAGATCAGATCCGGCACGATCGCGACCAGCGCGCCGTCTCGGTGCGCGGTGAGGTTCTCGTTCTGGAACCGGATCTCGAACGTCCCGTCCCCGTCGAGCGGCGCGATCACCGCGCGGCCCTTCGCGAAGCCCTCGGTCGTGCGCCGCTCGACGTCGACGACCTTGCCCGTGCACAGCTCGCGGACGTGCGGGTACAGGGTCGTGGAGAGCACGTCGGCGATCGCGGCGAACGGGGAGCGGTGCTGCTCGCGCGCCTCGCGGATCGCCCGGCCGAGGGCGAGCGCCATCGAGATCGTGCGCGGCACCGCGGTGCGCCGCACGTCGGCGCCCGTCATCGCGTACTCCGCGATGTGCCCGACCCCGCCGAGGCGGATCGTCACGGCCCGGGCCAGCCACTCCATCTGCCGGTCGTCGTCGCCCGTGTCGATGAGCACGGTCTCGCCGCGCTCTCCGGCGAGGGCGAGCGGCGAGCCGTGCACGCCGTACACCGCGAAGGTCTCCATCGACAGCTCAGGGAACGCCCGGCCCATGCCGTCGGCGTCCACGACCGGCAGCCCCGTCTCCGCGGCGACGACGAGCGGGATCATCGAGTTGATGCCGCCGCACTCGATCGGCATGGTCGCATCCGCCATGCGGCCCAGGTGCGCCTCCAGGGCGCGCAGCGCCTGGGTGGGCTCGGTCCCGGCCGGGATCTTCTCGACCATCACGGTCGGCGCGCCCATCTGCGCCGTCGGGATCACGAACAGATCGTCCGCGAGCTCGTCCGGATCCAGGATGGTGATCGACCCCTCGCCGAGCACGCGCTCGACGAGCTTGCTGCCGATGTACGGGTCGCCGCCGCCTCCTGTGCCCAGCAGCGTGGCGCCGCGGGCGAGGTCGGGGAGGTCGGCCGCGGTGAGGATCCAGCTCACTTCGCCTCCTCTGCGGCCGCGATGCCCGACACCGTTCCCGTCGACACCGCCCCCGTCGACACCGTCCCGTCGAAGCGGTGCGCGGGAAGGTCGTAGCCGAAGTAGCCGGGCCCCACCATCGCGAGCGCCTCGGGGGAGTGCCAGCGCTCGTCGGCCGGCGCAGCCAGCACGCGCACGCGCTGGCCGTAGCGCAGCCCCTCGGTGGTGACGGGCTCCCCGGTCTCGCCCTCGACGACCATGATCAGGTCGGGGGTCGTGGCGAGGATCCGCCCGTCGGCCTCCGCGACGAGATGCTCGTTCTGGAACTGCAGTGTGAGGACGGTTCCGCCCTCGCCCTCGATCCGGGCGCGACCGCGCGCGAAGCCCGTGGTGGTCGCGCGCTGCACGTCCACCACCTTGCCGTCGAACAGCTCACGGCCGTCGAGCAGCGCCACGGCGGCCGTGACGGGATCCGTCTTGCCCTCGCGGGCGTCGGCGATCGCGCGGCCGACCGTGATGCACCGCGACAGCGACCCGCCGACGAGGCCGGCGCGCGCCTGCGCACCGGTCATCGAGAAGCCCGCGATCATCGTGGAGCAGCCCATCTCGACCGTGGCCACGCGGGCGATCCGCTCGGTCCAGCTGTTGTCGATCGTCTGCAGCACGGCGACGTTGCCCTTCTCGTCGCTCAGGGCGAGCGGGGAGGCGGTCACGCCGATGAGGGTCGGCAGCACCATCTGCAGCTCGGGGAAGGCGCGCCCCATGCCGTCCGCGTCGATGAGCGGCAGGCCCAGTGCGGCCGCCGCGGCCACGGGGATCGTGGAGTTGACCCCGCCGACCTCCGCGCACGCGATGTGCGTCACGGGGCGTCCCAGGTGCGCGCCGAGGGCGCGCACGGGCTCGACGACCTCGTCCAGGCTCGGGAGCTTCTCGACCATGACGGTGGGCGCTCCCATCATGGCGACGAACAGCACGTGCGCGTCGTCGGGCAGCTCGGAGAGGTCGAGCACCGCGACGGGGCCGTCCGCGAGCGCCTGCCGGGCGAGCAGGGATCCGATGTACGGGTCGCCGCCGCCGCCGGTGCCGAACAGCGCGGCGCCGCGGGCGAGGTCCTCGACCTGCGCCGTGTCGATCTGCCAGCCCATCTCAGGCCCCCATGTCCAGGTCGCCGACCGCCTTCGCGCGGATGCGCGTCGCATTGCCGGGCAGATAGGGGATCGGCACCTCGTCGAAGTCGATGATCGACACCGTGGAGGGCCGGGCGCCCGCGGCGATGGCCTTGTCGACGGCCTCGGCGCGGATGGCCGCGATGGTCTCGTCGCGCTCGCCGGGGGCGATCGCATAGACCTTGTCGATCTCGCCGCCGACCTGGGCGATCGAGGCGCCGATCGCGTTGGCGACGGCGTAGTTCTCCGGGCGGTGCACCGTGCCGAACAGCGGGAGCTCGTCCGGCAGCAGGATGGATCCGCCGCCCACGGCGACGACCGCGATCGGATCGGGTGACGTGCGCATGCGGTCAACGGCCTCCGAGACGCGCTCCGCGATGCGGTCGAGCACGCGCGCGACGAAGGCGGGATCCAGGTGCGCGACCTTCGACGGGTCGCCGACCTCGGCGCGCCCTGCGGCGACGGCGATGTCGGTCGCGGTCAGCGTGGATCCGCCGAACACGAGGGCCTCGGTGGTGAGCCGGTAGCCCACCGACGCGGGCCCCACCTCGGCGGTCTCGGGATCCACGATGCTGCCGCCGCCGATGCCGAGGGAGAGCACGTCGGGCATCCGGAAGTTCGTGCGGATCCCGGCCACCTTCACCTCGTTCGCGGTCTCGCGCGGGAACCCGTTGACCAGCAGGCCGATGTCGGCGGTCGTCCCGCCCACGTCGATCACGGCGCAGTCCTGCAGTCCGCTCGTCGCGGCCGCCCCGCGCATGGAGTTGGTCGGGCCGGAGGCGAAGGTCGCCACGGGGTAGCGGCGCACGTAGTCCTCGTCCATGAGGGTTCCGTCGTTCTGGCTGAGGAAGATCGGGGCCTCGATGCCGTGCGCGCGCACCGCGGCGGTGAGGCCGTCGACGATCTCGGACGCGAGCTCGCGCAGGGCGGCGTTGATGATGGTGGCGTTCTCGCGCTCGAGGATCCCGATCCGCCCGATCTCGTGCGAGAGCGAGATCGCGACCTCGGGGCCGAGCACGTCGCCGACGATCTCGGCCGCACGCACCTCGAGGTCGTGGTTCACGGGGCTGAACACGGAGGAGATCGCGACCGAGCGGATCCCGTGCGCCTTCATGTCCTCCGCCGCGGCGCGCAGCTCGTCGGGGTCGAGGGGCGAGATGGGGCGGCCGTCGAACTCGTACCCGCCGTGGGCGAGGTAGCTGCGCGCCTGGGCCGCCTCGACGAGCACCTCGGGCCAGTCGACGAGCGGGGGCAGCGCGCGGGTCGCGGGGAGGCCGAGGCGCAGCGCCGCGGTCGGGGCGAGCCGGCTCGCCTGCACGAGCGCGTTGATGAAGTGCGTGGTGCCGATCATCACGGCGTCGACGTCGGACCCCTCGAACGGGTGCCGGGCGCGCAGATCCTCGATCGCCTGCACGATCCCGCTGGTCACGTCCGCGGTGGTGGAGTGCTTGACCCCGGCCAGGGTGCGGGTGCCGTCCATGAGGACGGCGTCGGTGTTGGTGCCGCCGACGTCGATGCCGATGTGCATGGTTCTCGCTTTCTCGGAGGGACTGGAGGATGGTCCCGTCGCGGGGCGTCGGAAGGCGCCGCACCCCGCGACGGAGTCGGTGGTCAGGCCGCCGCGGTCTCCGCGGGGTCGGCCTGGCGGGTGGGGACGCTGCCCACACCGCGGACGAGGCCGAGCTTGCCCGCCGCGATGTAGAGCGCCATCGAGAGGAACAGGCTGATGAGCGAGGGGATGCCCCACGTCACGAAGTAGCCGACGAGCGCGGAGATCAGCCAGATCACGATCGTGGCGGGCACGATCCGCGGCGCGGCGGCCGGAAGCACGCCCGCCTCGCGACTCTCGTCGAGCTCTCCGCGCCAGCAGCGGACCACGAAGTACTCGGCGACCATGATGCCCGCGATCGGCGGGAACGCGACGCTCAGCACGATGAGGAACTCGGTGAACTGCCCCAGGATCCCCGCGGCGGCGAGCACGGAGCCGACGATGCCGAGGACGATCGTGGTGGTGACGCGGTGCAGGTTCTTCCCGAACGTCGTGGAGATGAAGTTCACCAGTCCCAGCGTCGAGGAGTACAGGTTCCAGTCGTTGATCTTCAGCGTGCCGGTGATGACGATGATGAGGCCGATGAGTCCCACCGAGCTGGTCACGATCGCGACGATGTCGCCCGACTTGGCGGCGTGCGCGAGGAGCACGCCGGCCAGGCCGATCACGAACTCGCCGAGCGTGACGCCCACCACGGTCTGCTTCACGACGTCGGCGCGCGAGCGGTTGAAGCGGGTCATGTCGCCGGTGATGATGGCGCCCACGATGAGGCCGCCGGCGACGATCCCCGTGCCCGCCCAGACGCTGATGTGCGGGCCGGGAGCGGGGCTGGACAGCAGCGCGCCCAGGTCGTGGCGGCTGAGCTCGGAGACCACCGACCAGCCCACGAGCACGAGGAACAGCGGCACGGTGATGTTCGCGAGCCACTGCATGCCGAGGAAGCCGAAGGCGACGATCGCCGTGACGGCCAGGCCGAACAGCAGGCTCCACGTCCAGGTCGGCAGGACGCCGGGCATGAGCGCGTCGAGCGACTGCGCCGAGATGGCGGACTGGATCCCGAACCAGCCGATGAGGCTGATGCCGATCGCGAGGCCGACCAGCGAGGCGCCGATCTCGCCGAAGCCGGTCCAGCGGGCGAGCAGGGCGGTATTCAGGCCCTCGCGCTGGCCGATGAAGCCGACGATGCACATGATCACCTCGAGGATCAAGGATCCGAGGAGGAAGGCGAGCGCCGCCTCGCCGAACGTCATGCCGTAGCCGAGTGTCGCGCCGAGCAGGAACTGGGAGAGCGCCGAGACCTGGCCGAAGCGCTGCACGGCGATGCCGAACCAGGGCTTTCGCGCTTCGGGGGTCACGCGGGAGAGGGCGAAGTCGTCATGCGTGGCGATGGGGGCCATGGTCGTTTCCTTCGGGCGGGGAATGGTTGCGCCCACGCTAGTTCCGTGCCTGACGGCACACCATGTGCGATCTGCACGAATATCGCCGGTCTCTGGACGCATCGCACAATCAGAGGCGACGGCGATGTCGGGGTGTGCGCGGTCCTCGCCTTCTCTGCGCGGTATGCCGAATGTCTGGGATCGCAGACAGGCGATGCCAGATCGCCCTCGGCCGGACGGGGGAGAAGGTGTGGAATCGTCTCATGCCCCACACTTCCCCCGTCGTCATCGGTGCGGCGCCCCTGCGCCCTGAGGACGTCGTCGCCGTCGCCCGTCACCACGCCCCCGTCGCCATCGACGCCGGAGCGCTCGACCGCGTCGCCGCCGCCCGCGCAGTCATCGACGGCATGGCCGCCGACCCGAACCCGCACTACGGCGTCTCGACCGGCTTCGGCGCCCTGGCCACCACGTTCATCGCCCCCGAGCGCCGCCGTCAGCTGCAGCAGAGCCTCATCCGCTCGCACGCCGCCGGCACCGGCGCCGAGGTCGAGACCGAGGTCGTCCGCGCGCTCCAGCTGCTGCGCCTGCAGACTCTCGCCTCGGGCCACACGGGCGTGCGCCCGCAGGTCGTGCAGACCTACGCCGCGATGCTCAACGCGGGCATCACCCCGATCGTCCGCGAGTACGGCTCGCTCGGCTGCTCGGGCGATCTGGCTCCGCTGGCCCACGTCGCGCTCGCGAGCATGGGCGAGGGTGACGTCCGCGACGCGTCGGGCGAGAAGGTGCCCGCCGCCGACGCGCTCGCCGCGGCCGGGATCGAGCCGCTGCAGCTCGTGGAGAAGGAGGGCCTCGCCCTCATCAACGGCACCGACGGCATGCTCGGCATGCTCGTGCTCGCGCTGCACGACCTCGAGGATCTGCTGATCACGGCCGACATGTCGGCGGCGATGTCGATCGAGTCCCAGCTCGGCACCGACGCGGTGTTCGCGGCCGACCTGATGGCGCTGCGTCCGCAGATCGGCCAGGCCGTCTCCGCGGCGCACCTGCGCGCCTTCCTCGGATCCTCGCCGATGGTCGCCAGCCACAAGGGCCCGGACGACGGGCGCGTGCAGGACGCGTACTCGCTGCGCTGCTCGCCGCAGGTGCACGGCGCCGCGCGCGACACGGCGTCGTACGCGACCACCATCGCCGAGCGCGAGCTCGCGAGCGTCGTCGACAACCCGGTGGTGACGAGCGACGGACGGATCGAGTCCAACGGCAACTTCCACGGCGCGCCGGTCGCGGCCGTGCTCGACTTCCTCGCGATCTCGGTCGCCGACGTCGCCTCCGTCGCCGAGCGCCGCACCGACCGCGCCCTGGACCCGGCCCGCAGCCACGGTCTGCCGCCGTTCCTGGCGGACGAGGTCGGCGTGGACTCCGGGCTCATGATCGCCCAGTACGCCGCCGCCGGCATCGTCTCCGAGCTCAAGCGGCTCGCGGTGCCCGCCTCGGTCGACTCGATCCCGTCCTCGGCGATGCAGGAGGACCACGTGTCGATGGGCTGGGCCGCCGCCCGCAAGCTCCGCCGCGCGATCGACGGCCTCGGCCGCGTCCTCGCGATCGAGATCCTCACCGGCGCCCGCGCGCTCGACCTGCGCGCGCCGCTCGAGGCGGGCCCCGCCACCGGCGCCGTCCGCGACCTCGTCCGCACCGTGGCCGGCGGCCCCGGCCCCGACCGATTCCTCTCTCCCGACATGGAGGCCGTGACCGCGCTCGTGCAGTCCGGCCGGATCGCTGCGATTGCGAAGGAGCACGCGAATGACTGACACCACCCCGACCCTGTCGGACCCGACCCGCCACATCCGCGCGATCCGCGGCAATGAGCGCACGGCGAAGAGCTGGGGCGCCGAGGCCGCCAAGCGGATGCTCATGAACAACCTCGACCCCGAGGTCGCCGAGCACCCCGAGGACCTCGTGGTCTACGGCGGCACCGGCCGCGCCGCGCGCAGCTGGGAGGCGTACGACGCGATCGTGCGCACCCTCGACGAGCTCGAGCCCGATGAGACCCTGCTCGTGCAGTCCGGCAAGCCGGTCGGCGTGTTCCGCACACACGAGTGGGCGCCCCGCGTGCTCATCGCCAACTCCAACCTCGTGGGCGACTGGGCGACCTGGCCCGAGTTCCGCAAGCTCGAGGCCGAGGGCCTGATGATGTACGGCCAGATGACGGCCGGATCCTGGATCTACATCGGATCCCAGGGCATCCTGCAGGGCACGTACGAGACGTTCGCCGCGGTGGCCCGCTCGCTCGGCAGGGACTCGCTCAAGGGCACCCTCTCGCTCACCGGCGGCGCCGGCGGGATGGGCGGCGCGCAGCCGCTCGCCGTCACCCTGAACGAAGGCGCCTGCCTCATCGTCGACGTCGACGAGTCGCGGCTCGCCCGCCGCGTCGACCACGGCTACCTCGACGTCTACTACACCGACCTCGATGAGGCCGTCGCCCGGGCCGTCGCCGCGAAGGAGGCCGGGGAGGCCCTCTCCGTCGGCATCGTCGGCAACGCAGCCGAGGTCTTCCCCGAGCTGTTCCGCCGAGGCGTGCCGATCGACGTCGTGACCGACCAGACCAGCGCGCACGACCCGCTCGCGTACCTGCCCCTCGGCATCACCGTCGAGGACTGGAAGGCCGAGGCCGAGCGCGACCCCGAAGAGTTCACCCGCCGGTCGCGCGAGTCGATGGCCGCCCACGTGGCCGCGATGGTGGCGTTCCAGGATGCCGGCGCCGCGGTGTTCGACTACGGCAACTCGATCCGCGCGGAGGCGGTGCTCGGCGGCTTCGACCGCGCGTTCGAGTTCCCCGGCTTCGTGCCGGCGTACATCCGTCCCCAGTTCGAGGAGGGCCGCGGCCCGTTCCGCTGGGCCGCGCTGTCGGGCGACCCCGAGGACATCTACAAGACCGACCGCGCCATCGCGGAGCTCTTCCCGGAGGACGCGGCTCTGCACCGCTGGCTGGAGAAGGCCGGCGAGAAGGTGCACTTCGAGGGTCTGCCCGCCCGCATCTGCTGGCTGGGCTACAAGGAGCGCCACCTGGCGGGCCTGAAGTTCAATGAGATGGTCGCGTCCGGCGAGCTGTCGGCTCCGATCGTCATCGGCCGCGACCACCTCGACTCGGGCTCCGTGGCCTCGCCGTATCGCGAGACCGAGGCCATGAAGGACGGCTCCGACGCGATCGCCGACTGGCCGCTCCTCAACGCCCTGCTGAACACGGCGTCGGGCGCCTCCTGGGTGTCGCTGCACCACGGCGGCGGCGTCGGCATCGGCCGGTCCATCCATGCCGGTCAGGTGACGGTCGCCGACGGCTCCGCCCTCGCCGCCGAGAAGCTCGAGCGCGTGCTCACGAACGACCCGGGCACCGGCGTCATGCGGCATGTCGACGCCGGGTACGACCACGCGAAGGACATCGCGCGCGAGCGCGGGCTCAAGGTCCCGATGGGGCTCTGAGCGGAGCTCGGACACAGACGCGTCCCGCTCTGCGCACCTCGTCGGGGGATGGGGGAGCGCAGGGCGGGACACGACCATTTCTCTGGGAAGGCGGCGGGACATGCGGATCCTGATCACGAACATCGGCGAGCTGACGACGAACGTCCCGGTCGGCGAAGACCCCTGCGGCACTCTGCACGACGCGGCCGTCCTGATCGAGGACGGCCGCGTCTCCTGGGTCGGCCCGGCCGCCGACGCCCCCGTCGCTCCGTCTATTTCTGCCGAACCGTGGGGTTCGGCCCCCGCAGGCATCAGTTCGGCAGAAATAGACGGAGGGGTGGAGGTGGTGGACGCCGGGGGGCGGGCCGTGATCCCCGGCTTCGTGGACAGCCACAGCCACCTCGTGTTCGGCGGGGACCGCGCCGCCGAGTTCGAGGCCCGCATGCAGGGGCAGAAGTATGCCGCGGGCGGCATCCGATCGACCGTGGCCGCCACGCGCGCCGCATCCGACGACGAGCTGCGGATCCGCCTGCGCGGCTTCCTGGACGAGATGCTCGCGCAGGGCACCACGGCCGTCGAGATCAAGAGCGGCTACGGCCTCGACGTGAAGACCGAGGAGCGTCTCGTCCGTCTCGCCGCCGAGGTCACCCCCGAGGTCACGTTCCTCGGCGCCCACGTCGTGCCTGCCGAGTACGCCGACCGCGGCGACGACTACGTCGACCTCGTCACCGGGGAGATGCTCGACGCCTGCGCCCCGCACGCCAAGTGGATCGACGTGTTCTGCGAGACCGGGGCCTTCAGCGTCCCGCAGTCCCGCCGTGTGCTCGAAGCAGGCATCGCCCGCGGACTCCAGCCGCGCGTGCACGCGAGTCAGCTCGGCCCCGGCGAGGGGGTGCGGCTGGCGGTCGACCTCGGCGCCGCCTCGGTCGACCACGGCACCTACCTCACCGACGAGGACGTCGCGGCGCTCGCCGGATCCAGCACCGTGCTCACGCTCCTGCCCGGCGTGGAGTTCTCGACCCGCCAGCCCTATCCCGACGCCCGCCGCCTCATCGACGCCGGCGTGACCGTGGCGATCGCGTGCGACACGAATCCCGGATCGAGCTTCACCTCGTCGATGCCGTTCTGCATCGCGGTGGCTGTGCGCGACATGCGGATGACGGTCGCGGAGGCGATCCACGCCGCCACCGCCGGAGGGGCCGCGGCCCTGCGCCGGGACGACATCGGCCGGATCGCGCCCGGCATGCGCGCGGATCTCGTGCTGCTGAAGGCCGCGAGCCGGGTGCACCTGGCGTACCGCCCCGGCGTGCCGCTCGTCGCCGCCGTCTGGAAGGACGGCGTGCGCGCGGTCTGACGCCCGGGGCCAGGCCCGGCCCCGGCACGCGCGACGCCACGATCTGCACGCATCGCGACGATCCGCACACCGATCCGGTCGGACCGTGTGCGGATCGTCGCATCGTGTGCGGAACGTTGCGGCTCAGGAACCCCGCGCGCCGGATGGGACTCAGCCCAGCGCGTCCGCGCAGACCACGGCCGCCGCGGCGGACCACGCCTGCGGGCGGCACGACGCCGGATACGGCACCGGGGCGACGCCGAGCGCGCGGGCGTCTCCCGCGTGCAGCTCGGGCATCCGGTAGTCGAAGCCCTCGGCGGCGTCGACGAGCTGCTGCGCGATGTCGGCGGCCTCGGCCCGCAGCCCGGCGCGCAGCATCCCGTGCACCGCGATGGCGGTGTCGTGCGCCCAGACGCTGCCGCCGTGGTAGCTCAGCGGCCAGAATCCTGCCGCGCCCGACGACATCGTGCGGATCCCGAACCCGCTCGACATCGAGTCGCCGAGCAGCAGCGCCGCGCAGGCGCGCTCCTCGTCGGGGTCGAGGATCCCGGTGCCGATCAGGTGGCCGATGTTGCTCGTGAGCGTGTCGACCGCCGCGCCGTGCGCGTCCAGCGCGATCGCGGGGTAGCGGCCCTCGGACGTCGACACCCAGTAGGCGGCGCGGAAGCGGGCGCGCAGATCCGCCGCCCAGGCGCGCAGCGCCTCGCCGCCGTCTTCGCCGAGCGCGTCGAGCAGGTCGGCGCCGCGCACCGCGGCCTCGTACGCGTAGGCCTGCACCTCGCTGAGGGCGATGGGTCCCTCGGCGAGGCGTCCGTCGCGCCACTGGATCGAGTCGCCCGAGTCCTTCCAGCCCTGGTTCGCGAGTCCGTGCCCGGTCTCGTCGACGTAGTCGATGAACCCGGATCCGCTCGCGTCGCCGTGGTCGATCATCCAGCTCAGCGCCGCCCGCAGGTTCGGGAGCAGTGCGCGCACCTCGTCCTCAGGCATGCCCGCGTCCCGGGCGTCGGCGAGCAGGCACACCCACAGCGGCGTCGCGTCGACCGTGCCGTAGTAGAGCGGGGGGAGATGCACGCCTTCGCTGGGCAGGGAGAGCGCGCCGCTTCGCAGCTCGTGCGGGATCTTCCCCGGGGCCTCGGCCGTGGCCGGATCCTTCCGGGTTCCCTGCAGGCGGGCGAGCACGCGCAGCGTGGAGGCGGCGATCGCGGGGTCCTGGCGGAGCGCGAGCCGCGCGGCCCAGATCGAGTCGCGCCCGAAGAGGGTGAAGAACCACGGTGCGCCGGCGGCGTAGAACGCGTCGTCCGGATGCGCGGGCAGGGCGAGGCGCAGGGCGGACAGGTCACCCGCGGCGCGGTGCAGCCAGCGGCGCAGGCGCGGATCCCGGGTCTCCGGGACCGCCGGGTACGCGGGCGCTCCCGGCGAGGCCACCACGAGCGTCGGATCCTCGAGCGCCAGGTCGATGCGGAAGCCCGCCGTCGAGCGGGGCGGCAGGACCGTGCCCCAGCGGATCACCAGGGCCGCCTCCTCGACGGTGATCGTCGCCTCGGGCGCGCTCACGGCGAACGACGCCGCACCCGAGGAGGCGCGATCGCCGTCCCACCCCCAGGCCCCGGCGTCGGCCAGTCCCGCCTTGACGCGCTGGAGCGGCTCGAAGTCCGGCATGAGCCGCACGGTCACGGCGATCGGCAGCGGCACCTCGCGGTGCGACGAGATCCGGATCTCCTCCGAGAGCCCGCCGGAACGCACGGTGCGGGTGCGGTCGATGCGCACCTTGGGATCGGGCTGGTCGTCGTCGACGCCGCGCAGCACGCCCGTGAACACGGCGCGCTGCGGCGAGGGCGACGAGGAGGCGATCGCCTCGATGGCGGTGCCGTCGACGGCGACCGTCAGCGCCCGCACATGACGGACGTCGCCGTGGTAGATGCCGTGGATGGGGGCGGATCCCATGTCTCCGGTTTCGTCCGACCACACCTGGGTCGGCGCCTGGAGCGCGATGACGGCGTCGTTCAGGAGGGGCTGCAGCGGGGTGTCGGTCATGGGGCTCCTTCGTGAGGGGCGGGCGTGTGCGGGGAGTCGGTGCGCAAGCGGTCGGCGCGGGGGAGGTCAGGGGTGGGCGGAGGCGGTCAGGTCGCGGGCCGGCAGGCGCTCCTCCGAACCGTCGGCGGACAGGGCCCACGCGGACGCGCCGGCGCGCTCGGCGACGACCTCGACGAGACGGTCGCCGCGGTACAGCAGTCCCACGCCCTCCTCGACGCCGTGTCCAGGCGGGATCCGGCCCGACCTGATCGCCTCCCGGAACGCCGGAGCGCGAGCCGGCTGGGAGTCGTGGTGCGGGCTGAAGGATCCGGGGAGCAGGCCCAGGCCGTCGGCGACGACCTGCGCCTCCGGCCCGAACGACGTCGTCGTGCCGCCGCTGTGCCAGCACAGCCCTCCGGCGGATCCTCCGGCGAGCACGACGCCCGCCTCCCAGGCCTGCCGCAGGAGCGTGTCGAGGCCGTGGGCGCGCCATAGCGCGAGCAGGTTCACGACGCTGCCGCCGCTCACCCAGATCACGTCGCGGCTGAGCACGTGCTCGGCGAGGCGCTCGTGATTCGGGTGGGGGAAGAGGCGGATGTGGCTCCCCTCGGCTCCGGCGGCGCGGGCCGCCTCGAGCTCGGCGCCCTCGACGACGCGGGGATCGCCGCCCGCGGTGTTCACGTGCGCGACCCGCGGCGCCCGGCCGGCCACTCCGGCGAGCTCGATCGCGAGGTGCAGGAGCGGGCCGTACGCGGCGTCGCGCCAGCCTCCGTCCACCATTCCTCCGCAGGTGGCGAGGATCGTGGGGGAGTCGGCGGTCATTCCTTCACCGCCCCGTCGCTGGAGTTCATGATGCGCTTCTGGAACACGAAGAACATCACCGCCACCGGGATCGTCATGATGATGGCGGCCGCGAGCTTGAGCGGATACTGCCGGCCCTGGCTGAGCTGTCCGTTGGCGAGCTGCGCGACGCCCTTGGTGAGGGTCGTGAGCTCGGGGGACTGCGTCGACACGATGAAGTGGGCCAGCTCGTTCCACGAGCCCTGGAACGAGAGGATCACGATCGTGATCAGCGCGGGCCGGGCCATGGGCAGCACCACCGACCAGAACACGCGGAACGTGCCGGCGCCGTCGATCCGCGCCTGCTCCTCGACCGACACCGGGATCGACTCGAAGAAGTTCTTCATGATGAACACGCCTGCGGCGTCCACGAGCAGCGGCAGGATCATGCCCGCGTAGGAGTCGTACATGCCCAGGGTGTTGATCACCAGGAACTTCGGGATCAGCAGCACGACCGTCGGCACGCTCATGACGGCGACGAGCCCGGCGAACACCAGGTTCCGGCCGCGGAAGCGCAGGCGTGCGAGCGCGTAGCCGGCGAGCGAGTTGAAGAACACGCGGCCCGCGGTCACGACGATCGTCACGATCACCGAGTTCGTGAACCAGGTGGGGAAGTCGCTGCGCAGGAACAGCTGGGTGTAGGCCTCGGTCGTGAAGGTCTGCGGCACCAGGCCGAGCGGGTTCGACGCCGCGTCGGGATCCGTCTTGAAGCTCGTGGCCACCTGGATCAGGAACGGGTAGATGTACACGAGCGCGAGGGCGATCAGCAGCGCGTACAGCACCGAGGTCGAGGCGATCCGTGCAGTGCCCCACCGCCGGCGGCGGCGGGGGACGAGGGCGGTCGCGGCGCTCATCGGGGAGCTCCTTCGGTCGTGGGCGTGCGGTCGTCCTTGACCGAGGCCGCGCGGGCGGCGGCGCGTTCGGCCGCTTCCGCATACGGCCGGTTGCGCCGTCGGGACACGGGCCGATCACGCAGCGCCCAGCGCTGCACGAGGGTGAAGACGATGATGATCACGAACAGGATGAACGCGATCGCGGCGCCCTGACCCCACTCCTGGTTGAGGAACGACGACTGATACGACTGGTACGCGGGCGTGATCGTCGTCTTCGCCGGCTGACCGCGCGTGCCGGTGTAGATCTGGTCGAAGATCTGCCAGCAGCCGATGAGCCCGAGCGTGAGGACGGTGAACAGCGTCGGGCGCAGCTGCGGGAGCGTCACCCGCCAGAACCGCTGCCAGCCGTTCGCGCCGTCCATCATGGCGGCCTCCTGCACCTCTCCGGAGATGTTCTGCAGGGCGGCGAGGAACAGCAGCATGAACGTCCCGCTCGTGGTGAAGATCGCCATGATGATGTAGACGCACATCGCGACGCTGGGGCCGCCGATCCAGTCCCAATAGGAGACGCCGAGGAAGCTGTTCTCCGTCAGGGCCGCGGGCCCGGACGTGGCGCCGAAGTGCAGGATCCCGGACGGGTCGTTGAGCCAGTTCGGGCCGTTGATCCCGAGCCATCCGAGCGCGGCGTTGACGGCTCCGGTCGTGGAGAACAGGAACAGGAACAGGACGGTGATGGCGACGGAGCTCGTCACCGAGGGGAAGTAGAACGCGGTGCGGAAGAAGCCGCGGCCCTTGAGGATCTGCCGATTCACCAGCACGGCGAGGAAGAGGCTCAGGGCGGTCTGGCACGGCACCACGAGCAGGACGTACCAGGCGTTGTTCTTCAGGCTCATGCCGAAGTCGGCCTCGGCGAGGCCGCCGCCGAGCAGGAGGGCGGCGTAGTTCTTCAGGCCCACGAACGAGACGCCGCCCGAGAAGGGCGAGCCGCGCCCGCCCCAGTCGCTGACGCTCACCCAGAGCGCCATGAGCACGGGCACGACCAGGAACAGGCCGAGCAGGATCAGCATCGGGGCGGTGAACAACCACCCCGATGCGGTCTCACCGCGCCGCAGTCCCGGGTGGGACGCGGGCCGGTGAGACCGCACGGTGGAGGAGGCCATGATTACTTGGTCAGGGCTTCCAGGTTCTTCTGCGTGGCGTCGAGGATCGCCTTCGGGTCGCCGGTCGCGAGCGATCCGAGCTTGCCGTTGAAGTCGGTCACGACGTCGCTGGCGCCCTTGGCGGTCGGCACGCCCTGGGCGTAGTTCGCTCCGTTCAGGAACGGCACGAGCGGGGCGTTGTCCTTCTTCCACGCGTCCGCGGCCGACTTGATCGACGGCATCGGGCCGAACGCCTTCGAGAAGGCGAGCTGGCTGTCCGCGCTGGTCAGGTGCTCGACGAGGTCGAGGGCCGCCTTCTGGTTCTTGCTGTCGGCCGAGATGCCCCAGCAGTTCGTGAACTGCAGCGTGCCCTTCTTGCCGTCGGGGCCGGCGGGCAGCTCGACAGCCTTGTACTTCACGGTGGGGTAGTCGTTGGTCATGGCACCGGTGATCCAGTTGCCCTCGACGACCATCGCGGCCTTCTGGGTGCCGAACGCCTCTCCACCCCAGCCGGATCCGAGATCCGCGGCGAACTTCATCGACCCGGCGTTGAGGAGCCCCTTGAGGTAGTCGAGCGCCTTCACGTTGCCCTCGGCGTCGGCCGTGGCCTTGGTCGAGTCGGCGTTCATCAGCCCGCCGCCGGCGGCGACCATGAAGGCGCCGACGCGTGCGTACTCGCCGCTCATCGACAGGCCCACGTGGCCGTCGGCGGTGAGCTTCTGCGAGACCGTGGCGAGCTCGTCCCAGGTCTTCGGGACGTCGGCGTCGGTCAGCCCGGCCTTCGTCCACATGTCGGTGTTGATCACGAGCTGCAGCGTGGAGAAGTCCTTCGGCGCGCAGTAGAGCTTGCCGTCGTAGGTGAACGACTTCAGCAGGCTCGGGTAGAAGTCGTCCTTGTTCTTCAGCAGATCGCCGTAGGCGAGCAGGGAGCCGTTGGACGCGTAGCCGGCAAGCGCATCCGTCGACTGGTAGAACACATCGGCGGGGGATCCGGAGGCGAAGCCCTGCGAGAGCTGCTGGTTCAGGTCGCTCGCCGCGGTGACGGTCGCCTTGACGCCGGAGGTCTTCGACCACGCCGCGACGGCGTCGTTGACGGCCTTGGTCTCCGCGTCGCCGGACGATCCGATGAGGATGTTCAGCGGCTTGTCGGACGAGGTCAGCTTCGAGGATCCGGTGCTGCCGGCGTCGCCGCCGGAGAACCCGGAACCGCAGCCGGTCAGGGCGATCGCGCCGACGAGGACGAGTGCCCCTGCCCCGATCGCGGCGCGCGTGCTGTGCCGTGTCATGTCTCTTCTCCCTTGATGAGCATCCGTGATGATGACTGCTTCGCATGGGCGGCAGGACGCCATCCCCAGAATTTGAACGATCAAACTCTCTGTCCAATACGCTAGGCGGCACGGGTGCGGGGTGTCAAGGTGGGAAGGTGGTCCCGGACCACCCGAGCCGCGGAGGGGAGAGACATGGTCAGGACGCCGACCGTCGAGGACGTCGCGCTGCGCGCAGGCGTCTCGCGGCAGACCGTGTCGAACGTGCTGAACACCCCGGCGATCGTGAAGCCCGCGACGCGGGAGCGTGTGCAGCAGGCGATCCACGAGCTGGGCTACCGGCGGCACGCCGCGGCACGGCAGCTGCGCACCCGGCGCAGCTCGACGATCGGGGTGCATCTGGATCCCTATGTCGGAGGCGTCTCCGGCGTGGTGCTGGACCGCTTCGTGCACGCGCTGACCGAGCGGGCGAGCGAGCGCGGCATGCGCATGCTGGTCTACGCCGCCCGCACCCCGGACGACGAGATCGCGCGGCTCGCCGAGCTCTGGGAGGGGTCGGAGATCGACGCCACCATCATCACCGGAACCTTCCACGGCGACCCGCGCACGCGCTGGCTCGGCGACGCGCGCCTGCCCTTCGTCGCGTTCGGACGGCCGTGGGGGGAGGACGACCTCGCTGCGCCCGAGCACCTCTGGGTCGACGTGGACGGCGCCGCGGGCACCCGCGCTGCCACCGCGCATGCGCTCGGGTTCGGATCCCGGGTCGCGTTCCTTGGCTGGCCGACGGGATCGGGCACCGGTGACGACCGCGAGCGCGGCTGGCGCGAGGCGATGGCCGCCGCGGGGGTCTCGGCCCCGCGATGGACGGCGGAGGAGGACGTCGCCGCCGCCCGTTCCGCCGTCGAGTCGGCGGGCGACACGGTCGACGCGATCGTGTGCGCCAGCGACTCGCTCGCGATCGGGGCTCTGCTCGCGCAGGCGGCCGGATCCGCCCGGGTGCCCGTGATCGGCTTCGACAACACCCCGACGGCCGAGGCGCTCGGGTTCTCCAGCGTGGAGCAGCGTCCGGAGGACGTCGCCGTCGCGACGCTCGAGCTGCTCATGGGGCCGACCGGGGAGGCCGTGACGCCGCGAGAGGTGCAGGCGGGCACCGCGCACGCGCTGATCGAGCCGCGGCTGGTCGTGCGTTGACGACCGGATCCGCCTACCGTGGAGTCATGGCACGGATCCTGATCTTCGGCGGCCACGGCAAGGTCGCCCTGCTCCTCGAACCCCTCCTCACGGCGCGCGGCGACCAGGTCACGGCGGTGATCCGCGACCAGGCCCAGGTCGACGACGTGCGCGCGACCGGAGCGGATCCGGTCGTCTTCGACGTGGAGTCCGCGTCCGAGCAGGAGATGGTCGCGCTCATCACGGGTCACGACGCCGTGGTGTGGTCGGCGGGCGCCGGCGGAGGATCCGCGGCGCGCACCCGGGCCGTGGACTTCGAGGCCGCGACCCGCTCCATGGCCGCCGCCGCGGCGGCCGGGGTGCCGAGGTTCGTGATGGTGTCGTACTTCGGCTCCTCGCCCGCGCACGGAATCGATCCGTCCGACCCGTTCTTCGCCTACGCCGAGGCGAAGGCCGCCGCCGACGAGGTGCTGCGCGCCTCGGACCTGGACTGGACGGTGCTCGCGCCGAGCAGGCTGACGCTCGAGGCGCCGACCGGGCGGATCGACGCGACAGCGGACGCATCCGGAAGCGTGTCCCGCGCCGATGTCGCCGCCGTGATCGCGCAGACCCTCGTCGAGCCCGCGACGAGGCGCCGCACGATCCGGTTCAACGCCGGCGAGGTGCCGATCGACGAGGCTCTGCGCGCGGTCTGAGCTCCGCGCCTGTCAGGCGCGGCCTGCGAGTGCCGCGAGCAGCTCCAGCACGCACAGGGCCGCCAGGCGCACTGTCCGCCCGTCCTCGTCGTCGGCCGTAGCGTCGACCTCGGCGATGTCGGCGCTCACGACGCGCGGATCGGCGGCGACCCCGCGCACGAGCGCGCGGAGCTCGTCTGCGGCGAATCCGCCGGGCACGCTCGCGGGGCATCCCGGGGTCGTGGCTCGGTCGCAGGCGTCGACGTCGATGTCGAAGTGGATGCGGGGGGCGTCCCCGGCACCGGCGACCTCGACCGCCTCCGCGACGACGTCTGCGACACCGCGGCGGCGCACCTCATCCAGCGTGATGACGCGGATGCCCCAGTCGGCCGCCCGCTGCGCGTAGGCGGCGGAGTTCGCGAAGTCGGCGATGCCGATCTGCACGATCCGGCGCGGGTCGATCGCGGTCCCCGTGGGGGCGTCTTCGACGAGGCGGCGCACGGGGGAGCCGTTCGACACGCCGTCGCGCAGGTCGAAATGCGCATCGATCGTGATCAGACCCGTGGCACCCGCGCCGAGGGCGACGGGGTAGGTGAGGGAGTTGTCGCCGCCGAGGGCGATCAGCAGGCGCGACGCGGCGGAGAGCTCCGCCACTCGGGCGGTCGCCCGGGCGACGCCTTCGTCGCCGTCGGGCTCGTGCACGTCGCCCGCGTCGGCGATCCGCAGCACCTCGTTCAGGTCGACGATCGGCGGACCCATCAGCGTCGGGCTGTATCGGCGCAGCGCTTCGCGGACGGCAGCGGGCGTCGCGTGCGCGCCAGTGGCGGAGAGGGAGGTGCGCCATGTCGGGACGCCCAGCAGCACGGCGTCGGCGGAGGCGTCGAACGCAGGCCAATCGCCGCCGCGCGGCCAGAGGGGATCGTGCGACAGTGCCATGGGTGGTCCCTTCTCGGTGGATCGGCGTCCGCTGACCAGCGTGCCACGACGGCCGTCCGCGCCCACGGCCCTCGCCCGGACGCTGTCTGGCCGACGAGACATCCGCGCGGCGGGGGCGTGACGCCCTGCACACGCTGCGACGATCTGCACACGAGATCGCCGGATCCGTGTGCCGATCGTGCCGGCGTGTGCAGATCGTCACGCGCCCAGGGCAGCCAGGATCGCGGCCTGCACCGACGGCCAGTCGTGCACCACCTGTGCGTAGTCGAAGCGGAGCGTGCGAAAGCCGCGCCGGGCAGCGGCCGCGTCGCGCACCAGATCCTTGTGCCGCTTCGCCGTGCCCTCGTGATTCGCCTCGCCGTCGACCTCGATGATGACCCGGTCGATCACGAAGTCCACGATGCCCACCCCGTCGATGCGCACCTGGCACTCGAGACGAAGACCGAGGAGGTGCAGCCTCAGCCGCAGCAAGGACTCCAGGCCGCTGTCGGCATCGCCGCGCGCGAGATCCGTGAGCCATCGTGCCGTGGCCGGCAATGCCGACCGGATCCGACGGCGTGCCGCCGTGTCGAGGTGCCCGTGCCTCCATGCCGACTCGAAGGCGGCGAAGAACGCCTCGTCGCCGGAGCAGAGCCGCAGGTGCAGCAAGGCGGTCTCCAGATCGACGCGGCCGAGAGGCGGCGCACCCCGGTAATAGTGCGGGACGCAGACGCAGCCCGGGTGCGGGTGCGCGTGTCGTCCGGCGCCGAGCCAGACGTGCGGTCCCGTGATCGGGGGCAGCACCCAGAGCTGCAGTGCGGTCAGAACGCTCGCGCAGGTGAGGGCGCCCCCATGCGCGACCGCCGCGCGGACGTCGGGTTCGATCGGGCCGGCCGCGAACACGCCGTCGCGCAGGCGCTCGACGGTGCCGCCCCGCACCGCGCGGGCGAGCGACGACCGCGTGAAGCCGAGGTGCTGCAGATCCCGCCCGCGCGCGATGCCGCCACGACGTCTGATGGTGTCTGTCAGGGAGAGCATCACACGATGGTCCGCGAGCGGGCGTCGCTGCGGGGCCCGGACTGCGCAATCGGTGGACAACTCCCGTCCGCGTCCAACGGGGGAGGGCGATCGGGCGTGACGATCTGCACACGCTGCGACGATCTGCACACGAGATCGCCGGATCCGTGTGCCGATCGTGTCTGGCTGTGCAGATCGTCACGCGCCCAGCGCCGCCGGTGCCTGCGCGTGCGCCCTACACGGGGATGACGGCGTGCGCGACCGCGAAGATCGCCAGCCCGGCGAGCGCGCCGACGACCGTGCCGTTGAGGCGGATGTACTGCAGGTCGCGGCCGACCATGAGCTCGATCTTCTCCGTCGTCTCGGCGGGATCCCAGCGCTCCACCGTGTCCGTGATGATCGATGCGATGTCGTGCCGGTAGCGGTCGACCAGATACACGGCGGCGTCGGAGAGCCAGCGGTCGACACGGTCCTGCAGCGGGTCCTCGGTGGAGAGGCGGTCGCCGAGCTCGGCGACCGCCGACGCCGCCTGGCGGCGCAGTCCGCTCTCCGGGTCGGAGAGTGCGGAGAGGAGGCCCGCCTTGGCGGCGTTCCACGCTTCGGCCGCCAGGGCGCCCACCCGCGGGCTGTCGAACAGGGCCGCCTTGGCGTTCTCCAGACGTGCGCGCGTGGAGGGGTCGTGCTGCAGGTTGTCGGCGAGACGGGCGAGATAGCCGTCCAGGGCGCGACGTGCGGGGTGATGCGGATCCGCCTGCACCGCGCGCACGAAGCGCACGGCCTCGTTGTACGCGGCCTCGTCCACGAAGCGGTGCGCGAGCCGCGGCACCCAGGACGGCAGGCGGCGCGAGAGGAGTCCCTGGAACGCGGCGGCGTTGCCGTCGAGCCAGGTGGCGATGCTGTCCACGGCGAGGTCGACGGCGCCGCGATGCGCGTCGGCCTGCACGATCCGCTGCAGCCAGGCGCCGGCGGGCGTGCCCCATTCCGGGTCCACGAGGTGCTCGCGGGCGAGCTCCGCGATGACGCTCTGCACGTCGTCGTCGCTGAGGGCGCGCAGCACCGCGGACGCGATCGTGGATCCCTCGCTCGCGACCCGCTCCGCGTGCTCGGGTGCGCGCAGCCAGTCGCCGAGGCGGCGGGCGATCGAGGTCTCGGTGAGCTTCGTGCGCACGACCTCGGCAGAGAGGAAGTTCGTCTCGACGAACTCGCCGAGGGTGCGCCCGATCTCTTCCTTGCGGTTCGGGATGATCGCAGTGTGCGGGATGGGCAGCCCGAGCGGACGCCGGAACAGCGCGGTCACCGCGAACCAGTCCGCGAGGGCGCCGACCATGCCCCCCTCGGCGGCGGCGCGCACGTACTCCAGCCACGGGAAGCGGCCCTGCAGCCAGAACGCGACGACGAAAGCGACGGCCATGATGCCGAGGGCGCCGAGGGCGACCGCCTTCATCCTTCGCAGCGCGCGCAGGCGCTCCAGGTCCGCGGGGGACAGCAGTGCTTCACGGGCGCGTGCCATGCGCCCATCCTTCCATTGCGTCGCGGGATCCGGGGCCGGGCGGGATCCCGTGCCGCGCACGGCGGAGACCGGTAGCCTCGTCCTCGTGATCGAAGACATCAAGAAGCGCGCTCTGCACCGCACCAGCATCCTCGAAGGTCAGCTCCGCGGTGTCGCGAAGATGATCGAGCACGAGGAGTACTGCATGGACATCATCACGCAGTCCCGCGCGATCCAGCGCTCCCTGGAATCGCTCAACCGGCTGCTGCTGGAGAACCACCTGCGCACGCACGTCGCGCACATGTTCGACGAGGGCGGAGAGCAGCGCGAGCAGGCGATCGACGAGCTCCTGAAGGCCTTCGACTTCCAGGGGAAGTAGCCCGCACGAAACACGCGCGAAACACGCATATTCGTTGATAGGGCCGCACTCAACAACGAATATCGTCGCAAAGGTCTGAGATTCCTTCGTTTTCCTCTGTACGGACGAGGGATCCTGTGTCAGACTCTCCGCAGCGAAGAACTCACTGTGGAGGTTCCATGAGCAGTCCTGTGTCCGTATCTGCTCAGAGCACGACCGACGCGCCCACCGGCGGTGTCGAGATCTCTGGCGTCACCAAGTACTACGGCGATGCGACCGCCGTCGACCGGCTGTCGTTGTCGATCCGCCCGGGGGAGTTCCTCTCCCTGCTGGGCCCCTCGGGGTGCGGCAAGACCACGACGCTGCGGATGATCGCCGGCTTCGAGCACCCGGATGCCGGCGACATCCGGCTGAGCGGACGCAGCGTGCTGGGCCTGCCGCCCCACAAGCGCGAGGTCAACACCGTGTTCCAGGCGTACGCGCTGTTCCCGCACATGACGGTCGCCGAGAACGTCGCCTACGGCCTGCAGCAGCGCAAGGTGTCCAAGGCGGAGCAGCGCGAGCGCGTCGCCGAGGCTCTCGACATGGTGCAGCTGCGCCGCTTCGCGGACCGCAAGCCCACGCAGCTCAGCGGCGGGCAGCAGCAGCGCATCGCGCTCTCCCGCGCCCTCATCAACCGCCCGTCGGTGCTGCTGCTGGATGAGCCGCTCGCGGCTCTGGACCGTCAGCTGCGCGAGGAGATGCAGCTCGAGCTGAAGCTGCTGCAGTCCCGGCTCGGCACCACGTTCGTCTTCGTCACGCACGATCAGGCCGAGGCGCTCTCGATGAGCGACCGGATCGCGGTCATGCGGGCGGGGCGGATCGAGCAGCTCGCCGCTCCCGCCGACATCTACGCCGAGCCGGCGTCGGCCTATGTGGCGTCCTTCATCGGCCAGCAGAACTTCCTGCACGGCACCGCGCTGGGCGGCGACGCCGTCGACACGTTCGCGGGCGCGCTGCGGGGACGATGGGGCGGCGAGCAGGGGCTGCCCGGATCGACCGCGGTCGCGGCCATCCGTCCGGAGTTCGTGCGGCTCGCGCCCGCCGGCACCGCCGAGGGCCCCGGCGTCGACGGCACGGTCCTGGGGGTGTCGCACCTGGGGGAGACCCTGCAGGTGGCCGTCGACGTGGGCCGCGAGCAGGCGTTCCTGGTGCGCATCCCGGCGCCCGGCGCCCCGTCCGTCGCGGTCGGCGACGCCGTGCGCTGCACCTGGGATCCCGCCGACGTGCGCATCTTCGCCGACGACGGCATCCCCGAGACCGCGACGCACGTGATCGCGCTGCCCAAGGAAGCCGCCTGATGGCGCACGGCCGCGCCCCCGAGCAGTCGCCGGTGCGCGTGCTCGCCCACGCGCCGTCCGCACGCAAGATCGGGGCGGAGCTCACCCGTCGCGGCTTCCTCGCCACGACCCTCGCCGCCTCGGGGGCGGTGCTGTTCACCGCCTGCGCCCCGCAGAAGGCGTCGGCCGCCTCCGAGGCGCACGGCGGAGCGCTCGAGGACAAGCTCTCGATCTACACGTGGAGCGACTACGACAACCCGGACCTGCTCAGCGCCTTCACGAAGAAGAAGGGGCCGAGAGTCGTCGTCGACGCGTTCAACTCGAACGAGGAGCTCGTCGCGAAGCTCGTCGCCGCGCGCGGCACGTCGGGCTACGACATCGTCGTCCCGACCGGACCCTTCATCCTCCCCATGGCGGAGAACGGCCTGCTGGAGCGGCTCAACCTCGACCTGATCCCGAACTTCGCGACGATGAATCCGCACTTCGTGCACCGCGCGTTCGACCCGAAGAACGAGTACTCGATCTGCAAGGCGTGGGGCACCACGGGCTTCGCATACGACAAGACGGTGATCACCCGAGAGCTGACGGGGTGGGCGGATTTCATCGACGCGGCGCAGAACGAGGCGTCGGGCAAGACCTCCCTCCTGGACGATCCCGCGCCGCTGTGCGGCATCTACTTCTGGTCGCACGGGATCGACTGGAACACGACGGATGAGAAGCATCTCGCCGCCTGCGAGGAATTCATGACGAAGGAGATGGCCCCGCACGTGGTCTCCTTCGACTCCGCGCCAGGCGGGCAGATCATCCCGCAGGCGACGGCCGCGCTCGTGCAGGTCTACAACGGCGATGCGCGCACGGGGATCGCGGCCTCCAAGCACCCGGAGCGCTGGCAGTGGGTGCTCGGCGCGCCGGCGACGGAGATCTGGATGGACAACTGGGCGATCGCCAAGGGAGCACCGCATCCGGAGGCGGCGCACGCCTTCATCAACTACATCATCGGACCCGACGTGCAGGTCGACCAGATGGACTACATCGGCTACGACACCGGCGTCGACGGCAACCAGCAGCGGGCCGAGGAGGCGGGATTGGAGAACCTCGACATGGTCTTCTTCACGGAGGAGCAGATCGCCACGATGCACGAGGGCAAGTTCACCAAGGCCCAGGAGCGGATCGTGGCGATCTGGAACGCGACGAAGGCGGCCGCCGGTGCGTAAGGGGGGCATCCGCTTCGGTCTGGCGCTGCCCGCCTGGGTGTGGCTCCTCGTCTTCTTCGTCGTCCCGATCGGGGTCGTCGTCTGGTACAGCTTCGGCTACAAGCCGAGCATCTTCGCGACCAACGCCAACGACAAGCTCTCGTTCGACCGCTACATCGAGGCGCTCTCGCCGACGTTCTTCGCGACGTTCCAGAACACGCTCTGGGTGGGCATCGCGGGAACGGTCCTGTGTCTGCTGATCGGCGCGCCCGTGGCGTACTGGATCGCGGTGAAGTGCGCGCCGAGCCGGCGCGGGATGTTCCTCGCGCTCGTGATGGTGCCGTTCTGGACGAACTTCCTGGTGCGCACGATCGGCTGGCAAATCATCCTGGCGCCCGAGGGGTGGCTGTCGCACGCGCTGCAGTTCCTCGGCGTGATCCCGGGACCGCTGGGCATCCTCAACACCCGCGGCGCCGTGCTGCTCGGCGTCGTCTACAACTACCTGCCGCTGATGATCCTGCCCCTGTTCGTCGCCTTCGACCGGGTGAGCGGGCCGTTGCGCGAGGCCAGCAAGGATCTGGGCGCGGGCAGCTGGAAGACGTTCTTCCGGGTCACCGTGCCGCTCGCGCAGCCCGGCATCATCGCCGGCGTGCTGCTGGTGTACATCCCGCTCATGGGCGACTACATCACGGCCACGGTCCTCGGCGGGGCGAAGGGCAACATGGTGGGCCAGATCGTCGCCAGCCAGTTCCAGACCGCGCAGAACTGGGCCCTGGGCTCGGCGATGGCGGTGCTCCTCATCCTCACCATCGCACTGTCGATCGGGGTCGCGGCCCTGATCGGCTGGCTGGTCACGATCCCGATCCGCCGCAGCTACCGCCTGACCCTCGAGGAGGCACGATGACCGTCGTCGCAGAACGACCCGCCGAGCAGGCGGATCCGGCTCCGGCCACGGCCGGCGGCCCCGCCGCACGCCGCAGGGCTCCGCGCAACGTCAGCCGCTGGCTCCTGCCGCTGTGGGCGACCCTCGTGTTCGTCTTCCTGTTCCTGCCGATCGCGGTCGTGATCGTCTACTCGTTCAACGTCGGACGCCTGCTCATCTCGTGGGACCACTTCGGCTTCGACTCGTTCGCGGCGATCGTCATCAAGCCCGCGGTGCGCGACGCCGTCCTCGTGTCGCTGCGCACCGGCCTGATCGCGGCTCTGCTGGCGACGGCACTGGGCACGCTCGCCGGCATCGCGATGGCGCGCACGCCCGGCAAGTGGGTGCCCTGGTTCCTCGTGCTGCTGCTGCTCATCTCGGTCACCCCCGAGATCGTGGATGCGGTGGCGCTGCTGCCGTGGGTCGTGTTCCTCGGTCAGGACCTGGGGCTCTCGATCTTCAACGATGGCACCGTGCGCCTGGTGATCGGCCAATCGCTGTTCTCGATCGCGATCGTCTCGTACATCGTGCGAGCTCGTCTGGTCGGGCTCGACGCGAAGCTCGAGGAGGCCTCGGCGGATCTGTACGCGAAGCCGCTCACGACGTTCTTCAAGGTCACCCTGCCGCTCGCGATGCCCGCGGTGCTCGCCGGCTTCCTGCTCTCGTTCACGCTCGGGCTCGACAACACGATCGTCTCCGCGTTCGTGCAGGTCTCCGGCACCACGCCGTGGCCGGTCTACGTGCTGAGCGCGCTGCGCAGCGGTCTTCGCCCGGAGATCGCGGCGGTGTCGACGATCATGCTCGTGCTCACGCTCGGTGCGCTCGCTCTCGTCGCGCTCGTGCTCAAGCGGGCCGGCGACTCCGCCGCGGACATCGCGCGGACGATGGCCGGAGGCTGAGCGGGGACGTACGCTGACGTCCGTGGACGCCACCGACCTCGCCGCCCTCCGCGGCGGCCTGCTCGCCTTCTGCTACCAGATGCTGGGCTCGCCGTTCGATGCGGAAGACGCCGTGCAGGATGCGCTCGAGCGTGCGTGGCGCAGCCGGGACGCGTACGACCCGGCCCGGGCCGCGCTGTCGACCTGGGTCTACCGGATCGCCCGCAACGTCTGCGTGGACCGGATCCGGGAGAGCCCGCGGCGGCCGCTGCCGCGCGACCTGTCGGATCCCGGCATCGACGTCGGTGCGCCCCTGGTGCCTGCGCTCGACGTGCCGTGGCTGGTGCCGGCGCCGACGAGCTGGTGGGATGACTCCGAACCGGAGCGCGCGGTCGCGGAGGCGTCGGGGGTGCGTCTCGCCGTGACGCTCGTCCTGCAGGCGCTCCCGCCGCGGCAGCGCGGCGTGTTCATCCTGCGGGAGGTACTGGGGCACTCGGCGGCCGAGACCGCGCAGATCCTGGAGACGAGCGTGCCGTCGGTGAACTCCGCCCTGCAGCGCGCCAAGGCGGCCGTGGCCGAGAGGTCCACGCGCCCGGCACCCCTGCGGCGAGACACCGTCGAGCGTTACGCCCGCGCGATCGAGCGCGCCGACGTCGCGGCGCTCGCCGCCCTCGTGGCCGACGACGTGCTGTTCGAGATGCCGCCCGTTCCGCGCTGGTCGATCGGGCGCGAGACCTACGCGGCGTTCATGGCGCACCTGTTCTCGTGGCAGGGATCGCGCTGGCTGACCCGGCCGATCTCCGCCAACGGGCAGCACGGGATCCTGCTGCTGATCGTCACCGACGAGGGCCCGCGGCCGCACACCGTGCAGCTGTTCGAGGCCGACGCGACCGGCACGAGGATCGGTCACGTGCTGGTCTACCGGGACGAGGCGCTGTTCGCCCTCTTCGAGCGCGCGGGCGTCGTGGCGGGGTGAGCGGCGGACGTGGATTCCGCGGGGACCGATGAGTTCCGTTCCGCGCGCACGTAGACCTTTGTGAAGCCCGACGCTCGCCGAGCACGGGACACGACAAGGAGCACGACATGGCACGCATCATCGTGGCGCAGTTCATCACCCTCGACGGAGTCGTGGAGGATCCGGACGGATCCGGCGGCACGCCGTTCGGCGGCTGGTGCTTCCGGCACGGCCCCGAGGCCATCGCGGGGGACAAGTTCCACTACGGCCCGATCCTGGAGACCGGCGTCTTCCTGTTCGGACGCCGCACCTGGGAGGCGTTCGCGGCGATGTGGCCGGCGCGGGATGAGACCGATCCCTTCGCGCATGCGCTGAACAGGGCGGACAAGGCGGTCGTGACCGCAGGAGAGGTCGATCTCGCGCGCTGGCAGAACACGCGTCAGGTCGCGACGGATCCGATCGGCTGGGCGCGGGATGCCGCCGCGGAGCGCGACGTGGTCGTGATCGGCAGCGGCTCGCTCGTCGACGCGTTCGTCCGGGCCGGAGCCGTGGACGAGTACCGGCTGCGCGTGTTCCCGACCGCCACCGGGGCGGGGCGTCGGCTGTTCCCCGACGGTGCCGACCTCGACCTCGTCAGCGTCGAGCAGGTCGGCCCGACGAGCCTGGTGATCGCAACGCCGTCCGTCGTCCGGGGGCGTTGAGCGAGCACCCGGAGGGAGCGAGACGAGACGCGGCGCCCTCACGGACACCGCGTCTCATCTCGCGTCCCCGGCGACTACAGGACGTTCTCCGCCTCGGTGAGCACCCCGCGCAGGATCCCGCTGATCTCCCGGAACTCGGCCGGACCGATCGTGAGCGGCGGCGCGAGCTGGATCACGGGGTCGCCGCGGTCGTCGGCGCGGCAGTACAGGCCGGACTCGAACAGCGCCCCCGAGAGGAAGCCGCGCAGCAGACGCTCCGATTCGTCGTCGTCGAAGGTCTCGCGCGTCGTCTTGTCCTTCACGAGCTCGATGCCGAAGAAATAGCCGTCGCCGCGCACGTCTCCGACGAGGGGGAGGTCGAGCAGGGTCTCCAGCTCGGCCCGGAACAGCGGCGAGTTCTCCCGCACGCGCTCGTTGAGCTTCTCCTCCTCGAAGATGTCGAGGTTCTCCAGCGCCACGGCGGCGGAGACCGGGTGCCCGCCGAACGTGTAGCCGTGCGGGAACGACATGTCGCCGTGGGCGTACGGCTCGTAGATGCGGTCGCTCACGATCGCGGCGCCCAGGGGGGAGTATCCGCTCGTGATGCCCTTGGCGCAGGTGATGATGTCGGGCACGTAGCCGTAGGCGTCGCAGGCGAACATGTGACCGATCCGGCCGAAGGCGCAGATCACCTCGTCCGAGACGAGCAGCACGTCGTAGCGGTCGCAGATCTCCCGCACGCGCTGGAAGTATCCGGGGGGCGGGGGGAAGCAGCCGCCCGAGTTCTGCACCGGCTCGAGGAAGACCGCCGCGACCGTGTCGGGGCCCTCGAACTGGATCATCTCCTCGATGCGGTCGGCCGCCCAGACGCCGAACGCCTCCGGATCCGTCGGCGCCCCCATCTCGGCGGCGCGGTAGATGTTCGTGTTCGGCACGCGGAAGCCGCCCGGGGTGACCGGCTCGAACATCGCCTTCATCGCGGGGATGCCGGTGATCGCCAGCGCGCCCTGCGTGGTGCCGTGATAGGCGATCGAGCGGGAGAGCACCTTGTGCTTGGTGGGCTTGCCGCGCAGCTTCCAGTAGTGCTTGGCGAGCTTGAACGCCGTCTCCACGGCTTCGCCGCCGCCCGAGGTGAAGAACACCCGGTTGAGATCGCCGGGAGCGTATCCCGCGAGGCGATCGGCGAGCTCGACGGCCGCCGGATGGGCGTACGACCACAGCGGGAAGAACGCGAGCTGCTCCGCCTGCTTCGCCGCGGCCTCCGCGAGGCGCGTGCGTCCGTGGCCCGCGTTGACGACGAACAGTCCGGAGAGGCCGTCGATGTACTTCTTGCCCGTGTCGTCCCAGATGTGGTGTCCCTCACCCCGGACGATGATCGGCACACCGCTGCGGTCCATCGTGGACTGCCGGGTGAAGTGCATCCAGAGGTGATCATGTGCTTTCTGTTGCAGATCGGCGCTCATGCTCCGATCTTGTCACTCGAAATCAAAAATGACAACAGAAATCGAAGGTTGAACTCCCCGGATCCTGCGGATTCCGAGGTTGGGCTGTGAGGGGTCAGAAGCTCGGGGTGCGACCGGCTCAGGGGAGCGGGACGGCCTCCGTGTCCGGCATCGGCGCGGCGTCCCGCCCGCGCAGATCCGGGAAGTACCGCACGAAGACGGCCGAGACCACGAGGGCCGCCGCGGCGAAGCAGGTGGCCGCGAGGTAGGCGCCGGTGGGGCTGTGCATGCTGTCGATGAGGAAGCCCGCGATCGCGGATCCCGCCGCCGCGCCGATCAGCTGCCCGGTGCCCGCCCAGCCGAACGCCTCCGCGGTCTCCGAGAACTTCACGCTCGCCGAGGTGATCGCGAACAGCACGGCGAGCGCGGGAGCGATGCCGATCCCGGCGGCGAGCAGCGTGCCGCCCAGCCAGAACACGTTGAGGGAGAGCATCGTGAGGGCCAGCCCGACCGTCACGATGGTCAGCCGTCGCGCCATCGACCACGGACCCATCGGCACCCGGCCCGATGCGAGCCCGCCGACGAGGCTCCCCACGGAGAACACCGCGAGGACGAGGCCCGCCTCCAGGCCTCCGTGGTCGAAGGTCTTCACCACGCCGGCCTCCACGGCCGAGCAGGCGCCGATGAGGAGGAAGCCGATGACGGTGGCCAGCAGCACCGGCGGCTTCAGCACCACCGCGCCGAAGCCGCGGCGGCTGCGCGGGATCCGCACCCGGCCGACCTCGGGGGAGAGGATGAACCACGCCCCGCCGCCGATGAGCACCGCCGCGACCAGCAGGAGGCCCTGGACGGTCCCGACCTGGGTGGACACGATCGTGATGACCACCGGCGCGACGATCCAGATGATCTCCTGCAGCGACGCGTCGAGCGAGAACAGGGGGGTCAGCTGGGAGGAGTTGACGAGCTTGGGGTAGATGGTCCGCGCCGCCGACTGGATCGGCGGGGTGGACAGGCCGGCGATCAGGCCCAGCACCACGAGGCCGGCGAGGGGGAGCGCGGAGCCGAAGGCGAGTCCGAGGATCGCGAGCACGCAGATCGACAGGGTCAGGGTGATCACCGGGCGCATCCCCCAGCGCCCCATCCAGCGGCTCGTGACCGGGCCGGACACGGCCTGTCCGATCGATGACGCGGCGAGCACCAGGCCGGCCGCGCCGTACGAGCCCGTGGCGTGCTGCACGTGCAGCAGGATCGCGAGGCTCGCCATGCCGTTGGGGAACCGTGCCGTCAGCTGTGCGGCGATGATGCGACCGACTCCCGGTACGCGCAGAAGCTCCTTGTATCCCGATCCGGCCACGGATCAACGCTACAGGTCGCGCGAGGCCGGATGCAGGTCGAGGAGGGCGCTCCCGCCGCCGCGGGTGAGAGGCCGGCGACGACACGCCGACGACACGCCGAAGGGCGAATTCCACAGCCTGGGGAATGTCCGAGGCCCGAGGAAGCATCGCATCTGTGGATGGATCCGAGAGGGGCCTTCCGGACCCGCGGGAAATCGCGGCTCGCGGGTCGGCCTGCGCCTTCTCGGGCTGTGGAGACAGGCGTGGAGAACCTGTGGCCAAACGGTGGAATACGGTGGAAAACTACACAGTTGTAACTACTAGCCCTTGTGGTCGACCCGAATGTCCGCACCTATATGTAGTATTGAACTCCCGGCGGGGCCACCTGTCCGACGGCCGGGTTCTGAGGGGAAAGAAGAGGCGCAACACATGTCCATCACGGTCTACACCAAGCCCTCCTGCGTCCAGTGCAACGCGACCTACCGCGCGCTCGACGCGAAGGGCATCGAATACGAAGTCCACGACGTCTCCGAGGACGCTGCGGCGCTCGAGCACGTGAAGTCGCTCGGCTACCTGCAGGCGCCCGTCGTCGTCACCGACGAGGACCACTGGTCGGGCTTCCGTCCCGACAAGATCGACGAGCTCGCCGCTCGTCTGGCGTAACTCCGGCTCCGAGCCCGTCGAAGGGGGCGATCTCATGAACGCCGCCACTGCGACCGTCGCGCCGCTGCTGGTCTACTTCTCGAGCATCTCGGGCAACACGGCCCGGTTCATCGAGAAGCTCGGCCTTCCGGCGCGGCGGATCCCGCTGCACAGCACGGACGAGCCGCTCGTCGTCGACGAGCCGTTCGTGCTGGTCACGCCGACCTACGGCGGGGGACAGGGCCGCGGCGTCGAGAAGGGCGCCGTGCCGAAGCAGGTCATCCGGTTCCTCAACGACGAGCGAAACCGGCGACACATCCGCGGAGTGATCTCCGCAGGCAACACCAACTTCGGCGACGCGTTCTGCGCCGCCGGTGACATCATCAGCCGCAAGTGCCACGTGCCCCACTTGTACCGGCTTGAGATCTACGGCACACAGGACGACGTCGATCGCGTGAGCGACGGATTGGAACGATGGTGGACGCAGCAGTGAAGGAAGAGGCGGCCTACAAGGTCAACCAGGCGTACGAGGGGCTGGACTACCACGCCCTGAATGCGATGCTGAACCTGTACGACGCGAACGGGAAGATCCAGTTCGACGCCGACAAGCGGGCCGCGCGGGAGTACTTCCTGCAGCACGTGAACCAGAACACGGTGTTCTTCCACTCGCTCAAGGAGCGCCTGGACTACCTCGTCGAGAAGGAGTACTACGAGGGCGCCGTCCTGGAGAAGTACTCGTTCGACTTCATCCAGCAGCTCAACGAGTTCGCCTACTCGAAGAAGTTCCGCTTCGAGACGTTCCTCGGCGCGTTCAAGTACTACACCAGCTACACGCTGAAGACCTTCGACGGCAAGCGCTACCTGGAGCGCTTCGAGGACCGCGTCGTGATGACCGCCCTCGCCCTCGCCGACGGTGACGAGGCCGTCGCGAAGAACCTCGTCGAGGAGATCATCTCCGGCCGGTTCCAGCCGGCGACCCCGACCTTCCTCAACGCGGGCAAGGCCCAGCGCGGCGAGCTCGTCAGCTGCTTCCTGCTGCGCATCGAGGACAACATGGAGTCGATCGCCCGCGGCATCAACTCCGCCCTGCAGCTCTCGAAGCGCGGCGGTGGCGTGGCGCTCCTGCTGAGCAACATCCGCGAGTCCGGTGCACCGATCAAGCAGATCGAGAACCAGTCCTCCGGCATCATCCCCGTCATGAAGCTGCTCGAAGACAGCTTCAGCTACGCCAACCAGCTCGGTGCGCGTCAGGGCGCCGGTGCGGTGTACCTGAACGCCCACCACCCCGACATCATGCGGTTCCTCGACACCAAGCGCGAGAACGCCGACGAGAAGATCCGCATCAAGACGCTGTCGCTCGGCGTCGTCGTGCCGGACATCACGTTCGAGCTCGCCAAGAACGGCGAGGACATGTACCTGTTCTCCCCGTACGACGTGGAGCGCGTCTACGGCGTGCCGTTCGGCGACATCTCGGTCACCGAGAAGTACCGCGAGATGGTCGACGACCCGCGGATCAAGAAGACCAAGATCAATGCGCGCGAGTTCTTCCAGACGATCGCCGAGATCCAGTTCGAGTCGGGCTACCCGTACATCATGTTCGAGGACACGGTGAACAAGGCCAACCCGATCAAGGGCCGCATCAACATGTCCAACCTCTGCAGCGAGATCCTGCAGGTGAACACGCCGACGACGTACAACGAGGACCTCTCGTACGCCCAGATCGGCAAGGACATCTCCTGCAACCTCGGCTCGATGAACATCGCGCTCGCGATGGACGGCGGCGACCTGGGCGCGACCGTGGAGACCGCGATCCGCGGCCTCACCGCGGTGAGCAACCAGAGCCACATCGCCTCGGTGCGCTCGATCGAGGACGGCAACGACCGTTCGCACGCGATCGGCCTCGGCCAGATGAACCTGCACGGCTACCTCGCCCGCGAGCACGTCTACTACGGGTCCGAAGAGGGCGTCGACTTCACGAACATCTACTTCTACACGGTGCTGTTCCACGCCCTGCGGGCGTCGAACAAGCTCGCGATCGAGCGCGGCACCGCCTTCGACGGGTTCGAGGACTCGACCTACGCATCCGGCACGTTCTTCGACAAGTACATCGATCAGGAGTGGGTGCCGGCCACCGCGAAGGTCGCCGAGCTGTTCGCCGGTCACCACATCCCCACGCAGGCCGACTGGGTCGAGCTGAAGGAGTCCATCCAGAAGCACGGCATCTACAACCAGAACCTGCAGGCCGTGCCGCCGACCGGATCCATCTCCTACATCAACAACTCGACGAGCTCGATCCACCCGATCGCGTCGAAGATCGAGATCCGCAAGGAAGGCAAGCTCGGTCGCGTCTACTACCCGGCGGCGTTCATGACGAACGACAACCTGGAGTACTACCAGGACGCGTACGAGATCGGCTACGAGAAGGTCATCGACACGTACGCCGCGGCCACGCAGCACGTGGACCAGGGCCTGTCGCTCACGCTGTTCTTCAAGGACACCGCGACCACCCGCGACATCAACAAGGCTCAGATCTACGCCTGGCGCAAGGGCATCAAGACGATCTACTACATCCGGCTGCGTCAGCTCGCCCTCGAGGGCACCGACATGACCGAGTGCGTCAGCTGCATGCTGTGATGCTCTGGGCTCCGCATCGTTCCACGACCGACTTAGGAAAGAAATGACCCCCGAACCGCTCAAGCTGGTCGACCGCGTGCAGGCGATCAACTGGAACCGCATCCAGGACGACAAGGACCTCGAGGTCTGGAACCGTCTGGTGAACAACTTCTGGCTGCCCGAGAAGGTGCCGCTGTCCAACGACATCCAGTCGTGGAACACGCTCACCCCCGAGGAGCAGACCCTCACCATGCGCGTGTTCACCGGCCTGACGCTGCTGGACACGATCCAGGGCACGGTCGGTGCCGTCTCCCTCATCCCCGATGCGATCACCCCGCACGAGGAGGCCGTCTACACGAACATCGCGTTCATGGAGTCGGTGCACGCGAAGAGCTACTCCTCGATCTTCTCGACGCTGTGCTCGACGAAGGAGATCGACGAGGCCTTCCGCTGGTCCGTGGAGAACCCGAACCTTCAGAAGAAGGCTCAGATCGTCATGGACTACTACCGCGGGGACGAGCCGCTCAAGCGCAAGGTCGCCTCGACCCTGCTGGAGAGCTTCCTGTTCTACTCGGGGTTCTACCTTCCGATGCACTGGTCGTCGCGGGCGAAGCTCACTAACACGGCCGACCTCATCCGCCTCATCATCCGTGACGAGGCCGTGCACGGGTACTACATCGGCTACAAGTTCCAGCGCGGTCTCGAGACGCTCGATCAGGCCAAGAAGGACGAGCTGAAGGACTACACCTTCTCGCTGCTCTACGAGCTCTACGACAACGAGGTGCAGTACACGCAGGATCTGTACGACGAGGTCGGTCTCACCGAGGACGTCAAGCGCTTCCTGCACTACAACGCGAACAAGGCGCTGATGAACCTCGGCTACGAGGCGATGTTCCCGGCCGCCGTCACCAACGTGAACCCGGCGATCCTGTCGGCGCTCTCGCCCAACGCGGACGAGAACCACGACTTCTTCTCGGGATCCGGATCCTCCTACGTCATCGGCAAGGCCGAGGCCACCGAGGACGAGGACTGGGACTTCTGAGTCGCTGTCCATGAAAGGGCCCGGATCCGCCTGCGCGCGGATCCGGGCCCTTCCTGTCCCAGCGTGCGCGAAGGTGCCTGCTGATAGCGTCGCGGCAACACCCACGACGGGAGGACCGTGACCGACGACCCGACCCTCGGCCTCACGCTCAGCGGCGGCGGCGCCTACGGCGCTGCGCAGGCCGGAGTGCTGCAGGTGCTCGCCGAGCGCGGCATCCGCCCCGGCATCGTCGCGGGCACGAGCGCCGGAGCGCTGCTCGGCGCCGCCTACGCCGCCGGGATCGGCGCCGACGCGATCGAGCACGCGGTGCGCCGGTTCCGCTGGAGCGCGATCGCCCGGTGGTCATTTCGGCCGCGCTGGGGACTGCTCGACACCCACGCGGTGACCGACGCGATCCACCGCATCCTCGGCCACGATCCTCTGATCGAGGAGCTGCCGCGGCGCTTCGGGGCGTATGCGACCGATCTGCGCACCCGGCGCGGCGTGATCCTCGACCGCGGACCGCTCAGCACGGCGCTGCGCTCGACAATCGCCGTGCCCGGCGTGCTGCCCCCGGTCCGACGCGACGGCGCCGTGCTCGCCGACGGCGGGATGATCGACAACGTGCCGGAGAGGGTGACACGCGCTCTCGGCGCGGAGCGCACGATCGTGGTGCGGCTCCATGCGAAGTGGGAGAACGTCCGCATGATGCGCACGGTCACTGCCACCGCGGACCTCGTCGCCGATCCCACGGTGATCCTCATCCAGCCCGAGATGGAGCGGATGGCGCAGTGGGTGACGAAGGACGTGCCGCGGCTCATCGCGGAGGGTCGTCGCGCGGCCGAGTCGGCGCTCGACGCCGCGGATCGCGACGGGCGACTGCTCGCGATCGGATAGTCGCGGGGGTCAGGCGAGGTCGGTGAAGAGCCGCATCGCCTGCGGACCCATCTCGATCTGGGTCAGGATCACCCGGAACGATCCGTCCGGATCGATGTACACGTCGGTGCCGAGGCCGCCCGACCATCCGTAGCGCCCCCGGTGCGGGCCCTCCGTCTGCACGGCGACGCCGTATCCCCACCCCATGCCGTCCCAGAAACCCGGGAAGAAGCTGTCCGGCGTCTTGAGGCGCGGAGGGATGCGGTCGGTCCGCATCTCGTCGAGGAGGCGTGGCTCGACGACGAGGCGGTCCCCGAAGCGACCGCCCGCAGCCAGCATGCGGGCGAACGCGGCGTAGTCGGACGCCGTCGAGACCAGCTCCGCGTGGCTCAGGTCGAACGGTGCCGGCGCCATGTAGAAGCCGTCCCCGGCGGGCTCGATCGGGATCAGGGGGCCGTCTTCGCCGTGGCGGAACGCGGCAGGGAGGCGGTGCGCCTGCGGTCGGGGGACCGTGTATCCCGTGTCGACCATGCCGAGGGGCTCGAAGAGGTCCTCGGCGAGGTGCTCCTCCAGCGACCGCCCCACCACGCGGCCGAGGAGGATCCCCAGGACGCCGAAGGAGTGGTGGTACCGCCAGCCCTCGCCCGGCGAGAACATGAGCGGGAGCGCGGCCAGGGCGTCGAGCCAGTCCTGCGCGCCCAGGGCGACGGCGTCCTGGCTCGCCTGCGTGCGATTGGCGACCATCGCGTCGCGCAGAGGGCCCGGCGTCGTGGTCATGCCGTACCCGGAGGTGTTCGTCAGCAGGTGCCGCACGGTGATGGGCGAGGTCGCGGGAACGACATCGTCCAGCGCCGAGTCGGGTGTGCGCAGCACCCTCCGATCCGCCAGCTCGGGCATCCAGCGCTCGACCGGCGCGTCGAGGTCGAGTCGTCCGTCCTGCACGAGACGCAGCGTCGCCACCGCGAGCACCGGCTTCGTCATCGACTGGATGCGCACGATGGCATCGTCGCCGAAGTCTCCGGCGGAGACCACGTCGAGGCGCCCTGAGGCGTCGCCGTCGGCGACCACGATCCCGGGCGCCGTGCCCTGCGCGACGTGCCGCTCGATGATCTCCTGCACCTGTGACGTCATCCTCGTCCTCCCTCGCGCCGGCCTGCCGCCCACCCTATGACGCCGCGGATCGCGGGCTCTTGCGGAGGGGGCGGATCCAGACCTGTCGTGCCGTTGTCAAGCCCCTGCCGTGCGCATCGGGTCGCGCCTAGCGTGAGGGGTCGACGGCACCCGGCCGCGGAACGGAGGCTAGAACCTCATGGGTATGGGAGTGGGCATCGTCCTCTTCGTCATCGGCGCGATCCTGGAGTTCGCGCTGCGCATCGACGTCACCTGGATCGACGTGCATCTGGTCGGCTACATCCTGATGATCGCCGGTGCGGTCGTCTTCCTGCTGAGCCTCATCCTGCTGCTCGTGCGACGCGGTCGTCGCACCGGGCCGGTGAACGACGAGGAACTGCTCTGAGGAGCCGGCGGAGCGGGCGGGGCGACGCAGCGGCGAGGGATGCGATCCCGCGTCGTCACAGGCCGCGGTGCGCGGCCCAGCGCCGACCCGCCCCGGTCGCCGCGCTCGTGATGAGGGCGTCGATCTCGGGGGAGCGCCGCACCGGGAACGACACGTAGGCGCCGCGTCCGCCGGCGACGGGGCGACCGTACGCCTTCGCCGCCAGCGTCCCGTCGGGGAGCAGCCTCACGGTCAGGGACTGCAGCTCGAAGCGCTCACCACGCCGCTCGTCCTCCCACCGCAGCGCCGGCGGGATCGCGACGTTCAGTGCGAGCGCGCCGATCTCGACGTCGTCGCCCACCGCCGCGCCCTCAGGCCTTCCGGTGCTCGTGGTAGTAGGCGAGCAGGGCGCGAGTGGAGGGATCCTGCGCCGCGATCGCATCCTGGTCGCCCTCGATGGCGGGCGCGATCTGCAGGGCGAGCTGCTTGCCCAGCTCGACGCCCCACTGGTCGAAGGAGTTGATGCCCCAGACCGCCCCCTGCGTGAAGGTGATGTGCTCGTACAGTGCGATCAGCTGACCCAGCACCGCGGGCGTGAGCGCGTCCGCGAAGATCGAGGTCGTCGGCCGGTTTCCGGGGAAGGTCCGGGCGGCCACCAGCGCGCCCGTAGTGCCCTCGGCCTCCACCTCGGCCGCGGTCTTGCCGAAGGCGAGCGCCTTGGTCTGCGCGAGGAAGTTGGCCAGGAACAGCCCGTGCACGTCGCGACCGTCATCGGAGAGCGGATAGGCGGGGTTCACGAAGGCGATGAAATCGGCCGGGATCAGCCGCGTGCCCTGGTGGATGAGCTGGTAGAACGCGTGCTGCCCGTTCGTGCCCGGTTCGCCCCAGAACACCTCTCCGGTGTCGGTCGTGACCGGCGAGCCGTCCCAGCGCACCGACTTTCCGTTCGACTCCATCGTGAGCTGCTGCAGGTAGGCGGGGAATCGGCTCAGCTGCTGCGCATAAGGCAGCACGGCGTGCGACTGCGCGCCGAGGAAGTTCGTGTACCAGACGTTCAGCAGGCCCATGAGCACCGGCACGTTGCGCTCCAGGGGGGTGGTCCGCACGTGCTCGTCGACGGCGTGGAATCCGGCGAGGAGGTCGCGGAACACCTCGGGGCCGAACGCGATCGCGAGCGACAGCCCGATCGCGCTGTCCACCGAGTAGCGGCCTCCGACCCAGTCCCAGAAGCCGAACGCGTTGGCGGGATCGATGCCGAAGGCGGCGACCCGGTCGAGCGCCGTGGAGACCGCGACGAAGTGATGCGCGACCGCGGTGCCGCGGGCCTCGTCGGTGCTCACGTCCACGCCCGCGGCGCCGAGCCGCTCCCAGAGCCAGTCGCGCGCCAGTCGCGCATTGGTCAGCGTCTCGAGGGTGGTGAACGTCTTCGACGCGACGATGAACAGCGTCGTCTCCGGATCCAGGTCCGCCGTCTTCTCCGCCATGTCCGTCGGGTCGATGTTCGACACGAACCGTGCCTGGATCCCGCTGCCGTAGGGCTTGAGCGCCTCGTAGACCATGACCGGCCCGAGGTCGGATCCGCCGATGCCGATGTTCACGACGTGGGTGACCTTCTTGCCGGTCACGCCGCGCCATTCGCCCGAGCGCACCCGGTCGGCGAAGGCGCCGAGCGCGTCGAGCACCTCGTGCACGTCGTGGTCCACGTGCTGGCCGTCGACGACCAGCTCCGGAGACGCTCCTGCGGGACGGCGAAGGGCGGTGTGCAGCACCGCGCGGTCCTCGGTCGTGTTGATGTGCACGCCCTCGAGCATCGCGGCGAAGCGCTCGGCGACACCCGTCTGCTCCGCGAGCCGCACCAGGGCGGCGCGCACCTCAGGGGTGATGAGGTTCTTGGACAGATCGACGCGCAGATCGGCCAGATCGAACGTCAGGCTCTCCACGCGCTGCGCATCGTCGGCGAACCAGCCGCGCAGATCAGGGGAGAACGCATCCCGCAGCGCGGTGAGCTCGGTCCAGGCGGAGGTCGAAGAGGCGTCGATCGGGGAGGTCATGTCCTAACGCTAGCGCCGACCGCCGCCTCTGTGCGCGGTGCCGTGCGGAGGGTTCCGAGGCGGACCTGCGCGCGTGCCCGGCCCGCCTCGGAACTCAGGCCTGTTGGCTGCGATCCGGCAGCTGCTGAAGCGTCCAGCGGTTGCCGTCGGGATCCGCGAAGGTGACAAAGCGACCCCACGCGAGCTCGTCCACGCCTTCCGCCTCCACCCCGAGTCCGCGCAGGTGCGCGAGCGCCTCATCCGCGTCGGGCACGACGACCTGGATCGTGTTCTGCTTGCCCGGCTCGAGGTCGATCCCGAGGTTGGTGCCGAACGCGATCGAGCAGGCCGAGCCGGGAGGCGTCATCTGCACGAACCGCAGCCCGTCGAAAGGCGTCTGGTCGTGATCCGGGTTGAAGCCGATGCGCTCGTAGAACTCCTTCGAACGGTCGACGTCGGTGACCGGCACGAAGATGAGCTCGATCTTCCAGTCCATGCTGCACGCTCCTTCGAGTGGGGAAATCGTGGCGGCGGATCCGCCGTCGGGGTCGACGCTACGCCGGGCCTCCGACATCGCGGCGGGAGCAGGACGGTGAAAGCCTCAGTCCCCGTCGCGCAGGGCCTCGGTCGCCTGGCGATGCGGCAGGACGGGGTGCATGCCGGTGTAGCCCTCGCGCTCGCCGGCGGCGGCGAGAATGCGCTTGCGCGCGGCGATCCAGCCCACGATGAGCGCGGGGATGATCGCCACGAGCGAGAGCAGCACCCAGCGCCCGGTCTCGGTGAATCCCATCGTGACGAGCACGAAGACCAGGAACGCGAGCGTGAGGTAGCCGGTGTACGGGGCGCCGAACATCCGGAACGACGGACGCTCCAGCACGCCCTTCTTCGCCAGGGCGTGCAGGCGGAGCTGGCAGAGGATGATCGTCGCCCAGCCTCCGATGATGCCGAGCGCGGAGACCTCGAGCACGATCTCGAACGCCTGCGACGGGACGACCGCGTTGAGCACCACACCGGCGAGCGTGATGACCGAGGTGAGCAGGATCCCGCCGTACGGCACGCCGTTGCGGCTCATCCGGGCGGTGAAGCGGGGCGCCGAGCCGTTGACCGACATCGAGCGCAGGATCCGTCCCGTCGAGTACAGGCCCGCGTTGAGGCTGGACAGTGCGGCCGTGAGCACGACGAAGTTCATCACGGAGCCGGCGACCGCGCCGGTCTCGGCGCCGCCCAGGTGCGAGAAGAACGTGACGAACGGCGACTCGCCGGCCTTGTAGGTGCTGAAGGGCAGCAGCAGCGACAGCAGCAGGATGGAGCCGACGTAGAAGATCGCGATCCGGATGACGACCGTGTTGATCGCGCGGGGCATGACCTTCGCGGGTTCGGCCGTCTCGCCCGCGGCCGTGCCGATGAGCTCGATCGAGGCGTACGCGAACACCACGCCGGAGATGGCGATGAGGGGCGCGAACAGACCCATCGGGAAGAGCCCTCCGTGCTCGGCGAGGATCGAGAAGCCGGTCGGGCCCACGTCGGTCGGCGCCCGCAGGATGAGGATGACCGTGCCGACGACGAGGAACGCCACGAGCGCCACGACCTTGATCATCGCGAACCAGAACTCCATCTCGCCGAACACCTTCACGCTGACGAGGTTGAGCGAGAGCACCACGACCAGTGCGATGAGGGCGATGAGCCACTGCGGCACGGCCTGCAGCGGAGGCCAGTAGTGCGCCCAGAACTTCACGTACAGGGCGGCGGCGGTCACGTCGACGATCGAGGTCATCGCCCAGTTCAGGAAGTACAGCCAGCCGCTCACGAAGGCGACCTTCTCGCCGTAGAACTCGCGGGCGTAGGAGACGAAGGATCCGGAGGAGGGGCGGTGCAGCACCAGCTCGCCGAGCGCGCGCAGGATGAGGAAGGCGAAGAACCCGCACAGCGCGTAGACGAGGATCAGGGCCGGCCCGCTCGAGGCGAGGCGGCCGCCCGCCCCCATGAACAGGCCCGTGCCGATGGCGCCGCCGATCGCGATCATCTGGATCTGCCGGGGCTTGAGCGCCTTGTGGTAGCCGGCCTCCTCGCTGGAGAAGTCCTCGACGGCCATGAGGCGGTCGCCCGTCAGTTCGCGCTCGTTCTCGAGGGCGTCCTCGGGATCGCGGGGTCGACCCGGGATCTGATCGCTCATTGCGATGCCTTTCGTCGTGGCCGCCCCGGGACGACAGCCGTTCACTGGTGCATCCGCGATCTTCCCCCCGATCCCGTGCGCAGGGCAACGAACGAACCGGCGCGGCGCCGTTCCGGCGACCGAGGCGTCCGCGCGACAATGAGCCATGACCGAAACCAGCGTCGTCGGCGACAGCATGCTCACCCGGGCCGAAGGGCTCGCCGCGGGGCGCGCGGCGCGCACGCGCGTCCCGCGTGCGGAGCTGGCGGCCCTGACCACGGACGGACGAGATCCGCTCGCGATCCTCGACCATCAGAACCGCACGCGCGTGCCGGAGCTGATCCCGCTGCGCACCGAGCGCATGGCGGCCAGCCCGTTCGCCTTCTTCCGCGGCACGGCGGCGATCATGGCCGCGGACTTCGCCCGGGAGCCGCACACCGGGATCCTCGTGCCGTCCTGCGGTGACGCGCACATCGGCAACTTCGGATTCTTCGCATCGCCGCAACGCACGCTGCTGTTCGACCTGAACGACTTCGACGAGGCGGCATGGGCGCCGTGGGAGTGGGATCTGAAGCGACTCGTCGCCAGCGTCGTGATCGGCGCGCGCGAGACCCGGGGGCAGGAGCTCGCCGATACGGCGGCGCGGCAGAGCGTCCTGGCCTACGTGCGGGCGCTGACCGCGGCGGTGCGGGCGGATCCGCTGCAGCGCTACTTCGCGCACTTCGACGCGGAGGCCAGCAGGACGGGGCTCGACGTCGATTCGCAGCGCACCCTGCAGAAGGCGATCTCCGCGGCGGAGAAGCGTACCGGGGCGCGCGCGGCGCGCAAGCTCACGGTGCAGGGCGACGACGGCCATCTGCGGTTCATCGAGCAGCCGCCGGTCATGACGCACGCCGACCCGGAGATCCGCGAGGTGAGCGACACCGCCTTCGCGGAGTACACGGCGACGGCGAACGTCGACATCCAGCTCCTGCTGCGTCAGTACCGGGTGCGGGATGTGGCCCGCCGTGTGGTCGGAGTCGGCAGCGTCGGCACGCGCTGCTATCTGGCGGTGCTCGGCACGGCCGACGCGGAGCCGCTGCTGCTCCAGGTGAAGGAGGCCGGGCGCAGCGTGCTCGTGGAGTACGGCGGGATCGCTCAGCCGGACGACCTGCAGCAGCGGATCGCCGACGGCGGCGAGGGGGCCAGGGTCGTGGGCGTGCAGCGAGTGTTGCAGGCGTTCTCGGATCCGTTCCTCGGGCACATCAAGGGCGCCGCCGACGACTACTACGTGCGCCAGTTCCACGACATGAAGGGGTCGATCGACACCGACGAGATCGAGGACGAGGGGTACCGCGAGTACGCGGTCGCCTGCGCGATCACACTCGCCCGCGCGCACGCGCAGGCCCCCGCCGCGGCGCAGATCGCCGGTTATGCGGGCAAGGGCGCACGGCTCGCCGATACGCTGGTGGGCTGGGCCAACGCCTACGCCGACCTGGCCGCCGCGGACTACCGCGCGTTCACGGCGCGAGCGGGCGTCCACGCCGCGGCGGAGGCCGCACCGAGCACCGCGCAGGAGGCTGCGCAGAAGGAGAGCAGATCATGAAGCAGGTGCGATTCGGATCCGGATCCGCCCCCGCCGTCGTCGCCGGGATGATGCGCATCGACGGCCGCACGGACGCCCAGATCCGCGAGCTGTACGACACCGCGCGCGCGAGCGGCATCGACTTCTTCGACCACGCCGACATCTACGGCGGCGCGATGCACGTGTGCGAGGACCGGTTCGGCGCGGCGCTGGGCCTGTCGGCTGCGGAGCGCGACGAGATCACGCTGCAGACCAAGTGCGGGATCGTCCCGGCGGAGGGCATGTTCGACTTCTCGTACGCGCACATCATGCGCCAGGTCGAGGGATCCCTGAAGGCGCTGCGCACCGACCGGATCGACGTGCTGCTGCTGCACCGGCCCGACGCTCTCGTCGAGCCGGAGGAGGTCGCCCGCGCCTTCGACGAGCTGCACGCCTCCGGCAAGGTGCGCTCCTTCGGCGTCTCCAACCACACCCCGGGACAGATCGACCTGCTGAAGACCGCCGTCACGCAGCCGCTCGTCGCGAACCAGCTGCAGCTGTCGATCACGCACGCGCCGATCATCGCTCAGCCGATCGCGGCGAACATGGCCGCGCTGGAGCAGAGCGTCGTGCGCGACGGCGGCGGGATCGTGGACTACTGCCGGATCAACGGCATCACGATCCAGGCATGGTCGCCCTACCAGGCGGGCTTCTTCACGGGCGTCTTCCTGGACAACCCCGCCTACCCGGAGCTCAACGCGGCGATCGAACGGATCGCCGCCGTGCACGGGGTCACCCCGATCGGCATCGCGACCGCCTGGATCACCCGGCATCCCGCAGGGATGCAGGTGGTGCTCGGCACGACCACGCCCGCGCGCGTCCAGGAGGCCGCCGACGGTGCGGACGTCGAGCTCAGCCGCGCGGAGTGGTACGAGCTGTTCCGGGCCGCGGGGCACACCCTGCCCTAGCGCGGCGGACCCGGGATCCGCTCCGGTCTGGCAGGCTGTCGTCATGGGCCTGGTGTTCTCGATCCTCGTGCTGGTGCTGATGATCGGCGCGCTCATCGACATCATCACGCGCCGCGACGACCAGGTGAAGCACCTGCCCAAGGTGTTCTGGGTCATCCTCGTGATCATCCTGCCGCTGGCCGGATCCCTGATCTGGTTCCTCGTCGGCCGCGAGTACGACGGGGAGGGGATCCGACTGCCGCGACCGCGCGAGCGCCGCGCCGATCGGCCCGCCACGGCGACGCCCCCGCCGCCGTCCGACACGCGCAGCACCGAGCAGCAGATCGCCGACCTCGACCGCGAGATCGAGGAGTGGCGGCTGCGCGCGGAGATCGAGAAGCGCAAGAAGCAGCAGGGCGAGGAGGGGGCCCGATGAGCGCGGCACCGCGTCTGCGTCGCGCCGTGATCGGCGGCGGCAGCGGCTATCTCGGCACCGCGCTGCGCGACGCCCTGCGTATCGACGGCTTCGACGTGCGCACGATCGGCCGCAGCGGCGCCGACGCCCGATGGGACGATCCCGCCGGGATCCTGCGCCTCGTCGACGGGGCGGATCTCCTGATCGGCCTTGCGGGGCGGCGCATCGACTGCCGCTACACCGATCGCAACCGCGAGGAGATCCTGCGCTCCAGGGTGCGCACCACTGCGGCCCTGCACCGCGCGGTCACCGCCGCGGCGACACCGCCGGCGGTGTGGATGAACGGAAGCTCCGCGACGGCCTACCGCTACTCCCTCGACACGCCGCGCACCGAAGCGGATCCGCTCGAGGAGAAGGGCTTCTCGCCCGATGTGACCCGGGAGTGGGAGGCGGCGCTCTTCACCGGCGAGACCCCGGGAACGCGGCGGATCGCCCTGCGCACCTCGCTCGTGCTCGGGCGCGGCGCGCCCGTGATGGAGATGCTGCTGCGCTTGGCCCGGCTCGGGCTCGGCGGGCCGCAGTACGACGGCTGGTGGTTCCCGCACCGGCGCTACCGGGGGATCGGCGCGCACCCGACCGACCCCGACCGGCCCGACTACGAGCACTCGCGCGGTCGTCAGCGCCTGAGCTGGATGCACGAGCAGGACTTCGTGCAGGCGGTGCGATTCCTCCGCGATCACGACGAGGTCGCGGGTCCGGTGAACATGGCCTCGCCGCACGCCGTCACCAACATCGACCTCATGCGCACCCTGCGGCGCGCCGTGCATGCGCCCTTCGGCCTGCCGGCGCCGCGGTTCGTGCTCGAGCCCGGGATGGCGGTGCTGCGCACGGAGTCGGAGCTCATCCTGAAGAGTCGTTGGGTGCTGCCGCAGGTGCTCGAGGACGCCGGCTACGTTTTCCGGTTCCCTGAGCTGGACGGCGCGGTGCGGGCGATCGTCGGCCGCTGACGCGTCAGTGCGCGGCGGGAGCGGCGAACGACGTGCGGACGGCCTCGTCGAGGTCGGGGTGCGCGAATGCGTAGCCCGCGTCGAGGAGCTTCTCCGGCTCGACCCACCGGCTCTTCAGGATGAGCTCGGTCTCCGTGCCGAGTGCGATCGCGCCGAGTTCGAGCATCCAGCGGGCCGACGGCAGACCGAACGGGACGCCGAGCGCGTGCCGCACCGTCGCCATGAGGGTGCGATTGTCGCTCGCCCGCGGCGCCACCGCGTTCACCGGGCCGTCCACTTCCGGGTGCCGCTCCAGGAAGGCGATGATCCCCGCCAGGTCGTCCACGTGCACCCAGCTGAACCGCTGCCGTCCTCCGCGGGCCCGGAACCCGTGCGCCGTGCCCGCGGCGCGACGGGCGCGCCCGAGGGGCCAATGCCCGTCGTGCTGGGTTCCGCCGAGGCCGAGGCGGGAGAGCGTGCGCAGCGTGTCGAGCACGCCGCCGTCGCCGAGCACGATCGCCGTGCGCAGTGCCACGCGCCGCGTGCCGGGGAGGTCGCCGGCGAACAGCTCCCGCTCCCAGGCCTTCGCCACGTCGACCGAGAAGCCGGTGCCGAGCTCTCCCCGGGTCTCCGTCTGCGGCCCGTCCTCGGCATGTCGGTAGATCGTCGCCGTGGAGGAGTTGATCCAGAGAGGAGGCGGCGTCGCGGCGCGCGCGACCGCCGTGCGCAGCGCGGTGGTGGTCGTCGTGCGCGAGCGGAGGATCTCGGCCCGGTTCGCGGGCGTGTAGCGGCAGTTCACGCTCTTGCCGGCGAGGCCGACCACCAGCCCGGCTCCGTCGACGGCGGCGTCGATGCCGGCCTGGTCGTCCCAGCGCAGGTCGGCGTCGTGCCGGGAAACGGTGATGACCTCCCGTCCGGCGGCCCGCCATCGTCGCGCGAGATCCTGCCCGATGAAGCCCGTGGATCCGCCCAGCACCACCCGGCCGTCGACTCCCTGCGTCATGGCTCCTCCTCGATCCCGTAGCGGAACGTTCCCGAGAGTATCGAACATGTTCAAAAAAAGCGAACAGGTGAGTTTCGGTCCGGGCGACGGTCGGCTGACGGGGAGGCTCTCGCGCCGACCTGATGCGGGGTCGAGGACTCAGGGTGCGGCTGCGCGCCGGCTCGCGCTCCGGCGGTGACCATCGATCGCGCGAACGATCGGCTCGATGAGCTCAGACAATTCACCGGGCGCTCCGTCTTCGGCGAGGCGCGTGACGAGTGCCTGTTTCGCGGCCACCCGGTCGACAACATCGGGTATCTCGAACGCGAGCACGTCGAAGTCCCGCGCGTCGTAGCCCGACACTTCTGCTCGCACGCGGCCAAGCAGAGGATCCTCACTCGCGAGATGCAGATGTGCGCGCAACTCCGGATCGAACCCCGTGCCGCCCACGTACGCGATCTCCGCGGTGACGACGTCGATCCAGACATAGAGCCAGGATCCGCTCGGCTGCACACGACCGTCGCGGACGGTGACGACGCGAGGGGTATCGTGGTTCATCCGCAAACCCTAGCGGGCGTCTGCCGATATCGTCCGCGAACGGTCAGCCGACCGCGGTCAGCTCTCGATCAGGCGCACGAGACGCTCGTGGCCGGACTCCTCCAGCTCGGCGATGTCGGAGCGCGACTTCAGGAACGCGTTGAAGGACCGGTAGCCGAGGGCCTTCTCGCTGAACGAGGGGTCCATGCGGCGCATCTGCGTCTTCACGGCGGAGCTGTGCAGCCACTCGTCGCCGTCGCTCTTGTCGTGGCCGAGCCGCAGCGCGCGCGCCAGCGTCGCCGTGGCCTGCTCCTGGTCGGTGGTGGTGGGCTCTTCCTTCTCCACGGTCGCGCGGGACTGCTTGCGCGCGCTCTGGGTCTGCTTGGCGGCGGGCTTCTTCGGCGCGGCCTCGACGGGCGCGGGGGCGCGCTCGACGCCGGGCAGCGAGTCGTACGCCTCGAACTCGTCGCAGGCGGCCGCCAGCGACTTCGCGGTGGATCCGGCGACGCCCACGCCGATCACGTAGCGGCCGAGCCGCTTGCAGCGCTGGGCCAGCGGGACGTAGTCGCTGTCACCCGCGACGATGACCACGTGGGTGAGGTCGGGGAGGCGGAACATGTCCTCGACGGCGTCCACGGCGAGGCGGATGTCGGCTCCGTTCTTCGCGTACGCCGCAGCGGGGAAGAGCTGGACGAGGTCGACCGCGCGGGCCACGAGCTGCGAGCGGTACTCGGCGTTCACCGGCGAGGACCAGTCGGCGTACGCCCGCGTGAGCACCAGGGTGCCGAACGACGACGCGTAGTCGATGATCGCGCCCACGTCGATCATCGCCGCCTTGAGACGCTCCGCCACCTCGGCGTCGGACGGGTCGTCCTGGATGCGCTGGCGGTCCTTGCTGTACGCGTTGCGTCCGTGCACCCGGTCGTACCAGGAGATGACGATGTTGTCGAAGTCGAGATAGACGGCGACGCGGGTGTCCTGCGGTTCGGCCATGGGTTGTCCTCCGGAATCGGTCAGGCGGCTTCGCCGGGGTAGCGGACGCCGATCTGCGCACGGATGTCGTCGAGAAGGCCCATGATCGCGACCGACTCGGCGACGGGGAGCAGGTCGCTGTCGAGCGTGCCGTCGGCGACGTACCGTTCGGCGGCGAGGGCCTGGTACTGCATCCCGCGGCCACCGCCGCGCCCGTCGGCGGTGGTGCGGCCGTCGAACTCCTCCTGGACGGTGCCGTCGGCCGCGACCACGCGGAACGTCGTCGGCGAGTACCAGACGCGGTCGATCTCGATGCGCGCCCGCGTTCCGAGCACCACGGCGGTGTTGGGCCCGGCCGCGCGCGACGAGGACAGCGTGGTGGAGACCGCGCCGCCGGTGTGCGTCATGATCGTCGCGACCTCGGCGTCGGCTCCGGTCTCGGCGAGACGACCGGTCGCCTGCACGGTGAGGGGCGCGCCGAGCACGTCGTAGACGAACGAGATCGGGTAGATGCCGAGGTCCAGCAGGGCCCCTCCGCCGAGCTCGAGGGCGTTGAGGCGGTGCGCCGGATCGGTCGGCAGCGACTGGGTGTGGTCGGCGGACACGGCCCGGATCTCGCCCAGGACTCCCGCCGCGATGATCTCGCGCAGGCGGACCATGTGCGGCAGATAGCGCGTCCACATCGCCTCCATGACCAGCAGGCCCTTCTCGCGCCCCAGATCCGCGAGATCCTGCGCCTCGGCCCGGTTCAGGGTGAACGCCTTCTCGACGAGCACGTGCTTGCCGTGCTCGAGCGCGAGGCGCGCGTCGGCGTGATGCATCGGATGCGGCGTCGCGACGTAGACGATGTCGACCTCGGGATCCGCCGCGAGGGCCTCGTAGGAGCCGTGCGCCCGGGTGATCCCGTAGCGGGCGGCGAAGGCGTCGGCCGACTCCTGCGACCGGGAGCCGACGGCGACCAGGTCGAGGCCCGCGGTACGCAGGTCGGCGGCGAAGGCGGCGGCGATGCCACCCGTGGCGAGGATGCCCCAGCGCAGCGCTGAGGGGCGAGAGGGGGCGGTCATGCCTCCAGCGTACGGGCAACCGCTCGGACGGCGGGCGATCCGGGGGCGCCCCTGTCGGCGCGGGTTGGCATGATGGGGCCATGGCCGATCTGATCACCGCCGCCGAGCTCCGCACCCTGATCGAGGAGGGCGGCGATCCGCGCATCCTGGACGTGAGATACCGCCTCGGCTTCACGGACGGACGTGACAGGTATCTCGACGGGCACCTTCCGGGCGCGGTGTTCGCCGACCTCGAGGAGGAACTGGCGGCGCACGGCGCGCCCTCGGACGGACGCCATCCGCTGCCCGCCGACGATGACCTCGAACGGGCCGCGCGCCGCTGGGGCATCCGCCGGGATCAGACCGTCGTGGTCTACGACGACGCGCGCTCGCTGCCCGCATCGCGGGCGTGGTGGGCGCTGCACCGGGCCGGGGTCGCCGACGTGCGCGTCCTGGACGGCGGACTCGCCGCCTGGCGGGACGCCGGAGGCGCGGTCGAGCGGGACGAGGTCGTGCCCCCGCCGGGCGACGTCGTGCTGACCCGTCCTGGATCGACCGGCGTGCTGGACGCGGACGCGGTGGCGGCGTGGACCGGAGTGCTCCTGGACGCCCGTGCGCCGGAGCGGTTCCGCGGCGAGACCGAGCCGATCGACCCTGTCGCGGGGCACATCCCCGGCGCTCGCAACCTGCCGATCGCGGAGGTCCTGACGGCGGACGGACGCTTCCGCAGCCCGTCCGAGATCGAGGCCGCGTTCGAGGCCGTCGGCGCAGGGGAGGAGGTCCCGATCGCGGCCTACTGCGGATCCGGCGTCACCGCCGCGCAGCTCGCGCTCGCCGGGGCCCTCATCGGACGCGAGGTCACGGTGTATCCCGGATCCTGGAGTGCCTGGTCGAACACGCCGGGGCTCCCCGTCGAGACCGGAGCGGTCCCCGCGGAGGAGGATCCGCTGGAGGACTGAGCACCGCGTCGGACCGTGAGGAGGGGGTGCCGCCGGTCCCCTCGGCGACACCCCCTGTACCCGGATCGCTGTGCGTCAACCCGACTGCGCACATCCCCAGCACCACGGCGCCCCAGCGGCCGGCGCTCACGTCGGCCACACCATGTCGATCCGGAGAAGAAGAGCGCGCAGCGGCCGCGCTGATACATCGGTCTCAGAATCCGCGCCCGTGCACCTGGAACGAGGAGCGCAGCCCGGTGCGCTCCTCGGCGCGCGCCAGCGCGAGCGCCGGCGGGAGCCCCGCGGCGAGGCCGGTGTGGACGGATCCGAGCAGCTCGCACGCGTCGTCGTCGGCGACGATCACCGGCGTCGCGATCACGGATCCTGTGCCGGCGTGCAGCCAGACCCGCGTCATGCCGATCGCCTCCCACCCCCAGCGCACCGAGGAGCGGCCGACCTCGCAGGCCGACAGCACCACGGTGTCGGGGACGGGCGTCACCCGGTCCACGTCGTATCCGAACAGCGCCCCGTCCGCGAGCTCCAGGCCGGAGAACATCGGGTTCCCATCGGCATGCCTGCCGTGCGCGGCGAGGTGCAGCACGCTCACCCGCGCTGTCAGCTCCGTCACCGCGCCGACGGTCGCCTCGTCGCCCTCCAGGACCCTCGCTCCGGGCCAGGCGGAGGCACCCCGCGCCGCCTCCTCCGGGCCGCGGGGCACGCGCGGCCCGACGGCGAAGCCCACGCCGCGGAAGGGGGCGGGCTCGCGCGGCTCCCGCCATTGCGTCGCGGAGTCGGTCACGGTGAAGACCCGCCCGCGCATCGCGGGCAGCATCGCCCAGGGCACGCCGTTGAGGATCGCCGCGGCGGCGAGGGCGAGCCGTCGATCCCCGACGATCGGGAGCACCGGGGCGAGGAGAGCCTCCGAGAGGGCGTCGAGGCGCTCGTCGAGGGACCGGCGCACGACATCGCCCATCGGGCCGCTGCGCACCGTCGCGGCGACGTCGAGGTCGGCCCGCAGACCCTCCAGCGCGCGACGTACCACGGGCCAGCGCGGGATGTCGACGATCCGGGCGTCGTCGGCCGTGACGGCGACCGCGACGAGGCCGTCTCGCTGGAACGCGTACGCGACGAACGCGGTGTCTCCGTCCAGGTCGGCCTGCAGCTCGGCGAGCGTGAGGCGCCGACGGCCGCCCGCGCGGCCGATCGACGACCACTCGCGCTCCCGCACCTGCTCGCTCAGCGCCGCGGCGCGCGGCTCGGCGAGCCAGTCGCCGGAGACCGCCTCGGCACGCAGCATCCGCAGCTCCGTGAGATCGGCGGCGAGGGCCGGATCCGGGGGAGGACGCAGCGGCACGGTCTGCTGGCTGAGGTGGCGGGCTCGCTCCGACCAGTCGAACACGACTTCCGGCCGTCCCGAACGCACCGCGGCGCCGAGCCCGGCGTACAACAGCCCCGCGCCGTGCATCACGAGAGCGGTGGCGAGGTCGAGGCTCCCGAACGATGCCTGCCACCCCGCGAGCTCGTCGAGCCCGGCGGCGGCGATCCGCCGGGCCCTCGCGTCATCCCCGGATGCGGCAGCGCGCGCGGCGCGCACCTCCTGCGCGAGGAGGCGGACCGGCAGCGGCGCGTCGGCGGGAACGCGGATGCGGGACTCCCGTTCCGGGTCCGCGGGGCCGGTCTGCGCGCGGCGGCGCTGCCAGGTGAGCCGCAGCGACGCCGCCTCGGCGCGCAGCCGGTGCGCCCGCAGCTGCGTCTCGACCCGGTCCACGGCGCCGTCGGACGGCGGGGTCACCGAGGTGGCCCGGCCGTCGGCCTCCACGGTCAGCAGCGCCCGCAGCCGCACGGCTTCCGCCCGCACGCTCCAGGACTCGCTGCCGACGGCGCGGAACCGTCGCGCGGCGGCCGCGGCGATCGGCGCCGCGCGCTCGGGGTCGTGGCTCAGCAGCGACCGCGCGAGCTGGAACTCCGCCTCGGCGCGCGCCTGCCGCATCCGATGCGCGCCGAACACCCGGATCGCGCGTTCCAGGGCGTGCTCGGCATCGCGCGTGAGACCGGCGTCCCGCAGCACTTCCGCGCGATCCCGGTCGCAGATCGCGGCGTTCACCGCCGACGCCGTGCTGAGGACGGTGCGCGCTTCCCCCATGCTCTCCAGAGCGGGCACGAGATCGCCGGCGAGCAGCGCCGCGTAGCCGCGGTTGTGCACGGCCATCGCCCGGGAGACCTCGTCGCCGGTCGCGGCGTAGTCGGGCACGGCGCGGTCCAGATCGGCGATCGCCGCCGCCAGGCGCCCTGCCTGCATGTGCACGACGCTGCGGTTGAGCAGCATCGGCGCGCGGTGCTCCACCTCGTCGCCGATGCCCGCGATGCCGCGGTCCAGCAGCGACATCGCCTTGTCGAGGTCCCCGCGCTCCAGCGCCACGAGCCCTAGCTGGCCGCACAGCATCGCCGTGGTCGCGGGGGAGAGCCCGGTCCACGCCAGCGCCTCGAGGCAGATCGCCTCCGCCGAGGCGCGGTCGCCCTGGCGGATCGTGATCGCCGCGAGGGATCCGGCGATCCGCGCGCGGAGGTTGGGATCCTCGGTGCGGGTCCGCGCGCGGAGCAGCGCCTGCCGGGCCGCCGCGTTGCGGCCGGCGTTCAGCTGCGCGCGTCCGCGCCGGTACAGCTCCTCCGCTGTCAGCGTCACCCTCACAGCATGGCGCGCGGGCGCGCGCCGCGGGAGTGCTTTCTACGTGCGCGACGCATCCTCCCTGGCGCAGCGGTCGAGCACGGTGCGCACGGCGTCCGCGATCGTCGACGGGGTGCGGACGGCGGGAGCGCCGGATCCCAGCTCCCGCGCGATGCGTCCGGCCACGACGGGGGCGGCGAAGGAGGTGCCGCTCCACACGGCGAACCCTCCGGCGAAGTCGTCGAGGTCGAGCGTCTCGCGCCGCCGGTCCTCCGCGTCCTCGCGCGTGCCGGCCTGCGTCCCGCCGTCGAACGCCACCGGCAGGGTGGAGAGCACGGAGACGCCTACGGCGTACGTGCGCACCCAGGGCCCGATGTTCGAGAACAGCGCCACCGAGCGCCCGGACGGGTTCAGCGCCCCGACCGAGACCTGCGGGGCGAGATCCTTCTCGTCCTCCGGATCGATGCCCGACTCCGCACCCCAGGCGAACAGTGCCGCGGGGGACGACGGCCGGTCGGTGGCGTCGTTGCCGGCCGAGCACACGACCACGCATCCCGCGCCGCGCACGCGCCGGAGCAGGCCGTACAGCTCGCTCAGCGTCTCCTCGGCGCCGGGGGACTCGTGGAAGAACCCGAACGACAGGGTCATGACGTCGAGGTGCAGCGCCCCGCTCTCGAGCAGCTCGACGATGCGGCCGAGCGCCCCGAGCAGGTCGTTCTCCATGATCGTGCCGTTGCCGTCCGACACGCGGACCGGAAGGATCTGCGCCTCGGGACACGCCTGCAGGACGAGCCCTGCGATGAAGGTGCCGTGCCCGGCGACGGGATCCAGCCGTCCGTCGAGCGGGTCGGTCAGCGAGGGGTGCGTCTCGGGATCGGTCGCGGGATCGTCCAGCCCGAGCGGCTCGCCGCTGTGGGTGGTGCGGTGGATCAGCACGGGGTCCGCGCCCGGCGCCGCTCCGGGCAGGTTCCCGAACCACGGATGCGCACCGCAGCCGGTGTCCAGCACGGCGATCACCGGTCGCCGTGCTCCGGCGGGGAGCGGCGTACGCAGGGGAGCGGGTCCGGTCCACGCCACCGGGGTGCGTCCGCCGAAGCCGGGGTAGGCGTAGCTGGCGAGCCCTGCGGGGTTCCCGGTGAAGGGGTTGCCGGTGAACGGGTTGCCGGTGAAAGGGTTCCCGGTGAAAGGGTTCCCGGTGAAGGGGTTTCCCGTGAAGGGGTTTCCGGTGAAGGGGTTTCCCGTGAACGGATGGATCCCGAGCACGTGGTTCAGCGCGAGGCCGCGGATCCCGTCGTCGCGGGCCGCCACGAGCAGCCGCCAGGCGTCCGGAGCGTGCACAGGTCGCCCGTCGCGCGCGGCGCCGGCGGCGACGGTGATGCGCATGCGGGACGAGTCCGCGATCCCCGCGCGCGCGGGACCCCGGGGCGCTTCCGGGCGCTCGCCCTGTGCTTGTTGGGGCGGAGCAGGACGCGCGCCCGGCCGCGCGCCCACCGCATCCTCCAGCCGCTCCGGGGAGACGCTCCAGCCGAGAGCCTGGGCGAGCTCGGCGAGGCGCTCGTCGCCGCGCCGCCCGGTCTCGTCCACTGCGAAGAAGTCGGGGCGCACCAGCAGCACATCCGGCTCGTACACGGTGGTGTGCGCGCGGGGCCCCTGAGCGGGCTGCAGGCTCACGTCCAGCACCGCCCCCCGCACGCGCGCCGCGCGCTCCCGCTCGCGCCAATCGGGTCGGCCGGTCCGACCGCCGCCCCCTCGTCGCTCGTCGCCGTCGCGTGCCATCTGCGCCTCCTGATCGAACCGTCAGCCTGCATCACACCTCGAACCGCGGGGTGCGGAACTCGGTCGGCTCGCCGTCCGGCCCGCGGAGCACCAGCCGCAGCGAGGAGAGCCCGGCCGGGATCCCCTCGAACGCGAACCGTCCCGGCGCGGCGACCTCGGCGCCCCACTCACGATCTCCCTGTGCCAGCCGGATCGCGAGAGCCTCGCCGTCGACCCAGCCGTCGACCCGCCGCAGCCCCGCATCGCTCGCGGAGATGTGGAGCACGATCCCCGTGCGCCCGTCGCTGAACTGCAGCGTCGCCGTGTCGGCCTCGCCCCGCACGGCGGCGAGCCCCTCCTGCTCCACGAGCGTCAGCAGGGCGTACTCGCGGCCGAGGTCCTCCACGGCGACGGCCGCGACCATCCGGTCCTCGAGCCCCGCGGGCACCTGGTCCTGTGTCTCCCACATCGCGCGCAGCCGTGCGAGCAGCGCCGCGTCGGCGGCGTCGTCCTCAACGGTCATCCTCGTCCTCCTCCCATCCGTCCTGCTGCAGCAGCGCCCGGAGCTTGCCCAGGCATCGCTGCCGGGTCGGCCCGATCGAGCCGATCGGCATCGCCAGATCCTGGGCGATGCGGGCGTAGTCGGGTCTCTCGTCGAACGCGACGACCCGCAGCAGCCTCTGGCAGCGCGGGTTCAGCGCGCCGACCGCCAGCCACAGCGCCCCCGACTCCGTGCCGCGCTGCGCCTGGCGCTCCGCCGACTCCCCGCGCGGCAGGAGCGGCTCGAGAAGCTCGGCGTCGATGGGATCCGCCCTGCGCTGCAGCCGGCTCACGCGCCACGCCTCGCGCCGGGCGCACAGCGTCAGCCAGCCGGAGATCGCCCGCGGCTCCTCGATGGCCGCGTGCCGGCGCACGAGCGCCATCCATGTCGACTGGACGACGTCCTCGGCGAGCGCTCGGTCCAGCCCGTAGGCACGCGCGACATGCCACAGCACCGGTGTCATCAGGCGGACGAGGTCGTCCATGGCGCGCGTCTCTCCGCCGCGCCAGCGCACGAAGAGCGCCGCTGCGCGCTCCCAGCGCGGCGACTCCGTGCCCGCCGCGTCGTCGCGCTCCCCGAACGGCTGCGTTCGGTCGATGGCCGTCATGGCGCCCATTGTCTCCACACGGGGCAGGAGAGCGATAGTGGCTTCCTGATACAAGATCCGTGCACGGATCCTGAGATCGCCGCCAGCGGGTCAGAGAGCGGCGATGACCTCGCGGAGCACGTCGGGGTCGTACCAGGGGATCTCGCCGTCCGCGAGGGCGTGATAGCGCTCGTGCCCCTTGCCGAGGACCACGACCGTGTCCTCCGGGCGGGCCATCCGCACGGCCGCCGCCATCGCCTCCCGGCGGTCGGCGATCTCGACGATCTCGACGACGCTGGAGCGGGCTCCGTCGATCAACGAGGCGCGGATCTCGGCGGGATCGTCGTCGTAGGGGTTGTCGTCGGTGATGACGAGAACGTCGGCGAACATCGCCGCGAAACGGCCCATCATGCGGCGCTTGGCCGTGTCGCGGTGGCCGTTCGCGCCGAGCACGGCGATGAGCCGCCCCTCCGGAGTCGTGGTGCGGATCGCGCGGAGGGCAGCGTTGATCGCCTCTGGCTTGTGCGCCGAGTCGACGATCGCGGTGAACGGCTGTCCGAAGTCGAACCGCTGCAGCCGGCCCTCGACGCTGGGCAGGGCGGCGATGCCGGGGGCGAGCTCCGCGAGATCCCTGCCCGTCTCCGCGAGGGCGGCGACTGCGGCGAGGATGTTGTTCACGTTGAAGGCGCCGGTGAGCTGCGTCGTGAAGCGCACGCGCTCGCCGTCGGGGGCGCGCACGGTGAACGAGGATCCGTGCGCACGCAGCTCGACGTCCTCGGCGCGCCAGTCGGCCGCCTCGGATCCGCTCGCCGACGTCGTGCGCACGGGCACCGTCGCCTGCGCCGCGAGCACGCGGCCCCAGTGCGAGTCGATGTCGACGATGCCGATCCTGGCGTGCTCCGGCGTGAGCAGCAGGGCCTTGGCGGCGAAGTAGTCGGCCTGCGTGGGGTGGTAGTCGCGGTGGTCGTGCCCGAGGTTGAGGAAGACGCCCGCGTCGAAGGCGAAGCCGTCCACGCGGCCGAGCGTGAGCGCGTGGCTGGACGCCTCGACGGCGACCGTCTCGAGCCTCTGCTCGCGCATCACGGCGAACAGGGCCTGCAGCTCGGGCGCCTCGGGGGTGGTCAGCACCGGCGGGAAGAAGTCGTCGCCGACGGTCGTGCCGATGGATCCGATCGTGCCCGAGCGGGACATCCCGGCGGCCGCGGCCACGTAGAAGGCGGTGGTGGTCTTGCCCTGGGTGCCCGTGATGCCGATCGACGTCATCGACGACGCGGGGTCCCGGTAGAGGAACGCCGACGCGGGTCCGGCGGCGAGGCGCGGGCTCTCCACCATCAGGGTCGGGACGCCGTCGGGGACGAGTGCGGCGCCGTCGGCATCGGTGAGCACCGCGGTCGCGCCGGCCTCGACCGCCTTGGCGGCGAACCGGGCTCCGTGCGCGTTCGCCCCGGGGATGCCGAGGAACAGGTCGCCGGGACGGACGTGATCCGTCGACAGCGCAGCGCCCGTGAACACCGTGTCGGCCCGCTCCGGCGCCGGCGCGGAGAGGTGCGCGGCGAGGTCGCCGAGAGTCGCGCGGAACGTCTCGACAGGGCGGGAATCCAGGCGCGGGGCGGGATAGTTCGACACGGAGGGCATGACCGTCCGAGTCTACCGGGGCGCCGGTGCGCACAACGCAGGAGATCCCGGCTGGTGGGCCACGGAGGAGCCCAGAAGCGGCGGATTCTCCTGCGTCGTGTTCGGAGAAGGCCGGGTTCGGAACAGGAGGCGCCGCGGCGCGTCACGGGGCGCGCATGAACTCCTCGGCGGCGCGCACCTGCTCGTCGGTCGGACGGATGCCGGTGTACAGCACGAACTGCTCGAGCGCCTGCAGCGTGGCGACCGAGGCGCCGTTGATGACGGTCTTGCCGGCGGCGAGCCCTGCTCGCACGAGCGGGGTCTCCGCAGGGAGGGCGACGACGTCGAACACCGCGGTCGCGGCCTGGATCGCCATCTCCGGGAACGACAGCGCGTCCGCCTCCGCGCCGCCGGCCATGCCGATCGGCGTGACGTTGACGAGGATGTCCGCGGTGCGGCCGTCGACGTCGGCCGTCCAGCCGAAGCCGTAGAGGCCGGCGAGGGCGCGCCCCGCCTCCTCATTGCGCGCGACGACCGTGACGTCGGCGAAGCCCGCGTCGCGGAAGGCTGCGGCGGTCGCCTTCGCCATCCCGCCGGACCCCCGCAGCAGCACCGACGACGCCGGATCCAGGGCGTTGCGTGCGATGAGCTGCGCGATCGCCGAATAGTCCGTGTTGTACGCCGTGAGCACGCCGTCGTCGTTCACGATCGTGTTGACCGAGTCGATGGCCGTGGCGGACGGATCCATCCGGTCCACGAGCGCGATCACGTCCTCCTTGTACGGCATGGAGATCGCGCAGCCGCGGATCCCGAGGCCCCGGACGCCCGCGATCGCCTGTGCGAGGTCGGTCGGCGCGAACGCCTTGTAGATCCAGTTCAGCCCGAGCGCCTCGTAGAGGTGGTTGTGGAACCGGGTGCCGTTGTTGCTCGGTCGCGCGGACAGTGAGATGCACAGGGTCATGTCTTTGTTCAGGATCGGCACCGACCCAGAGTACCGAGCGCGCGCGGGCCGCGGCGGGGGGAGGTCAGGCCGACGCGAGGGCCGGCTCGGCGACCGTCTCGCCGACGGCGCGCACGAGCGCCTGATCGAGGTCGGCGAGGATGTCGGCCGGATCCTCGATGCCGATCGACAGGCGCACGGTCGTCGCGCTGATGCCGGCGGCGGCCCGCTGCGCGGCGTTCAGGTGCGAGTGGGTCATCGACGCCGGGTGCGCGACCAGGGAGCGCGCGTCGCCGATGTTCGCCACGAGCCGGACGACGCGCAGCCCGTCCACGAAGCGCTCCACCCGCTCCTGGTCGCGCTCCTCGTCGCCGGTGGAGACCAGGTCGATCGAGAAGACCGCGGGCGCGCCGTGCGGAAGGTAGCGCGCGACCAGAGGATGCCACGGGTTCCCCGCGAGCCCCGGGTGATGCACCCGGGCGACGGCGGGGTGGTCGGCGAGCGCCTCGGCGATCGCCAGCGCGGACGAGCTCTGCCGGGCGACGCGCAGGTCGAGCGTCTCGATGCCCTGCAGGATCTGGTGGGCGTTGAAGGGGGACAACGACGGCCCCAGGTCGTGCACGTACTTCGCCTTGACGAGCGCGCCGAAGGCGAAGCCCTGGCCGAATCGCTCCCACAGCGAGACGGGCCCGAACCGGTCGTGCTGAGCCGTGAGCTGCGGCCAGCGGGAGGGGTCCGCGCCGAAGTCGAAGGATCCGAGGTCGACCGCGACGCCGCCGAGAGATCCGCCGTGGCCGCTCAGGTACTTCGTCGCCGAGTGGACGACGAAGTCGGCGCCGTGCTCGCCGGGACGCTGCAGGTACGGCGTGGTCACGGTGCTGTCGATCACGAGGGGGACTCCCGCGGCATGCGCGATGTCGGCGACCTGGCGCACGTCGAGCACCTGGGCCACCGGGTTCGCGACCGACTCCGCGAAGAACAGGCGCGTCCGCGCGGTCACGGCCGAGCGCCACGCCTGCGGATCGTCCTGGTCGACGAAGGTGACCGCGATGCCGAAGTCGTCGAGCGTGTCCTGGAGCAGGTCCACTGTGCCGCCGTAGAGGCGGTCGGCGGCGACCACGTGGCCGCCGCGTCCGGCGAGCGCCAGGATCGTGACCGCCACAGCGGCCTGGCCGCTCGCCACCGCGATCGCGGAGACGCCGCCCTCGAGCGCGGCCACGCGCTCCTCGAGCACCTGCTGCGTGGGGCTGGCGTTGCGGCTGTAGATGTTGCCCGCCCGGCGCAGGGCGAACAGGTCCCGCGCCTCGGCGAGATTCGCGAACTGGTACGCCGCGGACTGGTACAGCGGCGGCACCGCGGTGTTCTGCGGTGTGCCGGGGATGTACGCCGCCTGCACCTGCTTCGTCGCGAAACGGGTGTCGGGGGCGGAGGCGGCGGGATCGGTCACGGACCCATCCTGCGGCGCACCGCCGTGCTGCGCAGGCATGTTTCCGACTGTTGCGCGGCGATCGTCCCAGACGTTCCGCGCGTCAGGGACGCAGGATGATCTTGCCGTGCGCGGTGTGGTCCTCGATGAGACGATGCGCCTCGGCGGCGTCCGCGAGCGGCAGTTCCGGGCCGAACTCGATCGAGAACCGTCCTTCCGCGATCAGCGCGACGGCGACGGGGACGGCCTCCGCGCGCCAGGCGAGCTCCTGCGCGCTCAGCGGGACGGGGCTGCCGCCGCTGAACGCGCGGATGCCCAGGTCCGCGGCGTCGGGGCCGCGCACGATCGTCGCGATCCGCTGCCGGTCGCCGACGAGCGCGAGCGACGCGGCGACGGCCTCGTCGGTGCCCGCGCCGTCGAGCGACACGGTGATCTCCCGCCCGTCGGCCGCCGCGCGGATCCGGTCCTCCAGACCGGGGCCGTACTCGACCGGGATCGCGCCGAGCTCCCGCAGGCGCTCCTGCGACGCCCGGCCGCCCGTCGCGATGACCGACGCGCCCCAGGCCACCGCGAACTGGATCGCGGCCTGGCCCACGGCGCCGGATCCCGCGTGCAGGAGCAGCAGGTCGCCGGCACCGACGTCGAGGGAGCGCAGCGACTGGTAGGCGGTGCCCGCAGGGATGCCCAGCGAGGCGCCCTGGGCGGCGGTCACCGCGTCCGGCAGCGCGGTGAGGTGCGCGGCGGGCACGGCGAGCGCCGTCGCGTAGGTGCCGCGGGTGTCGCGGACGGCGACCCTCGCGCCGACCGCGACGTCGGTCACGTCGGCGCCGACCGCGGTCACCACGCCCGCTCCGTCGAACCCGAGATGGCGCGGCTCGGTGATCGGCGGCAGCGGTCGCAGCCCGCTGCGCTGCTTGACGTCGATGGGGTTGACGCCCGCCGCCTCGATGCGCACCACGACTCCGTCGGGCGCGGGAACCGGATCCGGCACCTCCACCAGGGTGAGGACCTCGAGTCCGCCGATCTCGGTCTGCACGATCGCCTGAGCCATGGATCCAGGCTACGACGGGCCCGATGCGGCGGGGCCGTGTCCGTCATCGGGCGCAACGGTCGCGGCGGGGACGGCGGGGTCAGCGCTCGGCGAGCGCCTTCACGATCCGCTGCGGTGAGACGGGCTGCGCGGTGCCGAGGCGCTGCGCGAACAGGCTGACCCGATACTCCTCGAGAAGCCAGCGCACCTCGGTCAGCCGGGGCTCCGCGTCCGCCGCGAGCGGGATCGTGCCGCCGGCGTCCGCGAACTGCTGCGCCATGCGCTCGTACTCGGTGAGCCGGGTGCGGTCCTTGCCCGGCGCGTCGGCCAGCGTGCGCAGGCGATCGAGGATCCCGTCCAGATAGCGCGGGTAGTGGGCGAGGCGCTCGGCTCCCGCGCTCGAGATGAAGCCGTTCGGGAGGAGGCCGGCGAGCTGGCCGCGGATGTCGTTCAGCGTTCCGAGCAGGGCGAGGGAGTTCTGCCCCTTCATCGCCCGCTCGACCTCGCGCGCCTTCGTCAGGATCCGGGCCACGAGCGACACGAGCGCGAAAAGCTCGTCCACGACGATCGCGGAGACGCCGTCGCGCACCCGGGTGAACTCCGCCTCGGTGCGCACGATCCCGGATCCGCCGGTGAGCCGGTCGATCGCCGCCCGGGCGACCGCGGCGCGCGCATCCTCGACGAGGGCGGCGACGTTCGGATAGGGCGAAGCGGCGAGCGCGAGCTTCTCCGGACTGGTCAGGTGATCCTGGACGTAGGAGGCGGGGGAGGGGATGCCGAGCAGCACCAGGCGCAGCACGCCGCCGCGGGTCGCGGCCCGGGCTGCCTCGGCGGTCGCCTCGACGCGCAGCGACACGGTCTTCCCCTGATCGACGAGGGCCGGGTAGCCGCGCACCACGCCGCCGGCCACCCGGGTGTCGAGCACCTCCGGGAGGTCTCCGACGTCCCAGGCGGTGAGGCCGTCGCGCGCCGCGGGGGCGGGAGGATCGGCGGCACGGGCGACGTCCGCGGCGGCTCTGCCCCGTGCGGGGCGGCCGGCGTCCGGGCCGCGCTCGATCGTGCGGGCGACGCTCGCCCGGGAGCGATCGGCGAGGTCGCGCTGGAGCGCGACCAGCTCCCGGCCGGATCCCACGACGCGGCCGCGTTCGTCGACGGCGCGGAAGTTCATCCGCAGGTGCGCGGGCACGCGCTCCAGATCGAAGTCGGCGGCCGACATCGGCTGGTTCGCGAGAGGCTGGATGAGCCGTGCGAGCGCCTCGCGCAGGCTCCGCGGCGGCAGGCCGGAATGCGCCTCGGGGGCGTCGGGGGCGAGCTCCGCGCCGAATCTCTCGGCCCAGTCCGCAGCGGGGACGACGTGCCGACGGATCGCCTTGGGAAGGGCGCGGAGCAGGGCGGTCACGAGCTCGGCGCGCAGTCCCGGCACCTGCCAGTCGAAACCCGCGTCCTTCACCTGCTGCAGCAGGGCGAGGGGGACGACCACGCTGACGCCGTCGTCGGGCGCGCCCGGCTCGAACCGGTAGGCGAGCCCCAGGACCTGGTCCGCCTGCGTCCAGCGGGTGGGGAAGTCGCGCTGGTCGGCGCGCTCGTCGTCGTCGAGCAGATCGCTCTCGCGCATCATGAGCAGCTTCGGGGTGGTGGCGAGCGCCTCGCGCCACCATGCCTCGAACGAGCGCACGTCGAAGACCTCGGCCGGGATCCGCTCGTCGTAGAAGCGGAACACCGCCTCGTCGCCGACGAGGATGTCACGCCGCCGCTCGCGCTCCTCGAGCTTCTCCAGGCGGCGGCGCAGCTCGGCGTTGCTGCGCCAGAACGCCGAGACGCGCTTGTCGATCCGGCTCGGATCCCATTCGCCCTCGACGAGCGCGTGGCGCACGAACAGCTCGCGGGCGGCCGGCCGGTCGATCCGGGCGAACTGCACCCGGCGGCGGGCGACGAGCTCCACGCCGAACAGGGTCACCTTCTCGAACGCGACGGCGGCGCCCGCCTCCTTCGACCAGTGCGGCTCTGAGATCTGCCGCTTGGCGAGATCGCCGGCGAGGGCCTCGGCCCAGGCCGGGTCGATCGCGGCCGCGGTGCGCGCGAACGTGCGCGACGTCTCCACGATCTCGGCCGCCATGACCGCGCGCGGCGCCCCGGTCCCCGAGGCTTGGTCCTTGAGGCGTCCCGAACGGCGCAGGGCCGACCCGGGGAACAGCGAGAACCGGATCCCGCGCGCGCCGCGGTACTCGGCGACCCGACGCTTCTGGTCCTTCTGCCCGCCCTTGGCCGGCGGCCCCTTGGTGAGGGTGCGCTCGTCCAGGATCCCGATGTGGCTGAGCAGTCCGGCGAGCAGCGCGCGATGCACCGCCTCGGGAGCGGCGGCGCCGGTGTCGGCCTCGCGCCCGGCCTTCACGAGGGTGCGCAGCTGGCGGTGCACGTCGAACCACTCGCGCACCCGGACGTAGTTCAGGTGCTCGGCGCGGCAGAGTCGGCGGAACGCACTGGATCCGAGCTCGCGCTGCTGCTCGCGCAGGTGGTTCCACAGGTTCAGGATCGAGAGGAAGTCGCTGGTCGGATCCGCGAACCGGGCGTGCATCCGCTCCGCCTCGTCGCGCACCCCCTGTGGTGCGTCGGCGGAGGGGCGCTCGCGCACGTCCTGGATCGACAGCCCGGCGACGATCGCGAGCACGGGTGCGGTCACGTCCGTCCGCACCGCTTCGACGAGCATGCGCGCGAAACGGGGATCGATCGGCATGCGGGCGATGTCGCGCCCGATCCGGGTGAGCCGCGGCGGCTCGTCGGAGCCGCGTCCGACGCGCACGGCTCCGAGCTCGACGAGCAGGTCGAACGCGGAGCGCACGTCGCGGGACTCCGGGGGTGTGAGGAACGGGAAATCCGCGATGTCGCCGAAGCCGAGGCTCAGCATCTGCAGCACGACGGCGGCGAGCGAGGTGCGCAGGATCTCCGGCTCGGTGAACTCGGGGCGCCTGTCGAAGTCGTCCTCGCCGTAGAGACGGATCGCGATGCCGGGGCTGGTGCGTCCGGCGCGGCCGGAGCGCTGGTTCGCGGACGCCTGCGACACGGCCTCGATCGGCAGCTGCTGCACCTTGGAACGGCTGCTGTACCGCGAGATGCGGGCCGTGCCGGTGTCGATCACGTACTTGATCCCCGGCACGGTGAGACTCGTCTCGGCCACGTTCGTGGCAAGCACGACGCGGCGCCTCAGGCCGGCCACCGTGGACGGCTCGAACACCCGGTGCTGCTCCGCGGCCGAGAGGCGCCCGTACAGGGGCAGCACCTCGACCGGCGCCGTCTGCGAGCGGTAGGCCCCGCGGATCGCGTCGGCGGCGTCGCGGATCTCCGCCTCGCCGGGGAGGAACACGAGCACGTCGCCGCGCTCCTCGCGGTCGAGCTCCTGCAGGGCGCGCACGATCGCGGTGACCTCGTCCTCGGGCTCGGCCTCCCGCTTCCCCCGCGCAGAACGCAGGAGAGCCGGGCTGTTTCGCCCGGTCGAGGGGGATCCGGGCCCGGAATCTCCTGCGTCGTGTTCCGAGGCGGGGGCGTCGTCGACCAGCGGACGGTAGCGGATCTCGACCGGATAGGTGCGGCCGGAGACCTCGATCACCGGCGCGGGCTCGCCCTCGGCGTCCGCGAAGTGCTTCGCGAAGCTGTGCGGGTCGATCGTCGCCGAGGTGATGATCACCGTGAGGTCGGGGCGCTCGGGCAGGATCCGGTGCAGGTAGCCGAGCAGGAAGTCGACGTTGAGGGAGCGCTCGTGCGCCTCGTCGATGATGATCGTGTCGTAGCGGCGCAGCAGCCGGTCGCGGTGGATCTCGTTGAGCAGGATCCCGTCCGTCATGAGCGCGATCCGGGTCTCGTCCGACACCTGGTCGGTGAAGCGCACCTTGTATCCGACGAGTCCGCCGAGGGGCACCCGCAGCTCCTCCGCGATCCGCTCGGCGATCGTCCGCGCGGCGAGACGGCGCGGCTGCGTGTGCGCGATGCGCTCGCGGCCCAGCTCGAGCAGGATCTTCGGCAGCTGGGTGGTCTTGCCGGATCCGGTCGCGCCCGCGACGACGACAACCTGGTGGTCGCGGACGGCCGCGGCGATCTCGTCGCGCGCCGCACTGACCGGAAGTTCCGGCGGATAGGAGATGACGGGCGCGGACATAGCCCTCCAGCCTAACGCGCCGCACGGGTGAGAGTCGGATCCGGTCTCGCGAGCGCCCGTCGTCTCGCTGCGCCCGCCCGGGGGACCGAGGGGGACCCGTCCCCCGAGCGAGCGTCGAGAGCCCGGGTCAGAAGTGGGTGCCGCCGTCGATGCGCACCTCGGTGCCGGTGATGAAGGCGCCGTCGGCGCTGGCGAGCATCGCGACCACGCCGGCGACCGACTCGGGGCCCGCGAACCCCTGACCGATGGCCGGGGCGAGCTTCATGAACAGGCTCATGTCGGCGTCCTCGGGCAGGCCGGGACCCTGGCTCTGCTTGCTCTGGCCGGATCCGTCGGTCATGCCGGAGGAGATCGACCCGGGCTGCACGGCGGTGAAGCGGATGCCCTGCTTCGCGTACTCCGCCGCCAGGGCGTGCGTCATCGACTGGACTCCGCCCTTGCTCGCCGCGTAGGCGGCCATGTACGGATGCGCGAACATCGCCGAGGTCGAGCTGAAGTTCACGACGGCGGCGTCCGTGCCCTCCAGGAGCGCGGGGATGGCTTCGCGGATCATCAGGAACGTGCCGACCAGGTTGACCTGGATCACCTGCTGGAACTGCTCGAGCGTCGTCTCCGCAGTGTGCGAGGAGCGCAGGATGCCCGCGGCGTTCACGAGCACGTCGAGCCCGCCGAGCGCCTCGACCGCGGCGGCCACCCCGGCGCGCACGGACGCCTCGTCGCCGATGTTCACCTCGACGGTCGTCAGGCGATCCGCGGCATCCCCGGCCTTGGCGACGGTGTCCGCGAGTCCGGCGGCGCTGACGTCGGCGGCGACCACACGCCCGCCTTCGGCGAGCATGCGCAGCACCGTGGCCTGTCCGATGCCGGATCCGCCGCCGGTGACCAGTGCGCGGCGTCCCTCGTAGCGGTTCATGTCGAATCCTTCTTCCTCTGGAGTCTCGTCGTGCCTAAATGGCACAACGTGTCATATTGACACACAACACCATGAAACGGAAGGTATTCCCGTACGCTCGGACCATGCAGACGCCTCCCGGTCTCATGTCCCGCCGCAAGGCCGAGACCGCGAACGAGATCGCGGCCGAGGCCGCCCGGCTGTTCGCCGACCGGGGCGTGGCCGGCGTCACGGCGGCGGAGATCGCCGAGGCCGCCGGCGTGTCGCTGCGCACGTTCTACCGCTACTTCGCGACGAAGGAGGACGCGGTCGCCCCGTTCCTCGAGATCGGCGCGGCGCGCTGGCAGGCGGCCCTCCGCGCGGCGGAGGAGGATCCGGCGACGGCGATCCCGGGCGTGCTCGCTGCGCAGCTGACACCCGGCTCGCCGGAGGACGCCGACGCCCTCGCCCGCATGCGCCCGCTGCTGCGCGCGCTCGACGACGACCGCGAGCTCCGCGCGGTGTGGCACCGGGTGAACCACGAGTCCGAGGAGCGGCTCGTCGCCCTCATCTCCGAGCGCGGCGGCCACGACCGGCTCGAGGCGCGGATCCTCGCCGCGGCGGCGACCGAGGCGATCCGCATCGGCCTCGAGGAATGGGCGCGATCCACCGCCGGCGTGCACGGCGCGGGATCGCCCGCGGCCCTCGCCACGCGTGCCTATGCGGCGCTCGCTCCGTCGCTCGGAGAGGCGACCGAGACGCACGCCGCCCACTGAGGCCGCCCTGCAAGGAGGCGGTCGGCACGGCGACGTCCGGCGACCCGGCCCTTCGCGCCGCGGAGGGATCCTAGGCTGGGGGCATGACGACGATTCCCGGAATCCTGCTCAACGACGGCAACACCATCCCTCAGCTCGGCTACGGCGTCTTCAAGGTCGACCCGGCCGACACCGAGCGCACGGTGAGCGAGGCGCTCGAGATCGGCTACCGGCACATCGACACCGCCGCCATCTACGGCAACGAGGAGGGCGTCGGCACCGCCATCGCGAAGAGCGGCATCCCGCGCGACGAGCTGTTCGTGACGACCAAGCTCTGGAACGACCGCCACGACGGCGACGAGCCCGACGCCGCGATCCAGGAGAGCCTGGACCGTCTCGGCCTCGACCACGTCGACCTCTACCTCGTGCACTGGCCCACCCCGGCGCGCGACAACTACGTGCACGCCTGGGAGAAGGTCGTCGGGATCCGCGACCGGGGCCTTGCTCGTTCCGCCGGCGTCTCGAACTTCCTCGTGCCCCACCTCGAGCGCATCGTCGCCGAGACCGGCGTGGTTCCCGCGGTGGACCAGATCGAGCTCCACCCGGCGTACCAGCAGCGCGACGTCGCCTCCTGGGCCCGAGACCACGACGTGAAGATCGAGGCCTGGGGACCGCTCGGCCAGGGCAAGTACGACCTGTTCGGCGTGCCCGCCGTGGCGGACGCGGCGGCGGCGCACGGCAAGTCCCCGGCGCAGGTCGTGCTGCGCTGGCACCTGCAGAAGGGGAACATCGTGTTCCCGAAGTCGGTGCGCGCCGAGCGCCTGCGCGAGAACCTGGACGTGTTCGACTTCGCGCTGAGCGACGTCGAGTTCGCCGCGATCTCCGCGCTCGATCCCGGTGACGGATCCGGTCGCGTCGCGTCCCACCCGGACGAGGTCAACTGACGCCCGCGCCTCGTCCCGTCGATGCGCCCCTCGCTGGACGGGCCTCAGGGATCCGCGCGGCGTAGCGTGGAGGCATGAGCAACCGCCTCGCGGACACAGGGAGCCCCTACCTGCGTGCGCATGCCGACAACCCCGTGGACTGGTATCCCTGGGGCGAGGAGGCGTTCGCGCAGGCGCGGCGTCGGGACGTGCCGGTGCTGATCTCCATCGGCTACAGCACCTGCCACTGGTGCCACGTCATGGCGCGGGAGTCGTTCCAGGATCCGGCGACGGCGGAGGAGCTCAACCGAGGGTTCGTGGCGATCAAGGTAGACCGCGAGGAGCACCCGGACGTCGACGCCGCGTACCTGGCGGCCGCGTCGGCCTTCACCCGGGACCTGGGCTGGCCCCTCACCGTCTTCACGACACCGACCGGGCGCGCGTTCCACGCGGGCACCTACTTCCCGCCCGTCCCACGGGGCCCGATCCCGGCGTTCCGCACCGTGCTGGCCGCCGTCCGCGAGGCGTGGACCGATCGCCGTGAGGAGGTGGAGGCGCAGGCCGGCGCGGTCGCCGACGCGCTCGCGTCGCTCGTGCATGCGGAGCCGACCGCGCTGCCCGGCGAGGCCGAGCTGTCCGCGGCCGCCGCGGCGATCGCCGCGCGCGAGGACCGGCGCCACGGCGGCTTCGGCACGGCGCCGAAGTTCCCCGTCGCCACCACGCTGCGCTTCCTGCAGGCGGTCGGACGCGGCGACGTCGTGGATCGCGCGCTCGACGCCATGGCGGCGTCCGAGCTGCGCGACGAGGACGGCGGCTTCTTCCGCTACGCGACGCAGCAGGACTGGTCGGTGCCGCACTACGAGCGCATGCTCGCCGACAACGCCCAGCTGCTCGACACCGCTCTCGACGCGGGCCGCGAAGACGTCGCCCGCGGTGCGGCGCAGTTCCTGCTCACCGTGCTGCAGCGCCCCGAGGGCGGCTTCGGCGCCGCACAGGACTCGGAGTCCTGGATCGACGGCGAGCGCAGCGAGGGCGGCTACTACCGGCGCCCCGTCGCCGAGCGCGCCGGGCTGCAGCCCCCGGCGGTCGACGGCAAGGTGATCACCGGCTGGAACGGACTCGCGATCGCGGCGCTCGCGCGCGCCGGCGACGCCCTCGGCGAACCGTCCTGGGTCGCGGCGGCCGCGCGCGCCGCCGACGTCGTCCTCGCCGTCAACCGCGACGCCGCGGGGCGCCTGGTGCGCACGTCCCTCGACGGGACCGCCTCTGCGGCCGTCGCCACCGAGGCCGACCTCGGGCTCCTCGCCCAGGGGCTGTTCGCGCTCGCGCTGGCCACGGGCGACGCCGGATGGGCCGTGCAGGCCCTCGACGTGCTCGCGGCACCGGCGCAGGCCGATCCCGTGCTCGCCGGTCACGCCATCCCGGTCTCCGCCGAGGACGGCGACGGCGATCTGCCGTCCGGTGCGGCCGCGCTCGCCGCGGCCGAGCTCACCGCCTGGCGGCTGGGCGCGGGGGAGCGGCACCGGGAGCGGGCCGTCGCGCTCGTCGAGGCGAGGGCGCAGCGCGCCCTCCAGCAGCCGTTCGGGTATGGAGCGCTGCTGCGCGTGGCGGCCGGCCTCGCCCGGCAGCCGCGTCAGGTCGTCGCGGTCACCGCCGATGGCCGCGGCGCGCTCGCCGCCGCCGCACGGCGCGCCGACGCCGACGTCGTGGCGGTGCTCGCCCCGGCCCAGGTGCGGGCTTTCGCCGCGGCCGGCTTCACCCTGTTCGAGCAGCGAGACGAGGTCGCCGAGGTGGTGCACGACTGCCGAGGCTTCGTATGCCGGCTGCCTGTCTCGGATCCGGCGCTGGTGCCTGTGGAGCGCTGAGGTTCGCACGCGCGGGCTGGACAGTCTGCTCAGATGATCCCGAGATGTGGCGGACAGACTGTGCGCACTGCGCAGATCCGGCTGCACCGTTTGTCCAGCACGTCGGACTGTGGATACAGTGGCCCGACCCCCGGCGACGTCGCCGCTCGGCCCTGCCGCCCGACGTGCGCCCTCCGCAGGCACGACCGAACGCAGCAAGGACGCACTCTCGACGATGACCTCTCCCGTGTCCCCGACCTCGACCACGCCGTCGCCGCATCCGCGTCTCGACGCGGTGCCCGCCTACAGGCAGGGCCGCTCCGCTCCGGCCGGAGCCTCGAAGCTCTCCTCCAACGAGTCGCCGCACCCGCCGCTGCCGTCGGTCGTCGCGGCGATCGCCGACCGCCTCGGATCCCTCCACCGCTATCCGCAGATGACCGCCCCCGAGATCATCGGCCGCCTCGCCGAGCGCTACGGCGTCGCCCCGGATCTGGTGACGGTGGGGGCGGGCTCGGTCGAGCTCGCCGCCCAGCTCATCCACGCCACGGCCGGCGAGGGCGACGAGGTCATGTTCGCCTGGCGCTCGTTCGAGGCGTATCCCTCGCTCGTGCGCGTGGCCGGCGCGACCCCCGTGATGGTGCCGCTCGACCGTGAGCACCGCCACGACCTCGACGCCATGCTCGCGGCGATCACCGACCGCACGCGGCTGATCTTCGTGTGCAACCCGAACAACCCCACCGGCACGGTCGTGGGACCCGAGGAGCTGGAGCGCTTCGTGGACGCCGTGCCGCGGGACGTGCTCGTGGTGATCGACGAGGCGTACGTGCACTTCGATGACTCGGCGTACTTCGGGCCCGCGACGACGGCGACGGATCCCGGGCGCGGTGCCGGGCTGGAACTGTTCCGCCGCTACCCGCACGTGGCCGTGCTGCACACCTTCTCCAAGGCCTACGGGCTCGCCGGCCTCCGCATCGGCTACGCGATCGCGCCGGCGGCGATCGCCGCCGCGCAGCGCAAGGTCGCGGTGCCGTTCGGGGTCACCGACCTCGCCCAGGCCGCCGCGGTCGCATCCCTCGATGCGCAGCACGAGCTCGCGCTGCGTATCGCGGAGGTCACCGCGCAGCGCGACCGCCTGCAGCGGATCCTCGTCGACGCGGGCTGGCCCGCCGTCGCCTCCCGGGCGAACTTCGTCTGGGTGCCGGCGGGGGAGCGCTCGGTCGAGCTCGACGAGCTCCTGCACACCGGCGGCGTCGTCGCCCGCACCTTCTCCGGCGAGGGCGTCCGCATCTCGGCCGGCTCCGCGGAGGACGTGGACCGCGTCGCGGCCGCGCTCCGCGCGGTCCCCGTCATCGACCAGATCCCCGACACCGCAGCCGTTCGCGAGGAGGCGACCGCATGACCACCGAAGTGCCCCTGACCACCACCACGACCAAGGGCCTGCATCCCGGGCTCACCCGCCGCCAGATCTCGATGATGGGCCTCGGCGGCGCGATCGGGGCCGGCCTGTTCGTCGGCTCGGGACAGGCCATCGGCATCGCCGGCCCCGCCGTCATCGTCTCGTACCTCGTCGCCGGCACCATCGTCGTGCTCGTCATGGCGATGCTCGCCGAGATGGTCGCGGCCAACCCGTCCTCCGGCGCCTTCAGCTCGTACGCGCAGAAGGCCATGGGACGCAGCGTCGGCAGCGCGGTGGGCTGGCTGTACTGGATCCAGCTCGTCGTCGTGATCGCGGCCGAGGCGACCGGCGCCGCGGGCATCGTCGCCCACCGCTTCCCCGGGCTGCCGGAGTGGGCGTGGGTGCTGCTGTTCATGCTCGCGCTCACCGTCGTGAACCTGCTCGGCGTGCGCAACTACGGGCGGTTCGAGTTCTGGTTCGCCGCGATCAAGGTCGCCGCGATCATCGCGTTCCTCGTCGTCGGCGTGCTCGCGATCGTCGGGCTCATCCCCGGGACGCCGGCCACCGGCATCGGCAACCTCACCGACCACGGCGGCTTCGCGCCCACCGGGATCGCCGGCATCGCGGGCGCCCTGCTGATCGTGGTGTTCGCGTTCGGCGGCACCGAGGTCGTCGCGATCGCCGCCGCCGAGTCGGACGACCCGTCGCGCAACATCAGCCGGATCGTCCGCCAGGTGATGGTGCGGATCCTGGTCTTCTACGTCGGATCCATCTTCGTGATCGTCGCGGTGCTGCCGTGGAACTCGAAGGACGTGCTGGCGGGGCCCTTCTCGGCCGTGCTGGACACGCTGAAGGTTCCCGGCGTCGGGCTCGTGATGGACCTCATCGTGATCATCGCGCTGCTCTCGGCGATGAACGCGAACATCTACGGCGCCTCCCGCATGGCGTTCTCGCTCGGCGAGCGCGGTCTGGCCCCGCTCGCCCTCACCCGCACGAGCGTCGCCGGCGTGCCGCGCGTCGCCGTGCTGAGCTCGGTCGCGTTCGGATTCGCCACGGTGATCCTCAACTGGATCTGGCCCGAGCAGGTGCTCCCGGCGCTGCTGAACGTGGTCGGATCCACGCTGCTGATCATGTGGACCGCGACGGCGCTCGCGCAGTTCATCCTGCGTCGGCGTGCGGATGCCGCAGGCATCGTCCTGCCGATGCGGATGTGGGGCTTCCCCGGCCTGTCGATCGTGACGCTCGTGCTGCTCGGCGCGGTGATCGTGCTGACGATGTTCGATGCGGGCGCGCGCACCCAGCTGCTCCTCACGATCGCTCTCACGGTCGTGCTGCTCGTGGTGGCGCGGCTCACCCGCGGGCTGTCGCGGCCCGGCGTGCTCAAGGACTCCGCCGACGACGTGTTCCGGAGCTGACATGCGCATCGATGCCCTCGACGCGGCCCTGATCCGGCTGCTCACCGATGAGCCGCAGCTGCCCGTGCTGGAGTGCGCCCGCCGGCTCGGCGTGGCGCGCGGCACGGTCACCAGCCGGCTCGCGCGTCTGCACGAGAACGGCGTGATCGAGGGCATCGTGCCGCGCATCGACCCGCGCGGCTTCGGCTACGCGCTGACCGCCTTCTGCCAGGTGGAGATCGATCAGAAAGTCGGCCACGACGACGTCGCGGAAGCGCTCGCCTCGGCGATCCCGGAGGTGGTCGACATGTACACGGTGACCGGGGCGAGCGACATGCAGCTGCGCCTCGTCGCCCACAGCGCGGAGCAGTTGCAGGAGGTGCTGGACCGGATCGCGCTCGTGCCCGGCGTCGCGCGCACGGCGAGCTCGATCGCGATGCGCACGCACCTCAGCGGGCGCGTGCTGCCCCTCGTCGAGCACGCGGCGCGGGGGTGACGGCGGGGCGCCGCCCGGACGGGCTCAGCCCGCGTTGCGCGGATGCCGCCGGGCGGCGCGTTCGTTGCCGCGCCGGTAGTTCCCGGTGATGCGGGCCATGAGCAACTGAGGCTCCTCCGTCTGCACCTGATCCAGGAACTCGACGGCGCGGCGTCCGCGCAGGACCGCCGCGGTGACGCCGCGATGCGCGATCACGACGTCGTCGCCGCGGAGGGAGTACGAGAATCCGGACGGTGCCGCCATCGGGCTACTCGTCGTTCCCGGTCCAGCCCTTGCGGCGGAACCACCACCACATCAGGCCGGCCGACAGCGCCATCGATCCGAGGCCGAGCAGGAAGAACGACCACGGCCCGCTCAGCACGTGTGCGATCGCCCAGTCGAAGTTCATGCCGAAGAAACCGGTGAGGAAGCTCAGGGGCAGGAAGATCGAGGCGACGATCGCCAGCTGCTTGGACGTCTCGCCCTGACGGTTCGCGACCGTGGACAGATACAGGTCGGTGCATCCGGCGACCATCTCGTGGTAGCCGTCGAGCTCGTCGGTGATCCGGATGAGGTGGTCGTAGATGTCGCGGAAGTAGTCGTGGCTGTCGGCCTCGAGCCCCGCCAGATCCGTGATGACCTCGGCCTGCCGAGCGAACAGGTCGCGCATCGGCACGACGGCGCGGCGCAGCTTGAGCAGCAGCCGCTTCAGGCGGAAGGTCTCCTCGAGCTCGTGCCGGCCGGCTCCGGCGACGATCGCGTCCTCGAGGTCGTTGATCTCCTCGTCGAGGTCGGCGAGCACGGGGAAATAGCTGTCCACGATCACGTCGATGATCTTGTAGACGTAGTAGCGCTCGGTCTTCGGCGCCGTCGAGCGCTCCAGGAGGGTGCGCACCTGACGCAGATCCTGGAAGCGCTCGCCGTGCACCGTCACGATGAACTCGCCGCTGAGGTGGCAGTGCACCTCTTCGAGCGGGTGGTCGTTCTCGTCCTCCGGATGCACCTCGACGGCGGCCTGAAGCACGAGCAGTGCGCCCTCGCCGTAGACGTCGAGCTTGGGCCGCTGGCCCATCCGCTGGGTGTCCTCGATCGAGAGCGGATGCCAGCCGAGCAGCTGGCCGAGCTGCTGCACCTCCGCGGCGGAGGGCGAGACGAGGTCGAGCCAGAAGAACTCGCCCTGCGCGCGCAGCTGGGCGATCAGGGTCTCGTCGACGGTGTCGAGGATGCGCATGTCAGATCCAGGTGATCATCCAGTTGTGGGCCTGCCAGAACCACCAGGGCACGGGCAGACCGATCCAGAGCGGGTAGTAGAACGCGCTGAGCAGCACGATCAGCACCACGATCACGACGACCGTGCGCTGGCCGGCCTGCCGGCGATGGCGCGGCGCGCTCCGGATCCCGGCGATGTCGCGCAGCGCCAGCACGAGCGCGAGGATCAGGAACGGCGCCATCACCACCGTGTAGAACTGGAAGATCGTGCGCTCGGGGAAGGCCAGCCACGGCAGGTACGTCGCGGCGAGACCCACGAGCGGGATCGCGTAGCTCCACGGCATGGGCGATCGCCGCACGAGCCCGCGCACGAACCGCACCAGCAGGTACACCGCGGCCGCGACGCCGAGGTACCAGATGAGCGGATTCGGGATCGAGGTGATCGTGCCGATGCAGTGGTCGGTGCCGAAGCACGGGGCGTCCTGCCCGCCCACCCAGAACGCGGTCGGACGGATCAGCAGCGGCCACTGCCAGGCGGGGCTCGCATAGGGATGCGACGACGTGAGCCCGACATGGAACGCCAGGATGTCGGAGTGGTACTTGGCCCAGGAGGCGAGCGCGTTGCCGGCCACCGCGTTGCGATCGTAGCCGCCTCCGGTGAGGAACCATCCGCTCCAGGACGCGAGGTACACGGCCGCGGCGGCCGGCACGAGAAGCAGGAAGCTCGCCGGTCCCTGGCGCAGCACCGCGTCGGTCGGCCAGAGGGCGACACCGGCGCGGCGACGCGCGAGGGCGTCCGTGATCACGAGGTAGATGCCGGCGGCGGCCAGCACATAGGCGCCCGACCACTTCACGCTGGTCGCGGCACCGAGCGCGATGCCCGCCATCACGACCCAGGGACGGCGCCAGAACACCCTGCCCCACAGCGTCGGGGCGTCGCCGCGCTCATGCGAGGCGCGCTCCTCGAGCCGTGGCATCACCCGCTGCCTGTCGTAGACGAGGAAGAGGATCCCGAGCACGACGAATAAGGTGAGGATCCCGTCGAGCAGGCCGATCCGGCTGAGCACGATGCCCAGCCCGTCGACGGCGAGGAGGAGACCCGCGAGCGTGGCCGCCGCGACCGACCGGGTCAGCGCCTTGGCCAGCAGGTAGACCACCAGCACCGTGAGCGTGCCGATGACCGCCGTGGAGATGCGCCAGCCGAAGCTGGAACCGGGACCGAACGCCGCGATGCCGAGGGCGATCAGCCACTTGCCGAGCGGAGGGTGCACCACGAAGGCGCCGGCGGTCTGCAGGGCACCGGTGTCGCCGGTCGCGAACAGCTCGTTCGCCTTGTCGCCCCAGGTGGCCTCGTAGCCGTGCACCCAGAGCGACCAGGCGTCCTTGACGTAGTAGGTCTCGTCGAAGACGATCGTGTGCGGATGCGCGATCCCCGCGATCCGCAGCACGGCCGCGAGCAGCGTGACGAGGACGGGCGCGAGCCAGCTGATCAGGCGGAGCCGCGCCGGATCCTCCAGCCACGCGTCGCGCAGCCGTTCCCAGGCGGTCGGGCGGTCGTCGTGCCGGCCGTCGAGGGCCGGCAGCAGGGGCGCGGTCACCCGCTCAGCCTATGCTGGGGCGGGTGATCATCCTCGCGGCCACTCCGATCGGAAATCTGGGCGACGCGTCCCGCCGCCTCGTCGAGGTGCTGGAGAACGCGACGGTCATCGCCGCGGAGGACACCCGCACCACGCAGCGGCTGCTCCAGGCCCTCGGCATCGCGAACCGGCCGCGTCTGATCGCCCTGCACGACCACAACGAGAAGGCCAAGGCCGGCGAGCTCGCCGAGCTCGCCGAGTCGCAGGATCTCGTCGTGCTCAGCGACGCCGGCATGCCCACCGTGAGCGATCCCGGCTACGGGCTGGTCGCCGCGGCGGCCGAGCGCGGGGTGACGGTGACGGCGATCCCCGGGCCCAGCGCCGTCGTCACCGCGCTCGCCGTGTCCGGGCTGCCCACCGACCGGTTCACCTTCGAGGGCTTCCTGCCGCGCAAGCCGGGCGAGCGGCGCTCGGCCCTGACCGCACTGGCGACGGAACCCCGCACGATGGTCTTCTTCGAGTCGCCGTCGCGTCTGGCGGCGACCCTGGGCGACATGGCCGCGGTGTTCGGCGACGACCGGCGCGCGGCGGTGTGCCGCGAACTCACCAAGCTCTACGAGGAGGTGCGCCGCGGCGGCGCCGCCGAGCTCGCCGCGTGGGCGGAGCACGGCGTGAAGGGCGAGATCGTCGTGGTCGTGGAAGGAGCCGCTCCGCGGGAGGTGTCGGCGGAGGATGCCCTGGCGCAGGTGCAGGCGCTGGTCGCCTCGGGGGTGCGCCTCAAGGAGGCGTGCGCGGAGGTCGCCGCCGCCACCGGGCTCGGCTCCCGGGACCTGTACCAGGCGGCGCTCGCCGCCCGCTGACTCGCGGTGCGTCCGCTCGCGCTGCTCATTCCTGTCGGCGCTGCGCCGTATTGCGACGCGTCAGCAGGTTTCGACCGCGCGAACGCCGTGTTGACGGCGGGGCGCAGGCCGAGCGTCCGGGGCGCGGGGCACGCTGTGGGGATGCGGGACGAGCAGGTGGCGGCCGCGTACGACGCGCGTGCGGCCGAGTACATCGCGCTGATCGGGAGCCTCGACCAGATGGAGCGCGCCGACGTGGCGCTCATCGCGCGCTGGCGGGACGAGACCCCGGGCTCGCTGCTGGATGCCGGCTGCGGGCCAGGGCTGTGGACCGCGTTCCTCGCCGGGGCCGGGCGGGACGTCATCGGCCTCGACGTGTCCGCGGAGTTCCTCGCCGCGGCCCGGGAGCGCCATCCGGCTCTCCGGTTCGAGGCTGCCTCGGTCCGCGACCTGCCGTTCGCGGACGAGGCCTTCGGCGGGGTCCTCGCCTGGTACTCGCTGATCCACCTGCCTCCGGACGAGCTCCCCGCGGTGATCGCCGAGCTCGGGCGCGTGCTCGCCCCCGGCGGACGGATGCTGATCGGATTCTTCGACGGCCCGCCGGGCGAGCCCTTCGCGCACGCGATCACGACGGCGCACTACTGGTCGGCCGACGCGCTCACCGTCCTGCTCGGCGACGCGGGGCTCGCGGTCGTGCACGCCGAACGTCGCGAGCGCGAGCCCGGTGCCGCGGGGAGCGTCCGTCCGCACGGCGCCGTGATCGCCGAACGAAGGGCGAGCGTCTGAGCCGGAGGCGTGGGGGCTGCAGGCCTGCCCGTCGTCATCGTCCGAACCGGCCCGCGCATCCCGCCTAGAATCGAACGCATGCCCGCAGGCGAGTCCTTCTACATCACCACGCCGATCTACTACCCGTCGGACGTGCCCCACATCGGGCACGGCTACACCAGCGTCGCCGTGGACACCCTCGCGCGCTGGCACCGCCAGTCGGGCGATGACACCTGGATGCTCACCGGCACCGACGAGCACGGCCAGAAGATGCTGCGCGCCGCGGCCGCGAACGGCGTCACGCCGCAGGAGTGGGTGGATAAGCTCGTCAGCGAGAGCTGGTTCCCGCTGCTCACGACGCTCGACGTCGCCAACGACGACTTCATCCGCACCACGCAGGAGCGGCACGAGCGCAACGTGCAGGTGTTCTTCCAGAAGCTCTACGACGCGGGCTACATCTACGCCGGCGAGTACGAGGCGCTGTACTGCGTGGGCTGTGAGGAGTTCAAGCCCGAGTCGGAGATCGTCGACGGCACCGGTCCGTTCGAGGGCCTCAAGGTGTGCGCGATCCACTCGAAGCCGCTCGAGCTGCTGCAGGAGAAGAACTACTTCTTCAAGCTCAGCGAGTTCCAGGACCGCCTGCTCGAGCTGTACAAGACGGAGCCCGACTTCGTGCGTCCCGACTCGGCGCGCAACGAGGTCGTCTCGTTCGTCTCGCAGGGGCTGAAGGATCTGTCGATCTCGCGCTCGACGTTCGACTGGGGCATCCCGCTGCCGTGGGACACGTCGCACGTCATCTACGTGTGGGTGGACGCGCTGCTCAACTACGCGACCGCCGTCGGCTACGGCTCCGACGAGGAGCTCTTCGCCCGCCGCTGGCCGGCCTACCACGTGGTCGGCAAGGACATCCTGCGCTTCCACGCGGTCATCTGGCCGGCCATGCTGATGGCGGCGGGCCTGGAGGTCCCCAAGGGCGTGTTCGCGCACGGCTGGCTCCTCGTGGGCGGCGAGAAGATGTCGAAGTCGAAGCTCACCGGTATCGCGCCGACCGAGATCACCGACGTGTTCGGATCCGACGCCTACCGGTTCTACTTCCTCTCCGCGATCGCCTTCGGGCAGGACGGATCCTTCTCCTGGGAGGACCTGTCGGCGCGCTATCAGGCCGAGCTGGCGAACGGGTTCGGCAACCTGGCGTCGCGCACGATCGCCATGATCGAGCGCTACTTCGGCGGGGTCGTGCCGGCAGCCGGCGAGTACGCCGCGCAGGATCTCGCCGTGCAGCAGATCGTGGCCAAGGCCGCCGCCGACGCCGATGCCGCCGTCGAGCGGTTCCGGATCGACGAGGCCATCGCCGACGTGTGGACCATCGTGGACGCGCTCAACGGGTACATCACGGAGAACGAGCCGTGGTCGCTCGCCAAGGACGAGGAGCAGAAGGAGCGCCTCGGCACGGTCCTGTACACGTGCGCCGAGGGGCTGCGCGCGCTCGCCGTGCTGCTCTCCCCGGTCATGCCGCAGTCGACCGCGAAGCTGTGGGACGCCCTGGGCGCCTCCGCGGGCCTCGGCGCGCTCACGGCGCAGCCGCTGCGCGACGCGGGGCGCTGGGGGCAGCTGCCCGCGGGCACGCAGGTGCAGGCCCTCGCCCCGCTGTTCCCGCGCATCGAGGCGACGGCCTGAGCCGATCCGCATGAGCGACGCCATTCCCGAGACGTACGTGCGCGAACGCGCCGCGGACGGGCGGAAGGACCTGCGGTATCCGCCGCTGCCCGAGCCTCTCACGGTGCCGGTGTACGACAATCACTGCCACCTCGAGATCGCGGACGGCGACGAGTCGCTCACGCTCACCGAGCAGCTCGACCGCGCGCAGGCGGTCGGCATCCTCGGCGTCGTGCAGGCCTCGGGCGACATCGACTCGTCGCGATGGGCGGTGGCGGCGGCCGAGGCGGATCCGCGGGTGCTGGCGGCCGTCGCGATCCATCCCAACGACGCGCCGGCCTACGCCGAGGCGGGGCGGCTCGACGAGGCGCTCTCCGTGATCGACGAGCTCGCGGCGCACCCGCGCACCCGCGCGATCGGGGAGACCGGGCTCGACTACTTCCGCACCGAGGAGCCGGGACGCGCCGCCCAGCACGCGTCCTTCGAAGCGCACATCGCCCTCGCGAAGAAGCACCGCATCGCGATGCAGATCCATGACCGCGATGCGCACGACGACGTGCTGGAGACGCTGCAGCGCGTCGGCGCGCCCGAGCGGACGGTGTTCCACTGCTTCTCCGGCGACGCTGCGATGGCACGGATCTGCGCCGACGCCGGTTACTACCTGTCGTTCGCCGGCAACGTCACGTTCAAGAACGCGCAGAACCTCCGCGATGCGCTCGAGGTCACGCCGAGGGAGCGGATCCTCGTCGAGACGGACGCGCCGTTCCTCACGCCGGTGCCTCTGCGCGGGCGTCCCAACGCGCCGTACCTCGTTCCGCTCACGGTGCGGTTCATGGCCGCGGAGCTCGGTGTCGAGCCGGACGAGCTCGGCGCGCAGATCGCCGCGAACACGCTCGAGGTCTACGGCTCGTTCGCCTGAACCTCGTCGACCACGGGCCGGGCGGAGACGATCTGCGAGATCGGCCGCCAGACGAAGAGCAGGGTGACGGCCGCGCCGGCGAAGGCGAACCACCATGGCGCGGTGAGCCCCCACGTCTGCGCGATCACGCCGCCGAGCGCCTGCCCGATCACCATGCCGCCGAACACTCCGACCGAGTTCACGGAGGACACGCGTCCCTGCAGCTCGTGCGGGACGAGCCGCTGTCGCACGGTCGTCGAGATCGTGCCCCAGATGAACGCGTAGAAGCCGAACACGAACATGATGGTCAGGGCGATCCAGCCCTGCGTGGTCAGGGCGAACGCGAGGTGCATGACGACCTCGAGGGAGAGGCAGACCCGCATCATGGTCGCGAACGACACGTGGCGCTCCAGCCAGCCGAAGCTCAGGGTGGCCAGCAGGCCGCCCGCGGCGGACGCCGTGGTGAGCATGCCGTAGCCGACGGCGCCCATGTGGAGGTGCTCGGTCGCGTACAGCACCAGCACGCCCCACGGCGCCGCCCAGGTCACGTTGAACAGCAGGATGATGAGCACGAGCGTCCGCACCGGCGGGTTGCGCCACAGCCAGCGCAGCCCCTCGGCGATGCGATGCACTGAGCCTGTCGAAGTGTCGGTGTGCACCTTCGCGCCGGACCCGCGCGTGCCCGCCTCCGCGCCGCCGAGGTCGTCGCCGGACCCGGCCGTGGAGCGCGGAGGTACCGGCGTCCGCGCGATCCGGGAGATGAGCACGACCGCCAGGCTCACGCAGACCGCCTCGAGCAGGAACGGCCAGGCGTGCCCCGCGGCGAACAGGAACGCGCCGAGCGGAGGGCCGGCGAACTGGTTCGCGACCAGGAAGCCCGCCTGCAGCCGGGCGTTGCCGAGACCGAGATCCGCGGGCTTCAGGAGCATGGGAAGCAGCGTGGATCCGGCGGTGTCGACGAACACCTCGGCGGTGCCGTAGAGGAACGCGGAGGCCAGCACGATCCAGATGTTCGCCGTGCCGGTCACGAGGAAGGCGCACAGGGCGAGCAGCACGACGGCGCGCGCGGCGTTGGCCGCCATCACGAGCCGGCGGCGGTCGAAGCGGTCGGCGATCGCCCCGGCATGGAGGCCGAACACGAGCCAGGGCAGGAACTGCAGGATGGCGCCTGCGGCGACGAGGATCGGCGACGACGTCATCGACGCGATGAGCAGGGGAGCGGCGGCGAGGGCGACGCCGTCGCCGACGTTGCTGGTCCAGCTGGAGGCGAGGAGCCAGCGGAAGTCCCTGCCCATGCGCCGTGGCGCGACGAGTTCACCGATCGAGGGCATCCGAGAAGACTATCGAGCGTGGGGGACAATGGTCAGATGACCGTCTCCCTGCTCGGCGCCGCCGACATTCGCCGGCTCGCGTCCGAACTCGACGTGACGCCCACCAAGAAGCTCGGCCAGAACTTCGTCGTCGACGCCAACACGGTGCGCAAGATCGTGCAGGCGGCGGAGGTGCAGCCCTCGGAGCGCGTCGTCGAGGTCGGCCCGGGCCTCGGATCCCTCACCCTCGCGATCCTGGAGACCGGGGCGAGCGTGACGGCGGTCGAGATCGATCACCGCCTGGCCGCGCGGCTCCCGCAGACCGTCGTGGACCGGGGGGTGCCGGAGGGCGCGCTGACCGTGGTGGACGCCGATGCGATGCGCGTGACATCGCTGCCGGGGGAGCCGACGGTGCTCGTCGCGAACCTCCCGTACAACGTCTCGGTGCCCGTGCTGCTGCACTTCCTGGAGACCTTCCCGTACCTCGCCCGGGGCGTGGTGATGGTGCAGGCCGAGGTCGCGGAGCGTCTGGCGGCGAAGCCCGGATCGAAGATCTACGGCGCACCGAGCGTGAAGGCCGCCTGGTACGGCCCGTGGCGCCTGTGCGGCACGGTCTCCCGGCAGGTGTTCTGGCCGGTGCCGAACGTGGACAGCCTGCTGGTGGGCTTCCGGCGGGACCCGGAGCCGCGGGGCACCGAGGAGGAGCGGATCCGCACCTTCGAGATCGTGGACGCCGCGTTCAACCAGCGTCGCAAGATGCTGCGTCAGGCGCTGTCCGGTCTGTTCGGCAGCTCGGCGGAGGCATCGGCCGTGCTCGAGGCCGCCGGAGTCGCGCCGACCGCGCGCGGAGAGGATCTCACGGTCGACGACTACCAGCGCATCGCGCGGGCCGCGCGACAGGACTGAGCGGACCGGATCCGCGTCTCCACGAAGTTGTGCCCCCTCGGGTTTCGGGTTCCCGAGAGGGCACAGTCACTTCGACTGGAGGTACCTTCACGTCGACCGAGTCCCCAGATCTCGATCGACATCCTCAGCTGAGATCTTGACAATAACACCGGATCACCTTGTCCCCCAAATGGGGGACAAGGTCAAATGCTGAGAGTTTGCCGAGAAAGGGCGCGAGGCGACGGGACGGAGGTGCTCCACGCGGCTCTGGAGCGTCTGCAGCCACGCGATCACCGACCCGAAGGCGAGCGCCTCGAACACGGTGAGCGTGATCAGTCCGGCGATCAGCGCCGTCATCCCCACGACGAGGACGACGATCGCCCCGAGGGACAGGCGGTCGAGGGTTCGCGACAGGCCGCGCAGGTGCAGCCGGTGCATGAGCAGGAGCCCGGCCGACGATGCGAGCGCCCCGTTCGCCGCGCGCTCGTGGGCGAACACGTTGAACGACAGGGGCAGCACGCCGACCAGGGCCAGGCTCAGTCCGAGGCCGACGATGAGCAGGGGGACGACGACGGGGACGGCGCCGTTCGCCGGTAATCCCGCGGCGGAAGCGGCCTTGAGGCCCCGGCGGACGGGCCACGCGCTCAGGGCGATGACGGCGCCGGCGAGCATCATCCCGCCGTTGAAGAGCGCACTCGATCCGTCCTGCATCGCGCCGAGCCGGCTGAAGCAGGACAGCCACCATCGCGGGTCGGAGGTGGTCAGCGCTGCAGCGGAGATGCAGACGCAGAGCACGCCCGCCGCGAGGAGGACGAGAGGGGTACGCCGGGGCCAGTGCATGACAGTTCCTGTCGCCGCACGCTCGGGCGAATGCACTGTTCGGGTGGTGATCCGCACTGGGGTGAGCGTGATCGGACGCGGATCGGGCTCGGTCCGCGGTTGGCCGATCATCCTAGCGAGTTCCCGAGATATCGGCGAGCGCCCCGGTGTCTGCGACAGGTGCGGACCGCCCCCGGAAACCGCCGAAGAGGGGGAGGCGATGTCGCGCTGCGCCGCTAACCTGGGACGGTGACCGAGCCGCGCTTCCGCCCAGACGTCCTCGACATCCACCGCCCCTACACCGCCGCGGCGGACCGGTACGAGGGGGCCCATTTCCGGCAGGTGGGCTCCTCGGGCCTCTACCTGCCGGCGATCTCGCTGGGGCTGTGGTGGAACTTCGGCGACAACATCCCGCTCGACCAGCAGCGCGCGCTGCTGCGGCACGCCTTCGACCGGGGGATCACTCACTTCGACCTGGCCAACAACTACGGCCCGCCCTACGGCTCGGCCGAGAAGAACTTCGGACGCATCTTCGCCGAGGATCTCCGGCCCTACCGGGACGAGCTGATCATCTCGTCCAAGGCCGGCTGGGACATGTGGCCCGGGCCGTACGGAGACCTCGGCAGCCGCAAGTACATCCTGGCCAGTGCGGAGCAGTCGCTGACGCGGATGGGGCTGGACTACGTCGACATCTTCTACTCGCACCGGGTGGATCCGGAGACGCCCGTCGAGGAGACCGTCGGGGCGCTCGACACGCTGGTCCGCCAGGGCAAGGCGCTGTACGTCGGGATCTCGTCGTACAGCGCGGAGCGCACGGAGGCGGCGGCGGACGTGGCCCGGGAGCTCGGCACGCCCCTCGTCATCCACCAGCCGTCCTACTCCATCCTGAACCGCTGGGTGGAGGACGGCCTCACCGAGACGCTCCGCGAGGAGGGCATGGGGGCGATCGCCTTCACGCCGCTCGCGCAGGGACTCCTCACCGACAAGTACCTCGGCGACGGCACCGCGCAGCGCGCCCAGAAGCGCGGATCCCTGCCGGACAAGCCGCTCAGCGACGAGGGCCTCGCGATCCTCCGGGCGCTGAACGACCTCGCCCGCGAGCGCGGGCAGAGCCTCGCCCAGCTCGCGCTGCAGTGGGTGCTCCGCGACGGCGTGGTCGCCTCGGCGCTCATCGGCGCCTCCCGGCCGGCGCAGCTCGACGAGAACCTCGCAGCGCTCGACGCCCCCGCGCTCACCGCGGAGGAGATCGCGCGCATCGATCGCATCGCCGGCGCCGGACTCGATGTGGACCTGTGGTCGGTCTCCTCGGAGCTGTGACCGGATGAGCATCGCGGAGGAGCGGCCGGGCGACGAGCACGTGCGGCGCGTGCACGTGCGCGCACCGGGCAAGATCAACCTCTTCCTCGGTGTCGGCGACCTCGACGAGGACGGCTATCACGAGTTGTCGACCGTGTTCCAGGCCGTCTCGCTGTACGAGGACGTGATCGCCACCCCGGCCGACGACTTCACGATCGCCGTCTCCGGCGTGGCCGATCCCGACGCGGTGCCGCTCGACGACCGCAACCTCGCGATGCGCGCGGCCAAGGTGCTCGCCGCGGCCACCGGATACGACGGCGGCGTGCATCTCGACGTGCGCAAGAGCGTGCCGGTCGCGGGGGGCATGGGCGGAGGCTCCGCTGACGCCGCAGCCGCGCTCGTGGCGTGCAACGAGCTGTGGCGCACGGGCGTCGACCACGGACGGCTGCACGAGCTCGCCGCGCGACTCGGCGCCGACGTGCCCTTCGCCCTCATGGGCGGCACCGCGGTCGGCTCGGGGCGGGGCGATGTGCTCACTCCCGCGCTGTCCCGCGGCCGGTACGAATGGGTGCTGGTGCTCGACGACGAGGGGCTCTCCACGCCTTCCGTGTACCGCGCGTTCGACCTGGTGATGGCCGAGGATCTGCAGGCCGATCCCGCCGGGCATGCGCAGCGGCGCAGCGCGGATCCGGTGCAGGTGCCGCCCTCGTTCTTCGAGGCGCTGCTGTCGGGCGACCCGTTCGCACTCGGCCAGAGCCTGCGCAATCAGCTGCAGGCGGGGTCGTTCCGGCTGAGGCCGCAGCTCGAGGAGCTCATCGACCGGGTGCGCGACTCGACGGCCGTGGTGGGCGGCATCGTCTCGGGATCCGGTCCGACCGTGGCGTTCCTCTGCGAGAGCGCGACGGGGGCGGACGCCGTCGCCGAGCGCCTGCGCGAGCAGGGGCGCACGGCGCTGCGTGCGCACGGACCGGTGCGCGGCGCGCACGTGGTGTCGACCGAATCCTGACGCCCGACGTGCGCGGCCCGGACTCGGCCCGCATAATGGGGTAGATCCATGTGACCGTGCACATCGAGGAGGCTCTGCATGTCCACCTCCTCCGATCGCGCCCGCATGCCGAGCATCCGCGACGTCGCGCGACTGGCCGGGGTCTCGCACCAGACTGTCTCGCGCGTGCTCAACGATCACCCCAGCATCCGCCCGGAGACCAAGGAGCGCGTGCTCGACGCGATCCGCGTGCTCGACTACCGGCCGAACGTCGCGGCGCGCGCGCTCGCCACGAGCCGGTCGAACATGCTGGGCATCCTGTCGGCGACCACGGGGGAGTTCGGGCCGACCTCCTCGATCGCCGCGATCGAGGATGCGGCGCGCGCCGAGGGCTACTCCGTGAGCACGCTGAACCTGCCCGACACGACGCCCGAGGTGATCGGCGCGGCGGTGCGGCAGCTCGTGCGGGAGGCCGTCGACGGCATCGTCGTGCTCGCCCCGCAGGTGCGCGTCTTCAACGTGCTGCGGGGGATGGCGGTGTCCGTGCCGTTCGTCAGCCTGCAGACCGCCTCCGGCTCCGACGGGTTCAGCCACTCCGCCGACCAGCTGGCCGGCGCGCGGATGATCACCGAGTACCTGATCCGGCTGGGGCATAGCGACATCCTGCATCTGGCGGGACCGCAGGACTGGATCGAGGCGGAGTCGCGCATGCGCGGTTACCTCGACGCGATGCGCGACGCCGATCTGCCGACCATTCCGCCGATCCGCGGCGACTGGACGGCGGACTTCGGCTGGTTCGCGGGGCAGGAGCTGGCCCGCCGCCGCGACTTCACGGCCGTGTTCGCGGCGAACGACCTGATGGCGATCGGCCTGATGCACGGTTTCCGCGATGCGGGGCTGCGGGTGCCGATCGATGTCAGTGTGGTCGGCTTCGACGACATCCCGGTCGCCGCGCACGTCGCCCCGCCCCTGACGACCGTGCACCAGGACTTCGCCGAGCTGGGCCGGCGCGCCGTGCGCATCCTGCTCGCTCAGCTGCGCGGCGAGGCCGTGCCGGAGTTCGGGCCCGTCGTCCCGGTGCTGTGCGGGAGAGAGTCCGCCGCGTCACGGTAGGGACACGAAATGGTCGGTGCGACTTGACACTGTCCGTTCAGGCGTTGCACCATGTAACCCGATGTGAACGGTAACATTGACCGGAACATCACCGGACCTGGTATCGAAGGAGATCCGTGAGCGAGACGACGGCGTTGCCCACCGTGGCCGGACCGATCCTCGAGATGCGCAGCATCACGAAGGAGTTCCCGGGCGTGAAGGCCCTCTCGGATGTGTCGATCACCGTGCGCACCGGCGAGGTGCACGCGATCTGCGGTGAGAACGGCGCGGGGAAGTCGACCCTGATGAAGGTGCTGTCGGGCGTGTACCCGTACGGCAGCTACGACGGCGAGATCCTGCTCTACGGGCAGGAGCAGCGCTTCCGGGACATCGCGGCCAGCGAGCACGCCGGCATCGCGATCATCCACCAGGAGCTCGCGCTCATCCCGGAGCTCTCGATCACCGAGAACATCTTCCTCGGCAACGAGATCCGCCGCGGCGCGCGCATCGACTGGACCGCGCAGAAGCAGCGCACCGTCGAGCTGCTCGCCCGCGTCGGCCTCCGGGAGGATCCCGACGTCGCGGTCAAGCACCTCGGCGTGGGCAAGCAGCAGCTCATCGAGATCGCGAAGGCGCTCAACAAGGACGTCAAGCTGCTCATCCTCGACGAGCCGACCGCCGCGCTGAACGAGAACGACTCCCAGCATCTGCTCGACCTGATCCTCGGCCTCAAGGCCAAGGGGATCACGTCGATCATCATCAGCCACAAGCTCAACGAGATCGAGCAGATCGCGGACGAGATCACGATCATCCGCGACGGCCGCACGGTCGAGACGCTCGACGTGGGCCGCGGCGAGATCAACGAGGACCGCATCATCCGCGGCATGGTCGGGCGCTCGCTCGAGAGCCGCTACCCCGACCGCACGCCGGAGATCGGGGAGGTGTTCTTCCAGGTCAAGGACTGGTGGGTGCGTCACCCCAGCGTGTCCGAGCGCATGGTCGTGAAGGGCTCCAGCATCGAGGTGCGCCGCGGCGAGGTCGTCGGCATCGCGGGCCTCATGGGCGCCGGCCGCACCGAGTTCGCGATGAGTATCTTCGGCCGCTCCTACGGTCAGTACCTGTCCGGCACGATCATCAAGGACGGCCAGGAGATCGCGCTGCCCGACGTGCGCAGCGCGATCCGGCACGGACTCGCGTACGTGAGCGAGGACCGCAAGGTGCTCGGGCTCAACCTGCTCGACACGATCAAGCGGTCGATCGTGTCGGCCAAGCTGTCCAAGATCTCCCGCAACGGCGTCGTGAACGACGTCGAGGAGGCGCAGGTCGCGGAGCGCTACCGCAAGTCGCTGCGCATCAAGACGCCGACCGTCGAGCAGGGCGTGGGCACGCTCTCCGGCGGCAACCAGCAGAAGGTCGTGCTGGCGAAGTGGATGTTCACGGATCCGGATCTGCTGATCCTGGACGAGCCCACCCGCGGCATCGACGTCGGCGCGAAGTACGAGATCTACGGCATCATCAACGAGCTCGCCGCCCAGGGCAAGGGCGTGATCGTGATCTCCAGCGAGCTCCCGGAGCTCCTGGGCATGTCCGACCGCATCTACACCGTTTTCGAGGGGCGCGTCACCGACTGCCTCCCTGCATCCGAAGCCACCCCGGAGGCGCTCATGCGCAGCATGACCTCCCTGACTCAGAAGGCGTCCGCATGAGCACCATGACCACTCAGACCCCGCCGTCGACGACGCCGGCGCCCGAGGAGGGCTTCCGCTTCCGCGACCTCGGCAAGATGATGGGCGGCGGCCAGTCCACCAGCCGTCAGTTCGGCATCCTCGGATCCCTCGTCGTGATCATCATCATCTTCCAGATCTGGACGGGCGGGCTGACGCTCTCGCCCGGCAACCTGATCAACGTCGTCAGCCAGTACTCCTACATCCTGATCCTCGCGATCGGCATGGTGATGGTCATCATCATGGGCCACATCGATCTGTCGGTCGGCTCGGTCGCCGCGTTCGTCGGCATCATCGTGGCGCAGTCGATGGCGAACTGGCACTTCCCGTGGTGGGCGGCGATCCTCCTCGGCCTGGCGCTCGGCGCCCTCGTCGGCGCCTGGCAGGGCTTCTGGGTCGCGTTCGTGCGCGTGCCCGCGTTCATCGTGACGCTGGCGGGCATGCTGTTCTTCCGCGGTGCCAACCAGTGGTTCGGTCAGTCGACCTCCGTCGCCGTGCCCGCGGACTTCCAGTGGATCGGCGCCGGCTACCTGCCCGAGCTCGCCGTGCCCCTCGCCTTCAACGTGCTCACGATGGTGCTCGCCGTGCTCGCGGTGGTCTGGGTCGTCGTCTTCGAGGTGTTCCTGCGCCGCTCGCAGCGCAAGGCCGGCACCGAGGTCGCACCGGTCTGGGTGAGCGTCGTCAAGGTCGTCATCCTGTCCGCGCTGATCCTCGTCGCGGGCTGGCTGTTCGCCACCGGTCGTCCGGGCACGAGCTTCCCGATCTCCGGCGTGATCCTGCTGCTGCTCGTGATCGTCTACACGTTCGTCACCCGCAACACCGTGTTCGGCCGCCACCTCTACGCGGTCGGCGGCAACCGTCAGGCCGCGCGCCTGAGCGGCGTGAAGGACCGCTGGACCGACTTCTTCGTGATGATGAACATGTCGGTGCTCGCCTCGGTCGCGGCCATGATCTACGTGGCCCGCGCCACGGCCTCCGGCCCGCAGGACGGCAACGGCTGGGAGCTCGACGCGATCGCCGCGGTGTTCATCGGCGGCGCGGCGGTCTCGGGCGGCATCGGCACCGTGATCGGCTCGATCATCGGTGGTCTGGTCATGGCGTTCCTCAACAACGGCATGGCGCTGCTCGGCTTCGGCGCCGACGTCGTCTCGATGGTCAAGGGCCTCGTGCTCCTGCTCGCGGTCGCGGTCGACGTCTGGAACAAGCAGCAGGGCCGTCCGTCCCTCACCGGTTTCATCACGCGCCGGTTCTCCCGTTCGGAAGAGCCGTTCCCCACCGCCGCCGGCAGCGCGAGCGGCAAGTAAAAGAGGTCCGGGCCGCGCGTGCGGCACGATCCTGCATTCACCTGAGATGCAACACCAAGAGAGAAAGAGATCCCAATGAAGAAGATCCTCCTTTCGGCGACAGCGATCGTCGTCGCGGGTGCCTTCGCCCTGACCGGGTGCTCGTCCGAGCGCGGCGGCACGCCCGCTGCGAGCGGCGGCAGCGCCAAGGGCTTCGCGGCCGATGCGAAGATCGGTGTCGCCCTGCCGGACAAGACCAGTGAGAACTGGGTGCTGGCGGGCAAGCTGTTCACCGACGGGCTGACCAAGGCGGGCTTCAAGCCCGACGTGCAGTACGCGCCGGCCAGCAACACGGTCGCCGAGCAGCAGAACCAGATCCAGGCGATGGTCACCGGCGGTGCGAAGGTCATCATCATCGGTGCGAAGGACGGCAAGCAGCTGTCGACCCAGGTCAAGGCGGCGCACGACGCCGGCGCGACCGTCATCGCCTACGACCGTCTGATCGAGAACACCGACGCGGTCGACTACTACGTCGCGTTCGACAACTTCAAGGTCGGCCAGCTGCAGGGCCAGGCCCTGCTCGACGGTCTCGCCAAGCGCGCCGGCCACCCGGCGCCGTACAACATCGAGCTGTTCTCCGGCTCGGCGGACGACGCGAACTCGGCGGTCTTCTTCAAGGGCGCGATGGACGTGCTCGAGCCGAAGATCAAGGACGGCACGCTCAAGGTCGTCTCGGGCCAGACCGAGATCACCCAGACCGCGACGGACGGCTGGAAGGCGGAGAACGCGCAGCGCCGCATGGACGCCCTGCTCACCGCCAACTACAGCTCCGCCACGATCGACGGCGTGCTGAGCCCGAACGACACCCTCGCCCGCGCCATCATCACCTCGGTGCAGCAGGCCGGCAAGCCGGTCCCGGTGGTCACCGGTCAGGACTCCGAGGTCGAGTCGGTGAAGTCGATCATGGAGGGCGTGCAGTACTCCACGATCAACAAGGACACCACGCTGCTGGTCGCCCAGGCGATCAAGATGGCGCAGGAGCTGCAGAAGGGCGACAAGGTCGACGTCAACGACACCAAGTCCTACAACAACGGTGTGAAGGTCGTGCCGTCGTTCCTGCTCGCGCCGGTCATCGTGACCAAGGAGAACGCCGCCGAGGCGTACGCCAACGTCCCGAACCTGCTCGACGTCGTGAAGTCGTACAACAAGTAACACCCGCACCACGAGGGGCCGCGCGGACAGCATCGCGCGGCCCCTCGCCGTCCCCGGGAGCGGTGCGTCATCCTCAGCGGGCCGAGGGCGGCTCCGACTAGACTGGGCGGCGGATCGACGTCGCTCCACCAACCCACTTCCCTCTTGAACAAGGAGCACCCTGTGGCACTGATCGAGGCTGTAGGCGCACGCGAGATTCTCGACTCCCGCGGCAACCCGACCGTCGAGGTGGAGGTGCTCCTCGACGACGGCATCGTGCAGCGCGCCGCCGTCCCCTCCGGTGCGTCCACCGGCGCCTTCGAGGCGTACGAGCTGCGTGACGGCGACAAGAGCCGTTACGGGGGCAAGGGCGTCCTGAAGGCCGTCGAGGCGGTCATCGACGAGCTCGGGCCCGCGATCGAGGGCGTCGAGGCCAGCGAGCAGCGCATCATCGACGAGATCCTGATCGAGGTCGACGGCACCGACAACAAGAGCCGCGTCGGCGCGAACGCGATCCTCGGCGTGAGCCTCGCCGTCGCGAAGGCCGCCGCGGACTCGGCCGACCTGCCGCTGTTCCGCTACCTCGGCGGACCGAACGCGCACCTGCTCCCCGTTCCGCTGTTCAACGTCATCAACGGCGGCTCGCACGCCGACAACGGCATCGACATGCAGGAGTTCTTCCTGGCCCCGATCGGCGCCGACAGCTTCTCCGAGGCGCTGCGCTGGGGCACGGAGGTCTACCACGTGCTCAAGGGCGAGCTGAAGGCCGCGGGCTTCGCGACCGGCCTCGGCGACGAGGGCGGCTTCGCCCCCGACCTGCCCAGCAACCGCGAGGGGCTGGAGTTCCTGGTCAAGGCGATCGAGAAGGCCGGCTTCACGCCGGGCACCGACATCGCGCTCGGCCTGGACGCCGCCGCGACCGAGTTCTACAACGACGGCGTGTACCGCCTCGACGACAAGGACTGGGACGCCGCCTCGCTCACCGACTACTACGTGGGCCTGGTCAAGGACTTCCCGATCGTCACGATCGAGGACGCGCTGGCCGAGGACGACTGGGACGGCTGGAAGGCCCTCACCGAGAAGCTGGGATCCTCGATCCAGCTCGTCGGCGACGACCTGTTCGTCACCAACCCGGAGCGCCTGCAGAAGGGCATCGACCTCGGCGTCGCCAACTCGCTGCTGGTCAAGGTGAACCAGATCGGCACGCTGTCCGAGACCCTCGACGCGATCAGCCTGGCGCACCGCTCCGGCTACACCACGATGCTCTCGCACCGCTCGGGCGAGACCGAGGACACCACCATCGCCGACCTCGTCGTCGCCGTGAACTCGGGCCAGATCAAGAGCGGCGCGCCCGCTCGGTCGGAGCGCGTCGCCAAGTACAATCAGCTTCTGCGCATCGAGGAGGAGCTGGGTGATGCCGCGGTCTTCGCCGGGCGCTCCGCCTTCCCGCGTTTCAAGGGCTGATCAGCGCATCCGCTGAATCGAAGGAGGAGTCATGACCGAACGGCGGACTCCTCCTTCGTCGTCTCGGCGAGCGAGCACGGACGCTCGCGCCGAGACGCGAGCCGCGCGGCCCGGGTCGGCTCGCGCGGTGGACGTGCGGGGCTGGGTCGGCGGGATCCGGCTCAGCGGGTTCATGGTCATCATGCTGTCGCTCGTCGTGCTCGGCGCCTGGGTGCTCGTGCCCACGCTCGGCACCTATCTGGATCAGCGCCAGCGCATCGCCGCACTCGAGCAGTCGGTCGCGGTCACCCAGAAGCAGATCGACGGCCTCAAGGCCGAGCGCGAGCGCTGGAACGACCCCGCCTACATCACGGCCCAGGCCAGGCAGCGGCTGTTCTACGTGAAGCCGGGGGAGGTCGTCTACCTCATCGACAACGACATCGATCCCGCGGCCCGTCCCCTCGAGCAGGCGAAGATCAGCGACACGGTCCAGGAGAAGTCCTCGGACTGGGCCGGCCAGCTGCTGCGCAGCGTGACCGAGGCGGGACTCGCCAAGACGGCGGCCGGCTCGGCCGGGCGCTGAGGATCCCCGCGGCTCGACCCCGTACCCTGGAGGGGTGACCACGCCGCCCTTCGCCCCGCCCACCGACGCCGAGCTCGCGGTCGTCTCCGCACAGCTCGGCCGCGAGGCACGCGGAGTCGTCGGCATCGCCGCGCGCTGCGTCTGCGGCAACCCCACGGTCGTGGCGACCCTGCCGCGGCTGTCCGACGGCTCGCCGTTCCCCACGTTCTACTACCTCACGCACCCCGCCGCGGCGGCCGCGATGTCGACCCTCGAGGCCGACCACGTGATGCCGGAGCTCGCGCTGCTGCTCGACGACGAGGACGTCGCCGCCGCGTATCTGCGCGCGCACCAGGCGTACCTCGCCGACCGTGCGCAATTCGGCGACGTCCCCGAGATCGCCGGGGTCTCCGCCGGCGGCATGCCCACCAGGGTGAAGTGCCTGCACGCCCTGGCCGGCCATGCGCTGGCCGCGGGCGAGGGCGTCAACCCCATCGGAGACGAGGCCCTGCGTCGCTCGCGGTGGTCGGCCGAGCGCTGCGAGTGCGTCGAGCCGGGAGCCGCACTGGGACGGTGAACCGAGTCCGATGACCGCGCCTCGCGCCCTTTCCCCCCGCGCCCGGCGGCTCCGCGCCGCCGTCGCGCTGCTGGCCCTCGCGCTCGTCGCTCCGTTGGCGATCGGGGCGACCCCGACGCCGACGCCCGATCCCGTGCGCGCCGCCGAATACTGGATCGAGGGCGCGCACATCGACGCCGCCTGGAAGACCACGCGCGGCGCGGGCGTGACGATCGCCGTGATCGACACCGGCATCGCGAACGGACCGAACGCCTTCCAGGGTGCGGTCTCCGACGGCACCGACGTGTCCGGAATCGGATCCGAGGACGGCCGCACCCCGCTGGGTCCGCTGGACAGCGACCACGGCTCCCGGGTCGCGTCGCTCGCCGCGGGGCGGCCGAACGCCGATGGCACGGGCATGATCGGGGTCGCTCCGGAGGCCAAGCTGCTCTCGATCTCGCTGGGCTTCGGCACCACGGCCCCTGTGCCGTTCACGAAGCAGGTCGCGGACGCGATGCGGTGGGCGGTGGACCACGGCGCGAACGTCATCAACCTGTCCTTCACGACGAACACACTGGACTGGGACCGCAGCTGGGACGACGCGTTCCTCTACGCCTTCGAGCACGACGTCGTGGTGGTCGTGGCCGCCGGGAACCGCGGCAGCGGCACCGCGATGGTCGGCGCGCCGGCCACCATCCCCGGCGTGCTCGCCGTCGGGGGAGTGGATCAGCGGGGCGTCGCGAGCAAGGCGGCGTCGACGCAGGGGATCTCGATCGCCGTGTCCGCGCCGAGCGAGTCGCTGCTCGGGGTCGACGCCGACGGCACGGTCGAGACCTGGAACGGCACGAGCGGTGCGGCGCCGATCGTCGCGGGCGTCGTCGCGCTGGTGCGCGCCGCGCATCCGGACATGGACGCGAACAACGTGATCAACCAGATCATCCAGACCGCCCGTCGCGCGCCGCAGGCGACCGCGCATCCCGACCCGCTGTACGGGTACGGGCTGGTCGACGCGGCCGCCGCCGTCAGCACCGTGCAGCCCCCGGTCGACCAGAACCCCTTGGGCGACCTCGCTGACTGGGTGCGTCTGCACCGCCGCGCCCAGGCTCCCGCGCCGACCCCGGCGACGTCCACGCCGGTCCCGATCCCCCCTCTGCCGAAGGCCGATGCGCCGGCGAAAGCGGTCTCGCCGCTGATCCCCAGCCCCGATTCACTGCTGTACGGTACCCTGCCGCTCGTCGCGCTCACGCTGCCTGGTATCCTGATAGCGCTTGGCGTCACTGCTGCTGCCCGGCGCATCCGTTCGGCGCGCGCATCTGCACGCCAAAATCCCGATGACTGAGGAGTAAGCCTCCGTGACTGAGAGCACCGTGGCAAAGAGCGCCGTCGCGCCCAAGATCCTGATCGTGGGCGGTGGCTATGCCGGCTTCTACACCGCATGGAAGCTCGAGAAGCACCTCCGCAAGGGCGAGGCAGAGGTGACCATGGTCGACCCGCTGCCGTACATGACGTACCAGCCGTTCCTCCCCGAGGTCGCCGCCGGATCGATCGAGGCGCGCCACGCGGTGGTCGCGCACCGTCGCCACCTCTCGCGCACCAACGTGGTCACCGCGAAGGTCACCGGCATCAACCACGCCGAGAAGGTCGCGACCATCACGCCCTCGGTGGGCGAGCCGTACGAGTTCGCGTACGACCAGATCGTGGTCACCGCCGGTGCCGTCTCTCGCACGTTCCCGATCCCGGGCATCGCCGACAACGCGATCGGACTGAAGACCATCGAAGAGGCCGTCGCCGTGCGCGACAGGCTGCTGTCGAACTTCGACAAGGCGGCGTCGATCCCGGCCGGCCCCGAGCGCGACCGCCTGCTCACGGTCGTCGTGGTCGGCGGCGGATTCGCCGGCATCGAGGCGTTCGCCGAGCTGCGCTCCTTCGCGTCGGCGCTGATCGCCAAGTACCCGCAGCTGTCCTTCGACGACACCCACTTCCACCTCATCGAGGCGATGGGCCGGATCATGCCCGAGGTCTCGCTCAAGACGAGCGAGTGGGTGCTGAAGGACCTGGCCAAGCGCGGCGCGAACGTGCACCTCGACACGCAGGTCAAGGGCGCCGTCGACGGCAACGTCGAGCTCTCCACGGGCGAGGTCATCCCGTCCGACCTGATCGTGTGGACCGCCGGTGTCATGGCCAACCCGACCGTCGTGCGCGGCGGCGACCTGCCGGTCGAGGAGCGCGGTCGCATCCAGACCCGCGCCGACCTGCGCGTGGGCACGGCCGACGCCTTCGTCGAGGGCGCCTGGGCTGCCGGTGACGTCTCGGCCGTTCCCGACCTCTCGGGCGGCGGCGTGGGCGGCATGTGCGTGCCGAACGCGCAGCACGCGGTGCGTCAGGCGAAGCTGCTCGCGAAGAACCTGGTCGCGGTGCTGCGCGGCGAGACGCCGAAGGACTACGTCCACAAGAACCTGGGCGCCGTGGCCGGTCTCGGCCTCTACAACGGCGTGTTCCAGTCGGGCAAGATCGCGCTGAAGGGCTTCATCGCCTGGCTCGCGCACCGCGGCTACCACGGCCTGGCCATGCCGTCGTGGGAGCGCAAGTGGCGCGTGCTGTGGGGCTGGTGGAACAACCTGTGGCTCGGTCGCGACATCGTCGGCCTCGAGGCCGTGCAGACGCCGCGCGCCGTCTTCGAGGAGTTCGCCGCGCGCCCGCGTCCGGCGGTCGAGGCGGCTCCGGCGGCGCCGGCCGCCGCGGCTCCGGCGGCCAAGGCCGACACGGCCAAGCCTGCCGCTGAGCGCCCCGCCGCCAAGAAGCCCGCAGAGGCCGCGGCCAAGTAACGCCCTCGGAACGCCCCCGATCCCGCTCGACGGAGCCGATCGGGGGCGTTCCGCATTCCCGGATCCGATCGCCTCCGGATGTGCCGGAGGGGCCGCGGATCCTGTGCCGGACGCTACGATCCGTCTGTGGACTTCGTCGTGCTCTACCGTCTGCGCGAGGGCGTGGACCGCGCCCGCGTGGGCGAGGTGTTCCCGCGTCATCAGGCCTACTACCGGGCCTTCCACGAGGCCGGGGGAGAGCTGATCGCGCTCGGTCCTTTCGCGACGGCCGACGCGGCCGCCGGATCCATGGGGGTCTTCGCGACGCGGGAGGCCGCAGAGCGCTTCATCGCGGACGACCCGTTCGTGACCGAGGGGCTCGCGGACGCGCGGATCCTGGACTGGAACGCGGTGTGGCTCGACGGCCGCCCCGGCGCGTGACCGGGTGCCCCCGCTGGGATTCGAACCCAGACTGAAGCGATTTTAAGTCGCCTGCCTCTGCCGTTGGGCTACGGGGGCCTGCTCCGAGCCTAGCGAGCGCGGCACCCTGCGCGATGTTGACTCCGAGCCAATAGGGTGGAGTCGTGCTCGAGCTCATCGCCGATCAGGGCCGTGTCGCCGCCCCGACCCGTCACCGCGCCCAGCCCTGGCAGGATCCCGCCCGATGGTGGCCGCGGCTGACCGAGGCGACCGCGCACCTTCCCGCGCCCGTCGCCGTGATCGACCTCGAGGCGCTGCGCTACAACGCGATGGACATGGTGGTGCGGGCCGGGGGGCTGCCGATCCGGATCGCGACGAAGTCGGTACGCGTGCGGGAGGTCATCGACGCGGCGCTGCGGGTGCCCGGCTACCGGGGCCTGCTCGCCTTCACGCTGGCGGAGGCGCTCTGGCTCGCCGAGGACCATGACGACATCGTGCTCGCGTACCCCACGGCCGATCGAGCGTCGCTGCAGCGCCTGCTCGGCGACGAGCAGGCGTGTGCGCGGATCACCCTGATGGTCGACGACGAATCGCAGCTGGACTTCATCGACGCGATCACCGCGCCCGGGAAGCGTCCGCGCGTGCGCATCGCGATCGATGCCGACGCCTCGTGGCGTGCTCCGGGACTCGGCCACATCGGGGTGTTCCGCTCGCCGCTGCACGCCCCCGAGGAGGTCGCGCGCTTCGCCCGGCGCGCCGCGGAGCGCGACGGCTTCCGCCTCGTCGGCCTGCAGATGTACGAGGCGCAGATCGCCGGCCAGGGCGACGACACCGGCAGCGGCGACACCCTGATCCGCACGGTGCAGGCGCAGTCGCGTCTGGAGCTGCGGGAGCGCCGGGCGCGCATCGCCGAAGCCGTGCGCGCGCTCGTGCCGCTGGACTTCGTCACCGGCGGCGGCACCGGCTCTCTCGAGTACACCGGATCCGATCCGGCCCTCACCGAGATCACCGCGGGCAGCGGCCTGCTCGCGGGACACCTGTTCGACGGCTACCGCTCCTTCGACCTCGCGCCGGCCAGCGCGTTCGCCTTCGACGTCGTGCGCCGTCCCGCCGCCGACATCGCGACGATCCTGGGCGGCGGGTGGATCGCGTCCGGGCCGCCCGTCTCGTCGCGGCAGCCGCGGCCGGTGTGGCCGCAGGGTCTGCAGACGGCGCCGCGCGAAGCCGCCGGAGAGGTGCAGACACCGCTGCGCGGGGAAGCCGCCCGCACCCTGCGGATCGGGGACCGCGTCTGGCTGCGCCATGCGAAGAGCGGCGAGCCGGCGGAGCGGATCCTGAGCTACCACCTCGTCGACGGTGATCGCGTCGTCGGCGAACTGCCCACGTACCGCGGCGAGGGGAAGGCCTTCCTGTGACACGACCCGGAGGAACCTGGCAGAACTGGGGCCGCTCCGCCGCGATCCGGCCGATCCGCGTGGAGCGGCCGCGCTCGCCCGAAGGCGTGCAGCGGGCCGTGCGCGCCGCTGCCGCCCAGAACCTGCGGGTCAAGGCGGTCGGCGCCGGCCACAGCTTCACCGGCGTGGCCGTGGCTCCCGACGTGCTGCTCGAGCTCGACGATCTGCAGGGGCTGGCGTCCGCCGACGAGGCGCGCGGGCGGGTCACGCTGCTCGCGGGCACCCGGCTGCACCGCATCCCGGCGCTCCTCGCGCCCTACGGACTCGCGATGGAGAACCTGGGCGACATCGACCGGCAGTCGATCTCCGGCGCCATCTCGACCGGCACCCACGGCACCGGCGCCGGATTCCGCGGCATCGCCGCGCAGGTCGTCGGCGTCACCCTGATCACCGCCGCGGGGGAGTTCCTGCGGGTGGACGAGACGCAGAACGCCGAGCTGCTGCCCGCGCTCGCGCTCGGACTCGGCGCCCTCGGGATCCTCGTCGAGGTCACCCTGCAGTGCGTGCCCGCCTTCGTGATGCACGCGGTCGACGCGCCTGCCCCGCTGGACGAGGTGCTGGACTCCGTGCACGAGCGCGTCGGCGCCGCGGACCACTTCGAGTTCTACTGGTTCCCCCACACCGACGTCGCCCTGACCAAGACCACCGAGCGGCTGCCGGAGTCGGCGGTGCGGCGCCCCCTGCCGAAGGTGGGGAAGTGGATCGACGAGACGCTCCTCTCCAACGGCGTCTACCGCGCGGTGTGCGCGGCCGGCGTCGTCGTGCCCGCGATCACGCCGTCCTTCAGCAGGCTCGCCGTGAAGCTCACGGGTGACCGCGAGTACACCGACCTCTCCCACCGCGTGCTGACGCAGAGCCGCACGGTGCGGTTCCGGGAGATGGAGTACGCCGTGCCGCAGGATCAGGTGGTGCCCGTGTTCCGCGCCGTGCAGGCGCTCATCGCCCAGCGCGGATGGCGGATCGAGTTCCCGATCGAGGTGCGGTTCGCCGCGGCCGACGACCGCTGGCTGTCCACGGCGCACGGCCGGGAGTCGGCGTACATCGCCGTGCACCGCTACTGGCGGCACGATCCGCGCGAGTACTTCGACGCGGTCGAGGCGATCTGCCTCGCCCACGGCGGGCGCCCGCACTGGGGCAAGCTGCACTCGCTCGACGCGGAGCAGCTGCGGGAGCGCTATCCCCGCTTCGACGACTTCCTCGCCCTGCGGGACAGGCTGGATCCGGAGCGCCGCTTCTCCAACCGCTATCTGGAGCGCGTGCTCGGCGCCTGACCGTTCCCTGGCAGCCCGGCGAACACGGAGCATGCCGGGATAGGATGGGCGCAATCGCGTCTGCAAGGGGGTCGTCGTCCGTGGATGTTCTTGTTCCAGTGCTCGTCGTCGTCGGAGTGATCGTCGTTCTGATCGCTGCCGTCGGCATCTATCTGTGGGCCACGTACAACTCGCTCGTGCAGCTGGGGGTCCGCGTCGACGAGGCGTGGAGCGACATCACGGTCCAGCTCAAGCGACGAGCGGATCTGATCCCGAATCTCATCGACACGGTCAAGGGCTATGCGGCCCACGAGAAGGCCGTGTTCGAGAACGTCACGCGCGCCCGGGCGGAGACGCTGTCCGCCTCCACTCCGGGTGAGGCGGGCGCGGCCGAGGGACATCTGCAGCAGGCCCTGAAGAGCCTGTTCGCGGTGGCCGAGGCCTATCCGCAGCTGCAGGCGAGCCAGAACTTCCTGCAGCTGCAGTCCGCGCTCGTCGACACGGAGGACAAGATCCAGGCGTCGCGCCGGTTCTACAACGGCGGCGTGCGCGAGCTCAACACCAAGATCAAGGTGTTCCCGAACAACCTGTTCGCCCGCAACCTCGGCTTCACCGAGCGCGAGTTCTTCGAGGTCGCCGACGGCGCGGCCATCGCCGAACCTCCCCGCGTCCAGTTCTGACACGGGATCCCGCTCAGCCGCCCGTCCCCAGCGGAATCTGATCCATCCGGCCGGCGTCGTGACGCCTGGCCCGCTCGGGGTGGGCGTCGAGCGCGGCGGCGAGATCGTCGGATGCATCGCCCCATGAGGACACGGAGACGTGCTCCAGTCCTTGCCAGGCCGCGGCGGTGCGAAGCTCTGCCGCGATGCGCTCCACATCGGCGGCGGGCCTGGCCTGCGGCTCCCACCAGGCCGACTGCACGCGCAGGGTTCCCGTCGCGCGATCCGCCTTCAGGTCCACGCGCGCGGAGATGCGGTCGCCGACGAGCACCGGCAGCGAGTAGTAGCCGTATCGCCGCTTCGCAGCCGGCGTGTAGATCTCGATCCGGTAGTCCAGCGCGAACGTCCGCAGTGCGCGGTCGCGGAACCAGACCACCGGATCGAAGGGGGTGAGGATCGCGGTCGCGTCGATGCGCCGGGGCAGGACCGCCTCGGTGTGCCGCCACGCGGGCACGGGACGCCCGCCGCGCTCCCACCCGCGCACGCGCACCGGCGCCAGCTCGCCCTGGTCGACGAGATCCGCGATCGCCGACAGCACCAGCGCCCGGTCCTTGATGCGGTAGTAGTCCGCGATGTCGGCGGCCGTCGCCACGCCGTGCGCCCGGGCTGCCCGGCGCACGAGCTCGCCGATCGCGGCCGCGCGGTCCCGGTCGCGGCCGAGCAGGTCCGCGGGCACGACATCCTCGGCCAGGGCGTAGCGGCGCTCGAAGCCGTCACGTCCGGCGATCGCGACATCGCCGATCCGCCACAGGTACTCGAGGGCGTGCTTGACCTCGTCCCACTCCCACCAGCCGCCCCGGCCGCCCGGCGCGTCGCCGCGGATGTCGGCCGGGCGGGAGGGGCCGCGGTCGCGCAGCTCGGCGCGCACCCAGTCCAGCGTGCGCGCCGACGAGCTCTGCCCCCAGAACGCGCCGCGCTTGGCGCGGAAGGCCTCGCGACGGAAGCCCCACAGCGGCCAGTCCTCGACCGGCAGGAAGGTGGCCTCGTGCGCGAGGTACTCGGTGTAGCGGCCGGTGCGCGCCGCGCTGGGCCGGGACAGGAACGCGCGCTCGAGCACCGCAGGATCGTAGGCGCCCAGCCGGGAGAACAGCGGCAGGTAGTGCGAGCGCGCGAAGACGTTCACCGAGTCGATCTGCAGCACGCCCATGCGCGCCATGGCCGCGTGCAGGTGCCGCACGCCCGGCGACGCGGGACGGCGGCGGGAGAACCCCTGCGCCGCGAGCGCGACCCGCCGCGCCTCACCGGCGCTCAGCGTGTCGACGGGGGAGGGGGCGGGCGGAGATCCTGTCACGTCCGTCAGCGTAACGACCGCCGCCGACACCGGCGCCGGGGGCGCTCCGGCGCCCCCGTAGACTGGATCGATGAGCGAGGACAGCACACCCCGGCTGCGCGATCTCCTCCGGCAGCGATCCGTCACCGGCCGCGTCGACGTGCGCGACGACGTGCAGCGCGCACTGCCGTCCGGCTTGCGCATCGCCACCGCGTACTCCTGGCGGCTGCTCGTGATCGCGGCCGCCCTGGGCGTCGTGATCTGGCTGGTGATGCTGTTCAAGATCCTGGTCATCCCGCTGATGATCGCGATCCTGCTCACGGCTCTGCTCTGGCCCGCGTTCAGCGTCATGCTGCGCGCCCGCTGGCCGCGCTGGCTCGCGATCGTCGTCGCCCTCCTCGGCACCGTCGCGATCGTCGGGGGCCTGCTGTGGCTTGCGATCTGGCAGATCACCCAGCAGTGGGGCGGCGTCCAGGCGCGCACCGTGGCGGTGTGGGGGGAGCTGCAGCAGTTCCTCATCGAGGGGCCCCTGCACCTCACCCCGACGCAGATCACGGATCTGCTCGACCAGGCCGGCACCTTCCTCAGCGAGCAGGGCGAGCTGCTGAAGTCGGGCGCGATCGCCGTCGGCTCCACCTTCGGCCACGTCGCCACCGGCGCCGTGCTGACGCTCTTCATCCTGCTCTGCCTGCTCGCCGACGGCGGCGGCATCTGGGCCTGGACCCTCAAGCTCTTCCCGAAGGCCTCGCGCCCCGCGGTGGACGCCGCGGCGCAGAACGGCTGGGCGACCGTGATCAACTACGCCCGCACGCAGATGCTCGTCGCGTTCATCGACGCGCTGGGCATCGGCCTCGGCGCGTTCCTGCTGGGCGTGCCCCTGGCCGTCCCCGTCGCCGTGCTGGTGTTCCTGGGCTCGTTCATCCCGATCGTCGGGGCGGTGGTGACCGGAACCCTCGCGGTGTTCCTCGCGCTCGTGTACAACGGCCCCTGGATCGCGCTGTGGATGCTGGTCGTCGTGCTCGCCGTCCAGCAGATCGAGGGGCACATCCTGCAGCCGATCCTGATGGGGTCGGCGGTCAAGGTGCACCCGCTCGCGGTCGTCCTCGTGGTGGCCGGCGGCGCACTCATCGCGGGCATCCCCGGGGCGCTGTTCGCCGTGCCGCTCGCCGCGTTCGTGAACGTGGCGGCCGTGACCATCAACTCCGGTGCCTGGCGCACCGGCGCCGACCCCGACGGCGACTACATCTGGCGGACCGTGCCGCGGGCGCGGAGAAGGAGCAGGCGATGACGAACGAGACGACGACCACCCTCGCCGGGATCCCCACGCTGGCCGAGATCCAGCGGGTGGCGGACAGCCTGGACGGCGTCATCGTGCGCACCCCGACGCTGCCCTCGGTCGCGCTGACCAAGGTGCTGGGGTCGCCCGTGTCGCTCAAGCTGGAGAATCTGCAGCGCACCGGCTCGTTCAAGATCCGCGGCGCGGTGCACCGCCTCTCCAAGCTCACCGCCGAGGAGCGCGCGCGGGGCGTCGTGGCCGCCTCCGCCGGGAACCACGCGCAGGGCGTCGCGCTCGCGGCGCAGGCGCTGGGCATCCCCGCGACGATCTTCATGCCCATGGGCGTGCCGGTGCCGAAGCTGCTCGCCACGCGCGGGTACGGTGCCGAGGTCGTGCTCGAGGGCGAGACGGTCGCGACCTCGCTGCGTCTCGCGGCGGAGTTCGCCGAGCGCACCGGCGCGGTCTTCATCCCGCCGTTCGATCATCGCGACATCGTCACCGGTCAGGCTACGCTGGGCCTCGAGCTCATGGAGGACGTGCCCGACGTCGACACGATCCTGGTCGGCATCGGCGGCGGCGGTCTCATCGCGGGAGTCGCCGCAGCGGTGAAGGCGCGGGCCGCGGAGCAGGGGCGCACGGTGCGCGTCATCGGCGTGCAGGCGGAGAACGCGGCCGCGATGGGGCCGTCGCTCGACGCGGGGCACCCGGTCGAGATCGTCACGCAGCCGACGATCGCCGACGGCATCCTGGTGGCGCGTCCCGGCGACGTGCCGTTCGCCATGATCCAGGAGCTCGTCGACGAGGTCGTGACGGTGAGTGACGATGACATCGCACGCGCACTGCTGCTGCTGCTCGAGCAGGCCAAGGTCGTGGTGGAACCGGCCGGCGCGGTCGGCGTCGCGGCGATCCTCGCGGGGAAGGTGCACGACACGGGCAACACGCTCGCGGTGCTCTCGGGCGGCAACATCGACCCTCTGCTGCTGCAGCGCGTGGTCTCGCACGGGCTCGCGGCGTCGGGCCGCTACCTCACTCTGCGCATCCCCCTCCCGGACCGCCCCGGCCAGCTGGCCCGGGTGTCGGAGCTCATCGCGCACGCCGGTGCGAACGTCATCGAGGCGATGCACACACGGCACGGGCACGGCCTGCAGATCAACGACGTCATCCTCGAGCTCAGCGTGGAGACGCGCGGTCCGGAGCACTCGCAGCTCACACTGGACACGCTGCGCGCCGCGGGCTTCGAGCCGGTGGTCGTGCAGGACTGAGGCGCGTCCGCCGCGATCCGGACGGGACCGGGGCCGGGGAGCGCGAGGACGGAGGCCGAGCCCCGCAGTGTCCGAGACTCCACGTAGACTCTTCCGGTGACTGTGCAGGGGATCATCCGCGCTCTGGAAGAGGAGGCGTCCGGATTCCGCGACGCCCTGACCTGGGCGCAGACCGATGCCGACCTGCTCGCGAGCGCCGGCATGGACGCGCCGATGCTGGCCGGGCTCCTCGAGCGCCGTGCCGCCGCGGACCGGCCGGCCGCCCTGCTCGTGGTCGCCCCGACCGGCCGGCGGGCGGAGTCCCTGGCGGCAGCGCTGGGATCGTACCTGCCGGAGGCCGAGATCCTCTCGTTCCCAGCCTGGGAGACCCTCCCTCATGAGCGCCTGAGCCCGAGCCCCGACACGGTCGGTCGGCGCCTCGAGGTGCTGCGCCGGATGCGGATCTGGTCGGGCGAGCGTCCGCTCGTGGTCGTCGCGTCGGTGCGGGCGGCCCTGCAGCCGGTCGCCGCCGGACTGGGCGATGTGGAGCCGCTCGAGCTCGCCGTCGGCGGGCGCGGCTACGACCTCGACGGCGTGGCGGCCTCCCTGGTCGAGCGCGCGTACTCCCGGGTGGACATGGTGTCGCGGCGCGGCGAGTTCGCGGTGCGCGGCGGCATCCTCGACGTCTTCCCTCCGACCGCGGAGCACCCCTCGCGCGTCGAGTTCTTCGGCGACGAGGTCGACCAGATCCGTCTGTTCTCGGTGGCTGACCAGCGCTCCTTGCCTGCGGCACCCACCGCGGTCGCGTTGCCCGCGAGCCGCGAGCTGCTGCTGACCGCCGAGGTCCGCGAGCGCGCGGGGTCCCTCGTCGAGGCCTTCCCCGGCATCGCCGGCATGCTCCAGAAGATGGCGGAGGGCATCCCGGTCGAGGGCATGGAGTCGCTGCTGCCCGTGGTGGCCGGCCCGGTGGTGCCCCTCGTCGGCTACCTCCCGAACGGCGCAGCCGTCGCCCTCGTCGATCCCGAGCGCAGCGGAGCCCGGGCCGCGAGCCTCGGCGAGACGAACCGCGAGTTCCTCGACGCGGCCTGGAGCGCCGCGACCGCGGGCGCCTCCGCGCCGATCGACCTGCAGACCGGCGACTTCCTCTCGATCTCGGAGCTGCGCACCGCCGTGCACGATCGTGACGGCGTGTGGTGGCGGCTCAGCGCCTTCGACGCGGGCGCCGACGATGCGGCCTTCGACCACGGCGCCGACGGGGTGCGCGCCGCGCCCATCCCGTCGTTCCACGGCAACGTCGACGGCGCGATCGAGTTCACCGCGGGCCGCGTCTCGGACGGGTGGCGGGTGGTGCTGGTCTCTTCCGGGGCGGGCCTGGTCGACCGCGCCCGCGACGTGCTCGCCGATCGCGGCATCGCGGCGCGCGTGGTCGCGTCTCTGCCGGAGAGCCCGGATCCGGGGATCGCGACGCTCGTGACCGGCGCGATCGAGTCCGGCTTCCAGATCGCGGACGCGAAGATCGCGGTCATCACCGAGAACGAGTTCTACGGACGCACGATCGGCGGGGACACCCGGGTCGTGAAGAAGCTTGCGTCGCGACGGAAGAACGTCGTGGATCCGATGCAGCTCAAGGCCGGGGACTTCGTCGTGCACCAGACGCACGGCATCGCGCGCTTCGTGGAGATGACCCAGCGCGAGGTGTCCTCGGGCGGCCGCCATGCCGTCAAGACCACGCGCGACTACCTCGTGCTCGAGTACGCGCCGACCAAGCGGGGCTACCCGGGCGACAAGCTCTACGTGCCGACCGATCAGCTCGACCTGCTCTCCAAGTACGTCGGCGGCGAGGCTCCCACGCTGTCGAAGATGGGCGGCAGCGACTGGGCCGCCGCCAAGGGCAAGGCGCGCAAGGCGGTGCGCGACATCGCCGTCGAGCTCGTCAAGCTGTACTCCGCGCGCATGGCGGCGAAGGGATACGCCTTCGGCAAGGACACGCCGTGGCAGCGCGAGCTGGAGGAGGCGTTCCCGTTCGCGGAGACGCCCGATCAGCTGCAGACCATCGACGAGATCAAGTCCGACATGGAGCGGCCGATCCCGATGGACCGCCTGCTCAGCGGCGACGTCGGCTTCGGCAAGACCGAGGTCGCCGTGCGCGCCGCGTTCAAGGCCATCCAGGACGGCAAGCAGGTCGCGATGCTCGTTCCGACGACGCTGCTCGTCAAGCAGCACCTGGAGACCTTCACCGAGCGCTTCGCCGGCTTCCCGGTCAAGGTGCGGCCGCTGTCGCGGTTCCAGACCGACAAGGAGGCGCGGCTCACGCTGGACGGCCTGCTCGAAGGATCCGTCGACATGGTGATCGGCACGCACCGGATCCTCACCGACCAGGTGATGTTCAAGGACCTGGGTCTCATGATCATCGACGAGGAGCAGCGCTTCGGCGTCGAGCACAAGGACGCGCTGAAGAAGATGAAGACGAACGTCGACATCCTCGCGATGAGTGCGACGCCGATCCCGCGCACGCTGGAGATGGCGGTGACGGGCATCCGCGAGATGTCGACCCTGCAGACGCCGCCCGAGGACCGGCACCCGATCCTCTCGTTCGTGGGCCCGAAGAGCGACAAGCAGGTGGCCGCCGCGATCCGTCGGGAGATCCTCCGCGAAGGACAGGTCTTCTACGTGCACAACCGGGTGCAGTCGATCCAGCGCGTGGCCGCCGAGCTCGCGGAGCTGGTGCCCGAAGCGCGGATCGCGGTCGCGCACGGCAAGATGGGCGAGCACCAGCTGGAGCAGGTCGTCGACGACTTCTGGGAGCGCAAGTACGACGTGCTCGTCTCGACGACGATCATCGAGACCGGCCTCGACATCTCGAACGCGAACACGATCATCATCGACCGCGCCGACCGCTACGGCCTGAGTCAGCTGCATCAGCTCCGCGGACGCGTGGGCCGCGGCCGCGAGCGCGCCTACGCCTACTTCCTCTACGACGACAGCAAGCCGCTGAGCGAGACCGCCGCCGACCGGCTGCAGACCATCGCGGTGAACAACGACCTGGGATCCGGGATGCAGGTCGCGCTCAAGGATCTGGAGCTGCGCGGCGCCGGCAACCTGCTGGGCGCGGAGCAGGCCGGTCACATCGCCGGCGTGGGCTTCGACCTGTACCTGCGCATGATCGGCGAGGCCGTCGCGACGTTCCGCGGCGAGGAGACCGAGACCGGGGCGGAGCTGCGGCTCGAGCTGCCGGTCGACGCGCGGATCCCCGAGGCGTACATCGACAGCGAGCGACTGCGCCTGGAGGCGTATCAGAAGCTGTCCAGCGCGGCGACCGCGACCGCGCCCGACGAGGCCATCGACCACGTCGTCGAGGAGCTGACGGACCGCTACGGCACGCCTCCCGCCGAGGTGGAGGGACTGATCGCGATCGCGCGGCTGCGCCGTCGCGCCGCCCGGGCCGGGCTCACCGACGTCGTCGCGATGGGGTCGAACCTGCGGGTGGCGCCGGCGCGCCTGGAGGACTCGATGAAGGTGCGCCTGCAGCGGCTGTATCCGCAGGCGAAGCTCGTCGCCGGGGGAGAGGCGCTCGTCGTGCCGATGCCCGGGGCGGACAGGGCGGATCCGGTCGAGTGGACCGGCCAGCTCCTCACCGCGCTCTTCCCCGAGCCGGCGCCGGCCGAGGCGCCCGTCGCCGCGGGAGCGGCGTCGTGAGCGCCGAGCTCGCCGCGGCACGGCGGCGCGGCCGCGCGCTGTCCGCGGCCGAGGGACGCGCGTTCGTGGCGGAGCAGCTGTCGCAGAGCCGTCGCGCGGCGCTGCACCCGGAGAGTCGCTCCGCGGCGCCCGATCCGTCGCGGCGCTCGCGGGTGCGCCCGGAGCCGGCGGCGGATCCCCGGTGGCGCTGGATCTCGACCCGCGAGACGCATCGCGGGCGGGTGCGCATCGATGTGGACGAGGTGCAGCTCCCGACCGGCGAGCGCACCACGTTCGAGGTCGACCGCAGCGTGCCGTTCACGGTCGCGGTGCTGGTGCAGGACGGCGCCGATCTGCTGCTCGCCCGGCAGTACCGCTATCCGATCGATCGCTGGATCCTGGATCTTCCGGGCGGTGCCGCGGAATTCGGCGAGGTTCCGGAGCAGGCGGCGCGTCGCGAGCTCGAGGAGGAGCTCGGCCTCGTCGCGACCGAGCTCATCCCGCTGCACCGATTCTTCGCCAACCCGGGCCGCAGCGTCTGGGCCACGCACCTGTTCTTCGCGACCGGGGTGCGCCCGGGCCGCGCCCCGATCGACGATCCGAGCGAGAGGGTCGAACTGGCACGGATCCCGCGCGTCGACTTCGATCAGCTGCTCGTCGAGGGCGAGATCACGGATCCCACCCTGCTCATCGCCCGCACGATGGCGGCGGTGAAGGGGCTGCTCCCGCCCATCGGCGCCTGATCGCGGCGGTCAGCACCAGAGCCAGCTCAACGCGTCGGGCAGCAGAACGCCGCCGTGGTTGGGGCTGTGTCCACCGTCTCCCACGACGAGTCGCAGGTCGTAACCTCGGCGCACGAGTGCCGCCGCCGTCTCCAGCGATTCGGCGAACCAATTCTCTTCGGGCTCGTTCCAGTGCAGGTCCCGATGTGCGGCATGCAGGAACACCCGAAGTGGCCGACGCTCCTCGTTCGCGATGCGAGCCGGGTAGGGATTCCCGCCGGGCATCTGGGCGAAACTCGAGTTGAAAGCGATGACGCGTCTTACAAAGTCAGGGCGTCGCCATGCCGCAGTGAAAGCCGCGTTCCCGCCTGAGCTGCCTCCGCAGATCCCGATCTGCCCGGGATCGTCGGTGAGCATTCGACGGGTCGCGACCCGGGGCAGTACCTCCTGCTGCAGGAAGTCCGCATAGCGGGCATCGTCCGCGTCGTACTCCGCATTGCGGTTCTTCGAGTCGAGGCGATCGGGGAAGACTCCAGGGGCGACGAAAACGGAAACGACACGAGGCAGGCGTTCCTGCGCGATCAGGTTGTCGAGCACGATGCCGGCTCGAACCTCGCCGTTCGGATCCAGGTACCACCATCCGTCGTTGAAGATCATGACGGGTGCCGCGGTCCCGGCGTCATGATCGGCGGCGTTGTGCACCCAGATCCGGCGCGTCGTCCCCGGGTAGATGAGGCTGTCTTGGATGTCGAAGGCGAAGATCTCGCCTGCCGGCACTTCCTGATGGGGATGCGAGCCGGGGCCGTGGGCATAGCGCAGCTCGGCGTCGGGCAGAGGGAGCGGGCGGAAGGGGACGAACTCATGGGCTGGGGGATTCATCGGTCTCTTCTTCTCGTCGCGTCCCGTCATCCCAGCGAGAAGCCGCCATCGGTCGTGAGCACCTGGCCCACGACCCAGGATCCGGCATCGCTGCAGAGCCAGGCGATCAGCTGGGCGGGATCCTCGATGCGGCCCACGCGGCCGAAGGGCGTGGTCGGCACCCAGGCGAGGTGCTCCGAGAGGTCGCGATCGGTCGTCTCGGGATCGAGGTAACCGGTGTTCACCGGACCGGGATCGACCGTGTTCAGGACGAGGCCCACCTCGAGCAGCTCGGCGGCGACCGTGCGGGTGATGCCCGCGAGCGCGGCCTTGCTCGTCGCGTAGGCGACCTCGCCGCGCATCGCACCGTGCGCCTGACCCGAGGTCATCCAGATCACGTGACCGGTCGGCGCCGAGAAGGGTCCGAGGCTTCCGCCGCGGTCCCCGGGCCGGGCTGCGACGGCACCGTCGCCTCCGAGCTCCCGTCTGCGGCGCCGCGCGAATCCCGCGGTGAGCAGCAGGGAAGCGCGCGCGTTGGCCTGCCAGTGCGCGTCCAGCCGGTGCGGTGTCATGTCGTAGATGCTCCCGTCCGTGCCGCTCATCGCCTGGTTGCATACGAGGATGTCCAGGTGTCCGGTGAGGGCGGTGGCCGCGTCGAGCAGGGGTTCGATCGTGTCGGGGTCGCGAAGATCCGCCGACCGGTCTCCGAGCCGGGCGCCCGGCACCTGCACGGCGCGGACGCCCGCGCGCACCGCATCCAGATCATCGGCCCCGGTCGGCTGGGCGAGGTCGTGCGGACGGTAGTGGTGAAGGAACACGTCGGCGCCGAGCGCCGCGAGAGCGGTCGCGACGCCGTAGCCGATTCCGCGCCTTCGGGAGACGCCCGTGATCAACGCGGTCCGGCCGGTGAGCGGGCGCGTCTCCGCGGCGGACGAGGGGGCAGAGGCAGAAGAGGGCATGGCGATGACTTTCCGATCGGAGGGAGGCCGCGTCACGGTCGCGCATGTCAGCGGCGGCGGCGGGGAGAGGATCCGGGTCATCGGCATTGCATGCGGCCCACCCTGCCAGAGCGGATCGGGAACGGCAAGCGCCGGGCGCCGTACCGCACCCGATGCCGTGCGTCAATGGGGTGGCCGCCCTGCGCCGCGCGCGCGAGGCTGATCGCATGTGGACACTGCTGATCATCCTGCTCATCGTCTGGCTCGGGCTCTCGATCCTCGGCTTCGTCGTCAAGGGCCTGGTCTGGCTCGCCGTGCTCGGGATCGTGCTCTTCCTCGCGACCCTCGTGATCGGGCTGATCCGCGGCGCCCGCAACCGCACCTGAGCAAGCGCCGCTAGTCTGGCGGCATGATCTACGAGCACCTCGGGGCTCGGCCCCGCATCCACGACACGGCCGTCGTGGCACCGTCCGCCGTGATCTCGGGCGACGTCACGGTCGGACCGAACTGCCAGGTGCTGCACGGTGCGGTGATCACTGCCGAGGGCGGTCCGATCACCCTCGGGGAGCACGTGATCGTCATGGAGAACGCGCTCATCCGCGCCACCGCCGCGAACCCCGTGCACATCTCCGACCACGTGCTGGTCGGACCCATGGCGAGCATCTCCGGAGCGACGATCGCCGAGGAGGTCTTCCTCGCTACCGGCACCAGGATCTTCAACGGCGCCGTGATCGGCGAGCGCAGCGAGGTGCGGATCAACGCGGTCGTGCATCTGCGCACCACGCTCCCTCCGGAGTCCGTCGTGCCGATCGGCTGGGTGGCGGTCGGCGATCCGGTGCGGATCCTCTCGCCCGAGAGGCACGAGGAGATCTGGGAGGCCCAGCACGAGCTCGATTTCCCCGGCTACGTGTTCGGCGTGGACCGCTCGACGCCCGACCTCATGGTGCAGCTGACCGAGCGCTACGCGCGCTCGCTCGCCCGCCACAGCGACGACCGCGCGCTCTGAGCGCCGACGCCGCACCTTACGCTCCGAACGAAGGGATCGCTGTGCCCGAACAGCCGACCGGGGGTCTCGTGCGCCCCGACGTCTCCGTGTCCGACGCCGTCGCCATCGCCCGCGAGCACTGGGGCATCACGGCCACCGCGTCCGAGCTGGGCAGCAACCAGGACCGCAACTTCCTGCTGACCGAGGCAGACGGCACCCGCAGCGTGCTCCGCGTGGACAATCCCGTCTTCCCCGACAGCGCGCGCGATGCACAGCACGCCGCGCTCGACGCCTACCGCCGCGCCGGAGTCGCGGTGCCGGCCGCCTTCCCGGGCCGGGACGGGTCCCTCACCCAGCGCTGGCGGGGGCTCTCCGTGCGGCGCAGCGCCTTCGCCGAGGGCGAGCCCATGGTCGACGCCGGCTACTTCGCGCCGGTCGTGCTGAGGGAGTTCGGGACGCTGGCCGCCGCCTCGGTGAACGCGCTGTCGGCGCTCGCGCATCCCGGACTCGACCGCGCCCACATGTGGGACATGCGGGTCGCGGCGGACGAGGCGCGCGGGCTGCTGCCGTCGATCGAGGACTCCGCGCTGCGCCGGCGGGTGGAAGGGACGATCGTGCAGGCGGAGCGGCTGCTCGCCGCCGTCGCCGCGCAGCTTCCCGTGCAGGCCGTCCACGGCGATCTCACCGACGACAACGTCATGGGCGAGCACGGCGACGACGCCCGCCTGCACCCGCGCACGGTCCTGGACCTCGGTGATCTCGCGCTCGGCTGGCGGGTGGCGGAGCTCGCGGTGTGCGCGTCGTCGATGCTCCATCACGAACCGGAGCGCCCGCTGCGGGTGCTCGAGACGATCGTCGCCTTCCACGCCGACGCACCGCTCAGCGAGTCCGAGGCGCGCGCGGTCTGGGCGCTGATCGTGCTGCGCGCGGCCCTGCTCGTGGCGAGCGGCTGGCGCCAGCTCGAGATCGACGGCGGCAACGACTACGCCCGGGAGCGGATCGCGGGCGAGCAGGCGATCTTCGACGCGGCCACGGCGGTGCCGCTCGCCGAGGCGACCGAGCTCGTCCTGGACCGGCTGGGCTTCGCGGCCGCCGCACCGCCCGCGCCGACGTCCGCAGGTGCCCCTCTGGCCGCGCTGCTTCCCGGGCTGGAGGGCGAGGTCGCGATCCTCGACCCCGGCGTGGAGTCCGAGGACCTGGCGGCGGGGGCCTGGCTCGAGCCCGATGCCGAGCGGGCGCTCGTGCGCGCGGCGTTCGCCGGGGGAGCGGCCGCCGCGGTCATGCCGTACGGCGTCTACCGGCTCACCCGCACGCGCGTGGACAGTGCGGACGCGGTGCCGACCTGGCCGCTCGCGACCGCGATCCACCTCCCCGCGGGCGGGCGCCTGCTGATCACCGCCCCGGTCGCCGGGCGGATCGAGGGATCCGGGTACGGCATGGTACGGATCTCGTTCGGCGACGGCTGGGTGTGCGAGATCCACGGCGCCGAGTCCGCCCCCGACCTCGGCACGGAGGTCGAGACGGGCGACGGCGTCAGCTGGCTCCCGGAGAGCGAGACCGAACGGACCCTCGTGGTCTCGATCCTCCGCCGCGACGCCCCGGGGAAGGTGCCGACGGTCGACGACGCGCCGCTCGTGCTGCCCGACGTCGTCCCCGCGTGGCGCCGGTTCAGTGCCGACCCGGCGCCCTGGCTCGGACTCCCGGCGCTTGCCCAGGCCGACGAGGCTCCCGCCGAGCTCGCCCGCAGAGAGCGCATCTTCGCGAGCGCGCAGGAGCGGTACTACGAGCGTCCGCCGCAGATCGAGCGCGGCTGGCGGCACCACCTCGTCGACACGACGGGGCGCGCCTACGTCGACATGGTCAACAACGTCACGGGGCTCGGGCACGGGCATCCGGGCGTCGCGGATGCGGTGAACCGGCAGATCCGGATCCTGAACACCAACTCCCGGTTCCTGTACCGCGAGCTCGCCGAGTACAGCGAGCGCCTGCTCGCTCTGCTGCCGGACGACGCCCGCGAGGGCAGCGCCGATCGCGACGCCCTGGACACGGTCCTGCTCGTGAACAGCGGATCCGAGGCCGTGGATCTGGCCCTGCGGGTGGCGCAGGCCGCCACCGGACGGCAGACCGTGGTGTCGCTGCGCGAGGCCTACCACGGCTGGACGATGGCCAGCGACGCGGTGACCACCAGCGCCTACGACAACCCCGATGCGCTCGCCACGCGCCCGGACTGGGTGCACGTCGCGGACGTGCCCAACCGGTTCCGCGGCACCTACCGCGGCGAGGGCGCCGGCGTGAGGTACGCCGCCGATCTCGGCGCGGACCTCGACCGGCTCGCCGAGGAGGGGCGGCCCATCGCGGCATTCATCTGCGAGTCGGTGCTGGGCAACGCGGGCGGCGTGCTGCTGCCCGACGGCTATCTCGCCGACGCGTACGCCCGCGTGCGCGCGGCGAGAGGCCTCTGCATCGCCGACGAGGTGCAGGTCGGGTTCGGTCGGATGGGATCCTCGTTCTGGGGCTTCGAGCAGTCCGGGGTCGTTCCCGATTTGATCACGATCGCGAAGCCGATGGGCAACGGCTTCCCGATCGGCGGCGTCATCACCTCGCAGCGGATCGCCGACGCTCTGGCCGGCCAGGGGCAGTTCTTCTCCTCGGCCGGGGGCAACCCGCTCAGCTGCCGCGTCGGCATCGCGGTGCTCGACGCGATGGCGGCCGAGGGGCTGCAGGAGAACGCTCGTGTCGTCGGCGGACGTCTGGCGGAAGGCTTCCGCGCTCTCGCCGAGCGCCATCCGCTGATCGGACCGGTGCACGGCGAGGGGCTCTACCTCGGGGTCGAGCTCGTCCGCGACCGGGAGAGCATGGAGCCGGCCGCGAGCGAGGCGGCGGCGATCTGCGAGCGGCTCCGGGAGCTGGGCGTCATCGTGCTCACCACCTCCGAGCGCTCGAACGTGCTGAAGATCAAGCCGCCGCTGTGCCTCACGGCCGCGAGCGCGGACTTCGTCGTCGCTGCCCTGGACCGGGTGCTCTCCGAGGGCTGGTGAACGCCTGTCCGGGCTCCGCAGCACGGAGCCCGGACAGGGCGGTCTCACGCCTGCTGGGTCGGCAGGATCACGACCTGTCGCAGGTTGACGTGCGCGGGGCGCGTCACGACGAAATCGACCAGGTCGGCGATGTCGTCGGCGGAGACGGCCTCGATCGCGGCGAACATCGCGGCGAGCTCGGCGGCGAGGCGCTCGTTCCCGATGTGCGTGCCCAGCTCGGTCGCGGTCAGACCCGGTTCGACGTTGGTGACGCGCACGCCGCGCCGCGCGAGCTCGGTGCGCTGCATGGCCGACAGCGCCGTGACGGCGGCCTTCGTCGCCGCGTAGACGGCGTAGTCGGGGAACACCGCGTGGGCAGCGATCGAGGAGACGTTGACGATGTCGCGGACGCCCGTGCCGTCCAGGAGATCCGGAAGCACCGCGCGGGTGACGCGGAGCAGCCCGGTGAGGTTGGTGTCGATCATGCGCTCCCATTCGTCGGCGCGGCCGTCGGCGAGAGGGTTCGGCAGCATCACGCCGGCGGCGTTGACGAGGAGGTCGACGCGGCCGAGCTCCGCGTGGACGCGGTCGAGCGCTGCGGAGACATCGGCGTCGGAGGTGACGTCGGCGGGCACGGGCAGGATCCGCCCGGCGGACGCGACAGCGGACTCGGCGACGGCCTGGAGGCGGTCCTCGCGCCGGCCGACGACGGCGACGGAGGCGCCGAGGGCCGCGAGGTGGGCGGCGATCGCCGCGCCCATGCCGCTGCCGGCACCGGTGACCAGGGCGATGCGTCCGGAGAGGGGAAGGGAGGATTCGGTGTTCATGGGGCCAGCCTCCCGGCGCCCTCGGGCTCGCGGAACGCCCCGGTGAACCTGGGTCCGGCAGGACCACCCTCGTGCGACGGTGCCCGGTGATACTGGGAGCATGACATCCGAGATCGGCGACTTCCTCCGCGCCAAGCGGGAGCGCATCGCGCCCGAGGAGCGGGGCCTGCCGGCCGGCGGCCAGCGCCGTGTGCCGGGGCTGCGCCGCGAGGAGGTCGCCCTGCTGGCCGGGATCAGTCCCGACTACTACGTGCGCCTGGAGCAGGGCAGGGCGCGCGCCGCATCCGACCAGGTGCTCGATGCGATCGCGCGCGTGCTCGCCCTGGACGACGTCGAGCGCGGTCATCTGCGGCTGCTCGCCCGCCCGGCGCCGGCGACCGCCGCGCCGGACCCGGCCGCCCCGCGTTCGGGGCTGATCGCCCTGCTGGAAGCGATGCTGCAGGTCCCCGCCTTCGTGCTCGGGGCGGGGATGGACGTGCTCGCGACGAACCTGCTCGGCGAGGCGTTGATCGCCCTGCCCGCGGGTCCGCGCAACATGGCCCGTCACGTCTTCCTGGATCCGACCTCGGCCGACTACTACCCGGAATGGGAGAAGGTCGCCAGGGAGACGGCGGCGCACCTGCGCCGGATGGTGGCGCTGCTGCCCGGCGATCGGGCGATCACCGCGCTCATCGGCGAGCTCACGATCTCCAGCGCCGACTTCGTCCGGATCTGGGCGCGGCAGGAGGTCGTCGTGAAGACGCACGGGCACAAGCTCGTCCACCACCCGGAGGTGGGTCGGCTCTCCCTCGACTACGAGACGCTCACGCTCCCCGACGAGCCCGCACAGATGCTGGTCACGTACACGGCCGCCGACGAGCGCACCGGGGACGCGCTGCGCACGCTCGGCTCGTGGGCGGCCACCGGCCCCGCGCACACCGAGGCGCCGGCCCTCGACGGGAGGACCGGCGCCTGAGCCCGGCGTGCGGAGCGCCTCAGATCACGCCCTGCGCGAGCATGGCGTTCGCGACCCGCTCGAAGCCGGCGATGTTGGCGCCCGCCACGTAGTCGCCCGGCACGCCGTAGCGCTCGGCGGCGTCGAACGCGGCCCGATGGATGTCGGCCATGATGTCGCGCAGCTTCTGCTCGCTGTCGTCGAAGCCCCAGCGCTGGCGGGCGGCGTTCTGGCTCATCTCCAGAGCGGACGTGGCCACGCCGCCGGCGTTGGCGGCCTTGCCCGGGGCGAACAGCACGCCCGCGTGCTGGAACGCCGCCACGGCCTCGGGGGTGCTGGGCATGTTGGCGCCCTCGGAGACGGCGCGCACGCCGTTCGCGATGAGCGCCGCCGCGCTGTCCCGGTCCAGCTCGTTCTGCGTGGCCGAGGGCACGGCGATGTCCACCGGCACCTCCCAGACCGAGCCGCCTTCGACGAAGCGCGCGCCGGGCCGGCGCCGCGCGTACTCGACGATGCGGCCGCGCTCGACCTCCTTGATCCGGCGGAGCAGATCCACGTCGATGCCGGCGTCGTCCACGACGTAGCCGGAGGAGTCGGACGCGGTCACCGCGGAGGCGCCGAGCTGCGCGGCCTTCTGGATCGCGTAGATCGCCACGTTGCCGGATCCGGAGACGCCCACCCGCTTGCCGTCGAGCGAGTCGCCGTGCACTGCGAGCATCTCCTGGGCGAAGAACACCGCGCCGTAGCCGGTCGCCTCTGTGCGCACCTGGGCGCCGCCCCAGCCGACGCCCTTGCCGGTGAACATGCCGGACTCGTGGCGGTTGGTGATCTTGCGGTACTGGCCGAACAGGTAGCCGATCTCGCGGCCGCCCACGCCGATATCGCCCGCGGGGACGTCGGTGTGCTCGCCGAGATGCCGGTACAGCTCGTTCATGAACGACTGGCAGAAGCGCATGATCTCGCCGTCGCTGCGGCCGTGCGGGTCGAAGTCCGATCCGCCCTTGCCGCCGCCGATGCCCTGGCCGGTGAGCGCGTTCTTGAAGATCTGCTCGAAGCCGAGGAACTTGACGATCGAGATGTTCACCGAGGGGTGGAAGCGCAGGCCGCCCTTGTACGGTCCGAGCACCGAGGAGTACTGCACGCGGTAGCCGCGGTTCACCTGGAGCCTGCCCTGGTCGTCGACCCACGGCACGCGGAAGATCACCTGCCGTTCGGGCTCGACGATGCGCTCCAGCACTCCGGCCTCGACGTATTCGGGATGGCGCTCGAGCACGGGACCGATCGAGTGCAGCACTTCGTGCACGGCCTGGTGGAATTCGGGCTCGTACGGATCCCGTGCGAGGACGCGGTCGAAGACCGGCTGGGCGAGCGGGGAGAGCGGATGGAAGTCGGTGAGGGAGGGGTCGCTGAGGGTGTCGGTCACGCGGGGATGCCTTCGGAGGGGGATGCGGAGTGGGGCGCGGGTGATCGTGTCGTGCGCAGACGGCCGGGTACGGCGGAAACCTCACTCTAATACAGCGGATTCCTCACCCCCGTGGTCATGACGGGAATGAGGAATCCGCAAAAAAGGCTTCTGATCAGCCCGTGTTCTGAAGGCCTGCGGCCACGCCGCTCACCGACAGCAGCAGCAGCCGCTGCAGATCGGGATCGGGTGCCGGTCCTTCCAGAGCCGCTGAGGACCCTTCCGGAGCTGCCGCATCCGCATCACGGAGACCGCGCAGCGCGCGCAGCTGCAGGAGCGAGAGCGCATCCACGTAGGGGCTGCGCATCGCCACCGCGCGCTGCAGGATCGGCTTGTTCTCCAGCAGGCGCTCGCCGCCGGTGAGGCGGATCACCCACGAGCGCGTGAGCTCCATCTCCTCGAGCACCAGGGCGGCGAGATCGTCGCGGTCGCCCAGCTCGAGGTACCGGCGCGCGATGCGCGGATCCGTCTTCGCGAGGCTCATCGCGACGTTGTCGACCATGGTGCGCAGCAGCGGCCACTCCTGGTAGGCGGTGCGCAGCAGCTGCTCGTCGCCCACGGCCTCCAGGGCGCTGCCGAGACCGAACCAGCCGGCGAGGTTGATGCGCGCCTGCGTCCAGGCGAAGACCCACGGGATGGCCCTGAGGTCCTCGAGCGACTCCACGGAGAGACCGCGGCGCGCGGGGCGCGAGCCCAGGGCGAGCAGGCCGATCTCCTCCATCGGGGTGACGGTCGCGAACCACGGCGCGAAGCCCGGAGCCTTCACGAGGGCGAAGAAGCGCTCCCGGGAGGCGCGGTCCATGGTCGAGGCCACCTCGGCGAAGCGGGCGGCCGCGGCGCTGTTGCGCTGCTCGACGCCGGGGGAGGAGGCGAGCAGCGTCGCGGCGGTCACCTGGTCGATGTGCCGCATCGCGATCGCGGGCTCGCCGTAGCGGGCGAAGATGACCTCGCCCTGCTCGGTGAGCTTGAACCGGCCGTCGACCGAGTGCGGTGGCTGGGCGAGGATGGCCGAGTTCGCCGGCCCGCCCCCGCGTCCCAGCGCTCCGCCGCGACCGTGGAAGAGGGTGAGCTCGATGCCCTCCCGCTGCGCCCAGGCGGCGATCTTCGCCTGCGCCTCGTAGAGCGCCAGGTTCGCGGCGACCGGGCCGACGTCTTTCGACGAGTCGGAGTAGCCGAGCATGACCTCCAGGCGCCGGCCGGTCGCGGCCAGCCGCGCGGCGAACGCGGGGTGCTCCACGATCTCGGCGAGGATGCCGGGGGCCGCCTGCAGGTCGGCGAACGTCTCGAACAGCGGCACCACGTCGAGCACCGGCAGGTCGTCGCCGCAGGCGTGCGCGGCCAGGGCGTGCACGTTCGCGAGATCCTGCGCCGACTGGGTGAACGACACGACGTAGCGGCCGGCGGCACGCGGCCCGTAGGTGCGCTGGATCTCCCGGATGGTGCGGAAGACCGCCAGCACCTCCTCGGTCTGCGCGCTCACCGTCCCGCCGTCGCCGGATCCGTCCGGGCGGGCCCCGAGCTCGGCCAGGGCCTTGGCGTGCACCTGGGAGTGCTGGCGCACCTCGAGCTCGGCGAGGTGGAAGCCGTACGTCTCCACCTGCCAGATGAGGTGCTGCACGCCGCCGAAGGCATGACGGTGCGCGCCCGCCGCATCGAGCGAGGACTGCACCACGCGCAGATCGGCGAGCAGCTGCTCCGGATCCGTGTAGCCGCCCTCGTCGCCGCGGCGGGTGGCGTCCACGCGGTGGGCGAGCAGCAGCAGGATACGGCGATGCGGCTCTCCCGGGGAGCGCTTGGCGACCTCGCCCGCCACCTCGGGGTGCGCGGCCTGCAGCGACTCCCACAGCCGCGTCGCCTCCGCCGACGGGGGCGTGCCCTCGGCGTCGAGCGTGAGCGTGCGGCCGATGCGCTCCAGGGCGCGCTCGAGCCCGCGCAGCACGTGGTCTGCGGCGATCGAGGCCGCCTCCCGCGTCACCGCGGCCGTCACGAAGGGGTTGCCGTCGCGGTCGCCGCCGACCCAGGTGCCGATGCGCACGAAGGCGGGCACGATGGGTGCCGAGGATCCCGACTCCTCGCCGCGGAGGACGTCGTCGATGCGGCGGTACACGTGCGGCACGGTGGTGAAGAGCGTCTCGTCGAACACGCTCATCACGGTGCGCACCTCGTCGGTGGGCTCGGGCTTCTGCGCGCGCAGCGGCGCGGTGCGCCAGAGGGTGTCGACCTCTTCGAGCATGCGACGTCGGGCGCGGTGCGCCTCGGCGCCGCCCGGGGTCGCCTCGTCGTGAGCGCTGAGCAGCTCGGCGAGGCGCCGGATGCTCGAGGACACGGCACGGCGGCGCGCCTCGGTCGGGTGCGCGGTGAAGACGGGGTGGAAGCGCAGGCCGCTCAGCCGGCGACGGGCCTCCTCCTCGCCGACCTCGGCGATCAGCTGCGCGTAGGCGCCGGCGACGGTGTCCGTCCTGCTCTCGCTCCCGGTGCCGGTCGAAGGCTCCGGACGCTCACGCAGCACGCGCACGCGCTGGTGCTCCTCCGCGAGGTTCACGAGGTGGAAGTAGGCGGTGAATGCGCGGGCCACCTCGTCCGCCCGCTGCACGGAGAACTCCTCGGCGATGCGGGTGGCGCGATCGAACGCCTCCGAGGACTCGTCGGTGTAGGCCTCGATCGTGGCCTGGCGCAGGCGCTCGACGTCGTCGAACAGATCGTCGCCGCCGGATTCGCGCAGAACCTGGCCGAGCAGTGCGCCGAGCATGCGCACGTCCGCGCGCATCGCCTCGGGCAGCTCGCGCCCTGCCTCGAACCGGCCGACGATGCGGATGGCTTCGGTATGGGTCGTGTCGGGGGTCACGGTTCGAGCGTAAACCGACGCCGCGCGCCCGATGACCAGCGTGACGGCGTGCGCGCCACGGTATGCCATTCGTGCCCCGCCCGCCCTCGTGGCCGCGTGCGACCGCGCGATACGGTGGAGGGGATGAGTCGTCCGAGCCGCCTTCTGAGATCCGCCCAGTTCCCCGCGATCCTGCTGCTCGCGGCCGCAGGGCTCGGTCTGCTGCTGGCCAACCTGCCTGCGCACGACGCCGTCGCCGGGATCCTCGACGCGCACCTGGCCGTGCCCGGCACGGGCCTGGATCTCTCGATCGCGCACTGGGTCTCCGACGGCGTGCTCGCGATCTTCTTCTTCGTCGTCGCGCTCGAACTGCAGTACGAGCTCACGCGCGGCGAGCTGAACAGCGTCCGCGCCGCGATCCAGCCCGCGATCGCCGCGGCCGGCGGGATCCTCGTCCCGATCGCGCTCTACCTGCTCATCGCGGGGAGCGGTCCGAGTGCGACGGGCTGGCCGATCCCGACCGCCACCGACATCGCCTTCGCCCTGGGCGTGCTGGCGGTCTTCGGGCGGGGGCTGCCGTCGGCCGTGCGGGCGTTCCTGCTCGCGCTCGCCATCCTCGACGACATCGTGGGGATCGTGTTCATCGCGGTGCTGTTCGCGCACGGGCTGGATCTGGTGCTGCTCGCCCTCGGCCTGGTGGCCGTGGTCGTGTTCGCGGTGCTGAGCCGTCTGGTGCGGCGCGACGGCTGGTCGCGCCCGGTGCTGATCGTGCTCATGGTGATCGTCGGGGTCGTGGCCTGGGGGCTGTTCGCCGCCTCCGGCGTGCACGCGACGATCGCCGGCGTGATGCTGGGGCTCGTGATGGCGCCGCGGGCCGCCGATCGCACGCGCCACGTGCTCGAGCCCTGGGTCAACGGGCTGGTGCTGCCGCTGTTCGCGTTCGTCGCCGCCTTCGTGGTGATCCCGCAGGTGCCGGTCTCGGCGCTCTCCCCGGCGTTCTTCGCGATCCTGGTGTCCCTGCCCGTGGGCAAGCTGCTCGGCATCTCGCTGTTCGGCCTGGTCGCGCAGCGGATCCGCCCGGCCGGGACGCCGCCCGCGATCCGCTTCCCGGACCTGCTCGCGGCAGGCGCGCTCGGCGGCATCGGCTTCACGGTGTCGCTGCTGCTGGCGAACCTCGCGTTCGCCGCCCACCCCGACGTGCGCGACGAGGCCATCCTCGCGGTGCTGCTCGGATCCGTGATCGCGCTCGTGGTCGCCGCGATCCTGGTCTCCTGGCGCGCCAGGGCGCACCGCGCCGCCGGCGATGCCGAGGGAGAGTCCGAGCCGGACGAGGACGACGAGGAAGAGGAGCCCTGGAGTGAGCGCTGAACCCGAGCCTCCGTCGCGGCCGGATCCGCTCCGCGCGGCCGCCGAGGTCATGCGGCAGGTGCGCGAGAAGTGCGTGTGGTCGCAGGCCATGACGCACCGGGAGCTCGTGCCGTACCTGGTGGAGGAGTCGGCCGAGCTCATCGACGCCGTGGAGCGCGAGGACCGTGCGGAGCTGCGCGAAGAGCTCGGAGACCTGCTCTGGCAGGTGCTCTTCCACGCCGCCATCGCGGCGCAGGATCCGGACGACCCGTTCGACATCGACGACGTCGCCCGCACGCTCACCGAGAAGATGACCCGGCGCCACCCGCACGTCTTCGGCGATGCGGTCGCCCGCACGCCCGAGGAGGTGCTCGTCCACTGGAACGCCGCGAAGGCGGCGGAGAAGCGCGAGCGCCGCAGCGTGCTGGACGGGATCCCGCCGGGGATGCCCGCGCTCGCCCGCGCGCAGAAGATCCTGGGCCGGGCCGCCAAGGTCGGTGCCGGGATCAGCGGATCCCCGGCCGCGGACGCCTCCGCGTCGGAGGAGGAGCCGCCGCCCGCGATCGTCGGACCGACGCCGGCGCCCGCGCTCGATGACGCGCCGGTCGACGAGTCCGCGCTGGGCGAGCGCCTGCTCGAGCTGGTCGCGACGGCCCGCGCGCACGGCTGGGACGCCGAGCGCGCGCTGCGTGAGCGGGTGCGGATCCTGGAGGACGAGGTGCGCGCCGCCGAGGCGGGGAACTGACGTCGAGGCGCGATGTTCGCTGCGGATCGGAGCGGACACCGCTCCTCGACCGCCGCACAGGCGGGCGTGACGGACCTGGAACAATGGTCACGTGGCAACGGTCAATCCTCCGCGCGGGATGCGCGACTTCCTCCCCGCCGACAAGGCGCGTCGTGAGCGCGTGCTCTCCGTCATCCGCGAGCGCTACCGCGCGCACGGGTTCGACGAGATCGAGACGCCCGTGGTGGAGGAGTACGACCGGCTGCACGCCGGGATCGGCGGCGACAACGAGAAGCTGTCGTTCAACATCCTGCGCCGCGGACTCGACGCCGAGGCGATCAGCGCCGCCGCCGAGGATCCCGCCGCCCTCAGCGACCTCGGGCTCCGCTACGACCTGACCGTGCCGCTGGCCCGGTTCTACGCGACGAACCGCGGTCAGCTCCCCGGGGTGTTCCGCTCCATCCAGATCGGCCCGGTCTGGCGCGCCGAGCGGCCGCAGAAGGGCCGCTACCGCCAGTTCGTGCAGTGCGACATCGACATCATCGGCGACGACTCGGCGCGCGCCGAGGCCGAGCTGATCGTCGCCTCGCTCGACACGATCGATGCGCTCGGCCTCACCGGCGGCATGGTGCGCGTGAACGACCGCCGTGCGCTGGACTGGATGCTCGACTCCTTCGGATTCGCGGAGGGCGAGCGCCCCGGCGTGCTCATCACGATCGACAAGCTCGACAAGATCGGGTCCGACGGCATCGTCGCAGAGCTCCGCGAGCGCGGGGCCACGGCCTCCGCCGTCGACGCGTTCGCGGCCTTCCTCCACCGCCCGCAGACCCTCGAGTACAACCCGTACGGCGAGAAGCAGATCCGGAAGGCGCTGCCCGAGAACGCGCCCGACGAGCTCGTCGCCCACCTCGTCGGCCTCGGCGAGGCGGTCGCCGCGGCCCGCCCGTCGACAGGCGCAGAGACCGAGCATGTCATCGACCCGATCCCGCTGCAGTTCGACCCGTTCCTCGTGCGCGGCATGGGCTACTACACGGGCACGATCATGGAGCTCGCGCACCCCTCAGTCGCCTACTCGCTGGGCGGGGGCGGGCGCTACGACGGCATGATCGGGCGCTTCCTCGGGCAGCAGGTGCCGGCGGTCGGGTTCTCGATCGGCTTCGAGCGGATCGTGGATCTGCTCGAGTGGGCCGACGACGCGGCCGGGCAGGCCGTCGTGCTCGTGCACGATGCCGACGTGCCCGTCGCCGAGCTCGTGGCGCACAAGGCCGCGCTCATCGCCGACGGGGCGCGCGTGCGACTGGAACGCCGCACCAAGAACCTGAAGGCGCTGCTGGAGCGTGCCGCGGCCGACGGCTACACGGCTTTCGCGGCCGTGCGCGCGGGCGACGCATCGGACGCCCTCGAGGTCAAGCCGCTCGCCTGACGACGCGCACGTCGCCGGTCGGTCCGCTGCCGGACACGCGCCGTTCATGTCGATGCGGTCTGATCGGCGTATGGACGCTGCCGACCGCGGTCAGACCCGATCCTCGAGCATTCCTGCTCCCGTCCGTCGGCGGCCGGGCCGTCCCGGCGACCGGGGTCCGCGGGACGCCGGCGAGTGGCCGGGTGTGCCGTGGGCGGGCGTGCTGGGCACTGCCGGCATCGCTGTCGCGGGCACCGCGCTGGCGGTGCGTCTCGCCATCGGGCGTCAGGCGCGCATCGCCCGCCGCCGGATCGGGAAGCCGCTCGGCGAGGACGCGGTCCCCGCGGATCGGGTGTGGCGGCCGCGCCTGGACGGCGACCCCGTGGAGCTGCTGCTCCTCGGCGACTCGCTGGCGGCGGGTCTGGGCGCCCAGCGGCGCAAGGACACCCTGGGCGGACGGCTCGCGAAGGGGCTCGCCCGCCGTCTGCACCGCCCGGTGCGCCTGCGGACCGTGGCGATCGTCGGATCCGAGTCCACGGATCTGGACACGCAGCTGGCCTCCCTCGAGACGGACTATCTGCCCCACGTCGCGGTGATCGTGGTCGGCGGCAACGACGTGACGCACCGGATCCCGGTGTCCCTCTCGGTGCAGCACCTGGAGGACGCGATCGGGTGGCTGCATGCGCTCGGCGCCGGTGTCGTGGTCGGCACGTGTCCCGACCTCGGGGCGCTGCGGCCCGTGCCGCAGCCGCTGCGCGCGATCGCCTCGCGGATGTCGCGGCGGCTGGCTGCGGCGCAGGCGCAGGCGGCGATCGAGCACGGCGCGACGGCGGTGGATCTGCGCCGGGCGGTCGGGACGATGTTCTTCGACGAGCCGGAGGAGATGTTCAGCCTCGACCGGTTCCACCCGAGCGCCCTCGGCTACCGCCGCACCGCCGAGGCGCTGCTGCCCGCGGTCTCCGCGGCGGCCGAGGAGGCTCTGTCGGAGGACGCGCTGGCCGAGGGTTCGGCGGCCGCGACGGATCGCCGAACCACCGTGACCGCCGAACCGCTCGGCGCGCCGACGCGCTGAGCTCAGCTCTCCGAGCCGCCGAAGGACGCCGCCCACTCCGCGACGCGCGCCGCGCTCTCGGACTCCGAGAGGTCCTCGACGCGCGTCATGATCGACCAGCGCACGCCGAACGGATCCCGGATGCTCGCGTAGCGGTCGCCGGACACGAAGGTGGACGGGGCCTCGCGCACGGTCGCCCCGGCGGCGACCGCGTGCTCGACGACGGCGTCGACATCGGGGACGTAGAGACCCATCGAATAGCAGTCCGCGTCGCCGCCCGGCGCGGCGATCAGCCCGTACTCCGGGTTGGGGTCGCCGAGCTGCAGCACGCCCAGACCGAAGTCGAGGTCGGCGTGCGCGACGACCCCGCCGAACTCCGTGATGTCGACCACGCGGGCGCCGAAGACGTCGCGGTAGAACTCGATCGCACGGCGGGAGTCGGGGATCGCGAGGAACGGGGTGAGGGAGGTGGCCGAGTTGGGGCGGCCGTTCGTGGTGTACCGGCCGGTGACGCCGGTGGTGCCTGTCGTGGGGGTTTCTTCGCTCATGTCTCGAGGCTAGGTCGCGCTCGCGCGGCGGCGCTTGGAGATTCGCGCCACATGTGCGCGGTCGTTCCGGCGGCTGCCCGGATGTCGGCGCCGTCTCCTACGCTCGAGGCATGGTCGAGCCGACGCGGGGTGTGCTCTATCCGGCGCGCCTGCCGCAGTTCCATCGGCTGCCGCCGCCGGCCGATGCTGCGGAGCTCGTGGAGTGGTGCTGGATCCCGGAGTGGGTCATCGAGCCTGGTCGCTCCTCCCGGCAGGAGCTCGTCTCGTTCCCGGCGCTCAACCTCGTGGTCGAGGGGAGCGGCACGGTGCTGTCCGGCGCCACGACGCGGGCGAGCTCCCGGGATCTGACCGGGCGCGGGTGGGCCGTCGGCGCGCTGCTGCGGCCGGCCGCCGTCGCGGCGCTGACGGAGACGCCGATCGCGCTGCTCGACCGCGTCGAGCCGTTCGACGCGCCGGGTCTGCCGGAGGCGGTCGCCCACGCGATGGCGCCGGGGGAGGGGCATCGCGAGCGGGCCGTCGCGGTGCTGTGCGCCTGGCTGCGCGACCGCGTGGGCGAGGTGACGGCGCCGCAGCGCCACGCGAACGCGATGGCGCGGCTGCTCATGTCGGATCCCTCCGTGCGCACCCCCGAGCACGCGGCGGCCCGGCTGGCCGTGTCGGTGCGCACCCTGCAGCGGATGGCCCATCGGCACGTCGGGCTCTCGCCGGCTGCCATCATCCGCCGTCGCCGGCTGCAGGAGGCCGCCGAGCGGATCCGCACCGATCCGGACACGGATCTGGCCACCGTCGCGGCCGAGCTCGGCTACGCCGACCAGGCCCACCTGGCGAACGACTTCCGCGCGGTGCTGGGCATCACGGCGTCGTCGTATCGCGCGGGCGCCGATCCCGGGCGATCCTGAGCGCGCGGAGGGCGACCCCGACCGCGACCACGGCGGCGCCGATCAGGACGGAGAGCGGCGGGAGCGTCGCCGCGAGGACGACGCAGCCGATCGCGCCCGCGACCGGGACGAGCCACGGCACGCGCCGACGCGTCTCACGGAGCGCGTTGCGCGAGCGCGCGAACGCGCTGAGGTTCGCGACCAGGTAGTACAGCAGCACGCCGAAGGAGGAGAAGCCGATCGCGCCGCGCAGATCGGACACGGCGACCACCGCCACGACGACGATCCCCGCCGCCAGCTGCGCGCGGCGCGGGACGTGGTGGCGGCGGTCGATCTCGGCCAGGGCCGGGGGAAGATCGCGCTCCCTCGCCATCGCGAGCGAGGTGCGCCCGATCCCCGACAGCAGGGCCAGCAGCGCGCCGGTCGCTGCGGCCGCTGCGGCGACCCGGATCGCGGGCGCTGCGGGGGACCATCCGGCGGCCTCGACGACGCCGACGAGCGGTGCGGTCGTGGTCGTCGCCGCGCCGCCCAGGGTCAGCACGACGGCCGCACCGACGACGATGTACACGATCAGCACGGCCGAGAGCGCGATCCCGATGGCGCGCGGGATCGTGCGCGCCGGATCGCGCACCTCCTCGCCCATGGTCGCGATGCGCGCGTAGCCGGCGAACGCGAAGAAGAGCAGGCCCGCGGCCTGCAGGACGCCGTATGCGGTGCCGTCCGGGAGCGGAACGGGTGAGGAGGACGACAGCGCCGTGCCCGCCGCGGCGAGCACGACGGCGAGGCCCAGCAGCGTCACCGCCACGAGCGCCTGGGTGAGGCGCGCGGTGCGCGTGACGCCGAAGCAGGTGACCGCGGTGAGCAGAGCGACCACGCCGATCGCGACCGGCCTCTGCCACGCGGGCGGTGCGACGTAGGCGGCGACCGTCATGGCCATCGCCGCGCAGCTGGCGAGCTTGCCGATCACGAAGCACCACCCGGCGATGAAGCCCCACCACGGCCCCAGCTCGGCACGACCGTAGGCGTAGGCGCCTCCCGAGACGGGGTGCGCGGCGGCGAGGCGCGCCGAGGAGGTCGCGTTGCAGAACGCCACGATCCCGGCCAGCAGCAGCGCGACGAACACGCCGGATCCGGCGGCTCCGAGCGCCGGGCCCCAGACGGTGAAGACGCCGGCGCCGATCATGGATCCGAGGCCGATCGCGACGGCGTCGGCGAGGGTCAGTCGGCGGGCGAGGGGCATCCCGTCATCGTGGCACGCCCGGGTGAACGGCGGGTGCCGCGTCCGTCGGAACGGGCAGCGAGAGCACCGCGGGCGTCGCACCGCCGAGGAGGAGCGTCTGCGTGCTGGCCACCAGGCGCGAGTGGTCGCGCACCGGATCCGCCGTGCCCGGATTGCGCAGGTGCAGGGGGTGCGCGCCCCACGACACCTGCACGCGGAGGCGGCTGCCCGGGGCGAAGCGGTGCGCGATCGGTGCGAGCACGACCCGGACCGAGCGCGGCTCGCCGGGCGCGGCCTCCGGGGAGAGCCGCAGATAGCCGTCGGTGACGGTGCGGGAGATCCCCCGCGCGTCCACTTCGCACAGGCGCACGAAGACATCGACCCGGGGATTCGTGGAGGCGAGCGTGAGTCCGATCTCCGCCGAGCCCATGACCAGCAGCGGATCCGGGAGCGGCTCGCCCGTGAACAGCAGCACGTCCTCGCGGCTCTCGCGACGGCGCTGATCGCGGCGCCCGGCGCTGAACGGGTTGAGCGTTCGGCCGCCGGCATCGGGAGTGGGATCGGCGGGGTCGTAGCGCGACGTGAGCGCGCCCTCCGCGCGGGCGGTCCCCGGCGCGACGAGACGGCCGTCCGCGGTCAGCTCCCACGGATGCGGAGTGCTCGGCGGCGGCCAGGCGGCCAGATCCCGCCAGCCACCGCCCCCGCTGATCTCGACGCGCACCGGGGCGGCCTCGGGCTCGCCCTCGAGGGCCTGCAGTGCCTCCCGCACGCCGATCACCGTGATCTCGGGAGCCCCGTGGATCCAGTCGCCCACGATCAGGCGCGTCCGCACCCCGGCGCCCTGCAGCGCGGCGTGGTCCTGCAGCTGGCCGACGAGGAAGAGGTCCTGCCACCCCGCCATCAGCGCGACGGGCGGCACCGCTGCGGGATCGGAGGCGAAGTGCAGCGGATCCCACCAGGGATCGCCCGGATCGCTGTGTTCGACCCAGTCGCGGAAGAACTGCGGGTCGTCGCCCAGCGCCGCGGGCACGGCCTCGGACGGCGGCACCGTCCGCGCTCCCCGTGCGAGGGCCCCGCGTGCGCCCAGCAGCCTCCACAGACGGGCCGGCAGCCGGCGCTCCTGCACGCCGAGCGCGTACGCCCACGCGAGCGGCGTGTCGATCGAGAAGCCGCGTCCGAGGTAGAGGATCGCCTCGTCGAAGCGCCGCGCCGACACCGCGATGCCCATCGCGTCGGGCCGGAGCGCGCCGTCGCAGTACGCCCACTGCGTCACCCCGAAGTAGCTGCCGCCCCAGGAATGCACGAGACCCGTCGCCCACGGCTGTGCGCGCAGCCACCGCAGCGTCGCCTGCCCGTCGGCGGCCTCGTCGTGCAGAGGCCGGAAGTCGCCGCCGGAGCCGAAGGTGCCCCGGCAGCTCTGCACCACCACATGATGTCCGCGTTCGGCGAGGAAGCGCGCCACGGCGGCGACGCCGTTCCGGTCGTAGGGCGTGCGGATGAGCACCGTGTGCGGGCCCGCGTCCTCGGCCGCCCAGTGGTCGGTGAGCAGCGCGACGCCGTCGTCCGCGGGCACCGCGATGCCGGAGGTCCGGCGCACACCCGTGTGGGTCTGCGGCGGCATGCCGGGAGCGGAGCGCAGCCGGCGGTACTCGGCGCGCGCCGTCCAGGGGAGCCGATCGTCCCTGCTCATCGCACGGCCTTGACCCGGGTGACGGCGAAGGCCGCGAACAGCGCCATCACGACCGCACCCGCGTAGAGCGCCACGAAGTTCTCCCCCGTGGGCGAGCCGATGCGCGTCACGAAGAAGGCGAACACCGGCACCAGGATGCCCGGGAGCAGGTAGGCGAGCGCCACGATGCCGAGGTCCTTGCCGGCGTCCTCGGTCGAGGGCAGGCACTCGGTCATGAGCGCGACGTCGGCGGCGATGTAGGCGCCCTGCCCGGCGCCGACGATGCCGATCCCGATCAGGAAGAAGGTGATGTCGCCGACCGCGACGGCGACGACGAGTCCGACCGCGCTCGTGAGCGCTCCGATCACCACGGTCGGCTTGCGCCGCCCGGTGCGGTCGGAGATGACGCCGAAGACGAACGCCAGCACGAGGTTCATGATCGTGAACGCCGCGGTGGCCTGGGTCTGGATGCCGGCGATCCGCGCCGGGTCATCGATGCCGAAGCGGCTGGAGATCGTGAGGTAGAGGTAGCTCGTCACGGACACGATCGAGGCGGTCATGAAGAAGCGGCAGATCCAGGCCCACGCGAAGTCGGGGTAGCGGCGCGGACTCAGCCAGAACGTCTCGAGCACCCCGCGCCAGTCGAGCGGAGGAGCGGGGACCGTGCGGTGCAGGTCGCGCAGGGCGAAGAAGAGCGTGAGTGCGAGCACGACGGCGATTCCGCCCGGGATGAGGAACATTCCGACCTGTCCCGTGCCCGCGACCGCGCCGGCCAGCGCGACGCCGCCGAAGATGCCGATGGTCGACGCGGCGCCTGTGACGGCGGACATGATCGCGCGGATGCGGCGGCGGATCTGATCCGCGAAGAGGGTGTGGATCGTCATCGACACCGCTCCCCATCCGATCAGCACGAGCACGACGCCCGCTCCGAGTACGAGGAGGGAGGGGGCGAACGCCTGCAGGAGATAGCCGATCGCGGCGATGAGCACGCCCGCCGCGATCCACGGGCGGCGGATGCCGAGACGCGAGAGCGACCGGTCGCTGAGACGCCCGAAGATCGGCGTGGTGACGAGGATCGCCGCGCCGCCCGCCGTGAGCACGATGCTGAGGTTGCCCGTCGCCTGGCCGGGATCCCACTCCTTGAGGAGCTGCGGCACGGCGACGCCCGCCACGCCCTGGGCGATGCCGGTCGCGAGCCAGGTGAGGACGAACGCGATCCAGAACCACCGGGTCTGGCGCTCGCCGGGCACGCCGTCGTCGCCGGGTGCGGACGGCAGGGGGATCACGGGATCTGCGGCATGGGTGGACATCATCGTCTCCCTCTCGGGTCGGTGGCTGGGTGCGGGTGCGGGTGCGGGTGCGGGGGTCCGGATGCGTAGGCGGCGGCGAGCTCGCCGACGAACACGTCGCGCCAGTCGCGGGCGCCCTGCCAGGCGGTGAGTCCCGGGGAGCCGTGCACGTGACCCGCGCCGATGCGGAGGATCACGGGCACGTCCGCGTCCTGCAGGGCGCGGGCGTAGGCGACGGCGCCGTCGCGCAGCGGATCGAACTCGGCGGCGAGGATGAGCGCCGGAGCGAGGCCTCGATGATCGGCGGCGTCGAGCGGTGAGCACTCCGCGAGCGGGGCGCCCGCGCGGTAGAGGCCGGCGAGCAGTTCGGCGCCGTCCATGCCGGAGGCGCGGCGTCGCTGCTCGGACAGGCCGTCGAGAGGGCGCAGGGTGGCGGGCAGCACCTCGAGCGCCTGATGGTGCAGCAGGCGGCCGGCATCCCTCTCCCGGAGGGCGGCGGAGGCCGCGATCGTGGCTCCGGCGGAGTTGCCTCCGATGCCGAGGCGGTCCGGGTCGATGCCCAGCTCGCCCGCCCGCGTGCGCAGGTCGGCGAGGGCCGCGACGGCGTCGTCGACGGGGGCGGGGAAGGGGTGCTCCGGCGCGAGGCGGTACTCGAGCGACACGATCTGCACCGCGGAGCGCAGGGCGCGGTCCGCCGTGGTGCTCTCGTTGAGGACCTCGTCGATCGTGCCCGCGATCCAGCCTCCGCCGTGCAGCCACAGCATGGTCGGGAGAGGGCCGGACGAGCCCGCAGGGCGGAACCGCCGGGCGCGGAGAGATCCGGCGGCGCCGGTGAGCCGCAGCTCCTCGGCCTCCACGCCCAGGGGAGTCGGTTCCGTGAACTCGGCGGCCAGCCGATCGCTCAGGATCCTGGCCGCCCGACGATGCGCGGCGGGATCGGGCGAGTCGTAGTCCGGCAGATCGACGACGATCTCCCCGATCCGGCGGAGCCAGGCCCGCACCGGCGCGTCGAGTGCGAGCGTGTCGGCGGTGCTCATGAGTCCGCCCGCAGCCGGCGCAGCTCGGTCACGATCAGGCGGTGGGCGACGTCGGCGGCCGGGACGAAGCCGGTCGCACCGAGGGACCCGTGCGTCTGACCGATGAACCGCACGGCCGTGACATCGACTCCGGCGTCGGAGAGCGCCCTGGCGTACGCCTCGCCGTCGCCGCGGAGGGGATCCAGCTCGGAGGTGATGATGAGCGCCGGAGGGAGGCCGGCGTGGGAGTCGGCGAGCAGCGGCGAGGCGTACGGGTCTCGGGCCGCCTTCGTGTCGTCGCCGACGTACTGCCGCACCAGCATCCGGCCGGCCTTGCGCACGATGACGCCGGGCATCCTCGCGCTGACGCCGCGCGCGTCGGCGTGCCCGATGGTGAGGTCGAGCGCCGGGTTCTCCAGCAGCTGCAGGGCGATCGGATGCGCGGCGCGGTCGCGGTTCATGAGCGTTACCGCCGCGGCCAGGTCGCCCCCGGAGGACGCGCCGCCCACGGCGAGCCGGTCGCGGGATCCGCCCAGCTCCTCCGCGCGGGCATGCGTCCATTCCCAGGCGCTCCAGCACTGCTCCGGCTGGGTGGGGAATCGCCGTTCCGGCGCGTGTGCGTAGTCTGCGGCGACGATGATGATCCCCGCGTCGCGCGCCCGCTCGCGGAACCGCGCATCCCACGAGACCCAGTCGATGCCGGCGATCGTGAAGCCTCCGCCGTAGAAGTACACGAGGATCGGGAGTCCCGCGTCCCGCGGGGCCGGTTCGGGGCCGGGCCAGTAGACGCGCACCCGCACGTCCGGATGGCCGGCGACGGGCACGGTGTGCTCGGCGGTGGCGGTGTGAAGGGGCGAGACTCCCAGGGCCGCGCTGACCGCGGTGTCGTTCTCGCCGGCGACGCGGCGCCGCCCCGCAGGATCCTTCGGCTCGGGCGCGAGAAGGGCGGCGGTCTTCGCCTCATGCGCCGCGACGGCGCGGTCGAGCATCGGGCGGCGGTAGCGGGAGCCTCTCGGCATCGGTCATCTCCTTCGACGGGCTGCGGACTAGTCTGAGCAATCGAAGAACTTCGATGAAGAGGGGATCCGAGCGATGCGCGCACGTCCAGGAAGGGTCACGATCTACGACGTCGCCGCGCGTGCCGGGGTGAGCATCTCGACGGTCTCGCTGGCGGTGAGCGCGCCGCATCGGGTGCGCCCGGAGACGCGCGAGCGGATCGTCGCGGCCGCCACCGCGCTCGGCTACCGGATGACGCAGGGGCGCCGTATCGGCGCATCCCGGATCGCGGTCGCCGCCCCCTTCACGAGCTACCCCTCCTACCTGCGCCGGCTCTCGGGGATGCTGCGGCGGGCGCGCGACGTCGCGGTGGACATCATCCCCTACGACCTGGATTCGGCGGCCGCGGCCGACGAGCCGCTGCTGGACGTGCTGCCGGCGCGCACCGACGCGTCGGGGCTCATCGTCATGGGCGTGCCTCTCGGAGGCGCCGCCCGTCGCGCGAGCAGGGCGGCGAGGATCCCTGTCGTCTACGTGGACGTCGTGCCGGCGAAGGGCGCCGTCGGCGGCCCCGTCGTCCTGGTCGACGATCGGGACGGAGGCGAGCAGATCGGCCGCCACCTCGTCGAGCTCGGGCACCGCACGGCGCTGTTCGTGCACGAGCCGCAGCGCTCGCCGGCCTATGTGTCGGCCGGGATGCTGCGCATCGAGGGGCTGCAGCGGCACGTCTCGGTGGTGCCGACGGCGGTGGACGGGCCGGCCGAGATCGACCAGCGGGTGCTGCAGGCCGCGCGCGATGCCGGGGCCACCGCCGTCGTCGCGAATCACGACCGGTTCGCGGCCGCCGTCCTCGAGCTGCAGCGCTCCCGACCGGAGAGCGAGAGACTGCCGGTGATCGGCTACGACGACGGCGAGCTGGCCGAGGGGCTCGGCCTCACCACCGTGCGGCAGCCGTTCGAGGAGAGCGGTCGCACGGCGCTGGAGCTCGCGCTCGGCCTGGTCGCGGGCACGTCGGGCTCACGGGACACTGTGCGCCTCGCGCCGACGCTGGTCGAGCGCGCCTCGAGCCTGCGCGGGGTCACACCCGGGCGGCGGTGACCCGCTTCTTCTCCCGGACGTAGACCTCGCGGCGCACGCGCGCCACGACGTCGCCCGAGCGATCGGTGATCTCGGTCTCGAACCACTCGAGCACCTTCGCGCCGCCTTCGGCGCGGGCGCGGATGTCGTCGACCCGGTGCGTCGGCACGTCGAACTGCGCGGTGAGCACGCCGCGGCCGGGCTTGAGGAACTCGATCTCGCCGCGGGTGTCCCACACGACGTAGTCGCGGCCGAGCTGGTGCATGACGAGCATGAAGAAGTACGGATCCGTCATGGCCTGCATGGATCCGCCGAAGGCGGTCTTCACGTAGTTGCGGGTGAAGACGTTCACGTGCAGCTCGACGGTGGCGTGCGTCCAGTCGGCGCTGAACCGGCGGACGCGGATGCCGCTGAAGAGGTTGGGGATCCACAGACTCATGCCGACGGCGAGGCGGCGGGGAGTGATGCGCATGCGCCCAGTGTCGCCGCTGTCGCGCCCGGATCGGCAATCGACGGGATCCCTTCCACAATTGCTCCCGCCGATGCGGGAATCGACGGGATCCCTTCCACAATTGATCTAGTTGTCATAGAATAATCGTGCAGGTGAACCACGACGGGAGGTGCGCGATGCTGATCCGGATCGACACCGACAGCGCACGTCCGCTGTTCGAGCAGATCGCGGCCTCGGTGCGCGCGGAGGTGCTGGCGGGACGCCTGCGCCCCGGAGACCGGCTGCCCGCCGCGCGCGAGCTGGCCTCGGCGATCGACGTGAACGTGCACACCGTGCTGCGGGCCTATCAGGACCTGCGCGACGAGGGGCTGGTGGATCTGCGCCGGGGCAGGGGGGCCGTGCTCGCGGCTGCGGCCGCCCCGCTCGCGGAGATCGGAGAGGACATCGCGGTCCTCGTCCGCCGCGGCGCCGCCCTCGGCGTCACACCGGCGACGCTCGCCGCCCTGATCGCCGCGCACGAGTCCGCGACAGGGGATCGACGAGGTCCCGGGGCTGTCGACGGCCCGGATGCCGGGCAGGAAAGGTGACATCATGAACGACCGCACGGATTCCACGGCGCAGCACGTGACGGCCATCCCGCCGCAGGAGCTGCGTCGCGCCCGGCTGATCGCGCTGATCGTCGGGGTGGCGGTGCCGCTCGTCCTCTCCGCAGTGGTGCTCGGGCTCGTCCTGTCGTGGCTGCCCGAACTGCCGTCTCCCGCGGTCACGCACTGGGGGCCGTCCGGTGCCGACGGCTTCGGGCCTCCCGAGACGTTCGCGTGGATGGCGGTCCTGCTCGGCTTCGTGCTGCCCGCGGTGATGACGGTCGGCACGCTGCTGGGCGTGCGCGACCACTGGGGCGGCGCCGCGCGGCTCCTCGCGGCGATGGCTCTCGGGATCTCGGGGCTCAGCGCCGTCGTGGCCCTCAGCGGGGTGAGCCTGCAGCGAGGCGTCGCCGACGCCTCTCACGTCTCCGACATCGGCGGGCAGATGGTCGCCGCTTTCGCCGTGTTCGTCGCCCTGATCGGCCTCGGCTGGTTGGTGCAGCCGCACGTCCGGCCCGCGCCGGCCGCGCCCCTGCAGCCGGTGCACGTCGACGCCATCGGGCGGGGCCAGCGGGTGGTGTGGCTGGCGACGGCGAGCATGTCCCGCGCCGCCGTGATCCTCGTCTCGCTGCTCATCGTGGTCATCGTCGGCGTCACCGCCGTGATGGCGATCCGGTTCACCGATCGGATGTGGATCCCGGCGCTGACGCTGCTGCTGGTCGGCGTGGCCTTCGCGAGCTCCGCGTCCTTCCGGGTGCGCGTGGGGCCGGACGGGCTCCTGGTGCGCTCGATGATCGGGTTTCCGCGCGTGCACGTGCCGCTCGCCGACGTCGTCTCGGTGCGCGCGGTCGAGTGCAACCCGTTCGGCGAGTTCGGCGGCTTCGGCTGGCGGCTCGGCCTCGACGGGCGCACCGGCATCGTGCTGCGCAAGGGGCCCGCGATCGAGGTCGAGCGCCGCGACAGGCGTCCGCTCGTGGTCACGGTCGACGGCGCGGCCGTCGGCGCGGCGGTCCTGCAGGCCTATCTGGACAGCGCGCAGGCGCCGGCCGATCCCGAGGGAGGCGCCGCATGACCGAGAACAGGAACCCGGATGCCGGCACGGCCGCTCCGGCGGCGGAAGCACCGCGGATCGGCGCGGGCGCGGTCCTCACCTACCTGGTGCTGGCCTTCGGCCTCGCCTGGCTGGTGGTGCTGCCCCTGTGGCTCGGCGCCGGGCTGCGCGAGCCATACGCCGTGCCGCTGATGTCGGTGATGATGTACACCCCGGCGATCGCCGTGCTCCTGGTGCTCGTCGTGCTGCGGCCGATCCCGCGCGGCGCACGGCTGCGGTTCCTCGGACTGTGGCCGCTGCGCCCGGTGCGGCGCGTGGTGGGGATGTCGGTGATCGGACTGCTGGTGCCGCCGCTGCTGGTGCTCGCCTCGACGGCGGTGGCGGTCCTGTGCGGGTGGCTGAGGGTGGATCTCGTCGGCTTCTCCGGATTCGCCGAGCTGCTCGCGGCGAAGGTGCCCGCGGGCACGCCGCTGCCGCCGGCCGGCGTGCTCATCGCCGCGCAGGCGGCGAGCATCCCCGTCGCCGGCGCGACGGTCAACGCCGTCGCCGCCTTCGGGGAGGAGCTCGGCTGGCGAGGATTCCTCGTCCCCGCCCTGCGCCGCTGGGGCACCTGGCCCGCCCTGCTCGTCAGCGGTGCGATCTGGGGGCTGTGGCACGCGCCGATCATCCTGCTGGGCTACAACTTCGGCCGCGCCGACCTGGGCGGAGTGCTGCTGATGACCGGTGGCTGCGTCGTGCTGGGGGTGCTCTTCGGCTGGCTGCGGCTGCGCTCCGCGTCGATCTGGCCCGCGGTGTTCGCGCACGGCGCCTTCAACGCCTCGGCGGCGATGTACCTCTGGTTCTACGCGGCGGGATCGGATCCGGATCCGGCCCTCGTCCTTCCTCTCGGCGTGGCCGGCTGGATCGTCGGCGCGGTCGTGATCGTCGTGCTGATCGCCACCGGCCAGTTCCGCCGGCAGCCGGCGCTCGCCGCGGACCGTCCGCGCACGCTGCCGTCGACCCTGCCGCCGGTCGGAGCAGATCCCTCCGCGCCGGCTCCTCCGACCCGGGGCGGATCCGGGGAGCCGTCGACGCCGACGGGCACTTGATCCCGGCGTCCGAAGCCGTGAAGCTGGGCCCATGGCTGAACCGACTCCCGCCCACTGGCGCGCCGCTGACGACTTCCTCGCCGAGACGCTGGTCGGGCACGACCCGGCCCTCGAGGCGGCGCTGACGGCGCAGCGGGCCGCGGGGATGCCCGCGATCGAGGTCGCGCCGGTGAGCGGCAAGCTGCTGAGCCTGCTGGTTCGGATCTCCGGTGCGCGGCGGGTGCTGGAGATCGGCACGCTCGGCGGCTACTCCACGATCTGGATGGCGGGCGCCGTGGGCGACGGCGGCCGCGTCGTCACGATCGAGGCGGAGCCGGCGAACGCGGCCGTCGCGCGGGCGAGCATCGACGCCGCGGGCGTGGGGGACCGCGTGGAGATCCTCGTCGGACGGGCGGCGGACGTGCTGCCGACGCTCGCCGATCCGGGACCGTTCGACCTCGTCTTCATCGACGCGGACAAGGAGTCCAACACGATCTACCTCGACTGGGCCGCGCGCCTCGGGCGGCCCGGCACCGTGGTCGTCCTGGACAACATCGGCCGTGACGGCGACATCGTCGATCCGGCCTCCACGGATCCGAAGGTCGCCGGGACGCGTGCCGGCCTCGAGATGCTCGGACGGGACCCGCGCTTCGATGCGACGGCCCTGCAGACCGTCGGCGTCAAGGGCTGGGACGGCGTCGCGATCGCACTCGTCGTCTGAGCGGACCCGCCCGGATCCGCCCGCCGGGCCGACCGCATCCGGACACACCCGCGCCGGGCCGTGCGGTTGTCCACGGCACGGGTCACAATGGACGCGTGACGCAACCGGTGAGTCTGAGCGGGCGGCCCCTGACGCCGCCGCCCGGCGTGCCGGCGGAGGAGCGCCTCGTCGCCCGGTTCCATCCGCACGCCCGCCACCTGGTCTGGTCGGCGCTCGTGCTCATCGCGGTCGCCGGCGCCACCGGGTACTTCACCGGCAACCTCCCTGCGCCGATCGCGGGATGGGCGAAGGACTGGATGCTGTGGGCAGCGGCGGGAGCGGTGGTGCTCCTGCTCGTGGTGGTGCCGTTCGTGACCTGGATCTCCCGCCGGTTCACGATCACGACGCGCCGTGTGATCGTGCGCGACGGCATCGGATCCCGCAGCAGCACCGAGATGTCGCACGCCCGGGGCTACACGATCACGGTGCGCCGCGGGCCGCTGCAGCGCATGGTGGGCGCCGGGACGATCCTGCTCTCCAACGGCGTGGACGCGCCGCTGCGGCTGCGCGACGTCCCGAATGTGGTGCTCGTGCAGGAGACCCTGGCCGATCAGGTCGAGGTCGGGCAGATCCTCGCGCACCGCGACGCGCAGGCCGCGAGCTTCGGCGCCTGAGCCGAAGACGGGGCACGGAGGCACGTTTCCCTCCCCTCGCCGTGTTTCCCTCCCCGTGCTTGTGCGTGCGCGGGGAGGGAAACGCAGCCGGGGGAGGGAAAGGAACGCCGGATCCGGGCGGCGCAGGATCCGACTCCTCGCGTACGGAAGAATGGACGCTGAGGAACGGAGATCCGATGGCGTTGCGTGTGGGTGTGATCGGCGGCGGACAGCTGGCGCGGATGATGATCGCTCCGGCGGTCGAGCTGGGGCTGGACATCCGCGTGCTCGCGGAGGACGAGGGGATGTCCGCGCAGCTCGCCGCGACCGCGGTGGGGGACTACCGCGACCTCGACACGGTGCGCCGGTTCGCGGCCGACGTCGACGTGATCACGTTCGACCACGAGCATGTGCCGCAGGAGGTGCTGCGCGCGCTCGTGGCGGACGGCGTGGCCGTGCACCCCGGACCCGACGCGCTGCGGTTCGCGCAGGACAAGCTCGACATGCGCGCCCGCCTCGCCGAGCTCGGCGCCCCGCAGCCCGACTGGGCCCGTGTCGCCGACGTCGCCGAGCTTCAGACGTTCCTCGATGCGCACGGCGGGCGCGGCGTGGTCAAGACCCCCCGCGGCGGCTACGACGGCAAGGGCGTGCGCGTGGTCGCGGGCGCGGAGGAGGCGGCCGACTGGTTCGCCGCGCTCGGCGCCGGCGACGCGCTGCTCGTCGAGGAGCTGGTGCCGTTCGTGCGCGAGCTCGCCCAGCAGGTCGCCCGGCGCCCCGGCGGCGAATCGGTCTCGTATCCCGTCGTGGAGACGGTGCAGAAGGACGGCGTGTGCGCCGAGGTGATCGCTCCCGCCCCGGGGGTCGACGCCGCACACCTCGAGGAGGCGGCGCGCATCGGCCGCGGGATCGCCGAGGGGCTCGACGTCACCGGCATGCTCGCCGTGGAGATGTTCCAGACCGAGGACGGGCGGATCCTGGTCAACGAGCTCGCGATGCGCCCGCACAACAGCGGGCACTGGAGCCAGGACGGCGCCGTGACCGGCCAGTTCGAGCAGCACCTGCGTGCGGTGGCCGACCTGCCGCTCGGCGACACCGCCCCGCATGCCGAGTGGTCGGTGATGATCAACATCCTCGGCGGCCCCGCCGACGCCGGGATGCTGGATCGCGTGCCCGCCGCTCTCGCCGCGAGCCCGAACGCGAAGGTGCACACCTACGGCAAGGCACCGCGCCCCGGGCGCAAGGTCGGGCACGTGAACGCGAGTGGATCCGACCTCGAGGCCGTGCTCGCCGAGGCGCGCGCCGCTGCGGCGGCGTTCGCCTGACGCCCGCCTCGACGGACGCCCGGCGCGAGCCCCGCGAAGCGGGCGGCCGGATGGTCGTTCTCGGCTCCGGGGGCGCGCCGCAGCGGGGTTCTCCCAGGCGTCGCCCGTAGCCTGTACGGGTGACTGGGACACTGCACGCATCCGCCGCGCCCCTCGTCGGCGTCGTGATGGGATCCGACTCCGACTGGCGCGTGATGAGCGCCGCCTCCGAGGCGCTGACCGAGTTCGGCATCCCGCACGAGGTCGAGGTGGTCTCCGCCCATCGCACGCCCGAGAAGCTGCACCGCTACGGCACCGAGGCGCGCGAGCGCGGCCTGAAGGCGATCATCGCCGGCGCCGGCGGAGCCGCCCATCTGCCGGGAATGCTGGCCTCCGTCACCGCGCTGCCGGTGATCGGCGTTCCGGTTCCGCTCGCCTACCTGGACGGCATGGACTCGCTGCTCTCGATCGTGCAGATGCCGGCGGGGATCCCGGTCGCCACGGTGTCGATCGGCGGAGCACGCAACGCGGGCATCCTCGCGGCGCGGATCCTCGGCACGGCGGATCCCGCCCTGGCCGATCGGATCGAGTCCTATGCGCGCGACCTCGAGGCGCAGGTCGAGGAGAAGAACCGGCGGCTGAAGGACAGCCTGTGACCCAGATGCTCACCAGGCCCGGAGCGGTCTCCGCATCGAGTGCGGGGCTCATCCGCACGCGCCCGATGCGCGACCCGGACTTCGGCTCGCCGCAGGTGATGACGCGCCGCGGCTGGTGGCTCGTGGTGCTCAACGTGCTGGTGCCCGGCTCCGCGCAGGTGCTGGCCGGCAACCGGCGCCTCGGCCGCTTCGGGCTCGGCGCGACGCTGCTGATGTGGACCCTGGTGGTCGTGGGCGGCGTGACCGCGCTGCTCTGGCACCAGGCGCTGCTGTGGCTCACGGTCGGCGGCGGCTGGGTGAGCTGGCTCGTGCTGAGCCTCATCCAGGTCCTGTGCTTCGCGTACATCGTGCTGTGGATCGTGCTCACCTTCGACACGCTGCGCCTGGTGCGCCTGGTCCGCACCAGGGACTACGCGAAGATCGCGATCCCGCTCGTAGCCGTGCTGGTGCTGGGCCTGTGCGGGAGCGCCACGGCGTCGGCTGCGAACATCGTCGGATCCAGCCGCAACGCGATCAGCACGCTGTTCGGCTCGGGCGGGCCGAGCCTGCCGCCGAGCGACGGCTACTACAACGTGCTCCTGCTGGGCGCCGACAGCGGGCTCGGACGCGACTCGATGCGCTATGACAGCATCTCCGTCGTCTCGGTCAACGCCGAGACCGGCAAGACCACGATCTTCGGCATCCCGCGCGACATGCCGCATGTGCCGTTCGCGCCGGGACCGATGCACGACCTGTACCCCGACGGCCTGCAGGCGCACGACGACGCCGAATGCGGCTGGGGGAGCGGGATCAACCAGCTCACCAACGCGGTCGAGACGTGCCACACCGGTCCATCCCTCTACCCGGAGGCGACCAAGCACGGATCCCGCCCCGCGGTCGAGGCCACCAAGGACGCGGCGGAGGGCGTGCTCGGGATCAAGATTCCGTACTACGTGTTCCTCGACATGAACGACTTCGCGAAGCTCATCGATGCGCTCGGCGGCGTCGACATCACGGTCAAGGAGCGGCTCCCCGAGGGCAACGTGCCGGAGTGGGGCGGCCCCGACAACGCCGAGGAGTGGGCGACGGGCTGGATCGAGCCCGGCAAGCAGCACATGAACGGCGACACCGCGCAGTGGTACGCCCGCTCGCGGTACACCACGAGCGACTTCGACCGGATGCGCCGCCAGCGCGAGCTGCAGGACGCGCTGCTCAAGCAGTTCACGCCGCAGAACGTGCTCACGCACTTCAACGAGATCGCGGCGGCGGGCACGTCGGCGGTGGACACCGACCTGCCGCAGGACAAGCTGCCGGAGTTCTTCGACCTCATGGTGAAGGCGAAGCAGCAGGGGCTCACGACGATCGATCTCACCCCGGCGAACGGCGTGGACGAGTTCGAGCCCGACTGGAACGACATCCACGCGAAGGTCAAGGCCGCCCTGCATCCGACGCCCTCGCCGACGCCGACCGGCTGATCGCGAGAGGCCGGGAGCGCCTCAGCGGCGGATGCCCCGGCGCTGGATAGGCTCGTCGCATGGCTGTGCTGCGGGTGGTGCTCGATCAGGTGAACGACGTCGTGGAGCCCGATCAGGCCGATGCGGCGCTCTCCCTCGTCCGGGCGCTCGCGGCGACCGCGCCGCCGAAGTGCGAGATCGAGGCGATCGTGCCGGCCGGCGGCGAGAGCACGGTCGCGGGCGCTGACACGGTGCATCGCCTCGGGCTCGCCCGTCGCGAGCTCGCCGGGGCGTGGCAGCTGGGCGTGGTCGCGGGCGTCGGCGGCGGCATGATCCATGCCCCCGGTCTCCTCGCCCCGCTCGTGAAGCACGACCGGGCCAACGACTACGACCAGACCGTGGTCACGGTGTGGGATCTGAGTCCCTGGGTGGCACCCGAGCAGCTGTCCCGCGCGAGCGTGCTGTGGCACCGCGGCATGCTCAAGCGCGCCGTCAAGCACGCCGACGCGATCGTCGTGCCGACGCACGCCATGGCCGAGCAGCTCGCGGACCTGGGCCGCTTCGGGGACCGGATCCGCGTGATCCCGGGAGCCGCGGCCGAGGGCTTCACGATCCCGCCCGACGCGGCAGAGCGTCGCATCGCTCTCGGCGCCCCGGCGCGGTACCTGGTCGCCACGGGCGGGGCCGCCGTGCTCGAGCCGGTGTTCGCCGCCGCGTTCGCCGTCGACGCCGATGTCTTCGTCCTCGACGCCCCCGACGCCGCGGCCTCGGCGATCGCGGGGGCCGCCGCGGCCGCCGGGCTGCCCGCGCCGCGGGTGCACGTGATCGGGCGGCTCGACGCGCCGGATCGTGCCGCTCTGCTCGCGGGTGCGCTCGCGCTCGCCGCCGCCGACCCGGCGCCGGCATGGCCGTGGCGCATGATCGAGGCGCTCGCGCTCGGGGTTCCGGTGATCGCCGCGGACAGCGGCGTGCACCGGGACGTGCTGGCCGAGGGAGGCCTGCTGGTGGGGCCGGACGGGTTCGCCGACGCGGTTCGGAATGCGGCGGGGGAGGGCGCGCGGCGCCTGTCGGTGCTCGCCGCGGATCGCTCGCGCGCCTATTCCTGGACCGGTTCGGCCGAGCGGGTCTGGACGCTGCACGCGGAGCTCTGACGCATCGACGACGCGTGAGTCGCGCTGTTCGGCAGCTTCGTGCGTGTCCGCGGCGTCATCCGGGGTGGCGTCCCGCAGAATATCAGCATGACTGGACATGCCCCGGGTCCTGTGCGCGCCGCCGTGCCCCGACGCAGGATGATCGGCATGCTCGTCATCGCCGCCGTCCTTCTCTCCGTGCTCGCGCCGGCGATCGCCGGAGGTCCACCGGCATCGGCCGTCCAGACCTCCCTGGCATCCTCCGCGACGACCTCGGTCCGCCCGATGACGCTCGACGGGTGGAATGCCGGGAACATCATCAGCGATGCGGTCTTCACGAACAAGACGACCATGAGCGCGGACCAGATCCAGAGCTTCTTCAATGCCAAGGTCGTGTCCTGCCAAGCGGGGTACACCTGCCTCAAGGACTTCCGTGTCACCTCGCAGGACCGTCCGGCGGATGCATACTGCCGTGGCTATTCGGGCACGGCCAACGAGAGCGCCGCGAGCATCATCTACCGCGTCTCCCAGTCCTGCAACATCAACCCGCAGGTGCTGATCGTGATGCTGCAGAAGGAGCAGGGTCTCGTCACGCACACCTGGCCGAGCAGCTGGCGCTACGACAGCGCTCTCGGACAGGGCTGTCCCGATGATGCGCCGTGCGACCCCACGTACGTCGGCTTCTTCCAGCAGATCTACGGCGCGGCCCGTCAGATGCAGATCTACATGGAGGGTCGCTGGTTCACCTGGTACGCCCCGGGCAACACCTGGAACATCCTGTACAACCCCAACCAGGGGTGCGGCTCCGGCCCGGTCTACATCGCGAACAAGGCCACGGCGGCCCTGTACTACTACACGCCGTACCAGCCCAACGCCGCCGCCCTGCGAGCCGGCTACGGCGAGGGCGACTCCTGCTCCGCCTACGGCAACAGGAACTTCTACAACTACTTCACCGACTGGTTCGGGTCGACCCAGACGTCGACGCCCGCCCAGCCGCCGGTCACCCTCCAGCCCATCAACACGTCGGGGCATGTGCTCGCTGTCAATGCGGCCGGGCAACTGCTCGCCTACCCGTTCAAGAACGTCACGTGGGGTGCGCCGATCCAGGTGGGATCCGGATTCGCGGGCCGCAAGGTGTTCGGCGTCGGCGATCTCACCGGGGACGGCAACAGGGACGCGATCGACGTCCGCTCCGACGGCACCGTCGACGTCATCTCCGGAACCGGCACCGGATACGACGCCGTCAGGACCCTTCCCGTGAACTGGTCGGGAGCCGCGTTGATCGCGCCCGCAGGCGACTTCGACGGGGATGGGATCCCCGACATGTTCACGACGCGCGCGGACGGGACGCTCCTGTTGTGGCGGGGAACCGCCCAGGGCGGACTCCGCGAGGGCATTCCGGTCGGGTCGGGCTGGCAGGGCTTCACGGCGCTGGTCGGAGGAGTGGACTTCTCGGGCGACGGGGTGCCGGATCTCATTGGTCGCACGTCCGGCGGAAGCCTCGTCGTCTATTTCGGCAACGGGCGCGGAGGCTGGGCGGGGCAACGCGTGGTCGGCTCCGGCTGGAACGGGATGAGCGCGATCTTCAGCCCCGGCGACTTCGGCGCCGACGGCACCGCCGACCTTCTCGCCCGTGACGGGCAGGGCCGGCTGCTCCTCTACGCCGGCCTCGGTGGGGGCGCGTTCTCCAGTGGCACGATCGTCGGCGGCGGCTGGGATGTGATGACCTCTCTGAGCGGACCGGGAGCTCCCGCGACCAAGGCGCGAGCTCTTCCGGCTGGTGCCGGAGACCTGAACGGGGACGGTGCCGCCGATGTCGTGGCGCTGACGTCCGCCGGCGCTCTGACCGTGTATCGCGGCAACGGGACCGGCGGGTGGGGCGCGGTCTCCTACGCGCGCACCGACTGGGCCGGTCAGGCGCGGCTGATCCCGCTCGGCGACTTCACCGGCGACGGGTTCCGCGACGTCGGCAGCGTCGACGCCTCGGGGACGTTCCGTCTGTGGAAGGGCGATGGAGCCGGCGGCTTCGCGGATCCGATCGTCATCGGCTCCGGATGGGATCCCAAACAGGTGATCGTCGGGAGCATGGACTTCGACGGCGACGGCAACACCGATGTCCTGATGCGCAACAGTGCGGGCGATCTGCTTCTGTATCGTGGCAACGGCGCCGGGGGCTGGATCACGGGCCGTGGCGAGAGGATCGGGTCCGGGTGGGGCGTGTTCGACGCCGTCTTCTACGCGGGCGACTTCGACGGCGACCGTCGGGGCGACCTGATCGCGCGTCGGGCGGACGGCTCCCTCTGGCTCTATGGAACCGATGGTGCGGGATCCTGGGTGTCCGCGAAGCAGATCGGAACAGGCTGGTCCATCATGACCGCGGTCTTCTCCACCGGTGACTTCGACGGTGACGGCGCCGCGGACGTGATCGCGCGTCTTCCCGATGGCGGCCTCATGCTGTATCGCGGCGACGGTGCAGGCGGTTGGAAGGGCAGCACCATCATCGGGTCCGGCTGGTCGGTGTTCAGCCAGATCGGCTGAACACCGGCGGTTCTCCGCGGAGCCGTGGAGGAGTCGGGTTCAGAAGCGCATCGGCGCGACGTCGGCGAGCCGCGGGTGTCCCAGGTCCTTCGCGGACAGCTCCGCCTGCTCGAGGGGAACCGGCCACTCGATGGCGACCGTCTCGTCGGCGAGATTGAGGAACGTGTACTCGGCCTCGGGCGACCAGTGCTCGTTGACGAGATACGTGTACGCGGTCGAGTCTTCGAGCGTCTGGAAGGCGTTGCCCACTCCGCGGGGGACGAACACGGCGACCGAGGGGTCGATCACGGTCGTGAACACCGTGCCGAACCCGTCGCCCTCGCGGAGGTCGACCCATGCGCCGAAAACGCTGCCTGTCGCGACCGAGATGTACTTGTCCCAGGGTTCGGCATGGATTCCGCGCGTGGTTCCGCGGGTCTTGTTGAAAGAGATGTTGTTCTGCACCGGCCCGAGATCCGGAAGCCCCAGAGAGGTCATCTTCTCCCGCTGCCAGTTCTCTTTGAACCATCCGCGGTTGTCCCCGTGCACGGGGAGGTCGAGGACCACGAGACCGTCGATGGGCGACGTGTGCAGGGCGAGCGGCAGCCCGAAGCGGATCCCGCCGCTCACTGGCCGGTCTCCGCGTACTTGCGCTCGGTCGCGGACTTCTGCGGTCGCCACCAGTCCTCGTTCTCGCGATACCAGCGGACGGTGTCGACGATGCCCGCCGAGAAGTCGGAGAACTGCGGCGTCCAGCCGAGCTCGTCGCGCAGACGCGTCCAATCGATGGCGTAGCGGCGATCATGACCGGCGCGGTCCGTGACGAGGTCGTAGTCGTCGGCGGATCGTCCCATCTCCTGGAGGATCAGCTCGATGACCTGTCGGTTGGTCTTCTCGCCGTCCGCGCCGATGAGGTAGGTCTCGCCGATCGTTCCCGCGTCGAGGATGCGGAGCACCGCAGACGAGTGGTCGTCGGCGTGGATCCAGTCGCGCACATTCAGTCCGTCGCCGTAGAGCCTCGGGCGGACGCCGTCGATCAGGTTGGTGATCTGCCGCGGGATGAACTTCTCGACGTGCTGGCGCGGGCCGTAGTTGTTGGAGCAGTTGCTGATCGTCGCCTGGACTCCGAAGGAGCGGACCCAGGCGCGCACGAGCAGGTCGGAGCCGGCCTTGGTCGACGAGTAGGGGCTCGAGGGGTTGTAGGGCGTCTGCTCGGTGAAGCGCGCCGGGTCGTCGAGCTCGAGGTCTCCGTAGACCTCGTCCGTGGAGATGTGGTGGAACCGGATCCCGCTGCGACGAGCGGCTTCGAGAAGAGTGAAGGTGCCGATGAGGTTGGTCTGCACGAAGGGTGCCGGTCCGCTGAGGGAGTTGTCGTTGTGCGATTCCGCCGCGTAGTGCACGACGGCATCGTGCTCGTCGAAGAGGCCGCCCACCAGCTCCGCATCGCAGATGTCGCCCTCGACGAACCGGAACCGATCGGAGGGGAGGCCCTGCAGCGACGCGACGTTTCCCGCGTACGTCAGCTTGTCGAGGACTGTGACACTGTCATCCGTGTTCTCGAGAACGTAGTGAACGAAATTGGAGCCGATGAAGCCGGCTCCGCCCGTGACAAGCAGTCTGCGCATCCCGCAATGATACCGGGCGCTCATGAGCCGACCCTGTGCCGGTGGGGCACCCAGGAGCCGCTCCTCGCTCACATATACTCGCCGGGTGGCAGTTACCCCGGATGGCACCGCACCTCTCGATCGCCCTGGACGACGCGGGGGAGTGCGGCTCCTTCTTCTGGTGCCGCTGCTGCTGCTGGTCGCGCTGAGCGCCTGGGCCGTGGCGACGCCCGTCGGCGGATCGCCGGATGAGAACTATCACTTGGCGAGCATCTGGTGTGGTGCGGGGGAGCGTCCCGGGTTGTGTGAGAGTGCCTCGGGTGGTGCGGGTGAGCGGGTGCCGTGGGCGACCATCGCCTCGCAGTGCTATGCATTCCATCCGGAGGTCGCGGCGACGTGTCAGGTGAAGGCGCTGGGCGCGGATCCGAATCGTCTTGTGACGACGCAGCATGTGAACTCGGTCGCGCATTACTACTCGCCGTTGTATTACGCGGTGCTCAGTCCTTTCGCGTCGGCGGATGTCGGGGCGTCGGTGATCGCGATCCGGATCGTCAATTCGCTGCTGTTCGTGGTGATCGTGTCGGTGCTGTTCTGGGTGCTCCCGGCTCGGCGGCGTCCTCTGCTGGTCGTGTCCTTGGCGGTCACGGTGGTGCCGTGGGGCGTGTTCCTGATCGCGTCGGTCAATCCGAGCGGCTGGGCGGTCCTGGCGGGCGGGACGGTGTGGCTGGCGGTTCTCGGGTTCTTGGAGAGCGCGGGGTGGCGTCGTGTGGTGCTCGGAGTCCTGGCGGTGGTCACCGCGGTGATGGGCGCGGGGGCGCGTTCGGATATGGCGGTGTATGCGGTGATCGGGATGGTCGCTGCGGTGTTCCTCGCGATGCGGGGCGGAGGGGGCAGGCGGTTCTGGGTGTCCGTCATCCTTCCGGTCGTGCTGTCGCTGGTCTGCTTCGTGCTCTTCCTCACCGCGCAGCAGGTCGGTGTGTGGCAGAACGGCGTCGCTCCGGGCAGCGGGGGAACGGCGCGGCACGGCTGGAGCCTGCTGCTGCACAACCTCCTCAACGTCCCGACATTGATCGTGGGCTCGCTCGGAACGTCTTCGCTGGGATGGAACGATGTGACGATTCCGCCGGTGGTGTGGGTGGGCACGCTGTTCGTGTTCGCGGCGGCGGTCTTCACCGGGCTCGCGACGATGAGCTGGCGCAAGGCTCTCGTGGTGGGGGCGACCGTGATCGCGCTCGTCTCGCTGCCGCTGTATCTGCTGCAGCGCAGCCTGACCGAGGTCGGCGGGCTGGTGCACCCGCGCTATCTGCTTCCGCTGCTCATCATGTTCGTCGGGTTCGTGCTGTTCCCGATCGGTACCCGGTGGGTGCGGGTGACTCCTCTGCAGGCATGGCTGGTCGTGGCCGTCCTGTCTGCTGCCAATGCGGTGTCCCTGTACAGCAACATCCGCCGCTACACGCTCGGCGGGGCCCCGGGAGTGTCGCTCAGCGGCCCCGGGAGCTGGTGGTGGGGCTCCGGCGTCCCCCAGCCGTCGATCGTGTTCGCCGGCGGGATCATCGCCTTCACCGCGGCCCTCGCACTCCTCACCCACCACCTCCTCACCACACAACGCGCCGTACCCGACTCCGTGCGGCGGGGATCCGGCGTCCCGGTCGCATCGGTCTGAGGCGGCGCGGATCGGCCGGCGGGCCCCTTATATACTCGCCGGGTGGTAGAAACAGGCAACAGCAAGGCCCCCGCGGAGCGCACTGCGCGACGCCTCCCGTCTCTCCTTCTTCTGGTGCCGCTGCTGCTGCTGGTCGCGCTCTCCTCCTGGACGGTCTCTTCGCCTGCGGGGAGCTCGCCCGACGACAACTATCACTTGGCGAGCATCTGGTGTGGTGCGGGGGAGCGTCCCGGGTTGTGTGAGAGTGCCTCGGGTGGTGCGGGTGAGCGGGTGCCGTGGGCGACCATCGCCTCGCACGAGTGCTACCACTTCCAGCCCGAGGTCGCGGCGACGTGTCAGGTGAAGGCGCTGGGCGCGGATCCGAATCGTCTTGTGACGACGCAGCATGTGAACTCGGTCGCGCATTACTACTCGCCGTTGTATTACGCGGTGCTCAGTCCTTTCGCGTCGGCGGATGTCGGGGCGTCGGTGATCGCGATCCGGATCGTCAATTCGCTGCTGTTCGTGGTGATCGTGTCGGTGCTGTTCTGGGTGCTCCCGGCTCGGCGGCGTCCTCTGCTGGTCGTGTCCTTGGCGGTCACGGTGGTGCCGTGGGGCGTGTTCCTGATCGCGTCGGTCAATCCGAGCGGCTGGGCGGTCCTGGCGGGCGGGACGGTGTGGCTGGCGGTTCTCGGGTTCTTGGAGAGCGCGGGGTGGCGTCGTGTGGTGCTCGGAGTCCTGGCGGTGGTCACCGCGGTGATGGGCGCGGGGGCGCGTTCGGATATGGCGGTGTATGCGGTGATCGGGATGGTCGCTGCGGTGTTCCTCGCGATGCGGGGCGGAGGGGGCAGGCGGTTCTGGGTGTCCGTCATCCTTCCGGTCGTGCTGTCGCTGGTCTGCTTCGTGCTCTTCCTCACCGCGCAGCAGGTCGGTGTGTGGCAGAACGGCGTCGCTCCGGGCAGCGGGGGAACGGCGCGGCACGGCTGGAGCCTGCTGCTGCACAACCTCCTCAACGTCCCGACGCTCGTGTTCGGCTCCCTGGGCTCCTGGCCGCTGGGGTGGAATGATGTGACGATTCCGCCGGTGGTGTGGGTGGGCACGCTGTTCGTGTTCGCGGCGGCGGTCTTCACCGGGCTCGCGACGATGAGCTGTCGCAAGGCTCTCGTGGTGGGGGCGACCGTGATCGCGCTCGTCTCGCTGCCGCTGTATCTGCTGCAGCGCAGCCTGACCGAGGTCGGCGGGCTGGTGCACCCGCGCTATCTGCTTCCGCTGCTCATCATGTTCGTCGGGTTCGTGCTGTTCCCGATCGGTACCCGGTGGGTGCGGGTGACTCCTCTGCAGGCATGGCTGGTCGTGGCCGTCCTGTCTGCTGCCAATGCGGTGTCCCTGTACAGCAACATCCGCCGCTACACGCTCGGCGGGGCCCCGGGAGTGTCGCTCAGCGGCCCCGGGAGCTGGTGGTGGGGCTCCGGCGTCCCCCAGCCGTCGATCGTGTTCGCCGGCGGGATCATCGCCTTCACCGCGGCCCTCGCACTCCTCACCCACCACCTCCTCACCACACAGCGAGGACAGCAGGCTCAGCTGGTCGATGAGGCTGAGGAGAGAGGCACGCAGGCCCGCGTCGCGCAGGCCGGCGCCTCCTGATCGTCCACCCCGCACGACTCCGGCGGGGCGGACGATCGGAGGTCAGTGGAACGGCTCGTACTCGGGCCGGGACGGGCTGGCCTGGATGTCGAGCTGGAGGGCGCTGATCAGCATCTGTATGCCGATCATGAGCGGGAACGCGGCCAGCATCACCGTGGCGGCCGTGGCCACGACCGAGCTGGCGATCTGGAAGCAGACCCAGATCGAGATGACCACGCCCACCAGAGAGAGCAGGATGCCCACGAACAGCAGCAGCGCCACGGGCGAGAACGACCACAGCACGTAGCGGTACCAGATCCGCCGCCAGAATCCGCGGACGAGCAGGTTCATCAGCTCGGGGATGACCTTCGACAGCCGGATGCTCGACACCTCCTCGCCGTACACGGCGGGGATCGGAACGTCGACCGCGCCGACCTGGAGGATGTTGAGGTGGATCAGCAGATCGTTCTCGAAGCTGTACCGGGGCGACACACGGTCGAGGGGAACCCGCTTGAGGACCTCGGTGCGGACAGCCGTGTAGCCGTTCTGCGGGTCGAAGAGGTTCCAGTACCCGGAGGCGAGCTTGGTCATGAACGACAGCACGATGTTGCCGAAGATCCGGTAGCCCGGCATCCCCTCGAAGGACTCCGGGGAGAAGAACCGGTTCGCCTTCGCGAAGCCGTAACCGTCCTTGGTCACGCGATCCAGAAGGTCCGGCAGATACACCGGATCCATCTGCGCGTCTCCTGCCATGATCACGTTGACGTCGGCGCCGAGGTCCATCGCGGCCTTGTGGCCCGTCACGATCGCGCCTCCGACGCCCTGGTTGACCTCATGCCGGATCAGAGTCACGCGCGGGTCTGCGATCTCTGTCACGACCTCGCTCGTGCGGTCGGGGCTGTGGTCATCGACGATGACGATGTGATCGACGAACTCCGGCATGGTCGAGATGACCGTCGAGATCATCTTCTCTTCCTTGTACGCCGGGACGACGGCAGCGATGCGTGCTCCCTGATACACGTTGACTCTCTTTCAGCGGCTGCGGTCGGCGAAGACCCAGTACCGGTACGCGAAGTAGTTCCAGATGGTGGTTGCAGCTGTCGCGACGACCTTGCCCACGGCCCAGCCGGCCGGGGTCATGTCGATCAACGCGACGATCGCCGCCGTGGCGAGCGTGTTGAACACGACGAGCGCGGTGTACTTCAGGAGCGTGCGCCCATGCGGGGCGTTCGACTCGAATGTGAAGTAGCGCTGGATCGTGTAGGTGAACGCGAAGCTCAGGACGAAGGCGCTCCCTGCTGCGAGCCAGGTCGGCCATCCGAACACCTGATGGAACAGGGCCAGCAGGCCGAGGTCGACGAGGAAGGCGAGACCGCCGGCGACGAGGTATCGGATCGCGCTGCGACGGCTGGACGAGATCCACGCACCTGTCCGCGGAGGCGGGGCGGCCGTCATGCCGATGCCCGCTCCGCGATGACGTGGTCGATCACCTGGTGCGAGGGCAGGATGCTGCGCCGTTCGGCGGCGGCATCCACGCGCCCGTCGATCACCTCGAGGAAACGCGCGAACTGCGCGGTCAGCGGCTCCGGTGCCGGTGGGATCTCCGGGATCTCGATGATCGTCTGCTGACGGTAGCTCGGACCATCGTCGACGGACGCCTCGGAGACGTGGCGGTAGATCGTGAGGTTGCGGCGCAGGAGGTCGACCTCGATGAGGCGGTCGAGCTCGTGGACCGTCAGCGTCCGCACCTTGTGCTGACCGATGCGGCTGGCGGAGATCTGCGCCACGGCGCCTCCGTCGAAGCCGAGGATGGTCGCAGCCACATCCTCCGCGCCCGTCGCGGACTCCGGGTGGAAGAACCCCAGCCGGGACGAGATCGTCTCCGGCTGGCCGCCGATGAGGTTGATCGCCAGATCGACGTCGTGCACGAGGAGGTCCCACGCGACACCGGTCCTGATGCGCGGGGCATAGGGCGAATGACGGGTCGCAGTGACGTGGAGGGGCTCGCTGATCGCAGCGCGCGCCGCGATCACGGCCGGGTTGTAGCGCTCCAGAAGACCGCACATGATCGGCAGATCGCGCTGCTCCGCGACATCGAGGATCTCCTCGGTGCGCAGCAGGCTGTCCGCGACCGGCTTCTCGATGAGAAGCGGGCGATCCTGCGCCAGCACCTGCATCGCGAGTTCATGGTGCGCCTCGGTTGCGGCGGCGATGACCACCGCGTCGTAGTCGCCCAGGTCGGGGAGCTCGGGGCTCCACGTCGCGCCGAAGCGCTCGGCGACGGCGCGCCCCACCTCTTCGCGCGGATCCACGAGCACGGCGAGTTCCGCGCCTTCGGACTGGCTGATCACGCGGGCATGGTGAGAGCCCATGCTCCCCGCGCCGACGAGCACCGCCTTCTTCGCGACGCTCATGCGCGCTCCGCCACGATCGCCGCCACAGTCTCTGCGACCTGGTCGAGCTCGTCGTCCGTCAGAGCTGCGTGCACCGGCAGCGACAGCGCCTGCTCGGCGAGCCGCGCCGCCACGGGGACGTCACTGATCCGCACCTGCGGGTTGTTCCGGTAGGCGTCGTAGTCGAAGGTGAGCTTCGGGTAGTAGATGCCGTTGCCGATACCGCGCTCGGTGAGCTCGGCCGCGAGCGCGTCCCGTGTGATGCCGGCTTCCTCGGTGACGCGGATCGTGTACTGGTGCCACACGTGACCCCGGCCCTCGGCCTCTCGGGGCGCTTCGATGCCGGCGACCGAGTCGAGGATCGAGGACAGCCGTGCAGCGTTGTGACGGCGTCGTGCCACCGTGTCCTCGTAGCGGGCGATCTGAGGGAGCGCCAGCGCGGCCTGGAGATCCGTCAGGCGGTAGTTGTTGCCTGCCATCTCGTACTGGTAGCGCGCGCGCATGCCCTGATTGCGGAGCAGACGGAGACGGTCGGCGAGTGCGTCGTCATCGGTCGTGATCATGCCGCCCTCGCCGGTCGTCATGTTCTTCGTCGCGTAGAACGAGAACGTTCCCAGGCCGTAGGAGCCGGCGTAACGACCCCGATACGTCGCGCCCTGCGCCTGCGCCGAGTCCTCGAGGATGCGCAGACCGCGCGAGTCCGCGAGCGCCTGGATCGGGTCCATGTCCGCCATCTGGCCATACAGATGGACCGGGGCGACGACACGGGTGCGATCGGTGACCGCCGCGGCGAGAGCGTCCGGATCGATGTTGAAGTCGTCCTCGCGGGCGTCGGCGAAGACCGCCGTGGCACCGGACTGAAGGATCGCGTTCAGCGTCGCGACGAACGTGAAAGGCGTCGTGATCACCTCATCGCCGGGCTCGAGGTCGAGGACCTGCAGAGCTGCGATGAGAGCCGTCGTGCCGTTGTTCACCGCGACCGCATGCTTGGATCCGTAGCGCTCGGAGAACTCCTTCTCGAGGAGGGCGACCTTCGGACCTTGTGCGATCAGACCGGACCGGAGCACCTCGAGGACGAGCGCTTCTTCTTCGGCTCCGAATCGGACGTGCGTGATGGGTATCATGTGCTCTCGAACTGCTAGAACGGCGCATCGCTGACGCAGCAGATGCATAACGGACGCTCCGAGCTTACCGCCCGGCGCGAGCAACGACAGCGAGGCGCAGATGAACACGATCCATCCCACCGCAGTGATCTCGGCCGATGTCGAGCTCGGCACAGGGAACACGATCGGGCCCTTCGCGGTCATCGAAGGGCCCGTCACGATGGGCGACGGCAACTGGATCGGCGCGGGCGTCGTGATCGGCTGCCCGCCCGAGGTCCGATCCTTCCCGCACCCCCGTGAGGCGGGTGATCCGCGGGGAGGAGGCGTCGTGATCGGCGATCGCAACACCATCCGCGAGTACGCCCAGATCCATCAGGGCTGGAAGTCGCAGACGCGGGTGGGGGACGACGCGTTCATCATGAACCAGGTGTACGTCGCGCACGACTGCACTCTCGAGGACGGAGTGACGCTCGCGTCGAGCGTCCTGCTCGCCGGGCATGTGCGAGTCGGTGCCGGCGCGAACCTGGGCCTGGGCGCCTCCGTCCATCAGTTCCGCACGATCGGACGGGGGAGCATGATCGGGATGGGTGCGGTCGTCACCCGCGACCTTCCCCCCTACGCCAAGGCGTTCGGCTCGCCGGCGGCGGTGCGCGGGGCGAACGTGATCGGCATGGAGCGCTCGGGTGTCGCCGAGGACGTCATCCGCGCGCTGACCGGCCTCTACGCCGCCGGCCCGCAGGCATCGGCGTCGGCCGGGGCGACGCTCGAAGCACTCGGCGACCCCGCGCTGGCCGAGGCGGTGGACCTCTGGGTCCGGGGACGCAGCGCGACCGCAGGCTGATCGGATCGATCCCCGCGGATCGGTTTGTCAGATCCGCGGGCGTGCATGACACTGGACAGATGCGTGGCATCATCCTGGCCGGCGGCACCGGCTCGCGGCTTCATCCGATCACCCTGGGCATCTCCAAGCAGCTCATGCCCGTGTACGACAAGCCGATGATCTACTACCCGCTGTCCACGCTGATGCTCGCCGGGATCCGCGACATCCTGATCATCACGACTCCGCACGACGCGGAGCAGTTCCAGCGACTGCTGGGCGACGGCTCGCGGTTCGGCGTGTCCCTGACGTACGTCCAGCAGCATTCCCCTGACGGCCTCGCGCAGGCGTTCACCCTCGGCGCCGACCACATCGGGAACGACACCGCGGCGCTGGTGCTCGGAGACAACATCTTCTACGGTCCCGGAATGGGATCGCATCTGCGCGAGTACTCGGATCTCAGCGGCGCGGCGGTCTTCGGATACTGGGTGGCGGACCCCACCGCGTACGGCGTCGTCGAGTTCGATGCTCAGGGGCGTGCGCTGTCCATCGAGGAGAAGCCGGCGCAGCCCAAGAGCAACTACGCGATCCCCGGGCTCTACTTCTACGACAACGACGTCGTCGAGATCGCCAGAGACCTGAAGCCGTCGGCGCGTGGCGAGCTGGAGATCACCGACCTGAATCGCGTGTATCTGGACCGTGGCGACCTGCAGGTCCAGATCCTTCCTCGCGGCACGGCGTGGCTCGACACCGGCACCTTCGACTCCCTGGGCGAAGCCACGGAGTTCATCCGCACCGTCCAGAAGCGGCAGGGCCTCTCGATCGGCTGCCCGGAGGAGGTCGCGTGGCGGATGGGGTTCCTCGACGACGACGAACTGCGTGAGCGCGCGGAGCCGCTGGTGAAGAGCGGTTACGGCCAGTACCTGCTCGACATCGTCGCGCGCGGCCGAGGCCGCTGAGCGGATCGCCCCGGGCGGCTCAGCCCCGGGCCATCACCTCGCGGATCACGGTGGCGTCGCCCCACACACCGGGGGAGTCGTAGGGCCGATCCGGGAAGGCGCCGTACTCCAGCGAGATCCCGAGACGGTTCTCCGCGATGAACTGCTCCACCTTCTCCGCGAGGGAGATCGGCTCGCCGGTGCAGCAGTTGACCGTGCCGGTGACGTCGACGGCTTCGGTCAGTGCGGCGAGCTGGCGCCCGAGCTCTTCGACGCGGATGAAGTCGTAGCGGTTCTTCCCGGAGGTGAAGGGGAAGCTCGTCCTTCCCGCGTCGGACGCCTCGAGCAGCTTGCGGAAGATCGAGTTGCTGCGACGGTCGTCGCCGTAGATGTAGTAGGCCCGTGCCCAGGCCAGGCTCGTCTCGGCGGGCAGCGCGAGAGGAAGGGCGCGGCGGAGGGCGTCCTTCGCCACCCCGTACTGGGAGAGCGGGTTCGTCGGAGTGTCTGCGGTGATCGCACCCTCCCAGTACCCGACTTCGTGCATCGTGCCGAGGGCGGTGATCCGGGGGCACCCGGCGTCAGCGGCCGCGGTGAGCAGCCGGTAGTGCGCGGAGAGCTGTCCGAGGTGAGCAGGGGAGTTGTGGGTGAATCCGTCCTGCCAGGCGAGGTGGACGATGCCCTGCGGCTCCCCCCAGGTGCGGACATCGAAGTCGGAGGCGAGAATGTCCGCCTCGACCCTGGTCGCGCGCGGATCGGTCGGCGCGGAGGATCCAGGCCGGACCACGGCGAGGACCTCGTGACCGCGGTCTGCGAGGGCCGAGACCACATGGGGCCCCAGGTAGCCGCCGGCACCGGTGACCACGAAGCGCGAGCGAGAGTCGGTCATGTAGGCGCCACCGTTCCCAATCCACGTCCATCGAGCTGCGGACGTCGTCACGAGAGTACCGGATCCGCGGGACGGGGCCGCCTCCGGGATTCTGACAGCCGCCTGCAGTAAGGTGAGGAGGTTATGTCGGACGACGTGGGAGCACGGTGGAAACGGAACTTCGATACGCACGGCTGGCGGAAGCGCCGTTCACGCGCACGGATTCGTCCGGTCTGAAGCTGAACGTCCGCGGAGGCAAGATCCGCGAGCTCTTCCAGCGCCGTGAGCTGTTGCGGCTTCTGGTGCGCCGAGACCTTCAGGCGAGGTATCGGGACAGCGTCCTCGGATTCCTCTGGACCGTGATCCGCCCGGTCATCGTCTTCCTGATGTACTTCGTGGTGCTGGGCAAGTTCCTGCGCGCGGCGGAGGGAGTGCCCGACTTCGCGGTCTATCTCTTCGCGGGGCTGACCCTCTACGGCTTCTTCAACGAGATGGTGGTGAGCTCGACGGGATCGATCCTGGCGAACTCGGGCCTCGTCAAGAAGATCTACCTCCCTCGCGAGATCTTCCCTCTCGCGAGCATGGGCGGTGCGGGCTTCATGTTCCTGGTGCAGTGCCTCGTCCTGCTCCTGGCGGCCGCGATCTTCGGGGCTCTTCCGGAGAACCCCGTCCAGATGCTGTGGTTCTTTCCCTCCGTCGCGCTGATCCTCGTCTACGGGCTTGCGCTCGGCCTGTGCCTCTCGGCGGTCAACGTGTACCTGCGCGACGTGCAGTACCTCCTGGACCTGGTCGTGATGCTCGCGATGTGGGCGTCTCCGATCGTCTACTCCTGGAAGATGGTGACCAGCGCGTTCGAGAGCTTCCACCTGCCGACGTGGCTGTTCGAGATCTATCAGAACAATCCGATCACCCTCGGCGTCCTCGGATTCCATCGCGCCTTCTGGGGCGGCGGCACTCCGGCGGACTATCCCACCCACCTCGGACTGCGCATGCTCATCGCCTTCCTCATCGGCGTCGTGCTGGTCTTTCTCGCCCACCGAGTGTTCAAGCGCTTGCAGGGCAACTTCGCACAGGAGCTGTGATGGTCGTCGCCAATCGCCCCGGTCCCGTCGTCGTTCGCGTCGAGGACGTCTCCAAGACCTTCCAGGTCCGCAAGGACAACTCCCTCAAGGATCGTGTCGTCCATTTCGGCTCCCTGGGCAAGGAGCACCGAGAGCGCTTCACCGCGGTGGACAGCATCACGCTCGAGATCCAGGCGGGCACCACGGTGGGCCTGCTGGGTGCGAACGGATCCGGCAAGAGCACACTGCTGAAGCTCATCGGGGGCATCGTGGCGCCGACGAGCGGCTCGATCTACAGCCGCGGCCGGATGGCGGCGCTACTGGAGCTGGGAGCGGGCTTCCATCCGGATCTCAGCGGGCGCGAGAACGTCTACCTGAACGCAGCCATCCTGGGGTTGAGCCGCGAGCAGGTCGACGCACAGTTCGAGGCGATCCATGAGTTCAGCGGCATCGGCGAGTTCATCGACACCCAGGTGAAGTTCTATTCCTCCGGGATGTTCGTCCGCCTCGCCTTCGCGGTCGCCATTCACACGGATCCTGATGTGCTGCTCGTCGACGAGGTGCTGGCCGTCGGAGACGAGGCCTTCCAGCGCAAGTGCATGGAGCGCATCGCTCAGTTCCGCTCCGAGGGACGCACCATCATCCTCGTGTCTCATTCCGCCTCCCAGGTCCAGGAACTGTGCGATCGCGCGGTGGTCCTGAAGGACGGCTCCGTCGTGTTCGACGGCGACGTGAACCAGGGCGTGGCGGCCCTGCGCAACGTCCTCGAAGGACGTCGGCTGGGTGAGCTGCACGAAGACGAGCAGGACGAGAATCCTCTCGAGATCACGGGGATCACGCTGCACGACGAGCTCGGCGAGGAGATCGACAGCGTCGCGGTCGGGGAGCCTCTCACGCTGCGCATCCATGTTCGCGCGCGTCGCGATCTGCCGCAGTGGGCGGCCGGCTTCAGCATCGACAACACTCTCGGGCAGATGACGATCGCGTCGAACACCGAACGACTCGGCATCACTCTGCCGGCCGTCGCCGCGGGGGACTCGCACGTCGACTTCCGTATCGAGAAGCTCTATCTGGGCGCGGGCCAGTACTACGTGAACGCGAACGTCTCCGAGGTCATCGACATCGACTCCGCGATCCTGATGCAGGGACGCATGTTCACCGTGCGCGACGAGACGACAAACCTCGGGCTGGTCACCGCGCGGATCTCGGTCGGCTCCTGAGCGGAGCAGACCGGCGGTCGCCGGCGTCAGAGGCCGTTCTGTCTCCGTGCCGATGAGAGCTGTTCCCGGGTCTGGTTCAGCTCGTCGTCCAGCTGCAGGATCTTGGCCTCCAGCACCTCGATGTGGCGCAGGTGGTGCGCATCGGGCGGCAGGCCGAGCGCTGCAGAGAAGTCGGCGGCGTGCCGCGGGCTCCGGCAGAATTCGATGAGCGGCCGCAGCGATCTGTCCCACGACATGGTCCGCCCGAAGGCGCGGGCGTTCTCCCTGAGCGCTGCGCCGTCTGCCTCGAAGAGCACCTCCTCGAGCGCGGCGACGAGTGCGCCGACGTCCTGCGCGGGGACGACCCGGCCCAGCCCGTTGTCCCGGATCATCGGGGCGAAGGCGTCGCCGTCGGTCGCGATGATCGGCAGCCCCGCCCAGAGATAGTCGAGGATCCGCGTGCGGAAGCTGAACGCCGTCTCGATGTGATCGAAGTGCGTGCTGACGCCGACGTCGGCATCGAGCAGGAAGTTGATGCGATCGTCGTAGTCGGTCCAGCCGGTGTTGAAGAAGACCTGCGTGCCGGTGAGGCCGAGCTCGTCGGCGAGCCGCACCGCCTCGACAGCCATCCGTGATTCCCGCACGGCGGGATTGGGGTAGGTCATGCCCAGGAAATAGAGCTTCACCTCGGGGCGCCGCCGTGTCAGCTGATGCACGGCGCGGATGAGGGTCAGCGGGTCGAACCAGTTGTACACCCCGCCACCCCAGAGGACGACCTTGTCGTCCGGGCCGATCCCGTCCTCCGCGTCGCGGATGCCGTGCCGTGTCTGGGAGGGATGGTCGTCCGAGACGCCGAACGGCACGACATCGATCAGATTGCGGAGGCTGTGATCGTCGTCGTAGCCGTCGGGGGAGATCCTGCCCAGAGCTCCGAGGTGGCCGAGCCAGAAGTCGCGCTGCTTCTCCGAGGCGCAGATCACGAAGTCCGCGCGACGCAGCTGTGTCGAGAGCATGTCGACGCAGTAGCCGACGAGGAACCGGCGGCCCTCGGGGCCCTCGTCCCTCGCGGACTCGAGTGCTTCGAGGTGCAGAGGGTCGTAGACGTCCGCGACGATCACCACATCGGTCTCGTTCAGCCACGGATGCAGCGTGAAGACCTCGCCCTGCGCGATGACGACATCCGCCCACGCGACCTGACGTCGCAGCTCGTCGTCGTCCGCGCTGAGGACCTCGAACGCCTCATGCGCGAGCGTCGCCTCCTTGACGGAGACGAGACGCACGGGAGCGAAGGCGGCCAGCCGCTTCGCCATCTCCCAGGCGCGGATCGCGGGGCCCCCCATCTTCCGGCCGAGCGTGTCGGGGCTGACGATCAGGACGTGCTGTGCGCCGAGCGGGTCGGCAGGGGAGTCTGGCATGGGTGAGCTCTCTCGGCTTCGGGGAAGACGTCGTTGTCTCCGGATGATCGGAGGACCACGCGGTGCGGCGCGAGCCATGAGTCGAATCATCCTACTCGGTGCCCGGTGCCGGTCCCGGGGAATCCGCAGGACCGGCGGGTATACTCGACCGGAATGTCCAGTTCGTGAGGAGCCCCGTGAAGCGCATCGCCTTCTACCTGTTCTGGGAAAAAGAAGGGATCGTCGATCGCTACATCCCGTACTGCCTGGAGAAGCTCCACGAGCACGTGGAGAAGGTCATCGTCATCTCGAACGGACCGGTCTCGCAGAGCGGTCGCGCCGAACTCGAGCGCGTCGCGGACGAGGTCTGGGAGCGCGAGAACGTCGGATTCGACGTCTGGGGCTACAAGGAGGCGATGGAGCGTTTCGGGTTCGACCGTCTCGCCGAGTACGACGAGCTCATCCTCCTGAACTACACGTTCTTCGGTCCGGTCTATCCGTTCTCCGAGATGTTCGAGAAGACGGACGCGTGGGACGTCGACTTCTGGGGAATCACCGAGCACGGCGAGGTGGACCCGCATCACTTCGCCAGTGGCGGCGTGCTCCCGCGGCACATCCAGTCTCACTGGCTGGCTGTGCGCAAATCTCTGCTGGCGTCGGAGGCGTTCCGCCAGTACTGGGAGACGATGCCGATGATCACGAGCTACGAGCAGTCGATCGACCGGCACGAGGCCCGCTTCGCGAAGCATTTCGAAGAGCAGGGATTCACCTGGGATGTGGTGTATCGCTACACGGATTTCCCGAGCCGCAATCCGGTCCTCGAGGATGTCGTGCAGCTCACCGCCGAGCGGTGCCCCATTCTGAAGCGACGCACGTTCTTCCACGACCCGCTCTACCTCTCGGATCACGCGATCATCGGGCGCGACGTCATCGACATCCTGGAACGGACGTCTGACTATCCGCTCGAGCTCATCTGGGAGAACGTCGCCCGCACGGTCGAGCCGCGTGTCCTCGCGACGAACTTCTCCTTGCACCGGATCTACTCCGATGCGCTGGAGATCGACTCCGAGCAGCAGGAACGCACCCGCGCGATGCGCGCCCTGGTGGTGATCCACTGCTACTACGAGGACATGATCGACGAACTCGTGGACTACGCCGACCGCCTTCCGTGCGAGCGCCACCTCGTCGTGACGACCGACACGGAGCAGAAGCGTGGCTTCCTCGAGGCTGCTCTCGCGGCCCGCGGCGTGCCCTCCTACGAAGTCCGCGTCACGGAATCCAACGCCGGTCGAGACATCTCGGCCTTCCTGCTCACGTGCGCGGATGTCCTGCGGGAGGACTACGACATCGTCGTGAAGCTGCACTCGAAGCGCTCGCCGCAGGACGGAGCCGTGGCAGGGGGCTGGTTCAAGCGCCACCTGGTCGGAAACCTGCTGCATTCGCCGAACTATGCCGCGAACATCGTGAGCCTCTTCGACCGGCATCCGGAGATCGGCATGGTCATCCCGCCGGTCATCCAGATCGGCTTCCCCACGATGGGGCAGGCCTGGTACCTCAACAAGCGCCCCGCAGCCCGGCTGTGCCAGCAGCTCGGGATCAAGACGCCGCTGGACGCATCGACGCCGCTCTCCGCGTACGGCTCCATGTTCATCGCGCGTCCGCGCGCGCTGCGCACGCTCGTCGACGCAGGTCTGACCTGGTCGGATTTCGAGGACCAGCCGTACAGCGACGGCTCACTCGCGCACGTGATCGAACGCCTGTTCACCTATTCCTCGCTCGGCGCCGGCATGCCCGTCTACACGGTGCAGAGCACGGAACTCGCCTCGATCAACTACCCGTTCCTCGAGTACAAGCTCCAGAACTTCAGCGAGGGGTTGCCGGGGGCCGCGGTGCAGCAGGGCGCCTACCTGGAGCACCTCAAGGCGCACAGTGTGCTGGGATTCAGCAAGCGCATCGTGCACATGCGCTTCCCCGCGCTCGCACGCATGCTCTTCCCGGTGTATGACGCGAGCCGCAAGGCGTATCGACGTATGCGCCCGGCCGTGCGCACCCCGAAGCGGAACCGCGCATGAGCCTCGCCCGCAGCGGGCCGCTGAGCGTCGCGCAGGCGTTCGATCCCCGTGCGAACTCGCTCGACTTCCTGCGTTGGCTCATGGCGTTCCTGGTGATCTTCTCGCACGCGGGCCCGATCGCCGGGTTCTACGGCGGCGAGGACCTCGGCGTGCAGATCTCCCACGAGCAGTCCCTGGGCGGCGTCGCGGTAGCGGGGTTCTTCTTCTTCTCCGGGTTCCTCATCACCAAGTCGCGCATGGGGCGGTCGACGATCTGGCGGTATCTGTGGAGGCGGTGCCTGCGCATCTTCCCCGCGTTCTGGGCCTCCCTGATCCTCACCGTCCTCGTCTTCGCGCCGATCGCCTGGCGGACCGTTCACGGAACATTCGACGGCTATTGGAACGCCGTCATCGAATCGCCGAAGACCTACTTCTTCGACAACATGTTCCTGGTGCTCAACCAGCGCAACATCGCTGGACTCGGCGAGACCGTGCCCTACTTCCAGATCCATGGCGTGCGGGACTGGAACGGCTCCGCGTGGACGCTCTCCTACGAGTTCCTCTGCTACATCGTCGTGGGCCTCCTCGGCCTCTTCGGCGCTCTGGCGTCCAAGCGCTTCGCCACCGCCTTCGCGGTCATCGTGATCGGTCTCAACGCGCTGCAGTGGCTGGGGGCGGGCAACATCGCCGGTCTGAACCGCGTGTTCGCCGACCCGTTCATCCTGATGTTCTTCGCGCCGTACGCCTTCGGTATGCTCTTCGCCCTGCACGGCGACAAGATCCCGATCGACGATCGTGCCGCGTTCGGCATGCTCGGGCTGGGGCTCTTCACGTACGCCTTCGGCGGGTGGAATGTCGTCGGCCAGTACGGATTCCTCTATTTCCTGATGTGGTGCGGCGTCCGGTTGCGCCTGACCCGCTGGGCCCGGTTCGGCGACTTCTCGTACGGCATCTACATCTATGCCTGGCCGCTGATGACGCTCGCGACCTATTTCGGGCTGCAGAAGCACGGCTGGATCGTCTATCACCTCGCGATCGTCGTGGTCGTGCACGTCCTCGCGATCCTCTCGTGGCATCTGATCGAGAAACCGGCCATGTCGTTGAAGGACTGGACGCCGCGCTGGCTCGCCCGTCTCTTCCAGCGGCTGTCGCCGCTGACGTCGCGAGTGAAACGGCTGATCGTCAACCCGGACTACTCGTCCACCCGGTTCGCCGAGACGCTGCGCGCAGAGAGGGGAGCGGAGTCGTGAGCAGTGGCACTCCGCTGCACAGTGTGCACGCCGTCGAGCAGGACAAGCCGCGATCCAGGGCTCGCCGGATCTGGCACTTCGTTCCTCTGGCGCTGCTGATGGTCGTCGTGCTGATCCTGGCCGTGATCGGTGCCGGCACGCGGTTCGCGCGGCATGAGGCGGCACTTCAGCAGCAGAGGAGCGTCCTGGCTCAGGCTTCCCAGCAGGCCTCGCTCCCGGCGAGCTGCACATCCACGCAGTTCCCCGACCATCCCTCGGATATCTGGCTCGGACCGCGCACCGCCGCCTCGGAAGCGGCGTTCGCCGCGCACCCGGACGTGCAGGGAATGCGGGTCGAGGGGCGGGACGGCTTCAACTTCTGGGGGGACGGCCAGTCGCAGAACTTCTCCCAGGCACTCGGAAGGGCGCCGTGGCTCGATCCGCAGCTCGCCCAGTGGGTGACCTATTTCGACGGTCTCGACAAGCAGCTGCGCGAGGACGGGCGGAACCTCGTGATCGTGGTGGCGCCCGCAAAGTGGGAGCTCTACCGCGAGGAGCTCCCCGAGTGGACTCAGGACCTGCAGGGACGCACCCACCTGGAGCAGTTCCTGCAGCACACCGGTGACCTGCCCGTGGTCGATGTGAGAGATGCGCTGCAGCAGGCGAAGCAGACCGCCCCCGTCTACTCCGCCGTCAATTCGCATTGGACGCCGTACGGGGCGTACTCCGCGTGGCGTCAGACCGTCGCGTGCGCTGCGGACCTGTACCCGGGTTCGGTGTGGTCGAAGATCCAGGTTCCGGCTGTGACAGGTGTGCAGCGCGTCGCCGCGGCGAACGAGTTCACCCCGTATGGGGATTCGTCGACGCCGAACGACTGGACGATCCCGGTGACAGCCGGCGAGCACGGATCGGTGAAGTCCGTCATCACCGGGGCCGACGGGAAGAAGAAGGCCGGGCCCGCGGACGGAGCGGTGGGGATGCTCGATCTTCCTGCCCAGACCGAGAGCGAGTCCGGTGCCGGGCGCGCGCTGATCGTGCGCGACTCGACGGGTGAGGCCCTCGCGCCGACCTGGGCGCAGGCGTTCCAGAGCACGTGCCAGATCCGTCACAACCTCGACTACGGAGACAAGAGCAGCAGCCAGCGTCCCGACGTCGCCGCTGCGGCGAAGAAGTGCGGGGCCGACACGGTCCTCTACGTCTTCACCGAGCGCTACTTCTCGCAGGCCCCGCCGACTCTCCCGGCGGGCTAGCGTGGCGTGCGCTCAGCGGTCCGCAGCGCTCAGCTCGGGTCGCGTGGAGCGGATCCAGTCCTCGTTGCAGTAGTCGTCCTTGTAGACGGCGAGGCGGGTGAATCCGACGAACGAGCGCCATGCGTCAGCGAGGCGGAATCTGCTCGCGCCGGTCTCATGCCGAGGGGCAAGGGCGACGGGGACCTCGGCGACGATGTTGCGCTGCTGCTCTGCGGCGAGCACCAGCTCCGTGGTCCACATGAGCCCGCTCTCCCGCGAGACGCGGGCGAAGGAGCGCCCCCATTCGCCGTCCACCCAAAGGGTGCCCTGGCTGTCGCCGACGCGCGACTGCAAGAGGGCGGAGCGAAGGAACCGGAAGATGCGCGACTGGATCGTGCGCGTCCTGCTGCGGACGACGTCGGACTCGGGATGCGCCTTGGACCCGATGGCGACGATCGTCGAGGGATCGAGCCGCCGGAACCCGTCGAGATCCGTGAACCCGAAGGGCAGATCGTCTGCGGTGAGCAGCAGCCGCTCCCCACGGGTCGCGAGCGTTCCCACACGCAGGGCTTCGCCGAGCCCGGGCGGGGAATGACGCAGTATCAGCTCTGCGCTGTACGGCCAGCGGGACTGGATGTCGCGCACCATGTCGGTCGTGCCGTCCGTGGAGCCGTTCTCCACGACGATGACCTCGTCGTCGGCGCTCAGCGCCCGTCCGAGCGCATCGAGAGTCTCTTCGAGCACGTCGGTCCCGTTGCGCGTGGGGACCACGACGCTCAGCCCGACGGGCGGCCGCATCGAGGCGGTCGAGAGGTCGTGCGGACCTCGGCCGCTGACCCGCGAGCGCTCGATCGCGCGGACGTGCGCAGGCATGGACGTGATCGACCAGGCGAGGGCGCCGAGGGCGATCAGGACCAGGTAGCCGAGAGCCGCCGACAGCAGCGTGAACGTGTAGAGGTTGGGCGCCGTGACGGCGGGGTAGACCAGCCCGGCGATGACGGCCGGGCTGGCGATCAGCACGCCGGCGACCAGTGAGCGGCGCTGCGGCGCGCGGCGGGTGAACGCCAGGAGCAGCCCGACGATCACGAAGATCAGCATCGCCCCGAACTGCTTCAGGGTCGCGAGCAGTCCGCGCAGGACATCGCCGGAGGGGTGGACGACGGCGGGGGTGCTCGGATCAGCGGCGACCGCGGCGTGGGCGGCGACGGCGAGCGCCGCGAGGAGGACCGCGGCGAGCAGCCCGAACGGTGCGCGCACGCGCAGCCGGCGAGGCGTGCTGCGTGCGAGGACGACACCGAGCGCGGTCGCCGAGACGACGCCGTTCAGCCAGCCGAACATCCCGGTCAGCAGCGTCGCGGCGACCAGCAGCAGCACGGCGGCGGTCAGCCGCCAGCCGCTCATCCGGTAGGTGCTGAAGAGCAGGCCGAGAGAAAGGGTCAGGAAGACGAGCGAGCCGGCGATGCCATGTGACGCCGGGACGCGGAGCGGACTCGCGTCGTTCACGAGACCGAACTGCGTTCCGATCAGGATCGTGCCGTTGTTGAGAAGCCACAGCAGCGGCGGTGCGAGGATCAGCGCATACCCCGCTCTGGCACGCCGGAACACCCTTGCCACGGCGACCGGCAGCCACAGCAACGGCAGGGCGAGGACGAGCGCCTGCGCGAGGGCGAGCCCGTCCGCGACGGCCGCCGTTCCCGCGATCGAGGTGAGGAAGCGCTCCAGGAGGTCGATGCCGCCGAGACCCCCGGTCGCGGCGGTGGCCTCCGACCACGGGGCGGCGTCTGCCCCCGGCAGCGGAAGGCGCGGCATCGCGAGCACGACGACGAAGGACAGTGCTGCGAGCGCCGCTCCCACGGCGATCAGCAGTGCGGAGGTCGAGCGGGGCCAGGGGAGCATGTCATCTGCCCGGATCAGAGGATGACGGCCACCATGTCGCACACTACTCACCCCAATACAGTACTGTGCGGCGGCGCCGGGAGCCGCACGGCCAAGGGCAGGGACGCATCGCTGCGACGCGATCGCGGCGGTGCGGCTCGGAACACGTCCTCGACGGTCCGACGGGGGAGGGACGTTAGGATGAGGACCGGCTGTGTCACGCGCGCCGCCATCCCCTGCTCAGGCGGGGCGTCCGCGCGAGCGGTCGTCATTCTGCGGAGTCCACCTGCACAGCGAGGGATCAACATGCCTGGAGAACAGCTTTCGGTGCCGTCGCGCGCTCTCATCAGCCCCCGCGTCAGCCGGATCCTGCTTCCACTGGTGCTCGCGGCGCTCATGGGCATCCTGGGGGTCTGGAGCACAGCGGGGGGCGGCTACGTCGCAGGAACCGGCGACCACTTCGTGTTGTCGCCCGAGGGCTTGAGCTGGGTGCACCCGGACGCCTTCAAGAACGACTGGTTCATGCAGGCCGCACCGCAGCCGCACTGGTTCTTCGATCTGATCACGATGATGGGCGAATCCCTCGGTGCGCTCTCCGCCGTGTACGCCCTGCTGTGGATGGCGGGCCTCCTTGCGGCGGGCGCGGCGACCTCGCTCCTGGCCCACCGTTTCGTCCCCGGTGCTCCCTGGGCCATGGGCATCGCCGTCACGCTCGTCATGGCTGTGATGCCCTGGATGATGGGCGGGACGGGGTCACCGCTCATCGCGATGGCGCTTCCGGCGGTGCAGTCCGCGAACCTGATCTATCTCGTTCTCGCGGCCATGCTCTGCGAGCGCCGGCTCATCGTGATCGTCGTCGCTCCGCTCATCGCGATCCTGCACGTGCAGCAAGGATCCATCGTGCTGGTGCTGCTCGTCGCCATGCTGATCTCGACGGCGATCCGCGAGCGCAGGCTCGACCGGGCCATGTCCGTCGCACTGGTGCTCACGGGAGGGTTTGTCGCGTTCGGGCTCATCATCCGGCCGGTCGCCTCGAACCTGCAGGACTTCGTGCAGATCTGCGACAAGATCATCCCCTATCACTGCGCCGCCCATCTGTGGACGGGGAAGGAGATCGCTTCGTCGATCGGGATGATCGTGCTCTGCGCGCTCAGCGTCTTCCTGGTGCCCGCCGCGAAGCGCTGGCTGTGGCTGACGACCGTGGGGCTCGCGCTGCTGGGGTACTCCGGCGGATTCCTCGTCGATCTGCTGCGCATCCCGTTGCTCGGCACCCTCGCGCAGGGGGTGAACGTGTACCGCCTCGCCGCCGTGCTCCTCCCGTTCGCCATCTGGGGAGCGTTCGCTCCCCTCCTCACGCGTGCGCGAGGATGGCGCCTGCTGATCATCGGAGGCATCTGGGGCGTCGCCTGGATCGCGGTGCTGTACACGCCGTACCTGCCTGCTCCGTCGAGGACGAGGGCGATCCTGCTGGGGTTGGCTCTGCTCGTCCCGTTCGCCTGGTATCTCGTCGCGCGTCACCGGCGAGGAGTCGACGACGCCGACCTGAGGCTCGTCACGATCACCAGCGGGCTCCTCGTCGTGCTGCTCAGCGCGGTGAACGGAGGCATGGTTCTCCGCGCCCCGAACTTCACCTTCATCGGGAGCACGGAGCTGCAGGAATGGGGCAAGGAGGTGCGGGACGTGGTCCCGTCCGGAGACGTGATCGTCGCGTCCCCCCGGGACGAATGGGTGAAGCTCGTCACGCAACGGGCCGTGGTCGTGGACTGCAAGGACGTTCCGTACGGCGGCGCGCCGTGGCGGGAGTGGCAGAAGCGGATCGAGGACCTCGGCGGCTTCCAGCAGTGCGTCGCACCGGGACCGCTGCTCTACAACACCCTCTCCGCGGACCAGTTGATCGGGATCGCCGACACCTACTCCTCGGACTTCATCCTGGTCAATCCCGGGGTCCCCCACACGATGGACGACCTTGAGGCCAAGGGATGGACGCACGTCGTCTCGCCCGTCGGCTCGACCGGTGCGGACCTGATGCGCCGCCCTCGCTGACCGAGCGTCACCGGCGGGCGAGGACCGCGTCGAGCAGGGTTCGCGCGCGAGCGTCGAACGAGTGCTCGCGGCGGATCCGCTCCGAGATCTCGACGAGCTCCGATCCCGGCGGGAAATGCCGGTCCAGCGGCGGCGCGGTCAGGGCGACGAGCTCCTCGTCGTCCCGGAACGTGCGCACGGCCCTCCCGAAGATCGCCTCGATGCCGTCGACGTGGTCGCTGATCGCGCGACCGCCCGCAGCGACGACGTCGTAGAGACGGTTCGAGATGAACCCCTCGCGGCGCATCGCGGGCCAGTGGTCGTTGAGAACGGCCCCGGCCGACTCGTACAGCGCAGGGAGCTCTCCGTTCGGCACGTGCGTCGCGACGATCGCCGAACCCGGGATGTAGCCCCGCCAGTCCGGCCCGTACACGCGGACATGCCGACCGGCCTGCAGCGGCACGACGACCGCGGGACGCGCGATTCCGCGCGCGGTGCCGACGAAGACCAGGTCGTCGCCTCGGGCGGTTCCCGAGGACCGGAACCGGAGCGCGTCTGTGCACTGCAGGAGCGGCTCGATCGGCACGTCGAACCGCGCGGCGGCCTCCTGCGCCCACGCCGCCGAACCGGCGAAGACGCGGTCGTATCCGGCGACCTCCTCGCCGGTGACCTCGTCCGGGTGGCTGATGATCCAGAGCAGCCGGTGCGGAACGTCCGGCGCAGGCAGGGGATGGGGGCCGCGCAGGCACAGCACGACATCGTCGTACTCGGACGACGCGCGGTCGAGCGCAGGGCGGGAGTCGACGGCGACGTATTGGCCGAGTCGTTCGAGCGCGGCGGCGAGCGAACGGGCGAAATGCGTCTCCCCCCAGGACTCGCCCTGCGGCCCCGCGGGGGCTGCGGTCTTGATCGCCCAGCGCAGACGCGGGGCGACACTGCCATCGGGAAGCGAGACGGTCGCGCGATCCTTGACGTACCGCGGCCGGGCGGTGCCGCCGCCTGCGGTCCAGCCCGCGTGGCGCAGACCACGGGGGGAGAGCGTCGGAGGCGGAGATTCCGGGAGATCCTCCGTGGTCGGCGCTCGGTCCGCTCGCGGCCCGATGACGCTCTCGCCGAGCAGCGTACGCGGCGGACGACGGTCGCCGGCGATCGCGGCGACGACGGGGGAGTCCAGCGCGGCCACGAGGAGCTCATCGCCCGTGGCCACGGCGTCCTCGCGAGGGAAGTCCTGCAGCGCCCGGTAGACCCGGCCGTCCAGGGAGAGGAGGCCCGCCGAGGCCACCGCGCCCGCGGGGGAGATCCACACCGGCGCGACAGGACCTCGGCGTGCGGCGGTCACGAGGCGGCGGATCGTCTCTGCGGTGACGGCGGCGCCCGGCGTTCGGCGGACGATCACCGCGTCCGCGGGGGACTCGGCGGGCTCTGCATCGGCCGGCGGGTACCGCAAGACGCGGATGCGCGGGTCGCCCAGAGGCAGCGGGCCGGTGAGCATGCCGACGTCGTGCGGTGCGTTCGTCAGCTCCAGGATCACGCGCAGGCCGTCGCTCGCGACCTCGTCGTCCCGGAGGACGCCGAGAGCGCCGCGCAGGCCCTCGCCGTCCGCGTCGTCCCCGTCGAGCTGCCAGTGCAGCACCGTGTGCGGCACGGTGTCCGCCGCGGGGCGCGCGGGGCTCGCCGTCCCGAGCGCCGAGGCATGCAGCGCGCCGAGGTCGGCGGAGCCTCCGCCGCGCAGGACGATCGTCCCGCCTGACCGCAGCACGCGCCAGGCGCTCCCGAGCACTCCGCCCGGGGTTCCGGGACGGAACCGGTCGGATCGTGCATACGACGGCGCGTCCCAGGCCAGGGATGTCTCGAGGTCGCGCTGATCCGCGATCAGATAGGCGTACATCGCGGGCACCCGATCCGCGTCCGGCAGCTGTCGCGATACGAGACGCTCCGCGAACAGGGGATTGAGCGTCAGACCCGACCGGAAGCCTCCCCGCACGTAGGCGCGGACGGCTTGCCGGTCCGTGACCGGCCGCCCGAGCTGGCCCGCCGCGAACCGGGTGTCGACGATGTCCGCACGGCGGATCGTGCGCGCCCACCAGAGCCGGTCTGCGACGCCCAGCAGGGGGCGGAGAACGGGGAGAGAGCGCGCGGCGCGCCAGAGTCCTCGGAGGCGGGTCAGCATCCTTCGGAGTCTAGGCGCTCCCGGGGCCGCGACAACGGGAGATGGTAGCCTTCGAGCATCGAAGCCCCGGTTCCCACAGGAGATCTCTTGCCTGAAACGTCCGCTCGTGTCGGTGTCGTCGTCAGGACCAAGGACCGGCCGGTCTTCCTGGAGCGGGCGCTGCACGACATCGCCCGGCAGAGCTTCGCCGACTGGTCCGTGGTCGTGGTGAACGACGGGGGAGACCCCGCGCCGGTGGACCGGATCGTGGCGGCGCTGTCTTCGGAGCTCGGCCCCCGGGCGTCAGTGATCCACCGCACCACCGGGCTGGGCCGCTCGGCGGCGGCGAACGTGGGTGTGCAGGCGCTGTCCACCGAGTTCGTCGTGCTCCACGACGACGACGATCTCTGGGCGCCGCATTTCCTGGCCGACGCGGTCTCATGGCTCGACCGCACTCCCGAGGACGCGGGGGTCGTGACCCGGACCGAGATCGTCTACGAGCGCATCGACGGAGAGCGGCTGATCGAGACCGGACGCGAGCCGTTCTGGGGCGAGATGACTCGCGTCACATACGCCGACATGCTCCAGGTCAACCGATTCGTCCCGATCGCCTACGTCTACCGTCGTGCGCTGCACGACGAGGTCGGGCTCTATCGGGAGGATGTGCACGCGGCCGAGGACTGGGAGTTCAACCTCCGTGTGCTGCGGCTGCACCCGATCGGATACCTGCGAGACCGGGTCGGTGCGTACTGGATGCAGCGTCGCGGGGTCGAGGGGATCCTCGGCAACAGCATGTTTGCGCTGGCCGACGAGCACGACAAGTACGACCGCATGATCCGCGACGAGGCGCTGCGGGCCTTCGCCGCGGCACACGGCGACGGCCTGATGCTGTACCTCGCGCGCTACATCCAGGACGAGGTCGACCGCCAGCTGTCTGAGCGCACCTCGCTCGGCCAGAGGGCGACAGAGGTCGCCCGGCGAGGATGGCGCCGGTTCCGTGGCCGCTGAGACCGGGGTCGTCGCCCAGCGCCTGGTGTTCCCCGTCGACGGCATCGCCGCCGATGCCGTCCCGCTGTACGTGCGTGGCCCCGTCGTCGTGGAGGGCCGACGCGCGGTCCGCATTCCTCCGGGCGTGAGCGCCTCGTTCGCGACCTATTTCAACGCGTTCCCTGCAGGGATCTGGGCCTCTGCGACGGGCATCGACCGCGTCGCACTGCACCTGAGCGCGGAGGGCGCCGGGGTGCACCGTCTTCGCGGCGTCACCGCCGACGGTGCGCCGTACACGCTCGCCGAGTCTCGGGGTTCAGGAGTGCTCGTGCTCGACGCGGTCCTTCCGCAGGGCCTGACCTGGATCTGGCTGGAGGTCGAGACGGGGCGGGAGACGGTCCGGGTGTTCGACGCCGAGTGGCGGATCGACGCTCCGTCGCGTCCGGTGCGGATGGACGTGGCGATCACGACGATGAACCGCGTCGACGACTGCGCGCTGCTCCTTCACGCACTGGGGGACGCGGAGCTGACGGACGTCCTGGCGCATGTCGTCGTCGTGGACCAGGGGACGGATCCGATCGGCCCGCACGCGCCGGACGGGCCTCTTCGCAACGGCGTGCCGCTGCGGGTGATCGTCCAGGAGAATCTCGGAGGCTCCGGCGGCTTCAGCCGCGGCATGCTCGAGGCCCTGGGGACCGGAGCGACCCACGTGCTGCTGCTGGACGACGATGTGCGGATCGAGCCGGAGTCGATTCGGCGCCTGCACGCGCTCGCATCGACGGCGGTCGGCGACCCGCTGCTCGGGGCCCAGATGCTGAGCATGCTCGAACCCACCGTGCTGCACTCGATGGGGGAGCAGATGGATCGGTCGCGGATGTGGTGGCATTCGACCGAACCCGAGCTGTCGGCCGCCGACCTCGCGGCGCATCCTCTGGAGAGCACGCCCGGTCTGCGGCGTTTCCGCCCCGTCGACTTCAACGGATGGTGGATGTGCCTCGTGCCCACGCAGGTGGTGCGAGCGGTCGGTGCCTCGTTGCCGCTCTTCATCAAGTGGGACGACGCGGAATTCGGTCTGCGCGCAGCCGCCGCCGGCCACCGCACGCTCACGATTCCGGGGGTCGCCCTGTGGCACGTCCCGTGGACCTCGAAGGACGACGGGCTGGATTGGCAGGCGTACTTCCAGCTGCGCAACAGACTGGTCACGGCCCTCGTGCACGAGCGGCGCCCCCGGCGGGTGCTCTGGGCGACCTGGACGCAGGACGTCAACCATGTGCTCTGCCTGCAGTACGGATCGGGCCGGTTGCGCAACGTCGCCCTGGAGGACGTCCTGTCCGGGCCGGAGCACCTGTCCGCGACTCTGCGAGGCGGGCGGGCGCGCGCGCAGCGGATCCTCGCCGATGCGGGTCAAGCGGTCCGTCCCGACGATCCTGCGCAGGAAACGCCTGCGCCGCACCGCGAGCAGTCCGCTCCGCGGGGTGCGATCGCTCAGGCGCGACGGATGACGCGAGTGCTGCTGCATCAGCTTGCGCCCGTCAGACCGCTCAGCCGTCCGGCCGAGACGGTGCAGAGAGCATCGGGCAAATGGTGGCGGCTGGGACTCCTCGACGACGCGCGGCTGCGCAGCGCGTCAGGATCCGGCTCCTTCCTGCTGCATCGCTCGCGGTCCGAGGCGCTGGCACTGCTCCGTCGCTCTGCCGGGCTCCGGCTCCGGCTGTGGTGGTCCTGGCGGGCGCTCTCCCGCCGCTATCGCGAAGCCGCACGGGAACTCGCCGGGGAGCCGTTCTGGCGAGGGATCTACTCCGAAGCGGAATGAGGCGCGGGCGCAGCCCGAGCAGCGACCGTCATTTGAGCAGCTTGCGCTCGGCCATCTCCTTGAGGGAGCGCTCGTATCCGTCGGCTTCGACCGGCTCGGTCAGCACCCACTCGGCGAACCGCTTCACGCCGTCCTCGAACGCGACCGCCGGGGTGAATCCGAGGATCTCACGCAGCGCGCTCGTGTCCGCGACGTTGTGACGGATGTCGCCGAGGCGGTAGTTGCCGGAGATCCGCGTCGGCACCTCCGTGCCGTACGCGGCGAACAGCGCGGCGACGACGTCGTTGACGGACGTGGCGACGCCGGAACCCACATTGAAGATCCCGCCCGCGGCCGCAGGCGCCGTGGCGGCGAGATAGGTCGCTTCGACGACGTCGTCGATGTAGACGAAGTCCCGGCTCTCCTCGCCGTCCTCGAAGATGTTGATGTCCTTGCCCTGCCGGATCAGCGTGGAGAAGATCGACAGGATGCCCGTGTACGGATTCTTGAGCGACTGCCCGGGGCCGTAGACGTTCTGGTAGCGCACCGAGACCGGCTCGACGCCGATCGTCGGCGCCACCGTCATGATGAGCGACTCCTGCATCTGCTTCGTGATCCCGTAGACGGACGACGGGTGGACGAGCGCGGTCTCGTCGGTCGGGATGAGCCGAAGCTCCCCCTCGCCCGGAACATGGACCTCGAAGTCGCCCGCCGCCATGTCGGCGTCAGAACGGTGCTCGGGGTAGACCCGCCGGCCGTCGGTGGTCTCGTAGGCTCCTTCGCCGTAGATCGAGCGCGACGACGCGATCACGACGCGGCGGACGGAGTGCTCCTCGTTGGTGAGGATGTCGAGCAGCTTCGCCGTTCCGCCGACGTTGGCGTCCACGTAGCGGTCGATCTCGTACATCGACTGGCCCGTACCGGTCTCCGCCGCCAGGTGGATGACGATGGTGGCGTCCCGAAGCGCGCGGCGCAGATCCTCCTTCGACGTCACGGTGCCCACGATCACCTCGGCGACGCCGTCGAGCGAGCGCAGCAGCGGGGAGGTCGTCTCGGGGTCTTCGCCGTGGACCTGCGGGATGAGCGCGTCGAGGACGGTGACGGCGTGGCCGTCGCTCGCGAATCGCGCGGACAGGCGGGTTCCGATGAAGCCGGCTCCGCCGGTGATCAGGACGTGTTCCGACATGGATGCTCTCCTCGGGCGCTCGGACGGGGCTCGGCGGCGTTCGAAACGTCGACGCGGCAGCGGGCCCGCGAAGAAGTGTGCCTCCGTCGACTGTATCGCAGCGCGTTCCGGCGACCCGCCTTGCCCAGCCCACGCGGGAGGGATCCAGGGTTCATCGAGCGACAGGCCGTAAGATCGAGGTGTTTTGCGATCGATCCCGATGATCGCGGAGCGCACGGGGCAGGGAACGCATCGTGCAGAAGGGCCTCTCACATGGATCTCCTCATCGTCGGGTCGGGTTTCTTCGGCCTCACCATCGCCGAGCGCGCCGCAGCAGCGGGCCGCAAGGTGACGGTCATCGACCGTCGTCACCACATCGGCGGCAACGCGTACAGCGAGGACGAGCCGACGACCGGCATCGAGGTGCACCGCTACGGCGCTCACCTCTTCCACACGTCGAACGCGACCGTGTGGGAGTACGTGAACCGCTTCACGACGTTCACGGGCTATGTGCACCGGGTGTACTCGACGCACAAGGGCGAGGTCTACCCGCTTCCGATCAACCTGGGCACGATCAACCAGTTCTTCCGCGCCGCCTACACGCCCGATGAGGCGAGGGCGCTCATCGCGGGCCAGGCAGGCGAGTTCGACGCGCATGAGGCGAAGAACCTCGAGGAGCGCGGGATCGCCCTGATCGGCCGTCCGCTGTTCGAGGCGTTCATCCGCGACTACACCGCCAAGCAGTGGCAGACCGACGCGCGCGAGCTCCCTGCGTCGATCATCAGCAGGCTGCCGGTGCGGTACAACTACGACAACCGCTACTTCAACGACACCTGGGAGGGCCTGCCGACCGACGGCTACACCGCGTGGCTGGAGCGCATGGCCGATCACCCCAACATCGACGTGAAGCTCAACGTCGACTTCTTCGACGACGCGCAGCCGCTGAACAAGCGCTCGACCGTCGGTCAGGTGCCGATCGTGTACACCGGTCCCGTGGACCGCTACTTCGACTATGCGGAGGGCGAGCTCGGCTGGCGGACGATCGACCTGGAGCAGGAGGTGCTCGACACGGGAGACTTCCAGGGCACCAGCGTCATGAACTACCCCGACGCGGATGTGCCCTACACCCGGATCCACGAGTTCCGCCATTTCCACCCCGAGCGCGCCGATCGCTACCCGACCGACAAGACCGTGATCATGCGGGAGTTCTCGCGGTTCGCGGAGCGGGGCGACGAGCCGTACTACCCGGTGAACACCGCGGCCGACCGAGACGGCCTGCTCGCCTACCGCGAGCTCGCGAAGGGGGAGCAGGACGTGCTCTTCGGCGGTCGCCTGGGGACCTACCAGTACCTGGACATGCACATGGCCATCGGATCCGCCCTGTCGATGTGGAACAACCAGCTGGCATGACGGTCGACACGCACTCCCGCCGGGCGCATCGCGCTGCGGTGGCGCGGACGAGCGCCCTGCAGCGACAGCGCCAGGGCCACCGCAGCGACATCGACGGGCTGAGGGCCGTGGCGATCCTCCTGGTCGTCGTCTACCACGTCTGGATCGGGCGGGTCTCGGGCGGAGTCGACGTCTTCCTGATGATCTCCGCCTTCTTCCTCACCGGCTCCTTCGTGCGCCGGATGGAGGCAGGCAAGCCGCTCGCGATCGGCGCCTTCCTGCTGAGCCGGTTCCGCCGGCTCATGCCGGCGGCGGCTGTGGTGCTGGCCGCGACGCTCGGCGCGTGCTGGCTGCTCCTGCCGCAGACCTCCTGGCCGCAGCTCTGGAAGGAGGGCTGGGCCTCCCTCGCGTACGTGCAGAACTGGGTGCTCGCGAACGACGGCGTGGACTACTACGCGCACGACTCGGCGCTCGCCTCACCACTGCAGCACTTCTGGTCGCTCTCCGTGCAGGGCCAGGTCTTCGTGCTGTGGCCCCTGCTCTTCCTCGTCGGGGCGCTGATCGTCCGCACGACCGGGCGGTCGGCCGGGGGCGTCATGGCCGTCCTGTTCGGCGTGGTGTTCGCCGGCTCGCTGGCCTTCTCCGTCTGGGAGACCGCGGGGCAGCAGACGTTCGCCTATTTCGACACCCGTGCGCGGCTCTGGGAGTTCGCCGCGGGCTCGCTGCTCGCGCTCGCCCTCCCGCACGTCCGCCTTCCCCGGGTGCTGCGCGCCGCACTCGGATGGCTCGGCCTGTTCGGGCTCGTCGTCTGCGGCATGGTCATCGACGTGCGCGGCGGCTTCCCCGGATACCTTGCACTGTGGCCGATCGTGTCGGCCGCTTTGGTGATCGTCTCCGGGACCCGACCCGACGACGAGGGATCCACCTCGGCGGATCTCGGCCCGGGCAGGATCCTGGCGACCCGCCCTGTGCTGGCCGTCGGCCGCGACGCGTACGCGCTCTACCTGGTGCACTGGCCGATTCTGATCCTCTGGCTCAGCTGGCGCGGCCAGACCCAGGCGTCCGCGCTCGACGGCGCGCTGATCATCGCGTCCTCGCTCGTGCTGGCCCGCGTCATCACCCTCTGGGTCGAGAGGCCGCTGCGGCTTCGCGCCGGCGATGGCGGCGTCCCCTGGCGCAACGCGGCGGTCATCGTCTGCTGCATCGCGCTCGTGACGGCCGTCCTCGCCCCGTGGCAGTGGAACGTGACGAGCCAGGCTGCGGCGTTGCAGCAGGCGTACAAGAAGGCCTATACGGGTGCTCAGGGAGCACCGGGGACGACCGAGGACGACGGCATTCCCATCATCCCCTCCGTGAGCGGTCCGGAGGCGGAGAACTGGACGGAGCTGGACCGGGCGTGCTCCGGGAGGTTCGCTTCCGACGTCGACATCGTGCAGGAGAACTGCCGGCAGACGTCGAATGCCGATAGTGCGTCGCGCGTCGTGGTGGTCATGGGCAATTCGCATGCACAGCAGATGACCTCCGCGGTCCGGGCTGTCGCGGATCGGCGCGGGTGGGGGGTCGTGATGATCTTCCGGCCGTGGTGCTCCCTCGCCGCCGATCATCCGATGGCCGTCCCCGAACATCTCTGCGATGAGTGGCAGGCCGCCGCGCTGGACCATGTGCTGACGATCCATCCCGACGCGTTCTTCACGATCGTGACGGCGGCGTCCGCGGACAGTCCGGACGAGGAGGCGATCGCCGGGCTGGGGGACCTGCTCGACACCTTCGATGCGGCCGCGATCCCGGTCGTGGGCGTACGCGACAACCCGCGCTCGGGAGAGACCAATTACTACACGTGCGCGATCGAGCGGCAGTTCTGCGACTTCCCCGCGGAGTCCGCGCTGGCGCCGGAGAATCCGGCCGCCGAGTACGCCGACCGGATGACGCTCATCGACTTCACGCCCTGGCTCTGTCCTGACGGGACCTGCCATGTCGTGATCGGGCACATCGCGGTGTATCTCGACATGAACCACCTCAGCGCGCAGTTCGCCCGAACCCTCGGTCCTGCGCTCGAGCAGCAGCTCGGCGACGACTTCCTGAAGCCGTGACACAGGGACGAGCAGCGACCCCGAATAGACTCGGATCCGTGAGTCACACGACGGCCGGCGCCCCCGGGTCGCCCCGGCGCTATTTCCATTCGCTGTGGCTGCTGTCGGCGCGCGACCTCCGCGTCCGCTACGCGACGAGCGTGCTGGGCTACCTCTGGTCCGTGCTGGATCCGCTGGTCATGAGTGCGATCTACTGGTTCGTGTTCACGCAGGTGTTCCACCGAGGTCAGGTCGGCGAGCAGCCGTACATCGTCTTCCTCATCACCGCGCTGCTACCCTGGGTGTGGTTCAACACGGCGGTGGGCGAGTTCACCCGCGCGTTCAAGAAGGACGCCCGCCTGATCCGGTCCACCGCGATCCCGCGGTCCATCTGGGTGGTGCGGGTCATCGTCACCAAGGGCCTCGAGTTCACGTTCGCGATTCCCGTGCTGGTGCTGTTCGCCGTGTTCGCGGGGGCGAAGGCGAACTGGTCGTTGCTGCTGTTCCCCGTGGCGATGATCTGGCAGACGGTGCTCCTCATCGGGCTGGGGCTGCTGGTCGCACCCCTCTGCGTGCTCTGGGCCGATCTCGAGCGCACGACGGCGCTGATCCTCCGGGCGCTGTTCTACGTCTCGCCGATCATCTACGGCTTCAAGGACCTCCCGCACGAGCTGCACGTCCTCGGAGCGCTCAATCCTCTGTCGGGCATCTTCACCCTGTACCGCGTCGGGCTGTTCCCGGGGCAGTGGCAGCCGGAGCCGGTGATCATCGGGGTCGTCGTCACCCTGGTGTTCCTCGCGCTCGGGCTGTTCACCTTCCGCTCCCTCGAGCGAGACGTGCTGAAGGAGCTGTGATGGACCAGGAGCGCACCGCGATCGAGGTCGACGGGCTCGGCGTGCGGTTCCGGCTGGGCCGCCGAGGACGCCGCAGCTTCAAGGACCTCTTCGCGGGCAAGAAGCGGCGGAACAGGCCCGGTGAGTTCTGGGCGCTGCGGAACGTGTCGTTCCGCGTGAGCCACGGCGAGGCGATCGGTGTGGTCGGCCGCAACGGCCAGGGCAAGTCGACGCTGCTGAAGCTCGTCGCGGGCGTGATGCTGCCCGACGAGGGGCAGGTGCGCGTGCACGGCGGCGTCGCCCCGCTCATCGAGCTCACCGGCGGCTTCGTCGGCGACCTCACGGTGCGCGAGAACGTGCGGCTCACCGCGGGTCTGCACGGCATGGGCCGTGCCGAGGTCTCCGCGCGCTACGACGACATCATCGACTTCGCCGAGCTGGAGAAGTTCCAGGACACCCCGTACAAGCATCTGTCCAACGGCATGAAGGTCCGGCTCGCGTTCTCCGTCGTGTCCCAGCTGGAGGAGCCGATCCTGCTGGTCGACGAGGTGCTCGCCGTCGGGGACAAGGCCTTCAGGGACAAGTGCTACCGGCGCATCGACGAACTGCTCGCCGAGGGGCGCACGCTGTTCTTCGTCTCGCACAACGAGAAGGATCTGCGCCGCTTCTGCACGCGGGGGCTCTACCTGGACAAGGGCGGACTGGTCCTGGACGCATCCATCGGCGACGTGCTGGACCGGTACAACGCGGACAACTCCTGAGGGACCGCCTGCGGACTCAGAGTCCGACGAGTCCGCGCAGCTGTCCGAGCGCCGCGCGGGCGTCGGCGAGCGCTGCGGAGGCATCCGCGCCGCTGGCGAACGCGTTCTTCAGCGCCTGAAGCTTGGCTGAGTAGACGTTCACGTCCTGGCTCCACGCACCGGCGATCGAGGACGGTGCGGGCTGCCCGGCCAGGTTCTGGGCGTCGATCTGCAAGGAGTCGACGGTCTGCGTCGCCGCATCCCCGCTCTGGCCCTGGGCGATGCCGAGGCCGGTGGCGGCGTCATCGAGCCGAGGCTGCACCAGGGCGCGGAACTGGTCGAGGGACGGGTCAGGCACCGGAGGAGGCGAGGTGACCGGAGCGGTCGGCAGATCGGTCGGAGCGGAGGTGGGTGCGTGCGTGGGGGAGACCGTCGGGGACGGCGTCGCGGACTTCGACACCGAAGGGCTCGGGGTCGGTGCCGCGCCGTCGCCGCGCGGGATCAGGAACAGCGCCACCACGCCGGCGGCGATCAGCACCGCCACCACGAGTGCGATGATGAGCGCGATCCGTCCTCCGCGCTTCGGCTTCTCGTCCGGGAAGATCCAGACGGCTTCCGGCTTCTGCTCGCTCATCAGTCCTCCAGGGCCGGCATGGGGCGCCAGCTGCGGTCGCGGCCGATCTTCCCGCCGTCGCGCAGCCCGCGGAACAGATTGCTCGTTCCTCGCATCGTGCGCTCGACGAACACGAGACGGATCAGCTCCTTGGCGAAGGTCATCGTGGTGCCGAGGCCGAACAGCACGGGGCTGTAGACGCCGTGCTGGCGGTAGTACTGCTTCAGGTAGGCGCGGTTGCGCATGATGTAGTACCGGTATGCGTTGCTGGACGCGTTCATGTGCCGGATCCCCATGTCCCACTGCTTGATCTCGCGGGTGCGGCGCAGCACGAACTCGTCCACGATCACGGCCTGGGTCTTGCGCGACGCGAGCCAGCCGTACATCTGGTCGTCCCAATAGATGAAGAAGCGCGGATCGGGCAGGCCGATCTCCTTGACGATCGAGCGGTGGATGAACATCCCCTCGAAGCAGCCGCTGTTCATCGGCTTGAAGCCCGTGGCGTCGAAGCCTGCGGGCGCGAACGGGATCGGGATGCCCATGCGCTCCGCGATCCGGTACTGCCAGTAGAACGCGCTGCCGTCGTAGTCGTAGCGCCGGCCCTGGATGCTCTTGAAGCGCGGCGCCCAGGCGCCCATCCTCGCGAGGCCGTCGGGGAGCACCTCGACGTCGTCGTCCATCATCCAGATCCATTCGGATCCGAGCTCGTACGCGGTGCGCATGCCCTCGCTGAAGCCGCCGGATCCGCCCGTGTTGGTCTCGAGCCGCCGGTACACGATCTCCGTGCCGACGCGGGAGCGGTACGAGTCGACCACGTCGGTGGTGTCGTCGGACGAGGCGTTGTCGATGATCACGACCCGTCCCGGCTTCGGGTCCATCCGCTCGATGCTCTCGAGCAGTCCCTGCAGCAGGTGGGAGCGGTTGAAGGTGACGATGACGATCGTCGCGGTGGCCGGGTCGAAGCCGGCGGCGCCGTTCTGGCGGTCAGGGGTCACGGATGTCGCTCCAGAGAGGGTGAGGGGGCCCTTCCAGCCTACCCGCCGAACCTCCCACGTCCCTGCGCGCGTGCGCGCGCCGCGGAGCCTCAGCGATCCGGCAGCGGAGTGGAGCTGGTCTGCACGGCGTCGATGTTCTCCCGCCAGCTGCGCGACTGCCCGGCCCGCAGCGCGCACAGCACGAGCAGGAACCAGCCCGCGCCGACGAGGGTGAAGCTCTCGAACACCGAGTCCACGGCGAGCGTCACGAGCACCAGCGGAGCCCAGGCGTAGACGACCGAACGACGCACGCTCGCCACCAGCCAGGACCTCACGAGCGCGACGCCGCCGAGCAGGCAGAACAGCAGCAGGCCGCCGCCGCCGACCTGCAGCAGCGTGTCGAAGAACGCGTTCAGTGCGCTGCCGTGGTGGTCGTTGGTGAAGTAGTTGATGCTGTTGAACGGGTACAGATCGTCGTTCCAGAGTCCGAACCAGCCCCATCCCTGCGCGGGCCGCTGCTGCACGTATCCGAGCAGGGTCGTCCACAGGTCGACCCGCGTGTTGAAGTCGCTTCCCGCATCCAGCACCGCGATGATCCGCTGGTGGAACACGGCGGCGGCGATGAGCGCGGCGAGCACCACGGCGCCGATGGTCCACTGCAGCGGTCCGCGCCTCGCCGGGGGAGCCTGGCGCACCATCACCAGCGCGACGCTCGCGACCCCCACGACGGCGGCGAGCACGAGCACCGTCGGCGACGCCGAGAACAGCGCGAGGGTCCCGGCGACGACGACCGAGGGGATCGCGACGGCCGCGGAGAGCGACTGCGAACGCCACTCCACCACGAAGGTGATGATCGCGATGACGGCGATGAGCCCGAGCATGTTGCGGGTGCCGAAGAGGCCCTGGATCGGCCCGCCGGTCGCCAGCCGTCCCTGGATGCCGAGGAAGGGGAAAGGCATGTCCAGGAGGATGCCGCTCATGATCTCGGCGATGAGGGAGGCGGCGAGCAGGATCCGCAGCGCGTCGCCCAGTGCCCGCACCGTCTGCAGCGTGTCCCGGATGTGGCCGACGACGATGGCGATGACGGCGTAGCCCGCGAGTGCGGCCCAGGACTTCAGCGTCGCCGTCGAGGCGGTGGACCAGACGGTGCTGGCGAGCGTCCAGGCGAGGAAGGCGAGCAGCGTCGACGGAGCGACGCGCAGGGGGCTGAGCTCGTCGCGGCGCACCCACAGGATCCCGATGCCGATTACGCTGAGGGCCGCGATGATCGTGTTGCGGGTGGCGGCGGACGTGAACGCGCCGATCGCGTACGAGCCGAAGACGGACAGCAGCGCACAGGTCGTGTACGCGCGGGCCATCTCGACCGAGGACAGGGTCCTCGCCAGGCGCCGCCGCGGAGTGGTCATGCCGTTCGGCGGCGCGACTGCGGCGGTGCGCCCTCGCCGGGTCCTGATCCCACGAACGGGGAGATCTTCATCTTGAACGACAGCAGGATCACGAGCAGCCAGCCCCAGAGCATGATCGGGGTCGACTCGGCGAGGCCGAGCACCAGGAGCATCGCGACGAGCACCGTCGGCAGCAGCGAGAGCGCGGCGTACGGGCGGTCGTCCACCAGATCCCAGCGCGGACGGTCGACCGCGAAGAACCACGCCCGCCAGGCGAACGCGAGGAAGACGATCGCGATCAGCACGACGCCGATCGCGCCGAGCTGCAGGAACACGTCCAGCCACATGTTGTGCGCCATGAAGACGGTGATCCGGTGGTCGATGATCCAGCCGTGGAACGCCGGGTCCCACGGCACCCAGGGGGAGGAGAAGCCGTTGCCGAAGACGGGGCGCTGCACGGCACGCTCCCACACCTTGCGCCAGATCTCGACGCGTCCGGTCAGATCCGAGGACTTGCCGAGCGCCCCGAAGACCGTGTTGCGGGCGAACCAGATCCCCGCGGCCCCGACGACCGCGACCGCGGCGAACACCGCGTACAGGCGCGTGCGCTGGGCGGGCCTGCGGGCGCGCCGGAAGAGCAGTGCCGCGCCGAGCACCAGCGCGCCGATCGCCAGCGAGGCGTACGCGGTCGCGGATCCGGCACGGAGGAAGAAGAACGCCGCCAGCGCGATCCAGATCAGCAGCGCCGGCCGGCGCCTGGCCCCCTGCGCGTACAGCAGCGCGAACACGACGAGGGCGATCGCGCAGAGGATGCCCAGGGTGTTCGAGTTCCCGACGATGCCCTGCAGGCGTCCGCCGTCGAAGAGATCGCCGCGCACCCAGTACCAGTGCGGATCCGGCTTGCCGGCGGGCAGATCGGAGAAGAACGGCAGCAGAGGGCGTCGGAGCACGAGCGCGACCCACAGCTCGAGGACGAGCGACAGGCCGAGGACCCACTTCAGCGCGCTGGACAGAGCGCGCGCGATCTCGTGCCAGCTGAGGGTGAACGCGATGAAGAGCGCCACCACGGTGATGGATGCCTGCAGCGTCCAGGTGAGCAGCGTCGCCGACGGCCACCTCGACCACAGCACCGACACCAGAGCGAGGGCCAGGTAGCCGAGAGCCGCCCACGGCAGCCGACGCCAGGGGAATCGTGCGGGGCGGGCCAGCGCGATCCGCGGGACGGCGAGTCCGAGCGTGCCCAGCAGCAGCACGCCCAGCACGACGGCGGCGCCGTCGACGCCGAGCAGGTTGAAGACGGCGGTGTGCGCGAACACGCCGAACAGCAGCAGCACGATGTGCGCGCGCAGGAGCAGATGCCCGGTGGATTCGCGCGCCGGTGCGCTCGGCGGGGGTGCCGTGGAGAGTCGGGAGTGCTGCGCCATCGTGGTTCAGAGTACCGCGCGCCTCTCGGCGCGCCGGGAGCGCGGGCAGGTCTCCGACACGCCGACGCGACACGCCGAACGCGTCGAAGAACGTTCAACGGATGCTTGAGGGTTTACGATCCGCGACTTGACCCACGGGAATGACACGGGTGTAATTAGTTATGCAACGCGGCCCGCGGGGCACCCGGGGGGAAACGAGGGAGAGGGCGACATGACGGCATACCGTTCCGACGTTCCCGACGACTGGTTCGTCGATCCGGTCCAGTTGGGGGTCCCGGGCGTTCGCCGTCCGACCGAGGGCGATGACAACGCTCTCGCCTGGCAGAGCGAGGCGCTCTGCGCCCAGACCGATCCCGAGGCCTTCTTCCCGGAGAAGGGCGGATCCACCCGCGACGCCAAGCGGATCTGCACCTCGTGCGACGTGCGGGGCGAATGCCTCGAGTACGCGCTGAACAACGACGAGCGCTTCGGCATCTGGGGCGGGCTCTCCGAGCGCGAGCGCCGCAAGCTCAAGCGCCGCGCCGTCTGAGGCGGGCGCGCCCGACTCGCGCGAATGATGCGTCCGCCGGGAAAACGGTGACGCGCCCAGCCGGAAGCCTGCTCGTCCGGTTCGCCCGCTTAGGCTGACCCCGTCATGTCTGCCCGAGTACACGCCGTCCTCGTCGCCCGTTCGGGGTCGACCTCTCTCGCGCGCCTGCTGCGCGCCCTCGATGCGCTCGCCGCGCAGACCCGTCGGCCCGACGCGCTGACGATCGTCGCCTGCGGGCCCTCCTCCGCCATGCGCAGCAGTGTGCGCGTCGCGCAGTCGGCAGAGGCCGTCATCGAGACGAAGGCCTCCACGACCCTCGCCTCCGCCGTCGCCCTGGCCCTTCCCCGGGTCGCGAAGGACGCGGATCTGTGGATCCTCACAGACGACTGCGCGCCCGCACCCTCAGCGCTCGAGCAGCTCGCCGGCGCGCTCGAGCGGTCTCCGGCCGCGGCGATCGCCGCGCCGAAGCTGCTCAGCGATGTCGACGAGCACCGCATCGCCTCGTTCGGCCAGAGCATGACGCGGCTCGGCCGTGCCGTCGACCCGGCGCGCGGCGAGCTCGACCAGGGCCAGCTCGACGGTCAGGACGACACGCTGGGCGCCGACGTGCGCGGACTCCTCATCCGCGCCGGCCGCGGACTGCGCCCGGATCCGGGCCTGGGCGGACGCGACGAAGGACTCGATCTCGGTGTCAGGGCGCGCCTCGCCGGCGCGCGCATCGTGCTCGCCCCCGGTGCGCGGATCGCCGTCGACGACACGACCGGCGAAGGCACGGCCGCGGACGCGTACGCCCGGCGGCGCGCGCAGCTGCACCGGCGCCTCAGCTACGCGCCCGCGGCAGCGGTCCCGCTGCACTGGCTGTCCCTGCTCCCGCTGGCGCTGTGGCGTTCGATCACGCACCTCACCGGCAAGCGCCCGGCAGCGGTGCTGCCGGAGTGGGGCGCGGCCGGCGTCGCGATGGTCTCCGGATCCGCCGTGGCCCGGTCGCGGCGGGCGATCAAGGCCGACCGGAGCGCGTCCTGGGCGAGCATCGCGCCGCTCCGCATGACGCGCGCGCAGCTGCGCCAGCACCTCGACGACGGACACGGCACCGAGGCCGGTGTGCACGAGGAGCTCGGCTTCTTCTCCGGCGGCGGTGCATGGGCGGTGCTGGCGGCGCTGGTGGCCGGCGTCGCGCTCTTCGCCTCGCTGCTGGCGTGGCCCGCCCTCGGCGGGGGAGCGCTGCTGCCCCTGCGCGAGACCGTCGCAGCGCTGTGGCGCGATGCCGCCTACGGGCAGCGCGGCTTCGGAGTGGGGGTGGTCGGCCCGGCCGATCCGTTCTCCGGGGTGCTGGCCGTTCTCGGGTCGCTGTGGCCGGGCGCGCCGTCGTTCTCCCTCGTTCTGCTCTGGGTCGCGGCGCTCCCGCTCGCGATGCTCGGCGGCTGGTTCGCGGCCACGCGGATCACGGATCGCCCCGGCCTGCGCATCCTCGCGGGGACGGTGTGGGCGCTGGCGCCGACCTTCCTCATCGCCCTCGCAGACGGCCGCCCCGCCGCCGTCCTGCTGCACCTGCTGCTGCCGTGGGTCTTCCACACCGTGCTCGTCGCGCAGCGCTCCTGGGGAGCCGCCGGAGCTGCGTCGCTGCTGACGGCGGCGAGCCTCGCCTGCGCCCCCTCGCTGGCTCCGGCGTTCGTGCTGCTGTGGCTGATCGCGATCGTGTGGCTGCTGGTGCTGCGTCGGGTGCGCGGCGCGGTGCGCATGGTCTGGGTGCTCGTGCCGTCCGTGGTCGTCTTCGCTCCGCTCGCGATCTGGCAGGCGGCGCGCGGAACGCTCTGGGCGCTCCTGTCCGACCCCGGCGCGATCCTCGCGGCACCCCAGGCGACGGCGGATGCGGCAGGGCGCCTTGCGCTGCTCGGCGGGCTGCCGACGATGGACCAGGCGGGCTGGCCCGCCCTGCTGCACGCGCACGGCGCGCCCTGGGTGCTCTGGCTCGCCGCGCCCCTCGGCGTGCTGGCCGTCGTCTCGACGATCACGCGGCGCTGGAGCGTCGGGATCGGATCCCTGCTCGTCGCCGCCACGGGTCTTGCGACGGCGTTCGCGGTCGTGGGCATCGCGGTCGCGTTCACGCAGTCCCAGGCCGTGCCGATCTGGCCGGGATCCGCGCTGAGCCTCGCCTGGATCGGCGTGCTCGGCGGTGCACTGGTCACACTCGACTGCGCCATCACGCGCCCGACGTGGCGAGGGCTGGCGGCCCTGGTCGCCGCCGCGGGAGTCGTGGTGTGCGCCGTGCCGACCGGCGTCTCCCTGGTCACGGGTGAGGCGACGATCCACCGCGGAGAGCTGACCACGCTTCCGGCCTACGTCAGCGCGCAGGCGCGGGGGGACCGCGAACTCGGCACCCTCGTGCTGACCGCTCAGCCGAGCGGCGCGCTCGGCACCACCGTCGTCTGGGGCGCGAGTGCGACCCTGGGCGCGCAGGCCACGATGGTGAGCACGGCGACCGCCCCGCAGGGCGTCGATCTCACCGAGCTCTCCGTCGACCTGGTCTCCGCGCGGCAGTTCGATGCGCCCAAGGCACTCGGCGCCCTCGGCGTGCGCTTCGTGCTCGTGGAGTCCGCCGCGGACAAGGAGACCTCCGCGGCGCGCTCGCTGCGGCTGCAGGCGGGCACCGCCCTGGACCAGCGCACCGGCTTCGTGCGCGTCGGCGAGACGCCCCGCGGCGTCCTCTGGCGCATGGAGGCGGCGCCGGCCGCCCGTCAGGGACTGACGGCCGGGCAGCGCGCGACGGCACAGCTCGTCGTCGCGATCGAGATCATCGTGCTGCTCGCCGCCCTCCTCCTGTCGATCCCGACGCGGTCGTCTCGTCGCGCCGCCCGGGCGGTCCCGCGCGCGGTCGGGGTGCTTCCCGAGCGCGCACCGCGTCCGGCCAAGCCCGAACGGGAGCGGCGGGCGCGTCCGCGGCGGAAGCCGAAGACGTCCCCGGAGTCGCTCGTGATCCCCGCCGTCGCCGGCGCCGGGTCCGCCGATCCCGCCGGTGAGGCGCCGGATGAGCAGAGTGCGCCGTCCGCGCAGGAGACGGCGGCGCCGGAGCCCGAGGCGGAGTCGACCACGAGCACCGAAGCCCCCCTCGACGCGGAGGAGACGGACGGTGTCGCGCCGCCGGAATCCGCGACCGAGGTCGACGTCGACGATGCGTCAGAACCCCGCACCGGATCCGCGCCCGCGAAGGAGGCCGACGAATGAGCAGCAGGACCTCCACGCGCGTGGTCGCCACGGGCGCCCGCCTGGTCGCCGGAGCCATCGTGTCCGCGGCGTGCGTCGCAGGCGCGGTGATCGCGGTCCCGGCCGCCTGGCCGACCGTCGAGCACACGGCGCAGCACGCGACGATCACACCGGTCGCCGGAGACACGCTGCTCAGCTGCGCCGGATCCTTCCTCGCGCTCGGCCGGGACGCGTCGCAGGCGTCGCAGCTGAGCGTCGCCGCGACCCCGCAGGTCGTGCGCGGCGCGGCGGGATCCGCGTCCCTCGACGCGATCGAGCTCGGCATGACCGGGGTCCTGGACGACCAGGCGGCGCCCGGATTCAGCGCAGCGCCGGAGGGTCGCAAGCCCGCACTCGTCGCGGCGGCCCAATCGCTGACCGTGACCGCGGACGACCTCGCCGGCTTCGCCGCCTCGGCCTGCCGTCCGCCCAGCATGGAGTCGTGGATCGTCGGCGGTGCCGGAACCACCGGCTCGAGCGACATCCTCCTGATCGCCAACCCCGGTGCCGTCCCCGCGAACGTGGTCTTCACGGAGTACGGGTCGCAGGGCGGCACGCACTCGTCCGAGCTCGTCGTTCCTCCGCACACCCAGTCGACGGTGCCGCTCGTCGCCGGATCGGCGGGGGAGAGCAGCCCGGTCGTGAAGGTGACCTCCAGCGGCGCCCCCGTGCGCGCGGCGCTGCAGTCGAGCCTGATCCGGATCCTCGACCCGGTGGGCGTCGACGTGCAGGACGCGATCGCCCAGCCGTTGAAGGACTTCTCCCTGCTGGGAGTGCGCGCCGTGGTCGGCTCCTCCGACGACGACAACGCCTCCACGGCGGTGCGTCTGCTGTCCCCGGATGCGGACGCCACGGTCACGCTGCAGCCGCGCAACGCCGCCGACGGGTCCAAGGTCGGCGAGCCGAAGACCGTGAAGCTCACCGCGGGCCAGGTCGGATCCGTGAACTTCTCCGCCCTCAAGCCCGGGCTGTACGGCATCGACGTGTCGGCGACGGCGCCCGTCGTCGCGGCGGCCTGGCAGACGACCGGCTTCGTGAAGGGGTCCGACTTCGCCTGGATGACGCCCGCGCCGACCATCACCGGGGAGACGGCGTTCGCGGTGGCCGACGGCCCCGCTCCCCAGCTGCACCTGCAGAACGCCTCCGATCAGGCGACGACGGTGCAGATCGCCCCGGTCTCCGGCGGCAAGGCGCAGAGCGTCGCGCTGAAGCCCGGCGGCGGGGCGACGATCGCCCTCACCGGCTCCACCACCTACACGCTGACGTCGCCGACCGCCGTGCGCGCAGCCGTGGCGTACTCGGGCATCGGACGCCTCGCCGGATATCCGGTGTGGGCCGCGGACGCGGCGGCGGCGCCCGTCACCGTGTACCAGCGCTGATCGCGTCGATGGCCCCGGTGGTGCTGTGAAGACCGGGGTCGTCGGGCCGGGTCACTCGTCCGTGTCGAAGCCCCGCGGATCCATCTCCCAGGGCTCGCGGCCGATGTACTGCGCGGCCGCGCGGAAGACGGCCCCCTCGATCGCGATCCTGCGATGGGCGGCGTCGTCATGACCGGGCTCGAGCAGCCGCTCGATCGGCACGCGGAACAGCACGATGCGCTGCGCGGCGGTGTCGATGAGCCACCGGGGCAGCCCGTCGGCGTCGGAGTGCGACGGCATCGCAGCGATCTCGATGCGCACGGGTCGCAGATCCGGCCACATCGATCGGAGCAGCTCGACCGCCGATCCGACGTGCAGGTCGAACGTGTCGAGCCGGCCGTCGAGCGGGGGGAGCGGCGGCCGCACCACCGAGCTGCGGCCGAGCCGCCCGTGGCGGCCGTGCCGGTCTCCCCGACGCGGCGCGACGGCGGCACGACGGGGTCCACGAGCGCGACGCATGCGGCAAGTCTAAGCGGCGGGCGAGAGGTCCGCGGCTACCCTGAAAGGGATGTACGGACGACTCTGCTCCAAGGTGGGCTGCGCGCGCGAGGCCGTGGCGACCCTCACCTACGACTACGGCGACCAGATGGCGGCCCTGGGGCCCCTCGGCGTCGAGAACGACCCGCACGCGCACGATCTGTGCGCGATCCACGCCGAGCGCCTCTCCGTGCCCACCGGCTGGATCGTCGTGCGGCATGAGACCCTGCAGGCCTGACCGGCCCGCGGGTCGGATCCTCAGACTCCGACGTCGAGGCCGCTGAGCTTCTGCACCCGCTCGTCGGCGAGGCGCAGCGCACGGCTCTCCCGCTCGCGGCGCAGCACGGTCGCGGCGACCAGCACGACCTCCGGCGGGGCGGCGGGGACCGGTGAGATGAAGGCGGACGCCTCGGCGAGCAGTTCCTGCGCGATCCGGGCGCGGGCAGCCGGGAGCAGCTGCGGCGCGCTGTCCAGGAACTGCGAGATCCGCCGGGCGAGCCGGTCGGGCATGCGTGCGACGTCGGCGATCGCCGCCCACGCCTCCAGGCCGGGGGGCATCGCGATCGGCCGGGGCGAGAGCCGCGGCGTGCGCACCTTCTGGCAGTACGTGCCGGCGACGAGGTCGCCCAGGCGCTGCGAGCGGGCGGTGAAAGCCCCGGTGAGGAACGCGACCGCGCCGAAGGTCATATAGGTCTCGAACACGCCGACGAGCGCGCGGATGAAGGCGTGGCGGAAGCCGGCGGCGCCGCCGTCGACGCGCACGATGCGCCCGCCCACCGCGAGCCGGCCGAGACTGCGTCCGTGGGTGAAGGTCTCGATCGCGCAGGGCACGACGAGGAACGCGGTGACGAGGGCCAGGACGCCCAGGATCCGGTCGAGTGCGGAGTCGGCGATCGTGACGATCAGCCAGAGACGCACGGCGATGTAGCCGAGATAGATCGCCCAGCACAGGGCCCCGTCGATCAGCGCGCCCAGGGCCCGGAGGAAGAGCCCCACCGGCTGCACCTCGATCGCGACGGCCTCGCCGGAGAGCACCTCGTCGTCGCGGTCGAGGGCCGCGGAGTGCGCGCTCGCGGCCGTGCTCGAGGGCAGGGCATCCGACATGAGTACAGTAAAGCAGGTGGACGCCGACGCACTCGCCGATGCCAGGAGCCGCGAGTGGGCGCGCCTGGACGACCTCAGCCGGCAGCGTCTGGACGGCGCCGGGGTCGACGAGCTGATCACCCGCTACCGCGCGGCCTCGGCGGATCTCGCCGATCTGCGCAGCTCCGTCGGATCCTCGCCGCAGAGCGCGCACGTCTCGACGATCCTCGCCCGGGCGCGGCTGCGGCTCACCGGGCAGAGCGACAACGTGCTGCGCCAGACAGGGCGCTTCTTCACGCGTCAGCTCCCCGCGGCGCTGTACCGCCTCCGGTGGACCACCCTGGTGATCGCGCTCGCCAGCCTCGCCGTCATCGTCGTGGTGGCCGTGTGGATCACCTCGGATCCGGCGCTCGTCGCGGCCCTCGGGTCCAAGGCCGACCTGAAGTACTACGTCGACCACGCCTTCACCGAGTACTACACGGAGAACCCCGCCGCGACGTTCGCGGGCCTCGTGTGGACCAACAACGCCTGGATCGCCGCGCAGTGCGTGCTGTTCGGGATCACGGGGATCTGGCCCATCGTCGTGCTCATGCAGAACGCCGTGAACGTCGGCCTCGCCGTCGGCGTCATGTTCGCCTACGGTCGCGGCGACGTGGTGGTGCTGTATCTGCTGCCGCACGGGATGCTCGAGCTCACCTGCATCTTCGTCGCCGCGGCGGCGGGCCTGCACATCTTCTGGGCATGGCTGGTGCCGGGGGAGCGCGGCCGGGGCGAGGCGCTCGCCTCCGCCGGACGATCGCTCGGCACGGTGGCGCTCGGACTCGTGTTCGCGCTCGGGCTCTCCGGCCTCGTCGAGGGCTTCGTGACCGGATGGGGCCTGCCGTGGCCCGTGAAGATCGGGATCGGCGCCCTCGCGCTGGCCGTCTTCCTCGCCTACATGCTGATCGTGGGTCGACGTGCGCAGCGGCTCGGGGAGACCGGCGATCTCACGGAGTTCGAGGCGGGCACGCCGACGCTCGTCGCGGGCTGAGAACCGGATCCGGCGCTCGCCCCCTGCCGGGGTGGTCGCGGCGTGGTCAGCTCGAGGGGCGGGATCCCCGGTCGACGGGAACGTCGAACAGGGCGCGGTAGGTGAACCCTGCGATCAGCGCGCCGACGACGGGGAAGACCAGGAACACCCACAGCTGCAGCAGCGGCCCGACGCCGCCGTAGATCGCGGTCGCCAGAGAGCGGGCGGGGTTCAGCGAGGCGTTGTCGATCGGCAGCGTCGCCAGCACGCCCAGGGTGAGCGTGAAGCCGATCGCGACCCCGGCGAACGGCGTGCCCCGCACCGGGTGGGTGACGCCGAGGATCACGAACAGGAACAGCGCCGTGAAGACGACCTCGGCGATGATCGCGGCCCACGCGCCGAAGCCGCCGGGGGACAGCGTGCCCCATCCGTTGCTCGCGAAGCCCGCGTCCTGTGCGCGGGGCAGCCAGCCCTCCGGGCCGAACGTGCCGATCAGGGTGAGCACCGTGGAGGCGACGACGCCGCCGACGCACTGCGCGACCACGTACGGCCCGGCGTCCTTCCACGGGATGCGGCCGGCCGCGGCGGCGCCGAGCGTGACGGCCGGATTGAAATGGCCGCCCGAGATCGGCCCGAAGGCGTAGACGCCGACGAGCACCGAGAGCCCGACGGCGAGCGCGACGGCGAGGTAGATCGCCCCCTGCGCTCCGGGGTCGGTGAAGTGGTTCGATGCGAACAGGGCCGTGCCCATCGCGGCGGCGACCAGCAGGAACGTCCCGAGCCCCTCGGCGACGAGGCGAGCGGGGAGCGGGGACGCCGGCGCCGCGGGCGATTCGATGCGGGACATGGGACTCCTTGCTGTCGGGCGCCGGGCGGGCGCCGCCCTCAGCGACACTACCGGCGAAGCCGTGCGCGGCACCGCAGCGCCGACGGCCCGCCCCGGGATCGGGACGGGCCGTCGGGCGTTCGCGCTGCGGTGGGCTCGCGGGATCAGCGCACGTCGAAGCGGTCGAGCTCGGCGACCTTGACCCACGCCTTCACGAAGTCGTCCACGAACTTCTCCTGGGCGTCGTCGCTGGCGTACACCTCGGCCAGCGCGCGGAGCTCGGAGTTCGAGCCGAACACGAGGTCGGCGCGGGTGCCCAGCCAGGTCTTCTCGCCGGTCGCGTCGTCCGTCGCCTGGAACGCGTGGGATCCGGGATCCAGCGGCTTCCAGGTCGTGTTCAGATCCAGCAGGTTCACGAAGTAGTCGTTCGTGAGCACGCCGGGGGTGTGCGTGAGCACGCCGTAGGGGGATCCGTCCCAGTTCGTGCCGAGCACGCGCAGTCCGCCGACGAGGGCGGTCATCTCCGGCGCGGACAGGGTGAGCAGACCCGCCCGGTCCACGAGCAGCACCTCGGCGGGGATCGCGCGCGCCACGTCGCTGACGTAGTTGCGGAAGCCGTCGGCCTGCGGGTTCAGGTACTGGAACGACTCGATGTCGGTCTGCTCCTGCGTCGCGTCGGTGCGCCCGGGGGTGAACGGGATCTCGACGGCGCGCCCCGCGGCCGCCGCGGCCTGCTTCACGCCGACGTTGCCCGCCAGCACCACCAGGTCGGCGAACGACACCTGCGCTGCGCCGGCGGCGTTGAACGCCTCCTGCACGCCCTCGAGCGCCGCGATGACGCGGGCGAGCTCGGCAGGCCGGTTGACCTCCCAGCTGCGCTGCGGCTCGAGGCGGATCCGGCCGCCGTTCGCACCGCCGCGCTTGTCGCTGCCGCGGAACGACGCGGCGGCGGCCCAGGCGGTGGAGACGAGGTCCGAGACGCTGAGCCCGGTCGCCGCGATCCGCTGCTCGAGGTCGGCGATCTCGGCCGGGCCGATCAGGGCTCCGGTGTGCGCGGGCAGGGGGTCCTGCCACAGCAGGTCCTCTGCGGGAACCTCGGGTCCGAGGTAGCGGCTCTTCGGGCCGAGGTCGCGGTGCGTGAGCTTGAACCACGCCCGGCTGTACGCGTCGGTGAACGCGGCCTGGTCGTCCTTGAAGCGCAGCGAGATCTCCCGGTAGAACGGGTCCTCGCGCAGCGCGAGGTCGGTGGTGAGCATCCGCGGCTCGCGGCGGCCCTCGCCGTGCGCCTCGGGCACCATGTCGGATCCGGCGCCGTCGGCCGGCTTCCAGTGCTTGCCGCCGCCGGGCCCTGTGGTGAGCTCCCAGTCGTAGGCGAAGAGGATGTGGAAGAACTCGTTGTCCCAGCGGGTGGGGTGGTAGGTCCAGGTGACCTCGAGTCCGGATCCGATGGTGTCGTTGCCGTGGCCGGCGCCGTGGCTGCTCTTCCAGCCGAGGCCCATCTGCTCCATCGGAGCGCCCTCGGGCGACTCTCCGACGTTGCCGGCTTCGGGGGCCGCGCCGTGCGTCTTGCCGAACGTGTGACCGCCGGCGATGAGGGCGACCGTCTCCTCGTCGTTCATCGCCATGCGGCCGAACGTCTCACGGATGTCCTTCGCGGCGAGGAGCGGGTCGGGGTTGCCCTCCGGTCCCTCGGGGTTCACGTAGATGAGGCCCATCATCGTGGCGGCGAGGGGCTTCTCGAGCGAGCGCTCGCCCTGCTCGTCGGTGCTGATGCGGGCGCTCGAGTCGAGCCAGATCTTCTCGGATCCCCAGTACACGTCGTCGTCCGGCTCCCACACGTCGGGGCGGCCGCCCGCGAAGCCGAAGGTGGGCATGCCCATCTCCTCGTGCGCGACGTTGCCGGCGAGGATCATCAGATCGGCCCAGCTCAGCGCCTTGCCGTACTTCTTCTTGACCGGCCAGAGCAGGCGGCGGGCCTTGTCCAGGCCGACATTGTCGGGCCAGCTGTTCAGCGGCGCGAACCGCTGCTGACCGGTGCCGCCGCCACCGCGGCCGTCGAAGACGCGATAGGTGCCCGCGGAGTGCCACGCCATCCGGATCATCAGCGGGCCGTAGTTGCCGAAGTCGGCGGGCCACCAGGGCTGCGACTCGGTGAGGAGGGCCGCGATGTCCTTCTTGACCGCGTCGAGGTCGAGGGTCGCGAAAGCGGCGCGGTAGTCGAAGTCCTCGCCGTGCGGGTCGCCGACCGCGGGGTTCTTCGCGAGCTGGCGCAGGTTGAGGCGCTCGGGCCACCAGTCGGTGTTGCCGGTGCGGCCGCCCGCGGGGCGTGCCGCTCCTCGGCCGGCGTGATCGATGGGGCATTCCGCGGTGTTCTGGGATGCTGTGCGGGTCGCGGCAGCGTTCGTGTCAGACAAGGCAGATCCTTTCTCTCTTCTGGGTGGCTTTTCTGGCGCGCCGATCACCGCTCCCCGGAGACGGTTCCCCGGCGGCGGTCGGCGTGCGTCTCGGTCACGCGGAGTCGTGCACCTCGTCGCAGGCGGCGCAGATCGCGCGGTAGGTGACGGAGGCCTCGAGCAGCCGCATCCCGTGGTCCTCGGAGGGATGCAGGCACGGCGACGCCCCGACCGCGCACGCGACGACCTCCAGGCGTCCGCACCGCACGCACTGCATGTGGTGATGGTTGTCGTCCGGCTCCACCTCGAACAGCGCGCGGTCGGCGTCGGGCAGGCTCACACGGCGGACGATGCCCGCCGTGGCCAGATCCCCGAGGATCGCGTGCACGGTCGGCAGCGCGATGTCCGCACCCGCGACCGCGTTGTGGATCCGGTCCGCCGAGCTGTGCGGGGCGAGGGCCAGCGCCTGCAGTACGGCGATGCGCTGCACCGTGACGCGCAGTCCCGCGCCGCGGATGATCGCCGAGGTGTCCATGCCTCCACCGTAGCCTTTTCCTGAATGATTCAGGAAAACGGGCGCGGGTCGGCGTGTCGTCGCCGAGGAATCCCGCCCCGGCGGACGCCGCGCGCTCAGAGACGGCCCGCGGCCTTCAGATCGAGGTAGCGGTCGGCGATGCGCGGCGGGAGGTCCTCGGGATCCGCGGCGAGCGGCTCGGCCCCGGCGCGGCGGATCGCGTCGGCCACGCGGGCGGCGTCGGCCAGCGTCCGCTCGGCCGCGGCGGCGAGGTACACGTCCTCCCGGGAATCGCGGGCACGCGCGAGGTCGGCGATCGCGACGTCGGTCGCGGAGCCCACGAGGATCGTCGTGGCGCGGGAGGCGGTCGGGAACGCGCCCAGGAACGAGCGGGCGCTCTCCACGGCGTCCTGCGCGGTGAGCACCACGATCAGCGACGGGCGGGTCGTCACCGTGCGGATCGCGGCGAACGCCGCGCCCCAGTCGGTGTCGACGAGCCGGGCGTGCACCGGGGCCATGGCGTCGGACAGCGCGGGCAGCAGCGCGGGGCCGTCGACCCCGCTGACCCGCCCACGCACGGTGCGGTCGAACAGCAGCAGGTGCACGTGGTCGCCCGCACGCTGCGCCAGCGCGGCCAGCAGCAGGGCCGACTCGTACGCCGCGTCCAGCCGTGTGCCGTCACCGACCCTTGCCGCCGCCGTGCGTCCGGTGTCGATCAGGATCACGACGTGCCGATCGCGCTCCGGACGCCAGGTGCGCAGCATGGTCGTCCCCGCGCGAGCGGTGGCGCGCCAGTCGATCGAGCGCACATCGTCGCCGCGGACGTACTCGCGCAGCGAGTCGAACTCGGTGCCCTGACCGCGCACCTGCACGCTCGTGTTGCCGTCGAGCTCGCGCAGGCGCGCCAGCCGGGAGGGCAGGTGGCGGCGCGAGGTGAACGGCGGCAGGATCCGGATCGCGCCGCGCACCCGGTGGCGTCCCTGGCGACCGGCGAGGCCCAGCGGACCCGTGGAGCGCACGGCGATGAACTCGCTCGACAGCTCGCCCCGGCGGCGGGGGAGGAGCGTGATCGACAGCCTGCGGCGCTCGCCGGCGGGCAGGTCCAGGCGCATCCTGCCCCGCTCCGACGCGCCCGCGGTGGGCTGCCAGCCGTCCCGGAGGGTTCCCCGCAGCCGTCGCTCGCCGAGGTTCTGCACGATCACCGTCGCGGTCGCCGGCTCCAGCTGGCGCCCCCGGCTCGGCACGTCCCGCGTGATGCGCAGGGCGCCGAGCGGAGCGGCGAGCAGCACGTCGATGCCGACGAGCACGGCGCACAGCGCGAGCCAGCCGAGCAGCACGGACCACGGCGGCACCCCGAGGGCGTCGAGCAGCACGATCGGCACGACGCCGAGGGCGGCGACGATCACGAGGCGACCGGTGAGGAACATGGAGGCGTCTCCGGGGTCAGATCGGGACGCGGGTCTGCTGCACGACGCTCGTCAGCACGGCGTCGGCGGAGACGCCCTCCATCTCGGCATCGGGCCGCAGCTGCAGGCGGTGCCGCCAGACCGGGATCAGCATCGTCTGCACATGATCGGGGGTGACCGCGCTCGATCCGTTGAGCCAGGCCCAGGCCTTGGCCGCCGCCAGCAGAGCGGTGGAGGCGCGGGGGCTGGCGCCCAGCTGCACCGACGGCGACTGCCGGGTGGCGCGCGCGAGATCGACGACGTAGCCGAGCACGTCGTCGGTCACCTGCACGCGTCCTGCCGCCTGCTGCGCGGCGAGGATCTCCTCCGCCGTGACCACGGGATGCAGGTCGGTGAGCGCGCGCGGCGAGAACCCGTCGGCGTGACGGCGCAGCACGGAGACCTCGGCGTCGCGCTCCGGCATGCCGACGACGAGCTTCATGAGGAAGCGGTCCAGCTGGGCCTCCGGCAGCGAGTAGGTGCCCTCGTGCTCGATCGGGTTCTGCGTGGCGGCGACGAGGAAGGGATCGGGCAGCGGCAGGCTCGCGCCGTCGGACGAGACCTGGCGCTCCTCCATGGCCTCGAGCAGGGCGGCCTGGGTCTTCGGCGGCGTGCGGTTGATCTCGTCGGCGAGCAGGATGTTGGTGAACACCGGACCTCGGCGGAACTCGAACTCGCCGGTCCTTGCGTCGTAGACGAGGGATCCGGTGACGTCGCCGGGCATCAGGTCAGGGGTGAACTGCACGCGCTTCGTGTCCAGGCCCAGCGCGCGGGAGAAGGAGCGCACCACCAGCGTCTTCGCGACGCCGGGCACGCCCTCGAGCAGCACGTGTCCGCGGGCGAGCAGCGCGACCAGCAGACCGGTCACGGTGCCGGCCTGGCCGACCACGGCCTTGTCGACCTCGGCGCGCACGCGCTGCATCGCCTGTCGCAGCGCGGCGTCCTCCGATGCCGGCGCGGGCGTCGGCACGGCCGGGGCCGAGGGCGCGCTCGGCGGGGCGGGAGGCGCGGGGGGATAGGCCGGGGCGGCGGACGGGTCGAAGCCCTCACGTTCTGTCACGGGCTGCTCCTTTCGATGCGGTCGGCGTGCTCGACGGCGGCTTCCAGCTCGGCGAGGCGGCGGGCGTAGGGGACGAGATCGGCGTCGGTGCCGGGGAGGTCCCCGGTGAGCAGGGCCCGGCAGGCGGCGCGGTCCACCCGGATCCGGTCGGCCGCGGCGTCCGCGACGGCGCCGGGATCCGCGCGGGCGGCGAGCCCCAGGCGTGCGGCGAGGCGGGCGAGTGCGCCGCCGCGGAGCGCCTCCGCGGCGTGGGCGGCGTCGGCCGCCTTCGCGGTGAGCCGGGCGCGGCCGAGCATCGTCTCGGAGGCGCGCACGGTGACCGGCAGGGTCTCCGCGACCAGCGGGCCGAAACGGCGGCCGCGCCAGACGGCGGCGAGCAGCCCCGTGATCATGCCGAGCACGATCACGGGCGTCACCCAGCCGGGGGTGAGGTCGGCGAGGCTCTTCGGCACGTCGATGTCGGAGCGGTCGGAGTCGTCGAAGGACGGCACGTACCAGATCACGTGCGGCCGCGTGCCGAGCAGGGCGAGGCCGAGGGCTGCATTCCCGCGTTCGGCGAGTCGATCGTTCGTGAGCAGGGCGGTGCCGTCGACGATCGCCCGACGCCGGCCGTCGTGCTCCGAGATCAGCACCGCGGCACCGTCCGCATCGCCGAAGCACGCGGTGACGCCGGCGCCCGGAGTGAAGAGCTGCCCGGGCGCGATCGTGCCGACATGCGCGAACGACGGCACGTCGCACCCGGCGCTCACCGTCGGCGGGGCCGACGAGAACGCGTAGTCGCCGAGGTCGAGCAGGCGCAGCATCCGCCCGCTCGCCGACACCAGCACCACATCGCTCGCTGCGTCGGTCAGCTCGGTGACGGCGGCATCCGTGAGAGGGAAGGGGTCGCTCATCACGAGGGTGGTCTGGCCGTCGAGCTTGCGCGCGGCCTCGGCGCGGCTGCGCACCACGTCGACGGTCACCCCTTGCTGCCGCAGGATCTGGGCGAGCGCCTGCATGCCGCCCGGCCCCGGTCGCTCCGGATCCAGACTGTCGCGCTGTGCCGCGGTCGGCGCGGAGAGCAGCAGTCCTGCCGTGGCGACGGCGAGGAGGAGGACGATCACGAGGACCCAGCCCAGGGCGCGGCGCAGCCGGCCGGGGATCCGCACGAGCGTGCCGGACGGCGCGGGGTCCGCGTCCGTATGCTTCGGGACGCGCGCCGGCGCCGCGGGCGGTGCCGCGGTCACGCGGGCACCGCTTCGATCGGCACGGGGCGCTGGGAGCGCAGCCGTTCGTCCGTCTGCACCAGTGCGCGGTACAGCTCGGCGGAGCCCGGGTGGCCGAGGTAGCGCACGTCGTCGAACGCGACGGCCGCCTCATGCAGCGCGTCGCTCTCGGCGGGGAAGGGCGCCACGGCCTCGCGGGCGATCGTCTGAGCCGTCGCGCCCGGTGCCGGGGCGATGAGGTCGCGCTCGATGAGCGACCGGGCGACGGCGCGGTAGCGCAGCACGATCGCTTCAGCCCAGTCCTCCTCGCGGGCGGCACGGTCGGCGTCGGCGCGGAGCTCGGCGGCGGTGCGGTCGTCGGCGGAGCCGAGGAGCACCGACGGCGAGCTGCGCACCCGGGAGCGGCGCGGGCGCCCCCAGATCAGCAGCACCGCGATCAGGACGGCGACGAGGAGGACGCCGATCACGATCGCGGCCCACGGACCCAGGTCCGCGCCGCGCTGCGGCGTGAACAGGTGGATCAGGAAGTCCGCCACGGCGCGCGCCCACTGGTCGATGAGCGTCGGCTTCGCGGCCTGGTACTCGGGCTTGGCGAGCTCCTTCTCCGCGAGCTCGCGCGCGCCGTCCCCGTCGGGGATCAGCGGCGTGGAGGCGAGCGCCACGAGGACGGAGGAGACGATCATGGGCGATCGGATCCCGGCGCGGCCCAGCCTTCGTCCTGCGACGGCGTCCACGGGCTCTCCTGCGCGGGCGGGATCGGCGCGACGGGCGGCGGCGGAGGAGCGGCCGGCGCGGTGTAGGGCGCCGGCGCGACATACGGCGACGGTGCGGAGGGCTGGCCCTGAGTCGTCGGATAGCCCTGAGCCGTCGGGTAGCCCGGGGCGGCCGGATAGCCCTGAGCCGCCGGATAACCCGGGGCGGCCGGATAGCCGGGCACCGGACCCGGGGGCAGAGGAGAGGGCGGTACGGGCCGTGGCGGGCGGAACCCGGTCCGGACGGCGCGTGCCGGATCCGGTCGGAACGGATCGGATCCGTCGTCGTTGCCGGCGGCCCGGCGCTCCATGGCCGCCATCAGATCCTGATCGAGTCCCTCGTAGCGCATCCGGCAGTCGACGTACACGAGCGCTCCTGCGGTGGACTGCACGACCGCACCGATCGACTGGAGGATCACGATGAGGACCTGGGTGATCACCAGTCCGACGATGCCGCCCACGCCCACCGAGAGCTCCGTCATGCCGGTGGGGTTGAACACCGGGCCGAACAAGGAGGTGATGACGTTGCCGACGACGCTGATGGTCTGCGTGACGACCCACAGGATCGCCCCGATCACGAAGACGATCCCGAAGGCGAACCAGAACCGGCCGCGGGTGAGCCGCCAGGAGCGGCCGATCGCGTCCCGCACGCCGGCGCCCTCGAGCACCAGGAGCGACGGCACGAGCATGAGCTTGGTGCCGATCCAGGCCGCCAGCACCACGAGGCACAGCATCCCGAACAGCATCCCGAGCACGGTGAAGAGGGTTCCCATGGCGTCGAAGCCCGTCGGCAGGCCGACCGCGACGAACGGCACGCCCAGGATCACCGCGGCGGCGACGACGCCGGCCGCGCCGTACAGCAGGGTGTAGCCGATCAGCCGCCAGGCCGCGGGGCGCACGCGTGCCCAGAGGGCGCCGAGCGTCGCGTTCTCGCGCAGCACGGCGGCGCGCACGTCCGCGGCCACGACTCCCTGCACGATCGCGGTGAACGCGACCGAGAACAGTCCCATGAGCAGACCCGCGCCGCTGATGAACGCGATCGAGCCCAATGACAGGGTGGTCCATTCGTCGCTGCCGGGCCGCACCGTGTTGAGCCGGCTCAGCGTGGTGAATGCGACGGCGCCGACCACGGCCAGGACCACGAGCATCACGACCAGCTGCACGACGACCGCGAACCCGAACAGGACCTTGGGGTTGTGCCGGAGCGCGGCGAACGACTTGCCCAGCACCGTGCCGAAGCCGAGGGGGCGCAGCGGGATCAGGCCGGGCTTGGGAGCAGGGGTCCAGCTGGGTTGGCTCACGAGTCCTCCGGTTCGCGTGTCGCTCCATCGTGTCACACCGCCGACGGGCTCGGGAGGACGGCGCGAAAGGCGCCGGCGCGGCTGCTCGGGCCACTTCGGCGGGCGGTGAAGTACGCTGGACCGACGTGGGGGCGCCGGTACGCGCCCGCACGTCACAGAAGATCCGAACACCGCGAGATCCGAAAGACGACTGCCCGCCCATGACCTCACGCATCCTCGTGGTCGATGACGACACGGCTCTGGCCGAGATGATCGGAATCGTGCTGCGCACGGAGGGCTTCGAGCCCGTGTTCTGCGCGGACGGCGCCAAGGCCGTGGACGAGTGGCGCGCGCAGCGTCCCGACCTCGTGCTGCTGGACCTGATGCTGCCCGGCATGGACGGGATCGAGATCTGCACGCGGATCCGTGCCGAGTCGGGCGTCCCCGTGATCATGCTCACGGCGCGCAGCGACACCGCGGACGTCGTGCGCGGACTCGAGGTCGGCGCCGACGACTACATGGTCAAGCCCTTCAACCCGAAGGAGCTCGTCGCCCGCATCCGCACCCGGCTGCGTCCGACGCCGCAGTCCACGAGCGAGGTGCTGCGCATCGGCGACCTCACGATCGACGTGGACGCGCACGAGGTGCGGCGCGGCAGCGCGCCCATCGCGCTGACCCCGCTGGAGTTCCAGCTGCTGGTCGCCCTCGCCTCCAAGCCGCAGCAGGTGTTCTCCCGGGAGATGCTCCTGGAGCAGGTCTGGGGGTATCACTACAAGGCCGACACCCGCCTGGTGAACGTGCACGTGCAGCGCTTGCGCGCGAAGGTCGAGCTCGACCCGGACAACCCGCGCATCGTGACCACCGTGCGCGGCGTCGGCTACCGCGCGGGGAGCGTGGTCTGACCCCTCGGGGTCCCGTCCGCGCCGACCGCCGCCGCAGAGCCCTCCCGCCGATGAAGGTCCGCCGATGACGAACACCGTGGCGCTGGCGAACGCTGCGGTGCGCGGTGCGCGCCGCAGCGGGCGCCGTCTCGCACGGCTGTGGCGCCAGTCGCTCCGGTTCCGCACCCTGGTCATCGCCCTGGCGCTCACCAGCGTCGCGGTGCTGGTGACGTGCGTGCTCATGGCGCTCGCCGTGCAGAACAACCTCTGGGAGTCGCGCAAGGACCAGGCGCTCAACGACGCGTCCCGTGCGGCCAAGTCGGCGCAGACGGTACTGAGCTCCGCCAACACGCAGGGGACGCAGACGGCCGTATTCGGCCTGATGCGCGACGTCAGCGACACCGTCCAGAGCGTCTCCTCGTCGAGGGTGGTCGGCGTCTTCCCGCTCGACTCCCGGCCGTCATCCGCCGGATTCACGCTCGGCGGCTTCAGCCGCGACGAGCTCGTGACCGATCAGCTGCAGCAGCGCGTGGCGAAGGACAGCGCCAAGCAGTGGTGGCAGCCGATCGCGCTCCGCGACGTCGACGGATCCACGCACGCGGGGATCCTGGTGGGTCAGCAGCTCACCGCCTCCGGGTCGGGCTCGTACGCCCTCTACATCGCCTATGACCTGACCGACACCGAGCAGACCCTGGTGCTCGTGCAGGGGAGCTTGTGGGTGGCGGGCATCGTGCTCGTCGCGCTGATCGGGCTGATCGCGTGGTTCGCCCTGCGCACCGTCGTGCACCCGATCACCGAGGCGGCCGACACGAGTGCGCGCTTCGCCGGCGGCGACTTCGACGTGCGCCTGCCCGTGCGGGGTCAGGACGAGCTCGCGACGCTCGGGCGGTCGTTCAACGCGATGGCCGACAGCATCGAGGCGCAGATCAAGGAGCTCGGCGAGCTGTCGCTCGTCCAGCAGCGGTTCGTGTCCGACGTCTCGCACGAGCTGCGCACGCCGCTCACCACGATCCGGCTGGCCGCGGAGATGCTCAACGACCGCCGCGAGGAGTTCGATCCGACCACCGCGCGCACCGCGGAGCTGCTGCAGACGCAGGTGCACCGCTTCGACACGCTGCTCGCCGACCTGCTGGAGATCAGCCGGTACGACGCCGGATCCGTGCAGCTGGAGACCGAGGCGATCAGCCTCGCGCACCTGGCCGAGGACATGGCCGACGAGATGCGCCCGCTGGCGCAGACCCACGACACCGAGCTGCGCTTCGTCGCCCCGGGCGGTCACACCCCGGTCGATCTCGATCCTCGGCGGGTGCGCCGCATCCTGCGCAACCTCATCGGCAACGCGATCGAGCACGGCGAGGGCCGTCCCATCGTCATCACGGTGGACAGCAACCAGAACGCGGTCGCCGTCGGGGTGCGCGATCAGGGGATGGGCATGACGCCCGAGGACGCGGAGCGGGTCTTCGATCGGTTCTGGCGAGCGGATCCGTCGCGCCAGCGCACCATCGGCGGCACCGGGCTCGGGCTGTCGATCGCGCTGGGCGACGCCCGGCTGCACCGCGGCACGCTGGCCGTCTGGTCGCGTCCCGGGGAGGGAACGAACTTCGTGCTCACGCTGCCGCGCGGTTCCCGTCCGCTGGACGGGACGTCGCCGGTGCCGCTCGAGCCCGTCGAGGCGATCGCGGAGATCGGGGTGAGCACCGACCCGATCGTGATCGCGCCGGCTGGCACGGCGAGCGCCCCGAGCCAGGAGCCCGAGAACGCCGAGGAGGAGTCATGAGGATCGCACGCATCGTCCACGCGGCGGCCGTCGCGGTGACGCTGCTCGCGCTGACCGCCTGCGCGTCGCTCCCCGTCACCGGCGATGTGCGCCCGGGCCTGGCCGCGGACCAGAACAGCGGCGGGTCGGATCTGGCGTTCGTGCCGCAGGGGCCTTCGGACGGGATGGATCCGAAGGAGATCGTGCGCGGGTTCATCGACGCCGCGTCCAGCCCCAAGGACAGTTGGAGCATCGCCCGGCAGTTCCTCACGCCCGACGAGGCGCAGAAGTGGAAGCCCGATGCAGGGGTGACCATCGACACCGGCTCGACGGAGCGGCGCTTCGACGTCCCCGAGGTGACGAAGCAGACGACGTCCACCTCCGTGCGCCTGACGCTGCAGCAGACGGCCACCGTGGACGAGACCGGCGCGTACTCGGGGCAGCCCACAGGCCGCGCGGCCGAGCTGCCCTTCGCGCTCACCAAGAACAAGAACGGCCAGTGGCGGATCGCTCAGGCGCCGGACGGGATCGTGCTGGACGCGGACTCGTTCGCCGCGGCCGACGTGTTCGCACCGTACGCGCTGCAGTACTTCGACCCGTCGTGGACCTATCTGGTGCCCGACGTCCGGTGGTTCCCGAAGCGTGAGAACACGGCGAGCAGGATCGTGCAGTCGCTCGTGGCAGGCAAGCCCAGCCCCTGGCTGGCGAACGGCGTGCGCACCGCGTTCACCGGGGACGTGGCGCTGGCGCGGAACACCGTGACTCCGGAGTCGCAGGTGGCCGAGGTCGTTCTCAACGACGCTCTGCCCACGCGGGATCCCGTCATGCTGGCGCGGATGCGCACCCAGCTGGAGCGGAGCCTGTCCGGCATCGGCGTGCTGCAGGTGAAGATCACGATCGGCGGTCGCGACACGAACGCCGGGACGGCGTCCCCGGCGTCCACCGCGGTCGACCCACGGCCCCTCGTGCTCACGGACAAGGGCTTCGGCTACCTCGCCGCCGGCGAGCTCGCCGCGATCGGCGGGGTCTCCGCGCAGCTGCAGGCGTTCCCGCAGCAGGTCACCGCGATCAGTGCGGCGAGCGGGGCGCAGCGCATCGCCGTGCAGGGCGCGGACGGGGTCGTCTCCGCGATCTCCGACGGGAAGACCGACCAGATCGACGGCAGGGCCGGTCTCATCGCGCCGACGCTGGACCCGTTCGGCTACATCTGGACGGTCCCCGCCCAGGCGCCCGCCTCGATCGAGGCGTGGCCGGCGTCCGGAGGGAACGCCCGGCCCGTCGGCGGCCCGCAGGACGCCGCGCAGGTCACGTCGTTCGCCGTGAGCAGGGACGGCTCGCGCCTCGCCATGGCCGTGGTCGCAGGGGGCCAGTTCCGGGTCGAGGTCTTCGCGATCACCCGCGACGACCGGGGAGCGCCGTCCGCCCTGGGCGCGCCGAACGTCATCTCGTGGCCCTCGGGCGCCGCGGACGTGGCCTGGCTGGACGACTCGACCGTCGGGATCCTCGGCGTCGACGGATCCAACGTGGTGCTGCGCGAGCAGCAGGTCGGCGGGCCCGCCAAGACGGTGGACGCGCCGGATGCGGCCCAGACCGTGGCGCCGGGGTCTCCGACCGCGAACGTCCGGGTGCTCGGCGGGGGCGTGCTGTACCAGCGCAGCGGCCCCAACTGGCAGCAGGAGGGCAGCGGGGTCAAGGTCCTGGCCGTGCAGCTCGGCGGCCAGGCGACCGGCTGAGCGGCAGCGTTCCGCACAGCTGCCGCGCCGGAGGCGCTGTGCACCGATCGCTGTCGGGCGCCGGGGACGCGAGCCGGACCGGTCCATGCTCGCAGGATGCCCGCCGAGATCCGTCCGCTCCCGCTCTCCGACCGCGATCGCGTCCGACGACTGCTCCTCGACGTCGCCGACTTCGTCTTCGCATCCGTGTGCGCGGGATGCGGCACGGCGGGGACAGCGCTCTGCCGCGCCTGCGAGGCGGCGCTCGTGCCGGGCCCGATCCGCAGGACGTCCGGAGGCGTGCCGCTGTGGGCGGGGCTCGCCTTCGACGGCGTCGCCGCCGGCGTGCTCCGGGCGATCAAGGAGGATGGCCAGACGTCGTTGATCCGAACGCTCCGGCCGGCGCTCGCCGCAGCCGTCGACGCGCAGCGCGCGGGGCTGGACGAGCGGCACCGCATCGACGTCGTCGTGCCGGTCCCCACGTCGCGGTCGGCGTTCCGGCGACGAGGCTTCCGGGTGCCGGAACTGCTCGCGCGGGGGACCGGCATCCCGATGCGGCGCCTGCTCGTCCCGGCGCGGCGCGTGCGGGACCAGCGCGGGCTCGGCGCCGAGGACCGACGCCGCAACGTCGAGGGTGCGTTCATCGCGCAGCGCCCCGGTGCCGGCGCCGGCGCGCTCGTCGTGGATGACGTCGTCACGACCGGCGCGACGTGCGCGGAGGCCGTCCGGGCGCTGCGGGCGGCGGGCTTCCACGTCGTCGGCGCGGTGGCCGTCGCCGCCACGCCTAGGCACGGATGAGACGGTCCGCCGCGGTCCGGGGAGCGTCGCAGCGCATCCTGGCCGGTCTCGGGGGAGATCCCCACGACACACAGATGAATAGTGGATGACATCGCGGGGTGCGGCGACTACGGTGGGGACTCACAAAGGCGACCACGGTCCGCCCTTGGCCGGGCGGACCGGAACAAGGAGGTCAGGATGGAAACGAACATCGTCGGTGTCGGAGTCGGCATCAGCGATCGATTCCGAGCGGTGGTCGAAGAGAAGACCGCGCGGATCGCGACTATCGCGACGAAGGCGACGAGCCTGGACGTGAAGGTCACTCATCGTTCCTATCGCGGCGGTCATGTGGAGGACGAGACCGTCGAACTCACCCTGAACGGCAAGGGCCCGCTGGTCCGGGCCGAGGCGCGTGACGCGGACAAGTTCGCCGCGCTCGACCTCGCCGTCGACAAGCTCATCGAACAGGTGCGGCGGGCCAAGGAGCGCCGCATCGACGGCCGGCATCATCCGCGCGGTGCGCGCTTCGAGAAGGGCACCGGCGAACTGTCGGGCATCGATGTGCACCCCGTCTCCGCGGACACCCTGCACGCGGTCTCCACCGGCGCGATCCCCACGCTCGAGGTCGAGGAGGAATACTCGCCCGTCGTGATCCGCACGAAGAACTTCGATGCGGAGTGGATGACCGTCGAGGAGGCCGTGGACCGCATGGAGCTGGTCGGTCACGACTTCTTCCTGTTCGTGGACGCCCGCAGCGACCACCCGAGCGTCGTCTACCGCCGCAAGGGCTGGGACTACGGCGTCATCTCGCTCACCACGCAGGCGGCGCCCGCCGAGGAGCTCGTCTCCTGACCAGGATCCCCTGAACACGACGGAGCGGCCCGGGACGATGTCCCGGGCCGCTCCGCTGCGCAAGGGCCTCAGTCGAAGATGTCGCCGAGGAGGCCGCCGATCACGAGGCCGCCGAGCACTCCGGAGACGATGTCCCCGCCGCCCGAGCCGCGTCCTCCGCCTCCGCCCCAGCCGTTGCCACCGCCTCCACCCCAGCCCTGGTCGGGGCGGGACCGGTCGATGTCGTGCTGGGCGAGCTGCAGCGCCTCCGCCGCCAGCTGGGCGACGCGACGGGCGGTGCTCAGCGCCTGCTCCCTGGTCTCCTCGGCGGGGATCAGCGAGGGGACGTCGACGCGCAGGCGCTCGGCCTCGGCGAGACGGGTGCGCGCGTCGGCGCCGATCCAGCCGCGGTGCCCCTCGATGAGGCCGCGGGCGATGCCCAGCTGGCGGTCGGCGTCGTCGAGGGCATGCTGCACGGCCTCGATCGTCGGCAGAGGGTGCTCCGCGCGGTACCGGGCGGCGGCGATCGCCGCATCCAGCGCCGTGTTCGCGGCGCGCAGCCGGGTCAGCTCGCCGAACGGATCCGTGCGGCTTCCGGCGGGGGCGAGTGCGTTCAGCGCCTGCTGCAGGGCGGCCGCCGCCGCGGAGACCGCGGGCGAGCCGGGAGCGCTCGGCAGCGCCGCCAGGTCGTTGCGGGAGTCGGCGACGACCTCGGCGAGCGTGGACTCGGCACGCAGGGCCTCGATCTCGAAGTCGTCCACGGCATCGAGGAGCGATGCCGCACGGCGCGTCGCCTCGGTCGCGGTCTCGAGGGCGAGCACCGCCTCCTGATTGCGGCCGGCATCGCGGCGGCGCTCGAACACGTCGGCGCCGTGGTTCGCGAACACCACGAGCTGGGCGGCCTCCTCCGCGCTCTTGGCGATGCGCTGCATCGCGGCGTCGGAGTAGCGGGTGGCGAGGCGGTCGACCGACGACTGCGCCTGCGGCACCCTGGCCTCGAGCGCCGCGGCGTCCGCGCGCACCCTCGCGACCACCTGCGGCGCGTTGCGCACGCGGTTGACCGCGTCGGCGATCGCGGCGGACTTCTCGTCGATGAGATCCTCGGCCCACTGGCACAGCTGCACGATGCGCGCGTTGCGGGTGCGGAGCTCCTCCGCCGTGTCCGGGATCTCGTCGTGGTTCAGCTGGTGCAGCTGGAACGCCTCGCCCATGTGCGTGCGCACCGCGTCCAGCGCGGCGCGGAAGTCCGCGGTCATGTCGTCGCCGAGCTCCGCGGACGCGAAGGCGAGCTCGTCGGCCGAGGTGCGGATCCGCTCGTCCGCGGCGACGATCGCCTGCTCGGCGCGACGCGCGAGATCCGCGTCCTGCGCCTGCAGCTCTTCCTGTTCACGTTTGCGTCTGCCCCAGAAACCGGCCATGGGCCGATCCTATGGTCCCCGGCCGTGCCCCGGCTGTGCATCCGCTACGCCCTCGGCGATCAGCCGCCGATCGCGGCCGGCCGGCGGCGCTCAGACGACGACGCGTGCGGGGCGACCGCGCTTGGGACGGTCGGTCGACAGCTCCAGCGCCAGCGTGTGCTGCGGATGCGCGGCGATGCGCTGCTCGGCCTGATCGAGCCAGCGCAGTTCGGCGTCGGCGGTGGAGAGCAGCGCGTCGATCACGAGCGCCCGGGCGAGCTGCTCCGGCCCGTCCGTCGCCGTGGCGGTGGACGCCGAGCGCTGCAGCTCCTGCAGACGTGCCAGCGAGGCCGCCCGCTGCGCGCGGAAGACCGCGGCCAGATCGACGCCGGGAAGGGTCGCGGCGACCGCGAGCTTGATCGCGAGCTCGTCCCTGGTGCCGCTCCCGCGCTCCACGGGGGAGGAGAGCCAGCCCGCGACCTCGGCGGACCCGGCGTCCGTGATGGCCCAGTACACGTGACCCTGCTCGTCGGCTTCCCCGCGCTCGACGAGACCGTCGCGCTCGAGGCGCTCGAGGGTGTTGTAGATCTGGCCGACGTTGAGGGGCCAGGTGGATCCGGTCCTGCGGTCGAACTCCGCCCGCAGCTGGTAGCCGTAGCAGGGACCCTGGTCGAGGATGGCGAGCAGGCTCTGACGCACCGACATCCGCATCCCCTCTCCTGCAATCTGTTGCCGAGTATATGCATACGGGGAAATCCCGCGGGGTCCGGGCTCCGCGGCGTGTCATGGGCGCGCTCGTCGAGCGTGACGCTCGGAGCGAACGCCCCGGCGGTCCGCATACGTGCACAGGATCCGGAGGTCACGGGCCGGTAACATGAACCCGTATGCCGTGCGCGCGACGCGCGCGGGCACGAGAACCCCTAGGGAGATGGAATCCGTGGCGAATCCTCTTGAGAAGCTGCTGCGCGCCGGCGAGGGACGGATCCTGCGTCGTCTGAACGGCGTCGTCAAGGCCGTGAACGCGCTCGAAGACGACTTCGCGAAGCTCAGCGACGAGGACCTCCGCAACGAGACCTCCGAGCTGCGCGCACGGTTCGAGCAGGGCGAGACCCTGGACCAGCTCATGCCCGAGGCGTTCGCGGCCGTCCGGGAGGCCGCCAAGCGCACGCTCGGCATGCGCGCCTACGACGTCCAGATCATGGGCGGTGCGGCCCTGCACGACGGCAACATCGCCGAGATGAAGACCGGTGAGGGCAAGACGCTCGTCGCGACCTTCCCCTCGTACCTCAACGCGATCGCCGGCAAGGGCGTGCACGTCATCACCGTCAACGACTTCCTCGCGTCGTACCAGTCCGAGCTCATGGGCCGCGTCTACCGCGCGCTGGGCATGACCACCGGCGTGATCGTGTCGGGGCAGACGCCCGAGGTGCGCCGCGAGCAGTACAACGCCGACATCACCTACGGCACGAACAACGAGTTCGGCTTCGACTACCTGCGCGACAACATGGCGTGGCGCAAGGAGGATCTGGTCCAGCGCGGCCACTTCTTCGCCATCGTCGACGAGGTCGACTCGATCCTCATCGACGAGGCCCGCACGCCGCTCATCATCTCCGGTCCGTCCTCGGGCGAGGCCAACCGCTGGTTCGCCGAGTTCGCGAAGATCGCGCGCACCCTGGAGCCGGGGGAGGACTACGAGGTCGACGAGAAGAAGCGCACCGTCGGCGTGCTCGAGCCCGGCATCGAGAAGGTCGAGGACTACCTCGGCATCGACAACCTGTACGAGTCGGCGAACACGCCGCTCATCTCCTTCCTGAACAACTCCATCAAGGCGCTGGCCCTGTTCAAGCGCGACACCGACTACGTCGTGATGAACGACGAGGTCATGATCGTCGACGAGCACACCGGCCGCATCCTCGTCGGACGCCGCTACAACGAGGGCATCCACCAGGCGATCGAGGCCAAGGAGAACGTGCCCGTCAAGGCCGAGAACCAGACGCTGGCCACGGTCACGCTGCAGAACTACTTCCGCCTCTACGACAAGCTCGCCGGCATGACCGGCACCGCCGACACCGAGGCGGCGGAGTTCATGTCGACGTACAAGCTCGGCGTCGTTCCGATCCCCACCAACAGGCCGATGATCCGCCAGGACAAGCCCGACCTCGTCTACAAGAACGAGACGGCCAAGTTCGCGCAGGTCGTCGAGGACATCGCCGCCCGGCACGAGAAGGGCCAGCCGGTCCTCGTCGGCACGGTGAGCGTCGAGAAGAGCGAGTACCTGTCCCGGCTGCTCAGCAAGAAGGGCATCAAGCACGAGGTCCTGAACGCGAAGAACCACGCGCGCGAGGCCGAGATCGTCGCTCGCGCCGGACGCCTCGGCGCCGTCACCGTCGCCACGAACATGGCCGGCCGCGGCACCGACATCATGCTCGGCGGCAACGCCGAGTTCCTCGCCGTGCAGGAGCTCAAGTCCCGCGGCCTGGATCCGGTCGAGACCCCGGAGGAGTACGAGCAGGCCTGGGACGAGGCCTATGAGGCGATGAAGGCCAAGGTCGAGACCGAGGGCGCCAAGGTCGTCGAGGCCGGCGGCCTGTACGTGCTCGGGACCGAGCGTCACGAGTCCCGCCGCATCGACAACCAGCTCCGCGGCCGCTCGGGCCGTCAGGGCGACCCCGGCGAGAGCCGCTTCTACCTGAGCCTCACCGACGACCTGATGCGGCTGTTCCAGCAGGGCGCCGCCGAGGCGATCCTCGCGCGCACGAACTTCCCGGAGGACATGCCGATCGAGTCGGGTCTGGTGACCCGCGCGATCCGCAGCGCTCAGAGCCAGGTCGAGGCGCGCAACGCCGAGATGCGCAAGAACGTGCTCAAGTACGACGACGTGCTCAACCGTCAGCGCGAGGCGATCTACGCCGACCGCCGGCACATCCTGGAGGGCGACGACATCGCCGACCGGGTGAAGCACTTCATCGAGGACGCGATCGGGGCCGTCGTCGACGACCACACCGCAGAGGGCCACACCGAGAGCTGGGACTTCGACAGCCTCTGGACCGAGCTGAAGACGCTCTACCCGGTCGACGTCACGATCGACGAGGTCGTCGCCGAGGCGGGCGGGCGCAAGGGCGGGATCACCGCGGACGGGCTCAAGCGCGAGCTCGTCTCCGACGCGATGGTCGCCTATGAGAAGCGCGAGGCCGCCCTCGGGGAGGCCGCGACGCGCGAGCTCGAGCGGCGCGTGGTGCTGCAGGTCCTGGACCGCCGCTGGCGCGACCACCTCTACGAGATGGACTACCTCAAGGACGGCATCGGCCTGCGTGCGATGGCGCAGCGCGACCCGCTGGTCGAGTACCAGCGCGAGGGCTACTCGATGTTCCAGGCCATGATGGGGCAGATCAAGGAGGAGTCTGTCGGCTACCTCTACAACCTCGAGGTCGAGGTGCGCCAGGCCGGCGACGAGGGCATCACCGAGGTCGAGGCCAAGGGGCTCGCCGAGTCGGCGGGAGACCAGAGGCTGGAGTACTCGGCGCCCAACGACGCCGGCGACGTCGAGGTCCGCAACGACCGCGGCCAGGTGCAGCAGGCCGCCACGGACCGTCTCCGTCAGGCCGCTGCCCGCGCCCAGACCGACGCCGAGGAGCCTGCCGCACCGGCGGCGCGCGGCGCCTTCGGGCAGCGCGTCGACGCCGCGGAGTCGGCTCCGGCGAACCGCGCGGAGCGTCGCGCCCAGGGGCGCAAGAAGTAACCACCGCCCCGGAATGCGAAGAGGCCGGCCCCTGCTCGGGTGCCGGCCTCTTCGCGTTGCGGGGAGCGTCGACCGCCGTGCCGCCGCGTCGGCTGAAGGCGCGTTCGATGGAAGAATGGGCGCGTGACCAGCACGGACGTACGGCAGCTCGAATCCACGAGGATCGCGGCATGGCTGCGCGACGCGATCCTCGACGGCGTGCGCGCCCCCGGCAGCCGCCTGATCGAGCGCGACCTCGCGTCCGAGTTCGGCGTCAGCCGCGTTCCGGTGCGCGACGCCCTCAAGGTGCTCGTGGCCGAGGGCCTCGTGGAGCTGCGCCCGCACACGTGGGCGGTGGTGCGGGAGTTCACCGAGGCCGATCTCGCCGATCTGGACGAGGTGCGCGCCGTGCTCGAGCCGCTGACGTTCCGGCTCGCCGCCGAGCGGCGCCGGCAGGACGGCCTGGGCCGCCTTCAGGAGTCCCTGGAGGCCGAGCAGAGCGGGGCGCGGGATGGCGACGGGATCGGGTCGCGCCGGGCCGCCGCCGACTTCCATGAGATCGTCACCGAACTGGCCGAGAACCGGCTGCTCAGCGACATGATGAAGGGGATCCGCAGCCGGCTGCGCTGGGCGCTCTCGCAGCATGACGATCTGCAGCACATCAGCGAGGAGCATGTCGCCCTGTTCGAAGCGATCCGGGCGGGCGACGGGGAGCGGGCGGCGGATCTGGCCGCGGCGCACGTGGACACCAGCAGGCGGGCACGGGTCGCGCGCGTCCAGGGGCTGCGCGCCGGCGATCGCTGACCCCGCAGGGCGGGGTGCCGTGCACGACCGCTCCATGCCAATCGGCGGCACGTGGCCTTTCCGCGCCTCCCGTGTGCGAAGGGCACCCGCGATCGGCGGATAGGCTTTCGCAATGACACCGAGAACCTTCGACCAGTCGTCCAAGCTGAAGAACGTCCTGTACGAGATCCGCGGCAACGCGCTCGTCGAGGCGGCGCGGCTGGAGGCGGCAGGCCACTCGGTGCTCAAGCTGAACACGGGCAACCCCGCCATCTTCGGGTTCGAGGCTCCGCAGCAGATCGTGCGCGACATGCTCGCGACGCTGCCCACCGCGCACGGGTACAGCGAGAGCAAGGGCATCATCTCGGCGCGCCGGGCCGTGGTGAGCCGGTACGAGCAGGTGGAGGGCTTCCCGCTCGTGGACCCCGAGGACGTCTACCTCGGAAACGGCGTCTCCGAGCTGATCACGATGACCATGCAGGCGCTGCTCGACGAGGGCGACGAAGTGCTCATCCCGGCGCCCGACTATCCGCTGTGGACGGCGATGACGAGCCTCGCCGGCGGCACGCCCGTGCACTACCTGTGCGACGAGCAGAACGGGTGGAACCCCGATCTGGAGGACCTGCGCTCCAAGGTCACGCCCCGCACCAAGGCGATCGTCGTGATCAACCCCAACAACCCCACCGGCGCGGTGTACTCGCGTGAGGTGCTGCAGGGCATCGTGCAGGTCGCCAGGGAGAACGATCTGCTGCTCCTGTCCGACGAGATCTACGACCGGATCCTCTTCGACGACGCGCAGCACATCCCCACCGCCACGCTCGCCCCGGACCTGCTGTGCCTCACCTTCAACGGCCTCTCCAAGACCTACCGTGTCGCCGGATACCGCTCGGGGTGGCTCGTCATCACCGGGCCCCAGCAGCACGCCAAGGGGTTCATCGAGGGCATCACGCTGCTCGCCTCGACCCGCCTGTGCCCGAACGTCCCGGCGCAGCACGCGGTGCAGGCGGCGCTCGGCGGGGTGCAGTCGATCGAGGCCCTGATCGCCCCCAGCGGCCGCCTGCACCTGCAGCGCGACGCCGCCTGGGAGGGGCTCTCGGCGATCCCGGGCGTCAGCTGCGTGAAGCCGGCCGGGGCGCTGTACGCGTTCCCGCGGCTGGATCCCGAGGTGCACGAGATCCACGACGACGCGAAGCTCATCTACGACCTGCTGGTCGCCGAGCGGATCCTGCTGGTGCAGGGCACCGGCTTCAACTGGCCGACGCCCGATCACCTGCGCGTGGTCACGCTTCCCGAGCCGCGTGTGATCACCGAGGCGATCGAGCGCCTCGGCAACTTCCTCGCGAGCTACCGGCAGTAGCCGCCACGGGGCCGCCGTCCGAAGCTCATCCGGCGGCGGCCTCGCGGCGTCGCGCCCTGCGCGTCGTGACGGGCGCCTGCTCATCGCGCAGCAGGCTCGCGGCGAGCGCGCGGACGGCGGTCGTGAACGGGGAGCGCCCGGACACGTCCGCGACCGGGCGCGCGTGCAGGGCCGCGGCGTCCAGCGCGCGCTGGTCGTAGGGCAGGAAGTGCACGTCGCGGATCGCCGAGAAGCGGTCCAGCGCACGTCGGATCTGTCCCCGCGCATCGACGCCGAGGGGTCCGGGGCGCACTTTGTTGACGGCGACCGTGACCGGGACGTCGCCGATCTCGGCGCGCAGGTCGGCGTAGCCGCGGACGAAGCGCGCGATGCCGAGCGGGTCGGCCGCCGCCACCGCGACGATCCGATCGGCGCTGTGCACGGCGGTCAGCGTCGCGGCGTTGCGGCGCAGACCGTCCAGGTCGCTCACGATCTCCTCGTCGGCTTCGAGCGAGGCGGACACGTCGACCAGGGTGAGCACGTTCCCGCGCCGGCATGCGTCCAGGGCGCCTCGGAGACGTGCGGGGGAGAGCTCGGGCCACCGCGCGGGGCGGTTGATCCCGACCAGGACGTCCAGCGTGCCGCCGGACGTCTCGACGGGCGTCGCCAGGCGGCTGAGCTCGGCGCCGTCCAGCAGACCGAGCTCGGCGCGACGGCAGGCGGCGGCGATGCCGGGGCCGTCGTCCGTGAGACCCAGCAGCAGCGCGACCGCGGGCGCGTGCGTGTCCGCGTCGACGAGCGCGACGGCGCGGTCCGCACCGGCGAGGAGCGCGGCGAGCTGCACCGCGACGGTGCTCCGTCCCGGCGCTCCGTGCGGCCCCCACACGGTGATCAGGCGGCCTGTCTGCGCCGTCCCGGCTGCCGGATCCGGCGGCGGGACGACAGGGGCGCCTCGGGGGCGGAGGGCGTCGGCGATGTCCCATCCGCTGGCGGAAGCGGGCAGCGGATCCCCGATTCCGTGCCGGCGTGTCAATCGGGCGGCGGCCGGTCCGTCGCCCAGCGCCAGGATCCGCACGCCGGCGCGATCGCAGGTCTCGCGCAGTGCGCCGCTGAGGCACGCCCGTTCGGCGGGGATCACGAGGGCGCCGGCTCCGCGGAGCTCGTCCGCGCGCACGGCGAGGCCGACGACGTGCGCCGGCGGGATCCGGCGGAGCACGTCGATGCCGGCGAGTTCCAGCTCCTCCGCGAGCGCCTCCGCCCGCGCGGCGGCGACGGCCAGCAGCACCGCGGTCACGAGCGGGCGCCGATCGGGACGACGGAGAGCGAGGACGCGTCCGTCAGCGCGGCGAGCACCTCGCCCACCTCCGTCCGGCTCACCACGAGCTCGAGCGTGGTCGCCCTTGTGGAGAGCGGACCATCGTCCCGGTCGACGGAGGACACGGTCGCCTCGGAGAGCAGCACGCGGGGCGCCGCGAAGCCCTTGCCCTCCGCCAGCGGCGCGGCGGCCCACAGCTCCACGACCGAGCCGGTCCGGATCGAAGCGGGGACGGGCGCCGTGCTGCGCACGACGACCGAGGTCGTGCGCGCCTGATCGGCGTCGGCCACGGCGGAGGACGGGACGAGCTCGCCGTCGGCGATCGTGCGCGTCGCGATGTTCCCCGTGCCGAGCCCGGCCGGGGTGAGGTAGCCTGCCCCCGCCGCGCCGAGCGCGACGTCGACCACGCGCACGTCGGCCGAGGTGAGCGGCTCGCCCGGGACGATCGTGCGCACCGCCTGCAGGACGGGGCTGGTCTGCTTCGCGGCGCCCACGATCAGCCACACACCGGCGACCGACAGGGCGATCAGCAGGAGGCCGATGAAGAAGCGCAGATCGGCCCATGGTCGGCGGCCTGCTCGTGCGGTGCTCATCGGGCCATGGTCACAGAATCGGATCCTCCGCCGGGAAAGTTATCCACAGCACCGGGCGGCGCACCACGCTCCGCCGGGAGCGGAGCACAATGGGGGCATGTTCGACGGATCCGCTCCTGTGCCGCGCTACCTCGCCGTGGCGCAGGTCGCCGAGCTCCTCGACGTGCAGGCGGGCGAGATCGTCGAGCTGATCATGCAGGGCCGGCTGCGCGGAGCGCGTCTGGGCGCTCCCGGCGCCTGGCGCGTCGAAGAGGGCTCGATCGCCGAGTATCTCGCGGAGCAGACCGAGGAGGCGCGCCTCCGGGCGCTGTGGCGGCAGGCGAACGCGGCGAGCTTCCCCGAGCTGTGGGGGCCTCCGATCGTTCGCGCGGACTGACCCCGCCGCGTCGACGGAGTCTCCGGTCGGCACCATACGGGCGGCGTGCGTTCAGGGCACCCCGGGCGGTGGGACGTCGGTGCCGACCGCCAGGATCGACGCGAACGGCACGACGCGGAATCCGGTGACCGCCTGCGCCCGTCGAGGGGCCCCCGCGTCGTGCAGCGCCAGATCCAGGTGATCGGCGCCCGCGCGATCGATGGTACCGGTGAGGAGCGCCCCGGTGCGGGTCCGCAGCGTGACCCCGCGGCGACGCCGGGCGAGGTCGCGCAGCACGAAACCGAACGTCATCCGCTCGCGCAGCGGGGACAGCGGCTCGGTGGCGGCGCCGCTGGCCAGCAGTGCGCCGTGGTCGAGCGACCACAGCTCCACCGCGTGCTCGGGCAGCAGCGACAGTCCGGCGGACTCGTGGGGCTGCACCGCCGTCCAGTCCGCGCCCACCGCGCGGAGGCGGCCGCGCACCGGGGTCGCGTCCGCGAGCACGGCGGTCGCGACGCAGCCCTCGGCGGCGAGCGCGGTGAGCCGGGTGCGCAGCTCGAGCCGTGCGATCCGCAGCCGCTCGTTCTCGGCGTCGAGTGCGGCGCGTTCGGCTTCCCAGCCTGAGGCGATCTGATCCTCGAGGTCCTCGAAGAGCCGGTCCCATTCCATGCGGACGAGCGTACGGGAGCGGCGAGACCGGCATACGGGTTATCCACATTCGTCGGCGCCCGCGCCCTGCGCGGCGTTCGATCGTGCTCGAATGCGAGGCACGCCCATCCGGACGGCAGAGGGGGAACGCCGATGATGACGCTCGAGGATTTCGCACCGCAGCCCACGCCGAGCGCGGACCTGCCCGATCCCACGCCGCTGCTGCAGAGCCTCACGCGCGGGGTGCTGGAGGTGCTCGCCGGCGTTCGCGAGGCCGACCAGCTGGCCCGCTGGCTCTCCCAGGACGCGTTCCTCTCGCTGACGGCCCGCGCGAACCTCTCGGCCAGAGCGCGCAGCGCGCGCGGGGTCGTGCCGGCGCGGCCCGTCTTCCGCATCCTGTCGACGCATGTGTGCGAGCCGGCCGACGGGGTCGTCGAGGCGACGCTGATCGTGCAGACGCCCGGGCGGGCCCGCGCCGTCGCGGTGCGCCTGGAAGGGCTGGATCGGCGCTGGCGCGCCACCTCTCTCGCCATCCTCTGACGGCCGTGCGACGCCTCGGCGCGCAGGCGACGCATGACCGACACGCCCTAGGCTGTCAGGGTGTCGACACTCAGTGATCTCGCCCAGGCCCAGGGCTGCCTCGACGACGAAGACGTCGAATGGCTGCACCGTCTCGCCGGGGACGGCCAGCTCCTGGCCGATCTCGCCTCCGCGGACATCGTGATCTGGATCGCCAGTGCCGACGGATCGTTCATCGCGGTCGCCCACACGCGCCCGAGCGGGGCGGCCACGCTGTTCTACCGCGACATCGTGGGGGAGCGGGTGCGGCCGCAGTGGCGCACCCAGGTGCAGGGCGCGTTCGACACGGCCGAGATCGTCGACTCCGCCAACCCGGACTGGTTCGAGGAGACCCCGACCAGGGTCAGGGCCGTGCCGATCGTCCGAGCCCGCAGGAACGGCGGCGACAGCGAGCGGTCCCGTCCGATCGGGGTGCTCACCCGGCACACCAATCTCGGTGAGGCGCGCACGCCGTCCCGGCAGCAGATCACGTTCAACGAGGCCGCCGACGACCTGTTCAGCATGATCTCCGTGGGCGAGTTCCCCGATCTCTCCGCCCCGACGTCGCCGCGGCGCGGCGCCCCGCGCGCCTCGGACGGACTCATCCGCATCGACGTCGACGGCGTCGTGACGTTCGCGAGCCCGAATGCGCTGAGCGCCTTCAACCGCATGGGCTTCGACGAGGAGCTCGAGGGGGAGTCGCTCGTCGAGGTGACCACGCGCATCGTCCCGCCGTCACGGCAGGTCGACGAGTCGCTGCCCGTCGTCGTGACCGGTCGTGCGCCCTGGCGCACCGACGTGGAGGCGCGGGGGGTGACGGTGTCGCTGCGCGCGATCCCTCTCAAGGACCACGGCACCCGGATCGGCGCGATCGTGCTGTGCCGCGACGTGTCCGAGCTGCGGCATCAGGAGCAGGAGCTCATCACCAAGGACGCGACGATCCGCGAGATCCACCACCGCGTGAAGAACAACCTGCAGACGGTCGCATCCCTGCTGCGGATCCAGGCCCGGCGCACGCACTCCGAGGAGGCGCGCGATGCGCTCACCCAGGCCATGCGCCGGGTGGAGTCGATCGCCGTCGTGCACGACACGCTCGCCGGAGGGCTGGCGCAGAAGGTCGACTTCGACGAGGTCTTCGCCCGTGTGCTCAAGCTCGTCGCCGAGGTGGCCTCGGCTCCCAACACGCGGGCGCGCACCCAGTCGACCGGACGGTTCGGCGTGCTTCCGAGCGAGTACGCGACGCCGCTGGCGCTGGCGCTGACCGAGGTGGTCACGAACGCGGTCGAGCACGGCCTGGCGGGCCAGGAGGGGCTCGTCACGATCGAGGCGCAGCGCACCGACGAGAATCTGAGGGTGATCGTGCGCGACACCGGCCACGGGCTGCCCGAGGGCCGGATCGGTCAGGGGCTCGGCACGCAGATCATCCGCACCCTGATCCAGGGTGAGCTCGGAGGAACCATCGTCTGGGAGGGCTCGGACGGCGAAGGGACGACCGTCACGATCGACATCCCGATGCGGTGGGTGAACGGCTGAGTCGGCACGTTCCCGGTCCGCTCTGCGGACCTTCGGCGTGCCGACTCGATGTCTGCGCGAGAGAAGTGCGGCCGGTCAGCCGGCGCGACGGGCGCGCGCGGCGCGGCGCTTGAGGGCGCGGCGCTCGTCCTCGCTGAGTCCGCCCCACACGCCCGAGTCCTGGCTGGACTCGAGGGCGTACTGCAGGCAGACCTCGGTGACGGTGCAGCGGGCGCACACGGCCTTCGCCTTCTCGATCTGATCGACGGCCGGACCGGTGTTCCCGACGGGGAAGAACAGCTCGGGGTCGACGGTGAGGCAGGCGGCCTTGTCGCGCCAATCCATGGGGGCTCCTCAGTGTGGAAATATCGTGGGCGCGCGACGTTCGCGTGCCCTGAGTTCGTAGGCGGCGTTCGGGGGCCGACGCCCATCGGTGATGCGAGCGGATGCTCGCCCCACGCCGCTGTGGGAGCACATGGCTGTCATCTATTCTCTTACATGAAAGGCGAACGATCAAGGTTTTTCTGGACCGGGAGTGAACGGACGGAGAACCGCGCGCGAACCGCCTCGCCCTCGAGACCCTCCAGGAGACCAACCATGCGCCCGTCGAGTCTGACCATCGCGGCGGCGGCGCTGCTCGCCCTGGAGGCGGTCGCGCTGCTCGTGATCACCCTCATCGAGGTGTTCGGCCTCAGCTCGGGGGACGCGGCGTCCCTGCCGTCCGCGCTCGGCCTCATCGGGCTCAGCGTCGTCGGCACCGCCGGGCTCGCCGTGCTCGCCGTCGCCGTGCTGCGGGGCCGGTCGTTCGGTCGCAGCGGTGGCATGGTGGCGCAGATCCTGGCCATCGCGGTGGCGCTCAGCGCGATCGGCGTGCGCCCGTTCCCCGCCGTGTTCGTGCTGTCGCTGCTGATCCCCGCCGTGCTCGGCGTCGTGATGCTGTTCGTGCTGACGCGACGCGCGGGGGCCGAGGCGCGCCGGCACGCCGACGACGACGCCGGCGCCGGACAGGACTGAGGCGGACCGCCGGCGCCTCAGGCCGTCAGACCGACCAGCTTGCGGATCCTGGCCACGTGCCCCGTGGCCTTGACGTTGTACAGCGCGTGCTCCACGACCCCGTCCTCGTCGATGACGAAGGTCGAGCGGATCACGCCCTGGATCACCTTGCCGTAGTTCTTCTTCTCGCCCCAGACGCCGTAGGCGTGGTGCACGGCGAGATCGGCGTCGCTGAGCAGCGGGAACGAGAGCCCGTCGCGCTCGGCGAACTGCTTCAGCTTCGCCACGTCGTCGCGGGAGACGCCCAGAACCGCATACCCGGCTCCCTGCAGCGAGGCCAGGCTGTCGCGGAAGTCGCAGGCCTCGGTCGTGCAGCCCGGGGTCATCGCCGCCGGGTAGAAGTAGAGGATGACCTTCCGCCCGCGCAGGTCGTGCAGGGAGACGGACGCGCCGTCCTGATCCTGGAGGGTGAAGTCGGGGGCGGTGTTGCCGGGTTCGAGGCGCTGTGCAGTCACCCCTCCAGGCTACCGGTCGGCGGGGGAACGGATCCGGTCAGCGCTTGTCGGCGAAGGTCGCCAGCAGCCGCTGCAGGGACTCCAGGCGCGCCAGGCCCGCATCCCCGAGGGCGCCGTCCGCGGCGGCTTCGTTGAGCGCGCAGTCCTCGGCGTCGGGGAGGTGCGTGCAGCCGCGCGGGCAGTTCTCCGCGATCGCGGCGAGCTCGGTGAACGCGGCCAGGATGTTCTGCGGGTCCACGTGGCCGAGGCCGAAGGAGCGCACACCAGGGGTGTCGATGACCCATCCGGAGCCGAGCGGGGCGCCGGGTGCGAGCGCGGGCGCCACATAGCGCAGCGACACCGTGGACGAGGAGGTGTGCCGGCCGCGTCCCGTCACCTCGTTCACGTGGCCGGTCGCGCGTCCCGCCCCGGGCACCAAGGCGTTGACGAGCGTGGACTTGCCGACGCCGGAGTGCCCCACGAAGACCGTGGAGTGCCCGATGAGCGCCGCGCCGATCTCGTCGACCGGCATCTCGCCCTGTGCGCTCGTGAACACCTGCAGGTCGAGTCCGTCGAAGTGCGTGAGGAACTCGGAAGGATCCGCCAGGTCCGTCTTGGTGACCACGAGCAGCGGTCGGATCCCGGCGTCCAGCGCGGCCACCAGGTAGCGGTCGACCAGGCGCTCACGCGGCTCCGGATCCGCGGCCGCCACCACGATGAGCATCTGATCGGCGTTGGCGACGATGACGCGCTCCACCTGATCGGTGTCGTCGGCGCTGCGGCGCAGCAGCGAGGAGCGCTCCAGGATCCCGACGATCCGCCCCAGGGTGCCGTCCTCGCCGGTGACGTCGCCCACCACGCGCGCCGCGTCGCCGGTGACGATCGGGGTGCGGCGGAGCTCCCGCGCCCTGGCGGCGGTGATCGTGCGCTCGTCGTCGGCGCCCTCGCCGAGCAGCACTGCATAGCGTCCGCGGTCGACGCCCAGCACGCGCCCGATCTCCGCATCGGTGTGCGCCGGGCGGCGCTTGGTGCGGGGCCGGTTCGCCTTCGGGTTGGGACGCATCCGGATCTGCGACTCGTCGAAGTCGTCGAGGTCGTCGTCGCCGTCGTCGTCCAGCCAGCTCACGCCGTCTCGCTCCCTGGGGTGCGGCTCGCCAGCAGGCGCTCCCAGAGCTGCGTGAACTCGGGGAGCGTCTTCGCGGTGGTGCCGATCTCGTCGATCTCGACACCCGGCACGCGCAGGCCGATGAGCGCCCCCGTCGTCGCCATCCGGTGGTCGTGGTGTGCGGGCCAGGTGCCTCCGTGCAGATCGGCCGGCACGATCCTGATGCCGTCCTCGAGCTCCTCCGCCTCGCCGCCCAGCGCGCGCAGGTTTCCGGCGAGCGCGGCGATGCGGTCGGTCTCGTGCAGGCGGATGTGCCCGATCCCCGTGATCCTCGTCGGCGCTTCGGCCAGCGCCGCGAGTCCGACGACGGTCGGTGCGAGCTCGCCGACGGGGGACAGGTCGAACTCGCCGCCGCGGATGCGGCCGGTGCCGCGCACGGTGAGCACGTCGCCCGCGCGGTGCACCTCTGCGCCGAGGGCGCCCAGCAGCTCGGGAAGCAGGGCGCCCGGCTGCGTGGAGCGGGTCGGCCAGCCGGCGATCGACACCTCGCCGCCCAGGACGAGGGCTGCGGCGAGGAACGGCGCCGCGTTGGACAGGTCGGGCTCGATCGCGGTCTCGCGGGCCCGCGGCACGCCGGCCTCGACCATCCACTCGCCCGGACCGGGCCGCGTGACCTTGATCCCGCGGCGCGTCAGGGTCTCCACGGTCATGTCGATGTGCGGCATGCTGGGCAGTCGCTCGCCGGTGTGCACGAGGTGCAGGCCCACGTCGAAGCGCGGGGCGGCGAGCAGCAGCCCCGAGACGAACTGGCTCGACGCGGACGCGTCGATCTCCACCCGGCCGCCGCGGATGTGGCCCCGTCCGCGGATGGTGAACGGCAGCGACCAGCTGCCGTGGTCCTCGACATCCACGCCGAGATCGCGCAGCGCGTGGATCATGGCGCCCATCGGCCGGTGCAGGGCGGTCTCGTGCGCCGTGAGCAGGACGTCTCCGTCGGCCAGGCCCGCGAGGGGGGCGATGAAGCGCATGACGGTGCCGGCCTGACCGCAGTCGACGGTGCCGCCACCGGTCAGCCGCCCCGGGGTGATCCTCAGGTCGGGCCCGAAGTCGCCGGTCCCGTCCTGTTCCTCCACGCCGATGCCGAGCGCGCGCAGGGCGTCGATCATGCGGGCGGAGTCGTCGGAGTGCAGGGGCGCGGTGACGAGCCCCGGGCCGTCGGCGATCGCCGCGAGGAGGAGCTCGCGATTCGTGAGCGATTTGGATCCGGGGACGCGCAGCCGCGCGCTCAGGGGGCCTGCGGCATGCGGTGCGATCCAGCGGCCGCGCGGCGCGGGGGAATACGTCGAAGCGCTCATCGGTTCCTACCCTACTGAAGGCCTCCGATCGGAGACCGCGGGAAGACGGAGAAGGACGGGCTCATGCTGGCGACGCTCGAGCGGGTGCCCCGTGAAGTCGACGGCCTAGACTGGCTGGCGATGAACGATCAGGCACCGCTGGACGCGCAGCCGGACGCGGACTCGTCCGCGCGCCGGGAATTCGAGGAGCAGGCGATCCCCTTCATGGATCAGCTCTACGCCGCCGCCATGCGCATGACACGCAATCCGTCCGACGCCGCGGACCTCGTGCAGGAGACCTTCGTGAAGGCGTTCGCCTCGTGGTCGAGCTTCACTCAGGGCACCAACCTGAAGGCGTGGCTCTACCGGATCCTGACGAACACCTACATCAACATCTATCGCAAGCGGCAGCGCGAGCCCTACCAGGGCACGATCGACGAGCTCGAGGACTGGCAGCTCGGCGGCGCCGAGTCGACCACGGCCTCGCACAGCCGCTCGGCCGAGGCCGAGGCGATCGACCGCATGCCCGCCTCCGTCGTCAAGGAGGCCCTGCAGGCGGTTCCGGAGGATTTCCGGCTGGCCGTGTACCTCGCCGACGTCGAGGGCTTCGCCTACCAGGAGATCGCCGACATCATGAAGACCCCCATCGGCACCGTCATGAGCCGCCTGCACCGCGGGCGCCGTATGCTGCGGGAGCTGCTGGCGGACTACGCCGCGGAGCGAGGCATCGCCGCGGCCGGCACGAGGAGCACGAAATGACGGACTGCGGATGCGCCAAGGCGCGGCAGGACCTGGAGGAGTACCTCCGCAACGAGATGTGCAAGACGGAGCACTCCGACATCCGCGAGCATCTCGAGAACTGCGCCTCGTGCGCGGAGGAGGCGCTGGTCGCCACCACGCTGACCGAGGTCGTCTCGCGGGCGTGCAAGGAGACCGCCCCCGAGGAGCTGCGCGATCAGGTGCTGGCGCGTCTGCGCGCCGTCCAGGCCGCGGTGCACTGACGCACCGGGCCGTCGCGCGCGGCCGTCACGGTGTTGGACGCCGTGGTTAGGCTGGGGGCATGGCAGCCATCGACGCCCGTGACGTCCCCGCCGACCCGGTCTCGGAGGAGCGTCTGAGCGCCTCCGGCCTGGAGTACCGCGTCGTGGACATGTCGGATCCCGGTCAGCGGCGCGGCTTCGCCCGCGCGGACGCACGGGGGTTCCTGGACAAGGAGCCGGACGACGAGACGATCCGCCTGATGGGCGAGATGATGAGCGAACGCCGCAACCTGGGCGTGTACGCGCCCGGCGCGGACATGCCCGTCGCGACCGTCGACTCCTGGGTGACGCCGATGACCGTGCCCGGAGCATCCGGGGCGAGCATCGACCTGTGGGCGATCAGCGCGGTCACCGTGGCGGCGACGCATCGGCGGCGCGGCATCGCGCGCAACCTCCTGGAGGGCGAGTTGCGCGCGGCGGCGTCGGCGGGTGTGCCCGTGGCAGGGCTCACCGCGACCGAGGCGACGATCTACGGACGCTACGGCTTCGGTCCCGCCGTCCCCGTCTCGAAGCTGCGGGTCGATGCGCGGCGCGCGGGCGGCATCTCCCTGCCGGCGGCCGACGACGTCACCGTCGAGTACATCGAGCCGGAGGACCTGATCGCGGCGCTCGACGAGGTGCACGAGCGCGCCCGTCTCGACCGCGTCGGCGATGTGCCGGGTTGGCCGCTGCGCTGGCGCCGGATGGCGGGGCTCGTGCCGGGCGACGACCGCGCGCGTCACGTGCGCGGAGTGCGCGCCGTCGACGCCGACGGTGTCACGCGGGGCGTGCTCGCCTACACGCTCGACGAGCGGAACGACGAGTTCGCCGCCGATCTCGCGATCCGCCACCTCGATGCCGAGACCCCCGAGGCTCTGCGCGCCCTCTGGGCGTTCGCGGTCAACCACGATCTCGTGCGCGACGTGCACGCCGATCTCCGGCCGGTCGACGATCCGCTGCCGTGGCTGGTCGCGAACCAGCGCGCCGTGCAGAACACCGTGCACGACCACGGCTGGCTGCGCATCCTGGACGTGCCGGCCGCCCTCGCCGCACGGACATACCGCGCGCCCCTCGAGCTCGTGCTGCGCGTGTCCGACCCGCTCGGGCTCGCGGACGGCTCCTGGCGTCTGCGGATCGGATCGGACGGGCGGGCCATCGTCGAGGTGACGACCGACGCGCCGGATCTCGTGCTCGGCGTGGACGCCCTGTCCTCGCTGTATCTGGGCGGAGTGAGCGCCACGACGCTCCGCGCGGCCGGCCGGATCTCCGCGTCCGCTGAGGTCGCCGCGGCCGTCCAGGACGCCTTCGCGTGCGCCGTCGCGCCCGCGCTCACCATCTGGTACTGAATGTCCGTGCCCGTCGCTAGCGTGAGGGCATGACCGCACTGCGTCCCGCCGAGGGATCCGACGACGCCGATCGCGGCCTTCTCCGGCCGGGTGGGCTGGGGCTCGCGCAGGGCATCGCGCTCTATCTCGCGTCCGTGCTGGGCACGGGCCTGCTGGTGCTTCCCGGGCTGGCCGCGAAGACGGCGGGGCCCGCCAGCCTGGTCGCGGTCGGGGTGATCACCGTGCTCGCCGTGCCGCTGGCCGGCGCCTTCGCGGCGCTCGCCGCCCGCCACCCCGACCCGGGCGGCGTCGCCAGCTACGCGCGCACGGCGCTCGGGCCCACGGCCGCCCGCGCCACCGGCTACTGGTTCCTCTTCGGCGTCGCGGCCGGGGGACCGGTCGTCGCCATCCTCGGCGCCCGCTACATCGCGACGGTCGTCGGCGTCGACCGGTCGGGGATCCCCTGGCTCGCTCTCGGCTTCCTCGTAGTGCCCTTCGTCGCGAACCTGTTCGGGGTGCGGTTGACCGGCTGGCTCCAGCTCGTGCTCACCGGTCTGCTGCTCGCGATCGTCGTCGTGGTCGTCGCGGTCTCGGCGCCCGCCGTGCGCCCGGAGAGCTTCACGCCGTTCCTCCCGCACGGCTGGGGCGGGGTGGGGACGGCGATCGTCATGTTCGTGTGGGCGTTCGCGGGCTGGGAGGTCGGCACGCACATCTCCGGCGAGTTCGCGCGTCCCCGGCGCACCATCCCGCTCGCGACCGCGATCACGTTGGTGCTCGCCGGCGGGTGCTATCTCGCGCTGCAGGTCGTGACGGTTGGCGCGCTCGGAGAGCGCGCCGGGCAGGGCGACGTGGTGCTGCTGGACCTCGCGGAGGCGGGCGGGGTGCGCGCGGCGCCCGCGCTCATCGGCGTGGTGTCGGCCGTCGTGGCCCTCGGCGTGCTCAACGTGTATCTCGCGGCGTTCGGCAAGCTGGGCGCCTCGCTCGCCTCCAACGGCGACCTGCCGCGCTGGTTCGCGAGGGGAGCGGAGTCCGGCGCCGTCCCGCGGCGTGCGCTGATGCTGTCGATGGCGCTGGTGCTCGGGTACTTCGCGGTCGCCGTGGCCACGGGCTTCGAGCTGCAGCCGTTCATCCTCATCCACACGGCGAGCATGGTGGCCGTGTACACGATCGGCATGATCGCGGCCATCCGGATCCTGCCCCGGCGCACGGCCGGCTGGTGGATGGCGGTCATCGCATCGGTGTGCACGATCGGACTGCTGCTCCTGGCGGGCATCGCGCTCGTGGTCCCGGCCGTCGTCGCTGTCATCGCCGTCGGCGTGACGCTGGTGCGACGCGGGCGGGAACGACGACGCGGTGCCCCGGAGAACCGGGACACCGCGTCGGTGGTGTGAGCGGGACCGCTCAGAGGGTCAGCGCCCGGGAGAGCAGATCCGCCTGCTCCGCGGCGTGCACCTTGGAGGATCCCGTCGACGGCGCCGCCGACGCCGGGCGGGTGATCGGACGCACGACCCGCGGTCCCGGCACGGTCTGGAAGTGCAGGGCGAGGAACGGCCAGGCGCCCTGGTTCTCCGGCTCCTCCTGCACCCACACGATCTCGGCGTTGGGGTAGGTGTCGGCGATCGACTTGAGCGTGCGCAGCGGCACGGGGTAGAGCTGCTCGACCCGCACCAGGGCGATCTCCGGGTTCGGGTTCTTCTCCAGCTCGGCGACCAGATCCCAGTGCACCTTGCCCGAGTGGAAGAGGACGCGCTTGACGGCGTTGCGGTCCAGCTCGCGGCTGTCGTCGATCACCGTCTCGAACCGGCCCTGCGTGAAGTCCTCCACCGGGCTGGTCGCACCGCGCAGACGCAGCATGGCCTTCGGGGTGAAGACGATGAGCGGCTTGCGCGGCTTCGCATACGCCTGCCGGCGCAGCAGGTGGAAGTAGCTCGCCGGGGTGGACGGCCGTGCGACGGTCATGTTGTCCTGCGCGCACAGCTGCAGGAAGCGCTCCATGCGCGCCGACGAGTGGTCGGGTCCCTGGCCTTCGTAGCCGTGCGGCAGCAGCAGCACGACGCTCGACTGCTGGCCCCACTTCTGCTCGGCCGCCGAGATGTACTCGTCGATGACCGACTGGGCGCCGTTGACGAAGTCGCCGAACTGCGCCTCCCAGAGCACGAGCGCCTCGGGGCGCTCCACCGAGTAGCCGTACTCGAAGCCCAGAGCCGCGTACTCGCTGAGCAGCGAGTCGTACACGAAGAACCGGGCCTGGTTGTCGGAGAGGTTCGCCAGCGGCAGCCACTCCTGGCCGTTCGCGCGGTCGTGCAGGACGGCGTGGCGCTGCACGAACGTGCCGCGGCGCGAGTCCTGGCCGGCGAGGCGCACCGGGGTGCCCTCCACGAGCAGCGATCCGAAGGCGAGCAGCTCGCCGAAGCCCCAGTCGATGCCGCCGTTGCGGCTCATGTCGACGCGCTTGTCCATCGCCTGCTGCAGCTTCGGGTGCACGGTGAAGCCCTCGGGCTTGTTCGCGTGGGCGTCGCCGATGAGGTGCACGACCTCGAGCGGCACGCCGGTGACCTCGGGGGTGCCGATCTGCTCATCGACCGGCGGGAGGTCGGGGGCGATCGGCGTCGCGCCGGTCTCGGCCGCGTGGGTCTCGGCGAAGGCGATCTCCAGGCGGTTCTGGAAGTCGGCCTTGGCCTGGTCGTACTCCTCCTGGGTGATGTCACCGCGGCCGACGAGGGCCTCGGTGTAGAGGCTGCGCACCGAGCGCTTGGCCTGGATCAGGTCGGTCATCAGCGGCTGCGTCATCGACGGGTCGTCGCCCTCGTTGTGCCCGCGGCGGCGGTAGCAGACCAGATCGATCACGATGTCGCGGTGGAACCGCTCGCGGTACTCGAAGGCGAGCTGTGCGACGTGCACGACGGCCTCAGGGTCGTCGCCGTTCACGTGCAGCACGGGGGCCTGGATCGTCTTGGCGACGTCGGTGGCGTACACCGAGGTGCGCGAGTCGTTCGGCAGGGTCGTGAATCCGACCTGGTTGTTGACGACCACGTGCACGGTGCCGCCGGTGCGGTAGCCGCGCAGCTGCGACATCTGCAGGGTCTCGACGACGACGCCCTGGCCGGCGAAGGCCGCGTCGCCGTGCACGAGGATGGGCAGCCAGGTGAAGGTGCCGATCGGCTTGCGGTCCTGCTTGGCGCGCGCGATGCCCTCGAGCACGCCGTCCACGGTCTCCAGGTGCGACGGGTTCGCGGCGAGGAGGATCGGCAGCTCGGCGCCGTCGTCGGCGACGAAGGTGCCCTCCTTGCCCAGGTGGTACTTGACGTCGCCGGAGCCGCGCTGGTTGCCCGGGAGGGTGGATCCCTCGAACTCGCGGAACACCTGTCCGTACGTCTTGCCCGCGATGTTCGCGAGGACGTTGAGGCGGCCGCGGTGCGCCATGCCGATCGCGGCGCCGTCCAGGCCCGCGCCGGCCGCACCCTGCAGGATCTCGTCCAGCAGCGGCACGAGCGACTCCGCGCCCTCGAGCGAGAAGCGCTTCTGGCCGACGTACTTCGTCTGCAGGAACGTCTCGAAGGCCTCGGCCTCGTTGAGCTTGCTGAGCACGCGCAGCTGCTCGTCGTGGCCGGGCTTGACGTACTTGACCTCGACCTTGTCCTGGAACCAGCGGCGCTGCTCCGGATCCTGGATGTGCATGTACTCGATGCCGATCGTGCGGCAGTACGAGTCGCGGAGCACCCCGAGGATCTCGCGCAGCTTGAGCTGGCGGTGCCCGCCGAAGCCGTTCGTGACGAACTCGCGGTCGAGGTCCCAGAAGGTCAGCCCGTGCGTCTCGATCTCGAGGTCGGGGTGCGTGCGCTGCACGTACTCGAGCGGGTCGATGTCGGCCATCAGGTGGCCGCGCACGCGGTAGGAGTTGATGAGCTCCTGCACGCGGGCGGTCTTGTCGATACGCTCGGCCAGGTCGACCGCGATGTCCTTGTTCCAGCGGATCGGCGCGTAGGGGATCCGCAGCGCGCGGAAGATGCTCTCGTAGAAGCCGCGTTCGCCGATCAGCAGCTCGTGCACCTTCTTGAGGAACTCGCCGGATCCGGCGCCCTGGATCACGCGGTGATCGTAGGTGCTGGTGAGCGTGATGGTCTTGCCGATGCCGAGCACGTCGAGCGTCTTCTGGCTCGAGCCCTGGAACTCGGCCGGGTACTCGAGCGCGCCGGCGCCGATGATGCAGCCCTGCCCCTTCATCAGGCGGGGGACCGAGTGCACGGTGCCGATGCCGCCGGGGTTGGTGAGGGAGAGCGTGGTGCCCTGGAAGTCGGCGGCCGTCAGCTTGTTGCCGCGGGCGCGGGTGACCAGGTCCTCGTACGCGGAGAGGTACTCGCTGAAGGTCAGCGTCTCGGCGCGCTTGATGGACGGGACGAGCAGGGCGCGGGTGCCGTCGGGCTTGGGGATGTCGATCGCGATGCCGAGGTTGACGTGCGCGGGGGCGACGACGCTGGGCTTGCCGTCGACCTCGGCGTAGTAGACGTTCTGGCTCGGGAACTCCTTGATCGCCTGGATCAGCGCCCAGCCGATGAGGTGGGTGAAGCTCACCTTGCCGCCGCGGGTGCGGGACATATGGTTGTTGATGACGATGCGGTTGTCGATCATCAGCTTGGCGGGGACCGTGCGCACGCTCGTCGCGGTCGGGACGGTCAGCGACTCGTCCATGTTCGCTGCGAGGGTCTTGGGCATGCCGCGCAGCGGCGTCACGACGTCCTCGTGCTGCTCGGCGCCGGCCTCGCCCGTCGCGCGGTCCTGCGCCTGGGCGGGGATCGGCGCCTGACGCGCCGGCTTGGTCGTGGTGCGGGCGACCGGCTGCTGGCCGATCACCGGGATGGGCGCCGTCACCGGATGCGCGGCGGGCGCCGCGGCAGGCGCCGCCGAATCGGGCATGGCCGGAGCAGCGGGGGCGGCAGCGGGAGCGTCGGACGGACGGTAGTTCTCGAGAACCGGCCACCACTCCTTGTCGACGGAGTTGCGATCGACCTTGAACTGCTCGTACAGCTCGTCGACGAGCCAGGAATTGGCCCCGAACTCTCCATCTCCAGAAGTCCCGACGCCGGTCACCTGGCTCGACACGCTCGATCGCCCTCTTTCATCGCTGAATCGGTGGGATCCGTCCCCGGTGGTCTCCGGGTATGGCCACTCATCCGGGTGTCAAGCCTAACCTGTCGAGGGCGCATCGCGGGCCCCTTGCACGCTGTTGCGGCGGGTCGGATCCGGACTGGTCCGCGCACCGGCTCCGTGGGGGATCCGGCGTGCGCCCCCGTCGGGCGGCCCGGGGCACGTCACGGGGACGCGGAGCGACGGGACGGCTACCCTGAGACCATGCAGTTCTCCGGCGAGCTCCCCATGGTCGACCTCACCTATTCCGACGTGTTCCTGGTGCCGCGCCGGTCGGATGTGACGAGCCGGCTGCAGGTGGATCTGGCCCCGCAGGACGGCACCCCCGCGACCATCCCGCTGGTGTCCTCGAACATGAACTCGGTGACCGGCCCCCGGCTCGCGGCGACGCTGGCCCGCCGCGGGGGGATCGGCGTGCTGCCCCAGGACATGCCGCTGCAGGATCTGGACGAGGCGATCCGCTGGGTCAAGCGTCAGCCCGTCGCCTGGGACACGCCGATCGTGCTGTCGCCGCTCGCGACCGTCGAGGACGCGCTGCGCCTGATGCCCGCCTCCGAGGGGCACGGGATCGTCGTCGCCGACGCGCCGAGCGGCCGGGACGGGCTCCATGTCGACGCGATCCATGGCGTGCTGCCCGCGTCGCGCCTCGCGACCGCCCTGCGCGACGCGCAGCTGGGCGACCTCACGCGCGCCGACTCGCCGTCCCTCGACGCCGAGGACGTGTCCGATCCGCGGGCGGCATTCGACGCGATCACGGCGGTCGAGGCCGAGATGGTCACGGTGCTGCAGCACGGGCACCTGGTCGGCACGCAGACCGCCCGCGGCGCGCTGCGCTCCACCCTGTATCGCCCCGCGGTCGACGCCTCGGGGCGGCTGGCCGTCGCCGCGGCCGTGGGGATCAACGGCGACGTCGCGGCGAAGGCGAAGGCCCTCGCGGCCGCCGGCGTGGACGTGCTCGTGGTCGACACCGCGCACGGCCACCAGGAGGGCATGCTGCGGGCGCTGCGCACCGTCGCCGCGCTCGACCTCGGCATCCCGATCGTCGCGGGCAACATCGTCACCGCGGACGGTGTGCGCGACCTCGTCGAGGCAGGCGCATCGATCCTCAAGGTCGGCGTCGGGCCCGGCGCGATGTGCACCACCCGGATGATGACCGCGGTCGGGCGCCCGCAGTTCTCCGCCGTCCTGGAGACGGCGCAGGCCGCGGCCGAGCTCGGCGCGCACGTCTGGGCCGACGGTGGAGTGCGCTACCCGCGCGACGTCGCGCTCGCCCTCGCGGCGGGAGCCGCCTCGGTGATGATCGGATCCTGGTTCGCCGGCACGATCGAGGCGCCGGGCGAGCTGCAGACCGATCCCGACGGGCGCATCTACAAGGAGTCCTGGGGCATGGCCTCGACCAAGGCCGTGCAGGCGCGCTTCGGCCGTCTCGACGCCTACGAGCGCGCGCGCAAGGATCTCTTCGCCGAAGGGATCTCGTCGTCGCGGATCTACCTGGATCCGCTGCGCCCCGGCGTCGAGGACCTGGTCGACATGATCACCTCGGGCGTGCGGTCGTCGTTCACGTATGCGGGCGCCTCTTCCGTCCCGCAGTTCCACGAGCGCGCGCTCGTCGGGCTGCAGTCCGCCGCGGGCTACGAAGAGGGCAAGGCACTGCCGGTCAGCTGGTGAGCGCGTCGGGCGGCAGCTCGGTCGCGCTGCAGTTTGCCGCTCGCGTTGCGATCTCCTGAGTCGGGAGCGCTCGCGCTGTCAAAAGCTGTTCACGCGGCTCAGATGTTCGCAGCATCATCAGGTTTCCGCAGCGCGGGCGGCAGGGTCCAGGGCCGTCCGGGATAGGAGGAGGATCCTCCACAGCTGTGCTCCGAGTGGAGTTGCGTACCCTTCGTGCGGGAGTCGTCCTGGGGGAGCGAACCGCGTGTCACGGTAGCCGGATGAGAGCCGAGACCGAGCATCCGATCGTCGTCCATCGACGGCGCGAACAGCACGGCCCCGTCGACGACCGCAGACTTCGGCGGCTCGTCCGCGAGGGACAGCAGGTGCGGATCGTCGCAGGCAGTTACGCGTCCGCTTCGGGGTGGCGCGATCTCACACCCCGGCAGCGGCACCTCGTGCGCGTCCTCGAAGTCGCGGATCGGGCCCGCGCGCCGCTCGTCTTCACCCATTCCGCCGCGGCGGCGTGCTGGGGTGTCGAGAGGATCGCCGCGTGGCCTCCACAGGTCGAGGTGAGGATCCCGACAGCCTCGGGCGGACGATCGTCGGGCGCGATCCGCCGGCGTGCGCTGGGCTATGGCGGTGTGGACCTCGTTCCGTGGAGAGGGCACCTGATCACTTCGCCCGCACAGACCGTGATCGATCTCGCCGCCGAGGCGGGGTTCGTCGACGGCGTGATCGCCCTCGACCAGGCTCGCTGGGCGCGGAGGCGAGGCGGGCGGCTGGCGACTCTCGAGCAGATCCGCATGACGCTCGCGGGACAGCGGCGCGAGCGCAGCGGCGTGCGCCGTGCCGTCGAGTTCTCGACGCAGCTCTCGGACTCGGTGCGCGAGTCGCAGAGCAGAGTGCTCATCGATCTCCTCGGATTCCCGGCACCCGTTCTCCAGAAGGAGTTCGCGCTGCCTGGCTTCGGGACCGCACGCGCGGACTTCTGGTTCGAGGAGCGCGATCAGGTCGGGGAGTTCGACGGAACCGGGAAGTATCTGGATCCGGTGCTCCTCGGCGGTCGTTCGCCCGAGCAGGCCCTTCTCGCCGAGAAAGACCGCGGCGACGCGCTTCGTCGACAGGTGCGCACGCTGTCGCGATGGCGCACACCCGCACTGAGGGATCCACGGCTGCTCTACGACATCCTCACCGCCGATGGCCTCCCCTCGCGCCTGTCGCGCCCCCGGAGCGGTGCGCAATGGTGAGTGCGACACGCGTTACCGGCTGCGCTGTCGAAAGCCGTGGGCGCTGCTCGGATGTTCGCAGCGTCGTCAGGTTTCGGCAGCGGATCGGATCCGGGTCGGGTTCGTGCAGAACTGCGCGGACGGGCGCGTGGCGGCACGGAGCGATCGCTCAGCTTCGTCGCCGCCGGGTGCCAGTAGAATCGAGCGCACCATGGACGACCCTCCCTCGTGTAGTACATCGCCCCACTGCCCGTTCTCCGCTCCGGCGGAGGTGACACCGTGATGGATTACATCTGGTTGGGCGTGGGGCTCCTGCTGATCGTGGGGACGGGACTGTTCGTCGCCAGCGAGTTCGCCCTGGTCAACCTCGACCGCGCCGATCTGGAGGCGCGCCGGGACCGCGGCGAGAGCCGGCTGGGCATGACCATCGCGGCGCTCAAGATCACCTCCACGCATCTGTCCTCGGCGCAGCTCGGGATCACCCTCACGACGCTGCTCACCGGATTCACGATGGAGCCGGCGCTGTCGAACCTGCTGCGTCCTGTGCTGAGCGGGTGGGGGATCCCCGAGCCCGTCATCGTGACGATCGCCGTGATCGTCGCCATGACGGTCGCCACGATGCTGTCGATGATCCTCGGCGAGCTCGTCCCCAAGAACTTCGCGATGGCGCTGCCCGTCGCGACCGCCAAGGTGGTCATCCCCTTCCAGACCGTCTTCACGATGGTGTTCCGTCCGGTGGTCGTCCTGCTCAACGGCAGCGCGAACGCCGTGCTGCGGGCGATGGGGATCGAGCCGAAGGAGGAGCTCAGCGGAGCTCGCTCGGCCGAGGAGCTCAGCTCTCTCGTGCGGCGGTCGGCGAGCGCCGGCGTGCTCGAGGAGGACACCGCGACGCTGCTGGACCGCAGCCTCGGATTCGCCCGCCTCACCGCGGGGGATGTGATGACCCCGCGCCCCAGCATGCACGCGATCGCCGCGGCGGACTCCGCCGACGACGTGATCGGCCTCGCCCGGCGCACCGGCCACAGCCGCTTCCCGGTCTACGACGAGGACCTCGACGACATCACCGGCGTGGTGCACCTCAAGGCCGCCGTGTCGGTGCCGCGCGAGCGGCGCACCGACGTGCCCGTCGGCGCGCTGTCGTCCGAGCCGCTGCGCGTGCCGGAGACGGTGCACCTGGACGCTCTCGTGGCGGAGCTGCGCGGAGGCGGGTACCAGCTCGCGATCGTCGTGGACGAGTACGGCGGCACCGCCGGCATCGTCACCCTCGAGGATCTCGTCGAGGAGATCGTCGGCGAGGTGTCCGACGAGCACGACCGCAGCAGGGCCGGCGTGGTCAGGGGCCGCGACGGGATCACCTTCCCCGCGGAGCTGCGCCCGGACGAGCTGCGCGCCAGCACCGGGATCGAGGTGCCGGAGGGCGACGTCTACGACACCGTCGGCGGCTACGTCATGAGCGTGCTGGAGCGCCTGCCCAAGGCGGGCGACGAGGTGCCGGTGCCGGGAGGCCTGCTGCACGTCGTGCGCATGCAGGGCCGCCGCGTGGACCGGATCCGCTTCACCGCGGCGCCGGCGACCGAGGAAGGGGGCGAGCGATGAGCGACTGGGCCGGAATCGCATGGCTGTTCGTGCTGCTCGCCTTCAACGCGTTCTTCGTGGCCGCGGAGTTCGCCGTGATCTCCGCACGGCGCTCGCAGATCGAGCCGCTCGCCGAGCGCGGATCCCGCTCCGCGCGCACCGCGCTGTACGCGATGGAGCACGCGACGCTCATGCTCGCCACCTCGCAGCTCGGGATCACGGTGTGCTCGCTGCTGATCCTGAACGTCTCGGAGCCGGCGATGCACCATCTGCTCGCCGCGCCGCTGGGCGCGATCGGGCTCGCCGAGGGCGCCGTGGACGCGATCGCATTCGTCATCACCCTGGTGATCGTCTCGTTCCTGCACGTCGTGTTCGGCGAGATGGTGCCGAAGAACCTCGCGTTCTCGGTGCCGGATCGCGCGGTGCTGATCCTGGCGACGCCGCTCGTCTGGATCTCGAAGATCTTCTTCCCGGTCATCCGGGCGCTCAACGCCACGGCGAACGGCGTTGTGCGCCTGTTCCGGGTGGAGCCGAAGGACGAGGCCGCCTCGACGTTCACGCTCGAGGAGGTCGCGACGATCGTCGACCAGTCCCGCCGCGAGGGAGTGCTGGACGACTCCGCCGGAACCGTCAGCGCGGTGGTGGAGTTCACCGATAAGGACGCGCGCGACGTGGCGGTGCCGCTCTCGGACCTGGTCACCCTCCCGTTCGGCGCGACGCCGGACGACGTGGAGCGCGCGGTCGCCAAGCACGGGTTCTCGCGCTACGTGATCGTGGACGCCGAGGGCCTGCCGCTCGGCTACGTGCACCTCAAGGACGTGATCCGCTCGGCCGAGGGGCCGGAGGCCGCCGCCCGCGCCGGTCACCCGATCCCCCCGAAGCGCATCCACCAGATGGTGCCGATGCAGGAGGACACGGATCTGGAGGACGCGCTGGCGATCATGCGCCGCGCGGGACGTCACCTGGCGCAGGTGCGCGACGCGGCCGGCCGCACCACCGCGATCCTGTTCCTGGAGGACATCATCGAGGAGCTGGTCGGCGAGGTGCGCGACATCACCCGGCGCGGCTTCGGGCGCTGATCCGGCGCCGGCGACCAGTGCCTCAGCGCCAGCGGGCGCGGAGGTACTGGTCGGGCCAGGCCACGTCGTCGCCCAGCTCGTGCGCGGCCCGCAGGCCGAAGTGCGGGTCGCGCAGCCACTCCCGCCCGGCGAAGATCGCGTCCGCGTCGCCCTTCGCGAGCACAGCCTCGGCCTGCGCGCCGTCGGTGAGCAGGCCCACCGCGGAGGAGGGGATGCGGCCGCCCTGGCGCACGGCGGCCGCGAGCGGCACCTGGTAGCCCGGGTGCACGTCGATGCGCTGATGCGCGACCAGGCCGCCGCTGGAGACGTCGATGAGGTCGGCGCCGTCGGCCATGACCCATTCGCCGACCTGGGCCGCCTCCTCCGGGGTGAATCCGCCGGGCGCGTGGTCGGTCGCCGAGATGCGCACGAACACCGGCACCGCGTCTCCGGCCACCCGGCGCACGGCCTCCGTGACCTCCCGCAGCAGCCGGGCGCGGTTCTCCAGCGACCCGCCGTATTCGTCGTCGCGGCGGTTGCTGAGGGGGGAGAGGAACTGGTGCAGCAGGTAGCCGTGCGCCCCGTGGATCTCCAGCACGTCGAAGCCCGCATCCAGGGCGCGGCGGGCGGCGTCGGCGAAGCCCTCGATCACGGCGGAGATGCCGTCGGCGTCGAGGGCCGCAGGCTCGGCGAAGCCGTCGAACGCGATGGCGGAGGGCGCCACCGTGGGCCATCCGCCCTGATCCTCCGGGACGGATCCGTTCTCGGCCGCCCACGGCCACCACGTCGACGCCTTGCGACCGGCGTGCGCGAGCTGCACGCCGAGGTGCGCGCCGCGGGCGTGCACCGCGTCCACGATCGGCGCCCAGGCGTCGCGCTGCGCGTCGTTCCACAGACCGGTGTCCCGCGGGCTGATCCGTCCCTCCGGGAGCACCGCGGTGGCCTCGGCGACGATGAGACCCGCGCCGCCGGAAGCGAACTGCGCGAGGTGCGTGTGATGCCACTCCTGCGGCACACCGTCGACGGCGCTGTACATGCACATGGGCGACACCCACAGGCGGTTCGGCAGAGTGAGGGAACGGAGGGTCAGCGGGGAGAACAGAAGGCTCACGGGACGACGCTACCCGCCGTGACGGGGCTGCGGGCGCGCCGGCGCGCGATCCGAGGGCATCGTGCACGTCGGCGGCATCCACAGCCGCAGCCCAGTACCGTTGGTCCCATGCCTTCTCCGTCCGCCGGCGCGCTCGACGCGCAGGGCCGTCTCGTGTGGACGGGCGGTGACGTCCGCGCACTGCTGCGCGTCCCCGATGCGTCCGACGACAAGCGCACCAGGGGCACGGTCGCGATGCGCACCGGATCCGACGCCTATCCGGGAGCCGCGGTGCTCGGCATCGAGGCCGCCTGGCGCGCCGGGGCCGGGTATGTGCGGTACATCGGCCCCCGGCGACCGGCCGACCTCGTGCTCGCGCGCCGGCCGGAGACCGTCGTGGCCGAGCCTGCGTCCGTCTCCGCGGTGCACGCCGACGCCTGGGTGATCGGCTCGGGAACCGACCCCGCGCTGCGCCCGCCGGAGGAGACCGCCGCGCTGCGGCATCTCCTCGCCGGTGCCGTGCCGGTCGTCGTGGATGCGGGCGCGCTCGATCTTCTCCCGGCCGACGCCCCGGTGATCGCCACCCCGCATGAGGGGGAGTTCGCGCGGCTGCGCGCGCGCCTCGGCCTGGCGCCGGAACGCGCTGAGGCGCTGCAGGATCCGGCACGGCGCGCCGCCGCCGTGCGCGAGACGGCCGAGGCGCTGGGCGGCACCGTACTGCTGAAGGGCGCGACCACCCTGGTCGCAGGCCCCGGAGCCGCGCCCGTGATCGCCATCGATGCCGGCACCGGCTGGCTCGCCGCCGCGGGGACGGGGGACGTGCTCGCGGGCGTTATCGGTGCGCTCGTCGCGGCCGACCGTGCCGCAGGACGCGGGTCTGCGCCGGCGGCGCTCGCCGCGTCGGCGGCCTGGCTGCACGGACGAGCCGGACGCCTCGCCGCCCACGTGGACGGCGGCCGCCCCGGCCGCCCCCTCGTCGCCCTGGACGTCGCCGAGGCGCTGCCTGCGGCGATCGCCGCAGCGCTGGCCGACGTCGCCGACGACATGCACGACCACCGGACCGAGGAGGACCACGCGTGAGCGCTGCCGAGCCGACGGGCGCGACCCGTGCCGAGACGAGCGGGGGAGCGGTGGCGCGAGGCGCCGCCGTCGCGCGGGAGGCGGGACTGCCGCTGACCCTGCTCTGGGTCGCCTTCGCCGTCGCCCACGTGTACGTCGCCACGATCGGCTGGCGGATGCCCGCGCTGCCGATGGGCGACACGGTGTTCGTCTACGAGCCGTGGTCGCGCAACGCGCTCGGAGGCGGCGCGATCGTGGGCGTCACGGAGAGCTGGGTCTACCCGCAGCTCGCGCTCCTGCCGATGCTCGTCGCGCAGGGGATCTCGCAGCTCATCCATCCGCTGTTCCCCGGCGCCTACGCGGTCGGATCCGCGAGCTACGTCGTGGCGTGGTCGATCCTGATCACCGCGCTCGACGCGGTCGGCTTCGCGTTCCTGCTCGGCGGCGCGAAGGCGCGACGGAGCCGGATCCGACGGCGCGCAGGGCTGTTCTGGATGGCGGCCCTCGTGCTGCTCGGGCCGATCGCGATGTTCCGCATCGACGCGGTCACGGTGCCGATCGCCATCATCGGCGGCCTGTGGCTGTTCTCCCGGCCCGCGGTCGCGAGCGCCCTGTTCACGATCGGCGCCTGGATCAAGATCTGGCCCGGCGCGCTGTTCGTCGCGGCTCTCGCGCTGCTGCGAGGCCGGATCCGGATGATCGTCTCCGCGGCGATCGTCACTTTCGTCGTCGTCCTCGGGCTCGTGCTGCTGGGCGGCGGGAAGAACCTCCTCGGCTTCCTCAGCCAGATGAGCGGCCGCGGTCTGCAGATCGAGGCCGTCGGAGCCACGCCGCTGCTGTGGCTCACCCAGGTCGGCGTGACGCGCATCGAGTACGACCGGCAGATCCTGACCTTCCAGCTCGCCGGCCCCGGGGTCGACCTCGTGGCGGCCGTGCTCACGCCCCTCATGGCCCTCGCCGTGCTGGCGATCGCCGCCCTGGCCCTGTGGAAGCTCCGCGCCGGAGCCTCCGCGCGCCGGCTGCTGCCCGCGACCGCGCTCGCGCTCGTGACCGTGCTGATCGCGTGCAACAAGGTCGGATCCCCGCAGTTCCAGGTGTGGATGCTCGCACCCCTGGTGCTGTGGTGGCTGTTCGACGGGCCCCGCGTGCGGGTTCCCGCGATCCTCGTCCTGATCGACTACGCGCTCACCCAGGCGGTCTACCCGGTGGTGTACGACCAGCTGCTGGCCGCGCAGGCGCTGCCGATCGCGCTGCTGAGCGCCCGCAACATCCTCGTCGTGGTCATCTGCGTGGTCGCGATCCGGGCGATCGTGCGCACGCCGATCGCCGTCCCTGCCGTCACCGAAACCCGGAGGTCCTGATGCTCGTCGCCTTCTCCGTCGCTCCCAGCGGATCCGCCCCCGACCGGCCCGAGAGCGCCGACGCCTCGGTGCACGACGCGGTCGCCGCCGCGGTCGCCGTCGTGCGCGCCTCCGGGCTCGCGCATCGAACGACCAGCATGTTCACCGAGATCGAGGGTCCCGACTGGGACACGGTCATGGACGTCGTCAAGCGTGCGACCGAGGCCGTGATGCCCTTCGGATCCCGGGTGTCGCTCGTGCTCAAGGCCGACATCCGCCCCGGCTACCGCGGCGAGATCGACGGGAAGATCGCGCGGCTCGAGCGTGCGATCGAGGACGGCGGCGCCCTCTAAGCTGGGGGGATGAAACCCTCGAGCCTCTCGAGGGGTGCGGCGATGCGGGCGCTCCTCTCCCTCGCCATCGGCAGCTTCGGCATCGGCATGACCGAGTTCGTCGCCATGGGCCTGCTGCCCAACATCGCGCAGGATCTGCTGCCCGAGCTGTGGGCGCAGAACCCCGACGAGGCGATCGGCCGCGCCGGCATCCTCGTCTCGCTGTACGCGCTCGGCGTCGTGCTCGGAGCCCCCACGATCGCGGGTCTCGTGGCCCGGTTCCCGCGACACCGGGTGATGGTCGGCCTCGCCATCGCCCTCACGCTCGGCAACGGGCTCGCGGTCGTCCTGCCGACGTTCGAGACGGTGGGCCTCGCCCGTTTCATCGCCGGGCTCCCGCACGGCGCGTACTTCGGCATCGGCGCCCTGGTCGCCTCCGACGTGCTCGGCCCGGGCAAGCGCGCGAAGGGCGTCGCGTTCATCCTCACCGGCCTCACGATCGCCAACGTCGTGGGCGTGCCCGCCGGCACGTTCCTCGGACAGCACGTGGGCTGGCGCAGCGCCTTCCTCGTCGTCACGATCGTCTTCGCGCTCGCGACCGTCTGCATCGCCCTCTTCGTGCCGCAGCACGCGGGGGATCCGGAGCGCACCTTCCGGGCCGAGCTGCGCGTGTTCCGCCGTCCGCAGGTGTGGTTCGCGCTCGCCACGGGGGCCATCGGCTTCGGCGGCTTCTTCGCGGTGTACAGCTACATCGCCCCCGTCGTCACCGAGCGCGCAGGCGCGCCGGAGTGGATGGTCCCGATCACGCTCGTCGTGTTCGGGCTCGGCATGACGATCGGCAACCTGCTGGGCGGCGTCTTCGGCGACCGCAACCTGCGGCTCACGCTGCTCGTCGGCCTCGCCGCGATGGCCGTGGTGCTCGTGCTGCTGGCGGTCCTGTCGTTCTCGATCTGGCTGCTCGTGCCGCTGTCGTTCGTGATGGCGCTGCTGTCGTCCATCCTGAGCCCTGCCATCCAGACCCGGCTCATGGAGGTCGCGGGCGACAACCAGTCCATCGCCGCGGCGTTGAACCACTCCGCGCTGAACATCGGCAACAGCCTCGGCGCGTTCCTGGGCGGACTCGTGATCGCCTGGGGCTGGGGCTTCGCCGCGCCGTCCTGGGTGGGTGCCGGGCTCGCCGTCCTCGGCCTCGGCATCGCGCTCGCGTCGTACGCGGTGCAGCGCCGGTACCACACCGAGACCGGATCCGTGCGGGTGCGCGACCTGGCGTAGGCCGTCAGACCGCTCGCCGCGGGGATCCGGCGCACGCCCTAGCATGGGCGGATGAGCGTCGACGAGGACGAGGACCTGCCCGTCGCGGGAACCGCGGTGATCCTGCGCGACGCACCGCGAGGCGTCGAGGTGCTGCTGCTGCGCCGGCCGGATCGCGGCTCGTTCGCGGGCGCCTGGGTGTTCCCGGGCGGCATGGTCGACCCCGGAGACCGCGTGACTGGCGCGCCCGAGCAGGAGGACGCGGGCCGTGCCGCAGTGCGCGAGACCGCGGAGGAGGTGGGACTCGAGCTCGAGCGCCTCGTGCCGCTGTCGTGCTGGGTGCCGCCGGCGGGCATCCCCAAACGCGTGCGCACCTGGTTCTTCCTCGCTCCGGATCCGGGCGACGCGATCCGTCCGGCGCCCGACGAGGTCGTGGAGACACGGTGGTTCGGGCCGGAGTCGGCGCTCGCGGCGCGGGACGCCGGGGAGATCGCGCTCATGCCGCCGACCTGGCGCACGCTGCACGCGCTGTGCAGCGCGACGGACGTCGAGGATGCTCTGGCGCGCGTCGCGGATCCGGGCGTCTTCCGCACCCGGATGCAGCGCACGGCCGCGGGAATCCTCTTCTTCTGGGACGGCGACGAGCTCGCCGGAGCGCCGGTCGGCTCGCGGGAGCGTCTCATCGCGGAAGACCCTGCCTGGCGGCTCGAGGGCCGCTGATCGCGGAGCCGGCGACGGCGCGGATCCGTTCCACCGGACGTTCCGCCGGCCGCCTCGCCGGGCGGATCAGGATCCCAGCAGCCGCTCCAGATGCATGCCGACCTCGTCGGTCTCGATGAGGAAGCCGTCGTGGCCGAAGTCGCTGGAGAGCACGACCGCCTCGTTGCCGTCGAGGGTGCGCGGGAGCCCGCGCGCGATGCGATGCTGTCCGTCGACCGGGAACAGCCGGTCGGTGTCGATGCCGAGCACGAGGGTGGTCGCGGTCACGCGCTTGAGCGCGTCCTCGACGCCGCCGCGGTCGCGTCCGATGTCGTGCGAGTTCATCGCCTCCACAAGCGTCAGGTAGCTGTTGGCGTCGAAGCGGCGGGTGAACTTGTTGCCGTGGAAGTCGAGGTAGCTCTCGACCGCATAGCGCCCCCCGTGGCCGAGCGGGGACACATCCGACTGCCAGGAGCGCTGGAACCGCTGATTGAGCTCGATCGGGCTCCGATAGTTCAGCAGCGCCATGCGCCGGGCCAGGGCGAGCCCGCGGTGCGGTCCCTCGCCCACCGGGGCGTCGTAGTACTCGCCGCCCGCGAAGCGGGGATCCATGCGCACCGTCTCGAGCTGCACGAAGTTCAGTGCCAGCTGATCGGCGGTGGTCACCGGGGGAGAGGACAGGATCGCGAGACGCTCGACGCGCGCCGGCTGGCCGACCGCCCACTCGAGGGCATGCATGCCGCCCATGGACCCGCCGATCACCGCGCCCCACCGTTCGATCCCGAGGGCGTCCGCGAGGAGCACCTGCGCGGCGACCTGATCGCGGATGGTGAGGTAGGGGAAGCGCGACGCCCATTCGTAGCCGTCGGGGGCGATGCTCGCCGGCCCCGTGGAGCCCTGGCAGCCGCCGAGCATGTTCGGGGCGATCACGAACCAGCGATCGGTGTCGATCGCGCGGCCGGGACCCACGACGTCGCCCCACCAGCCGCTCGTCGCGTGCCCGCGGCCGGCCTCGCCGACCACGTGGCTGTCGCCGGTGAGGGCGTGCAGGACGAGCACCGCATTGTCGCGGGCGGCGTTGAGGCGGCCCCAGGACTCGTACGCGATCCGGATCAGCGGAAGCTCCTCGCCGCCCTCGGTGCGGAACGGGCCGAACGCCTCGAACAGCCGATCCCCGGCCGGGTCCCCGTCCCGCCAGGCGCCGGTGGCGGGCGGGCGGGCGCGCAGCAGGCGGGCGTCCGCCTCCGAGACGCGCGCCGAGGGCACCGTGTCCTCCGAGGTGGTCTGCCAGTCCATGGATCCATTCTCCCGGGTGCGAACCGCCGAGCGCGGAAGGTTACGGTTCGGGGCGGTCATCCGCGATCGCGCGCTTTCCTTCCCGCAGGGGGGACTTTCCCTCCCCACAGGGGGTCTTTCCCTCCCCGCAACGACTTTCCCTCCCCGTATGGACGTGTGCCAGGGGAGGGAAAGTCAGACCGCGGAGGGGAATGCGAGCTGCGCCCGGGCGGTTCAGCCGGGCGGACGCAAGCCGAACTGCGTGAGGCGTCGGCCCAGGATCTCGGCCGTCCGGATGTGCGTGCTGTCCCAACGCGCGAAGCGCCAGCCGGTGACGCCGCGCACATCGTCCTCGCGCCGCTTCTCATCGAGCACGATGACCTCCGCAGTGCGCCCGCTGCGGAGGTCGTCGTCGAGATACTTGCCCCGGCCGTCGAATTCTCCGAACACCTTCGAGCCCGGAAAGCCGAAGTCCAGCCAGTATCTGTCACCGTCCGCACCGGTGATCGGAACCTGGAGGAGCACATCGCGAAAACCGAGTCGCTGCAGTTGCAGCCGGCTGACGCTTTCGCCCGGCAACTGAGCGCGGCCGTCGGAGAACGCGAGCAGTTCGCGGGCGCGCCGAATCCCCCAGGCCCGGCTCGCGGAGGCGCGATGGTGCATCCGTGCCTGCCATAAGGCGGCGCGATCCGGATCGAACTCGTGCCCGTCGACCGTTTCCCGACGTTGCGCGGCGTCGGCTGCGCACAGCGCCGCCTCAGTAGGGAGGGTGCACGCCAGATCCAGCACTGTGCGGTCGAGTGAGGTGCAGAGCATGCCGTCGATGTCGACGACGTCGTCTTCGCCGAGAGCGACCTCATGCTGCCGGACCCCCGCCCGCGTGCGGCCGTGATGTGCGCCGGTCGCCACCGTGTGCACGATCGCCGGACGGAGGCGGTAGAGCGGCAAGCCGTGCAGCACGGCTGCAGACGGACCCCAGAAGACCGTGCCGCGGTCGTTGAGGTTCCTGGCCGCGGCGACTGTTTGGACGAGATGTCTGCCTTCGGTCCACAGGCCTTCGTACGCGCTCGCGTCGACATAGCAGTCGCGTCGCAGTCGCAGCAACGCCCCGTCCGCGAGTGCTGCCTCGATCGCGCGGTCAGTCGTCCCGGAGGACTGCAACTGTTCGCGAGAGTGCACGAGGGCGCGGGCGTCGGCGATGCCGAGGGTCTTCGTCATGCCGAGATTGTGAGTGTGCGGCGCCGGCCACGGGATCCGGAGCACGCAACCGGTGCAGATCCTCGCAGGACCTGGTCATGTGCGGACGGGCGTCCGATCCTGTCCTCCGCCCTCGACCGGAAAAACTCTCCCTCTCCGCAGCATCGTTCCCTCCCCGCAGTTGCGTCAGCCGGCGGAGGGAATGGCACCCAGGGGAGGGAAACGCTGGGGAAAGGGCACCACGGGGAGGGAAACGCTGGGGAAAGGGTGCCCTGGGGAGGGAAACGCTCGGGAAGGGCACCCCGGGGAGGGAAACGCTGGCGGGACCGGGGCGAGAGCGCGCGAGACCGGGCACGCGCGAGAGGGACCGGGCCACGCGCGCGAGACGCGGCCCGACGCACGGAACCGCCCCGGATCGCGGGATCCGGGGCGGTTCCGTCTCTGAGGAGGAGTCGTCAGGCGCGGGCGGCCTCGGAGACCTTGCGCGCGGCGGCGAGGGCCTGGTCCAGGTCCGCCTTGAGGTCGTCGATGTTCTCCAGGCCGACGGACAGGCGCACGAGACCCGGGGTCACGCCCGTGGTGAGCTGCTGCTCGGGCGTGAGCTGCGCGTGCGTGGTGGACGCCGGGTGGATGACCAGCGAGCGCACGTCGCCGATGTTCGCGAGGTGGCTGAACAGGGTCAGGCTGTTCACGAACTCGCGGCCCGCGTCGACGCCGCCCTTCAGCTCGAAGGAGAGCACGGCGCCCACGCCCTTCGGGGCATAGGTGTTCGCGGCGGCGTACCACGGCGAGGTCGGCAGGCCGGAGTAGTTCACGCTCGCGACGTCCTCACGGGCGTCGAGCCATTCGGCGATCTCCTGCGCGTTCTGCACGTGGCGCTCGATGCGCAGCGACAGCGTCTCGATGCCCTGGATGAGGTTCCAGGCGCTCTGCGGCGCGATCGCGGAGCCCAGGTCGCGCAGCAGCTGCACGCGGGCCTTGATGATGTAGGCGAGGGCGTCGCCGACCGCGGCCGTGTAGCTGGCGCCGTGGTAGGAGGGATCCGGCTCGGTGAGGCCGGGGAACTTCTCCACGTTCTGCGACCACGCGAACTTCCCGCCGTCGATGATCGCGCCGCCGATCGTGGTGCCGTGGCCGCCGAGGAACTTGGTGACCGAGTGCACGACGATGTCGGCGCCGTGCTCGAACGGACGGATCAGGTACGGCGTCGCGATCGTGTTGTCGACGATGAGGGGCACGCCGGCCTCGTGCGCGGCATCGGCCACGCCGCGGATGTCGAGCACGTTGATCTGCGGGTTGCCGATGGTCTCCGCGAAGAACAGCTTGGTGTTCGGGCGGACCGCGCGGCGCCACTCCTCGATGTCGTCCTGGTTCTCGACGAACGTGACCTCGATGCCGAGCTTGGCGAGCGTGTACTTGAAGAGGTTGTAGGTGCCGCCGTAGATCGAGGACGAGGACACGAAGTGATCGCCGGCCTGCGCGATGTTCAGGATGGCGAACGTGGAGGCGGCCTGTCCGCTGGAGAGCACGAGGGCCCCGGTGCCGCCCTCGAGCGCGGCGAGACGCTGCTCGAGCACGTCCTGCGTGGGGTTCTGGATGCGGGTGTAGATGTTGCCGAACTCGGCGAGGGCGAAGAGGTTCGCCGCGTGGTCCGCGTTGTCGAACACGTAGGAGGTGGTCTGGTAGATCGGCGTCGCACGAGCCTTGGTGACGGGATCGGGCGCGGCGCCGGCGTGGATCTGCTTGGTCTCGAAGCGCCAGTTCTCGGCAGCGGTCATGATGTCTCCTTTGAGATGAGCGACACCGAACCGCGTCGCAGGGGGGAGGGCCGGTCTCTCGACAGGGTGGGGATCGCGGCGTTGCATCGAGAGTACGAACTCGCGGACCCTGTCAACAAGGCGGGGGAAATGTGACGTAACAGCCCGATCCCGTAGCGTTGTGGCATGGCGACCAGCATTCCCCCGGCGGCAGAGCCGCTCGGCAGCACCTCGGCGGCAGCGCATCGGCGAGCGGTGGTGACGGGAGCGAGCACCGGGATCGGCGAGGCGACGGTACGCGCGCTCCGCGCGAGCGGCTGGGACGTCGTCGGCGTCGCACGCCGTGAGGACCGGCTGCAGGCGCTCGCCGCGGAGACCGGATCCGCCGCGTACGCGGCCGACCTCACCGATCCCGAGCAGGTCGCCGGACTCGCGGCGCACCTGGCCGCGACCGGCCCGCTGCACGCGGTCGTGCACGTCGCCGGCGGTGCCCGCGGCACCGAGCGGGTCGAGGACGGATCCGCGGAGAAGTGGCGGTGGATGTTCGAGGCGAACGTGCTGGCCGTCCAGCAGCTCACGGCGGCGCTGCTGCCGCAGCTGCGCGCCGCGGCAGCCGGCGGAGGGCACGCCGATCTGCTGTTCCTCACCTCGACCGCGGCCCGGCAGGGCTATCCGGGCGGATCCGGATACAACGCCGCGAAGGCCGCGGAGGCGATGATCCCGCAGGTGCTGCGCCAGGAGCTGAACGGCGAGCCGATCCGGGTGACCGAGATCGCGCCCGGCCTCGTGCACACGGAGGAGTTCGCGTTGCGCCGCCTCGGCGGCGACGAGGTGGCGGCCGAGGCCGTCTACGCGGGCGTCGAGGCGCCGCTGGTGGCCGAGGACGTGGCGGATCTGATCGCCTACGCGCTCAACGCCCCCGCGCACGTCAACCTCGACCTCGTGGTGATCCGTCCGGTCGCCCAGGCGGCTGCGCATCTGCTCGCGCGCGGACCGCTGCGCCCGCGCGGGGAGGACTGACCATGGGGGTGCATCTGGTCGGCGGCGGCTTCGGCCGCTCCGCGTTCGCTCCGTTCACGGCCGAGGCGCAGGCGTTCGCGTCCGCGCAGGGCGCCGCGACGCCGCGCGTGGCCGTGGTCACCGTGCGCGAGGACGCGGATCCTCGCCACGCCGAGGACCTCGTCGCGGCGCTCACCGCCGACGGCGCGGTCGAGCTGGACACCCGCGTGACGACCGTGGGGCTGACGGATCTCGTGGACCCGGCGATCTTCGACGGCGTCGACGCGATCGTGATCGGCGGGGGACTCACGCCCGCCTACCACGCGGCCCTCGAGGGCTGCTTCGACGTGATCCGCGCCGCGGTGGAGGCCGGAACGCCGTATCTCGGCTTCTCGGCGGGCGCGATGATCGCCGCCGAGAGCGCGATCCTCGGCGGCTGGCGCATCGACGGCGTCGCGGTCGCGCCCGAGGAGACGGCGGAGGATCTCGACGAGATCACCGTGGGCGCCGGCATCGGCCTGGTCGACGTGTCGGTCGACGTGCACGTCGCCCAGTGGGGCACCCTTTCCCGGCTGATCGCGGCGACGGAGGCGGGCGCCGTCGACGGCGGTCTGGGCATCGACGAGAGCACCGTGCTCATCGCGGACGCCCAGGGCCTGCGCATCGCGGGTGCCGGCAGCGTGTGGCGCGTCTTCCCCGGATCCGACGGCGTGACCGTCTCGAGCGACCGGGCCGCCCTCTGATGCCGAAGTCGCTGGCCGAGCTCGCCGCCGACGGCCGGCTCGATCCGGGGTGGGCGCAGGCGCTCGCGCCCGTCGCCCCGGTCGTCGCCGAGCTCGGCGACCGCCTGCGTGCCGAGAACGCCGCGGGCCGCGGCTACCTCCCGGCGGGCGAGAAGGTGCTGCGCGCCTTCGCCCGCCCGCTCGCCGACGTCAAGGTGCTCATCGTCGGCCAGGATCCGTACCCGACGCCGGGCCACCCGATCGGACTCTCGTTCGCCGTGGACCGGGCCGTGCGCCCGCTGCCGCGCAGCCTCTCCAACATCTACCGCGAGCTGGAGACGGATCTCGGGATCCCGCCCGCCGCGCACGGCGATCTCTCGAGCTGGAGCGATCAGGGCGTCATGCTGCTGAACCGCGTGCTCACGGTGCGGCCCGGCACGCCCGCCTCGCACCGCGGCTGGGGGTGGGAGAAGGTCACGGAGCTCGCCATCCGCGCCCTCGTCGACCGGGACGCCCCGCTCGTCGCCGTGCTGTGGGGGAGGGACGCGGAAGGGCTGCGGCCCCTGCTCGGGGACACCCCGGTGATCGCCTCGGCGCACCCCTCGCCGCTGTCCGCGAGCCGCGGCTTCTTCGGCTCCCGCCCGTTCTCCCGCGCCAATGCCCTGCTCGAGGAGCAGGGCGCAGAGCCCGTCGACTGGAGGATCTCGTGAGCGACACGACGGCCGTGACCTCGGCGGCGAACGCATCCGGGATCCGGATCCGCGCCACGCGGACCGAGGATCTCGCGGCGATCCGCGACATCTACAACCACTACGTGCGCACGAGCACGGTGACCTTCGACGAGGAGGAGACCGAGCTCGCGTTCTGGGAGCACAAGCACGAGTTGCTCGCGGAGACCGGGCTTCCGTTCCTCACGGCCGAGGACGCGGGCGGGGCCGTGCTCGGCTTCGCGTACGCGCAGCACTGGCGCGCCAAGTCCGCATACCGCTTCAGCGCCGAGAACACGATCTACCTGAGCCCTGACGCCGCCGGGCGCGGGCTCGGCAGAGCGCTGCTGGAGGCGCTGCTGGACGCGAGCGCCGCCGCGGGGCTCCGCGAGATCATCGCGGTGATCGAGCCCACCGCGGCGGCCGCGTCGATCGCCCTGCATCGCCGTTACGGCTTCGTCGACGCCGGGCACCTGAGGAACGTGGGCGTCAAGTTCGGGCGCTCGCTCGACGTGCTGTTCCTGCAGAAGTCGCTCTAGGCGCCGCACCCCGGCGGGCCGGTGCGGGACCGCGCCCCGGCCCGGCGAGGGCTCAGCGTCCGGGGATGACCGGGATCGCGGCGAGCAGACGCTTCGTGTATTCGTGCGCCGGGCGGTGCAGCACTTGCGTGGTGGGGCCGTGCTCGACGATCCGTCCGTCCTTCATCACGGCGACGTCGTCGCAGAGGTTCTGCACCACGCCGATGTCGTGCGAGACGAGCACGAGCGTCATGCCGTCGGCGGTCAGCTCGCGGAGCAGGTCGAGGATCTGCGCGCGCACGGTCACGTCCAGGGCCGACATCGGCTCGTCGCCGACGAGGATGCGCGGCCGGTGCGCGATCGCGCGGGCCAGGGCGACGCGCTGCCGCTGTCCGCCGGAGAACTCGTGCGGGTAGCGGTCGGCCATCGCCGGATCCAGTCCCACCCGGGCGAGCACCTCGGCGACGCGGGCGCGGTGATCGCCCGCGATGTCGAGCGCCCGCAGCGGCTCGGAGACGATCCTGCCGACGGACTGGCGCGGATCCAGGGACGCGTAGGGATCCTGGAACACGAGGCCGGTCTCGCGGCGCAGCCAGTGCAGCGCCCTGGCCGAGGCCGACGCCTCGACCGGGCGCCCGTCGACGGACACCGTGCCGGAGGTGGGCCGGTCGAGCGCGAGCAGCAGCCGGATGAGCGTGGACTTGCCGGATCCGGACTCGCCGATGATGCCGAGCGCGCGTCCCGCTGCGACATCCAGGTCCACGTCGTCGAGCGCAACGGTGCGCGCCCGCCGTGCGAACGGCTCCCGGCGCGCGGCGCGGTACTCGCGGCGCAGTCCACGGGCGCGGATCAGCGGCGCGCCTGTGGCGTCGCCGGGGATCCCGGTCGTGTCGCTCATGCGTCGTCCTCCCCGCGCCACAGCGTCGCGGTGGCGTCGCGCAGCAGCCCCTGCGTGATCGGCGACGACGGCGCGGTGAGCAGCGTCTCGAGCGGTCCCGCCTCGACGACGCGGCCGTCCGCGAGCACCACCGCCTCGGTGGCGACCTGGGCGAGCACCGCAAGGTCGTGGGTGATGAACACCAGCGACATCCCGGCCGACTCGACGAGCGACAGCAGCAGGCGCAGCACACCGGCCTGGATCGTCACGTCGAGGGCCGTCGTGGGCTCGTCCGCGATGAGCAGCCGGGGCCGGGCGGCGAGCGCGACCGCGATCGCGGCGCGCTGCCGCTGGCCGCCGCTGAGCTGGTGCGGATACCGGTCGACGATCCGCTCGGGATCGGGCAGCGCGACGCGCGCGGCCTCGGCCACGGCGCGCGCCCGCGCCGTGGCCCGGTCGACACGCTCGTGGATGCGGACCGTCTCGGCGATCTGGCGGCCGATCGTGCGGATCGGGTTGAGCGCGGTGCGCGGCTCCTGGAAGACCATCCCGATCTCGTCGCCGCGGAGGCGCGCGAGTTCGCGATCCGGCAGCCCCAGGATCTCCCGGCCGTTCCAGCGCACGCTTCCGGTCGCGACGGCGCCGTCGGGCAGCAGCCCCATCACAGCGAGGGCCGTGAGCGACTTGCCGGATCCGGATTCCCCGATGAGCCCCACGCGCGCGCCGTCGGGCACGGCGAAGGACACGCCGTCGACGACCCGGCGGCCGTCGATCTCGATGACGAGGTCGGTCACCTCCAGGCTCATGCGGTCACCCCCGGCAGCGGTGCCGGCCCGGGGCGCGCCTGCCGGACCCGTCGCCGCCCGGTGCGCAGCGTGGGATCGGTGGCGTCGCGGAGCGCGTCGCCGAGCAGGTTGAACGCGAGCACGGTGATCGTGATCGCGAGCCCGGGCCACACGACGGAGAGGGGATGGACCTGGATGTATCGCTGCAGGTCGGCCAGCAGGATGCCCCAGGAGGGGTCCACCACCGAGGCGCCGAATCCGAGGTAGGACAGCCCCGCCTCGGCGAGCACCGCGGTCGCCATGGCCCAGCTCATCTGCACGATGAACACCGGCGCGATGTTGGGCAGCAGGTGCTGCACGAGGTTCTGCAGAGGCGTCAGCCCGGAGGCCCGCCCTGCGATCACGAAGTCGCTGTGCTGCACGCGTCGCAGCTCCGGGCGCGTCACACGGGCGACGTTGACGCCGAAGCCGATCCCGACCGCCCACACCACGACCCACAGCGAGCCGCCCTGCACGGTGGAGATGAGCATCGCGATGATCAGCACGGGGAAGGCGATCAGCACGTCGACGAGCACCGCCACGGTCTCGCGCACCCAGCGGGCGGTGAGCGCGCCGAGCGCGCCGAGGGCGATGCCGATGAGGGTGGCCACGACGCCGGCGCCGACGGCGACGAGCACCGTGGTGCGGGATCCCGCCATGAGGAGGCTCAGGATGTCGCGTCCGGTGAGATCGGTGCCCAGCAGGTGCGGCCACCCCGGCGGCGACCAGCGCGCCGTCACGTCGGTGGCGCGCGGGTCGAAGGGCGTCCAGAACAGGGAGACGAGGGCCGTGAGCAGGATCACTCCCACCACGATCAGCCCGAACAGGCCCGCGGCGGAGGATCCGAGGCGGCGCAGCACGGTCATTCGTCGGCCTCCCGCTGCCGGGGGTCGAGGGCGCGGTGCACCAGATCCACGACGAAGCCGATGATCAGCACCATGCCGGTGAGCACGAGCAGCTCGCCCTGCACCTTCACGAGATCGCGCGTGCCGACGTCGGCGACGAGCATGCGCCCGATTCCGGGGAGCGTGAACAGCTGCTCGACGACGACGGATCCGACGATGATGCCGGCGACCTGGATGCCGAGCACCGTGACGACCGACAGCCCGACCGCCGGCAGCCCGTGCTGGATCAGCGCGCGGTTGCGGGTGAGCCCCTTCGCCGCCGCGGTGCGGACGAAGTCCTGCGAGGCGGCCTGCAGCGTCGCGCTGCGCACGAAGCGCAGCAGCAGCGCGCCCTCGATCACCCCGATGGTCAGTGCGGGCAGCACGAGCGCCTGCAGCGCGGCGCCGGGGTCGGCCCATCCGTCGCGCGGGAAGCCCTGCGCCGGCAGCCATCCGAGCCACACCGCGAACACCACGACCAGCATCATCCCGGCCCAGACGACGGGCACCGCGGCGATCGCCTGTGCGGTGACGTTCAGCGCCGTCCCCGTGGCCCTGCCGCGCAGCATCGCGGATCCGATCCCGAGCGGCACGGCGATGAGCAGGGCGATGAGCAGGGCCAGTGCGGCGAGGGGCACGGTCACCTGCGCCTTCTGCGCGAGCTCGGCCGCGACCGAGGCGCCGTTCAGCTGGGAGGTGCCGAGGTCGCCGCGCAGCACGCCGCCGATCCAGCCCAGATACTGCGTGAGTACGGGCTGGTCGAGGCCGAGCGAGCGACGGATCTCGGCCACCTGCGCCGGGGTCGCCTTGTCCCCGGCGAGCAGCTGCGCCACGTCCCCGGGGAAGACCCGCAGGGCCAGGAAGATCAGCGCGCTCGCGACGAGGAGCCCCGCGATGAGCAGGGCTCCCCGTGTGAGCGCGTAGCGGAGCACAGAGCCGAGGCTACTTGGTGACCGTCACGCCGCGCAGATCGAGCCGCGAGTTGATGGAGTCCTTGGGGAAGCCCTGCACGCCGGGGCGCACCGCGGTCAGCGTCTGGTCCTCGTACAGCCAGTCGGCGGCCGCGTCCTTGGCCACGATCTCGGCGGCCTGGGAGAGCAGCTGCGCCGACTTCTTCGCGTCCAGCTCCGTCTGCGACTGCGCGTACAGCTTCTGCACCTCGGGGTTGTCGTACCCGAAGTAGTAGTCCGGGTTGGCGAAGTTGCCGAAGTCGCGCGGCTCGACATGCAGCACGAAGCTGAGGTCGTAGTCGTGCTTCGTGTAGACCGAGTCCAGCCAGGCGGGGAACTCCACCGAGTTCACGGTGAGCTTGACGCCGACCTTCTTGAAGTCGCTCGTGAGCAGCTGCGGCACGGTCGACCCGTAGAACGAGGGGATGGTCAGGGTGAGGGCGAGGTTCTCCTGGCCGGCCTCCTTGAGCAGCGCCTTCGCCTTGTCGGGGTCGTACGGCGCCGTGCCGGACAGATCCTGGTAGCCGGGGTCGAGCTGGGGGATGGGGCCGTACAGGGTGGTGCCGATCCCGCGGGCCTCGATGATCGCCTTGTGGTCGATTGCGAGACGCAGGGCCTCGCGCACGCGCTGGTCGTTGAGCGGCGCCTTCGTGTTGTTGAACGCGAGGGTGCCCTTGTCGGTGGTGCGGCCTTTGGTGACCGTGAACTTCTTGTCCAGCTGCGGGGCGAGGTTGGCGTCGACCGCGGTGAGCACGTCGAGCGTCCCGCTCTGCGCCGCGTTCACGCCGGCGGTGAAGTCGGGGATGTAGTCGAAGACGATGCTCTTCACGCCCGCCTTCGTGCCCCAGTACTTGTCGTTGCGGGCGAAGGTGAGCGAGTCGCCCTTCTTCCACTGGGTCAGCGTGAACGGGCCGGTGCCGTTCTCGGCGGCCTGCAGGTCGGTGGTGTCGCCCTTCTGGAACACCAGACCGGCGGTTCCGGTGAGGCTGAACAGGAAGTTCTGGCTCGGCTGCGTGAGGGTGACGACCACGGTCTTGTCGTCCTTCGCCGTGATCGATGCGACGCCGGCGAGGTCGGCGTGCCCCTGCACGGTCTTGTCGTCCTTCGCGGTCTGCAGCGAGGAGACGACGTCGGCCGAGGTCAGCTTCGCGCCGTTGTGGAAGGTGATGCCGTGGTTGAGGACGAACGTGTAGGTGAGGCCGTCCGCGGAGATCTCGTGGCTCTTCGCGAGCCGGTCGACGATCTTGTTGTCCTGCGTGCGGGTCACGAGACCCTCGTAGATGTTGTCGACCAGGACCTGCTCGAGCGCGGCTCCCGCCGTGTGCCGGAGGTCGAGGCTCGACGGCTCCAGCACGAGTCCCACGGTGAGGGAGGCGTTCGCGTCGGCAGCGCCGGTGGCCCCGCTCTGGGCGGGCGACGCGGATCCGGTGCAGGCGGTGAGCAGCAGCGCGGCCGCGGTCAGGCCGGCGAGCAGGGCGGCCGTGGTGCGGCGGCGCGGGGTGAGAGCAGCGCGGGTGCGGTGCATGAGAGGTCCTCTCGGGGCGGGTGCTGTGGGTGCTGTGGGGTCGGGCTGTGCGGTCGAGCCTAGGCGGGCGTCGCGTTGCGGAGGGCCGGGTGCGGAACGCGGCGTCACAAATGCGCGTACCGGGTGTCAGGCTCGGGCGCCGACGGCCGTGCGGATGATCTCGGCGAGTGCCGTCGGCGCGGTCTCCTGGAGGTTGTGGCTGCCGTCGAGCTGCTGCACGCGGGCGGTGGGGAGGCGCGTGCGGAACTCGCGCTCTGCGTCGTCCGAGACGAATCCGTGCGATGCGCGGACCAGTGCGACGGGGGAGGCGACGGCGGCCAGGTCGGCCCAGCCGTGCTCGCCGAGGATGCCGGCCGGGGCCGCGGGCGCCGCCGTCCCCTCCGCAGGCGGAGCCGCGAGCAGCTGCGCCGCGATGTGCGCGAAGTGGTGCTTCCACTCCACCCGGCCGTCGGGACGGACCCGCGTGTTCAGGAACACGCCGCGGGCGGTGTCCTCGCGGGATCCGCCGAAGCCGAACTGCTGGGCGCGATCGACGAGCTCGTCGCGGGATGCGCCGTCGACCACGCGGTAGAACTCGCGCAGGGCGGCGGGGCCGACGCTCTGGTCGACGCCGGGCGTGATGTCGACCACGATCAGCTCGCGGACGAGCTCGGGCGCCTGCGCGGCGACCGCGGCGGCGGTGAGCCCTCCGAGGGACTGGCCGACGAGCACCTGGGGGTGGTCCGTCCACGCGCGCAGCGCCTCGATCACGTCGGCCGCGAGCGTGCGCCCGGTGTAGTCGGCGTCCTCGCGCCACGACGAGTCGCCGTGTCCGGCGAGGTCGATCGCGAGCGCGGGGCGCCCGAGCGCGAGCACGGTGGTGTCCCAGGTGTGCGCGTTGAGGCCGGCGCCATGCAGCAGGGTGACCTCGACCGGCTCCTCGCCGTAGCGCAGCGCGCTCAGCGAGCGGCCGTCGGAGAGGGGCAGCCGCAGTCGGCGCACCGGCGGGAGCGCGGCGCCGAGGGCGCGCGCCTGGCCGGCGAGGAACGAGAACTCGGTGGTCTCAGCTGAGGCGAGGGAGGACACGCCTTCATTGTGCTCCCCGCGAGGTCCTGGCGGGAAATGCGAGAGCAGAGTGCTGACACGTCGAGGTCACTTATGGCAAGAATTCGTCATAATTCGTCAAAAAAAGAGCACATCTTGCTCCGCCGGATCGGGCCGAGCGGATCGGATCCGTGAAGCGGATGCTCCCGCTCAGAAGGCGTCGAGATCCGTCAGTGCACGGCCGAGGATCAGCTGGTGGATCTCGTCGGTGCCCTCGTAAGTGCGCACGGACTCGAGGTTCGCGGCGTGGCGCATGACCGGGAAGGCGTCGGTGATGCCGTCGCCGCCGAGGATCGTGCGCGCCTGGTGCGCGATGGCGAGCGCCTCGCGCACGCTGTTGAGCTTGCCGACCGAGATCTGCGCGGGCGTGAGCGCCCCGCGCTCCTTGAGGCGTCCGAGATGCAGGGCCAGCAGGATCCCCTTCTCGAGCTCGACGAACATGTCGGCGAGCTTGGCCTGGGTGAGCTGGGCGGCTCCGATCGGGCGGCCGAACACCTCTCGGCTCGTCGAGCGCTCGATGGCCGCCTCGAGACAGCTGCGGGCTGCGCCCATCGCGCCCCAGACGATGCCGTACCGCGCCTCGTTCAGGCAGCCGAACGGTCCCGACAGCCCGCGGGCGCCGGGAAGGATCGCGTCCGCAGGGAGCCGCACCGCCTCGAGGGACACGTCGCACTGCACCGACGCGCGCATCGACAGCTTGCTGGCGATCGGCGTGGCCGCGAACCCGGGCGTGGACGTCGGCACCAGGAAGCCGCGCACCGCCCGCGCGCCCTCCCCGTAGGCGGGGTCGTCGACACGCGCCCACACCACGGCGACATCCGCGATCGATGCCAGGCCGATCCAGCGCTTGTCCCCGTCCAGCACCCAGTCGTCGCCGTCGCGGCGGGCGACGGTTCTCATCGCCGCCGGATCGCTGCCGCCCTGCGGTTCGGTCAGGGCGAAGCAGCCGACCGCGTCGCCGGTCGCCATGCGGGACAGCCACTGCTGCTTCTGCTCCTCGGATCCGTACTTCGCGATCGCGCTCATCGCGAGCGAGCCCTGCACCGACACGAACGTGCGCCAGCCGCTGTCGCCCGCCTCCAGCTCGAGGCAGGCGAGGCCGTAGGAGACGGCGCCGGCGCCGGCGCAGCCGTAGGCCTGCAGGTGCATGCCGAGGAATCCGGCCGCACCGAGCTCGCCGATGAGCTCGCGACGGAAATGCGCCTGCTCGAAGTCCCGGTCGATCACCGGCAGGATCCGCTCGCGGGTGAAGGTCCTGGCGCGCTGCTGCCAGTCGCGCTCCTCCGGCGTGAGCAGGCCGTCCAGGTCGAACACGGCGTCGATGCGGGAAACGTCGGTCATCTCAGATCCTCTCGGTGCGCCAGACGGCGGCGGAGTCGTTCAGTGCGGGCGGACGTGTGCGGTACGCGGCGGGGGCCGCGTCGAGCCGGATCGGGTTCGCGACGGTCCGCGAGGCGCCGATCTCGGCGACGGGCTCGAGGCCGAGGCGCTGCGCGAACGCGATGGCCTCCGTCACGTCGTTGACGAGACCGGCGGGCACCCCGGCCGCCCGGAGGCGATCGACCCACGACGCCGCCTCCGCGCCGGCGAGCCGCTGCTCGAGGAGCGAGGTCAGCGCCTCGCGGTGCGCGACGCGGTCGGCGTTGGAGCGGAACCGGGGGTCGTCGGCCAAGTCGGGCCGCTCCAGCACCTCGGCCAGAGCGCGGAACTGCTTGTCGTTCCCGACGGCCACGACCAGATCCCGGTCAGCCGCGCGGAAGGTGGCGTACGGCGCGATCGACGGGTGCGCGTTGCCGAGCCGTCGCGGCGGGACGCCGGTGGCGAGGGCGGACGCGGCCTGGTTCGTGAGCGCCGAGAGCAGGCTCTGCAGTAGATTCACCTCGACGCGCTGGCCGCGGCCCGTGCGATCGCGTTCGCGCAGCGCGAGCAGGATCCCGCTCACGGCGTTCTGACCGCACAGCACGTCGACGAGGGCGACGCCGGCCTTCGCCGGATCGCCGTCGGGCTCGCCCGTGATCGACATGAGGCCGCCGACCGCCTGGACGAGCAGGTCGTAGCCGGCGATGCCCGCGCCCGCGCCGCTCCCGAAGCCGGTGATCGAGCAGTACACGACACCCGGGTTGACGGCGCGGATCGACGCGAAGTCGAGACCGAAGCGGTCCATCACGCCGGGACGGAAGTTCTCCACGACGACGTCCGCCGTGCGAGCCAGCCGGAGCGCGTCGTCGCGTCCTGCGTCGGTCGCGAGATCGAGCACGACGGAGCGCTTGTTGCGGTTCACGCTGCCGAAATACGTCGCCATGCCGTCGGCGTCGACCGGGGGATGCCAGTGCCGCGTGTCGTCTCCCGAGGGCGGCTCGATCTTCAGCACGTCGGCGCCGAAGTCGGCGAGCATCATGGTGGCGTACGGCCCTGCGAGCACGCGGGAGAAGTCGGCCACGCGCACCCCGTCGAGCACCCCGCGCCCCTCGGCCCGCCCGCTCATCCCGTCAGCCCCTTCGCCGTCCGTCCGCGATGGCTCTCATCCTACGGAGGCGCCGGTCCTCCCGATGCGCGTGCCCGCCCCGTGCCGTCCGCCGCCGCCGCGACGGCGGCCTTCCGGGGGCGGACGACGCCCTAGGCTGGAGCCATGATCCGGACGGCGACCGAGCGGGCGCGCGCATGACGGTGCTCACCGTGCCCGGGATCACGAACCTCCGCGACGTCGGCGGGATGCCCGCCGGCACCTCGCGGATCCGCGAGGGGGTTCTGTTCCGCTCCGGCAACCTCGCGCACGTCGGTGCGGAGGCGCAGGACTTCCTCACCCGCCGGATCGCCCGCGTGGTCGACCTCCGCGACGACAGCGAGGTCAGCGCCGAGCCCTGTGCGCTCCCCGGCCTGCGCATCGATCACATCCCGCTCTTCGCGGGCTCGGTCGCGTCCTTCCTGCTCGGCGATGTGAGCCTGACCGGCCTTTACCGGCACATCGTCGAAGGGGGCGCGGATCGCGTCGTCCAGGTCGTGCGGATCCTGTCCGAGGGGGAGCCGACGCTCGTGCACTGCACGCTCGGCAAGGACCGCACCGGCGTGAGCGTCGCGCTCGCGCTCGCCGCGGTCGGCGCCGACCGCGAGGCCATCGTGGCCGACTATGCGATGACCGCCTCGCAGCTGCCCGAGTCGCGCAACCGCGCGATCGCGAAATGGCTCGAGGAGCGGCTGCCGATCGCGCACGACGCGATCGCGGTGGCGACCCAGTCGCCCGCCCCGGTCATGCGCGAGCTGCTCGGGGGCATCGACGACGAGTACGGCTCGGCGGCCGACTACCTGCTCGCCTCCGGTTTGACCGCGGCGGAGCTCGAGGCGCTGGGATCCGCGCTCGTCGGATAGTGCGGCTCGCGGTCGGGGGCTGCGGCGGGAGTCACGGGTAGGTTAGGCAACCCTTGTCCGGTGGTATCCTGGAGGCATCATGACCACCGCGATCCGCACCGCCCGCGCCGAGCGCCGCGCCCTGCGCCGCTCGGCGAAGGTCCAGCATCTCGTCGTCGCCGACGAGAACTCCCTGGCCGAGCTGGAGGCGCTGCTGGCGACCCTCCCGCTGTGCGCGACGGGTCGCGTGTTCGTCGAGGTGCCCGACGCCGGATCCGTCTCGACGCTCACCGTCCCGCCGCGGATGACCGTCACGTGGCTGCCCCGTGCGGCGCGCACCGGCGCGCCGGGGAGCGGGCGCCGCTGCGCCCCCGGGACGGCGGTCTCGCGCGCCGCGATCGCGTGGGCCGACGAGATGCTGTGCGACGGCGCGGAGGACCGCACATCGGTCACGCTGCTCGGCGGCTTCCTCGGAACCGCCGACATCGCCGAGCACCTCACCGAGAGCCTCGGAATGGCGCCGGAGCACATCGCGGGGCCGGAGCGCTTCGGCCTCTGAAGCCGTCGGCGCGTCACCGACGCGGCAGGTAGTGCCCGTCCTCCAGGCCCGCCTCGATCTCGAAGCGGTTGCGCAGCGGATCGCGCCCCGCGAACAGGTACAGCACCGGCATGAGGAAGCCGTACCGCAGCCACTGCTGCTTGTGCACCGCCTCGTGCCGCAGAACCCGGTCGTCGGGAACCTCGTCGCCGGTCAGATAGCAGCCGGCGACGCACACGCCGCCGCGGGCGAAGGTCCACGCCGGCATGCCGCGGAAGATCCAGAGCCCCTCCCGGCGCTCGATCGGGCCGGTGCTCCACAGCCCGCCCCAGATCCAGCCGACGACCATGCCCCACGCGTAGCCGAGCCTGCTGATCGGCGAGCGCAGCAGCACGCCGGGGAGGCGGAGGTCGCGACGTCGTCCCTGTTCCAGGATCCGTGCGGCCTCGGCCTCGATCACGGCGATCCGGGCGCTGTCGCCCGCCGTCACGCCAGGGCGCCGATCAGGCGCAGGATCGCGCCCAGATCCCCGACCGCGTCCGCGGGGGAGCGCGGCGCGAAGCCCGCGATCGTCGCCCCGGCCAGGGGCACGCGCTCGCGCAGCGCCCGCACGGCCCCCACGATCTCGGCCGTGCGCAGGCCGAACGGCACGGCGGAGGAGACCCCGGCCAGCTCCGAAGGGTCCAGCACGTCGACGTCGATGTGCACGTACACGCGGGAGGCGCCGGTCGCGGCGACCGCGTCGGCGAGCGCCTGCACGTCGTCGAGGGCGTCGAGGCGGACGATGTCGGAGGAGGCGAGGTAGTCGGTCTCCGCGTCGTCCTCGGAGCGGGCGCCCACGAGCACGGTGCGCTCGGGGTTGAGGCCGGCGGGTCCCTCGATCGGGAAGGACCTGTCGCCGAGCAGAGCCCGCAGGGCCATGCCCGCGTAGGCGCCGGAGGCCGACGTGTCGGGGGTGTGCAGATCGGGGTGCGCGTCGAACCACACGATCGCGACGTCGTGGAGGGCGCCGGGGAGGGCGGCGACCGCGGCGACGCTGACGCCGCAGTCACCGCCCACCACGAGCGTGGGCTCGGCATGCGCCGTGATCGCTTCCTCGATGAGCTCCTTCGTGCGGCGCAGGCTGCTGAGCCTGTGCACGCCCGTGCCCTCGGCGTCTCCCGCCTCGAGCGGCACCTCCAGCACGGTGGTGCGTGCGCTGGGGAGGTCGCCGGCGATCGCCGACGCCCCCTCGGTGAGCAGCATCGCCCGCGGGGCAGGGGAGCCCTGCCACTGCGGGACGACGAGGAAGCGGGTCATGTCAGCCCTCGAGCGCTTCCTGGGGCTTCGCGGATCCGGCCTTCAGCTCCGCGAGACGGGCCTCGACCTCGGTCAGCTGGCCGATGTCCTCGAGGCTCTCGAACTGCGCGTCCAGGCTGGAGGCGGCGAGTTCGGCCTTGCCCTGCGCGAGCGCCTCCTGGCGACGCACCTTGTCCTCGAAGCGGCCCAGCTCGCTGGTCGGGTCGAGCACGTTGATCGAGGAGACCGCGTCCTGCACCTTGGTCTGCGCCTCGGCGACCTTGGCGCGGGCGAGCAGTTCGCTGCGCTTGTTCTTCAGCTCGACGAGCTTGTCCTTCATGCCGTTCAGGCCGGTCTTGAGCTTGTCGACGATCTCGGTCTGGGCAGCGATCTGCGGCTCGGCCGTCTTCGCCTCCTGCTCGGAGCTGATCTGACGCTGCAGGGCGACCTTGGCGAGGTTGTCGAACTTGTCGGCGTCGGCGGTGTTGCCGGATCCGCGCAGCTCGTCGGCCTTGCGGCTGGCGGCGAGGGCCTTGTTGCCCCACTCCGCCGCGGCCTGCACGTCCTCCTGGTGATCGCGCTCGAGCAGGCGCAGGTTGCCGATGGTCTCGGCGATCGCCGACTCGGCGTCCGCGACGTTGTTGGTGTAGTCGCGGACCAGCTGATCGATCATCTTCTGCGGGTCCTCCGCGGAGTCGATGAGCGCGTTGACGTTGGCCTTCACCAGGGTGGAGATGCGGCCGAAGATGGACTGCTTGGTCATGGGATGTCCTTTCCAGATTTCCGGTCGATGTGGTCGTTCACGTGAAGAGTGGCTCGGGTCCTGCTGTCAGAAGCGACCGCCCGATCCGCCGCGGCCTCCGCCTCCGAAGCTGGAGGGACTGAAACCTCCGCCTCCGCCGCTGGAGCGCCAGCCGCCGCCTCCGCCGCCCCAGCCGCCTCCGCTGCTCCGGCCGCCACCGCCGCCGGAGAGGATGCCGCCGATGATGCCGCCGAGGATCGCGTCGCCCATGCCGCTGCGGCTTCCGCCGCCCCAGCCGCCGCCACCGCCCCAGCCGCCGCCGTTGCCCCAGCTGTCGATCGATCCCGCCGCGAGCTGGGTGGCCTCACGGGCCAGGGCGATCGCGCGCTGCGCGTGCTGCAGGGCTGCGGCGGGGTCGGCGACGCGGGCCGCTTCGGCCTGGTCGTACTCCGCGGAGGCCTGCGCCGCCCTGGTGCGCGCGTCGGGGCCGATCGCGCCGCGATGCGTGGTGATGTAGCTGTTGGCGGTGGAGATCTCGGCGCGTGCCTGGGTGAGGGTCTGCTCGAGCACCTGCTGCGCGCGCTCGGCCTGCTGCTGGGCGTTGCGGATCGCGTCGACCGTGCTGTCGATGCGGGTGTTCGCCGCGGTGAGGGATTCGAGCACCGCCTGCGGGCGGCGCCCTGTGCCCGTCGCGTCGGCGCGGGCCTGATCGAGCGCGGCCCGGGTCGCGGCGACGGCGGCGTTCAGCTCGGGGGAGGCGGGAAGCGCCGCGGCACCGGCGAGATCCTGTTCGAGGTTCGCGATGAGCGCCTGCGCCTGTGCCTCGGTCGCCGCGAGGTCGGTGTGCAGGGTCGTGACGGCGGATGCGAGCTGCGAGGCCTGCAGCACGCCCTCCTCGCCCGTGCGGATCGCGAACGCCGCTTCGCCGCGCTTTCCCTGGGCGACGAGCTCGGCCGCCTGGGCGATGCTCGTGTCGGCGAGCTCGAGACGGCTCGCGGCCTCGGCAGGGTTGCCGGCCACCGCCTGCAGCGCCGACGGGTCGTAGACGGCGGCGAGCGCCTGCAGAGCGGCGGGCGCGGCGGCCACGGCCGCGGCGGCGGCCTCGCGGTGCGCCCTCAGCTGGACGAGGGCCTGCTCGGCGTTCTGCTCGAGCTTGCGGAGCTCGTCGAATGCGGCGACGTTCGCGTCGAGCGCGGTGTCGGCGCTCTCGCACAGCCGGATGATCTGCAGGTGCCATTCGCGGCGCTGCTGGTCGGTGTCGGGGATCTCGTCGTCCAGCTTCTGCTTGAGCGAGAACGCCTCGTCGAGCTTCGCCTTCGCCTTGGCCACCACGTCCGTGAAGGAGCTCGTGGCCGCGTCGCCGAACTGCGCGGTCGCGAATCCCAGATCCTCGGTGGAGGACGTGATCGCGTCGTCGGTGTGGACGAGGGCGAGTCCCGCCCGCCGGGCGAGCTCCTCGTCGCTGATCGCGTCGAGCGGATCGCCGGCCGCGGTCGGAACGGCCTGCTTGACGCGCGCCGCCGCCCTGCGCCGCATCACGACGAGCACGATGATCGCGGCGATCACCGCGACGACGCAGAGGACGATCAGCAGGATGCCGCCGAGGTCGGAGGCGCCGGATCCGGATCCGGAGAAGCCGTCGGCCGCCGTGCGGACCGCTGCGGCCCAGTCCTGCGCGCGGAGGTCGTTCACGAGGGACTGCGAGATCTGATCGACGCGGGAGAGGGGGACGGGCCCGGCTTTGTCCGCCGACAGATAGTACTGCCGCGACTGCGTGGCGACCGCGAGGAGGTACTGCTGCTGCCCGAGACCGTTGTCGATCGCGACCTGGTTGGTCCATTCCTGGCTGTTGTCCGGGTTGGAGAACGTGTCGACGAAGACGACGAACAGCTGGATGTTCTGCGAGCGGCTGAGCGCGTCGAGGCGGTCGTCCAGGTCCTTCTTCTCCGTGCCGCTCAGCACGCCGGCCTCGTCGGTGACGAAGTCGGAGCCGAGGGTCACCGGAGCCGCCGCGGGGAGGGAGGCCGCCGGAGTCGCACTCGGGGCGGCGATCGCCGGGGCCGCGGCGAGAGACAGGCCGAGCACACCCAGGATCACACCCACGACGACAGCCCAGCGTGCGCGCATCTTCGCTCCTCCCGGGACCCGGAGAGCCCCCACGAGCGAGTCTAGGGCGTGTCACCTTGTGTTTCTCCTGCCCGCCCGCACCGCGGCAGGGGAGACCGGCCGGTGCGCTCGGTAGGCTGATTCCCGATGGATGACAGGTACGGATCCGATGTGCTCGCAGCCGGGTGGCGGGAGCGCGGCGCCAAGGTCGCCGTGGACGTCCCCGCCGACCGCGATCTGGTGGTGGAGGTCGCCGTGGACGGGTTCTGCGGCGCGGTGACCCGGATCGAGGGCGGGCAGGTCGAGCTCGAGGACTACCGGGGCCGCCGCCGCCTCTTCCCGCTCGGGGCCGGCTTCATGATCGACGGCGAGCCGGTGCGTCTCGTGCACCCCTCGAAGGCCGCCACGGGCGCGACGAGGAGGACCGCCTCCGGATCCTTCGCCGTCGCCGACGCGCGTGCGCGCACGGCGCTTCCCAGCCGCATCCTCGTCGAAGGACGGCACGATGCGGAGCTCGTGGAGAAGGTGTGGGGAAACGACCTCCGCGTCGAGGGCGTCGTCGTCGAGTACCTGCAGGGCGTCGACCTCCTCGAGGAGCTGCTGGCCGAGGCACCGCCGCGCCGGGATCGCCGCTACGGAGTGCTCGTGGACCACCTCGTCCCCGGGTCCAAGGAGACCCGGATCGTGGAGCAGATCCTGCGCGGCCCGCACGGCCCGCACCTGCGCATCGTGGGGCACCCCTACATCGACGTCTGGCAGTGCGTGACGCCGGCGGCGATGGGCATCAGCGCGTGGCCGCAGATCCCGCGCGGCACCGACTGGAAGACGGGGATCTGCCGCGCGTTCGGGTGGCCCGCCGACTCGCAGGCCGACATCGCGCACGCGTGGAAGCGCATCCTCTCCCGCGTCACGACCTACCGCGACCTGGAGCCCTCGCTGCTCGGACGGGTGGAGGAGCTGATCGACTTCGTGACGGAGCCGGTGGCGGGGTCCGCCGGGCCGCGGCGATGAGCGGGCGTTCGGCGCGCGGCGCCGGGCGGGCGGCGGTGCCGGGGCCCGTCGCGGGCCGCGACGGCGGATACCCTGGAGGGATGCCCGAACCCCGTACCTTCCGTGATGAGCCGGTCTCCTTCGTGCGCCGCAGCGGCCGCATGTCCGAGGCGCAGGAGAGGGCCTTCGCGGAGCTCGCGGGCTTCTACGTGCTCGATGTGCCCCGCGACGTGGCCTGGACCTCGGTGCACCCCGAGGCGCGGCTCGATCCCGCCGCGGCGTACGGGCGCGAGGCGCCGCTCACCGTCGAGGTGGGATCCGGCCAGGGGCACGCCATCGTGGCCGCCGCCGGCGCGCACCCGGACCGGGACTTCCTCGCGGTCGAGGTGTTCCGGGCGGGCCTGGCCCGGACCATGCTCGATGCCGATCGCGAGGGCGTGCGCAATCTCCGGCTCATCGAGGCCAACGCTCCGGAGGTGCTCGCCACATACCTCCCGCCGGGCGCGGCCGACGAGGTCTGGATCTTCTTCCCCGACCCCTGGCACAAGAAGCGGCACACGAAGCGCCGGCTGGTGCGCCCCGGCTTCGGGGCGACCGCGGGCGCGGCGATCCGCGACGGCGGCGTGCTGCGGCTGGCCACTGACTGGGAGGACTACGCGCTTCAGATGCGCGAAGTGCTCGACGAGGCCCCCGAGTTCGAGCGCGCCTTCGAGGGGGAGTGGGCCGAGCGCTTCGACGGGCGTGTGATGACCGCGTTCGAGCGCAAGGGCATCGCGAAGGGACGCGACATCCGCGACCTGACCTACCGCCGGGTGCCGCGGGGCTGATCCCGCCGGAGGCGCGGTCCGGTTCCGACGTGCGCGGCGCTCAGCGGGTGCGAGAGGCCGCGGCGCGGAGGATCTCGGCGAGGTCGCGGGGGCGGCTCCACATCGGCCAGTGCCCCGTGGGGAGGTCGATGACGTCGAGCTGCTCCAGTCGTGCGACCTCCGCGAACATCGGGTGGCCCTCCTGCGCCAGCTGCCTCAGCCGTGCGCCGGGGATCGAGCAGCACACCAGCGTGGCGGGGATCCGGGTGTGGGCGTCATCGGTGAGCTCGACGGGCTCGCGGAGCACGGGACCCGGCTCGGCGACGGCTCGGGCTCGGAACCGTGCGAGGTCCTCGTCGCTCAGCCCTTCGAGGCTCGCCTGCCGTCCGAGGACGTCGAAGGCGGGAAGCGGAAGGTCCGCCGTCTCCTCGGGGAACCCGGCGGCGAACGCGCTGCCCGAGGACACCGGACCGGAGTCGACCCACACCACGCGCCGCACGAGCTCCGGATGACGGTCGAGCAGGAGCGTGACCGGGAAGTTCGCCCCGCTGTGCGCGACGACGATCGCGGGCGCGCTCGCCGAGACGCCGTTCCGGGAGAGGGCGTCGAGGATCGCCGCGACCTGATCCTCCAGGGTCCGCGCCGCCCGTCCGGGATCACCGGGGTCGAGGCCGGGGAGCGTCAGCGCCACCGCACGCTCACCCGCGGCGTCGAGATGCTCCCGCACGGCGTCCCAGGCCCAGGCGCCCAGCCAGTGGCCGGGGATGAGGAGGATGGCGGGTCGGTCTGTCGTCTGTGTCATGTCCCCAGCCTCAGAGACCCCGTGGACAGGTGTATGTCACTATTTCTGTCATGAATGTCCTGAGGACGATGCGGTGAAGCGCGCGGAGCGACTCCACGCCCTGTCCGAGATGCTGCGCCGCGGCGGATCCCGCGGGTATTCGGCCGAGCGGCTGTCGCGGGAGTTCGGCGTATCGGCGCGCACGGTCAAGAGGGATCTCGCTGCGCTCGAGAGCAGCGGTGCTCCGATCTGGTCGCGCCCGGGGCCGGGCGGCGGCTACGGGATGGCGATCGGGGCGTCGTTGCCTCCGGTCAGCCTGAACCCCGCGCAGGCCGTGGCGCTCATGGCCGCCGTGTCGGCGGGATCCGATGCGCCCTTCGGGGATCTGGCGACTGCCGGGATCCGCAAGATCATGGATGTGCTCGACCCCCGGACCCGCGCGCGGGCGGAGGCGCTGGCCGATCGCGTCTGGGTCGACGCGCCGCCGGCACCGTCGCGGGCGACCCGGTCGGCGCTGGAGGCTGCGATGGCCGATCAGCGCGTCGTGCGCATCCGCTACACCGCGCGAGGCGGGGCGACGACGACCCGGGATGTCGAACCCGTCCTGTTCGCGTCCCGCGAGGGACAGTGGTACCTCGTCGGATGGTGCCGGCTGCGCGACGCGATGCGGTGGTTCACGGTCTCGCGCATCGAGCGGGCCGCGGTGACCGCGATGCCGTGCACCGGGCACACCGTCGACGAGGTCGGGGAGCCTCCCGCGACCGCCGCCCCGGTGCACACGCACCACCGGTAGCGCGCGCCTCTCGCATCGGCGTGCGACGCGCGGCAGAATCGGCGCATGCTCTTGATCCTCGGATGCGTCTTCGCCGGGCTCGCCGCCCTGATCCACGTCTACATCTTCGTGCTGGAGTCCGTCCGCTGGACGCACCCGTCCACGCGACGCGTCTTCGGGACCTCCGCCGAGGACGCCGAGACCACGCGGCCGCTGGCGTTCAATCAGGGGTTCTACAACCTGTTCCTCGCGATCGTGACCGTGATCGGCGTCGTGATCGCCGTGACCGCCTCGGTGCCCGTCGGCCTCGCCCTCATGCTCGCCGGCACGGGGTCGATGCTCGCGGCCGCCCTCGTGCTGATCCTGTCCGATCGGTCCAAGGCCCGCGCGGCGAGCGTCCAGGGACTGTTCCCTCTGATTGCGGTGGTGCTGCTGGTGGTGGCCGCGTTCTGACTCAGGCGATCCTGCCCAGCCCGGCGCGCATGACGTCGAACACCGCGAAGATCAGCCAGAACGACCATCCGAAGCTGAGCAGGAGGCTCGCGGCGGTCGCCGCGAGGGCGATCCACATCGTGGCCGAGCCCGCTCCCGCCTGCCGGCGCACGAAGACGGCGCGGCCGATCGGATACACCGGGGAGAGGAAGCTCCACGCCCAGTGGAAGCGCCGGGGATATCCGAGCCGGCCGAGCTGCACGTAGTCTCGGTAGCCGGCGACGACGGCGAGAGCGTAGATCGCCCAGCCCAGGAGCGTTCCGACCGTCGAGGCCATCATGATCGACGGCATCGTTTCGGACATGACCGCGAACACCGTGCCGGGCGGCAGTCTCGTCCCCGAGGCGGGCCCGCTGCTCAGCTCCACGAGGCGCCGCAGGTAGGTGAGCATGGGGCCGGTCATCAGCCACATCGAGATCGCCGAGACGGCGACCGCCGCGACGGTCGTCCAGGCGTTGACCCATCCCCAGGCGGTGTAGACCGGCGTTCCGCGGGGGACGCGCGGCTCCTCCGCGGCAGTGTGCGGCCAGGAAGGCGGGGGCACGGAAGCGCTCATCGGGTCCTCATCGATCGGTCGGCTCCCCGCGACACTACCGGGACCCGGCGCGGTCGGAGAGGAGGCGGATCCGATGCTAGGCTCGTTCGGTACGCCTCCGTAGCTCAGCGGATAGAGCGCCGGTTTCCGGTACCGTAGGTCGCAGGTTCGATTCCTGTCGGGGGCACGAAGAGGAAAGGCCGCCCATCCGGGCGGCCTTCTTCGTTGTCCGGCGCGTGTCTGCGGCCCCCGCTCCTCAGCGCACCGGTCGCCACGGCGTGACCGGGGGAGCGGCGACCGAGTCCCGCACGATGAGGCGGGTGCCGACGATGATCTCGCCCTCGGCGTGACGCCCGAACGCGTCGTCGGTGCGGCTGAGCGCCAGGCGGACGCTCTCCCGGCCCATGTCCTCCAGGGGGACGTGCACGGTGGTGAGCTTCGGGGTGAGCTCGCTCGACTGCGGGATGTCGTCGTAGCCCACGAGCGACATGTCCTCGGGGACGCGGATGCCGCGCGCGGTCATCGCGTCCAGGGCACCGGCGGCGACCAGGTCGTTCGCGGCGAACACGGCGGTGATGTCGGGGCTTCCGTCCAGGATCTCGCCCATCGCCGCGTGCCCGAACCGGCGTCCGAAGGCGCCCTGGTGCACGAGCTCGGGCGGCACGTCGAAGCCGTGGGACTGCATCGCGTGCAGGAACCCGGCGAGCCGGGCGACGCTCGTGGACAGTCCCACCGGTCCGCCGAGATACAGGATCCTGCGGTGCCCCTGGGCGATGAGGTGCTGGGTGACCGCGAAGGCCCCGCCCTCGTTGTCATAGCCCACGATCTTCGTCGGCGCCTGCTCGCCCACGGACGGGCGGCCGCACAGCACGAGGGTGGAGCCGATGCCGGCGAGCGTGCGGGCGCGCTCGGCCATGCGCCGGCGGGCGCGCGGATCGTCGTAGCCGCCGCCGACGACGATGACCGCATCGGTGCGCTGGCTGATCATCCGGTCGATGAGCTCGATCTCCCGATCGACGTCGCCCTGCGAGGCCGCCACGATGCAGAGCCGGCCGGTGGTCGAGGCCTCCTGCTCCACGCCGCGCACGATGTAGGAGAAGAACGGATCCACGAGATCGTTGACGATGATGCCGACACTGTGCGTCGCCGAGCTGGCGAGCGCCCTCGCGTGCGCGTTCGCGGTGTAGCCGAGGTCGTCGATGGCCCGGTTCACGGCGTCGCGAGTGGCCTGCGCCACGGGGTAGTTGCCGTTGAGCACCCGGGAGACCGTCGCCGAGGACACGCCGGCCCGCTCGGCGACGTCGGACATCGTCACGGTGTGCCCCGCGCCGGCTCCCGCGCGATCCTCCTGCGCCCTCATCCCATCCTCCGTTCTTGGACCCGAGGTCCGCTCCGTCTCATCGCGCGCTCCACCGGTCAGGCGGTGTACGCCAGCTCGTCCGCACGGAGCTCGTGCGCGAGGATCCCTCGACCAACGTACTGCTCGACCTCGCGCACGGCCGAGTCGCCCAGCCGGTGGATCTCGTTGCCGAGGGCGCCCGCGATGTGGGGCGTGAGCACCACGTTCGGCAGTGCGTAGAGAGGGGAGTCCTGCGGCAGCGGCTCGGGATCCGTCACGTCCAGATACGCGTCCAGCCGTCCGCTGACCAGCTCCGCGGTCAGCGCCTCGGTGTCGATGAGGGCGCCGCGTGCGGTGTTCACCACGAGCGCGCCGTCGTGCAGCAGCGCCAGCTCGGCCGCTCCGATGATGCGGCGGGTGTCGGGAGTGCTCGGGGCGTGGAGGGTGAGGACGTCGCTGCGCCGGCACAGCTCCTCAAGCGGGACGACCTCGACGCCGAGGCGGGCCGCGTCGGCCGTCGAGAGGTACGGATCGCAGACCAGGATCCGCGCCTGCAGCCGTGAGACGAGGCGGATCACCTCGCGTCCCACCCGGGAGGCGCCGAGGATCCCGATCGTGACGCCGTTGGCGCCGAGCGGGGGCACGCCGTCCACCGAGCGGTGCCGTCGCGTGGTGCGCAGCTGGTGCGCGAAGCGGCTCGCGCGCTTGAGGCCGAAGACGATGGCCGCGAACGTGAACTCCGCGACGGGCGTGGCGTTCGCCGCCGCGGCCGTGCTCACCCGGATGCCGCGCGCGAACGCCTCGGCATCGAGGAAGGTCTTGACCGTGCCGGCGGTGTGCACGACCGCCTCCAGCCGCGGGGCCGCGTCGAGCACGGCGGCATCGACGCGGGGTGCTCCCCAGCCCGTCAGCATGATGCGTGCGGCGGCCAGCGCGTCCCTGCGCTCGGGGGAGTCGAAATCGGTGATCGGCAGCGGCCCCACGAGCTCGACGGCCGTGCTCAGCCGGGCGAGCGCGGTCTCGGAGAACACCTCCCGGAACGACTGCTCCGCCATGACGATCACGGCGGAAGGACGGGAGGGTGGGGCGGTGTGATCCACGGCGATCCTTTCTTTCTGCATCCAGATAGTAAGCGCATACTATGCCGTGCGTCCACCGCGATCGTGCGTCTGCGTCGGTTTGAGGCTTGAGAAATCAAGGAAGCAGAGATTTCCCGCGCGATCGTTGACAGTGTCGATTCCGTCGGGTACGTTCGCAGCACAGCAAGCGCTTTCTGGCTCTTGCGGACAACGATGAAGTTTCCCGTCGCAGGTCGAGGTCGAAGATGAGCAGTTACAGCGAGCCGCTCGTGCAGAGCACGACGACTCCGGGCGAGGGCGCCGCGGACGTGCGTCCCGTGCGTCCCGCGTCGAGGGGGCGCCGTCGCGCCGCGGCGGCCGGCAGCGTCCCCGCGCATCGCAAGCGCACCCTCGGTCAGCGGATCAAGCGGGACAGGGTCATGCTCCTGCTGATCGCGCCGGGGTTCCTGTACTTCGTGGTCTTCCACTGGCTTCCGCTGCCCGGCAACATCGTCGCCTTCGAGGACTACCAGCCCTACCTCGGCTTCATCGACAGTGCGTGGGTCGGTCTCGACAACTTCGTGAAGATCTTCGGAGATCCCACGTTCTGGCAGGCGCTGCGCAACACCCTGGTGATCACCGGACTCCAGCTCGTGCTGTTCTTCCCGATCCCGATCGTGCTGGCGCTGCTCCTGAACAGCATCATGTCCGATCGGATCCGCAAGTTCGTGCAGAGCGTCGTCTACCTGCCGCACTTCCTCGGCTGGGTGATCATCGTGTCGATCTTCGGGCAGGTGCTCGGTGCGACCGGTGTCGTGCCGCACCTCATGCAGGCGATGGGCCTGCAGCCGTTCGAGGCGATGACCACGCCCTGGTTCTTCCCGTTCCTCGTCTCGATCCAGTCCGCCTGGAAGGACGCCGGATGGGGGACGATCATCTTCCTCGCGGCGCTCATGAACATCGACCAGGAGCTGTACGAGGCCGCGGCCGTCGACGGCGCAGGGCCCTGGCAGCGCATGAAGACGATCACGATCCCGGGGATCATGCCGGTGATCATCCTGCTGCTGATCCTGAACCTGGGGAGCATCCTCTCGGTCGGCTTCGAGCAGATCGTGCTGCAGCGCGACAACGTCGGCGCAGGAGCCGGTGAAGTGCTCGACACCTGGGTCTACTACCACGGCATCCAGAACGGGCAATGGGGCCCGGCGGCGGCCGTCGGCCTGGTGAAGGGCGTCGTGGGCCTGGCCCTCGTGCTCGGCGCCAACAAGGTCGCCCATCTGTTCGGTCAGGAAGGTGTGTACTCCCGTGGCAAGTGACGTTCAGCTGACGACCAGGGCGGTCGTGATGCCCCGCACCCGACGCGGGGGACGGCGGACCGCGTCGGTGCGGCCGGCGTGGATGGAGAAGCCGAGCCGCCTGGGCACCGCAGGCAAGGCGGTGGTGGTCACGCTGATCTGCATCGCGACGATCTACCCGTTCCTCACGGTCATCTCCACGAGCCTCTCGGACAGCACCGACATCGCGAACGCCAACGGGCTCGTGCTGTTCCCGCTGCATCCGACGTTCGCCGCATACGAGACGATCTTCTCGGGAGGCATCGTCACGGCGGCGCTCGTGCGGAGCATGCTCATCACGGTGATCGGCACCCTCTGCTCGCTGGCCGCGACCGTGGGCATGGCCTACGGGCTCTCCCGCCGCGACCTCGCCTTCGGCCGGTTCATCCTGCTCACGGCGCTGTTCACGATGCTGTTCACGCCGGGCATCATCCCGAGCTTCCTCATGGTCAAGCAGCTCGGCCTGCTCGGCAGCTACGCGGCGCTGGTGCTGCCCACCCTCATCTCCGCGTTCAACCTGGTGGTGGTCCGCTCGTTCTTCATGGGGTTGCCGCAGGAGCTGTTCGAGGCGGCCAGGATCGACGGGGCCGGCGACTTCCGGATCCTCGTGAAGATCGTGCTGCCGCTGTCCAAGGGCGTGCTCGCCGTGGTCGGCCTGTTCTACGCCGTCGCCTACTGGAACGCGTTCTTCAACGCGATGCTCTACCTCAACAGCGACATGTGGCCCCTGTCGATGATCCTGCGTCAGTACGTGCTGCTGGGATCGCCGCTGGACACGGCCTCGGCGGGGGAGATCTCCGCTCCGTCCCAGGCCATCCAGATGGCCGTGGTCGTGATCAGCGTCATCCCGATCCTGCTCGTCTACCCGTTCCTGCAGAAGTACTTCACCAAGGGCGTCCTGACCGGCGCCGTCAAGGGCTGAGGCCCGCTCCACCCGATCGATCCACCCCCTGTAAAGAAAGGTGCCCATCGTGGCTCTCGAAACGAACCGGCGGACCTTCCTGTCCTTCGCCGCCCTCAGCGTCCTCGGCGTCGTCACCGCGGGCTCGCTCGCCGGCTGCGGCACCAAGGGCTCGCTCAACGCCTCCGCCGCCTCGGCCTCGGTGCTGCCGAAGCACATCCCGCTGAAGGGCATCACGCCCGATCTCGCGGGCACCGCGGAGGGGGTCCCTGCGGCGTTCTTCAACTACCCGGCCACGCCGTTCCGATCCGTTCCCGCGCCCTTCCTCAAGGGGCAGAAGATCACGGCGATCACGAACATCTTCGGTCCGCCGCCCACTCCTGCGGCATCCAACCCCGCGTGGCAGGAGATCAACAAGCGCATCGGCGGCACGGTCGAGATCACGGCCGTCTCCAGCGACGACTACGACACCAAGCTCAACACGGTGATCGCCGGCGGCGACATGCCCGACCTGATGCTCAACGACGGCGCCGCCATCGCCGACATCATCGGCTTCCTGGAGTCGGCGTGCCAGGATCTGACGCCGTTCCTGGCGGGGGACAAGGCGAAGGACTACCCGAACCTCGCGAACATCCCCCAGGCGTTCTGGAAGCCGGCCGTGCAGAACGGCAAGCTCTACGGCATCCCGATCCCGCGCGGCATGACGGGCGGATCCGGGTTCATCAACCAGACGTTCTTCGAGGCCGCCGGCGTCACGGACACCTCGACGATCAAGAACGCCGACGACTACCTGGCGCTCGCCAAGCAGCTCACCGGAGCCAACCGCTGGGCGCTCGGCAGCACCAAGTTCGGCCTCATCCCGTTCGAGCACATCTTCCACGTGCCGTTCAACTGGAGGCTCAAGAACGGCACGCTCGTCAAGGACATCGAGACGCCCGAGTACCTCGAGATGGTGTCCTTCGTGCAGAAGCTCTACGCGGCGGGCTGCTTCGCCCCCGGCAGCGAGGGCTGGACGAAGTCGCAGATGTCGAACGCGTTCATCTCCGGCCAGGTCGCGCAGATCTACGACGGGCTGCCGGCGTTCGGCAAGCCGGGCGGCTACCAGCAGACCGTGCCCGCGGCCAACCCCGCGAACAAGGTCGCGCCGTTCATCCCGTTCAGCGCCACGGGCGGCACGGCCACGGTGTGGCTCGACAACATCGATTTCGCCTGGACGATGGTGAAGAAGGGCAGCGCCGATCACATCAAGCAGGTGCTGCAGGTCGCGAACTTCCTCGCGGCGCCGTTCGGCAGCGAGGAGTATCTCCTCATGAACTACGGCGCGGAGGGCACCGACTACACGCGCGACGGCAAGGGCAACCCGATCCCCACGTCCGCCGCGCCCCTGAACACCGCCGTGCCGTGGAAGTACCTGGCTGCAGGCCCGAACACGCTGTACTCGCCGCAGTTCCCCGACGCCATCAGGGTGCTGCACGACGCATACTCGAAGCTGGTGCCGATCGGCGTGGCGGATCCGACCGTCGGCCTGTTCAGCCCGACCAACGCGAAGCAGGGGCTGACGATCGCCAAGCCGGTCTCCGACGCCGTGACCAATTTCATCGCCGGGCGCGGCTCGCTCGGCGACGTGAAGAGCGCGATCTCGACCTGGAAGAGCGCGGGCGGCGATACCATCCGCGCCGAGTTCCAGAAGGCGCTGAGCGGGGCGACGGCGAGTCCATCCCCGAGCGCCTGAGACGCAGCGGATCCGTGAACGCGGGAGAGGGCGACGGGGGAGAGGGAACCGTGCAGGAGGACGTCACGACGACGATCGCGATGGACCCGGTCCTCTCCCCGTTCACGGGCTGGGGCAGGGCGCAGTGGGAGGCGGTGGCGGACGACTGGCTGGGCCAGGTGCGTCGTCACGCGAGTCCAGAGGGCGCTCTGCCCCGACTGCCGGGACGCATCACCGGCGACGGGGTGCGACGGGAGGGGATGGAGGCCGTGGGCCGGTCGTTCCTGCTCGCCGCGCCACGCATCGCGGGTGCCGCCGACCCGGGGGAGCCGGCCGTTCAGGAGCACCTCGCGTACTACTCGCGGGCGCTCCTGGCCGGCACCAGGCAGGGCGGCGCCGAGGAGTGGCCCCGGGGCGTCAGCTGCCGGCTGCCGCTGACCGGGATCACGAACTCGATCGTCGAGGCGGCGAACGTCGCGTTCTCCCTGTATGTCAGCAGGGACCGGCTGTGGTCCGGGCTGACCCGGCCCGAGCAGCTCCAGATCGCCGGATGGCTGCGCCATCACGCGCGCTGCGAGGTGTGGCAGAACAACTGGCAGCTGTTCCCCGCCATGGCCGAGGGCTTCCTGCGCTCGATGGACGAGGACGTGCGCGGTCTGCACGCGCAGCGCAACGTGGCGCGCGTGGAGAGCTGGTACCTCGGCGACGGCTGGTACACCGACGGGCCCGAGCACGCGATCGACTACTACAACGCCTGGGCGATCCACCCCTACCTGTGGGCGTGGTACCGCATGACCGACGCCGTGCACACACCGGAGGGTCAGCGCCACCTCGAGCGCCTGCACGACTTCACCGCCTCGCAGGCGCACATGGTCGCCGCCGACGGATCGCTCCTTCACCAGGGGCGCTCCCTGACCTATCGCACCGCCGCGCTCGCCGCCTTCTGGTGCGCGGACGCGTCCGGCGCCAGCGCGCTCACCCCCGGCCAGACCCGCAGGCTCGCCTCGGGCGTGCTCTCGCGCTTCACCGCACAAGGGGTGGGTGTCGGGGCGCCCCTGACGCTCGGCTGGTACGAGGCGTTCGAGCCGATGTGCCAGGACTACAGCGGCTTCGGATCCCCGTACCTCGCGGGCATCGGGTTCCTCGGACTCGCTCAGCCGGCGACCGCTCCCGTCTGGACGGCGGAAGAGGAGGCGCTGCCGGCCGATCGCGGATCCTTCACGCTGCCCCTCGAGCCGGTCGGCTGGGTGCTGCGCGGCGCGGAGGACGGCGTGGTGCGGATGGCGAACCACGGTTCGGACCACGCCACTCTTCCCGTCGGCGAGGACGAGGACCGCGACGACCCCCACTACGCGAAGTTCGCCTACTCCACGCACACCGCGCCCGGCACCGGCCCCGCGTGGATCGACGCGATCGACTCGCACTTCGCCCTGCTCGACGACGAAGGCGCGGGCAGCCGGCGCAGCACCCTGCGCGCCACGCGCGTCGAGGGCGAGCTCGCCGGGTCCGTGCACGTCCCCCAGCTGCACCGCCGTGCCCTTCCCGGGACGGCGGTGACGACGGTGACGGCGGGCGACGGCACCGCAGAGGTGCGCGCGCACCTGGTGCAGACCGATCGGCCGTGGCCCATGCGCGAGGGCGGCTGGGCGGTCGCCGACGACGCCGAGCTCGAGACGGGCGTGTTCGACGACGGCGCGTGGGTGCGCGGACGCGACGGCCTGGTCGCCGCCGTCGTCGGGCTGCACGGCTGGGATCCGGCCCGCGCGGGTGTGCACCGGTACCGCGACGCGAACGCGATGGGCGCCCATTCGGCGACCCCCGCGCTGGAAGGGCGCACCGGCACGGGGCGCACCGTGGCGGTCGCCCTGCACGTGCTCGACGGCGGTGGGGCCGTGGATCCGCAGCAGTGGCGCGGCCGCGTCCGCGTGCACGTCGACGGCACCTCCGTGCGGGTCGACTGGGCGTCGGGCCGGAGCGCGGAGTTCGACCTCGCGACCTTCGTGCCGTGGGACGGTCATCCCGGGCTCACCGGTCCGAGAGGGGAGGCGCTGTGATCCCGCTGCGCTACGGCGCGGACGGCACCGGGCGCCGCGAGGATCCGACCATGCGCGCGTTCCGTGCCGACCGGTTCGGACAGTTCGTGCACTGGGGCCTGTACGCGCTCCCCGCGGGGACGTGGAAGGGGCGCACGATCGAGTTCGCGGCGGAGTTCCTCATGCAGTCCGCCGGCGTGAGTCGCGAGGAGTGGAGCGCCCTCGCGGCCGACTTCACCCTCGACGGCTTCGATCCCGCCGCATGGGCGCGCACGGCGAAGCGCATGGGGGCGCGCTACGTGACCGTCACGACCAAGCACCACGACGGCTTCTGCCTGTGGCCGAGCGCGTACACCGACTTCTCCGTCGCCGCCACGCCCTCGGGCCGGGACGTGCTCGGCGAGATCCTCGAGGCCTATCGCGCCGAGGGCCTCGCGACCCATCTGTACTACTCGGTGCTGGACTGGCATCATCCCGACTGGCGCGCCACGGTCGACTCCGACGCCGACCGCGAGGCCTTCGAGCGCTATCTCCGCTTCGCGACGGACCAGCTGCTCGAGCTCGCGGAGAGGTACCCGCAGGTGCGCGGCTTCTGGTTCGACGGCACGTGGGACGCCTCCGTCAAGGCCAACGGCCGCTGGACGCATGAGATCGAGCGACTGCTCAAGGAGCGGATCCCCGGGGCGATCGTGAACAGCCGACTGCGCGCCGACGATCACGGCGCGCGGCATTTCGACTCGAACGGCGCCCTCATGGGCGACTACGAGAGCGGCTACGAGCGGCGTCTCCCCGCCCCCTGGGACCTGTCGGTGACCGCGCACGACTGGGAGGCCTGCGCCACGCTCACGCAGGCGAGCTGGGGCTTCCACGACTCGGTCTGGGCCGAGCGCGGGCGCAAGACGCCGGCGCAGATCGTGGAGCAGCTCGCGCAGACCGTGAGTCTCGGGGGGAACCTGCTGCTGAACTTCGGGCCGCGCGGCGACGGCTCCCTCGCCCCGGTCGAGGTCGCCCTGGCCGAGGAGGTCGGCGCGTGGATGGCCGTGAACGGGCCGGCCGTGCACGGCAGCGGTCCCGCGGCCGGGTGGGACTACCCCGGCTGGGGCTTCTACACGGCGCCGCTCGAGCACACGGCGCCTCAGGGACCGGAGACGCCCGACGAGGATCCGACGGGCATCGTGCATGCGATCGTCGTCCGGATCCCGGTCTCCGGGCTCCTCACCATCGCGCTGCCCGCCGGTGTCGCGCTGCGCGCCGTGCGCGCGCTGGCCGACGGCACCGAGCTGACCTTCACCCCGCTGGACGCGCACACCGTGCAGCTGGCGGCACCCGCCCCGACGGGCATGCCGGCCGTCCTCGTGCTCGAGACCGGCCCTGCCGGCCCGGCGGACGGCCTGAGCGAGCCCAACCCGGACGTCGCGCTCGTGTGATCGCATGAGCGGGCGCCTTCCCGTTCCGCGCTTGCGACGTGGGGAACGGGAAGGACACACCCCCACCCTCCGCTTCGAAGAGGAAAAGGAAAGGGCACCACCATGAAACCGCACCGCACCGCACATCGCAAAGCCCGCTGGCGGCGGATGACCCCGGCTCTCGCCGCGGGCGCCGTCCTCGCCCTCGGCCTGCCCGCCACCGCGCAGGCCGACACGACCCCGACGCCGCCGCAGTACGCGGCGGCGGGCAGCACGACCATGAAGGGCGGCCTGACGAGTGACATCGCAGGCTCCGCCTACCTCGGCAAGGACGGCCGGTTCCACTGGACCAATGCCCTCACGGCCTACAGCACCAACCCCGGGAGCGCATGGGCGCGCACCTTCACGAACACCGACATGGGCGCCGTGTCGGACGGCATGGGCACGACGACCCAGCGGGTGCAGGCACCGGCCTACTACGCCGACGCCGGCACCATCTGCTACCAGCTCGACAAGGATCCGACCTTCCCCATCCCCTCGCCGCAGCAGGACGACCACTGCGACGTCATCGGCGTCTGGGTGGATCCGCAGGGCACCTGGCACGCGCTGCTCAATGACGAGTACCAGTTCGATCCCTGGCAGACCAAGGGGGCGAACGCCTCGATCGCGGACAAGGTCTCCACCGGCCATCACAACAACCGGATCCTGCTCGCCACGTCGAAGGACGAGGGCGGCTCCTGGCAGTACGCGGGGCCGGCGCTCACGTCGGCGTGGGACGACGACCAGGTCATCGACTCCGCGGCCTCGCCGGGCCAGTCCTACCCGTTCGGGAACTCCGGCTGCCGACTGTTCATCGACTACTCCACCGGCTACTTCTACATCACGTACAACGTGAAGATCTACAAGAAGCCGGCGTCCTCGACCCTGGCCAGCTGGACCGAGATGGCGCGCGCGCCGATCAGCGGCGGTATGGCCAGCGGCACCTGGCAGAAGTGGTACGACGGCGCGTGGTCGCAGCCGGGGGTCGGCGGCATCGACGGCAACGTGAACTCCATCGGCGGGCTGAACGTCTCGTACGACCCCGCGACCGATCTCATCGCCTGGCACGGCTCCGGCGACCACGCCGACGCCTCGTACCAGGCGGCCAAGGTCGGCGCCGACCACCTGATCGCCTTCGCGGACGCCTCCGGGGCGACGTACACGGCGAACACGCTGGCGCACACGATCGTGGACGATGCGACCGGGCAGTCCGCTCCGGACCGCACGGTCTCGTACCGTGATCCCGTGACCGGGCAGGACATGACGCTCAAGGCCGTCGACGACAAGTACGAGAACGGCGTCAAGGTCGTGACGGGCGGCATCTACGTCACCCAGACGGATCCGTCCTCCGGTGCCGCGCAGACCGTCGACCTCATCACGAACAGCGCGTACTACAAGGATCCGGTCTCGAAGCATCTGTACCTGCCGTCGGCGAACAACGAGTCGGCCATCTCGTACAACGCGTTCTCGGGCCTGTACCGCATCGTCGGCTACGACGGAAACGTCTACGAGACCGCGGACCTCGGCGACCCGAACTCCTGGAAGGTCGTCGGCCTCATGCCCGCCGGGTCCAACGGCGGCTACCTCACCTCGCTCGACAACGGCAGCCTGACGAACCAGAACGTCACAGGGCGCTCCTTCCTGACGATCTCGGATCTGAACGGCAAGGTCGTCGACATCGCGCAGACGGCAGGGACCGGATCTGCGGCGGTGAGCACGGAGTACACGCCGCGCGACACGGCGGGGCAGGCGGTGAACGCCGACTCGGCGTATGTGCTGCGCGTCGGCGGCAAGGCCGTGACCGCGAACCGGGGCCCCGGGCTGGACGGCGGGAACGGCGCGGCGACGGGGGTGACCACCTGGCGACTCCAGCCGGTGAAGGACGTCCGCGGCGACGGCGAGAACAGCGGGTTCTACCGTCTCGTCGACGGTTCGACCGGCCGCACCCTGCAGGTTCCGGGAGCAACGCCGGCCGAGAAGCGCGCGGTGGACGCCGTGGTCGGCGTGGGCGCTCAGGAGGCCGACGGCACGCCGCTGACCTCGGCGAGCCTCGGAACACCGGGCGGCAGCGATCAGTGGTACCTGCAGCGGGTGGCGACCCAGGGCACCTCCCTCGACGGCGCCACGACCTACCGCCTGGTCAACCGCAACAGCGGGCTCGCCCTGCAGTACGTGAACGATCGCATGCGGCTGGAGCAGCAGACTCCCGGCGACGCCGCGCAGTACGTGACGCTGACCGTGCGATAGACCGTCGCGACGGGGCCGGAGCGGCGCTCCCGGTCCGGCCCCGTCGCGCAGATCCGAAAGGAAAGAGATGACAGAAGACGACCAGATCCCCACCGCCGAGGTGTTCCGCGCGGCGGTGGTGGGCGTCGGCGCCCGTGCCGGCGTGGCACGGCACGTCGAGTCGGTGGGAGGCAGGGTGGTCGCGGCCGTGGACCCGGCGCCGCAGTCCCGCGCCCGTGCGGCGCAGCTGTTCGGCGACGTGCCGGTGTTCGCCTCCGTCGCCGAGCTGCTCGCGTCGGAGGTGACGCTCGACGGCGCCTTCGTCACGACCCCGGACTTCACGCACGCCGAGGTCGCGGTCGAGCTCCTCGAAGGCGGTGTCCCGGTCTACCTGGAGAAGCCCCTGGCCATCTCGATCGAGGACGCGGATCGGATCCTGGAGACCGCGTACCGCACGGGGTCCAAGCTCTACGTGGGGCACAACATGCGGCACATGCAGGTGGTGCGCATGATGAAGGACATCGTCGATCGCGGGGAGATCGGCGAGGTCAAGGCGATCTGGTGCCGTCACTTCGTCGGCCACGGCGGCGACTACTACTTCAAGGACTGGCACGCCGAGCGAGACAAGTCGACGAGCCTGCTGCTGCAGAAGGGCGCGCACGACATCGACGTGATGCATTGGCTCGCGGGCACGTCCTCGCGGACGGTCGTGGGCGTCGGCGACCTCGCGGTCTACGGCGCGGTCGAGTCGCGGCGCGACAACTCCGACCGCCGCATGGGCGACTGGTTCTCGATGGACAGCTGGCCTCCGCGCGCACAGCAGGATCTGAATCCCGTGATCGACGTCGAGGACATCTCGATGATCATGATGCGCACCGACTCCGGCGTGCTGCTGAGCTATCAGCAGTGCCACTTCACGCCGGACTACTGGCGCAACTACACGGTGATCGGCACCGAGGGGCGCATCGAGAACTTCGACGACGGCACCGGCGGCGAGATCCGCCTCTGGAACGCGCGCAGCGACTACCTCGAGAAGGGGCACGCGCGCTATCCGATCGAGGACGGCGGCGACGGCGGGCACGGGGGAGCGGATCCGCTCACCGTCGCCGAATTCGTCGAGTTCGTGCGTCACGGCACCCCGACCGACACCAACCCGATCGCGGCGCGCGACGCGGTCGCCGCGGGGGTGGCCGGCGCGATCTCGATCCGCTCCGGATCCCGGCCGCAGGAGATCCCCGTCCTGTCCGACGAGATGCTCGAGTACTTCACCGCCCACCAGCCCGCACGGGGCTGAGACGCGCTGCCGGGAACGACGAAGGAGGGCCGTCCTGGCGGGCGGCCCTCCTTCGCGGGGGAGGCGTTACTTCGAGGTGCCCTGCGACACCGATCCCTGCAGCTGACGCTGGAACAGGATGTAGACCAGCAGCACAGGGACGATCGTGATGATCACCGCGGCGAACATCGCGCCGAAGTCCACCTGGTAGCCGGCGGACGACGCGAAGGCCGCCATGCCCTGGGACAGCACGTAGTTGTCCTGGTTCGTGTTCAACGAGATGGGCAGCAGGAACTGGTTCCACAGACCGAGGAAGTTCATGATGGCCACGGCCGCGAGCCCGGGCTTGGCCATCGGCAGCATCACCTGGAAGAACGTGCGCCACTCGCTTGCGCCGTCCACGTAGGCCGCCTCCTGGATCTCGTAGGGCAGGGACTTGAAGAACGAGAACAGGAAGAACACCGTGAACGGCAGCGCGAACGCGACGTACGTGATGATCAGCCCCGGCAGCGTGTTCAGCAGCCCCATGCCCTGCAGGACGAAGAACAGGGGAACGATCGCGAGGAACACGGGGAAGGTGAGTCCCGCGAGCATCAGGTAGTAGATCACCCGGCTTCCCGGCACGGAGAACCGCGCGAGCACGTAGGCGCACATGGCGCCGAGGAGCATCACGAGGATCAGGGCCGAGCCGACCACGATGACCGTGTTGAGGAACATCGGGCCGAAGTTGTTCTTGACCCAGGCGTTGACGTAGTTGTCGAAGTTCCAGTTGGCCGGCAGGCCGAACGGGGACTTGAAGATCTCCTTCGTCGTCTTGAACGAGCCGAGCAGGGTCCACAGCATCGGCAGGATCACGACGAGCGACCAGAGCGCCAGCACGACGTGCGAGACGCCGCCGACCACCTTGTCCGAGTTCGTGGACTTCGTCGCGCGGATCTGCTTGGCGGCCTTCGGGTCGACCGTCACGGCGGCGCGGGTGTCGAGACTCATGCGCGTCCTCCTTCGTCCTTGCCGCCGACGAGGCGGAACACGCCGATGACGAGGCCGGCGAACACCAGCGTCAGAATCGCGAGGACCACGCCCATGGCGCTGGCCAGGCCGAACTGGCCCTTCTCGAATGCGGTGCGGAACAGGTACTGGCTCATCACCAGGGTGCTGTTGTTCGGGCCGCCGGAGGCGTTGAGGCCGGCCATGTAGACGAAGGCGTCCAGGGCCATGATCCCCAGGTAGATGTAGGCGGTCTGCACGTTGTCGCGGATCTGCGGCAGCAGGATCGAGACCACCGTGCGATACCGTCCGGCGCCGTCGATGCGCGCCGCCTCCAGCGTCTCCGCCGGGATGCCCTTGATGGCTGCGATGAACAGCACCATGTAGAAGCCGACCATGCTCCACACGATCACGAAGATGGTGGCGCCCATGGCGGTGCTCTGGTCGCCGAGCCACGCGAAGCTGTTCGTGTCGATCCCCAGGAAACCGAGCGCGCCGTTCAGAAGGCCGTTCGGGGCGTAGATCATGCTCCACAGGATCGCGATGACGATCGCGGGGATGACGTACGGGAAGAACGACACCACCCGGTAGAAGCTGGAGCCGGTGAGGCCGCGGACCTGACCGTGGCTCGGGCCGCCGACCGTGATCATGCTCGCGAAGACGAGCGCGATCACGATGGTGATGAGCGGCACCACGATGGCGAGCAGCGCGTTGTTGGTCATCGCCTGCAGGAAGGTCGAGTCCTGGAACAGCTTCACGAAGTTGTTCAGCCCGACGAAGCTCATGTTCGGCGAGAAGCCCGTCCAGTTGGTCATCGAGTAGTAGACGGCCTGGATGAACGGGGAGATGACGAACACGAGGAACAGTGCCACGGGCAGCACGAGGAACACCAGCAGGAACGACACGTAGTCGAAGGTCAGCCGGCGCCGCCCCAGGCGGGGGGCCTTGCGGCCCCCCGCCCGAGCAGCAGTGACCGCGGCTGTCTGCAGCCCCGGGCCCCCGCTGGGAGTTGAATAGCTCACTTGATCTCGATCTTCTTGATGGAGCTGTCGTTGCGGATCTTGTCGGTCAGGTCCTGCAGCGCCTTGGTGATCTCGGCGACCGTCATCTTGCCGTCCAGGAACGAGTTCCAGATCGGCAGCTGGTCGGAGTTCATGCCGTAGAGGCCGAACGCCTTGATCGTGAAGACGTTGTCGCCCGCCTTGTCGAGGAGCTCCTTCTGCGACACCAGGGCGCTCGAGCCGAAGCCGTCGTCGGGGACGATGCCCTTGACGATGGTCGGGGCCAGCTTGCTCTTGGCGAACGCGGTCGCGGACTCCTTGGACAGCATCGTGCGCAGCAGCTCCTTGCCGCCGGCGGGGTTCTTCGCCTTGGACGGGACGATGAACGGCTCGCCGGCCTCGGCGCGCAGGGTGCCCTTGGGGGTCTTCTGGTTGCCGTCGAGCGGGAGCTCGCCGATGCCCTTCATGGTGAAGCCGTCCGCGGTCTGCTTCTTCATCTCGTTCTCGATCCACGAGCCCGAGGGGTAGAGCAGAGCAGCCTGGTCCAGGCTCCACTGCGACTGCGCCTGCGTGAACTGCGTGCCCGCGCCGCCCGGCTTCATGTAGCCGGCCTGGATCAGCTCGTAGAAGATGTTCAGGATGTCCTGGATGATCGGGTTCGACCACGCATCCGCCTTGAGGTTCTCCAGCGGCAGGCGCACGTCGTCGCCGCCCTGGATGACCGCCGAGTCGACGACGAGCGTCTGGTAGTACGTCGCCGCCTCCTTGCCCCAGACGAAGAGGTACTTGCCCTTGGCCTTGGCGGCCTCGCCCAGCGCCTTCAGGTCCTGCCAGCTGGTGGGCACCGTGAAGCCGTTGTCCTTGAACAGCTTCTCGGAGTACCAGATGCCGTAGACCGTCATGACGTAGTTCAGGGCCACGAACTTGCCGTCGAAGGTGCCAGGATCCTTGACGCCGCCGTAGAGCGTGTCGCTGATCTTGGTGCCCTCGAGGTTGTTCGCGTCCAGGACGTCGTCGAGCGTCTCGAGCTGGTCCAGGATCGTGTTCCAGCCGATCTGGTTGGCGCCCGAGTTGTCGATGAGGTCCGGCGGGTTGCCGCCGACGAAGCGCGGCTGCAGCTCCTGGGCGATCTTCGTCGAGGACGAGACCTTGACGGTCACGCCGCCGAGCTTCTTGTTGCCCTCCATGACCTTCGCCGCGTTCTCGACGTAGTCCACGCCGTAACCGCCGTTGAAGATGACCGCGTCGACCTTCGAGTTGGCCGCGATGCCGAACGGGTTGTCGGCAGACTTCGTGCCGCCGGCGGCGCCGCCGCCGCCACCGCCGCCCGGAGCCGCGCACGACGCCAGGCTGACGCCGAGGGGCACCATGACGGCAGCGAGGGCCGCGCCGCGCAGCAGTGAGCGACGGCTGATGGAAGCGTCTCTGGTTTCCATGTGATTCTTGCCTTCCTAGTGGGTGGTGAGGGAGAGGGGAGGATGGGTCTGGGGGGCTCAGGCGCCGCGACGGAGCCGGTCGAGGTAGCGCGCCTCGAGCGCGGAGTTGTGCTCGTCGCCGCCGGGGATGTTCGCCGAGATGTACATCGGAGGCACCTCGCCGGCGTCCGCGAGGGTGCGGGCGACGCCCAGGGTGAGGAGCTGGGCGATGAACGCGGCGGTGATCGAGGAGATCGCGCCGGCGGAGATCGTGTCGGTGACCTGGAGGGTGGAGTCACCGTACGGGGCGAGGTTGTCGATGACGACGTCGGCGATCTCGCTGAGCCGCTTGCCGCTCGGGTGCTTCGGCTCGACGCGCGCGGTGTGCTCGAGGCTCGTCACCGCGATCACCTTGTGGCCGTGCTCCTTGGCCCAGAGCGCCACGCCGACGATCGAGCCGTTGACGCCCGAGTTCGAAGCGATCACGAACACGTCGTTCTCGGTCACCGGGGAGACGGCCATGAGCTCATCGACGACCCACGGCTCGCGCTCGAGCGATCCGGTCAGCACATCGGCGGTGCGCTCGCCGTGTAGGACGATGTCGCGCAGGGCGATGCGGTTGGTGGGGATGAGCCCGCCCGCGCGGCCCGCGATCTCCATCGCGAACGCCTCGGAGTGCCCGGTGCCGAACGCCTGGATGACACCGCCGTCGCGGAGGGCCGCGACGAGCAGGGCGATCGCGGGGTCCAGCGCGCCGTTCTCGGCGTCGGCGGCGAGGCGCTCGAGGCGTGTCTCGGCTTCGCGCAGCAGATCCTGGGGGGAGGCGCTCATCGGGTGGACTCCTTCTTCTGGCGTTTGGTGCCGCGTTCGTCGGGGAACGACTGCCCGCGGCGGTGGGCGGACACGGCCATGGCGCTGGCCGCGAGTCGGGTGGCTGCCTGGCCGAGGGTGCGCTGCGCCACGAGCACGTAGAGCAGGTCGATGACGAGCAGCTGCGCGTGCTTGATGGACAGGTCGTCCGGGCGCTGCGCCGGGTTCTCGGAGGCGGTGATCAGGGCGACGTCGGCGCTGGAGGCGAGCCAGGAGTCGGCGTCGGTGGTGATCGCGACGGTGAGGGCGCCGGCCGCGCGGGCGTGCGACAGCATCTCGATGGTCTCCTCGGTGCGGCCGGTGTTCGAGATCCCGACGGCGACCGATGAGGCGTCCTGCAGCACGGCGCTGGTGAGACCGTCGTGCACGTCGGACCACGAGTGCGCGTTCACCCCGATGCGGTAGAGGCGCCCGCGGAACTCGTCGGCGATGACGCCGCTGCCGCCCACGCCGTAGATGTCGACGTGCCGGGCCTCGGCGATCGCCCGGGCCACGAGCTGGACGTCGTCGAGGTCGAGCAGGCCGGTGGTGATCTCCATGCTCCGCGTGTGCAGGCCGAGCAGCGTCAGCAGCACGCGGTCCGCGGGGTCGTCCTGGCCGATGTCCTCGGCGATGTCGGTGCGCCAGGTCGTGCCGGCGTCGCCGCGGCCCGACTCGGCGGCCACGCCGACGCGGAACTGCGTGTAGCCCTCGAAGCCGATCGCGCGGCAGAACCGGGTGACGGTCGCGGCCGAGGTGCCGGCCTGATCGGCGAGCTCGGTGATCGTGAGCTCGACCGGGGCCGTGGGGTGGGCGGAGATCACGTCGGCGATCTTGGCCATGGCCTTGGGCATCGCGGGACGCCGCAGCGAGATCCGCTGCGCGATCGACAACTCGTTGCCGACGTCCTGCATGAGTGGCACCATAGCCTCCGGTGAAAACGCGTCGTGCTACGACGGGGTTCGGGTGAAAAACATTCTCATCGGCTCCCGGCGGAAAAATCAAGTAGGGCAGATAACAAATTGGGGTTCAACATGCTCGTGATGGGTGTCGACGCGGGTGGGACGTCCACCAGGGCGGTGCTCGCGACCGCAGAGGGCGAGTGCATCGGATACGGTCGCGGTGGCAGTGGAAACCCCACCTCATCGGGGATTCCTACCGCGCTCGCCGGCGTCCGCGGCGCGATCTCCGGGGCCCTTGACGGCACCGGCGCCACCCTCGCCGACGTGGCGGGGATCGTCATCGCGATGGCCGGTCACGATGCGCGCGGCGGCGCGTCGGACTGGATCCTGGATCCGCTCGCTCAGGACGGCTTCGCCGGCACGCTGACGTTCGAGTCCGATCTGCTCGCGATGTATTCGAGCGGCGCGGTCGCCCCGGTGGGGTACGGCGTGGTGTGCGGGACCGGGGCGAGCGCGGTGCGCGTGGAGGGCGGACGCATCGTCGCCACCGCGGACGGTCTGGGCTGGCTGCTCGGCGACCGCGGCAGCGGCTTCTGGATCGGGCGCGGTGCGGCCGCGGCCGCGGTGGACGAGCTCGAGGGGATCGGGCCGTCCACGGTCCTGACGTCCCTGGTGCTGCGGGCGACCGGGGCCGTGGGGGAGGGGCGGAGCGCCGAGGGGCGCCCCGCAGCCCTCGAGCAGCTGGTCCGGGCGCTCTACACCCGGCGACCGGTGCAGCTTGCCGAGTTCGCGCCGCTCGTGTTCGATGCGGCGGACGCGCAGGATCCCGTCGCGGTCCGGATCCTGACCGATGCCGGCGAGCAGCTCGTCCGCACGCTCGAGCTGGTCAGCGCGCGGCCGGGGCCCGTCGTCGCGGGCGGCAGCATCGTGTCCCGGGACGGCGTCCCGCAGCGGCTGCTGCGCGATCATCTCGCGAACGCGTTCGGCGACCAGCCGTTCGTGCTGGTGGACAGCGGCGCCGCCGGGGCGACCATGCTCGCCCTGCGGCACGCCGGCGTCGCCGTGGACGAGGGAACGCTCGCGCGCGTGCGCACCGGGATCCCGGTCTGACGCGACGGTCCGCCGGGCGGCACGCCGTAGAATCGGAACCCTATGAATCCCGAAGCCCTCGCCGCAGCGATCCTGTCCGTCCTCGTCCCGATCGCGGACGAGCGACGACCCGGGGAGCCGCTCGCGCTCGACGCCGCCGACATCGTGCTGGAGCGTCCGCGCAACCGCGACCACGGCGACTGGGCGACCAACGTCGCCATGCGCCTCGCCAAGCAGCTCGGCACGAATCCGCGGGAGCTCGCGCAGCAGATCGCCGACGGGCTCGCGACGGTGGACGGGATCGCCTCGGCCGAGGTCGCGGGACCCGGCTTCCTCAACGTGCGCCTCGAGGCCGGCGCTGCCGGCGCGCTCGCGAAGGTGATCGTCGATGCGGGCGAGGCCTACGGGCGGAACGACTCGCAGGCCGGGCGCTCGATCAACGTCGAGTTCGTGTCGGCCAACCCGACCGGGCCGCTGCACATCGGGCACACCCGCTGGGCGGCTCTCGGAGACGCGATCGCGCGCCTGCTCGACGCGAGCGGTGCGACCGTCGCCCGCGAGTTCTACATCAACGACGCCGGCGCGCAGATGGAGCGCTTCGCGGGTTCCATCGTCGCGGCCGCGAAGGGCGAGCCGACCCCGGAGGGCGGCTATGCGGGGAGCTACATCGCCGACATCGCGCAGCGCGTGCTCGCAGACCGGCCCGATTTCCTGACCCTCGACGATGCCGAACAGCTGCTCGTCGCGCGCGAGCTCGGCTACCGGTACCAGCTCGCCGAGCAGAAGGAGTCGCTCGCGAAGTTCAACGTCGTCTTCGACGTGTGGTTCTCGGAGCGGATCCTGCACGCGAAGGGGGAGGACGGCGGTCCGAGCCTCGTCGACCAGGCGGTCGACCGCCTGCGCGCCCAGGGCCACGTCTTCGACCAGGACGACGCGGTGTGGGTGCGCACCACCGATTTCGGGGACGACAAGGACCGCGTGATCCGCCGCTCGAACGGCGAGTACACCTACTTCGCTGCGGACGCGGCCTACTACCTGAACAAGGGCGACCGGGGCTTCGAGCACAAGATCTACCTGCTCGGCGCCGACCACCACGGCTACGTGCACCGTCTGAAGGCGCTCGCGGGCGCGGCCGGCGACGATCCCGAGAAGGATGTCGAGGTGCTCATCGGGCAGCTCGTGTCGGTGGGTGGGGCGCGCCTCAGCAAGCGCGCGGGCAACATCATCGAGATGGACGACCTGCGCGAGTGGCTCGGCACCGATGCGCTCCGGTACTCGCTGGAGCGCTCTCCCGCCGACTCGCCGCTGTCGCTGGATCCGGAGCTGCTGCAGAAGCGCACGAACGACAATCCGGTGTTCTACGTGCAGTACGCGCACGCGCGCACCCACAACGTGGCACGCAACGCCGCCGACTCCGGTGTCGATCGCTCAGTGTTCGCCCCCGAGCTGCTCACGCACGAGACCGAGTCGGCGCTGCTGGGCGCACTGCAGGAGTTCCCGCGGATCGTGGCGTTCGCCGCGGAGGTGCGCGAGCCGCACCGTGTGGCGCGCTACCTGGAGGAGCTCGCCGGGCTCTACCACCGCTGGTACGACAACTGCCGGGTGATCCCGCAGGGCGACGACCCGGTCGAGGACGTGCACCGCACCCGCCTGTGGCTCAACGACGCCACCGGCCAGGTGCTCCGCAACGGTCTCTCGCTGCTGGGGGTCTCGGCGCCGGAGCGGATGTGACATGAGCGGCGCGGACGAGGGCACCCACCCGACCGAGCCGTATCCGCAGGATCTCGGCCAGGAGCACCCGACGGTGCCGCTGCCGCGCGGCGCCGCGCCCGGTGACGGCGTGCCGCCGCGGCCCCCGCTGCCGTCGGCGCCCGTGGCGGTCGCTCCGCCGCGCCGCCGGGCGCGCTGGCCGTGGGTGCTCGGCGTCGTGCTGGTCGTGCTCGCCGGGATCGTGGTCGGCGGCGAGTTCGTCGCGCGCGCCGTGGTCGCCCAGCAGATCCGCTCCCAGGTGATCACGGCCCTGAAGCTCCCGGCGGACCAGCAGCTCGACGTCGCCGTCGGCGGGATCGTGCTGCCGCAGCTCGTCGCCGGACGCCTGGACGACGTCCATCTGTCGACGAAGAGCGTCGCGATCGGGCCGATCACGAGCGCGGTCGACGTCGACGCGACGGGCGTGCCGATCCGTGGCGGCGCCCTCGGCAGCGCCACCGGCACCTTCCGCATCACGGCCGATCAGCTCGAGGCGGCGGTCAAGGCTGCTGCGGGCGCGTCGACGCCGATCGAGTCGGTGACCATCGACGGCGCCGGGGTGAAGGCCGCGGGCACGGTGTCGCTGTTCGGTGCGAGCGTGCCCCTCGCCCTCGCGCTCACTCCGGGGGCGGAGAACGGCGAGCTCACCTTCACGCCGACCTCGGCGTCGATCGGAGCGCTCACCGTCGACCCCGACACGGTCGCCTCGTCGCCGTTCGGCGCGGCGCTCAAGCCGCTCTTCGCGACGCAGAAGGTCTGCATCGCAGACCGGCTCCCCGCCGGCGTGCACCTGGGCGGGCTGCGGGTGAAGGACGGGGAGCTGATCGCCACCTTCACCGCGGACAGCGCGATCACGACGGATCCTGCGCTGCTCGAGAACGGCACCTGCCCGGCGTCCTGAGTCAGCGAGTCCCGCCCCGCTCCGCCTTCAGGGCCTCGCGCGCGGCGTCGCGTTCGGCCGTGGTCGCGGCCAGCAGACGCTCTGCCCGGTCCAGTCGACGCTCCGCGAACGAGCGCGGCTGTCCCGAGGTGCGATCCTCGCCGTCCTCCACACCGGTGATGATCCAGGCGCCCGCCAGCAGGACGACCTGCGAGGAGAGGTTGAGCCACAGCAGCAGCGCGATGAGCGCGGCGAAGGAGGCGAGCAGCGGATTCGCGGAGGCGCTGCGGACGAACAGCGTCGACAGCTGCTGCAGCACGAGCAGGCCCGCGCCGCCGATCGCGGCGCCCGCCCACAGGGTCCTCGCATCGGCGCGCACCCCGGAGAGCACGGCGAAGACCGACGCCACGAGCGCGGTGTCGAGGGCGAAGACGACGACCAGCGACACGATCCGCTCCGTCCATGCCGCGGCGACCGCATGCTCGGCGCCCAGGAGGACGGCGATCCGGTCGATGCCGAACGAGCCGATCACCGTCGCCGCGGCCGAGAGCGCGAAGCCGACGCCGATCCCGGCGGCGAGTCCGAGGTTGCGCAGGATCACCCAGTACCACTGCACGTCGTCGGCCAGGCGGCCGGCGAGGGTGCGCAGCGCGATGCGCAGCGACCCGATCGCGCCGAGAGCCGCCCCGATGAGGCCGACGAGCGAGGCGGCGCCCGCGATCGAGAGGCCCGTCGGCGCCGCGATGGTCGTGGGGTCGATGAGCCCGTCGGATCCGATCAGCCCGGGCACGGCGGCGTCGACGGCCCGGATGAGCGCGGCGAGCGCCTGCCTGTTGCCGGACAGCCAGAGCCCCGCGACGGAGAAGCCCAGCAGCACCGCGGCGAAGACGCTGAACAGCGCGCGGTAGGTGATGCCGTCCGCCAGGGCGGGGCCGTGCTTCTCCGCGTACAGCAGCCAGGTGCGCACCGCCCGCCAGCGCAGCACGCGTGCCAGCATCGCGTCGATCCGCTTCTGGATCCGCGTCTTCTCTGCCGGTGCGTGCTCGGAGTCGGTGCGGGTGCCCATGCGTCGAGCGTAGCGAGAGGGGTGGGTGAGGTCGGCGCCCCTTGACGCGGGGTAGGGGGGATGGGGTAGTGAGCGGCGCCGCGTCGCAGGGGGCAGACGCGACGCCCTTCATGTGGGGAAGAGTAGTGATTCGATGTGAACTTTCCGTGCGCTGATCTGGAGTTCTCCGCGAGGGAATGTCGGTGCCCCCGGGTTGAATGGGGTCATGACGAGCTCCATGGCGATGGCGGATCCGGGTGTCGACCCGGCCAGGCTGCTGGACGCCGTGGTGAGCGGTCTGGCGGCGACGGAGGCGTCGATCATCCGCCTGCAGGCGGTGAAGGAGGGCTTCCTCGCCGTCGCGCAGCGGATCGCCGACGATCTCGCCGGCTCCCTGGAGCACGGGCCGTCGGCGGAGCTGGCGCATCGGTCGGTGGCGGCGGAGCTCGCGGGCGTGCTGCACATGTCGGATCGGGTCGTGCAGGGGCGGATGTCGCAGGCGGCGCAGCTCGTGCACCGGTTCCCCGAGACGATGCGGGCGTTCGCGGAGGCGCGGATCGGGCTGCCGCATGTGCGGCAGATCCAGGACGCGGGGGCACGGTTGAGTGACGCCGTCCGGGCGGAGTTCGAGGCGGTCGCGGTCGCCGCGTCGGAGGGCGAGACCCCGCACCGGGCGAAGGCCGTGGTGGAGCGGGTCGCGGAACGCCTCGCGCCGCGGTCGCTGACCGAGCGACACCGGCAGGCGCAGGAGAAGCGTCGGGTGTGGCGGGAGGATCTCGGCGACGGGCAGAAACTGCTGGGGCTCATCCATTCCGCCGCGATCGTGGACGGGATCTACGACCGGTTGAGTCAGCAGGCCCACGCGGTCACGACCGCGAACGCCCGGGCCGTGAAGGGCGAGCCGATGCGGGATCCGTTCGGCGACCCGGCCGATGCGCGCACCGTCGACCAGCTGCGCGCGGACCTGTGCGCGGATGTGCTGCTCACCGGCACCCCGTCCGGGCACGACACCGCAGACGGACTGTTGTCCGCGATCCAGGCACGGGTGGAGGTCACCGTCCCCGTGCTCACCCTGATCAACGCGACCACCGGATCCGACGCACCACACGCTCCCGAACAACCCGGGGAACTCACCGGCCGATCCCCGATCGACACGGACACGGCACGGATCCTCGCCGGCGACGTCACCTCCTGGGAACGGGTACTGACCCACCCCGTCACCGGCGGGGTCCTCGCGGTGGATCGGTACCGGCCCGGCGCAGATCTGCGCCGCCTGCTGCACGCCCGGGACGCCCGCTGCCGGTTCCCGACCTGCGGGCTCCCCCCGAGCGCACACGACCTCGACCACACCATCGACGCGGCACACGGCGGGCCGACCGACGCGGGCAACCTCGGCGGCCTCTGCCGACGACACCACGTCCTCAAACACCACACCTCCTGGACCGTCACACAACGCGGCGCCGGGATCCTCGAATGGACCAGCCCCACCGGGCGCACCTACATCGACACCCCACCCGCACCCGTCACCTTCACCACCACAGACCCCTACCCACCACCCGAACACCGCCCGCCCTTCTGAACCAGGGACGGCCGACCTGATCGTCGTGACCCGGTCGGCGCCGACGGCGGCGGACCGTCACGTTCGGTGCATGCTCACGTCTCCGTCGCGACGACCTCGGCCTTGAACCCCTCGCTGTTCTCCAGCCAGCCCGCGTAGTGGTCGGGTCCGCCCGCGTGGGGGGTACCGATCGTCGTACAGCGCGTTCCAGCCGTGCTCCGGCGCCTCGGCCATCAGGCGGTCGACGTCGCTCCTCGACCCGCCGTGGAAGGCGAGGTGGTTGAGGCCGGGAAGCCTGCGGTCATGCCTTTCGCCGCGCAGTCCGGGGGGCACGCAGACGGTGAGATAGGAGTCATCCGCCCGCCAGGAGCTTCCGTCCTCCCAGGCGGCGTCGAGCGTGAAGCCCAGGCGGTCCAGGAGCCAGGACCACTCGGACCGCGCGCGATCCAGATCCGCGACCCACAGCTCGACATGATGGAATCCGCGCACGATCACATCCAAGCAGGTCGGGTGCCGCGCGGCCGTCACACCCGTCGGGTCGGGGCAGTGCGGTGCTCTAGAATTCTCAGAACCCGGCCCGCTCTGGGCCGCGCTCGAAACCCGAGTCCCACACGACGATTGGTGCCCTGTGCTTTCCGCATCGCCCGACGACGCGCTCGCTCCGGCCTGGCTGGAAATCCCGGCCGATCCGAACGGACTCGCCCCGGGGGTGTGGCCCGCGTCCGCGCGCCGCGACGCAGACGGAGAGCTCGAGCTCGGCGGCGTGGGCGTCGCCGAACTGCGTGCACGATTCGGCACGCCGCTGTACGTGCTCGACGAGGCGGAGGTGCGCGCCCATGCGGCCCGCATCCGGAGCGCCTTCCACGACGCGGCCGCCGCGCACGGAACCAAGGCGCGTGTCTACTACGCCGGCAAGGCGTTCCTCAGCACCGAGGTCGCCCGGTGGGTGACGCAGGAGGGGCTCCGCGTCGACGTCTGCAGCGGTGGCGAGCTCGAGATCGCGCTCGCGGCCGGCGTCAAGCCGTCGCGGATCGGCTTCCACGGCAACAACAAGAGCGTCGCAGAGCTCGAGCGCGCTGTCGCGGTCGGCGTCGGCACGATCATCCTCGACTCGGCGATCGAGATCGAGCGCCTCGGCGCGATCGCCGAGCGCCGTGGCGCGGTGCAGCGCGTGCTGCTGCGCGTGAACAGCGGCGTGCACGCCGAGACCCACGACTTCCTCGCCACCGCGCACGAGGACCAGAAGTTCGGGACGCCGCTGGAGGCCGCGCCCGCGCTCGTCGAGCGGATCCGCGAGATCCCCAGCCTGAAGCTGCGGGGTCTGCACTGCCACATCGGCTCGCAGATCTTCGGATCCCGCGGCTTCGCCGAGTCGGCCTCTCGCATGATCGAACTGCACGCGGCGCTGCGCGAGGGCGGTGAGCTCCCGATGCTCAACCTCGGCGGCGGCTTCGGCATCGCTTACACGTCCGCCGATGACCCGACGCCCATCGAGGAGCTCGCGGACTCGATCGTCGACGCCGTCGCGCGCGAGTGCGAGGTGCGGGGCATCCCGATCCCGATCCTCGCCTTCGAGCCCGGCCGTGCGGTCGTGGGCCAGGCCGGCGTCACCCTGTACGAGGTCGGCACCACCAAGGAGGTGTCCCTCGGTGATCGGGGTGAGCGCCTCTACGTGAGCGTCGACGGCGGGATGAGCGACAACGCCCGTCCCGCCCTGTACGGATCCCAGTACTCGGCGCGCATCGCGTCGCGCGAGGGCACGGGCGCCCCCGTGCTGGCGCGCGTCGTGGGCTCGCACTGCGAATCCGGGGATGTCGTCGTCGACCACGAGTACCTCCCCTCCGACGTCACCCCGGGCGACCTGCTCGCGGTGCCGGCGACCGGCGCCTACTGCCACGCGCTGTCCAGCAACTACAACCACACCCCGCGCCCCGCGGTCGTCGCCGTCCGCGACGGCCAGGCGCGGGTGATCGTGCGGGGGGAGACCCTCGCCGACCTCCTCTCCCGGGACGCCGGCATCGCCGCCCCCGGGACCTCGGAGCGCACCGGTGCCCGCACCGGAGAAGGAGAAGCATGACGGAACTCGACGGCCACCGCCGCACCCTCCGCGTCGCCCTGCTCGGGGCCGGATCCGTGGGGTCGCAGGTCGCGCGCCTGCTGCTCGCGCACGGCGCCGACCTCTCCGAGCGCAGCGGCGCGACGCTCGAGCTCGCGGGGATCCTGGTCCGCGACGTGAACGCGCCGCGCGACGCGGAGCTGCCGCGCGAACTGCTCACCACCGACGCCGAGGCGCTGATCCTCGGCGCCGACATCGTGATCGAGCTCATGGGCGGCATCGAGCCGGCGCGCGGCTACGTGCTGCAGGCGCTGCGCAGCGGCGCCGACGTCGTCACCGGCAACAAGGCGCTGCTCGCGACGCACGGCGCGGAGATCTTCGAGGCCGCCGATCAGGTGGGCGCCTCCGTGTCGTACGAGGCCGCCGTCGCCGCCGCGATCCCGATCATCCGGCCGCTGCGCGACTCGCTCGCCGGCGACCGGATCGAGCGGATCTTCGGCATCGTCAACGGCAGCACGAACTTCATCCTCGACTCCATGGACCGTCAGGGGCTGAGCGCCGAGGAGGCGCAGCGGATCGCCACCGACCTGGGCTACCTCGAGGCGGATCCGACCCTGGACCTCGAGGGCTTCGACGCGGCGCAGAAGGCCGCGATCCTCGCGAGCCTGGCCTTCCACACCCAGGTCTCGATCGACGACGTGCACCGCGAGGGCATCTCGTCGGTCACCGCTGACATGATCGAGGACGCCCGTCGCGCGGGCTACGTGATCAAGCTGCTCGCCGTGTGCGAGCGCCTCTCCGAGCCCGCCGGCGACGCCGTCTCGGTGCGCGTGTACCCGGCGCTGATCGACCGCGACCACCCCCTGGCCAGCGTGCACGGCGGCAACAACGCCGTGTTCGTGGAGGCCGAGGCGGCCGGGCCGCTGATGTTCTACGGCGCGGGCGCCGGCGGAGTGCAGACGGCGTCGGCCGTGCTCGGCGACGTCGTCTCCGCCGCGCGTCGCCACATCGCCGGCGGCGTCGGCGTGGGGGAGTCCGCGCGGCAGAGCCTGCCGATCGCGCCGTTCGGGCACATCACGACCCGCTACCAGATCACGATCGAGGTCGCCGACGTCACGGGCGTGCTCGCGACCGTCGCCGGGATCCTCAGCGACCACGGCGTCTCGATCGCCACCGCCCTGCAGACGGTGGAGGGCGGCGAGGACAGCAAGACCGCCCGCCTCGTCATCGGCACGCACCGCGCGACCGAGCAGGCCCTCAGCGACACCGTCGCCCGCCTGGCCGACAGCGCGGCCGTCACCCGCGTGGTGTCGGTCCTGCGCGTCGAGGGGGAGTGACGTGAGCGCTGCCGCACCGATGCCGGGGCGCACCGTCGAGGTGCGCGTCCCCGCCACCAGCGCCAACCTCGGCCCCGGGTTCGACACCCTCGGCCTGGCCCTGAGCATGTACGACGAGCTGGAGGTCACCGCGCTCGAGCCGGGGACCTATGAGATCGAGGTCTCCGGATCCGGTGCCGAGGAGATCGCGCGCGACCCGTCGAACCTCGTCGTCCGCTCCATCGCCCACGTGTTCGCCGACGCCGGCATCGCGATGCCGGGCATCCGCCTCGTCGCGCGCAACGGGGTGCCGCATGGCCGGGGGCTCGGCTCCTCCGGAGCCGCCGTGGCCGCGGGCGTCCTCGCGGCCAAGGGGCTGCTCGAGGGGATCGTCGAGCTCGACGACGAGGCGCTGCTGCGCCTGGCGACCGAGCTCGAGGGGCATCCCGACAACGTCGCGCCCGCACTGTTCGGCGGACTCACGATCGCCTGGACGGGGGAGCGCGGCCCGCAGCACAAGAAGCTGCTGGTGCACCGCGGAGTCTCGCCCCTCGTGCTCGTGCCCGGATACACGATGTCGACCAAGGCGGCGCGCAGCCTGCAGCCGCAGCACGTGCCGAGCGAGGACGCGGTGTTCAACGTCTCGCGGTCGGCGCTGTTGATCGCCGCGCTCACGCAGAGCCCCGACGTGCTGCTGGACGCCACGGACGACCGGCTGCATCAGGACTACCGTGCACCCGCCATGCCCGAGACGAACCGCCTCGTGCGCGCACTGCGGGCGGAGGGCTTCGCGGCCGTCGTCTCGGGCGCCGGGCCGAGCGTCCTCGTGCTCTGCGACGGCCCGGGAAGCCGTCTCGACGCGGTCCGCATCGCGGAGACGGCGACGGACACTCCGTGGATCCCGCAGATGGTCGCCGTCGATGTGCGAGGTGGTACAGTGAGGGAACGAGCGGAGGGTTCTTCGTCACAATCGTGATCCCGGCCCGCGACGCACTTCCTGCGTCAGCCGCACAGCATCCGAAACCGCACCGCGAGCCGGTCACCGAGCTCGTCGAGAGCGTGTTCTCCGGGTGGCATGCAGGGGACAGCCTGTTCTCGGCATGATCGTGCGGTCGCGCCCCGGCAATCTGCCGTGTGCGCGTCGAACACCCACGTCTTACAAGAGGAGTACTCGTGGAGACCATCTCCGAGACCCAGATCGACAGCTCGGCTCCGGCCGGCGACGCGTCCGCCGAGGACGCCCCGAAGGCGCCGCGCAAGCGCGCCCCGCGCCGAGCGACCACCGCGAGCGCGGCCAAGGCGGCCGAGGCCGGCGACACCGTCGTCGCAGCCCCCGCCGCCGAGGCCCCCGCCGCTGAGGCCGCTCCGGCCGAGGAGGCGCCGAAGGCCAAGGCCCCGCGTCGCAGCCGTGCGAAGAAGATCGAGGAGGCTCCGGCCGAGACCGCGTCCGCCGACGCTCCCGCCGCGGACGCCCCTGCCGCCGAGGCTGCTCCCTCCGAGGACGCGCCGAAGGCCAAGGCCCCGCGTCGCAGCCGTGCGAAGAAGACCGAGGACGCTCCGGCAGAGACGGCCGACGCCGCTCCCGCCGAGGCGCTGGCCGAGTCCGCCCCGAAGGACGCGCCGGCTGACGCCGCGGCGTCCGACCAGGCGTCCGAGGCGCCCGCCGAGACCGGCGAGGAGCAGACCGGCCGCAGCCGCAGCCGCTCGCGCTCGCGCAGCCGCAACCGCAACGGCGGTCAGGACGGCCAGGGCAACGGCGGCCAGAACAACGGCGGCCAGAACCAGAACCAGAACCAGAACGGTCGCGGCGGTGCTCCCGCCGACGCCGACGAGGACGGCGGCAGCAGCCGCAGCCGGCAGCGCAACAAGCGCCGGGGCGGCGGCAACCAGAACGTCGACGAGTTCGAGACCGAGATCGGCGAGGACGACGTCCTGATCCCGATCGCAGGCATCCTGGACGTGCTCGACAACTACGCGTTCGTGCGCACCACCGGATACCTCTCCGGCCCCAGCGACGTGTACGTGTCGCTCGGCCAGGTGAAGAAGTACAACCTGCGCAAGGGCGACGCGGTCGTCGGCGCAATCAAGCAGCCCCGCGAGGGAGAGCAGCAGGGCCGCCAGAAGTACAACGCCCTGGTCAAGGTCGACTCGATCAACGGCCTGAGCACGGAGGACGCGGCCGCCCGCGTCGAGTTCTCCGCCCTCACCCCGCTGTACCCGCAGGAGCGCCTGCGCCTGGAGACGGCGCCGGAGAAGCTCACGCAGCGCATCATCGACCTGGTCGCCCCGATCGGCAAGGGCCAGCGCGGTCTCATCGTCGCGCCCCCGAAGGCCGGCAAGACGATCGTCCTGCAGCAGATCGCCAACGCGATCGCGCAGAACAACCCCGAGGTGCACCTCATGGTCGTGCTCGTCGACGAGCGCCCCGAAGAGGTCACCGACATGCAGCGCACCGTGAAGGGCGAGGTCATCGCCTCGACCTTCGACCGCCCGGCGGAGGACCACACCACGGTCGCCGAGCTCGCGATCGAGCGCGCCAAGCGCCTCGTCGAGCTGGGCCGCGACGTGGTCGTGCTGCTCGACTCGATCACCCGTCTGGGGCGTGCGTACAACATCGCGGCGCCGGCCTCGGGCCGTGTGCTCACCGGCGGTGTGGACGCCTCGGCGCTGTATCCGCCCAAGCGCTTCTTCGGCGCGGCGCGCAACATCGAGAACGGCGGATCCCTCACGATCCTCGCCACCGCTCTCGTCGAGACCGGATCCAAGATGGACGAGGTCATCTTCGAGGAGTTCAAGGGCACCGGCAACAGCGAGCTGCGCCTGTCGCGCGCCCTCGCCGACAAGCGGATCTTCCCGGCCGTCGACGTCAACGCGTCCTCGACCCGCCGCGAGGAGATGCTGCTGAGCCCCGACGAGGTCAAGATCACCTGGAAGCTGCGCCGCGCCCTCGCCGGGCTCGACCCGCAGCAGGCCCTCGAGGTCGTCCTCGGCAAGCTCAAGGAGACCGAGTCGAACGTCGAGTTCCTGCTGCAGATGCAGAACGCGCAGCTGGGCAAGCCGGCCTCCGGCACGGGCCACAGCCACGCGTCCGAGAACAGCATCCGCTGACCCGCGTCCGCGGATCAGTCATCGTCCGGGATCCGGTCGTCATGTTCGAACAGGTCGAGGCGCTGCGCGACGAGCACCGCAGGGTGGAGAAGGAGCTCTCCGACCCTGAGGTGCACGCCGACGCGGCGCGGGCGAAGCGCGTCAACCGGCGCTACGCCGAGCTCAGCCGCATCGTGAAGGCGCATGACGACTGGATCGCCGCCGGCGAGGATCTCGAGACGGCGCGCGAGTTCGCCCGCGAGGACGAGTCGATCGCGGCGGAGATCCCCGGCATGGAGGATCACCTGCAGCAGGCGCAGGAACGACTGCGGCGCCTGCTGATCCCCCGCGACCCCGACGACGCCCGTGACGTGATCATGGAGATCAAGGCGGGGGAGGGCGGCGCCGAGTCCGCGCTCTTCGCAGCCGATCTGCTGCGCATGTACGTGCAGTACGCCGCGTCGAAGGGGTGGAAGACCGAGCTCCTGGAGCGCACCGAGTCCGACCTCGGCGGCTACAAGGACGTCCAGGTCGCGATCAAGGGTTCCTCCACGGATCCGTCCCAGGGCGTCTGGGCGCACCTCAAGTACGAGGGCGGCGTCCACCGCGTGCAGCGCGTGCCGGCGACGGAGTCGCAGGGGCGGATCCACACGTCCACGACCGGGGTGCTGGTGTTCCCCGAGGTGGACGAGCCCGACGAGATCGCGATCAACCAGAACGACCTCAAGATCGACGTGTTCCGCTCCTCGGGACCGGGCGGTCAGTCGGTCAACACGACCGACTCCGCCGTGCGCATCACGCACGTCCCGAGCGGGATCGTGGTGTCGATGCAGAACGAGAAGTCGCAGCTGCAGAACCGCGAGGCGGCGATGCGCGTGCTGCGCGCCCGTCTGCTCGCGAAGCAGCAGGAGGTGCTCGACGCCGCCGCGAGCGACGCCCGGCGCTCGCAGATCCGCGGCATGGACCGCTCGGAGCGGATCCGCACCTACAACTTCCCGGAGAACCGCATCGCGGATCACCGCACCGGCTTCAAGGCCTACAACCTCGACCAGGTGATGGACGGCGCGCTCGAGCCGATCATCGAGTCCGCGATCCACGCGGACGAGGAGGCGCGCCTCGCCGCCCTCGGCAGCGAGGACTGACCGCGCTCCTCATCACTGGTCGCGGCGGCGTCCGCCCTGAGCCGCCCGCCGCACCTCCAGCTGGTCGAGCACGAGATCCAGGCCGTAGTCGAACTCGTCGCCGAACGCGTAGTCGTGCCCGACGACCATCTGCTCGAGCATCTCGGCGAGGTGCGGATAGTCTGCGGCGGGAAGCTCCAGCCCCTCGGCGTAGGCGTCGGGACCCGTCTCGGGGGTGAACGGCAGGCTGAGCTCGGTGAGCACGAAGCCGTAGATGTACGCATCGAGCACCGAGTAGGCGTGGGCGGCCAGCACGAGCTCGAAGCCGTCGCTGCGCAGCAGCCCGAGCACGCGGTCGTGGTGGCGCATCACCGCCTCGCCCGGGTGCGATCGCGACTCGAGCAGGGACAGCGCCCAGGGGTGCCTCTTGAGCACGGCGCGCATGGCGTGGGCGCGCGAGGTCATCGCCGCACGCCAGGGCGTGCCGAGCTCGAGCAGAGGGATCTGGGCGAACGCCGCGTCGGCGAGCAGGTCGAGCAGCTCCTCCTTGCCGGACACGTGGTGGTAGAGCGACATCGCCTCGGCGCCCAGCGCCCTGCCGACGCTCCGCATGCTCACCGCCCCCAGACCGCCCTCGTCCGCGACCTGCGTCGCGGCCGCGACGATGCGTTCACGGCTGAGCGGGGTGCGCGGGGGCATGTCGACTCCGTTCCGGGCGCAGGTTGCGCTCCTTACACCTGTAAGGCTATCGTGACGAGCACAGACTTACAGGCGTAAGGGGGCAGGATGCGTGCAGGAGTGGTGGAGCGGTACGGACCGCCGTCGGTCGTGCGGATCGCGACCGTGGCCGATCCGGTCGCGGGCCGTGGCGAGGTGGTCGTGCGCGTCATGGCGGCGACGGTCAACTCCGGCGACGCGCGCATCCGCGGTGCGCGCTTCCCGCGCGGGTTCGCCCTGCCGGGCAGGCTCGCGCTCGGACTGCGGGGACCCAGGGCCGCGGTGCTCGGCGTGGTCTTCTCCGGTGTCGTCGAGGCGGTCGGCGAGGGGGTCGAGGTCGGTCGGCGCCGTCGCGGGGGCACTTCGCCGGCGTCCGGGCTCGCGGTCGGCGACCGCGTCTGCGGCATGACGGGGGCGCGGATGGGGGCGCACGCCGAGCTCGTCACGGTGTCCGCCTCCCGGCTCGTGCGCATCGACGACGGGATCTCCTTCGACGATGCGGCGGGAGTGCTGTTCGGCGGCACCACCGCGCTCTCCTTCCTCCGCGACAGAGCTGCGGTGCGCCCGGGCGAACGGGTGCTGGTCGTCGGGGCGGCGGGGGCGGTCGGAACCAACGCGGTGCAGCTCGCGAAGCACCTCGGAGCCACGGTCACCGCGGTGACGAGCGCGCAGAACGCCGAGCTCGTCAGATCCCTCGGGGCCGACCGGGTCGTCGACTACCGGGTCACGCCGACCCGTGCGCTCGCGGAGCACGGCGAGCGCTTCGACGTCGTGTTCGACACGGTCGGCGCGCTGAGCCCGAAGACAGGACGACCGCTTCTCGCCGAGGGAGGGAGACTGCTGCTCGCCGCAGCGACCCTCGGCGAGATCATCGCGGCCCGCGGTCCGGTCAAGACGGGCACCGCCCCGCAGCGCCCCGAGGACTTCACGACGCTGCTCGACCTGGTCGGATCCGGTGCGCTGCGCGTCGTCGTGGACGACGCCCTTCCGCTGGACGGCCTCGCCGCGGCGCACGCGCGCGTCGACTCGGGCCGCAAGACCGGCAACCTCGTGCTGCACCCGCAGCTCGCCGCCGAACCCCTCTGATCCGCGAGGCCGTCACCATGCACCGCGCGTCGGTGTGCGTCCTTCCCTCGCGTCGTCCGGAAGAGCCATCTCGGCGCGCAGGCCCAGAAGGCGCACGGCCCGGTCGGGGGCGATCCGGGCGATGAGCTCCCTGGCTCTGTCGACGACGACGGCCCGGTCGGCGGTCTCCGGGATCCGCTTCGTGAACGTCTTCGTCGTGAACGGCGCATAGCGCACCTTGAGCGCCAGCCCGATGACGCCCCGCCCGTCCTCGGCGACGTCGTCGAGGACCTGATCCAGCAGAGCCAGCGCGGCCCGCTCGATCTCCGCGGGATCGGTGAGATCGGCCTGATAGGTCGTCTCGCGGCTGTGCCCGCGGGGGACCCAGGGCGTGTCGTCGACGACGGCCGACCGTCCGCCCTGCCCGAGCTCCCGGTACCAGAGCCCCATCCGCGGGCCGAACTCAGCGACGAGCTCGTCCTCGGGCGCGTCGGCGAGCTCGGCGACCGTCCGGATACCGCGCGAGAGCAGTCGCTTCGACACCTTCGAGCCGACTCCCCACAGCTCGATCACCCCGCGGTCGCCCATCACCTCGTCCCAGTTCTGCGCCGTGAGGCGGAAGACCCCTCGCGGCTTGCCGAATCCCGTCGCGATCTTCGCGCGCACGAGCGTATCGCCGATGCCGACGCTGCAGTGCAGCCGTGTGCGATCCAGGACGGCCTGCTGCAGACGGCGCGCATACGCCTCGGGATCATCCGTCTCGACGCCGACGAACGCCTCGTCCCAGCCCAGCACCTGCACGACCGCGCCGGGCTGCGCGCGCAGCTCGTCCATCACCTCCGCGGACGCGGCGAGGTAGGCGGGCGCGTCGACAGGCAGGATCACGGCGTCCGGCACCTTCCGCGCCGCGATGCGCAGCGGCATGCCGGAGCCCACACCGAACTCCCGTGCTTCGTAGGACGCGGTCGACACGACCGCGCGCTCGGTGGGATCGCCACGACCGCCGACGATCAACGGGAGGCCGGCGAGCTCGGGACGGCGCAGCACCTCGACCGCCGCGATGAACTGGTCGAGGTCCACATGGAGCACCCAGTGCATGTCCCCGACAGTACGCGGGGCGGCCGCGGAACGGCACCCGCCCCGCGCTATGCTCCGGCTATGGGCCTCTTCCTCACGCGCACCCTGATCTTCCTGGCTTCGTCCGCGATCGGCCTCATCGTGGCCGACCTGCTGCTGACCGGGTTCACGATCGAGTGGAGCAAGTGGTGGGGCTTCGTGCTGTGCGTGCTGATCTTCACCGTGCTGCAGAGCCTCCTCGCGCCCTGGATCACGTCCATGGCGAACCGTTACGCGCCGGCGCTCCTGGGCGGGATCGGCATCATCTCGACGTTCGCGGCGCTGCTCATCGTCGTGCTGCTGCCGATCGGCGGCCTGCGGATCACCGACGCCCTGGGCTGGATCCTGGGTCCCGTCGTCGTCTGGATCATCACGGCGCTGTGCACGGTCGTGCTGCCGCTGCTGCTGATCAAGCGCGAGGTGCGCGAGGCGGCCGCGCTCAAGGCCGCCGCGAAGAAGCGCTGACCCTCCGCGCCGGCCCGGCTCCGCGCCGGCCCGGCTCCGCGCCGGCCCCGGTCCCCGTCCCTTCCCTCTATTTGCGTCAAACCGTGGGTTCCAGGCGCCTAACGCCACGGATCGGCGCAAACAGACGGGGCCTGTGGAGAACCGGCGCGGGGGATGCCTGGTCTGCGTCAGAGTCGGGGGATGGGATCTCCCTCCTCGCACCCGCCGGATCTGCCGTCGTCCTTCACCGTGCGCGAAGGACTGCTCCACGGACTCAGCGAGTGGCGGCTGCGGGATCCGGCTCTGCGGCGCTCGTTCCATGGCGTGCGCAGCCTCGGCACGGCCGTCGACGACGCCCTCGACCCGGGGCCGTGGTGGCAGACGCGAGCCGAGAATGCCGAGCAGATCCTGCGGGACTACCTCCCCGTGATGCCCGCGCACGCCTTCTTCTGCGGACCGACCGCGGCGCTGCACTGGGGCGTTCCTCTTCCGCGCCGTCTCGACCCCGCCCTGCATGTCGGCGTCTGGCGTCCTCGGACCGCGCCGGTGCGACCGGGGATCCGCGGCCATCAGTTCTCGACGGGATTCGTCCGCACCGTGGCGTCGAGGGGTGTCAGGGTCACGGATCCGGCGAGCACCTGGGCCAGCCTCGGAGGACTGCTCACCGACGACGAGCTGGTGGCGGCCGCCGACTTCGTCCTGCACATCCCGCGCCATCCCGGGGGATTCGCACCGGTGGCGGACACGGCGCTCGCGACCCGCGCCGAGCTGGCGGCCTTCGCCGAACGGAAGGGACGCCCCGGGGCTCCCGCCCTGCGTCGCGCGCTCGCGCTCGCCCGCACCGGTTCTGCATCACCGCCCGAGACGCAGATCCGCCTGATCCTGCATGATGCGCGGATGCCCGAGCCGACGCTGGACTGGGATGTCTACGACGATCTCGGGCGGTTCCTCGGCTGCAGCGAGCTGGCGTACCCCGAGAGCAGGCTCGCGATCGAGTACGAGAGCGACGGCCACCTCACCCGTGCGCAGCTCCAGCGCGACATCGACAAGTACCAGGCCTACGCGGAGGCCGGATGGCGCGTCGTCCGGCTGACGTCCGAGCACGTCTACCGTGCCCCGCGGGAGGTCGTGCGCCGCGTACGTGCCGGTCTCGCCGCCTGACCCTTCCGTCCCTCCGTCTGTTTGCGTCAAACGGTGGGTTTCGGGCCCTGAACCCCACGGATCGGCGCAAATAGACGGAGGCGGCGGGCGGTCAGATCGAGTAGTCGGGCACGGAGAGGATCCGGGCCGTGCTCTCGCCCTCGACACGGGGGCGCGCTCGTGCGGGGACGCCGGTGAGCACCGAGTCGGGCGGGGCGTCCTTCGTCACGACCGCGTTGGCGCCGATCGCCGAGCGGGCTCCGATCACGACCGGTCCCAGGATCTTGGCGCCGGCGCCGACCACCACGCCGTCCTCGAGCGTGGGGTGGCGCTTGCCCGCGTCGCGGGTGCGTCCGCCGAGCGTGACCCCGTGGTAGAGCATGACGTCGTCGCCGACCTCGGCGGTCTCGCCGATCACGACTCCCATGCCGTGGTCGATGAAGAACCGTCGCCCGATCTGCGCCCCGGGATGGATCTCGACGCCGGTCAGCCAGCGCGCGATCTGCGAGCCCATCCGCGCCGGGAACCGCAGCCCGCGCGTCCACAGCGCATGGTTCAGCCGGTGCGCCCAGATGGCGTGCAGTCCGGGGTAGAGCAGGGCGATCTCGAGTCCGCCGCGTGCGGCGGGGTCGCGAAGCCGGGCGGATGCGATGTCCTCGCGGATCCGCCCGGCCCACGACATGCCGGAGTTCGGCATCAGTCTTCGCGCAGGTCCTCGAACAGCGCGGTGGACAGGTAGCGCTCGCCGGTGTCGGGGGCGATCACGACGATCGTCTTGCCGGCGTTCTCGGGACGCGCGGCGACCTTCAGCGCCTGGGCGACGGCGGCGCCGGCGGAGATGCCGACCAGCAGCCCCTCCTTCGCGGCCAGGTCGCGGGCGGTGGTGAGCGACTCCTCGAAGCCGGCCGTGATGATCTCGTCGATCACGTCGCGGTCGAGGATCGGCGGGACGAAGTTCGGGCCGATGCCCTGGATCTTGGCCGGTCCGGGGTGACCCTCGCTGAGCAGCGGGGAGTCGGTCGGCTCGACGGCGATCACCGTGAGCGCGGGGTTGGCCGCCTTGAGCGCCTGACCGGTACCGGTGATGGTGCCGCCGGTGCCGATGCCGGCGACGAACACGTCGACGTCGCCGTCGGTGTCGCGCAGGATCTCCTGCGCGGTGGTCTCGCGGTGGATCTGCGGGTTCGCGGCGTTCTCGAACTGACGGGCCCAGACCGCGCCCGGGGTCTCCGCGATGATCTCCTGCAGCTTCTCGATCGCGCCCTTCATGCCCAGCGTCGGGTCGGTCAGCACCAGCTCGGCGCCGAACGCCTTGAGCAGGACGCGGCGCTCCTTCGACATGGACGCGGGCATGGTCAGGATCACGCGGTAGCCGCGGGCCGCGCCGACCATCGCCAGCGCGATGCCGGTGTTGCCGCTCGTGGCCTCGACGATCGTGCCGCCGGGCTTCAGCTCGCCGGAGGCCTCTGCGGCGTCGACGATGGCGATCCCGATGCGGTCCTTCACGCTCGAGGCCGGGTTGAACGATTCGAGCTTGACGAGCACCGTGGCGCCGAGGCCATCGGTGACGTGGTTCAGGCGGACCAGCGGGGTGTTGCCGAACGTGCTGGTGATGTCGGAGTGGATGCCTGCCATGACGGACCTTTCGATGGGCGCACTGCGTCGGTGGAGCGACGGGTCCCGCCACCGGAGTCGACGAGGACACGCTCGTGCACAGCCTAGGACGGGGTCGTGTGCGCACGGTGAATGTGACGGCCGCATTACGCTGTACCTCTATGCCCGAGTCCCTCTCCGATGCCCTTCGCCGCGCCGCGTCCGCCCTCGGCGAGGCCGGAGTCCCCGACCCCGCGGTGGACGCCGAGCTGCTGGCGGGCCATGTGCTGGGTCAGGGGCGCGGCGCCGTGCAGGCCGCCACGATCCGCGGCGACGTGCTCGATGACGCGCAGGCGGCGACGTTCGAGGAGCTGGTGGCCCGGCGGGCGGCCCGGGAGCCGCTGCAGCACCTCACCGGGACGGCGCCTTTCCGCCACCTCGAGCTCGCGGTCGGCCCCGGCGTCTTCGTCCCGCGGCCGGAGACGGAGATCGTGGCCCAGTTCGCGATCGACGCCCTGCTGGCTTCCCCCTCATCCGAGCCCGTCGGCGTCGACCTCTGCACCGGATCCGGCGCGATCGCCCTCGCGATGGCGACCGAGGTGCCCCATGCCCGGGTGCACGCGGTCGAGCTCTCGCCGGAGGCGCACGCCTGGGCGCGGCGCAACACCGAGGGGCAGCAGAACCTCGCGCTCGTGCTGGGCGATCTGCGCGACGTGCTCGGCGAGCTCGACGGCACCGTCGACGTGGTGATCTCCAACCCTCCGTACGTGCCGGACGACGCGATCCCGCGCGACCCCGAGGTGCGCCTGTTCGACCCGGCGCTCGCGCTCTACGGGGGCCCGGACGGACTCGACGTCGTCCGCGCGATCAGCCGGCGCGCGTGGGCGCTGCTGCACCCGGGCGGCACGCTCGTGCTCGAGCACGCCGAGGTGCAGGGTGCGGCCATCCGCGAGCTGCTCGCCGCGGACGGATGGCGGGCGACCGCGACGCATCAGGACCTCACCCGTCGTGACCGCGCCACGACCGCGATCCGCGCCTGACCCTGCGTGGCCCCGCGGCGCCGGGGATCGGGGCGGCGCTCAGCAGGACCGCGCCCTGCGCCCCGTAGACTGGGTCGGCCATGTCCTCCCTCTTCGATAGCCGCGACGCGGATCAGATCCTCACCGGTATGCGCCAGGCCCGCCTGGCGATCGGCCGGGGCGAGCTGGTCGTGCTCCCCACCGACACCGTCTACGGCGTGGGCGCCGATGCGTTCAGCCCCGCCGCCGTGCAGCGCCTGCTCGACGCGAAGGGGAGGGGACGCCAGCAGCCGCCTCCCGTGCTCGTCGGCAGCACCGCGACGCTCGCCGCCCTGGTCGAGGCCGTGCCCGAGCCCGTGCAGCGTCTCGTCGACGCGTTCTGGCCCGGGGGCCTCACGATCGTGCTGCCGTCGCAGCCGTCGCTCGTCTGGGACCTCGGCGACACCCACGGCACGGTCGCCGTGCGAATGCCCGATCACAAGGTTGCCCTGGCGCTCCTCGAGGAGACGGGCCCTCTCGCGGTCTCGAGCGCGAACCTCACCGGACAGCCCGCCGCGGTCGAGGCCGAGGCGGCGCAAGGCATGCTGGGCGACAGCGTGGCGGTCTACCTGGACGCCGGACCGGCGACCGGCGGCGTGGCCTCCACGATCGTCGACGCCACCTCTCTCGTGCGCCCCGGCGGGGACGACGCGAAGGTCCGGGTCCTCCGCGAGGGTGCCATCTCGCGCGAAGAGCTCGTCGGTGTGCTCGGGGATCTGCTCGAAGACCCGTCCTGACGGTCCTCGGATGAGAGCGACGACGTGAAGCAGTACTTGTTCACCGTGATCCTCACGGCCGCCGTGACCCTGGCCTGCTCGTGGGCGGTCTGGCAGCTCGGCCTGCGGTACAAGCTGTACCCCGGCATCCGCGAGCGCGACGTGCACACCACGCCGACGCCGCGGCTCGGGGGAGTGGCGATGCTGCTGGGGATCCTGGCGGCGTTCGCCGCGAGCGCGGCGAGCCCGTTCTTCCACATCATCTGGGCGCAGCCGCAGACGATGTGGTCGGTGCTCGGCGCCGTGCTGCTCATCGCGATCGTGGGCGTCGTCGACGACCTCTGGGATCTCGACTGGATGATCAAGCTCGGCGCGCAGTTCATCGCCGCGGGCCTGGTCACGATCGTCGGCGGACTGCAGATCGCTTCGCTGCCGCTCGCGGAGCCGGTGATCGGATCCAACTGGCTCAGCATCGTCATCACGATGTTCGCGATCGTCATCGTGATGAACGCCGTCAACTTCATCGACGGCCTGGACGGCCTCGTCGCGGGGGTGTGCCTCATCGCGAACGGCGTGTTCTTCGCGTACTCCTACATCATCGCGCGGGACATCGGACAGTCCAGCTACTTCAGCCTCGCACCGTTCATCGCCGCGGTGCTGATCGGCGCCTGCATCGGCTTCCTGCCGATGAACTGGAGCCCCGCCAAGCTCTTCATGGGCGACTCCGGGGCGCTCGTGATCGGCCTGCTCATGGCCACGAGCGCCGTGGCCATCACCGGCCAGCTGAACCCTGCCGCCCTCCCGAACGCGCAGATCGGCCGCTCCCAGCTGCTCGGCGCGTTCATCCCGATCCTGCTGCCCGTCGTGGTCGTGCTGCTGCCGCTGCTCGACTTCGGACTGGCCGTGCTGCGCCGCATGGGCGCCGGCAAGTCGCCGTTCTCCCCGGACCGCAAGCACCTGCACCACCGCATGCTCGATCTCGGCCACCGCGGCCGGGACGCCGTGCTCATCTTCTACGCCTGGACCGCGATCATCTCGCTCGCCGTGCTGCTGATGTACATCGGCTCGCGAGAGGGCTGGTACGGCGAATACGCCGCCGGCGTGATCTTCGGCGTCGTCGGCGCGGGGGCCTGCCTCGTCGTCACCCTCATCCCGTCGCGCCCGCGCGCCCCCCAGAAGGAATCGAAATGAGCTCCGCGAGCCCCGTCACCAGCACCCCGATCCTGCGCACGGCCCTGGTCGCCTCCGGCATCGCCGCGGTCGTGCTCGGCGTCATCGCGGCGGTCGTCGGGGGAGCCCTCAAGGGTGCTCCCGGAGTGTGGAGCGGCCTCATCGGCGCGCTCATCGCCGTGGTCTTCGGGGCGATCACGGCGGGCAGCATCCTGATCGCGAACCGCTGGTTCGGCCAGGAGCTCTACGTGCAGCTGTTCTTCGCGATCGTGATGGGCGGCTGGTTCCTCAAGCTCGGGCTGTTCGTGGTGCTGATCCTGGTGCTGCGCGGACAGCCGTGGCTGGAGCCCGTGGTGTTCTTCTGGTCGCTCCTGGCCGGTGTCCTGGTGTCCCTCGCGATCGACGGCGTGGTGTTCCTGCGGATGCGCCTGCCGCACGTCAGCGACACCTCTCTTCCCACCGTCGCACCCGAGGACGTGGCGCCGTCGGCAGGGGAGCGTAGCGCCTCCGAGCGGGATCATGACGCGGATTCAGGGAACTCACACGTCTGATAGGCTGGAACCCGAGCCCGCTCGTCCCGCGAGCGCTGCGCTGTGAAGCACATCGACCGACGCCCCGGTAGCCCCCGGTGCCCCGAAGTTGGAGCCCGCGCTGTTTAATCTTGCTGCGACCATGATTCCTCGACTGGCCGACGACAGCGGTTTCCACGGCCCGTCGATGGACGAGTTCTTCCCCGAGATCCTGTTCAACGTCTTCGGCGTCCCGATCCACCGGATCCACCTGGTGCAGTTCATCTCGGTCGTCGCCGTGGTCCTGGTCCTCGTGATCGGCACGCGCCGCATGAAGGTCGTCCCCGGTCGCTTCCAGAGCGTCGTCGAGATGGGCCTCGGCTTCGTCCGCGGCGGCATCGCGCACGACCTGCTCGGCCGCAAGGACGGCGACCGGTTCCTGCCGATCCTCACCACGATCTTCTTCATGACGCTGTTCATGAACATCACGGGCATCATCCCCGGCCTCAACATCGCCGGTACGAGCATCATCGGCGTGCCCCTGCTGCTCGCCGTGATCAGCTACGTCACCTTCATCTACGCCGGCATCAAGAAGAGCCCGAAGAACTTCTTCAAGAACGCCCTGTTCCCGGCCGGTGTGCCGTGGCCGGTGTACATCATCGTGACGCCGATCGAGTTCATCTCGACGTTCATCATCCGCCCGGTGACCCTCACCCTGCGTCTTCTGATGAACATGGTCGTCGGGCACATGCTCCTCGTGCTGTGCTACTCGGCCACCGCGTTCTTCTTCTTCACGGCGGGCGGCGGCTGGGCCGCGCTCGGTGTGGGAACCCTCGCCTTCGGCGGCGCCTTCTCGGTCTTCGAGATCCTCGTGGCGGTCCTCCAGGCCTACGTCTTCACCGTCCTCACCGCGGTCTACATCCAGCTCGCGGTCGCAGAAGAGCACTGACAACCCCTGCGGGCGGTGAAAGCGCCGCCCACAACGAAAGGAAAAATCCGTGGACGCTACTACGGTTCTCGCAGCAGTCAACGGCAACCTCGCGGCGATCGGCTACGGTCTCGCCGCCATCGGCCCGGCCATCGGCGTGGGCATCGTCGTCGGCAAGACGATCGAGGGTGTCGCCCGTCAGCCCGAGCTGGCCGGTCGCCTGCAGGTTCTGATGTGGATCGGTATCGCCTTCACCGAGGCGCTCGCGTTCGTCGGCATCGCCGTCGGCTTCATCCCCTTCCCGTAATCCGCACCCGAATCCCGAAGGAGACAGGATGCTGAACGCTCTTGTCACGAACCTCGCGGCCGAGGGTGAGGCGCACAACCCGCTCCTGCCCGCGTGGTACGACCTGGTCTGGTCGGCGCTGTGGTTCGTCGTGATCCTCCTCGTGGTGTGGAAGTTCGCTCTTCCCCGCTTCACGAAGATGCTCGACGAGCGCTCCGCGGCCATCGAGGGCAACATCGCGAAGGCGGACGAGGCGCAGAAGCAGGCCGAGGCCGCGCTGGAGGAGTACACCCGCCAGCTCGCCGAGGCCCGTACCGAGGCCGGCGCGATCCGCGAGACCGCCCGTGAGGACGGCAAGAAGATCGTCGCCGAGGCGAAGGAGACCGCTGCCGCCGAGGCGGCGCGTCTGACCGCCGCCGCGCACTCGCAGATCGAGGCCGAGCGTCAGACGGCGTTCGTCTCGCTGCGCAACGAGGTCGGCGGCCTGGCCCTCGACCTCGCCGGTGGCGTGGTCGGCGAGACCCTGTCCGACGACGCCCGCGCGACGGCCGTCGTGGACCGCTTCCTCGCGGACCTCGAGGCCTCCGAGGCGGCGAAGTAATGGGCAGCGCGACCGCTCAGGCCCTCACGGCGTCGAGCAACGCTCTGACCGCCGCGCAGGGGATCACCCTCGACGTCGCCGGGGAGCTCTTCTCCGCCACGCGCCTGATCGGTGAGTCCACCGCGCTGAGCGGCGCGCTCGCCGATCCGTCCGCCCCGGTCGAGGCCCGCGCCGCCCTGGTGTCGCGGGTGTTCTCCGGTGCTTCCGCAGCCACGCTGAGCGTGCTCACCACGGCCGTCTCGCAGCGGTGGTCCTCGGCCGCCGACCTCGTCGACGGCGTGGAGGAGCTCGCGGTGCGCGCCGCGGCGATCGCCTCCCCGGATGCCGACATCGAGGGCGAGCTGTTCTCGGTCTCGCGCCTGGTCGCCGACAACGCCGACCTCGAGCTCGCTCTGGGCAGCCGCCTCGGCGGCGGCGAGGGAAAGGCCGCGCTGGTCCAGAAGCTGGTCGGTCCGAGCGTCCACCCGGCGACCTCGCTGATCGTCACCTCGCTGGTGCGCGAGCCGCGCGGACGCCGCGTGCGCCGCCTGCTGAGCCGTGCCATGCGGGTCGTGTCGGAGCAGCGTGACCGGATCGTCGCGACCGTGCGCACGGCGGCCCCGCTCAGCGCATCGCAGCGCGACCGTCTCCGCACGGTGCTGGCCGGCCGCTACGGCCGTCAGGTCGCGCTGAACGAAGTGCTCGACTCCTCCGTCGTCGGAGGCCTGCGCGTGCAGGTCGCGGACGACGTCATCGACGGCAGCATCGCCGCCCGCCTCGCCGATCTCCGGCAGAAGCTCGCGGGCTGACAAACGAACTTCGCGCGGTACGGCCGCGCACCTGTATACAAAGGGAAGACAATGGCAGAACTTTCGATCAGCCCCGACGTCATCCGTGACGCGCTGAAGGACTTCGTCGCCGCGTACGAGCCGACGGCCGGCACGGCGACCGAGGTCGGCACCGTCATCGACGCCGCGGACGGCATCGCGCACGTCGAGGGACTGCCCGGCGTCATGGCGAACGAGCTCGTGACCTTCGCCGACGGCACCAAGGGTCTCGCGCTGAACCTGGACGAGCACGAGATCGGTGTGGTCGTCCTCGGCGACTTCGCCGGCATCGAGGCCGGCCAGGAGGTCACCCGCACCGGCGAGGTGCTCTCCGTGCCGGTCGGCGACGGCTACCTCGGCCGCGTCGTGGACCCGCTCGGCAACCCGATCGACGGCCTCGGCGAGATCACCCCGGTGGAGGGCGTCCGTGCGCTCGAGCTGCAGGCGCCCGGCGTCATGCAGCGCAAGTCGGTCCACGAGCCGATGCAGACCGGCATCAAGGCGATCGACGCCATGATCCCCGTCGGCCGCGGCCAGCGCCAGCTCATCATCGGCGACCGCCAGACCGGCAAGACCGCGATCGCGATCGACACGATCATCAACCAGAAGGCCAACTGGGAGTCCGGCGACGTCAACAAGCAGGTCCGCTGCATCTACGTCGCCATCGGCCAGAAGGGCTCGACCATCGCCTCCGTCAAGGGTGCGCTGGAAGAGGCCGGCGCCCTGGAGTACACGACCATCGTCGCGGCGCCCGCGTCCGACCCGGCCGGCTTCAAGTACCTCGCTCCGTACACCGGCTCGGCCATCGGCCAGCACTGGATGTACGGCGGCAAGCACGTCCTGATCATCTTCGACGACCTGTCGAAGCAGGCCGAGGCCTACCGCGCCGTGTCGCTGCTGCTGCGCCGTCCGCCGGGCCGCGAGGCCTACCCGGGTGACGTCTTCTACCTGCACTCCCGTCTGCTGGAGCGTTGCGCGAAGCTGTCCGACGAGCTCGGCGCCGGGTCGATGACGGGTCTGCCCATCATCGAGACCAAGGCGAACGACGTCTCGGCGTACATCCCGACCAACGTGATCTCGATCACCGACGGCCAGATCTTCCTGCAGTCCGACCTGTTCAACGCGAACCAGCGTCCCGCGGTCGACGTGGGCATCTCGGTGTCCCGCGTCGGCGGTGACGCCCAGGTCAAGTCGATCAAGAAGGTCTCCGGAACGCTGAAGCTCGAGCTCGCGCAGTACCGCTCGCTCGAGGCGTTCGCGATGTTCGCCTCCGACCTCGACCAGGCGTCGCGGCGCCAGCTGGCCCGTGGTGCGCGCCTCACCGAGCTGCTCAAGCAGCCGCAGTACTCGCCGTACCCCGTGGAGGACCAGGTCGTCTCGATCTGGGCCGGCACCAACGGCAAGCTCGACACCATCGAGGTCGAGGACGTGCTGCGCTTCGAGAGCGAGCTGCTCGACCACCTGCGTCGTCACACCACGGTCCTGGACCGCCTGCGTGAGACGAACGTCCTCGACGACGACACCGTCGCCGAGCTGGAGAAGGCCACCGACGCCTTCATCCTCGAGTTCCAGGGCGGCAAGGGCCACGGCATCGGCGCTCCCGGTCACGAGGAGCACAGCGCTGCGGACGTCGACGACGTGAACCAGGAGAAGATCGTCAAGGGTCGCCGCGCGTAAGCGCGGGGGAGTCTTCCGATATGGGCGCACAACTCCGGGTCTACAAGCAGAAGATCTCTTCTGCTCAGACGACCAAGAAGATCACGAAGGCGATGGAACTCATCGCGGCTTCGCGCATCCAGAAGGCGATGGCGCGCGTCAACGCGTCCTCGCCCTTCGCGCGAGCCGTGACCCGGGCCGTCTCCGCCGTGGCCACCCACTCCAACGTCGACCACCCGCTCACCCGTGAGCCCGAGAACATCCGCCGCTCCGCGGTCGTGATCTTCTCCTCGGATCGCGGTCTCGCGGGCGCCTTCAACTCGCAGATCCTCCGTGAGGGCATGGAGCTCGCCGAGCTGCTGCGCTCCGAGGGGCGCGAGCCCGTGTTCTACCTGGTGGGCCGCAAGGCCGTGGGCTACTTCCAGTTCCGCGGCCTCGAGGCCGCGGCCGAGTGGACCGGCGACACCGACACGCCGTCCTTCCACACGGCAGAGGCCATCTCGGCCACCCTGCTGGAGGCGTTCGAGCGCGGCGGCGAGCAGGGCGGCGTGGACGAGATCCACCTCGTCTATAACCGCTTCGTCAGCATGATGACGCAGTCGCCGGAGACGGTCCGCCTGCTTCCGCTGGAGATCGCGGAGGCCGACGCGAACGACACCTCGACCGCGGTCTACCCGCTGTACGAGTTCGAGCCGGATGCGGCGACGGTGCTCGACGCGATCCTGCCGGTGTACATCCAGAGCCGCGTCTTCAACGCACTCCTGCAGTCGTCCGCTGCCAAGCAGGCCGCGACGCAGAAGGCGATGAAGTCGGCCAGCGACAACGCCGACAAGCTCATCACCGACTACACCCGCCTGCGCAACAACGCGCGCCAGGCGGAGATCACGCAGCAGATCGCCGAGATCGTCGGCGGCGCCGACGCCCTGGCGTCGAGCAAGTAAGACCCTCAGGAGAGAGACGAAATATGACTGCCACCGCTACGACGGTCGTCGGGCGCGTTGCTCGCGTCACCGGCCCGGTCGTCGACATCGAGTTCCCGCACGACGCGATCCCCGACATCTACAACGCGCTGAAGACGACGATCACGATCGGCGACGAGTCGACCGAGATCACCCTCGAGGTCGCCCAGCACCTCGGCGACGACCTCGTCCGCGCCATCGCGCTGAAGCCGACCGACGGCATCGTCCGCGGCCAGGAGGTGCGCGACACCGGCGAGCCGATCTCGGTTCCCGTCGGCGATGTCACCAAGGGCAAGGTCTTCAACGTGATCGGCGAGGTCCTCAACGCCGAGCCCGGCGAGCAGATCGAGATCACCGAGCGCTGGCCGATCCACCGCAAGGCGCCGAACTTCGACCAGCTCGAGTCGAAGACCACCATGTTCGAGACCGGCATCAAGTCGATCGACCTCCTCACGCCGTACGTGCAGGGTGGAAAGATCGGCCTGTTCGGCGGCGCGGGCGTCGGCAAGACGGTCCTCATCCAGGAGATGATCCAGCGCGTCGCGCAGGACCACGGTGGTGTGTCGGTGTTCGCCGGTGTCGGCGAGCGCACCCGTGAGGGCAACGACCTCATCGCCGAGATGGAGGAGGCGGGCGTCTTCGACAAGACCGCGCTCGTGTTCGGCCAGATGGACGAGCCGCCGGGGACGCGTCTGCGCGTCGCGCTGTCTGCCCTGACCATGGCGGAGTACTTCCGCGATGTGCAGAAGCAGGACGTGCTGCTCTTCATCGACAACATCTTCCGCTTCACGCAGGCGGGTTCCGAGGTCTCCACGCTGCTCGGCCGCATGCCGTCCGCGGTGGGCTACCAGCCGAACCTCGCCGACGAGATGGGTGTGCTCCAGGAGCGCATCACCTCGACCCGCGGCCACTCGATCACCTCGCTGCAGGCGATCTACGTGCCGGCCGACGACTACACCGACCCGGCACCGGCCACGACGTTCGCCCACCTCGACGCGACCACCGAGCTCTCGCGTGAGATCGCCTCGAAGGGTCTGTACCCGGCGATCGACCCGCTGACCTCGACCTCGCGGATCATGGACCCCCGCTACCTGGGCGAGGACCACTACCGCGTGGCCACCACGGTCAAGCAGATCCTCCAGAAGAACAAGGAGCTGCAGGAGATCATCGCGATCCTCGGTGTCGACGAGCTCTCGGAAGAGGACAAGATCGTCGTCGCCCGCGCGCGCCGGATCCAGCAGTTCCTCTCCCAGAACACCTACATGGCGAAGAAGTTCACCGGTGTCGAGGGCTCCACGGTTCCGCTCAAGGACACGATCGAGTCGTTCGACGCGATCTGCCGCGGTGACTTCGACCACGTCGCCGAGCAGGCCTTCTTCAACGTCGGCCCGATCTCGGACGTCGAGGAGAACTGGGCGCGGATCCAGAAGGAGAACGCCTGATCATGGCGGCCGGTGCTGCATCACTGCATGTCAGCCTCGTCTCCGCCGACGCGGAGGTCTGGACCGGCGAGGCGAGCCTCGTCGTCGCGAAGACCGTCGAGGGCGAGCTGGGCTTCATGGCCGGTCACGAGCCCGTGCTGGCCATCCTCGCCGAGGGGCAGGTCCGCATCACGCAGCTGGATGGCACGAAGGTGCTCGCCAGCGCCCGTGACGGCTTCGTCTCGATGGAGGGCGACACCCTGACCATCGTGGCGGGCAACGCGGCGCTCGTCGCCTGATCGACCACTTCACGCACGCGCCGGATCCCTTCGGGGGTCCGGCGTTTGCGTGTCTCCGCACGACCTCGAGGAGCCTTTGCCCATGATGATCCTGCTGCCGCCGAGCGAGACCAAGCGTCCCGGCGGCAAGAGCGGCCCTGCGGATCCGTCCGCATGGGCCCTGCCCGGCCTGCTGCCGCAGCGGATCCTCGTGCGCGATGCGCTCGGGGCGCTCGCGGCCGACGCCGAGGCGACACGCCGGGTGCTCAAGCTCAGCGACAAGCAGCTCTCCGAAGCGGTGCACGACAACGCCTCCCTCGGTGACGGACCGGTGATGCCGGCCGTCGACCGCTACACCGGGGTGCTGTACGACGCGCTGGATGCGGCCTCGCTCGACGGTTATGCACGCCGGTGGCTCGGCGCACACGTCCGGATCCATTCGGCGCCGTTCGGCCCGGTCGGAGCGCTGGATCCGATCCCGTCCTACCGGCTGGGCGCCGCCGCGTCCGTCCCGGGCCTCCCGGCATTGCGCCGGCTGTGGTCCGAGGCGGTGTCGGACGAGCTGGCGAACGTGTCTCCGCGGTTCGTGCTGGATCTGCGCTCGGAGGCCTACGTGGGACTGGGCCCCGTGCCGGAGGGCGTTCCCTCGGCGTATGTGCGCGTCGTGACGGCAGAGGGCAAGGCGCTTAACCACTTCAACAAGTACGCGAAGGGCGAGCTCGTCCGTCGCCTCGCCCAGGACCGGCCGAACATCTCGTCGCTGCGCACGCTGCGGAACTGGGCCTCGCGAGCCGGGGTCGAACTCCGCGTCACGGATGAAACCGGAATACTGGAGCTGGTCACGGATCAGGCGCCGGTCCGCAAATAGTTCGTGAGTGCGACGCTCGGACGCGGTATGGTGTTTCGCGTCGAAGCACCCAGCAGATTCTCAGCTGGGGCTCCTCGATGCGTACGCATCATCAACCGATCCCGGAGGGAAACATGGACTCTTACGGAGACAGCACCGCTCTTGCGGCTGCCTATCTGATCGCGGCCCTGACCTGGTTCATCTTCGCCGTCGTCTTCTACGTGCTCGGCTCGCTCTTCCTGATGAAGATCTTCGAGAAGGCCGGCGTCGAGGGCAAGTGGCGCGCGTGGGTGCCGTTCTACAACGTGATGATCTTCCTGAAGCTCGGTGACCTGAGCCCGTGGCTCGCATTCGGCTTCCTGCTCACGTGGGTGCCGTTCCTCGGGTGGCTCGTCGGCATCGCCATGGCGGTGCTGATGGTGCTCGCCGCGTGGCGTGTCGGCCTCAAGCTGCAGAAGAGCGGTGCCTGGGTCGTGCTGTACATCTTCCTCAGCATCGTGTGGCTCGGCATCAACGCGTTCGACAAGTCGCGCTGGAACCCGAACATCGTCCCCGCGTCCTGGGCCGGCAACGGCTTCCTCGCCGACCGCACGGTCTGGCAGGGCATCCCGGTGCAGCCGTCCGCGCAGGCGGCTCCGGGCTATGGTGCTCCGCAGGGCTACCAGCCTCCGGCGGCCCAGGGCTACGCCCCGCCGCAGCCGGGCTACGGTCAGCCGGCTGCGCCGCAGGCACCCGCTGCCCCGCAGGCGCCGACCTTCCAGCCGCCGGCCGCTCCGCCGGCTCCGGCAGCTCCGCAGCCGCCGGTGACCCCGCCCGCGCCTCCGGCCCCGCCGGCCGCGCCGTCGGCAGACCCGGATGCTCCGCAGACGGGCGAGCAGCCCCCGGCCTGATGCTGATCACGAAGGCCCCGGTCCTCGGACCGGGGCCTTCGTCGTTCCCACGGCGGACCGCGGCCGTCGATCACGACCTGTAGTTTGGAAGGCATGAGCGCTGAACGTCGTGTCGGATCGTCCGGGCTCCTGGTCTCCGCCGTGGGGCTCGGATGCAACAACTTCGGACGGGCGGGAACCGCGACGGAGACGCTGCAGGGGACGCGCGAAGTCCTGGATGCTGCGATCGACCACGGCGTGACGTTCCTCGACACGGCGGACATCTACGGCAAGGACCCCGGGCTCAGCGAGACCTTGATGGGCGAGGCTCTCGACGGTCGCCGCGACCGGGTGGTGCTCGCCACCAAGTTCGGCTACCCCGGCGTCGACATGGGCTACGACTTCCCGGCCGCGCGAGGCTCCCGGCGCTACATCCGCAAAGCGGTGACGGAGTCGCTGCGCCGTCTGCGGACCGACTGGATCGACCTGTACCAGCTGCACTGGCCCGATCCGCTCACACCGATCGAGGAGACCCTCGACGCGCTCGACGAGCTCGTGCGCGAGGGGAAGATCCGCTACTTCGGCCACTCCAACTTCGCCGGCTGGCAGATCGCCGAAGCGGAGCTGCGTGCTGCGCGCAGCGCCCGCTTCATCTCGTCGCAGAATCAGTACTCCCTGCTGTCGCGCGCCTCGGAGCGCGAGGTCCTGCCCGCGGTGAACCGTTTCGGGCTCGGGTTCTTCCCCTTCTTCCCGCTGCACAACGGCCTGCTCACGGGCAAGTTCACGCGCGAGGGCGGACCGGCGCAGAGCCGCATCATGCGCACCAGGGCTCACCTCTGGGAGGACGCGCCCTGGGATGCGCTCGACGCCTACCGGGCGTTCTGCGACGAGCGGGGTATCACGATGCTGGAGGCGACCTTCGGATGGCTGCTGGCGCAGCCGGGCGTGGCCTCCGTGATCGCCGGTGCGACGTCCGCGGCGCAGATCGAGGCGAACGCGCGCGCCGGCGGAGCGTGGACGCCGAGCGCCGACGAGGTCGCTGCGATCGACGCGCTTCTTCCGCTGCCCGCGGATCCGGCGGCCTGAGCCGCGTGTCGACGGTGGGGATCCATTACGATGTGTGAGATTTCAGCGGTCGTTCCGATCGCCCGAGCCGAGGGAGGATCGCGATGAGCCAGGGTTCCACAGCGCACACCCGCGAGATCGCACTGGCCTCCGGCGACACGGTCGTCCTGAGCTGGGCGGGGGCGACCGACACCGGTCGCCGACGCGAGAGCAACCAGGATTCGCTGCTCGCCGAGTTCCCGCTCTTCGTCGTCGCCGACGGCATGGGCGGGCACGCCGGGGGAGAGATCGCGAGCCAGCGCACGGTCGCGCGCTTGCAGGAGGCGGTCGGTGCAGGAGAGGTCTCGGCGGCGACCATCGAGACGGCGCTGATCGCCGCCGTGCAGGACATCACGGCGCATCCCGACACCACCGATGAGGGCACGGGGACCACTCTCACGGGTGTCTTCTTCACCCTGATCGACGGCGATGCGCACTGGGTCTCCCTCAATATCGGCGACTCCCGGGTGTATCTGCTGCGCGACGGTGCGCTCAGCCAGGTGACGACGGACCATTCCGTCGTGCAGGAGCTCATCACGGCCGGGCGCCTCAGCCCGGAGGAGGCCGAGGGACATCCGTACAGCAACGTGATCACCCGTGCGGTCGGCGTCAGCGAAGCCCTGCCGCCGGACTACCGCGAGTTCGCCGTGCAGGACGGTGATCGGTTCGTGATCTGCTCCGACGGCCTGACGAAGGAGCTCACGGACTACGGCATCCAGCACTTCCTCGGGCTCAACCCGACGCCGGACGCCGCGGTGGACGCGATGCTCAGCGCTGCGCTGGAGAACGGCGGCCGTGACAACGTCACCGTCATCGTGGTGGACGCGCGGCGGCTTCCGGCCAGCTCCGACTCGTCCTCCACAGCGCCGATCCCGGTCGAGTAGCGCACCGGTCGCGCGGGCGGAGCCCCGCTGACCCGTCGCACGCGATGGGATGACGGCATGGAGCCCGTCGACACGATCGTCCTTCCCGCCGCACCCACCCCGCCTGCGCGGGGTGCTCTGCCGCTGATCGCGGCGATCGTCCCCGTCGTGTCAGGGGCCGTGCTGTTCGCCGTGACCGGGTCGCCGCTCACGCTGTGCTTCGCCGCGCTGGGCCCCGTCATGATCCTGGGGTCCTTCCTGGACGGCGTGCGTCAGCGCAGGCGCGCCCTCCGCGCTGCTCGCGGCGAGGAGGCGCAGTCGTGGGAGCGCGTGGAGGAGACGGTGGCCAGGCGCGAGACGGAGGAGCGAGGGCGACGCGTGCGCATGGCTCCCGATCTCGCCGGCTGCCTCGAGGAACCGCCGACCCGGGCCGTCGCTCTGGCACCGGGAATCGAGGTGTCCGTCGGCCGTGGCGACGGCCCTTCACCGCTGCGGTTCAGCGGGACGGGGGAGCGGGCCGAGGACTTCCGTGCGCAGCATCGGAACGTGTCCGGCGTGCCCGTGACCGCGCCGCTCGCGGAAGGGCTGTGCGTACGCGGCCCTGCGCCGGTGGCCGCCGCGGTCGCACGCGCCCTGCTGCTGCAGCTGTGCCTGCGGCACGCCGCCGGTGCGATCCGTCTCGAGGGAGACGGCGTCGCGTGGCTCGGAATGGACGACCTGGCGGGCCACGGAGGGCTGCCCGCCGTCGCGGCGGGGGTGCACGTCGGCAGACGTCGGACTGCATCCTCCGGCCCCCGCATCTGCGTGGTCGCACCGGGGGATCCGCCGCCCGCGGGCTACCACGCGGTGCTCGACGTGGCCGACCCCGGCCTCGCGTGCCTGCGCATCGCCGAGGGTGCCCGGGTGTGCGCGGCCGAGGGGGTCTCGCGCGAGCAGGCGGAGGTGATCGTCCGCGACCTGGTCCGGGAGCGCGGTGCGGCGGCGGGCATCCCGGGTGCGGTCGCCCTGCGGGAGGTGCTGGCATCAGCGGACGGCCACGGCGACGCCGGGGGCACGCCGGGCGGTCCGCACGGGCTCCCGGCCGTACTGGGGAGGGACGCGGACGCCGCAGTGGTCGTCGACCTCGTCGCCGACGGACCGCACGCCCTCGTGACGGGCGTCACGGGCGCAGGCAAGAGCGAGCTGCTGGTGAGCTGGGTGGCGGCGCTGGCCGCAGCGCACCCCGTCGAGCGGGTGTCGTTCGTGCTCGCCGACTTCAAGGGCGGCGCCGCGTTCGAGCCGCTGCGGTCGCTGCCCCACGTCGCGGCGATCATCACCGACCTCGATGCCGACGGCGCCGCGCGCGGAGTCCGCAGCCTCCGCGCCGAGCTGCGCCGCAGGGAGGCGCTCCTGGCCGCAAGCGGCGTGAGGAGCATCGCCGAGGCACGCGGAGACCTCGGAAGGCTCGTGATCGTCGTCGACGAGTTCGCCGCGCTGCTGCAGGAGCATCCGGATCTCGCGGCGGTGTTCACCGACATCGCCGCACGCGGACGCGCTCTGGGCATGCACCTCGTCCTCGGCACGCAGCGCGCGACCGGGGTGATCCGCGACGCCCTGGCGGCCAACTGCCCGTTGAGGATCGCCCTGCGGGTGACGGACGCCGCCGACAGCCGGGTGATGATCGGCACCGACCAGGCGGCGGGACTGCCGGGCGATCTGGCCGGGCGCGGGCTCGCCTGCATCCGGCGCGCCCAGGACACCGCCCCGGCGGCGTTCCGCGTCGCACGCACCGGTCCGGAGGAGATCGCGGAGATCGCCGTGCGATGGCCGGGGGCGCTCCGTGCGCGCAGTCCCTGGCTGCCGGCCCTGCCGACGCGGCTGCGCCGCGCGGACCTGCCCGGATGTCCGGCCGGGGAGCTCGTGATCGGCCTCGCGGACGAGCCGGATCGACAGCGCCAGGAACCGCGCACCCTGCGGATCGGTCACGATCGCGGTCTCACGGTGTTCGGCGGTCCGGGCTCCGGCAAGAGCACTGCGCTGCGGAACGCCGTCGAGCAGGTGACGGACTCCCTGCTGCTGCCGGGGGATCCGGAACGCGCGTGGGCGCTTCTCGACGAGCTGTCGGACGGACGACGTCCCCTGCCCGCGCTGCTGGCGGTCGACGACCTGGACCGGCACCTCGCGGCGTTCCCGCACGAGTACGCGGCGGCCTGGGCGGAGAAGCTGCAGCGCGTGCTGCGGATCGCCGCGGAATGCGGAGGCACGGTGCTGCTCAGCGCGTCCCGGTGCTCGGCGCAGGTCTCGTCCGCGGCCGATCTGCTGCCGGCGCGGATGCTGCTGCGCGCCGCGAGCCGCACCGAGCACCTCACCGCCGGAGGCGATCCGCGCACCTACGATCCCGGCCGCACGCCGGGACGGGGTGTGCTCGACGGCGTCGAGGTGCAGGTCGCCGTGCCGGATCGAGCCGACGCGGACGGTCGTGCACACGCGGATGACGCCCCGGTCTGGCAGCCGAGAGCGCCCCTGGTCGGGCTCGTGAGCACCACGCCGGCGCGCACCGCGGACGCGCTGTCGCGGTGCTTCGGGCGCGGCGTGGTGCAGCTGCTGACGGAGGGTGCGCCCGTGATCGTCTCGGACGGAACGAGAGCATCCGACGACCTCGCGCTGATCGTCGGGGACGCGGATGCGTGGCAGCGGCAGTACGCGCTCTGGCAGCGCGTGATGCGGACGGGGGAGGCGGTCGTGCTCGCGGAAGCGGGCAGGGAGCTGCGCACGCTGGCGGGCGTGCGCGAGCTGCCGCCCTACGCGCTGACGCACGCGGGGCGGGCATGGACCGTGAACGCGGACGGAAGACCGTCCCGTGTGATCCTGCCCGCCCCGCGGGACGACGTCAGCCCAGCAGCTCCTCCAGCGGCGTGAGCGGCAGATCGTGCGCCGTGGCCACACCGGCGTTGGCGATCTTCCCGCCGGTGACGTTGAGACCGCCGGCGAGGGCGGCGTCGGCGCGAAGAGCGGCCTGCCAGCCGCGCGACGCGATCTGGCGCACGTAGGGCAGCGTCGCGTTCGTCAGCGCCGAGGTCGACGTGTTCGGCACCGCGCCCGGCATGTTCGCGACGCAGTAGAACACCGTGTCGTGGACCCGGAAGGTGGGGTCGTCGTGCGTCGTCGGATGGGTGTCCTCGAAGCAGCCGCCCTGGTCCACGGCGATGTCCACGAGCACGCTGCCCGGACGCATCTCCGCGACCATGTCGTTCGTGACCAGCTTCGGCGCCTTCGCCCCGGGGATCAGCACCGACCCGATGACGAGATCCGATCCGACCACGGCGCGGCGCAGATCCAGCGGGTTCGACGCCGCGGTCTTGACGCGTCCGCCGAAGAAGTCGTCGAGGTAGCGCAGCCGGGCGATGTTGGTGTCGAAGATCGTCACGTCGGCGCCCATGCCGGCCGCGATCACCGCGGCGTTCGCGCCGGCGACGCCGCCGCCGATCACCGTGACGACAGCCGGACGGGTTCCGGGCACGCCGGACATCAGCAGACCGAGACCGCCCTGAGAGCGCATCAGCGTGTTCGCGCCGACCAGCGGCGCCAGACGGCCCGCGACCTCGCTCATCGGGGCCAGCAGCGGAAGCGCCCCCGAAGCCAGCTGCACCGTCTCGTAGGCGATCGCGGTCATGCCCGACTCGGCGAGACGGTCGGTCAGCGCGCGATCGGCGGCGAGGTGCAGATAGGTGAAGAGCACCAGATCGCTGCGGAAGCGGTGGTACTCGCTGGCGATCGGCTCCTTCACCTTCAGCACCAGCTCAGCACGGGCCCATACGTCGTCCGCGTCGTCGAGCAGCGTCGCTCCCGCCTCGCGGTAGTCGTCGTCCGACATCGAGGAGCCGGCGCCGGCGCCGGACTGCACGAAGACGTCATGGCCGGCGAGCACGAGGTCGTGCACTCCGGCGGGGGTGAGCGCCACCCGGAACTCGTTGTTCTTCACCTCACTGGGGACCGAGATCCTCATTGTGGCTCCTTTCCTTTTCCCTGATGGGCTTTCCCGCCCGCGGGTTCTGGCCCCTTCTGGGGGCGTTCAGATTCCGGCGCCGGGGCGGATGGCCCCCACGTCGCTGCCGCCGCCGAGGACGGCAAGAGGAAGGGCCGAGGCGAGGTCCTGGACCTGCGCGTCGGTCAGCGCGCCCGCACGGGCGAGCAGGGTCGCCGCGACGATCGTGGCCGCACGGCCCGATCCGTCCAGCATCTTCAGCGCGACCGTGGTGCCGTTCGGCGCGACCATGACCATCACGCCCTCGGCACCGTGCTTGGCGAACACGCCGAGCTTCTCGATCGCGATCGTGTCGGGCCGGCCGGGACCCTCGATCGTCCACGGGTTCTCCCGCACAGTGCGCACCAGTGCGCCGGCGACGCGGTGCAGCGCGAACGGCGAACGCTCGGAAGCGCTGCCGATCCGGTGCAGAGCCCTCGCCAGTCCGGCGAGCGTGATCGCGTGCACCGGGGCGCCGCAGCCGTCGATCGCGGTCGCCGCGACGCGCTCACCGCTCAGGCGCTCCACGGTCTCCTTGATGTGCACCTGCAGCGGGTGGTCGAGCCCGAGGTATCCGGCGGTGGGCCAGCCGTTCGCCACGCAGGCGCGCAGCATCGCGGCGTGCTTGCCGGAGCAGTTCATCCGGATGCGCGCCTTGCTCGCGTGGTCGCGCACGAGCTCGTCCCGGGTCGCCGAGTCGCCCGGCCAGTCGGCCGGGCAGCCCAGATCGTCCTCCGTGAGTCCGCCGGCGGCGAGGACCTCGCGCACGACGGCCACATGGCGGTCGGTGCCGACGTGGCTGGCGCTGGCCAGTCCCAGCTGCTCGCCCTCGAGGGGTGCCCCGGCGGTCAGGCAGGCCACCGCCTGCAGCGGCTTCAGGCTCGAGCGGGGAAGGACCAGTGCTTCCGGGTTGCCGTGCCGGGCGATGATCTCGCCCTCCGCCGACAGCACGACCGCGGCTCCGATGTGGCGGGATTCGATGAAACCGTTCCGCTCGACGACGGCGAGTTCCACGGCATCCTGGACGGTCAGAGTCTGCACCACGAAGGAAAGCCTAGTGGGCGCGCGTGCACTCGAACGCTGCCGTTTCCGCGCCGCACGGACGCGGCCTGGCACGATGGATCCATGAGCCTCGGCACCCATCGCTACGCCCTCAGCACCACGTGGACCGGCAACCGCGGAACCGGCACCTCGGGATACCGCGACTACGACCGCGCCAGCACGATCCGCGTGGCGGGGAAGCCGGATCTGCTGGCGTCCTCGGACAAGCCGTTCCGAGGGGATCCGACGCGCTGGAACCCCGAGGACATGCTCCTCGCAGCACTGAGCGAATGCCACCTGCTGAGCTACCTGCATGCCTGCGTGACTGCCGGGGTGGTCGTCGTGGACTATCGCGACGAGGCGACGGGCACCATGCAGGAGGACGGGCGCGGCGGGGGAGCGTTCACCGAGGTCACCCTGCACCCTGTGGTGACGGTCGCCGACGAGTCCATGCGGGCGGCTGCCGAGGCCGCTCACGCCCAGGCGAACGCCTGGTGCTTCATCGCGAACTCCGTCGCGTTCCCGGTGCGCCACGAGGCGACGATCCTGGTCGCCGACGCCGCGGACTGACGCGACGTCAGCGGCGCTCGTGCGGCAGCGCCTGCTTGATCTTCTCGATCGTGCCCTGCGCGGGCACCTCGTTGTAGACGCCCGCGAGCTCCTGCTCGCTGAGGGCGTGGATCGCGGCCATGATCTCGTCCGTCGCACCGCGACGCGCCCGGCCCGAGTTCGCCGAGCCGTGGTGGGAGAGGTCCAGCGGCTCGCCGAAGCGGATGGTCACCTTCACGCCGAGCTTGGGCATGTTCGCCCCGACCGGCATCGCCTTGTCCGTGCCGATCACGCCCACGGGCACGACCTTCGCCCCGGTCTGCAGTGCGAGGAAGGCGACGCCCGTGCGGCCCTTGTAGAGGCGGCCGTCGGTGGAGCGCGTGCCCTCCGGGTACAGCGCGACCGCGAGCCCCTCGTCCAGGAGCTTGCGCTGCTCGTCGAGGGCGTCGAGCGCCGCCTGTCCGGCGCCGCGGCGCACCGGGATGGCGCCGACCGCGCGCATGAAGCTGGCCACGAAGCGGCCCTTCAGGCTGGTGCCCTCGAAGTAGCTGGACTTCGCCAGGAAGTGCACGCGCCGTGGCGCGGCCACGGGGATCGCGATCGAGTCGATGAAGGAGAGGTGGTTCGACGCGATGATGATCGGGCCGTCCATCGGCACGTTCGCGCGGCCCTCGATGCGGGGGCGGTAGATCAGGCGGGTGAGCGGGATCAGGATCATCCGGCCGAGCAGATACGTCGCTCCGGTGCGGCGCACCTCGTCCTCAGGCTGGTGCGTCTCCGCGACGGCGCCGTCGCGGTCCGCGGACGCTGCGGGTTCGTGTTCCGGTGTCACCAGACAAGGCTAGATCAGGATCCATTCCACGATCGGAATGCGCGATGCAGGAGGCATCTCCCAGCGGCGGCAAAGCCCGATACGGCAGGATGGGTGGGTTCGTCCCTACGTCTCGAGGTCTTCTGTGCGCATCCGCATCGCCGCCGCTCTGTCCGCCGTCGCCGCGACGGCACTCCTGCTCTCCGGCTGCGCCGGCGCCGGCAGCCCCTCTGCATCGCCCACCCCGTCGGCCTCGTCATCGTGCCTGCTCGACGCGAAGCCGGGCAAGGCGTCGGACGCCGTCACGCTCGAGGGGGAAGGCAAGGATCTGAAGGTCACCGTTCCCTCGGCCGCTGACGTCGACAAGGCCACGGCGGTCGAGCGGACGGTCGTGAAGAAGGGCGATGGCAAGGACGTCAAGCCCGGCGACCTCGTCTCCGTGCAGTACCGGATCGTGAACGCCGCGGACAGTGCCGTCCTCGACTCCAGCTCGCGCGGGTCCGATGACCAGATTCCGGTGCTGCTGGATCCGCAGCAGCAATCGCTTTTCGTCGCCGCGCTGGAGTGCCAGCCGCTCGGGTCGGCGGTCGTCGCCGCGATCCCCGGCAAGATGTTCGGCGACGGCGGGAAGTCGGTCGTGGTGTACGCCCAGGCCACGAAGAAGCTCTCCACGGTGGCGGATGGCACCGCGGTCGCTCCGGTCGACGGGATGCCGGCCGTGAAGCTCGCCAAGGACGGCGCGCCGGAGATCACCATCCCCAAGGCGGACCCGCCGACCGAGACGAAGATCTCCCTCCTGAAGCAGGGCGACGGAGCGACGGTGGCCAGTGGCGACTACGTCATCGTGCAGTACCGCGGAGTGACCTGGGCCGACGGCAAGGAGTTCGACTCCAGCTGGAAGCGCGGCACCCCGGCGCAGTTCCAGACCACGGGAGTGGTGACCGGGTTCAAGAAGGCGCTCGAGGGCCAGAAGGTCGGCTCGCAGGTGCTTGCGGTGATCCCGCCGGCCGACGGCTACGGCGCTCAGGCGCAGGGCTCGATCCCGGCGAACTCGACCCTGGTGTTCGTGGTCGACATCCTCGGCACCGTTCCTGCGGCCCCGACCCAGTGACCCTAGGCTGAGGGCATGCGTCGCGTCCTCATCCTCGGATCCACCGGCTCGATCGGGACCCAGGCCCTCGATGTGATCCGGGCCAACCCCGATCGCTTCGAGCTGGTCGGGCTCGCCGCCGGCACACAGGCCGACCTGCTCGCGCAGCAGGCCGAGGAGTTCGGCGTGGAGGACACGGCGCTGGGCTCCGCCGAGGCCGAGCAGCTGGTGCGCGACGTCGAGGCGGACGTGGTGCTCAACGCGATCACCGGATCCATCGGGCTCGGCTCCACTCTCGCCGCCCTCAAGGCCGGGCGAACGCTGGCCCTGGCGAACAAGGAGTCGCTGATCGTCGGAGGCGCGCTCGTCACCGCGCTCGCCGCACCGGGGCAGATCGTCCCGGTCGACTCGGAGCACTCGGCGCTGGCCCAGGCGCTGCGCTCGGGCACCAAGCAGGAGGTGCGCCGCCTCGTCGTCACCGCGTCCGGAGGCCCGTTCCGCGGGCGCTCCCGCGCGCAGATGGCGGCCGTCACCCCGGCGGAGGCGCTCGCGCACCCCACCTGGGACATGGGGCGCATGGTCACCACGAACTCGGCGACGCTCGTGAACAAGGGGCTCGAGGTCATCGAGGCGCACCTGCTGTTCGACGTCGACTACGAGCGCATCGAGGTCGTCGTGCATCCGCAGTCGATCGTGCACTCCATGGTCGAGTTCGTGGACGGATCCACGATCGCGCAGGCCTCGCCGCCCGACATGCGCCTTCCCATCTCGCTGGGACTGGACTGGCCGAACCGCGTCGGGGGCGTGGGCCGTCCGATCGACTGGACGACGGCGGCGAACTGGACGTTCGAGCCGCTCGACACGGCCGCCTTCCCGTCCGTGGCGCTGGCCAAGCAGGTCGGGCGTGCGGGCCGCACCTATCCGGCCGTCTACAACGCCGCCAACGAGCAGGCGGTGGACGCGTTCCACGAGGGGCGCCTGCCGTTCCTGGGGATCGTCGACACCATCGAGCGCGTCGTGGACGCGCACGATCCGCCCGAGGAGCTCACGGTCGAGACACTGGCCGCGGCGGAGGCCTGGGCGCGTGCGACCGCGGACCGCGTGATCGCCGCATCCGCCTGACCGGGCACAGGCCGGGCGCACAGCCGCGGCACGGCCGTTTCCTAGCCCGGCACCGGTAGCGTGGCGGGGTGGAGATCCTGCTATACGTCGGCGGCCTGCTGTTCGTGCTGGTCGGGCTCGGCGTCTCGATCGCCCTGCACGAGCTCGGGCACCTGGTGCCCGCCAAGCTGTTCGGCGTGCATGTCGGCCAGTACATGATCGGCTTCGGACCGCGGCTGTTCTCGAAGAGGATCGGCGAGACCGAATACGGGGTCAAGGCGCTTCCGATCGGCGGCTTCATCTCGATGTCGGGCATGTACCCGCCCTCGCCCGGGGAGCAGGAGGACGCGGCGCAGAGCCGGTCACGGGGCGCGTTCCGCAGCCTGATCCAGGACGCCAGGGCGGCCAACGACGAGACCATCGACCCCGAGCGCGCGACCCGCGTCTTCTACCTGCTGCCGGTCTGGAAGCGCGTCGTCGTGATGTTCGGCGGGCCGTTCATGAACCTCGTCCTCGCGATCGTCGTGTTCACGGTGCTCCTCAGCGGCATCGGGGTGCAGCAGGGCACCACCACGATCGCGTCGCTGTCCGAGTGCGTGCTGCCGGCGGGCTCCACCCAGACGTCCTGCACGTCATCGGATCCGGTCGCGCCCGCCGCCGAGGCCGGCGTGAAGCCGGGGGACCGGATCGTCTCGGTCGACGGCACGGCCGTGTCGACGTTCGCCGAGGCGAGCGCCATCATCCAGGCGTCGCCCGGCAAGACCATCCCGCTCGTCGTCTCCCGCGACGGCGCCGACGTCACGCTGCAGCTGACCCCGGTCGCCGCGCAGCGTCAGCAGGTGGACGGCAACGGCCGGCCCGTCGTCGACGACAAGGGCCACCCCGTCGTGCACACGGTCGGCTACGCGGGCGTCTACGCGCAGCTCGCATACGTGAAGCAGCCGGCGAACGCGGGCTTCGACCAGGCGATGACCAACGCCGGCGCGGTGGTGCAGCTGATCGGCAACCTGCCCGTGCGGCTGTGGGACGTCGGGGTATCGCTGGTCACCGGAACCCCTCGTGACCCGAACGGCCCGCTCAGCGTGATCGGCGTGGGACGGATCGCGGGCGAGGTCGCCGCGGCCGATGCGCCCCTGCTGAACCGCTTCGCCGTGCTGCTCGGGTTGATGGGCTCGCTGAACATCGCCCTCTTCGTGTTCAACCTGATCCCGCTGCTGCCTCTGGACGGCGGACACATCGTGGTCGCGCTGTGGGACGGACTGAAGCGCGCGTGGGCGAAGCTGTTCCGTCGTGCGCCGCCGGCGCCGGTGGACGCGACGCGCCTCGTGCCGCTCACGATCGTCGTCGCGGGCCTGCTCATCGCGATGGGCGCGCTGCTGCTCGTGGCCGACCTGTTCCGGCCGGTGACGATCGGCTGAGACGCCGCTTCGGGCACGGATCCGGATCCCGATCCGTGTATCAGGGGGACGGGCGCCGACTCTCTAGGGACGTACGCTGCGGGCACCCGCAGCCGTCCCTCTAGGAAAGGCCCCCCGATGAACACCGTCGCAAAGACGCGGCGTGCCGTGATCACAGGTCTTGCGATCGCCGTCGCCACCGCGCTCCTCACACCGGCTCCCGCCTTCGCGAGTCCGGTCGGCCAGAACCAGACCGTCGCCTTCAGTCAGGCGATGGATCTGCCCGCCGCCGATTACACCGTCACGGGTGCCCTGAACGGCACCGCGAGCCTCACCACCCACCTGGCGCTCTCGCAGTCGGACGTCGTCTCCGCCGGATGGGACGACAGCACGGTCCGCCAGGGCGGAGCGGTGAACCCGGTGGTCACCCGGCAGCCCGGTGCCGGCACGCTCACCGTGGAGCACACGGTCGGGTTCTCCGGGACGGTGGACGTCAGCGGCAGCTCCGTCCCCATCGCGTTCGCGCCCACCGTCATGAACGCCAGCACGCCGTGCAGCCTCGGCGCGGACGGCGACACCGCCACCTGCGTCGCGGAGTCCGCAGATGTGACCGTGGTTCCGCCGCCGTGCCCCGACATCCCCGGCTCGACCCCTGACGCGAACGCGTGCCCGCTCACTCCCCAGGTCGCGGCCAAGCTGCGCACGACGGCGACGTTCTCGGTGTCCGCGGTCGCCGCGACGAGGTCGCTGAACGGTCTGACCCGCCCGCTGGATCTCGGCACCGGCCAGCCGGTGACCGATCAGGTGTCGGTGCCGTGCACGACGCCCGTGGGATCTCCGGTGATGTACGGGCTGTCCGGCCTCGGGCTCCAGGGCACCGTGCACACCGTCACCGAGCTGGTCTGGACGGTGAAGGTCTCGGCACCGGCGGTCATCCCGGTCGTGGTGCCGTACCCGCCGTTCACCCTTCCCGGGGCGCCGAACATCACGGTGTACGACGCGACCGACACGCTCGCAACGAACGACAGCGGGTTCGCGGAGACGGCATCCGACGTGTCCTACGCGCTGGGCAGCGCGTTGGCGAACAACGTGCCGCCCACCGTGACGGCCGCTCCGACGTTCACCGGGGACGAGGGCAGCGCGATCCCGTTCAGCGCGGTCGCCGCAGGACCCTGCGCCGCAGGGGCCACGTTCGTGTGGAGCTTCTCCGACGGGGGTACCGCGTACGGCAGCCCGACGACGCACGTGTTCGCGGATTCCGGTCCGTTCTCGGGCATGGTCGCCGCGACCGACGTGACGGGCCTGTCCGGCACGACGACGTTCGGCGTCGGGGTGAACAACCTTCCGCCGGCCGTGATCGTCGCCCCCGCCGACCCGACCGTCGCATGGGGACGTCCGCTGACCCTGCAGGCGCAGGCGACGGATCCGGGCGCCGCCGAGCAGTCGACGCTGACGTACGCGTGGGACTTCCACGACGGCTCGGCCATCGTGACGGGCGGGCCGTCGGAGACGCATCAGTGGGCGGATCCGGGAACCGCGCAGGTGACCGTGACGGTGTGCGACAGGCACGGCGCCTGCACCGCCAAGGACGTCTCGGTCACGGTGCGCGCCCGCAGCACGAGCACGTCGTTCACGGGCGATCTGACGGCGACCTACTCGGCCCCCGTCACCTACCGGGGCGCGGTGATGGACGAGTTCGGGCGACCCGTCAACGGCGCGGCGGTGGCCTTCACCACGGCCGGCGGTGCGACGCAGCTCGCCACGGCGACGGCGGACGGCTCCGGGACGGCTGCGGCGACCGTGACGGAGACGCTCCCGAGCGGCTCCTATCCGATCACCGCGGCGTTCGCGGGTGATGCCCGGTATGTCGCGAGCAGCTCCGCGGCGGTGTCGCAGACGGTGACGTCGATGGCCTCGGCGATCGTCTACACGGGCACGCTGTCCAGCAAGCCGAACGCGAAGATCCCGTTGTCCGCGACCGTGACCGACGTGCTCGGCCGTCCGATCGCGAACCAGACCGTGACCTTCGTGATCGGCAGCCAGACCGTGACCGCCCAGACCGGCGCGAACGGGGTGGCCTCCACCGCGCTGAAGCTGACCCTGAAGCCGGGCACCTACCCGGTCTCCGTGTCCTGGGCCGGGATCGCCGGACGGTATGCCGGTGCGGCCTGGAGCGGGAGCTTCAAGCTGAACACCAAGTAGGCGATGCCGCAGAGGAGGCGCCGTCGGGACCGGCGGCGTCTCCTCGTGCGCCCGGGGGAAGGGCGCTCAGCGCCCCTCGAGTGCGTGCCCGACGAGGCGCTGCAGCGTGGTCATCCCGTCCCGGGACAGGATCGACTCCAGGTGGCCCTGCACCGATGCGAACCCGGGTCCGCGCAGCGCGTAGACATCGCCGGATCCCGGATCCGCCGACACCTCGGCGACGCCGACCGCGGTGGTGCCGGGGGCGACGCGGGCCGTGAACGTGTTGTAGAAGCCGATCGACGCGTCCTGGCCGAACACGGGCACCGACTTCTGCAGCCCCTGGTGCGGGCTCGCGAGCGGCGCCAGCTCGATTCCCAGCGAGTCCGCGAGGATCTGGTGGCTGAGGCAGACGGCCAGCAGCGGGCGGCCGCTCGCGCGCCGTCGCGCCACGAGCTCCCGCATGCGGGCGATGCGCGCGGAGGAGCCGTCGCGGGGGTCGCCCGGACCAGGGCCCGCGACGAGAAGGTCGGCGGCGTCGATCTCCGCGTCGTCGCTCTGCGCCCACGGCTGGATGTGCACCTCGAGGCCGAGATGGCGCAGCTGGTGGGCGAGCATCGTCGTGAAGCGGTCCTCGGCGTCGACCACGACCGCGGTGCGGCCGGCGAAGGGCGCGGCGGCCGTGGACTGCGCGCCGCCGTCCTGCGGATTGATCCAGAACTCCGCCAGACGCGCGTTGCGGGACGCGAGCAGGGCCTGGATCCCCGGGTCCTCCGCCGGCGTGCCCGCGGGGCTCGGCGCGTCGGGATCCTCCCGCGACTCCGCCGCCGTGTCGCGGGCCACGGCGCCGATGGCGCCCAGCACACCCGCCGCCTTGCCGTGGGTCTCACCGACCTCGCCGGCCGGATCCGAGTGCCGTACGAGCGTCGCCCCCACCGGCACGCTGAGCCGGCCGTCGGCGAGGTACACGGTGCGGATGAGGATGGGCGCGTCGAGGTCGTGGCCGCCGGCGTCGTTCGGGGTGAAGAGCGCCGCGACACCGGAGTAGTAGCCGCGCGGCTTGCGCTCGTGCCGGCGGATCACAGTGCACGCGTTCTGCATCGGGGAGCCGGTGACCGTCGGCGCGAACATGGTCTCGCGGAGGATGTCGCGGGGGTCGAGGCGGCTGCTGCCGCGGAGCATGTACTCGGTGTGGGTGAGGCGCGACATCTGCTTCAGGTGCGGACCGGTGATCCGCCCGCCGTCGGAGCAGACCGCGCTCATCATCTTGAGCTCCTCGTCCACGACCATGAACAGCTCTTCGGTCTCCTTGGCGGAGGAGAGGAACTCGCCGAGCGCGGCCGTCGTGGAGCCGCCGGCCGGGTGGCGGAAGGTTCCGGAGATCGGGTTCATGGTCACGACGCCGCCCTGCGCGACGACGTGCGCCTCGGGGCTGGCCCCGACCGCCACGACGCCGGGGGTGACCACCGCGAAGGTCCAGTAGGCGCCGCGCTCGTGCTCGAGCAGAGCCCGGAACCACGTCAGCGCCGCGATCCGCTCCGTCTCCGGGGTCGCGGCGTCGATGCGCGCCGTGTAATCGCGGCGGATCACGAAGTTCGCGCCTTCGCCGCGGCCGATCTCCTCGGCGATCACGCGCTCGACGATCGCGGCGTACTCGTCGTCGCTGAGATCGAAGCCGCCGTCGTGGAGCGGCAGCGGCTCGGCCGGCAGCGCGGCGCGCACCTCGTCCGCGGGCAGGTGCAGATGCTCGTCGACGAGCAGGCAGCGCAGCGGCGCCCCGTCGTCCTGCGCTTCGAAGCCGCGCTCGCGCACCTGGCGGTAGGGCACCAGGGCGAACACCTCACGACGGGCGCCGTCCGCCCCCAGCGGGATGTCGGCGAGGTCGACGACGTCGACGATCTCGCCGGTCAGCAGCTCGACGCTGTCCGAGCCCTCGCGGGCCAGCAGCACGAAGGCGCTCTCGGTCGGCAGGGCATGGATCCGGTCGGCAGTGGTCATCTGAGGCTCCTGAGCAAGGGGGATCCGACGCGGCAGAAACGACAAGACCGCCCCGGAAGGCGGTCTGGATCGTGGTACGCGAACTCACCGCCTAGGAGGCGGGCCACCAGGTGCGGTTCGCGGACATGCGCCGAAACTATCACAACGGGGCGGTGTCCTCGCCCGTCGTGACGTTCGCGGCTGCGGCTGTTCGCGGATCCCTTCCAGCCGCACACCGGTAACCTGGTTGACGTGCCAGCTGTGAACCTGGGGATGCCCCGGATCCCCGAAGTCCTCGCCCCGCGACGCAAGAGCCGCCAGATCAAGGTCGGCAAGGTCCTCGTCGGAGGCGACGCCCCGGTCAGCGTCCAGTCGATGACCACGACGAAGACGACCGACATCAACGGGACGCTGCAGCAGATCGCCGAGCTCACCGCGTCCGGCTGCGAGATCGTGCGGGTCGCCGTCCCGTCCCAGGACGACGCCGACGTGCTGCACATCATCGCGAAGAAGAGCCAGATCCCGGTCATCGCCGACATCCACTTCCAGCCGAAGTACGTGTTCCAGGCGATCGACGCGGGCTGCGGCGCAGTGCGCGTCAACCCTGGCAACATCCGCAAGTTCGACGATCAGGTCGGCGCGATCGCCAAGGCCGCGAAGGACGCCGGCGTCTCGCTGCGCATCGGCGTGAACGCCGGGTCGCTCGACCGGCGCCTGCTCGAGAAGTACGGCAAGGCCACCCCCGAGGCGCTCGTCGAGAGCGCCGTGTGGGAGGCGTCCCTGTTCGAGGAGCACGACTTCCACGACTTCAAGATCTCGGTCAAGCACAACGACCCCGTGGTGATGGTCAAGGCCTACCGCCTGCTCGCGGAGCGGGGCGACTGGCCGCTGCACCTCGGCGTCACCGAGGCGGGCCCCGCGTTCCAGGGCACGATCAAGTCGGCCACCGCGTTCGGGATCCTGCTCGGCGAGGGGATCGGCGACACGATCCGGGTCTCGCTCTCCGCACCGCCCGCTGAGGAGGTCAAGGTCGGACACCAGATCCTCCAGTCGCTGAACCTGCGCGAGCGCAAGCTCGAGATCGTCTCCTGCCCGTCCTGCGGACGCGCGCAGGTCGACGTCTACACGCTCGCCGAGAACGTCACCGAGGGGCTCAAGGACATGACCGTGCCGCTGCGCGTGGCGGTCATGGGCTGCGTCGTGAACGGACCCGGCGAGGCGCGCGAGGCCGACCTCGGTGTCGCCAGCGGCAACGGCAAGGGCCAGATCTTCGTCAAGGGAGAGGTCATCAAGACCGTGCCCGAGGAGGACATCGTCGCGACCCTCATCGAAGAGGCGAACCGCATCGCCGACGAGATGGGCCCGAACGCGCCGCTCGGCACCGCACAGGTCGTCACCTCGTGACCAGCGCCACCGTCGTCACCTTCCCGTCGGGATCCCTCCTCGAGACCGCCCACGTGGTCGGCGTGAACCCGGACGACAGCGGTGCGGTCGTCGTGCTCGATCGCACGCCGTTCCACCCCGTCGACCACACCTGGCCGGACCAGCCGGGGGACCGGGGCACGCTCCGCGTCGCCGACGTCGAGGTCGCGGTGACCGAGGCCGTCATGGCCGCCGTCAGCGACGAGGGCGAGGTCGCGATCGGCGCCGCGATCCCGGTCAAGCGCGGCGCGGAGGGCTGGACGTGGTCGGTCGGCCACCGGGTCGACACGGTCCCCGCGGCGCTCGCCGCGGGTGCGGAGGTCGAGGCCGCGGTCGACGCCGCGTACCGCGCCGGCCTCAGCCGCGGACACACCGCCTGCCACCTCGCGTCGCTGGCGCTCGACTTCGCGGTCGCCGATCTGTGGCGGAAGGATCCCGGATCCGACGCCCTCGGCAACCCCGATTTCGAGGGGCGCGCGAATCAGACGAGCGTCATCGGCCCCGACGGCGCCGTCGACGAGTACCGCCTCGGCAAGAGCCTGCGCAAGGCCGGGTTCGACACCGAAGGTCTCGCCGGGACGCTGGCAGAGCGCGAAGAGCGCATGAACGCGCGGCTCGCGGCGTGGATCGCGTCCGCCGCGCCGAGCCGCATCGAGGTCGAAGGCGAGAGCATCGTCGACCGCCGACGCTGGGTCTGCGAGCTGCCCGAGGGCACCGCGTCGATCCTGTGCGGCGGCACGCACGCCTCCTCGCTCGCGGAGTTCGCGTCGATCCGGGTGTCGCTGCAGCTCTCGGAGCAGCTGCTGGTGATGACCACGACCGCGGTTCCTGCGGGTTCGCCGGCGTGAACGCCTGAAACGGGGGACGGCCGTGGCGGGTGACGAATCGATCGACATCAGGATCGGCACGGTCGATCAGGCGGCGATCGCGGCCCGGCTGCAGATCGACTTCGGCGACGAGTTCGGGGATCCGTCGCCGCCGTTCGAGGTGCTCGAGCGGCGGTTCCGTGCCCTGATCGCCGATCCCGCCGCGTTCGTGCTGTTCGTCGGCGACCCCACCGATCCGATCGCCTACGCCGTGGTCACGCTGCGCCCCACCGTGTACTGCGACGGACCGCTCGCGGTACTGGACGAGCTCTACGTGATCCCCGACCTGCGCGGCGGGGGCATCGGCACGCGGCTGCTGCAGCGCGCGATCCAGGAGGTGCGCGCCCGCGGCGGCGGGGAGATGCACATCAACGTCGACGAGATCGACGTCGACGCGCGGCGCTTCTACGAACGGCACGGCTTCGTCAACGTGGAGCCGGGCAAGGACTACCGGATGCTCTGCTACCTCCGCGAGCTCTGAGCCCGCGGGGGAAGCCTCAGCGCCGGTCGAGGCCGCGCTCGTCGATCCAGGTGTGCCAGGGCGAGACCCGGCGGACGAAGGCCACGGCGTCGAAGGCCTCGCGGGCCGAGCCGGGCTGCAGGACGTCGCCGTTGTGCCATCCGGAGGTGGCATCGAGTGCCACGGCTGCGCGCGCGGACGGCCGGCGCAGATCCAGCAGCGCGTCGCCGATGCCGGAGCGCTCCAGCACGGCGTCCAGGCTCGAGGGATCGAGCGGGGCGAGCGGTGCGATGAAGGGGCGGGAATGGCCCGGGGCGTCGTCCACCGTCGGACGGTGCAGCCACTGCTCGCCGCCGCCGAAGGCCGTGCCGATGACCACGAGATCGGTGCCCAGCCGGTCGGCGAGGTGCCCGCACATCGTCGTCATCGGATCCGGCACGAACGGGGGAGCGGAGAACGGGGTGCGCTGCACGTGCCCGTTCGCCGCCGCCACCACGATCCGCGGCTCGCGCTCCAGGATCCACTCCACGGTGTCGGCCATCCACGCGTCGCGGATGTTGGCGGCGGGCCAGGTGCGGGCGGCGCCCGCGGTCATCGCCTGCAGGAACGCGTCCGCCGCCCGGGCGCTCTCCGCGGCCCGGATCGCGGCGTCGACCCGCTCCCGGCTCTCCGCGTCGCCGCCGAGTGCGGCGATCTCCTCGCGGCGCCGGGCGCGGATCCGTGCGGCGAGGTCCGCGATGCCGACCGTGATGCCCGCACGCCGGTCGGCGGGCAGGGCGAGATAGGCCTGGATCGTCGGTGCCGCCTGGGCCAGCCCGGAGCGGTCGCCGGGCAGATACGCGAACAGGGGGAGCAGGCTCTCTCGCGCGTGCGCGGCGTAGTGCGGATCCACGTCGTCGAGCAGGTCGACGGCCGTGAGGACGCCGGGGAGGGCGCTGGCGGACGAATCGGGGAGGTCCATCCCGTACCAGCGCGGCGCGCCGTGGCCGGCCGCGGCGCGCGCCCGCATCCACGTCAGCTGGTCGAGCATCTCCTGGCAGGCCCCGAAGCCGTAGGTGACGCCCTCGCGGAGGGTGTCACGGAGCCCTCCGGCCCCGGTGCGGATCCACGTGTCGACCCTGCGGCCCTCCGGCATGCCGCTCTCGGTCACGAGTGCGGTGAATCCGGCGCGCCGGTGCAGGAACCGGAACAGCCGGTGGCGCAGAGCGAAGAACTCGTGCACGCGGTGCATCGATTCGCCGATCGCGACCACGCGGGCGTCGCCGACGATGTCGGCCAGCGGCTCGAGGTCGGAGTCGTCGTCATCGTCCGGATCGAGCGTGCGCAAGGAGTGCGCGTCGTCCCGGATCCGGGTGCCGAGCGCGTCGGGCTCGTCCTCAGGCGACGGCAAAGGAGATCTGCCCCTTCGCGACGTCCGCGGCGGTCAGCGTGACCCGCACCGCAGTGCCGGCGACGGCCTCGGGCGGCAGCGCCACCGACGCCGTCACGGGCGGCTCCTCGATCTGCACCGTGCCGCGTTCGCCGTTGCGCCGGATCACCACCGCGTCGAACGTCTCGCCGACGCGCGGGGCCAGCAGCGCCGCCTCGACGAGATCGATCGTGCGGGAACTGAGCGCCGACGCCCGCTGTGCGGAGGCCCGCATCAGGTCGGGGAGGAGCGGGAGGCTCTGGCGCACCCACGCGGGCACCTCCTCCCCACGGCTCACCGCGAGCGCGACGGTGAGCGACCAACGGTCCACGAGCCGCCGGAGGGGCGCGGTGGCGTGCGCATAGGGGGCGGCGATGGCCGCCTGCGTGGTCTCGGCGGGGACCGTCCCGTCGAAGGCGACGTACCCGGCCCCGCGGAACAGCGCGGACGCCGCCTCCAGGATCGGCAGCGTGCGCGGATCCTCCTTGTCGAGCGTCCGCAGATAGTCGCCGTAGCGTCCGGTCGTCCACGGCACGCCGAGCGCCTCGGTCTGGTGCCGGAACGTCTCGAACGCGGCGTCCTCGGGCTGCGGCATCGTGCGCAGGATCCCGATCCTCGCCTGCAGCATGAGCTGCGCCGCGACCATCCCGGTCATGAGCGAGAGCTGCGCGTTCCAGTCCTCCACGGGGAGCGGGGTGCGCCGCTCGATCGCATAGGTCCCGTCGTCGTGCCGCACCACCTCGTCATCGGGCAGGTTCAGGCTCGCCCCGCCGCGCTGCGCCTCCTGCGCGAGCCGCAGCCGCCCGATCTCGGGGAGCAGCGCCGCCGGAGAGTCCCGCCCCGCGTCGAGATCCGCCTGCACCGAGACGTAGTCGAGCTTGGCCCTCGAGCGGATCAGTGCGCGCTCGAGCCGGGTGTCCGACACGCTCCCCTCCGCGTCCAGGGCGAAGGTCCACACGAGCGCGGGGCGATCCTGATCCGGCAGCAGCGAGGCGTGATCCTCGCTCAGGATCGGCGGATGCAGCGGGATCGTCCCGTCCGCGGCGTAGAGGGTCTCGCCCCGCAGGCGGGCCGCGGCGTCGAGTGCGCCTCCCGGTGCGACGAACGAGGGCACGTCGGCGATGGCATATCGCACGGTGTAGCCCGATCCGCTCCGTTCCAGCTGGAAGGCCTGGTCCAGGTCCATGGAGCCGGCCGGATCCAGCGTCGCGAAGGCGATGTCGCGCAGGTCGAGGTCGGGCGTCGCGGGGGAGGCCGCGGCGGCCTCGGCGAGGGCTTCCGGAGGGAACCCGGTCGGGGCGTCGAGCTCGGTGCGCAACGTCGCCAGCGCCGTGGCGAGCTCCGACTGCGCGGCGGAGGGGGCGACGTGCGATCGGCGCTGAGGCATGGGTTCAGCCTAAGCCGCCCTCTGCGTCGGGGGCGGGCGTTAGCGTGGTGACCATGACCACCACTGCCGACAAGGCCCGTACCCTCGCCGCGCTCTACGCGGCCCCCGAGATCCTCCGTGTCGTGAACGTCTGGGACGTCGTCTCCGCGCAGGCGATCGCCGTACTGCCCGAGACCACGGCCATCGCCACGGCCGGCCACTCCATCGCGTCGTCGTTCGGCTATGCCGACGGCGCGATCCCGCGTGAGCTCATGCTCGACATGGTGGGCCGCATCGCGGCGGCCGTCGAGCTGCCGGTGACGGCCGACCTCGACGACGGCTACGGCGACCCGGGAGAGACCGTGCGCCTGGCGATCGGCGCCGGCGTCGTCGGCGCGAACGTCGAGGACCGCCTGCGCCCGCTGGACGAGGCCGCGGCGAACGTGGCGGCGATGATCCGCGCCGGCGAGGCCGAAGGCGTGCCCTTCGTGCTCAATGCCCGCACCGACGCGTTCGTGCGCGGCGGCGGGCGTCCGGTCGCGGAGTCCCTCGCCGACGCGATCGAGCGCGGCAGGGCGTTCGTCGAGGCGGGCGCGACCAGCGTGTTCGTGCCGGGCATCCTCGACGCCGACACGACGCGGGCGCTGGTCGACGGCATCGGCCATGGCAAGGTCAGCGTGATCGGCCTCCCCGGGGCCCTCACCTCGACCGAGTACGAGGCGCTCGGCGTGGCCCGCATCTCCTACGGCCCGCTGCCGCAGCGTGTGGCGCTCACCGCCCTGCAGGACAACGCGTCGGAGATCTACGCCGGCGGGATCATCCCGCCCGGCACGCGCGCGCTCAACTGATCCGCGCTGCGCGCCCGTCCCGCCCTGCAACGCGCACGGGGCGGGACGGGCGCCTCACTAGACTTGAGCCGTGGTGACTCGTCTCTCGAACTTCTTCCTCCGCACGCTTCGCGAAGACCCGGCCGGCGCCGAGGTCGCGAGCCACAAGCTCCTGATCCGCGCCGGGTATATCCGACCGCAGGCGGCCGGCATCTTCGCGTGGCTGCCGCTCGGGCTCCGGGTGAAGGCGCGGATCGAGACCATCGTCCGCGAGGAGATGGCCGCGGCTGGCGCGCAGGAGGTGCACTTCCCGGCGCTCATGCCGCGGGAGGCATACGAGGCGACCGGACGGTGGGAGGAGTACGGCGACCTGCTGTTCCGCCTTCAGGACCGCAAGGGCGGCGACTACCTGCTCGCGCCCACGCACGAGGAGGCCTTCACCCTGCTGGTGAAGGACCTGTACTCCTCGTACAAGGATCTGCCGCTCACGATCTACCAGATCCAGGACAAGTACCGCGACGAGGCCCGCCCCCGTGCCGGTCTCCTGCGCGGTCGCGAGTTCACGATGAAGGACGCGTACTCCTTCGACGCGTCCGACGAGGGGCTCGCCGCCAGCTATCAGGCCCAGCGCGACGCCTACGAGCGCATCTTCCAGCGGCTCGGGCTCGAGTACGTGATCGTGCAGGCCGACGCGGGCGCCATGGGCGGTTCGCGTAGCGAGGAGTTCCTGCACCCGACGCCCGTCGGCGAGGACACGTTCGTGCGGTCCGAGGGCGGCTACGCCGCCAACGTCGAGGCCTTCTCGACGGCGGCGCCGGAGCCCGTGCCCTATGACGAGTCCGGGGCGCCGGTGATCTTCGACTCCCCGAACACGCCGACGATCGAGACCCTGGTCGCACACGCGAACGCGCATCTCGACGGCGAGTACACGGCCGCCGACACCCTCAAGAACGTCGTGCTCGCCCTCACTCATCTCGACGGCACCCGCGAGCTCGTCGTCGTCGGCATCCCCGGCGACCGCGAGGTCGACGAGAAGCGCGCCGAGGTGGCTTTCGCCCCGGCCGAGGTCGAGCCCGCGACGACGGACGACTTCGAGAACAATCCGCTGCTGGTGAAGGGGTACATCGGCCCGTGGTCGCCTACGGGAGCCATCCTCGGCGAGGAGTCGGCCACCGGGATCCGCTACCTGCTCGACCCGCGGGTGGGGGAGGGCACGAGCTGGATCACCGGCGCGAACATCGACCAGAAGCACGCGCACTCGGTCGTCGCCGGCCGTGATTTCTCGGCGGACGGGGTGGTCGAGATCGCGAACGTGCGAGAGGGCGACCCGGCCCCGGACGGCTCGGGACCTGTGCATCTGGCTCGAGGCATGGAGATCGGCCACGTCTTCCAGCTCGGCCGCAAGTACGCCGAGGCGCTCGGACTCAAGGTGCTCGACGAGAACGGCAAGCTCGTGACCGTCACGATGGGCTCCTACGGCATCGGCGTGACCCGCATCCTCGCGATCATCGCCGAGCTCAACAACGATGAGAAGGGCCTGATCTGGCCCGCCTCGGTCGCGCCGTTCGACGTGCACGTGGTCGCCGCGGGCCGCGACCAGGTCGCCTTCGACGTGGCGGAGGACGCGGCGGCGCAGCTCGAGGCCGCGGGGCTGGACGTGCTGTACGACGACCGTCCCAAGGTCTCCCCGGGCGTGAAGTTCGGCGACGCCGAGCTCGTGGGCATCCCGCGCGTGCTCGTCGTGGGCCGCGGCGCCGCCGACGGCCAGGTCGAGCTGTGGGACCGCCGTACGGGCGAGCGCGACACGCTCACGATCGCCGAGGCGCTGCAGCGGCTCGCGGCGCGCTGACCGCGACGGATCCCCTCGCATGGACATCACCCCCGCCGCCTGGCTGAGGTCCCGTCCGGCGCTCACCGGGACCGCCCCCGCACTGCACCCGGGGTCGGTGCCGGACGAGCCGCTCGCGCTGTTCCTGAACTGGATCACCACGGCGGCGGAGGCGGGCGTCGCCGAGCCGCACGCCGCGACGCTGGCGACCGTGGACGGCGACGGAATGCCGGATGCGCGCACGCTCATCCTGAAGGACGTCGACGAGCGCGGCTGGGCCTTCGCCGGTCCCCGCTCGTCGGCGAAGGGACGCCAGCTCGCGGCGAATCCCGCGGCCGCGCTGAACTTCTGGTGGCAGCCCGTCGTGCGCGCGGTGCGGGTGCGGGGTCCGGTGCAGGAGGCCTCCGCCGAGGAGAGCGCCGCCGATCTCGCCGCACGCTCGGCCGCCGCGCGCGCCGGAGTGGCCGAGGGCGACTGGGTGCTCTGGCGGATCGTGCCGAGCCGGGTCGAGTTCTGGCAGGGGGCGGAGGATCGCCGCCACACGCGCATCGTCTACACGCGGGCCGCCTCGGGCTGGATCCGGACCTGGCACGGCGGACAGGGTGCCGCAGACCGCACGCACGAGGAGGACGCATGAGCGACTACGAGATCACCGACATCGGAAGCCCGGACGACTGGCGGGCGTTCCACGGCGGATTCGACGAGGCCCGGTCGCGCGACGGCCGTCGCGTCGTCGACCATGAGCTGACCATGCAGTACATCGGGATGACCGCCAACGCCCTGGTGCCCGGCGAGGAGGCCGGCTACTGGCACACGCATGCGCAGATCGAGGAGCTCTACGTGTTCCTCGCCGGACTCGGGCAGATGGGCGTCGGAGACGACGTCGTCGAGGTCGCCCCCGGCACGGTGGTGCGCGTCGGCCAGGGCGTGCCGCGCACCTGGCGCGCCCGTCCGGACAGCCCCGGCGAGCTGCGCTGGCTTTGCATCCGCGCCGGCGGCGAGCAGCTTCCGCACCTTCCCGACGACAGCACGCGCATCACCGACCGGCCGATGCCCTGGGCATGACCGTTCGCGGCGCTTCGGGCCGGCGGCCGCCCCGGCGCGGTCGCGCTCGGGAGGCCGGACGGCGTGACACGCTGGAGCCATGACCGAAGAACTGCTCCCGCCGGCCCTGCGCGCCGAGATCAACGCCGTGCTCGACGACGCCGGAGTGCACGCCGACCGGCGCCTCGTGCTGCGGATGCTGCAGACGGCGGTGCTGCTGGGCGAGGACCGCACCGACCGCCTCGACCTGAAGATCGCCTCGGCGGCGCTCAGCGAGATGCGCGACGCGTTCCGGCTGTTCGCGCCGTTCCGTGGCGTGCCCAAGGTCACGGTGTTCGGCTCCGCCCGCACCGCGCAGGACGATCCGCTCTACCGGCAGGCGCGCGACGTCGCGGCCGCGCTCGCGGCGGAAGGCTGGATGGTGGTCACCGGTGCAGGCCCCGGGATCATGCAGGCCGCGGCGGAGGGCGCGGGGCCCGACCGCTCGCTGGGAGTGTCGATCCGGCTGCCGTTCGAGGAGAAGGCGAACACGATCGTCGCGGAGCAGGAGCACGTCGTCGCGATGAAGTACTTCTTCACGCGCAAGCTCATGCTCATGAAGGAGTCGCGCGGCTTCATCTGCCTCCCCGGCGGGTTCGGCACGCTCGATGAGATGTTCGAGCTGCTCACGCTGCAGCAGACGGGCAAGGCGGAGCCGATGCCGATCGTGCTCCTCGACCAGCCCGGCGGCACCTTCTGGCACGGGCTGGAGCGCTTCGTGCAGGAGGATCTGGCGCCCACCGGGGTGATCTCGCCGGGTGACTTCGACCGGGTGCGCATCACCGACTCGGTCGACGAGGCCACTGCGGCGATCACCGGATTCTGGCGCAACTACGACTCGTTGCGCTGGGTCGGGGACGTCCTCGTGCTGCGCCTGCGCGCCGAGCCCACGGGCGACGAGATCGCGCAGCTCAACGAGCAGTTCGGGTCCATGCTCTCCTCCGGGCGGATCGAGGGGAGCGGGCCGCTGCCCGTCGAGCTCGCGGACAAGGATCAGCTCGACCTGCCGCGACTCACCCTGCACCTCGACCAGCGCGCGGTGGGGTCCCTGTTCCGGCTGATCGGCGCGATCAACCGGCTGGGATCCGCTCCGTCCGCCTGAGCGGCGCGCCGCGCCCGAACACCCTGCGGATCAGGACGCGACGGCGCGGATCCCCGCCGCGAACGCCGTGAGATCCGCCGGCCGGCCCAGCACGCGCTCCGCCGCCCGCGCACCCGAGGCATAGGCGCCGCCGACGGTCGCGGGCTCGGCGCCCCAGGTGGCCTCGCCGGCGAAGTGCAGCACGCCGTCCACCGGTCCGGCCAGCGCATCGTGGTCGTGGTGGGAGGACCCGGTGGCGAGATACGAGTAGGAGCCCTGCGCGTAGGGATCCTCGCCCCAGCGGGTGATCCGGTGCGCGCTCGGGGCCGGGATCCCGTCCCCGTACAGCGCGCGGAGCGCGGCGGTCGCGTCACGCGCGATCTCCTCGTCGGACAGGCCCTGGATCCGACGGCCGAACGGACCGGCGGCGAAGGTCAGAAGCGTCGGGCGTCCGCTGATCGCGGACACGTCGTACCACGAGTGCCAGTGCTCCCCTGGCTCGCCGAGGGCCCGGACGGCGTAGACCCCGTCCTCCCAGAAGCGTGCGGGGAACTGCAGGAACACCTTGTTGAAGACACCCATCCCGAGGCGCGCGAGCGGTCCCGCGACCGCCTCGGGCAGCGGCGGCTCGAAGGCGATCGCGCCGGCCTTCAGCACGCCGAGGGGCACGGTCACGATCGCCTGGGCCGCCGAGAACGTCCCCCGGTCCGTCTCGACCCGCACTCCGCGGGGGTCGCGTCCGACGCGCCGGACGACGTGCGCGAGGCGCACCTCCAGGCCCGCCGCGATCCGCGCCGGGAGCTCGTCGTACCCGCGCGGGAAGATCACCTCGTCGCCGTCGATCGCGTCCTCGTCCAGGCCGTGGGCGTCGAGGTCGCCGATCCAGGCGCCGCACTGCTCCTCGACGCGATGGCGGAAGAACTCGCGGATCTCGTCGATGCGCTCCGGATCCATCGCGTCGGGGAGGCGCTCGAGCCGGTCGAGAGCGCGCTCAGTCACATCGAGGTAGGTGTCGCCGGGGGAGGCCGCCTCGATCTCCTGCCCGACGGCACGGTCGGCGGCGTCGACGTCCGCGACCCACCGGGCGCTCGCGTCGGCCGTCATGCGCCGCCCCTCGCCGTCGAAGTCCGCGATCGGCCGTCCGCCGACCTGGAAGCTGCCGACCGTGAACTCGAGCGTCGGGATCTCGAGCGCCTGCACGAGCTCGGCCAGGCGCGAGTCCTCGATGCCGTGGATCCAGGAGGCGCCGAGATCGACGGGGAATCCCGCCGAGCGATCGCTGTGCATCCGGCCGCCGATGCGGTCGCGCGCCTCCAGGACGACGACCCGCAGCCCGGCGTCCGCGAGGAGGCGCGCGGCGACGACGCCGGACATGCCGGCGCCGACGACGATCACGTCGTGGCTGGTCGCGCTGTCGTCGTTCGTCATCCGGTCCTCCTGGAGCCGCGCGCGAGCGGCCGTCGATCGCGCAGGGGAGCCGGACCAGGGTATCGTTGTACGGATGTCGTGCGTGCGGATGCGCGCCGACGAGAGCTGAACAGGGAGGCCGCCATGGATATCGATCTCGGATTGCTGCGCACGATCGAACGGGAGAAGGAGATCCCCTTCGACGAGCTGATCGCGATCATCGAACAGGCCGTCCTGACCGCCTACGCCAAGCACGACTCCCACGAGGGCTCGCTCACCGAGGGCACCCGCGTCGAGCTCGACCGCAAGACCGGCCACGTGGCCGTCATGGTGCCGGTCCTCGACGAGGAGGGCGTCGTGATCGGCGAGGAGGACTCCACGCCGGACGACTTCGGCCGGATCGCCGCGTTCGCCGCCAAGCAGGTCATCGGACAGCGCCTTCGCGACATCGCCGACGACGCGGTGCTCGGCGAGTTCCGCGGCAAGGAGGGCGACATCGTCGCCGGCGTGATCCAGCAGGGCCCGAACCCGCGCATGATCCACGTGGACCTCGGGTCCGTCGAGGCGATCCTGCCGCCCGAGGAGCAGGTGCCCGGCGAGGAGTACACGCACGGATCCCGGATCCGCGTCTACGTGACCTCCGTCGCGAAGGGCGCCAAGGGTCCCGCGATCACGGTCTCCCGCACGCACCCGGGGCTCGTGCGCAAGCTCTTCGCGCTCGAGGTGCCCGAGATCGCCGCCGGTCTGGTGGAGATCGTCGCACTCGCGCGCGAGGCGGGCCACCGCAGCAAGATCGCGGTGAAGGCGAACGATCCCTCGATCAACGCCAAGGGCGCGTGCATCGGCGAGCTCGGCCGCCGCGTGCGGGCCGTCACCGAGGAGCTGGCGGGGGAGAAGATCGACATCGTCGACTACCACCAGGATCTGGCGACGTTCGTGGCGCACGCCCTGTCGCCCGCGAAGGTCACGAGCGCGTTCGTCCTGGACGCCGGCACCAAGGCCGTCCGTGCCCTCGTGCCCGACTACCAGCTGTCGCTCGCGATCGGCAAGGAGGGGCAGAACGCGCGCCTCGCCGCCAAGCTCACGGGCGCCAAGATCGACATCCAGCCGGACTCGATCCTCGACGCGTGAGGGATCGATGCGGCGTAGCCGCGGTGATGCGGCGCTGATCGAGAGGGAGCGAGGGCGCGCAGCGACCGAGACGACGTCTCCGCTGAGCGTCGCGTAAGGACGCCCCAGATCTGAGGTGTAAGATGGAACCTGTACGAACGTGTGTCGGTTGCCGCGCTCGTGCATCTCGCGCCTCCCTGATCAGGGTGGTCATCCGGAACGGTGAGCTCGTCTTCGACGAGCAGGCCGTGCTGCCGGGGCGGGGTGCGTGGGTGCATCCGACTCCGGAGTGCGTGGAGACCGCCCAGCGGCGACGCGCCTTCGCCCGTGCGCTCCGTGTGTCCCCTGTGCTGGAATTCCCGGAAGCAGAGAACATGCAGACCCTCGAGAAACGGCTGAACGGCTATGGAAACAAAGTGAACGGCTCGAAATGAGACCCGTCCGCGACTAGTGGTCTGCCCTGTCAGGGCGGACCGACCCCTGACAGGAGAATTGTGGCTGGTAAACCACGCGTGCACGAGATCGCCGCTGAACTCGGCGTCGACAGCAAGTTCGCACTCGCGAAGCTCAAGGAGCTCGGCGAGTTCGTGAAGTCCCCCTCATCGACGATCGAGCCTCCCGTGGCGCGCAAGCTGCGCGCGGCGATCGAGGCCGACAAGCCCGCCGGCGCGCCCGCGTCGGCGGCTGCTCCGGCGGCGCCTGCGAAGAGCGCGGCGACCCCCGGCGCACCCAAGCCCGGCCCCAAGGCGCCGACCCCCGGCCCGAAGCCGGGTCCGGCCAAGCCGGTCGAGACGGCTCCCGCCCCGGCGGCGGAGAAGCCCGCGGCCCCGGCTGCGCCCGCGGCTCCGGCGGCACCTGCCGCGGAGAAGCCGGCGGCGCCCAAGCCCGGCGGCTCGGCAGCGCCGAAGCCCGGTGCCCCGCGCCCCGGCAACAACCCGTTCGCGTCCTCGCAGGGCATGGGCCAGCGTCCCGCCGGCCCGCGTCCGGGCAACAACCCGTTCGCGTCGCAGCAGGGCATGGGCCAGCGCCCGACGCCGGGCAACATCCCGCGTCCGCAGGCGCCGCGTCCCGGTTCGCCGCGCGTCGGCGCGCCCCGCCCCGGTCAGGGTGCAGGGCGTCCCGGTCGTCCCGGCCAGGGCGGCGGTCGTCCCGGCGCTCCGTTCCAGCAGCGCACCGGCGGTCCCGGCCGTCCCGGTGCGGGCGCCGGCGCGGGCGGCGGCTTCCAGCGTCCCGGCGGCGCTCCGGCCGGCGGTTTCGCCGGACGTCCCGGCGGTGGCGGCGGTCGTGGCCGTGGTCCCGGCGGCGGCACGGCCGGCGCGTTCGGCAAGGGCGGCGGCAAGAGCAAGCAGCGCAAGTCGCGGCGGGCGAAGCGGCAGGAGTTCGAGATGCGGTCGGCGCCGGTCGTCGGCGGCGTCAACGTCTCCAAGGGCAACGGCGAGACGATCCGTCTGCGTCGTGGCGCCTCCATCGCCGACTTCGCGGACAAGCTCGAAGCGCTGAACGGCTACACCGTGCAGCCCGGAACGCTCGTCACGATCCTCTTCAACCTCGGCGAGATGGCCACGGCAACGGAGTCGCTGGACGAGGCCACCTTCGAGGTGCTCGGCGAGGAGCTCGGCTACAAGGTGCAGATGGTCTCGCCCGAGGACGAGGACAAGGAGCTCCTCGAGGGCTTCGGTCTCGACCTCGAGGCCGAGCTGGAGGCGGAGAGCGAGGACGACCTCGAGATCCGTCCGCCCGTGGTCACCGTCATGGGCCACGTCGACCACGGTAAGACCCGGCTGCTCGACGCGATCCGCAAGACCAACGTCATCGACGGCGAGGCCGGCGGCATCACGCAGCACATCGGTGCGTACCAGGTCTGGACCGAGCACGACGGAATCGAGCGCGCGATCACCTTCATCGACACCCCGGGTCACGAGGCGTTCACCGCCATGCGCGCCCGTGGTGCGCAGGTGACCGACATCGCGATCCTCGTGGTCGCCGCCGACGACGGCATCATGCCGCAGACGGTGGAGGCGCTGAACCACGCGCAGGCGGCCGGTGTGCCGATCGTGGTCGCGGTCAACAAGGTCGACAAGCCCGAGGCGAACCCCGCCAAGGTGCGTCAGCAGCTGACCGAGTACGGCCTGGTCGCAGAGGAGTACGGCGGCGACGTCATGTTCGTCGACGTGTCGGCTCGTGCCAACACCGGCATCCAGGAGCTCCTGGACGCCGTGCTGCTCACCGCGGACGCGGGCCTCGACCTCACCGCGAACCCGAACAAGGCCGCGCGAGGCATCGCCATCGAGGCGAAGCTCGACAAGGGCCGCGGTTCGGTCGCGACGGTGCTCATCCAGTCCGGAACGCTGCGCGTCGGCGACGCGATCGTCGCGGGCACGGCCTACGGCCGCGTGCGCGCCATGATCGACGAGAACGGCGATGCGGTCGAGGCCGCGGCGCCGTCCCGCCCGGTGCAGGTGCAGGGTCTGAACTCCGTCCCGCGCGCCGGCGACGTCTTCATCGTGACCGACGAGGACCGCATGGCCCGTCAGATCGCGGAGAAGCGCGAGGCCGTCGAGCGCAACGCCCAGCTGGCCAAGGCCCGCAAGCGCATCTCGCTCGAGGACTTCACCCGCGCTCTGGAAGAGGGCAAGGTCGAGACGCTCAACCTCATCATCAAGGGCGACGTGTCCGGTGCCGTCGAGGCGCTGGAGGAGTCGCTCCTCAAGATCGAGGTCGACGACTCGGTGCAGCTGCGCATCATCCACCGCGGCGTCGGTGCGATCACCGAGAGCGACGTGAACCTGGCGACGATCGACAACGCGATCATCGTGGGCTTCAACGTCCGCCCCGACACGAAGGCCCGCGAGGCCGCATCCCGCGAGGGCGTGGACGTGCGCTTCTACTCGGTCATCTACAACGCGATCGACGAGATCGAGAACTCCCTCAAGGGCATGCTCAAGCCGGAGTTCGAAGAGGTCCAGTCGGGTGTCGCCGAGATCCGCGAGGTGTTCCGCTCCTCGAAGTTCGGCAACATCGCCGGTGTCATCGTCCGCTCGGGCACGATCACGCGCAACGCCAAGGCGCGCGTCATCCGCGACGGCGTGGTCATCGCCGACGGCCTGGCCATCGAGTCGCTGCGTCGCTTCAAGGACGACGTCACCGAGGTCCGCACGGACTTCGAGGCGGGTATCGGCCTCGGCAAGTACAACGACATCCAGGTCGGCGACGAGATCGAGACGACCGAGATGGTGGAGAAGCCGCGCGCGTAAGCGCCTGGTGACGCAGGATGGCATCCTGTGTCGGCCTGATGGGGGCCCGGTCCGCTTCGCGGACGCCCCAACGGCCGCCACAGGATGCCATCCTGCTCCGTTCGTGACTCAGCGGCGGATGAGAGAGTGAGAGGGTAGGGACATGGCCGGAGAACGACAGGCACGACTTGCGGATCGCATCCGCGTCATCCTCGCCGAGCGCCTCGAGAAGGGGCTGCGGGATCCGCGTCTCGGCTTCGTGACGATCACCGACGTGCGCGTCACGGGCGATCTGCAGCACGCGTCCGTGTTCTACACGGTGCTCGGCTCGGAGGAGGAGCGCGTCGCGTCCGGTGCGGCGCTGACCTCGGCGACGGGCCTCCTGCGCAAGGAGGTCGGCCGGCAGCTCGGCGTGCGCCTCGTCCCGACGCTCGAGTTCATCCCGGACGCGCTGCCGGAGAACGCCGACCACATCAGCGATCTGCTGCGCCAGGCGCGGGAGCGCGATGAGGAGGTCGCGAAGCTTGCAGCCTCCGGCAGCTATGCCGGCGACGCCGACCCGTACCGGGTCGAGGAGGACGCTGCGCAGGAGTGATCCGCCGGACGCCGCGATGCGGCACGCCGGAATCGACGAAGGCCCTGGGAGACCGCTCTCGGGGCCTTCGTCGTCTCATGGCGCAATGCCGGGCACATCCCCGTCACTGAGCGCCATGAGCAGCGGTTCGCGCGACGGACATTGCTACGTTCCGAAGACAGCGCACGGCGGCGTGCGCGTCTGCGACAGCGGGGGGCTGGCGGGATGGACGGCACGACACGCGCGCGCCCGGCGGTGCACGACCTCGCACGACGGGGGATCGTCGCCGACGTCGGTCCGCGGGGCACGCGCGCTGCGGAACCCGCCGATGGTCACGATCCCTCGCCGGAGGGCGTCGCTGCGCCGCACGTGCGTGCCGCCGTCTCGGCCGCGTGCGCGGGTGATCCGGTCGCCGTCGCCGAGGTGCTGGCGGCGCTGGGCGCAGAGTGCCGGCGCGGCTGGCGCGCCCTGCCCGACCCGCTGCCGAACGTGCCCTCACTCGCGGCACGGTCGCGGAGCCTGCTGCCGCCGGACCTGGATCCCGACCGGGTGCTCGCTCTCGCGCTGTGCGGACGAGGTCCGCTGTCCGTGCTCCATGCGATCACGGGCGGCAGCGCGGACAGGATCGTGTCGTCGCGGTTCGGCCGGCTCGTCGAGGCGCATGGCGGGATCTTCCGCTTCAGCGATGCCGCACTCCGCACGGCCGTGCTCGCCGCGTCGACCGCGTCGGTCCGGCTCCGTGCGCATCGTCTGCTCGCCGCCGCATACGCGACCGCAGGAGATCCGGACGCGGCGCTGTGGCATCGCGCCCGCGGTTCGGCTTCCGGCGATCCCGGATTCGTCGAGCCGCTGGTCGCCCAGTCCCGCGTCGCACTGAGGAGGGGATCCCTCTCCCGCGCCTGGGCGCACGCCGAGGAGGCCGTGGCGCACGCACGATCCGGCACGCCGGCGCATGCCGCAGCGCTGCTGTGCGCCGGTCACGCCGCGCTCTCCGGCGGCTGGGTCGTGGACGCCCTGGAGCGGATCGAGGGAGCGCGCCGCATCGACGGCGCCCACCGCGGAGACGCCACCGCGGCGTACGTGCTCGCCCGCACGCTCCGGCACGGAGTGGTTCCCGCACCCGCCGGCCTGATCCCCGGGGATGCGACGAGCCAGGGATACCGCTCGGCGGCTGTGCGGGGTGCACTCCTCAGCGCGGAGCGCGGCGACCACCGACGCAGTGCGGCGTGGCTCGCCGTCGGCGCAGGGATGGAGCACGACCGCGGAGAGAGATCCGCGCTCCAGGCCTGGTGCGACGTGCTGGCGGGCGGGAGCTCGACGATGACCGCCGGCGGCGGATCCGCGTCCATCGCGCATGCGCTGTACCTCGGGCTGAGCGGGGATCCCCGCGCCGGATTGCACGCTCTCACGGAGACCGATGCCCTCGAGACGGAGGAGATCTGCGCCGGGCTGCCGGCACGGGCGCCGATGCACCGGGCGCGCAGGGCCGTCGCCGAGGTGCTGCTGCACGTCTGGGCGGGGAGGATCGGGATCGCGCTGGATCTGCTCCGCGCGGCCGCCGACGAGCTTCCGGTGGCGCTGCCTTTCGCGGGGCTGGCGGTGGCGCTGTCCCGGCGGCTGGAGCTCGCCGTGGACGGCAGGGTCGGGGCGCTCTCGCGCGATCTCGAAGTGTGCCTGCCGTGGGTGCGCGAGGGCACGGGTTTCGTCGATCGCGCCCTCGGCGCGTTCCTGCAGGGCCGCAGCGACGAGGCCGCCGTGCACATGCGGCTCTGGTCGGACAGGTGCGGGCCGCCCGAGCCGTTCGCGCTGCCGGGGCTCGACGAGATCGGGCCGTTCGGCGCCCCTCGGGCACCGGAGCCGCCGGACGCGACCGCCGCGCGCCTGCTGCGTCAGCGTGTACGGAAGACCCGGACGTCGGGATGGCGCGATGAGCTCGATCAGATCGCAGCGGAGAGCAGGGGGATCCGCTCGCCGTTCGAGCGGGCACGGCTGGAGGCTCTGCTGGGTCCGGCGTGCGCCGTGCGAGGAGACCGGAGCCGCGCCGTGCGGCATCTGCGCGCGGCACAGAGCCTCTTCGACGAGTCGGGGGCGCAGGCATGGCGAGGCATGGTCGACCGCAGGCTGCGCATGTTGGACGCGCCGCGGCATGGCACCGGCAGGGCGAGGGACGACGTCTCGACACCCGTGCTCGAGGTGTGTCGTGCCACCTGGGAGACGATCCTCACCGCCCGCGAGCTGGAGGTCGCGCTGCTGATGGCGCAGGGCTGCACGAACAGGGAGATCGCGCTGGCGCTGCACGTGTCCGTGCGGACGGTCGAGGTCCACGGCGGTCGGATCTTCGCGAAGCTCGGCGTCCGCACCCGGCACGAGCTGACGGTGCTCGCGCACCGCACCGAACAGCACCTCTGACCGTCCCTGTGCCTCCCCGGAGCCGGGCGCGGAGGGGTCAGCGGGGCAGCAGGAACTCGCCGTCCTCCGCCTCGATGAGGCCGTCGGCGATGAGGGAGTCGATCGCACGATCGCGCTGCGCCGGATCCGGCCAGTCGGCGAGGACCTCGGCGGCCGGCAGCCGGTGACCGTCGGCGTGCCGCAGCGCGCGCAGCACTCCGCCGCGCGCCTGCCGGTCCGAGCCTTCGTAGCGCGCCTGCCTGCGCCGCCGGTCCTCGCTCTCCGGATAGCCCGCCGCGCGCCAGGCGCAGCTGTCGAGGAGGGGACAGCGCGCGCAGTCGGGGGTGCGCGCGGTGCACACCGTCGCACCGAGCTCCATGGCTGCGGCGTTCACGATCGCGGCGTCGCCCCGATCGTCGGGGAGCAGTGCCAGCATGTCGTCGAGGTCTCGGCGCGAAGGCGGCTCGGGCTGCGCCCTGCCGTGAACGGCGCGGGCGATCACGCGACGGGTGTTCGTGTCGACCACGGGATGGCGGTCCCCGAAGGCGAACACGGCGACCGCACGCGCCGTGTAGTCGCCGATGCCGGGCAGCGCGAGCAGCGACGCCACATCGCGCGGCGTGATGCCGTCGTGCTGGTCGCGGATGGCGACGGCCGCCCGATGCAGCCACAGCGCACGACGGGGATAGCCGAGGTTCGCCCATTGCTGCAGGACCTCGGCGCCGGTCGCCGACGCGAGGGCCGCAGGGTCCGGCCAGCGGGCGAGCCACGCCTGCAGGTGCGGGATCACCCGTGTCACCGGCGTCTGCTGGAGCATGAACTCGCTCACCAGCACCCCCCACGCGCCGTACCGGGCGAGGTACTCGGGCCGTCGCCACGGGAGGTCCCGGGCATGCGCGCGATACCAGGCGATCAGCTCGGGCGCGCCGCGGGTGGGTGAGGGCGGCATGGCTCTAGCCTATGGCTGCGGACGGCGTCGCCGTCGCGACGGGGGACGAGCAACCACACAGAGGGAGACCGGAGATGACCACCACCAGTAGGCTCGCGTGCGGCGCCGTGGCCGTGCTGACCATGATCGGATTGGCGGCGTGCGCGCCGACCGCGACCACCGCGTCGTCTCCGACGCCTTCTGCGTCCCCGGCGGTGTCGCCGTCGACACCGCCGGTCTCCAGCCCCCCTGCCTCGTCGTCGGCGCCGGCCGAGGATCCGTCCTCGCCGTCGACCTGGATCATCTCGACCGCCGGCGTGGGCGCTGTCCGGCTCGGAGACAAGGTGTCGGCGCTGCCGGATCTGGCGGGCTGGTCGATCCGCGACAGCTGCCGATGGGCGGCGCTCTGGGGCGACTCGGAGCTGCAGCTGGTCGCGGCGGGGGACTCGTCCGAGTCCGAACCCGTGGTCTCGGAGATCGCGGTGCTCGGCTCGACGACGGGGCCGCGCCCGCAGACGGACAGCGGGGTCGGAGTGGGGTCGACCGAGGAGCAGGTGCGTGCCGCCTACCCGGGAGCGGCCGAGGGGACGAGCGGCTACGGTCCGTGGATCCGCACGGGCGATCCCGCTCAGGGCGCTGTGTACTTCACGCTCTACCCGGACTCCCGCACGGTGCGTCAGGTGACGGTGACGACTCGGGACAAGCCCTCGGCGGAGTACTGCGGCTGAGTTTCGGGCACCCGGCGTTCCGCCCCTAGGCTGGGAGGATGGCAACCAGCGGGATCCTGCTCGTCGACAAGCCGGGCGGGATGACGAGTCACGACGTCGTCGCCCGCACCCGCCGGGCGTTCGGCACGCGGAAGGTGGGTCACGCCGGCACTCTCGACCCGATGGCCACAGGGCTGCTCGTCGTCGGCATCGAGGCCGCGACCCGGCTGCTGACCTTCGTCGTCGGCGCCGACAAGACGTACCTCGCCACGATCCGCCTCGGCCAGACCACCGGCACCGACGACGCGGACGGGGAGATCGTCTCCACCGCCGACCCGCACGCGGTCGCCGCGATCACCGGGGACCGGATCGAGGCCGGCGTGGCGGCTCTCACAGGCGCGATCTCGCAGGTGCCCAGCGCCGTCTCCGCGATCAAGGTCGACGGACGCCGCGCCTACGACCGGGTGCGCGCGGGGGAGGAGGTCGTCCTCGCCGCCCGTGACGTCGTCGTGTCGCGGTTCGACGTGCTCGCCGACCGTGCGGGGGACGCCGGGACCCGCGATCTCGATGTGGTCGTGGACTGCTCCTCGGGCACCTACATCCGCGCGCTCGCCCGCGATCTCGGTGCCGACCTCGGCGTCGGGGCGCACCTCACGGCCCTGCGGCGTACCCGCGTCGGTCCGTTCGACGTGGCGGACGCCACGGGCCTCGTCGATCTCGCCGACGCGCAGCCGCTCACGTCGGCCGACGCCGCGGGCCGCATCCTGCCCGTGCTCCCCGTGACGGCCCAGGAAGCGGTCGACCTGCGGCACGGCAAGCGCCTCGTGGGTCAGCGCTCCCGGCTCGAGGGCCCGCGCGCCGCGGCGATCGATCCGGACGGCGTCCTGATCGGTATCGTGGAGCGCCGCGGCGACGACCTGAAGAGCGCCATGAACATGCCGGAGGGGGCGTCATGATCCTGTGGTTCACCGTCGTGCAGCTCGCGGTGGCGGTCGCGGCCGGACTCTTCTGCCTGATCATGGGCTTCGCGGGGAAGCGTCCCAACGACTGGACGGTGGGATCCCTGGCGCTGGTGGAGCTCCTCCTGATCGTCCAGGTGGTCATGGCGATCGTCTCGCCCTTCGCAGGCAACCCCGCGCGCGGTGACGGGCTGGAGTACGGGGTGTACCTCGTGTCGGCCGTGCTGCTGCCGATCGGCGGCGCGACGTGGGCGCTGCTGGAGCGGTCCCGCTGGAGCACGGTGATCATGGGCGTGGTCTCGCTGTCGCTCGCGGTGATGATCTGGCGGATGCAGGTGATCTGGACGACGCCGATGGGCGGCTGACCGGAACGGTCTCGGCGGACGCCGTGTCCGTCCCGTTCCGTAGAATGGAGACGCCATGAGCACCGCGCGATCCTCGACCCCCTCCGACTCCTCCCCGCAGCCGGAGGGATCGTCCACCGCACCGGTGCGACCGCGGATGCGCGGCATCGGGCGCGTGCTCGTGATCGTGTACGCCGTGATGGCGCTCGGCGCCACGGGCCGCTCGTTCGTCCAGATCGCGCGCGCCTTCGATCAGGCACCGCTCGCCTACACGCTCTCGGCGCTCTCCGCCGTGGTCTACATCGTGGCGACCCTGGCCCTGATCCTGTCGGGCCGGCCGGGCTGGTACCGCGTCGCCTGGGTCGCGATCGCCTTCGAGCTGGTCGGCGTGCTGGTGGTCGGCACGCTCAGCCTCACCCATCCCTCGCTCTTCCAGCACCCGACCGTGTGGTCGCAGTTCGGCTCGGGCTACATCTTCATCCCCCTGGTGCTGCCACTGTTCGGCCTGTGGTGGCTGATCGCGCATCGCCCGTCGGCGCGGCCCGCGGAGATCCTGCCGGAAGGGCCGACCGCATGATCGTCTTCCGGGATCCGGCCGATATCCCCGCCGACTTCGGACGCACGGTCGCGGCGATCGGCAAGTTCGACGGCGTGCACTCCGGACACCGCGCCGTGTTCCGCCGCGCGCAGCAGGATGCCGCGCGGATCGGCGCGAAGACGGTCGCCGTCACCTTCGACCGCAATCCGCTGAGCGTGCTGCGCCCCGATCGCTGCCCCGACGACCTGGTGTCGGTCGAGCGCAAGATCGACCTGCTCTCCGGATGCGGACTGGACGCGGTGCTGGTGCTCACGTTCGACGAGCAGCTGGCCTCGCGCACCGCGGAGGACTTCGCGACGTCGATCCTCGTCGACGCACTGCACGTCGCCACCGTGCTCGTGGGCCGCGACTTCCGGTTCGGCCGCGGCGGCAGCGGAACGCCCGCCCTGCTGTCAGAGCTGGGCCGGGACCACGACTTCACCGTCGACGTGATCGAGGACGTCTTCCTCGAGGGCACGGATCGGCGGGTGTCGTCGTCCTGGGCGCGGGAGCTGCTCGCCGCGGGAGACGTGACGCTCGCCGGCGCCGTGCTCGGCAGGCCCGTGTCGGTGCGCGGAGAGGTCGTGCACGGGCTCAAGCGCGGCCGCGAGCTCGGATTCCCCACGGCCAACCTGCCCACGCTGCTGGACGAGATGGTCCCGGCCGACGGCGTCTACGCCGGACGACTGGTGGACCACACCACGGGGGTCACGCATCCCGCCGCGATCTCCGTCGGGACGAACCCGACCTTCGACGACGTCCCGGAACGCCAGGTGGAGGCGCACGCGATCGACAGTCCGGGCCTGGACCTGTACGGACACGACGTGACCGTGGAGTTCACGCACCGGCTGCGCGGCATGACGGCGTTCGACAGCATGGACGCGCTCGTCGAGGGAATCGCCTCGGATGTGGCGCAGGCGCGCAGCCTGCTCGGCGTCCCGCAGCCGGCCGGTGTTCCGGCGGCCGGGGGAGCAGAGGTCGCGGACTCGCCCGCGTCGTGACCGCGTGACCGCACGAGTGGCGTAAACTTACCGCGAACCCGTTGTGTTCGACGTGCGCGATGCACGCCTACGGGGTTCGCCGTCCGCGCGGTCCGCGTACTGCCGACCGACAGTCGCCGTCCGCGGACATCGCATCGCCCGGAGGCACCGTCCATCCGGACGGTCATCGTTCGGACCAGCCGCCGTCCGTGTGGGACGGCATCCACGCTCAGGAGGAGCATGCCGACCACGGCGACCGCCACCCGGCGGAAGAAGACGTCGCGCCGAGACGAAGACGCGCCGCTGATCCCGATCCTCGCGCGCAAGGTGCGCGAGATCGAGGCCAAGGCCCAGCACGGGAAGCTCGGGCCCACGAACCGTGTCAAGTTCCAGGTGATCGCGTTCCTGGTGCGCGAAGAGCGCGCCAGGGTCAAGGGCGACACGGAGCTCGGCGACAGCGCCCGCGCCGAGCAGCTCAAGCGGCTGGACGGCGTCGCGACGATCCTCGCGAAGACCGCTGCGCGCGACACCTCGCTCATTCAGCTGCTCGAGGCCGATCAGGCCACGAGCCCCGTCGCGAAGCGCATGCGGCGGGACTGGCTGCTCGAGTCGGGCGCGGAGCTCGCCCCCGAGGAGCTGGTGATCGCCGACGTGATCCGGGTGCAGCAGGCGCCCGTCGTGCCCGCCGCGCTCGCCGAGCGCCAGGTGACCCCGCCGTCGGTGGAGTCGCGGATGCTCGCGAACCCGTTCCTCGCGCCCGACCTGACGCCGCGTCCCGCCGTGACCCCGCGTCGTCGTCTGGACGGCTGGGAGCTGATGGGCCCGCTGTACAAGGCGTTCGAGACGGGCGCCGGCGGTGCGACGGCCTCGATGGAGCTGCCCCCGTTGCCCGAGTACGACCACATCTCGCCGAAGGGCCTGGAGGTGATGGTGCACCAGTCCCGGTTCCTCGAGTCCGTGCGTGCCGGCCATCGCTCCTTCCTGCTCGCGGACGAGCCGGGCCTGGGCAAGACCGCGCAGTCGGTGCTGGCTGCGTCGGTCGCCGACGCCTACCCGCTGCTCGTGGTCGTACCGAACGTCGTGAAGATGAACTGGGCGCGCGAGGTCGAGCGGTGGACGCCGCAGCGCCGAGCCGCCGTCATCCAGGGCGACGGCCAGGACGTCGACGCCTTCGCCGATGTGTTCATCGTGAACTACGAGATCCTGGACCGGCACCTGTCCTGGCTCGGCGAGATCGGCCTGCGCGGGATGGTCGTCGACGAGGCGCACTTCATCAAGAACCTGTCCTCGCAGCGGTCCCAGAACGTCCTGGCGCTCGCGACGCGGATCAGGGAGCAGACTCCGAACGGACGTCCGCTGCTGATGGCGCTGACCGGCACCCCGCTGATCAACGACGTCGAGGACTTCGACGCGATCTGGCGCTTCCTCGGCTGGACCAACGGCGAGCGCCCCTCCGCGGAGCTCGCGGACAAGCTGGACGCCACCGGACTCACGCCCGCGGACAAGGCGTTCTACGGCGAGGCCAGGGATGCGGTCATCTCGATGGGCATCGTGCGGCGCAAGAAGAAGGACGTCGCCGCCGACCTGCCGGACAAGCTCATCGCCGACCTGCCGGTGCAGCTGGACGACGAGTTCGGCCGCAGCATCCGCCAGGCCGAGGCCGAGCTCGGTGCTCGTATGGCGGCGAAGTACCGGCGCATCATCGAGGCACGCGGGGACCGCGGACTGGCGCACGGCGAGATCGACGAGGACATCGTCCGTCTCGTGGCGCACGGCGAGCTCGAGGAGTCCAAGGCCGCAGGCACCGGGGGCGACAACGTCTTCACCATGGTGCGCAAGATCGGTCAGGCCAAGGCGCTGCTCGCCGCCGACTACGCGGCGCAGCTGCAGCGCTCGGTGGGCAAGGTGGTGTTCTTCGCGAAGCACATCGACGTCATGGATCAGGCCGAGGCGCACTTCGCGGCGGCGGGGATCAAGGCGGTCTCGATCCGCGGCGACCAGTCCACGCCCGCGCGCCAGCTGGCCATCGACTCGTTCAACGGCGACCCGGAGGTCGGCATCGCGGTCTGTTCGCTCACCGCCGCCGGCGTCGGCGTGAACCTGCAGACCGCCTCCAACGTGGTGCTCGCGGAGCTCAGCTGGACGGCGGCGGAGCAGACGCAGGCGATCGACCGCGTCCACCGCATCGGCCAGGACGAGCCCGTGACGGCGTGGCGGATCATCGCCGCGCACACGCTCGACACGAAGATCGCCGAGCTCATCGACCAGAAGCAGGGCCTCGCGGCGCGCGCGCTCGACGGCGAGGCCGTCGAGGAAGGCGCCAGCGAGTCGGTGCAGCTGGCCGCGCTCATGCACCTCCTCCGCGAGGCGCTGGGCGGCAGCTGACGCGGAGTCCGCAACGATCGCAAAGAACGGCGCTTCTTCACCCGCTTTCGGGTGGTGAAGCGCCGTTCTTCGTCAAGAAGCCGAGAACTCGGCGAGCGAGTGCGTAAGAATGCGGGTTTTCGGCGCGCTCGAATGGCGCCGCGGAGCAGATCGGCACTAGTGTCGAACGAGGCAACGGTGCCGCGCTTCCTTTCCCTTCCCTCCCGAGGACGACCCATGAAGATCGGCATCTTGACCAGCGGTGGCGACTGCCCCGGCCTGAACGCGGTCATCCGCGGCATCGTGCTCAAAGGCACCGAGGCGTACGACCTCGAGTTCGTCGGCATCCGCGACGGCTGGCGCGGCGTCGTCGACGGCGACTTCTTCCCCCTCACGCGGCACGAGGTCAAGGGACTCTCCAAGGTCGGCGGCACCATCCTCGGCACCAGCCGCACCAACCCGTACGAGGGTCCGCGCGGCGGCGCCGAGAACATCGCCAAGACGTTGTACGGGCACAAGATCGACGGCATCATCGCGATCGGCGGCGAGGGGACCCTCGCGGCGGCGGACCGCCTGCACAAGGAGGGGATCAACGTCGTCGGGGTTCCCAAGACCATCGACAACGACCTGCGTGCGACCGACTACTCGTTCGGATTCGACACGGCCGTCAACATCGCCACCGAGGCCATGGACCGTCTGCGCACCACCGGCGACTCGCACCGGCGCTGCATGGTCGCCGAGGTGATGGGCCGCCACGTCGGCTGGATCGCGCTGCACGCCGGCATGGCGGCCGGGGCGCACGTGATCTGCATCCCCGAGGTGCCGATGTCGCTCGAGGAGATCGCCGCACTCGTCACCAGCGCGAACGATCGCGGGCGCGCTCCGCTCGTCGTCGTCTCCGAGGGCTTCAAGCTCAAGGACATGGACGAGGCGTACAGCGACAAGGGGCTGGACGCGTTCAACCGTCCGCGGCTCGGCGGCATCGGCGATCTGCTCGCCCCGGAGATCGAGCGGCTCACCGGCATCGAGACCCGGGCGACGATCCTCGGTCACATCCAGCGCGGAGGCGCCCCGTCCGCCTTCGACCGGGTGCTCGCGACGCGACTCGGCATGCACGCCGCCGACGCGGTCGTCGCCGAGGCATGGGGCCAGATGGTCGCCCTGCACGGCACCGAGATCGTGCGGGTCCCGTTCGCCGACGCCCTCGGCGAGCTCAACACGGTGCCCCGCAACCGCTACGACGCGGCGGCGACCCTCTTCGGTTGAACGCCGATCGGCCCCGGTTCTGCTGGGCCGGGGCCGATCGACCAAGAGCAGGCGAACACACGCGGATCCGCCTGATCCCGGCCGATCCGCCTGATTCCGGCAGGCCGGCGCAGGGGAGGGGGGCGAGGCGTCCGCGCGTCAGGCGGCGGCGCCCAGCCGGTCCAGGATCCAGGCGAGCTCGAACGCGCGCTCGCGCCAGGAGTTGTACCGTCCGCTGACGCCGCCGTGTCCGGCGACCATCTCGCACTTCAGCAGCACGTCCTCGGCGCCGGCGTCGCGCAGGCGGGCCACCCACTTCGCGGGCTCGACGTACAGCACCCGGGTGTCGTTGAGCGAGGTGACCGCGAGGATCGACGGATACGCCACCCCGTCGCGCACGTTCTCGTACGGGGTGTACGACTTCATGTAGGCGTAGACATCCGCGTCGTGCAGCGGGTCGCCCCACTCGTCCCACTCGATCACGGTGAGCGGGAGCGACGGATCCAGGATCGTGGTCAGGGCGTCGACGAAGGGCACGGAGGCGAGGACGCCGCCGAAGAGCTCGGGGGCGAGGTTCACGACCGCGCCCATGAGCAGGCCGCCGGCGCTGCCGCCCTCGGCCACCATCCGCGACGGCTCGGTGATGCCGGAGGCGACGAGGTGGCGCGCGGCGGCGACGAAGTCGGTGAACGTGTTGGTCTTCTGGCCGAGCTTGCCGTCCTCGTACCACTGCCGGCCCATCTCGCCGCCGCCGCGCACGTGTGCGACGGCGAACACCACGCCGCGGTCGAGCTCGCTCAGGCGCATGACGGAGAAGCCAGGATCGATCGAGTGCTCGTACGAGCCGTATCCGTACAGGTGCACGGGCCGGAGAGCGGAACCGGGCTCTCCGAAGGAGCGCTTCCACACCAGCGAGATCGGCACGCGCGTGCCGTCGTCGGCCACGGCCCAGTCGCGCCGCTGACCGTAGGCGGCCGGGTCGTAGCCCCCGAGCACGGCCTGACGCTTGCGCAGGTGCAGGGTGCGGGTCGCCAGCTCCAGGTCGTACACGGTGGAGGGGGTCACGAACGAGCCGTAGCCGAGGCGCAGGAAGGGGGAGGACCACTCCGGATTGCCCCCGAAGCCGGCGGAGAACAGCGGCTCGTCGAAGCCGAGCTCGTCGAGCGCTCCGGTGGCGGCATCCATCAGCGCGATGCGCTCCAGGCCCTCGAAGCGGTAGGCGACCACGGTGACGTCCTGGAACGCGTCGACGTCGAGCAGGCGGCGCCCCGGCGTGTGCGGCAGCACCACGCGCCGTCCGCCCTGGGGGTCGGCCGCGGATACGGCGACGAGCTCGAAGTCGAGCGCCCCGTCGTTGTGGAGGATCAGCAGCTCGTCGCGGCCGTCGACCACGGCGTGCTCCACGGAGTACTCCACGCCCTCCCTCCGCGGCCAGACGACTCGCGGCGGCGCGGTCAGGTCGTCGAGGTCGACGAGCAGCTCCTCGCTCGTGATCGAGGATCCGACCCCGATCACGAGGTACTTCCGGCTGCGGGTGATCCCCGCGCCGAGCCAGAATCGCTCGTCCGGCTCGTGGAACAGCTGCACGTCCTCCGACACCGGCGTGCCGATCCGGTGCAGCCAGAGGGTGTCCGGGCGCCAGGAGTCGTCGACCGTCGTGTAGATCACGGCCGTGCCGTCCGGGGTGAAGAACGCTCCGGACGTGCCGGGGATCTCGTCCGCGAGCGTCCGGCCGGTGGCGAGGTCGCGCACGTGCACGGTGTAGCGCTCGTCGCCCTCGAAGTCCGTCGACCACAGCAGCCGGGTGGCGTCGTCCGAGACGTCGAAGGCGCCCATCGCGAAGAACTCGTGCCCCTCCGCCTCGGCGTTGCCGTCGAGCAGGATCTGTTCTCCCTGCACGGGGACGGCGGGATCCAGGACCGGAGGCGTCCAGTCGTCGGGGGAGGAGACGGCGGCGCGGCACTGGAGGCCGTACTGCTGTCCTTCGACGGTGCGCCCGTAGTACCACCAGTCGCCGCGACGCGTGGGCACCGAGAGGTCGGATTCCTGGACGCGCCCCTTGATCTCCTGGAACAGCGCCTCGCGCAGCGGCTCGAGGTGCGCCAGGCGCGCGTCCGTGTAGGCGTTCTCGGCCCCGAGGTGAGCGATCACCTCGGGGTCCTCCTTCGCGCGCAGCCAGTCGTAAGGATCGTCGAACACGTCGCCGTGGTGGGTCCGCAGGAGCGAACGCCGCGCGGCGCGCGGAGGGACGAGCGAAGAGGGGGAGGGTGAAGCGGAGACGGAGGTCACCATCCCACGCTAGCCGAGTTGACCGGTCTGGGCCGGGATGGGAGGATGCAGAGCGGTCCGTTAACGGATGCTGTACTCCCGGTGAACTCTTCGTTCGTCACGTCCCTCCACTTCCCGAAAGCGAACGGTGGAAACCGCAGCCCTCATCGTCGTGCTGGTGATCCTGCTGGCACTCTTCTTCGACTTCACCAACGGGTTCCACGACACGGCCAACGCCATGGCGACCCCGATCGCGACCGGCGCCCTCAAGCCGCGCACGGCCGTCATGCTGGCGGCGGGTCTGAACCTCGTCGGCGCGTTCCTGTCGACCGAGGTCTCCAAGACCATCTCCGGCGGGATCGTGCGGGAGGACCAGATCCACGGGGATCTCTTCCCGGCGCTGATCTTCGCGGGCCTCATCGGCGCGATCACCTGGAACATGCTCACCTGGCTGCTGGGACTCCCGTCCAGCTCGTCCCACGCGCTGTTCGGCGGCCTGATCGGCGCCACGCTCGTCGGGATCGGCATGAACGGCATCGACTTCGGCGCGGTGCTGTCCAAGGTGGTGCTGCCGGCACTGATCGCACCGGTGACGGCGGGCCTCATCGCGTTCCTCGCCACGAAGCTCGCGTATCTGATCACGCGCCGGTACGACGGCAAGCCCGACGGCCGCAGCGGATTCCGCTGGGGTCAGATCTTCACGTCGTCGCTGGTGGCCCTCGCGCACGGCACGAACGACGCGCAGAAGACCATGGGCGTCATCACGCTCGCCCTCATCACGGTCGGCTGGCAGTCCGGCGCCCACCACGAGCCGCAGCTGTGGGTCATCATCGCCTGCGCCTGCACGATCGCCCTCGGCACGTATCTCGGCGGCTGGCGCATCATCCGCACCCTCGGCAAGGGCCTCACCGACGTCAAGCCCGCACAGGGCTTCGCCGCGGAGACGTCCACGGCCGCCACGATTCTCGCCTCCAGCGCGCTCGGCTTCGCGCTCTCGACCACGCAGGTCGCCTCCGGGTCCGTGATCGGATCCGGCCTCGGCCGTCGCGGATCCGCCGTGCGCTGGCGTACGGCAGGTCGCATCGCGATCGGATGGGTGCTCACCCTTCCGGCGGCCGCCGCCGTCGGCGCGCTCGCCGCGCTCATCGTGGTGATCGGGGGCGGCTGGGGCGTGCTCATCGACGCGATCCTGGCGCTCGCCGTGATCATCGGCCTGTTCCTGCGTTCGCGCCGCAACGCCGTCACGGCCAACAACGCCTTCAGCGAGGTCGCCGACTCCGCGCGCGCGGTCGAGGTGCCGGAGGAGCCGCCGCTCACGCCGCGTCAGGCGCGGGCGCAGCGGGCGCGCGAACGGGCGAAGGCTCGCGAGAAGGGGGCGGGACGATGACCGTGGCGATCCACTGGGAGGCGTTCTTCCAGGTGCTCGGGGCCGCTCTCGTCGGCACTCTGCTCGTGGTCGGGTTCTACGCCCTGGGCCTGCGCATGCTCGTGCGCGCCGGCCGCGTGCCCGTCGTCACCCCGGCCGAGTTCACCGATGCGATCACGGTGATCAGCGACAAGGAGGCCAAGCGCGCCGCGAAGGCCGCCGCGAAGGCCGCCCGCAAGAGCCCGCTCAGCGAGGCGCAGAAGTCGCTCGCGCTCGTCGCCGCGTACGCGTGCTTCGCCGTCTGCACGGCCGCGGTGGCCGCGGGGATCCTGCTCATCGTCGTGAAGTAGCACGGGCCCGCCGAGGAGCCGAGGAGCCGCCTCGGGCGCTCCACGCCGGCGTCCGGAGCGCCCGCTAGCCTGGGGGCATGACAGTGCAGTTCGGCCGTTATGCGCCGCCCACGCACACCCTCGTGCATCTGAGCGATCCGCATCTCCTCGCGGGAGGCGCAGCTCTCGGCGGGCGCTTCGACGTCGATCGCACGCTGGCGCGCACGCTCGCCGCGATCGAGAACGCGGTCGAACGGCCGGATGCGATCGTGGTCACCGGCGATCTCGCCGACCTCGGCGAGCCCGACGCGTACCGGCGGCTCCGCGCCGCCGTCGCTCCCGTCTCGGAGCGCCTCGGCGCTCCGGTCATCTGGGTCGCGGGCAACCACGACGAGCGCGCCGTGCTGCGCGAGCACCTTCTCGATGCTCCGCCCACGGAGGACCCGGTGACCGGGGTGTGGGATCTCCGGGGCCTGCGCGTGATCGCGCTCGACTCGACCGTCCCCGGCTGGCATCACGGCGACGTGGACGCCGAGCAGCGCGCCTGGCTCGCCGAGCAGCTGAGCGAGCCCGCCCCGCACGGCACCCTCCTCGCGATGCACCACCCGCCCGTGCCCAGCCACATCCCCTTCTTCGACATCCTGGAGCTGCGTCATCAGGACGAGCTCGCCGAGATCCTGCGCGGATCCGACGTGCGCGGGATCCTCGCCGGACACCTGCACTATTCGCTGCACGCGACGTTCGCGGGCATCCCGGTGAGCGTCGCGAGCGCCACCTGCTACACGATGGACGTGGCGAGCCCGGGCGACCAGGTGAACGGCATGGACGCCGCGCAGTCGTTCCAGCTCGTCCACGTGCGGCCGGAGACGATCGCGCACACGGTGGTCCCTGTGGTCGAGGCGATTCCGGTGGACACCTTCAGCCCGGAATGGGTCGCGAGGATGGAGCGGCTGACACCCGAGGAGCGCCTGGAGGCGTTCTCGCGCAAGCCGGGGCGGTGATCTCGGGCGGCTAGGATGGACGCATCCCCCTTCCCTGTTCGCCATCACCCACGAGGATGTGTCCATGGCCGCCGTTGCGCCTGCCACCCGCACCACCCGAACCGAAACCGACTCCCTGGGAAGCAAGGAGATCCCTGCGGACGCGTATTGGGGGATCCATACGCTCCGCGCCGCCGAGAACTTCCCGATCACGAAGCGACCGATCTCGGTCTACCCCGAGCTGATCGAGGCGCTCGCGATGGTCAAGCAGGCCAGCGCCCGGGCGAACAAGGAGATCGGCGCCCTCGACGCCGAGCGCGCCGACCTCATCGACGCCGCGGCGCAGAAGGTGATCAACGGCGAGTTCCACGACCAGTTCATCGTCGGCGTCATCCAGGGCGGCGCCGGCACGTCCACCAACATGAACGCGAACGAGGTCATCACCAACATCGCGCTCGAGCTGGCCGGCCGCGAGAAGGGCGACTACGCGTTCCTCTCGCCGATCGACCACACCAACCGCAGCCAGTCCACGAACGACGTGTACCCGACGGCCGTCAAGATCGGCCTCTCGCTGAACCTGCGCTCGCTGCTGGACGAGCTCGACCTGCTGCGCGTGTCGTTCCTCAACAAGGCGCGCGAGTTCCACGACGTTCTGAAGGTCGGCCGCACGCAGCTGCAGGACGCCGTGCCGATGACCCTCGGCCAGGAGTTCCACGGCTTCGCGTCGACGCTCGGCTACGACCACACGCGTCTGACCGAGAACGCCTGGCTCATGTACGAGATCAACATGGGCGCGACGGCGATCGGCACCGGCATCACCACGCACCCGAACTACGCGCCCGCCGTGCTGAAGCACCTGCGCGAGATCTCGGGTCTGGACCTCGCCACGGCCAGCGACCTCGTCGAGGCGACCAGCGACACCGGGTCCTTCATGTCGTTCTCGTCGTCGCTCAAGCGCAACGCGATGAAGCTGTCCAAGATCTGCAACGACCTGCGACTGCTCTCCTCCGGCCCCCAGGCGGGCCTCGGCGAGATCAACCTGCCCGCGATGCAGGCGGGGTCCAGCATCATGCCGGGCAAGGTCAACCCCGTCATCCCGGAGGTCGTGAACCAGGTGGCCTTCGCCGTCGCCGGATCCGACATGACGGTGACGATGGCGGCCGAGGCCGGTCAGCTGCAGCTGAACGCGTTCGAGCCCGTGATCGCCCACTCGATCTTCCAGTCGATCACCTGGATGCGCCAGGCGATGTGGACCCTGCGGGTGAACTGCGTCGACGGCATCACCGCCAACCGCGACCGTCTGGGTGCGATGGTGGGCTCCTCGGTGGGCGTCATCACCGCGCTGACCCCGTTCATCGGCTACGCGGCCTCCGCGGCGCTCGCCAAGACGGCCCTGCTGACCAACCGCAACGTCGCCGACCTCGTCGTCGAGGCGGGGCTGATGTCGCGCGAAGAGGTCACCAAGCAGCTGTCGCCCGCGCGCCTGTCCGGTCTGGAGACGATCACCGCGGCGATCCCGGTGATCCCGTCGAAGGACGTCGACGCCGGGGCCTGACCCGACGCACCGCACGAACGGTCCGCCACGCGCTGCAGTGGCGGGCCGTTCGGCATTCCTGCTCTTGCATTCCCGGGATCTATGCGCTTAGATCGACGAAGAGCGAGAATCTATGCGCTTAGATCCAGTCGATGGACGCTTCAAGGAGGAAGACGTGAAAAGCAGGACAGCTCTGGCCGGGATCGCGGCTCTCGCAGCGATCGGCCTCGCGCTCACGGGGTGCGGCCGCGCGGACGGCGGGTCGTCCGCCCCCAGCGCCACGGCGGTGCAGCTCGACGACGCGCCGGCCAAGGGAACCATCACGATGTGGGCCATGGGAGCCGAGGGGGAGGCCCTGCCCGACTTCGTCAAGACCTTCGAGAAGGCGAACCCGGGCGTCACCGTCACGGTGACCGCGATCCCCTGGGATGCCGCGCACAACAAGATCCAGACCGCCATCGCGGGCGGCAACACCCCGGACATCGCGATGATGGGCACCACCTGGATGGCCGATTTCGGGGACTCCTTCGGCACCGTGCCCGCCGGGATCGACACGTCGGGATTCTTCGACGCGGCGGTGAGCTCCACCAAGGTCGGCGACCGGGCCGCGGGCATCCCCTGGTACGTCGACACCCGCGTGCTGTACTACCGCACCGACATCGCCGCGAAGGCCGGCTGGACCAAGGCTCCGGCCTCCTGGGAGGAGCTGCAGAAGATGGCGGCGGACATGCAGTCCCAGGGCGGGGCGAAGTGGGGGATCCGCATGCCCGCCGGAAACGACTCCTTCCAGGGCGCGCTGTGGATGCCGTGGTCGGCCGGTGCCGAGGTGACCGACGGCAAGAAGTGGACGCTCGACACCCCCGAGATGACCAAGGGGATCGAGTACTACAAGAGCTTCTTCGACAAGAAGCTCGCGGACCCGAACGCTGACACCTCCGCAGGGGCGGTCGAGTCCGAGTTCGTCGCCGGCACGACGCCGATGGTGGTGGAGGGGCCGTTCCTCCGGGGCCAGCTGGCCTCGGTCGGCGGTGCGGACTTCGCGAGCAAGTACGCCACGGCCGTGCTCCCGGCGGACAAGTCCTCGGTGTCGTTCAGCGGCGGTGCGAACCTCGTGGTCTTCAACGGCAGCAAGAACGCCTCCTCGGCGTGGAAGCTCGCGCGCTGGCTGGCGGATCCGAAGGTGCAGGCCGATTTCTACGCCGCGACCGGCGATCTGCCCGCGGCGAAGGCCGCGTGGCAGGAGAAGTCCGTCTCCTCCGACGCGAGCCTGCCGACCTTCGGCACCCAGCTGGAGACGGCGAAGGCTCCGCCCGTGACGACCTCCTGGGTGCAGGTGGCGGCCAAGGGCGACCAGGCGCTCGAATCGATCCGCCGCGGCGGGACCTCGGTCGCCGACGCGCTCAAGAAGCTGCAGTCCGACGCCGACACGATCGGGCTGAAGTGAGATGACGTCCACCGTCCTCCCCGCCGCCGGAACCCGGACGGGCTCCGGCGGCGGGAACGACCGGGCGGGCGGCGGCATGTTCGCGGCCGCCCGCCGCCGCCGGGCGCTCATCGCGTGGGGCTTCGCCCTGCCGTTCGTCCTGGTCTTCGGCGTGTTCATGATCGTGCCGATCGTGGGCTCGTTCGCGATGTCGTTCACCGACTTCACCGCCCGCGACATCGGCTCGCCGTTCGCCGTGGACGCCGTCGGCCTGCAGCAGTACGTCGCGCTCTTCCGCGATCCGCGATTCCTCACCTCGCTGGGGGTCACGGGGGTGTTCGTGGTGGTGGGCATCCCCGTCACGATGATCGTCGCGTTGGCCCTCGCCCTTGCGCTGAACAGCGGCCAGGGACGTCTGGTGGCGTTCTTCCGGGTCGGGTTCTACGCGCCCGTGGTCACCAGCATCGTGGCCGTCGCCGTCGTCTGGCGCTACATCCTGCAGCCGGACGGCCTGCTCAACACTGCGCTCGCGGCGATCGGCATCGCAGGGCCCAACTGGTTGAACGATCCCGCCTTCGCCCTGCCGTCGCTCATCCTCATGGCGGTGTGGCGCAACGTCGGCACGCTCATGGTCATCTTCCTCGCCGGGCTCCAGGCCGTGCCGGAGGACGTCACGGAGGCGGCGATCATGGACGGCGCGTCGCCGTGGCGGCGGCTCGTCTCGGTCACCCTGCCGCTGCTGCGTCCGACGCTCCTCCTCGGGGCCGTGCTCATCTCGGTGGGATACCTGCAGTTCTTCGAGGAGTCCTTCGTGATGACCAAGGGCGGCCCCCTGGACTCGACGCTGTCCGTGGCGTTCTACACCTACCAGCAGTTCGGCTTCGGCGAGTACGGCCTCGCGTCCGCGGCCAGCTACGTGCTGTTCCTCGTGATCGCGCTCGTGAGCCTGCTGCAGTTCCGCCTGCTGCGTTCGAAGGACTGACCCATGGCTCTCGCACATACAGAAGCCCCGATCCGGCCCCGCCGCGCCCGCCGGCTGAGCGGCCGGGCGACCTCCTACGCCGTGCTGACGGTCGGGCTGGTGATCTGGCTCGTCCCGTTCGTCTGGATGGTGCTCGGATCCGTCAAGACGCAGGGCGAGATCCTGCGCCGGCCGCCGACCTGGTGGCCGCAGGCGCCGACCGGGGAGAACTACGCGCAGTGGTTCGGCCCTCTCGACTTCTGGCACTTCTTCGGCAACAGCCTGATCGTGGCGCTCGTGACGGTGCTCGGCAACCTCGTGTTCTGCTCGATGGTCGGCTATGCGCTCGCGAAGATGGAGTTCCCCGGCAAGCGGATCCTGTTCGGCGCCGTCATGGTCACGCTCATGGTGCCGGGCGTGGTGACCTTCGTGCCGCTGTTCGTGATGGTGTCCAAGCTGGGGCTGGTCAACAGCTATCCCGCCCTCATCCTGCCGTTCATCACGGCGCCGCTCGGGGTGTTCCTGATGCGCCAGTTCATGGCGGGGATCCCCGACGCGCTGCTCGAGGCGGCACGCCTGGACGGCGCGGGGGAGTGGCGGATCTTCCGCTCGGTCGTCATGCCGCTGTGCGGACCGCCCCTGGCGACGCTCGGGATCCTGACCTTCCTGGGCTCCTGGAACAACTTCCTGTGGCCGCTCGTGGCGGCGCAGACCGAGGACATGTACACGCTGCCGGTCGCCCTGTCGCTGTACTCGACGGGCCAGAACGCCACCGACTACGGGCTGCTGCTGGCAGGTTCCGTGCTCGTGATCGCCCCGATCCTGCTGCTCTTCGTCTTCCTGCAGCGGTGGTTCATCCGGGGCGTCGCCACGACCGGCCTGAAATGACGCAACGAGGGAGAGGGACATCCATGAGGGATGAGTTTCGGACGACGGACGAGGGCGTGCGCTTCCGCGACCTCAACGGCAACGGAGTGATGGATCCGTATGAGGATCCTCGGCTGAGCGCCGAGGAGCGGGTCGAGGACCTGCTCGGCCGCCTGTCGATCGAGGAGAAGGTGGGGCTCCTGTTCCACACCGTCATCGAGATCGGCGACGAGGGCGAGCTGCGCGAGGAGCCCGGTGCCATCTCGAAGTCTCCGACCTCGGTGGTCGTGCTGGGCAAGCACCTCACGCACTTCAACGTGCACGGCATGCGCACCGCACGGGAGGGCGCGCGGTGGAACAACCGGCTCCAGGCCCTCGCGGCCCGCAGCCCGCACGGCATCCCGGTGACCATCAGCACCGACCCGCGGCACGCCTTCGTGGAGAACTCGGGCGTCGCCTTCGCCGCCGGCCCGTTCTCGCAATGGCCCGAGCCCCTGGGGCTCGCCGCGCTGGACGACGTCGACCTGGTGCGGAGGTTCGCCGAGATCGCGGGCAGGGAGTACCGCGCGGTGGGGATCAGGATGGCTCTGCACCCGCAGGTCGACCTCCCGACCGAGGCGCGCTGGGGGCGCCAGGCGCAGACGTTCGGGTACGACGCCGAGCGCGTCGCCGAGATGACCGGCGCGTATCTGGAGGGCTTCCAGGGGGAGCGGCTCGGTCCCGACAGCGTCGCGTGCATCACCAAGCACTTCCCCGGCGGCGGTCCTCAGTTGGACGGCGAGGACGCGCACTTCCCCTACGGTCGCGAGCAGGTGTACCCCGGCGGGCGCTTCGAGGAGCATCTGCGTCCGTTCGTCGAGGCGATCCGTCGCGGCACGGCGGGGATCATGCCGTACTACGGGATGCCGGTGGGGCTGGTGCGCCACGGGGAGCCGATCGAGGAGGTCGGCTTCAGCTACAGCCGGCAGATCGTCACGGATCTGCTGCGCGAGGAGCTCGGCTACGACGGCGTCGTCCTGAGCGACTGGGAGCTCATCAACGACAACCACGTCGGGGATCAGGTGCTGCCGGCGCGGGCGTGGGGCGTCGAGGAGCTGTCGCCGCGGGAGCGGCTGCTGCGGCTGCTGGACGCCGGTGTCGATCAGTTCGGCGGCGAGGAGTGCGTCGAGCTCCTGCAGGAGCTCCTCGCCGAGGGGGCGGTCGCGGAGGAGCGGATCGACCGGTCCGCGCGGCGCATCCTGCTCGTGAAGTTCCGGCTCGGGCTCTTCGACGACCCGTATGTGGACGAGGACGAGGCCGAGCGCATCGTCGGCGCGGCGGAGTTCCGCGCCGAGGGGGAGCGTGCTCAGGCCGAGTCCGTCACCGTGCTGCAGAACCGGGACCGCACGCTGCCGCTGTTCCGCGGCGGGCGTCCGAGGATCTACGCCGAGGGCGTCGCGACGGACGCGCTCGCCGGGTACGGGGACCGCGTCGCGGCTCCCGAGGAGGCGGAGCTCGCGCTGGTGCGGATCGGCGCGCCGTTCGAGCCGCGGGACGACCTCTTCCTGGAGGCCTGGTTCCATCAGGGCTCCCTCGAGTTCCCGCCGGGCCTCGTCGCACGGCTGCGACGGATCGCCGCGCACTGCCCGCTGGTGGTGGTCGTGAACCTCGACCGTCCCGCGATCCTCACGCCGCTCGTGCCGTTCGCCGCGGCGATCGCCGTCGAGTTCGGCACCTCGGATGCCGCCCTGCTCGCGGCGCTCTCCGGGCGGATACCGCCGCGCGGCGTGCTCCCCGTCGACATCCCGCGTTCGATGGACGCGGTGCGGGCGGCGTTCGCCGACATGCCGGACGGCACCGAGGATCCGGTCTTCCGCCGCGGCACCGGCCTGACGATCGGCTGAGCGCCCGCTCAGTAGAATCGCTCCGAAAGCGAGGTGCTCATGGCGTCGAGCCGACCCACCGTCTACGACGTGGCGCAGCGTGCCGGAGTGTCGATCGCGACGGTCTCCTTCTCGTTCCGCCGGCCCGACCGGGTGCGCGAGGACACGCGCCGCCTCGTCCTCGAGGCCGCGCGTGAGATCGGCTACGTGCCGAGCGGATCCGCGCGGAGCCTCGCTCGCGGGCGCACCGGGGTGCTCGGGCTGCATCTCTTCGACATGCTGCTCGACCAGGAGCCCGGGGCGTCGCCCTCGGCGGACGGGAGCGCCCGGGTCGACCTGGACGAGCTCGACCTCGACGCCGACGCGGTGACCTGGGACGCCGCCGCGGACGAGCGGGAGAGCGATCCGCGCACGTTCCCGCTGTACGTCGACGAGGTGCAGCGCGGGTTCGTGCTCGAATGCAAGCGCAACGGCACGGCGGTGCTCCTCTCCAGCGGAGGCGTGGGCGTCTCCGACCTTGCCGACACGGCAGGGCGGGTGGACGGTCTCGCGATCCTCCCGGGACGTTCGACGGCCGCGGCGATCGAGGCGGTGGCCGCACGGGTCCCGGTCGTGCAGCTGAGCAAGCGCGCGGGCATCGGACACCGCGTCACGGTGGACAACGCCGGCGGCATGCGGAAGCTCGTGCAGCACCTGCACGACGTGCACGGCGTCGAGACGTTCGGATGGGTCGGGGCCATCGGCGAGGACGATCTGGACGAGCGGCGTGAGGGCTTCCTCACCGCGGTGCAGGACATCCGCGGCGCCCGCGCCGAGACCCTCGACGACGCCGACCTCGAGCGGATGCCCGCCTATCCCGTGCTGCGTGAGCGGGTCGCGGCGGGGACGCTCCCCGCCGCCCTGGTCTGCGGCAGCGACCAGACCGCGCTGCGCGTGATGGACGTGCTCCGCGGCGAGGGGATCCGCGTGCCGCAGGACGTGCTCGTGACGGGCTTCGACGGCATCATGGCGAGTCGGCTCTCGACGCCGACGCTCACGACGGTGCGCCAGCCGATGGAGCTGATGGGACGCATCGCCGCCCACCTGCTCCTGACGGATCCCGGCGACGGAACAGTGCCTCCGCGCACCGTGAGACTCGCGACGGACCTCCGCGTGGGCGGCAGCTGCGGCTGCTGACCCTCGCGGCGGCGGACGTCAGTCCAGGATCCGGCAGTGCGTCGTGAGTTCGCCGATGCCGTCGATGCCGACCGTGACGGTCGAGCGGTCGCGGAGGAAGATCTGCGGGTCCCGAGAGTATCCGGCTCCGCCGGGGCTGCCGGTCGAGATGAGCGTGCCCGGACGCAGGGTGAGCGAGCGCGAGAGATGCGCGATCAGGGTCGACACCGGTCGCACCATCTGCCCGGTCGACGCGTCCTGCACCCGGTGGCCGTCGACCACGGTCCAGATGTGCAGGTCCTGCGGATCCGGGATCTCGTCGGCCGTCACGACCACGGGGCCGGTAGGGGAGAACCCGTCGAAGGATTTGCACCGCGACCACTGCGCCTCGGCGAACTGGATGTCGCGCGCGGTGATGTCGTTGACCACCGTGTAGCCCCAGACATGGTCGAGCGCGTCCTCGGCCGTGACGTCCTTGGCGGGTGCGCCGATGATGACGCCGAGCTCCGCCTCGTAGTCGACCGACTCGGACAGCGCCCGCGGCCACGACGTCGTCTGCCCGTGCCCGGTGAGCGAGTTGGGCCACAGCGTGAACACCGTGGGAGCAGTGTCGGTCTTGAGGCCGAGCTCGCTCGAGTGCGCCGCATAGTTCAGCCCCACCGCGAGCACGACGGGGGGAGCGAGCACCGCGGCGCTGAAGCCGAAGCCGTCGAGGGGGTGCACCGGGGCATCGCCGTCGGCGTGGGCCTCGCGGACCCGGGCGAGGAGGTCGTCGCCGCCCTCGATGAGCTGCTGGAGTGTGGCAGGGGCCGGATCCACGAGATCGGAGACGAGCGTCGCGCCGTCGCCGTCGATGACGGCGAGGACGGGAATGTCGGACTCGGGACGGCGCAGATGAGCGAACCGCATGCATCCACGCTACCGGGCGCATCCGCGACCCCGCCCGAGCGAGCCTCTAGGCTTTGGGCATGAGCTTTGGAGGACACGGCGATCCTGCCGCGCAGCGCCCGGCCTCGCGACCGTCGGCGCAGCCGACCTCGCACGGGACACCGTCCTCTGCGCAGCCGCAATACGCGCAGCAGCCGCAGTATGTCCAGCCGCAGAGCTACCCGCAGACGGCGTCGACGCCGATCTCACCGGTGTACGGCTCCGTGCTGGCGCAGCGGCCGGAGCATCACGGTGCGGTCGCCTACGACGCATACACGCCGCCGGCTCCGGTGCAGGCCGTGCCTGCGCTGCCGGTCCCGTCGGCGAAGGGGCGCCACGCCTCGGTCTGGGCGTTCGGCGTGCTGGGCTTCGTGCTGCTGGGGCTCATCGCGTACTTCGTGTGGGCGCTCGGCCCCGCGGCGTCGATGATCGGCATGGTGCTCGCACTGGTGCCGCTCGCGATCGTGTTCTTCGGCGTGTTCTTCATCGATCGCTGGGAGCCCGAGCCCCGGTCGCTCGTCGCGTTCGCGATCGCGTGGGGCGCGATCGCCTCGATCGGGCTGGCGCTGCTCGTCGACCTGCTGCTCACGCTGCTGGTCGGGGAGCGGAGCTCCGATCTGGCGGCCGTGATCCAGGCGCCGATCGTCGAGGAGTCGGCCAAGGGCCTGGGCGTGTTCCTGATCTTCCTGATGGCGCGGCGCACCTTCGACGGTCCCGTCGACGGCATCGTCTACGGCGCGCTCGTGGGCGCGGGCTTCGCCTTCACCGAGAACATCCAGTACTTCGCGATCAGCCTGATCGAGGGCGGGGCTCCCGATCTGACCGTCACGTTCGTGCTGCGCGGGCTCATGTCTCCGTTCGCGCACGCGATGTTCACGTCGGTGACCGGCTTCGCGATCGGACTGGCGGCGCGGCGCGGCGCCTCCGCCGCGCGGGCGCTCGGCTTCGGCGCCGTCGGCCTCCTCGGGGCCATGGCCCTGCACGCCCTGTGGAACGGATCGTCGATGATCGGCAACTTCTTCGTGCTCTACTTCGTGCTGCAGGTGCCGCTGTTCATCGGCTTCATCGTCGCGGTCATCCTCTTGCGCAAGGAGGAGGCCCGGCTCACCTACGCCCGCCTCGGCGACTATGCGGCCGCGGGGTGGTTCACGCCCCAGGAGGTGTCCATGCTGGCCACGCCCGCCGGGCGCCGTGCGGGCCTGCAGTGGGCGAGTGGACTCCGCGGCGACCGCCGTCCGATCATGCGCGGGTTCATCAAGGACGCGACGACGCTGGCGTCCGTGCGTCAGCGCATCATCACCGGACGGGATCCGCTGGCCGCACAGGACGAGCAGGCGCTGCTGCACCGCACGCACGCCGCGCGAGACGCCCTGCTGGCGCTGTGAGCCCGCTCAGAGGTCGCTGAAGTCGTCCCCTGGGGCGGCGATCCTGGTGACCGTGCCATCGACGCTCTCGTGCTCGACGTAGACGGAGCCGACGTCTCCCGGAGTGACGAGGGAGTTCGTCCCGGGCTGCTGCGTCGATTCCGAGACGAGGATCTGATGCACAGCGCCGGAGGTGTCGGTGAAGGACGCCGTGGGGGTCGCACCGGCGGCGATCGTCGCCTCCCTGGTCATGCCGACGGACACTCCGATGGCGCTGCGCAGGGAGACGCCGGCGGACGCGGCGGCAAGGAACGTGATCCTCGCCTTCGCGGAATCGGCGTAGACGCTGACGATCACTCCGTCCCATTTCGTCGTCGTGACGTCCCAGGGATCCGTATGGTGCTCCTGGGACACCGGCGCGCCGAGTGTTCGAGAGAGGAGCTGGACGACCGCGTCTCCATCATCCAGACGTGCGGTCCCGGCCACGGCCCCTGAGGCGTCCGCGGCATCCAGATGGCCCAACGACAGCGACAGGGTCGCGATCGCCGCCGCCGTCGGTGACGCGGTCGACGACGGCGTGGGTGCGGGAACTGCTGAGGTCGTCGGGCTGCTCGACGTCGCGGCCGGCGGAGTGACCGCAGCGCACGACGTGAGGACAAGCGCGACGAGGACGGTCGCGGGGGCTCGCAGTACTCGCATGAGATGAATCTAGGGGTGGACGAGACTCGACCGGTGGCTTCCGATATAACGGGACCGCATCGGATTCTGTGCGCGGCGCGGATGCGGTGATCGCAAGACTCAGCGCCCGGTGCTGCGGCGATGCCTGCAAGTCCTCCGGGCGCTGAGTTGATCTGAAAACAGGTTGCACCCGCCGTACGGCGATGTCAAGGATCGCTTCGGGAAACCGCGGAGCCGGCGGGTGTTCGCCGTCGGCGCAGTGCCTCGCGTTGACCTCGCTGTGCGCGCTCGGGTTGGATGGAAGCATGACTGAGCGCACCAAGCCCGAGTTCGACGCCCCTACCGGACCCGCTCCCACGGAGCTCGTGATCCGCGACATCATCGAGGGAACCGGCGACGAGGCCAAGCCCGGCGACACCGTGACCGTGCACTACGCCGGAGTCGAGCACGACACCGGCGAGGAGTTCGACTCCTCGTGGGGCCGCGGCGAGACCATCCAGTTCCCGCTGCGCGGCCTGATCCAGGGCTGGCAGGAGGGCATCCCCGGAATGAAGGTCGGCGGTCGCCGTGAGCTGATCATCCCGCCGCACCTCGCGTACGGACCCGCCGGATCCGGTCACTTCCTCGGAGGCAAGACCCTGATCTTCATCATCGATCTCATCGCCGTCGGCTGAGCGGATCGGAACGAAGGCCCCGTCGTCTGGCGGGGCCTTCGTCGTGTCGTCGACAGCTCTCCGAAAAAGTTCTGCGAGCCGGGAATGCATTCAGATGAATGTAGGTTGGACTCTCATGTCGCCGAGAGCGGCCCCTACGAACACTTCCGACGAGGAGCACCCATGACCATCGACATCCCCGGTTACCGCAGCGGCACCTGGAACCTGGACCCCGCTCACAGCGAGGTCACGTTCAGCGTGCGTCACATGATGATCTCGAAGGTGCGCGGCACCTTCGGCGTGAAGAGCGCCACCCTCGTGGCTCCGGAGAACCCGCTCGAGGCGCGCGTCGAGGCGAGCGTCGACGTGACCTCGCTGAGCACCGGGGACGCCGGTCGTGACGGCCACCTGCTCTCGGGCGACTTCTTCGACGTCGAGAAGTACCCGACGATGGACTTCGTCTCCACGGGTGCGCGCGCCGAGGGCGGCGAGCTCTACGTCGACGGCGACCTGACGATCCACGGCGTCACCAAGCCGGTCACCTTCGAGCTCGACTTCGGCGGCTTCGGGGCCGACCCGTACGGCAACTACAAGGCCGGCGCGTCGGCGAAGACCGTGATCAACCGCGAGGACTTCGGCCTCACCTGGAACGCGGCGCTGGAGACCGGCGGCGTGCTCGTGGGCAAGGACGTCACCATCACGCTCGACCTGCAGGGCGCGCTCCAGGCGTAAGCCCCGGACGACCGTCGAAGGGCGGATGCTGCAGCGCGCGGCATCCGCCCTTCGACGGTCGTGCCGCACGTCTGCAGGCAGCGCGTCTCAGGCGTCGCTCTGCGCGATGAGCCGTGATCCCACCGCACGCAGCGACACGGCGGCCCAGGTGCGGAACGGACGCCAGCCCTCCGCGATGCGCGCGAGCTCCGCATCGTCGGGAGCGTGATCGAGCCCGTAGAGGGCCTGGACGGCGGCGCGCGTGTGGTCCTCCTGGGTCGACAGCACGTCGGTGAGACCGCAGGAGCGGATCACGATCAGGGCGCTGTAGAAGGGGCCGATGCCGGGCAGCTGCTGCACATCGAGCATCGCGTCGGCCGGAGGCATCGCTGCGAGACGTCGCACGTCGAGGCGGCCGTCGAGGGCGGCCCGGGCGATCGCATGCAGTCGCGGGATCCGGTCGGCCGGGAGCCCCGGGAACGCATCGACGCCGAGCAGCTGCTCGGGCAGCGGGAGAGCGGCCTCGGTGCGGCCGGCGACCTCGAAGACCGCTCCGTGCTGCTGCGAGAGCCGCTGGCGCAGCGCGATCCCCTGCCTGCGGGCGCGGCGGGCGGACAGGACCGCCCAGACGGCGGCCTCGTAGGGGCTGTAGAAGTTCGAGGGGCGGAAACCCGGTGCGGCCGCGTGCACGCGCGCGAGCACCGGATCCGCGGCGCACACCGCCGCCCACGCCTCGCCATCGTGATCGGCGGAGACGACACGGGCGACCTGCGCGGCGATCGCGGTCAGGTCGCCCTCCCCGTGCACGGTCAGGGCGAGCGCGCCGTCGTGCTGTCGCACCTCGACCCCGACCTGGGCGTCGAGCGCGTCGGTGCAGAAGGCCAGGCGCATGACTCCGTCGAAGGCCGCCTCGTCGCGGTGGCCGAACCCCATGAGTGCGACCTCGCGGAGGTCGTACGGCCCCACGAGGGGCAGCGAGATGGTGCGGGTGGCGGTGCTCATGCCCTCACTCTGCCCCGGGGCGGGGACATTCGCCTCCGCTTCCGGGACCGCCGTCGTCAGCGGGTCGGAAGCGTGAGCTCGGCCACACGCGCCGGCCCGGCGAACGCATCGATCGCCGCGATCCGATCGCCGTCGACATCGAACGCCATGACCGACGCCGCCCGCCCGCCGACCAGGACCACGACGCCCGGGAGCCCGTCGATCAGCACGGGATCGAGCACAGCGTCGGGGATCGCGAACATGAGGGCACGGCTCGCCACCGACGCGCTGCCGCGGACGAGCGACGTCGCCGACAGCCCCTGGTCGATCCGGAGCTCGACCTCGGGGGAGAGCAGCGCCACGAGGCGGTCGAAGTCCCCGGCGCGCGCGGCGGCGAAGAAGGCGTCCACGACCGGACGACGCTCGCGGGCGGGCCTGGTTCCGGCGACGTCGGCGGAGCGCATCCGCCTGCGCGCGCGACTCGCGAGCTGTCGCACCGCTTCGGGGGAGCGTTCGAGCAGCTCGGCGATCTGCTCGAACGGGACGTCGAACGAGTCGTGCAGCACGAACGCGACGCGCTCGGCGGGGGAGAGACGCTCGTGCACGGCGGTGAGCGCGGCGCTGATCGCATCCTCCCGCTGCGCCTGCGTGAGCGGATCCGGAGTGCGCGGCTCCGGCTCCACGACCGGGTCGCCCCCGTCGTCGTCCAGGGGGATCTCGCCGCGCGCTGCCCGGGCGCGCAGGATGTTCAGGCACGCGCGCGAGGTGATGGTCGTCAGCCAGCCCCCGATGTTCTGCACGTCGTCGACGCCGGCCGCCGATGCACGGAGCCACACGTCCTGCACGGCGTCATCCGACTCGGACGCCGATCCGAGCATGCGCTCGGCGATCCGCCGCAGCCGAGGACGATGCTGCTCGAACAGCAGCGCGAGCGAATCCTGATCCGTCATGTCACATCTCCTCCGGCCCGCGTGTCATCAGAGTGACCGCGTCGCTCGGCGCGGTCATGACACCGAGAACGGGAAGAGTCTGACATGACCATCGACCAGACCATCGACACCACGGCCGCCGTCGCGATCAAGGCGCGGATGCCGCACCCGGCGTTCCTGCTCGAAGGCGGCTTCGACGCGCTCACCGCGCTCAGCGCCGTGGCGGCGTCGACGGAGCTTCCGGAGGCGCTGCTCCACCTCGTGCATCTGCGTGCGAGCCAGATCAACGGCTGCAGCTGGTGCACGATCGAGCACGCCAAGGAGATGCGCGCGGACGGTGCGAGCGACGAGAAGGTGTTCGGCGTGGCCGCCTGGCGCGAAGCGCCGCTGTTCACCGCGTCCGAACGGGCGGCGCTCGCCTTCACCGAGGCGCTCACCCGCATCGCCGACTCCGCCGACCCGGTGCCGGACGAGCTGTGGCACGAGGTGTCGGAGCACTTCGACAGACGCCAGCTCTCGGCGCTGATCCTCGCGATCGGCACGATCAACGTGTGGAACCGCATCAACGTGGCGATCCGTCAGCCTGCCGGACAGCGCTGACCGTCGCGCCGGATCCGCGGCTCGTTCCGAGGTCAGGGCTGCGGATCCAGGGCGTCGTAGGCGCGGAAGCGCGGGGTGAGGCGCACGAGCACCGCGACCAGGGCGATCACGAGGAGACCGCCGAGCAGGGGCGGGAACCAGAGCGCGGTGAGCGAGGCGAGCGCGCCGGCATAGAGGGCGCCCAGACGGGGGCCGCCCGCGACGACGATGATGAAGACGCCCTGCAGGCGCCCGCGCATCGCATCGGGGACCGCGGCCTGCATCATCGTGTTGCGGTAGATCGAGCTCACGTTGTCGGACGCGCCCGACAGGGCCAGCGCGATGCACGCGAGCACGATCAGCACCACGTCGGGCGAGGACGCCGTCGCCGCAGAGCCGCCCTGACGCAGGACGCCGCAGACCAGCACGACGCCGAACACCGCGATCGACGCGCCGTAGGCCTGCACCGCACGGGCGATGCCGCGCCCGTGCCAGCGGTAGTGCACGATGCGTCCGGAGAACAGGCTGCACAGGAACGTGCCGACGGCGACGGCCGCGGTCAGTAGGCCGGTGGTGACCGCCCCGCCGCCGAGGATCACCGTGCCGAGCGCGGGGAACAGGGCCAGCGGCTGGCCGAACGTCATCGCGCAGATGTCGAGGACGTACTGCATGCGGATGTTCCCGGCGCGCCGTACGAAGCGCCACCCGTCGACCAGCGAGGCGAGTCCCGGACGCACGATCTCACCCTCCGGCTTGAGCGCGGGCAGCGTCCACAGGCCGAGGAACATCGACAGCATCAGGATCACGTCGATCGTGTAGGTCCAGCCGTAGCCGGTCAGCGCCACGAGGAGTCCGGCGAGAGCGGGACCCGCCATCACGGTCATCCCGAAGGCGACGCCGTTGAGCGCGGAGGCGGGCGCGAGCATCTCGCGGGGGAGCAGCCGGGGGACGATCGCCGTGCGCGTGGCCATGCCCACCGAGTTGGCGGCCGCGATGATCATGCTCAGCGCGTACAGCCACCAGATCGTCTCGGCATGGGTCCAGGTGAGGGTCGCGAGCAGGGCGGTGGCGGCGAACGTGACGACCGCGGCGATCAGGGCCACCCGGCGGCGGTCGAAGGCGTCGGCGAGCATCCCGCCGTACAGGCCCGCGAGGATCATGGGCACGAGCCCGGCCACCGCGATCATGGAGACCGCGAACGTGCTGTGCGTGAGCGCGAACACGTGCAGCATCACCGTGACCACCGTGAGCTGACCGCCGATGCCGCTGAGCGTGGATCCGATCCACATCCGGGCGAATGCCGGGCTCTGCCGGAAGGGGCTCAGGTCGATCAGATGACTCACTCGTCGAGCGTATCGGCGCGGTGAGGACCCCGGATCCGGCCCGGGCGCGCGGGGGCTTCCGGTGCTGATAGACTTGTGCGGTTGCCGTTCGATCGGCCGCGGATAAAGAGAGCCCACGCATCAGGCGTCGGGCACCGCGCAGCAAAGAGGAAGGGGATCACCTATGGCACTGGATGCAGACGTCAAGAAGGCGATCATCGAAGAGTACGCGACGCACCCCGGTGACACCGGATCCCCCGAGGTGCAGGTTGCGATGCTGACGCAGCGCATCAAGGACCTCACCGAGCACCTCAAGGAGCACAAGCACGACCACCACTCGCGTCGTGGCCTGTTCCTGCTCGTCGGTCAGCGCCGTCGTCTGCTCGGCTACCTCCAGGACGTCGACATCGAGCGTTACCGCTCGCTCATCGAGCGGCTCGGTCTGCGTCGATAAGACGCAGACGCCTCCCGGTTGCTGAGGAGCGACCGGAGGGAGCGTATCGAAGCAGAGCGTCTGGGGCTCCGCCGCTAAGCAGCAGCGCAGCCGCGTACAATCGCGCGAAACATTCTTGCGAGGCCCGTCCCACGGTGTGGGGCGGGCCTCGATCTTTGCCCGGTGCCGCGAACCCCGAGCGGTGCTGCCGATCGTCAGTGGAGCGACACCGGGGACCGGCGGATGACCAGGGCAACTGCGACGGAGAACGCGGCGGAGATCACCGCCATCGCGATCAGCGGCGCACTCCAGCCGTCGGTGGCGTCGTGGAGCGCGCCGAGGGCGAACGATCCCAGTCCCGCGACGGCGTAGCCGACGCCCTGCGCGATCGCCGACAGCGGTGCGGCGGACGCCGCGTCGGCGGCCAGGCTGACGATGAGGCCCATGCCGAGCCCGAAGGCCGCGCTCTGCACGATGCCCAGCATCGTGACGATCACGGCGTCGGGCGAGCCGTCGAAGGCGAACCAGAGGAAGCCGACGATCATCACCACCCCCAGACCGGGGCCGAACCAGGTCAGGATCCCTCGGCGCCGCGCCAGCACCGGGGCGACGAGCGTGGGGATCAGGCCGATGATGCTGAACCAGGCGAGCAGGCCCCCGGCATGGGCCGCATCGGCGCCGCGGGAGACCAGGAGCAGGGGCAGCCAGGTGGTGACGGAGAAGTAGAGCAGGGCCTGGAGGGCGAACACGGCGGTGACGAGCGCGACGGTCGGACGCGCGGAGGGCGGGATCCGGGTGCGCATCCGGGAGCCTGCCGACGCGGCGGCGGCGGGGATCGGGGACACCGCGAACATGGCTGCGGCCGCCGCGGCGGCCAGGATCGCCCAGGCCGCGAGGGACGGGGACGGTGCGCCGAACAGCCGGGACATCGGAACGGACAGGCTCGCACCGAGCGCGGCGCCCACGCCGAACGACATGCTGCTCAGGCCCACCCAGAGTCCGCTCGCGCCGAGCGACTTCAGGAACGGCGGCAGCAGCGTCGCCCCGATCATGATCGCGATCCCGGCCAGGCAGGTGCCGGGCAGGAGGGTCCACGAGGCGAGCACCCGCACGCCGAGCGCGACGGACAGCAGCACCATCGCCGTCGCGAGCGCGCGGTGCACGCCGATCCGTCGGGCCAGCAGCGGACCGAGCGGGGCGGCGAGGCCGAACGTGACGATCGGCAGAGCGCCGAGGATCCCGCGCTGCAGCGGATCCAGGCCGTAGGTATGGCTGAGCGCGTCCAGCAGGGTCGAGACCGACGTGATCGCGGGCCGCAGGTTGACGCCGACCAGGAGCGCCGCGGTGAGCGCGAGCGCACGCGCCGCGCCCGTCGCCGTGGGGTGGCCCGCGGGGCTGGAGAGAACCGTGCCTTCGTCGACTCCGCGCGCCCGCTCAGCCGGCGAGGACACGGAGCCCGTCCGCGACGACGCGTCCATCGTGCAGGACCGTGCGGTCGGTGCCGCGGTCCATCACGGCACTGGTCGGCGTCTCTCCGTCCACGATCAGCAGATCCGCCCGGTCGCCGACGGCTGTACCAGGGCGATCCTGCACGCCGGTGAGCCGGGGCACGTCGTGGGACATGATCGCAGCGCCGCCCATCGTCGCGACGGCAAGGCACATCTCGATGTGCTCGTCCCGGCGGAAGCTGTTCGTGAACGCGAGCTGCCAGGTGCGATCCAGCATGTCCGCGTTGCCGTACGGGCTCCAATAGTCGCGCTGGCCGTCCTCTCCGAGGCCGAACCGCACACCCGCCGAGACGAGGTCGACGAGCCGGAGCTGGTTGCGGGCCGCCGGCGCGACGCTCGCCATCGCGATGTCCAGCTCGGCGAACGCCTCGATGAGACGTCGGCTGGTCGCCTCGTCCACGCCGCCGAGCTCGTAGGCGTGCGACATCGTCACCTTGCCCTGCATGCCGAGTGCGCGCACGCGCTCGAGCACGAGCTCGGTGCTGAACACGCCGAGGTGTCCCGGCTCGTGCAGGTGGATGTCGACCTCTACCTGGTACTTCTCGGCCAGACCGAACACGATGTCGAGATGCCGGACCGGGTCGCGGTCGAGCTGGGAGGGGTCGATGCCCCCCATCACGTCCGCGCCCTGCCGGAGCGACTCCTCCAGGTAGTCGACGGTTCCCTCCTCGAGCAGGATGCCGGCCTGCGGGAAGGTCATCACCTGCACGTCGGCGGCACCGGCGAACTTCTCCTTGGCCGCCATCACCGAGTCGAACTTCTCCAGTTTGCAGTCCACATCGACCTGTGCGTACGAGCGCACCCGCGTGGTCCCGCGGGCGATCATGCGCTCCAGGGTGCCCGCGACGATCTCGGCGTGCGGAACGTCGGTGTTGCGCCAATGGGCGCGGTCGTTCAGCATCATGGCCCAGACGCCGGGTGCACCCGTGTGCTCGCGGAAGGGGAGGCCGAGGCGCGTGGAGTCCAGATGCACGTGCACATCGCTGAACGAGGGGAGGAGCAGTCGCCCCCGGCCGTCCACATCCCCCGCCCCGAGCGGGACGGTGCGGTCGTGCGGTCGGACGGCGCCGATGCGGCCGTCCTCGATCACGACGTCGGATGCGGAACCGCCCCACGGGCGGACGTCACGAATCAGCATGGAACTCCTCGGTGCGGGACGGATTCGGCGGGACACGACAGAGCGCCGGCGCCGAAAGGAATGGTATACCATTCTCGGAGCCAGCGCTCTGTGCGGAATCCCGGATCCGCTCGCGCGCGGAGGTCTCAGGCCGGAGTGCCGACCAGATCCGCGTGATGGATCGCCGCGACGTCGGGGTGCGCGCGCAGGCGGGACTTCAGCGCGTTCTCGCCGTACAGGGCGTGGATCGGGTTCGAAGGATCCTTGGTGACGCCGCGTGCCTGTGCCGCGAGCTCGGCGGGCAGCTCGATCAGCGGCAGGCGCGCGTCGAGCGCAGGGTTGAAGAAGAAGGGGATCGAGATCCGCTCGTCCGGAGCCTTCGGCGAGACCACGCGGTGGTTCGTCGCCTTGAGGTAGCCGTCGGTCGCGTACTCGAGGAGCTCGCCGATGTTGACGACGAACGCGCCGTCGACCGGCGGGGCGTCGACCCAGGTGCCGTCGCGCTCGACCTGCAGGCCGCCCTTGCCGGGCTCGACCCACAGCAGCGTGAGCACGCCGGAATCCTTGTGGGCGCCGACGCCCTGCTGCGGCTCGGGCTCGTGCGTGCCGGGGTAGCGGACGATCTTGATGAGGGTGGAGGGGTCGCCGAAGTTCTCCTCGAAGTACCCCTCGTCCGCGCCCAGGGCGAGCGCCCAGGCCCGGAGGAGCTTGCGGGCGACGCCGGAGAGGTGCTCGTGCCACTCCTCGACGATCTCGCGCAGCTCGGGCTGCGCCTCGGGCCAGAGGTTCGGGCCGATCAGCCGGTTGTATCCGGGGCCGCCTTCGACGGCGGCGCGCTCGGGGCCGATGTCGATCTGTTCGCGCCAGTCCACGGCGCCCTGCGTGCGCTCGCCGCCGATCCGGGTGTAGCCGCGGAAGTGCGGGCTCTTCACGTTCTCGATCGCGAGCTTGTCGGCCTCGGGCAGGGCGAAGAAGTCCTTGGCCGCCTGGTGCAGCCGTGCCTCGAGCTCGGGGGTGACACCGGTTCCGGTGAGGTAGAAGAAGCCGACGTCGTGCGTCGCCGCGCGCAGGTCGTCGCGGAAACGCGCCGCGGCCTCGGGGCCGGCGTCGAGCTGGGAGAGATCGAGGATCGGAAGGTTCAGTTCGGCCATGAGGCGAGGCTAGATCGGCTCGTCGCCGTCGGCGCGAATGTTGCCGTGGATTACTCGCGGACGCCGTCGGCCCGCGCCGGGAGGTGTTCCGGGGAGGAGTCTCGGGATGCGGGAGCGCGACGGGACGGATGCTACAGTTTCTGAGGTAAGGGATGCCTTACCTCAGAAACTCGTCAGGAACAGTCCCTCCGTGTTCGCCACCTTCCTCATCGGCCTTCGTGAAGGCCTCGAAGCCGCGCTCGTCGTCGGCATCCTCGTCGCCTACCTGAAGCGGCTCGATCGCAAGGACGTGCTGCCGCGTCTGTGGATCGGCGTCGGCGCGGCCGTGCTGCTCGCCCTGGGGATCGGCGCGGTGCTGACGTTCGGCGCCTACGCCCTCACGTTCCAGGGACAGGAGATCATCGGCGGCACGCTGTCGCTCGTCACCGTCGCCATGGTGACCTGGATGATCTTCTGGATGCGCAAGGCGGGGCGCACCATGAAGGCCACCCTGCAGGGCGGCGTGGATCGTGCGCTCGAGACGGGCACCGTGTGGGCGCTCATCCTGGTCGGTTTCGTGTCGGTCGCCCGGGAGGGCGTCGAGACCACGCTGCTGCTCTGGTCGATGGTGCAGTCGTTCGGGGACGCGCCCTCGGCGATCCTCGGCGCGGCCCTCGGCCTCGTCGTCGCCGTCCTCGCCGGCTGGCTCCTCTCGCGCGGCGCCGTGCGGCTCGATCTCTCCCGCTTCTTCACCTGGACCGGCGGCTTCCTCGTCGTCATCGCCGCGGGCGTGCTCGCGTACGCGATCAGCGATCTGCAGGAGGCCGGCGTCGTGCCGGGCCCCTTCACCTCCGCCGCGCCGCTCGACGGCGCCGGAGCCGTGCTCGTGGGCGCGGCGGGCTTCCCGTTCGGATGGGCCTTCGACGTCTCGGCGGCGATCCGCCCGGACAGTGCGCTCGCGGTGCTGCTCCAGGCCGTCGTGGGCTTCATGCCGAGGATGAGCTGGATCCAGGTGATCGCCTGGGCGCTGTACCTGGCGATCGTCGGCACGCTCTTCGTGCGCGGCCTGCGCCGCGCCGCCCCGCGCGCCGCCGCCCCCTCCGTCTCCGATTCCGTCCCCTCGTCCGCGCCGGCGCTCGTCGCCGCGGAGCCGTCGGCTGCGCACATCGCGCCGACGACCGTCTCTTCCGAAGGAGCCTCATGACTCTCTCCCGCCCCATCGCCGTGCTCGGCGCGGTGACCGTCCTCGGTCTCGCCCTCACCGGCTGCGTCGCGAAGAGCGACGTCGCCGCCGCCGGACGCCTCACGGTGTCGTCGACGGCGGACGCCTGCACCGTCTCGGCGGGCACCGCGAGCAGCGGCACCCTCGCGTTCGACGTCAGCAACAAGGGCGAGGAGGTCACCGAGTTCTATCTCCTCGCGGAGGACGGCGTGCGGATCGTGGGCGAGGTCGAGAACGTGGCGCCCGGTGCGGCGCGCACGCTGACCGTGGTCGCCCAGCCCGGCAAGTACTTCACCGTCTGCAAGCCCGGCATGATCGGATCCGGCGTCGGCAAGGCGGCGTTCTCGGTGACCGGGGCGAAGGTGGCGGAGAACGGCGGAGACGCCGCGCAGAAGCAGAAGGCGCTCACCCAGTACGCCGCGTACGTGAAGGACCAGGTCGGGCAGCTGATCCCGGCGGCGAAGGCGTTCACCGACGCGTACCGCAACGGCGACGATGCGGCTGCGAAGACGCAGTTCGCGACCGTCCGCTCCTACTACGAGCGCATCGAGCCGGTCGCCGAGCAGCTCGGAACTCTCGACCCCCGCCTGGACTTCCGAGAGCTCGACGCCAAGGCCGAGGGCATCGACTGGACGGGCTTCCACCGCATCGAGAAGGATCTGTGGGCTCCGGCTGCCGGTGCCGTGAACTCGGACGGCACGACGCCCGCGACCCAGGACTGGGCGCCGTCGACGCCCGCCGAGCGTGCGGCGTTCGCCGACAAGCTCCTCGCCGATCTGCAGGAGCTCTTCGACCACGTGCACTCGGACGCGTTCGTGAAGGACCTCGAGGCCAAGGGGATCGCGGGGATCTCCAACGGGGCGATCTCCCTGCTGGACGAGGTGGCCAACGGCAAGATCACCGGTGAGGAGGACTGGTGGTCGGGCACCGACCTCTCCGACTTCGCCGCGAACGTCGAGGGATCCAAGATGGCGTTCTCCGTGGTGCGCGAGTTCGCGGAGAGCAAGGGTGCGGAGGGCAAGAAGCTCGTGGGGCAGATCGACCGCGGCTTCTCGGCGCTCGAGGCCGAGCTCGCGGTCCACGGCTCGCTGAAGGACGGCTTCGCGCCCTACTCGACGGTCACCGAGACGCAGAAGCGCGACCTCACGGATCTGCTGAACGCGCTCGCCGAGCCGCTCTCCAAGCTCACCAGCACGATCCTCGGCTGACATGAGCGTCCCCGATCCCGCGGAGGAACAGATCCCGTCGGCCCCGGAGGCATCCGCCCCGGGAGACTCCCGCGCGGCGGAGCAGAGCGACCGGCCCGGCATCAGCCGCCGCGGCCTCATCGGTTGGGCGCTCGGCAGCGGTGTGGCCGGGATCGCCGCCGGAGCCGGCGGCGCGGCGGCGATCGCGTCCAGCGGCGTCCTGGCCGGCACGCCCGCGGCGGACGAGTACGCCTTCGAGGGCGCGCATCAGGCCGGCATCACGACCCGCGTCCAGGAGCACCTGCACTTCGCGAGCTTCGACATGATGCCGCGCGCGAGCCGCGACGACCTGATCTCCCTGCTCCAGGACTGGAGCTACGCCGCATCGCGTCTCACGAAGGGGCTCGACGTGAGCGCCGCGGGCGCTGTGGGCGGCTCTCCCGAGGCGCCTCCGGACGACACCGGGGAGGCGCAGGGGCTGACCGCCGCGGGGCTCACCCTCACGATCGGCCTCGGCCCGTCGCTGTTCCTCGCCGAGGGCGACCGGTTCGGGATCGCATCCCGGCGCCCGGCCGTCCTCGCCGAGCTCCCCGGATTCGTCGGGGATGCGCTCGACGCCGCCTACACCGGCGGAGACCTGTGCATCCAGGCGTGCGCCGACGACCCGCAGGTGGCGGTGCACGCGGTGCGCAACCTGAGCCGCATCGCCTTCGGCCGGGCCCGGCTGCGCTGGTCCCAGCTCGGCTTCGGGCGCACGTCGCGCACGTCGGCCGACCAGCAGACGCCGCGCAACCTTTTCGGATACAAGGACGGCACCGCGAACATCCTGGCGGACGACGCGAAGGCGCTCGCCGAACACGTCTGGGTGGGGGAGGAGGACGAGCCGCAGTGGATGGCCGGAGGCTCGTACCTGGTGGCCCGCAAGATCGCGATGCTCGTCGAGACGTGGGATCGGCTGCGCCTGGCCGAGCAGGACCGCACCATCGGACGGGCCAAGGGCAGCGGGGCTCCGCTGTCCGGTGGTGGCGAGACGACCGAGCCGGTCTTCTCCGGCTCGGCGATCGACGAGCACTCCCACGTGCGCCTGGCGCATCCGACGGTCAACGACGGGATCCGGATCCTGCGCCGCGGCTACAACTACGTCGACGGCAACAACGACCTGGGCCGCCTGGACGCCGGGCTCTTCTTCCTCTCCTATCAGCGTTCGCCCGAGCAGTTCGTCACCCTGCAGAAGCGCCTGTCGACGGATCTCATGAGCGAGTACATCCGGCACATCGGCTCCGGGATCTGGGCGATCCCGCCCGGGGCGGAGAAGGGCTCCTACGTCGGCGCGGGGCTGTTCGCCTGACGCTGCGCAGGCTCCCCGGATCCGCGCTGGCCGGCATCCGGGATCCGGGGAATACTTCTGAGAGGCAGACGTTTCACCAGATATATTCAAGTGAATAGAAATCTGAAGGAGACAGCAGTGAGCGAGTCGAGCACCTGGTCGGGCATGCAGTTCGGCCTCATGTCGGTCAGCGACATCACCCGCAACCCGGTCACGGGGGAGACCCCCAGCGAGCGCGAGCGGATCCAGAACACCCTCACGATCGCCAAGCACGCCGAAGAGGTCGGTCTCGACGTCTTCGCGATCGGCGAGCACCACAATCCGCCGTTCTGGTCGTCGAGCCCGACGACCTTCCTCGCCGCCCTCGCCGCGCAGACCGAGCGGCTGATCGTCTCCACGTCCACGACGCTGATCACCACGAACGACCCGGTGAAGATCGCCGAGGACTACGCGATGCTGCAGCACGTCTCCGGCGGCCGCATGGACCTCATGATGGGCCGCGGCAACACCGGACCGGTGTACCCGTGGTTCGGCAAGGACATCCGGCAGGGCCTGCCGCTCGCGATCGAGAACTACGCGCTGCTGCACGAGCTGTGGACCAATGACGTCGTGGACTGGGAGGGGAAGTTCCGCACCTCGCTGCAGGGCTTCACCTCCACTCCGCGCCCCCTCGACGGCGTGGCCCCCTTCGTCTGGCACGGCTCGATCCGCACGCCCGAGATCGCCGAGCAGGCCGCCTACTACGGCGACGGCTTCTTCGCGAACAACATCTTCTGGCCCAAGGAGCACTACCAGCGCCTCATCGAGCTGTACCGGCAGCGGTTCGCGCACTACGGCCACGGCACCCCCGAGCAGGCGATCGTCGGCCTCGGCGGCCAGGTGTTCATGCGCGCGAACTCGCAGGATGCGGTGGACGAGTTCCGCCCCTACTTCGACAACGCGCCGGTCTACGGTCACGGTCCCTCCATGGAGGACTTCACCGAGATGACGCCCCTCACCGTGGGCTCGCCCCAGCAGGTGATCGACCGCTACGCCGCCATGCGCGACCACTACGGCGACTACCAGCGCCAGCTCTTCCTCATGGACCACGCCGGACTGCCGCTCAAGGTCGTGCTCGAACAGCTCGACATCCTCGGTGGCGAGGTCGTGCCGGTGCTGCGCAAGGAGCTCGCCCAGAACCGTCCGGCGTCCGTCCCCGACGCGCCCACCCACGCCGCCCGCGTGAAGGCGGTCTACGGCGACGGACCGGCGCGTGAAGCGCGTCCCGGTGCGAACCGCGGCGACAACCTGACGGCCGGCTCGCCCTACCAGGACGGCGGCGCGGTCCCGGCCCGTCGAGAGACGCAGGCCGGTGCGGCGTTCGGCGCTGCGGCCACGAAGGGGGCGAACTGAGATGGGCGCGCGTCGCATCGCGGTGATCTCCGCCGGACTCAGCAACCCGTCCTCCACGCGGATGCTCGCGGATCGGCTCGCGGCCGAGACCGCGAACCGGCTCACCGAGCTCGGATCCGAGGTGAGCGTGGACGTCATCGAGCTGCGCGACCTCGCGCACGACATCACCAACAACCTGCTCACCGGATTCGCGCCGCCGGCGCTGGACTCGGCGATCAACACGGTGGTCTCGGCCGACGGCCTCATCGTGGTCACGCCCATCTTCTCGACGAGCTACTCGGGGCTGTTCAAGTCGTTCATCGACGTGCTCGACCCGGACGCCCTGACGGGCAAGCCCGTGCTGATCGGCGCGAACGCCGGGACGGCGCGGCACTCGCTCGCGATCGACTACGCGATCCGCCCGCTGTTCACGTACCTGCACGCGGAGCCGGTCTCGACGGGCGTGTTCGCCGCATCCAGCGACTGGGGCGCGAAGGCCGACGACGTCGCCCCGCTCAGCACGCGCATCGAGCGCGGCGCGCGGGAGCTCGCCGCGGCGATGGCGCGGCGCGAGCCGGCCGCGGACAAGGATCCGTTCGATCCGGGCAGCTATCTCGGTGAGGGCCGCTCCTTCGGTCACCTGCTCGGCGGTCTCGCGGGCGAGTAGCCGGGGGGAGGGAAGGGGCATGACGCCCCTGCGATGTCGGTGCGGCATCGTAGGGTGACGGCATGCCCCTTCCCTCTGCGCTCCACGCCCTCAGCGGCACCTTCGACGGCCCCGTCCTGCTCTCCGGGGACGACGGGTTCGATGCGGCACGCCGCCCCTGGAACCTCGCGATCGATCAGACGCCCGCCGCCGTCGCGACGCCCGCCGGGCTCGACGACCTGCGGCGGCTCCTCGCCGCCGCGCGCGACGCCGGCACCCCGATCGCCGTGCAGCCCAGCGGCCACGGCGCCTCAGGCGACCTGGCCGGCGCCCTGATCGTGCGCACGGCCGCATTCGACCGGCTCGACGTCGATCTCGACGCCGGCGTCGTCGTGGTGGGCAGCGGGGTGCGCTGGGGCGCCGTTGTCGCAGCGCTCGAGGGCACCGGCTGGGCGGCGCCTGCGGGCACCAGCCCCGTCGTCTCCGTCGCGGGCTACACGCTCGGCGGCGGGCATTCCTGGTTCAGCCGGACGGCGGGACTCGGGTCCGACAACCTGCGTGCGGCCTGGGTCCTGCGTACGGACGGCACGCACGAGCGGGTCGACGACGTCAGCGATCCCGAGACGATGTGGGCTCTGCGCGGCGCCGGCGGGATCGCGGGCATCGTCACGGCGCTCGAGATCGACCTGGTCCGCACACCCGCGCAGTGGGGGGCCGCCCTGACGTTCGACGCGGCCGACTCGGCCGCGGTCATCCGCGCCGTGCGCGACTTCGCCGAGCACGCGCCGGCGACGCTGAACGTCTTCACGAACTCGATGCGCATGCCGGACGCGCCGATGCTCCCCGAGGAGATCCGGGGTCGCAGCTTCCTCTCCGTGCAGGCGCTGTCCTCGGACGGCCCGGCCGACGCCTTCCTCGACGCCCTGCGGGGTGCGGCGGCCGTGCAGCGCGAGCTCGTCGGCCCGACGTCGCCCGCAACCCTCGCGGCAGCGTCGGGCGAACCGACCGATCCGACCCCGGGGCGTGGGGCCGCGCTCGCGCTGGCGCAGCTCGACGACGCGACGATCTCGGCTCTCGTCGACTTCCGGCAGGCGCCCGAGCAGTGGCCGATCGTCGGGATCGACCTGAGGATGCTCGGCGGAGCGCTCGACTCGCCGCGTCGTGCCGGGTTCTCCTCACTCGCCTCGGCCGGATGGCTGCTGCATGCCCTCGTCCCGGTCTTCCCCGAAGCCCCGGCCGAACCGGGCGACGCGAGCATCGCGGGCCTGCTCGCCCTCCTCGCCCCCGCGGCCGCCGACCGCACGATCCCCACGTTCCTCGCTCCGGGTCAGACGCTCGAGCACTGCGGCACGGCGGCCGACATCGATCGGCTGCGTGCCGTGCGCGCGAGCGCCGACCCCGACGGCATCCTTCACGAAGGGCGCCTGCCGCGCTGAGCGCCCCGCGGGCGCGCCTCGCACTGTGCCGAGGCGCGCCCGCGGGCCGGGCGGCTCGGCTCAGCCGATCGCCGCGAGGCTCTCGATGGTCGCCGAGACGGCGTCGGCGAGCTCACGCCCCTTCACCGCGAAGTGCCGGGTGAAGTAGTCGCGATGCTCGGCGTGCTCGTGGAAGTGGTGCGGCGTGAGCACGGCGGAGAACACCGGGACATCGGTCTCCAGCTGCACGCGCATCAGCGCGTCCACGACGGTCCCGGCGACGAAGTCGTGCCGATAGATCCCGCCGTCGACGACCAGAGCGCTGGTCGCGATGGCGGCGTACCGTCCGGTGACGGCCAGGCGCTTCGCATGCAGCGGGATCTCGAACGCTCCCGGCACGCGGAAGACGTCGACCTCGTCGATGCCGAGCTCGGTCAGCCGCTCACGGAACGCGGAGACGGCCTGGTCGACGATCTCCGCGTGCCACTGGGCGGCGACGATGGCGATTCTGGGCATGGTGCACTGCTCCTTCTGTCCTCTCTCATCCGGACTCTGACCGTCGGCTCCGGATTCGCACCGGATCGGCGGTCCCCGCCATGGGGACCGTTCGCGGGCTCGCGCGGCTTGGCCGCGACACCGCCGGTGGGGACTTCCACCCCGCCCTGAGGACAGGACGACGCTATCATCGCGACGGTCAGGATCCGGCGCCCGCCAGCCGGTAGGCCGTCTCCGGCCGTCCGGGGGTGCCGTAGCGGGGCGCGCGGGTGGCGACGCGCGCGTCCACCAGGTGCTCGAGGTAGCGGCGCGCCGTCACCCGGGAGACCCCCACGAGCGGCGCGGCCTCGCCGGCCGACAGCTCGCCGTGCGCGCGCAGGGCGGCGGTGACCGCCTGCAGCGTCTCCGCGGTGAGCCCCTTGGGCAGCACCACCGCACCGGTGGGCGGACCGCCGACGAGGGCGTCGATCTCGTCCTGGCTCGCCGCCCCCGTGATGCCGATCGCGCGCGCCCGGCGCTCCGCGTACTGCTGCATGCGCTCGCGGAACACGCGGAACGGGAACGGCTTGAGCAGATACTGGGCCACCCCGAGCGCCGACATCCTCCGCACGGCGTCGACCTCGCGCACGCTCGTCACCGCGATCACGTCGATGTCCGCGTCTGCGGCGCGGATCTGCCGGAGCACGTCGATCCCGGATCCGTCCGGCATGGTGATGTCGAGCAGGACGAGGTCGATGCGGTCGCCCACCTCGGCGATCGCGGTGAGCGCCGCGCGCACGCCGGTGCATTCACCGACCACCGCGAAGCCGTCGAGCCGCTCGACGTAAGCGGTGTGCAGCTCGAGCGTGAGCGGATCGTCGTCGACGATCAGGACGCCGATCATCGACGTCGCGCCTTCGCCGGCGCCGCGGGAAGCGTCACGCGGAAGGTCGTGGGATCGTTCGTGACCGTGATGCTCCCGCCCGCCGCCTGCACGACGTCGCGGACCAGGGCGAGACCGACGCCGCGTCCCGCTCGATCGCTGGGCTTGGTGGAGACGCCGTGCTCGAACACGCGGTCGCCGAGGTCCGCCGGGATGCCAGGGCCGCTGTCCGAGACCGTGATGGCGACCTCGCCGCCTTCCGCGGGAGCGATCTCCACCCGCACCCAGCGACCGGCGTCGTCGGTCGCGTCCTGGCCGGCCGCGTCCAGCGCGTTGTCGATGAGGTTGCCGACCACGGCGACCGCGTCGACGGGATCCAGGTCCGCGCGCGGCGCGGTGGGATCGACGACGACCTGCCAGTGCACGCGGCGCTCCTTGGCCTGCGAGGCCTTGCCGAGTAGGAGCGCGGCGACGGTCGGGTCCCCGTCGCGCAGCGTCATCTGGTCGATCACCGACTGGCTCTGCACCGACGAGTCCGAGAGCAGCGCGATCGCCTCGTCCTTGCGATCGAGCTCGAGCAGGGCGAGTGCGGTGTGCAGCCGGTTGCCGTGCTCGTGGGTCTGCGCGCGCAGCGCCTCGCCGAGCGTGCGCACGGACTCGAATCCCGCGACGGCGTCGCGCACGTCGCGGGCGTTCAGGTCGCCGGTGATCCTGCGGGTCGCGAGCCGTGCGAGCACCGCGCCCACCGCGCCCAGGGCGACGACCGCGAGGGTGAGCAGCACGATCACGGGCAAGCGGCGCAGCAGCGCTCCGGCGAGCGACTCCACCGTGACACCGGCGGAGACCCAGCCGACGACTGCGCCCCCGGCGTCGTGCACGGGCGAGATCGTGCGCACCGACGGGCCGAGCGTACCGGTGTACTGCTCGGTGAGGGTGCGTCCGTCGGCGGGGATCGTCCCCAGGTAGTGCCCGCCCACCTGCGCGGGATCCGGGTGCGTGAGACGCACGCCGTCCCGGTCCATCACCGTGATGAAGTCCAGACCCGCGCCGGTGCGTGCCGACTCCACATAGGCGCGCAGGCTCGCCTCCGCGGCCGGACGGTCGCTCGCGGTCACGGCCGACCGCACGAGCGGCGCGGCCGACAGGGCGTGCGCGATCGCGGCGGTGACGTGCTCGGCCTCCTGCCGTGCCGAGGTCTGCGCCTCCCAGGTCAGGAACACGCCGATCGCCGCGCCGATCAGCAGCACGGATCCGATCAGCAGCGCGAAGACGCGCGATGCCGCGCTGCGCACCCGCGCCCGTCGTGTCGTCGCCATCGCCGATCCTGACCTCCTCAGCCAGTATGCGCGAGGCCGCACGGTGCGCGCCGGGTCCGTCGCGCTTTCAATACGAACAGAACTCGTCCCCGCCTGCCGGTCGTCCGCAGGATGGTCGGCACGGCCCGCCCGAAGTGGTGCGGGCGTCCTGTAATCCAGCGGAGGCGATGATGGCTCTCACCGAAGGTTTCTCACTCCCACGGCACGACTGGCGCCGCGGCAAGAGCTCCTGGGACAAGCACACCTGGCTCTATGTGTCCGTGCTCATCGCGGTGGCCCTCGGAATCGCGGTGGGACTCGTGTTCCCGCAGTTCGCGCAGGGCCTCGAGCCTGTCGGCAAGGGCTTCGTGAGCCTGATCAAGATGATGATCGCGCCGATCATCTTCTGCACGATCGTGATCGGCGTCGGATCCATCGCCAAGGCGGCGACGGTCGGCAAGATCGGGGGGCTCGCCCTGATCTACTTCATGGTGATGTCGACGTTCGCCCTCGCGATCGGCCTGGTCGTGGGCAACATCATCCACCCGGGAGAGGGCCTGCACATGGCGGGCGCCACCTATCAGGCGACCACCACCGAGGCCAAGACGACCCAGGACTTCATCCTCGGCATCATCCCGGCCACGTTCTTCGGCGCCTTCACCGGCGAGAGCGTGCTGCAGGTGCTCTTCATCGCGCTGCTGGTCGGCTTCGCGCTGCAGGGGCTGGGGGAGCGCGGCGCCCCCATCATGGGCGCGATCAAGCACCTGCAGACGCTCGTGTTCCGCGTGCTCGGCATGATCCTGTGGCTCGCCCCGGTCGGCGCCTTCGGCGCCATCGCCGCCGTCGTCGGCAAGACCGGTGTCGCCGCGATCTGGAGCCTCGGGATCCTCCTCGGCGCGTTCTACCTGACCTGCATCGTGTTCATCGTCGTCGTCCTCGGCGGGATCCTCATGCTCGTCGCCCGCGTGAACATCTTCCAGCTGATGAAGTACCTCGCCCGCGAGTACCTGCTGATCGTCGGAACCTCCTCGTCGGAGTCGGCGCTGCCGCGCCTGATCGCGAAGATGGAGCACCTGGGCGTGGCGAAGCCGGTCGTCGGCATCACGGTGCCGACCGGCTACTCCTTCAACCTCGACGGCACCGCGATCTACCTGACCATGGCGTCGCTGTTCATCGCGACCGGGCTGGGGCAGCCGATGTCCATCCCCGAGCAGATCGGCCTGCTGGTGTTCATGATCATCGCGAGCAAGGGCGCCGCCGGCGTCACCGGTGCGGGACTCGCGACGCTCGCCGGCGGACTGCAGGCCTACCGGCCCGATCTGGTGAACGGCGTCGGCGTGATCGTCGGCATCGACCGGTTCATGTCGGAGGGTCGCGCGCTCACCAACTTCACCGGCAACGCCGTGGCCACGATCCTCATCGGCACCTGGACGAAGCAGATCGACGCGGAGCAGGTGCGCCAGGTGCTCTCGGGCGCTCGGCCGTTCGACGAGTCCCTGCTCGACGGCGTGGGGCACGAGGCGGGCACGTCGCAGGGCGCGGGGGCGGAGCCGGTCAGCACCGAGACGCTGGGCCGCGCGGCGGTCGACGAGATGGCGGCGAAGCAGGAGCGCGCCCGCGCCCGCGCAGGACGCGGCTGAACCGAGCTCATCGGACCGGGCCGGGCAGGAGCCGTACGAGGCTCCTGCCCGGCCTCCGTCCGTTGCGGAGTCCGCCGTCGAGCGAGGAGGGCGATAGCGTCGGAGCATGCCCGTCGTCCAGGCCGCTGTCGTCGTCCCGATCCCGCCCGACCTCGCGTACGCCGTGTCGCAGACCACGGGGCCGGTGCGCCGGCGCTGGGACGGCTTCATCAGCGAGCAGCACTTCCTCGACGGATCCACGTCGCCCGCCAAGGGCGTGCGCACATTCACGCGACAGCGGTTCGGCCTGTCGATGGTCACGCGCTACGTCTCGTACGCGCCGCCCACCAACGTCGGGATGACGATGGAGAAGGGGCCGTGGTTCTTCCGCACCCTCGGCGCCGGCTGGCGCTTCGAACCCGCCGAAGGGGGCACGCGGGCCGTCTGGAAGTACAACTTCACGTGCCGGCCGGGCTGGCTCGCGCCGATCGCGGAGAGGATCGGATCCGTGGTCCTCGGCTACGAGATCCGCCGGCGGATCGCCGGGTTCGCACGAGGCTGCGCGGATCCGGTCGTGCTCGACGCGGCCCGCACGGCGCTCGCCTCGCCCTGAGCGCGTCCGCTCAGTACCAGTCGTTCGCGACCTCGTGCGCCCAGGCGCCGCACGGGGACCCGTACCGCCCCTGGATGTAGCTCAGCCCCCAGTCGATCTGGGTGTTCCCGTTCGTGCGCCAGTCGGCCCCCGCCGCCGCGAGCTTGTCGGCAGGGAGAGCCTGCGGGATCCCGTAGGCCCCGCTGTCCGGGTTCAGGGCGTCCGCCCGCCAGCTCGACTCCTGCATCCACAGCCGGTACAGGCAGGGGAACTGGTCCTGGCCCCACCCGTAGTTGCCGAGCTGCCCGGCGGCGTAGGCCTGCGCGCCGGCAGGATCGACGTTCACGCCGTCTCCGCCGAAGCCGTCCCAGCCTCCGCCGCTTCCGCCGCCGGACCCTGCCGCAGCAGCCGCGGCCGCTTCGGCGGCTGCGGCCTGCTCCCGGGCCTGCTCGGCGACCTGCTGCCCGATCCGGTAGCGGCGCTCGACGTCGGCGGTGGTGTTCTTCAGGGCCGCCAGCTGCGCGTACAGCGTCGTGATGTGCCCCTGCAGGTCCTGCACCGCCGCGGCCTCCGCGTCGGCGGCCGCCTGAGCCTGCTGTGCGGCCTGCTCGGCGGCCGCGGCGAGCCGGTCGCGCTCTGCACGGGCCGTCTGCGCCTGATCCCGCAGCGATGCGGCGACGCCCTCTTCGGCGAGAGCCCGGGAGCTGAGGCTCGCCCACGTCGCGTCGAGCCTCTGCATCACGCCGAGCCGGGTCAGCAGCTGATCGGGGTGGGCGGACGTGAACAGCCGCACCGGCAGGGGCGACGAGGTCTCCGTGCGCGCACGTCCGGCCACCACTGTGCCGACACGCTCGTGCGTCTGCTGCGCGGTCTGCGCGGCGGCCTCGGCCTGCGCGGTGAGCTGGTCGGCGCGGGCGGCCGCCGCGGCGGCGTCGGCACGCGCAGCGGTCGCGGCCTGGCCCGCCTTCAGCGCCGCTGTCGACGCTTCCGCGGCCTTCTGCTGCGTGCTCGCCAGGGCGTCGCCGACCTTCGAGATCTGATCCTGCGTCGCCTGCTCGTCGCCCTGGGCGTTCTGCACGTCCTGCCAGGACGGGTAGTCGTCGGCGCGGGCCGGCGTCGCCAGCAGCGGTCCGGCGAGGAGCGCCGCCGCGGTCAGGAACGCCGCGAGCGGGCGCACGGCGCGGCCCCGGCGCAGGGGCGCTGCCGTGGTGCGGTTCGGGTCGCTCACCATTCGACGCTAACTCCGTTGTCTGTGGATCGCCACCCGATCCGTGGAGCGCCTGTCGCGGCGGACGCAGAAGGGGCGCCGGCGTTCGCGCGCCGGCGCCCCTCTGGATGGATGCGGGTCAGCCGCTCTTGCGGCGGAACTCCCGCTTGGTCTGCGCGGCGTGCGTGCCGTGCACGGCGGAGTCGCCGTCCAGATGCGCTTCGCCACGATGCTGCTGGGCGTTCTTCTTCTCGAGCGCCTCCTTGAACTTGCGCTTCATGTCCGCGGCGGCGGTGTCGTCGGTACTCATGCGCGCCAGCCTAGCCCCGTCTCCGCGCGAGGGGCCGGAGGAGCAGACCGCCGTCCGGAGGAACGGGACGGAACCGGCGCGCGGCGTCGTGGAGGACGCGCGGTGACCGATCGCGGTGCATTCGGTGAACAGTGCGCGACGCCGCCCGTCCCGGGCGTTTCCCGGCGTCGCGGAGCGGGATCCTGATCACGTGAGAGCAGCGATCGTGACGGAGTCCTTCCTCCCGCACATGAACGGCGTGACCGGGAGCGTCCTGCAGATCCTCCGCCATCTCGAACGACACGGCCATGAGGCGCGGGTGTACGCCCCGGCCGCCGCCGACATGCCGCGCATGATCGGACACGCGCGCATCGAGCCCATCCCGTCGGTCGCCCTGCCGGGCTATCGCACCGTGCGGGTGGGCACGTCGAGCGCGCACCGGCTGTCCGGCGCGCTGGCCCGCTTCGAGCCCGACGTCGTGCATCTCGCCTCGCCGTTCGCCCTCGGCTGGCGGGGAGCGCTCGCCGCGGAGCGCATCGGCGTGCCCGCGGTCGCCGCTTACCAGACCGACGTCGCGGCCTACGCCGCGCGATACGGCGTCTCGCTCACGACGGCCCTGGCCGAGGCGCACATCGCCCGCCTGCACCGCCGTGCCACGCTGACGCTCGCGCCGTCGACCGAGTCGGAGCAGCAGCTGGCCCGCCTCGGGGTCGATCGGGTGCGCCGGTGGGGGCGCGGCGTCGACGCCGAGCGCTTCCACCCCGACCGGCGTGCAGTGGCATGGGAGCATCGCGGAGGAGCGGAGGTCGTGGTCGGCTACGTGGGCCGGCTCGCACCGGAGAAGCAGGTCGAGGATCTGCAGGTGCTCGCGGATCTTCCCGGTGTGCGTCTCGTGATCGTGGGGGACGGCCCGTCCCGTCCCCGTCTGCAGGCGCTGCTGCCCGGGGCTGTGTTCCTGGGGCATCTCAGCGGTGCCGAGCTCGCCCAGGCGATGGCGTCCTTCGACGTCTTCGTGCACCCGGGGGAGAGCGAGACGTTCGGCCAGACGCTCCAGGAGGCGCACGCGAGCGGCGTCCCCGTGGTCGCGACCGGCCGGGGCGGTCCGCGGGATCTCGTGCGGATGGGCATCGACGGCTGGCTCTATCGTCCCGGCGATCTGCAGGACCTGCGCGAGCGGGTGCGAGATCTGGCGGGCGACGCGCGCAAGCGCGCGGCGTTCGGGCGGGCGGGCCGCGAGGCGGTGGAGCGGCGCAGCTGGAGCGCCGTGTGCGAGCAGCTCGTCGGTCACTTCGCGGAGGCGCAGGAGCTGCATCGCGCGGACGCGGGACTGCGCGCGCCCCGGGCCGTGCGGCCCGAGCTGTCGGTCGCGGTGGAGCGCAAGCGGTGGCGTCGCTACGTCGCCCTCGGAGACTCCCTCACCGAGGGACTGTGCGACCCGGGACCCAACGGCGGGCTCCGCGGCTGGGCGGATCGGCTGGCGCTGCTGCTGGCCGCGCGCGAGCCCCTGGACTACGCGAACCTGGCGATCCGCTCCAAGCGCGTCGAGGACGTCTGCGGGACGCAGCTGGACCGCGCGCTCGAGCTGCGTCCGGATCTCGTTTCGATCCTCATCGGGGCGAACGACCTGGTGAAGCGGCGGGCGTCGATCCCGCTGCTCGCCGCGCGGCTCGAGGATGCGGTGCGCCGGCTGCGCGCGTCGGGGGCCGACGTCGTGCTGGTCACCGCGTTCCTGCCGGGCAACCCCGCGGCGCGGATCTACGCCCGGCGGTTCTCGGCGTGGGCGACCGCGCTGACCGGCATCGCGCGCAGGCAGGGCGCGATCCTCGTCGACACCGATCTGCACCCCCAGCTCGCCCGCCGCGAGAACTGGGGCGAGGACCTGGTGCACCTCTCCAGCCGGGGCCATCGCTTCCTCGCCTATCGCGTCGGCGTGGTCCTCGGCGTGCCGCTGGCCGACGAGCTCGGCGCCCTCGACGAGGTGCTGCACGCCACGGAGCGCACGGGTGCCGGGGTGTGGTGGCGGCGTCACGCGCTGCCGTGGGTGTGGCGTCGTCTGCACGGTCGCGCTGCGGGCGACGGGCGCAGCGCCAAGCACCACGACTACGTGCGCCTGGGGCGCGAGCGCGGCGTGCGCGCGCCGAGCGAGGTCTGAGCGCGCGCCGGGAGATCGCGGTCGGGGACGGCTGAGGCGCCTCCCGCTGATAGGATCGGACGGGATGCCTCTGTGCGCATCCGTCCATGCTCGCGCTCCACACGGGAGAGCGAGCCTAAACAAAGAAGGAGAGACCTCTTGGAAGGTCCTGAAATCACTGCCACCGAGGCCGTTCTCGACAACGGCCGCTTCGGCACCCGCACCGTCCGCTTCGAGACGGGCCGTCTCGCTCAGCAGGCGCAGGGCGCGGTCGCCGCCTACCTCGACGAGGAGACGATGCTGCTCTCGGCCACGAGCGCCAGCAAGTCGCCGCGCGAGGGCTTCGACTTCTTCCCGCTGACCGTCGACGTCGAGGAGCGCTCCTACGCCGCAGGCAAGATCCCCGGCTCGTTCTTCCGCCGCGAGGGCCGTCCGTCCACCGAGGCGATCCTGGTCTGCCGTCTGATCGACCGTCCGCTGCGCCCGTCGTTCGTCGACGGCCTCCGCAACGAGGTGCAGATCGTCATCACCGTGCTCTCGATCGCGCCGGGCGAGTACTACGACGCCCTCGCGATCAACGCGGCGTCGGCGTCGACCCAGATCTCGGGTCTGCCGTTCTCCGGCCCGATCGCCGGTGTGCGCCTCGCGTTCATCCCCGGCCACGGCGAGCACGCCGACCAGTGGGTCGCGTTCCCGAACGCGGAGCAGGTCGAGCAGGCCGTCTTCGACCTCGTCGTCGCGGGCCGCGTCGTCGCGAAGGGCGACGGCACCGAGGACGTCGCGATCATGATGGTCGAGGCCGAGGCCACCGAGGGAAGCTGGAACCTGATCAAGGCCGGCGCCACGAAGCCCAGCGAGGACATCGTCGCGCAGGGCCTCGAGGCCGCCAAGCCGTTCCTGAAGCAGCTCGTCGAGGCGCAGGCCCAGCTCGCCGCCACCGCGTCCAAGGAGCCGGGCGTGTACCCGGTCTTCCTGCCGTACAGCGAGGAGACGTTCGACTTCGTCTCGTCCCGCGCGTTCGCCGAGCTCGTCGACGTCTACCAGATCGCCGACAAGCAGGAGCGCCAGAACGCCGACGACGCGATCAAGGACCGCGTCAAGGCCGAGCTCGTCGCCGCCGTCGAGGCGGGCGAGCAGCCGGAGATCGCGCTCAGCGAGTTCTCCGCGGCGTACAAGTCGGTCACCAAGAAGATCGTGCGCGGCCGGATCCTCACCGAGGGCGTCCGCATCGACGGCCGCGGCCTCGCGGACATCCGTCCGCTGGACGCCGAGGTGCAGGTCATCCCGCGCGTGCACGGCTCCGCGATCTTCCAGCGCGGCGAGACCCAGATCCTGGGCGTCACCACGCTGAACATGCTCAAGATGGAGCAGCAGATCGACTCGCTGTCGCCCACCACGAGCAAGCGCTACATGCACCACTACAACTTCCCGCCCTACTCGACCGGCGAGACCGGCCGCGTGGGTTCGCCGAAGCGTCGCGAGATCGGGCACGGCTTCCTCGCCGAGCGCGCCCTCGTGCCGGTGCTCCCGACCCGCGAGGAGTTCCCCTACGCGATCCGCCAGGTCTCCGAGGCGCTCGGATCCAACGGCTCCACCTCGATGGGCTCCGTCTGCGCCTCGACCCTGTCGCTGCTGAACGCCGGTGTGCCCCTGCGCGCCCCGGTCGCCGGCATCGCGATGGGCCTCGTGTCCGACCAGGTCGACGGTGAGACCCGCTACGCGGCGCTCACCGACATCCTCGGCGCCGAGGACGCTCTCGGCGACATGGACTTCAAGGTCGCCGGCACCAGCGAGTTCGTCACCGCGATCCAGCTGGACACGAAGCTCGACGGCATCCCGTCCGAGGTCCTCGCGGGCGCCCTGACCCAGGCCAAGGACGCGCGTCTGACGATCCTCAACGTGCTCAACGCCGCGATCGACAGCCCCGACGAGATGGCCCCGACGGCGCCGCGCGTGATCAGCGTGCAGATCCCGGTGGACAAGATCGGCGAGCTGATCGGCCCGAAGGGCAAGACGATCAACGCGATCCAGGACGAGACCGGCGCGCAGATCTCCATCGAGGAGGACGGCACGGTCTACATCGGCGCGACCGACGGCCCGTCGGCCGAGGCCGCCCGCGCCCAGGTCAACGCGATCGCCAACCCGACCAACCCCGAGGTCGGCGAGCAGTTCCTCGGAACGGTCGTCAAGATCGCGACCTTCGGTGCGTTCGTCTCGCTGCTCCCGGGCAAGGACGGCCTGCTGCACGTCACCGAGGTGCGCAAGCTCGCCGGGGGCAAGCGCGTCGAGAACGTCGACGACGTCCTCTCCGTGGGCCAGAAGATCCTCGTGAAGATCACGAAGATCGACGACCGAGGCAAGCTCTCGCTCGAGCCCGTCATCGACGAGGCTCCGGCGGACGCCGCCGAGCCGGTCGCCGAGACCGCCGAGGTCTGATCCCTGCAGAAAAGGCCCGTCGTGTCCGCCGAAAGGAGGACACGACGGGCCTTTTCGTATATTCGTGACGAAACCGTTACGCATTGTTCCTCTCCTGGCCGTCTCAATGAACGGAACCGTCCGAGGCCTCCCTTACTCTCGTAGGGAGCCGCACCGGGGGGTGCGTCTCAGAAACGCAACGCAGCAGACACGGGGGTGATCGCATGCGTCTCTTCAGCGTCGGACCCGGGTCCGCGACCGATGGCGTCTCGCATGCCGTCACGACGGCACCGGCGGTCGTCCCGCCGCACCCGTCTGCGCCGATCCCGGTGGTCGGCCCCGGCATCGGATCCAGCCTGCGGGTGCCCATCGGCGAGACCGGTATCCGGTCGTTCCCGCTGATCCTGGGCGGCGCCGAGTTCGGCTGGAACACCGACGCCGACACCGCCCTGCGCATCCTCGACCGCTACGCCGAGTTCGGCGGCAATGCGGTGCACACCGCCGACAGCTTCGCCGCGGGGCGCAGTGAGCACATCATCGGGCGCTGGCTGGGCGCCCGCCGCAACCGCGACGACATCGTCCTGAGCGTGCGTGTGGGCGGCCATCCCGACAACCCGGGCATCGGTCCCGTGAACCTCGTGCGCGCCGTCGAGGCATCGCTCAACCGTCTCGGCGTGGAGTGCATCGACGTGCTGTATCTCGACGGCACGGTCGACGACGGCAGCACCCTGGAGGACACGCTGGCGACGGCGGAATGGCTCGTCGAGGCCGGCAAGGTGCGCGTGCTCGGAGCCTTCGGATTCTCCCCGGAACGGCTCGTCGAGGCCCGTATCCTGGCCTCGGCCGGCTACCCGCGCATCGAGGTGCTCGATGAGCCCTACAACCTGCTGCGCCGGGTCGGCTTCGAAGGCGACCTTCGACTGGTAGCGGCGGCGCAGGGCCTGGCGGTCACGCCGTCGCACGCGCTCGAACACGGCTTCCTCTCCGGCCGGCACCGCTCGAAGCAGTCGCTCCAGGGCGTCCGAGGCATGCAGCTGCGCGGCAACATCAACCGCCGGGGCATCAAGGTGCTCCGCGCGCTCGACATCGCCGCCGAAGAACTGCAGGTCCCTGTGGCCGCGGTCGCGATCGGCTGGCTGCTCGCTCAGCGCACCGTCACGGCGCCGATCGTCAACGCGTTCGCGACCGAGCAGGTCGACGAGCTCATGCAGGGGGCCGGCGTCGCCCTCGGCCGCGCACAGCTCGCGGAACTCACCCGGGCGGCGAGCTGACCCTGTCCGTGTCCGATCCGTGACATAGGCTGAGAGCACCCCGGCCACCGAGTCGGAGACGAGGCGAGCGGTAGTGACCCATTACATCTATCTTGTCCGGCACGGCGAACATCAGGACGCCGAGCACGGTCTCACCGACGGACCTCTTTCGCCCCGCGGGCGGCGCCAGGCCGAGCTGATCGCCGACCGCCTCTCCGGGCTTCCGCTCGACGCGATCTGGCACTCGCCGCTGCTGCGTGCCGCAGAGACGGCGCGCGCCATCTCCGAGCGGATCCCCTCCGTCGAGGCGGAGCCGTCCGCGCTGCTCTTCGACTGCGTGCCCACCGGCATGACCGAGGAGACTCCCGCTGCGTTCGAGCCGTTCTTCGGATCCGTCACCGAGGCGGAGATCGAAGCGGGGCGGGCGCAGATGGGCGACGCCGTGAACGAGTTCCTGGTGCGCAAGGCGGGCGACGTGCACGAGGTGCTCATCACCCACAACTTCGTCATCGGCTGGTTCGTGCGCGAGGTGCTGGAGGCGCCGGACTGGCGCTGGATGACGTTGAACCAGGCCAACTGCGGTCTCTCCGTGATCGCGCAGAAGCAGGGGCGTCCGTGGAGCCTGCTCGCCCACAACGACCTGAGCCATCTGCCCATGGAGCTGCGCACGGGCCTCCCTGATCCGCTCGCGGTCTGATCCCGCCGGCGCTCCGCGCGGCCCGGATCCCGATCGCTGCGACGATCCGCACAGCCGGTGACGGTCAGCACACAAGATCGCCGAATCTGCGTGCTGATCGTCGCATCCTGTGCTGATCGTCACGACGGGCCGGCGACCGGAGCCGGGTCAGCTGACGCGCTCCCAGTCGGCGATCGGACCGTCCTCCACGACGAACAGGGGATGCGGGTTCGGCAGCGGCAGGCTGTGCCAGCGCTCCCACGCCGCCGGTGTCCGCACTTGGAGCTTGCGCAGCAGGTGCCCCCACTCGTATTCGAGCTGACCGCGGGCGACGGGGATCCGCTCGACAGGACCGGTGCGCAGGATCTTCTCCCGCGCGAACCGGTAGCCGCGCGCGTCGGCTTCGTCCACGACCGAGGACAGGTAGTCCCCGATCGTGGCGAGCGGATCCTGCGCCGCGCGGAACCGCTGCAGCTGCGGATGGTTCGCGTAGCCGCGCCGGGAGGGGTCGGCGATGACCGCCTGTGCGAGCAGGCCCTCGCGCCAGCACGCCGTGAGCGCCTGGCGGTCGTAGAAACGGGGGTGCACGGACCAAAGCCTCATGCGCGTGTCGCCTCCAGATCCTTCCGGTACCACCGGGTCGCGTTGGGATTGTCGTTGTAGCGGGGGATCTCGACGAAGCCGCTCTTGCGGTACAGGTGTCCCGCGGCCTCCAGGGTGTGGTGGGTGTCGAGCACGAGCGCCCGGGCGCCCAGCGCGCGAGCGCGTGCCTCCAGCTCGTCCAGCAGCAGGCGGCCCCAACCGCGTCCTCGCGTCTCGGGGCGCAGGAACACGTGCTTGATCTCGAACACGTCGCCCTCGCCGTCCGGCATCGCCACCCCGCGGATCCCGCCGCAGCCGACGACCGCTTCCTCTTCCTCGAGAAGGAGGAAGACCCCGTCCGGAGCGCGGAACGCCGCGGCGGACGGATACGTGGGGGTGTAGTTCCCGCCGGGGAACTCCGCGGCGCGGAGCGTGAAGTAGTCGACGAGTACGGCGTGGGCGTCGGCGTCCTCCGGGGAGGAGATCCGGAACGTGGGCATGCTCCGACGCTATTGCCCCGGAGGCCCGACCCGGTGCCAGCCGCGCGGGAAGCCGCGTCCGTCGTGCTGAATAGACTGAGGGCATGACGACGCGCGTGGCCCTGGTGGGCGCCTCCGGCAAGCTCGGCACCATCATCGGCGACGTGATCGCGCACCTCGACGGGTTCGAGATCGGCGCGGTGCTCGGCTCGAACAGCATGATGGACGAGCTCGACGGCGCCGATCTGGTCGTCGATGCGACCACGCCGGCCTCGAGCGTCGAGATCGTCCGTGCGGCCGCGGATCGCGGCATCAACGTGCTCGTCGGCACCTCCGGGTGGTCGGCCGACCGCATCGCCCAGATGCGCCCGGTGATCGATGCCGCCGGCACCGGCGCCCTGTTCGTCCCCAACTTCTCGCTGGGCTCGGTGCTCGGCACGGCCCTCGCTGCCCTCGCGGCGCCGTTCTTCGGATCCGTGGAGATCGTCGAGGCGCATCAGCATACGAAGATCGACTCGCCCAGCGGCACGGCCGTGCGCACGGCGGAGCTGATCGCCGCCGCCCGCGCCGAGCAGGGACCGGTCGACGCTCCGCACGTCGACCAGCGCGCTCGTGGTCAGCAGGTCGCGAGCGTGCCCGTACACTCGCTGCGTCGGCCCGGCGTGCTGGCCAAGCAGGAGGTCATCCTCTCCGGTCCCGGGGAGTCGCTCTCGATCGTGCATGACACAGTGCAGCCGGCGGCGGCCTACGCCCCGGGGATCCGCCTCGCGCTGCCCTACGCCCGCGACCTGCGCGGTGTCGTCGTCGGCCTCGAGAACGTCATCGACCTGGGGATCCGGCCGCGCGCATGACGGCGCGCATCGGCGTGCTCGGACCGGTGCGGATCGCGGATCGCGACGCCGGTGGCACTCCGATGCGCGCGATGCTGGCCGCGCTGGTGCTGGCCGGCACGGGCAACACCCGTTCCGTGTCGGCTCTCGCGGACGACGTGTGGGGCGAGGAGCAGCCGCAGAATCCGCGGGCGGCTCTGCAGACCCTGGTCTCGCGGGCCAGGGCTGCGGCCGGGGCGGACGCGATCGTCAGCGCCCCCGGAGGGTACGCGCTCGGCACCGACGACACCGACCTCCATGTCGCCCGCCGGCTGCATGCGCGCGCCGATGCCCTCTCGAAGGGAGATCCGGAGCGGATCCGGCTGCTGCAAGAAGCGGTCGCGCTGTGGCGGGGGGAGCCGGGCGCCGATCTCGGCGGTTCACCCCTCGGGGACGATCTCGCCGCCGTGGCCGCGATGCTGCACCGTGCCCTGCAGAGCGACCTCGCCGGGGAGCTCGTGGCGGCTGGACGACCGGACGAAGGCATCGCGCTCCTCCGCGACCTGGCTGCAGCGCGTCCCCTCGACGAGACCGCGCATGCCGCGCTGATGTCGGCGCTCGCCGTCGGCGGACGCGCAGGGGAAGCGCTCGCGGTCTTCGCGGAGCTGCGCACGGCCCTGCGGGATGCCCTCGGCGCCTCACCCGGTCCGGAGATCACCGAGCTGAACGCGCGCCTGCTGCGCAGCGCCGACGACGGCCCGCGGGTGCGGATCGGAGTGCAGGCGGCGCCGAACGAGCTGATCGGCCGCGTCGAGGCGCTCGTGCGAGCGCGTGGCCTGCTGGACGGCGCGCGACTGGTCACGATCCTCGGCGCCGGCGGGCTCGGCAAGACCCGTCTCGCGCAGGCTCTGGCGGCGGAATCCTCGATGGCCGCCGTGATCGTCGTCCCGCTGGCCGGCGTGCGGGACGACGCGGGCGTGCCGGTGGCGATCGCCGCGGCGCTCGGCATCAGCGAGAACGCCCCCGGTGGGAGGCTCGGAGAGCAGCGACCGCGCCCCGACCTGTCGGCCCGCATCGTGGCCGCTCTCGGCGACCGCGAGACGATGCTCGTACTGGACAATTGCGAGCAGGTGATCGACGCGGTGGCGCGGTGGGCGGCCGACCTTCTCGCGGCCGTGCCGATGCTGCGTATCCTGACGACGAGCCGCACGCCCCTGGCGATCGCGGCGGAGCGCGTGCTCGCTCTGGAGCCCCTGGAGATCGCGCCCTCCGACGCGGCGCCCGCGGTGCGCCTCTTCCTCGAACGGGCCCGCGCCGCGCGCCCGGCGGCGACGCTCGAGCTGGAGGTGGTCGCACGCCTGTGCGCCCGGCTCGACGGGCTCCCGCTTGCGATCGAACTCGCCGCGGCGCGGGTGCGCACGATGACGCCGGAGCAGATCGAGCGCCGCCTGGAGAACCGGTTCGCCCTCCTCACCACGGGAGACCGCTCCGGCCCGGAGCGGCATCGCACGCTCGAAGCCGTGATCGAGTGGAGCTGGGATCTGCTCGACGAGGAGGCTCAGCGCGCACTCGCCGCACTCTCGGTGCTGCCCGGCGGCTTCTCCGCGGAGACGGCCGAGGCGGTGCTGGCGACACCGGCGGACGACGTGCTCGAGCAGCTCGCTGCGCACTCTCTCCTGAACGTGATCGACGACGGCGGGGTCGACGCGGTGCGTTTCCGCATGCTCGAGACCGTGCGCGAGTTCGGCCGCGATCGGCTCGTCGAGGCCGGGGCGGAGGACCACGCATGGGAGGCCGTCGTCGCCTGGGCCGTCGCGTTCGCGGAGGAGCACGGCGCCAGGGCCCGCGTGTTCCCCTCTGGCCTCACCGCGCGGTCGCATCGGGCCATCACCCGGGAGCACGACAACCTCGTGCACGTGCTGCGCCATCTGGTGGCGGCGGAGCGCGGGGCCGACGCGGTGCGGCTGTTCACGGTGCTCGGGCAGTCGTGGTTCATCCGCGGCTCGTTCACCGAGTTCATCGGCTACGCCGCCCCGATGCTCCAGGTGATGGACGCGATGCCGGACGCCGGCATCGATCCCGATCTGCGGGTCATGGCTCTCGTCATGGCGACGCTCGGCCTCATGATCGGCGGGGATCCGCTGGCGGCCCGCGGCGTCGTCTTCACTGCGCGGGCGATGACAGCGGCCGGTGCGGGGCTGGCTCCGGCGTGGGGGCTGGTCGCCGAGGCGCTGCTCGCCGTGGGGCGAGGCGGCCCGATCGGTTCGGTGCCGGAGCTTCCGGAAGGATCGGATCCGTGGGGCCTGCTGGCCACGGATGTGCTCCGCTCGCACTGCGCGGAGAACGACGGCGAAGCGGAGGTCGCGATGGAAGCGGCCCGCAGCGCCTGGCATCGGGCACGCAGCCTCGACGAGCGCTGGGCCGAGGGGATGGCCGCCGACCTGGCGGCGCAGCTCGCCGCCCAGTCAGCGCGGCCGGCCGAGGCCATGACCTGGATCGACCGTGCGACGGTGGTGTTCGAGGAGTTCGACGCCCAGGATCAGATCAACCACCAGGAATGGGTGCGCGGAGGCGCGCTGCTCTGGCTGGGGCGCAGCGCCGAGGCGCGGGCGCTGTTCACACGTCTGATCGAGGAAGGCGGCCTCAGTCAGGACGGTGTGGAGCTGGCCTCGATCGGGCTGTACGGCCTCGCCGAGGCGGAGCTGATCGACGGGCGCGTGGAGAGCGCGATCGAGGTGTTCGCGCGTGCGATGGCGGCGTTCGTCGATCCGGTGCAGCGCCGCTCGCCGTGGTACCTGATGGCGCTGGCGGGGTATGTCTCCGTCGCGGTGCGATCGCTCGGCGTTCCCGACGCGGACGTCGCGGTCTGGGAGCGCCGACTCCGCGCGCGCACCATCGCCGCGTGCCGGCTGCGCCGAGAGGGGGCGGATCGGCCGGTGCTCGGCACGGCCCTGCTGGCCTGGTCGGCCTGGGCCGTCCGCCGGCCCGAGCTCGTGGCCCGTGGCGTCGACGCGATCGCGCTGGCGGAGGTCCTCGGCGGGAGGCAGAACATGCCGAGCCTCGATCTGGCCGCGCACCTGGCCGACGCCGAGCGGATCGCCGGAGCCGATGCTGTGGCCCGGGCCCGCTCCGCCGCCGCGGCCCTCGAGCCGGCGCAGCGGGTCGCGCGCGGGCTCGAGGTGCTGGGCGCACGCGTCGGCCCCTGACCCGGACGGGTTCAGGGGCCGACGACGGTCGCGACGAGCGGATCAGGCCTTGCGCATGTACGCCTTCACGGTGAGGGGGGCGAAGACCGCGACGATCACGGCCGCGCCGAGCAGCGACACCCAGGCGTCGACCCCGAAGGCGCCGGTGTTGACGAGGTCCCGCACCGCGGTCACCAGGTGCGAGACGGGGTTGATGTTCACGAACCACTGCAGCCAGCCGGGCATCGTGTTCACGGGCACGAAGGCGTTGGACAGGAAGGTGAGCGGGAACAGGATCATCATCGAGATGCCCTGAACGCTCGACGCGGTGCGGGCGATGACGCCCGCGAAAGCGAAGATCCAGCTGATGGCCCAGGAGCAGACGATCACCAGCAGGCCCGCGCCGATCACCGCACCGAGTCCGCCGGCGGGACGGAAGCCCATGAGGAAGCCCATGGCGAAGGTGAGCACGGTGGCGATGCCGTAGCGGATCGTGTCGGCGAGCAGCGCCCCGGACAGCGGGGCGATGCGCGCGATCGGCAGCGAGCGGAACCGGTCGAACACGCCCTTGTCCATGTCCTCGCGCAGCTGCACGCCGGTGACGACCGAGGTCGTGATCACGGTCTGGACGAGGATGCCGGGGATGATGACCGGCAGGTAGTTCGTGACGTTGCCGGAGATCGCGCCGCCGAAGATGTACGTGAACATCAGGGTGAACAGGATCGGCTGCAGCGTCACGTCGACGAGCTGCTCCGGCGTCCGCCGGATCTTGATGAGACCGCGCGCCGCCATGGTGACGGTGTTGCGGAGCGTCAGCGACAGGCTCGGACGGGGGCTGAGTCGACGCTCGGCGGCCGGGACGATGCGCCCGGCGAGCGGGGTGAGAGTGGTCATGCGCGGACCTCCTGGGTCTGGGCGGGGGCGGAGGGACCAGCGGCGTCCTCGTCGGCCGGATGACCGGTGATCGTGAGGAACACCTCGTCGAGGGTGGGCTTCTGCACGCTCACCTCGGCCAGCGGGATGCCGGCTTCGCGGAACATGATCAGCAGGTCCGCGATCCTGTCGGGATCCGTCATCGGGGCGGTGATCCGGGACGCCTCGGGGGAGAGCACGCCGCGCACCCCGAGCGTCTGCTCGATCGCCCGCAGTGCATCGGCGGTATCGCCGGCATCGCGCACGCGCAGCTGCAGGGACGAGGTGCCGACCGAGGCCTTGAGGTCGTCGGGAGTGCCCTCCGCAACCACCTTCCCGCGGTCGATCACGGCGATCCGGTCGGCGAGCTGATCGGCCTCGTCCAGGTACTGCGTGGTGAGCAGCACGGTGGATCCGGTGTTCACGAGCTCGCGGATCGTGTCCCACATCTGCCCACGCGTGCGGGGATCGAGGCCCGTGGTGGGCTCGTCGAGGAAGATCAGCGGCGGCTGCGCGAGCAGGGAGGCGGCGAGGTCGAGGCGGCGCCGCATCCCTCCGGAGAAGTTCTGCAGCGGGCGCCGTGCAGCCTCGGAGAGGCCGAACCGCTCGAGCAGATCGACGGACTTCGCGCGGGCCTCGCTGCGGCTGAGCCCGAGCAGGCGGGCGAAGATCATGAGGTTCTCGGTGGCGGACAGCGTCTCGTCGACGGAGGCGAACTGTCCGGTCACTCCGATGAGCTGGCGCACGATGTGCGGCTCGCGGACGACGTCGTGGCCGAACACGCGGCCGGTGCCGCCGTCCGGACGCAGCAGCGTCGCGAGCATGTTGATGGTCGTGGTCTTGCCGGCGCCGTTGGGGCCGAGGACGCCGTAGACGGCGCCGGTGCGCACCTGCAGGTCGACGCCGTCGACCGCACGGTTCGTTCCGAACACCTTCACGAGTCCGTCGGCCTCGAGGGCCCAGTCGGTGGTGGGATTCGTCATGCTCCGAGCATCCGCCGCCGCACTTTCGCGCCGCTGTCGTGGCGCTGTCACGCGCTGTCGGGCGCTGTCGCCCGGCACCGCGTGCCGCGGGCGGTGCCGGCGCGGGGCGGGGGGATCCTCCCGACCTAGGATGGAGGGATGGGATCCCGCATCGGCGTCGCCGTCATGGCCGTGCTCCTCGTGCTGTACATCGCACTGGTCGGCTGGCGCGCGGTGGTGCTGCTCGGCTCGGGGCAGGCGCTCGGCATCACGATGGGCGTCGCCCTCCTGGTGATGCCGCTGATCGGCGCCTGGGCGCTCGTGCGGGAGCTGCAGTTCGGTCTCGCGGCCGACCGGCTCGGCCGCACTCTTGACGCGGAGGGCGGGATGCCCGCTGCTCCCGAGCATCTGCGATCCAACGGACGGCTGCTGCCCGAGGACGCCGACCGTCTGGTCGCGGAGTACGGTTCCGCAGCGGCCGCGGAGCCCGAGGACTGGCGCGCGCAGTACCGGCTCGGCGTGGTGCAGGACGCGGCAGGTCACCGCAAGGACGCGCGCGCCGCGATCCGGGCCGCGATCCGCCTGGCGAGGTAGACCCGTCCTGCCGGCATGACGAAGGGTCGCATCTCCGAGGAGACGCGACCCTTCGTGCGATGCGGGACGATGCTCAGGCGAGAGTCGCCTCGAGGGTGATCTCGATGCCCGACAGCGCGGCCGAGACGGGGCAGCCGGTCTTCGCCTCCTCGGCCAGACGCTGGAAGGTCTCCGCGTCGAGCCCGGGGACGGACGCGTTCACGTTGAGGTGGCTGCCGGTGATGCCGACGCCGGGCTTGAACGTGACCGACGCGGTGGTGTTCACGCGCTCCGCCGGGGTCCCGTTGCCGGCCAGGGCGTGCGAGAGCGCCATGCTGAAGCACGACGAGTGCGCCGCGGCGATGAGCTCCTCGGGCGTGGTGGTGGTGTCGGAGCCCTCGGAGCGCGCCTTCCAGTTCAGCGGGAACGTGCCCAGGTGCGAGGAGGAGAAGGAGACGGAACCCTCACCCTCGATGAGACTTCCGGTCCACGTGGCTGCGGCTTCGCTGGTGACGGACATGGGGATCCTCCGATCGGGGTGGTGTGGCTGCCAGCCTACCGATCAGCCGGCCGCGGGTCGGGTTTTCAGGGAAGTCTCGGAGCCCGTCCCAGGATCCCGGCGCGCTGCAGCAGGAGGTACAGCTGGCAGCCCAGGCACAGTCCGAACGCGGCGTTCAGGAACGCGGCGACGAACGCCATCGCGGTGGCGATGGGCAGCGCCCACGGGACGCCGAGCAGGTGCAGCAGCAGTCCGACCGTCACCACGAACAGGCCGACGCCCTGGGCGAAGCGCGGGGGTCGCGGGTCCTCCAGCTCGGTCGGCGCTGCGAGGCGCGGGCGCACCACGGTGCGGAACAGGACCCCCCACGGCTGGGTGCGGGGCGAGAGCACGCTCCAGAGGAACAGCAGCGCGATCACCAGGGTGAGCAGGAACGCGGGCTGCGTCGCCCGGAACAGCAGCACGGAGCCGGCCCCGGGGGTGAAGCTCGCGTTCGCGAGGGGCTGGTAGGCGAACCAGCCGAACGCGGCGGTCGACGTCTGCGAGGCCTCGGTGAGGCCGAGCACCGTCGCGACGAGCAGCAGCGCGGACGTGATCCAGGCCGCGAAGCGCGGGCCGCGGGGGTCGATGCCGGGGGGAGTGGTCATGAGCGGACCTCCTGGAGGAGCGTGTGGTCGAGTGCGGTGAGCACGTCGGCGCGCGTCGGGACGCCGGTGAAGCGGGAGCGGATCCGGCCGTCCGGATCGACGACGAGCGTGGTCGGGGTCGACAGCACCTTGTACCGGGCGGCGAGGTCGGAGCGCGACGTGAGATCGACCTCGGCGTGCACGACGCCGGCGCGCTCTCCGGCCACCGAGCCGAGCATGCGGCGGACCTGCGGACAGCGCGCGCAGAACTCGGTGCTGAACTGCACGAGCGTGGCCCGGCTGCCGAGCGGTCGCATGAGGTCGGCGGGATCGACGTGCCGGTCGCCGTGCACCGCGACGGCACGACCGTCCCGGCGGCGCAGGAGCAGACCGGCCACGACGGTCGCCGCGAGCAGCGCGACGCCGATGAGGAGGGCGATCGGCAGGGACATGGTCCGAGGCTACGTCCGCGACCCGGGCCGAGGGGCGGATATGACGGATCGAGTCAGCGCGCTCCGGCCCGCTCCCGGTCGGCCGCCGGTACGCTGAAAGCCATGAGCGCCGCGATCCCCACGCCCTACGAAGACCTGCTCCGCGACGTGCTGGCCACGGGCACGCACAAGGACGATCGCACCGGCACGGGCACGACCAGCGTCTTCGGGCGTCAGATCCGGTTCGACCTCTCGCAGGGCTTCCCCCTGATCACCACCAAGCGCGTGCACTTCAAGTCGATCGCCTACGAGCTGCTCTGGTTCCTGCGCGGCGACTCCAACGTGCGGTGGCTGCAGGAGAACGGCGTCACGATCTGGGACGAGTGGGCCGACGCCGACGGCGACCTCGGTCCGGTGTACGGCGTGCAGTGGCGTTCGTGGCCCACCCCGGACGGCGGCCACATCGACCAGTTGCAGCAGGTGATCGATCAGATCCGCGATTCGCCGGACTCGCGGCGCATCATCGTGTCGGCCTGGAACCCGGCGGACATCCCCGACATGGCTCTCGCGCCGTGCCACGCGCTGTTCCAGTTCTACGTCGCGGACGGCAAGCTGTCCTGCCAGCTGTATCAGCGCAGCGCCGACCTGTTCCTGGGCGTGCCGTTCAACATCGCCTCGTACGCCCTGCTGACCCTCATGGTGGCGCAGCAGACCGGCCTCGAGCCGGGCGACTTCGTGTGGACCGGCGGCGACTGCCACATCTACGACAACCACGTCGAGCAGGTGCGCGAGCAGCTCACCCGGGAGCCGTACCCCTACCCGACGCTGCGGATCACTCGGAAGCCGGAGTCGATCTTCGACTACGCGTACGACGACTTCGTGGTCGAGGACTACCGCCACCACCCCGCGATCCGGGCAGCGGTCGCGGTATGACCCGGATCGGGCTCATCTGGGCCGAGGCGCAGGGCGGCGTGATCGGCGCCGGCGGCACCATGCCCTGGCATGTGCCGGAGGACCTCGCGCACTTCAAGGAGGTCACGCTCGGCGCACCCGTCGTGATGGGCCGGCGCACCTGGGAGTCGCTCCCCGAGCGGTTCCGCCCGCTGCCGGGGCGGGAGAACATCGTCGTGACCCGTCAGGGCGACTGGTCGGCGGACGGCACCCGGACGGCCGGATCCGTGGACGCAGCGCTGGACGGCCTCGACGAGGCGTGGGTGATCGGCGGCGGAGAGATCTTCCGCGAGGTCGTCGACCGCGCCGACCGGCTCGAGGTCACCGAGCTCGACCTCGACGTCCCCGGCGACGCGTTCGCCCCCTCGCGCGACGGCTTCCGACGCGTATCCGAGGGGGAGTGGCAGACGAGCAGGACCGGGATCCGCTACCGCTTCCTAGCCTACGATCGCTGAACGGACGGCCCGCATGCCCACCGCACTCATCACCGGCGCCAGCGCCGGACTCGGCGCGGAGTTCGCGCACCAGCTCGCCGACCGCGGAGCCGACCTCGTGCTCGTCGCGCGATCTCGTGATGCCCTGGACGCTCTCGCCGGAGAGCTGGCGGAGCGCCGCGGCGTCGCCGTGGAGGTGCTCGTGGCCGACCTCGCGGTGGAGGCCGACGTCGCCCGGGTGGTCGCGCGGATCGCCGATGCCGCGCGCCCGATCGACGTGCTGGTGAACAACGCCGGGTTCGGGCTGCCGCTGCGGTTCGCCGACAACGACATCGCGGACGAGGTGCGTCATCTGCGCGTCCACGTCGAGGCGCCGATGCGGCTCATGCACGCCGCCCTCGGAGTGATGCGCGGGCGCGGCGGGCGGATCATCAACGTCGCCTCCGTGGCGGGATTCATCTCTCGGTCGACGTACTCGGCCTGCAAGGCGTGGCTGATCGGCTTCAGCCGGTGGGCGAACACCGAGTACGCGCCGGACGGCGTGACGGTCACGGCGCTGTGCCCCGGATTCGTGCACACCACCTTCCACTCCCGGATGGGGCTCGCCGAAGGCCAGGAGGGCGTGCCGCGCATCCTCTGGCTCGACGCCCCCTATGTCGTGCGGGCGGGCCTGCGCGCCGCCGCCCGCGGCCGCGCCGTGACCATCCCGTCGCTGCGCTACAAGGCGATCGTCGCCCTGTCGAGACTCGTGCCGCGGTCGCTCACCGCGGGCGTCGCCCGCCGCGGCCGCATGTAGGCCGCTCCGGCCTTGGTCTGCCGCCGGTTCTGCCGCCGAGTCGGGCCGTTCTGCCGCCGAGTCGGGCCGTTCTGCAGGGAGCCTCGGCGTTCTGCAGGGCCGCGAGCCCGAATCGGGCGCCGAGGTCGCGATTTTCCGGGGAGAGCGACGCGACGGATGGCTCCCGGGCCCTGCGCCTCGGCGCACCCTCCCTGCGCAACGGCGTGCACGCCCTCGGCACCATTCGTCCTCCCCAAGCCAGCACCCGGCGATGTTGTCCACCGATTGCGTGATCGGCGACCCGCACGATGGCGCGGGCGAGCACGATCGGGCAGATGTCGATCGAACGAGTTCTGGCCGGGTACGGCGACGTGGCGCGTCGCTCGCAGCTCGAAGCCCACGGCATCCGGCGAGCGGCGATCGCGCGGGCTGTCGCCGACGGCGGGGTCATCCTCGTGCGCAAGGGTGTCTATGCCCTCGTGCACGTCGATCCGGAGGTCCTGACCGCGGCCAGGCACGGAGGCGAAGTCGCGTGTGCCGGTGCTCTCCGGCGGCACGGAGTGTGGATCCTGGACGATGCCGAAACCCACGCCGATGCCGTTGACGGGAGAGCGGCGCCGTCGTGTCGACCCCATGTCTGGATCGGCCCATCCGGCCGACAGCACGCACACGCGGCATGCCGATGCCGGACGCATCACGAGACGGGCGAGCGCGGTGCCGGGTTCGGCGTCGTGGACGTGCTCCTCGCAATGATCCAGTTCGCGTGCTGCGCCTCGCCCGAGGCCTTCTTCGTCGCTCTCGAGTCCTCGCTGCACCTCGGTCTGATCGGCTTCGCCGGCCTGCGACGGCTGCGCGAGCGCCTTCCTCAACGACTCCACGAGCTCCTGGATCTCGCGGATGACCGTTCCGAGAGCGGACTGGAGTCTCTGCTCAAACTGCGCCTGCGACGTTGCGGGATCGCATTGGCGGCGCAAGTGCAGATCGAGGGTGTCGGTCGCGTCGACTTCGTGCTCGGCGGCCGGATCATCCTCGAAGTCGACGGGCGCCTGAACCACGATGGCGCGTCGCACCGGCACAAGGACCTGATGCGCGATGCCCGGGCTGCCGCTCTGGGGTATGAGACCTTGCGGTTCGACTACGCGATGATCGTGCACGACTGGCCGACTGTTCTCGCGGCCATCGAAGGACGGCTCGCCGTGCTCGGAGCCGTTGTGCAGGGAGCTTCCGCCGTTGCGCAGGACCGTTGAGCAGAACGGCTGGTGTCCAGTGCGAGCTTCCGGGGGATGTCGGCGTATGGCGACGAGGTTTCCCTGCAGAACGTCCGGCCCGCCCTGCACATCGGCGCAGGCATCCGGAAGTCGGGATCAGCGGAAGCGGCCGAGCCGGATCCCCGCGTACGCGAGCGCGGCGACCGTCTCGCCGTCGCTGATCCGCCCGTCGGCGACCATCTCCAGCGCCTCGGAGAACGGCACCCACGCGACCTGGTCGATGCCCTCTTCGGCGCGACTGTGCGCGCTGTCCCCGGCCTGATGCAGCCCTCGTGCGAGGAACACGTGCTCCGGGGCGACCGTGACCCCGTTGAGCGCGTTCATGGTGCCGATCGGCGTCCACTCCTGGGCCTCGAGGCCGGTCTCCTCGCGGAGCTCGCGGCGGGCGGCGATGAGCGGATCCTCCCCGTCCGAGCCGCCGGCGGGGACCTCGACGGAGCGTCCGGTGGTGTAGCGGTCGATCGTGACGAGGCACACGCGGTCGTCCTGGTCGAGGGCGACGATGAAGACCGCCGGGTGCTTCAGCGTGACGACGCCGTAGATCCCGTCGCCTGCCGGGCCGGTCACCGCGTCCTCGCGGACGGAGATCCAGCGGTTGTCGTAGACGATGCGCGAATCCCGCGTGTGCCATGCCATGGCGTGAGCCTAACCGCCGCCCGCCTAGGCTCGGATGCATGGGCTGGTTCGGGAAGAAGAAGGATCCGCCGGACGCGAACGAGTTGCTGCGCCGGTACAACGAGCAGGAGGCCGCGCGTCTCGCCGCGGCGGGGATCGGACAGGCGGGCGCCGTCACCACGACGCCGGGCGTGGTCGCGAGCTCCGCCGTCGCCGAGTTCGCCGTGGAGGACGTGTTCTCGATCACGGGGCGCGGCCAGGTGGCGACCGGCACGACGACGAGCGGCGTGCTGCGCGTCGGGGACGCCGTCGTGGTGCTCCGCGGAGCCGCGCAGATCGGTGCGAGCACGATCACGGGGATCGAGATGTTCCGCAAGAAGGCGACGGAGGCGCCCGCGGGGACCGCGGCCGGACTGCTGCTGAAGCCGAGCGTCGACCTCGCCCGCGGCGACGTCATCCGGACGGCGCCGACAGCGTGAGGATGCCGCGAGCAGATACGCTGGAGGAATGACGCACACGGGCAATCCCTTCGGACAGGTGCTCGTCGCCCTCATCACCCCGATGACGGCCGACGGCGAGGTCGACTGGCCCTCCGTCGAGAAGCACATCGACCGTGTGATCTCGGACGGCGCCGACGGCATCGTCGTCACCGGGACGACGGGGGAGACCTCGACGCTCACGGACGCCGAGAAGCTGCGTCTGGTCGAGGTCGGCAAGGACGTCGCGGCGGGCCGGGCGAAGATCATCACGGGTGGCGGATCCAACGAGACCGCGCACGCGATCGAGCTCTACAAGGCCAGCGAGAAAGCCGGCGCCGACGGCATCATGATCGTCACGCCGTACTACAACAAGCCGACCCAGGCCGGCATCCTCACGCACTTCCGGCTGGTCGCGGACGCGACCGACCTGCCGGTGATCCTGTACGACATCCCCGGCCGCACCGGCGTGCCGATCAAGTACGAGACCATCCTGCGTCTCGCCAAGCACCCGAACATCCTCGCCGTGAAGGACGCCAAGGGCGACTTCTCCGAGGTCAGCCGCGTGCTCAACCAGACCGACCTGATGTACTTCTCGGGCGACGACGCGAACGTCCTCCCGCATCTGGCGATCGGCGCGACGGGCCTGATCGGCGTCACGGCCAACATCACCTCCGCGCCGTACCGCACGATCGTCGATGCGGTGAACCGCGGCGACCTGGCCACCGCCACCGCCGAGCACAAGCGACTCGAGCCGCTCGTGCGTGCCGCCATGACGCACGTGCCGGGCACGGTCTCGGCGAAGTACATCCTGCACGGCCTCGGCCGCATCACGAGCCCCCGCGTCCGCCTGCCCCTCGTCGGGCCGGAGGAGTGGGAGGCCGCTCTCATCGAGGATGAGCTCGCGCTCGTCACCGGCGTTCCCGGTGCGGACTTCTCGGACTTCCGCCCCGACCGCAATGCCGCCGCCGGCGGCGCCCTCCCCAAGGTGCACGGCACGACCCGCTGACGGGCAGCGTCGGGTCCTTCGGCAGGCTCAGGAAACAGATCTTCGGGCGCGTCGCGCCCCGCCTAGGAGGCACCACATGACCCTTCCCCTCGCCGAGCCCGAAGCGCTCGCACCCGGCACGCTCCGCGTCACGCCCCTGGGCGGTCTCGGAGAGGTCGGCCGCAACATGACGATCTTCGAGTACGACGGCAAGATCCTCGTGGTCGACTGCGGCGTGCTGTTCCCCGAGGAGCATCAGCCGGGCGTCGACCTGATCCTCCCCGACTTCGAGCCCATCAAGGACCGTCTCGACGACATCGTGGGCGTCGTGCTCACGCACGGCCACGAGGACCACATCGGCGCCGTCCCGTATCTGCTGCGCCTCAAGGGCGACATCCCCCTGATCGGATCCGGGCTCACGCTGGCGCTGGTCGAGGCGAAGCTGAAGGAGCACCGCATCAAGCCCTTCACGCTCACCGTGAAGGAGGGGCAGCGCGAGCAGGTCGGGCCCTTCGACCTCGAGTTCGTCGCGGTGAACCACTCGATCCCCGACGCCCTGGCGGTCGCGATCCGCACCCCGGCCGGCATGGTGCTCGCGACCGGCGACTTCAAGATGGACCAGCTCCCGCTCGACGGGCGCATCACCGACCTGCGGGCCTTCGCGCGCCTGGGGGAGGAGGGCGTGGACCTGTTCCTCGTCGACTCCACGAACGCCGACGTCCCGGGCTTCACGCCCACCGAGCGCTCTATCGGGCCGGTGCTCGACCAGGTCATCGGCAAGGCTCCGCGCCGGGTGATCGTCGCGAGTTTCTCCAGCCACGTGCACCGCGTCCAGCAGGTCATCGACGCCGCGCACGCGCACGGCCGCCGCGTGGCGTTCCTCGGACGGTCCATGGTGCGCAACATGACCATCGCGGAGCAGCTCGGCTACCTCAAGGTGCCCGACGGGGTGCTCATCGACTACAAGAAGGCGCGCGACCTGCCCGACGACCAGATCGTCTACATGTCGACCGGATCGCAGGGCGAGCCGATGGCGGTGCTCAGCCGCATGGCCAACCTGGACCATGCGATCGAGCCGGGTCCGGGCGACACCGTGATCCTCGCCTCGAGCCTCATCCCGGGCAACGAGAACGCGGTCTACCGCGTGATCGACGGCCTCACCAAGCTGGGCGCGAACGTGGTGCACAAGGCGAACGCGCGCGTGCACGTCTCCGGCCACGCCGCCGCCGGCGAGCTCATCTACTGCTACAACATCCTCAAACCGAAGAACGTGCTGCCCGTGCACGGCGAGTACCGGCACCTGATCGCGAACGCCAAGCTCGCGCAGGACACCGGCATCGACGAGGAGCGCACCATCGTCGGCTCCAACGGCACCGTGATCGATCTCAAGGACGGCGTCGCCCGTGTGTCCGGGCAGCTCGACATCGGATTCGTGTACGTCGACGGCTCCACGGTCGGCGAGATCACCGATGCGGACCTGAAGGACCGCCGGATCCTCGGCGAGGAGGGCTTCGTGTCCGTCATCGTCGTCGTCGACTCCACGACCGGGCGCATCATCTCGGGCCCGGAGATCCACGCCCGAGGCGTCGCCGAGGACGATTCGGTCTTCGACGACGTCGCGCCGAAGATCGTGGCGGCGCTCAAGGAGGCGGCGTCCAACGGCGTGCGCGACAACCACGCGCTGTCCCAGATCGTGCGCCGGACGATCGGACGCTGGGTGAACCAGAAGCTGCGCCGCCGGCCCATGATCGTCCCCCTCGTCATCGAGGCCTGACGCCCGAGCGCCCGAAGGCGGATCCCGGCCCGCAATCCCGCGGAAAGCCGCGTCATTGCGGGCCGATGTCGGTCTGCGGCCGTAGCGTGGAGGCATGCCCAGGAGTTCCTCTGCGACCAAGAGCGCGGCCGACAAGCCCGCGGCCCGCGGTCGTTCCACGTCCGGGGCGAAGCCGCGCACGCCGGCAAAGGCCGCGCCCGCCCCGAGGAAGTACGTCGACGAGCCGGACAAGCCGCCGGTGATGGTGCGCGCCTGGACGGGCCTCGCACACGGCGTCGGCGGACTGTTCCGCGCCTTCGGGCTCGAGACCCTCGAGAAGGATCAGCGCCGGGACGGGTTCCCGTTCCTGCTCGTGCTGCTCGCGATCGCGGGCGCGGTGAACGAGTGGTTCTTCATCGGCAGCACCGTCGCCGCGAACATCAGCGCCTACTCGGTGGGCGCGCTCATCGGTCGCGCCGCCTTCATCATGCCGGTGCTGCTGCTCCTGCTCGCGGGCTGGCTCTTCCGGCACCCCTCGTCGGTGCACGACAACGGACGGATCGGGATCGGCTTCGGGTTGTTCGTCGTCGCGCTGGCGGGCTTCTGCCATGTCGCGGGGGGCATGCCGCAGCCCCGCCAGGGCATGGTGGCGCTCAGCGCCGCCGGCGGTCTGTTCGGCTGGCTGCTCGGGCAGCCGCTCAGCTACCTGACCGCGATCCCCGCCTACATCGTGCTGTCGCTGCTCGCGGCGCTCAGCGTGCTCATCCTCACCAAGACGCCGCCGAACCGCATCGGTCAGCGCCTGGGCGACCTCTACGCCTGGATGTTCGACGCGGAGCGCGCGCCGAAACCCGCCGCGGCCGAGGAGGCGTCGGTCGACGACGCCGACAAGGTCGACGATCCCGATGTGCTGCCCTGGTGGCGGCGCAACAAGACGGGACGCGAGGAGGATCCGGACGACAGGGTCGGCTCGCAGGACCTCACCGAGCTGCTCACGGCGCAGGACGACGTCCCCACGCTCGCGCAGGCGACCGCGTACGACCAGGCCGTCATCAAGGACGACGATCCGTACGACGCCGCCACCGAGATCCTCACCGACGTGCGCGCCGTGGCCGACTCCCTGGCCGAGCAGCAGTCGACGGCCCTCCTGGACGACGGCGACACCGGGGAGCTCGAGCTCGCGGGCTTCGACGGCTTCGGCACCGACGGCCCCGGGAAGGACGGGCTGCAGGCGCCCGTCGCGCCCTACATCCTGCCGTCGCCGGGAGCGCTGAAGGCGGGCCCGCCGTCCGTCGCGCGCTCGGAGGCGAACGACCGGGTGGTCGAGCAGATCACCAACGTGCTCACCCAGTTCAACGTCGACGCGAAGGTCACCGGCTTCTCGCGCGGCCCGACGGTAACGCAGTACGAGGTCGAGGTCGGCCACGGCGTCAAGGTCGAGAAGATCCTGCAGCTGAGCAACAACTTCGCGTACGCGGTCGCGTCGAACGACGTGCGGATCCTCTCGCCGATCCCGGGCAAGAGCGCGATCGGCATCGAGATCCCGAACGCGGACCGCGAGACCGTGGCCCTCGGCGACGTGCTGCGCTCGGCGGCCGCGCAGAAGAGCACGCACCCGCTCACGATCGGCGTCGGCAAGGACGTCGGCGGCAACTTCGTCGTCGCGAACCTGGCCAAGATGCCGCACCTGCTCGTCGCCGGATCCACCGGATCCGGTAAGTCCAGCTTCGTGAACTCGATGATCACGAGCCTGCTGATGCGCGCGCGTCCCGCGGATGTGCGCATGGTGCTCATCGACCCGAAGCGCGTGGAGCTCACGAGCTACGCCGGCGTGCCGCACCTGATCACCCCCATCATCACGAACCCGAAGAAGGCGGCCGAGGCGCTGCAGTGGGTCGTGAAGGAGATGGACATGCGGTACGACGACCTGGCGTCGTTCGGGTTCCGTCATATCGACGACTTCAACCGCGCGGTGCGCGCCGGTGAGGTCGAAGTGCCGCCGGGCAGCGAGCGCGTGCTCAAGCCGTACCCGTACCTCCTCGTCGTGGTCGACGAGCTCGCCGATCTGATGATGGTCGCCCCACGGGACGTCGAGGATTCGATCGTGCGCATCACCCAGCTCGCCCGCGCGAGCGGCATCCACCTCGTGCTCGCCACGCAGCGGCCCAGCGTCGACGTCGTCACCGGTCTGATCAAGGCCAACGTGCCGTCGCGCCTCGCGTTCGCCGTGACGAGCGTCACCGACAGCCGCGTGATCCTGGACAGCCCGGGAGCCGACAAGCTGATCGGGCAGGGCGACGCGCTGTTCTCGCCGATGGGCTCCTCCAAGCCCTTCCGCCTGCAGGGCGCGTGGGTCGATGAGAGCGAGATCGACGCGGTCGTGAAGCACGTCACCGGCCAGGCCCGTCCGGAGTACCGGCCCGATGTCGCCGAAGCGGTCGAGGGCAAGAAGAAAGAGGTCGACGAGGACATCGGCGACGACCTGGAGCTCCTGCTCGCGGCCGCCGAGCTCATCGTCTCGTCCCAGTTCGGGTCGACGTCGATGCTGCAGCGCAAGCTGCGTGTCGGCTTCGCCAAGGCAGGGCGCCTCATGGATCTGCTCGAGTCCCGCGAGATCGTCGGTCCGTCCGAGGGCTCGAAGGCGCGCGACGTGCTCGTCACGCCGGAGCAGCTGCCCGGCGTGCTGGCGCGGCTGCGCGGCGAGGACGTCCCGTCCGCGCCCGCGGCTCCCGCGGCTCCGGCCGCCGCGCTGCCTCCCCGTCCGGCCGATCCGGTACCGGCGTCGTCGGGATACGAGGCGGACCGTTACGGCGAGGACCCCCTGGAGGTGCAGTACCGCGGGCTCCCGGAGGTCGAGGCCGAGCCGGATGAGGACGCCTGGGGTCTGACGGGGCGCGACTGATGGCCATTCCGCGGCAGCTGCCGAACGCGATCACGATCGCGCGCATCCCGCTTGCGATCGTCTTCTTCGTCCTTCTGCTGCTCGGCGGCACGGACGGAGCGACCCATCCGGCATTGCGCTGGGTCGCTGCAGGCCTCTTCATCCTGGCGATCTCGACGGACTGGGTGGACGGCTATCTCGCCCGCCGGTACGACCTGGTCAGCGACTTCGGCAAGCTCTGGGACCCGATCGCCGACAAGCTGCTCACCGGAGCCGGTTTCATCGGCCTGGCCATCCTCGGCGAGGTGTGGTGGTGGCTGGTGCTGATCATCCTGGTGCGGGAGTGGGGGATCACGATCCACCGCTTCACCCTCGTCAAGGAGCACGTCGTCGCCGCCGCCTGGATGGGAAAGGTCAAGACGACCGTGCAGGCGATCGCCCTGTCCTGGGCGCTGCTGCCCCTGCATCAGTGGATCGGTCTTCCGGCCTGGACGATCACCACGACCGTACTGATGATCGCGGCGCTCGTGCTGACGATCCTCAGCGGCATCGACTACATCGTCGCCCAGGTGCGCGGATCGCGTGCGGCACGCGACGCCGGCGCGTGATGGACGGAGCGACGCCGCAGGCCGCGGCCGTGCTCGACGCGCTCCGCGAGCGGGGAATGACGCTGGCCGTGGCGGAGTCCCTCACGGGCGGTGCGCTGTCCGCGGCTCTCGTGGCGGTTCCCGGGGCGTCCGATGCGCTGAACGGCGCGGTCGTCGCCTACGCGACGCCGCTCAAGGCGTCGGTGCTCGGCGTCGACTCCGACGTGCTCGCCCGGAGAGGACCTGTCGACCCGGAAGTGGCGCGGCAGATGGCTCTCGGTGCGCGTTCGGCGCTGGCGGTCGAGGGGCGCATCGCGGACGCAGGCGTAGCCACGACCGGCGTGGCCGGCCCCACGCCGCAGGGCGGCCAGCCGGTCGGGACGGTGCACATCGGCGTGAGCGTGGGGGACCGCTCGCTGAGCCGCGCGTTCCTATTCTCTGGAGACCGCGCCGCGATCAGGGCGGCGACGGTGGAAGCCTCCCTCGTCTTTCTCCTGGAGGTGATCGCGGGCCTCGAGCCGGCGCGCGACGCGCCCGTCCACGACGGCGGGGAATAGAGTGCCCGTGGGTGAAGTTGAGTCGAGTGTGCTCACATTCAATGCACAGGACGAAACACTAGTGTCGAACACGACAGGTCGGGTTAGACTGACCATCCGATCCGGCGGATTCGCCGGGGCGATGGGGGAGAGGAGGTCCCGATGATTCTCGTACGACAGGAGATCGGCGACGTGCTGCGGGACTTCCGTCTGCAGAAGGGTCGCACCCTCCGTCAGGTCGCCGGCAAGGCGTCCGTCGCTCTCGGATACCTCAGCGAGGTCGAGCGTGGTCAGAAGGAGGCCTCCAGCGAGATCCTCGCCTCGGTCGCCGAGGCGCTCGATGTGCCCATCTCCACGATCATGCGCGAGGTCGGCGATCGCATCGCCGTGCTCGAGGGTCTGCAGGTCATCCCGGACGTCGTTCCCGACGAGCTGGTGGCCTCGGTCGAGTCCGAGCTCTCGCTGCGCTGATGCGAAAGTCGCCCGAGCAGGGAGCAATCCGCATCATCCCTGTCCGTCATCCGGCAGAGGCCCGCTGACCGGGATGCGGCGAAGCGAGTTCCTCCGAGCGGTCGATGCGGAGTTCGGGTCGCGCGGTGCTGCCCTGGTGGCGGATCTCGTGCTGTCCGCTGTGGGCGGCCGGACGGCCGCGCAGGCCATGGAGGCGGGTGTTCCTCCGCGCGAGGTCTGGCTGGCGCTGTGCGCCGAGACCGATGTGCCGGAGTCGCGGCGTCACGGCGTGGGACGGCTCGAGCCGAAGCCGCGCTGAGTCCTTCGCTCGGGCTCCCGGTGTTCGATCGACTTCTTCTGCGTATCGGCGTGTCGTCGAAGACATGTTCGAAATGGGCGTATCGTCCTGCACAGATGGTTTCGTGATCAGGATCTGCACGGATCGGCGAGACTCCGACGCGATGTCGGTGGCCCCTCCTACCGTGTTCGATATGGCCACTGAGCCATGCGCCTTGTCGGAGAGCTCGCCCCAGCCGGGGCGGCCGCGACAGCCTACAGGCGGCAGTTCACGAGCACGAAGGAGCACGTCATGCCCTCACCCGCAGACCGCGAGAAGGCCCTGGAATCGGCACTCGCCCAGATCGACAAGCAGTTCGGAAAGGGCTCGGTCATGCGACTGGGCAGCGACGAGCGCGCTCCCGTCGAGGTCATCCCGACCGGTTCGATCGCTCTCGACGTCGCTCTCGGCGTCGGCGGACTGCCGCGCGGCCGCATCATCGAGATCTACGGCCCGGAGTCCTCGGGTAAGACGACGCTGACGCTGCATGCGATCGCCAACGTGCAGCGCGCCGGCGGCATCGCCGCGTTCGTGGACGCGGAGCACGCGCTCGACCCCGACTACGCGAAGAAGCTCGGCGTCGACATCGACCAGCTGCTCGTGTCCCAGCCGGACACGGGAGAGCAGGCGCTCGAGATCGCCGACATGCTGATCCGCTCCGGCGCGATCGATCTCGTCGTGATCGACTCCGTCGCGGCTCTCGTGCCGCGCGCCGAGATCGAGGGCGAGATGGGCGACTCGCACGTCGGCCTTCAGGCCCGCCTCATGTCGCAGGCCCTCCGCAAGCTGACCGGTGGGCTGAACCAGACCAAGACCACGGCGATCTTCATCAACCAGCTGCGCGAGAAGATCGGCGTGTTCTTCGGCTCGCCCGAGACCACCGCCGGCGGTAAGGCGCTCAAGTTCTACGCCTCCGTCCGCCTCGACATCCGCCGCATCGAGACGCTGAAGGACGGCGCGGAGGCGGTCGGAAACCGTACCCGCGTCAAGGTCGTCAAGAACAAGATGGCGCCGCCCTTCAAGCAGGCCGAGTTCGACATCCTGTACGGCACCGGCATCTCGCGGGAGGGCAGCCTGATCGACTTCGGCGTCGACCACGGCATCGTGAAGAAGTCCGGTGCCTGGTACACCTACGACGGTGACCAGCTCGGGCAGGGCAAGGAGAACGCCCGCAACTTCCTGCTGAAGAATCCTGACATCGCCGAGACCATCGAGACGCAGATCAAGCAGAAGCTCGGCATCGGCGGCGCAGCGGCTCCGGCCGCCGCAGCCGACGAACTGGCTCAGCGTCGTCCGGCCTGATCATGCTTCGACGGAGCTCAGCAACCGGGGTGAGCTGTGAGCGATGACGGGGGCGGGGCGTCGTCCGACGACCAGCGGCTCGCCCCCGTGATCCCTCTCTTCGGCGGACAGGGGGCATCCGGAGCGGCTCGGCGCAGTCTCGCAGCCGACCGTTCCGGGACACCCTCCACCACGGAGGAATGGCGCTCGACGTGGGCGGAGGAGTCCGCTGCGGAGCGACAGGGCCCCGGGCCGCGGCACCCTGCGGCGGCGGCACTCGCTGCCGGTGAGCGGTCGACTGCGCCGCACGGACGGAGTGGCCTTCGGGCCGTCGCGCCGCGAGACGACCACGGCGAGGAATCCGCGGTTCCGATCGCGGATGCGACCGAGGTGCTGGTGCGCCGGCTCCGAGGCAAGCAGCTCTCCAGCCGCGAGGCCGGCGACGTACTGCGCGAGCACGGTGTCCCGTCCGCACAGCGCGACGACATCGTCGCGGAGTTCGAGCGCCGAGGCTATCTCGACGACGCCTCGCTCGCCGAGCTGCTGGTGACATCGGGATCGGAGCGGAAGGGCCAGGGCCGCGTCGCGATCTCGCGCACGCTCAGCCAGCGCGGCATCCCGCGTGAGATCGCGGACGCGGCACTGTCCGTTCTGGAGGACGACGATGCGGAGCGCGCTCTCGAGTACGCCCGATCGAAGATGTCGGGCCTCCGCCGCTACGACGAGGACACGGCGATCCGCCGTCTCGTGGGGCAGCTGTCCCGGCGCGGCTATGGCGGGAGCGTGGCGCTGACCGCCGCGCGCACGGCGTGGCGCGAGACGCAGCGCGGCAGCGGCACGGGACGCGTGCGGTTCGAGGAGAGCTGACGTAGGGCGCCCACGGGAGATCAAGCGCTCGTCGCCGCGTGAGACGGATCGATTCCCACCAGGCGAAAGTAGAATGGCAGGCACTATGACCATTCCCCTCTCCGAGCCCACGATCATCGCGCCCTCCGATGCGGCGATCGACGAGGGCGGGCGCCCGCGCACCTACGAGGTGCGCACCTTCGGCTGCCAGATGAACGTGCACGACTCCGAGCGTCTGTCCGGATCGCTGGAGAGCGCAGGCTACGTCCGCGCTGAGGCCGACGACGAGGCGGACATCGTCATCATCAACACGTGCGCGGTGCGCGACAACGCGGCCGGCAAGCTCTACGGCACGCTGGGTCACCTGAAGAGTCGCAAGGACAAGCATGCCGGCATGCAGATCGCTGTCGGCGGCTGCCTCGCGCAGATGGACAAGCAGGCCGTGCTCGACAAGGCGCCGTGGGTCGACGTGGTCTTCGGCACCCACAACATGGGCTCGCTCCCCGGGCTCCTGGAGCGCGCCCGCCACAACGGCGAGGCCGAGCTCGAGATCCTCGAGTCACTCGAGGTGTTCCCGTCCACGCTGCCGACCCGTCGCGACTCGGCCCACAGCGGCTGGGTGTCGATCTCGGTCGGCTGCAACAACACGTGCACCTTCTGCATCGTGCCGAGCCTGCGCGGCAAGGAGAAGGACCGCCGTCCGGGCGACATCCTGAACGAGATCCGCCTGCTCGTCGAGGACGGGGCGATCGAGGTCACGCTGCTCGGGCAGAACGTGAACTCCTACGGCGTGGAGTTCGGCGATCGGCAGGCGTTCGGCAAGCTGCTCCGCGCGGCGGGGGAGATCGAGGGGCTGGAGCGGATCCGCTTCACCAGCCCGCACCCGGCCGCGTTCACCGACGACGTCATCGACGCGATGGCGGAGACGGCGAACGTGATGCCGCAGCTGCACATGCCGCTGCAGTCCGGCAGTGACCGGATCCTGCGCGCGATGCGTCGCTCGTACCGCAGCGACCGGTTCCTCGGCATCCTCGACCGCGTGCGTGCGAAGATCCCGCACGCCGCGATCTCCACCGACATCATCGTCGGCTTCCCGGGCGAGACCGAGGAGGACTTCGAGGACACGATGCGCGTCGTCGAGCAGGCCCGCTTCGCGAGCGCGTTCACCTTCCAGTACTCGATCCGCGAGGGCACGCCCGCCGCGACCATGGAGGACCAGGTTCCCAAGGAGGTCGTGCAGGCGCGCTACGACCGGTTGATCGCGCTCCAGGAGCGCATCTCGCTCGAGGAGAACCAGAAGCAGCTCGGCCGCGAGGTCGAGGTGCTGGTCTCCGTCGGCGAGGGCAAGAAGGACGCGGAGACCCACCGTCTCACCGGGCGTGCGCAGGACAACCGCCTGGTGCATTTCGAGTTGCCGGAAGGATCGGACAGGCCCCGTCCGGGCGACGTGGTGACGGTGACGATCACGCACGCCGCGCCCTTCCACCTGCTTGCGGACACGCCGGACGGCGCACCGCTGCGGATCCGGCGCACGCGCGGCGGCGACGCGTGGGACCGTGCCCAGTCCGAGTCGTGCGCGGTGCCGGCCCCGGTCGCCGACGGGAAGCCCCGCGCGGTCTCCCTCGGCCTGCCGACGCTCCGCGTCGGCGTGTGACCGGGGAGGGGGCCGGGCCGGCCTCCGAGGTCTCCGAAGCGCCCGGCATGACCGCGCCGCGGCTCTGGGTGATCGTGGGCGCCACGGGCACCGGCAAGAGCGACCTCTCGCTCGATCTCGCAGGGGCGCTGGCCGCACGCGGTCGTCGCGCGGAGGTCGTGAACGCCGACGCGATGCAGCTGTATCGGGGCATGGACATCGGCACCGCGAAGCTCGCCGAGCACGAGCGACGCGGCGTCCCGCACCATCTGTTCGACGCGCTCGAAGTGAGCGCCGACGCCGCCGTGGCCTGGTACCAGCCGAAGGCGCGCGCGGCGATCAGCGAGATCCTGTCCCGCGGTGCGGAGGCGATCCTCGTGGGCGGTTCCGGGCTCTACGTGTCCAGCGTGCTCTACGACTTCCGGTTCCCGCCGCGGGATCCCGACCTCCGCTCGCGGCTCGAGGCGGAGCTGGAGGAGCGGGGTGCGGGCCCGCTCCTGGCCCGTCTCCAGGACCAGGACCCGGAGACCGCGGCGCGGATCGACCCCCGGAACGGGCGGCGGATCGTGCGGGCTCTCGAGGTGCTCGCCCAGGGCGAGCGCACGCACGGCGCCGCACTTCCGGAGCGTCCCGTGCTCTGGCGTGCGGACTCGCGGGTGCTCGCGCTCGGAGTCGAGCGGGACCGGCTGGTCGAGCGTCTCGATCGCCGCGTCGAGCGGATGTGGGAGCAGGGCATGCTCGCCGAGGTCGAGCGGCTGCGTGGCGAAGGGCTCGAGAACGGGACCACCGCACGACGCGCGATCGGCTACGCGCAGGCGCTCGCGCAGCTCGAGGGAGCGCTCACCGAGCACGAGGCGATCGCCGAGACGCAGGCCCTGACCCGCCGCTATGCGCGGCGTCAGGTGTCGTGGTTCCGCAGATACGCCGAGGCGGAGTGGTTCGACGCCCTCGCGCCGATCGACATCGACGCCATCGTGGAGGGGAACGGGAATGGCTGACGGATTCGGAATCCGGGCGTTCGAGCGGCGCGACACGGATGCGGTCGTCGCGCTGTGGGAGGACGCCGGCCTCACCCGGCCGTGGAACGACCCTCGCGCCGACATCGAACGCAAGCTCGCCGTGCAGCCGGAGCTCTTCCTGGTCGCGGAGGACCTCTCACGCGGCGCGGAGCGCATCGTGGGATCCGTGATGGCGGGCTACGACGGGCACCGCGGCTGGCTGTACTACCTGGCGAGCGCCTCGGACCTCCGCGGTACCGGCATCGGCCGTGCCCTCGTCACCGAGGCCGAGCGGCTTCTCCTCGCGATGGGATGCCCCAAGGTGCAGCTCATGGTCCGGGCGGGGAACGAACGGGTGCTGGGCTTCTACGACGCGCTCGGCTACGAGCGCTTCGAGGTGGGCAATACCGGCAAGCGTCTGATCCACGACGTCTGATCCGCGCGCGGGCGGATCATCCGGCCTTCACACCGGCAGCAGTCCCTGCCGGGTCGCCGCCGCGACGGCGCGGCCTCGGGTCGGCTCGCCCAGCTTGCGGAGCACCGCCGCGATGTGATGCTCCACGGTGCGTCGTGACAGGATCAGGCGCTCGGCGATCTCGGGGGTCGAGAGGCCTTCTCCGAGCAGGCCGAGCACCTCCAGCTCCCGTGCCGTGAGCTGCGCCGGATTGCCGCGCGCCTGTGCCCGAGGGCGGCGGGGGAGGACGAGGCCGTGTTCGCGCCGGGTGCGCAGAAGAGCCTCGATCGCCGCGGCGGCACCGATCCCGTCGAGTGCGCGCACGGCCTGGTCGGCGACCGATGCGTCGGGATCGAGCATCGCGGCGTACGCGGCCCAGATCGGGCAGTCGCGTTCGGTCCACATGCCGATCGCCCGCCGATCGCCGACGAGCATGAGCGCGAACGGCTCCGCCATCCGCCGAGCGCCCGCATGCGACGCCCCGCCGAGCATGCGCCACCACGCGAGCTCGCCCGCAGCCCACTCCTCGTCATGCGCGAGAGCGAGCGCCCAGGTCGACTCCGTCAGCTCCCCGATGGCGCCGGGATCACCGGACAGCCAGGCGTGCTCGGCGGCGGCGCACACCGCCGGGGCGAGGCGCTGCAGCTCGCCCGCCTCGCGGGCAAGTCGCAGGGCGAGGTCCAGCCTCGGCGTCGCGTCGTCTCCGCGGCGCGCCAGCACCCGGGCTGCCGCGCCCGCTGCCGGCATGAGGGAGACCGGCGCCGTCCCGATGTGCTCCAGCAGCGGGTCGGCCGCGGCCAGCGCCTCATCGAAGCGTCCCTGATCGGCGAGGGCGAGACTGAGGCAGGCCGCCATGTAGCACGCCCAGGAGTCCAGGTCGCGGTCCTCGCAGAAGGCGATTCCCGCCCCGAGCGCCTCATGCGCGTCCGCGAAGCGCTTCTGCAGCACCGCCGAGGATCCGAGATTCGTGTACGCGCGGGCCACGTGCTCCGGCAGGTCTGCGGCACGGGCGATGTCGAGGCTGCGGTTCAGATCCTGCCGCCCCTGCGTCACTCGGCCGGACTGGAGCTCGGCCGTGCCGAGGTTGTTGAGGGCGTGGCTCTCGACGTCCGCGCTGCCGAGCGCGCGGGCGAGCTCCAGTGCCTTGCGACCCCACCGCTCGACCTCATCCGGCTCCTCGGCGAGCATCCGCAACTGTGCGTAGTTGCTGTACGCCCAGGCGAGCTCGACACTCGGCGGGAGCTGTTCCAGGGTGACCACGGCCCGGAGTCCGTAGCGCTGCGCGTCGTCCCCGTGCCCGGAGAACCACGAGAGGCGGGAGAGCCACCGCTCATCGTCGCCGCGGCGCAGAGCGTCGCCGATGAGCTCGTGCAGTTCGAGAGCCTGCTGCCTTGCTGTGAGCGCCTCGGGCAGCTGATCGGTCAGATAGCACTCATAGGAGAGGGCCACGAACAGCGCGGCGCGTCGCGTCGTCACGCTGCAGTGCCGCAGCGCGAGCCGGTAGTGCTCCGCCGCCTCGCGATGGGCGCTCCCGTGCGCGGCCTTCTCCGCCGCGGCGACCGCGTGGGCGACGGCCGCGGCCTCATCCCCGCAGCCCGCCGCGTGATGCGCCAGGGTGCGATGGTCCTCAGGGCTCCGTTCGGCGAGGGCGCGCAGCGCACGGCCGTGCAGCTGGCGGCGGTGCACAGCCGAGAGGCTCTGCTCGACGGCTTCACGGGCCAGCTCGTGGCGGAAGCCCAGGGTGCCGTCGACCTCGATCAGCACTCCGGCGTCCGCGCACTCGTCGACGGCGTCCAGGTCCTGTGCGCCGATGCGGGCGGAGCAGCTCGGCATCGGCACCTGCGCCCAGGATCGCCGCCGCGGCAGCCACGTCCTGTGCCGCGGGCGTCAGGCGGGCGACCCGGGCGAGGATCGCGTCGCTGACCGAGGTCGGCAGTGCGACGCCGCGGACGGCCAGGCTCTCGGTCACGAAGAACGCGTTCCCTCCGGTGCGCAGGTGCAGCGCGGTCGGATCGACGGCGTCGCCCGCAGCGGCGACAAGCCGCGCGACCCCCTCGACCGTCAGAGGCGGCACGAGCAGCCGCCGCACCTCGGTCGCGGTGGCGAGATCGCCGAGCAGAGCGGTGAGCGGATGCCGAGCCGTGATCTCGTCATGCCGGAAGGTGGCGACCAGCAGCACGGGAACCGGCTCGATGCGCCGTGCGAGGAAGCGGAGCGCGTCGAGGGTCGCCTCGTCGGCCCAGTGCAGGTCCTCGAGCACGAGCAGGCCCGGCGTGGCGGCGATCAGATCGCGGAGCCGCCGGAACAGCCGGATCCGGTCCCCGCCCGCGGCGACGGACTCCGCGATCTCCGGCACCGCGTCCTGGAACGCGCCGAGCGCGCCCGGTGTCGTGATGTTGTCGGCGCCGCCGATCCGCACCCGACCGCGCGGCTCGGCCATCCGGGCGAGCGCGCGGACCAGGGCGGTCTTGCCCACTCCGGCCTCGCCGCCCAGGAGGATGACGCGACCGGATCCCGCGAGCGCGTCGTCGAGATCGGTGACGAGCTCGGCGAGGAGATCATCCCGTTCGACGAGCACGCTCCCATTCAACCGCTCAGACGCCCTCGTTGACGAGATGGATCTCGTCGGCGACGAGGCCGTGCGCCTCCCGGTGCACGGTGTTCGCGGCCTCTGCATCGGGCGCGTCGACGAGGCAGAAGATCTTGCCCGCCGACTCGTCCACCCAGTAGCGCAGGTAGTGCACGCCGTGCTGGTCCTGCGTGGCCAGATCTGCGGCGTGCGCGGCGGCGACATCCGCCATCGTGACCGGGCCGTCGAGCGTGTGGACATCCATGTAGAGCGCCATGAGCGTCTCCTTCCGTGAGTGTGCGGAGTCGTTCCGCTCCTCGATTCCAGCGCCCGAGGAGCCGTGCGGCATCGGTGAACTCACCCATCTTTCCCGGGTGACCGCGGGATTCTGCTCAGAGCGGATCCGCTCGCGGCATCGCGGCGGCGGTGCCTAGCATGGCGCCATGACCGCCACCCCCGAGATCCCCCGCATCGACCGCACCTCCGAGGACCAGAAGCGCACCCCGCGCGGCGCCGAGCCGGAGCGGCTCTGGCGCACGGTGGTGGGGGAGCTGCTGCGCGATGCGCGAGCGGACCGCGGCGAGACCCTCGCCGAGACGGCGCAGCGCGCGGGCGTCTCGCCGCAGTACCTGTCCGAGATGGAGCGCGGGCGCAAGGAGCCGTCGAGCGAGATGCTCGCCGCCGTGTCCGGGGCGCTCGAGCTGACGCTGCTCGACCTCACGCTCGGGGTGGCCGAGCGCATCGCCGCGGGGACGGCTGCGCCGGTCCGTGCGGCGGCGCAGCCGGCCCGCACGTTCTACGCGCTCGCGGCCTGAGCCCGATCGCCCGCCTCCCGCGGCACGTGCCGCTCGGGCGGCGCCTGCTCGACCACCTGATCGACGAGGCCGTACTCGCGGGCTCCATCGGCCGTCAGCACCAGATCCCGGTCGGTGTCGGTGCGCAGTCGCTCCGCGCTCTGCCCGGTGTGGGCGACGAGGATCTGCTCGAGGCTGTCGCGCACCCGTACGACCTCGTCTGCCTGCAGGATGAGGTCCGGGATGGTGCCGCGTCCCTGCGCGGCGGGCTGGTGCAGGATCACCCGGGCATGCGGGAGCGCCGCGCGCTTGCCCGCCGCCCCGGCGGCGAGCAGCACGGCGCCGACGGCCACGGCCTGGCCGACGCAGAACGTCGCGACGTCCGACCGGATGAAGCGCATCGTGTCGTACACGGCGAGCATCGCGCTGGGATCCCCGCCCTCGCAGTTGATGTACAGCTGGATGTCGCGGTCGCTTCCGGTCGAGTCCAGGTGCAGCAGCTGCGCGACGAGCACGTTCGCGACGTCCGCGTCCAGCGGGGTGCCGAGGTAGATCACCCGCTCGGCGAGCAGATGCGAGTAGACGTCGAGCACGCGGTCGCCGCGCGGCGACGTCGCGATCACGTTCGGGACGAGGAACGAGGCCATGTCAGGCTCCTTCTGCGGTCAGGCCGATGCTGCGGCGGGTGAGGGGCGGCAGCACGTCGGCGAACGCGGAGACGATCTCGTCGACGAAGCCGTAGGCGAGCGCCTCTTCGGCGCTGTACCAGCGGTCGTGCAGGGAGTCCTCGAAGACGCGCTCGAGCGGCTGACCGGTGTCGTCGGCGATGAGCCCGAGCACGGTGTCGCGCGTGTGCCGCAGATCCGCTGCCTGCAGCTCGACGTCGACGGCGGTGCCGCCGATCCCCGCGGAGCCCTGGTGCAGCAGGATGCGGCTGTGCGGGAGGGCCCGCCGCTTGCCCTGGGTGCCGGCCGAGAGCAGGAACTGTCCGGCGCTGCAGGCCAGGCCGAACGCGACGGTCGCGACATCGCAGGGGACGGTGCGCATGAGATCGCGGATCGCGAGCATCGCGGGCACGGATCCGCCCGGCGAGTGGATCCAGAGGGTGATGTCGGCGTGCGGGTCCTCGGCGGCGAGGGCGAGCAGCTGGGTCATCAGCAGCACGCCGTTGTCGTCGTCGAGCACTCCGTCGAGCACGAGCACCCGTCGCGCGAACAGCATGCGGCGCGTATCGGCGTCGAAGAGGTTGCGGGGCATGTCATCGGTCATGACGGAAGCCTCGCCCCGCCCGGCACGGCGGCGCGAGCGGATCTGCTCCCGGCGGATCCGCCGTGAGCAGTGCACATCGGCGCCCGGGCGGCCGCGGCCGGCGCAGAGGCGCGCCACCCTAGAATCGACGCATGGTCGCATTCACCAAGGGGCACGGTACCGGCAACGACTTCGTCATCGTCGCCGATCCCGACGGATCCCTCGAGTTGGGCGTGGAGCAGGTCGCCGCGCTCTGCGACCGCCACTTCGGCATCGGCGCCGACGGACTGCTGCGCGTGGTGCGCTCCTCTGCGCTTCCTGAGGGGACGGCGGCGCTCGCCGAGCACCCCGATGCCGAGTGGTTCATGGACTACCGCAACGCCGACGGCTCCGTCGCGGAGATGTGCGGCAACGGCGTCCGCGTGTTCGTGCACTATCTGCTTCGGAGCGGTCTGGCCGACCTCGACGACGGCGCGGCGCTTCTGATCGGCACCCGCGCGGGCGTGCGTGCGGTCACCCGCAGCGCGGAGGGCTACCGCGTCGACATCGGCGCGTGGCGCCTGTCCGGACACGACCCGCTGGCGCGTGCCACCGGGCTGAGCGTGCCGCGCCCCGGCCTCGGCATCGATGTGGGCAACCCGCACGTCGTGGTGGCGATCGCCTCGGACGCCGAGCTCGACGGCCTGGAGCTGACGCACGGGCCCGAGCTCGCACCGATGCCCGAGCACGGCGCGAACGTGGAGTTCGTCGTCCCGGCGGAGCCCCTGGTGCAGGACGGCATCGGCCGGGTGCGCATGCGCGTGTTCGAGCGCGGCGTGGGGGAGACCCTCAGCTGCGGGACGGGCATCACCGCGACGGCGCTCGCCGTGCGGCACTGGGCGGGTGCGGGCGCGCCGGACGAGTGGCTCGTGGAGGTTCCCGGCGGCACGCTGCGGGTCACCATGGCCCCGGGTTCCGATGGCGAGCACGTGTTCCTGTCCGGCCCCGCGCAGCTCGTGTACTCCGGCGAGATCGAACTCGCCTGATCCGGGGCGTCTTCGGCGAGCCGGAGGCTAGGGGAGCTCGATGCTCTCGGTGCGCGGCGTGCCGTGGCGGCGGACCTTGAGCACGCGGAACCCGCGGCCGGTCGTCGCCCGCCAGACGCTGTAGCCGCCGTCGAACGTCGCGGCCATCCAGCGCTGCAGGGAGTCCGCCCCGAGATTGCGACTCACGACGAACCAGCCGTCGGCGCGTTCGTCGAGGCGCGGGATCCACCGCTCCAACAGGTCGTGCAGCTCGCTCTTGCCGACGCGGATCGGCGGGTTGGAGCGGATGGTCCGGAAGGTCACGTCGGCGGGAACATCGTCCGGGGTCACGGCGTTGACATTGTCGAGGCCGAGTTCGGCGGCGTTGCGACGGACGAGATCGAGCGCGCGCTCGTTGACATCGACCGCCCACACGGTCGCGTGCGGCGCGGCGAGCGCCAGGGACAGCGAGATCGGCCCCCAGCCGCATCCGAGATCGAGCAGGTGCCCGCCGGGCGGCGGAGGCGGGGTGTTGGCGAGGAGCACGGAGGTTCCCACATCCACGTGGTCGGGGCTGAAGACCCCGGCGGCGGTGGTGAGTTCGACCTCTCGGCCCGCAAGGGTCACCCTGATCCTGCGGAGGTTCTCGGGGCTTGCGGGAGCCGCAGTGAAGTAGTGGTCCGACCCCATGCAGCGAGCGTAGCGGACACTCCCAGATAAAGTTAAGGCGCCCGCACGAAACGTCGGGCGCGAGAAAGGTGCGGATGACGCAGTCCACGACACAAGACGAGCACGGCGACGCGGTCGAGCGCGTCCTGCAGGCAGCGGAGCGACGGGCGGAGTCCCACGTGTTCGGGTCCGCGCAGGCGCTGCAGGACACGGCCACCGCCGGGCACACCTCGGCCGACGGCGAGCAGTGGGATCTGGAGGAGCGGCACGCCCTGCGACGCGTGGCGGGCCTGAGCACCGAGCTCGAGGACGTCACCGAGGTCGAGTACCGCCAGCTCCGGCTGGAGAACGTGGTGCTCGTCGGCGTGTACCCCCAGGGCGCACAGGAGGACGCCGAGAACTCGCTGCGCGAGCTCGCCGCCCTGGCGGAGACCGCCGGCGCCGTCGTGCTCGACGGCCTGCTGCAGCGGCGTCCGCATCCCGACCCCGCGACGTATCTCGGCCGCGGCAAGGCGCAGGAGCTCAAGGACATCGTCGCCGCCGTCGGCGCCGATACCGTGATCGCCGACACCGAGCTCGCGTCCTCCCAGCGCCGAGCGCTCGAGGACGTCGTCAAGGTGAAGGTCATCGACCGCACCACGGTGATCCTCGACATCTTCAGCCAGCACGCCAAGAGTCGCGAGGGTCGTGCGCAGGTGGAGCTGGCTCAGCTCGAGTACCTGCTCCCGCGCCTGCGCGGCTGGGGCGAGTCGATGAGCCGCCAGGCCGGTGGTCAGGTCGGCGCCGGCGGCGCGGGCATGGGCTCCCGCGGTCCCGGTGAGACGAAGATCGAGCTGGATCGTCGCCGTATCCGTACGCGGATGGCGATGCTGCGCAAGCAGATCCGCGACTTCACGCCGGCCCGGGAGGCCAAGCGCGCCGAGCGCAAGCGCCACACGATCCCGTCCGTCGCGATCGCCGGTTACACGAACGCCGGCAAGTCGAGCCTGCTGAACGCGCTGACGAGCGCCGGGGTGCTCGTCGAGAACGCGCTGTTCGCGACCCTCGACGCGACCGTCCGTCGCTCGGAGACCGCAGACGGGCGCGTCTACACGCTCACCGATACCGTCGGGTTCGTGCGCAACCTGCCGCATCAGCTCGTCGAGGCGTTCCGCTCGACGCTGGAGGAGGTGGCCGACGCCGACGTCATCGTTCACGTGGTGGACGGATCCCACCCGGATCCGGCAGGGCAGATCAAGACGGTGCGCGACGTGATGGGCGACGTGGGCGCGCGCGGGATCCCCGAGATCGTCGTGTTCAACAAGGCCGATCTGCTGGACGACGACGAGCGGATGGTGCTGCGCGGGCTCGTGCCCGGCGCGCACTTCGTGTCGTCGCGCAGCGGCGAGGGGATCGACGAGCTGCGCGCCGCGATCGACGACGCTCTCCCGAAGCCGGCCGTCGAGATCCGCGCCGTCGTGCCCTACGACCGGGGCGACCTCGTCGCCGCCGTGCATGAGACCGGTCTTCTGCTCGAAGTCGCGCACGAGGAGGCGGGCACGCGCATCCACGCGCACGTCGGAGAGAGGCTCGCGGCGGAGCTGGCTCCCTTCGCCGTCTGACATCGTGCGCCAACCGGTATTTCGGTTGGCGCACGATGCATGCCAGCATGAGGCTATGAAACGCGCCGCCTCGGGACTCCTCGCCGCTCTCCTGACCGTCGGCGCGCTCGCGCTCGGCGCCCCCGCCTCGGCGGCGACGGGCACGCCCTGGGCGGACTGGAGCGCCATGACGGGCTCGGGCGGCGCGTACACGGGCAGCGTGCAGATCGCGTCGCCGGAGCTCACGGCCGAGTACACGAGCGATTCGCGCGCCGGTTCGGTGGGCGTCGTGTCCGGCGCGAGCGTCTGGCTCTCCGCGGCGACGGATGTCGGCGCGAAGTACGGGAGCAGCCGCGATCAGCAGTACCTCAACCTGCGGCCGCGCGCCGACAGCCCGACGGCGCCGTCCGAGACGACCTACAGCTTCTCGCGTCCCACGCCGACAACGAACTGGACCTTCGTGCTCGGCGACATCGACGCGGACCAGGTCCGGATCACGGCCATCGGCCCCGGCGGGAACACGCTGACCGCCGCCGAGCTCGGATTCCGCGGCGGATTCAACTACTGCGCACCGGGACTCGCCGGAAAGCCGTCCTGCACGGGTGACGCGGCCGACGTCCCCACCTGGGACGCGGCGACGACGACGCTCACCGGCAACGCCACGGCCATGGACACGAGCGGCGCCGCGGCGTGGTTCGAGCCGAACGCACCGATCTCCTCGCTGACCTTCACGTTCACCCGGCGCGCGGGGTTCCCGGTGTACCAGACCTGGTTCGCCGCGATCACGCGAACGATCTCCGGCACCGTGACCGACACGACGGCCGGAGGCCCTTCGAGCGGCATGGTCGTGCGTCTGATCGGTGCCGACGGCGCAGCGCTCGGCGAGACCACGACCTCGACCGACGGCACGTATTCGTTCCCCGATGTGCTCGCCACGGACGGCTACCGGGTCGTGATCACGCCCCCGACGGGCAAGACCTCCGACGAGCCGGCGCGCGCCGTCGACGTCACCTCCGCGGACGGCACAGCGGACTTCGCCGTGCGCGACATCGTCCCGGTACCGGTTTCGGGCACGGCTCGGGACCAGCACGGCACGCCGATCGCCGGTGCGACGGTGACGCTCGACGGGCAGCGCAGCGTCGTGACAGGCCCCGATGGCGCCTACCTCATCGATGATGTGCCGGTGGGTACGCACGCCGTCACCATCACCGTTCCGGACGGGTACGCGCTGGTCTCGTCGCCGAGCCCGTTCACCGTTGCGGACAACGATGAGACGCCGATCACAGGCCGGGACTTCGTGCTGCAGCAGCTGCCGTCGCTGTCGGGGATCGTGCGGGCGGCCGGATCCGGGGTGGGGGGAGTGGTCGTCACCGCTGACGGGCCCGGCGGCGCGATGCAGACGGTGACCGCGGCCGATGGCTCGTACTCCTTCCCGCGCTTGTCCAGCGGTGACTACGTGATCACGGTTCGGGCCCCCGAGGGCTCTGTCGTGTCGGGCCCGACGTCGCGGTCGGAGACGGTCATCGCGCTCGACGTCACCGGCGTCGACTTCGCCCTCGCGCGATTCGGCTCGGTCGCCGGTGTCGTCAGTGACGACGGCGGCGCACCGCATGCCGGAGCGACCGTGACCGTCAGCGGACCCGGAGCCCCTGTGACGCTGACCACGGCGGACGACGGCAGCTATGCGCTCGGCGACCTCGCCCCCGGCGACTACACGATCACGGTCGCCGTGCCGGACGGCTACACGGGGGCGGCGCCGCTGCGCCGCACCTTCGTGATCACGGACGCCGGCGAGCTCATCGAAGGTCAGGACTTCGTGCTGACGCCCGCGATGGTCACGCCGACTCCGACACCGACACCGACGCCGACCAGTACGCCGACGTCTTCGCCGTCGCCGGCTCCCGTCGGCACAGACGCGGGAGCGCTGCCGGCGACGGGAGCGGAACCGCTCCCGGGGCTCGGCGTCGGACTCATGCTGCTGCTGGCAGGCGCGATCAGCGTGATCGTCGCTCGGCGCCGACGGGCGTGAGTCTTCCCAGCGTGACGGTGTCGGTCGGCTATGCGGCGATGAAACGAGCCTCGACGGTCGCGGACACGCTGATGTCGTCGCCCTGCAGCTCGAGGCCCGCAGGGCTCGCGGGAGCGGCGAAGGCCCGCATCGCCTTCGGTGCGGCGTCGGCGACCCCGCCCTCGGCGAGCAGTCCCGCGTCGGCGATCTCGATCGGCTGGACCGAGGTCAGCCCCAGGGCCGTCGCGTAGGCGCCGGCGCGCGCGACGGCGATCCGGACGGCCTCGGCGGCAACCTCCTGCTCGATGCGCGCCCGGGTCTGCGGCGTCAGGATCCACTGCGTTCCGTCGATCGACACGCCCTCCACGACCGAGACGTCGCCGACCCAGGCCGACAGGGCGGCGAAATCGACGAAGGTCGCGCTGAAGTCGACCGACGCGTGGTGCACGAGGGCGAGCCGGGTGCCGTCGCCGCTCCAGGGGCGCTCGGACCGGACCGCGAGCCGCCTGCTCGACCAGGTCTCCACCGCGCCGCTGCTCTGCCGCGCGGCGAGCGCTTCGCGCACGGGATCTGCGAGCGCCAGCGTTCGTGAGACGACCAGGTCCCGGTCGGGGCCGTCGAGTGCGACGGACAGCGTGACGACTGCGCGCTCCGGTGCGACGCGCACCTCGTGCTCGCCGCGGACGGTGATGACGACCTCGCTCATGCCGTGACTCTACGGCACATGCCGGCCTCCCTTCACGGGGCGCGGACACGCGCGTAGAATTCGGCCACCGCGGCGCAGTTCCGCGCCTCGGCGAAGGTGAACTGCGTGAAGGAGGACCATCAGATGAAACGACTGGCGATCGGCTGTGCGATCGCGCTGGGGCTCGTTGCAGCGGGATCCAGCGCGGCCTTTGCAGGCGAGACGAACGGGAACGGAGACCCGACTTCCGGCCCGTCCCACGCCTCGTCCGAATGCGCCTATTCCGGGTTGGACAGAGCGGATTCGGTCGAGAACAACCCTCCCGGATTCGATGACGACGCCATCGCGGTGCGGGGGAACCAGAGTCCCGGCGGGGTCGACAGGTATCACGGCGTGCAGTCCTACGGCTCGTTCGTGAAAGCCGGCCTGAAGGAGTTCGTGCCGTCACCGGGAGTGGCGTGCAACGGAAGCGGCAAGTGATCGGGCGACGCAGAGGTCGCTGATCGGCAAGGGTGCCCTGGCGGCGACGCCGGGGCACCGTCTCGACCCGCGCGGAATGGCGCGGCCCTCGGATCCGTTGTAGTCTGTGATGCTCGGGCGCTGCGGCGCCCGCTGGTAAGTCAACAGTGCGACAACGGTTCCTTCGCAAGAAGGTCCACGGGGCTGATCGGTTTCGACAGCGCCTGTGAATCCACGAGAAGCGGGCCGAGGATGCAGGGTTATCTCGTGAACGCTCCCTGCAAAACAATAAGTGCCAATGCAAAGCGCACTGACTTCGCCCTCGCTGCGTAAGCGAGCCCGATAGTCCGTCAGGCCGTATGTGATTCCGATACGGATCCTGGCGTCATCTAGGAATCTTGCTGCGTGACGGCGTCTGGACGTCACGTGGGACTCTTCCCAGGCTGGGCTTGTCGACTTAGGTGTCTGTGACAAAGGTCGGAGCCGAGCAGAACGTCTGCACAGACTGCGCCCGGAGAAGGCGTGGAGACTCAGCGTTGGACGGGGGTTCGATTCCCCCCAGCTCCACCAAGCCGTTGTCGTAATCGATGAGGCCCGCCTCCGCAGTGAACTCTGCGGAGGCGGGCCTCATCGCGTTCCGGGCTCACCCACCAGGCAGCGGCCCCGCGGTCAGATCATTCGGACGAGGTTCCGGCGTCTCACCGGCTCAGCTCGAGATGAAGGATCGGGTACGGGCGGCCGTCTCCGTCGAGCTCACTCCGTCCCGTCTGCGTGAAGCCTCGGTTCCGATAGAAGCCGTGCGCGCCGGCGTTCTGCTCGTTGACGTCGACGCGCGTGACCGCGAATCGCTCGATGACGTCCTGGAGAAGGAGCGTGCCGACACCCGTTCCCCGAGCTTCGTCGGAGACGAACAGCATCTCGAGGTTGCCGTCGGCGGCTCCGGCGAATCCGATCAACCGTCCGTCGCGCTCAGCGACGACCAGCGACACCGCGGGGAAGTACGACGAGGCGAGGCTGTTCTCGATACGAGCGAAGTCCTCATCAGCCAGGAAGTCGTGCGTCGCGCGGACGGCGCTGCGCCAGATCTCGACGAGCCGAGCGTATTCGGACGGGCCGGCGACCGGCCTGATCGATACGCCAGGCTGTTCGGTCCGCATCCCTCGATCGTGCCACAGCGTCGGGGAGCCGGCCGTTCAGGCGTTCACGAGCTGACGCACGCCGGGGCCGAGGATGTGCTCCTCGGGGATGAGGACACCGCCGGAGGTGTTCGCGGACGTCGCGTAGGCGTGGATCCTGGCCGGGTCCAGCGGCGGCGGGGTCGGCTCTTCGAACTCGAACCGCAGCTGGATCGACGGGTGCAGCCAGATCGTGGAGCGACCGCGCGGCTGGTCGTCGTCGTGCTGCCAGGAGAGCGTGAAGCTCTCGTTGCGCCGGAGCTTGGTCGCGATCACGACCTTGAGGTGTGCGAGGGCGACGTCGTCGATCTCGATCGGATGCTCGGCGCTGCCATAGAAAAGTACACCCATGAGGGTTCACCGTTTTCGCCTGTTGTCGCCACGGAAACCCGTTGCCAAGAGGCACGACCACGATGATCGCTGTGTGGTGAGTGTTCTCAGACTCGCACAGATCAGGCCGTGAGGGGAGGGGATTGACGCCGTGTCCTGGTCAGGCTCGGCGCATTCCCACCCCCGGTCCGTAGTGCATGCCTTCGCCGGTCCACAAGCCCATGTCGGTGCTCCCCGCCGGGGTCGTAGCGTGCCGTCTGCCGGGTGCACCTGAGCCCGAGTCTGCGCGGAAGAAGTCCCGAATGGCCGTCATCGATCCCACTGCCGGATCCGAGCCCGAGCTCACGCCGCCGCGAGAAGACGGGCCAGAGGCGGACCAGCAGTCGAAGCGCAATCCCGTGATCCGCTTCCTTCGCGTGCTGGGGCCGGGCCTCGTGACCGGCGCCGCAGACGACGATCCCTCCGGCGTCGCGACGTACTCGCAGGCCGGGGCGACGTTCGGCAACGGACTGCTGTGGACCGTTCCGCTCTCTTTGCCACTGATGATGGCGGTGCAGGAGATCTGCGATCGGATGACCCCTGGCGACCGGAGACAGTCTCGGACGGCTGATCCGCCGCAGGTTCCGTCGTAGCGTGGGCATCGCCGTCGGAGTGCTGATCGTCGCACTGATCGCGGCGAACTGCCTGAATCTCGCCGCCGACCTCAACGCGATCGGTCAGGGCATGCAGCTCCTCCACGCCGGGCCGGCCTGGATCTGGAGCATCGTCGCGGGCCTGGTGATCCTCGTGACGGTGGTGCTCGGTTCGTTCGAGCTGATCGGGAAGATCTTCACGTGGCTGTGCCTGGTGCTGCTCGTCTACATCGCCGTGCTCTTCGCCACGCACGTGAACTGGGGCAGCGTCGCCACAGGCCTTGCGGGCTTCCAGTTCCAGCTCTCGCCGGCGTACCTCGGTCTGGCCGTCGGGGTGCTGGGGACGAGCATCTCCCCGTACATGTTCTTCTGGCAGTCCGCGCAGCGCGTCGAAGAACTCGAGGAGGAGAAGCGCGGCGGGGACGACGCTCCCGCTCTCGAAGAACGCCCCGCGAAAGAAGCGCGCCGCAGGCTGCGCAACGGACGCGTCGACGTGTTCACCGGCATGGCGTTCAGTGTCCTCATCATGTTCGCGATCATCGCCTCCTCCGCCGCCACCCCCGGCGCCCACCACAAGACCGTCTCCAGCGCGGCAGAAGCCGCCAAGGCGCTCGAGCCCATCGCCGGCAATTTCGCCAGCGTCCTCTTCGCGCTCGGGTTCATCGGCTCCGGCATGCTCGCCGTCCCCGTGCTCGCAGCCGCCGGAGCAGCCGGGCTCTCCGCGCTCATGAACAAGAACTGGGGGCTGGACAAGAGCCCCCGTCGTGCGCCTCTGTTCTACGTGCTCCTCGGCATCGGGATGATCGGCGGGACGAACCTCGCGGTCGTCTCCACCGGCCCGATCGGGCTCCTGGTGCTCAGCGCGATCGTCAACGGATCGCGGCGGGCCCTTCCTGATCATCATCATGCTGATCTCGCGCGACCGCACGATCATGGGCAAGTACCGCAACGGCAGGCTCGCGGCGACGCTGGGGTGGCTCACCACGGCGATCATGTGCGTCGCCGGTGCGTACGGCGTCTGGTACACGATCGCGGGCGGGTGACCGCCGGCGCAACCGCGTAGGCTCGGGCCATGGCGCACAAGGGAGCAGGCGTGGCGGCGAGACCGGTGGGGCGTTCGCTCTGGGGAAGGTGATCAGCCCTTCGGGTCGATCAGGATCAGGCCCTGCTTGGTGTCGGACACGGACACCCAGCCGCGTCCGAACAGGTAGGTCATGCCGTACCCGTCCGCGTCCTTGCTGAGGGCGGTGCGCGGATCGGCCGTGATGTAGACACCGCGGTCGCTGTCCTCGCGGATCCAGCCCTCCGAGACGAGCTCGGCCTCGCGCGCCGCCGCGTCGACCCCCGAGATCGGCGCCCAGCCGTACAGCAGGCCGTGGTCGGAGGCGGTGGTCGGATCGGCCCACAGGCATGCGATGCCGCCCGGGACCGGATCCGGACCGAAGGCGAAATCCCGCTGCGCCGCGGACCAGCCCTGCTTGTGCAGGGCCGCGACGGTGTCGGCGGGGATGAGGGTCTCGCAGTCCAGCGGGCGCGGAGACGCCGCCGGGACGTCGGTCGCGTCGGGCGAGGGCGTGGGCGATGCCGTGACGCGGGTTCCGGGGCTGGAGGATGTGGCCGGAACGGGGGAGTGCCCGCTGCTGCAGGCCGTCGCCCCGGCGAGGGCGGCGACCGTCATTCCCAGCGCAGCCAGCACCCGGGTCGCGGAGCGCATCAGCGGTCGGCCGCCGGATGGTCGTCGTGGCCGTGCAGCTGGGCCAGGAACGCGTCGTGCAGCACGCCGTTCGTCGCGAGAGCGGAGCGCCCGGCGAGGGTCGGAGTCCCGTCGAAGGCGGTCGCGGTGCCGCCGGCCTCCGCGACGATCGCGAATGCTGCGGCGATGTCGTACTCCTTGACGTCGAACTCCGCGACCATGTCGATGCGGCCCTCGGCGAGCATCATGTACGAGAAGACGTCGCCATAGGCGCGATCACGCCACACCCGACGGCTCAGCGCGATGAGGGTGTCGAGGTGGCCCGCCTGATCCCACTGCGCGATGCTCTGGAAGCTCACGCTCGCGTCGTCGAGGCTCGCCACGTCGGAGACGCGGATCGCGCGCGGCTCCGTGTCGGTCGACGCCCACGCACCGAGTCCGGGCGCCGCCCACCAGCGCCGTCCGAGCGCAGGCATGCTGACCACGCCGACGCGCGCGACGCCGTCGATCGCGAGACTGATCATGGTGCCCCACATCGGGACGCCGCGCAGGAAGTTCGCGGTGCCGTCGATCGGGTCGATGACCCACTGACGATGCGCATCGCCCGACGTGCCGAACTCCTCGCCCAGGATCCCGTCCTCCGGGCGTTCCGTCTGGAGGATCGCGCGGATCGCGCGCTCCGTCGCCAGATCGGCATCGGTGACGTGAGAGCGGTCGGCCTTCAGGGAGACGCTCAGATCCGCGGCGTCGAAACGCGGCAGCGACTGTGCATCGGCGGCATCGGCAAGGCGGAGAGCGAGGTCGAGGTCGCTCTGGAAGTCGGCGGCGGCGCGGGTCTCAGGCACCCGACCAGGATACGGGGGCGCCGTGAGCGAAGCCTGGTCGGACGCGGCCCAGAGCGCACTCCGGGCTGACGACACGCCAGGGATGCACGGCAAGGCGGTGCCGATTTCGCTTCCGTCGGATCCGCTGGTAATGTGATTCCTCGGCCGGGGAACCGGCCCGCCGAGCACCTCTAGCTCAATCGGCAGAGCAACTGACTCTTAATCAGTGGGTTCAGGGTTCAAGTCCCTGGGGGTGCACCAGCACAGAAGGCCCGGTCGGAATTCACCTCCGACCGGGCCTTCTGCATGCTCCTCATCGCCACTAGACTCGCGCCATGACCGATGGGGACGGAACGGCGGAGAGCCCGTGGCTGCTTCGCACAGCGCCGGGTTCGAGCGAGTACACGATGCACCGGGAGGGGGACGAGCTCGTCTGTAAGGTGGGCTCGACCACTCTTCGCTACCAGGCCCGGGCGATCGAGGACCTGCATGCGTGGCTGGTCGCTCAGGGCGACTGGGTGCCGCTGGGTGCAGCCGATGAGCAGAAGCCGGCGGTGCCGGGAACCGTCGAGGCGTTCGGCCGCGCCGAGGACAATCCGGTCGGCGGCTGGTACGGGCTGCGCAAGGGCTATCGCGGGCGCTTCGGCATGTACCTTCCGCCGCTGCTCGAAGCCCTCGGCCTCGTCGAACTCGAGCACAACGCCCGCAACAACCGCGTCCGCGCGATCTGACCGCCCGCCGGCCGCGTGATCGGGCTCAGGGCTCGCTCGGGTCCGCGACCGGATAGTCGACGAACGCGAACGCGGATCCGTCAGGCGCCCAGCTCGGCACGTTGATCGTGCCCTGCCCGCCGTGCAGTGCGACGATCGTCGTCGGCCGGGTCCAGTCGTCCACGGAGACGAGGCGCAGCTCGACCGCGAGGTCGGCGGGGTGCCCCACGGTCCCCGGCGGATAGCTGAGGTAGACGGCGACGTCGCCGGTCGGCGCGACGTGCGGGAACCAGTTCACGCGGTCGTCGAAGGTGAGCTGCTCGAGTTCCGCGCCGTCCGGTCGCACCCGCGCCAGCTGCGCATGCCCCGGGGCCTGGGAGAACTGCTCCGTGTTGAAGACGATCCACTCGCCGTCCGGGGTCCACGCGCAGCCGTCGGCCGGGCCTGGGTCCGTGGTGACGGCCACGTCGTCGTCACCGTCCACGCCGATCGTGTGGATCGTCGCCGACGCCCACCAGTTCTCACCCTCGGGGTCGAGGCGCACGTAGCCGAGGCGCGCACCGTCAGGGCTGACGCCGTGCAGGAAGTGCATCCCGCCGTCGTCGGGAGTCACCCGCCGCGCCGCTCCGCCGTCGAGCGGAAGAGCCCAGATGTGCCAGTCCTGGGCCGAAGCGAACACCGTGCGGCCGTCCGGGGAGAGGACGTGATCGTTGTTGGCCTCGGGAAGACCGACGGCCCGGATCGCCTCCGGTGCGCCCGAGCCGTCGGCGGGGAGGAGCCAGAGCCGCCCGTCGCCGTTCACCAGGAGCCGGTCGTCCTTCGTCCAGTTCGGCGCCTCATAGCGTCGAGAGCGGGACGCGTGCACCGTGCGGATCGCGCCGGTGGCCCGCTCCCACACGCGGATCCGTGAGGTCTGGCCAGGAAGCAGGCCGCCGTCGGTCGCTGCCGCGTCGTCCATCGTCGTCGGATCCGGTCAGACCGCGCGCACCGAGAGCAGCTGATACCCCTCGGGGACCTTGGCCTCGAGCGCCGTCAGGTCGTCGGCCTCGATCTCCTGCACGCCGTCGCGGCGGACGATCGTGCCCTCGGCGGTGAGGATCGTGTCCTTCTTCGCCATCGCGACCGGCGCGGAGGCGAGCTGCCAGCCTTCCGGAGTCTGGGCCGCGAGGAGGGCCTGGATCTCGTCCAGCTCCTCGGCCTGCACGGTGTGGGTGGCGGATTCGACGGGGCGGATGACACCGATGAGCATGTCTCCAGCGTATGCCCCGCCGCCGACGACGAAGCCCGTCCCGCGCAGCGTTGTGCGGGACGGGCGGTTCGCGGCGCCTCGGGCAGGCGCTGATCCTCTCAGGCGGCGTCGCCGATGAGGATCGCCTCCGCATCCTCCGCGACGTCGTGCGACCCGCGGTCGATGTGGGCGAGGGCCCGGCGGCCGAGCAGCACCACGAGCGCGGCGATGAGCACCGAGACCCCGGCGAACAGATACGGCACGGTGTCGCCCCAGAGGTGCGACAGCAGGGCGGCGAGAGGCGGGGCCACCGCGCCGCCGATGAAGCGGACCGCGGAGTACGCCGACGACGCCACCGAACGGGGCAGATCCGTCGCCTCCATCACGGCCTCCGTGAGCACGGTGTTCATGATGCCCAGCAGCAGACCGCCCACGATGATGCAGATCACCAGGGCCATCGGGATCGCGACCAGGATCCCCGCGACGACCAGGTCGACGGCGAGCAGGGGCAGGACGAACAGGATGATCCGGGTGATGGGCATGCGGCGCAGCAGGATCGGCGCGACCCAGACGCTCGTGACCGCCAGCGCGATGCCCCAGCCGAAGAAGGTCAGACCGATGCCGATGGCGCTGAATCCGAGCGGGAACGGCGAGAACGCCAGCAGCACGAAGAATCCGATGTTGTAGAACAGCGCGGCGACCGCCAGCACGCCCAGCGCGGGACGGCCGAGCGCCTTGAACGGCGCGGAGAACGGCACGGGCTCGCGCTTCTCGAACGGGCCGCGCAGCAGGGTGAGCACCGCGATGAAGCCGATCGCCATGAGCACGACCACGCCGAAGAACGGACCCTGCCAGGCGACCTCGCCCAGCAGGCCGCCGAGCAGCGGGCCGATCGCGATGCCGAGGCCCAGCGCCGCCTCGTACAGGATGATGGCCGCGCTGGAGCCGCCGCTGGCGGCGCCGACGATCGTGGCGAGAGCGGTGGAGATGAAGAGCGCGTTGCCGAGTCCCCAGCCGGCGCGGAAGCCGATGATGGCGTCGACGCTGCCGCTCAGCGCGCAGAACAGCGCGAAGACCACGATGAGGGCGAGTCCCACCAGGAGGGTCGCCTTGGCGCCGATCCGGCTGGAGATCCAGCTGGTGAACAGCATCGCCACTCCGGTGACGAGCAGGTAGCTCGTGAACAGCAGCTCCGTCTGGACGGGGGTGGCCTTCAGCGATTCGGCGATCGCGGGCAGGATCGGGTCGACCAATCCGATGCCCATGAACGCCACGACGCAGGCGAACGCGACCGCCCACACCTGAGCGGGCTGTCTCCAGATGGATACCGAGGAACCGGTGGAACTCAACGTGCTGTCCTTTCCAGAAGCGAATGCGTGTGCAGGATCTCCGCGGCGCGGGCGAGGTGGTTCCAGTCCGTGTCGTCGAGGTCGCTGAATCGGGGGGCGAGGATCCGCTGGATCTCATCGCGCCAGGCGTGCAGCAGGGTGCGCCCGGCGTCGGTGATCGTGACCACCGTCGCCCGGGAGTCCTCGGGGTCGGGGGAGCGGAGCACCAGGCCGTCCTGCTCGAGCTGCCCGAGCAGGCGGGTCATGCCGGGCTGCGTGGTCCTGCTGGCCCTTGCCAGCTCTCCCACGCGCTGTCCGTCATTGCCGTCGAGCAGGCTCAGCGCCCGCCACTGCGCCGCAGGAGCGTCGTTCCCGGCTTCCTGGGCGGCGATACGGGTGAGCGCGTGCGTCGAGAACACGATCGACTGCAGGATCTCGCCGTGATTCATACCAAAAGTATATATCTGTCGGTATGTAAATGGCAAGCGGGCGCGTCAGCGCGCGGCGCGGCCGGCGATGCGTGCGGAGAGCTGGTGCGCGTGGGCGAGCAGCGTGCGGCCGAGCGCGGGCAATCGATCCGGGCCGAACCGGAACTCCACGCCGGTGAGGCTCAGCGCCCACTCCGGCCGTCCGTCGCGGTCGAACACAGCCGCGCCCATGCCCCAGCTGCCCTCGACGATGAGGCCGGGGTTGACGGCGTACCCGCGCGCCTTGGTCTCCTCCAGCCGTCGGCGCAGCGGCTGCTCGGCGTGGGTGCGCCCCCAGCGCTCGCTCAGCTCCGGGTGCCGGGAAAGGTAGGCATCCACATCGTGGTCGGGGAGGAAGGAGAGGATCGCGAGGCCGGCACTGGCCACGCCGAGGGGGAACCGCACGCCTTCGCTCAGCACGAAGGAGCGGATCGGGAACGCCCCCTCCTCCCGCAGCAGGCATACCGTCTCGTCCGCCCTGCGCACAGAGAGGAACGCGCTCTCCTCGGTCTTCACTGCGAGCGATCGCACGATGTCGCGCGCGATCTCGGTGATGTCGTAGCGCGCCGCGGCCACTGTTCCCATGAGATAGAGCTCCGGTCCCGGCATCCACCGCGCGGTGTGCGGATCCTGGTCCACGAGCCCCTCCGCCCGCAATGCGGACAGCAGCCGGTGCACGGTGGGGCGGCTGAGGCCCGAGGTCGTCGCGAGCTGATTGAGGGCCGCGCCCTCGGGGGAGGCGGTCACCAGACGGAGCAGCTCCGCGGCGCGCGCGATCGCCTGGGCGCCCGGCACCGAGCGCTTGACCACCGACGGCTGTTCCATGATGTGGACGCTACCGAGCATCCCGTCCACATGGCAAGCGTGCGCTTGAGGACGCCGACGGCGCGGCGCACAGTGGAGGGGGACTCTCACGAAGGAGTGACGTGTGATCGACAAGCAATGGGCTTCCGCCGCCGACGCGGTCGCCGACATCCCCGACGGCGCATCGCTCGCCGTCGGAGGATTCGGACTCTCGGGCAATCCGAGCGCACTGATCCAAGCGCTGCTGGATCAGGGGACGTCGGGACTCAGCATCGTCAGCAACAACTGCGGGGTCGACGACTGGGGGCTCGGGCTGCTGCTCTGGGCGCAGCGCATCCGCAAGATGACCTCGTCGTACGTGGGCGAGAACAAGGAGTTCGAACGCCAGTTCCTCTCCGGCGAGCTCGAGCTCGAGCTGACCCCGCAGGGCACCCTGGCGGAGAAGCTGCGGGCGGGCGGATCCGGGATCGCCGCGTTCTACACGCAGACGGGCGTCGGCACCCAGGTCGCCGAGGGCGGACTGCCGCGGCGCTACGCGAGCGACGGGTCGGTCGCGGTCGCCTCGCCGCCGAAGGACGTGCGCGCCTTCCCCGTGAACGGCGTGCCGCGAGACTTCGTGCTCGAAGAGGCGATCACCACCGACTTCGCGCTCGTGCACGCGGCTCTCGGAGACCGGCACGGGAACCTGATCTTCAACAAGGCCGCGCGCAACTTCAATCCGCTCGCCGCGATGGCCGGGCGCATCTGTATCGCCCAGGTCGAACGACTCGTCGAGCCGGGGGAGCTGGATCCTGACGGCGTGCACCTCCCCGGCGTGTTCGTGCACCGGATCGTGGAGGTCGGCCCGGACATCGAGAAGCGCATCGAGCGGCGCACCGTGCGTCCCGCGGCCGACGCGGCAGGGGAGGCCTGAACATGGCGCTGACACGCGACGAGATGGCGGCGCGCGCCGCACGGGAGCTGTCGGACGGCTCCTACGTGAACCTCGGCATCGGACTGCCGACGCTCGTGCCCAACCACGTGCCGGACGGCGTCACCGTGGTGCTGCAGTCGGAGAACGGCATCCTCGGCGTCGGTCCCTATCCCGTCGAGGAGGCGGTCGACCCCGATCTGATCAACGCCGGCAAGGAGACCGTGACGACGCTGCCCGGGGCGGCCTTCTTCGACTCCGGCCTGAGCTTCGGCATGATCCGCGGCGGAAAGATCGACGCCGCGATCCTGGGCGCGATGCAGGTGAGCGCCGCGGGCGACCTGGCGAACTGGATGATCCCGGGGAAGATGGTCAAGGGACCGGGCGGGGCGATGGATCTGGTGCACGGCGCCGGTCGCGTGATCGTGCTGATGGAGCACGTCGCCCGCGACGGGTCGGCGAAGATCGTCGACGCGTGCTCGCTCCCGCTGACCGGCCGAGGCGTGGTGCATCGCATCATCACGGATCTCGCGGTGATCGACGTCACGCCCGAGGGCCTGCGGCTCGTCGAGCTCGCGCCCGGGGTGAGCGTGCAGGATGTGAAGGACGCGACGGAGCCGCCGCTGCTCGTCGCCGAAGGACTGGAGTGATCATGAGTGCAGACGACATCGTCATCGTCGCGGCGTCCCGCACGCCGCAGGGGCGGCTGAAGGGGCAGCTCGCCCCGTTCACGGCGCCGCAGCTCGGCGCGCTCGCGATCCGTGGAGCCCTGGACCAGAGCGGTGTCGACGCCGCCGAGGTCGACGCCGTGATCGTCGGGCAGGTCCTCGCCGCGGGATCCGGGCAGAACGCGGCGCGGCAGGCCGCGATCGGCGCGGGGATCGGTTGGGACGTCCCCGCGCACTCGGTCAACAAGGTGTGCCTGTCCGGCCTGACCGCCGTCATCGACGCCGCGCGCATGATCCGCACCGGAGACGCGCTCACCGTGGTCGCGGCGGGCATGGAGTCGATGACCCGTGCGCCGCACCTCCTCATGGGGTCGCGCGACGGCTGGACTTACGGATCCGTCGAGGTGCTCGACCACATGGCGTACGACGGGCTCACCGACGCCTACGACGCGGAGAGCATGGGCGCGTCGACCGAGCGGCACAACGCGCGGTTCGGGATGACCCGCGAGGCGCAGGACGAGGTCGCGGCGCGTTCCCACCAGCGTGCCGCCGCCGCGCGCGAGGCGGGCGTGTTCGACGGCGAGATCGTGACGGTCTCCGTGCCGCAGCGCAAGGGGCCCGCGCTCGCGCTCACCGCCGACGAGGGCGTGCGCCCCGACACCACCGTCGAATCGCTCGCGGGCCTGCGGCCGGCGTTCGCCGAGGGCGGGTCGATCACGGCCGGAAACTCCTCGCAGATCTCCGACGGTGCTTCCGCGGTGATCGTCACGACCCGGGGCAACGCCGAGAGCCGCGGCTGGCCCGTCTTCGCGACGGTGGGGGCGAGCGGACAGACCGCGGGCCCCGACAACTCGCTGCACGAGCAGCCGGCCACCGCGATCCGGCGTGCGCTCGACAAGCAGGGGATCACCGTCGAGGATCTGGATCTCGTCGAGATCAACGAGGCGTTCGGCGCCGTCGTCGCCCGCTCGGCGACCGAGCTCGGACTGGATCCGGAGATCGTCAACATCCACGGCGGGGGCATCGCGATCGGCCACCCGATCGGGGCGAGCGGCAACCGGCTCGTCGTGCACATGGCGCACGAGCTCGTGCGCCGCGGCTCGGGCACGGCGGTGGTCGCGCTGTGCGGCGGCGGCGGTCAGGGCGAGGCGCTGATCCTCACCCGCTGAGCGGTCTCGCATCGGGGCGGTGCGGATGCCGTGCCGCCCCGTAGGATCGGCGCATGACGACGATCACCGCGCTCACCGAGGCCGACCGCGACGACTGGCTGTCGCTGTGGCAGGCGTATCTGACGTTCTACGAGTCGGAGGTGGCCGACGACGTCACGGCGTCGACCTTCGCGCGGATCGTGGATCCCGCCGGCGAGATCCAGGGCGCTGTCGCGCGCGACGACGACGGGCGCGCCGTCGGGATCGTGCACTGGTTCTCTCACCCGGCGACCTGGTCGAAGACGCACTACACCTATCTCGAGGATCTGTTCGTGGATCCCTCCGCCCGGGGCGGAGGCGTCGGTCGCGGGCTGATCGCGCACGTCACCGACGCGGCGCGGGCCTCGGGCAGCGACAAGGTCTACTGGCTCACCGCGGAGACCAACGCAACGGCGCGCACGCTCTACGACCGCGTCGCCGAGCGGAGCGGGTTCATCCACTACCAGATCGACCTGGTCTGACCGGAGCGCGCCGCGGATCGGTCGGGCGGAGGGCCCGCGGGGGCTCAGCTCTTCTTCTGGGCCTTCTGCTCGGCCTTGAGCGCCTTCTTGGCGCGCTTGAACTGCACCGGCGCGACCGGTGAGTCGAACGACACCGTCTCGCCGCGCTCGTCGCGGCGGAAGTCGACGATCGCACCGATGGCGAGGGCGATCGTGATGCCCCAGCTCAGCCAGGCCAGCACGGCGCGCCACGTGATGGGAGCGTCGCGGGTGCCGCGCAGCAGCGCGATCCCGCTGGTGATCGCGCCGAACAGACCGCTTGCGAAGAGGTAGTTGCGCATGTCACCACGCTACCCTGGTGACATCACCGTTGTGCATTACCGGCCGCCGGCTCTTCCGGCGGAAAGCGGCGGCACCTGATCCGCGTCGCTCTCGCGGCGGCGCCAGAGACCTCCTCCGCCATGACTTCGCCGCACACTCCTCCCGCCACCGTCGCCCCGAGCCTGTTCCGGCGGGTGGGACTGCCCTACTTCCTCATCGCCTTCATCGCCCGCCTTCCGTTCGCGATGATGGTCGTCGGCGTGCTCACCGTGGTCGTGGCCGCGCGGGATTCGGTGGGGCTCGGCGGCCTGACCTCCGCGGCCGTGGGCATCGGCACCGCCTGCTTCGGTCCGCTGCTGGGAGCCGCAGCCGACCGCCGAGGACAGCGGATCGTTCTCGGCATCGTCGCCGTGGCCAACGCCGCGGCGCTCATCGGCTTCACCCTCGTCGTCTACTCGCCGGCGCCGGAGCCCCTCGTGCTGCTGAGCGCCTTCGCGATCGGCGCCACCGCGCCCCAGGTCTCGCCGATGTCGCGGTCGCGCCTGGTCACGATCATCGCCGAGCGCATCCCGGAGGAGCGCCGCGCGCGTACGACGTCGTCAACGATGTCGTACGAGTCCGCGGCCGACGAGACCGTGTTCGTGTTCGGCCCGTTCCTCGTGGGGGTGCTCGCCACCGGCATCGCGCCGTGGATGCCGCTCGTGATCGCAGCCGCGCTGATCCTCGTGTTCGTCGGCGCCTTCGCCCTGCATCCGACCGCCGCGCAGGTGTCCGCGCAGCGCGGTGCCGACGGGCGCGCCACCTCCCGCGTGTCGGAGCTGTTCCGTCCGCGGCTGCTGATCGTGGTGGTCGGGATGCTCGGGGTGGGCGTGTTCTTCGGCGCGATGCTCACGTCCCTCACGGCCTTCATGACCGAGCACGGCCGTCCCGAGGAGGCGGGACTCCTGTACGGGGCGATGGGGGTCGGATCCGCGATCCTCGCGCTGGGGGTCGCGTTCCTGCCCGCGCGGTTCACGCTGCCCGGTCGCTGGCTGCTGTTCGCGGGCGTGCTGTTCGGCGGCAGCCTGATCCTGCCGAGCGTGCACGACGTGACGGGGATGCTGATCGCCCTGGCGGTGATGGGATGCGGGATCGGGCCGACGCTCGTCACGCAGTTCAGCCTCGGGGCGGCGTTCGGCCCGGCCGACCGATCTGCCACCGTGATGACGATGCTCGGATCCGCGCTGGTCGTGGGTCAGGCGATCGGAGCAGTGGTCACGGGGCAGATCGCGGACGCCGCGGGGGCGCAGCCCGCCCTGCTGCTGCCGGTGATCGCGGCCGGTCTCGTGCTGGCGGCCGGCGTCGTGAACGCCGTGCTGGCGCGCCCGCGCCACGCCGCCGTGTGACGTGCGGCGTTCCCCGCGGTCGCGGGTTGGCTAGCCTGAGGGGAGCAGCCCCCGCTGCCGTGAGGAGCGTTCCATGCCTACGTCCACCCCCACCTCGTCGTTCGTGATCGTCGCCAACCGCCTTCCCGTCGACCGTGTGCAGGGCCCCGACGGCTCCGAGGTCTGGCGCCGCTCCCCGGGCGGCCTGGTCGCCGCGCTCGAGCCCGTGATGCGGGCCGTCGACGGGGCCTGGGTCGGCTGGGCCGGACAGCCCGACCTCGAGCTCAAGCCGTTCACCGAGGACGGCATCCGCCTGCTCCCGGTGCCGCTCTCCGCCCAGGAGGTCGAGGAGTACTACGAGGGCTTCGCCAACGACACGATCTGGCCGCTGTACCACGACGTCATTGCGCCCCCGCAGTTCCATCGCGAGTGGTGGGACGCCTACGTCCGGGTGAACCGGCGCTTCGCCGACCGCGCGGCGAGCGCGGTGTCCGAGGGTGGCACCGTGTGGGTGCACGACTACCAGCTCCAGCTCGTCCCCGCGATGCTGCGCGAGCGCCGGCCCGACCTCACGATCGGGTACTTCCACCACATCCCGTTCCCGGCGCACGGCCTCTATGCCCAGCTGCCGTGGCGCGACCAGGTGCTGCAGGGCCTCCTCGGCGCCGACGTCGTCGGCTTCCAGCGTGCGCAGGACGCGACCAACTTCCTTGCCGCCGTGCGGCGTCGCCTGCGGCTGGACGTCAAGGGATCCACCGTGTCCGTGCCGTACGGCGGCCCGCGCACCTCCGTCGCCCGGGCCTTCCCGATCTCGATCGACACGACGCCCTATGTCGAGCTCGCCGCCCGTCCGGACGTCCGCGCCAGGGCCGCGGAGATCCGGGAGGGGCTCGGCAACCCGAAGAAGATCCTCCTCGGCGTCGACCGCCTCGACTACACGAAGGGGATCCGGCACCGGATCAAGGCCTTCGGCGAGCTGCTGGATCAGGGGCGCATCTCGGTCGAGGACGTGACGCTCGTGCAGGTCGCGAGCCCCAGCCGTGAGCGTGTGGACGCCTACGTGCAGCTGCGCGACGAGATCGAGCTCGCGGTCGCCCGGATCAACGGTGACCACGACACGATGGACCACACGGCGATCCGCTACCTGCACCAGGGCTTCCCTCGGGAGGAGATGGTGGCCCTCTACCTCGCGGCCGACGCGATGCTCGTCACCGCCCTGCGCGACGGGATGAACCTGGTCGCGAAGGAGTACGTCGCCACCCGCGGCGATCACCGCGGCGTGCTCGTGCTGAGCGAGTTCACGGGCGCGGCCGACGAGCTGCGCCAGGCCGTGCTGGTCAACCCGCACGACATCGAGGGGCTCAAGGACGCGATCATGCAGGCGGTGGAGATGCCTCCGCGCGAGCAGGCGCGCCGGATGAGGGCGCTGCGCAAGCGGGTGCTGGAGAACGACGTGAACGCCTGGTCCCAGGAGTTCCTGACCGCCCTCGAGAACGTACGGAGCAGCCGATGACGCGCGACTGGATCCCCGCAGGCGAGCCGGATCCCGCGCTCGCGGAGATCGCCCGCACGCCGCGCCTGCTCGTAGCGCTCGACTTCGACGGCACCGTGTCGCCGCACGTCGCAGATCCGATGGCGGCCAGGGCGCTGCCGGCGGCCGTCGCCGCGGTGAAGCGCCTGGCAGCGCTTCCCGAGACGTTCGTCGCGTACGCCTCCGGCCGGAGCCTGCACGACCTGCGCGAGATCACCGAGCACGAGGACGGCTCGCCCATCCTGCTCGCGGCATCGCACGGCGCGCAGTTCTGGTTCCCCGACACCGGGGAGGAGACGGATCTCTCCTCCGAGCCGGCGGACCAGGCCGAGGTCGTCTCCGAGCTGCGGGCGCTGATCGCCGATCTCGACGGCGTGGTGCACGAGCCCAAGACTTTCGGCTTCGGCGTGCACACCCGCACGGCCGCGCCCGGGCAGGAGGAGATCGCGTTCCTGCGCGTCGAGAAGTGGGCGGCCGAGCGGATCCCGTCCTGGCGCAGGCGCACCGGCCACCACCTGCGCGAGTTCTCCTGGCGCGACGAGGGCAAGGACGTGGCGCTCGCGCGGCTGCGCGCGCACGTGCACGCGACCGGGGTGCTGTTCGCCGGCGACGATGTCACCGACGAGGACGGCATGCGCACGCTGGGACCCGCGGACCTCGGCGTGCGGATCGGCACGGGGGAGACCGCGGCGACACTGCGCGTCCCGGATCCGGCCGCGTTCGCCGGTCTGCTCCACGCGCTGGCCGAAGCGCGGGCGGCCGCGCAATAGACTGCTTCCATGCGCGCGCAGCACGGTTCCGGTCGTCCGGTCGTCGCGCGCGCGGGCGTCCAGGGCCGCCGCGATCATGCGTTAGGCTTGATGCACGTTCGATCCGTGATCGGCACAACCGGATCCCGGATGGAACGCAGAGCTTCGGCGGCCTCGCAGGCCGTCGGGCGCGATGGTGATCTGATTCGGGTCGATATCGCGGCTCGCGCTCTCGGCTCACTCGCCGGGACGCCAGAGCCGGGCTCCTTCCGCGACGAGGTTCGTCGCGACGCAGAGCCGACCTCTCCGCGCTGCACCCGAGGCGTTCCAGCCCCCTTTTCCCGACCCGTGCGGCCCGCTCCCGGCGGACCGGGTCGGACAGTCGTCCGCGGCAGGACTCCGTCCTCCCGCTTCCGCCGATCGTTCATCACCGCAAGGAACCTTCATGACCGCTGATACCGCTCCAGCCGTCCCTCGTCCGCCTGCTCGTCCGACGGCGGCCCCCGTTCTCACCGGCGCGCAGGCCGTCGTCCGCTCCCTCGAGCTCCTCGGGGTCACCGATGTGTTCGGCATCCCCGGCGGGGCGATCATGGAGGTCTACGACCCGCTGATGGCGTCGACCGAGCTCCGTCACATCCTCGTGCGTCACGAGCAGGGCGGGGGCCACGCGGCCGAGGGCTACGCGACCGCCTCCGGAAAGGTCGGCGTCACCATCGCGACGTCCGGCCCCGGTGCGACCAACCTGGTCACCGCGATCGCCGACGCCTACATGGACTCCATCCCGATCGTCGCGATCACCGGCCAGGTCTTCTCCCGTCTGATGGGCACGGACGCGTTCCAGGAGGCCGACATCGTCGGCATCACGATGCCGATCACGAAGCACTCGATCCTGGTCAAGCGCCCGGAGGACATCCCCGGCGCCATCGCCGCGGCGTTTGAAATCGCCAGCACGGGACGTCCTGGCCCCGTGCTCGTGGACATCACCAAGGACGCGCAGCAGGCCACCGCGCCGTTCGTGTGGCCGCCGAAGTACGACCTGCCCGGCTACCGTCCGGTGACGAAGGCGCACGGCAAGCAGATCCAGGCCGCGGCGACGCTGCTCGCCGAGGCCAAGAAGCCGGTGCTGTACGTGGGCGGCGGCATCATCCGCGGCCGCGCGTCGGAGGAGCTGCTGGCGCTCGCCGAGCTCACCGGCGCCCCGGTCGTGACCACCCTGATGGCCCGCGGCGCGTTCCCCGACTCGCACCCGCAGCACGTCGGCATGCCCGGCATGCACGGCACGGTGCCCGCCGTGCTGGCGCTGCAGGAGGCGGATCTGCTGGTCGCCCTCGGCACCCGGTTCGACGACCGCGTCACGGGCAAGGCCGAGCTGTTCGCGCCGAACGCCAAGGTCGTGCACGTCGACATCGACCCGGCCGAGATCTCCAAGATCCGCACCGCCGACGTCCCGATCGTGGGCGGCGTGCGCGAGGTCATCACCGATCTGGAGGCGGCGTTCCGCGGCCTCACCGGCGGGGCCAAGGGCGACATCGAGGAGTGGTGGGCCTACCTCGACGGCCTGCGCGCCGAGTTCCCTCTCGGCTACACGGCTCCCGAGGACGGCCTGATGTCGCCGCAGCACGTGATCCAGCGGATCGGCGAGCTCACCGGCCCCGAGGCGGTCTACGCCGCGGGCGTCGGCCAGCACCAGATGTGGGCGGCGCAGTTCATCAAGTACGAGCGCCCCAACTCCTGGCTGAACTCCGGCGGCGCCGGCACCATGGGCTACGCCGTGCCCGCGGCGATGGGCGCCAAGGTCGCCGAGCCGGAGCGCGTGGTGTGGGCGATCGACGGCGACGGCTGCTTCCAGATGACCAACCAGGAGCTGGCGACCTGCGTCATCAACGACATCCCGATCAAGGTCGCGATCATCAACAACTCCTCCCTCGGCATGGTCCGCCAGTGGCAGACCCTGTTCTACGAGGGCCGGCACTCGAACACCGACCTGAACACCGGGCACGGCACGATCCGGATCCCCGACTTCGTCAAGCTCGCCGAGGCGTACGGCTGCCTCGCGATCCGGGTGGAGAAGGAGGAGGAGATCGACGCCGCCATCAAACTGGCCCTCGAGACGAACGACCGTCCCGTCGTGATCGACTTCGTCGTGAGCGCCGACGCCATGGTGTGGCCGATGGTGCCGCAGGGCGTCAGCAACAGCTACATCCAGTACGCGCGCGACCACGCGCCCGCCTTCGACGAGGAGGACTGATCCATGTCCACGCATGTGCTGAGCCTCCTGGTGGAGGACACCCCGGGCATCCTGACCCGCGTCGCGGGCCTGTTCGCGCGCCGCGGCTTCAACATCGAATCCCTCGCCGTGGGCGTGACCGAGGTGCCGGGCGTCTCCCGTATCACGGTCGTCGTCGACGTCGAGGAGTTCCCGCTCGAGCAGGTGACCAAGCAGCTGAACAAGCTGATCAACGTCATCAAGATCGTGGAGCTGGAGCAGAACTCCTCCGTGCAGCGCGAGCACATGCTCATCAAGGTGCGCACGGACAACAACAGCCGCTCGAACGTGCTCGAGGTCGTGAACCTCTTCCGCGCGTCCGTCGTGGACTACGCGCCCGAGGCGCTGGTGGTCGAGGTCACCGGCGACAAGGGCAAGGTGGACGCGCTGTTGAGAGCGCTCGAGCCGTTCGGCATCAAGGAGCTCGCCCAGTCGGGCCTGCTCGCGATCGGCCGCGGCGGCAAGAGCATCACCGAGCGCGTGCTGCGCAGCTGACCCCCCCCGATCTACGAAACCCCGCCGGTCCCTGAGCCTGTCGAAGGGCCCGGCCCCCAGAACCCCAACAAGGAGAAACACACAGTGAGCACCGAGATCTTCTACGACGCCGACGCGGATCTGTCGATCATCCAGAACAAGAAGGTCGCGATCGTCGGCTACGGCTCGCAGGGCCACGCGCACGCGATGAACCTGCGCGACAGCGGCGTCGAGGTCGCGATCGCCCTCAAGGAGGGCTCGCGCTCGATCGCCAAGGCGGAGGAGGCCGGCTTCCCGGTCAAGACCGTCGCCGAGGCCACGCAGTGGGCCGACCTGATCATGATCCTGGCGCCCGACCAGCACCAGCGCGGCATCTACAGCGAGTCGATCGCGCCGAACCTGACCGCGGGCAAGACCCTCGCGTTCGCGCACGGGTTCAACATCCGCTTCGGCTACATCGACGCGCCCGAGGGCGTGGACGTCATCCTCATCGCCCCGAAGGCTCCGGGTCACACCGTGCGTCGCGAGTTCGTCGCCGGCCGCGGCATCCCGGACATCATCGCCGTCGAGCGCGACGCGTCGGGCAACGCCTGGGCCACCGCACTCTCGTACGCGAAGGCGATCGGCGGCACCCGCGCCGGCGTCATCAAGACGACCTTCACCGAGGAGACCGAGACCGACCTCTTCGGCGAGCAGGCCGTGCTCTGCGGTGGCATGAGCCACCTCGTGCAGGCCGGCTTCGAGACCCTCACCGAGGCGGGCTACCAGCCGCAGATCGCCTACTTCGAGGTGCTGCACGAGCTGAAGCTCATCGTCGACCTGATGTGGGAGGGCGGCATCGCCAAGCAGCGCTGGTCGATCTCCGACACCGCCGAGTTCGGCGACTACGTCTCGGGCCCGCGCATCATCGACGCCGGTGTGAAGGAGCGCATGAAGGAGGTCCTCTCGGACATCCAGTCCGGCGCCTTCGCGAAGCGCTTCATCGAGGACCAGGACAACGGCGCGGTCGAGTTCCTCGCCCTTCGCGAGAAGGAGCAGGGCCACCCGATCGAGGCCACCGGCAAGGAGCTGCGCGCTCTGTTCGCCTGGAAGTCGCAGGACGAGGACTACGTCGAGGGCAGCGCCGCGCGCTGACCCTCGCCTCACCGGAACGGGCGTCCCTGCGGGGGCGCCCGCTCTGTGTCTTCGGGGGAGGGTCTACGCGTTTCGTGTCGGTCGCCTGCGGGCGTCCTCGCTCAACGGCCCCAGAGGGGACTGCGGGGGCCGGGGCTATGCCGGGAACGCCACGCCCTCGCCGACCACGCGCAGCGCGACCCGCTGGCCCGGCCGGGCGAGAGCCGGGTTCGCGTGCCGGATCGTGATGACGGGCGGCACCGGATCCAGGCGCGGATCCGCGTCCGCGCGCGGCTCGAGCCGGATGCGGGCGGAGGTCTCGGATCCGAAGTACACGCCCTCCTCGACCGTCGCGCGGATCGGGGAGTCGGCGACGAGCTGCACCTGCTCCGGACGCAGCATGAGCTGGACCCGGCCCTGCGCCGGGGGATTGCGCACCGGCACGTAGCCGAGCGCGCACGAGGCCAGGGAGCCGTCGAGCCAGGCGTCCAGCACGATCGCCTCGCCGAGGAACTCGGCCACGCCCCGATCGGCCGGGCGGGTGTAGACGACGAACGGGTGCCCGGTCTGCACGAGCCGTCCGTCGCGCATGACCGCGACCTGATCGGCGAAGCTGAGGGCCTCGGACTGATCGTGCGTGACGAGCAGGGTGGTGGTCCCGGCATCGGTGAGGATCCGCGCCACCGCCTCACGCGTCGCCGCGCGCAGGCCCGTGTCGAGCGCAGAGAAGGGCTCGTCGAGCAGCATCAGCTCGGGCTTGCGGGCGAGCGCGCGGGCGATCGCGACGCGCTGCTGCTGACCGCCGGAGAGCTGGTCGGGACGCCGGTCGGCGACGTCACGGGGCAGGGACACCAGGTCCAGCAGCTCGGACACGCGACGGCCCCGCTCCGCGCGGGACAGATCGTCCAGGCCGAAGGAGATGTTGCGCGCGACCGAGAGATGCGGGAACAGGCCGCCGTCCTGCGTCACGTAGCCGATGTCGCGACGGTGGACGGGAACCCAGGATCCGGGCCCGGCGACGGTCGTGGATCCGAGCACCACCTCGCCGCCCGAGGGGCGCTCGAAGCCGGCGATGATGCGCAGCAGCGTCGTCTTGCCCGAGCCCGACGCGCCGACGACGGCCGTGATGCCGCCGTGCTGCACAGCGAGGTCCACGCCGTGCAGCACCTGGTGCCCGCCGTAGGACGCGGTGACTCCGGCGATCTGCAGGTGCGCGGTGGGGAGCGGTCCGGTGCCGGGCGAGGGCACGGCGCCGAGGGATCCGAGGTTGCGCGCGGTCATGCGGTTTCCGCCTTCGAGGATGCGGTGGTTTCCGGTTCGACGGCGGCCGGGTCGGCGGCGCGCCCGGTGGACAGGACGGCCGATTGCCGGAAGAGCAGGTACGTCATGGGTGCGGACAGCACGATCAGCAGTGTCGCATAGGGGGCTGCGCCGGCGAAGTCGATCTCGCTCGACAGGCTCCAGAACCGGGTGGCGAGCGTCTGCACGCCGATCGGCGAGAGCAGCAGCGTCGCAGTGAGCTCGCCGGCGACGGCGAGGAACACCATCGCGAGGGCGGCGGCGGTCGCGGGTGCGACCAGGCGCAGGGTCACGCCCAGGAACGCGCGTGCCGGACGCCGGCCCAGGGCCTGCGCCGCCTCCTCGAGGCTGCGCGGCGCCTGCGCGATGCCCGCCTGCAGCGGCACCAGCGCGCGGGGGAGGAAGAGCAGCGCGTACGCGATGAGCAGCAGCGCCGTGGTCTGGTACAGCGCGGGCACGAAGAAGAGCGACACGGTGACGAGCGCCAGCGCGAGGACGATGCCCGGCATGGAGCTCGTCACGTAGTTGGTGCGCTCCAGCAGCCGGCTGAACGCACCGGGCCGGCGCACCGCGAGCCAGGACAGCGGGAAGGCGGCGAGGACGGTGACCACGCCGCCGCCGAGCGCGAGACCGAGGGTCTGCAGCAGCGTCGGCACGAGATCGGGCGCCGTCCAGACCCCCGCGCCTCCGTACGCCAGCCACCCGCCGATCACGACGGCGGGCACGCCCAGCGCGGCGATCCCGAGCGCGAGCAGAGCCAGCTGTGCCGGGATCTGCCATCCCCGCAACCGGATCCGGCGGGGCGGTGCGGCGGTGCCGGATCCGATCCGCGCGTAGCGGGCGCGTCCGCGGGCCCGGCTCTCCAGGAGGAGCAGGGCGAAGCACAGCAGCATCAGCACGCCCGAGAGCATGCTGCCCGCCGAGCCGTTGAACGTGGAGCGGTACTGGTCCATGATCGCGGTCGTGAAGGTGTCGAACCGGATCAGCGCGAACGCGCCGTACTCGCTGAGCAGATGAAGGCCCACGAGCAGCGCCCCGCCCAGCAGCGCGAGCCGAAGCTGCGGCAGCACCGTGCCGAAGAACACCCGCACCGGACTGCGCCCGAGGCTCGCCGCGGCCTGCTCGAGTGCGGGATCCAGCCGGGCCAGTGCCGCACGCACCGGCAGATACACCAGGGGGAAATACGACAGCGTCGCCAGCAGCACACCGGATCCGAGTCCGGCGAGCGACGGGATCGCCGACACCCACGCATAGGAGTTCACGAAGGCGGGGATCGCGAGCGGCATCGCGAGCACCGCTCCCCAGGCGCCGGCGCCCGCGAGCGACGTGCGCTCCACGAGCCAGGCGCCGCCCACGCCGATCACCGCGCACAGCGGCACGGTGATCGCGACCAGCAGCACGGTGTTCGTCAGGAGCTCGCCGACGCGGGGCCGCAGGATCAGGGACGCCGATTCGGCCCAGCCGATCTGCGCCGCTGTGGTGACCACGAAGATCAGCGGCAGCAGGGAGAGCGCCGCGACTACGACGCCCGCGGCGATGACGAGCCACGATCCGGTGCTGCGGGAGACGCCGCGGGGCGGCCGGAGCCGTTGCGCTCCGGCCGCCCGTCGGGAGGTGGTCGTCGTGGTGATGTCTGCGCCTTAGAGCAGGCCCGCCTGGGTCATCAGATCGGTGACCTGCTTGGAGTTCAGCGTAGCCGGGTCGATGGTCGGCGCCTGCAGGTCCTTGAGCGGGACGAGCTTCGGGTTGGCGGCGACGCCGGATCCGACCGGGTACTCGAACGAGGTGCCCGTCTGCAGGATCTTCTGTCCCTCGGGGCCCGTGACGAACGCCAGGAACTTCTGCGCCGCGGCCTGGTGCTTGCTCGACTTCAGGACGCCGCCGCCGGACACCGACACGAACGCCCCCGGATCCTGGTTCTTGAAGTAGTGCAGCTGCACGTTCTTCGAGTTCTCGCCGGTCGCCGCCTGATCGCCGAACCAGTAGTAGTGGTAGATGACGGCGCCGTCGATCTCGCCGGCGTTGACCGCCTTCATCGCGGTGGAGTTGCCCTTGTAGGCGACCGAGTTCGTCTTCATGGCCTTCAGCCACTCCTCGGCGGCGTCGGCGCCCTTGAGCTGCACGAGCGCCGAGACGATGGCCTGGAAGTCGGCGCCGGAGGGCGATGCGGCCCAGCGGCCCTTCCACGACGGGTCGGCGAGATCCATCAGGGACTTCGGCAGCTGCGCCTCGGTGAGCTTCGACGTGTTGTAGGCGAACACGGTCGAGCGGGCCGCGATGCCGACCCACTTGCCGGAGGACGGACGGTACTCGGTGGGGACGTTCTTGAGCGCCTCCTCACCCGGCGAGGTGAACAGCCCTGCCTTCTCGACGGCCGACATCGAGGGCGAGTTCTCGGTGAGGAACACGTCGGCGGGGGAGCGGTCGCCCTCCTGGATCAGCTGCTGGGACATCTCGGTGTCGTCGCCGTTGCGCACCTGGACCTTGATGCCGGTCGCCTTGGTGAAGGCGTCGATCCAGGACTTGGTGAGCTCCTCGTGCTGGGCGTTGTAGACCGTGATGGTCTGCCCGGCGAGGTCGTCGCCCCCGGAGGTGCTGGACGTGGGCGCGGAGGAGCCGCTGCACGCGGTGAGCGCGAGGGCGACGGCGGAGGCCGCAGCCGCGGCGGAGAGCAGTCGGAGGGAACGGTTCACGGGGAGTCCTTCAGGCGGGAGTGGTGCGAGAGTCGCGACTCACATCATAGGTAAGGCAATCCTCACCCGCCAATCCGGTGACTTTCCTGTGAGACCCGCATCGCGGACGGCGAGAGCGCCCGTGAGGGCGATCACGTCAGGCCGTAGAACCGCGCGGCGTTGCCCCAGAAGAGGTCGTCGGCGTCCAGGTCGCGGTGCGCGGCCCAGTCCTCGACCGTCCGCGCCCAGAGCTCGCGGCGCTCCGGCCGGTAGCCCGCGTCGCCGGCGGCGACGGCGGAGACGGGCCAGTCGCTGCCCCAGAGCAGCCGATCCGGTCCGAAGGCCTCGGCCGCCGCGTCGAGGAACGGGTTGACCTGCGCGCCGTCCCAGTCGCCGCCGGACTCGGCAGGGAGGCCGGAGAGCTTCACCGACACGTTCGGATGCGCGGCGAGCTCACGGATCCCGCGCATCCACGCCGCGTCGGGCGCCTGGGGTCGCGAGGGGGTGCCGACCGCGGGCTTGCCGAGATGGTCGAGCACGATCGCCAGGTCGGGCACGGCCGCGGCGAGAGCCGACACGTCCGGCAGCTGGGGGGCGCGCACGCACGCGTCGAAGCGCAGTCCGCGCGCCGCGAGAGCCTCGGCCCCGGCGAGGAAGGCGGGTGTCGTCGCCGTCGCGAGAGGCTCTCCCTGCAGCAGATGACGCACGCCGACGACGAGCGCGGTCTCCGCGAGGGCGTCGAGGTGCTGGATCGTGGCCTCGCCGCGATCGAGTCGTGCGCCGGCCACGATCCCGATGACGCCCGTGTCCGCGGCCGTCTCCGACACCCAGCGCACCTCGTCGAGGAACTGGGCCTGCACGCACTCGGCCTGCACGAAGACGGCGGCCGTCTCGGTGCCCGCCGGCGCCTGCGCGAGCTCGTCCGCGGTGAAGCGGTTCGCGAGAGGACCTTCGAGCCAGTCGTAGTCGAGCCGGGACGGATTCCACAGGTGCAGATGGGAGTCGAGGACGCGCATGGTCACATCCTTCCGCATCCCGGTCCTCGGCGTGCCGTAGACATCCGATGAATGCGCGAAGCGCATAGGATGACGCCATGGCAGTGACCGACGAGGCGATCGAGAAGATCAAGGCGATGATCGTGTCGGGCGAGCTCGGCCCGGGAGATCGGCTGCCGCCCGAGAAGGAGCTGGCCGAGCGCCTCGGACTCTCCCGCAACTCGATGCGCGAGGCCGTCAAGGCCCTCGAGGTCATCCGCGTGCTCGACGTGCGCCGCGGCGACGGCACCTACGTGACCAGCCTCGAACCGCACCTGCTGCTCGAGGCCATCACCTTCGTGATCGACATGCACGACGACGACTCCCTGCTCGAGCTCTTCGCGGTGCGCCGGATGCTCGAGTCGCAGGCGACGGGGCTCGCGGCCACGCACGGCGATGCCGAGGCGATCGCCGCGCTGCAGGCCGAGATCGCCGGCGTCGACTCCGGCGTCTCGATCGACGACCTGGTCGCCCACGACATCCGATTCCATCGGGAGATCGTGCAGATGACCGGCAACGGCTACCTCGCGAGCCTCATCGAGAGCCTGTCCAGCCAGACCATCCGCGCGCGGGTGTGGCGCGGCCTCACCGAGCAGGGCGCGGTGGAGCGCACGCTCTCGGAGCATCGTGCCATCGCCGATGCGATCGCCCAGCACGACCCCGCCCTCGCGACGTCGCTCGCGACCGCCCACATCGCGGGCGTGGAGCGCTGGCTGCGCCAGGCCGCCCAGGCCTGAGGCCGGCACCACGCGCCGGCAGCCTACTCGGCGCGCAGGCGGAGCTGCGCCATGCCGCCGTCGACCTCGATCGACGTGCCCGTGGTCGAGCCGGAGGCCGGGCTGACCAGGTACGCGACGGCGCCGGCGACCTCGTCCGGCGACACCAGCCGGCCATGCGGCTGACGTGCGTTGAGCGCGGCCCGCTCGGCCGCGGGGTCGGCGGCGGCGTCCAGCAGACGACCCACCCACGGGGTGTCGGCGGTGCCGGGGTTGACGGCGTTCACGCGGATCCCCTCGCGCAGGTGATCCGCGGCCATCGCACGGGTGAGAGCCGACACGGCGCCCTTCGACGCCGAGTAGAGTGCGCGCTGGGGAAGGCCTGTGGTGGAGGCGATCGACGCGGTGTTGCAGATGGCCGCCGCGGGGGACCGGCGCAGCCACGGCAGCGCCGCCGCCGACACGCGGGCGATGCCGGTGACGTTGATCGACAGCACGCGTGCCCACTCGTCGTCGTCGTTGGCCGCGACGTCGCCCTGGGCGCCGATGCCGGCGTTGTTCACGAGGATGTCGATCCGACCGAAGCGCTCGCCGATCGCGGCGACGGCGGCGTCGACGCTCGCGCGGTCGGACACATCCGCGGTGAAGGCGGCGAAGTGCGGATCCGCACCGGCGACGTCGCGGTCCAGCACGGCGATCTGCGCACCCTGCCCGTGCAGCTGCGTCGCGATCGCCGCGCCGATGCCGGACGCGCCGCCCGTGACGATCGCGACGAGCCCCTCCAGCGGCGCTCCCTGAGTCTGTCGAACGGTCATGCTCGTGCCTCCCATGCGGTGAATTCCTGACGCTGGCTGCCCAGCCCCTCGATGTCGATCTCCACCACGTCGCCGGGGCGGAGGTAGGGGAACCTGCCGCCGAACGCCACGCCCTGCGGCGTGCCGGTGAGGATCAGGTCGCCCGGCTCCAGCGTCATGTACTGCGAGATGTGATGCACGATCTCGGCGACGGAGAAGATCATGTCGCTCGTCGACGAGTCCTGGCGGGGCTCGCCGTTCACGAAGCTGCGCAGACGCAGGTTCTGCACGTCGACCTCGTCCGGGGTGACCAGCCAGGGGCCGGTCGGGTTGAAGCCGAAGGCGGCCTTGCCCTTGGACCACTGTCCGCCGGACACCTCCATCTGGAACGCCCGCTCGGACACGTCGTTGCACACCACATAGCCGGCGATGTGGGCCGCGGCCTCGTCGGGGGAGTCGAGGTATGCGGTGCGTGCGCCGATCACGACGCCCAGCTCCACCTCCCAATCCGTCTTCTCGCTGCCGCGCGGGATGGTCACCGCGTCGTCCGGGCCGACGACCGTGTTCGGGGTCTTCAGGAACAGGATCGGCACCGCAGGCGGCTCCGCCCCGGACTCGCGGGCGTGCGCCGCGTAGTTCTGGCCGACGCAGATCACGGCGCTGGGCCGGACGATCGGCGCGCCGATGCGCAGGTCCTCTGCGCCGGCGAGCTCGGGGAGGCGGCGCGAGGCCAGCGCGGCCTGCGTGCGCCCGACGGGGTCGGCGGCGAGGAAGTCACCGTTCACATCGGAGGTCACCGGCCTCAGATCGTAATGGCGGCCATCGACGATGACGACGGGGATCTCGGATCCGGGATCGCCCAGACGCGCGAACTTCATGGTTCTCCTGCCTTCTCAGGGGGACGGGCGGGAGCCGGCGCGACGAACAGTCTGCGAAGGATCCCTGCGTTGACAGTATAGACATCGGATGTTTACACTCCAACTGTCACGCAGTGCCCGGTCATCCGAGCCGGCGCTCCGCGACACCCGGCCCAGAACAGGAGAACCGTGAGCCGTATCGTCGCGCTGGAGACCAGCGACATCCGCTTCCCCACGTCGCTCAGCCTCGACGGCTCTGATGCGATGAACCCCGATCCCGACTACTCTGCGGCGTACGTGATCGTGCGCACCGACGCGGAGGACGGGATCGAGGGGCACGCGTTCGTGTTCACGATCGGCCGCGGCAACGACGTGCAGGTCGCGGGCATCGACGCGCTCGCCGGGCATCTGGTCGGACGCGAGGTCGAGCCGCTGCTCGACGACATGGGCGGCGTCTTCCGCGAGCTCATCGGCGACTCGCAGCTGCGCTGGCTCGGCCCGGAGAAGGGCGTCATGCACATGGCGATCGGCGCCGTGATCAACGCCCTCTGGGACATCAAGGCCAAGCGGGCGGGCCTGCCGCTGTGGCAGCTGCTGAGCAGGATGACCCCCGAGGAGATCGTCGATCTCGTCGACTTCCGCTACCTCACCAACGCCCTCACCCGCGACGACGCGCTGGCGATCCTGCGCGCGGCGGAGCCCGGTCGCGCAGACCGCGAGCGGGAGCTGCGGGCGACCGGCTACCCCGGGTACACGACGAGCCCCGGCTGGCTCGGCTACTCCGACGAGAAGCTCGAGCGGCTGGCGCGCGAGGCCATGGCGGACGGCTTCACGCAGATCAAGCTCAAGGTCGGCGCGGACCTCGACGACGACATCCGTCGCTTCCGCAAGGCCCGCGAGGTCTGCGGCCCCGACTTCCCGATCGCGATCGACGCGAACCAGCGCTGGGAGGTGTCCGAGGCCATCGCCTGGGTCAACGCGCTCGCCGAATTCCACCCCGCCTGGATCGAGGAGCCGACGAGCCCCGACGACGTCCTCGGGCACGCCGAGATCGCGCGCGGCGTCGCGCCGATCCGCGTCGCCACCGGCGAGCACGCGCAGAACCGCGTCGTCTTCAAGCAGCTGCTGCAGGCCGAGGCGATCCAGGTGATGCAGATCGACGCCGTGCGAGTCGCCGGCGTCAACGAGAACATCGCGAACCTGCTGCTCGCCGCGAAGTTCGGCATCCCGGTCTGCCCGCACGCGGGCGGTGTGGGACTGTGCGAGGCCGTGCAGCATCTCTCGATGTTCGACTTCGTCGCCGTCTCCGGCAGCCGGGAGGGGCGCATGATCGAGTACGTGGATCACCTGCACGAGCACTTCGTGGTGCCGACCGACATCCGCGGCGGCTCGTACACGGCGCCGATCACGCCGGGCAACGGCATGGAGATGAAGAGCGCCAGCCGTGCCGAGTACGCCTGGACCGGCGAGCACCGGACGGAGGGTGTCCATGTCTGAGCGGCCGACCGCATCCGGCACCCTCTCCGCCGACTCCCGCCGTTCCGCGTCCCGCAGCGGCGTGGCGGCCCTGGGCTACGGGGCCGCGAACGTGGGGAACCTGTTCCGGCCGCTGACCGACGAGCAGGCCTGGGCAGTGCTCGACGCGGCCTGGGAGAGCGGCATCCGTGCCTACGACACCGCCCCGCACTACGGCCTCGGACTCTCGGAGCGGCGGCTCGGCGCGTTCCTGCGCACCAAGCCGCGCGACGAGTACGTGCTCTCCACCAAGGCCGGCCGCCTTCTGCGTCCCAATCCCGACCACGTCGAGGGCGGGCTCGACACCGCCAACGACTTCTTCGTGCCCGACGAGCTCCGCCGCGTGTGGGACTTCTCCGCGGACGGCATCCGCGCCAGCCTCGACGAGTCGCGCGAGCGCCTCGGGATCGAGCGGATCGACATCCTGTATCTTCACGACCCCGAGCGCCACGATCTGGATCTGGCTCTCGCCGAGGCGTTCCCCGCCCTCGAGGCGCTGCGCGCCGAGGGGCAGGTCGGCCGCATCGGCATCGGGTCCATGACGGCCGACGCCCTGACGGCGGCCGTCCGCTCGGCCGACCTCGACACGATCATGGTCGCGGGACGCTACACGCTGCTCGAGCAGCCGGCCGCCGCGGAGGTCATCCCCGCGTGCGCCGAGCGGGGCACGCGCATCGTCGCGGCGTCGGTCTTCAACTCCGGCCTCCTCGCGCAGGACGAGCCGCAGCGCTCGGGGCGCTACGAGTACGGCGCCCTGCCGGAGGAGCTGTGGCATTGCCTGGTGCGGATCGCCGACGTGTGCCGTGCGCACGGCGTGCCGCTGCCCGCCGCCGCGATACAGTACCCGCTGCAGTCGCCGGTCGTGGAGGCCGTCGTGGTCGGCGGCAGCCGGCCGGAGCAGCTCCGTCAGAACGCCGAGCTGGCGGCGCTCGAGATCCCCGCCGACCTCTGGCGCGACCTGGCCGACCAGGGCCTCATCCCGGCCTGACGCAGGCCGCGCAGCGACAGCAACCGCAGGACGAGAGGAAGCGCATGCTCGAAGGAATCCACCCGCTGCTCACCGGTGAGCTGCTGCTGCATCTGGACCGGATGGGTCACTCCGACGCGGTGGTCGTCGCGGACGCGCATTTCCCGGCGTGGGCGCTCGGCGCGCGCGTCGTGGATCTGCCCGGCACGACGACGCCCGCCGTGGTCGCGGCGATCCGCTCGGTGCTGCCGCTGGACGATGCGCCGGGGATCGACCTGATGACCTCGGCCGACGGCGACGTGCTGGACGTGCAGCGAGAGCTCATGGACGCCGCAGGCACCGACGAGGACAGCACGCGCTTCGTGGAGCGCTTCGCCTACTACGACGTCGCCCGCGGCGCGTACCTGGTGGTGCGCACGGGGGAGACCCGCAAGTACGGCAACGCCCTGCTTCGCAAGGGCGTCGTCGGCCACCCTTCCGCCTGAGCGGATCCGCCGAGGATCAGAGGAGAACGAGCAGAGATGCGACAGCAGTGGTTCGATGAGGCCCGGTTCGGGATGTTCGTGCACTTCGGCCTGTACAGCGGGGCCGCCCGGCACGAATGGGTGCAGAACTACGAGCGCCTGACCGCGGAGGAGTACCGGGTGTACTTCGACCATTTCGACCCCGACCTGTTCGACGCCGTCGCGCTCGCGCGTCGGGCGAAGGCGACCGGGATGGGGTACGTGGTCCTCACCACCAAGCACCACGACGGGTTCTGCCTGTGGGACTCGGCGCTGACGGACTACACGTCGGTGACCGCCTGCGGCAGGGATCTCGTCCGCGAGTACGTGGACGCCCTGCGCGCCGAAGGCCTTCGCGTGGGCCTCTACCACTCGCTGATCGACTGGCATCACCCGGACTTCACCGTCGACGCGAACCACCCGCGTCGGGACGACGAGGTCGAGCACGAGCGCAACGCCGGGCGGGACATGGCGCGTTACCGCTCCTACCTGCACGGGCAGGTGCGGGAGCTGCTCACCCGGTACGGCGACATCGACTACCTGTTCTTCGACTTCACCTACCCGGAGGGATCCGGCGGGTGGGCCGGCAAGGGCCCGCAGGACTGGGATGCGGATGGGCTGCTCGCGCTGTGCCGCGAGCTGCAGCCGCAGATGCTCGTGAACGACCGTCTCGGCATCGCCGCCGACTTCGTCACGCCGGAGCAGTATCAGCCGACGGCGCCGATCGTCGTGGACGGGGTGCCCCAGGTGTGGGAGGCATGCCAGACGATCAACGGCTCGTGGGGGTACCACCGCGACAACCACGACCAGAAGTCCGCGGTGCTGCTCGCGCAGATGCTGGCCGATTCGGTCTCGATGGACGGCAACATGCTGCTCAACATCGGTCCCGACGGACGGGGGAGCATCGCGCCGCGGGACGAGGCAGTGCTCGCCGAGCTCGGCGAGTGGATGCGCCTGCACCGCTCCGCGATCGTCGGCGCCGGTCACGCGGCCTACCCTGCTCCCCGCGAAGGGGTCTACACGCGCCGCGGCGACCGCCTCTACCTGCACCTGTTCTCGTGGCCGCTCGGCTATGTGCATCTCGAGGGGCTCGCGGGCCGCGTCTCCTACGCCCGGCTGCTGAACGACGGATCCTGGCTGAAGACCTCGGTCACGGATCCCGAGCAGCAGGCGACCCTGATGACCCCGGCGGGGGAGGCCGAGGGCACGCTGACCGTGCATCTGCCGGTGCGCCGCCCCGACGTGCTGATCCCCGTGATCGAGCTCACGCTCGCGCCGGGGGCCTGAGCGCCCCCGGTCACGCCGGCGACGCGTCAGGCGACCGGGTCGACCAGTTCCATCGCCAGGCGCGCCGCTCCGTAGAGCGCCGCGTCGGGACCCGTCCGCGCGGACTCGATACGCAAGGTCTGGGTGGCGAGCGGATGGCACGCCTCGTACACCCGGCTGCGCACCGCGGCGAGGAAGGGTTCGCTCGCGCTCATGCTCCCCGTGAGGAACACGGCGTGCGGGTTGAAGAAGTTGACCACGCCGGACAGCACCTGGCCGAGGTGCGTACCGGCCGTGCGCACCAGCGTGGTGGCGATCGGATCTCCGTTGCGCGCCAGCTCCAGCACCTCGGCGGCGCCGGCGGCGGCCACGCCGCGCTCGCGCATCTGCCGGACGAGGCCCGCCCCGCTCGCGATGGTCTCCAGACAGCCGTGGTTGCCGCAGGAGCAGGGGATGTCCGCGGCTTCGGCGACGCGCGTGTGGGTGATGTCGCCGGCCGCGGACGTGGCACCGCGGTGCACGGCACCCGCCACGATGATGCCGCTGCCGATGGCGGTCCCCGCCTTGACGGTGATGCTGTGCTGGTGGCGAGCGAGGCTGCGATGGTGCTCGCCCAGGGCCATGAGGTTCGCATCGTTGTCGACCACGGCGGGAACGCCGAAGCGCTCGGCCAGCGCGTCGCCGACGCGGAATCCTGGCCAGCCCGGCATGCGGGAGGGCTGATCCACGCGGCCGGACTCGAAGTCGACCGGCCCGGGGAGCGCCATGCCCACTGCTCGGATGTCTGCATCGTCGGCGAGATCGCGCAGACCGGCCTCGACGAGCGCGAGCGTCGCCTCGGGACCGTCCGCGATCGTGATCGGAATCGTCGCCGTCCGGTCGAGGTGGCCGCCGAGATCGAGCAGTCCGAGTCGGGCGTGCTCGCCGCCCAACTCCGCGGCCAGTACGCGATGCGGCGTGCCGCCCAGGGAGAGACGGCGTGCGCGGCGTCCTCCCGAGGACTGAGCCTGACCGTTCTCCCTCAGGACTCCGGCGTCAACGAGCTCCTGGACTCGCAGGGAGACGGTCGACGGGGCGATTCCGAGCAGTCGGGCGAGGTCGGATCGCGACAGTGCTTCGCCGCGCGTCACCAGTTCCACGATCTGCCGGGCGTGGTCACCAGACGCTGCGGGTTCGCGGCGGTCCGTGGACCGGTCTGCGGACTGTGTCATGACACTTCCTTCGAGGTCGAATGAAGATCACTCTAGCGGAGTGTGTCCATCGTGCCGGGAATCATCACGGAAATCTCACGATCGAGTGCAGACATCCGATGTTCGGATGGAGTTTCTCGCGTTTATCTGACAGGATGAAGGCATAACCCCGAATTACTTCGTTCGAACTCAAACGAAGCAAGATCTGTTCGTGCCTGAGGAGGCATTCAATGAAGAAGACGCACCTCGTCCCTGTGGCGGCGTTCACCGTGGGCGCCGCCCTCGTCCTGACCGGCTGCGGAGGTTCGAGCAGCAGCGCCGGCGGCGACGACAAGACCGTCGTGGTCGACATGTGGGCCGGATCCGCCGACGACACCAAGGCGCTGCAGGCGCAGGTCGACGTCGCCAAGAAGCAGAACCCGGATCTGAAGATCGAGCTGCGCACCGCCCCCTGGAACGACTTCTTCACGAAGCTCACCACCAACATGGCCTCGGGCAACATGGCGTGCGTCACCGGGATGAACAGCGGCATGCTCTCCAGCTACACCTCCGGCTTCCAGAAGCTCACCGCGGACGACCTGAAGGCCGCCGGCCTCAAGGAGAGCGACTTCGCCGCCGGCACGACCGAGATCCTCAAGAACAAGGGCGAGCTCTACGGCCTGCCGTTCGACACGGCCACGATGCTCGTCTACTACAACGCGGACCAGCTGAAGGCCGCCGGCGCCGCCGAGCCCAAGCCGGGCTGGACCTTCGACGACTTCGAGAAGACCGCCAAGGCGGCCACCCGCGACGGCAAGCAGGGCTTCGCCGTCGGCATGGGCGACTTCCAGTGGCAGGCGCTGCCGATCGCCAAGGCGGGCGTGCAGCCCGCGACCAAGGACGGCAAGCTGCAGCTGACCGACAAGAAGTTCTCCGACGCCGCCACCTGGTACGCGGGCCTGGTCGCCGACCAGAAGGTCGCCCTCCCGGTCGCCAGCGCCTCCGACGGCGGCTGGGGCGAGGACCAGTACTCCAACGGCAACGCCGCGATGGCCGTGGACGGCACCTGGAACGCCGTGAGCTACCTGAAGAACCAGGCGGGCTTCACCGCCGGCATGGCGCCGCTGCCGGGCGAGGGCAAGGACTCCCTGAGCCTCATCCTCGGCTCGGGCTACGGGATCTCGAAGACCTGCAAGAACAAGGACGCCGCGCTCAAGGTGCTCGGCTCGCTGCTCAGCAAGGACTCGCAGGACTACATCGCCTCCTCGGGCCGCAGCTACCCGGCGCGCACCGAGAGCCAGCCGCTGTACTTCCAGTCCATCGACGAGAAGTTCCGCCCGCAGGTGGAGGAGGTCTTCAAGGCCGCCTTCGCGAACGTGCAGGGACAGTACGTCACCGACAACTGGTCCAAGGTCGGCAGCTACATCCAGCCGCAGCTGGTGAGCGTCTACAACGGCCAGACCCCCATGTCCGAGGTGCTCAAGAACGCCCAGGACCAGTTCGGCAAGTGATCGACTCCCGGCCCGGCGGATCCGTCCGCCGGGCCGGGACACCATCCCGGAAGAAGGAGGAACGGTGACCATCGCCGCATCCCGCCGCCGCGCGTCGCAAGGCCGTCGCGGTTCCTCGCCCCGTCGCGGCTCCCTGAGCCGCACGGAGGGCCGTCAGGCGCTCGGCTTCGCGAGTCCCGCCCTGATCGGCCTCGCCGTCTTCACGGTCGTGCCGGTCGTGCTCTCCATCGTGATGAGCTTCTACAACTGGCCCACCTTCGGCGACAAGACGTTCAACGGCGTGGGCAACTACATCAAGCTCTTCACCGCCAGCCCCGACTTCTGGCCGGCGATGCGCAACACGGCGGTGTTCACCGTCGTCTACGTGCCGCTGAGCATCGTGTGCTCGCTCATCCTCGCGATGGCGCTCGGACCCCGGATCCGCGGCCGCGGTGCCCTGCGGGTGCTGTTCTTCATCCCGGTCGTGACCCCCATGGTCGCGAGCGTGCTGGTGTGGAAGATGATGCTGCAGCCGCAGGGGCTGTTCAACGGCATCGCGCAGGGCTGGTTCGGCATGAAGCTCCCGAACTTCCTGGCCGACCCGTTCTGGGCCATGGCGATGGTGATCATCATGAGCGTCTGGCAGGGACTCGGCTACAACATGCTGATCTTCTCCGCGGCGCTCGAGCAGCTCCCGGAGTCGGTGATCGAGGCGGCCAGGATCGACGGCGCCTCCGGATTCCGGATGCAGTGGAGCGTCGTGGTCCCGATGATCTCGCCGTCGATCTTCTTCGCGACGATCATGACGATGATCACATCGCTGCAGGTGTTCGCCCAGCCGCAGCTGCTCACCGGCGGCGGGCCGGGCAACGCGACGCAGCCGCTGGTCCAGTTCATCTACAACCAGGGCTTCAAGTTCCAGGACCTGGGCATCGCCGCCGCGGGAGCCTGGATCCTGTTCGCGCTCATCATCATCATCACCGCGCTGCAGTTCGGCGCGCAGAAGAAGTGGGTGCACTATGAGCACTGACCTGCAGCAGGCGGCGATCGCCGATTCGACCGAGGCCGTGGTCGTCCCCGCCGAGGATCGCGTGAAGCGGCCGAAGGCGCCGTTGTCCGGCGGCGAGCGCACCCGCCTGATCATCGCCCACGTGTTCGTCTACCTCGCCGCGCTGATCTTCGTGTCCCCGCTGGTGTACTCGTTCTTCTCGGCGCTCAAGCCGAACAACGAGATGTTCTCCATGCCGCCCAAGCTCATCGGATCCGAGATCCGGTGGTCCAACTTCGCGGACGTGTTCGCCTACGGTCCGTTCCTCACCTACATCGGCAACTCGTTCTTCGTCGCGATCGCGGGCACCCTCGTCGTGCTGATCGTGTCGACGACTGCGGGGTACGCCTTCGGACGGCTGCGGTGGAAGGGGCGCGACGCCGTGTTCGTGCTGTTCCTCGCGACGCTCATGGTCCCGGCCGAGGTGCTCGTGATCCCGATGTTCCAGGTGATGCAGTGGCTCAACTGGGTGGACACGTACCAGGCCCTCATCTTCCCGTTCGCGTTCACCGCGTTCGGCACGTTCCTCATGCGCCAGTTCTTCCGAGGCATCCCGTACGAGCTCGAGGAGGCGGCCCGGGTCGACGGCGCCGGGCCCGTGCGCTCGTTCCTGCAGATCATCCTGCCGCTGGCGAAGTCCGCCGTCGCGGTGCTGTCCGTCTTCACGTTCCTGTCCTTCTGGAACAGCTACCTGTGGCCCCTCATCGTCACGGTGGACTACAACGCGCACGGCACGCTCCCCGTCGGCCTGGCGACGTTCTCGGGTCTCACCGGCACGCGCTGGGATCTGCAGATGGCCGCGGCGATCATCTCGATGGTGCCGACCACGGTCCTCGTGATCGTGCTGCAGAAGCACCTGGTCAAGGGCATCGCGATGGCGGGGCTCGGCGGACGATGAGCGATCACGCAGGAACCCGGACCGCCGAGCCCGGGAGCGCCGTCGCGCCCGCGATCGCGGGCATCGACATCGGCGGGACCAAGATCTCTGCGGTGCTGACCGACGCCGAGGGAGCGCTGCTCGCGAAGGGCGTCGTGCCGGCCCCGGCGTCGGAGGGCGGGCCCGCGATGGCCGACGCGGCCGCCGACCTCGTGCTGCGGCTGTGCGACGCCCTCGGCGCGTCGCTCGCCGGCGCGGGTGTGGGGGCGGCGGGGGTGATCGACCAGGAGCGCGGCGTCGTCGTCGCCGCCTCTGCGACCTTCACGGGCTGGACCGGCTTCCGGCTCGCCGACGAGCTCGTGGCCCGCCTCGATGTCCCCGTGTGGATCGAGAACGATGTGAACGCCTTCCTCCTCGGCGAGCTGCGCTGGGGCGCCGCGCGCGGCGCGAGCGATGTGCTGGGGATCATGCTCGGCACCGGCGTCGGCGGGGCGATCGCCCTGCACGGCGCGCTGCACCACGGCACGCACGGGGCGGCCGGGGAGATCGGGCACACGCCGGGGTTCAGCGCTCTGCGCTGCACCTGCGGGCAGACCGGCCACCTCGAGACGCTCGCCTCCGGCACCTCGATCGCCCGCCGCTATCGCGAGGCCACCGGGACCGGGGCGACGACTCCCGAGATCGCGGACCGCGCCCGCGCCGGCGAGGCGTCGGCACGCGCCGTGTTCGACGACGCCGCCCGGGCGACCGCGCTCGCCGCCTCCACCACGGCATCGCTGCTCGACCTCGATCTCGTGGTCGTCGGCGGCGGTGTGCACGCCGCGTGGGACCTGCTCGAACCCGGCATCACCGAGACCCTCCGCAGCGACGGCCCGGTCTCCGGCATCCCGCTGCGCGTGGTGCCGGCGGAGATCTCCGCCGACGCCGTCGCGCGCGGGGCCGCGGCCCTCGCCGCCGCCCGGCTCGCCGACCCCGAGACGACACCGCTCGTCGCCGTCTGATCCGTCCGCATCCCGAGAGGAAGACACCCGCCCATGACAGCGTCCACCGCGCCGCACCCCCGCCCCGAGGCCGACACGGTCTGGATGGGTCCGCTCCCCGTGGTCGAGGAGGGCGGTCTCGCGCGGCCCCGGATCGGCATCGCGGGGATCTCGATCGAGTCCAGCACGTTCTCGCCGCACGTCTCGGGCGACGAGGCGTTCACGATCCGCGAGGGTGCGGAGCTCCTCGGCTACTACCCGTTCCTCGACGAGGGACGGGAACTGCGCGAGGCCGCGGAGTGGGTGCCGATCCACCACGGTCGCTCCCTGCCCGGCGGGGCGGTGGCACCGCAGACCTATCAGCGGATGAAGGACGCGATCCTCGACGGCATCCGCGCCGAGATCGAGTCCGGTGGGCCGTTCGACGGCTTCTTCTTCGACATCCACGGCGCGATGAGCGTCGTCGGGATGCAGGACGCGGAGGGGGATCTCGCCGCAGCCGTGCGGGACGCGCTCGGCGACGACGTGCTCGTGTCGACCTCGATGGACCTGCACGGCAACGTCTCGGAGGTGCTGCGGGACGCGCTCGACCTGCTCACCTGCTACCGGATGGCGCCGCACGAGGACTGGATGAACACCAAGGAGCGCGCGGTCTGGAACCTCCTCGCTCGCCTGCGGGGGCGGCACGGATCCGATCCGCTGCAGCGTCGTCCGTTCAAGGCCTGGGTGCCGGTGCCGGTGCTGCTGCCGGGGGAGAAGACGAGCACGCGGCTCGAGCCGGCGCGTGGGATCTACGCGCAGGTGCCCGACGTCGAGGCGCTCGACGGCGTCGTCGATGCCGCGATCTGGGTGGGCTACGCCTGGGCCGACGAGCCGCGCAACATGGCGATCGTGATGGTGACCGGCGACGACCGCGAGGTCATCGCGCGGGAGGCCGAGCGCCTGGCCCGGCGGTACTGGGACGCGCGCGCCGACTTCGTCTTCGTCGGGCCGACCGCGACCCTCGGCGAGGCGCTCGACCGCGCCCTGGCCCCCGAGGCGGCGCGCCCCTGGGTGATCTCCGACTCGGGCGACAATCCCACCGCCGGCGGCGCCGGCGACGTCTCCTGGACGCTGGGCGAGCTGCTCGCCCGTCCCGAGCTCGCCGAGCCGGGCCGCGTCGTCGTGCACGCCTCGGTCTTCGACCCCGCGGCGGTGGCGCAGGCGGCGGCCGCCGGCGTCGGCGCGACCGTGAGGCTGGAGGTCGGCGGCAGAGTGGATCCGGGTCCGCGCGGGCCGGTGACGATCACCGGCGAGGTCTTCTCCGTCACGGACGGCGACCCCGAGGCCGGCACCCAGGTCGTGATCCGCGCCGGCAGCGTGCACGCGATCGTCACCGAACGGCGCAAGCCCTTCCACCACCTCGACGACTTCCGCATGCTCGGCCTGGATCCCGAATCCGCGGATGTCGTGATCGTGAAGATCGGGTACCTCGAGCCCGAGCTCTACGACCTCGCCGCGGACTGGACGCTCGCCCTCACGCCGGGCGGCGTCGATCAGGACCTGCTGCGCCTCGGCCACCACCGGCTCGCCCCCGGCGTGTTCCCGTTCGACACCACCGGCACTCCCGCGCTCACCGCGCATGTGAGCCGCCGCGGAGAGGAGCTCCCCGCATGATGAACTTCGAGAAGCGCACCGGCCCGGATCTCGGCGCGGACGCACCCGTCTACCCCGCGCAGGGCGTGCCGGACTGGTACCGCGACGCCAAGCTCGGCTTCTTCGTGCACTGGGGCCTGTACTCGGTGCCCGCCTGGGCGGTGCAGCACGGGGAGGGAGTGAACATCCCGACCGAGGACGCCTACGCCTGGCACCAGTACGCGGAGTGGTACGGGAACACCGTGCGGATCGCCGGAAGCCCGACCTGGGAGCGCCATCAGCGTCTGTACGGGCCGGGCACCTCGTACGAGGACCTCGCGGACCTGTGGGACGCGTCCTCCTTCGACCCGGACGCGTTCGTGGGCGAGCTCGTGGACGCGGGCGCGCAGTACATCGTGCCGACGACCAAGCACCACGAGGGCTTCTGCCTGTGGGGCACCGGCACCACCGGGTTCAACGCCGTCGCCCGCGGGCCGCGGCGCGATCTCATCGCCGAGCTGCACGACGCGACCCGACGGGCCGGGGCGCGCTTCGGGGTGTACTTCTCCGGGGCGCTGGACTGGCACGCGAGCGACTTCCCGCCGATCGAGTCCGACACCGATCTGTTCCGCCACCGACGCAACGACATCCCCTTCTCCCGTTACGCCGCCGCGCAGCTCGACGAGCTGGTCGAGCGCTTCTCGCCCGATCTGCTCTGGAACGACATCGAGTGGCCGGACGGCGGCAAGGGACGCGACGACTTCGCGGTCGCCGCGCTGCTGCAGCGCTACTTCGCGCAGGTGCCCCACGGGGTCGTCAACGACCGATGGGGCGTGCCGTACCACGGCTTCCTGACGCGCGAGTACACGCACATCCCCGGGATCCTCGATGCGCCCTGGGAGTCGACGCGCGGTCTGGGCTACTCCTTCGGCTACAACCAGGCGGAGGACGAGCGGCAGACGCTCTCCGGGCCGGATCTGATCCGGATGCTCGTCGACGTCGTCTCCAAGAACGGCAACCTGCTCATCAACGTCGGCCCCGATGCGGCTGGGCGGATCCCGGAGCTGCAGCGCCGCACCATGCGCGAGCTGGGGGCGTGGATGCGCACGAACGGCGACACGATCCGCGGCACCCGGCCGTGGCTGCGCTTCGGGGAGGAGTGCGGGGAGCCGCGCCGGTACACCCGGTCGGCGTCCGGCGTGCACGTGCATGCGCTCGATCCGCGGTCCGGAGAGATCCGTCTTCCGGCGGAGCTCTCCACCGGAGATGCGCGCTGGGCCGACGGCTCCGCGGCGGAGTCGGCCGTGCAGGACGACGGCGTGCGCGTCGTGCGGGTCCCGGACGCCCTCCGCGCCGAGCCGGTCGCCACGCTCACGGTCTCGCCGTGACGGCGGCTGCTCTCGAGATCGCCGTCGACGGTCCCGCGGGCGCGCGGACCGCGTTCGCGGCAGGGGCGGACCGGGTCGAGCTCTGCCAGGCGCTCGCGGCGACGGGAGGGCTGACGCCGTCCGCCGCCACCGTCGATGCCGTGCTGGCCGCCGCGGGCGCCCCGGAGCGGGTCGCCGTGCTCGTGCGACCGCGCGGCGGCGGCTTCGTGTACACCCCGGAGGAGGTCGCGCTCGTCGCCGAAGACATCGCCGAGGTGGTGCGCCGCGGCGCGGGCGGCGTGGTGGTCGGCGCGCTGACCTCCGACGGCGCCGTCGACCTGCGCGCCCTCGACCGGTGGCGACAGGCCGCCGGTGACGCCGAGCTCGTCTTCCACCGGGCCATCGACGCCATCGCGGAACCCGCGTCGATCGTCGAGGATCTCGTGGTCTGCGGCGTGCGGCGCGTGCTCAGCAGCGGGCGCGCGGCCCGCAGCATCGACGGGCGGGCCGCTCTGCGTGCGCTCGTCGCGGAAGCGGGCGGGCGCCTTCAGATCATGGCCGGGGGAGGCGTGCGCGTCGAGGACATCGAGGCGCTCCTCGCCTGCGGCGTCGACGCGATCCACCTCTCCGCGCGGCAGCCCTCGGGCGACGACGCGCCGAGCGGCCCCGGCGGCGGGGTGCCCGGTTTCGACGTCACGGACGCCGATATCGTCCGCCGTGCGGCGGCGGCGGTGCACGCCCGGTCGTGAGTCCCGGCCGCTGCCCGGAAAGACGAGAGCGCGACGCCCCGTGTGCGGACGTCGCGCTCTCGTCGTCTCGGCGGTCAGGCCGGGTCGCTCACGGCGTGGTGGTCGGCGCGGGCGTGGAACCGGACGAGGAGGCGTCGGGCACCGAGATCGGCGCCTGAGTGCCGTCGGCCCACACCGGAGCCGGCAGCGTGGTGCCGGTCTTGCCGTCTCGGATGGCACGCAGCGCATCGGCGATCGCGGGCGAGTTCTCCGGCACGGGGAGTCCGCACTTGCGCAGCTCCGAGGCGAACTCGAGGGTCAGACGCGTCTTGCCTGCCTCGACGGCCTGCGCGGTCGTCCCCGTGCGCTTGTCGCTGCCGGTCTGGATCGCCGGCACCTCCTCGCAGACGTGGTAGACCGTGCCGCCGTCGACCCAGACGACCTGGTCCTTGCCGAGCAGCTGGATCACGGTCGACTGGTCGGCGGTGTACTGCTCGACGGACGGTGGTGTGAAGTCGATGCCCAGCACGACGGCGAGGGCCGCGAGCGCGATGCCCACGATGCCGGCGATCGTCTTCTGACCCTTGTCCATGTCCTTGTTCAGGAACACCAGGATGATGAGCGGCACGAAGGCGATGATCGCGATGATCGCGCCGAGCTGGTTCTGCACGAAGAACCGCACGGTGTCCGAGCGGCGGGCCGGGTCGAGGCGATTGGCCTTCTTCCACAGGAAGGATCCGGTGATGGAGAGCGCGGCGATCACGACGAACAGCACGAGCAGCGTGATGAACGCCCACTGCGGGAAGGTCGTCGTCGCGCCCTGCTGCTCGAGCAGACCCGTGTCGGGGTTGCGGACGTACTGGCCGTCACCGCCGGTCACCTGGCGCTGCCGGAGCAGCCAGAAGATGCCGACGGCCTCGGCGGCGATCGCGACGGCCCAGAGCACCACGGCGATCCAGCGCAGGCGGGTCGCGGTCGCCTTGGCCTCGGGAGTGGGCGTCCAGCCGGCCGGCGGATCCGCGGGGCCGTCGGCCGGGGCGGCGGATGCCGCCGCGGCGGGTGCGGGTTTGCGCGCCGCGCTGCGGGCGGGCTTCTTGCTGCTGTTCTCAGGCACGGTGGTCCTTCCCTTCCCCCTGATGCTGGACCTGAGCCTAGCGGCGGCGAGGCCGCGCGCGGGGGATATCGCTCGCTACGCTGGACACATGACGAGCGATCCGGACGACGCGCTGCGCTGGGAGGGCGACGAGCCCGAGGCGCCGACCGCCCCCGCGGCCCGCACTCCTGCCGCCGCCCCGCCCGCACCGGTCGCAGACGAGGCCGCGCACGACGAGGCGCCCGCGACGGAGGCGGCCGCCGACGCGGGGGCGGCGACGGTCGCCGAGCGCTCGGCGGCACCGGGCGACGCCGAGGAGGAGGCGGACGAGCCCGCCGGCGTCGGCAACGCGGCGCTGGTGTTCTACGGCATCATCGGCGGCGTCTACCTGCTCTTCGCGGCGGGCTGGATCGTCGGCGGCCTCCGGCTGCGCCCGCGCGCGTCGCTGCTGCTGGGAGACTGGACCTACTTCCCGTGGATGTGGCTGGCCGCCCTCGCCCCGGTGCTCTGGTTCGCGGCGACCTGGGCGCTGACGCGCGGCAAGGCCTCGTGGATCCGGATCCTGGCCTTGGTCGCCGGCGCGGTGCTGCTCGTGCCGTGGCCCTTCGTGATGTTCGGGACGGTGGGAGCATGAGCGCCGAGACGATGACGACCCTGGATCCGCGCCGACCCCGCTGGATCCTCTACACGCTCCTGGGCGTGTTCGGGCTGCTCTACGCATACGCGGTCTGGAACGCCGTGGCCTACATGATCCCGCTGGTGGGCATGGCGCTCGACGCGACGACCTGGGTGGCGCTCGTGCTCGCGATCGCGATGCCCGTGATCGTGTTCGTCCTGGCGGTCGCGCTCACGCGGCGCCGTGGGCTCGGCGCGGTCGCCCTGGTGCTCCTGGCCGGGCTCGGCGTGGTGGCGGTGTTCTGGCTGGATGTGGTCGGGTACACCCTCTCAGGCGGGCACTGACCTTCTCAGGCGGGGACCGACCGTCTCGGGCGGGGGTCGACCGACGGCGTCACACGGTCCGGGGGCGCGTGCGCACTCCGGTAGAGTGTTCGCACCATCGCGCCCCGACGGTGCGGCGCATCCGGATCCCCCTTCCCAGCCCCGAAGGATCTCTCTGTGCCCGAGAACGCCGTGAACACGTCCGCCCGCAAGCCCGTCGTCCTGCTCGCAGAGACGCTCTCGCCCGCCACCGTGGACGCACTCGGTCCCGACTTCGACGTCCGCTCCGTGGACGGCACCGACCGGGAGGCGCTGTTCGCCGCGCTGGCCGACGCCGACGCGGTGCTGATCCGCTCGGCGACCAGGATCGACGCCGAGGCGCTCTCGCACGCGCCCGTCCTGAAGGTCGTCGCCCGTGCCGGCGTGGGCCTGGACAACGTCGACATCAAGGCGGCCACCGCCGCCGGCGTCATGGTCGTGAACGCGCCCACCTCGAACATCGTCTCGGCCGCGGAGCTCACGGTCGGTCACATCCTCAGCCTCGCGCGGCGCATCCCCGCCGCGCACGCCTCGCTGTCCGCGGGGGAGTGGAAGCGCAGCTCCTACACCGGCGCCGAACTGTTCGAGAAGACGGTCGGCATCGTGGGCCTCGGCCGCATCGGCGCCCTGGTCGCCGCGCGCCTGGCGGCGTTCGACATGCGCGTGGTCGCCTACGACCCGTACGTCACCAGCGCGCGGGCTCAGCAGCTCGGCGTGCAGCTGCTGAGCCTCGACGAGCTCGTCGCAGAGAGCGACTTCCTGACGATCCACATGCCGAAGACGCCGGAGACCACCGGGATGATCGGCGCCGAGCAGTTCCGCGCCATGAAGCCCACCGCGTACGTCGTCAACGTCGCCCGTGGCGGCCTCATCGACGAGGAGGCGCTGCTGGTCGCGCTGCAGAACGGCGAGATCGCCGGCGCCGGCCTGGACGTCTTCACCTCCGAGCCGCCGGTGGAGGGATCCGCGGCCCGCGCGCTCACCGCGCAGCCGAACGTCGTGGTCACCCCGCACCTGGGCGCGTCGACCGACGAGGCCCAGGAGAAGGCCGGCGTCTCGGTCGCCCGCTCGGTGCGCCTGGCGCTCGGCGGCGACCTCGTGCCCGACGCGGTGAACGTGGCCGGCGGCGTGATCGACCCCTACGTGCGTCCCGGCATCCCGCTCACCGAGAAGCTCGGCCAGATCCTCTCCGGCCTCGCCCAGTCGCCGCTCACCAGCCTCGACGTCGAGGTGCACGGCGAGCTGAACGGGTACGAGGTCGGCGTGCTGCGTCTCGCCGCGCTCAAGGGCGTCTTCACGCCGATCGTCAGCGAGACCGTGTCGTACGTGAACGCGCCTCTGCTCGCGGAGCAGCGCGGCGTCGCCGTGCGTCTCGTGCAGGACGACGTCAGCGAGGAGTATCGCAACGTCATCACGCTGCGCGGCGCGCTCGCCGACGGCAGCCAGGTGTCGGTCTCGGGCACGCTGACCGGCCCCAAGCAGATCGAGAAGCTCGTCGCGATCAACGGCCATGCGGTCGAGCTGCCGATCGAGAAGCACCACGTCGTGATGCTCTACACCGACCGCCCCGGCATCGTCGCGGTCTACGGTCAGCGCTTCGGCGACGCCGGGATCAACATCGCCGGCATGCAGATCGCGCGTGAGACCGCGGGCGGCCAGGCGCTCAGCGTCCTGACCCTCGACTCGCCCATCCCCGAGACGCTCCTCGACGAGGTGCGCGAGGCGATCGACGCCGACCTGTTCCGCCAGATCGAGCTCGTCGAAGCCTGACGCCCCCGCCCGCGAGCGGAGCGAGTCGAAACGCGGTGCCCTTGCGAGGGTGCCGCGTTTCGTCTCGGTCGCCTGCGGCGTCCTCGCTCAACGACCGGGGGAGAGGTCAGCTCGCCACCGACCGGAGCACCAGAGCGACGAGCGCGTCCAGCTCGGCGCCTGAGGGGACCACGTCGTCGGATCCGTCCGCATCCACGGCGTTGTTGAAGAACAGCCCGTCGCTCAGCAGCATCACGAGGTCGAGCGCAGCCTGATCACGCACGTGGGGGCGGATCGCCTCGGCCGACTCCTCGCGCATGCGGTGCAGCGCCTCGGTCGCGGCGGTGCTTCCGCCCTGCGCCAGGCGCGTCGCGGCGATGATCGCCCGGTCGAGGTCGTCGTCCATCATCACCGAGGTGCGCAGGTAGTACTCGACCGGTCCTTCCGGCGCCGTGCGGATCCTCTCGACGTCCTCGATCCCGAGCCGCTCGAGGCGCGCGATCATCGCTGCCGCGAGCTCGTCCTTCGAGGCGAAGTGGTACAGCAGCCCGCCCTTGGAGACGCCCGCGGCGCGAGCGACGGCGTCGAGGGTCGCGGCGCGCTCTCCGTCGGAGATCAGCATCGCCTCGTAGGCGTCGAGAACGCGCTCGCGGGCATGCGGAGGTCTGGCCATGTCTGTTACTATACCAGCTGGACGGTTAAGTTATCCGTCGCCACATCGAAGAACCGAGAGGTGCACCATGTCCGCAACAGCGTCGATCTCCCTGCCGGGGACCGAGGAAGGCCCCCGCGTCGGCGCACGCGGCTGGGCGGCGCTGGTCGTGCTCATGCTGCCTGTGCTGCTCGTCTCCGTCGACAACACCGTGCTGTCGTTCGCGCTGCCCGAGATCTCCACGGCCCTGCGGCCGAGCGGTGTCGAGCAGCTGTGGATCATCGACGTCTACCCGCTCGTGCTCGCCGGCCTCCTGGTGACCATGGGCACGCTCGGCGACCGCTTCGGTCGTCGCCGTCTTCTGCTCATCGGCGCCACCGGATTCGCTCTGGTCTCCGCTCTCGCGGCCTTCGCTCCCACCGCGGCCCTGCTGATCGCTGCACGCGCGGCACTGGGCTTCTTCGGCGCGATGCTGATGCCCTCCACCCTGTCGCTGCTGCGCTCGGTGTTCCAGAACCGCGACCAGCGCCGTCTGGCGATCGCGATCTGGGCGGCGGCGTTCTCTGCCGGCTCCGCGCTCGGCCCCATCGTCGGAGGCCTGCTGCTGGAGCACTTCGCGTGGGGCTCGGTGTTCCTCGTGGCGGTGCCCGTGCTCATCCCGCTGCTCATCCTCGCGCCGATCCTCGTGCCGGAGAGCCGCGACCCGAACCCCGGCCGCATCGACCCGATCAGCATCGCGATGTCGATGGCGACCATGGTCCCCGTCGTCTATGCGATCAAGGAGTTCGCAGTCCACGGCATCACCCCGCTCGTGGTGATCCTGGTCGTGCTCGGCGTCGGCGTGGGCGTGCTGTTCGTGCGCCGTCAGCTGCGCGCGGAGACCCCGATGCTCGACATGGCGCTGTTCCGCCGGGGGATGTTCAGCGGCGCGATCCTGGTCAACCTCCTCAGCGTCGTCGCCCTCGTCGGCTTCCTGTACTACGTGTCGCAGCATCTGCAGCTCGTGCTCGGGCTCAAGCCCGTGCAGGCGGGACTCGCGCTCATCCCGGGTATGGCCATGATGATCGTCTCCGGTCTGATCGTCGTCCCCATCGCGCGCCGGGTTCGGCCGCAGGTGCTCGTACCGGCGGCACTCGTGTTCTCGCTGGCCGGCTACCTGGTGGTGGCCTTCACCACGCACGCGCACGGCGTCGCGCCCCTGATCGTCGCGTTCGTGCTGCTCGGCATCGGAATCGGTGCCGCGGAGACGGTGTCGAACGAGCTCATCCTGGCGGCGGCCCCGCCGGAGAAGGCGGGAGCGGCGAGCGCCGTGTCCGAGACGGCGTACGAGCTGGGCGCGGTGCTCGGCACCACGATCCTCGGCGGCATCATCACCGCGTTCTACCGCAACTCCCTCGTCGTCCCCGACGGAGTGCCGGAGGCTGTGGCCGCACGTGCCACCGAGACCCTCGCGGGGGCGTTCTCGGCGGCCGCGCAGCTGCCCGACGCGCTCGGGGCGGCGCTGCGGCAGGCGGCGGCCGAGGCGTTCGGCACCGGCGTGATGGTCACCTCGCTCATCGGCGGACTGCTCGTGATCTGCGCCGCGGTGATCGCGGCGCTCACGCTCGGCCGCCGCCTCGGCCGCTGAGCGGGGTTCCGCGCCGCGGATCCGCGACATGCGTGCATGGGGGATCCCTCGCGCCCGATAGCCTGGGATCCTCCACCCGCAACGATTGAGGAGCGTCCGTGTCCGAAGCCTCGTCCCGTGTCGTCAAGCTGGCCGTCATCCCCGGTGACGGGATCGGCCCCGAGGTCGTCGCGGAGGCGGAGAAGGTGCTCGACGCGGTCGTCGCCGACAGCGGCGTGACCTTCGAGAAGACGCGGTTCTCGCTCGGCGCCGGCCGGTTCCTGGAGACGGGCGACACGCTCACCGACGAGGACCTGGATGCGATCCGCGCGCACGACGCGATCCTGCTCGGCGCGGTCGGCGGGCAGCCGGGGGATCCGCGCCTCAAGGACGCGAACATCGAGCGCGGTCTGCTGCTCAAGCTCCGTTTCGAGCTCGACCACTACGTGAACCTGCGTCCGTCGAAGCTGTACCCGGGGGCACCGGGTCCGCTGGCGGATCCGGGTGAGATCGACTTCGTCGTCGTGCGCGAGGGCACCGAGGGTCCCTACGTCGGCAACGGCGGGGCGATCCGCAAGGGCACTCCGCACGAGGTCGCGAACGAGACCAGCGTCAACACCGCGTTCGGTGTGGAGCGTGTCGTGCGCTACGCGTTCGCCCTCGCCGAGAAGCGCCGCAAGAGGCTCACGCTCGTGCACAAGACCAACGTGCTCGTGCACGCCGGGGCGATCTGGAAGCGCGTCGTCGACGAGGTGGCGCGGGAGCACCCCGATGTGGCCGTAGACTACCTGCACGTCGATGCGGCCACGATCTTCCTGGTCACCCACCCTTCGCGCTTCGACGTGATCGTCACCGACAACCTCTTCGGGGACATCCTCACGGATCTGGCCGGCGCCGTCACCGGTGGCATCGGCCTCGCCGCCTCGGGCAACATCAACCCCGACGGCGCGTTCCCGTCGATGTTCGAGCCCGTGCACGGCTCGGCACCCGACATCGCGGGTCAGCAGAAGGCCGACCCCACCGCGGCGACCCTCTCGGTCGCCCTGCTCCTGGACCACCTGGGGCTCGGCGCACAGGCCGCGCGCGTGCAGCGCGCGGTCGAGGAGGACATCGCCTCGCGGGAAGGCACCCGCACCACCGAACAGACCGGCGCGGCGATCATCGCCCGGCTCCAGGCGTAACCTGAAGTCACGCGCACGACGCCGTCCCCTTCGACCTGTCAGGACACACTCATGACCATCGAACTCCCTCTTCAGGCACCGTCTCCCGCCGGACTCATCTGGCGGGTCACCCGCAACGAGGAGCCGCGCTCGGACGCCGAGCGCGAGACGATCTTGCAGAACCCCGGATTCGGGCAGTACTTCACCGACCACATGGTCGACCTGTGCTGGTCGGAGAAGGGCGGGTGGCACCGCCCCCGCGTCTCGCCGTACGGCCCGATCGAGCTCGACCCGGCCGCCGCGGTGCTGCACTACTCGCAGGAGATCTTCGAGGGCCTCAAGGCGTATCGTCACGCGGACGGATCGGTGTGGACCTTCCGTCCCGACCGCAACGCCGCCCGCCTGCAGCGCTCGGCCGCGCGCCTCGCGCTGCCCCCGCTGCCCACCGAGCTGTTCATCGAGTCCCTCAAGCAGCTGGTCGCCGTCGACTCCTCGTGGGTGCCCAGCAATCCCGAGGAGAGCCTGTACTTCCGCCCCTTCATGTTCGCGAAGGAGGCGTTCCTCGGCGTGCGCGCGGCGAAGAAGGTGGCCTACTACCTGATCGCCAGCCCGGCCGGCGCCTACTTCCCCGGCGGCGTGCAGCCCGTCAACATCTGGCTGTCGCGCGAGTACGCGCGCGCCGGACACGGCGGCACCGGCGCGGCCAAGACCGGCGGCAACTACGCCTCGAGCCTGCTTCCGCAGGAGGAGGCGTACAAGAAGGGCTGCCAGCAGGTGCTGTTCCTCGACGGGGACTACATCGAAGAGCTCGGCGGAATGAACCTCGTGCTCGTCACGCGCGACGGCAGGCTGCTCACGCCCGCGTCGGACTCGATCCTCGAGGGCATCACCCTGGCGTCGATCCTGGAGCTCGCGAAGGATCGCGGACTCACGGTCGAGCAGCGCAAGCTCTCGATCCAGGAGTGGCGCGACGGCGCCGCATCCGGCGAGATCGTCGGCGCGTTCGCGTGCGGCACCGCCGCGGTGGTCGTGCCGATCGGGAAGCTCCTGGCCGACGACTTCGAGATCGTGCACGAGGGCCCCGAAGCGACCGAGCTGGCGATGTCGCTGCGTGAGGAGCTCACCGACATCCAGTACGGCCGCCGCGAGGACACCCACGGCTGGCTCGTCCGCCTGGACGCCTGAACCCCGGCACGACGCACGCCGCTTCCGACGCGGAGGCGGCGCACGAACCGCGATCCCTGACAGGAGAGGACCCTGCTATGAAGCTGGCCATGGTCGGACTCGGACGGATGGGGGCGAACATCGTGCGCCGCCTCATGCGCGGAGGGCACGAGTGCGTCGTCTACGACGTCAACCCGGATGCCGTCGCCGCCCTGGTCGCGGAGGGGGCGATCGGCGCGACCGACTACGCCGATCTCGCGGCCAAGCTCGACGGCCCGCGCGTTGTCTGGCTCATGATCCCCGCCGGGCTCACCGGCCGGGTCGTCGACGAGCTCAGCGAGGTGCTGCAGCCCGGCGACATCCTGATCGACGGCGGCAACTCGAACTACCGCGACGACGTGCGCCGGGCCAAGGCGCTGCGGGAGAAGGGGCTGAACTACGTCGACGTCGGCACCAGCGGCGGCGTCTTCGGCCTCGAGCGCGGCTACTGCCTCATGGTCGGCGGCCCGGACGAGGCGTTCGCGACGATCACGCCGATCCTGAAGACGATCGCGCCGGGAGCCGGCGAGATCGAGCGCACGCCCGGTCGCACCGGCGAGCTCACGGACGAGGAGCTCGGCTTCCTGCACTGCGGCCCTTCGGGGGCCGGGCACTTCGTGAAGATGGTGCACAACGGCATCGAGTACGGCGTCATGGCCGCCCTCGCCGAGGGCCTGAACCTGCTGGAGAACGCCGACGCGGGCATCCGCGAGGCGGAGCACTCCGCGGAGGTCGCGCCCCTGGAGGAGCCGGAGTACTACCAGTTCGACATCGACACCCCCAAGGTCGCCGAGCTGTGGCGCCGCGGATCCGTCATCTCGTCCTGGCTCCTCGACCTGACCGCAGCCGCGCTGCAGGGCAACCCCACGCTCGACGGCCTCGCCGGCCGCGTGTCCGACTCGGGCGAGGGGCGCTGGACGGTCAAGGCCGCGGTCGACGTGGGCGTGCCGGTCCCGGTGCTCGCCGCGTCCCTGTTCGAGCGGTTCGCCTCGCGCGACGAGGATCTGTACGCGAACAAGGTGCTCTCGGCGATGCGCCTGCAGTTCGGCGGGCACAAGGAGCTTCCCGCGGGCGACGTGCTCGAGGCGGGCGGCAACAAGGCCGAGACGACGAGCTGATCGCGCGCCGTCGCTAGGCTGAGCCTGTGAAGATCGCACGGTTCAGCCACAACGACGGCATCAAGTACGGGATCCTCGACGAGGCGGAGCTGGTCGTGCTGGCCGGCGATCCGATGTTCGCGGGCTACGAGACCACGGGGGAGCGCGTGCCGCTCGTGGACGTGGCGCTGCTGGCGCCCGTGATCCCGCGCTCGAAGGTGGTCTGCGTCGGCAAGAACTACCACGACCATGCGGCCGAGATGGGCGGCGAGGCTCCGGCCGAGCCGCTGCTGTTCCTCAAGCCGAACACGTCGGTGATCGGCCCGGGAGACACGATCGTGCGCCCGACCGCGCTCTCGGAGCGCACCGAGTACGAGGGCGAGCTCGTGGTCGTGATCGGTCGCATCGCCAAGAACGTGTCGGCGGAGAACGCGCACCAGTACGTCTTCGGGTACACCGTCGGCAACGACGTGACGGCCCGGGATCTGCAGCGCAAGGACGGCCAGTGGTCGCGCGCCAAGGGCTTCGACACCTTCTGTCCGCTGGGTCCGTGGATCGAGACCGAGTTCGACCTCGACGCCGCGGAGCTCACCACCCGGCTCAACGGTGAGGTGCGCCAGCACGCGCCCCTCACCGACATGATCCACTCCGTCGCCGACGTCATCGCCTACGCCTCGGCCGTGTTCACGCTCCTGCCCGGAGACGTGATCATGACCGGCACCCCGGCCGGGGTGGGCGCCTTCGAGGCGGGCGACGCGGTCGAGGTCGAGATCAGCGGCATCGGCACGCTCCGCAACGCCGTGCGCGACGCGCTTCCCGCGTCGTGACCGGCGTCGTCCTGTCGCAGGCCGACCGGATCCGGATCCAGCGCCGCACTGTCGGCATCCTGTCCTTCGGGCAGGTGCTCGGCGGGGTCGCGTTCGGCGCCACGGTGTCGCTCGGCGCGCTCCTGGCGAAGGACATCTCCGGCAGCGACGCCCTGTCGGGGCTCGCGACCGCATCCGTCACGCTCGGTGCTGCGCTCGCGGCGATCCCGCTCGCGCGTCTGGCGAGCACCAGAGGGCGCCGCTTCGCGCTGACCGCGGGAAACCTGCTCGCGCTCGTCGGCATCGCGATCGTGATCTCGGCCGCCGCGGTGCGCTCGTTCCCGCTCCTGCTCACCGGCATCGTGCTGATCGGCATGGGCAACGCCGGCAACCTGCAGTCGCGCTTCGCCGCGACCGATCTCGCAGACCCTGCGCATCGCGGGCGCGACCTGTCGATCGTCGTCTGGGCGACCACGATCGGCGGCGTCGCCGGACCCCTGCTGCTGGGCGCGGGGGAGCAGCTGGGGCGCGCGATCGGCATGCCGGTGCACACCGGGTCCTACCTGTTCTCGCTCGTGGCGCAGATCGCGGCCTTCACGCTGTATCTCGTCGCGCTGCGGCCGGATCCGCTGCTCGTCTCCCGCGAGCTCCCCGAGACCGCATCCGCCGCCGGGGTCGTCGAGCGCGTCGACCGTCCCCTCGCCGCGCGCTACGCGATCTTCGCGGTCGCCGGCTCGCACGTGACGATGGCGTCGGTGATGGCCATGACGCCGGTGCACCTCGTGAACATGACGATGGCAGGCATGGACCACGGCGCCGGATCCCTGGGCTCGCACCCGATGGCGGACGTCGACGTGACGGTGCTGGTCGGGGTCACGATCGCCCTGCACGTCGCCGGGATGTACGGCCTCTCTCCGGTGTTCGGCATCCTCGCCGACCGGTGGGGCCGCCTGCGCACCGTATTGCTCGGACAGGCGCTGCTGGTCGTCTCGCTGTGCTTCGCGATGTTCGCAGGGGAGACCGCGTGGGGCGTCATGGTCGCGCTGATCCTGCTGGGGCTGGGCTGGAGCGCGGCGACCGTCGCCGGCGCCGCACTGCTCACCGAGGCCTCGGCGCCTGCGCTGCGCACCCGCCGTCAAGGACGCAGCGACTCGCTGATGAGCCTGAGCGCGGCGGGCGGCGCGGTGCTCGCCGGCGTCATCCTGCAGAGCTTCTCCTACGCGGGGCTCGCGATCGCCGCGCTCGTCGTGGTGGTCGCGATCGTCGTCCTGTCGCCCTTCGGCCGGCGCTGAGACGGCAGGTCTCGAGCCGACCTTATGAGACGGCTGAACATCCGGTAGCAGCGCGCTGATGCGGGTGTAGCGTCTTGCTCGGTCCCGGCGCGCCGACCCCGTGCGCCGGGTGATCCGTCAACAAGGAGGTTGGCATGTCCCGAATGAGGACCCTCGGCGCCGTACTCGGCGTCTCCGCGATGGCCGGCGCGACCGCGCTCGCCCTCTCACCGGTAGCCTCGCCACCCCCGGCGGCCGCGGCAGTGGTTCCCTTCGCCGCGCAGGCGCCGGATTCGGCCTTCACATCGCAGGCCGATGCCGGAGGACCTGCCGCCTGCACCAGGCCGGCTCCCGACAACCGCGTGTCCACGACGATCCACTGCTACACGCCCGACCAGCTGCGCGCGCACTACGGCCTCGGCCCGCTCGCCTCCAGCAACGACGGCGCCGGTCAGACGATCGTGCTCGTCGACGCATACGGCAGCCCGACGGCGGCCGACGACCTGAACTTCTTCGCGCAGACCTTCGGAGGTCCCGCCCCCGACTTCGAGGCCGTGTCGCCACTCGGCACGCCCGACTACAAGAACCCGACGGGGAAGGGCGTCGGCCAGTCCGGCCCGAACTCCGCCGCCGGCTGGGCGGGAGAGGCCAACCTCGACGTGCAGTGGGCGTACGCGATGGCCCCCAAGGCGCACATCGTGCTGCTGTCGACGCCGCCGGCCGAGACGCAGGGCGTGCAGGGCGTGCCCAACCTGATGAAGGCCATCGACTGGGCGATCCAGAAGTACCCCTCCGGCACGGTGTTCTCGATGTCGTTCGGCACCGACGAGCAGACCTTCGGATCCGCGTCCGCGGCGAAGAGCCAGTTCGCCAAGTTCGACCAGACCTTCCAGCGCGGCCTCGCCAAGGGCGACACGTTCTTCGCCTCCTCCGGCGATGACGGATCCACCGGCTACGTCCGCTCGCACCGTGCCGGCACGGTCGGCTCCACTCCCGAGGTCAGCTACCCGAACGTCTCGCCGTACGTGACGTCGGTCGGCGGCACCCAGGTGCAGTCCGGATGGACGTGGAACCCCACGCAGGACGTGCCGTATCTCGCCGGCGGCGCCCGCAACCCCGCGTACTGGGGCTGGAACGCCGGGGGTGAGAGCGAGGCCGTCTGGAACGAGGGCGGCTTCCAGATCGGCACTGGCGGCGGTCTTTCGACCGTCTACTCCCGTCCCGCGTTCCAGGACGGCGTCGCGGGCGTGGTCGGCACCGCGCGCGGCGTTCCCGACCTCGCGTGGAACGCGGCGGTGAACGGCGGCGTGCTCGTGTTCCACTCCTACTTCCCGAGCACCGAGGGCCCCGCGGCCTGGGGCGTCTACGGCGGCACGTCGGCGGCCTCGCCGCAGGCGGCGGCGGCCACGGCGATCGCCAACCAGGCGCGCGCCGCCGCCGGGAAGGGCCCGATCGGCGACCTCAACAAGGCGCTGTACAGCGGATCCTTCGACAAGTCCGCGGCGTTCGGCGACATCGTCCCGCTGCAGTACGGCACGACGCCGAGCGGCGACCTCGCGAGCAACCGCATGTGGGCACTGGCCGATGACGGATCCCTCACCCCGAACGCCGTGCCGGGGTACGCCACTACAGGCGGCTACGACCTCACGACCGGCTGGGGCGCGCCCCGGATGCCCGGCTACGTGGATCAGCTCGTCGCGCAGTAGCGCCACCCTCGGTTTCGAGGAGCGATGTCCGCTCCGACCTCGTCCGATCCCGGACGGACATCGCTCCTCGAAACCAGGATCCGCCGTCAGGGGGAGCCGGACGCCCGCAACTAGAATCGAAGGGCTATGGCTACTCCCGATCCCCGCACCACCACTGCGTCCGGTGCCGACGTCCGCGTCCGCTTCTGCCCCTCGCCGACCGGTCTGCCGCACGTCGGCATGGTCCGCACCGCCCTCTACAACTGGGCGTACGCCCGGCACACCGGCGGCAAGCTCGTGTTCCGCATCGAGGACACCGACGCTGCCCGGGACAGCGAGGAGAGCTTCCGGCAGCTCGTCGACGCGCTCACCTGGCTCAAGATCGACTGGGACGAGGGCGTCGAGGTCGGCGGCCCGCACGGGCCCTACCGGCAGTCCGAGCGCGGCGACATCTACCGCGAGGTGATCGAGAAGCTCGTCGCGTCTGGAGCCGTGTACGAGAGCTACTCGACCGCGGAGGAGATCGACGCCCGCAACGAGGCGAACGGGCGGGCCAAGCAGCTCGGCTACGACAACCACGACCGTGATCTGACCGACGAGGAGCGCGCCGCGTTCCGCGCCGAGGGCCGCCAGCCGGCGCTGCGCCTGCGCGTGCCCGACGAGGATCTGACCTACGTCGACCTCATCCGCGGCGAGGTGACGTTCCCGGCCGGATCCTTCCCGGACTTCGTGGTCGTGCGTCCGAACGGCGCCCCGCTGTACACGCTGGTGAACCCGGTCGACGACGCGCTCATGGGGATCACCCACGTGTTGCGCGGCGAGGACCTGATGCCGTCGACCGCGCGCCAGCTCGCGCTCTACGGCGCGCTCATCGACGCCGGCGTGACGACGTTCGTGCCGCGCTTCGCGCACATGCCGCTGGTGCTGGGGGAGACCGGCAACAAGAAGCTCAGCAAGCGCGACCCGCAGGCCGACCTGTTCCTGCACCGCGAGCGCGGCTTCATCCACGAGGGTCTGCTCAACTATCTCGCACTGCTCGGCTGGTCGATCGGTCCCGACCGCGACGTCTTCTCCCTCGAGGAGTTCACGGCGGCGTTCGACATCGTCGACGTCAACCCGAACCCGGCTCGCTTCGACCAGAAGAAGGCCGAGTCGATCAACGGCGACCACATCCGCCGGCTCGAGCCCAAGGACTTCGCCGAGCGGATCCTGCCCTATCTCGCGGCCGCCGACGTGTTCGACGGCGAGCCCACTCACGAGCAGATCGTGCAGGCGTTCCGGGCTGCGCCGCTGGTGCAGGAGCGCGTGCAGCTGCTCGGCGAGGTGCCGGGACTGCTCGGCTTCCTCTTCGCCGATCAGGTGTCGTACGACGAGGACGCGCTGAAGGGCCTGCCGGACAACGCGGCGGAGGTGCTGACGGCGTCCGCCGCGGCCCTCGAGCCGCTCGAGACGTTCACGCCCGAGGCGATCCAGGACGCGCTCTCCGCGGCGCTCGTCGACGAGCGGGGCCTCAAGCCGCGCGTCGCCTACGGCCCGCCCCGCGTCGCGCTCACCGGCCGCCGCGTGTCGCCGCCGCTGTTCGAGTCGATGGAGCTGCTCGGCAAGGACGAGACCCTGCGCCGCCTGCGCGCGCTGGCCGAGTTCCTGGGCTGAGAGAGTCCGGATCGGGGCGGGGGAGCGCGACGCGCGCGGGATCCCGCCCCGGTTTGGATCCCGGGATAAGCTCGGGTAAGCTTGACTCTCGGTGCGAGGCCCAGGTTTCGCCCTTGGGGTATGGTGTAATTGGCAACACGGCTGATTCTGGTTCAGTTGTTCTTGGTTCGAGTCCAGGTACCCCAGCCAACAGAGAAGGCCCGGAAACACTGAGGAAGATCAGTGATCCGGGCCTCTGTCGTTCCCGGCGGTGTCTGGATATCGCGGCGCGGATCCAGCGCAGTCGTGCTCGCCTTCCTGCGGGCATGACCTCCGCGCTTCAGCGAAGGCTCTGCGCGAGTCCGACCAGGATGTCCTCGGGGCCGCGGATGTAGCAGAGCCGGTAGATGTCCTCGTACTGCACGACCTCGTCGCTCACGAGGCGGGCGCCGTGGGCTTCGATCCTGGCAAGGGTCTCGTCGAGATCGTCGACCTCGAACATGACGCGGAGGTAGCCAAGCGCGTTGACGGGAGCGTTGCGGTGGTCGGCGACGATCTCCGGCGCGAGGAACCGCGACAGCTCGAGGCGGCCGTGACCGTCGGGGGTCCGCATCATGGCGACCTCGACGCGCTGGTCGCCGAGGCCGGTCACGCGCCCGGCCCACTCGCCCTCGGCCATGGCGCGGCCTTCGAGCTCGAGGCCGAGCGCGGCGAAGAAATCGATGACCGTCGAGAGATCCTCGACGACGATGCCCATGTTGTCCATCCGTATGCTCATCTCAGCGCTCCTGCTCGTCGGAGCGCGCCTCGGTCAGCACGGTGGTGACATGCGCACCGAGGTCCGAAGGCTCGCGCTCGATCTCGTTCATCGGCCTCACCCTATGCCCGTGGGGTGCCGGTGACCCTGCTGTCGGCGCGACGGGGCGCGTCTCCCTCGCACTTCTGCCGCCTCCGCGCGCTCAGAACGGCGCCTCGCGAGTCCATCCGCTCTCGTGCAGGCGTTGCGTGCCGTCGAGGATGAGATCCAGCGCGAACGCGAACTCGGCGTCGTCGTCGCACGCTTCGCCGGCATGAGGAGACGCCGTGGCCATGTGCACGATCGCGGGGTAGGAGGCCGCGAAGTCGGTCATCGCCCGGGCTCGCTGCTCAGGATCCTCGGGCAGCTGCGGTGTCGGCAGCACGTCGCGGGTGAACCCCCACATGCGCGTGGAGAGCGCGTGCATGGTGTGGTGCACGAGGTCGGCCGAGAGCCCGCCTTCGAACATCCCGGCCATCAGCGCGTCCATGTGGTGGAGCGTCTGCGGGGTGGCCAGAGGGCGGGACTCGATGGCTTCGCGGGCCCATGCGTGCGCGGCGAAGATGCTCCGCGCCGCGAAGACGCGAGCCCGGGTCGATTCCCGCCAGTCCGCGCCGGAGCGGACGTCGGGAATGCTGCCGATCACCCGGTCGAGCATGTGGTCGATGAGCTCGGAGTGATGGGCGACGTGCTTGTAGAGCGCCATGGGTGTGACGTTCAGGTGCTCCGCGACCCCGCGCATGCTCGCTCGATCCAGCCCGTGCGCGTCTGCAAGGGTGATCGCCACGTCGACGATGAGGTCGCGATCAAGACGTGTGCGCTGCGGTCGAGAGGATCGGGTTGACACGTATACATAGTATACCTACGATGACCTCATGCAAGCTTACGCCGTATACCGAAACGACCATCGGGCATCCGCCTCTCACGTGGCCCGGCAGCACGCCCGTGCCGCAGGCATCCTCTATCTCGTGACCCACGCGACGTCCGTCCTCGCCGTCGTGGCGTACGGAGCGGGATTCGTTGCCGCAGGCGTCACTCTCGAGTTCGGGCTCGCGATCGGCTGCGCCGGAACCGGGGTGCTCCTGTGGAACCTGCTGCGGGCGTCCGGGCCTGTCCGCGCAGCGACGTTCGCCGCCCTTCGCGCGGTGGAAGCGGCGGTCATCGTCGCCGGCGCGTTGCCGATGCTCGCGATGATGTGGTCGCACGAGACATCGGGACCCGTGGCGGAGCTCGCGTCGGCGATGCACACGGCGTCGTTCCTGATCGGGCAGGGCCTCGTGATCAGCGTCAACACGATCGTCCTCGGCTGGCTCCTCTGGGATTCGCGCGCGGTGCCGCGCGCGCTCGCCGCGCTCGGCGTCGGGGGAGGGGGCCTCGTGCTGATCAGCAACCTGTGTCAGCTGTGGGGTGTCATCCCCCTCAACGGACCCATCGCAGGCGGGGCGGCGCTTCCTGTGTTCGCGTTCGAGCTGTGGTTCGCGATCTTCCTCATCGCGCGTGGTCTTCGGACGCCGCAGGAGCCCGTCGGGGCGCGCTGAACGTCATCCCGCCGCAACGACGTCCGTCTGCGACGCGGTGCTTCGGCTCATGCGGCGGGAAGTGAGGTATCCGAGAAAGCGTCGCCGGGCGAGCTCGACGGTCACCACTGCGGGAACGGACCCCGCCTGCAGCACCGCCAGGGGCCACAGGCCCTGCCCGATCCACACGAGGCCGAGGATCGTCGCGGAGAGCCAGCAGATGGCTCCGGCGCTGAGCAGGGTGGCATGGTCCCTTCGCAGCGAGAGGATCACCAGGATCACGGCGACCACGCACATCCCCGCGCTGAGGACCCCGAGTCCGAAGTAGATCGCATCGACGGCGTGGGCGAAGGCGGCGAACGCCTGCTCCTCCGGGGTCACCGCCGGGCTCCGTCCGCGCGGGAGCCTTCGCGCGCGCCGGCGCCGGTCCGCTCGGCGGCGAGCTCCTGGCGTCGCCGCTCCCGCAGGGCCGGAAACGCCGAGCTGGTGGGATCCATCGACATGTACGGGCGGATCGCGCCGATGCCGGCCACCGTCGGGATCACGTGCTCGCCGTCGCGCCGCAGGTACCCCCGCGACAGCAGGTGGTTCAGCGCGCGCCGCGTCCTCCAGCGGTGCAGCAGACCCTGGCCCGCGCCGCGCGCGAGCAGCCCCTCCACGGACATGCGTTCCGCATCCGCGATCTGATTGAGCGTCATCCACGCGTGGGTCGGCAGGCTGGCGGCGAACGTCCTCCCTCGCGACAGGGCGCGCTGGATGCCCTCGTCCAGCTCGGACGTCAGGACCGGGGACTCGACGCGGGTCTCGGCGTCGTACTCAATGCTCACACCACAGGAGACACGTCGAGGGAGGTTCTATGACGCGGGTTCGCGCGGAATATCGCGATCGATCGACGGGGCATCCCGCTGTCCGTGCGGCGTCGCGCGAGCCCGCGGTGATTCGCGTGCAGAACGCGACATCGAGGACGCCAAACGGCGTCGTCGTTCCGCGCGCTCAGAGGCGGCCGAAGAGCTCCGGATCCACCGGACGCTGCGCGCGGGGGAGCTTCGCCACGACCAGCCGGTACGCCTCCGTGACGAGCTCCCGGACGAGGTCCTGCTCGAGGCTCCCGTCGGAGCGGAGGGTGATCCAGTGCCGCTTGTTCATGTGATAGCCGGGGATGATCGCCGGGAACGTCTCGCGCAGGGCCTCGGCGTCCTCCGGCGCCGCCTTGAGGGTCACCGACGTCCGTCCCATGGGGGACAGCGCCATGAACATCCGCTCGCGGACCCGGTAGACGTCGACCTCGGGGCCGAACGGCTGGTCGACGGTGACGCCGGGAAGCTCCTCGGCGCGCGTCGCCGCCCACTCCTGCAGCACGTCCATCGCCCACCTCTCCTCGCGTCGCGGTTCGATGCCGCCGTGATCGCTGCGGCGAGTCTACGGGGCGGCGCGCCGCCGTCCGTTGCCCTCAGTCCAGAAACCGTGCCATCCTCTGTACCACGTCAGCGCTGATGTACCGAGTCGTTCCGCGACCCGCTCACGGCGCCACCGGCGAACGACAAGGGGGAACACATGTCGCAGACGGAAACCACGGACCTCACACGCGGTCCGGACCACGGCGCCGAGCACGATGCGGAGCAGGCGGGCTACAAGAAGAGCCTGAACCGGCGCCAGGTGCAGATGATCGCGATCGGCGGCGCGATCGGCACGGGCCTGTTCCTCGGATCCGCGTCCCGGTTGCACAGCAACGGACCCGCTCTCGTGCTCAGTTACGCCTTCGTGGGCGTGATCGCGTACTTCCTCATGCGCGCCCTCGGCGAGCTCGTGCTGTACCGGACGACCTCCGGGGCGTTCGTGTCATGGATGCGCGAGTTCTTCGGCGAGAAGGCGGCCTACTACACCGGCTGGATGTACTGGACGAACTGGGCTCTCACCGGCATCGCGGAGCTCAGTGCCGTCGGCCTCTACATCCAGTACTGGTGGCCGCAGATGCCGACGTGGGCCACGGTGCTCATCGCGCTCGCGGTGGTGCTGGTGGTCAACCTGCTGTCGGCGAAGGCCTTCGGCGAGTTCGAGTTCTGGGCCTCGGTCCTCAAGGTCGCGGCGATCATCGTGTTCCTCGTCGTCGGCGTGATCGTCGTCGCATTCAGCTTCGACGTCGGCGGACACCGTGCAGGCGTCCAGAACCTCTGGTCCAATCCGGGCGGATTCTGGCCGACCGGCGGCGGGTTCGCCTGGTACGGCCCGATCATCGTGATGTCGGGCGTGGTGTTCGCGTACGCGGCGATCGAGATGGTCGGCATCGCGGCCGGCGAGATGGAGGACCCCAAGCGCGAGGTGCCCAAGGCGGTCAACGCGGTCATCGTCCGCATCGCCGTCTTCTACTGCGGTGCCCTGCTGCTGCTCGTGTGCATCCTGCCGACCAGCGAGTTCACGCCCGGCATCAGCCCGTTCGTGACGGTGTTCGGCCGGATGGGGATGCCCTGGATGGCCAACGTCATCCAGGCGATCCTCATCGTGGCCGCGATGTCGTCGCTCAATTCCGGTCTGTACACGACGGGCAGGGTGCTGCGCAGCCTCGGCATGGCGAAGCAGGCGCCGGGCTTCACGCTCAAGATGAGCCGGTCCGGAGTGCCGTGGGCGGGCATCGTGATGACCGCGGTCGTCTACGTCTTCGGGTCGATCCTCAACGCCGTCAGCCCCGACGCCTTCGAGATCGCGCTCGAGGCCGCCTCCATCGCGGTCGTGTTCACCTGGGGCACGATCTTCGTCTGCCAGTTGCGGCTGCGCAGGCTCAGCGACAGGGGAGTGCTGCCTGCGAGCACGTTCCGTGCACCGGGCACGCCGTGGACGAGCTATCTGGGCCTCGCGTTCCTCGTGTTCGTGATCGTGGGCATGGCGATCTCGGGCTGGCAGGCGTCCCCGTACTTCTGGCACAAGACGGGCTTCGTCGTCGTGGTCGTCGGCATCCCGGTGCTTCTCGTCATCTTCGAGCTGGGATGGCTGATCGTGAAGGGCCGCGTGTCCGCGCACACCGAGGGGCGCATGCTCAGCAAGTGGACGGACACGGGCCTGCGCTACCCGCCGCAGCCGGCGGGACCGCGCACCGAGTCGATCGCAGCCATCGGCACCGTGCAGTTCGACGTGCACGAGCGGGATGAGGAGCACAAGGACCCGCACCATCGGGACGAGGGCATCGATCTCGGCCCGGTCGAGATCGGGATGCACGAGTGGGACAACCTCGAGGAGCCGGACAAGAACCCGCCCGGCGATACGGGCAAGGATGAAGGGGGACGGTGACATGCGCCGTCTCGCGCTCGTCGCGGCCGCCCTCGCCGCAGGAACCGTGCTCGTCGCCGGTTGCTCGGCCACGCCTCCGAGCAGCACCGGCGACAACACGGCGACCGGATCCGCGACCCTCACGATCGGGATCGCGGACGACCTCCCCGGCGTCAGCCTCAAGACGGAGGCCGGCTACGCGGGATTCGACGTGGACATCGCCAACTACGTCGCCGGGAAGCTCGGCGTGCCGACGAAGAACATCACCTGGCAGCGCATCGACCAGGACGAGCGGGTGAGCTCGCTGACCTCGGGCAAGGTCGACCTCGTCGTCTCGACGTTCTCGATCACCGCGGAGCGCGAGAAGGAGATCGCCTTCGTGGGCCCGTACTTCGAGGCCCATCAGGATCTCCTGATCCGCCGCAACGACGACACCATCACCGGGCCGGAGACCCTGGACGGCAAGAAGGTGTGTGCGGCGGCGGGCACCACGTCGATCGACTACCTCACCTCCCACTACGAGGGGAAGATCACCGTGGTGAAAGTGCCGTCGTGGTCGGAGTGCGTGCGCGATCTCGCAGCCGGCACCGTCGACGCGGTCTCGACGGACGACCTGATCCTCGCCGGCTTCGCCGCCGTCCCCGAATACAAGGGCGTGCTGCGGGTGATCGGCAAGGGCTTCACCGACGAGATGTACGGGATCGGGCTGAAAAAGGGCGACAACCGGGCCGACCAGGTGCGGGCGGCCCTCAAGGAGTACATCTCCTCGGGCGCATGGAAGAAGTCGCTCGACGCCAACATCGCCCCCTCCGGGTATGCGATCCCCGCGCCGCCGACCGTGAAGTAGCGAAATGACGACGCCCCTCCGCGAAGCGCGGAGGGGCGTCGTCGTGCCGGATCAGAAGACGGACACGCCGTTGCGGGTCAGCTTCCAGTTCACGACGTGGAAATCGGCCGGGTCGATCGTCCCGGCGGCCGACGCGTAGGCGACGATGGCCTCGCGGATGGCGACCTGGGCGTTGTAGACGACCGGCGCGGTGGCGATGTGCGGGAATCCGCCGCCGCCGGACTGGCGGTAGTTGTTGACCGCGACCACGAACTTCTGCGCGGGGTCGACCGGCGCGCCCTGCCACGACAGGTTCTGGATCCGCGAGCCCTGCGGCTGCGCGATGTCGACGTCGTAGGTCACGCCGGAGAACTGGTCGTAGTTGTAGTCCGGGGTGTTGAGCGCATTCGTCCAGCTCGCCGGATCCACCGGGGCGCCCGGCGCGACCTGCTGGAAGTACTTCGCCGAGTACTCCAGGTAGTCCTTGATCTGAGCGCCGGTCAGCACGGACGCCATGAGGGTGTTGTCGTAGATGTACAGCCCTGCCACGTCGCGGATCGTGACCTCGCCCGCAGGGAACGTCGCCTGGCGGTTGAAGGGGGCGGCGATGGAGACGACGGGCAGCGACGCCTCCGCCGTGCCGGCGATCGCCTTGGACACCGTGTCGACCTGCACCGCGTTGACGTAGTCGAGGATCGCGGTGTCCTTCCAGCAGGACTCCGCGGCGGAGAGCTCCTCGGTCGAGGTGGCCACCGGCTTGTTGACGTACGTCACGACCGCGTCGTGCTGCGCCTGGACGAGCGCGACCATGGCCGGATCGTCCTGCACGGTGTTCGTGTTGAGGTTCGTGGACTTGCGCGACACGACCGTCCACTTGCCCTTGACCTGCTGCAGCTCGATGTCGAACACGCTGAGGCGCTGCCCCCAGCACATCGGCTCGCTGAGCACCACCTGCTGGCCGGTCTGCGCGTTCGTCACGAAGCGCTGCGGGATGTCCTTGTGCGCGTGGCCGAACAGGATCGCGTCGATACCAGGCACTTGTTCGGCGAGGATTCCCGCGGCGTTCTCGTTCGGGAGATCCGTGCCGTAGGAAGACGTGCCGCTGTCGCCGGAGTGCACGCTCACGACGACGAGGTCGACGCCCTGGTCGCGGATGACCGGGACCCAGCGCTTGGCGGTCTCGACGATGTCCAGCACCTCGAGCGTGCCGCTCACGTGCGCCTTGTCCCAGATGACGATGCCGGGGTTGGTGAGGCCGAGCACGCCGACCTTGATCGGCTTGTAGCCCGGGATCTTCATCGTCTTGATCGTGTACGGCGTGTAGGCGGGCACGGTCGTGCCGGCGCGCACGGCGTTGGCCCCGAGCACGGGCGCATCCATCTGCGAGATCCAGGTGTCGAGGAAGTCGAGGCCGTAGTTGAACTCGTGGTTGCCGAGGGCGACGGCGTCGTAGCCGAGCGCGTTCATCTGCGCGGCCATCGGGTGGGTGGCGCCGGTCTGGGTGATCGGGTCGACCGTGGCGTAGTAGAAGCCCAGCGGCGTGCCCTGGATGGTGTCGCCCGCGTCGAAGAGGAGCGTGCGCTCGCGACCGCGGTCGGCGCGGATCTGGTTCACGACGCTCGAGACCCGGGAGAGGCCGACGACGTTGCCGGCCTTGTCGGTGTACGCCGCGTCCTTGTAGTAGTCCCAGTTCACGGCGTGCGAGTGGATGTCGGACGTGCCCATGATCGTGATGGTCACGGACTTGCCGACGCCGCCGGCCGCGGCCGACGCCTTCTCCGGGGTGGCGACCCAGCCCGCGGCGGCGAGGGCGCTCGCCGCGGTGACGCCCGTGAGGAATCCTCGTCGATTCAGTCCGGAGCGGTGCTCCTGTGCGGCCTCGTCGGGAACCGCGCACGAGCACCAGCGGGGTTCGGGAGCGGCGGCGTGGCGGTGCAGATGTGTTTCATCGGTCATGAAGACCGATGCAACCACGCCGAGGGGATGCGGACAACAACGTGCGAGTGAACACTCGGGCATCGCGCGCATGAGCGGACCGGATCCGTCTGGGTGCGCGATCGAGCGGATCCGGCCGCCCATCCGGGGGATCCGGTTCTCCGGAGCGAGGTGCGCCATGTCGAGTCGATTTTGGCTAACCTGGTTAGACAAACGCTTAGGGGAGCTGATCGAATGACGAGAGTCGTCGTCACGGGCGCGACCGGGTACATCGGCGGACGCCTGGTTCCGCAGCTGCTCGATGCGGGCTACGAGGTGACCTGTCTGGTGCGCTCCGCGTGGAAGCTCACCGACGTCCCCTGGCGGGACCGTGTGCGCGTCGTCACGGCGGACCTCTCCACGGGGGACGGGGTCCGCGCCGCGATGGAGGGCGCGGAGATCGCCTATTACCTCGTGCACTCGATGAGCGCGGGCGGCCGGTTCGAACAGGCAGAGCGCAGGCAGGCCGAGACCTTCGCGGCGGCCGCCGCCGAAGCCGGAGTCCGGCGCCTCGTCTATCTCGGCGGACTGCATCCCGCCGAGGGACGCCTCTCGTCGCACCTCGCGTCGCGCGCTGCGGTGGGCCGCATCCTCCTCGACTCGCCGGTTCCGGCGATCGTCTTCCAGGCGGGGATCGTGATCGGATCCGGGTCCGCCTCGTTCGAGATGATCCGCCACCTCACCGAGGTGCTGCCGTACATGCCCGCGCCGCGCTGGGTGCGCAACCGGGTGCAGCCGATCGCCGTGCGCGATGTGCTGCGCTATCTCGTGCAGGCGGCGGGTCTTCCCGATGTCCTCAATCGCACCTTCGACATCGGCGGCCCCGACGTGCTGCGCTACGGGCAGATGATGAACGGCTACGCCGTCGAGGCGGGGCTCCGCCAGCGGCCGATCGCGGCGCTGCCCGTGCTGACGCCCTGGCTCGCGTCGCAGTGGGTGAACCTCGTCACGCCCGTGCCGCGGGCGCTCGCCGTGCCGATCATCGCGTCGTTGCAGAACGACTGCGTGGCGCACGAGCACGACATCGATCGCTACATCCCGCCGCCCGAGGGAGGGCTGCTTCCGTACCGGGTGGCGGTGCGACTCGCCCTGCGCCGCGAGCGCGCCGGCGAGGTGGAGACGAGCTGGCAGAACGCGACCGTCGCAGGCGCGCCGAGCGACCCGCTGCCGAGCGATCCGGAATGGGCGGGGCAGGTCGTATTCACCGATGAGCGCGAGCGGCACAGTGCGGCATCGCCCGCAGCGGTATGGCGGGTCATCGAATCGATCGGAGGGGAGAGCGGATGGCATTCCGCGCCGCTCGCCTGGGCCGCGCGCGGCTGGATCGATCGTCTCTCCGGCGGCGTGGGGATGACGCGCGGGCGTCGGCACCCCTCCCGCCTGAACACCGGTGACGTGGTCGACGTCTGGCGGGTGGAGTCGATCGCACGAGGACGGTCCCTGCGACTGCGTGCGGAGATGCGGATGCCGGGGCGCGGATGGCTCGAGCTGAGCGTGCGCCCGGACGGCGACGGCAGCCTGTATCGCCAGCGCGCGGTGTTCTTCCCCAAGGGTCTCGCCGGGCGCATCTACTGGGCGATGCTGCTGCCGTTCCACGGCATCATCTTCAGCGGCATGGTCGCGAGCATCCTCCGCGAGGCCGAGCGCGATCCGCACCGCGACTGAGGGACGCGGGAGGACCGCGGCGGCGTTTGTCAATCCCGGTGACGGCGGCGCGCACAGGCGTCAGGCTGGGGCCCGGTACCGCACCCGACGCAGAGGAGACCCCGATGGCGATCGCCGAGACCGTGGGCAGGGCACAGGATGACGGACTTCCGGTGTACGGAGCGCTGCGCGAGGTCGTGCATCTCGCCGAGACCGTGGAGCCGCTCTACGTGCGATACAGCGAGGACCCGCGCGCCGACGTCGGCGGCCGCAGCATGGACGGAGAGAGCGGCCTGACGCTCCCCGGACTGTCGGCGAGCCCGCTCACGCCCGAGCAGTGGTGGACGCGCCCGGTCGAGCAGTGGGTCTCCCGGCAGCTGGTGAAGTACCGGCATCTCGAGCGCGAAGGGGAGGGGCGCGTGGCCTGGATCCTCACCGGCGACGAGGTCGGGAGAGGGCCGGACGCGGAGCCCCTGCTGGCGGACGCGATCCCCGTCGCCGTGCTCGCTCCGCGCGTGCTCGAGGAGGCGGAGACGGTGTACTCGGCCTCGTTCGAGCGGGGCCAGATGGTGGCGGACGCGCGACGATAGCCGATACGAGCGCGATGCGGAACCCCGGCGGCGGTGCGGTACGCCACGTCGAGCAGCTCGATGACGTCCGCACGCGCTGGGACACGGAGATCGGCGGAGTGAAGCGGACCTTCGAGGCGACGATCACCGAGCAGATCCCGGATTCCCTGATCCGCTGGGAGAGCTCGGGCGAGAAGGTGCATTCCGGCCAGGTGGCGTTCACCAGCGGACCCGTCGGAACGCGCGTCGACCTCACGCTGACCTGGGAGCCCGAGGGCTTCCTGGAGCGGGTCGGGTCCACGCTCGCGCTCGACGAGCACGCGGCGGAACGGGACCTGCACCGGTTCAAGTTCATCGAGAACCGGGGGACGGCGACCGGCGTGTGGCGCGGCACCGTGAACGGCGAGACGACACCGCCCGAGGGCGAGTCCTACAACGACCTCGCGTGAGACCGCCGCCCGACGCATCCGCGCCCCGTCGGCCGCGGATGCGTCAGGGCAGCAGCTCGATCAGCTGCTGCTCGACGCTGTGGCCGTTCGGATGCACGATCAGCCCCTGCGCGTAGCGCTCGAACAGCCGAGGGTCGATGTAGCTTCCGCGCGCCACAGCCGGCGTGTTCCCGAGCGCGAGCGCCGTCTCCTCGACGGCGAGGCGCACGGCGCGTCGTCCGGCGGCCGCGGTCTCGGCGGCACCCGAGCGCGCGAGGCTGCGCGCGGCGATGACCGTTGCATGGATCGTGCGGAAGTCCTTGGCGGTGAAGTCGCCGCTGGTGCGGGCGCGGACGTCCTCGTTGATGTCCGCCGGACGCACTGGATGCCAGGGGCCGTCCTCCCGCCATGCCAGCAGCCGGGTCCGCGAACCGCGTCGGCGGAGCTGACCCAGAACCGCGGCGAGGTCGGGATCCTCGAGCTCCGTCTGCCACGGGACGCTGCTCTTGCCGCGGAAGCTCAACCGCACCGTCTCTCCGTCGACGGCGACATGGCGTGCGCGCAGCGTGCACAGCCCGACGCTGCCGTGTCGCTCGGCGTACTCCTCGGAGCCGACCCGGAGCAGCGCCACGTCGAGCATCCGGAAGCCGGCGGCGAGGACGGTCGCGCGTGACGTCCCGCCGGCGCGCAGGTCGCGGGTGACCGAGCGGCGTGCCGCCGGCAGCGCCCGCGCGAGGTCCAGGGCGCGGTCGAACTTCGCCTCCGCAGCCCGACGCGCCCATTCCGGGTGATACCGGTACTGCGTGCGCCCTGCGGCGTCGACGCCGGTGGTCTGGAGGTGGCCGTCCGGGTGCGGGCAGATCCACACGTCCTCCCACGCCGGCGGGATCGCGAGCGCCCTGATCCGCTCGAGCGTGCGCGCGTCGTCGAGGTGCCGGCCTCGGGCGTCCCGGTACTCGAACCCCCGTCCGCGCCGGATCCGGCGTATGCCCGGCTCCTGCCCGTCCACGATGCGCAGCGCCATCCTGCCCCCTCCGATCGCCCCGGCGGCATCGCCCCGGTCCGCGGCTGATCCTGGCGTGCGACGGGCGACGCCGCAAGGGGCTTGCCTCGGCCGGATCGTCCCTGCGGCACCTCTCCCGAAGGAGGGGCGAAAGTCCTGTCGGATGCGTGCAATCCGATTCCTCGGGGCCTCCGAAGAAGAGGTGAGCGGCATCCCGCCGCCCGAATCGAGGAGGAGCAATGCGTTCGTCACCGAACCGTCTGATCGCCGTCATCTTCGGCGCCGTCTACATCGTCGTCGGAGCACTCGGCTTCGCCGTCACCGGAGGAGTCTCCTTCCTGGCGACCCAGGGAGGGATGCTGCTCGGGATCTTCATGGTCAACCCTCTGCACAACGTCGCGCATCTGCTGATCGGCGCGGCGCTGCTCGTGGCGGGACTCGTGTCGACGCCCGCCGCGAAGGGCACCAACACCGTCGTGGGAGCCGCGTATCTGCTGCTCGGCATCATCGGGTTCTTCCTGGTGGGCACGGCGGCGAACATCCTCGCGCTGAACACCTTCGACCACTTCCTGCACCTGGCGAGCGCTCTGCTGCTGCTCGCGGTCGGGCTGGGCGTGGAGCGCAGCGTGCCGCGCGGGGCGACGGCCTGAGGTCGTCATGCTGCGCACCTGGCCCGCTCTGCTCGCGTGGGGAGCGGGCCTGATCCACCTCGCGATCGGGGCATCGATCGTCGCGCCATCGGGTGACGTGACGAGGGCGCTGTGCGCGCCGATGCTGCTGATCGGCTCTGTCGAGCTCGGCTGGGGCATCGCCGTGCTGCGGGCGGGGCGGATCATCGGCGGGCGGGGAGCGGCGGCCGGCGCGATCGCGGCGGTGCTGCTCGGTGCGGTGTCGCTCGGGGGCGGCGCACCGGTCGGCGCCGTCGCGATCTCGTCGGCGCTCGTCGTCGTGGGGGGATCCATGGCGGCGCGCGCCGCGCGGAAGGGGGAGGGCTCGGCCGGTACGGGGGAGGAACCGGCCAGGGCGCTGCGCGTGCGGGCGACGGGGATGGCCTTGGGAGTCTTCCTCGTCGCCGCGGTGGCGACGCCCGCCCTCGCACTGACCGACGCGGTCGGTCACGGATCAGGACACGACCACGGCGGGGACCTGGTCGTCGTCGATCCGCACAGCGGTCACTGATCGGCAGGAGGGCCGGATACGACGAAGCCCCCGTCTCGGCGGGGGCTTCGTCCTGTCCGAGGTCGGATCAGAAGACGTTGGACTGGAGCCAGGCGAGCGGGTCGATCGCGCTGTCGTTGATGTGCACCTCGAAGTGCAGGCAGGAGCCGACCGTCCAGCCGGTGTTGCCGACGCGGCCGAGGAACTGGCCGGCCGTGACGCACTCGCCGACCTGCACCGCGCGCGTCCCGTAGTCCATGTGCGCGTACAGGGTGGAGACGGCGTTCTGGCCGCTCAGTGCGGCGTGCGAGAGCTCGACCGAGACGCCGTAGCCCTGGTAGCTCTCCTGGGAGAGCGTGACGCAGCCGTCGGCCGCGGCGTAGATGGGGGTGCCGATGGGGGCCGCGAAGTCCTGGCCCATGTGACTGCGTCCGGTGCGCGGGGCGCCGAATCCGTCGGTCAGCGTGTAGGAGCCGGCGGCCATCGGGTAGATGACCTGGCCGGGCTGCGCGATAGACGCGACACCGGTGCGCGCGGCCGCAGCGGTGGCGGCCTGCTTCGCGCTGAGCTCGGTGGGCGTGGTGGCCGTGAACGTGCCGTGCACCTGCACGTCGGGCAGCACGCCGTTGGCAGCGGTGAACGACTGCGCGCGGATGTCGGCCGAGGCGTTGTTCGCGGCCTGGGCGTCGCTGGCGCGGACCATGCCGATGGCGGGGAGCGCGGTGCCGACGACGAGTGCGGAGATCGCCAGCGCAGCGCCCGTGCTGCGGCTGAGACGCTTGACGTTGCGACGCGGGCGACGGCCTGCGGGGACGGCGTGCGGAGGAAGCTGGGCCGGGGCCGCGGATCGGGCGGCCGGCTCGGAGGCCTGCGGTGGCGCGGGGATGCGCGCCTGGGGCGCGGTCGGGTCTGCCGCGCGGGTGCCGGCGAACGTGCCGCGCACCTCGGAGGCGGGGGTGCTGCGGGTCTCGGCGGCCGGTGCCGCGGGGGCCGAGGCGGCGGGCGTCGTCGAAGCGGCGGATGCCTGGGCCGCGGCCTGCTCGCGCAGCTCACGACGGGAGCGGGGCGCGGCGGTACCGGGGGTCGCAGAGGGGGATCCTGCGGAACGGGCAGAGGGGAGCTCGGTCTCGGGGGCTCGCGAACTGATGATGTGCTCCTCGGGCAGCGGAGGGGGTGTGACTTTCTCCGCCTTCGGGGGGAACGGAGGGTGTTACAACTCCGTAATAATACGGATGGTTCCTGAGAGTTCCATACATTGGCCGTGAAACGGGCGCGTCGGCGTGGCGTCGGCGTGGCCTCGACGGACGAGGTTCAGCGCTCTCCGGCGCGGTTGGTGATGGTCTGCATGAGCGCCAGATACTCCTGCGGAGTCGCCTCCGGCAGGTACGCGCTGCCGATCGCCATCCCGATGCGGGGGAGCTGCGCCGGATCCGCATACGCCATGTAGATCGTCTCGTAGCGCGGGTTGAACTTGCTCTTGAAGCGGAACAGCGACGTGAACCCGTAGGCCGGCTCGAGGATCTCGCCCAGCCAGGCGAGCAGCCGGTCCATGACGGTCGGCTCGGTGACCTCCTGGCCCGGCTTGGTCGCCAGCGGCGCCCCGGACAGGCTCAGCACCTGTGCGCCCTGCTCCTTCATGTGAAGCGCTGCGGACGCGATCACGTACTCCATGATCCCGGGCATCGATCCGTCGCTGCGCCGCATGAAGTCGATCGTCCAGCCGGTGACCCGGCCGTCGGTCCAGCTCGGCAGCCAGCTCGTGGTCGCCTCGATCCCGCCGTCCTTGTTGATCGCGAGGAAGATCCCGACATCGGAGTCCTTGAGCTCCTCCATGCCGCCGAGGGTGAAGCCCATCTCCGGGAGCTTCTTGTGGGCGACCCATTCCTCGCTGACCGCGGTGATCTCGCGCGAGTAGCGGGAGGGGAGCTCGTTCCACGTCGACCAGAGGGTGGTGATGCCCTCGCGCTCGCCGCGGTTGAGCGGCTGCCGCACCTTCTGCCACGCCTTTCCGGTGAGCTCGAAGCCGGGGAGGTCGATGACGGTCTCCTCGCCGACGGACATGTACTGCCACCCGAACGACTGGAAGATCGGCAGATAGCGCTCGTGGAAGCTGTAGAAGCAGGCCGACCAGCCCTGTGCCTCGCAGTGGGCGATGAAGCCCTCGATCGTCTCGCGCTCCGCACCGGGCGCGCAGACGGGATCCGACATCGTGAGCGCGACCTTGTTGACGACCCGGTAGGCGATCGCGCCCTGGCCGTCGGGCGTGAACCAGTGGGTGTTGCCGGCCCACGTGCCCATGAAGCCCAGAGTGCCGCCGCCGCCGCGGCGCAGCAGCTCGCGGAACTGCGCCTCCTCCATGACGTGGCTGCCGACCTGGGTGGCGCGGAACAGCCGGATCGCGGCGACGATGAAGACGATCCAGAACGGCACGCCCACCCACTGGTAGACGAACAGCGCGGCGCCGTCGACCGGGATGCCCGGGTCGGCGATGGCGGGCAGCAGCCCTGCGGAGACGAACGGGCGCACGAGGTCTGCGAGGAGCTCGCCCACGGAGGGCTGGCCGTCGAGGTAGTTGTCGCCGTCGATGAGGCCCATGACCAGGTAGATCCCCGCGCAGACCAGGAACGCGCCGACCACGGTGATCGTGAAGCGTCGCACGGCCGCGCGGGGCGCCGTCACCTGGAAGCGCGCGCGGGTGATCAGCAGCAGCGCGATGACCCCGATCGGCACGAGCACCGCGAGGACCATGGCGATGCCGTCCTCGATCAGGAGCTTGCCGCGCGTCTTGTCGTCGAGCAGCTCGTTGATCCCGACGGCCGTGGCCGTGAGCAGCGCGATGGCCGCGTTCACGACGAGGGCGAGGATCCACGCGGCGCGGCGTCCGGTGCGCAGCCCCCAGGCCGCCAGCAGGGTCAGCAGGAGCGGCACGAGGCTGATCAGGAACGGGCCGGGACCGGACTGCAGGAGCGCGGCCGCCTGCCGGGAGCAGTCCGCGGTGAAGTCCTGCGTGCACGACGTGTCCATCGGCTGCGCGTCGACGGGCGAGAACCCGGAGACCACGAGGCCCAGCGGCGCGTACCAGGACCCCGAGACGAGCACGATGAACGGACCGAGGCCGGTCGCCGCCACGATCGCCGCGACGAGGGTGCGCACCTCCCGATAGGAGCTTCGGTGCCACGAGGGCCGTGCGGTGCCGTGCGCGAGCATCACCCCCAGCACGGCGCCCACGACGCCGGACAGCAGCCGGAAGACGCTGTCGCTGTCGGCGGCGTACAGCGCGAACATCACGAGGAGGGTGAAGCCGACGACACGGATGCGCCGCTGCCACAGCGCCGGCGCGAAGGCGGACGCGGCCATGAGCAGGCCGACGGTGCCGATCGTCGGATCCGCGACGAGGTCGAAGCTCGCGAGCATGCCCCAGGAGGATCCCCAGGAGAGCAGCAGCGCCTGCGCGCCCAGGCCCACGAGGATGCCGAGGATCCCCGTGAGGAAGAACACCCAGACCGCCCGGACGGTGCCGAGCCTGCGCTCGGCGTACGCGCCGGCGGTGAGGATCAGCGCGAGGGCGAGCACTCCGCCGATCACGGAATCGCCGAACAGCAGCGCCGTGAACGGGGTCCACCAGAGCCCCAGCTCGAACGTGGTGCCCTCGCCGGCCGCGAACTCCTCGGGGAACCGTCCCAGGAACGTGCCCGTGACGAAACCGGTCGCGATCACGACGACGGCGAGCATCGCGGCGAAAGGGTTGCGCCGAAGGTAGGTGGCGACCGCGCGGAGCCATCGCGGCGTCGGACGTGCCGGAGACGTCGAAGACGTCGGCGGCGGCACGGCGCCCGTCGGCGCGCTGTCGGAGGCGGTCATGCGGTGGCCCTCTCTGCGATGATCGTCCGGCCCGGGAGCGAGGTCGTGCCCGGGTCCTCTCTCAGAGTGCCGAACAGCCGAGAGGTTGTACAGCAGCCATGCCCGCCGCGCCCGTCAGAGCGCCGCGACCGCGGTGCCGTCGCGGCGCTCGAAGACGAGCTGCGTCTCCGTGGCGCGCACCACGTCGTGCACGGTGATGCGTTCGAGGACGATGTCGCGCAGGGCCGCGGCGTCGGCGACGGCGACGTGCACGAGGAAGTCGTCGGCACCGGCGATGTGGAAGACCTGCAGCACGCCCTCGGTGGCGGCGAGGGCGTCGAACAGCGCCTCCACGCCGGACTTGCTGTGATTGCCGAGGCGCACCCGGATCACCGCCTGCACCGGGCGGCCGAGGGCCGCGGGGTCCAGGAGCAGCCGCATGCCGAGGATCACGCCGCGCGTCCGTAGAGAGCGCAGCCGGAACGCGCACGTGGACGCCGGGATGCCGAGCGCCGCGGCGAGCTCCTTGATCGGCGCATCGGGGTGCGCCGAGAGGTGGGCGAGGATGCGCAGGTCGAGCGCGTCGACGGTCTGCTGTCCCGAGGTCAAGATCCGCCCCTCCACGTGGCCAGGGATTGTTCGTGACGCAAGCGTCTCATGCTTCATCGACGATTGCAGCAAGCGATCTGGCAGTATCCTGCGCGCGGAGGGATCCTGAACCCATGATCGACGACGATTCCCTGCGAGAGACCCCGTTGCGCCCCGAGACCGTTGCCGTGCACGCCGGCCGTGCCGACCTCGCCGCCCTCGGCGTGCACGCCGCCCCGATCGACCTCTCCTCGACCAACCCCCTGCCCGACATCCTGCACGGCGGCGACTCCTACGAGTCGATGGCGAACGGAGGGCATCCGCTGCCCGACGGCGGCAACGTCTACGCGCGCCTGTGGAACCCCACCGTCGCGCGCTTCGAGGAGGCGCTCGCCGAGCTCGAGCACGCCGAGTCCTCGGTGGCCTTCTCCAGCGGCATGGCGGCGATGACCGCCGCGATCCTGTCGCACACGACGGCCGTGGGCAAGCACCGCATCGTCGCCGTGCGTCCCCTCTACGGCGGCACCGACCACCTGCTCGACTCGGGGCTGCTCGGCGCGGACACCACGTTCTGCGCGGAGGACGAGGTGAGCGCCCATCTGCGGGAGGACACCGGTCTGGTCGTCGTCGAGACCCCGGGCAACCCGACGCTCGATCTCGTCGACATCGCGGCGGTCGTCGCCCAGGCGGGCGATGTGCCGGTGCTCGTGGACAACACGTTCGCCACGCCGCTGCTGCAGAACCCGCTGGATCTGGGCGCGGCGATGTCGCTGCACAGCGCCACGAAGTACATCGGAGGGCACGGGGACGTGATCGCGGGCGTCATCGCGTGCTCGGAGCCGACCGCTCAGGCGCTGCGGCGCGTGCGGGCGATCACCGGAGCACTGCTGCACCCGCTCGGCGCCTACCTGCTGCACCGGGGCCTGGCGACGCTGCCGGTGCGGATGGAGCGCCAGCAGCGCTCCGCCGAGCACGTGGCCGCCTGGCTCGCCGAGCATCCCGCCGTCGCTGAGGTCTTCTATCCCGGGATCGGGGACGATCGAGGTCTAGTCCCGCGCCAGATGCGCGGCGGCGGAGCCATGATCGCGGCGCGGCTCCGCGACGGCTACGCGGCCGCGGAGGCTCTCACCGGCTCGGTGCGCCTGTTCACCCACGCCGTCTCCCTTGGCGGCGTCGACTCGCTCGTGCAGCACCCGGCGGCGCTGACGCATCGCCCCGTGGCCGCCGAGGCGCGCCCGGGGGCGGACATCGTGCGCCTGTCGATCGGGCTGGAGGACCCGGAGGATCTCGTCCGGGATCTGGCTCAGGCGCTGGCTCGGGTCGCGGCCGTCGTGCGCTGACCTGCGCGCCGGCCGGATCCGCCCCGCGCGGGTCCGGCCGGTGGCCGGAGTGTCCGTGGCCTCCGGCAGACTTGTGCGGTGACCGGTATGAGAGCGTTCTGGACGGCCCTGCCCACCGAAGGGCGATGGCTGCTGTCGACCGTGGCGATCCAGACGCTGGGCCGAGGGCTGACGCTGCCCTTCACCATCATCTACCTGCACGAGGTGCGCGGGTTCGACCTGGGCGTCTCCGGTGCGCTCATGAGCATCATCGCCGTGACCGGCCTGCTGGTGACGGGGCCCGGCGGCACCCTCATCGACCGGTACGGGGCGCGCCGGGTGCTCCTGGTCGGGCTCGCCGCGATGATCGCCGGCTGCGCGCTGCTGGCGTTCGCGACGACGCCGGCGGCGGCCGCGATCGCGCTGGTGCTGATGGGGGTCAACTTCGGCGTCTCCTGGCCGGGGTTCAACGCGGTGATCGCCTCGATCGTCGAGGGCGAGCTCCGGCAGCAGTACTTCGGCGTGAACTTCGCCCTGATCAATCTCGGGATCGGCGTCGGCGGCATCATCGGCGGCTTCTTCATCGACGTGCACCGGCCGGAGACCTTCACGGCGATCTTCCTCATCGACGCGGTGAGCTCGCTCATCCCGATGGCGCTGCTGCTCGGTCCACTGCGGCACGTCCGCACCCATGCGGATCCGGCGGAGGTCCACACGGAGCCGGCCGAGGGGTATCGGCAGATCCTGCGGCGGCCGGCCGTGCTCTGGCTGACGCTGCTGACGTTCCTCGCGGTCTTCATCGGCTACGGGCAGATGGAGGGCGGATTCCCCGCGTTCGCCCGCCAGGTGTCCGGCGTCTCCACGCAGGTGATCGGCTTCTCCTTCGCGGTGAACACGGCCGTCATCGTGCTGCTGCAGTTCGCGGTGCTGAAGCTGATCCGCGGACACCGGCGCACCAGGGTCATGCAGATCATGACGCTCACCTGGGGGCTGTCCTGGGTGGTGCTGGGTCTCACCGGGCTGCTGCCGAAGTCGCTGGCGGCCGCCATCGGGGTGCTGCTGTTCATGGGCGTCTTCGCGTTCGGCGAGACGATGCTGCAGCCCACGGTGCCCGCGATCTACAACGACCTCGCCTCGGATCGCAGCCGAGGGCGCTACAACGCCATCAATTCGGCGGCGTTCCAGGGCGGCGCCATCGCCGGCCCGATCGCGGCGGGCCTGCTGCTCGGTGAAGGCCGTCAGGCGTGGTTCATCGTGTCGATGGTCGCGGGATCCCTGCTCATCTGCGTGCTGGCGTTCGCGCTCGAGCGTCGCGTGCCGCCCTCTGCCAACGGCATCGAGGCGGAGGAGAGCGTGGTCGAGGCCGAGAAGCACTGAGGCGTCGGCGGCGGCAGCGGAGCACCCAGGGGAAGATCATCGGGGAAATGCCGATGTGCACATTTCTTGTGCATAAGTCTTGTGCACAGAAAGTGTGCATGTGATCATGAGGGCATGGACACCCCGCAGAAGCCCGTCGGAATGCGTCTCGACGAACGCGCCGTGCGCGTGCTGGCCCACCCGCTGCGCTCCCGGATCCTCGGCGCGCTGCGCCTGCACGGACCGGCGACGGCGACCCAGCTCGCCGCCGCGCTGAGCACCAACACCGGCGCCACCAGCTATCACCTGCGCGCGCTCGAGGACGTCGGGCTCGTCGCCGACACCGGCGAGGGGGCGGGCAAACGGCGGATCTGGCGGGCGAGCACCGACTACCACTCCTGGAGCAACTCCGACTTCGCGGACGACGAGGATGCGCAGACCGCGCTCGGCTGGCTGCGCCGCGACTACGTGCGCCAGTACGCGCACCGCACCGAGGAGTGGCTCGATGCGGAGGCGACCTGGCCCGCCGAGTGGGTCGACCAGCTCGGCTTCGGCGACACGCTCGTCACCGTCACCGCGGGGCAGCTCGCCGAGTTCCAGGCGGAGCTCGAGGCGCTCACCGAGAAGTACCGCCGCGCGGGGGAGGGCGACCCCGCCGCGCGGCGGGTCCAGATCGTGGTGCAGAGCACGCCCGTCGACTTCGACCCGCCGGTGCAGCCGTGACCGCGTCGATCGCGGCAGGCTCCGTGGCGCGGCAGGCGATCGCCGTGGCCCAGCGGCGGCTTCTGCTGCTCACCGCCCTGCGCTGGCTGCCCGTCGGAGTGACGCTCGGGCTCACGGTGCTCGTGCCGCTCGAGCGCGGCATGTCGATCGCCGCGATCGGATCCATCCTCGCCATCCAGGGCTTCGTCGCGCTCGCCCTGGAGCTGCCGACGGGCGCGCTCGCCGACACGCTCGGCCGGAGGCCTGTGCTCGCCGCATCCGGCGTGCTGGCGATCACTGCCAGCACGCTGTTCCTCCTCGCAGACTCGTACGCGCTGTTCGCCGTCTCCCTGCTGCTGCAGGGGGTGTTCCGCGTGCTCGACTCGGGAGCGCTCGAGGCGTGGTTCGTCGATGCGGTGCACGAGCACGAGCCCCGGGCCGAGGTGGCGGCGCCGTTGGCGCGCGCAGGGACGGCGCTCGGCGTCGCGATCGCGGGCGGTGCGCTGCTCGGCGGCCTGCTGGTGGCCTGGCGTCCGCTCCCCGGGGTGTCCGCCCTGATCCTTCCGATGCTGGTCGCGATCGGGCTCTACGCGCTCTACACGCTCCTCGTGCTCATCCTGGTGCGGGATGCGCGGGAGCACGACGCACCCCCGATCCGCCCGCTGACCGCGATGGCCGATGCCGCGCGCCTGACCCCGCGGACGATCGTCGACGGCCTGCGCCGTGCGGCGCGGTCGCGGGTGCTCCTGGGACTCGTGCTCGTCGAGGTCTTCTGGTCCGTGGCGATGATCGGCTTCGAGACGCTCACCCCGCTGCAGCTGGAGGGCATCCTCGGCGGCGAGGACGCGGCCGCGGCGGTGTTCGGTCCGGCCTCGGCGGCCGCCTGGGGCCTGTTCGCGGTGGGATCGCTGCTCGCGAGCCGGCTGAGCGGCGTGATCGGTGTCGCCTGGACCGCGATCCTCAGCAGGATCCTGAACGGCGTCTTCGTCGTGCTCATGGGGCTCGCGTCGGGCGTCGTCGGCCTGCTGATCGGCTACGGCCTCACCTATCTCGCGCACGGCGGCGCCGGACCCATGCACGCCGCGCTGCTGCACCGCGAGGCCGACCGGTCCACGAGGGCGACGATCCTCTCTCTCAACTCGATGGTCTCGGGCGGCGCCTACAGCATCGGGCTGCTGGTGCTGACGGCGTTCGCCGGAGCGACCTCGGCCGCCATGGCGACCGTGGTGGCGGGAGCCTTCAGCGTGCTCGGCGCCCTCTGCTATCTCCCTGCGCTGCGCAAGGAACGCGCTGCCGGCGCGGTCGACGAGGCGAGCGCGACGAGCCTGGCCTGATTCGTCCAGCGCGGGCGGACGGCGCGCTGTTACGGTGAGCCGTATGAGCGAAAACGGCCGGATCGGCGAAGTGGTGCTGGTGACGGGGACGTCGTCCGGGATGGGCATGCACGCCGCCGTGGAGCTGGCGAGATCGGGCGCGCAGGTGATCGCCACGATGCGCGACACCGCGCGCTCCGCGCGCCTCCAGGAGACGGCGGACGCCGCGGGCGTGACGCTGGAGGTGCACGCCCTCGACGTCACGGATCATGCGGCGGCCGCACGCGTGGTGGACGAGGTCACCGCCGCCCACGGGCGCATCGACGTACTCGTCAACAACGCCGGTCAGGGTGGCGTCGGCACGGCCGAGCAGCTGTCGATGGAGCAGATCCGAGCCCAGCTCGAGGTGAACTACCTCGCGCCCGTGCACCTCGCCAAGCTCGTCCTCCCCGGGATGCGCGAGCGGGGGCACGGCACGATCCTCACCGTCACCAGCGTCGGCGGCGTGGTCGGTCAGCCCTTCGCCGATGCGTACTGCGGCGCGAAGTTCGCGGTCGAGGGCTTCATGCAGTCCCTCGCCGCCGTCGCGGAGCCGTTCGGCGTGCACGTGCGGGTCATCGAGCCCGCGGCCGTCGCGAGCGACTTCGTGCAGAACGCGGTCCGCCCGACCGACGCCGGAGCCTACGAGGATCAGCTGCGCGCCTACATCGCCCGCTCGACGGGGGCGTTCGCGAACGCGCAGTCGGCGGCAGACGCCGGGGCGGCGATCGCGGCCGCTGCGCTCTCCGGCGAGGCGCGGTTCCGCTGGCAGAGCTCCGAGGCGGCGACGGCATTCGTCGGCGTATCGCTCGCTGACCTCGACGGATCCCGCGTGCGTGCGTTCACCGCACCGTGGATCGCGACGGACCGCCCGGCCTGACGGATGGCGGACCGCATCTATCCCGGCGCCGGCGGCATCACGACGGCGCGTGCTCCGCTGACCGCGGCGGAGGTCGCGGAGCGACGGGCGCGCGGCGACGCGAACGTCATCGAGTCGCGCACCAGCCGCAGCTTCGGCGAGATCTTCCGGGCGAACGCGTTCACGCGGGTCAACGGCATCTATCTCGTGATGTTCCTGCTGATCCTCGGCACGGGGTACTTCATCGACGGGCTCTTCGGCCTGCTCATCATCGTGAACAGCGTGGTGGGCATGGTGCAGGAGGTGCGCGCCAAGCGCATGCTGGACCGGCTCGCGCTGCTGAGCAAGGCTCCCGCCAGGGTCGAGCGCGCGGACGGCGTCTCGGAGGTCGACGTCGAAGAGCTCGTGCAGGACGACATCGTGCTCGTCGCCGCCGGTGATCAGATCCCGGTGGACGGGATCGTGCTCGACGCCACCGGCTTCGAGGTCGACGAGTCGCTGCTCACGGGGGAGTCCGAGCCGGTGCTCGCCGGGCCCGGCTACGAGCTCAAGTCGGGCAGCTTCGTGGCGGCGGGCTCGGCCGCGTTCCGCGCGACGGCGGTCGGGGAGCACGCGTACGCCGCGCGCCTGGCCAAGGAGGCCTCCGAGTTCCGTAAGCCGACCTCGCAGCTGCGTGCCGGGATCGATCAGATCCTGAAGTACGTCACATGGGCGCTCATCCCGGTCGGCGTGCTCACGATCGTGAATCAGATCTGGGGTCATGCGGAGGACTGGCGGAATGCGGTGCGCGGCCTGGTCGCCGCCCTGGTCCCCATGGTCCCCGAGGGTCTCGTGCTGATGACGAGCGTCGCGATGGCCGTCGGCGTGATCCGGCTCGGCCGTCGCAACTGCCTCGTCCAGGACCTTCCGGCGATCGAGCAGCTCGCCCGCGTCGACGTGGTGTGCACCGACAAGACGGGGACGCTCACCGAGGACGGGATGCGGGTCGGCGCGGTCGAACGGCTCGCCGACGATGCGCGGATCGACGCGGCTCTGGCCGCGATCGGCCGGGCCGAGGGCAAGCCGAACGCGAGCATGGCGGCGATCCTGGAGTATGTCGGAGACGCGCCGGCTTTGACCGTGCAGACGTCCGTGGCGTTCTCCTCGGCGCGCAAGTGGGCCGCGGTGCAGTGCCCCGCCACAGGCGCGGCGGCCGTGGAGAGCTGGGTGCTCGGAGCTCCTGACGTGCTGCTTCCCGAGGGGGATGCCGTGCGCACCCGCTCCGATGCGCTCGCCGCCGAAGGACTTCGCGTGCTCGCGCTCACCCGCGTCGATGCGGCGCTTCCGGATCCGGAGGCGTCCGGCGACGGCCTGCCCGCGGGACTCGTCCCGACCGCGCTCGTCATCCTGGACCAGCGCCTGCGCGCCGAGGCGTCCGGAGCGATCGCGTACTTCGCGCAGCAGGACGTCGGCATCAAGGTGATCTCCGGCGACAACGCGGCGGCGGTGGGCGCGATCGCCGCCGAGGCGGGCGTGCCGAACGGGCGGGACGCGGTGGATGCGCGCACGCTGGATCCGGACTCCGCGCACTTCGACGCCGAGGTGCGGGCGCGCACGGCCTTCGGGCGGGTCACGCCCACGCAGAAGCGCGCCATGGTGCATGCGCTGCAGGGCGACGGGCGCGTCGTGGCGATGACCGGCGACGGGGTCAACGACGTGCTCGCGCTCAAGGACGCGGACGTCGGCGTCGCGATGGGATCCGGATCGCCGGCGGCGCGCGCGGTGTCGCGCATCGTGCTGCTGGACAACTCCTTCGCGACGCTGCCGCATGTGGTCGCCGAGGGGCGCCGCGTGATCGGCAACATCGAGCGGGTCGCGACCTTGTTCCTCACGAAGACGCTGTACTCGATCCTGCTGGCGCTGCTCGTCGCGGTCACCGCGGTGCCGTTCCCGTTCTTCCCGCGGCACGTGACCCTCATCGCATGGTTCACGATCGGCATCCCGGCGTTCTTCCTCGCGCTCGCCCCGAACACGGCCCGCGCGCAGGACGGCTTCGTGCGCCGGGTGCTCGATGCGGCCGTGCCCGGCGGCATCGGGGCGGCGCTCGCGTCGTACGGCGCGTATCTGACGGCCCGGGCCGTGCTCGGGACGGGCCACGACACCGCGAAGCTCACCTCCTCGACGGCGTTCCTGGCGCTCGTCATCGTCGCGTTCTTCGTGCTCATCACGGTCGCCCGCCCCTTCCGTCCCTGGAAGATCGCGCTCGTGGGCGCCATGATCGGCGGGATGCTCGTCGCCATCCTGACCCCGCTCGGATCCCGGATCTTCGACGTCGACCTGCACGACGCCCGCGCCGTCCTGATCGCCTGCGCGTTCGGCGCGGCGGGCATCGGCGTGCGCTATGCCGCGCGGGCGCTGCTGCGGGCCGTGTACGGCGCGGTGACCCGGCGGCGGCAGCGTCGCGAGGCCGTGGCCGGGCAGCAGTGACCTCGCCGGACGATCCGAGGGAGGCGGCGACCGGAGTCCGTCGTCACTGCGCGCGGGCGAGCGCGACCTTCCGTGCGGCGCCGACGCGACGCACGGAGGCGCGCTCCGCGAGCGCTTCGCCGATCGCCCCGGCCCGGCGGGCGAGCACCTGCGACTGCCGCTCCACGAGCGCGTGGAACGCCGCCGCCGCCACGAGGCTCAGCGGCACGCCGATCAGGCAGGCGAGCCACCACCGCTCTGCGCCCAGGAGGTAGCAGAGCGTGGCCAGGATCGGGGCGTGCACGAGATAGAGGCTGAACGAGATCCGCCCCAGCCACTGCATCGGTCGCGTGCCCAGCGCGCGCTCGGCCCGCGGCCAGATCACGGCGAGGATCACGAGCAGGGCCGCGCCCGCGCCCGCCAGCGCCCACAGCACGTCGGCGGCGATCGTGCCCGCCGTGAGCGGGCGGGCCAGCCAGCTCGCGATGAGCATCGTTCCGGCCAGCGCGGCGACCCACGGGAGGGCGCGACGTGCCCGCGGGCCGGCCGCCAGTCCGCGCAGGTCGTCGAAGCGGACGGCGATGAGCGTGCCGAGCAGGAACACCGGCAGGTACGCGAGCGCGGAGTTGCCGCTCGCCCGCCCCGCGAACATCAGCACCACGGTGAGCACCCCGACGGGCACGGCGAAGCGGCGCACGCGCAGCGCCACCCAGACGTACAGGGGGAGCAGCAGGGAGAAGAACAGCTCCCAGCGCAGCGACCAGAGCACGTTGTCGATCGGGTAGTCCGCGCGCAGCAGCGTCATCTGCGACAGCACGTCGCCGGCCGAGACGCTCGTGGCCTGGGCGTCCTGCATCCAGGAGTCGTCCGGCATCGTCGACGCGTCGCGCGGGACGACCTTCACGAGCAGGGCGGCGGCGCCGAGCGCGGCGATCACCGGCACGTAGAGCCGGAACAGCCGTGCCGGGAAGTAGCGCGCCCAGGAGAATCCGGGTCGCAGCGCCGGCAGGGCCACGACGAGACCGGAGAGCACGAAGAAGACCATGACGGCTTCGGAGCCGGCGATCAGCAGTTTCAGCGGCGACTGCGTGAGCACCGCCCAGCCGGCCGGATCCAGCCAGGGCTCCGCGATCAGCGAGGCGTGATGGATGAGGACGATCCCCGCGGCCAGCCCGCGGAGTCCGTCGAGAGAACCGATCCTGTTACCGTTCCGTGACATCCCTTTCCACGGTAGGGGCGGAGTCTGGACGCCCCCTGGACCGTTCCTGGGCACCCGCGAAGAGTGCGTCGGCCGGGCGGCTCAGTCGGCGGCGACCACCACGACGTCGCCTCCCGTGAGGGCCACGAGCTCGTCGAAGCTCATCGGCATCACGGTGTGCGGAGTGCCGCCGGCGGTCCAGACGACGTCGTAGTCGCGCAGTGCCGCGTCGATCACCGTGCGCACGGGAGAGGGGTGGCCGACGGGCGCCACACCGCCGATGGCCTGCCCCGTCACCTCCCGCACCGTGGCCGCAGGCGCCATCACGACGTTCGCCGCACCCACCGCCGCGGCGAGCAGATCGAGGTCGACCCTGTGCCGTCCGCTCGTCATCACGAGGAGCGGCTGCTCGTCGGCGAGGAACAGGAGGCTGGATCCGATCGCGCCGATCTCACAGCCCAGCGCCGCTGCGGCCTGCGCCGCCGTGCGCGCCGAGTCGGGCAGCTCCCGCACCTGGGAGGCGAGTCCTGCGGCGCGGACGTGCTCCTGCACGAGCCTGCTTCGTTCGGGAAGGGGGGCGGTCGCGGCCTGGTCGGTCATGCGACCATGCTGGCACAGCATCCCACCCGGTCGGAGGTCATGGAACGATGGATCCATGACCACCGCCAACCTCACCCGCGCCGAGACCTCCGCACGGTCCGCGAGCATCACCCTGCGCCGGATCAGGCTCGAGCTCGACGTCGCCGACGCCGCCGATGCCGCGACGACGGGGTTCCCGACCACGAGCACGCTCGAGTTCGACGCGACGGCGACGGAGACCTGGGTGGACTTCATCGGCGAGGACGTGCGGGAGGTCGTGCTCAACGGCCGTGTGCAGGACGTCGACTGGGACGGTGCGCGCATCCGGCTCACCGGCCTCGCCGCGCACAACACGGCGGTGATCCGCGCGACCGGTGCCTACAGCCGCTCGGGCGAGGGCCTGCACCGCTTCGCCGACCCGGTCGACGGCAAGGTCTACCTCTACACGCACGACGAGCCCGCCGACGCCCGCCGCTTCATGGCGTGCTTCGAACAGCCCGACATGAAGGCGCCGCTCACCGTCGTCGTGACCGCGCCCGAGGGCTGGGAGGTGCTGGCGAACGAGTCGCCCGTCTCCGTGCGCACGGGTGCCGGGCGGCAGACGGTGGAGTTCGCGCCGACCCTCCCGCTGTCCAGCTATCTCACCTGCATCGCGGCCGGGCCCTACGTGCGCGTGTCGTCCGAGTGGCGCCGCGACGATCTCGTGGTGCCCCTCTCCGTGCTGAGCCGCGCCTCGATGGCGGAGCACCTCGCCGCCGACGAGATCCTGGAGGTCACACGGCAGGGGCTGGACTTCTTCGCGGAGGCGTTCTCGTTCCCGTACCCCTGGGGGAAGTACGACCAGATCTTCGTCCCCGAGTACAACATCGGCGCGATGGAGAACCCCGGCCTGGTCACCTTCACGGAGTCCTACCTGTACCGCGGCGCGGCCACCCGTGCGCAGCGGCAGGCCCGCGCGAACACGATCCTGCACGAGATGGCGCACATGTGGTTCGGCGACCTGGTCACGATGCGGTGGTGGGACGATCTGTGGCTGAAGGAGTCGTTCGCCGACTACATGGGGGCGCACGCCTCGGTCGCGGCGACGGAGTTCACCGACGCCTGGGTGGCGTTCGCGAACCGGCGCAAGGCCTGGGCGTACACGCAGGACCAGCTGCCCAGCACGCACCCGATCGTCGCCGACATCGCGGATCTGGAAGCGGCGAAGCTCAACTTCGACGGCATCACCTACGCCAAGGGTGCGGCGGTGCTCAAGCAGCTCGTCGCCTTCGTGGGGGAGGAGGCGTTCTTCGACGGCGCACGGCGCTACTTCGCGCGGCACGCCTACGGCAACACGACCCTGGAGGACCTGCTCGTCGAGCTCGAGGACGCCTCGGGGCGGGACATGCGCGCGTGGGCGCAGGCCTGGCTGCAGACCACCGGCATGAGCACCCTCGCCATCGAGCGCGGTGCGGACGGCACCGCGGTGGTCGTGCAGAGCGATCCCCGGCCGCATCGACTGCAGATCGGCCTGTACGAGCTCCGGGGCGACTCTCTCGCGCGGCGGGAGCGGATCCCCGTCGACATCGCCGAGGAGCGCACGTCGATCGCGCTGCCCGACGCCGACCTCGTGCTGCTGAACGACGGCGACCTCACCTACGCCAAGGCCCGCCTCGACGACCGTTCCCTCGCCGCCGTCGAGCGGGGTCTCTCTTCGCTCGACGACCCGCTCGCCCGCGGTCTCGTGTGGTCCGCGCTGTGGAACGCGACGCGGGACGGCGACCTGGCCGTGGCCCGCTACCTCGACATCGTGCGTGCGCACGCCCCGGCCGAGACCGACAGCGCGCTGCTCGGCGGCGTCGTCCTGAACGCCGCGGCCGCCATCGGGCACTATCTGCCCGGCCGCGACCGCACCGCAGCGCGTCGGGCCTGGCTCGACACCACGTGGCGGGCGCTCGGCGGAGCCCTTGCCGGGAGTGATGCGCAGCTCATCTGGGCGCGCGCCTTCGCCGCGGCGGCCTCGTTCGACGACGCACGCCGGCTCGACGTGTCCACGCTGCTCATCGGGGCGGGTCCCGAAGGGCTTCCGATGGACGCGGATCTGCGCTGGGAGCTGCTGACCGCACTCGTGACCACGGGGCACGCGGGCGCCGAGGAGATCACGGAGGAGCACCTGCGCGACCACACCGCGAGCGGACGCACGGCAGCCCTCGCGGCGGCGGCGTCGACGCCGAACGCGGCCGTGCGGGCCGCGGACTGGCGAGCGGCGTGGGGCGACCTGACGCTCAGCAACGACCACCTCGACGCGACGATCCGCGGGTTCGCGGCGGGCGGCCGCCGCGATCTGGTCGAGGCGTTCGACGAGGAGTACTTCACCCGGATCGAGTCGGCCTGGGCGGAGCGCTCGATCGAGATCGCCCGCCGCCTCGTGATCGGCCTCTACCCCGAGACCGAGACCACGGAGCTCGTCGACGCCTGGCTGGACGCGCATCCGCAGGCTCCGGCCGCGCTGCGCCGCATCGTGCTCGAGCAGCGCGATCATCAGCAGCGCGCGATCCGGGTGCGGGACGCGCAGGGAGTCCTGGTGGGCTGAGCCCCGCGCGGTCCTAGAGTTCTCGCATGACGTTCGCGACGCTCGCGCTCCTCGTGCTGGTGGGACTCGCCGGTCCGCTGCTGTCCGCGCGGCGCGCCTGGCGGGTGCCGCTCATCGCGGGCGAGCTGCTCGCCGGCCTCGTGGTCGGCGCCACCGGGTTCCGCTGGGTGGATGCGACCGAGCCGACGCTGACCCTGCTCGCCCAGATCGGGTTCGGTCTGATCATGCTCGTGATCGGATCGCACATCCCGGTGCTGAACCGCACGGTGCGCGCGGCGGTCGGCAAGGGCGCGCTCGGCGCACTGCTCGTCGCCGTGGTGGCGATCGGCCTCGGCATCGGGGTCGCCGCGCTGTTCGGCACGCAGCACGGCGCCGTGTACGCGGTGCTGATCGCCTCGTCCTCGGCGGCGCTCGTGCTGCCGATGCTGCAGTCCCTGAGTATCACGGCAGCATCGGCGGCGCAGCTGATCGCGCAGATCGCGATCGCCGACGTCGCCTGCATCGTCGCGCTTCCGCTCGTCCTGCAGCCCTCGCGGGTGCCCCTGGTGGCGCTCGGCGGTCTGGGGATCGCCGCCGCCGGCGCGGTGCTCGTGATCGTGCTGCGTCGGATCGGGCCACGGCGGCTGCACCGGCTGCACAAGCTCTCGGAGTCGCGCCGGTTCGCGCTCGAGCTGCGGCTCAGCCTGCTGGCGCTGTTCGCCCTGGCGGGGATCGCCCAGTTCACCCACGTCTCGGTCATGATGGCCGGCTTCACGCTCGGGCTCGTGCTCGCCGCCATCGGCCAGCCGCGGCGCCTGGCCCGGCAGCTCTTCGGCATGACCGAGGGCTTCTTCGGCCCGCTGTTCTTCGTCTGGCTCGGTGCCTCCATCGACCTGCGCCACCTCGTGGCGCACCCGCAGATGATCCTCCTGGGCCTCGCGCTCGGCGCCGCCGCGGTGCTCGCGCATCTCCTCGCTCGCGCAGCCGGGCTGCCCTGGTCGCAGACGGTCGCGTCCGCCGGTCAGCTCGGCGTCCCGGTGGCGGCGGTGGCGCTCGGCGTGGAGACCTCGTCGCTCCTGCCGGGCGAGGGCGCTGCGATCCTCCTCGGCGCCCTGGTCGCCGTGGTGTCGTCGTCGGTGGCCGTCGCGGCGGTGTCGAAGCGCGCGGCGACGCCGGCGGAACCGCCAGGGCCCGCCCCCGCGGAGAGCCGAGCGGGGTGACGCCGGTCCCGGGGATCAGACCTCGAGCTCGTCGCCCGGATCCAGCTCGAAGAACTCGCCGCCGTTCTGCTCCGTCGCCCATTTGAGGCGCCCGCGGTGCATGGTGGACCCGATCACGGACAGCGTCATGTCGTGCGTGCCGAAGGCGCGGCGCGGCGTGACGGCGAGCACGAAGTCGATCGCGTCGCCGATCTTCAGCCACGGTGCTCCGAGCGGGGCGGCGAGGGTCTGCACCTCGACGCCCTCGGGGACCGCGTAGGAGTCGCCGGGGTAGTAGAGCTCGTCGTCGACGAGCACGCCCACGTTGTCGATGAGCGGGATGGACGAGTGGATCTCGGCGTGCACCCCGCCGAAGAAGCGCAGGGTGAAGTCGCCGACCGTCACGCTGTCGCCGGGAGCGACCTCGGTGATCTCGTAGCCCTCCGCGGCGCGGACCACGCCGGCGGGGCCGAAGACCGGCGTGCCCGGCGCATCCCGCAGGATCCGGTCCAGGTGCTCGGGGGTCCAGTGGTCGGGATGCTCGTGGGTGATCACGACGCCCACCAGACGCTGCAGCTCGTCCAGCGGGAGGGTGAAGCTCCCGGGGTCGATGAGGAGGGTCTGCCCGTGGTCGTCGATGCGGAGCGCGGCGTGCTCATGCTTGGTGATGCGCATGCTCCGAGCGTAATCCTGCGCGGCGCGACACTCCCGGGGATCGCGATCGACCGGCCCCGATTTGGCGGGCGCTGAGCGTCATGTCATACTTGAACGGTTGTCGCGAGACGGAAACGGATCGCAAAGACGGCCCCATCGTATAGCGGCCTAGTACGCCGCCCTCTCACGGCGGTAACGCGGGTTCGAATCCCGCTGGGGTCACAGGCAGCACACGAAAGCCCTCGGTTCGCCGAGGGCTTTCGTCGTCTGCGGATCCGATCGCGTCGTATCCTCGACGAATGGTTGAGCGACAGGGCATTCTCGCGTCGATCGAGAACGATTTCCCCCAGTGGTACCAGGACGTGCTGGAGAAGGCGCAGCTGGCGGACAACGGTCCGGTGCGCGGCACCATGGTCATGCGACCGTACTCCTACGCGATGTGGGAGGGGATGCAGTCCGCCATGGACGCGCGCATCAAGGCGACCGGTGCGGAGAACGTCTACCTTCCCCTGTTCATCCCGCAGTCCTATCTGGAGCGCGAGGCCGAGCACGTCGAGGGGTTCAGCCCCGAGCTGGCCGTGGTGACCCACGCCGGAGGCAAGGAGCTCACCGAGCCCGTCGTGGTCCGTCCGACGAGCGAGACCCTGTTCGGCGAGGTCATGGCGAAGTGGATCCAGTCGCATCGGGATCTGCCTCTGCTGCTGAACCAGTGGGCCAACGTCGTCCGCTGGGAGATGCGTCCCCGGGTCTTCCTGCGCACCACTGAGTTCCTCTGGCAGGAGGGGCACACCGCGCACGCCACGAGGGAGGACGCCGCAGACTACGCGCGGCGCATCCACCTGGACGTCTATCAGGACTTCCTGGAGAACGTGCTGGCCATCCCCGTGCTCCCCGGTTTCAAGACCCCGTCCGAGCGCTTCGCAGGAGCGATCAACACCATGACCTGCGAGGCCATGATGGGTGACGGCAAGGCGCTGCAGATGGCGACCTCGCACGAGCTGGGGCAGAACTTCGCGAACGCGTTCGGCATCACGTTCTCCGATGCGGAGGGCGTCGCGCAGACTGCCTGGACCACGTCGTGGGGTTCGTCCACCCGCATGATGGGCGGGCTCATCATGTCGCATGGCGACGCCTCCGGTCTCGTTCTGCCGCCGCGCATCGCGCCGCACCAGGTCGTCGTGCTCGTCGTGAAGGAGGACGCGCGCACCCTCGCGGCGGCCCGGGCGATCGTCGCCGACCTCACGGCCGCCGGCGTCCGGGTGAAGCTCGACGACCGCACGCAGGTCGGGTTCGGCCGGCGCGCGACCGAGTGGGAGCTCAAGGGCGTGCCGGTGCGCATCGAGGTGGGTCCGCGGGACCTGGACGCCGGAGTGCTCACGTTCGTGCGCCGCGATCGCGTCGGCAAGCAGCAGATGCCGGCGACGGAGGTCGCGTCCCGTGTGCCTGCGCTGCTGGACGAGATCCAGCGCGATCTGTTCGCTGTTGCCCGCACGCGCCTCGCAGACCGTACCGCACGCGTGTCCACCGTCGACGAGGCGCGTGAAGCCGCGCGCACAGGATTCGCCGTCATCGACTGGAACGCGCTCGGCGAGGCCGGCGAGAAGCTCCTGAACCGGGACGCGATCACGGTGCGCTGCCTGCAGACCCGCGAGGGCGCGCTGCCCGACCCGCACGAGCCGGAGCAGGATCTGGTCGCGGTCGTCGCACGCGCCTACTGACTGCGGCGCGTCCCGGCGGCGATCCCGGTCCTTGCGCGGGGGCGCGGAAAGGCTCCGACGAGCCTCAGCGCGGCGAACGACGCGACCAGGGCGCACGCGGCGAGAAGGAGATCGAGCCCGTAGGCGGTGATCGCGAGGATCGGCGCCAGGAACACGGCGACCGCGAGCGCGGTGACGGGTGCCGTCGGAGCGGGCCCCATCCTCGGCGTCCGTTCGTAGCGCACCAGCCACAGGGACAGCACCCACACGGCGGCGAGCACGATGAGCAGGAACGGCACGCGGGTCCACCACCACAGCGGGGTTCCGGGCGATGGCATCGGCACCGGCAGGAGCAGCTCCACCCCGATCAGCACCATGATCATCGGCAGATGCCAGAGGTAGACGGTCATCAATCGCGACCCGATCAGCAGCACGAGGCCCTGCGCGGGCCGTGTGCGCATGAGCGCGGAGAGCGGACGGTGCAGCAGCGTCAGCGCGGCTGCCTGCACGACGGCGAGGATCGCGAGCGGCGCGGTCGGCGGCCACTGGTTGCTCAGCATGTTCCAGGAGTAGCCGCCGAGCGACACCAGTGCCCAGGTCGCCAGGTATCCGATCGCGATCAGCGCGAGCAGAGCCCCGGCGCGGCGCCGGGCGAACCATCCGTCGAAGAGGAAGAAGCCGATCTGCTGCGCGAACAGCCAGATGAACGCGACGTTGGGGATCCCGAACAGCTCGCTGCCGATGCCGTAGCCGGTGGCGGGGACGTGGGGGATGCCGAGCACACCGGAGGCGACGACGAAGCGCAGCGCGTCGGACGCGAGCGCGCCGACGAGCAGCACGGCCGGCACGCGTATGCCGAATCGGGCATGCATTCCGATCATCCAGGGCGCGAGGGCCTGCACCAGCAGATACGCGGCGAGGAACCACAGCGGGGAGCCGACGCCGATCGCCACGGTGTCGACGAGACCCGCATCGATCCCGAGCAGGCGCGTGACCCCGAGCGCTACCGTGAAGAACACGAAGACGGGGATCGCGGGGCGTGCGAGTCGCGCGAGACGCAGGCGCACGAAGCCGACCGCGTCCTCTCCGCGCCCCTGCGCGGAGCGCCATCCGGCGCGGGCCGCGAAGCCGCCGACCACGAAGAACAGCGGCATGATGTTCAGGATCCACGAGGCCGCGTCGAACCAGCTCTGTCCCTCGACGGTGCGCTCGATGACGAGGCTCCCGTCGGCACGACGGCCGACGCCCGTGAAGAGGATGTGCACGAAGACGACCAGGATCACGCAGGCGACCCGCGTCAGGTCGAGCGTCAGATCGCGTCCCGCGGGGACGGCCCTGCCGAGAGTGGCCACGTCGTCGCTCATGTCCCGACCCTAGCGAGGAGCGGGGCGCCCGCACGGGAGGCAAGCGACGGAGTGGCCGCGATCAGTCCGTCGATTCGGGCTGCGCGACGGCGTCACGCCTCGCACGGGCGCTGCGACGGGCACGGCGCACGCCCCACACGATCGCGACGAGCACCGCGGCGACGACGAGCCAGGGGAGGAGGAAGCCGAGCGCGATCACCAGGGCGTTGAGCGAGACGATGAGTCCCTTCCACCCGGCTGCGAGCCCGTCGCCGAAGCCGGCGGGATCGGCTGCCGCCGGCGCCTGCCGGACGAGCGTGACCTGCACGGCCGACATGTCGACCTGGGACTCGAGATCCTTCAGCTGCTGCTGCGCGGACTGGAGCTGTCCCTGGCGCTCGGTCAGGGCGGTCTCGGCAGTGAGCAGATCGGCCACGCTCGTCGCCTGCGACATCAGCTGGGTCAGTCGCTGCACCGACGCGGTGAGGGAGTCGACCTGGGCGCGCAGGTCGGTCGTGGTCGCCGTCACGTCGTTCGCACCCACGGAGGTGGCGAGCACCGTGCCCTCCGCGCGCAGCGCGTCCATGACCGCCGGAAGGTCGGCGGCGGGAACGCGCAGGGTCACCCAGCCGTCGCCCGTGGACGGCGGCACGATGCCGTCCGTGGCCGCCGGCCGCTGGGAGGATCCGATCTGCTGGCTCTCGACGAATCCTCCGTGCTTCTGCGCGAGTGCCGCGAGGGCGTCGGCGGCCTTGCGCACGTCGTCCACCTGGATCGTGGCCGAGCCCGTGCGGATGATGTCGCGCGGCGTGCTCGAGGAGGATCCTGCGGCATTCCGCGACGCCCCGCCGTCGGCGCTCTGCGTGAGCTCCTTGGAGTTGCCGCCGAGCGGTGCCGCGCCCCCGGAGCTGTCGTCGGGGGCGGAGACCGCGGACGAGCCGGCGGCGCCCGAGGAACCCGTGAGCTGAAGGATCTGCGGCGTGACGAGGACGCCGACGACGAAGGCCGCGGCGATGCCGCCCGCCGTGAGCCAGCCGCGACGGCGCGCCCGTCCGCGGGACGCCGAGGCGCGGGCGTGCTCCGCGCGACGCTCCTCGGCGATCTGGGTGAAGACCGCCTCCTCGATGCGGTCGGCGGCGTCGTCGGACAGCTCCGGCAGCGCGATCGGGGTGGTGGTCATGATGCGGGCTCCGTTTCGGTCACAGCGCCGCGCAGGCGGGTGCGCACGCGGGAGAGACGGTTGCGGACGACGCCGTGCCCCACGCCGAGCTCCTCGGCGGCGGCGCGGTAGTCATAGCCCTCGGTCGCGCACAGGCGGAAGATGTCGCGGTCGAGGGCGCTCATCCCGCCGAGCTCGGCGGCGATGCGGTCGGCGAGCTCGGCGGCGATGACCTGCTGCTCGACGTCCACGAGCGCGGGGATGCTCTCATCCGCCTCCTCGGCCGTGTGGGCGGTGTCGCGGCGACGCCGGCGCAGGCGGTTGGCCGCCTGGAACCGGCAGATCGTCGCGAGCCAGGGCAGCAGCGATTCGCCCGCCAGCTCGAGGCCGGGCAGCTTCCGCCAGGCGACGACGAACGTCTCCTGCGTCGCATCCTCGGCATCCCCGGCGTCGCCGAGGATGCCGTACGCGATCCAGTAGACGGGGCGGACGTAGGCGCGGTACAGCGTGCGGAAGGCGGGTTCGCTCCCCGCCGCCGCCCGCGCGACCAGCGTCCTGTCGTGTGCGTCGTGTGCCATGCCGGCTCCGTTCGGTGTCTCTCACCCTAGGAGTGTCGGGCGCGGCGGGATCGTCTCACTCAGCCCTTGCTGACGATCGGCACGTGCGGGTCCTTCTGGTGCCGCAGCCAGATGGTCGAGAGCGCGGGCACGGTCAGCGTCGCCTGCGGAGAGCCGTTCTCGACGTCGGTGGCGTACACCAGGCCGAGGTTCCCCTCGCCGTGCCCGCCGAACTCGGCGGCGTCGGTGTTCAGCACCTCCGTCCACCCGCCGGCGAGCGGCAGGTCCAGGCGCACCCCGTGCCGGGTGCTGCCGGCGAAGTTGCTGATCACGGCGAGATGCCCGCCGTGCGCGTCACGGCGCACGAAGGCGACGATGTTCGGATCCCAGTCGGGCGCACCGAGCCGGGTGAACGAGCTGCTGTCATGGTCGCGCTCCCACAGCGGGGCGTTCTGCCGGTACGTGCCGTTGAGCGCGCCGACGAACTCCAGCAGCTGGCGGTGCGAGGGCTGGTCGAGCAGCCACCAGTCCAGCCCGCGGTCCACGGACCATTCGGAGAGCTGCCCGAACTCCTGTCCCATGAACAGCAGGTTCTTGCCCGGATGCCCCCACATGTACGCGAGGTAGGCGCGCACGTTCGCGAGCTTCGCGGCGTGATCGCCCGGCATCTTCGAGAGCAGGCTGCCCTTGCCGTGCACGACCTCGTCGTGGCTGATCGGCAGGATGTAGTTCTCGCCGAACGCGTACACGAACGAGAACGTCATCTCGCCCTGATGGTGCGAGCGGTACAGCGGATCGCGCTCGATGTAGACGAGCGAGTCGTTCATCCAGCCCATGTTCCACTTGAACCCGAAGCCGAGCCCGTGATGGTCCGTGGGGGCGGTGACCCCGGGGAAGCTCGTCGACTCCTCCGCGACCATGACGATGCCGGGGTGGCGGCGGTAGGCGGTGGCGTTGACCTCCTGCAGGAACCGGATCGCCTCCAGGTTCTCCCGTCCGCCGTGCACGTTCGGCTCCCACTCGCCCTCGTTGCGCGAGTAGTCGAGGTAGAGCATCGATGCGACGGCGTCGACGCGCAGCCCGTCCGCATGGAACTCCTCGAGCCAGAACAGCGCGTTCGCCACGAGGAAGTTGCGCACCTCGTTGCGGCCGTAGTCGAAGATGAGGGTGCCCCAGTCGCGGTGCTCGCCGCGCCGGGGGTCCGGGTGCTCGTACACGGGCTCGCCGTCGAAGCGCGCCAGGGCGAACGCGTCCTTGGGGAAGTGCCCCGGCACCCAGTCGATGATCACGCCGATGCCGGCCTGGTGCAGCCGGTCGATCAGGTAGCGCAGGTCGTCGGGCTCGCCGAAGCGGTGCGTCGCGGCATAGTACCCGGTCACCTGGTAGCCCCAGGAGCCCGTGAAGGGGTGCTCGGCGACCGGCATGAACTCCACGTGCGTGAACCCGGTGGCCGTCACGTGCGCGATGAGCTCGTCGGCGATGTCTCGGTACCCGAGGCCCGGTCGCCAGGAGCCCAGGTGCAGCTCGTACACGCTCATCGGCTGCGCGACCGCGTGCGTCGCCGCGCGGCGGGTCATCCACGCGCCGTCGCCCCAGGTGTATCCGGAGCGCGTGACGATCGACGCGGTCGCGGGCGCCACCTCGGCGAGCTGCGCCATCGGGTCGGCCTTCAGGATCCAGGCGCCGCCGCGCGTGAGGATCTCGAACTTGTAGCGGGCGCCCAGGTCGACGCCGGGCAGGAACAGCTCCCAGACGCCGCTCGAGCCCATCGAGCGCATCGCGTCGAGGCGGCCGTCCCAGCCGTTGAAGTCGCCCACCACGCGCACCGCCTGCGCGTGCGGCGCCCACACGGCGAACGCCGTTCCCGCCTCGCCGTCGACCGTGCGCGGATGGGCCCCGAGCGCCTCCCAGAGGCGCTCGTGCCGTCCTTCGCGGATCAGGTGCAGGTCGAGCTCGCCGATCGTCGGTGCGTGGCGGTACGGGTCTGCGGCGATCCAGTCGGGGGCGTCTCCGTAGGTCGCCTTGATCCGGTAGCCGTCGAGCGGACCGGTGACCTCGCCTTCCCAGATCCCCTCCGCGAGATGCGTCAGGGGAGTCTCGACGCCGTCGTCGACCAGCACCGACACGCTCTTGGCCAGCGGGCGCAGCGCGCGCACGACCGCGACCCGTCTGCCGCCCTCGACGGGCTGCGGATGCGCTCCGAGCACGGAGTGCGGGTCGTGGTGCGAGCCCGAGGCCACGGCCTCGAGCACAGCCGCATCGATCGTCGTGGTGATCATGGCTGCCCCTTCACATGGAGGATGTGCACCGGCTCCGTGAAGGCGTCCAGGCGCACGAAATTGTGATCCGTCCAGGTCCAGACGGATCCGGTGACGAGGTCCTCGACCTCGTACGCCGTCCCGGGCTCGACACCCCAGGCGAGGGTGTCGAGATGCACCGTGGTCTGCCGCACCGAGTGCGGGTCGACGTTGGCGACGACGATGATCGTGTCGGCGGCGCCGGTGCCGGTGAAGGGCGCGTCCAGGTGCTTGGAGAACACCAGGATCGCGTCGTCGTCGCTCCAGTGCAGCCGCAGGTTTCGCAGCTGACGCAGAGCCGGGTGCGCACGACGGATCTCGTTGAGCCGGGTGAGGTAGGGGGCCAGCGAGCGTCCCTCCGCCTCGGCCTTCGCCCAGTCGCGCAGCTTGTACTCGTACTTCTCGTTGTCGATGTTCTCCTCGGAGCCCGGCCGGGCGACGTTCTCGTACAGCTCGTAGCCGGCGTAGACGCCGTAGAGCGGTGCGGCCGTGGCCGCGATCGCCGCGCGGATCCGATACGCGGCAGGTCCTCCGAACTGCAGGTACTCGGTCAGGATGTCCGGGGTGTTCACGAACAGGTTCGGCCGCATGTAGTCGGCCGTCTCCTGCGACACCGAGAGCAGGAACTCCTCCAGCTCCGCCTTGGTGTTGCGCCAGGTGAAGTAGCTGTAGCTCTGCTGGAACCCGACCGCGGCGAGCCCGCGCATGGGAGCGGGGCGCGTGAACGCCTCGGCGAGGAAGACGACGTCGGGGTGCTTGGTGTTGACCGTGCGGATCAGCCATTCCCAGAAGCGCAGCGGCTTGGTGTGCGGGTTGTCCACCCGGAAGATCCGCACGCCCTGCGCGATCCAGTGCTCGACGATCCGCAGCACCTCGGTGTACAGGCCCACCGGATCCCGGTCGAAGTTCAGCGGGTAGATGTCCTGGTACTTCTTGGGAGGGTTCTCCGCGTAGGCGATCGTGCCGTCGGGCAGCTCGGTGAACCACTCGGGGTGCGCTGCCACCCAGGGGTGGTCCGGCGCGGCCTGCAGCGCGAGGTCGAGGGCGACCTCGAGGTCCAGGGCGTTCGCCTTCTTCACGAAGCGGCGGAAGTCGGCCAGTGTGCCGAGATCGGGGTGCACGGCGTCGTGCCCGCCCTCGGCGGCGCCCACGGCCCACGGGGAGCCCGGATCGGCGGGTCCGGCGACAAGAGTGTTGTTGGGTCCCTTGCGGTTGAGCCGGCCGATGGGGTGGATCGGCGGGAGGTACAGCACGTCGAATCCCATCGCGGCCACGGCCGGCAGGCGCTTCTCCGCCGTCTTGAAGGTGCCGCTCGCGATCGTGCCGTCCGGGTTCTGCACGGCGCCCTCGGAGCGCGGGAAGAACTCGTACCAGGCCGCGGCCCCCGCGATGGTCGGCTCGACGACGATCGTCTGCCAGGCCGTGGCCGAGTCGAGCGCGGTGAGCGGACGCTCCGCGAAGAGCGCGGCGAGCTCGGGGTCCGTCGCGACGGCCAGGGCTTCGTCGCCGGTGCCGTCGGGGGAGGACAGCGACTCCGCGATCCCGGCGAGGTGCTTGCGCTCGGGCTTGGGGCGCGACTTGTCCTTGGCGGCGCGCGAGAGCAGACCCGCGCCGAGGGCGCGCATGACCTCGACGTCGACGCCCGCCGCGATCTTCAGCTCGGCGGCGTGCGCCCACGTGGCGAACTCGTCGGCGAACGCCTCGAACCGGAAAGTCCAGGCGTGCTCCTCGTCGAGGGCGACGTCGACCTGCCACCGGTCGGTGCCGTCCTGCAGCGGCGTGAGCCGGTGCAGGCTCTCCTGGTGGTTCGGGGTACGCAGGCGCAGATGCACCCCGATCAGGTCGTGTCCCTCGCGGAAGGCGACGACCCGGAACGGGATCACCTCGCCCGAGAAGGCCTTGGGCGGGAAGCCCTCGGGCGCTGCCGGAGAGGCGTCCACGAGCGGGATCCGCGTGGTCTGCGCGTCGGCGGCATCGATGTCCGGCAGCGCGCGCACCGGGATCTGAGCGGTGCTGCGGAGAGCATCGGACGAGGGCTGTGCGGCAGTTCGTTCGGACACACCCTGAACCTACCGCTCCCGGGCCGACTTGGAGGTAACGGGCGCGTCACTCCGCGCGGAACAGTCGCATCGAGGTGCCGGGCAGCGCGATCACGTCGCCGGGACGATGCACGGTCTCCACGGGGGAGGGACGCTCATCCGCGCTCGACCAGAGCGAGACATACCGCGTCACGTCCTCGATGACGGGCAGGCGCACGTCGATCGGAGACTCCGTGCCGTGCACGATCAGCAGGATGCGGTTGAACGCCTCCTTGTCGGGAGTGGACGCGGCCACGTACTGCAGCGTGCGGTTGCGGGGGTCGTTCCACTGCTCGACCTCCATCGTGTCGCCGTCCTGATCGAACCAGTCCATCACCGAGGCGTTCGGGATGTGCTCGCCGAGCCGGGCGTACAGGAGCGGGCGCAGTGCCGGATTCTCTTCCCGCAGCCGGGTGAGCAGCGAGGCGTGCGCGAGGAGGTCCTTCTGCCACGGCTCGTGATCCCAGTTGAGCCAGCTGATCGCGGAGTCCTGGCAGTAGGCGTTGTTGTTGCCGCGCTGGGTGCGACCGAACTCGTCGCCTGCCGTGATCATCGGCACGCCGGCCGAGAAGAGCAGCGTGCCCAGCAGGTTGCGCATGGCCTTGCGCCGCGCCGCGAGGATGCCCTGATCCTCCGTGGGGCCCTCCGCACCGTGGTTGAACGAGCGGTTCATGTCGGCGCCGTCGCGGTTGTCCTCGCCGTTCGCCTCGTTGTGCTTGACGTCGTAGGCGACGAGATCGTGCAGGGTGAAGCCGTCGTGGGCGGTGACGAAGTTGATGCTCGCGAGCGGTCCGCGCTCGTCGCTGAAGGTGTTCGCGGATCCGGCGAGACGGTTCGCGAACCCGCCGATGCCGGTCGGCGCCGAGGCCCGGCGAGCGTAGTCGATGTCGCTGAGCCAGAAGTTGCGGACGCGGTCGCGGTAGCGGTCGTTCCACTCGCTCCACCCGGTGGGGAAGTTGCCCGTCTGCCATCCGCCCAGCCCGACGTCCCACGGCTCCGCGATGATCTTGGCGTCCGCGAGCACCGGATCCGTGCGGATCGCGTGCAGCAGCGGGTGGTCCGGCGTGTACGTGTTCGCCTCGTCGCGCCCGAGGGTCGTGGCGAGATCGAAGCGGAATCCGTCGACCTGCATCTCGGTGGTCCAGTAGCGCAGCGAGTCCAGCACCAGGCGGGCGGCCGCCGGCGTCGCCGTGTTCAGCGTGTTGCCGCAGCCCGTCGTGTCGACGTAGCTGCCGTCCGGGAGCTGGCGGTAGTACAGGGCGTTGTCGATGCCGCGCAGGCTCGTGCGCGGGCCGCCGATGCCCTCCTCGTTCGTGTGGTTGTACACGACATCGAGGATCACCTCGATTCCCGCCTCGTGCAGCAGCTTCACCATGCCCTTGAACTCGCGCAGCACCGCCTCCGGGCCCTCCTTGCGGGCCTCGTCGGTCGCATAGGCCGCGTGCGGGGTGAAGAAGTTCAGGGTGTTGTAGCCCCAGTAGTTCGTGAGGCCCCGATCCAGCAGGCGCGGCTCCGACGCGAACGCGTGCACGGGGAGCAGCTCGACGGCCGTGATCCCGAGCTCGCGGTAGTACTCGATCATCGCCGGGTGGGCGAGTCCGGCGTACGTGCCGTGCAGTGCCGGCGGAACGCCGGGGTGGCGCTTGGTGAGGCCCTTGACGTGGCCCTCGTAGATCACGGTGCGATCCAGCGGGGTGTTCGGCTTGGCGACACCCGCCCAGTCGAAGCCGTCGGCGATCACCACCGACCGCCACTCCTCGTAGCCGTCGCCCTGCGCGAGACCCCGGGCGTACGGGTCGAGCAGCAGCGTCTCCGGGTTGAACGTGTTGCCGGGACTGTGCGCACCGTCCACGCGCAGCGCATACCGGGTGCCGGGCTGCAGGAGCTCCGTCGTGAGCTCCCAGACGCCGCCCGGGCGCCGCTCGAGCGCGAGCTGGGCGGTCTCCCAGTCCAGGTCGGTCTCGTCGAAGATCACGAGCTCGATGGACGAGGCGTTCTGAGACCAGACGCGCAGCGTCGCGACCCCGTCGTGGAGGCGGACGCCCAGGTCGTCCAGAGACGGGCTGCACAGAGCACAGCCCTCGCCGTCGGGTGCCGGCGTCTCGTCCTCAATGGCATGCGGACACATGAGGGAAAGAATACGCGGCGTGCGCCGCCTGGGATGCCACCGCGTGTCGCGATCCGTGCCACCGAGTCCCGAAGCGTCGCAAGATGCGAGAGTGGAGGGGTGCACTACCTGGATCACGCCGCCACCACCGATCTGCGCCCCGAGGCCGCGGACGAATGGCTGCGGGTCGCGCAGACCACCGGCAACGCCTCGTCCACGCACGGCGCCGGACAACAGGCCCGCCGGATCCTGGAGGAGTCCAGGGAGAGGATCGCGGCCGTCCTCGACTGCGATCCGATCGAGGTGGTGCTGACCTCCGGCGGCACGGAGTCGGTCAACCTCGCCGTGCAGGGCCTGTGGCGCGCCCGACCCGCGGGGAGCGACGCCGTGGTGCTGCCCGACGGCGAGCACCACGCCACCCTCGACACCGTCGCCGCGCTCGCCGCGGACGGCGCCCGGGTGGTCCCCGTCCGTCTCGACGCCGTCGGGCGCATCCCGGTCGCCGGGTTCCGCGACGCCGTGGCCGGCGGCGGGATCGCCGTGGCCACGGCCCTCGTCGCGAACAACGAGGTGGGGACCGTCAACGACGCGGCCGCCCTGGCGGGCGCCGCCGCGGAGGCCGCGGTCCCGATGCATCTCGACGCCGTCGCCGCGCTCGGCCACCTGCCGCTGTCGTTCCGGGCGTGGCGAGGGGAGGCGCGGGCCGGATCCGGACTCGTCGCGCTCAGCGTCGCGGGGCACAAGATCGGTGCCCCGGTCGGCACGGGAGCCCTCGTGGTCGCGCGCTCCGCCCGCCTCGCTCCGCTGCTGCACGGCGGCGCGCAGCAGCGCGGGCTGCGATCGGGCACCCAGGACGTCGCCGGAGCGGCGGCGTTCGCCGTGGCCGTGGAGCTCGCGGAATCCGAGCGGGCCGCCGAGTCCGTGCGTCTGGCGTCGTTGCGCGACCGGCTCGTGTCGGGCGTGCTCGCGCGCGTGCCGGAGGCGGCGCTGCTCGGCGATCCGGATCCGGAGGGTCGTCTCGCCGGCAACGCGCACCTGCTGTTCCCCGGAGCACCGAGCGAGAGCCTGCTGTTCCTGCTCGACGCCTCGGGGATCTCGGCGTCGGCGGGATCCGCCTGCCAGGCGGGCGTCGCCGAGCCGTCCCACGTCGTGCAGGCGCTCGGACGCACCGAGACGGAGGCCCGCAGTGTCATCCGGTTCACGCTCGGGCGCACCTCCGGCGACGCCGACGTCGACGCGCTGCTCTCCGTGATCGGCGACGCCTACGGGCGGGCCTCCGGCGCCGGACGCTGAGGGTCGGCCCCTCTCCAGCAAGCCGCTCGTAGACTGGATCCATGCGTGTTCTGGCGGCGATGAGCGGGGGAGTGGACTCCGCGGTCGCCGCGGCGCGCGCGGTCGAGGCCGGTCACGACGTGGTGGGCGTGCATCTGGCTCTGTCCCGCGCCGGCGGCACGCTGCGCACGGGCAGTCGCGGCTGCTGCACCATCGAGGACGCGATGGACGCCCGGCGGGCGGCCGACCTCCTCGGGATCCCGTTCTACGTCTGGGACTTCTCGGAGCGCTTCCGCGAGGACGTGATCGACGACTTCGTCGCCGAGTACCGGGCGGGCCGCACTCCGAACCCGTGCCTGCGGTGCAACGAGAAGATCAAGTTCGCGGCTCTGCTGGAGCGGGCGATCGAGCTCGGCTTCGACGCCGTCTGCACCGGTCACTACGCCACGCTGGTCGACGGCGCCGACGGCCTCGAGCTCCATCGCGCCTCGGACGCCGCCAAGGACCAGTCGTACGTGCTGGGCGTGCTGAACGCCGAGCAGCTGGCGCACACGTACTTCCCGCTCGGATCCACGCCCTCCAAGGCCCTCGTGCGCGCCGAGGCCGCCGAGCGCGGGCTGAGCGTGGCGCAGAAGCCCGACAGCCATGACATCTGCTTCATCCCCGACGGGGACACCCGCGGCTGGCTGGCGGAGAAGGTCGGCGCCGAGCAGGGCGAGATCGTCGACCGCGACGGCGCGGTGGTCGGCACCCACGACGGCGCGCACGCGTTCACGGTGGGGCAGCGCCGGGGTCTGCGCCTGGGCGTTCCGGCGCCGGACGGCAAGCCGCGCTTCGTGCTCGAGGTGCGCCCGGTCTCGAACACCGTCGTGGTCGGGCCGAAGGAGGCCCTCGCGATCGCCGAGATCGCAGGATCCCGCCGCTCCTGGGCGGGCGCCGCACCGACGCAGCAGGAGTTCGCATGCGAGGTGCAGATCCGTGCGCACGCGGATCCGGTCCCCGCGCGGGCGCACGTCTCGGTCGAGGGCGTGCGGGTGGTTCCGGACCGGCCGCTCGACGGCGTCGCACCCGGACAGAGCGCCGTGCTGTACGTGGGCACCCGGGTGCTCGGGCAGTTCACGATCGATCGCACCGTGTCGGCGGTTCCGGTCGGCGCCTGAGCGCGCTGTCGCGGCCGACGACCTCGGTTGTCACCGGCGTCATCTCGGCGCAGGGCGGTGCCGGACTCTGTGATGATGGGTCCACAGTGCGACGAAGGGGCCGCCATGACGAGGACGTACATCCGGGATTTCCACGGCGATGACCTGGACCAGGTCGTCCGCCTCTGGGGTCAGGTCACCCGGGGCAACGAATGGCCGATCTACTCCCTCGCCGAGGTGATCGCCTCCTGCCAGCAGGACCACGCGGTCGTGGCCGTGCAGGGCGACCTGCTCGTCGGGGTCGCCGTCGGCCGCGCCGCCCACGCGCAGGGGTGGATCGTGTTCTTCGGAACGACCGACGATGCGCCCTCCGACGTGAGCTCGTCGCTGCTGCACGCGCTGGAGCGACGGATGGCGCCGCTCGGGCTCGCCAAGCTGTCCGTGCTCATCCCGGAGGCGGACGGACTGGGCGCGTTCACCGACAACGGCTTCGAGGTGCATCACTCGGTGCGCTACCTCGAGCGGGGCATGCCGATCCAGCGGCGCGAGATCGACGCGCTCAAGGAGGTCGGCGGCAGGATCCTGCCCCCGCACCTCTGGGACCGCGTCGCCGGCATGACGCACGAGAAGACCCTGCTCGAGGAGCGCCTCGTGACGCCGCTCGCCCGTCCGGAGCTCGCCGAGAGGTTCGGCGTCGTGCCGCCGCGTGCGGTCATGCTGTTCGGCCCTCCCGGAACGGGCAAGACGACGTTCGCGCGGGCCGTGGCTTCGCGTCTGGACTGGCCGTTCGTGGAGCTCTTCCCGTCGCGGCTCGCCGACGGCGGCGCTGGGCTCGCCGGCGGCCTGCGCGCGTCGTTCGAGACCATCGACGAGCTCGAGCACGCCGTCGTGTTCATCGACGAGGTGGAGGAGATCGCCTCGCGCCGCGGCGGCACGCCGCCGTCCCCGACGCAGGGCGTGACCAACGAGCTGCTCAAGCTCGTGGCCGACTTCCGCGACCGGGAGGGGCGGATCCTGATCTGCGCGACGAACTTCATCCGCGCGCTCGACGCGGCGTTCCTGCGGCACGGGCGCTTCGACTACGTCATCCCGATCGGCCTGCCCGACGCCGAGGCCCGTCGCGCGATCTGGGCGCGGTACATCCCGGTCGAGTCGGCCGACGACGTGGATCTGGACCGCCTCGTCGCGGCCAGCGACGGGCTCACCCCGGCGGACATCGAGTACGCCGCGCGGCGCGCATCCCAGGAGGCGCTCGCCCGAGCGCTGCGCGACGGCGTCGACGGCTCCGCGCTCGGGACCGACGACTACGCCCGCGCCCTCGGCAGCACCCGGGCGACGGTGTCGGCCGAGGAGGTCGCGGAGTTCCGCGACGACATCGAGACCATCGCCCGGCTCTGAGCTCCCGCGCGGGCGCGGGGTGGATGTCGCCGCCCGCTCGTAGACTTCAGAGGTGCCGGAGAACATCTCGTTGGAAGCCGCCCGCGCCGAGGCGGAGGAGCTGACCACCCGCATCCTCGAGGCGAAGGACGCGTACTACGGGCGCGACACGTCTCTCGTGGACGACGCGACGTACGACGGCTGGATGCACCGGCTCGAAGAGCTCGAGCGACTGCACCCCGAGCTCCAGGGGCAGGACTCGCCGACCCAGATGGTGGGCGCGGCCGAGGCGACGGGCCTGCAGACCATCGAGCACGCCGAGCGCATGCTCAGCCTCGACAACGTGTTCTCGATCGAGGAGCTGCGGGAGTGGGCCGCCAAGACCCGCGCCGCCGCGGGCCGCGAGGTGGCCTGGCTCACCGAGCTCAAGATCGACGGGCTCGCGATCAACCTCCGTTACGAGAACGGCGTGCTCACGTCCGCGGCGACCCGCGGCGACGGGCGCGTCGGCGAGATCGTCACCGAGAACGCGCTGCGCGTCGCCGGCATCCCCGAGCGCCTGAGCGGATCCGGCCACCCGCCGATCGTCGAGGTGCGCGGAGAGGTGTTCATCCCGGTCGCCGCCTTCGAGCGCCTGAACGCCGCGCAGGCCGCCTTCCGGGACCGCGCGTACGCCGAGGCCCTGGAGCGCTGGCAGGCGCGGGGCGGGGCCAAGAAGCCGTTCGACGAGGAGAAGGCCCGCACGGCCGCGGCGCGCCGCTTCCCGTCGTTCGCGAACCCGCGCAACGCGGCGAGCGGAGGCCTGCGTCAGCAGCTCGACAAGAAGGACGGCATGGAGCTCGAGGCGGGACTGCTCCGCGTCGACTCGCTCGCGCTGTACGTGCACGGCATCGGCGCCTGGCAGGATCCGCCGGTCGCGGCGCAGAGCCAGGTGTACGACCTGCTGGCCGAGTGGGGTCTGCCCACGAGCCCGCACACGCGGGTGTGCTCCTCGATCGACGAGGTCGCCGAGTTCGTCGCGTACTTCGGCGAGCATCGCCACGACATCGAGCACGAGCTCGACGGCATCGTGGTCAAGGTCGACGAGCTCGAGCTTCACGACGAGCTCGGTGCCACCAGCCGCGCGCCGCGCTGGGCGATCGCCTACAAGTACCCGCCGGAGGAGGTGCAGACCACCCTCCTCGACATCGTCGTCTCGGTCGGCCGGACGGGGCGCGCCACCCCGTTCGCCGTGATGGCGCCCGCGCACGTCGCCGGATCCGTGGTGCGGCAGGCCACGCTGCACAACAAGGACGTGGTCAAGGCGAAGGGCGTGCTCATCGGCGACACCGTCGTGCTGCGCAAGGCCGGCGACGTGATCCCGGAGGTGCTCGGCCCCGTGGTCGAACGCCGTGACGGCACCGAGCGCGAGTTCGTGATGCCCGAGCGCTGCCCGGAGTGCGGGTCGATCCTCGCGCCCGCCAAGGAGGGCGACATCGATCTGCGCTGCCCCAACACGCGCTCGTGCCCCGCGCAGGTGCGCGGTCGGGTCGAGCACATCGGCTCGCGCGGCGCCCTGGACGTGGAAGCGCTCGGCGAGGTGACGGCCGCGGCTCTGACGCAGCCCAGCCACCCCGCGGTGCCGCCCCTGGAGACCGAGGCCGGGCTGTTCACGCTCTCCCTCGATCAGCTCGTGCCCATCGAGGTCGTCGTTCGCGACGCCGAGACCGGGCTGCCGAAGGAGGACGAGGACGGGATCGTGAAGACCCGGGCCCCGTTCCGGCGCAACGCCACGGCAGCGGAGAAGAAGGACGGGATCACGGCGCCGCAGCCGTCCTCGCAGGCGGTCAAGCTGCTGGCGGAGCTGGAGAAGGCGAAGACCAAGGAGCTGTGGCGGCTGCTCGTCGCCCTGAACATCCGGCACGTCGGACCGGTCGCGGCGCGCGCGCTCGCGCAGTGGTTCGGCTCGCTCGACGCGATCCGCGCCGCGTCGCGTGAGGAGCTCGCCGCGGTCGAGGGGGTCGGCGGGATCATCGCCGACTCGCTGCTGGACTGGTTCACGGTCGACTGGCACCAGGAGATCGTGCGGCGCTGGGCGGACGCCGGGGTGCAGTGGGCGACGCCCGGCCATCCCGGCCCGGGGGCCGCCGTGTCGGAGGGCGGTGTGCTGGACGGGCTCACCGTCGTGGCGACGGGCTCCCTCGACGGGTACACGCGCGAGGGCGCGCAGGAGGCGATCATCAAGGCCGGCGGCAAGGCGGCCTCGAGCGTCTCCAAGAAGACCGACTTCGTCGCCGCCGGCCCGGGGGCGGGGTCCAAGCTCGCCAAGGCCGAGGAGCTCGGGGTGCGGGTCCTCGACGCCGCGCAGTTCCACCTGCTCGTGACGGAGGGGCCTGCGGCGCTCGGCTGAGCCCGGAGGGGCACGGGCGCTGACGCCGCGGTCGTGCGTCGTGGATCCCCGGTCCTGGGCGCTGCGGGCCGCCTAGAGTGGCCGAAGAGAGGGATGCCATGACGAGCGGAGTCGATCTGCTGCCGACCATCGTCGGCGTGCTGGTGCTGGCCGCGATCGCGACGGTCGCGCTCGCGCTGTTCCGGACGCCGGGTCGGTGGACGCCCGCCTTCGCGATCCTGCGCGGAGCGGTGCAGCTCGCCGTGATCAGCATGATCCTGACCGGCATCGTCGCGCAGCCGGCCTGGATCGGCGTGGCGCTGCTGGTGATGTTCGGCATCGCGACGGGGGTCGCCGTGCGCCGCACCGGCGGCGGCCGCCACATGGTCGCCGTCATGGCGTCCTCGATCGGCGCCGGCGCCGTCGTCTCGATCGGGACCGTGTTCGCCACCGGGGCGCTCGCGCCGACGCCCCGTTATCTGCTCGCCATCGGGGCGATCCTGATCGGCAACTCCATGAGCATCGCCACCCTCGCGGGGCGGCGCTTCACGGCATCCGTCGCGGATCGCTGGGAAGAGGTCGAGGGGTGGCTCGCGCTCGGCGCGACGCCGCGCCGCTCGACGCTCGACCTGGCTCGCAGAGCTGTGCGGGAAGCGCTGATCCCGTCGATCGACCAGACGAAGACGACAGGCCTGGTGGTGCTCCCCGGAGCGTTCGTCGGCGCGATCTTCGGCGGGCTCTCCCCGCTGGAGGCCGGACGGTTCCAGATCGTGGTGCTGGCGGCGATCATGGCCGCCGGCGCGGTCACCGCCGTGCTCATCGCGACCTGGCTCGGGCCCGTGCGCACGAAGCCCGTGCTGGCGGCCTGACCCGGTCGGCTCGCGGGCCGCGAACCGACCGGGGTCGGCTCAGTCCTTGTGGCGCGGCTTGCGCGGCGGGCGCGCGTCCGTGCTGCGGTCGTCCCGGGGACGGTCGTCGCGGCGGGGCCGGTCGCCGTAGCCGCGGTCGTCACGACGCGGGCGGTCGCCGTAGCCGCGGTCGTCGCGTCCTCGGTCATCCCGGTCACGACGCGGGCCGCGGTTCGGGCGCCCGGTGTCGCGCTGGATCTCGATGAGCCGCCCGGAGATGCGCGTGTCGCGGAGGCGGTCCAGCACCGAGGAGTCGAGGTTCGCCGGCAGCTCCACGATGGAGAAGTCCGGGCGGATCGTGATCGCGCCGAAGTCGTCACGACCGAGGCCGCCCTCGTTCGCCAGCGCGCCGACGATCTGCCGCGGCTCGACGCGATGGCGCCGGCCGACCTCGATGCGGTACGGCGTGTAATCGCCGCGGCTGCGACGCTCGGTGCGGGGTTCGCGGTCTCGCGCGTCGCGGCCACCGGCGCGGTCCGGGCGGTCGGTCCGCGGGGGGCGGTTGTCCGCGGCGACGGCGGCGGACAGCGCGTCGTTCTCGGGATCCAGCAGCAGCGGGGTCTCGCCCTGCGCGACGACGGCGAGGGCGGCGGCGACATCGGCCTCGGGCACGTCGTGGTGGCGCACGTAGTGGGCGATGATGTCGCGGAATCCCTCGATCCGTCCCGTCTCCTCCAGCGCCGCGGTGATGGCGTCGTCGAAGCGCGCCAGGCGCGTGCTGTTCACGTCCTCGGTCGTGGGCAGCTGCATCTGCGCGGGCTGCTGTCGGGTGGCGCGCTCGATGTGCTTGAGCAGGTACCGCTCGCGCGGGGTGATGAAGCTGATCGCGTCGCCCGAGCGGCCGGCGCGCCCGGTGCGGCCGATGCGGTGCACGTACGACTCGGTGTCGGTCGGGATGTCGAAGTTGACGACGTGGCTGATCCGCTCGACGTCGAGACCACGGGCCGCGACGTCGGTGGCGACGAGGATGTCGAGCTTGCCGTCCTTGAGCTGTCCGACCGTGCGCTCGCGCATCGGCTGCGGGATGTCGCCGTTGATCGCGGCGGCGGAGTACCCGCGGGCGCGGAGCTTCTCGGCGAGCGTCTCGGTCTCGTTCTTGGTGCGGACGAACACGATCATCCCCTCGAAGTTCTCCACCTCGAGGATCCTCGTGAGGGCATCCACCTTCTGGGCGTACGAGACGACCAGGTAGCGCTGCGTGATGTTGGCGTTCGTCGTGGTCTTCGCCTTGACCGAGATCTCCTCGGGGTCGTGCAGGTACTGCTGCGCGAGCCGGCGGATCGTGGCGGGCATCGTGGCCGAGAACAGGGCCACCTGCTTGTCCTCGGGCGTCTGGGCGAGGATCTGCTCCACGTCCTCCGCGAAGCCCATCTTGAGCATCTCGTCGGCCTCGTCGAGCACCAGGTTCTTCAGCTCGGACAGGTCGAGCGTGCCCTTCGCGAGGTGGTCCATGATGCGACCGGGCGTGCCGACGACGATGTGCACGCCGCGGCGCAGGGCGGACAGCTGGACGCCGTACCCCTGCCCGCCGTACACAGGCAGCAGGTGCACGCCGGGCATCTGGGCGGCGTAGGCCTCGAACGCCTCGGCGACCTGAAGGGCGAGCTCGCGCGTGGGGGCGAGCACGAGCGCCTGCGGCTTGCTCTGACGCAGATCCAGGTTCTCCAGGATCGGGAGGGCGAACGCGGCGGTCTTGCCGGTTCCGGTCTGCGCGGTGCCCAGCACGTCGCGGCCGCCGAGCAGCAGCGGGATCGTCTCGCGCTGGATCGCGGACGGAGTCTCGTAGCCGAGCGCCTTGATCGCGGCGAGCACCGGCCCGGTGATGCCGAGCTCCTCGAATCCGGGGGTCGTTTCGGCGTCGGCGGGGGCGTCTTCGTGAGTCGCGGCGTCTTCAGTCACATCTCAGAGTACCGTCCCGGCCGGTGCCGCCGCTGGGAGGGACCCCGGGCGAGCGTCAGCTCCCGGACGTCAGGGCGACCAGGCGCTCCTTGACCTGACGCCGCAGGACCTTGCCGATCAGCGACTTCGGCAGCTCGTCGACCACGAAGATGCGCCGCGGCACCTTGTACGGCGTGAGGATGCCGCGCGCGAACTCCCGGATCGCCTCGACATCGACGTCCTTGCCCGGATCCACCACGATCGCGGCCACGACCTCCTCGCCGGAGTGGTCGCTGGGAAGGCCCACGACAGCGGCGTCCACCACGTCGGGGTGCTGGCGCAGCGCCCCCTCGACCTCCGTCGGGGCGACGTTGAACCCGCCGGTGATGATCAGCTCCTTGATCCGGTCGACGATCCGCACGAAGCCGGCGTCGTCGATCGTGACGATGTCGCCGGTGCGGAACCAGCCGTCCGCGAACACGGCCTCGGTCTCCTCGGGCTTGCCGTAGTAGCCGCCGAAGACCTGGGGTCCGCGCACGACCAGTTCTCCGGGCTGTCCCGGCGCGACGTCGGTGGTGGGCTCGTCGGGATCCACGACGCGGCACTCGGTGCCGGGCAGCGGCAGCCCCACGGTGCCGGGGACGCGGTTCCCCGCCACGGGGTTCGCCATGAGTACGGGGGAGCACTCGCTGAGCCCGTACCCCTCGACGAGGTAGCCGCCGGTCGCCTTCTCGAACGGCACGACGAGCTCGTGCGGCAGCGCCATCGCGCCGGAGATCGCGATCTCCGTCCCCGCGAGCGACACGCCCTTCGCCGTCGCCGCGGCCAGCAGCCGGTCGGCGATCGGCGGCACCAGGGGGAGGAAGGTCGCGGGGCGCTTCTTGGTGACCTCGAGCACCAGATCCGGGTCGAACTTCGGGAACAGGACGAGTCGTGCGCCCATCGACATGGCGAACGTCAGGCACAGGGTCAGGCCGTAGGCGTGGAACATGGGCAGTACGGCGTACACGACGCACCCGTCGCCGCGGGTGATGGAGGGCACCCACGCCTGCGCCTGTGCGGCGTTGGCGAGCAGGTTGCGGTGGGTCAGCGAGGCGCCCTTCGGCGTGCCCGTGGTTCCCGAGGTGTACTGGATGATCGCCAGGTCGTCGGTCGCGGGGCGGGGGTGGGAGGCGCGCAGCGGGGCATGGCCGACCACGGACTCCCAGGGCACGGTGCCGCGCACCCTGGTGGTGAGCGCGTCCCGGGACTCGCGGGCCTTCGCCACCGGCAGGCGCAGGGCGAAGCGGGTGAGCGCGGGCATCGCGCGCGTCACGTCTACGGACACGAGGTTCGTGACGGCGAGGTCGGAGGGGAACTCCTGCACCGTGGCGACCACCTTGTTCCACACGATCGCGTGCTTCGCGCCGTGGTCCTCGAACTGCTTGCGCAGCTCGCGGGCGGTGTACAGCGGGTTGTGCTCGACGACGACGGCGCCGAGCCGGAGCACGGCGTAGAACGCGACGATGTGCTGGGGGCAGTTCGGCAGCACGATGGCGACCGGATCCCCCGCCTTGACCCCGAGCGCCGCAAGGCCGGCGGCCGCGCGATCGATCGCCTGCTGCAGGTCGCGGTACGACGTCGTGCGGCCGAAGAACTGCAGGGCCGCCGCGTCCGGGTAGTCGTGTGCCGACGCCTCGACGATGTCGACGAGGGATCCGGAGACCTCCGCGAGGTCCTCCGGCACCCCCTCGGCGTAGCTGGCGGTCCAGGGACGGGGAGGAACGAACGTCGTCACGTGCTCAGCCTATGCCGCGTCGCCGATCGCGCGGGCACGCCCCCGAGGGTCGCCCCACTGCGCCGCCCGGGGATGCCGTCATCGCCGTTGCTGCTCGCTTCCGGACAGCTTCTGCGCGAGCGCGATCGGGACGATCGAGACGACGACCAGCACGACGGCGATCACCGAGACGATGGGCGCCTGGTTCGGCCGCGCGACGTTGTCGATGATGAACATCGGCAGGGTGCGCACCCCGGATCCGGCGGTGAAGGTCGTCACGACGATCTCGTCGAAGGACAGGGCGAAGGCGAGCAGCCCGCCGGTGAGCAGCGCCGAGCGGAGCTGCGGGAACGTGACCAGGCGGAACGTCGTCCAGATCCCGGCGCCGAGGTCGCTCGACGCCTCCTCGAGGGAGGTGCCCATGCGCCGCAGGCGTGCCACGGCGTTGTTGAACACCGTGACGATGCAGAACGTCGTGTGCGCGATGATGACCGTCCAGATCGAGAGCGGGACGCCGAGGATCGTGCGGAACAGGTTGTTTAGCGCGATGCCGGTGATGATGCCGGGAAGCGCGATCGGCAGGATGACGAGCAGGTTGACGGTGTTCCGCCCGAAGAACGCGAACCGCTGCAGCGCGAACGAGAGCATGGTCCCCAGCGCCAGAGCGAGAAGCGAGGAGATCAGCGCGACCAGCGCGCTCGTGCCGACCGCCTCGAGCGCGCCGTCGCTGCGGAACGCCCTGCCCCACCACTCCAGGGTGAACCCGGGCGGGGGCCAGGTGAGCGACGCCGAGGTCGAGAACGAGTTGACGAGGACCACCAGGAGCGGCACGTAGACGACCGCGAGGATGACCGCGGTGATGATGCCCAGGGTGACCCTGGTGCCGAGGGAGATGCGCACGAGGCCTCCTACAGGTTGTCCAGGGCGCCGGTGCGGCGCACGAGGAACAGGTAGCCGAAGATGATGACGATGGGGATCAGCGCGATCGCCGCGGCGAGCGGGAGGTTGTTCGCCGCGCCGATGTCCTGGTAGACGAGCGTTCCGAGCATCTGGGCGCCGCCGCCGACGATGCCGATCGTGATGTAGTCGCCGAGGGAGAGCGAGAAGCTGAAGATGGTGCCGGCGATGATGGCGGGGAGCGCCATCGGCCACACCACCAGGCGCAGGGTGGCCCAGCTGCGCCCGCCGAGGTCGCCGGAGGCTTCGAGCAGCGAGCTGGGCACGCGCTCCAGTCCCGCGTAGATCGGCAGGATGACGTAGGGCAGCCACAGATAGGACAGCGTGATGATCGTCGCGGCGATCCCGTATCCGGGGGTGTGACCGCCGAGCGGGCGCAGCAGCCACTCGAGGATGCCGTCGCTGGACAGCACCGACCGCCAGGCGAACGCCTTGACGAGGTAGGAGGCCCACAGCGGCGTCAGCACCAGCACGACCAGCACGCGCTGCAGGGCGGGGGAGGCCACCATCGCCATGAAGTAGGCGATCGGCAGGGCGAGCGCCACGTCGATCACGGTGACGGCCAGGGCGATCCCGACCGTGCGCAGAGTGATGCCCTGGTAGAACGCGTCGGTCACGACCGTCACGATGTTGTCTGCCGTGAACTCGGTGCGGATCTGGCCCGTGTACGTGTCCGTCGTCCAGAACGCCGTGACCAGCAGCAGCGCGAGGGCCACGACGTAGACCGCGGCGAGCCAGAACAGCGGGGCGGACAGCAGGAGGGCGAGGCGGGCGCGCGGATGCGCGGACAGGTAGGCGGATCCGCGGCGCGATGGCGTGCGGCGCGGGGACGGGACGGCCGGCCGCGGCGTCTTCGCCGGTGCGATGGCGCTCATGAGGAGTCCTTTCGGGGACCGGGCCCGGTCGTCCGGAGCGCGCGCCCCGGACGACCGGATCGGATCAGTTGCGGATCTGCTGCCAGGCCGTCGTCCACCCGGCGTAATCGATGCACTTCACATCCGTGCGACCGTCCAGGCACTTCGCGATCGGCGTCGTCCAGTACCAGATCTTCTTCGCGTACTCGGCGTCGCCCGCGTGGTACGAGGCGCAGTCATCGCGGAAGTCGCAGGCCTTCTCGCTGGAGGGGGCCTCGCCGAAGAACGCGGTGGCCTGGGCATTGGCCTTCGGGCTGGAGATGTAGTCCAGCCACGCGTAGGCGCAGTTCGGGTTCTTCGCCTTGGACGAGATCATCCAGGTGTCGCTCCAGCCGGTCGCGCCCTCGTCGGGCAGCACCACGGCCGTCTTGCCGCCTTCGCCCTCGAGCGTGTTCTGGATCACCTGCCACGTGGTGCCTGCGACGCTGTCACCGGACTGGAACGACTGCACCTCCTTGAGGTAGTCGCCCCAGTACTCGCTGATGTTCGGGCGCTGCTCCTTGAGCAGCGACACGGCGGCGTCGAACTGCTTCTGATCGAGCGCATAGGGGTTCGTGATCTTCAGCTCGGGCTTGTGCGCCATGAGATAGACCGCCGCATCGGCGATGTAGATAGGGGAGTCGTAGGCGGTGATCTTGCCCCTGTGGTCCGAGGCCTTGTCGAACACGACGTCCCAGGAGGTCGGCGCGGTGGGGAACGCCTCGGTGTTGTACATCAGCAGGTTGGCGCCGTACCCGTGCGGCACGCCGTAGTGCTTGCCGTCGACGGTGTTCCAGGCGCGGTCCTTGAGGAACGGGAAGATGCCGTCGTAGTTCTTCAGGAGCTTCGTGTTCACCTCGACCACGTCGCCCGAGGCGATGAGGCGGAGCGAGGCGTCGCCGGATGCCGACACCACGTCGTAGTCGCCGGTCTTCATGAGGTTGAGCGCCTCGTCGGATGTCCCGAAGGTCTTCGCCTCGACCTTGCACTTGGTGCTCTTCGTGAACTCCGAGACCCAGTCGACCTTCGGGTCGTTCGAGCCGTCCTCGACGTAGCCGGGCCAGGCGAGGATCTTGACCGCGCCCTCGTTCTTGCCCAGTTTGTCGACGGGACCGGTGCCGCCACCGCCGGACGAGCCGGCGGTGCCGCAGCCGGTGAGGGCGGCGAGCACGACCGTGGTCAGGCCGAGGGCCGCGAGGGCCGGGAGGGCGTTCTTGCGCATGGGATACTCCTTCGTTCTTCTGCGTTCGCGGGTGCGAGGGGCGGTCAGCGGATGCCGGCCGTACGGATGGTGCGGGAGGGGGTGTCGTTCTGCTCGGCCAGGGGCGCGTCGCCCAGCGGGACGACGTCGGCGTCGCGCCACGAGACGAACACGCGGTCCCCGTGGTCGCCGTGCGCGTGCCCGCCGATGTTCTGCTGGAGCACCGTGACGCGCGGTCCCTCATCGAGGTCGACGACCAGCCGCACCCCCGAGCCCAGGTAGATCGCCTCGGCGACCACACCTGCGGCCGATCGGCGGCCGGCCTCGTCGGAGGGGGCCGCGGCGACCAGGAGCTTCTCCGGACGCAGCGAGTGGTTGCCCTGGCGGCCGAGCACGCGTGCGCTGGTCGCGTCGTCGAACAGGTTCGAGGTGCCCACGAAGTCGGCCACGAAGCGGGACACCGGGCGCTCGTAGAGCTCGAACGGCGTGCCCAGCTGCTCGATGCGGCCGGCGCTGAACACCGCGATGCGGTCGGACAGGGTCAGCGCCTCCTCCTGATCGTGCGTGACGAAGATGAACGTGATGCCCAGATCGCGCTGGATCTGCTTCAGCTCGACCTGCATCTGCTCGCGCAGCTTCAGATCCAGCGCGCCCAGCGGCTCGTCCAGCAGCAGCACCTTGGGCTCGACCACCGTGGCGCGGGCCAGCGCGACGCGCTGACGCTGCCCGCCGGAAAGCTGACTCGGCTTGCGGTCCGCCACATGCTCGAGCCGGACGCTCGCGAGCGCCCTGCGCGCGCGCTCGCGGCGTTCCCTCTTGCCGACCCCGCGCACACGCAGCCCGTAGGCCACGTTGTCGAGCACCGTCATGTGCGGGAACAGCGCATAGTCCTGGAAGACCGTGTTCACGTCGCGGTCGAACGGCGGCGTGCGCGTGACGTCCTCCCCGAACAGCTCCACCGTGCCGGCGGTCGGCTGCTCGAAGCCGGCGATGAGGCGCAGCACCGTGGTCTTGCCGGAGCCGGACGGCCCGAGCATGGAGAAGAACTCTCCCTCTGCGATCTCCAGATCCACGCCGTCGACGGCGGTGACGGATCCGAAGGCGCGGGTGAGTCCGCTGAGTCTGATCGCGACGGGCTTGTCGGTCATCACATCCCCTTCGATGCGAGGACTAATCCTCTGTTACTAGATGTTTGGAATCATATGGGAACAGAGGATTTTGTCAACACGCGTGTTACCGTCGTGTCACGGCCTCGAGAGGAGAGCGGCGTGGCACAGGTGTCGGCAGGCGTGGACCCCGCGCGGTCCGCCGTCTTCGCGCCCCTGTCCGACGTCGGCCGCGCCGAGCTCGTCGAGCGGCGACTGCAGGACGCGATCACGTCCGGCGTGCTGCACGACGGCGAGCGGCTGCCCAGTGAGTCGCAGCTCGGCCGCCGCCTCGGCGTCGCCGTCGTGACCGCACGCGAGGCGCTCGAGGCGCTGCGCGACGCCGGCCTCATCCAGACCCGCCGCGGACGCGACGGCGGCAGCTTCGTCACCTTCGATCCCGAGACGGCGCGTCGCTTCACGGACGAGCGGATCCGCGCGCTGAGCCGGGTCGAGCTGCGCGACGCCTCGACGCACTACTCGGCGATCGCGGGCATGGCGGCCGAGCTCGCCGCCGACCGGGCGGGCGAGGAGGACGTGCGCGGTCTCCGCGAGCTCGTCGAGCAGGAGGACCTGTCCAGCGAGGGCGGGGCGCGGCGCGCCGTCGCCCGGTTCCAGCTCGAGGTGGCCGCGCTCAGCCAGTCGCCGCGGCTGGTGCGGGAGGAGCTGCGCCTGCAGTCCGAGATCGGATCCCTGATCTGGCTGGGTCTGCGCGAGCCCGACAACCGCGCGCACAGCCGTGCCGCCCGGGTCGCCCAGCTGGACGCGATCGGCGCCGCCGACACCGAGGCCGCCCGTGCCGTCGCGGTGCGGCGGATCGCCGCAGGCGTCGAGTGGCTCCTGGACGAGAAGTCACGGCTGGAGGTGGCGGCGGAGTCCGCGGAGCAGTCCGCGCCGTCGCCGCGCTGACGCGCCCCTACACACCCGACCCGACCCACGGAACCCGACACACAGAAGGAGCGGGAGATGACCGGCACCGTCGCCGAGCATGATGAGCGCATCGCCGCGCGGATCGAGAGCACGTTCGCGCCGCTGTTCGCGCTCGTGGACACGTGGCGCCGCGGGGTCGAGGAGGAGTTCCGCTCCTTCGCGGCCCTGGGCGTCGCCCCCGCCGCCGCGACGCTGGATCCGTTCATGGACGCCTTGGCGCGTCCCGCGCTGACCGTTCCGGCCGGACTCGTGACCGGAGCCGGTTTCGTCGCGACGCCGGGCGTGCTCGCCGACGCGCCGTGGCACCTGGCCTGGTGGCTGCGCGAGATCCACGGCCTCGACAGGGGCGATCGCGGCAGCGTGCGCCGCCTGGACACGGTCGACGATCCCGACTCCGACCAGTTCCGCGACTACCGGCAGCTGGAGTGGTGGCGGGTGCCGGAGCGCACCGGCGAGCGGCACGTGACAGGGCCCTACGTCGACTACCTCTGCACGGACGACTACACGGTCACGGTGACGGCGCCGGTCGAGCAGGCGGGGAGGATGGTCGGGGTCGTCGGCATCGACGTGCACGTATCCCGGCTGGAGCGCGCGATCCTGCCGATCCTGCGCGACGTCACCGGGACCGGCACGGTCGTGAACGCCTCAGGACGCGTGGTCGCATCGAGCGATTCGCACCGGGTGACCGGCACGCTATTGCGCGGCGACGAGGTCCGGCAGGCGCTCGACGCGCTGCGCGCCGATGGTGCGGTCGGCGCCGTCGCCGGCGGCACCAGAGCGGTGCCGTGCGGCGGTACGACGCTCGTGCTCGTGCTGCAGGACTGATCGTCGCGGCCGCCGGCCGGCAGGGGGCTCGCCACCCGCTGGCTAGACTGTCCAGGTGTCTGAAATCACCCCTGATCTCGTGCGCCACCTCGGCGTGCTCGCGCGCATCCAGCTTTCCGATGACGAGGTGACGAAGCTGACCGGTCAGCTCGACGCCATCGTCGACAACATCGCCAAGGTGTCCGAGGTCGCGACCCCCGACGTCGTCGCCACGAGCCACCCGATCGCGATGCACAATGTCTTCCGCGAGGACGTCGTGGGCCAGACCCTCACGACCGCGCAGGCGCTGCAGAACGCGCCCGACGCGGACGGCGACCGCTTCCGCGTCACCGCGATCCTGGGGGAGGAGCAGTGAGCGAGATCATCCGCTGGACCGCCGCCGAGCTCGGCGCCAAGCTCGCCGCCGGAGAGGTGTCGAGCGTCGAGGCGACCCAGGCGCACCTCGACCGCATCGCCGCCGTCGACGGCGACGTGCACGCCTTCCTCCACGTCAACGAGCACGCGCTCGACGCCGCCGCGGAGGTGGATCGCCGCCGCGCCGGGGGCGAGCAGCTCGGCGAACTCGCGGGTGTCCCGCTGGCCATCAAGGACGTGCTCGTCACCACCGACCAGCCCTCCACGAGCGGATCCCGGATCCTCGAGGGGTACCGGTCGCCGTTCGATGCCACGGTGGTCGCCCGCGCCCGGGCGGCCGGCCTGGTCGGCATCGGCAAGACCAACATGGACGAGTTCGCGATGGGATCCTCCACGGAGTTCTCCGCCTACGGCGCCACCCACAACCCGTGGGACCTCGACCGGATCCCGGGCGGCTCGGGCGGCGGCTCGGCCGCTGCGGTGGCCGCGTTCGAGGCGCCGATCGCCCTCGGCTCGGACACCGGCGGCTCGATCCGTCAGCCGGCGCACGTCACCGGCACCGTGGGCATCAAGCCCACCTACGGCGGTGTGAGCCGCTACGGCGCGATCGCCCTCGCGTCCAGCCTCGACCAGGTCGGGCCGGTGTCGCGCACCGTCCTCGACGCCGGTCTGCTCCACGACGTCATCGGAGGGCACGACCCCAAGGACTCGACGTCGCTTCCCGACGCCTGGCCGTCGTTCGCGGCAGCCGCGCGCGAGGGCGCGACCGGGCAGGTGCTCAAGGGGCTGAAGGTCGGCGTCGTGAAGGAGCTGCCGGACTCGGGCTTCCAGGCGGGAGTCGCCGCATCCTTCCACGCCGCGCTGAAGCTCATGGAGGCGCAGGGCGCCGAGATCGTGGAGATCTCCGCCCCGCACTTCGAGTACGGCGTCGCCGCCTACTACCTGATCCTCCCGGCCGAGGCCTCGAGCAACCTGGCGAAGTTCGACTCTGTCCGGTTCGGCCTGCGCGTCACGCCCGACGGCGGCGGCACGGTCGAGGACGTCATGTCCCTCACCCGCGAGGTCGGCTTCGGGCCCGAGGTCAAGCGCCGCATCATCCTCGGCACCTACGCCCTCTCGGCCGGGTACTACGACGCGTACTACGGCAGCGCGCAGAAGGTGCGCACCCTCATCCAGCAGGACTTCGACGCCGCGTTCGCGCAGGTCGACGTCATCGCCACGCCGTCCGCCCCGACCACCGCGTTCAAGCTCGGCGAGAAGATCGGCGATCCGCTGCAGATGTACCTGAACGACCTGACCACGATCCCGGCCAACCTCGCCGGCGTGCCGGGGATCTCGATCCCGTCGGGCCTGGCCGAGGAGGACGGGCTGCCGGTCGGCATCCAGTTCCTGGCCCCCGCCCGCGAGGACGCCCGTCTGTACCGCGTCGGCGCGGCCCTCGAGACTCTGCTCGTCGACGCGTGGGGCGGGCCGCTGCTCGACCGCGCACCCCTGCTGGGAGGAACCCGCTGATGTCCGCCGTGAAGCTCATGGACTACGACAAGGCGCTCGAGCTCTTCGAGCCCGTGCTCGGCTTCGAGGTGCACGTCGAGCTCAACACCGAGACCAAGATGTTCTCGGACGCCCCGAACCCGGCGAACGAGCGCAACCACGACGCCGAGCCGAACACGCTCATCGCGCCGGTGGATCTGGGCCTCCCGGGATCCCTGCCGGTCGTGAACGAGACGGCCGTGCGCTCCTCGATCAGCCTGGGGCTCGCGCTCGGCTGCTCGATCGCGGAGTCGTGCCGGTTCGCGCGGAAGAACTACTTCTACCCGGACCTGGGCAAGAACTACCAGATCTCGCAGTACGACGAGCCGATCGCGTTCGAGGGCTCGGTCGAGGTCGAGCTCGAGGACGGAACGCTCGTGACGATCCCCATCGAGCGCGCGCACATGGAGGAGGACGCGGGCAAGCTCACCCACCTCGGCGGCGCGACCGGCCGGATCCAGGGCGCGGAGTACTCGCTCGTCGACTACAACCGCGCCGGGGTGCCGCTCGTCGAGATCGTCACCAAGCCGATCTTCGGGGCCGAGCACCGCGCCCCCGAGATCGCGAAGGCGTACGTCGCGACGATCCGCGACATCGTGCGCGGACTGGGGATCTCCGAGGCGCGGCTCGAGCGCGGAAACCTGCGCTGCGACGCGAACGTCTCGCTCCGCCCCCGCGGCCAGGAGAAGCTCGGCACCCGCACCGAGACCAAGAACGTGAACTCGATGCGCTCCGTGGAGCGCGCGGTGCGCTACGAGATCCAGCGGCAGGCGGCGATCCTCGCCGACGGCGGCAGCATCACGCAGGAGACGCGGCACTGGCACGAGGACACCGGCACCACGTCACCGGGACGTCCGAAGTCGGATGCGGACGACTACCGGTACTTCCCGGAGCCCGACCTGCTTCCGGTCCAGCCGGCCCGCGAGCTGGTCGAGGCGCTGCGCGCGGAGCTGCCGGAGCAGCCGGTCGCGCGGCGGCGCCGCCTGAAGGCGGACTGGGGCTTCGGCGACATCGAGTTCCAGGGCGTCGTGAACGCCGGGCTGCTCGATGAGGTCGAGGCGACCATCGCCGCGGGAACCTCGCCGGATGCGGCGCGCAAGTGGTGGACCGGCGAGATCAGCCGCATCGCGAACGCGGCGGAGCGGGACGCGGCATCGCTGATCAGCCCGGAGAACGTGGCCGCGCTGCAGAAGCTCGTCGATGCCGGAACGCTGACCGACAAGCTGGCCCGCCAGGTGCTGGAGGGCGTCATCGCGGGCGAGGGCGCTCCGCAGGAGGTCGTGGACGCGCGCGGACTCGCCGTGGTCTCCGACGACGGCGCGCTCATCGCCGCGATCGACGAGGCTCTCGCCGCGCAGCCCGATGTGCTCGCCAAGATCCAGGACGGCAAGGTGCAGGCGGCCGGTGCCGTGATCGGCGCGGTGATGAAGGCGATGAAGGGTCAGGCGGACGCCGCCCGCGTGCGCGAGCTCATCCTCGAGCGCGCTGCGCAGTAGGTCCCCGAGATTCTCTGAGAGCCGAGGCCGCCGACGCGATGTCGGCGGCCTCGGCGAGAATGGTGACATGGGAAGAGGCGACGGATCCGGGCGGATCGTCTCCGCTCCGGACGCCGACGACAGCGGCACCGGGATCCTGCACGTCGACATGGACGCGTTCTATGCCGCGGTCGAGGTCCTGCACGATCCGTCGCTGCGTGGGCTTCCCCTGATCATCGGGGCTCCGGACGGGCGTTCGGTGGTCTCCAGCGCCTCGTACGAGGCGCGACGCTACGGCGTGCGCTCGGCGATGCCCGTGTCGCAGGCGATCCGCCTGTGCCCGACCGCGAGGATCGTCCCGCCCGACTTCACGAAGTACCGCGACGCCTCGCAGAAGGTGATGACCATCTTCGAAGAGGTCACCCCGCTGGTCGAGCCGCTCTCCATCGACGAGGCGTTCCTCGACGTGCGCGGCGTGCGCCGTCTCTGGGGCAGTCCGGGGACCATCGGCGCGATGATCCGCCGCCGGGTGCACGAGGAGGTCGGCATCACATGCAGCGTGGGCGTCGCGGCGACGAAGCACGTGGCGAAGATGGCGTCGACCATGGCCAAGCCCGACGGCCTGCTGGTGGTCGCGGAGGCCGACACCCTCGACTTCCTGGCCGCCAAACCGGTGCGCGCCATGTGGGGCGTCGGTCCGAAGACGGCCGAGACCCTCGAGTCGCGCGGCATCCGGCTGATCCGCGACATCCTCGCGACCCCGCCCTCCGCGCTCGAGCGCGCCGTCGGTCCCGCCCTCGCCCAGCGTCTGCGCGAGCTCGCCGCCGGACGCGACCCGCGCGGTGTCGAGACCAGCCGGGTGGAGAAGAGCGTCGGCCACGAGGAGACCTTCGACGTCGACGTCGTCGACCGCGAAGCCCTGCGCTCGGAGCTGCTGCGGCTCGCCGACCGCGTCGCCGCTCGCCTGCGGCGCGCCGGCTGGGAGGCGGGCACGGTGGCGATCAAGGTCCGGTTCTCCGACTTCACCACGATCAGCCGTTCCCAGACGCTGCCCGAGGCGACGTCTGTGGGGCAGCGGATCGGCGAGGTCGCGCGCACGCTCTTCGACGCGATCGATCGTCGTGACCCGGTGCGGCTCGTCGGCGTGCGGGCCGAGCGCCTCTCGGACGCCGGAGGCGCGCTCGGGCTGTGGGACGACGATGCGGAGTGGCGACGGGTCGAGGATGCGCTCGACAGCGCCCAGGCGCGGTTCGGCACCGGCACCGTCACGCGCGCCAGGCACCTCGGTGCCCGCCCCGGACGCGGATCCGCCCCGCATCCGCGTGCGCACGGCCTGGACTGACGATCCGCTCGGCCGGAGGCCCGGTGGTCGCCGTCGTCAGGGTGGGCTAGCGTGGACCCATGCCGCACATCGCACTCGAGCTTGGCAAGAACTCCGCGTCCTTCGGCGTCAAGAGCGCCTATGGCGAGACCCAGGAGGTGGACGGCGCGCAGTTCACCCCGGTGGCGCTCACCGTCTCCGGCTTCGGAGGGGGCGAAGGCGGTGCCGAGGGCGCCGGCGAGGGTGAAGGCGGCGGCGGGGGCGGGCTCGCGATCCCGCTCGGCGTGTACGTGCGGCGCGAAGAGGGCCTGCGGTTCGAGCCGAACCTCGTCTCGCTGATCGCGGTGGCCGTGCCTTTCGTCTGGGTCGCCGGTCGAGCGATCTCCCGCATCATCCGTGCCCTCAAGAAGTGACGACCCGGTCGCGCGGGCGCTGACGCAGGCGGTCGCCCGGATCGCCGATGCCGTGCGCGCCGTGCAGGCGTCGAACCCGGTCGTGCTCATCGACGGACGCAGCGGTGCCGGCAAGTCGACGCTGGCGCGACTCGTGGCCGAGCAGTGGCCGCTGCGCACCGAGCCGCAGCTGATCGCGCTGGACTCGATCTACCCCGGATGGGACGGACTGGACGCCGGCGTCGAGCGCGCCTACGACCAGATCCTGCACCCGCACGGTCGTGGGATCGTCGGCACGTGGCAGCGTTACGACTGGGAGGCGGGGGAGTACGCGGAGAGCCATGCCGTCGACCCCGCGCGCGGCGTGATCCTCGAGGGCTGCGGCGCGCTGACCCCGCGGACCGCACGGGTCGCCGACGTCCGCGTGTGGGTGGAGTCGCCCGAGGGCAGTCGTAAGCGCCGTGCGCTGGACCGGGACGGCGACGTCTTCCGTCCGCACTGGGACCGCTGGGCGCTGCAGGAGACCGTGCACCAGCGCCGGGACGATCCGATCGGCCACGCGACGCTGGTGGTCTCGATCCCGTAGCCGGGCTGCTCAGCCGTCGGACGCGTCGTCGAGCGCGTCCGCAGCCTCGACGAGCACGTCCAGGCGATAGCCCAGCCACTCGTAGACGCCGAGACGCGGGTCCTCGGGATCCGGTGCGAGCTGGTTCTCGATGCCGAGCCGGGACGCGATGACGAGCCGCAGCGCGGCGAGCGTCCGCAGCCAGGCATCGACATCGGCGTCGCGGATGACGACCTCGTCCGGCATCGGCGCGTGATCGTCCGAGGCCGCCTCGAGACCGTCGCGCACGACGCGCGCATCCGCGGCACGGCGGTCCAGCAGGTCGGCGCTGGTGGCCTCGGCGAACTCCGCGGACGCTTCGGGGTCCTGCGGGTAGACGGACGGCGTCAGGCGATCCAGCGCGGAGTCCTGGCCGATCTCGGTGTCGCGGAGCAGCTCGAGGAACTGGTCCACGAGCTCGGCGAGCTGCTGCGCCTCGATCGCCTGCATCGGCACGCGGATCCCGGATCCCGCCATGTCGCTCACTCCCCGGCCCTGCGCACGGTCGCCCACAGTCCGTAGTCGTGCATCGCCTGGGCATGCACCTCCATGGTCTCGCGCGGGCCGGTGGCGACGACGGCGTGCCCCTCGTTGTGCACCGCCAGCATGAGGCGCGTGGCGCGGTCCCTGGGGTATCCGAAGTAGGTGCGGAACACCCGCACCACGTAGCTCATCAGGTTGACCGGATCGTCCCACACCACCAGTTCCCAGGGCACGGCGGGAGCGGCCTGCAGATCGAGCTGCTCGCCGACCTCGGGCGTGCTCAGCGGCGAGCTCATGCCCACCCCAGCTCGTGCAGCTGCTCGTCGTCGATGCCGTAGTAGTGCGCGATCTCGTGCACGAGGGTGGTGTGCACCTCGGTGCGGAGCTCGTCCTCGTCGGCGCACTGCGCGAGATGCGGCTCGCGGTACACGATGATCCGATCCGGCAGCTCGCCCATCCCGTAGTTGCCGCGCTCGGTGACCGCGAGGCCGTCGTACAGTCCGAGCAGATCGAGCGATCCGTCCTCGGGGCGATCCTCGACCACGAACACGAGGTTCTCCAGGCCGTCGACCATGTCGTCGGGAAGACGGTCGAGCTCATCCGCCACGAGTTCCTCGAACTGCTCCGGATCCATCGTCATGCCGCCGCGCACATCGATCGTCATGTGCACGCGTCGGCCCAGTTCGTCGAGACCGAGACGGCGCTCGGTGTCGATCAGCCCGCGGTAGAAAGCGAGGTCGGGGGAGTCGCTCTCGATGAAGCCCAGGGAGGCGTAGAACGGCGCGTTCCAGGGGATGTCGGCGAAGGTGCGCAGCGTCACGGTGTCGTGGCCGCGCTCGGAGGCCTCGTCCAGGGCCGCTTCGACGAGCTCTCGACCGTGTCCGCGACGTCCGTGGGCGGGCAGCACGGAGAGCTGCTCCAGGTGCGCGATGCCGTCGTGCTCGAGCACGTGCACGAAGCCGATCGCGGGGCCGCCCTCGTGCTCGGCGACCACGAGGACGAAGCCGGGCTCGGCGGCCCGGTCGTGTCCGGAGGGGGCGTCCTGGCCGAGGGCGGAGCCGAAGCGCTCGGCGAACACGGCGTCGGCCTCGTCCTCGATCCGGGCGAGCTCAGCGAGGTCGGCGTCGGTCGCGGTGCGCACGAAGGAGGCCATGTCTCGATGCTAGCCGCCGGAGCCCGGTCGCCGGCGCGATCAGGAGAGCGCCCGGGCGCCGCGCGCGTGCGCACTTGGTCCTGAGAAGGGCATCGGTCTTGGATCTTCTCGCAGGTCCGCACGCGCCCCACGCTGAGGGGATGGACCTGAGCTTCCTGATGACGTCGATCGTGATCACCGCGACACCCGGGGCGGGGGCCCTGTTCACGATCGCCGCGGGGATCTCGCGCGGTGCCCGCGCCGGAATGCTCGCGGCGATCGGCTGCACGCTCGGCATCGTGCCGCACCTCGTCCTCGCGCTGACCGGCGTCGCGGTGGTCGTCTCGACCAATCGGGCGCTGTTCGAGGCACTTCGGTGGCTGGGCGTCGGCTACATGCTCTATCTGGCCTGGGCGATGTGGCGGGACGAGCGGGGCTTCGCCGCCGGGGAGGGATCCGACCCGCCCCGCGCGACGCGGGTGATCCGCGAGGCAGTGCTCGTCAACCTGCTCAATCCCAAGCTCACGATCTTCTTCTTCGTCTTCCTGCCGATGTTCGTCGGGGGCTCCGCGCCTGCGGCCACGCTGCAGCTGGCAGGCCTGGGGGCGGCGTTCATGATGGTCACGCTCGTCATCTTCGGCGTGTACGGGGTCGCTGCGGCGCGGCTCGGGCGTCTCGTGACGGCGCGTCCGAGGATCAATCGTCTTCTCGGTCGCGGGTTCGCAGTGACGTTCGTCGTGCTCGCGGCACTCCTCGCGATCGCCCCGCATTGACGGGAATCGCCCGCACTGCGGCAAGGAGGCGCGCCTCCCATCAGAGCAGGCGTCCGATCGTGGCGATGGCGGAAGCGAGACGCGCCTCCGAATGCGGACCGTAGCCGATCACGAGCCCCGGGGCGCCGGGGGTCGACCGGTAGGCCGACAGCGGCGTGATGTGGATCCCCGCGGCGGCGGCCCGTTCCGCGAGAGCCGCGTCGTCGACGTGATCGGGCAGCAGGACCAGCAGATGCAGGCCGGCAGCGATCCCTTCGATCCGTGCACGGGGCAGGTGCTCCCTGACGGCGGCGACCGCCGCGTCGCGACGCTCCCTGTGCCGCCGTCGCAGGCGTCGGATCTGCCGTTCCAGGGCACCCGAGCGGATGAGGTCGGCGAGGGCCAGCTGAGGCAGGGCGGGTGATCCGAGATCCGTGGCCCAGCGCGTGCGCACGAGGTCCGCGTGCCACGCGTCTGGGGCGACCAGCCATCCGATCCGCAGCGCCGGCGCCAGCACTTTGGAGAGGCTCGACACGTGCAGGATCCGATCCGGGGCCGCCGAGTGCAGAGCGGCGACCGGCGTCCGGTCGTAGCGGTACTCGGAGTCGTAGTCGTCCTCGATGATGATGCCGTCTCTCTGCTCTGCCCAGGCGACGAGGTCGCGGCGGCGCGCCGCCGAGAGCACGGCGCCGGTCGGGAACTGGTGCGCCGGCGTCGTGAGCACGGCGCGGGCGTCCGTCGCGGCGAGCGCTGCGACGTCGATGCCCTCGCCGTCGACCGGCACCGGCTCCAGGCGGTCCAGCCAGTAGGCGAGGATCCGCCGGTTCCCGTCGGCGCCCGGATCCTCGATCGCGCACGTCGAGACGCCGTGTGCGCGCATCACCTGGGCGATGAGGCTGAGCGCGCCGGTGACGCCTGCGGTGACGATGATGCGCTCGGGTGCGACGGAGACTCCTCGGCTGCGGGCGAGCCATCCGGACAGCTGCTTCCGGAGTTCCGGCGCCCCCTGCGGGTCGGCGTATCCGAGTTCGCGGGAGGTCGCGGTCGCGAGCACGCGCCTCTCGGCCTGCAGCCAGGCCGAGCGGGGGAAGGCGCTCAGGTCGGGAACGCCTTCGGAGAGATGCAGCACCAGGGTGGGGTCGGGCGTGTCGCTCGCCCTTGGAGAGGGGACCGGCCGCGTCACGACCTCGGCGATCCTCGTGCCGGCGCCCCGGTTCGTGACGAGCAGGCCCTCCTCGGTGAGCCGGCGGTACGCCTCGACCACCACGCCGCGGGAGAAGGCCAGCTCTTCGGCGAGTTCGCGGCTCGGAGGCACACGCGTCCCTGCGCCGAGCGTGCCGTCGGAGATCGCCGTGCGCAGCTGCGCGGTGAGCCAGGCCGTCCGGCCGCGCGCCGGCGCGGTCGAGGGCTGGAGGCGGAGGAAATCGGAGCCGGTCATCTGCCACGGATCCTATCCGCAGACGACGAAGAGGCCCGGATCCATGGGGATCCGGGCCTCTTCCTCTGGGTGGCTAACGGGGCTTGAACCCGCGACCCCCGCGACCACAACGCGGTGCTCTACCAACTGAGCTATAGCCACCATGTGCCTGCCGGAGCGGGCAACCTGACCAGTGTATTACAGGTTCGGAGCGAACTCTGACACGACGGCGTCCGAGGCGCTCTGCGCCTCCTCGCTGGACGGGCCGGGCTGGTCCACGAACACCGCGCGACGGTAGTACTCGAGCTCGCGGATCGACTCGAGGATGTCGGCGAGAGCGCGGTGTCCGCCGTCCTTCGTCGGGGCGTGGAAGAACACCCGCGGGTACCACCGGCGGGAGAGCTCCTTGATGCTGGAGACGTCGACGTTCCGGTAGTGCAGGTACTGGTCCACGTCGGGCATGTACTTCGCGAGGAACATCCGATCGGTGCCGATCGTGTTGCCCGCGAGCGGCGCCTTGCGCTCCTGCGGCACGAACCGCTGGATGTACGCCAGAGTCTGGGCCTGCGCCTCGGCGAGGGTGACCCCCTGGGGGATCTCCTCGTAGAGCCCCGAGGTGCGATGCATGTTCGTGACGAACTCGCCCATCTGGTCCAGAGCCGCGTCACTGGCGCGGATGACCACCTGGAACCCCGGATCGACCAGGCGAAGCTCGAAGTCGGTGATCACGACGGCGATCTCGACGAGCTCGTCGATCGCGAGATCGAGCCCCGTCATCTCGCAGTCGATCCAGACCAGCCGATCGTTCTCGGACGAAGAAACCATGCCGCCATCCTACTGACGTCGGCAATGGCTCCCTCGGCGTGGTCCCCCAGGCACGATTCGAACGTGCGACCGGCGACTTAGAAGGTCGATGCTCTTCCGCTGAGCTACTGGGGGTCGTCGTTCAGCATATCCGGACCCATGGATCGGGGCTCTCTCAGGGTCTCCGAGATCAGGTACTTCCGGGTCCTGGCGCGCTTCGCCGTGCGCCGCCGATGGCAGTTCGCGCAGACGACCTCGCACTTGGCCATCTCCGCGGCGATCGTCGCCCAGGAACGCGTGGATGCAGTGATCGCCCGGGCGATCTCGAACCGCTTTGCGAACTCCGGCAGATGGTCGAACTCGAGCACGACGGGATCATTGATGCCGCAGTCGACGCAGGGGTGAGCGAGAAGATACTGGATCATGAGCTCGAAGTTGCGGGCACGGTGCTGCGCCTGCATCTCGTACTGTTTCGCACCCTTGCTGGGCATGAGCGGCCCCCTCCGTCATCGACCGCCACGCTAGCGAGGAGGTCCGACGTTCGCCGGGGGAGAGGTCAGCCCCGCGCGGAGCGACGTCCGATGCGCGCGGCGATCACGTCGACGATCAGCCAGCGGACGGCGCCCGCCGTCGCGAGGGCCCAGATCGCGGAGCCGAGCACGTCCGTCGGGAAGTGCAGGCCGTCGCTGACGACGGCGAGCCCGACGATCACGCCGGCGACCACGCCGAGCGCCACGGGCAGCCACGCGAAGCGGGTTCCGCGCAGCAGGAACCAGAAGGCGATCGCGAGGGCGACGACGTAGGCGGTGTGCCCGCTGGGGAAGGACCCGTCGGTCTGCAGCGGGGAGAACGGGTGGGCCAGCAGGGCGGCGTCCGGCCGAGGCCGGTCGACGAGGATCTTGATCGCGGCGACCGGCAGCCAGGCGAACGCGACGGTGAGTCCGAAGAGGATCGCTGTGCGCAGCGAGCGGGATACCGCCCAGACGAGAGCGGCGATGACGAGGGTGATCGCTACGGCGGGAACCGGTTCGATCCCGCGGTAGACCGCATTGCTCACGGCGCCCCACCAGCCGGTGTGCGTCTGGTTCAGAGCGACGACCACGCCCTGGTCCGCCTGGGTCGCCTTCATGACGAACCCGAGGGCGATGACAGCGATGGCGCCGACGATCGCGGTCACCACGAGCGGGATCGGGCGTGAGGTCGGGCGCTCGATCCCGGTGAGCGGGCGGGTGCGCGTGCGTCGAAGCTCGGTCATTGGTACTCCCTCATCGCGGTCCTCGCGATGGCGGCATCGGAGGCGGGCGTCGCGCCTGTGCGCGTGCGCCCGGACCTATGTTCCGATGCGTTGTCTAAGGATTGGCCAAGAACCGGCCGCCGGCTAGAACCGCAGGGCCGCCACGGCGTCGTCGGCGCTCCAGAAATCGCCGACGATGCGGAACAGCCCCGAGGGCAGGTGGAGCCGCTCGGCGCGATAGCGCACACCCAGGTCGTGCGGGACGATCCGCAGATGGCCCCGGATCGTGCCGCGGGAGTCGACCACTCGCCAGAGCCGCTCGCCGGCGGGCTGCAGGGTCTCGACGGCGCGTGCGAGGACGGGCGTCGCCCAGCGGATGGTGGGTGCAGGGGTCGTGTTCGTGGTCATGGTGCCTCCTTCACCTTCGAACATACGGACGGCCACCGACATTCGGCCGCGGAAGGCGCTCGGCGTGCGAATGCGTGCGCCCAGGAGTCCCTACACTGTGCTGGTGACTGTGACCGTGTGGCTTTCGCTGGTCGTCGCGTGCCTGGTGATCAGCCTCACTCCGGGTGCGGGCGCCATCAACACGATGACCAACTCCCTGAACGAGGGATGGCGTCGTTCCATCTGGGGCATCGTGGGGCAGCAGCTGGCCCTCGTCGTGCATGTCGCGATCGTGGCCGCGGGAGTCGGCCTGCTGGTCGCGCGCGTCCCCTGGCTGTTCGAGACGATCCGCTATCTCGGTGCCGCATACCTGGTCTATCTGGGGATCCGGCTGATCGTGGCCCGCGTCCCGGACACGGTCGAGGAACCCGGTCTGGAGCGGTCTCCCGAAGGCCGCTGGCCGATGCTTCGGCGCGGCTTCTGGGTGAACCTGCTCAACCCGAAGGCGATCGTGTTCTTCCTCGCGTTCGTGCCGCAGTTCATCCGCCTCGATCGCGACCCCTGGCCCCAGTACCTGATCCTCATCGGCACGACTGTGGTGATCGACGTCGTCGTGATGTGGTTCGTCTTCGCCGCGACCGCTCAGACCTTCCGGCGGCTCACATCGAGCCGCACCGGTCAGCGCACGCTCAACACCGTCTTCGGCGCTCTGTTCATCGCGGTCGCGGCACTGCTGCTGTTCGTGCACTGAAGCGGCGTTCCGCGGCGGCGTCGCCCTCGCCCTCCACAACCGGGCGATGCCGCCCGTCGCGCACCGATTGCGCGATGACGTCATCGTGGGCTCCCCGCCCGCGTCACGATCTCTGCAGGACCGGAGCCGGCGCGGGCTCCGCGCGAGCAGAGGAGAACGATCATGGCCGACACCATCACTGTCGTGGGGAACATCGCCACGGTGCCGGAGCGTCGCAGCACGGCGACCGGCATCCCCGCGCTGAGCTTTCGGATGGCGACCAACCACCGGCGTCCTGACGGCAACGGGGGATGGGTGGACGCCAGTACGAACTGGTTCGAGATCAGGGCCTACCGGGCTCTCGCCGAGAACGCGGCCGTGTCGCTGACCAAGGGCGACGCCGTCATCGTCGTCGGCCGGCTGCGGCTGCGCGAATGGGAGGGCAAGGAGGGCAGACGCGGCATGAGCGTGGAGATCGAGGCGGACAGCATCGGCCCGGATCTGCGCCGAGGGCGCGGGGTCTTCCATCGCACGATCGCGGCGGCGCCCGGCGCCCCGGCGGATGCGGGTCCGCCCCAGCCTGCGGCGGCGCCGGACGCGGAGACGCCCGGCGACGGATGGGCGACGCCCGGCGAGGACCCGACTCCGTTCTGACATTCCCGGTCGACGTCGTCGGTCATGGTGTCTGCGCGCAGAACCGGGCCCCGGCGAGGCCGGGACCCGATTCCGTGGTGACGACGGATCAGCCGAGCCGGATCAGCTGAACTGGTTCATGGTGTTGTCCTTGCCGCCCGCCTTCAGGGCGGCTGCGCCGGCGAAGTACTCCTTGTGGTTGTCGCCGATGTCGCTGCCCGCCATGTTCTGGTGCTTGACCGTCGCGATGCCCTCGCGGATCTCCCGGCGCTGCACGTCGCGGACGTAGGTGAGCATCCCCTCGTCGCCGAAGTAGCCCCTCGCCAGGCTGTCGGTGGACAGCGCCGCGGTGTGGTACGTCGGCAGGGTGATGAGGTGATGGAAGATCCCGGCGCGTGCTGAGCCGTCGCGCTGGAAGGTTCGGATCTTCTCGTCGGCGAGGCGCGCGAGCTCCGTGCCGTCGTATTCGACGCTCATCAGGTTACCGCGGTCGTACGCCGTCACGTCGGCGCCCTGCTCGGCGAGCTGGTCGAAGACCTGCTGGCGGAAGTTGAGCGTCCAGTTGAACGACGGGCTGTTGTTGTAGACGAGCTTGGCGTTCGGCACCACCTCGCGGATGCGGTCGACCATGCCGGCGATCTGCTCGACGTGCGGCTTCTCGGTCTCGATCCAGAGCAGGTCGGCGCCGTGCCGCAGCGACGTGATGCAGTCCAGCACGCAGCGGTCCTCACCGGTGCCGGGACGGAACTGGTAGAGGTTGCTGGCGAGGCGCTTCGGGCGCAGCAGGCGGCCCTCGCGGCGGATGACCACGTCGCCGTCGCTCAGGTCCGCCTCACCGATCTCCTCGACATCGAGGAACGCGTTGTACTGGTCGCCCAGGTCACCCGGCTCCGACGAGACGGCGAGCTTCTGCGTCAGCCCCGCGCCGAGAGAGTCGGTGCGCGCGACGATGACGCCGTTGTCGACACCGAGCTCGAGGAAGGCGTAGCGGACGGCGTTGATCTTCGCGAGGAAGTCGTCATGCGGCACCGTGACCTTGCCGTCCTGGTGGCCGCACTGCTTCTCATCCGAGACCTGATTCTCGATCTGGATCGCGCACGCGCCCGCCTCGATCATCTTCTTCGCGAGCAGATACGTAGCCTCGGGGTTGCCGAAGCCGGCGTCGATGTCGGCGATGATCGGCACGACATGGGTCTCGTAGTCGTCGATCTGGGTCTGGATGAACTCGACCGCGGTCTCGTCGCCGGCGGCGCGTGCGGCGTCGAGCTTCGTGAACAGCAGATCGAGCTCACGGGCGTCGGCCTGGCGCAGGAACGTGTAGAGCTCCTCGATGAGCGCGGGGACCGAGGTCTTCTCGTGCATCGACTGGTCCGGGAGAGGTCCGAACTCCGAGCGGAGCGCCGCGACCATCCAGCCCGAGAGGTACAGGTACCGCTTGTTGGTGCTCTTGAGGTGCTTCTTGATCGAGATGAGCTTCTGCTGACCGATGAAGCCGTGCCAGACGCCGAGGGACTGCGTGTAGACGGATGAGTCCGCGTCGTACTCGTCCATGTCGCGACGCATGATGTCGGCGGTGTAGCGGGCGATCTCGAGACCGGTCGTGAAGCGGTTCTGCGCACGCATCCGGGCGACGTACTCGGGGTTGATCGCATCCCAGCTGGAGCCGTGCTGCTTCTTGAGGGCCTCGACGGCCTCGACGTCGTTCTGGAACGCGGTCATGGTGATTCCTCCGTGTGATGGTGGGCCGACGGGAGCGGCTGTGCGGTGGTTGGTTCCACCATGCCTAAGGAGTCGTGGGTCTTTCGAACATTCCAGAGGTGAAGATTCGCCAGAATTCTGTGATCCGCAAGTCACAGGTCGCCACCATAGACTCGGGGCGTGCCCAGACGTCCGTCGATCGCCGCGCTGAGGACGACCGTCGTCGTCCTCGCCCTGACCCTGGCGATCCCGCTCGCGGGGTGCGCCCCGATCGGGCAGGCGCCGACGAGCACGACGGGTCCCCCCGCGACGACCGGCTCGACGCAGGGCCCGGCGACGGCCTCGCCGGCGCCGACGCTGCTGCCCGGCGGAACCGCGGACGACAACCTCCCGCTGTTCCGGGCGGTGACCGCGCAGGTCTGGAGCTCGGATCAGCGCGCCTCGGGCCGGGCGTACATCGACGCGCTGGTCGCGGCGGGCTTCGATCGCAGCGCCATGCAGTTGACGGAGGATCACTCGACGGTCGGCAACCCGGCGGAGAGCTTCCAGTTCTCCGTGCGCTGGGGCGATGCGGAATGCCTCGTCGGCCAGGTCGGGCCCTCCACGGGGGATCCGGTCACGGCCGTGCTCCCGCAGCTCGACGCGGGCGCATGCCTCATCGGAAAGACCGCGCCCGTCGGACCCTAGTCGCCCCGGGTAGGCTGGAGTGTCGATCCCGAGGCTGCGAGCCTCCTGGCCCGCAGTCGTCCGCCTGGTCACCACGATCGTCGTCATCACGACAGAAGGAGCGCCCTCGTGGCCGAATACATCTACTCCATGGTCCGCGCCCGGAAGGCGGTGGGCGACAAGCTCATCCTCGACGACGTCACGATGGCGTTCCTCCCCGGTGCCAAGATCGGCATGGTCGGTCCGAACGGCGCGGGCAAGTCCACGATCCTCAAGATCATGGCCGGCCTCGACACGCCTTCGAACGGAGAGGCCAAGCTGACGCCGGGCTTCTCCGTGGGAATCCTCATGCAGGAGCCCGAGCTCGACGAGACCAAGACCGTTCTGGAGAACATCCAGGAGGGCGTGGCGATCAAGGCCAAGGTCGACCGCTTCAACGAGATCTCGGCGCAGATGGCCGACCCGGACGCGGACTTCGACGCGCTGCTCGCCGAGATGGGCGTGCTGCAGGAGGAGATCGACGCCGCCGACGGCTGGGACCTCGACTCCCAGCTCGAGCAGGCCATGGACGCGCTGCGCACGCCGCCCGCCGACGCCTCGGTGACGAACCTCTCCGGTGGTGAGAAGCGCCGCGTCGCGCTCGCGAAGCTGCTGCTGCAGAAGCCCGATCTGCTCCTGCTCGACGAGCCCACCAACCACCTCGATGCCGAGAGCGTGCTGTGGCTCGAGAAGCACCTGCAGGCCTACAAGGGCGCGGTGATCGCGATCACCCACGACCGGTACTTCCTCGACAACATGGCCGAGTGGATCGCCGAGGTCGACCGCGGCCGCCTCATCGGCTACGAGGGCAACTACTCCACCTATCTGGAGAAGAAGGCCGAGCGTCTCGACATCCAGGGGAAGAAGGACGCGAAGCTCGCCAAGCGTCTCAAGGACGAGCTCGAGTGGGTGCGTTCGAGCGCCAAGGGCCGTCAGACCAAGTCGAAGGCGCGCCTCGCCCGCTACGAGGAGATGGCGGCGGAGGCGGAGCGGACGCGGAAGCTCGACTTCGAGGAGATCACGATCCCCGCGGGTCCGCGCTTGGGCAGCGTCGTGATCGAGGCGAAGAACCTGAAGAAGGGCTTCGAGGGGCGTTCGCTCATCGACGGCCTCAGCTTCAGCCTGCCGCCGAACGGCATCGTCGGCGTGATCGGCCCGAACGGCGTCGGAAAGACCACGCTGTTCAAGACGATCGTGGGGCTCGAGCCGCTCGACGGTGGCGACCTGAAGGTCGGCGAGACGGTCAAGATCAGCTACGTCGACCAGTCCCGCGCCAACATCGACCCGGACAAGACCCTGTGGGAGGTCGTCTCCGACGGCCTGGACATCATGATGGTCGGCAAGACCGAGATCCCGTCCCGCGCCTACGTCTCGAAGTTCGGGTTCAAGGGCCCGGACCAGCAGAAGAAGGCCGGCGTGCTGTCCGGTGGTGAGCGCAACCGCCTGAACCTCGCACTGACCCTCAAGGAGGGCGGCAACCTGCTGCTCCTCGACGAGCCCACCAACGACCTCGACGTCGAGACCCTGAGCTCGCTGGAGAACGCGCTGCTCGAGTTCCCCGGGTGCGCCGTGGTCATCACGCACGACCGGTGGTTCCTGGACCGGATCGCGACCCACATCCTGGCCTACGAGGGCACCGACGAGAACCCCGACCAGTGGTACTGGTTCGAGGGCAACTTCGAGGCCTACGAGAAGAACAAGATCGAGCGTCTCGGACCGGATGCGGCCAACCCGCATCGCTCCACGCACCGCAGGCTCACGCGTGACTGACGACGCCACGGGCGCCGCGGCGTCCGCCCGCTCTGCCGACGCGGCGGCTCCGGAGGGGGCCGCCGCGGGGGAGCGCCTGCACATCCCGATCCAGCTGCGCTGGGGCGACCTCGACGCGTTCAACCACGTCAACAACACCTCGATGCTCAAGCTGCTCGAGGAGGCGCGCGTGCGCGCGTTCTGGCGTCCCGGCGAGGGCGAGCACGGACCCAGCACCGCGGTGCTGGACTCCGGCATCGACGCCGGCGCGCTGACGCTCGTCGCACGGCAGGAGATCGAGTACTTCGCCCCCGTGCCCTATCAGAGGCACCCGCTCGAGGTGCAGATGTGGTTCGGCAAGATCGGCGGATCCAGCGTCGAGGTCTGCTACGAGGTCTTCAACGACCCGTCTTTCGAGGAGCGGGTGCTCTACGCGCGCTCGACCGCGGTGATCGTGCTCGTCGACGCCGCGAGCGGGCGGCCGACGAGGATCAGCCAGGAGATGCGGGACGCGTGGGCACCGTACGTCGGCGCGCCTCTCACCTACACGCACCGCTGAGCGGTCCGCGGGAGCCTCACGCCTCCGGCACGCGGATGGTGATCTCCTGCGCGACGCTGGCCACCAGCGCGCCCTCGCGGGTATAGATCCGTCCGCGAGCGAGCCCGCGTCCTCCGCGCGCGTTCGGCGAGTCCTGCACGTACAGCAGCCACTCGTCGACACGGCCGGGGCGGTGCCACCACATGGCATGGTCCAGGCTCGCGACCTTCAGCCCGGGGGTGGACCAGCTCAGCCCGTGCGCACGGAGGATGGACTCCTGGATCGACATGTCGCTGAGGTACGCCAGTGCCGCGCGGTGCAGCGCAGGATCGTCCGGGAAAGGTGCACGCAGGCGCATCCACACCGCCTGCTGCGCGATCCGCTCCGGGCCGGCGTCGAGGAAGAGCGGCCCCTCGACATGGCGCATGTCCACGGGACGCTCGGTCAGCATGCGCCTGGACAGCGGGTGGATGCCGGCGGAGAGCTCTTCGTCCGTGCGCAGGGTCTCGGGGTCCGGGATGTCGGCGGGCATCGGCTCGGCGTGCTCGATCCCCGGGTTCTCGTCCTGGAAGGAGGCGATCATCGAGAAGATGGGCACGCCGTTCTGGTACGCCTGCGAGCGCCGCGTGGAGAAGGAGCGACCGTCGTGGATCCGGTCCACCGCGAAGGTCAGGCCCTGCGAGGCGTCGCCCGCGCGCAGGAAGTAGCCGTGCATCGAGTGCGGGACTCGCCCCTCGGGCATGGTCCGCTCGGCGGCGATGATCGACTGGCCGAGCACCTGGCCGCCGTAGATCCGCCCGGTGGGCATCGGATGCGAGGCGCCGGTGAAGATGTCCTCGGTGGTGCGGGCGTCGGTGGAGCCGAGATCGAGGATCCCGAGCAGCATGTCGACCGAGCGCCGGGCGTCCTCATCCGAAGCCATGGGGTCCTCTCCGCCGCGGTCACGGGGCGGGGCTGCCGCGGGCCGATTGATAGTTTAGAGGGCGTGACCACGCCCCTGATCCTCGCCGACCCCGAGACCGCGCGCGACGCGCTCACCTTCGTCGCCCGCGCAGCGCGAGCCGGTGACGAGGGGGTGCGCCTGCAGGCCGACGGCGGCATCCTGGCGATGACGGCGGCGGCCCTTGCGCCGCAGAGCCTGTTCGATGCGACTCCGACGATCCTCGCGATGCGGATCGTGCGGGCTGATCCCGAGCTGCGCTGCGACATCGTGATCGACGAGCTCACGGCCACCGACGACGCCCGGGCCCTCGCGCTGCCCGATACGGGACGCAGCCCGGCGTGGGCCGGCGTCGCGCCGCCGCGCGGCGGATGGGCGCCGTCCGGCACTCTCGGCGCCGACGTGATCGCGCAGCGCGCGCAGTGGGGGATCTCGGCAGTCGCCCACGGATCGCCGGCGGGGGCGGGGGAGGATGCGGTGCGCTCCCTCCGGGCAGCGATCTGGGGCGAGCCGGACGAGGACCTTCTGGGCCTGCCCCGCGGCATCGCCTTCGCCGCACACGCGTTCGGCTTCATCTCCGGGGCGGAGCTGGTGCCGGTCACGACCTCGGGACGCTGGACCCGCCTCGCCTTCGCGCGCGGGCACGTGCTCAGCCGCGGCCCCGCCGCGGTCGGCCTGACCGCGGTGAGGTCGACGGGCACGGCAGGCTGAATCCGGTCGCCCGGGGAGTCCTCAACCGCGGGCCCGGCGGAGCTCGGCCGTGTACTCGTGCTCCGGCGAGGAGCCGTCGTCCCAGACCGGGCGGACGAGATCGTCGAGACTCACGCCGAAGGCGGCGGAGAGCTTCAGCCACGTCTTCAGGTCGCCGTAGTGCCGGCCCTGCGAGAGGTTGATCAGCGTCTGCCGGCTCACCCCCGAGCGTTCGGCGAGCTGGTCGAACGTGAGGGTGGACGCGTGCCGCGCCCGGTTGAACGCCACGCGGAGCTGATCCAGATCAGGCTCGGGCGGCGTAGGGGGCACGCTTCCAGTCGACCGGGACCACGCTGATCAGTCAGCAAAGGAACTTGTACTTTCAGTACAACTCTCTGTATCGGGAAGCGGGTCAGGTCGCCTGTGCGGCGGCACGTCCCGCCTGGCGCCCGGAGAAGAGGCAGCCGCCCAGGAAGGTCCCCTCCAGGGCTCGATACCCGTGCACACCGCCGCCGCCGAAGCCGCTCGCCTCGCCCGCGGCAAACAGTCCGGGGATGGCCCCGCCGTCCGCGCCGAGCGCCCGGCCGTCGAGATCCGTCTCGATGCCGCCGAGCGACTTGCGCGTGATCACGCGCAGGCGGACGGCGACCATTGGGCCCGCGGAGGCGTCTTGCAGGCGGTGCGGGGTCGCGGTGCGGATCAGGCGATCGCCGCGATACGCGCGGGCCGAGCGCAGCATCGCGATCTGTGCGTCCTTGGTGAAGTCGTTGTCGATCTCCCGGTCTCGCGCGACGACCTCGTCCCGCACCCGATCCGGATCCAGCACGTCGCCGCCGGGCAGCTCCTGCATCCGCGCGATGAGCCGGCCGAGGTCGGACTCCACGACGAAGTCCTCGCCGCGGTCGAGGAAGGCCTGGACGGGATCCGTGGGCCCCTTGGCGAGACGCGAGCGCAGCAGCAGCGGCACGTCCTTGCCGGTGAGGTCGGGGTTCTGCTCGCTCCCCGAGAGGGCGAACTCCTTCTCGACGATCTGGCGCGTGGTGACGAACCACGAGTGGTCGTGCCCCGTCGTGCGCAGGTGCGCCAGTGTGCCGAGCGTGTCGAACCCGGGATACAGCGGGACGGGGAGACGCCGGCCTGTCGCATCCAGCCAGAGCGACGAGGGACCGGGCAGGATGCGGATGCCGTGACCCGGCCACACCGGATCCCAGTTGCGGATGCCCTCGACGTAGTGCCACATGCGGTCGCCGTTGATGAGGTGCGCTCCCGCCGCCGCGGACACGGCCTGCATCGAGCCGTCGACGTAGGCCGGCACGCCCGTCAGCATGTCCGCGGGCGGGGTTCCGAGTCGGCTGGGCCAGGCCGCGCGCACGAGGTCGTGGTTGCCGCCGATGCCGCCCGAGGTCACGACGGTCGCGCCTGCCGTGATCTCGAACGCGCCGATCGTCTCCCGGCTGCTCTGCACTCCGCGGGCTGCCGGCGAGGACGCCAGGATCTCGCCGTGCGCGCCGGTCACGACGCCATCCTGCGCGGCGAGCCCCGTCACGCGGTGGCGGGGGAGCACCACGAGACGCCCGCTGCGTTCGGCCTCTTCGAGGGCCGCCTGGAACGGCGCGACGATCCCTGGTCCGGTGCCCCAGGTGATGTGGAAGCGCGGAACCGAGTTACCGGGCCCGAGGGCGCCGTATCCTCCGCGCTCGGCCCAGCCCACGACGGGGAAGAAGCCGACGCCGCGTTCCCGCAGCCAGGCGCGCTTCTCGCCGGAGGCGAACTGGAGGTACGCCTCCGCCCAGCGCCGAGGCCAGGCGTCCTCGTCGCGGTCGAAGCCGGCGTTGCCGAACCAGTCCTGCCGCGCGAGCTCGTAGGAGTCGGATACGCCCATGCGCCGCTGCTCCGGAGAGTCGACGAGGAAGAGGCCGCCGAACGACCACCAGGCCTGACCGCCGAGGTTCGTGCGAGGTTCCTGGTCGACGACGATCACGCGTCGTCCCGCCGCGGCGGCCTCGGCGGCGGCGACCAGGCCGGACAGGCCCCAGCCGATCACCAGGACGTCGGTGGAATGGGTGCTGGTCTTCGTCGTCATGAGATCTCCGTCGAACTCTCGATGTGCGGGCAGGAGGAACGCCTACAGGAGCGGGCGCCCGCCCAGGGGTGGAGCGCCGTCGGCACCGGCGCGGCTCGGCTCGAACGTGTTGACCATCGCGTGCGCGGCGCGCTCGAGATAGTCCCACAGCGTCGCCTCATGGATGGGGGAGAGGGCGGCGTCGTCGACGGCCGTCCGCATGCAGCGCAGCCAGCGGTCGCGGGCGTCGGGATCGACGTGGAACGGCATGTGCCGCATGCGCAGGCGGGGGTGGCCGCGCTGCTCGCCGTAGGCGGTGGGACCGCCCCAGTACTGCTCCAGGAACATGCGGAGCCGGTCCGCAGCGGGACCGAGGTCCTCCTCGGGATACATGGGCTTCAGGACGGGGTCGAGCGCGACCTCGCGGTAGAACACGTCAACGAGGCGCTGGAAGGTCGCGTGGCCGCCGACCTCGTCGTAGAAGGACATCGGCTCGCTCATCGCTCGTCTCCCGGGTTCTGCGGATCCTGCGGACTCTGCGGATCGGCGAGGGGAGGCAGAGGAAGGCTCTGCGGCGCGGAAGGCGGGGTCTTCGGCTTCTCGGTCCTCTTCGGCCCGGATGAGTCGGCCGGCGCGGGCTTGGTGCGCGGCGGCGGGGTGACGGTGGCCGGCTTCTCGCCGCCGGTCTTCTTCTTACGCCAGAAGCCGCGCTCGGGCACCGACGGCGCGGCCACCGGGTTCGGGCGGGTGCGCGGCGGATTCGCACCGTGGACGCGGCGCGCGCCCTCGGGACCGGCGAGCTGGACCGTGGCCATGCTCGGCACGGTCAGGTCCATTCCGAGCACGGTGTCTCGCAGCCGCATCCGCAGCTCCTGGGCGACGTCGTCCATCGCGTTCGTTCGCGTCTTCATGACGATCCTGATGACGAGAGCGTCGCCGTCGATCGACTCGAGCCCCCAGATCTCGGGCTTCTCGATGATACGGGTGCGCCACTTCGGATCCTTCGCGAGTCCCTGCGCGGTGGTGAGGAGCGCCTCCTCGACGGCCGCAACGTCCGCATCGGCCGGTACCCCGAGGTCGATGATCGCGCGTGCCCAGCCCTGGGACATGTTGCCGATCCGGGTGATCTCGCCGTTGCGCACGTACCAGAGCGTGCCGTTCGCGTCGCGCACCTGGGTGATGCGCACGCTCACGTACTCTACGACGCCCGAGGCGAGGCCCAGATCCACGACGTCTCCGATGCCGACCTGGTCCTCGGCGACGAGGAACATGCCGTTCAGCACGTCCTTGACGATGTTCTGGGCGCCGAAGCCGAGCCCCGCGCCGACCGCGGCCGTGAGCAGGGTGAGGGATCCCAGCAGGGAGTTGTCGATGATGTTCACGATCAGCACGATCGCCACCACCACGAGGATGACGTTGACGATGTTCTGCAGGATCGTGCCGAGCGTCCGAGTGCGCTGCACGAGCCGCATGTCCGCGAGCGGGGAGCGCTCCAGCGCCCTCGTGTCCGTGACCTCGGCCTTGGACTTGGCGCCCGCGACGATGCGTCGCACGACGCGACGGATCGCGAACCGCAGACCGTAGGCGAGGGCTGCGCAGATCACGATGACCAGGGCCGCCTGCAGCGCCTTGCCGCCGATGGCGAGGAGTGCGCTGGGCAGCCCCTCCCACCATTTCGTGATGTCGGTGGCCAGATCCATGGGGACGATGTTCATCGCTCCCGATCCTATGTCCGAGGCCCTTGGCGGGTTCTGAACGGCGACGGCGCTTCCCCGGGCAAGCCGGGCTGCGCACGATCCTGACGCGACGAAGGGCCGGGGAGAGTGAACTCCCTCCGGCCCCTCGAGCGCAGTCGATCAGGCCTGGGCGGTCGCCTCGACGCTCTCCTCGTCACGCGCCTGGGCGGCCAGTGCGCGCTCGACGTCGGCGAGGTTCTCGAACACCAGGCGACGCAGCGCGGGGGCCGCATCCTGGTGGGCGGAGAGCCAGGCGCGCGTCGCATCGCGGAGCGCGGTGTTCGCGAGCGTCTTCGGGTAGAGCCCGACGATCAGGTAATTGGCCACCTGGAACGTGCGGCCCTCCCAGATCGACAGGAGGCTGTCGAAGTACTTCGGCACGAACGGCTCGAGCAGCGCGGCGCCGGCCGGGTGCGTGAAGCCGAGCGCGGCCGCGCGCACGATCGTGTTGGACAGGTCGTCCCGCTCGACGAGGGAGGCCCAGGCGGCCTCCTTGTCCTCGGCGGTCGGCAGGGCCGCACGCGCCTGGGCGGCGAACTCGCCGCCCTTCGCGGTGTTGTCGCTCGCCAGCGCGGCGTCGATGGCCGCGCCGTCCACGGCGCCGACCGTCGCGAGACCCACCAGCAGCTGCCAGCCGAGATCGGTGTCGATCTCGAGACCGTCCAGCACGAGCTCGCCGTCGCGCAGGCGGCGGACCACGTCGGCGTGCTCCGGCGTGGTGAGCGAGTTCGCGAACGCGGTCACGAACTGCAGCTGGCTGTCGGATCCGGCCGCGGCGCCCTGAGCGAGGGCCCACAGGCCGTCGGCCACCCGGGTGCGCGCCTCGGAGCGGTGCTCCGGGGTGACGTAGAGCGCGGCCGCGGTCTGCAGCTGGCTCAGCGTCGTGCGCACGGTGGTCGATTCGGTCTCACGGCCGATGTTGCCGAGCACCAGGTCGATGTAGTCGCTCGCGGCGCTCTCGGCGTCGCGGGTCTGGTCCCAGGCCGCGCCCCAGACGAGCGAGCGGGCGAGCGGGTCGCTGATGTCGGCGAGGTGCGCCACGGCCGTCGCGAGCGAACGCTCGTCGAGGCGGATCTTCGCGTAGGCGAGGTCCTCGTCGTTCAGCAGCACCAGATCCGGGCGCTTCAGGCCCTGCAGCTCGGGGATCTCGGTGCGGTCGCCGTCCACGTCGACCTCGACGTGGTGCGTGCGCACGAGGGCGCCCGCGGCGTCGAGGTTGTAGAAGCCGATGCCCAGGCGGTGCGGGCGGATGGTCGGGTAGTCCGCGGGGGCGGTCTGGGTGACCGCGAAACGCGAGATCGTACCGTCGGCGGCCTCGGCGATGACGGGGGCGAGCGTGTTGACACCGGCCGTCTCGAGCCACTTCTTCGACCACGAGCTCAGGTCGCGGCCGCTCGTGCGCTCGAGTTCGACGAGCAGGTCGCTGAGCTCGGTGTTCTGCCAGGAGTGCTTGCGGAAGTACTCCGAGACGCCGGCGAAGAACGCCTCGATGCCGACCCAGGCGGCGAGCTGCTTGAGGACGGATCCGCCCTTGGCGTAGGTGATGCCGTCGAAGTTGACCTGGACGTCGTCGAGGTCGTTGATCTCGGCGACGACGGGGTGGGTGGAGGGGAGCTGGTCCTGGCGGTACGCCCAGGTCTTCTCCATCGCGTTGAAGGTCGTCCACGCCTCGGTCCACTCGGTGGCCTCGGCGGTCGCGATGGTCGACGCCCACTCGGCGAACGACTCGTTCAGCCAGAGGTCGTTCCACCACTTCATGGTCACCAGGTCGCCGAACCACATGTGCGCGAGCTCGTGCAGGATCGTGACGACGCGGCGCTCCTTGACGGCGTCCGTCACCTTGCTGCGGAAGACGTAGGTCTCGGTGAACGTCACCGCGCCCGCGTTCTCCATCGCGCCGGCGTTGAACTCCGGCACGAAGAGCTGGTCGTACTTGGCGAACGGGTAGGGGACCCCGAACTTCTCCTCGTAGTACGCGAAGCCCTCGCGCGTCTTGTCGAAGATGTAGTCGGCGTCGAGGTGCTCCCACAGGCTCTTGCGGCCGTAGACGCCGAGGGGGATCACCCGGCCGGATGCGCTGGTGAGCTCGGAGAACGTCTCCTCGTAGGGGCCGGCGATGATCGCGGTGATGTACGACGAGATGCGCGGGGTGGGCTCGAAGCCCCACGTGGCCGAGGATCCGGTGCCCGACTCGGTGGACGGGTCGTGCACGATCGGCTCGGGGGTGGGGGAGTTGGAGACGACCTTCCACGCCGCCGGGGCCGTGATCGTGAACTGGAACGTGGCCTTGAGATCGGGCTGTTCGAAGACCGCGAACACGCGACGGGAGTCCGGGACCTCGAACTGGGAGTAGAGGTAGACCTCGCCGTCGACGGGGTCGACGAAGCGGTGCAGGCCCTCACCCGTGTTGGTGTACTCGCAATCCGCGTCGACGACGAGCACATTGTCGGCGGCGAGCCCGTCGAGGGCGATGCGCGAGTCGGCGTAGGCGCTGATCGGGTCGATCTGCTCGCCGTTCAGGGTGATCTCGCGCACCTCGCGGGCGATCAGGTCGATGAACGTCGACGATCCCTCGGTCGCGGTGAAGCGCACCACGCTGCGGGATCCGAACACCTCCGCGCCCTTGGTCAGGTCGAGCGCGATCTCGTACGACTCGGTGTCGACGATCGCGCGGCGCTCCTGCGCCTCGATGCGGGTGAGGTTCTCTCCAGGCACTGCTCAGACTCCCAGGGGTGAGGGGTTTCGACCGCAAGATCCGCGCTGCTGGCGCCGGCGGCAACCGTCCCAGCCTACGCCAGTGCGCGTGTCGCGCGATTCGGAGGACTGCAGCCGCTCGGCGGGCCGCGTCGCAGCGGCGCTCGGCGACGGCAAAGGAAACTCAGGGGAAGATGGAAGGGTGAGTGCGCGAGATGTGACCGAAGCTACCGTCCCCTTCGCTTCCGCGGCTGCGGCGAGCGGCCCCGAGTACGTCGAGACGCCCGTCGCCTACGACGGGATCCTGCTCGCCGGGTTCGGCGGCCCCGAGGGGCAGGACGATGTGATCCCCTTCCTGCGCAACGTCACGCGCGGCCGTGGCATCCCCGACGAGCGTCTGGAGGAGGTCGCCCACCACTACCGGCACTTCGGCGGCGTGAGCCCTATCAACGCGCAGAACCGTGCGCTCAAGGCCGCCCTCGAGGCCGAGCTGGCCCGCCGCGGCATCGCGCTGCCCGTCTACTGGGGCAACCGCAACTGGACGCCGTATCTCGCCGACGCGGTCACCGAGGCCGCCGATCAGGGCGACACGACGCTCCTCGCCTTCGCGACCAGCGCCTACAGCTCCTTCTCCAGCTGCCGGCAGTACCGGGAGGACTTCGCGCGCGTGCTCGAGGAGACGGGTCTGGACCGGTCGGTGACGATCGACAAGATCCGTCCGTTCTACGACCACCCGGGCTTCGTGGAGTCCTTCGTCGAGGGCGTGCGCGCCGCGGTCGAGACATTCACGGCGGACGGTGCGGCCCCGTCGGCGATCCAGGTGCTGTTCACGACGCACAGCGTGCCGACCGACGATGCGCTGCGCTCGGGGCCGCGCGACGTCGACTGGGGTACGGGCGGCGCGTACGCGGCGCAGCACGAGGCGGTCGCCGCGTGGGTGATGAGCCGGGTGGCCGAGCTGCTGCCCGTCGCCGCCGAGGTGCCGTGGGAGCTCGTCTACCAGTCGCGGTCCGGACCCGCGTCGCAGCCGTGGCTCGAGCCCGACATCTGCGACGTGATCGAGGAGCTGCCCGGTCGCGGCCGCACCGCGGTGGCCGTCGTCCCGCTGGGCTTCGTGAGCGACCACATGGAGGTGCTCTGGGACCTGGACACGGAGGCCAAGGAGGCCGCGGCCGACGCGGGGCTCGCCTTCGTGCGCACGCCGACGCCGGGCGTGTCCGCGTCGTTCGTCGCCGGGATCGTCGACCTCATCGAGGAGCGGCTGGAAGGACGCCCCGCGGCCGACCGCCGGCACGTGACCTCGCTCGGGCCGGCCTTCGACGTGTGCCGCCCGGGCTGCTGCGAGAACATCCGCGCGGGATTCAAGCCCGCCGCGGCCGGCATCGCCCCCTGACGCCCGACGGGGTGCTCGTCACCCCGTCCGAGGCGCGCCCGGCGCTCCGTAGGATTGGAGCATGCGCATCCACATCGCCACGGACCACGCCGGTCTCGAGTTCTCCACGCAGCTGCAGCATCACCTCGCCGAGGCGGGGCATGAGGTCGTCGACCACGGGCCGGTCGAGTACGACGCCCTGGACGACTACCCGGCGTTCTGCATCCGCGCGGCGCAGGCGACCGTCGCCGATCAGCGCGCCGGCGTGGACGCGCTGGGCGTCGTCTTCGGCGGCTCCGGCAACGGCGAGCAGATCGCGGCGAACAAGGTCGAGGGAATCCGCGCCGCGCTCGTGTGGAGCATCGCGACCGCCGAGCTCGCCCGGGAGCACAACGACGCGAATGTGATCGCCATCGGTGCGCGCCAGCACACCTTCGACGAGGTCGCGGGCTTCATCGACCGCTTCATCGCCACGCCGTTCTCGAACGAGGAGCGGCACGTGCGCCGGATCGCTCAGATCGCCGACTTCGAATGCGACGGATCCCTGCTGCCGGACCCGCGCGCCTGATGCCCGAGGGCCATTCCGTCCACCGGATCGCGCGGCAGTTCGCCCGCAACTTCGTCGGCAGGCCCGTCGCCGCGTCGAGCCCCCAGGGGCGCTTCGCGGAGGGAGCGGCGCTGCTCGACGGCCGGGTCGTCGAGAGCGTGCAGGCCGTCGGCAAGCAGATGTTCCTCGAGACCGAGGGGGACCTGTGGCTGCGCGTGCATCTCGGGCTCTACGGCGCCTGGGACTTCTCGGGCGAGATCCTCGTGGATCCGACGATCGCCTCGGCGAACGGGCGGATGGGCCAGACGAACCAGCGCGGCACCGATCTGGAGGCTCCGATCCTCGACGACGCGGGGGAGAACTCCCTCGCCTCGATCGGTGCGCCCCGCAAGACGCGCGTGCACGTGCGCATGTCGGAGGCCACGAAGGGCCTCGCCGATGAGGGCGTCGAGTGGCCGCCGCCCGTGGTCGGGCAGGTGCGTCTGCGCCTGATGACGGAGGCGACCTGCGCCGACCTGCGCGGCCCGACCGCCTGCGTGCTGCAGACCCCGGACGAGATGCTCGCCACGGTCGCCAAGCTCGGGCCGGATCCGCTCGTGGGCGACGTGGACGAGGGCGAGGAGCGGTTCGTGGCCGCTGTGCGGCGCCGGGCGGTGCCGATCGCGCTGCTGCTCATGGATCAGGCGGTGGTCAGCGGGATCGGCAACGTGTACCGCGCCGAGCTGCTGTTCCGCGCGCAGCTGAACCCGCACACGCCGGGAAGGGATGTCCCCGAGGAGACGGTGCGCGCGCTCTGGCGCGACTGGGTGCGCCTGCTCGCGATCGGCGTCGAGACCGGGCAGATGATGACCATGGACGATCTGTCGCCCGAGCAGTACCGTGCGGCGATGGCCCACCGGGACGACCGGCACTGGGTCTATCACCGCACGGGCCTGCCCTGCCGGGTGTGCGGCACCGCGATCGTGCTCGAGGAGATCGGCGCCCGAAAGCTCTACTGGTGCCCGCGCTGCCAGGCGTGACGGATCGCGCGACCTGAGTCCCGCGTGTCGGGCGCGACCCTAGGCTGAACTCATGCGCCAGAACCCGAGCTTCGCCATGACCGACGTCGCCGAGCTGCGGCGGATCATCGCCGCGCACCCGTGGGCGACGCTCGTGGGCCGCGACGAGAGCGGCATGACCGCCTCGCACTACGCCGTGCTGCTGGATCCCGACCGTGACGACCTCACGATCGTGGCGCACGTGGGGCGGCCGGACGACCTGGTGCTGGGCCTCGGCACGCAGGAGCTGCTGGTGGTGTTCCAGGGGCCGCACGGATACATCTCGCCGGGCTGGTACGGAGACGTCGCCGCGGTCCCCACCTGGAACTACGTCGCCGTGCACCTGTCCGGCGTGCCGGAGCTGCTCGACCCCGAGGAGAACCTGCGTGTGCTCGGTCACCTCGTGGATCACTTCGAGGGCGGGCTCGCGGATCCGCGCGGGATGTGGACCCCGCCGAACGACGAGGCCTTCGTGCGCCGGCTCGAGGCGGGCACGGTCGGGTTCCGGCTCACTCCGACGCGGGTGACGGCCAAGCGCAAGCTCAGCCAGAACAAGCCCGACGACGTGATCGAGAACGTGATCCTGGAGCTCACCGGTGACGGCGTGTATGCGAACCCGGCTCTGGCCGCCGAGATGCAGCGCGCCCACGACGCGCGTCTCGCGGCCCGCGCCGCCACGGCGGCGGATCGATGAGCGGCGGCACCATCGCGGCGATCCGCGACGTGCGCGTCGCCGGGGCGGGGCGGCATCTGCTCGCCCTCGACGGCCCCGTCGACGTGCTCCTCGAGGACGGCAGGATCGCCGATATCGCGCCCGCCGGGGCCCTTCGGCTGCACGGGGAGGTGCGGGACGGGGACGGCGCGTGGATCGCACCCGGACTCTGGGATCATCACGTGCACACCGTGCAGTGGGCGCTCGCGGCGCAGCGCGAGGATCTGTCCGCGACGCGGAGCGCCGTCGAGGCCGCCGCGCTGATGTCCCGTGCTCCGGTGCTCCCCGACGGACGCCGCGTGGGCGCCGGGTTCCGTGACGTGCGCTGGACGGATCGCCCGACTCTCGCCCTGCTCGACGAGGGCAGCGGAGAGATCCCCACGTACCTCATCAACGCCGACGTGCACAGCGTCTGGCTGAACTCCGCGGCCTTCCGGCGCGAGGCCTTCGACGCGCCGCCGGACGGGATCCTGCGCGAGGAGGACGCGTTCGAGATCTCGCGGCGCCTGAACGCCACGGATCCCGCCGTCGCCGACGAGGCGGTCGCCGCGGCGGCACGACGGGCCGCCGCGCGCGGCGTCGTGGGCCTCGTCGATTTCGACATGGCGTGGAACGCCGACGCGTGGACGCGACGCCTCGCGGCGGGCTTCGACACGCACCGTGTCGAGTTCGCGGTGTATCCGCATGATCTCGACCGCGCGATCGCGGCCGGCCTGCGCACGGGCGAGCATCTCGTGGACGACCGCCGCGGGCTGGTGCGCGTCGGCCCGCTGAAGATCATCTCGGACGGATCGCTGGGCACGCGGACCGCTGCCTGCAGCCACGGCTACGCGGACGACCCGCACAATCACGGCGTGCTCACCGTCCCGCCTGCCGAGCTCCACGCCCTGCTCCTGCGCGCGACCGGCGCCGGTCTCGACATCGCGCTGCACGCGATCGGCGACGTCGCCGTCACCGCGGCGCTCGACGCGTTCGCTGCGACCGGCGCCCACGGCACCGTCGAGCACGCGCAGCTCGTGCGGCACGGCGACCTGGCACGGTTCGCGCGGCTCGGCATCGCCGCGAGCGTGCAGCCGCAGCACGCCCTGGATGACCGCGACACCGCCGACGCGCTGTGGGCGGCGCAGACGGCGATCGCGTACCCGCTGGCGTCGCTGCACCGTGCCGGGGCGAGCCTGCGCTTCGGATCCGATGCCCCCGTCGCGCCCCTGGATCCGTGGCATGCGATCTCGGCCGCCGTCTTCCGCACCGACGACGAGCGCCCGGCCTGGCATCCGGAGGAGCGCATCGACGTCGAGACCGCTCTCGCCGCGAGCGCGCACGACGGGACCGGGGGAGGAGCGGCGGTGACGCCGGGGGCGGTGGCCGACCTCGTGCTCCTCGGTGCAGATCCGTACACGGCCGATGCGCAGACGCTGCGCACGATGCCGGTGGTCGCGACCGTCGTCGGCGGACGGGTCACGCACGGGGGATAACCCCCGGACGGATCCGGCGGGCCGCACCCTGGGTGAGAGCGCGGGGCGACGGCATCGTAGAGGAGGGCGCAGATCCGCGCCCGCCTCGCACACTTCCAGGAGATCACGATGACCACCGTCGCCCGACGGCTCGACACCCACCCCGACGCCCCACCGGCCGCTCGCCGCCGCGGATACGGACGCGCCTGGGCCGCCGCGCCGGCCAACGCACTCTACCTCGTGCTGCTCGCCGTGCCGCTCGCGATCGTGGCGATGGCGGTGACCTGGCTGGTGTTCGGACTCGGCCTCGGCATCCTCGTGCTCGTGATCGGCCTCCCCGTGCTCGCCGGGGCGCTCCAGGTAGCCCGCGGGTTCGGCGAAGCCGAGCGCGCACTCCTGCGGATGACCGACTTTCCGCCGATCGCCGCGCCGGACTGGCGACGCGGGGCACGCGGCGACGGCCGGTGGGCGCGGCTGACGCAGCCGCTGCGCAACGGGCACTACTGGATGGCCCTGCTGTCGGCGCTGCTCGTGCGCCCGATCGTGGCGATCATCGCCTTCGCGTTCGCCACGATCTGGATCGTCCTCGCGCTCGGCGGCCCCACCTACTGGTACTGGTCGCCGTTCACCCGCAACGGCAGCGCGGAGGAGATCTGGGTGCCCTGGGCGGTGCAGCATCTCTTCGGGGGCATCGATCCGGATCCGGATCCGCATCTGTGGGCGTCGATGCTGTATCTGATCGTGGGCGTCGTGTTCCTCGGCACTCTTCCGCTCGTGCTCCGCGGCCTGGTCGCCATGCACGGGGCGGTGGCCTCCGCGCTGGTCGGGCGCTGGGAATCGGACGACCTCGCGGCCGAGGTGGCCGGCCTCGATGCCTCGCGCGGTGCGGCCGTGCAGGCCGAGGACGAGGGCCTGCGCAGGCTGGAGCGCGACCTGCACGACGGGCCTCAGCAGCGGCTGGTGCGGCTGCAGATGGATCTCGCCGCCCTCGAGCGTCGCGCGGCCGAGGGCGACGCCGCAGCGGTCGCCGCCCTCGCCGCGGAGAGCCGGGGACACGCGCAGGCCGCACTCGACGAACTGCGGGCGCTCGCGGGCGGTGTCGCGCCGCCGCTGCTGCAGGATCGCGGGATCGCCGAGGCGATCACGGCGCTGGCTGCGGCGAGTCCGCTGATCGTGGAGGCGTCGGTCGCCCCCGAGGTGACGGCGTCGCTGAGCCCGGAGGCGGCGCGCAACCTGTACTTCGTGGTCGCGGAGCTGCTGACCAACGCCGCCAAGCACGCGGCCGCGCTCAGCGCGTCGGTCGACGTGGTGCGCAGCGGCGCGGAGGTGCGCGTCACGGTGACCGACGACGGCCGCGGCGGCGCGGAGCCGCGTCCGGGCGGTGGGCTCGAGGGACTCGCGCGTCGGGTGCAGGGGCTTCGCGGCACGCTGCAGATCGACAGCCCGCACGGAGGCCCCACCGTCGTGACGGCCGTCGTGCCGGTCTCCGCATAAGACCGGCACGTTCCGGCGCGATCGTCGCCGGCCCCTAGTCTGAGGACGTGACAGATCCGGAGACCCCGCTGCGCGTGATCCTCTTCGAGGACTCCATCCTCCTCCGCGAGGGCCTGGTGCGCCTGTTCGCCGAGGCGGGGTTCGAGACCGTCGGAGCGTACGGCGACGTCGAGGACGTAGTCACCCGCACGCGGACGTCCGGTGCGGATGTCGCGGTGCTCGACGTGCGGATGCCGCCGAGCTTCCGCGATGAGGGGATCCGCGCGGCCCTCGCGGTGCGGGCAGCGCTGCCGGGCGTCGGCGTCCTGGTGCTGAGCCAGTACGTGGAGGGCGTGTACGCCCGGGAGCTGCTGGGCGCGGGCGACGGCGGCGTCGGCTACCTGCTCAAGGACCGGGTCACGTCCCTCGACGAGCTCTCCGCCGCCGTGCGCCAGGTGCGCGGCGGAGGGACCGTGCTGGATCCGCGGGTCGTGCAGCAGCTCGTGCGCACGGGCCCGGATCCGCTGGCGACGCTCACCCCGCGGGAGAGCGAGGTGCTGGAGGCGATGGCGGAAGGACGCAGCAACGCGTCGATCGCCGCCCGGATGACCATCGGCGTGGGAGCCGTGGAGAAGAACATCTCTGCGATCTTCGCCAAGCTCGGGCTGGAGGATTCCGGCACCGATCACCGGCGCGTGCTCGCCGTGCTCGCCTACCTGCAGCACGACCCCCGTCCCTGAGCGGAACGGGGGTCGTGCGCGTGATGTGCGGCGTCAGGCGGCGATGTGCGACACGAGGAACCAGCGGTCCTTCTCGAGGCCGCGCTGGATCTCGATCGCCACGTCCTGGCTGGTGAGGTCGATCTCGTCGAGTCCCTCCACGGCGGCCTTGACGTCCACGAGGACCGCGTCGATGTCGGCGATGACGGCGCGGACGAGCTCGTCGGACTTCGTGAAGCCGGCCGGCACCTGCGTGGCGCCCGCCTTCTCGGCGACGACCGAGGCGCGCGCGTCGATCGGCAGGCCCAGGGCGACGATGCGCTCCGCGGCGGTGTCCGCGAAGTCGCCGGCGTGGTCCACGATCACGTCGAGCAGCTCGTGCACGCCGACGAAGTTCGCGCCGCGCACGTGCCAGTGCGCCTGCTTGCCGTTCAGCGTCAGGGCCTGAAGACCCAGCACGACAGGGGTGAGGAACTGTGCGGCACCTGCCGCGACGGTCGGGTCGACGGAGGTGGCGGTGATGGTCTCTGCGTTGCTCATGATGTCTCCTCGGTGATCGCTCGGATCCGTGCGTGCTGATGTGGTGACCTCAACGCTACTCGGCTCAGAATGTTCCGCAACCAAGCTGAGGCAACGCTAACTCGCAGATCACAGCACATTTCGGCAAGGCTTGCCTTGCCTGCGGATCCCGTCGAGCACCGCGTGGAAGACGGGAGCGCACAGTGATCCGGGATACCTTCGTCAGGTGGCAACAGCTCGTACCTCCTCCCGTGCGGCCCTGCGCCGTTCCCGCACATCCGCCGCGCAGAAGGTCGGTGCGAACTTCATCCCGCACGTCCAGGGCCTGCGCGCGATCGCTGTGCTCGCCGTCGTGCTCTACCACTTCTGGCCCGGGCGGCTGAGCGGCGGCTACGTCGGCGTCGACATCTTCTTCGTGATCTCGGGCTTCCTGATCACGGCGCACCTGGCGCGCGAGCTGAACGCCACCGGCCGGGTGAACCTCGGGCAGTTCTGGGCGCGTCGCGCACGTCGTCTGCTGCCCGCATCGCTCCTGGTGCTGCTGTTCTGCGCGATCGTCGCCGCGATCCCCGTGCTGTCTCCCCTGTCGCAGCTGCCGGCGGAGCTGCAGGAGATCGTCGCCTCCACCTTCTACGTGGAGAACTGGTTCCTCGCCCTGAACTCCGCGGACTATCTCGCGCACTCCGGCGACCCGACGATGGTGCAGCACTACTGGTCGCTGTCGCTCGAGGAGCAGTTCTACGTGCTCTGGCCGCTGATCATGCTGCTGGCGGCATGGATCGCGGTGAAGTACTTCCGCGGATCACGGCTGCGCGCCGCCGCGATCGCGATCGGCGTGGTGTCGGTCGCCTCGTTCGCGTTCTGCGTCTGGTTCACCGCGACCAATCCCGCCCCCGCCTACTTCGTGACGTTCGGCCGCATGTGGCAGTTCGGCGTCGGCGCCGTGCTCGCCCTCGTCCCGCGCCTGCGGGTCAGCAACGCGATCGGCAGCTTCCTTCTGGGCTGGGGCGGCATCATCGTGCTGCTCGTCGTGATCTACCGCTTCGACGGTCAGACGCCGTTCCCGGGGTACATGGCCGCGATCCCGACCCTGGCGGCCGCCGCGATCATCGCGGCGTCGAACACCGAGCGCTGGTGGTACCCGACGCGCATCCTGGCGATCCGCCCGATGCGCTTCACCGGCGACATCTCGTACAGCCTGTACCTCTGGCATTGGCCCCTCATCATCATCGCCCCGTCGGTACCGTTCTGGGGTCTCACGATCTACCATCGGGTCGCCCTCGTCGGGATCTGCTTCGTGCTGGCGTGGCTCACCAAGAAGTTCGTCGAGGACCCCACCCGCACCTGGAAGCCGCTCACCTCGCGCAAGCCGCGGCTCTCGCTGTGGGCGGCCCTGGCGGCGATGGTCATCGTCGCGGGCACCGCGGGTGCGGGCTGGGCGGCGAACGCGGGCACCTACCAGCAGGGCGTGCAGGCGATCGCCCAGCTGCGCGCGAACCCGCCGGCGTGCTTCGGCGCCGCCGCGGTCCTCGACGAGTCCTGTGCGGGCACGACGACCGACAAGATCCTCCCCGCACCCGGCTTCGCGGGAGTCGACCGGCCGGAGGAATCGCAGTGCTTCGTGCAGCTCAACGATGCGCGGGCGGTGGCCTGCGAGTTCGGGTCGAAGGATCCGAAGGCCAAGCGGATCGCGCTCATCGGCGACAGTCACGCCTATCAGCTGCTGACGACCTTCCAGGGCATCGCCGAGAAGGAGGGGTGGCACCTGACCACCTACTTCAAGGGCGCCTGCCCCTGGAACACCACGCCGCTGTCGACGGGCGGCGCGTTCGGCGACGCGTGCACGCAGTATCGCGCGGCGGTGGCGAAGCAGCTCGAGAGCAAGCACTTCGATGCCGTCTTCACCGCCGCCCTGTCGACCACGCCGTACGCCGCCGGGGATCACGCCTCCTCCTATGAGGCGGCCGTCGCCGGCTACCGCGAGGCGTGGGCCACGCAGACGTCGAAGGGCACGCCGGTGATCACCGTGGTCGACAACCCCGTGTGGGAGACCGACCCGAACAAGTGCCTCCGCACCCGCGCGCAGGCGGCGTGCGACGGACCGCGATCGGACCTGCTCACGGAGAAGGATCCGCTGCGCGAGGCGGCCGCGGGGCAGAAGGACGTGACCCTGCTCGACTTCACCAAGGTGTTCTGCGGCGAGCAGGACTGCCGAGCGGTGGTCGGCGGCGCGAACATCTACCGCGATCAGGACCACATCACCGTGACCTTCGCGAACTCCCTCGCCCCGCAGTACACCGCCGCGCTCAAGACCGCGATGGGGTTGGGCTGATCTCCGCGCCCGGGCTGGATAGGGTCGGCGTATGAGCGACGACGCCACGATCCTGTCCTTGCCCGACCGCACGCCCGCGATCGACCCGACCGCCTTCCTCGCCACCGGTGCCAGGATCATCGGATCCGTCACCATCGGAGAGGGATCCAGCGTCTGGTACAACGCGGTGCTGCGCGCGGACTCCGCCGAGATCAGGATCGGTGCGGGCAGCAACGCGCAGGACAGCGTCTCGGTGCACGTCGACCCCGGCCACGGCGTGACGATCGGCGACGACGTCTCGATCGGTCACAACGCCGTCGTGCACGGCTGCACGATCGGCGACGGGTCGCTGATCGGCATGGGCGCCGTCGTGCTCAACGGCGCCGTGATCGGCTCCGAGTGCCTGATCGCCGGCGGTGCACTGGTGCTGAGCGGGATGGAGGTGCCCGACGGCTCGCTCGTCGCCGGGGTCCCGGGCAAGGTCCGCCGGGAGCTCACCGCGGAGGAGCGCGAGGGGCTGCGGCGGAACGCGCGGGTCTACCGCGAGCACTCGGCGCTGCACCGCCAGGCGCGCCCGCTCTGAGAGCCGCGCACGCGGCGTCACCGGCGCCCGGTAGTCTCGAAGCATCCGGGGCGGTGGCCAAGCTGGTGAAGGCAGTGGGCTCATAACCCAACGATCGCGGGTTCAAGTCCCGCCCGCCCCACTTGAAAGACCTGCGACCGCTGTGAGCGGCGCTGTAGTCGTCGATTTGCAAAATAGGTAGACCGGTCTATTCTGGTGGCATGGCAACCAAGGGAGACCTGACCAAGGCACGGCTCGCAGAGTCCATGCTCGAGCTGATCCAGAGCAGCGGCTACAGCGGCACGGGCCTGAACGCGGTGATCGAACACGCCGCCGCGCCGAAGGGCTCGATCTATTTCCATTACCCCGACGGCAAGGAGGGATTGGGTGTCGCGGCCGTCGACCTCGCCGCAGCTCAGTTCGGAGCGCTGATCGCCGAGGCCGTCGATGCGGCGGACAGCATCCCCGACGCGGTCCGCCGAGCGATCGATGCGCTCGCGACGATCGTCGGCGGGAGCGACTTCCGGCTGGGATGCCCGGTCTCGGTGGTCACCATCGAGATGGGCGCGGAGAGTGAGCGGCTCCGTGAGGCGTGCGCCGCGGCGTTCTCCTCGTGGATCGGCCCGACGGCTGCGCTCCTCGAATCCGGCGGCATCGGCGCCGAAGAGGCGCGGAGCCTGGCGACCGTCATCGTGTCGACGATCGAGGGAGCGGTCATCGTGTCCCGCGCGATGAAGACCACGCAGCCGCTGTCCGCGGCCGCCGACGTGATCGCCGGTCTTCTCGAACAGCGCCTTCCGCAGGACGGAGGAGCCCGATGAGCGCGCTCGATGCACCGCGTCACGCACTCGTCTTCGGTGCCTCGGGCCTGGTCGGCCGTCACCTCATCCTCGCCCTCGCCGGGGCCGGGGCGCGCGTTACCGCGGCCGTCCGCAGCGCCGGTTCCGGCGCTCGCGTCGAGCGCTGGCTCAGGGAGCACGGCCTGACGCGGGCCATCGAGACGACGATCGTCGACTTCGACGCCCCGGAGATCGTGGCAGGCGGAGCGGAGGCGTTCGCGTCCGTCACCGAGATCCACAACTGCGCCGGCGCCTATCGGTTCGGGATGCCCGCGGACGAGGCGCGACGCGCGAACGTCGGCATCGTCGAGAAACTGCTCGACTTCGCCGAGGGGATCCCTGCGCTCCAGCGCATCGTCCACATCTCGGGCTACCGCGTGGGCGGGCAGGATCCGGCGACCGTCCCGTGGTCGGAGGAGCACCGTGCCGCGGTCTACAAGGAGCTCGGCGGCTATGAGGCGTCGAAGGTGGAATCCGATGCCATCTTCCAGGCCAGAGCCTTGGAGCGCGGGATCCCGTGGACGATCGTCAATCCGGCGAGCGTGATCGGCGACAGTGCGACGGGGGAGTCCGATCAGCACATCGGGCTGGCCACCACGATCGAGCAGATCTGGGACGGGACGGCGACCGCGCTGCCCGCGGGCAGGGGCACCTTCCTGCCTGTTCTCACGGTCGACTACCTGGCGGCGTTCATGGCGAAGGCCGCGAGTGATCCGGCCGCCGTCGGCAAGGCGTACTGGATCCTCGATGACGCGACCCCTCCTCTGGCGGAGATGCTGTCGCACGTCGGTCGGCATCTCGGGGCGAAGGTGCCGTGGCTGCGCGTGCCCGTCGGCATCATCAAGCGGCTTCCGCCGCAGATCACCAAGGCGGATCCCGAGACCCTCGGCTTCCTCTCGGACGACCGCTATCCGACGGGGCCCGCGAACGCGCTGGCGGCGAAGCACGGTCTCCGGACGCCGGACGTCCTGGTGTCCCTCGACCGGTGGGCGGACCATCTGGCGGCGCACCGCTTCGGTCGTGCGAACGCCGAGGACCGGCGGATCGTCGAGCGCGGGGGACTGAGGACGTTCGAGCTCGGGCGATCGGATTCGAGCCGGGTGATCCTGCCCGGGCTGCCGGTCAACGCCGACACCTGGGCCGAGGTCGCCTCGGCCGTGGACGCGCGCGCCGTCGACCTCCCGGGTCTGGGCCTGAGCGGCGGCACCGGCGTGCAGGACTGGGACCGCTGGCTGCCCGCCGTGCAGGGGGAGGAGCCCGTCGAGCTGATCGGACACTCGCTCGGCGCGGCGGCGGCCGTCCTCGCGGCGGTGCGCCGTCCGGAGCGCGTCACCTCCCTCACCCTGGTCGCGCCGTTCTTCCTTCAGCCGCGGTCAGGATTCGCAGCGCCCCTGCGACCGTTCGTGCGCAGCTACCTGCGGCACGTCGACGCGGCGCGCCTGTCGATCCGGCTCACCGGATCGGCGGCGAACGCGGCGGCCCTCGAGTCCACGATCGGCGACCTGAGGCGCACGGGTGCAGCACGCGTGGCCGCCCAGCTCGCTCTCGCCGGCTCGCCCCGGTGGCGTGCCGAGCTGCGAGAGGCGCTCGAACGATTCGACGGACCGGTCCGCATCATCACGGGGAGCGAGGATCCGCTCGATCCCGACATGCTCGCGCGTCTCGCGTCCCGTCCGAACGTCGAGCTGATCTCGGTGGCCGGCGCCGGGCACCATCCGCAGCTGACTCACGGCGCGGCTCTCGCCGAGGTGCTGTCCGACGTGATCCGCGCCTGACATGACGTCGCGCCGCCCCGTCGTACTCCCTCCGGACCCCGACGAGGCGGCGCGAACGCTCTGCGTCAGCGGTCGGTGGCGTCCTTGAGGTGCTCGCCGGCCTTCTTCGCGTCGTCCTTCAGATGCTCGCCGGCCTCCTTCAGGTCGGCCTTGGCCTGGTCGAGCTTGCCCTCGTTCTCGAGCTTCTCGTTGTCGGTGACCTTCCCGGTCGCCTCCTTCGCCTTCCCCGCCATCTTCTCTGCGGTGTTCTTCACGTGGTCGGCAGCGCTCATGGGTCTGCTCCTCTCCAGTCGGTCGATGCTGACAGGCTCGCAGTCGGGTGCGGATCGGTCGACGGGGTTGACGGACCGCGGGGCGGGCGCTACAGAGCGCGAGTATTTATCCTTGCGGGTACGTAACGCTCCAGGTACATTGCAACCCATGGACGCCGTACTGCAAGCCCTCGCCGACCCGAGCCGTCGGGTCGTGCTCGGGATCCTGCGCGACCATGAGGCTACGGCGGGCGAACTCGCCGACGCGCTGCCGATCGCCCGCCCCGGGGTCTCCCGGCACCTGCGCGTGCTGCGCGAGGCGGGCCTCGTCGCCGTTCGGCAGGAGGCGCAGCGGCGGATCTATCGCCTGCGGCCGGAGGCGCTCATCGGCATCGACGCCTGGCTGGACGACTATCGCGATCTGTGGATCCAGCGACTCGACGCCCTGCACACCGAGATCGCGCGAGGGAAGAAGGACGGGACATGATCGTGACCGGCACGATGTGGGAGATCGACGACGCCCACGGGGGCATCCGAGTGGAGGACGTGTACGACACCGACATCGCGGACCTGTGGCAGGCGTGCACGGATCCGGCGCGTCTGGAGCGCTGGATCGTGAAGGTGCACGGCGACCTCCGCCCGGGCGGTGTGCTCGACGCGACGTTCACGAGCACCTGGACCGGGCGGATGCGGATCGACGTCTGCGAGGCGCCCCGTCACCTCGTGCTCACCCAACAGCCGGGCACCGAGGAGGAGACGGTGATCGAGGCCTGGCTCCAGGCGGAGGGCACGCGCACGCGATTGATCGTCGAGGAGCGCGGGCTCGGATCCGGCGTGCTGCACTTCCACGCCGCGGGCTGGCAGGTGCACCTCGAAGACCTCGGGCTCTCGCTGCGGAACGACGCACCTACCCATCCCGGCGGCTGGTCGTCGCAGCAGCCCGCCGAAGCGTGGCGGTCACGCTGGCAGGAGCTGATCCCCGCTTACGAGCAGGTCCGCGCCGGCTGACGCACGTCGTCAGCGCACGCGGCGGTCCTGCGCGAGTGCGATGAGCCGCTCCAGCACCGGGCCGGAGCGCAGGCCATTGTGCTCATGCTCGCTCGTCACCCACAGGCGCAGGTCGGGCAGGAGGGCTGCCGTCTCCATCGAGAACTCCAGCGGCACGTACGGGTCGTTGACGTAGACGGCCGCCGCACCCCGGGCACCGGAGCCCGCGATGGCCTCGGCGTCGTAGATCGTGGGCCACGCGTGCTGCGCGAGCGCGAGCGACACGTCGCGCCACGGGCGGAACGCCGGCACCGTCTCCGTCCAGTCGCGGCGGATGTGCTCTCCGGTGAACAGCGTCACGTCGGCCGCGAAGTCGGCGGGTTCGACGCGCTCCGCCGACCAGTCGGTCACATGCCCGTTCGCGTAGCTGGACTCGTGGAACACGAAGTAGAGGGGGTTGCGGCCGTCGAACGGCATGGCCGCGGCGAGGTCGTACCGGAACGCGTTGGAGCCCGGTTCGAGCTCGAGCAGCTTCCACACGGTCTGCCACCCGTCGTCGGTGCCCAGCGCGGAGCCGACCGACCGCAGCCGGGACGGCGAGACAACCTCTCCGTCGGGCAGCACGATCTCGCCGGCGTCCGCAAGATCCACGAGCCGGCGCATGCGGTCGCGGTGCTCGGGGAACCGGCGGTAGTACCGCTCGGAGGCGTCGCGCATCTTGTCGTAGCAGAGGGCGTAGACCTCGTCCGGGGTGCGCGTGACCGTGCTCAGACCGCCGGTGAGATAGGCGGTGTCGACCGAGGCGGCGTTCGTGGAGAGGTAGGCGAGCGTCGTGAAGCCGCCGAAGGACTGCCCGAGCACGTTCCATCGCTCCGCGCCGAGGTGCTCGCGCATCGCCTCGCAGTCGCGCACGATCGAGTCCGCCCGCAGATGCGTGAGGTGCTCGGCGACGGCCTCGGAGCCCAGGGCGAGGATGTCGTCCGACACCGGCGTCGACCGGCCCGTGCCGCGCTGGTCGATCATCACCACGCGATAGTGGGCCAGCGCCTGGTCGAGCCAGGACGGGCCGGCGGGCGTGTGCAGGGCCCGCGGCGCCTCGTGTCCCGGACCTCCCTGGAGGAACACCAGATAGGGCAGGTCCTCTCCGCCCGGACGGATCACCACCGACGCGAAGACGTCGATCGTGCGGGCGTCTGCGGGATCGGACCACACCAGGGGCACGGTGAGCGTGTGCTCCTCGAGCGTCAGGTCCATCATCCGGCGGCGCAGGACAGGGGCGGCAGAGATCGTCATCACATCACATTCCCGATGTAGGAGTACTTCACGAACACTTCTTCGGCGAGACCCGATTCCTCCAGCAGTCCCTGCACGGCACTCATCATGTACTTCGAGTCCCAGCCCATGTAGAGGAAGTGGTCGTCGTCGAGCTGGTCCCAGGGCCCGTTCCACGCCTTCTCGTCGTAGATCGGTCCTCCGTTGCGGGCGTTGAACGCGTCGAGCGCCGCACGGGTATCGGTCCAGCCGCGACGGAAGACGCGGTTGAACAGGTACTTCACGTCGGGGACGTCCCACCGCTCGCCGCGGTACTCGACGTACTCGAACTCGCGCTCCCAGCCCGCGGGCCAGCCGCGGCGGCGCACGGCGTCGAGGATCGGGGTCAGGCCGTCGTCGTCGATGTCGGTGACCGCGGGGCGCGGCCAGATCCGCAGGAAGGCGTCGGTGAGGTCGGCCGTGCGCCGCGAGATCGCAGCGGTGCCCCACGCGTCGAGCTCGGCGAGGGCGGCGGTCCCCGCGATCCGGCTGCGACGGTACGCGTCGCGCTTGCTGGGGAAGGAGTCTCCGAAGACGCGCTCCGCGAGCGACTCCTCGATGAGCGTCAGGTTGCCGAGCGTGGTGGCGAGGGCGCGGTGGCTGTTCTGCTCGTCCTCGGTGTACTCGCTCCACGGCCGCACGCCGTCGCCGGACCAGTTGTTGTGCGGGGCCGGAGGCGCCACGTACTCGACGTCGTAGCCCTCCGGATCCTGCAGCCCTTCGAGGCGTCCGAGCACGTACAGCGCGTGCGGCAGATCGGCGAACTTCAGCGCCACCCGGATGCGCTCGTCCGAGGGGGTGATGCGCGCGAACGCCTTGAGCAGCTGCTCGGGGCCCTCGGTCCTGGCCCGACACAGGCGCGCGATGAGGCGGTCGGTCGGCACGCCGACCACCGCGCGGCGCAGCAGCAGGGACTGCACCCGCTCGAGGGTGCGGAGGAGCTCGTCCTTCGTGATCGCCCCGTGCCGGTGGTCGCGGTAGGCGCTCATCACGAGGGGGTAGGTCGAGCGCCCGAAGGTGTTCACGTACGCCAGCTGCCGGCGGATCTCCGGATCCTGCTCCCGTGCGGGATCGAGCAGCACGCCGTAGATCTCGGCATACTCGCGCCAGACGAGCGCCTGCGCCCGCAGCGTCTCGAGGTCCGGCCGGGGGAACTCGTGGCGGAATGCGCTGTACACGCCGTGCTCTCCGGCGACGGCGACCTCACGACCGGTGGTCATGATCAGGTAGTGCCGCCAGAAGGCGCCGATCGCCTCACCCGTGCTGCGCTCGATCGGCAGCCAGAACTCGTCCTCCACCTGCTGCTGCTCGGCGTGGGAGAGGCCCATGAGCACGTAGTTGTGGATCAGCTCGTGGTCGCGGAGCGGCTCGCCGGTGGAGTTCAGGCTCTCGAAGATCTGCTGCGCGCTGGCTGCCGCGCCGAGCGTGATCGCGACGTGCTCGAGCTTCTGCAGCCCGCGCCAGATCCGCGGCGCCTCGTCGGCATGCACCTGGGAGCGGAAGAACGCGTAGTTGTCGTCGAAGCGGGACTCGGGCTGGTCCGGTGCACGACGATCGAGCACGACCGACTCGAAGAGCCCCGCCCACGCCTCGTGCGGACGCAGCTTGGTGCGGTCCGGATCGCCGGGGCGCACCAGGACGCGCTCGAGTTCCTCGGCGAGCGCGCGATCAGTCTCGCGCACGGAGTGGTGCAGGGCGGCGATGAGGAGCATCAGCGTGGTGATGCGCTGCTGACCGTCGATCAGGATGAGGTCGGCCTGCGGATGCGCGTCGTCGGCGGCGGACAGGATCGAGCCGATGAAGTGGCGGTGCGCATCGTCCTCGTCGGCGACGGCGCGGATGTCGGTGAGCAGCTTCTCGCAGCCGCCGATGTCCCAGCGGTACTGGCGCTGGTAGACGGGAACCACGATCGTGGTCTCGGGGGAGGACAGCCACTCGATCGTTGACACTGCGGTTGCTTCGACGTTGGTGGCCGTGCTCATGCTCGCTGCGCTTCTCCTCGGTTCCGGACTGCTCATCCAGTCTATTCAGGCGCGGATCCGGGCTCGGATATTCACGGCCGGGCCCCGGGGCGCGTCGGAGGGCCGCTGTTAGGCTGTCCTAAGAAGGGCCTGTTAAAACGTGCTGGCCCCTTATGAAAGGACATGACTCGCTCATGGCATACATCAAGTCCGCCGCCCTCGAGGACAAGGGTTTCGTCGTCCTCGACAGCTACAACCAGGAGCTCGACCCCAAGGAGTGGCTCGACATCGAGTACAACGACTGGAAGTCCTCCGGTGACACCCGCTTCGCGCCGCTCGCCAGCGCCAAGGGCGAGATCGAGTGCAACGGCTTCTGGAACCACGTGCCCCCACGTACGGACAAGGACGGCGTCTGGATCGAGTCGCAGACCGCCAAGGCCCCGAACCTCACGCGTCGCGCGCAGGAGCCGGGCGCGAACGTCGGCCGCTGCCGCGTCATCGAGCTGCAGCCCACGCCCTACGGCGAGTGCCTGTACAACCTGCACCAGGACGACAACAACCGCCTCAACCCGGATGGCACCGGATGGGTCGTGCGCGGCTTCTTCAACCTCACCGACGACAAGGACAGCTACTTCGTCCTGCGCGAGAACCGCACCGACCCGAGCGTCGAGTACCGCATCGCCCTCCCGGCGGGGGCGCAGCTGATCGTCGACACCCAGCGCCTCTGGCACGCCGCCACCCACAACGGCACCGAGCCGCGCTACTGCCTCATCACGTCGTGGACCTCGGGCCCGGAGCTCGACGCCTACATCGAGAAGTACCACGGCACGCAGGACGTGGAGAACTACCCCGTCGACCAGGCGATCCTCGACGCGGGCTACGAGGAGCAGGCGCGTCGTGACGCCGCTCGCGCCGCGTACTACGCCGCCAAGGGTCAGCAGGAGAAGATCGCGATGAGCGAGGCCTGAGCCTCGTCAGTCCCTGAGCCCGTCCCAGGGCACCGAGGGGCCCTCGGCAATGCAGTTCCCGGCGTGCTTCGCGCACCCTCCACAGGAGACGGGAGCGGCGCTGCCGAGGGCCCTTCGCGTGGTCGGGGCACCCCGACTCGTTGAGGGTCGGTCCCGCCCTCGTGCTAGCTTCGGGAACGTGCCGTACGCGAAGCGAGACGGCTCTCGACGACCGGGGGGCGCTCATGGTGCGGCGAAGAGACCTGCGTGCGCGGGCGACGGCTCTGCTGGCGGGGACTGCACTCGTCCTGCTCGCCGGCTGCGCGGCGTCGACGAGCGACGAGGGGCAGCGGCTGCGTGAGGTGGTGCTCGATCTGCCGGGCGTGGCCTCCGTGCAGACGCGCAGCCAGGACGCGTCCTTCGACCGGCAGCCCTCCGTCGAGACGATGGTGACGACGACGCACGACGTCACGTCGGATCAGCTGCTCACGATGGTGCGCACCTGGCACGAGGCCGTCGAGTCCGCCATGCGACCCGCGGCGGCACTGAAGGTGACCGTCGCGCGTGAGGACTGCCACCTCGCGGTCGACGGAGAGTCGGATCGCACGGCTCTGGCCGACACCGCCTCGTTCATCTGGGCTGCGTGCAAGGCCGTCCCGGGCGGGGTCGTCGATCTGGAGAGCCGGCACTACGGGCGGCAGTTGTTCGTCAACACCCGCACCACGACCGACCCGAACGACGACCCGCTGTTCGTGGACGGACTGCGGTCGCTGCCGGGCGCCCAGGTGACCGGCGACTACTGGCGGTTGCGTGGACAGGACGGGCCGGAGCAGACCTACCACTGGTGACGTCCGCCGATCGCCGACACCTCCGTGGAATGACATGCTTGTGATTTCTTCGGGCATCGGTGAGAATGGGCGCATAACCGCATACCCGCCGTGCTTCGCGGATCAGGTCGTAGGGGAAGACGCACCTGATGAAACGGAGAAACCCATGGCGACAGCACAAGCACGCGGAGTGGTGTACATCCACTCGGCACCGCGCGCGCTCTGTCCGCACCTCGAATGGGCGGTCGGGCGCGCTATCGGGCGCGCCGTCAACTTCGAGTGGTCGGAGCAGCCCGTGCTCGACGGCGCCCGCCGGGCCGAGTTCTACTGGGACGGCCCCGTCGGCACCGGTGCCGCGCTCGCGACCGCGATCCGCGGCTGGGAGCACCTCCGGTTCGAGGTGACCGAGGACCCCACTCCGCGCAGTGACGGCGGGCGCTGGCTGCACACGCCCGACCTGGGTGTGCACTACGCGCAGACCGACGCGGCCGGCAACATCGTGGTCGGCGAGGATCGGATCCGCTACGCGATGGAGATCGCCGCGGGCAGCCCGGTGGAGCTGCAGCGCGAGCTCGACGTGGCGCTCGGCACCGCATGGGACGAGGAGCTGGAGCCGTTCCGCCACGCGAGCGACGACGCGCGCGTCGTGTGGCTGCACAAGGTGGGATAGGCCGCTGCGCTGGCAGGTGGGATAGGCCGCTGAGCCGGCGGGCCGGCTGACAGCAGAAGGACTCGTGTCGCGCTCCCTGTCACGACGGAGCGCGACACGAAGGGACGAGGATCGGAGGAGGCGCGATTATCGGAAGTCGGAGAGCAGTGTCCCGGAGACCGAGAAAGCGTATCCCCGATCCGCAACCGGAGATAACAGAACAGCACAACCGAAGAGAACGAGAATCGCCCCGACCGCTTCGATGGGGAAGCGCCCGGGGCGATGCTCGTGGAGGCGGGGTCAGTCGTCGTAGGAGCGGATCGCGACGACCGCGTTGTGCCCGCCGAAGCCGAACGAGTTGCTGATCGCGAGCTGCGGACCGTCGCCGAGCGGCTGCGGCTCCACGGACAGCCGGAACGGGACCGCGGGGTCCGGCTCGGTCATGTTGATCGTGGGCGGCGCGACGCGATCGCGCAGAGCGAGGATCGTGAAGACCGCCTCGAGTGCACCGGTGCCGCCGAGCAGGTGCCCGGTGGACGCCTTGGTGGCCGACACGGGGATCTCGTCGATCCGGTCGCCGAACACGCTCTTCAGCGCCTCGTACTCGTTCGGGTCGCCGACCGGGGTCGACGTCGCGTGCGCGTTGATGTGCGTGACCTCGTCGGGGGTCGCGCCCGCCTGAGCGAGCGCCGCCTCGACGGCACGCGTCGCGCCGGCACCACTGGGGTCGTTCGCCGTGATGTGGTAGGCGTCGGCGGAGACACCGCCGCCGACGATCTCGGCGTAGATCTTGGCACCGCGAGCCAGGGCGTGCTCGAGGGTCTCGAGCACGAGCGCGGCACCGCCCTCGCCCATCACGAAGCCGTCGCGGTCGATCGCCCCGGGCCGTGACGCGTGCTCGGGGTCGTCGTTGCGGCGCGAGAGCGCCTGCGCCGAGGCGAAGGCAGCCATCGTGATCGGGTGGATCGCGGACTCCGCGCCTCCGGCGATGACGACGTCGGCGAGCCCGTCCTGCAGGTGCTCGTAGGCGTTCGCGATGGACTCGGTGCTCGAGGCGCACGCGCTCACCACGGTGCGGGCGTAGGCCTTCGCGCCGAAGTGGAGCGAGAGGTTGCCGGCGCCGGCGTTCGGCATCAGCATCGGGACCGTCAGCGGCATCACCCGGCGCGGGCCCTTCTCGCGCAGCGTGTCCCACGCGTCGAGCAGCGTCCACAGGCCGCCGATGCCGGTGGCCCAGTCGACGCCCAGTCGCTCGGGCGCGACCTCGGGTGCTCCCGCGTCTTCCCACGCCTCGCGCGCGGCGATCATGGCGAACTGCACCGACGGGTCGAGACGCTTGGCCTCGTGACGCGGCAGCACCTCCTCCGGACGGACGGACGCCTCAGCGGCGAACGTCACCGGGAGCTGGTGCTCGGCGACCCAGTCGTGGGTCAGGGTGTGCGTGCCGGAGACGCCGGCGAGCAGGTTCGCCCAGTTCTCCGGGGCGGTGCCGCCGAGGGCGGACGTTGCACCGATGCCGGTGACGACGATGCGCTTGGTCATGCGTGATCCTTCTCAGGGAGCGGGGGAGGGGGAAGCGGAGGATGCCACGCCCCGCGGCTGCGGGGGTGGCATCCGCAGGTGTCACTCCTGGCCGGCGACGATGAAGTTCACGGCGTCCCCGACGGTCTTGAGGTTCTTCACCTCGTCGTCGGGGATCGTGACGCCGAACTTCTCCTCGGCGTTGACGACGATCGTCATCATCGAGATCGAGTCGATGTCCAGGTCGTCCGTGAAGGACTTCTCCAGGGCGACCTCCGAGGCGTCGATGCCGGTCTCGTCGGTGATGAGCTCTGCCAGGCCGGCGAGGACCTCGTCGTTGCTGAAAGCCATGATTTCCTCTTTCTATGGGGTGGTTTCGGAACCGGTGAACAGTCTAGGAGTCGGCGGGCCCCGGTCAGGGGAGCACGACCACCTGCGCGCCGAACACGAGACCGGCGCCGAAGCCGATCTGCAGGGCCAGGCCGCCGCTCAGCTCGGGGTGCTCGGCCAGCAGACGGTGCGTGGCGAGCGGGATGGACGCGGCAGACGTGTTGCCGGTGGTCTCGATGTCGCGGGCGATGATGGTCGTCTCCGGCAGCTTCAGCTGCTTCGCGAACTCGTCGACGATGCGCATGTTCGCCTGGTGCGGGATGAAGGCGGCGAGGTCGGATGCCTCGACTCCCGCCTGCTCGAGGGCCTGCTTGGCGACCTTCGCCATCTCCCAGACGGCCCACCGGAACACGGTCGGACCCTCCTGGCGGAGCGTCGGCCACGGCGCCTTGCCGTCGCGGAACTCGGTGAGGGTGTGGTTCATGCCGACGGCGTCGGCCTTCGATCCGTCCGAGCCCCACACCGTCGCGGAGATGCCGGGGGTGTCGCTCGGGCCGATCACGACGGCGCCCGCCCCGTCGCCGAGGAGGAAGGAGATGCTCCGGTCGGTGGGATCCACGATGTCGGAGAGCTTCTCCGCGCCGATCACGAGGGCATGACGGGCCGCTCCGGCACGGATCAGCGCGTCGGCCTGGGCCACCGCGTAGGCGTAGCCGGCGCATGCGGCGTTGATGTCGTAGGCCGCGGCGGGGTTCGCGCCCACGCGGTCGGCGACGATCGCTGAGACGGAGGGCGTCTGCTTGGGGTTGCTGATCGTCGCGACGATGACCACGTCGATGTCGGACGCGGCCACGCCGGAGCGCTCGATGGCCTCCGCGGCCGCGGCGGTCGAGAGGTCGATCGCATCGGTCTCGGGGACCGCGCGGGTGCGCGTGACGATGCCGGTGCGCTGCCGGATCCACTCGTCGCTCGAGTCGATCGGGCCGATGAGGTCTTCGTTGGGGACGGCGTTCTCGCCGCGCGCGGCGCCGACGGAGTAGATGCGCGTGTAGGCGGGGCCGGTGGCCTGCTTGAGTGTGGTCATGCTGCTTCTCCGTTCAGCAGCGCCACCGCCGCGTCGAGGTCTTCCGGGGTCTTCACGGCGACGGCGGGGACGCCCCGGAGGCCGCGCTTGGCGAGCCCTGTGAGCGCGCCTGCCGGCGTCAGCTCGATCAGGCCGGTGATGCCGTTCTCGGCGAACGACGCCATGCACAGGTCCCAGCGCACGGGGGAGGAGACCTGCGTCACGAGGTTCTCCAGTGCCGTGGCGCCGTCGGCGAGCACGGAACCGTCCTTGTTGGTCCACAGGGTCACGCGGGGATCGGCCGGCACGACGTCCGCCACGGCCTCGCGCAGAGCGGCGACGGCGGAGGACATGTAGTCGGTGTGGAACGCTCCGGCCACCTGCAGCGGGATCACCCGGGAGCCGCGCACCGGCGACTCCGCGAGGGCCGCGAGGGCGGGCAGCGCGCCCGCCGCGACGATCTGACCGCCGCCGTTGTAGTTGGCGGGCGTGAGGTCGAGATCGGCGAGGAGCGCGAGCACCGCCTCCTCGTCACCGCCGAGCACGGCGCTCATGCCGGTCGGCGTCTTGGCGGCGGCGTCGGCCATGGCGCGGCCGCGGATGCCCACGAGACGCATGGCGGTCGGCGCGTCGATGACGCCGGCGCCGACCACCGCGGCGAACTCGCCGACGGAGTGCCCGGCGATGCCGTCCGCCGCGCGCCCGGCGCGCTCGCGCAGGGCCTTCTCCGCGACGAGCGACGCGGCCACGATGAGCGGCTGCGCGATGCGCGTGTCGCGGATGGTGTCCGCGTCCGACAGCGTCCCGTGCTCGATCAGGTCGACCTGGGCGGCCTCCGAGTAGGCGGCCAGGTCTTCGGCGACGCCGTCGAGCTCGAGCCAGGGGGAGAGGAAGCCGGGGGTCTGGGAGCCCTGTCCTGGGCATGCGAAGACGATCACGTTCCCAGTCTGCCAACGATCGGCCGGATTCGGTGGCTCAACCCTCACAAGAATCCGGAAATCGGTTGTTCGCGATCCACAGATCGCGGGCGGAACGGACTCGGGACCCCGATCAGCGGGGGCGACGCGGACGCAGCCCGCGGCGGACCGGATCCGCCGTGCCGATCGTGCCGAGCACGAGGGCCGTCTGCAGGATGAACGCCTCGCGGGGACCGGTCGCGTCCCAGCCGATCACCTCGCTGATCCGCTTGAGCCGATAGCGCACCGTGTTCGGGTGCACGAACAGCTCCCGGGCGGTGGCCTCGAGGGAGCGGCCGTTGTCGAGGTAGCTCCACAGCGTCGTCACGAGATCGCTGGAGTGGTCGTTCAGCGGCCGGAAGACGCGCTCGATCAGGGTCAGCTTCGCCAGCGGGTCGCCCGCGATCGCGCGCTCGGGCAGCAGCTCGTCGGCGTCCACAGGACGCGGCGCGCCCCGCCACGCGCGCGCCACGGCGAATCCGGCCAGGGCCGCGCGGGCGCTCTGCCCCGCATCCACGAGTGCCGCCACGGCGGGGCCGACCACGACATGCCCGGGGCCGAACGACGGCTCGAACGTGCGGGCGATCTCGGCGAACGAGAACTCGTCCGCGTCGTCGTCCTCCGCCGTCGCCGGCTTCGCGCGTCCCACGACCAGCACCAGGCGGGATCCCTGCACGCCGATGAGCACGTCGACCGCCAGTTTGCGGGCCGTGCGGCGCACCTGATCGACGTCGAACTGCGGCGGAGTCGTGCCGACGATCACGCACACCTCGCCGTGACCGTGCCAGCCGAGCGCCGCGATGCGGCTGGGCAGCTCCTCATCGGCCTCGCCGGTGAGGATCGAGTCGACGACGAGGGCCTCGAGGCGCGCGTCCCACAGTCCGCGGGCCTCGGCCGCGCGGGCGTACACGTCGGCGGCGGCGAAGGCCACGTCGCGCGAGTACAGCAGGATCGCGTCGCGCAGATGACGTCCCTTGCCGGCGACCCGCTCCTCGGTCACCTCGACCGTGACCCGGATGAGCTGCAGGGTCTGCTGCAGGCTCACGCTGCGCAGCAGCTCGCGCGGGGCAGCGGCGAAGATGTCGGCGGCGATCCAGGGCGTCGACGTCGGATCGTCGTACCACTGGATGAAGGAGGTGATGCCCGCCTGCGCCACCAGCCCGACGGCGGAGCGTCGGGCCGGCGGCATCTCGGCGTACCACGGCAGCGAGTCCTCGAGACGCTGCAGGGTGGCCGTGGCGAGATCACCGGAGATCCGGCGCAGCCACGCCAGCGTCTCCTCCTTGGTCATCTCAGGGGGTCGGCTCATCGTGCTGCGCGGGTCAGCTCTCGCCGCCGGCGTTGCCGCTGGTTCCCGCGTTCACGTTGTACAGGTCGTACTTCGAGATCGCCTGGCCCACGACCGAGCGGTCGATGCGGCCCTGGTCGGCCAGCGCCTGCAGCGCGCGGACCACCATCGACGGGCCGTCGATCTTGAAGAACCGGCGGGCGGCGGCACGGGTGTCGGCGAAGCCGAAGCCGTCGGCGCCGAGCGTGTAGTACGCGCCGGGGACCCACTGGCGGATCTGGTCCTGCACGGCGTGCATGTAGTCGCTCGTCGCGATGAACGGGCCCTGCGCATCCTTCAGCTTCTCGGTGAGGTAGGCCGTGCGCGGCTCCTCCTCCGGGTGCAGGAAGTTGTGCTCGTCGGCGGCGAGGCCGTCGCGGCGCAGCTCGGTCCACGAGGTGACCGACCAGACGTCCGCCGACACGCCCCAGTCGGCGAGCAGCAGCTCCTGGGCCTCGACGGCCCACGGCACGCCCACGCCCGAGGCGAGCAGCTGCACGCGCTCACCTTCGCCGGACCCGACCGACACGCGGTGCAGACCCTTGCGGATGCCCTCGACGTCGACGTCCTCCGGCTCGGCCGGCTGACGCATCGGCTCGTTGTAGACCGTGAGGTAGTACATGACGTCGGGGTCGGGGTGAGTGCCGCCGTACATCCGCTCGATGCCGTCCTGCACGATGTGTGCGACCTCGTAGCCGTAGGCCGCGTCGTACACGAGCGTGGCCGGGTTGGTCGAGGCGAGCAGCGGCGACTGGCCGTCGGCGTGCTGGGTTCCCTCACCGGTCAGCGTGGTGCGGCCGGCGGTGGCGCCGATGATGAAGCCGCGGGCCATCTGGTCGCCTGCGGCCCAGAAGGCGTCGCCGGTGCGCTGGTAGCCGAACATCGAGTAGAAGATGTAGATCGGGATCAGCGGCTGTCCGTGCGTCGCGTAGGCGGTCGACGTCGCGGTGAACGCGGCGGCGGCTCCCGCCTCGTTGATGCCGACGTGCATCAGCTGGCCCTGCGGGCTCTCCTTGTACGCGAGCAGCAGCTCCCGGTCGACCGAGGTGTAGTTCTGGCCGTTCGGGTTGTAGATCTTCGCGGTCGGGAAGTACGCGTCCATGCCGAACGTGCGCGCCTCATCCGGGATGATCGGGACGATCCGCTCGCCGAAGCCCTTCACCCGCATGAGGTCCTTGACCATGCGCACGAAGGCCATCGTCGTGGCGACCTCCTGGTTGCCCGAGCCCTTCTTCGGCAGCGCGTAGTCCTTGTCCTGCGGGAGCTCCAGCCCGACGTGCGTGGTGCGCCGCTCGGGCAGGAAGCCGCCGAGGTCGCGACGGCGGTCCAGCATGTACTGGATCGTCTCGTCGTTCTGCCCCGGGTGGTAGTACGGCGGGCGGTACGGGTCGGCCTCGAGCTGCGCGTCCGAGATCGGGATATGCATGGTGTCGCGGAACAGCTTGAGGTCGTCCAGCGTCATCTTCTTCATCTGGTGGGTCGCGTTGCGGCCCTCGAAGTGCGGACCGAGGCCGTAGCCCTTGACCGTCTTCGCCAGGATGACCGTGGGCTGGCCCTTGTGCTCCATGGCCGCCTTGTAGGCCGCGTACACCTTGCGGTAGTCGTGGCCGCCGCGACGCAGGTGCCAGATGTCGTCGTCGGAGTAATCCTTGACCAGGGCCAGCGCGCGCTCGTCCCGGCCGAAGAAGTTCTCGCGCACGTAGGCGCCGGACTCCGCCTTGAACGTCTGGAAGTCGCCGTCCGGGGTGACGTTCATGAGGTTCAGCAGCGCGCCGTCGGTGTCACGGGCGAGCAGGTCGTCCCACTCGCGGCCCCAGACCACCTTGATGACGTTCCAGCCCGCTCCGCGGAAGAAGCTCTCCAGCTCCTGTACGATCTTGCCGTTGCCGCGCACCGGGCCGTCGAGGCGCTGCAGGTTGCAGTTGATCACGAAGGTCAGGTTGTCCAGACCCTCGTTCGCGGCAACCTGAAGCTGGCCGCGCGACTCGACCTCGTCCATCTCGCCGTCGCCGAGGAACGCCCACACGTGCGAGTCGTTCTGCTTGATGCCGCGATTGGCCAGGTACTTGTTGGTCATCGCCTGGTAGATCGCGTTGATCGGGCCGAGGCCCATCGATACGGTCGGGAACTGCCAGAACTCCGGCATCATCCGCGGGTGCGGGTAGGACGGCAGGCCGTTCGGCGCGCCGGACTTCTCCTGGCGGAACGCGTCGAGCTGCTGCTCGGTGATCCGGCCCTCGAGGAAGCCGCGGGCATAGGCGCCGGGGGAGGCGTGGCCCTGGTAGAAGATCTGGTCGCCGCCGGAGGGGTGGTCCTGGCCGCGGAAGAAGTGGTTGAAGCCGACCTCGTACAGCGAGGCGGCCGAGGCGTAGGTCGAGATGTGTCCGCCCACGCCGATGCCCGGGCGCTGCGCGCGGTGCACCGTGATCGCCGCGTTCCAGCGGATCCAATGGCGGTACCGACGCTCGAGCTCCTCGTCACCCGGGAAGGCGGGCTCGTTCTCCGGGGCGATCGTGTTGATGTAGTCGGTGGTCGGAACCATCGGCACGCCCAGGTGCAGGTCCTTGGAGCGCTTCAGCAGGCTGAGCATGATCTCGCGGCCGCGGCCGTGACCCTTCGCGCCGACGAGCTCGTCGAGCGATTGCTGCCATTCGCTGGTCTCTTCGGGATCGCTGTCGAGCGGGCCCTGGGAGTACGGATCCTGGTCGTGAACAGTCACAGGAGGCCTTTCGTCTGTCTGGCAGGTCTTGCCAACGAAATCGGGATGCGTCGCGGGGGAGGCTTGTCGACTCCGCACAAGAGCGCGCGTCTGTCAGCCTAGCCCCGATCGGGATGCGCGGGTGCACGCGGTGACGAGCATCGAGGTGCGCCCAGAGAGACTCGAACTCCCGACCACATCGGTGTAAACGACGTGCTCTACCAACTGAGCTATAGGCGCGTGCCCTCCAGCCTAGCGGGGCCGGTGTGCCAGGGTGGGGCCATGGACCTTCCGCACGACGATGTCGATCCCGACGGCCTGCTGGAGTACTCGGTCGTCTTCACGGACCGCTCCCTCAACCACATGTCCGCGCGGTTCGTCGCGGTCATGCAGGACATCCAGGCCGACCTGCGCGCCGCGTACGGTGCGACCACGACCGCGGTGGTGCCCGGCGGCGGGACGTATGCGATGGAGTCCGTCGCACGCCAGCTCGCGACCGGGCGGCGCTGCCTGATCGTCCGCAACGGGCTGTTCTCCTATCGCTGGTCGCAGATCCTCGAGGCCGGCGACATCGCCCGCAGCACGGTCGTGTGCACAGCCCGTCCGGACTCGGACGACGTGCAGGCGGCCTGGGCGCCGGCACCGATCGACGAGGTCGTCGCCGCGATCAGGGCCCAGCGCAGCGACGTCGTCTTCGCACCGCACGTCGAGACCGCCGCAGGCATCCTGCTGCCCGACGACTACGTGCGGACTCTGGCCGAGGCCGTGCACCAGGTCGGCGGTCTGCTGGTGCTCGACGCGATCGCTTCCGGCGCGCTCTGGGTCGACATGGCGGCGCTCGGCGTCGACGTGCTGATCTCGGCACCTCAGAAGGGGTGGAGCGGATCCCCGGGCGCCGGGTACGTGATGCTGAACGAGGCGGGCCGGGATGCGGTGAGCTCGCGGACCTCCTCGAGCTTCGCGCTGGATCTGGCGAAGTGGCTCTGGATCTCGGAGGAGTACCGCGATGGCAGGGCGCCGTATCACGCGACCATGCCCACGGACACGCTGCGGCACAACGCCGTCCTGATGGCCGAGACGCGCGAGCGCGGGTTCGAGGCGCTGCGCTCCGCCCAGTGGGACCTGGGCACCAGGGTGCGTGCGCTGCTGGCGGAGCGGGGGCTGCCGTCGGTCGCCGCGGCGGGGTTCGCCTCGCCCACCGTCGCGGTGGTGCACACATCGGATCCCGGTCTGCGCACGGGAGCCCGATTCCGCGAGCAGGGGCTCCAGATCGCGGCCGGCGTGCCGCTGCACTGCGGCGAGCCCGAGGCGTTCTCCACGTTCCGGATCGGATTGTTCGGACTCGACAAGCTGGCCGACGTGGACGGCACGGTGCAGCGGCTCGCCGGCGCGCTGGACCGGATCGGGCGCTGAGCCCGGTCCGGTCGTCCGCGCGCGCTCAGCGCCTGGACGCGGTGACGCTCTCGGGGCGCAGGTCCAGCCGGCGCAGGAGCTGCGCGTTGAGCGCGACGACCACGGTGGACGCCGACATGAGGATCGCTCCGACCGACATCGGCAGCAGGAAGCCGATGGGCGCGAGCACGCCCGCGGCGAGCGGGACCGCGAGCAGGTTGTAGCCCGCCGCCCACCACAGGTTCTGCCGCATCTTGCGGTAGGCCGCCCGGGAGAGCTCGATCGTCGCGACCACGGAGCGCGGATCCGAGCTCGCGAGCACGACTCCGGCGGATCCGATCGCCACATCCGTCCCCGCGCCGATCGCGATGCCGACATCGGCCTTGGCCAGCGCTGGAGCATCGTTGACGCCGTCGCCCACCATTGCGACGACCTGGCCCGAGGACTGCAGCTCGGCGACGCGCGCCGACTTGTCCTCGGGGCGCACTCCGGCGAAGTAACGCGGGATGCCCAGGTCCGCGGCCACGCGTGCCGCGACCGTCTCGGCGTCGCCGGTGATCATCACCACGTCGATCCCGCGCTGCTGCAGGGCGCGCACGGCGGTGCGGGACTCCTCGCGGATCGCGTCGGCGAGACGGAGCGCTCCTGCGACGGCGCCGTCGATCAGCACGTGCAGGATGATCGCCCCCTCGGCGCGCCAGTCCTCGGCGGCGGCCAGCTCCGCGACGCCGGCGCGCTCGAGCAGCGCGGGCCCGCCGACCTCGACGACCCGCCCGGCGACGACGGCGCGGACGCCCAGCGCCGGCTCGGAGCGGAAGTGCGAGGAGTCCGCCGGCGCGAGTCCCCGGCTCTCCGCGGCCGAACGGATCGCCGCTGCCAGCGGGTGCTCCGAATCGGTCTCCGCCGCCGCGGCGGCGGCCAGCACGTCGTCCTCGGTGAAGCCGGCGGCCGTGGAGATCCCGGTCACCGCGGGTGCACCCTCGGTGAGCGTGCCCGTCTTGTCGAACAGGACGGCGTCGACCTGGCGCATCCGCTCCAGTGCCATGCGATCGGTGACCAGGATCCCGCCGCGGGCGGCGCGCTCGGTCGCGATCGACACGACGAGCGGGATGGCGAGGCCGAGCGCATGCGGGCAGGCGATCACGAGCACGGTGATCACGCGGACGACCGCGGCGTCCGGAAGGCCCAGGGCCGTCCAGGCGACCGCGGTGACGACACCCGCAGAGAGTGCGAACCAGAACAGCCATCCCGCCGCGCGGTCCGCGAGCCGCTGCGCGTGGGAGGAGGACGCCTGCGCGTCGGCGACCAGGCGCCCGATGCCGGCCAGGGCGGTGTCGTCGCCGATCGCGGTCACGCGGGCGCGCAGGGCCGAATCGGTGGCGATGGTCCCGGCGACGATCGTGTCGCCCACGGTGCGGGCGACGGCACGCGATTCGCCAGTGATCATCGACTCGTCGACGTCGGCGGATCCCTGTACGACCGTCGCGTCGGCGGGGACCCGTCCGCCGGGACGGATCAGGACGACGTCGCCGACGCGGAGCTCGGCGGGGGAGACGGCCTCGACATCGTCGCCGACGACGCGCTCTGCGGTGTCGGGCAGGAGCGCTGCGAGCGAGTCCAGCGCCGAAGTGGTCTGCGCGAGAGAGCGCATCTCGATCCAGTGCCCGAGCAGCATGATCACGATCAGCAGTGCGAGCTCCCACCAGAAGTCGAGCTCGTGGTCGAGGATCCCGAGGGTCGCACCCCACGAGGCGACGAAGGCGACCGTGATCGCCAAGGCGATGAGCAGCATCATGCCTGGACGGCGACCGCGGAGCTCGCCGACGGCCCCGGTCAGGAACGGACGACCTCCCCACACGTACAGCACCGACCCGATGACGGGCGGAATCGCTCGCAGCACCAGCAGATCCGGGATCCGATACCCGATGAGCATCGCGAACATGGGGGAGAAGGCGACGACCGGAAGGGCGAGGACCAGCATGATCCAGAACAGGCGGCGGAACTGGCCGACGTGGTCGCCGTGGCCGGCATGACCGCCGTGAGCGGCGTGGCCGCTGTGGTCGCCGTGGTCGCTGTGAGCGGTGTGCTCGTGTTCCCTCGGCATGGCGTCGTCGTGCTCCGGACGACGATCGTGCATCGCGGAGTGGTCGACGGTGTGGCCTGCGTGCGGGCTTCGTTCATCCATGATGGGCCCAACCATATACCCCTAGGGGGTATTCCTGAAGGGCTTCCTGAAACCGAATAGGCTGAGCGCGATGGACGAGGCAGGGAAGACGGCGCGCGGTCTGCAGCGATGCCCGTGCGGCAGCGGCGACATCCTCGACGCCTGCTGCGGACCGATCCTCGGCGGCCGCCCGGCGCCGACCGCCGAGCGGCTGATGCGGTCGCGGTACACCGCGTTCGCGCTCGGCGATGCCGGGTACCTGCTCCGCTCCTGGCACGCCTCCACGCGGCCGGCCCGGCTCGAGCTCGATGCCGATCTGCGCTGGCTGCGCCTCGACATCCTCGCGACCATCGGCGGCGGACCGTTCGACAGGGAGGGTGTCGTCGAGTTCGAGGCGATCCACCGCGATCCGCTCGCACGCGGCGTCCTCCATGAGCGCAGCAGGTTCGTGCGCGAGGGCGGGCAGTGGTTCTACCTGGACGGCGACGTCTCCTGAGAGGCTCCGGCTCACGAGGGGGCGTCCCGCTGGCGTAGGTTTGAGGGCGTGAAAGCCAACCCCGCGCACCAGCTCGTGCTTCTCGACATCGCCGACATCGACCGCCGCATCCTGCAGGCCGACTACGCGCGCACGCACCCGGCGCAGGGAGAGCGGATCAACGAGCTCGCAGCGCAGCGGCAGGGGCAGCTGCGCGAGCTGACGGCGCTCTCCGGCGCCCGCGACGACGTGCAGGTCGAGCTGAAGCGCCTGGAGTCCGACGTCGCTCTCGCGGCGCAGCGCCGTGACCGCGACGCCGAGCGGCTCGCCGCCGCGCAGAACCCGAAGGACGCGGTCGCCCTCGAGCAGGAGATCGCGAGCCTCGTGCGCCGGATCAGCGACCTGGAGGACGCGGAGCTCGAGATCATGGGCCGGTTGGAGGAGGCCGAGGCCGCGGTCGCGGCTCAGCAGGCGCTCATCGACGAGACCGTGGCCGAGGGCACCCGGCTGACGGCCGAGGCAAAGGCTCTGATCGCGGCCGCGACGACCGAGAGCGAGCAGCTCGCGCGCGACCGCACGGCGCTCGTCGATTCCGTCTCTCCGTCGCTGATGGCGGAGTACCAGCGGCGCGTCGGCCGCACCGCGGGAGCCGCGCTGCTGCGTCGCGCCACCTGTGAAGGGTGCCGGATGGTGCTCTCGGGCACCGACCTGAACGTCATCCGGCAGGCTGCCGACGACGACGTGGTGTTCTGCCCGGAGTGCGGCTGCATCCTGATCCGCACGGAGGAGTCCGGGCTCAAAAGCAGCGCTCCGGCCGCCGACTGATCGGGCTCCGGCCCGCGGATCGCGGGCGGCTCAGAACTCTTCGTGGGTCGCCGGATCGGCGCCCCAGAGGCGGCCGTCCGGTCGGCCGAGCGCGGTGATGGCGGCCACCTCCTCCGCGCCCAGGCGCACCTGGGCGGCGGCGAGGTTCAGCGCCTGATGCTCGGCAGTCGCCGCCTTCGGGATCGCCACCACGCCGCGGGCGGCGTGCCACGCCAGCACCGCCTGTGCCGGCGTGATCCCGTGGGCCGAAGCGACCTGGACGAGGGCGGGGGCCTCGAGCACGTCGCCCGCGCGGCCGAGTGGGCTCCATGCCTCGGTGATGATGCCGTGCGCACGGTGGTAGGCGAGCGCCTCGTCCTGAGGGAAGCGGGGATGCAGCTCGATCTGGTTCACGACGGGCCGCACGCCGGTCGCGTCCTCGATGCGCTCCAGGTGATCCGGGAGGAAGTTCGACACGCCGATCTCGCGCACCAGGCCGCGGTCGCGCGCCTCGACCAGCGCCTGCCAGGCCTCGACGTAGGTGTCCCGCCGCGGCAGTGGCCAGTGGATGAGGAATAGATCGATCGCGTCGAGCCCGAGTCGGAATCGGCTCTCCTCGATCGCGTCGAGCGCCTGCGCCCTGGCGTGGTGGCGTCCCGCGAGCTTCGAGGTCACGATGAGCTCGGTGCGATCGACGGCGGCGCCCGAGATGCCCCAGCCGACGGCGCCTTCGTTCTCGTAGTTGAACGCCGAGTCGATCAGGCGGTAGCCGGTCTCGATCCCACTGCGCACGGCGTCGGCGCCGGCTTCGCCGCGGAACCCGTAGGTGCCGAGGCCCTGCGCCGGCAGGGTGAAGCCGTTGTGGGCGGTGAAGGGCGATGCATCGGACATGGGGGTCTCCTCTCCGGTGCTTCCACGCTAACCGCCGTCGTCCGGGGTCGCCCAAGGTCCGCGATACATGCCGACACAACCCGGCGGGGTCCTGCGCGTACGGCCGCTGTGTCGTGCGGGGAGCGCGCGAGGGCGTAGATTCGAATGCATGATCGAATCGGCCGCCGTGCACGAGGTCGTGCTGGGGCGGTCCGCACGGTCGGGCCACTGGCGACTGCTCGGCTTCGGAACGGACGGTGCGTCCCGGGGCGAGGCAGAGGTCGCCGCCGACGACCTGCACGGCGTCCTCGCCGAGATCGAGGAGGCGGCGAAGCCGCGCTGGGTGGTCCGGAGCCTTCGTGAGGTCTACCCGCCGCTGCTGGCGGCGGGGATCCGGATCCGGCGCGCGCACGATCTGCTGCTGTGTCACGCGATCCTCCGCGACACGGCGAGCCTCCGCGAGCCGCTGGCCGCGTCGTCCCGGTGGGTGCGCGCGGATCCGCTCACGATCCCGATCTCCTCGCCCGGTCTGTTCGACCTGAGCGACGTGTCGGCGTCGACCGCCGCCGAGGAGCCCGCAGAGATCGACGAGCTGCTCGCCGAGTACGCGCGCCAGCGGGAGGCGCTGCGCCGGGCGCCGGACGGGCGTCTCGCACTGCTCTGCGCCGCCGAGTCGACCGGTGCTCTCGTCGCCGAGGAGATGACGGCGGCGGGCCTGCCGTGGAGCACGGCGGTGCACGAGGGCCTTCTCGCCGAGGCGCTCGGCCCGCGTCCCGTCCCGGGTGCGCGTCCGGCGCGGATGGCCGAGCTGGCCGTGACGATCGCGACGACCCTGGAGGATCCGTCCCTGAACCCGGACAGTCCGCCGCGGCTGCTGAAGTCCCTGCGACGGGCCGGGATCCTCGTCGACTCGACGTCGCGCTGGGAGCTCGGCGAGGTCGAGCATCCGGTCGTCGAGCCCCTGCTCGCGTACAAGAAGCTCGCCCGCCTGTATTCGGCGAACGGCTGGCAGTGGCTGTCCGAGTGGGTGCGCGATGAGCGGTTCCGCCCGGTCTATCTGACCGGGGGCGTCGTGACGGGGCGCTGGGCCTCCAGTGGCGGGGGAGCGCTGCAGATCCCGCGGAGCCTGCGGCCGGCGGTGCGGGCGGACGAGGGCTGGGCGCTCGTGTGCGCCGACGTCGCCCAGCTCGAGCCGCGCGTGCTGGCCGCGATGTCGAAGGATCGGGCGATGGCCGCCGCGGCCCGGGGAGCCGACCTGTACGAGGGCGTGGTGCGCTCGGGCGCGGTGCAGACCCGGCAGGAGGCGAAGTACGCCGTGCTCGGTGCGATGTACGGCGCGACGACCGGCCCCAGCGGCCGCCTCGGCCCGCGCCTGCGCAGCGTCTTCCCGCGGGCGATGGCGCTCGTCGACGGGGCCGCCAGGACCGGCGAGGACGGCGGCGTCGTCTCGACGCTGCTCGGACGCAGCTCACCGCGCCCGGATGCGGCGTGGACGGCGGCGCAGTCCCGGGCGAGCGATCCCGAGGCGGATGGCGCGGACGAGCGCACGGCCCGCAGCCGGGCACGCGACCGCGGACGCTTCACGCGCAACTTCGTCGTGCAGGGGACTGCGGCGGAGTGGTCGCTGCTGTGGCTGGCGGAGATCCGCCATCGGCTGAGCGCGCTGCCCGAGGCCGCCGTGCCGGCGACTGGATCGGGGCCGGTGTTCGGCCGCAGAGCGCATCTCGCCTTCTTCCTGCACGACGAGGTGATCGTGCACACGCCCGCAGAGCTCGCCGAGGAGGCTGCGCGCGCGGTGCGGGAGTCGGCGGAGGCCGCCACCCGTCGGCTGTTCCCCGGTTTCGAGATCGACATCCCCCTCGACCTGCGCATCGCGGAGGATGCCGGCAAGGCCTCGTAGACTGGGGGAGAACGGGTCGGCCGGACGGTCGCGTGGCGGGAGACCGCCCCGAGGAACGTCCGGGCTCCACAGGGCAGGGCGGTGGGTAACACCCACCCGGAGCAATCCGCGAGAAAGTGCCACAGAGAGAAGACCGCCCCGCAAGGGGTAAGGGTGAAAGGGTGGTGTAAGAGACCACCGGGGGCCGTGGTGACACGGCCCGCCAGGTAAACCTCGCCCGGAGCAAGGCCAGACAGGGGATGATGACGCGGCCCGCCGAGTCCCCGGGTAGGCCGCTGGAGCGGCGCGGCAACGCGTCGCCGAGAGAGATGACCGTCGAAGGGGCTCGCCCCGGAACAGAACCCGGCGTACAGGCCGGCCCGTTCCCCTGCATGAAGAAGGCCCGGATCCCCTGCGAAGCGGATCCGGGCCTTCTCTCTGGGAGCGCCCGTCGAGGGCGGCCTCAGTCGGCCGCGAGCGAGGCGGCGCCGATGATGCCGGACGAGTTGCGGTGGATCGCCGCGACGATCGGCGTGTTCAGGTCGAGCAGCGGCAGGAACTTCTCCGGGTGCTTGGACACGCCGCCGCCGACCACGAACAGGTCGGGGCTGAACAGGAACTCGACGTGCGAGAAGAAGTCCTGCAGGCGTGCGGACCACTCCTCCCAGTCGAGCTCGTCCCGCTCCATGGCGGAGTACGCGGCCCACTTCTCGATCGACTCGCCGCGGAAGTCCAGGTGGCCGAGCTCGGTGTTCGGGACCAGGACGCCGTCGTAGAGGAAAGCGGATCCGATTCCGGTGCCGAGCGTGGCGAGGATCGTGAGCCCGCGGGCGTCGCGGGCGGCGCCGTGCCGGCTCTCGGCGACACCCGCGGCGTCGGCGTCGTTCACGAAGGTGATCTGGCGGCCCAGGCCGTCCTCGAAGAAGCGCTCGGCCTCGAAGCCGATCCAGTCCTTCGCGACGTTCGCGGCGGACAGCGTGCGGCCGTGCTTCACGATCGCGGGGAAGGCGACGCCCAGGGGCAGCGTCGAGTCCTGCACGCCCAGCGTGGTGAGCACCTCCTTGACGGTGGCCAGCACATCCGCGGGCTTGGCGCCCTTCGGAGTGGGGATCCGGATCCGGTCAGAGTCGAGGGTGCCGTGCTCGAGGTCGACGATTCCCGCCTTGATGCCGGTGCCGCCGATGTCCACGCCGATCGCTTTTGCCATGCGCAACAGCCTAGCGAGAGGCGGACGCCCCAGTAGGATCGTGACAAGCACACAGGAGGAGCAGCGATGAGCGACGCGCAGCGCGACGACAAGTACGACGGCGAGGACTTCGGCGACGAGAAGTACTGGTTCAACAGCAAGACCGGCCAGGTCGAGCACGGCATGCTGTCCTCCTCGCTCGACCGCATCGGCCCGTTCGACACCGCTGCCGAGGCGGCCCGCGCGCCGCAGGTGCTCAAGGAGCGTTCGCGGCTCTGGGCTGAGCAGGACGCCGCGGAGGACGACTGGGGCGGGGCGGACGGCACTCGATGAGCGGGATGGACAAGCAGCGCGACTTCGTGCTGCGCACCATCGAGGAGCGGGGCGTCAAGTTCATCCGGCTCTGGTTCACCGATGTCATCGGCACCCTGAAGTCGGTGGCGATCGCGCCGGCCGAGGTCGAGGGCGCGTTCGCGGAGGGCATCGGTTTCGACGGATCCGCGATCGAGGGGCTCACGCGCACGTTCGAGTCCGACCTGCTCGCGCAGCCGGATCCGACCACGTTCCAGATCCTGCCGTGGCGCGGTGAGATCGACCCGACGGCGCGCATGTTCTGCGACCTCACCACTCCGGACGGTCGCCCGGCCGTGGCCGACCCGCGGCACGTGCTCAAGCGGACCCTCGCCAAGGCGGCGGACGCGGGCTTCACGTTCTACACGCATCCCGAGATCGAGTTCTACCTGCTGAAGTCGTCGCAGTTCGGGCCGGAGGGCCCGGTGCCGGTCGACTCGGCCGGCTACTTCGACAACGTCCCCGGCGGCACGGCGCACGACTTCCGCCGTCGTTCGGTGCGGATGCTCGAAGACCTCGGCATCTCGGTGGAGTACAGCCACCACGAGGGCGGTCCCGGCCAGAACGAGATCGACCTCCGATACGCGGATGCGCTCACCACGGCGGACAACATCATGACGTTCCGCACCGTGGTGAAGGAGGTGGCGATCGAGCAGGGCGTCTATGCGACGTTCATGCCGAAGCCGCTGAGCAACCACCCGGGAAGCGGCATGCACACGCACATGTCGCTCTTCGAGGGCGACCTGAACGCGTTCTACGAGGAGGGCGCGAAGTACCAGCTGTCGCGCACCGGACGGCAGTTCATCGCGGGTCTCCTGCGGCACGCCAACGAGATCTCCGCGGTCACGAACCAGTTCGTCAACTCGTACAAGCGGCTGTGGGGCGGGGACGAGGCGCCGAGCTTCGTCACGTGGGGGCATGCGAACCGCTCCGCGCTGATCCGGGTGCCGATGTACAAGCCGAACAAGGGCCAGTCCACCCGCATCGAGTACCGTGCCCTCGACTCCGCGACGAACCCCTATCTCGCGTACGCGCTCATGCTCGCCGCGGGACTCAAGGGAATCGAAGAGGGGTACGAGCTGCCGCCCGAGGCCGAGGACAACGTGTGGTCGCTGAGCGATGCGGAGCGCCGCGCGCTCGGCTACGCGCCGCTGCCGGCGAGCCTCGACCACGCGCTCGAGTACATGGAGGAGTCCGAGCTCGTGGCGGAGACCCTCGGCGAGCAGGTCTTCAACTACGTGCTGCTCAACAAGCGCAGGGAGTGGGAGCAGTACCGCGGTCAGGTCACGCCGTTCGAGCTCAAGAGCAACCTCGAGCTGCTCTGATCGGGGCGCCGCGTGCCCCGGTTCGATGACTCGCTCTCGCTGTCCGCGCTCGCCCGCCTGGGCTTCGTCGGGCTGTCCGCAGCCTCGGCCGGCCTGGGAGAGCTCGCGGAGATCGCGGGGGTCCCCCCGGCCGGTCTGATCGCGGGGCTGCGCAGCGCCGACCCCGATGAGGCGCTGGCCGGGCTCATCCGCGTCGGTCGTCGTGATCCTGCGGCGGTCGCCGCGGTGCTCGGCGATCCGGACGCCCGGGCGAGGGCGTGGGCCGTGTTCGGCGCCTCGCCCGGTCTGGGCCGGTTCTTCGAACGCCGTCCGGAGGAGCTCGCACTGCTGCGCAGTGCGCCGGCCTGGCTCCCTACCGCCGATGAGCTGCGGGCCGGGCTGCTCGCCGCCGTGGGCGCGACGGAGGGCTACGCCGCGACCGGGGACGCGGACGCTCGGATCCGCCTGCGCATCGCGTATCGCCGCGCCGTGGTGCGGATCGCGGTGTGGGACCTCTCGACGACCGACCCGGTCGAGGCGGTCGCCGCGGTCGCATCGGCCCTCGCGGACGCCGCGTCGGCCGCCCTGGAGGCCGCCCTCGCCGTCGCGCGCACCGCCGTCGCGGGAGCGTCGGAGGACTCGCGCCGAGAGGTCTCGTCCACCCGGCTGGCGATCATCGGCATGGGAAAGACCGGGGCGCGCGAGCTCAACTACGTGAGCGACGTCGACGTCATCTACGTCGCCGGCAGCGCCGACGAGGAGCTGCTTTCCGAGAGCCGGGCGATCGACCTCGCCACGCGCCTCGCCCGCGAGACGATGCAGGTGCTCTCCGGGATCGAGGCCGAGCCGCCGCTCTGGGAGGTCGACGCGGCGCTGCGCCCCGAGGGTAAGCAGGGCGCCCTGGTGCGCTCGCTGGCCTCGCACGTGGCGTACTACGACCGCTGGGCGAAGAGCTGGGAGTTTCAGGCGCTGCTGAAGGCCCGGGCCATCGCCGGCGATCCCGACCTCGGTCGCGACTACATCCAGGCCGTCCAGCCGAAGGTGTGGTCGAGCGCCGCGCGCGAGGACTTCGTCGGGAGCGTGCAGCGCATGCGCGAGCGCGTCACCGACCACATCGCGCCGGAGGACGTGCCGTACCAGCTCAAACTAGGCCCGGGTGGGCTGCGCGACATCGAGTTCACGGTGCAGCTGCTGCAGCTCGTGCACGGACTCACGGATCCGCAGATCCGCCCCCGGGGAACGCTCGAGTCCCTCGACGCGCTCGTCGACGGCGGCTACATCGGTCGCGCCGAGGCCGCGCTGTTCGGCCGCGACTACCGGGTGCTGCGCCTCATCGAGCACCGGCTGCAGCTGCGCGAGATGCAGCGCACCCACCTCGTTCCCCGCGAGGAGGAGGCGCTGCGCGTGCTCGGCCGGGCCACAGGGCTCGCCGACACCGCGGAGGGCATCCGGAGGGTCTGGGAGGACGTCCGTCGCGAGGTCCGCGATCTGCACACGCGCCTGTTCTACCGTCCGCTGCTGAGCGCGGTGGCGTCGCTCCCCGAGGAGGAGCGCACGCTCTCGACCGACCAGGCGCACGATCGTCTCGCCGCGATCGGCTTCCGCGACCCCGCCGGCGCGCTGCGGCACATCGGCGCCCTCACCACCGGTCTCAGCCGGAAGGCCACCATCCAGCGCCATCTGATGCCCGTGATGGTGCGCTGGTTCGCGGACGGGACGGACCCCGACTACGGCCTGATCGCGTTCCGGCGGATCAGCGAGCGCCTCGGCGACACGCCCTGGTTCCTGCGGATGCTGCGCGACTCCTCGGGAGCGGCGGAACGGCTGACGCGAGTGCTGTCGACCTCTCGCTACATCGGCGAGCTGATGGAGTGGATCCCCGAGTCCGTCGCGTGGCTGGACAGCACCGAGCAGCTGCGGCCTCGCCCGTGGCAGGCGCTGGACGAGGAGGCGCGTGCCATCCAGACCCGGCACGACACGATCCTGGACGCGATGCGTTCGGTGCGGGCGCTGCGGAGACGCGAGCTGCTGCGCACCGCGATGGGCGCCGTGCTCGACGTGCTCACGATCGACGATGTGGCAGTCGCCCTCACCGCGATCACCGAAGCCACGATCCAGGCGGCTCTGCGCGCGGTGCGCCGTGACGTGGTGCCGGTGGAGGACGACGCGCTGGACTTCTCGGTCATCGCGATGGGGCGTTTCGGCGGCGCGGAGCTGGGTTTCGGATCCGACGCGGACGTGCTGTTCGTGTACGACGCGAACGGCGTCGAGCCGCAGCGCGCTCAGCAGCTCGCGGCGCGCACGGTCGCCGGCCTCAGGGAGCATCTGACCGATCACCGTCTGCCGCTGGAGCTGGACGCCGATCTGCGCCCCGAGGGGCGCAACGGCCCTCTGGTGCGCAGCCTGGACGCCTACGCCGAGTACTACCGGCGCTGGTCGCTGTCGTGGGAGGCGCAGGCGCTGCTGCGCGCAAGAGGCGTGGCGGGCAGTCACAAGCTCATCGAGCGGTTCATGATGCTGGCCGACGGCGTGCGCTATCCGGAGGCGATCGACCTCGCGTCGTTGCGGGAGATCAAGCGCATCAAGGCGCGTGTCGAGGGGGAGAGGCTCCCGCAGGGCATGGATCCGCGGCGCCATCTGAAGCTCGGACCCGGCACGCTCAGCGACGTGGAGTGGCTGATCCAGATCGTGCAGCTGCAGCACGCGCACGCGGTGCCCGCGCTGCAGACGACCTCTACGCTCGCCGCACTCGACGTCGCGGTGGAAGCCGGCTTCGTCCCGGTGGATGCGGGGGAGCGGCTGCGCGAGGCATGGCGTCTGTCGAGCCGGCTGCGCTCGGCGATGACGCTGCTCAGCGGCCAGACCAAGGATGTGCTCCCGTCGGATCCCCGGGAGCTCGACGGCGTCGGCCGCATCCTCGGCTACCCCGATCGCTCGGCCGTCGCGGTCGAGGAGGAGTACCTGCGCGTCACGCGTCGCGCCCGCAAGGTGTTCGAGACGCTCTTCTACGGCTGACTGGCGGCGATTCGCCGTTCGCGCCGGGAGCAGGCAGGCTGGAGGCATGACGACGATCGGTGTGGTCCGCAATCCGGTGAAGCTCAGTTCCGAGGAGGAGGTGCGCGCGGCCATCCTGCGCGACGCTCCCGACGCCGACATCCGGTTCTACACGACGACGGAGGACGATCCGGGGCGTGCGATGGCACAGGACGCGGTCGAGGCGGGCTGCGAGCTCGTGCTGGCCGCCGGCGGTGACGGCACGGTCCGCGCGGTCGCGGCCGTGCTCGCCGGGACCGACAGCGCACTCGGGATCCTGCCGCACGGGACCGGCAACCTGCTCGCTCGCAACCTGGGCGTTCCCCTCGGCAGCACGGAGGCCGCAGTGGCGCACGCCCTGGCCGCCGAACCTCGCCGCATCGATGTCGGGACGATCGAGGTGACCGACGGCGACGACCGGGGTGAGCACGTCTTCGTGGTGATGGCCGGGCTGGGGCTCGATGCCCGCATGCTCGAGGAGACGGACGACGAGCTCAAGGCGAAAGCGGGATGGCTGGCCTACGTGAAGGCGCTGGGTGCGGCCGCGGCGGGGACCGAGCTCGTGCGGGCCTCGCTCTCCCTCGACGATGAGGAGGCGGACCACGCGCGGATCCACACGCTGATGATCGGCAACTGCGGCACGATCCAGGGAGGCATCACGCTGCTGCCCGATGCTGTCCCCGACGACGGCGAGCTGGATCTGCTGCTCGTCAGTGCCGACGGCGTGGCGGACTGGTTCGAGACCGTCCGCACCGTGGTCTGGGACAACGGGCTGCGCCGTCTGCTCGGCGGGGAGACCACGAGCACGGATGTCGTGCGCCATGCGTCGGCACAGCGGATCCGAGTCGAGCTGGAGGCGGCGCAGCCGTTCCAGATCGACGGCGAGGAGCACGGTGCCGTGCGCGCCTTCACAGCCGGCATCCGGCCCGGGGCACTGCTGGTCCGCGCATGAGCGTCTGCGTCGGCGGGCGCGATCTGCACACGTCGCCGGTGAACGCAAGCCCCTTCGCCGGCATTCGGGCGGCGGTTAGCGTGGCGGCATGAGCACGATGGATCCGGCGCCCGGCGCGCCTGCCCCCGCGGATGCCGACGGCGAGCGCGAAGCGGCCAGGCAGTGGCATCCGTACGTGCCCAGCGCCGAGGTGAAGGCGCGGATGGATGCTCTCGAGCGTCGTGCGGAGAAGCCGATCCCGATTCCGAGCTTCCCGCCGCTTTCCGCCTGATCCGCCCGAGCCGTCCTCGCGCCGACACCGATCGCGACGCGGGTTTGCGTGTCGGCGCCGCGGGGACGAACATCGCACTGTGACCGAGTTCGACAGCATCGCGGCGGAGCTGTATTCAGGCGCGCCGGGCGACTTCGTGTCCGCACGGGACGCCCGTGCGAAGCAGATCGCGGACGCCGACGTCGCGGCTCAGATCCGGGCGCTGCGGAAGCCAACGACAGCGGCCTGGGTCGTCAACCTGTTCGCGCAGGAGCGCGCGCAGCAGCTGCAGGAGGCGCTCCGGCTCGCCGCGGCGCTGCGCGAGGCGCAGGCCGATCTCGACGCGCAGACCCTGGCGAAGCTGGGCCGTGATCGACGCGCGCTGACCGGGCGGCTCGCCGAGGACGCGGCCGAGCTCGCCCGCGCGCGCGGAGGACGCATCACCGCCGCGACGCTCGACGCCGTCCAGCGGACGATCTCCGCGGCGTTCTTCGATCCGGGCGCGGCGGTCGCAATCGCCTCGGGGAGGCTGACGACCGAGCTCGACATCGGCGACGGCACGCCCCTGGATCCGTCCACCGTGGTCGCCGGCGACGTCGCGGACGCGCCTGCGACGCAGGAGCGCCCGGACGATGAGCTGGCCGCGATGAGGGAGCGCCGGCGGGCTCAGCAGGCGTTGAGGGAGGCGGAGCGTGCCCGGGACGCTGCGGAACGCGATCATGCCGCGACGCAGCGCGCGCTCGACGACGTGTCGCGACGCGCCGAGCGGATCGCGGCGCGCATCGACGAGCTCGAAGACCAGTTGAGGACCGCCCGGGAGAGCGCGCACGCCGTGGCCACGACTCTGACGGGAGCCGAGGCGGAGGAGCAGCGCGCGGCCGCCGAGCTCGCACGCCGCGAGACGGCTGTCGCGGAGGCGCGTGCAGCAACGGCCGGAGACGCGCCCGCCTGAGACGGTGCTCCCCGGCGCCGCCGCCGGGTGCCGCGGGGGAGCACACGTCTTCGTGTCGCGTAATAGATCCGCTCCTGTCGCATCTCTCACGATGCGAGCTTTCTCGCCCTGCCCCCTTGGGGGGGGGCTTGCACTGGGGAATCACACACTGGGGAGGGCTTATGCCCGCAATTGAAGAACTCGACGCGCCCGAACGGCGCGGCATCGATCGCCGCACGATCGTCAAGGGCGCCGCATGGGCGATGCCCGTGGTGGCGGCCGCGATCGCTGTGCCGAACGCGACGGCCTCCACGGCGTGTGCCGTGGCGGTGCCGGGCTGGCAGGCGTGGAGCAGCGGCACCACCGGCTCGTTCACCTCCGGCACCTGTGGCGGTCAGCAGCCTCAGGCCGACGGGAAGTGGTGGCAGTGGTGCGACGCGACCACGACGTCGAACTACACCCTCTCAAAGTGCACGACCGTCGCGATGGTCGCAGGCAAGACGTACTCGATCACGTTCACGACGCAGGCCAACAGGGGCAATCCCGCGCCCGATTCGCCGGCGAACCTCGTGCTCGCGATCGGCGGATCCCAGGTCTGGGCCGGATACACGGTCGGCACGACCGGCAAGAGCGCGAACCCGGGCGGGACCGACACGCACCTCCTGACCACGTCCGTGAACGGAAGCAACTACACCGACCAGACCTGGACGGTGCTCTACACGGCGCAGACGACCGGTGACGTCCTGGTCTGCTACACCTGGACGGCCTATCAGCGGACCAGTGCGAACGGGAACGTCTCGACCGACGACATCGGCACGTCGGTCCCGGCGATCAGCTGCACCTGAGCTCCGGCACGACCCGAGATCGTGTGCGCGGGGCCCGCACGCACGGAAGAACCCGCCTCAGCCCGGGGGAAGCTGAGGCGGGTTCTTGAGATCTCTCGGGATCCTTACACGCCGTAGTAGAGCTCGTACTCGTACGGGTGCGGGCGCTGGGCCATCGGGAGGATCTCCTTCTCGTACTTGTACGAGATCCAGGTCTCGATGAGCTCCTCGGTGAACACGCCGCCCTCGAGCAGGAAGTCGTGGTCGGCGCGGAGCGCCTCGAGCGAGTCCAGCAGGGAGTTCGGGACCTGCGGGATGTTCTTGGCCTCCTCGGGCGGGAGCTCGTAGAGGTCCTTGTCGATCGGCTCGAGCGGCTCGATGCGGTTGCGGATGCCGTCGAGGCCTGCCATCAGCTGCGCGGCGAAGGCGAGGTACGGGTTGCCCGACGCGTCCGGCACGCGGAACTCGATGCGCTTGGCCTTCGGGCTCGAGCCGGTGAGCGGGATGCGGATCGCGGCGGAGCGGTTGCCCGCGGAGTAGGCCAGGTTGACCGGAGCCTCGAAGTGCTTCACCAGGCGGTGGTAGCTGTTGAGGGTCGGGTTCGTGAAGGCGAGGACCGCGTGCGCGTGCTTGAGCAGACCGCCGATGTACCAGCGGGCGGTGTCGCTGAGCTGGCCGTAGCCGTTCTCGTCGAAGAACAGGGGCTTGCCGTCGAGCCAGAGGGACTGGTGCGTGTGCATGCCGGAGCCGTTGTCGCCGAAGAGGGGCTTCGGCATGAAGGTGGCGGTCTTGCCCCACTCCTCGGCCGTGTTCTTGACGATGTACTTGAACTTCAGGATGTCGTCGGCCGCGTGCACCATCGTGTCGAAGCGGTAGTTGATCTCCTGCTGACCGGCGGTGCCGACCTCGTGGTGCGAGCGCTCCAGGTGGAAGCCGGCGTCGATCAAGCGCAGGGTGATGTCGTCGCGCAGGTCGGCGGTCTTGTCCACCGGGGCGACGGGGAAGTACCCGCCCTTGAACGGCGTCTTGTTGCCGAGGTTGCCGCCCTCCTCCTCGCGACCGCTGTTCCACGCGGCCTCCTCGGAGTCGACCTTGTAGAAGCTCTCGCCCGCGGTCACCGAGTAGCGCACGTCGTCGAAGATGTAGAACTCCGCCTCGGGCGCGAAGTACGCGGTGTCGGCGATACCGGTGGAGGCCAGGTACTTCTCGGCCTTCTTGGCGACCTGGCGCGGGTCCTTGCTGTAGATCTCGCCGGTGCGCGGGTTGTAGATGTCGAACACCATGACGATGGTGCTCGCCTCGCGGAACGGGTCCACGTACGCGGTCGTCACGTCGGGGATGAGCTGCATGTCGGACTCGTGGATCGACGCGAAGCCGCGGATCGAGGAGCCGTCGAAGAGCTGGCCGTTGGTGAAGAAGTCCTCGTCGACCGTCGCGGCCGGGATGTTGAAGTGCTGCTGCACGCCGGGCAGGTCGGTGAAGCGGATGTCGAGGAACTTGACGTCATTGTCGCGGATGTACGCGAGCACGTCGGCGGGGGTGGTGAACATGCATCAACTCCTGGAGGAACGGGTGCGGTCGAGCGACCTGCAAGCAGGTTACGGGCGAGGGATGACGCGGCCGTGTCTGGAATGTTTCCGGCGTGTTACGTCCCGGGGGAGGGTGCGGCACACGCGTCGGGTGCTGCGCGCCGGCTCGCCTAGGCTGGAGGGATGTCCGACCCCGCGCAGACCTACCCCGGCGAACGACTCGGCCTCCCCAAGACCGGGTCCGGCAGCGTCGGACGTCTGGGACGCCGCGTCGCGGCCCTCGCGATCGACTATGCGGCGGCGACGCTGATCGCCAGCGCGTTCTTCGGCTTCCGCCAGTTCGACCTGCCCAAGGAAGCGGGGCTCACGCAGTTCGCGCCGATGATCGTGTTCGCGGTGCTGCAGATCGTGTTCATCCCGACCATCGGCGGCAGCCCGGGTCATCGGATCGTCGGGATGCGGCTCGTCATGATGAACGGCGGCTGGGTGGGGCTCTGGCGCCCGGTCGTGCGCACCGTGCTGCTCATCCTCGTCATTCCTGCCGTGATCTTCGACGCCGATCAGCGCGGCCTGCACGACAAGGCCGTCGGAACCGTCCTGATCCGGGCCTGAGCGCTCGTCAGACGGCGGCGTGGCCTCGGTTCAGACGCCGATACGTCTTGGGCGCCTTGCCCCCCAGGAACGAGCGCGCAGGATCGATCGTGAAGCCCTGGCGCAACGCCTCTCGGCCGATCAGCATCCGGAACCCCATCTCGCTGCGGTTGCTCAGGGTGACTTCGGCGGTGACCCTGTGGCCGACCAGCACGAGGTCGAGCAGCACGACGAGCCGGCTCTGGGCGTGTCCGGACGAGGAACGCACGTCGCGGCGGTCGAACACGGGCAGCTCCACGGGGACCAGCTCATGGGCGCCCTGCCACGGCCGCACGTCGAAGCGCACCCAGGCGACGCCGTCGCGCTCGAACTCGCGGATGTGCTGAGCGTGCAGCGAGGAACTGCGCGCCCCCGTGTCGACCTTCGCCTTGATCCAGGGGATCCCGACGTCGGGGAGGGACACCCACTCCCGCCACCCGATAAGGGTGCTTGAATGAGTAGGTCGGTCCACAACACACATCCTGGCAGGAAATCACCGTGAAGCTCGCCGTGCTCTCGCGCGCCCCGCAGTCGTACTCCACTCAGCGTCTCCGAACCGCCGCGACGCAGCGCGGCCATCAGGTCAAGGTGCTGAACACCCTGCGCTTCGCGATCGACCTCACGGCGGATGAACCGGATCTGCATTTCCGTGGTCGCCGATTGAGCGACTACGACGCGATCCTGCCGCGCATCGGCAATTCGATCACGTACTTCGGCACCGCGGTGGTCCGTCAGTTCGAGCAGATGGACGTGTACACGCCGAACACGGCGAACGGGATCTCGAGCGCCCGGGACAAGCTGCGCGCGAACCAGATCCTGTCCCGGCACAACATCGCGATGCCCCCCACGGCGTTCGTGCGGAACCGGGCCGACGTCCGTCCCGCCATCGAGCGGGTCGGCGGTGCGCCGGTCGTCATCAAGCTTCTCGAGGGCACGCAGGGGATCGGCGTGATCCTCGCCCCGCAGGTGAAGGTCGCCGAGGCGATCATCGAGACGCTGCACTCCACCAAACAGAACGTCCTCATCCAGAAGTTCATCGCGGAGAGCCGCGGTCGCGACATCCGTGCGCTCGTCGTCGGTGACCGTGTCGTCGCGGCGATGCGCCGGGTGGCGAACGGCGACGAGTTCCGCTCCAACGTGCATCGGGGCGGCACCGTCGAAGCTGTGCAGCTCGACCCGGTGTACGAGCAGACGGCCGTGCGCGCGGCGCAGATCATGGGCCTGCGGGTCGCGGGCGTCGACATGCTCGAAGGCGAGGACGGCCCGCTCGTGATGGAGGTGAACTCGTCTCCCGGGCTCCAGGGGATCGAGGCGGCCACCGGGCTCGACGTCGCCGGGGCCATCATCGACTTCATCGCGAACCAGGTCAACTTCCCCGAGATCGACGTCCGGCAGCGGCTGAGCGTGTCGACCGGCTACGGCGTCGCGGAGCTCGTCATCCATGCGGGCGCGGAGCAGGTCGGCAAGCAGCTCGGCGAGCTGGGCCTGTGGGATCGCGACATCACCGTGCTCACGCTGCACCGCGGCGTCACCGTGATCCCCAATCCGCGCAAGCACGTCGTGCTCGAGGACGAGGACCGTCTGCTCTGCTTCGGCAAGCTCGACGAGATGCGATCGATGATCCCGGAGCGCCGGCGCCGCCGGGCCAAGGTGCGCAAGCTCCCGAAGCAGCACCTGCCCGACTCCGTGGGCTGAGCATCGCCTCCGACGGGAACGACGAAGCGCCCGTCCCCGCGCATGAGCGGGGGACGGGCGCTTCTGTGTCAGGGAGGCTCAGCGCGGGCGCGGTGCGCGCGTCTTGAGCGGGTCGATGCCCTTCGGGATCGGCAGCGAGGCGACCGACTGCGACACGGACTCCATGCGCTTGATGACGGCGGCCATGGTGGCGTTGTCGATGGCCTTCGGGAGCTTCTTGATCGTCTTGGAGAGCTTGTCGATGGAGACGTCGTCCTCGCCGTGCCCGACGTAGAGCACCGTCACCGGGACGCCCTGCGCGACGCGCATGGCCTTGGTCTTCTCATCCTTGACGAGACGGGTCAGGCGACCACGGGCGCCTTCGGCGACCACGACGATCCCGCCGCGCCCGATCGCGCGGTACACCGCGTCCTGCGACTTGGGGTTCACGCCCACGGGGATCTCGGAGCCCTGCCAGTTGCGGCCCAGGGAGGTGCTGATCACGTGTCCCGCGGCGCCGGGCATGCCGTCGATCTTCCGGTACATCGCCGTCGTCGAGAGGCGTGTCATCAGGAACATCGCGCCGAGCACGCCGCCGAGCAGGCCTGTGATGCCCCACAGCACGACGCTCCAGATCTGGAACGGGGGGATCAGATAGCCGACGATCACACCGATGAGGACGCCGGCGACCAGGATCGCGATCTGGGCCCAGGGCAGCCACGGGTAGATCTCCCGGGTGAAGCGGAAGAGCGAACGCAGCTGGGAGAAGAAGCCGGGCTGCTTCTCCGTCGCGGAGGGACTTTTTGCCATGTCTTCCAGCCTACCGATTCCGCAGGCGCTCGACGGCGCGGGTCTGCTCGCGCTGGGCGAACATGACCGTCCTGCACAGCAAGCCTCCGCCGCAGTTTGTGCACGGATCGCGCCTCCTAGGCTTCCGAGTCGGGAGGGGAGCGCTGGGATAGGGGCATGACCGAGAGCCCCAGATCCGTCGCCGTTGCGGGCGCGCACCGTTCGATCCGCGTGCTCGCCGACGGCGAGGGGCCGTTCCCCGGCGAGCTCGTCTCGCGGGGCGCGACGGTGGCGGTGCGGACGCCGGTGGCTCGTCTGGCCGGATGGGCGGGCTGGGCGCATGCCGGGGCCGAGCATGTCGCGGCCCCGCTCGATCTCGCGCTCGGCGCGGACGGGCAGGATGCGCTGCTGCCGTGGTGTGTGCGGACGGTCGACGCTCACCTCGTCCGCGGAGGCGAAGGCCCGTCCGTTTCGCGGGGAGAAGCGGTGACGCTCGCCGTCAGCATGCTGCGCGGCGTGGTGGAGCTCGCGCCCGAGCGGCGCGGAGCGGGCGAACCGGGCGAGGAGGCCCGCGGCCGATGGTGGCTGACCGACGACGGGCGGCCCGTCTTCGTGATCCCGCCTGCGGCGGCTTCGACCGAGGAGACGGTGAGCGTCGCGGCGCTGTATCAGCTGCGAGAGCTCGAGGGGCGCGTCGAGGATCGCGCGCTGAGGCGGCTGCTGGTCCGACTGGCGGATGCCCTGCACGATCCTCGGCGTCTCCGCGCCGAGGCGGCGCGCTGGGAGCAGGAGCTGCTCGAGATCGCCGCTCCGCGTCCCCTGCACGTGTCCGGGGGCGTGGGTGAGGGCCCGTCGCTCGAGGTCCCTCGGCGCGAACAGACGTCGCGGGCTCCGGCACCACGGCGGCGGGATCTGAGATCGGGAGATGCGATGCCCAGGCGGCGATCCGACGGGACCTCGCACGGCGTGAGGCGAGGTGCAGGGCCGCTGCGAGAGTCGATCGCCGGGTTGTGCGAGACGGCTGCGAGGCGGGCGGCGACGTTCCTGTCGCGGTTCGCGCGCTCCGCCCAGCCGCGTTCGCGCGTCCCGCGTCCGACTGCGCACCCGCGTCGCCGGTGGGCGGGTCCGACCGTGGTCGCGGTCGCCGCGGCCGTCGTGATCGTGCTGGGCGGTGCGCTGTGGCCGGTCGACGGGAGGAGCAGCGCGGACGCGGCCGATCACGCTCCCCGGCCGCGTCCGTCCTCGGCATCGGCGGCGCCGCGCGGGGCGGAGTCTCCCGCTGCATCCCCGAAGGCGCAGCCGACTCCCGCGCCCTCGGATGCCCCGCGCCCTCCCGCCCCCTCGGCGCAGCAGGATCCCCGCGCCGCCGCCGAGGAGCTCCTCTCCGCCGCCCGCCGCTGCCGTGCAACGCCGGTAGCGGGGTGCGACGCGCTCTGGGAGGGCGAGGCGGCGGGCGCGAAGGAGATCAGGGACCAGGACGGGCAGCCCGCCTTGATCGAGGACTACGGCGACCTCGCAGCGCTGCGGAGCGGGGCGGGCGAGGGGGCGCAGCTGGTGGTGATCATCCGCAGAGACGTCGAATGGCGGATCCGCGATGTGTACGACATCGCAGATCCGCCATCCGAGGGAGCGGGAGCTCCGTGAATCCGTGCGGGTCAGGCCCCGAGCTGCGCGGCGAAGTCCGCCGCCTCCAGGCGCGCCTTCACCGACGACAGGAACCGGGCCGCGTCGGCGCCGTCGATCGTGCGGTGGTCGTAGGACAGCGCCAGGTAGACGTAGGAGCGGATCGAGATCGCCTGCTGACCGTCGACCGTGACCACGCCGGGACGCTTCACGACGACACCGGTGCCGAGGATCGCGGACTGCGGCAGGAAGACGACCGGAGTGTCGAACAGGGCCCCACGCGAACCGGTGTTGGTCAGCGTGAACGTTCCGCCGGCGAGCTCGTCCGGCTTCAGCTTGTTGTCGCGCGTGCGTGCCGCGAGGTCGGCGATCTCGTGGGCGATCTGCGCGATGTTCTTCGACCCCGCATCGCGCAGCACCGGCGTGAGCAGGCCGCGCTCGGTGTCCACCGCGATCGAGATGTTCTCGGAGGCGGGGTACACGATGTCGGTGCCGTCGACGGTCGAGTTCACGATGGGGAACTCCTGCAGCGCCTCGGCAGCGGCCAGGGCGAAGAACGGCAGGAAGGACAGCTTGTCGCCGGTCTTCTGCTGGAACGAGCCCTTGACCTCATCGCGGTAGGCGGCGAGCTTCGTGACATCGACCTCGACGACCGTGGTCAGCTGCGCGGTCTGCTGCATCGAGGCGACGGCCCGCTCGGCCAGAACCTTGCGCAGACGCGACATCGGCTGCGTGGTCCCGCGCAGCGGCGAGATCACGCGCTCCTTCGGCGCAGCCGCAACGGCGGCGGGCGCAGCGGTCGCAGCCGGAGCGGCGGCAGCGTTCAGCACGTCCTCCTTGCGGATGCGGCCGCCCACGCCGGTGCCGGCGACGGATGCGAGGTCGACGCCCTTCTCGGCGGCGAGGCGACGCACCAGCGGCGTCACGTACAGCGAGTCGGACCCGGTGTCGGCAGCGGCCGTCGGAGCCGGGGCAGCGGCCGGCGCGGCCGCGGGGGCAGGTGCGGCGGCGGGAGCCGGAGCGGCGGCCGGGGCCGGGGCAGCGGCCGGAGCCGGAGCGGCGGCGGGAGCCGGAGCAGCAGCGGGAGCCGGAGCGGCGGCCGGAGCCGGAGTGGCCGCGGGAGCAGCTGCCGGGGCGCCGCTGCCGATGCGTGCGAGCACGGCACCGACGGCGATGGTCTCGTCCTCGGCGGCCACGATCTCCTGCAGGGTGCCCGCAACGGGCGAGGGGATCTCGGTGTCGACCTTGTCGGTGGAGATCTCGAGCAGCGGCTCGTCGACGGCCACGTCATCGCCGACCTGCTTCAGCCAGCGGGTGACCGTGCCCTCCGTCACGCTCTCGCCCAGCTCGGGCAGGCGCACGTCGGTCGCGTCGGACGAGGCGGAGGCGGGCGCGGGGGCTGCGGCCTCGGCGGCGGGCGCCTCGGCAGCGGGAGCCTCCGCGGCCGGAGCAGCGGCGGGCTCAGCGGCCTCGGCGGCCGGAGCGGCAGGCGCGGACGTGCCGGAGCCGTCGCCGATGCGTGCGAGGATCGCGCCGATCTCGACCGTGTCGTCCTCGGCGACGAGGATCTCCTCGATCACGCCGCTGACGGGGGACGGGATCTCGGTGTCGACCTTGTCGGTCGAGATCTCGAGCAGTCCCTCGTCGGCCTGAACGGTGTCGCCGACCTGCTTGAGCCAACGGGTCACCGTGCCCTCGGTGACGCTCTCTCCGAGGGCGGGAAGGACCACGGGTGTGCTCATGACGGAGTCTCCTTAAGGAAGTACGTGATGGTGATCAGCTTAGTGGGCAACACGGGGTTCAGCCCAGCCTTGATTTCCACGATGTGCAAGAAAGTTTTCACAATGCGTGAAGTGGTTTGCCCGCAAGAGCGAGGAAGGCCTCGCCCAGCGCCTCGCTCTGCGTCGGGTGCGCGTGGATCAACGGGGCGATGTCCTCGGGGTGGGCCTCCCAGCTCACGGCGAGCTGGCCCTCGGTGATGAGCTCTCCGACGCGGTCGCCGAGAAGATGAACACCGAGCACCGGGCCGTCCTTGAGGCGGACGACCTTCACGAGTCCACCCGTGCCGATGATCTCGCTCTTGCCGTTGCCGGCGAGGTTGTACTCGTAGGAGACGACGCTGTCGGCGCCGTGCTCCGCGACGGCCGCGGCCTCGGTGACGCCGACCGAGGCGACCTCCGGGCTGCAGTACGTGACGCGGGGGACCTGCGCATCCGGGATCACCGCCGGAGCGAGACCCGCGATGCGCTCGGCCGCGGCGATGCCCTGCAGGAAGCCGCGATGGGCGAGCTGGAGCCCCGGGACGATGTCGCCCACGGCCCAGACGTGCGCGACGTTCGTGCGCAGCTCGGGATCCGTCAGCACGAATCCGCGCTCCATCTGCACTCCGGCCTCCTCGAATCCGAGGCCGGCCGTGGCGGGGCCGCGGCCGACGGCCACGAGCAGGTAATCGGCCTCGTACGAGGTGCCGTTCTCCAGCGTGACGGTGACGGCATCGGCGGTCTGGGTCGCACTCGCGAACCGCACCCCGAGCGAATACGCGATGCCGCGGCGGCGGAACGCGCGCTCGAGGCCCTTGCTGAGAGCGATGTCCTCGTTCGGTGCGAGATGGTCGAGCGCCTCGACGATCGTGACCTCGGCGCCGAACGAGCGCCAGACGCTCGCGAACTCCACGCCGATCACGCCGCCGCCGAGGATCACCACGCGCTGCGGCACCTCCTCGAGCGCCAGAGCCTGCTCGCTCGTGAGGATCCGCCCGCCGATCTCGAGCCCGGGAAGGCTGCGGCTGTACGAGCCGGTCGCCAGGACCACGTCGGCGCCGGCGTAGACGTCCTCGCCGACGGCCACCGTGCGGTCGGCGAGGAGCGTGCCCTCGCCGTGGACGACCGTGATGCCGCGGGCCTTGATGAGCCCCTCGAGGCCCTTGTACTTCTTCGCGACGATCCCCTCGCGATAGGCGCGGACGCCGGCGGGGTCGATGCCGTCGAACGAAGCGCCCACGCCGTACTTCGCGGCGTCGCGCACGTTCTCCGCGATCTCGGCGGAGTGCAGCAGCGCCTTGGTGGGGATGCAGCCGCGGTGCAGGCAGGTCCCGCCCACCTTGTCCTTCTCGATCAGGACGACGGACTTCCCGAGCTCGGCGGAGCGCAGCGCCGCGGCGTAGCCGCCGCTGCCGCCGCCCAGGATCACGACGTCGGCGCTGTGCGCGGTCATGCGCGGCCTCCCTTCGCGCGGGTCTCGGCGAAGGCGATCAGAGTGCGGACGATCGCACCCGTCGCGCCCTTGTCGGTGAAGCCATAGGGGGCGCCCTTGTGCTCGGACGAGCCGGCGATGTCCAGATGCGCCCACGGGATCCGCGGGGCGTCGTCCTCGTCCGACACGCGCCCGACCATCCGCCGCAGGAACAGGCCGGCGAAGAGCGAGCCGCCGGCCGGGTCGCCGATCTTCGCGTTCACCATGTCGGCGATCGGCGACTTCAGCTCCTCCTCCATGTGCTCGGGCAGCGGCATCGGCCACGCGGCCTCGCCGGTCGCGGCGGCCGCGGCCAGCACCTCCTGGACGGTGTCGTCGTCGCCGAACACACCCGTGTGGCGCATGCCGAGCGCGACGATGATGGCGCCGGTGAGCGTCGCGACGTCGAGGATCACGTCCGGGTGCTCCCGGCTGGCCGCGACGAGTCCGTCCGCGAGGACGAGGCGGCCCTCCGCATCGGTGTTGAGCACCTCCACGGTCTGCCCGTCGGCGAAGCGCAGCACGTCGCCCGGCCGGATCGCCGTGCCGGACGGCATGTTGTCCGCGATGCACAGCCAGGCCGTGACGCGGATCGGCAGGCCGAGCGCGGCGACGGCCTTGGTCGCGGCGAGGATGCTCGCGGCGCCCGCCATGTCGGTCTTCATGCCGACCATGCTGGCCGGCGGCTTGAGCGAGAGACCGCCGGTGTCGAACGTGATGCCCTTGCCGACGAGGGCGATGTGCCCGGTCGCGTCGGCGGGGGAGTAGTCCAGGCGCACCAGACGCGGCGGTCGGGCGGAGCCCTGACCGACTCCGAGGATGCCTCCGAACCCCCCGGCGGCGAGCGCCTGCTCGTCCAGCACCTCGACGGAGACGTCCAGGCCGGCCACCGCATCGCCGGCGCGCGCGGCGAGGTCGGCGGGTCCCAGCCATTCGGCGGGCGTGGTGACCAGGTCGCGGGTGAGCGCCACGGCCTCGGCGAGGGCCGTGGCGTGCGCGACGTCCTCTGCGGAGAGCTCGGCGTGCAGGACGACGGCGCTCGCGCGCTTCTGCTTCTCGCCCGAGCGGTAGTCGTCGAAGCGGTAGCCGCCGAGCAGCGCGCCCTCCGCAGCCGCGCTCGCGAATCCGGCGACGGCGTCGGCGAGGAGGACGGACACCCGGTCGAACCCGGTCAGCGTGCGCAGCGCGGCTCCCGCGGCCTCGCGGACGCTGCTCGCATCGGGAGCGGCGCCGGCGCTCACCACGGCGACCGGGACGCCGGCGATCTCGGGAGCCGGGATGCGCGCATATGCGCCCGCCTTTCCCGTGAAGCCCACCGCGGTCAGCGCCGCGTGCGTGGAGGAGAACGGGGACAGGTCTTCCGGGGTGTCCGTGAGACCGGCGACGACGAGCACGACCGCATCTGCGTTCGTGTCCGCCGGAGCGCCTGTGAAGAGCTCGAGCGCAGGTGACGTCATGATCTCCATCCTAGATTCGGACGGCGCACGGCGGAGCGGACGCGGCGCGCGCGTGTTCGCTCTCAGCGCTCTGCGGATCCTCGGCGCGGAGCGGCTCGTAGCATGGAGTCATGCCCATCTCCGGAGAGATCCACGAACGCGTCGCCCGTGCCGGCGGCGTGCCGTCCGGCCTGCCTCTGGTCATCCTGCTGACCGGGTTCACCGACGCCGGATCCGCGGTGTCGGGGCTCATCGACCATCTCGGCGAGACCACCGCGCCCGAGCCGGTGCTCGTCTTCGACAACGACGTGCTGCTGGACTACCGTGCGCGGCGGCCGGTGCTGACGTTCGACCAGGACCACATCGCGGATCTCAAGCCCGCGCGGCTGGAGCTCTCGCTCGCGCACGACGCGCTGGCCCGCCCGTTCCTGCTGCTGGCGGGCTACGAACCCGACTTCGCCTGGAACGCCTTCGCGGACGTCGTGCTCGACTTCGCGGCGGAGTTCGAGGTGTCGACCGTGACCTGGGTGCACTCGATCGCGATGCCGGTGCCGCACACGCGCCCGATCGGCGTGACCGTCAGCGGCAACCGCGCGGAGCTCATCGCGGCGCACTCGGTCTGGCGTCCGCGGACCCAGGTCCCGGGCACGGTCGGGCACCTCCTGGAGTACCGCTTCGTGCGGGCGGAGCGGAGCGTCGCGAGTTTCGTGCTGCTGATTCCGCACTACCTCGCCGACACGGAGTACCCCGACGCGGTGCTGACCGCCGCAGAGAAGGTCATGGCGGCGACGGGCCTTGTGCTGCTGACCGACGACCTGCGCGACCGGCGCGCGTCGTACCTCGAGCGCGTGGACGAGCAGGTGCGCGACAACGAGGAGCTCGGCCAGATGGTGAGCACGCTCGAGCATCGCTACGACGCGTACATGGCGGGCCTCGACGTCGAGGACGACGGGCCGGCGGAGTTCGACGAGCGCTCGCTGCCCAGTGCCGATGAGCTCGCTGCGGAGCTGGAGCGGTTCCTGGCGTCGCGTCCCAGCGGCGACGAGGACAAGAACGGCCGCATCTGACCTTCTGCGGGAAGGTTCCCACGAGGAACCGGCGAGGATCGGCGCGGATCTGCGGATCCGGCCTCGTCGGCGGCAGAGTGTGCGATACTTATCTGACGACCCGTTGTCAAGACCCTCTGCACCGTTGAGGACTTGACAAGGGTCTTACTAGTGCCCGAAACGGCACAGGCCGATCAAGCCGACAGGCTGAAGGAACACAGGGCGCCCGCGCAGCGCCCCGTTGAGAGGCGAGACGTGACGACTGCCACGAAGAAGAACACCCGCACGAAGACCGAGGCCACCGAGCCCGAGGAGGTCGCGGCGAACGCCGACGGCACCGCGGAGCAGGCCGCCCCGACGAAGGCGGCGGCGAAGAAGCCGGCTGCGAAGAAGTCGACCAGGGCGAAGAAGGATGCCGTCGAGGAGACCGCGTCCGAGGACGCGCCCGCCGAGGTCGCCGACGACAGCGACGAGGAGGAGGGCGCCAAGCCCGCCTTCGCCGAGCCGCTGCCCACCGGAGCGATCCGCATCAGTTCGACGGATGAGGACGACGTCCCCGTCTACTCGACCCAGATCACCGGCGCCACCGCCGACCCGGTCAAGGACTACCTCAAGCAGATCGGAAAGGTCGCGCTGCTGAACGCGGCCGAAGAGGTCGAGCTCGCGATGCGGATCGAGGCCGGTCTGTTCGCCGAGGAGAAGCTGTCGGCGATGTCCGCGGCGGAGAAGACCAGCCAGCTCGGGCTCGACCTGCAGTGGGTCGCCCGTGACGGCCAGCGTGCGAAGAGCCACCTGCTGGGCGCGAACCTGCGCCTCGTGGTCTCGCTCGCCAAGCGCTACACGGGCCGCGGCATGCAGTTCCTGGATCTGATCCAGGAGGGCAACCTCGGTCTCATCCGTGCGGTGGAGAAGTTCGACTACACCAAGGGCTTCAAGTTCTCGACCTATGCGACGTGGTGGATCCGTCAGGCGATCACCCGCGCGATGGCCGACCAGGCGCGCACGATCCGCATCCCGGTGCACATGGTCGAGGTCATCAACAAGCTCGCCCGCGTGCAGCGTCAGATGCTGCAGGACCTGGGCCGCGAGCCCACGCCGGAAGAGCTGAGCCGCGAGCTCGACATGACGCCGGAGAAGGTCATCGAGGTGCAGAAGTACGGGCGTGAGCCCATCTCGCTGCACACGCCTCTGGGTGAGGACGGAGACAGCGAGTTCGGAGACCTCATCGAGGACACCGAGGCCGTGGTCCCGGCCGACGCGGTCGGCTTCACGATGCTGCAGCGTCAGCTCGAGCAGCTGCTCGACTCGCTGTCGGAGCGCGAGGCGGGCGTCATCCGCATGCGCTTCGGCCTCGGTGACGGGCAGCCCAAGACGCTCGACCAGATCGGCGACACGTTCGGCGTGACCCGCGAGCGGATCCGGCAGATCGAGTCCAAGACGATGGCGAAGCTGCGCCACCCGAGCCGTTCGCAGTCGCTGCGGGACTACCTCGAGTGAGCGCGGAGGCGAAGCCGAACGACGGCAAGAACCTCGACATCTCCGTCGAGGGCACACGCTGGCTGCGGATCCCGATCCGGACGAAGGTCGTCATGCCGGGCGACGTGCTCGCCGACGTCGTGAGCGAGTACGCCGCGGGTGAGGTGAAGGAGGGCGACCTTCTCTTCATCACCGAGAAGATCGTCGGCATCACGCAGGGGCGCTCGTTCCTGCTCGAGGAGATCCATCCGCGCCGGCTCGCGCACTTCCTGTCGAAGTACGTGACGCGCACGCCCTACGGCATCGGGCTCGGCATGCCCGAGACCATGGAGATGGCGCTGCGCGAGTGCGGCACCCCGCGCATCCTGCTGGCCGCAGCGGTGTCCGCCGTGACCAAGGCCTTCGGCCGTCGCGGCGACTTCTACCGGATCGCCGGCGAGAAGGCGCGCGCGATCGACGGGCCGACCGAAGGCACCATGCCGCCCTACGACCGGTCGGTGGTGCTCGGGCCCGCGCGTCCGCGCGAGGTCGCCCACGAGATGCAGGCGCTGCTCGGCGGCGTCTGCGACGTGGCCGTGGTGGACATCAACGACCTCGGCGGCAACATCCTCGGATCCACGCTCGACAAAGCCGAGGAGAAGCGGCTCGTCGCGATCCTCAAGGACAATCCGCTCGGCCAGGGCACGGAGTCCACGCCCATGGGCATCATCCGCCCGGCCTGACCGTGTGAACACGAAGAAGCCCGCCCCGTCACGACGACGGGGCGGGCTTCTTCCTGCGCCCGGCGCTCAGAACTTGATCGCGGCCTGGTAGCGCGGCTTGTGCCCGGTGCGGATGCCCGACACGCTCGGCTTGTTCTCGTAGACGCCGGCGCCCCAGTTGCCCTCCACGAGCACCGGTCCGTCGGGACCCACCACGATGTCCCAGCCGACGTACTGGACCTGCGGCACGACGCGGGCCACCTGGTCGACGAACGCCTTGACCTCGTCGATCAGCGGGAGCTGGAAGTCGGCGATGCGGAAGCCCGAGTCGGGGTGCAGCTCGTGGACGTGTCCGTGCGAGTCGTAGCCGGCGCTCACCGCGTGGCCGTCGTCGTCGAGCATCGTGTAGAAGCCGCCGAACGACATCTGGTCGCTGACCTCGCCGCGCCCGAACTTCTGCGCCATCGCGAGGATGTGCGTCTTCTCCCCGTCGAAGAACGCGGTCACGCGCGTGGTGTTGACCGTGCCGGGGCAGACGGCGGCGAGGTCCGGGTGCTGCCGGATGACCTCCTCGACGAGGAGGCGTCCCTTCCCGAGGAGCTCGGCGTGGAACGCCTCCCAGTCCGTGATGTCGGCGGCGTGGTAGCGGAACACGCCCGATCCGGCCTGGCCCATCGGGGTCTTCACGATCACCGTGCCCTGACGCTGGACGAAGTCGCGCAGCTCGTCGGCGTTGCCGGGCTTCACGACCATCCACTCACGGCGCAGGAACTCGCTGAACTTCTCGTCGAACTCGATCTTGTCGTGGAACAGGTGCCGGAAGTCGGGGTGCGCATAGCGCTCCGAGATCTGGTTCGACACCGGGTGCGTCATGTACGTCGCACGCTCCGCGCGGTTCAGGATCGCGAAGTCGTAGTCGATGTAGTCCTGGAAGCCGACGTTGTGCCGGCCGGCCGACCAGAGCATGTCCACCACGACGGCCGGGACGGCCTTTCCGTGCTGCGCCGAGGCCTCCTTCGCGCGCTCGATCACCGAGCCGACGTTGATGCGACGGGCGCGCTCGGCGAGATAGCCGAGACGGGACTTGAGGCCGAGGCCGTTCGAGGGCATGCGTACTCCGGGTCGAGGGTCGTGGAACCGGTCCATTCTAGGCGGCGATGCTCCGAGGCTCCCGGGACGGCCGGTCCCGAAAGGGGTTCGCGCGTCGCGCCGGTAGGGTGAGACGGTGACCGCCCCGCCTCCTGCCTCCCCCTCGCGGAGCGCGATGCTCCGGGCTTTCGTCTCTCGCTCGGCCCTCGCGTCCGGGGCGGTCCGTGCCGTCGCCGCCGGGGGAGCGGGCATCGCCGACCTCCGCCGCGACGCCTGGGGGCACGGCCTGATCGAGGCCGCCCGTGTCGCGACCGCCGCGGGGGCGCGCGCCGTGCGGGTGGACGGCGAACCCGAGGTGGCGCTGCTCGCCGCCGAGGGCATCACGGCGACGTGCGACGAGGCCGCGGACCTGGATCCGCGGCTCCTCTACGGTCTCCCCGATGCGGAGGGCGCGCTCACGGGTGCTCCCGCGATGCGGGTCGTGGGCCGGGTGCTGTCCACGAAGGACATCGCCGCCGGGGCCGGCGTGTCCTACGGCTACATCCATCGGGCGCCGGTCGACTCACGACTCGCCCTGGTCACAGGCGGTTACGCCCAGGGCGTCGTCCGAGCGCTCGGGAGCAGCGCGTCGGTCGAGATCGACGGCGTCGTGCACCCGATCGTCGGCCGGATCGCGATGGACGTGTGCGTGGTCGACATCGGCGATGCCGACGTGGAGCCGTCCGCCGAGGTCACCTACTTCGGGGGCACAGGGCCGCTCGCCGCGGGGCTCGCGCACTGGTCGCAGGTCACGGGAATGACTGCGGGCGAGCTCGTCGCGGTCGTGGGACAGCGGACGGAGCGCACATGGGTGGCGTGACGGGACCGGTGCTGCGGGCCGATGCCACGGTGCTGCGGGCGAACATCGCGGCGGTGACCGCGCGGGTCGCGCCGGCTGAGCTGATGATCGTCGTGAAGGACGACGGCTACGGCCTCGGCGCCGCCTGGGCTGCGCGGGTCGCTGTCGATGCGGGCGTGCGCTGGATCGGCAGCTACGACATCCCGACCGCGATCCAGCTGCGCGCCGAGATCGGCGACGGTCCTCGTCTGTTCGCCTGGGTGACGTCGACCGACGACGAGATCGCCGCCGCGCTGCACGCCCATGTCGACCTCGGCGTCGGCAGCCTCGACTACCTCGAGCGCGTGATCGTGCAGGCGGACGCCAGCGGATTCCGCGCCCGGATCCACCTCAAGATCGACACCGGGCTGCACCGCAACGGCCTGTCGGCCGCGGAGTGGGACGAGGGCGTGCGCATCGCGCTCGATGCCCAGCACCGCGGCATGATCGACCTGGTCGGCGCCTGGAGCCATCTCGCCGAGGCCAGCGACGCGGAGGACGACGCTGCGCAGGCGCGCTTCCTCGCCGCCGTCGCGCGTGCAGAGGAGCTCGGCGCGGTGCTCCCGCACCAGCACCTGACCGCCTCGGCCGCCACCTGGGAGCGCCCCGAGCTGCGCGGAACGCTCGTACGCGTGGGAGCCTTCTGCTTCGGCGTGCGCTCTGCGGGCGGTCCGGATCTGCCGGGGATCGCCCCGGCGGCCGAGCTGCTCGCGCCGGTGACGCGCATCGAGGGCGACGTCGCGGTGATCGCCGTCGGATCGTTCGACGGACTGCCCAGCACCCTCGCCGGGCGCATCCGGGTCGGCACGCCGGCCGGCCCCCGGCCACTGCGCGACATCGGCATCGACGAGATGCGGCTCGAGGCCTGGGACGGTGCAGCACCGGGGGACGAGGTGCTGCTTTTCGGGCGCGGCCGCTGCGGCGAGGAGACGCCCACGACCATCGCCGAGGCGATCGGCACGGTCGGCGAGGAGATCCTCTGCCGGCTGACGCCCCGCGTGCACCGCGAGTACCGCTGACGCGACTGGTCCAGACGACGAAAGCGCCCGATGCCGCAGGGCATCGGGCGCTTCAGTCTGTGTGCGGTCGGCGGCCGGCAGGCTGCTGACGGTCCGGCTCGGACGGCTCAGCGCCGTCGTCCGGATCTTGGGGGCTACTCGCTGAGACGCGACGTCTCGTCGTGCCAGCTCGTGGCCACCGGCCGCAGCTTCTCCTCGTACTTGCGTGCGTGATGCGCGCAGTACAGGAGCTCCGAGCCATTCACCTCGACGGCGACGTATGCCTGCGCGCCGCAGGCGTCGCATCTGTCCATCGCCGTGAGGCGGGGGATGACCGTACCGGCGTCTCTTTCCGTGGTCGCGTTCATCTCGGTGCCTCCTTGGTGTTTCGGGTCCGCTTGAGGTGTCCTCAATACAACCACGCAGAGCTGAGAGTCATGCCCGAGAGACGGCGTGTTTCGCTCAGCGCGTACGCAGAGGGTCGCAGGCCCGTCACGACAAGGAGTGTCGCCGGATCCGTGTCGGGTCCTCTCGATACGATGGGGGATTGTGACAGCCGAGTACTCCGCCCATCACCTCCAGGTCCTCGAGGGTCTCGAAGCCGTCCGCAAGCGGCCCGGGATGTACATCGGCTCGAACGGCTCTCCGGGCCTCATGCACTGCCTGTGGGAGATCATCGACAACGCGGTCGACGAGGCCGTGGCCGGCAACGGGACGCGCATCGATGTCCTGCTCCACGAGGACGGCAGCGTCGAGGTGCGCGACCGCGGTCGAGGTGTCCCGGTCGACGTCGAGCCCCGCACGGGACTCACCGGCGTGGAGGTCGTCTACACCAAGCTGCACGCCGGTGGGAAGTTCGGCGGCGGCTCCTACGCCGCCTCAGGCGGTCTGCACGGCGTCGGCGCTTCCGTCGTCAACGCCCTCTCGGAGCGCCTCGACGTCGAGGTCGACCGCAACGGCAAGACCTATGCGATGTCGTTCCACCGCGGCGAGCCCGGCACGTTCGCCGACGACGGCGCGCCGCGGGCGGACGCCCCCTTCACGCCGTTCGAGGACCGCAGCGAGCTGCGCGTGATCGGGAAGGTCGCGAAGGGCGTCACGGGAACCCGCGTGCGCTACTGGGCCGACCGTCAGATCTTCACCAAGGACGCCGCGTTCCAGCTCCCCGAGCTCGAGACGCGGGCGCGGCAGACCGCCTTCCTGGTGCCGGGGCTGGAGATCGTCGTGCGCGACGAGCGCGGCGCGGCGGGAACCGCCGAGGACGGCGCCGCGCCGGCGGCGAACGAGACCAGCTACCACTACGAGGGCGGGATCAGCGAGTTCGTCGAGTACCTCGCCACCGATGCGCCGGTCACCGACACCTGGCGGCTGCAGGGATCGGGCGGATTCACCGAGACGGTGCCGGTGCTGCAGGCCGACGGGTCGATGAAGGCCACCGAGGTGCACCGTGAGTGCGCGGTCGACATCGCGCTGCGGTGGGGCACCGGGTACGAGACGGCACTGCGCTCCTTCGTGAACATCATCTCGACCCCCAAGGGCGGCACGCACCAGCAGGGATTCGAGCAGGAGCTCCTGAAGACCCTCCGCGCGCAGGTCGAGCAGAACGCCCGCCGTCTCAAGGTCGGCAACGACAAGCTCGAGAAGGACGACGTGCTGGCCGGCCTGACCGCCGTGCTCACCGTGACGGTGCCCGAGCCGCAGTTCGAGGGGCAGACCAAGGAGGTGCTCGGCACGCCCGCGGTGCGCACGATCGTCGCCCAGGTGGTGCGCAAGGCGCTCGGCGAACGGTTCTCGTCGACCAAGCGCGACGACAAGAACCAGGCGTCGATGCTTCTGGACAAGATCGTCGCCGAGATGAAGGCCCGCGTCTCGGCGCGCGCCCACAAGGAGACCCAGCGCCGCAAGAACGCGCTGGAGTCCTCGTCCCTCCCGGCCAAGCTCGTCGACTGCCGCTCCACGGACGTCGCGCAGACCGAGCTGTTCATCGTGGAGGGCGACTCCGCGCTCGGCACCGCCAAGCACGCCCGCACCAGCGAGTACCAGGCGCTTCTGCCGATCCGGGGCAAGATCCTCAACGTGCAGAAGGCGTCCGTCAGCGACATGCTGTCGAACGTCGAATGCGCCTCGATCATCCAGGTGATCGGCGCCGGATCCGGCCGCTCGTTCGACCTCTCGACGGCGCGCTACGGCAAGATCATCCTGATGAGCGACGCCGACGTCGACGGCGCGCACATCCGCACGCTGCTGCTCACCCTGTTCTACCGCTACATGCGGCCGCTCATCGAGGACGGACGGGTCTTCGCCGCCGTGCCGCCCCTGCATCGCGTGATCGTGATGAACCCCGGATCCAAGCCCAACGAGACGATCTACACCTACAGCGAGGGCGAGCTGCACGCGCTGCTGGCCAAGCTGCGCAAGCAGAACAAGCGCTGGCACGAGCCGATCCAGCGGTACAAGGGTCTCGGTGAGATGGATGCGGAGCAGCTGGCGTCGACCACGATGGACCGCTCGGGTCGTCTCCTGCGCCGTGTGCGCATGGAGGACGTGGAGGCCGCAGGGCGCGTCTTCGAGCTGCTGATGGGCAATGAGGTCGCGCCGCGTCGCGAGTTCATCATCGACTCCTCGGACCGGCTGGCCCGCGAGGCCATCGACGCCTGATGCGCCCGGTGTCGCAGGGCTTCGCGCTGCGGGCCGCGATGCCCGAGGACGTCGATCTCGTCGCCGCGCTCAAGGAGCGAGTGCTGCGCCGCGACCTGGAACCGCTGGTCGGGTGGGATCCCGACCGCTCCCGCGCCCGCGTCGTCGAGCACTTCTCGACCGCGCACACGCGCATGATCCTCGTCGACGACGCGGTCGCCGGCACGATCACGCTGCGTCCGGAACGGGAGGCGGTGTGGCTGGAGATGTTCTACCTCGACGCCGCGTACCAGGGACGGGGGATCGGCACCGCGGTGCTCCGCGCTGTGCTGGCCGAGACGCGCGAGCGCGAGCTGCGGCTGCAGGTGCTCGTCGGATCCGCCGCGCGGCGGCTCTACGAACGTCACGGCTTCGCCTGCGAGCACGAGGACGGCGTCGACGTCTGGATGCGTCGCGCTCCGGGCGGGTCGGGCGCGGCGGCGACGCCGGCTTGACAGACTGAGACGATGGTCGCCGTCGTCTCCGCCCCCACGAACCTCGGTCTCCGCCCGCCCGTGCCGGGCGGCGTGCCGGGAGCCGCCAAGGCACCCGAAGCGCTCCGCGAGGCGGGACTGCACCGTCTGCTGCACGCGCGTGGCGCGGTCGACGGCGGTGTCGTGCTGCCGGGCCGATACGTGGACGACGACGGACGCCGAGCGGCCGGAACGGTGCGCAATCAGGCGGCCATCATCGACCATGCCAGTCGCCTCGCGCATCGTCTGTTCGAGATCCGGGAATCGGGGCAGGCGCCGCTGGTGCTCGGCGGCGACTGCAGCCTTCTGATCGGCGCCGGACTCGCGACTCGCGTGAGCGGCGGCGGGGGCCTCGTGCACATCGACGGTCATACGGACTTCCGCCACCCGGGCAACAGCGACGGCGTCGGGAGCGTGGCGGGGGAGGACCTCGCCGCCGCGGTGGGTGCGCACTCGCCTGCGCTCAGCGACATCGACGGGCTCTCCCCGTATTTCGCTCCGGCGCGCACCGCGCACATCGGCTGCCGCTACGGCGACCCGCACGAGGAGGAGCTGCGCCGGACCATCGCGCTCGTCGCGCCCGCCGACGAGGTCATCCTGCACGGCGGCGTGCGGGCGGCGTCCCGCGTCCGCGCGGTGGACGGCCTCGAGAGCGGCTACTGGATCCAGGTCGACGTGGACGTGCTGGATCCGTCGCACATGCCGGCCGTGGACAGCCCCGACCCGGGTGGGCTCTCGCCGGGGGAGCTCATCGGCCTGCTCGCCGCGCTCGCACCGCACGCCTGGGGTGCGTCGGTGACGGTGTTCGATCCGGACCTGGACCCGGATGGCGTGCACGCGCGCACGGTCGCGGGGATCGTCGCGGAAGGGCTCGCGGATCTCGGGGCGGAGATCGGAGACGACGCCCCCATCAGCGCGCCCGGCGCGCGCTGATGGCCGCGTCGTAGACGGCGAGCAGCCGGTCCCGGTGCGTGCTCTGGGCGACCTGCGGCCGATGCGCGATCGCTGCGGCGCTCATCCGGGCGACGTGTTCCGGTGCTCCCGCCAGCGCGGTCAGAGCGGCGGACAGTCCTTCGGCATCCGGGCTCGCGGCGACGAGGTATCCGTCCGGAGGCAGCGCCTCGGCGAGGTCCGGATCGGCGAGGATCACCGGCAGACCCGCGGCGACGGCCTCCAGCAGCACCATGGGCTGGTTGTCGAAGTCCCACGAGGAGGAGACGAGCACGTGCGCGTCCTGCATCGCGGACAGCACCTCGTGCTGGGGGACCGAGCCGCGGACGTCCACGCGGCCCTTTCCGATCGCGGCCGCACGCCGTGCGACCGCGGCGCGCGAGATCCCGTCGCCGAGCATGACGGCCGTCGCACCCGGCGTGCGGGCCATCGCATCGAGGAACACCTCGGGGCGCTTCTCGGGGGACAGCCGACCGCACCACAGCACCCGCAGCGGCTCCCCGGCGGAGAGGTGTCGCGGAGGCGGCTGTCCGATCGCCGCGAGCACGGAACTCTCGAGTCCGTTCGACAGCACGGTCAGCGGCGTCCGCACGCCCTGGGTGCGGAGCTTGCCCGCGAAGTGCTCAGACGGCACGATGACGTGATCGGCCTGCTGCGCCTGGCCGACCATGAGCCGCCACATGCGTTGCGCCGTGCGGGTGCGCGCGTAGTGCGCCGTCGGGTCGATGCGGGCGTCGGCAGCCCCGAGACCACGCCGGTGCATCGCGGCGAGCACCGCCGTGGTCACGGCCGGAAGCGGGAGCACCGAGCGCGTGTACACGTCGATGCGCCCGTGCATGGTCTGGACGAGGGGGATGCCCCGTGCGCGGGTGGCGCGGTATGCCGCGAGCGCCGCGAACATCTCCGTGTGCACATGCACGACGTCGAAGCCGACGAGCTCCTGCTCGAGCACCGCGGTCGCGGCGCGCAGCGTCGACGCGAACGGATACCCGTCGGGGGCGAAGCGCCGGGCCGTCGGCAGGCGCACGGTCGCCGCATCCGGCGACGGGGCGGCGAGGGGAGCGAACACCGTGACGTGGTGCCCGGCCCGCACGAGCTCTTCGCGATGCGCCTTGATGGCCGTCTGCACCCCGCCGAGCGTCGGCAGGTAGTAATCGGTGACCATCGCGATGCGCACGCTCCCACTGTAGGGCGGGGTCAGCGCGGGTCGTCGCGGGAGCCGCGCACGGGCGTGCCCTAGCATCGGGACATGCCCTCGACCGACGCTCCCGTGCTCGTGACGGGGGCGAGCGGCTTCCTCGGCGGACACGTCGTGCGTGAGCTGCGGGCCCACGGGATCCCGGTCCTGGCCTCGGGGCGGAACGTCACCGCGCTCGCGCGGATCTCCGCTGCGGAGGATCGACTCGTCCTGCCGCTCGCGGAGCTCCCCGCCGTGCGTCGCGACGTCGATGCGGTGGTGCACTGCGCGGCCCTCTCCTCGCCCTGGGGGCGCCGGCGCGACTTCGAGGAGGCCAACGTCGCGGGCACGGCCGCGGCGCTCGCCTTCGCGGAGCGCAACGGGGCGCGGCGGTTCGTCTTCGTCTCGTCGCCGAGTGTGTACGCCGCGGGACGGGACCGCACGGGGATCCGCGAGGACGAGGTCGACGTCGGCAACCGGCTGAACGAGTACATCCGCTCGAAGATCGCCGCCGAGGCCCTCTTGCAGGAGGCGCTGCGCGCGGGCCGGATCCGCGAGCTCGTCATCCTGCGGCCTCGGGGGCTCATCGGCGCCGGCGATCCGAGCCTCGTGCCGCGGCTCGTCGCGGTGCACCGCCGGATCGGCGTGCCGCTCTTCGACGGCGGACGCAACCTCGTCGACGTCACCGCCGTCGAGAACGCGGCGAGCGCGCTGCGCCTCGCACTCCGCAGCGGTGACCCGCGCGGCGGCGTCTACAACATCAGCAACGGCGATCCGCGTCCGTTCCGGGTGCTGCTCGAGGAGCTGCTCGTGCGGCTGGGGGAGACGCCGCGGTACCGGCACGTCTCCCGCCGGGCGGCGTGGGCGATGGCCGCGGCGATGGAGGCGGTGTGCGGGGTGCTCCCCGGTCGTCCGGAACCTCCGCTGACCCGCTACACGTTGTCCACCATCGCCTTCTCCCAGACGCTCGACATCACGCGCGCCAGGGCGGAGCTCGGCTACCGGCCCGTGGTGTCGATCGATGAGGCGCTCGACCGTGCGGTGGACGCCCTGTCCCCGGAGGTGCGATGACCGGCCGACTGCGGCACTTCGTCTGCGGCAGCACCGCGCATGACCTGGGTGCGCTCTTCCGCGGAGGCGAGCGGGGGGTGCGCGCGTTCCCCGCGGGCGTCTTCCTCTACGAGCCCGGCGACGGCCGCCGGATCCTGTTCGACACCGGGTACGCGCCCGAGCCGTGGGACGCCGGGTGGCGCGGTCGGGTGTACCGGCGGATCCTGCCTCCGACGGTGGATCCCCAGGAGGCGGTGGACGTGCAGCTCGCCGCGCACGGCGTCGCGCCGGAGAGCATCACGCATCTCGTGCTGTCCCACCTCCACCCCGATCACATCGGCGGCGTGGGACGGTTCCCCGGCGCGCGGCTGATCCTGACCTCCGGGATGCTCGCGTCCTACCGACGTGCGCGGCTTCGTGACGCGATCCTGGTCGGCCTGCTCCCTCCGGACTTCCCGGGGCGGGATCCGCTCGTCCTCGCACCGGACCGGTTCTCGGCCGTGCCCGTCGCGGGTGAGACCGTGCGCGTCGCGGATCCGTTCGGCGATGGCCTGCTGCGGCTCGTGGATCTGCCCGGTCATGCGAACGGGCATCTCGGAGCGCTGATCGAGGACAGGGTGCTGATCGCCGGCGACGCCGCATGGGGCTCGGATCTGCTCGCCGCGGCGCCGCGCATGCGCGCGCTGCCACGGCGGCTGCAGAACGACCCCGAGGCGTACGGGAAGACCGCGCGCATGCTCGTGGCGCTGTCGCGTGCGGGAATCCGCGTCGTCTGCAGTCATGATCCCCTGACCGACCGGGAGCTGCTCGGCTGATGTCCCGCCTGCGCATCCTGGGCGAGTTCGCCTCCACACGCTGGCTGCGTCCGCTGCGGAGCCGCGCCGCCGTCGAACGGCGTCAGCGTCGGCTGCTGCGCCGTCATCTCGACTTCCTGCGGCGGCGGTCCCCGTACTTCCGCGATCTGATCCCGCGGGGTGCGGACGATCTCGGATCACTGCCCCTGATGGACAAGGCGATCATGATGGCCCGCTTCGACGAGCTCAACACGGTCGGCGTGCGCCGCGACGAGGCCCTGAACCTGGCCCTGGCGAGCGAGCGGTCCCGCGACTTCAGCGCTGACATCGACGGATGCTCCGTGGGCCTCTCGAGCGGGACGAGCGGCCATCGCGGGCTCTTCCTGGTCAGCGCCGCGGAGCGGGACGCCTGGGCCGGATACATGCTGGCGCGGACGCTCCCGCGCGGGCGGATCCTCGGGCATCGCATCGCGCTGTTCCTTCGCGCCGGGAACACGCTGTACGGATCGGTGGCGTCCCGCGCGGTGTCGTTCTCCTACTTCGACGTCTTCGCCGACCGTGCCGCGAATCTCCAGCGGCTGGCGCGGTTCGCACCGACGATCCTGGTCGCCCCGCCGTCGGTGCTCCTCGCGATCGCCCGGGAGGTCGAGCGGGGCGCCGTGTCCGTGCGGCCGGAGAAGGTGTACGCGGTCGCGGAGGTGCTGGAGATCGCGGACGGACGCCGGATCGCCGCGGCCCTCGGACAGCGCATGATCCACCAGCTGTACCAGTGCACCGAGGGCTTCCTCGCGCACACCTGCGAGCACGGCACGCTGCATCTCAACGAGGACGGGATCGTGATCGAGCGGGAGCCGCTCGGCGACGGTCGTTTCGTGCCGATCGTGACGGATCTGCGCCGCCGAGCGCAGCCCATCGTGCGCTACCGGTTGGGCGACGTGCTGCGCGCCCGCGTCGATGCCTGCCCCTGCGGGAGCGCTCTGGCCGCGCTGGAGCGGATCGAGGGTCGAGAGGGCGACACGCTTCTGCTGCCGGGACGCGACGGCGGCACCGTGGACGTGTTCGCCGACCTGGTGTCGCGGACGATGCTCTACGCCGACGGCGTGTCGGAGTACCGCGTCGTGCAGGTGGACCGCGCCAGGCTCGAGGTGCAGCTGCGGGTGGCGGACGACGCGCGAGAGGACGCGGTGCGCGCCGACGTCGCCGCGGAACTGGCATCATTGGCCGACCGCCTCGGTGCGGTGCGACCGGAGCTCGGGTTCGCACCCTATGCGCCGGACGACGGCCGCAAGCTGCGCCGGGTAGAACGGCGCTGGAGGGGGGACGGGAATGCGGAACTGTGAGATCGCCGGCTGGGGCACGACGCTGCCCGAGCGCGTCGTGCGCTTCGGGGACGCCGTCCGCTATCGCGTCGAGGATGACGTCTCGCATCTGGACATGCTCGCCGGCGCCGCACGGCGAGCCCTGGACCACGCGGGTCTCTCGGTCGACGACGTGGATCTGGTGCTCGGCGCATCGGCGGCGGGCATCCAGCCGATCCCGTGCACCGCGGCGCTGGTGTGGGAGCGGCTGACGCGGGCGGGGCACGCGGCCGCGTTCGATGTGAACTCCACCTGCACGAGCTTCGTGACCGCGCTCGACGTCGCCTCGCGCTACCTGGACGACGGCGAGTACGGCACGGTGCTGATCGTCGCGGGAGACGTGGGGAGCCGCTTCCTCAACCCGGGGCAGCGGGAGAGCTACGAGCTCTTCAGCGACGCCGCGGCCGCGGTGGTGCTGCGGCGCCCGGCGGCCGGCGGAGGCGGCGTGGTCTCGAGCCTGCAGCAGACCTGGCCCGCGCACGCGCACGACACGGAGATCCGCGGCGGGCTCTCGCATTCCCCGGCGCAGCGGTACGCGGAGGCGGATCCGGCCGACTACCTGTTCGACATGGACGGGCGTCGCGCGCTGCTGGCCATGATGCGCGTCCTCCCGGAGTTCTTCAGCCGGTTCCTGGAGCGCGCGGGGCTCTCGCACGACGACATCGCGCTGTGGATCCCGCATCAGGCCTCCGCGGCGCTCGGCCCGATGCTGGACCGGATCGGTGTGCCGGCGGACCGTCGTGTGGACGAGGTCGCGGCGTTCGGCAACATGGTCTCCGCGTCGGTGCCGTTCATGCTCGTCCGGTCCCTCGAGTCGGGCCGGATCCGCCGCGGAGACACCGTCGTGCTCTGCGGAACCGCCGCGGGCCTCACCGCGAACGCGCTGGCCCTGCGGATCTAGCCCCGGCGTACCTGCCGTCGAGCGTCAGATCAGCGCGTCGTCCCACCGGGCGCGGATCGCGTCGAGCGTGTCGTCGAGCGTCAGGCCGGTGGTGTCGAGGCGGAGTCCCGGTGCGCGGAAGCGGTCCTGATCATCGCGCAGATGACTCCACTGATCCGCGACGTGCTTCTCGCGCGCCGCATCGCGGCCGTCGATCGTGTCTGGGGACGCCGTCAGAAGCACGAAGCGCAGCGGCAGAGCGATCCCCCGGCGGTACTCGTCGAGCAGCTCGGGCCACAGCACCACATCCGAGATCGACACGTCGAAGTCGGACTCGGCGAAGTTGCGGGCCAGTGCCACGATGTTGCGCCGACGCAGGTCCAGCTGGCGCTCCGCCTCCTCAGCGGGCTCCTGCCCGGGCGCGACCAGTCCGGAGAGGATCAGGGACTCGCCGATCTGATCGGTGTCGAGGTGTGCTCCTCGGGTGGCTCGCGCCGCGAGCTGCCGGGCCACGGTCGTCTTGCCGACGCCGGGCAGACCTGACACGAGCACCACCGAGCCGGTCATGCGCCCAGGGCGCTGCCGATCGAGCCGATCACACCGTCGATCGGCTGACCCGACGCGTCGCGCTTGGCCCCCGTCTCGGGCAGCACCCGCGCGGAGCCGTCGGGGCCGACCGCGAGCGCCGGCTCTGAGCCGACCCAGGCGAGGGTCAGGCGGTCCTCGCCCTTCAGGAACGCATGCGCCCGCACTCCGCCGGTCGCCCGGCCCTTGCCGGGGAACTCCGCGAAGCGGGACGCCTTGGCGCGGCCGGGGTCGGTGCCGGCGATCATGCCCGTGGCGCCGGAGACCGTCACCACGATGGCGTCCTCGTCGCCGGCGGCCAGCACCGAGAAGGCGATGACCTCGGCCTTGGCGCCGAGCTTGATGCCCGCCATGCCTCCCGCCGGTGCGCCCTGCGGCCGCACGCCCGAGGCGGGGAAGTGCAGCAGCTGCGCGTCGCTCGTGACGAACACGAGCTCCGTGTCGTCCGGGGCAGTGCCCGCGCCGACGACCGCGTCGCCCGGCTTCATGCCGATGATCTCGAGCTCGGGCTTCACCGCGAGCGAGGACGGCACGACCCGCTTCACGACGCCCGCGCGCGTGCCGAGCGCCAGCGGGGTGTCGTCGTCGAAGCGGACGAGCGCGAGGATCCGCTCGCTCTTGTCGAGCAGCCCGATGTAGTCGCGCAGCGGCACGCCCGCGGCGAGATGCACCGAGGCGGGCGGCACGGACGGCAGATCCATCGCGGTGAACCGCAGCACCCGTCCCGCGGTGGTGACCGCACCGATCTCGGTGCGCGTGGTGGTCGACAGCGTCGTGAGGATCGCGTCGTGCTTGCTGCGTCGCGTGGCGGGGGAGAGCTCCTGGCCGGGCTCGAGGTCCACGCGCACCGCGCGACCGGTGGTCGAGAGCACGACCGTCGTCGGAGCGTCGGCGATCTGCGTGTCCACCGGGCCCTTGGCGGCGCGCGTCTTGGGCGGCGCCGCGTTGAGCAGCATGGTGCGCCGCGGCGTGCCGTACGCCTCGGCCGCGGCGTCGAGCTCGGTCGCGACCTGTGCGCGCAGCAGCGCGTCGCTCGCGAGCAGCTCCTGCAGCGCCGCGATCTCGGCGAGCAGCTGGTCGCGCTCGGTCTCGAGCTCGATGCGGGAGAACTTGGTGAGGCGGCGCAGCCGCAGCTCGAGGATGTACTCCGCCTGCCGCTCGCTGAGGTCGAAGACGCTCTGCAGCCGGGTGCGGGCCTGCTCGGAGTCGTCCGAGGAGCGGATGACCTGGATGACCTCGTCGATGTCGAGGATCGCGATGAGCAGTCCCTCGATCAGGTGCAGGCGCTCCTCGCGGCGGGCGAGACGGAAACGGCTGCGGCGCGTGACCACCTCGAGGCGGTGCCGGACGTAGACGCTCAGCAGCTCCTTGAGCCCGAGGGTGCGCGGCTGGCCGTCGACGAGGGCGACGTTGTTGATGCTGAAGGAGTCCTCGAGCGGGGTGAGCCGGTACAGCTGCTCCAGCACCGCGTTCGGGTCGAAGCCGTTCTTGACGCCGATCTGGATCCGCAGGCCGTGGTTGCGGTCGGTGAGGTCGTTGACGTCGCTGATGCCCTGCAGCTTCTTCGCCTGCACGGCGTCGCGGATCTTCTCAATCACGCGCTCCGGTCCGACCATGTACGGCAGCTCGGTGACGACGATGCCGGTGCGACGGGGGCCGAGCGGCTCGACCGACGCCTTGCCGCGCACCTTGAACGCACCGCGGCCGTTCGCGTACGCATCGCGCACGCCGTCCAGGCCCATCACGATCCCGCCGGAGGGGAAGTCCGGTCCCGGCACGAACTCCATGAGCTCTTCGGTGGTGGCCTCGGGGTGCTCGAGCAGATGCACCGCCGCGGCCACGACCTCGATGAGGTTGTGCGGCGCCATGTTGGTGGCCATGCCGACCGCGATGCCGCTTGCGCCGTTGACGAGGAGGTTGGGGAACGCGGCGGGCAGCACGGAGGGCTGCTGGAACTGGCCGTCGTAGTTCGGCACGAAGTCGACGACGTCCTCGTCGAGGCTCTCGGTGAGCGCGAGGGCCGCGGGAGCGAGGCGCGCCTCGGTGTACCGCGAGGCGGCCGGGCCGTCGTCCAGGGATCCGAAGTTCCCGTGCCCGTCGACGAGCGGCAGACGCAGCGAGAACGGCTGGGCGAGACGCACGAGCGCGTCGTAGATCGCGGAGTCGCCGTGCGGGTGCAGCTTGCCCATCACGTCGCCGACGACGCGCGCGCTCTTGACGTGGCCTCGGTCGGGGCGCAGGCCCATCTCGGCCATCTGGAACAGGATGCGCCGCTGCACGGGCTTGAGCCCGTCGCGGGCGTCGGGGAGCGCGCGGGAGTAGATGACGGAGTACGCGTACTCCAGGAACGAGCCCTGCATCTCGCTCGACAGATCGATGTCCTGGATGCGCTCTTCGATCGGCTCGGGCGGCGTGGTGCGGGGCATGGGCTTCCTGCGGTCTTCGGGAGGCGGCGGAGCGTTTCTCGACGCCGGTCCGGGCCGGGCTCTGTGCGAGACTGACTCGGATGACCCTCATGCTACCGGCGATCCCGCCGTCCACCCGGAGCATCACCGGGGTGGCGCGCGACCTTTTCGGTGCGCTCGACGGCGTCGGGGACTCGCTGCCGAGGGCTCGATCGGTCGTCCTGGTCGTGATGGACGGGCTCGGCGCGATCCCGCTGCGGGCGCACGCCGGGCACGCTCGACGGCTCACGGGCGCCATGTCGAAGAAGGACGTGCTCTCGAGCGTGTTCCCCTCCACGACGGCCGCCGCGCTGACGAGCCTGCTCACGGGCGTCGATCCCGGCCGGCACGGACTCGTCGGCTACGAGGTCCGGGATCCGCAGACCGGCGTCATCGTCAACCAGCTCGCCGGCTGGGAGAAGGCCAAGGTCGACCCGCTCGCCTGGCAGCGCACGCCGACCGTGTTCGAGACCGCGACGGAGGGCGGCCGTCCGGCGTTCGCCGTCGGACTCGCCGAGTACGCGCGGAGCGGATTCTCCGCGGCGACGCTCCGCGGCGCACAGTTCCGCTCCGCGACGTCCGCGGCGGAGCGGGTCGCCCTCGCTCTGAGCCTCGCCGAGGAGCACGAGGGTGCCCTGGTCTACTGCTATCTGCCCGAGGCGGACAAGGCGGGGCACAAGCACGGCATGGCATCCGGCGCGTGGGTCGCGGCGCTCGAAGAGCTCGACGCGGCGATCCCCGCTGCGGTGCCCGACGGCGTAGGCGTGCTCGTGACCGCCGATCACGGCATGGTCGACGTGCCGCGGAGCCGGCACCTCGTGATCGACGAGCGAAGCCCGCTTCAAGAGGGCGTCGTCGCGATCGCGGGGGAGCCCCGCATGCTCCATGTCTATCTCGACGACCCGGCGCGGGCGGTCGAGGCGGCCGCGCGCTGGGCGGCGGGGGTCGAGGGCGCGGCGGACGTGCTGACCCGCACCCAGGCGGTGGACGGCGGCCTGTTCGGCGCGGTTCCCACGGTGGAGGCGCAGAGTCGCGTCGGCGACCTCGTCGTTCCGGCGCGCGGACTGTGGGCGCTGTACGACGGAGCCGCGGCCGACCAGCGCGCGCAGGGCATGATCGGCCAGCATGGCTCGCTGAGCCCCGAGGAGCTCCGGGTGCCGTTGATCCGCTTCGGCGCGTTCGCCCGCTGACGGGGCGGGTCAGTCCTCGCTGCGCGCTCCGAACACGATCTCGTCCCAGGACGGCATTCCCCGCCGACGGCGGCGCGAGCCCGAGTCGCTGTCCATCGACGCGGGTGCGGCCTCCTCGGGCTCGGGCTCCGGTTCGTACCCGGGCTCGAGCGCGTCGAACAAGGCGAGCGGGCGGGAGTCGTCCGTCTCCTCCTCGACCGTGGGGCGAGCCTCGCGCTGTCCGCGACGGCGGCGCAGGGCCTCCAGCAGATCCGCCGTGTCGGAGGGGGTGGCCGGGGCGAAGGTCGCGCTCCGGGTGGCCGCCTCCTGCGCGTTCGAGGAGGACTGCGGGTGGCGGGCCGACCGCGGCTCGGGCGCCTCCGAGGCGGCGGGCTGCTCCGCGACGTCGGCAGGCTCTGCGGGCGACGGCACGAGGCGCGGTCCGAATGCGCCCGAGTCGAAGCGCGTCTCGTCCTTGTAGGGCGACGGGCGCTCCGTGTCCAGGGCGCGCAGTCGCGGGATCAGGCCCTCGGGCAGAGAGCCCTGCCGGGAGAGCTGCGTGGCGTCGGCGTTGAGCGGCGCGAGCGCGCTGCGGCGCGGGTCGAAGCTCCAGCGCGCGTCGTGGTCGACGTCGTTCGCCGAGAACTCGAGCTTGACGATCCAGCCGCTGTCGTCCTTCCAGCTCGCCCAGCGCTCGTCGGTCGCGGCGAGCTCGGCGAGCTTCGCCCGGATCGCCACGCCGAAAGTGGGCTGGGCGTCGGGCTCGACCTCGCTGCCGATCAGCACCGGGACCGCGAGGGCCTGGCCCACGATGTGCTCGCGCTCGGCGAGCACCGGGCTCTCGAATCGCTGCACGACGTCGAGGTCGACGCCGAGCACCTCGGCGACCTCGGCGGCCGACATCCCCGCGCGGATGTGCGCCTGGATCTCTCGAGGGCTCGCGGCGAGGGGAGCGGGCTTCTCCTCACGGCCGGCCTTGGCCCGGCGCAGTTCGGTGCGCAGCACCTCGTCGATGGGCAGCGCGAATCGCTCTCCCGACTCGGTGGCGAGGACGAGGACGTCGTCCTCTGCGCCGACGATCGTGACGTGTTCCATGGCTTCAGCCCCTCAGGATGAGTGTCGATTCATGGTGTCACGGCAGGGCGCCGCTGCAGGGAATATCGTGGGCGCGCCGTGAGTTCGGATGGGGTGGACCGAGTGGCATTTGCGATTTGAACGCGCGTCATGCAAACTATGGGCCGCCGAACACCCCCGGCTCCCGCCACTCGCAGGATGAAAGTGGAGATCCATGGCAACCGATTACGACGCCCCGCGCAAGAGCGAAGACGAGAGCGAGTCCATCGAGGCTCTCAAGGAGCGCGTCCCCGACAAGCTGTCGGGATCGATCGATGTCGAGGACTCGGACAACCCCGGTGGGTTCGACCTCCCCGGTGCAGACCTCTCCGACGTCGAGCTCGACGTCGTCGTGCTGCCCCCTCAGGAGGACGAGTTCACCTGTGTCAGCTGCTTCCTCGTGAAGCACCGTTCGCAGCTCGACCACGAGGACGCTGCAGGCCCCATCTGCAAGGAGTGCGCGGCCTGACATCTCGACGCTGCTCGCGCCCGGACCTGATCGGTTCCGGGCGCGTTCTGCGTTTCCGGGCCGCGTGCGTCGCCCGGGACGGCGGCGTCCGGTCAGGCAGACGTCGTGGCGGCAGCCCTGGCCGCGTCGATCGCCGCTGCGAGCCGGTCGGGAGTGCGCGTGGAGATCGTCCAGCTCGGCGCCGGATCCGCCGGGTCGATGTTCGGGACGACCACCACCCCGTCGATCCCTCCGCGGATGAGGTGCCAGCCGCGCGCCGGGAGCGCGGGGCCGCGCGCCTGGCGCGCCTCCTCGCCGGTGCGGATCTCGGGCTCGCCCAGCCAGGACGCGTCGATCCAGGCGCGACCGGCGCGGAGCAGCCGGCCGTCCACCTCGACGCGGGGGGAGCCGAGAATCATGAGCGCGATGATGGCGATCGTCGCGACGACGCCGATCACGAGCGCGACGGCGGATCCCGCCGGCACGAACACGAGGGCGAGCATCGGACCGCCGAGCGCCGCCGCCAGGAACAGCCACAGGCTCGGCGCGAGACGCTCGCGATAGCGGACGGCGACCGTTGCGGGGCGGGCTTCGCCCGGAGCGTTCTGCATTAGCCTCTTTCCGTGACCGAATCCGTGGACGTTCCCATTATCGCGCCCGAGCCTCCCGTCTACGCCCACCCCGGAGACGCCGGCGCCGACCTCGTGTCGACGGAGGCCGTGCGCCTCGAGCCCGGTCAGCGCGCTCTCGTCGGAACCGGCGTGAGCATCGCTCTGCCCGACGGGTTCGCCGCGTTCGTGGTGCCCCGCAGCGGGCTCGCGGCCAAGCACGGCATCACCGTGGTCAACGCGCCGGGCACGGTCGACGCCGGATACCGTGGCGAGATCAAGGTGAGTCTCCTGAACACGGACAGCGACGCGGCGTACGATGTCGCGGTCGGTGATCGCATCGCCCAGCTGATCGTCATGCCCGTCACGCGAGCCCGGTTCATCCCGGTCTCCACCCTCGACGAGTCTGCGCGCGGTGCGGGAGGGTTCGGATCCACCGGCTATCAGACGCAGAGCGCCGGCACCGTCGGCGCGGAGGAGAACGCATGACTGACGACAGCACGTCCCGCATCGAGCCCGTCGACGACGCCGCACCGGTGCCCGTCCGTGACCGCGCGGTGGACGGCCCGTTCGACGAGAGCGAGGCGAACCCGGTCCGCCCGTACATCGACCTCGGCGCGATCAAGATCCTGCCGCGCGAGGGCCTGAACCTGCGCCTCGAGGTGGAGGAGCAGACGCAGCGCATCGTCGCCGTCGGTCTGGACTACGCCGACTCCACGCTGCAGGTGCAGCCGTTCGCCGCGCCGCGCTCGAGCGGGCTGTGGGATGAGACCCGCGCCCAGATCCAGGAGCAGATCTCGCAGCAGGGCGGCACGGTCACCGAGCGCGAGGGTGCCCTGGGGGCCGAGCTGCTCGCGGAGATCCCTGCCGTCGCCGGCGACACCGCGGTCACCCGCCTGGCGCGCTTCGTGGGAGTCGACGGGCCGCGCTGGTTCCTGCGCGGGGTGATCGGCGGCGCGGCGACGTCGGACGACACGGCCGCCGCGGCCGTGGAAGACCTGTTCCGCTCGATCGTGGTCGTGCGCGGGGGCGCCCCGATGCCGCCGCGAGACCTGATCCCGCTGCGGATGCCCGCGGCCCCCGGCACCGCGTGAGCACCTCCGGGGAGCCGGAGCAGTCGTCCGAGCCGGCGTCGGAGCAGTACGCGCCGCCGCCTCCCGTCGACGCGGTGCAGAGCCTGGGGGCGGCGCTCGGCGGCGCGGCCCAGCGCCTCGGCATCGACCCGAACTCGGGAGCGAGCACCGGCCGCGTCGTGTGGAGTGCGATGGGCGGCTGGCGCGGAGTGCTGGAGTCGGTGCTGCCCAGCGCGGCGTTCCTCGTCATCTACACCCTGCGCCCGGATCCGCTCTGGCTCTCCCTCGTCGTCTCGGTCGGCCTGGCCGCCGTCTTCTCCGTGATCCGGCTGCTGCAGCGCTCGCCCGCCGCCTCCGCGATCGGCGGGCTCGTCGCCGTAGCCGTCGCCGCCGGGCTCGCCCTGTGGACCGGTCGCGGCCAGGACAACTTCGTCCCTGGGTTCTTCACGAACGCCGCATACGGCGCGGTGCTGCTGATCTCGGCGCTCGTCGGCTGGGCCCTCATCGGGCTCGCGGCCGGCTTCCTGATGGGCGACGTGCGCGGCTGGCGGCAGGACGTCCGCAAGCGTCGCGCCTTCTTCTGGCTCACGGTCGCGTGGGCGGCGCTCTTCTTCGCCCGCCTCGCGGTGCAGCTTCCTCTCTACTTCGCCGGCAACGTGCAGGCTCTGGGCACTCTGAAGCTCGTGATGGGGCTGCCGTTGTTCGCCCCCATGGTGGCGCTCACCTGGCTCGTGGTGAGGGCGCTCTATCCGCCGGAGGCGAAGGCCGACACGGTTGCCGAGAAGGCCGATCCGACCTCCTGAGACGTGTTAGATTTATCTCGACGTCAAGATAAATCGACACCTTTCGCTCACACGCACCGAAGCGCACACTGGTAAGGCCCGCCTTGCTAGCCGCGCGGGGGAGCGGGCGAGCAAGATGGAGTCGCCTGTCGCTTCCATCCGAACAGAAGGAGACGGATCCGTGTCCACGGTGAACAGCTTCGGTGCCAAGAGCACCCTGACGGTCGGCAGCACCGACTACGAGATCTTCCGGATCGACACGGTCCCGGGCTTCGAGAAGCTCCCGTTCAGCCTCAAGGTCCTCCTCGAGAACCTGCTTCGCACCGAAGACGGCGCGAACGTCACGAAGGCCCAGATCGAGGCGCTCGGCTCCTGGGATCCGGCCGCCCAGCCGGACACCGAGATCCAGTTCACGCCGGCCCGCGTGGTCATGCAGGACTTCACCGGCGTGCCCTGCATCGTCGACCTCGCCACCATGCGCGAGGCCGTCACGGCTCTCGGCGGCGACCCGAACAAGATCAACCCGCTCTCTCCGGCCGAGATGGTCATCGACCACTCCGTCATCGCCGACCTGTTCGGCCGTCCGGACGCGATCGAGCGCAACGTCGAGATCGAGTACGAGCGCAACGGCGAGCGCTACCAGTTCCTCCGCTGGGGCCAGACCGCGTTCGACGACTTCAAGGTCGTGCCGCCGGGCACCGGCATCGTCCACCAGGTGAACATCGAGCACCTCGCCAAGGTCATCTACGACCGCACGGTGAACGGCGTGCTCCGCGCATACCCCGACACCTGCGTCGGCACCGACTCGCACACCACCATGGTCAACGGCCTCGGCGTGCTGGGCTGGGGCGTCGGCGGCATCGAGGCCGAGGCCGCGATGCTCGGCCAGCCGGTCTCGATGCTCATCCCGCGCGTCGTCGGCTTCAAGCTCACCGGCGAGATCCCGGCGGGCGTCACCGCGACCGATGTCGTGCTGACGATCACCGACATGCTGCGCCAGCACGGCGTGGTCGGCAAGTTCGTCGAGTTCTACGGCGCCGGCGTCGCCTCGGTGCCGCTCGCCAACCGCGCCACGATCGGCAACATGTCGCCGGAGTTCGGCTCGACCGCGGCGATCTTCCCGATCGACGACGTCACGCTCGACTACCTGCGTCTCACCGGTCGCGACGAGCAGGCCGTCGCCCTCGTGGAGGCGTACGCGAAGGAGCAGTCGCTCTGGCACGATGCCGCGAACGAGCCCAGCTTCAGCGAGTACCTCGAGCTCGACCTCTCGACCGTGGTGCCGTCCATCGCGGGCCCGAAGCGCCCGCAGGACCGCATCCTGCTCTCGGAGTCGAAGGCGCAGTTCGAGAAGGACATCCTGAACTACGCGACCGGCCCCATCGACGTCGCGGACGCCGGATCCTTCCCGGCCTCCGACCCGGGCTCCGTGCCGGGCGAGGAGGTCGAGACCAACGAGATCCCGACGCTCTCCTCCGGCTCGCCGAAGGTCGCCTCCAAGCCGGTCAAGGTCACCACCCCGGACGGGCAGAAGTACATCCTCGACAACGGTGCGGTCACGCTCGCGGCCATCACGTCGTGCACCAACACGTCGAACCCGTCGGTCATGATCGCCGCCGGCCTGCTCGCGCGCAACGCCCTGGCCAAGGGCCTGAAGCAGAAGCCGTGGGTCAAGACCACGCTGGGCCCCGGATCCAAGGTCGTCACCGACTACTACGAGAAGTCGGGTCTCGACAAGGATCTGGAGGGCCTGGGCTTCTACACCGTCGGCTACGGCTGCACGATCTGCATCGGCAACTCCGGTCCGCTGATCGACGAGGTCTCGGCCGCGATCAACGAGAACGACCTCGCCGTCACCGCGGTGCTGTCGGGCAACCGCAACTTCGAGGGCCGGATCAGCCCCGACGTCAAGATGAACTACCTCGCCAGCCCGCCGCTGGTGGTGGCCTACGCCCTCGCCGGATCGATGAACTTCGACTTCGACACCCAGGCGCTCGGCACCGACGGCGAGGGCAACGAGGTGTTCCTGAAGGACGTCTGGCCCGACCCCGCCGAGGTGCAGCAGATCATCGACTCGTCGATCTCGCGCGACCAGTTCATCAAGCAGTACGCGACGGTCTTCGACGGCGACGAGCGCTGGACCAGCCTGCCCACCCCGACCGGACCGGTCTTCGAGTGGGACGCCGACTCGACCTACGTGCGCAAGGCGCCGTACTTCGACGGCATGGAGCGCACCCCGGCGCCCGTCACCGACATCGCCGGCGCCCGCGTGCTGGCGACCCTCGGCGACTCGGTCACCACCGACCACATCTCGCCGGCCGGCAACATCAAGGCGGGCACCCCCGCCGCGCAGTACCTCACGGAGCACGGCGTCGCGCAGAAGGACTTCAACTCCTACGGCTCGCGTCGTGGCAACCACGAGGTCATGATCCGCGGCACGTTCGCCAACATCCGTCTGAAGAACGCACTGGTCAAGGCCGTCAACGACGGCCAGCAGATCGAGGGCGGCTACACCCGCGACTTCACCCAGCCGGGCGGTCCGCAGGCGTACATCTTCGACGCCTCGCAGAACTACCAGGCGCAGGGCACTCCGCTGGTGATCTTCGGAGGCAAGGAGTACGGATCCGGTTCCTCCCGTGACTGGGCGGCGAAGGGCACCAACCTCCTCGGCGTGAAGGCTGTGATCACCGAGAGCTTCGAGCGCATCCACCGCTCGAACCTCATCGGCATGGGCGTCGTCCCGCTGCAGTTCCCCGCGGGCGAGTCCTGGGAGTCGCTGGGCCTGGACGGCACCGAGATCGTCTCGATCGCGGGCCTCGAGGAGCTCAACGAGGGCACCACGCCGAAGACGGTCCGCGTGACCGCCGCTCCGAGCGAGTTCTCGCCCGAGGGCAAGCAGACGGTCGAGTTCGACGCGGTCGTCCGCATCGACACCCCCGGAGAGGCCGACTACTACCGCAACGGCGGCATCCTGCAGTACGTGCTGCGCTCGCTGGTCTGATCCGCGAGCACGACGACGGGGCCGGTTCCTTCGGGAATCGGCCCCGTTCTCGTCCCTCGCTGCGTCTCCGGTGCGACGTCTGCAGGACGGTGCGACGGATGCAGGGCCCGAATCGGGATTCGCACCTGCAGACGTTGCGCGATGCTGCAGGCGTCGCGGCCCGTCGTACCGCGGGGATCAGCCGGCCGCCGGCCCCACGTAGCGGGACGACGGGCGCAGGATCTTGCCGTCCTGCACCTGCTCGCAGGCGTGTGCGCCCCACCCGATGAGGCGGGCGGACGCGAAGGCGGGCGTGAACAGCTCCCGGGGGATCCCGCATGCCTCCATCACGACCGCCGCATAGAGCTCGACGTTCGTGCGCAGCGATCGACCGGGCTTGAGCTCGTCGAGCACCCGGAGCACGGTCTGCTCGACGGTCACGGCGAGGTCGACGCGATCCGAGGCGAGCCCGTCCGAGCGCAGTCGCTGCGCGACGCCCCGGAGCAGCCGTGACCGCGGGTCCTCCGTGCGGTACACGGCGTGGCCGAACCCCATGATGCGGCCGCCGTGGTGCACCCTGTCGCGCACCCAGGCCTCGGCGCGATCGGGGGAGCCGATCTCGTCGAGCATGTCGAGGGTGCGCGCCGGCGCGCCGCCGTGCAGAGGTCCGGCGAGCGCCCCGAGCGCTCCGCCGACGCACGAGGCGAGATCGGCTCCGGTGGAGGCGATCACTCTCGCGGTGAACGTGGAGGCGTTGAATCCATGGTCGATCGCGGCCGTCAAGTAGGTGCCGAGAGCGGTGACCAGACGTGCGTCGGGCGTGCTGCCGAGGAGCATCCGCAGATAGTCGCTGATGGGATCGAGCACGGGATCGGGGGCGAGCGGATCCAGGCCCCGTCCCAGGCGGTGCAGTGCCGCGATGAGCGCGGGCGCCACGGCCGCGAGGCGGACCGCGTCGTCGACGCGCTCCGACTCGTCCTCGTCGTAGAGCGCGCGCCGCCCGTCGGCCGCGGAGACGAGAGCGAGCGCCGTGCGCAGCTGTGCCATGGCATCCAGGCCCGAGCGCGCGATCGACGGAAGGGTCTCCGACACGGGCGCGGGGATTCGGCGGGCCGCGGCCGTGCGCGTGCGCCACCGGCCTGCGTCCGAGTCGTCGGCGGGCAGGGCGCCGAGCGCGACCAGATGCCAGGCGTCCTCGAAGCGCGCGTCGGCGGCGAGCTCCACGCCGGAGACGCCACGGTAGTGGAAGAAGCCCTCGGCGCCGCGCACATCGCCGATGCGCGTCTCCGCGACGACGACGTTGGTGAGGCCTCGGGGGACGTCGATGAGCTGCGTGTCGTTGCGATCGATGGTGATGGCCATGTCGGCTCCTCTCTGGCGAGTCGCGGGTGGCGGCTCACTGCTCTGCGGGCCGCGTTGCGGCCCTGTGCTCACGATCCGACATGGATCCGGATATCGTCAATGTTGATCGGATCAACGAGGAGGACCGCCGTGGATCAGCTCACCGCCGCACAGGCCGCCGCCCGCCTCGGCGTGCGGACCGAGACGCTGTACGCGTATGTGTCCCGCGGGCTGATCTCCCGCGAGCGCGCGGCGCACGGCTCGCTCTTCGATCCCCTGGAGGTCGAGCGCTTCGCTCGCACCCGCCGGAGGACGACCTCGCCGTCGCACGGGGGCGCGCGAGCCGCGGGCGCGGACGGGAGTCCCCTCGCCGTGATCGATACGGACATCGCGCTGATCGAGGACGGCGAGCTGTGGATCCGGGGCGTGCCCATCGACGAGCTGATCGCCCCACCGGGGGAGGCGCCGCGATTCGACGGCGTGGTGCGCTGGCTGTTCGAACGCACCGCGCTCCCGCTGCCCGATCCGCGACCTCTCCGCTCGGCCGACCGCGACGCCGCTCGTGCGGTCGTCGCCGCACTGCCGCCGGAGTCGCCGGCGTTCAGTCGGCTGCTCGCGATCGTGGCGGCCCTCGCCGCGGGCGATCCGGAGCGATACGACCTGCGACCGGAGACGGTGGCGCGCGTCGCCCGGCGGCTCGTGGCGGGGCTCGTCGACGCCCTGCCGTCGGCGGCCCCCTCGGACGCCGTCGAGCGCGACGACGCGGGAGGAAGCACTCCGCTGGCCGCGCGACTCTGGCCGCGTCTGAGCGCCCTGCCGGCGACCGCCGAGCGCGTGCGAGTGCTGGATGCGGCACTCGTGCTGCTCGTGGACCACGACATGGCCGTCTCCACGCTCGCTGCACGTGCGGCCGCCTCGGCGCGCGCCCATCCCTACGCGGTGGTGACCGCCGGATTCGGAGCCCTCGACTCCGCCCTGCACGGTGCTGCCAGCGCGTCCGTGCACGCCCTCCTGAGCGCCGTGCGGGCGGGCGCCGACGTCACGGCGGCGATCGCGACGGCCACGCGGCTCGGCGGTGCGGGCGTCCCCGGCTTCGGACAGCCGCTCTACCCCGGCGGCGATCCCCGTGGCAGGCTCCTGCTCCGGGCTCTGCGGGAGACCGGGGATCCGCGCGCCGAATCGGCGTGGGAGGTCGCCGAGGAGGTCATCGACGTCGTGCGCACCCGCACCGGGCTGCTCCCGACCGTGGATCTGGCGCTCGCGACGATCGCGCTCGCATGGGACATGCCGGCCGACGCGGGGGAGATCGTGTTCGCGGTCGCTCGATCGGCGGGATGGTGCGTGCATGCGCAGGACGAGTACGGCCGAGCCCCTCTGCGTCTGCGGCCGATCGGCCACTACGTCGGCCCGGATGCGGCGGATCTCCAGCAGCCCGGCAACATAGCTCGGTAGGCTGGATCGGTGCGGCGGACCCTGGTCCGGTGCATCCGATTCGCTTCAGGAGGCAGATACGGTGGCGATCCTTCCCGGCATCTCCGGTCCCCGTGACCTCGACCGGCTGACCCCCGACCAGCTCACGGAGCTCGCGGCCGAGATCCGTTCCTTCCTGATCGAGAACGTCGCGCGCACCGGCGGGCACCTGGGGCCGAACCTGGGCGTCGTCGAGCTGACCATCGCGCTGCACCGTGTGTTCTCCTCGCCCGAGGACCCGATCATCTTCGACACGGGTCACCAGTCCTACGTGCATAAGCTGCTGACGGGTCGGCAGGACTTCTCCGCCCTGCGCTCGCGCGGCGGACTCGCGGGATACCCGCAGCGCTCGGAGAGCGCCCACGACGTGGTCGAGTCCTCCCACGCCTCCAGCTCGCTCAGCTGGGCGGACGGCATCTCCCGGGCGTTCACGGCCACCGGCCGGGCGGACCGCCACGTGGTCGCCGTCGTCGGTGACGGTGCGCTCACGGGCGGCATGACCTGGGAGGCGCTCAACAACATCTCCGACGACAACGAGCGCAACCTCGTGATCGTCGTGAACGACAACGGCCGCTCGTACGCGCCGACGATCGGCGGGATGGCGCGCTACATGAACCGCGTGCGCACCGCGGGGGTCTACCGCGATCTGCATCAGAAGTCGGACCGGTTCTTCCGTGCCTTCGGACCACTCGGGCGCGCGTTCTACCGCGGCGTGCGCGGCGGCACGCACGGCTTCCTCTCGCGCTTCTCGAACAACGAGGAGCTCTACTCGAACCTCGACATCAAGTACCTGGGGCCCGTCGACGGGCACGACATCCAGGCGCTCACCGAGACGCTGCAGCTCGCGAAGGACTTCGGCGCTCCGGTCATCGTGCACGTCATCACCGAGAAGGGCCGCGGCTATCAGCCGGCGCTCGACGACGAGGCCGACCAGTTCCACGCCGTCAACAAGATCGATCCGAAGACCGGCGCGCCGCTCGCCGCATCCGGGACGGGCTGGACCGACGTCTTCGCAGAGGCGCTGGTGGACGTCGGCGGGCGCACGCCGAACGTCATCGCGATGACTGCGGCGATGCTGCGCCCCACGGGGCTGGCCCCGTTCGCGGAGCGCTTCCCCGACCGCGTCTACGATGTCGGCATCGCCGAGCAGCACGCCGTCACGGCGGCGGCGGGACTCGCGTACGGCGGCCTGCATCCGGTCGTGGCCCTCTATGCGACCTTCATGGGGCGAGCGTTCGACCAGGTGCTCATGGATGTCGGCCTGCATCGCGCGGGCGTCACGTTCATCCTGGATCGCGCCGGCGTCACCGGCCCCGACGGGCCCAGCCACCACGGCCTGTGGGACCTGTCGATGCTGCAGATCGTCCCGGGCATCAGGATCGCGGCACCGCGGGACGGCGCGCGTCTGCGCGAGGAGCTCGAGGAGGCCGTCGCGGTCGACGATGCGCCGACCGTCATCCGATTCCCCAAGGGGGCGGTGACGCCGGAGATCCCCGCCCTGGAGCGCCTGCACGACGGGGTGGACGTGCTGTCCCGCGGCGAGGGCGAGGACGTGCTGCTCGTCGGCATCGGGCCGTTCGCGACGCTCGCGCTGGACGTGGCGGAGCGACTCAAGGCCCAGGGCATCGGCGCGACCGTGATCGACCCGCGCTGGGCGATCCCGGTGCAGCCGTCCGTGGTGGAGCTGGCGGCCCGGCACCGCCTGGTGATCACGCTCGAGGACGGGATCCGCGTCGGCGGCGTCGGCACGCGCGTGCGTCAGGTGCTGCGCGAGGCGGGCATCGACACGGCGGTCGACGAGCTGGGCCTTCCCGATGCGTACATCGATCACGCGAGCCGCGAGCAGATCCTCGAGGACGCCGGACTCACCGCGGGCAAGATCGCGCAGGACGTGGTCGCACAGGTGCTTGGAACCCGTGTGCCCATCGCGCGGCCCACGGGAGAGGTGCCCCTGCACACCGGCACAGTCGAGATCGTCGCCGGCCGCACCGTTGACACCGAGGCCGAAGAGCCCAGGCGGCTCTGAGGCGGCTGCCGTCAGGCGCTCTCCGGGCTCACCGAACGGCAGACGTGGTTCGCCGCCGGCGGCGGAACCAGGGCCGCGTCGTGATTCCCTGGTCGGCGCGCAGCGCGATGGACGCGGTTCTCGCCCATGCGAGCGGGATGGCCGCGCTGCCGGAGAGGAAGCCGGTGACGAGGAACGCGCTCATCAGGCTGGGCTGGTCCCGGAACAGGAGATGCGAGACGGCGAGCGAGACGGCGCCCGAGAAGACGACGCCGAATGCGCACCAGACGAGCACGTGAGTGCGGAAAGTCCGGACCCGGACCATGACTTGCCCGAGCAGAAGCGCGGGGAGGATGCCGAGCACCGTGGCGATGAGGCTGATGGGGACGGCGTAGACGCCGACGAAGAGCACGAGCCCGATCGATCCGGAGAGCGCAGAGAGGAAGACCTCGATCGACGGCCCGTCGTGGAACATCCCCATGACGAGGCTCGCCAGCCCCGAGAGGATCAGGAAGAGGGCGAGGTGCAGGGCGACGGCCCGTGCCGCACCGGCGGCGAACTCGCCGGAGTCGAACGCCATGGGCTTCGTGGCCGTGCGCGGCGGAGCCGCCTCGTCGATGCTCATGGCCGCACGTCCGCGATCTGGTCGAGGAGGTCGCGGGTGACGCCGCGCACGCCCGGGACGCGCAGGAACGGGAGAGCGACGGCGAAGAGCCGCAGGCCCGTGTCCAGGAGGCGAGCGGTCTTCGCCTGGTCGGGGGACTCGTCATAGGTCCATCGCAGGATGAGCGCCAGGTACATGGGGAAGATGGCCGCGGGGAGGCGCTCCGCGATGTCGTCGGGGACGCGATGCGAGGCGCCCTCGACGACCTCCTTCAGGAGCCCGATCGTCATGTCGCGGGCGGGTGACGACTCCACGGACAGCGGGTTGATGGGGGAGTCGGGGGAGACCATCGCGCTGAGGAATCCGGGGGCGACGGCGCGGTAGGCGCTCACGGTCTCCAGGCCCGTCTCGAAGAACACGCGCAGGCGGTCCACGAGGCCCGTCGTGCCGGCGAGGCGCGGCCGTGCCGCGTCGCCGTGATCGCGCTGCTGCTGGTCGTACAGCTCCTGGACCAGGTGCTCCTTGGAAGGGAAGTAGTAGTACGCGTTGCCGACCGAGACCCCGGCCTCCTTGGCGATGAGGCGGATGGTCGTGTCGGGGTAGCCGCGTTCGACGAAGGATGCCATCGCCGCGTCCCGGATCCGTGCTCGCGTCGCCTCCGCCTTGGGCGTCAGCGGCTTCTGGGGATTGTCCTTCTCAGAACTGAACATGTTCAAAGACTAGCGCCGGATGGCGGACACGTCCAACGGTGGGAACCGTGTACCGGGGCGGGAGCTCAGCCGAGGTCGGCGAGCGTCTCGGCGACGAGGGCGGCGACGGAGTCCTGCGCCCGCGCGCGGTCGTCGTCGACCAGCCCGATCCGGGTGCGGCGGTCGAGCACGTCATCGGCGGTGAGCGCGCCCTCCGCGCGCACCGCGAACTCGACCTCGGCCCGCGTGACGTCGATCCCCGGGGCGATGGGCGTGGCGGGCTCGAGACAGCGCGCTCGTGCGAGGACGCGTCCGGCTTCGGCGCCGTAGCGCCAGTCCAGGGCGCGGGCGGGCGCCGTCGGTGCGGCGATCGCGCCGACGAGAGGCAGCGAGGCGGTGCGGCAGGGGCCCGCCGAGAGGTCCGCCAGCCCGATGGCGCGATCGACCGCGTCCTGCGCCATGCGGCGGTAGGTGGTGAGCTTCCCACCGAGCACGTTGACGAAACCGCCCTCCGAGACGGCGACGAGATGCCGCCGCGAGATGTCCGCGGTGGTCTCCGCTCCTGTGTCGACCAGTGGGCGGAGTCCGGCATAGGCGCCGCGTACCTGATCCCGCCGGATCGGCGCCCGTAGACCGCGGTTGAGCGTGTCGAGCAGGAAGCGGATCTCGGACTCGGTCGGCGCGGCGACGGCGGGCACCGGTCCCGGTGCGTCCTCGTCGGTGAGTCCGACGACGACGCGCCCGAGCTGCTGCGGGAGGGCGAACACGAAGCGGCTGATCGAGCCGGGATGCGGCAGCGTGAGCGCGGCCGTCGGGTCGCCGAGATCGGCGGCGTCGAGCACGATGTGGGTGCCGCGGCTCGGTCGCATCCGGATCGTGTCATCGAGCTCGCCGGCCCAGACGCCCGTGGCGTTCACGACCGCGCGTGCGCGGAGATCGAAGGTCTCCCCGGAGAGCGCATCCTCGACCCGTGCGCCGCGACCATGCAGCGAGAGCGCCCGCGTGCGGGTGAGGATCCGTGCGCCCCGCGCCGCCGCGGTGCGCGCGACCGCCACGACCAGCCGCGCGTCGTCGACGAGCTGACCGTCCGCCGCCAGCACGGCTCCGCGGAGCCGCGCCGGATCCAGCGCCGGCACCAGGCACCGTGCGGTCCGGGCGCTGACCGGGTGCGGTGCCGGCAGGATCGAGCGTGCGGTGCCCGCGCGGAGCCGCAGGAGGTCGCCGAGCGCGAAGCCGACGGCGCCCGTGGCGCGCTGGCGGGCTGTCACGGCGGGGGAGAAGGGAAGCAGCTGAGCCAGGGGGCGGATCAGGTGAGGGGCGATCCGGGTCATGAGCAGATGCCGCTCGGTCGCGCTCTCGCGAGCCGTCGCGACGTCACCGGTCGCGAGATAGCGCAGGCCGCCGTGCACGAGCTTGGAGCTGAACCGGCTCGTGCCGAAGGCGAGATCCTCGGCCTCGATGAGCACCACGCTCAGCCCGCGGGACGCGGCGTCGAGGGCCACGCCCACGCCGGTGATGCCCCCGCCGACCACGAGCAGATCGGCGGTCTGCTCGGCGGCGAGCGCGAGCTCGCGGCGGCGGCGCACGGCGTCGAGCATGGCAGACCCGGTCACGGCCGGAGCAGCCCTTCCAGCGCGGCCCGCAGTTCCCGCTCCCAGGAGGCCTCGTCGATGAGCTCGCTCACGGTGCTGTGCGAGAGCAGCGCCGACTGGGTGATGAGCAGCATCATCACGGCCATGGCCTGCGGGTCGTCGCGGCGCACGGAGCCGTCGTCCTGTGCGGCGTCGATCGCCGCGGCGAGCCAGGCGAGGATCGCGCGCTGGCTGGATCCCACGCGCTCGAGCGTGTAGCGGGTGAACGCCTCCGGCTCCTCCGCCAGCAGATGCCGGTAGACGGAGTCTGCGCGGAACCGCGCCGCGAAGCGGAAGACGTCGTCGACGATCGCGGTGCGCGTCGTCGCCGGCTCGTCGAATCCGGCGAGGATGCCGATCACGCGTCGCAGCAGGGCCGCGCGCACCACGTCGTCGGCGTCGGACCAGTTCCGGTAGATCGTGGGGCGGCTGACCCCGGCCCGGCGGGCGAGCTCGGCGATCGTCACGCCGCGCACGCCGCGCATCGCGATGAGTGCGTCGGCGGCATCCAGGATCCTGGTCTGCGTCGCGTCCCAGCTCGGCAGCGACGCGGCGAGAGTTGCTTGACGTTTTGTCATGATCTGTCACACTGTAACGCATGACCCCCGAGAACGGCACGGCGCCGAACGACAGGAACGTCGAGGTCGCGTCCGCTCCGGCCGCGCCCATGCGCTGGGACGGGTGGGGCGATCCCGCCCGGGCGGAGAGCCTGCCGTTCGCGGTGCGATCGCTGCTGCCGCTCGTGGTGGGCCGCGTGCGCCGCCCACCCGCGGGGCCTGTGCTCGAAGACGTGCACGTGGAGGCCACCGCGCTGACGCCGGACGACATCGCCGCCTTCACAGCTCTGCTCGGGGCGCAGCATGTGCGCACGGACGCAGAGAGCCGCATCCGGCATGCGGGCGGCAGATCCACGCCCGACCTTCTCCGACGCAGGCAGACCGCGCAGTCGGCGCCGGATGCGGTGCTGCAGCCGGCCGGGCACGACGAGGTGGCCGCGTGCCTGCGGATCGCGACCGAGCGCGGCCTCGCCGTCATCCCGTTCGGCGGCGGCACCAGCGTCGTCGGAGCGCTCGAGCCGGAGCGCGGCGCGCACCGGGGCGTCGTCAGCCTCGACCTCGGACGGATGAGCGGGCTTCTGCAGTACGACGCGGTGAGCGCGGAGGCGGTGCTCGCCGCCGGCACCTCTGGTCCTGAGGCCGAGCGGCTGCTGGCGGGGCACGGCATGGAGCTCGGGCACTACCCCCAGAGCTTCCGTTACGCGACGATCGGCGGCTTCGCCGCAGCGCGATCCTCGGGCCAGAACTCGGCCGGATACGGGCGTTTCGACGCGATGGTCACGGGGATCAGGGTCGCGACGCCGACGGGAGACCTGGAGCTCGGCCGTGCGCCGGGGAGCGCCGCCGGCCCCGATCTGATCCGCCTGTTCCTGGGGTCGGAGGGGATCTTCGGCGTGATCACCGAGGTGCGCGTGCGGGTGCATCCCGTGCCCGCCGAACGGCTCATGGAGTCGTGGAGCTTCCCCGACTTCGCCACGGGCGCGGCGGCCCTGCGCGCGGTCGCCCAGCACGGCGGAGGGCCCACGGTGATCCGCCTCTCGGACGAGACCGAGACCGGCGTGAGCCTCGCGCAGGTGGGGAGGATCGGCCGGGCGCTCGCGAAGGGCGCGAGCGCGGTGACCGTGTTCGAGGGCGATGATGTCGCAGGCCGTCGTGCACGCACCGCGGAGCTCCTGCAGGGAGCCGGAGGCACGTCGCTCGGCGAAGGCGCCGCCGAGGATTGGCTGCGCACACGCTTCGACGGTCCCTATCTGCGCGACGCGCTGCTGGATGCCGGCGTCTTCTGCGAGACGCTGGAGACGGCGACGACGTGGTCACGGCTGCCGGCGCTGCGCGAGGCCGTGACCGCGGCGATCAAGGACGGCTTCTCGGAGGTCGGCCGCAAGGCGTTCGTGATGTGCCATGTCTCCCACGTCTATCCGACCGGCGCCTCGCTGTACTTCACCGTGCTGGCACCGCTCGGGAGCGATCCCCTCACCGCCTGGGCGGGTGTCAAGCACCGGGTCGGCGACGCCATCATGGCGGCAGGCGGGACGATCAGCCATCACCACGCGGTGGGCCGCGATCACGCCCCGTGGCTCTCCGAGGAGATCGGAGAGACTGGGATCCGGATCCTCGCCGCCGTCAAGCGCGAGCTCGACCCCCACGGCGTGATGAACCCCGGGGCGGTGCTCGGGCCGGCGACGCCCGCTCCCGTGAGCACGAAGGCATAGGCGAGTGCCGAAGATCGCGCTCGTCGCCAATCCACGCTCCGGGAAGGGGCGCGGCGCCGCCGCTGCCGACGCGGCCGTCGCCGCGCTGCGTGCCGCAGGCGCCGACGTCCAGCGGCACGCAGGGGCATCCGCCGCCGAGACGCGGGCCCTCGTCGCCGCCGTGCTGGCCGAGCAGCCGGACGTGCTCGTCGTCGTCGGAGGCGATGGGACCGTGTCGGGGATCCTGCCGGAGCTCGCCGGTGCGAGCGTGCCGCTCGCCGTGGTGCCGGCGGGGACCGGCAACGACCTGGCCCGGGCCCTGGCGCTGCCCCTGCACGATGCGGCCGCGGCAGCACGGATCGCCCTGCACGGAATCCCGCGTCGCATCGACGTGGGAGAGGTGGTCACCGCGGAGCGCACGGTGCCCTTCCTCACCGTCGCGGCGCTCGGCTTCGATGCGAAGGTCAGCGACCGCACCAACCGGCTCCGGTGGCCACGCGGCGCCGCGCGCTACTACCTGGCGATCCTCATCGAGCTGGCCCGGCTGAGGCCCGTGCGGTTCCGGCTCGGGTGCGACGGCGAGGCGATGCACGATGCGCCGGGCACGCTCATCGCGGTCGGGAACACGACGAGCTACGGCGGCGGGATGCCGATCAGCCCTGCGGCCCGCCCGGACGACGGCCTGCTCGACGTGGTGCATGTGGCGCCGCTGCACCGCAGCACGCTGGTGCGCCTGTTCCCGCTGCTGCTCACCGGCCGGCACCTGCAGCGCAGGGAGGTCGCGCATCGCCGCGTGCGGGAGATCTCGGTCGAGGCCGACGATCTCGTGGTGTACGCGGACGGCGAGCGCATCGTCGAGGGCGCGTGCGCCATCCGCGTGCGTCCCGGCGCGCTGACGATGATGGTTCCGGAAGGGGAATGAGGCGATGACGGGCTTCGACGAGGATGTCGTGGTGGTCGGATCCGGGTTCGGCGGTTCCGTCGCCGCCCTGCGGCTGGCGGAGAAGGGCTACCGCGTGCGGGTCTACGAGGCGGGGCGGCGGTTCGCCGACGAGGACTTCGCAGCCACGAACTGGAACGTGCGCCGCTACCTGTGGGCCCCCGCGCTCGGATGCTTCGGGGTGCAGCGCATCCACCGCCTGCCGCACGTCATGATCCTCGCCGGCGCGGGCGTCGGCGGCGGCTCCCTGAACTACGCGAACACGCTCTACCAGCCGGGCGCGGCGTTCTTCGACGACCCGCAGTGGGCGCACATCGCCCCGTGGCAGGAGGAGCTCTCCGCGCACTACGCCACCGCCAAGCGCATGCTCGGCGTCGTGGAGCACTATCCGCACACCGGGCCGGTGGAGCGGATCATGGCGGGAGCGGCCGAAGACCTCGGCGTCGCGAAGACGTTCCGCCGCGCCCCGGTGGGCGTGTACTTCGGCACCCCGGGCGAGACCGTGCCGGATCCGTTCTTCGGCGGGGAAGGACCCGCGCGCACCGGCTGCACGCTCTGCGGCAACTGCATGGTCGGGTGCCGCGTGGGGGCCAAGAACACGCTCGTGAAGAACTATCTCGCCCTCGCCGAGCTCCGCGGCGTCGTCATCGAGGCGCTGCGCACGGTCGTGGAGGTGCGGGAGCTCGCCGAAGGCGGGTTCGCCGTCACGACCCGCCGCAGCGGAGCCTGGGGGCGGGGCCGCAGGCGTACCGTCACCGCAGAGCACGTCGTGCTCGCTGCGGGCACCTGGGGCACGCAGCAGCTGCTGCATCGCATGAAGGCGTCGGGCGCGCTGCCGCGGATCCCGGATGCGCTGGGCCGCCTCACCCGCACCAACTCCGAGGCGCTCGACGGCGCAGTCGCCACGTCCGTCCCGGAGAGTGCCGGCTTCGCCCACGGCGTGGCGATCACCACGTCGTTCCACGTGGACGAGCGCACCCACGTCGAGAACGTCCGCTACGGGCCCGGGTCCAACCTGATGGGTGCACTCGCCACGGTGCTGGTTCCGGGAGGGGCGCCCCTTCACCGGCGCCTGGCGGCTCTGGGGACGGCGATCGTGCGCCACCCGATCCGCCAGCTCCGCCTCGGCTCGCTGCGCCGGTGGAGCGAGCGCGGGATCATCGCGCTCGTCATGCAGAACGCCGACAACTCGCTGACGCTCTCGCTGCGTCGTCGATTTGGACGCGATGTCCTCACGAGCGCCCAGGGGCACGGCGCCCCGAACCCGAGCCATCTGCCCGAGGCGCACCGGGCGGCCGCCGCGATCGCGGCGCGGATGACCGCCGAGACCGGCGTGCCCGCCGCGGCGCGCGGATCCTGGCCCGAGGTCTTCGGGATCCCCTTGACCGCGCACTTCCTGGGCGGTGCGGCGCTCTCCGACGCGCCCGCGCACGGTGTCGTCGACCCGTACCACCGGGTGTGGGGGCATCCCGGGCTCTCGGTCGTCGACGGTGCAGCCGTGCCCGCGAACCCGGGCGTCAACCCGTCCCTCACGATCACGGCCCTCGCCGAGCGTGCGGTGTCCTACTGGCCGCGCCGCGGAGAGCCGGATCCGCGCCCGCCGCAGTCCTGACGCGACGAGGGCCGCCTCCCTCCGGAGACGGCCCTCGTCTGCGACGCGAACGATCAGCTCTGGGCGATGCCCCGGATCGTCGGCGTGTGGAACGTGCCGCCGAAGACGCGCTCCGACGCGCCCTCGCGGTCCAGGTACGGCGAAGCACCGCCGTCGATGAACGGCCAGCCCGCACCGAGGATGAGGCACAGGTCGATGTCCTCGACCTCGGGCACCACGCCCTCGTCGAGCATGAGCCGGATCTCCTGTGCGAGGCCGTCCTGCACGCGACGCAGGATCTCGGCCGCCGGCGTCGGGCTCGATCCTGCCGCCTGCTTGACGAGCTTCTCCGCGGCCTTCGTGAACCCGGTCACGCGACCGCCCTTGTCCTTCTCGACCACCTCGGGCAGATCGGCCAGGGCGTGGAAGTTCTCGTTGGCGTAGAACCGGTCCGGGAACGCGTGCACCATCGTGTCCTGCACGTGCGCGGCGACCTTCCAGCCGACCAGGTCGATGAGCTGGAACGGTCCCATGGGCAGACCGAGCGGAGCGAACGCCTTCTCGACGTCGGCGACCGGGGTGCCCTCGTAGACGGCCCGCGCGGCCTCGCCCATGACCTTGGCGAGGAGGCGGTTCACAACGAAGCCGGGGGCGTCCGCGGTCAGCACGGCGTTCTTGCCCAGGCCCTTCGCGACCACGAACGCGGTCGACAGGGCCGCCTCGGTCGTCGTCGGCGTCTTCACGATCTCGATGAGCGGCATGACGGCCACGGGGTTGAAGAAGTGGAAGCCGACCAGCCGCTCCGGGTGGGCGAGCTTCGCACCGATCTCCTCGACGGAGAGCGACGACGTGTTGGTCGCGAGGATCGCGTCCTCGGCGACGATCTTCTCGATCTCGCCGAACACGGCCTGCTTGACGCCGACCTCCTCGAACACGGCCTCGATCACGAAGTCGCAGTCCGCGTACAGGCTCTTGTCGGTCGTGCCGGTCACGAGGCCGCGCAGTTTGTTCGCGCTGTCCGCGTCCAGGCGGCCCTTCGCCTCGAGCTTGCCGATCTCGTCGTGGATGTAGGCGACGCCCTTGTCGACGCGCGCCTGGTCGAGGTCGGTGATCAGCACGGGCACCTGCAGCTTGCGCACGAACAGCAGCGCGAACTGGCTGGCCATCAGGCCGGCGCCGATGATCCCGACCTTGGTGACCTTCTTGGCGAGGGCCTTGTCGGGCGCGCCGACGGGGCGCTTCGCACGCTTCTGCACGAGGTCGAACGCGTACATCGAGGCGGCGAACTGGTCGCCGGTGACGAGGTCTGCGAGGGCCTCGTCCTCGCGGGCGAAGCCTTCCTCCCGGGTTCCGCCCCTGGCCTTGTCGAGCAGGTCGAGGGCGACGTAGGGCGAACGGGGGACGGTGCCGATCTTGGACTCGAGCATGCCGCGGGCCATCTTGATCGCGATCGGCCACTTGGTGAGCCGCTCGATCTTGCCCGGCTCGTTCCTGCGCTCGACCTTCTTGCCGCCGAGGACCGCGTCGGCCCAGCGGAGCGAGTCCTCGAGGAAGTTCGCGGCGGGGAAGATCGCGTCCATCATGCCGAGCTCGAAGGCCTGCTGCGGCTTGAGCATGCGGTTCTGCTTCAGCGGGTTCGAGACGACGACCTCGAGCGCGTTCTCGATGCCGATGAGGTTCGGCAGCAGGTACGCGCCGCCCCAGCCCGGGATGATCCCGAGGAAGACCTCGGGAAGGGCGAGCGCCGCCGCGGAGGCGTCGACCGTGCGGTAGGTCGAGTTCAGGGCGATCTCGACGCCGCCGCCCAGGGCGAGCCCGTTGACGAAGGCGAACGACGGGACGCCCAGCGTGCTGAGCGAGCCCAGCACCTTGTGACCGAGCTGCGCGATGAGGCGGGCGTTGTCGCGGGATCCGACCCGGCTGATGTCGGAGAGGTCGGCGCCCGCGGCGAGGATGTACTGCTTGCCGGTGATGCCGACGGCGTCGATCTCGCCGGCGCCGGCGCGCGCCTTCAGCGCCGCGAGCGTCTCGCCGAGCTCCGTGAGGGTGGCCGGGCCGAGCGTGTTCGGGCGGGTGTGGTCGCGTCCGTTGTCGAGCGTGATGAGGGCGAGCACCTTGCCGGAGGGCAGACGCACGTCGCGCACGGGGGAGTGCGTGACGACCTCGCCCTCGGTGAGGGCCATGATGGGCGTGAAGTCGATGGCGTCGTAGTTCGTCATTCCTGCGCTCACTTCCGCTTCTTGCCGTCGAAGTAGGGGTTCTCCCAGATGACCGACCCGCCCTGGCCGAGACCCACGCACATCGCGGTGAGGCCGTAGCGGACGTCGGGACGCTCGGCGAACTGCGCGGCGAGCTGGATCATGAGTCGCACGCCGCTCGCGGCGAGCGGGTGGCCGAGGGCGATCGCGCCGCCCCAGGCGTTGACGCGCGGGTCGTCGTCCGCGATGCCGAAGTGGTCGAGCAGGGAGATGACCTGGATCGCGAACGCCTCGTTCAGCTCGAACAGGCCGATGTCGTCGATCGTGAGGCCGGCCTTCTTCAGCGCCTTCTCGGTGGACGGGATCGGGCCGATCCCCATGATCTCCGGCTGAACGCCGGCGAACGCGAACGACACCATGCGCATCTTCGGGGCGAGCCCGAACTCCTTGACGGCGCCCGATCCGGCGAGCAGCGACATGGTCGCGCCGTCGGTCAGGGGCGACGAGGTGCCGGCGGTGACGCGACCGTGCGGACGGAACGGCGTCTTGAGGTTCGCCAGATCCTCCATCGTGGTCTGCGGGCGGCGCCCCTCGTCCTCGGTCGCGAGGCCCCAGGCGCCGTCGGCGTCCTTGATCGCGACGGGCACGAGGTCGGGCTGGATCTTGCCCGCGTCATAGGCGGCCTGGACCTTGTGCTGGCTCAGCATGCCGAACCGGTCGGAGCGCTCCTTGGTCAGGTGCGGGAAGCGGTCGAAGATGCGCTCCGCGGTGACACCCATGTTGAGGGCGCCCGGGTCGACCATCTTCTCGGCGACGAACCGCGGGTTCGGGTCGGCGTTGCCGCCGATGGGGTGGTGCCCCATGTGCTCCACGCCGCCCGCGAGGGCGAGGTCGTACATGCCCACGCCGATCGATGCGCCCATCGTGGTGACGCTGGTCATGGCGCCGGCGCACATGCGCTCGACGGCGAGGCCGGGCACGGTCTGCGGGAGGCCGGCGAGGATCGCGACGGAGCGCCCGAGGGTCAGACCCTGGTCACCCGTCTGCGAGGTCGCGGCGATCGCGACGTCGTCGATCCGATCCAGGGGGACGTCGCCGTTGCGCTCCATCAGACCGATCGTGGCCTTGACGGCCAGGTCGTCCGCGCGGGTGTTCCAGTACATGCCCTTCTCGCCGGCGCGCCCGAAGGGGGTGCGCACTCCATCGACGAAGAAGACGTCCGAGATCTCGGCCACTCTGCCTCCACACATCCAGTTCGAAGACCGAGCGGCTGCCGGGCCTCCAGATTTCAGGGTTGACCTCAGCCTAGGAGCGGGGGTGGATACGCGGACGAATCGGTTGGGCTGAACCTACGAAGAGGTTCCGGGCGCCTCGTCCGGCGTTTGAGCAGCTTCGACAAAAGCATCCGCGATCCGCTGTGCGGTTTCCTCAATCTGCCACCGTCGTGCGTCGCGTGCGGCGAGGGCCTCTCCGATCGTGCCGGCGTCGACCGGCACCGGCGGCTCCCACGCGATGCGGCGCAGCGTGTCGGGCGTGAGCAGGTTCTCGGTCGGCATGCCGAGCTCCTCGGCGTGCGCCTCCACGGCCGCGCGCGCGGCCTTCAGTCGCGCATCGGCCTCGGGGTTGCGGTCGGCCCACGCGCGCGGCGGCGGCGGCGCGTCGCTCGGCACGCGCTCGCGGGGCAGATCCGTCCGCTCCCGCCCGCGCTCGATCGCGGCCCACCATCGATCGATCTGGCTGCGGCTGGCGCGTCCGGTGAAGGCGGAGACCGCGGCGAGCGCGCCCTTGCTCTGCGGGTTCGCCTGCACGGCGGCGATGAGCGCACGATCCGGCACGAGCCGCCCGGGCGAGACGTCGGACTCGCGGGCGAACTCCTCGCGCGCCTCCCAGAGCTCGCGGGCCACGGCGAGGTTCTTGGCGCCGCGCACCTGGTGCAGTCCGCTCAGGCGACGCCACGGCTCCTCCCTGGGCGGCTTGGGGCGGCGCACGCGGGCGGCTTCGAACTCCTCGTCCGCGAACCCGGTCTTGCCCGCGGCGTCGAGCTCGGCGGCGATGAAGTCGCGCACGTCGATGAGGTGCAGCACATCGAGCTCGGCGTACTCGAGCCACGCGTTCGGCAGGGGGCGCGTGGACCAGTCCGCCGCCGAGTGCTCCTTCGCGAGCACGATGCCGAGGGCGCGCTCCACGACGGCGGCCAGTCCGACGCGCTCGTAGCCGAGCAGACGCGCGGCGAGCTCGGTGTCGAACACGCGCGCGGGCTCGAGGCCCAGCTCGTGCAGCGAGGGCAGATCCTGGCTCGCCGCGTGGAAGACCCACTCCTCGGCGCCGATCGCCTCCTGCAGGGGAGCGAACGACGTGATCGCGATGGGGTCGAACAGGAACGCTCCCGCGTCGCGGCGGAACACCTGCACGAGGTAGGCGCGCTGCGAGTAGCGGAAGCCGGAGGCGCGTTCCACGTCGACGGCGACGGGTCCCTGTCCTGCGGCGAGCGCGTGTGCGGCGGACGCGAAGGCCTCATCGCTGTCGATGACGACGTAGTCAGTCACGGATGGTTCTCCTGGCGCCGAACACGGCGATGTCCTCTGAGCCTGGCGGCAGTCCCGCCAGCATTCCGACCAGTTCCGCCCACGCCTCGGCGTGCGGCGCGAGCCGGCCCGTCGGCGACCACGACGCACGGAGTTCGATCTGTGCGCCGTCGCCCTCCGCGGCCAGCCCGCCGAACCCCTTGGACAGGGTCTTCGTCGAGGTGCCGGACGCGGAGTGGTGCGTCGCGCCGCGGGAGGCCAGCGCGTCGATCAGCCAGGACCACGCTACATCGGCGAGCAGCGGATCCGTGCCGATCTCCGGCTCGAGGGGCGCTTGGGCGAACGCGACGATGCGCCACGGCCCGCCCCACGCGTCCGGCGCGGCGGAGTCGTGCAGCAGCACGAACCGGCCCGTGCCGTAGAGCGAGTCGCCGTTCTCGTCGGGGCGCACGTCGGCGGCGAACGCCAGGGCGTCGGGGGCGAGCCCCGAAGGCGCGGGGATCTCGCGCACGACGATGTCGGTGCGGAATCGCAGCGCCCGCAGCTGCTCGGCGGCGTGCGCGAAGGCGCCGTCAGGTCCGGGATGAGCGCTCACGCGGACAGACTAGAGTCAGGAGGCGATGAAGAGTCTCAGGCACGCCGCGACGGTCGGCGCGATCGCACTCGCGGGGGCCGCGGCTCTCGGCGCCGCGATCGGAGGAGCCCTCGTGCTGCGGATCGCGCGTGAGGTGATCACCCCAGCGCCACGCAAGAACGACACCGAGGTCCTGGCGGTCGACACCGGGGCGCAGACGATCGAACTCGGGCGCACACCCGACACGGAACTTCCGGGGAGTTACGGCCTCTACGTGGACGGGACGCCGGGCTACGTCAAGCTCGGTGCGGTCCTGCACGCCGACGGCGGCACCGTGCGCCGCAAGCTCTTGACGCAGATCGAGCCCGGCGCCGAGATCGGCCGCCATGCGGCGTTCAGCGGCTACTACTACCTGGCTCCGAGCGAGCTGCACCTGCCGTACGAGTCCGTGCTGATCGGCACACCGGCGGGCCCCTGTCCGGCGTGGCTGTTCCCCGCGGCGTCGACCACCTGGGTGATCCAGGTGCACGGCCGCGGCGCGACGCGCTCGGAGTGCCTGCGGGCCGTCCCGGTCCTGCACGCCGCGGGTCTGCCCGTGCTCGTCACGTCGTACCGGAACGACGGCGAGGGCCCGCGCACGCGGCCGGGCTCGTACGGCCTCGGTGCGACGGAGTGGCGGGACGTGGACACCGCGATCGCGTATGCGCTGCGTCACGGAGCGGAGCGGATCCTCCTCATGGGCTGGTCGATGGGCGGCGCGATCGCGCTGCAGACCCTCGTGTCCTCCGACCACGGCGGCGCGGTCGTGGGCATGATCCTGGACTCGCCGGTGGTGGACTGGCGCACCGTGCTGCGGTACCAGGCGCGGGAGATGGGGCTGTGGGATCCGCTCCCGCAGCTCGCGATGGACGCTCTGGAGCAGCCCTGGTCGGCACGGCTCAGCGGCGCGGACCAGGCGATCGCCTTCGACGCGCTGGACATGGTCGCCCGCTCGGCCGAGCTGGACGTGCCGATCCTGCTGCTGCACAGCGACGACGACGGCTTCGTGCCGTCCGATGCTTCGCACGCTCTCGCGGCGGCGCGCCCCGATCTGGTGACGATGCCCGTGTTCACGGGCGCCCGTCACACCAAGCTCTGGAACTACGACCAGACCCGCTGGACGGACGCGATCAGGGACTGGCTCGGAGAGCACGGATTCGCCGACTGAGCCCGGCGGTCCCGCGACGACGCGCTCAGGCGGCGAGGCGGGCGCGCACCTGACGCTTGGCGCGCATCAGCATTCCGGTCATCCCGGAGATGCGCAGCGGAGACACGACCCGGGTGAGTCCGATCGACTGCGGGAAGTCGTCCGGGATCGCCAGCACCTCGTCCGGGCTCAGCCCGGCGATGCCCTGCGCGAGGATGCTCGCGAACCCACGGGTCGTCGGCGCCTCCGCCGGCGCAGTGGCGTGCATCGTCACCGCGTCATCGGCCACCTCGAGATAAATGTACACGGGCGACTGGCATTCGGCCACGCGCTCCGTCATCTCGGGATGCGCTGCGACCTCGTCCGAGACCGGCGGGAGCTCGTTCGAGAACTCCAGAAGCAGTTGCAGCCGATCCGGCTCGGGAAGCTCCAGGAACTCGTCCCTGATCTGCGCCAGCCGGTCGGGGAGGGCGTGCGGATCGGGCAGGGGAGAGGCGGGGAGATCGGTCATCCCCGCCATTCTCCCACGCTCAGATCGAACCGGGCTCCTCGCCGGTGACGATCGGCACGCGCACCGCGCTGCCCCACTCGGTCCACGATCCGTCGTAGTTGCGCACGTTCTCGAAGCCGAGGAGGTGCTTCAGCACGAACCAGGTGTGCGCGGAGCGTTCTCCGATGCGGCAATAGGCGACGACCTCGTCCCCGGGGGCGAGGCCCGCGCCGTCCAGGTAGATCGCCTCGAGCTCCGCGCGCGGCTTGAACCCTCCGTCCTCTGCGACGGCCTTCGCCCAGGGCACGTTCTGCGCCGTCGGGATGTGTCCGGCCCGCAGCGCGCCCTCCTCGGGGTACGCCGGGGCCGAGGTGCGCGAGCCGTTGTACTCCTCCGGCGAGCGCACGTCGATCAGCGGGTTGCCGAGGTGGGCCAGCACGTCGTCCTTGTACGCGCGCAGCACCGTGTCGTCGCGCTCGACGACCGGATATTCGGTCGCCGCGCGGTTCGGGAGGTCGGTCGTGATCTCGCGCCCTTCGGAGATCCAGCGGTCGCGGCCGCCGTCGAGCAGGCGGACGTCCTCGTGGCCGAAGAGCGAGAACACCCAGAGCGCGTACGCGGCCCACCAGTTGTTCTTGTCTCCGTAGATGACCACGGTGTCGTCCCGCGCGATGCCCTTGCGGCTCAGCAGCTCGGCGAAGCCGGCGCCGTCCACGTAGTCGCGCACGACCGGGTCGTTGAGCTCGGTGTGCCAGTCCACCTTCACCGCGCCCGGGATGTGGCCCGTCTCGTACAGCAGCACGTCCTCGTCGGACTCCACCACGACGAGGCCCTCCTCGCCGAGGTGCGCGGCGAGCCAGTCGGTGGTGACCAGACGGCCGGGCTCCGCGTAGTCGGCGAACAAAGCGGATGAGGTGTCGAACTCGACGGTCACAGGGGGCTCCCTCGGTGATGGTGTTGCAGGGCGATGTGCTCGTGAACGGTCCCGCCGCAGGCGATGACGCGCGGTGAAACCGGGGACGACGACGGCGTAGGGTTGATCCGTCACTTCGACACTAGAACCCCGTGCGCCCCTGCGCATCCGCAGGGTAAGACTTCGACACAGGATCCGTATGACCGATCAGGCCGCCTCCGCCGGCGTCGTCCATCTCATCGACCGCCAGCCGCAGATGACCGGCACCGAACTGCTGGGGGGTCTCGTCCCGCCGCCGCAGTTCGACGGCGCGACCTTCGAGAGCTATCGCTCCGATCCTGTCTACCCCTCGCAGGAGGAGGCGAAGCAGCAGCTCGTCGCCTTCTCGACCGGTGCACAGCCGGTCAAGCGCGGAGGGCTCTTCCGCCGCGCGCCCAAGGTCCCCGAGACCAAGCCCGGCGTCTATCTCGACGGCGGGTTCGGCGTGGGCAAGACCCACCTGCTCGCGTCGATCTATCACGCCATGCCGGCCCGCCGGAAGTACTTCGGATCCTTCATCGAGTACACCGCGCTCGTCGGAGCACTCGGCTACCGCAACACGGTCGACCTGCTGCGCGGATCGGACCTGCTGTGCATCGACGAGTTCGAGCTCGACGACCCGGGCGACACGATGGTGATGACCCGCCTGCTCGGGGAGCTGGTCGGCTCGGGCACCCGCCTCGCCGCCACCTCGAACACGCCGCCGAACGCCCTGGGCGAGGGCCGGTTCGCCGCGCAGGACTTCCTGCGCGAGATCCACGCGATGGCCGACAGCTTCGAGACGATCCGGATCGACGGGGTCGACTTCCGGCAGCGCGCCCTCGACGGCCACGCGGTCTCGCTCACGCCGGAGCAGTACAGCGCCGACCTGGCCGCGCTGAGCGCCAGCCACCGGGTGTCGGACGACGCGTTCGACGAGATCGTCAAGCACCTCGCGCAGGTGCACCCCTCTCGGTACATCCGCCTCATCGACGGCCTCGCCGCGCTGGGCATCCGCGACGTGCGCCAGCTCACCGACCAGTCCGAGGCGCTGCGCTTCGTCGCCTTCGTGGATCGCGCCTACGACGCGCAGATCCCGATCCTCGCGACCGGACGCCCGCTGGACGAGGTGTTCAGCGAGGAGATGCTCGGCGGCGGCTACCGCAAGAAGTACCTGCGCGCGATCTCCCGTCTGAACGCGCTCTCGCACGCGGAGCGACCCGAGGCCGGCTGAGCCGCCGTCCGGGACCGCGCACTCTGCGAAACACGTTGTTCACACGGGAGCGCGTCCTGTAACACCGCCGCAACATCCACCGCGACCGCACGAAACACAGCGTCGACACACTGAAACGCACAACGCGATCAGGTGGAGGCGTAAGGCATGGAAGCGACAGGGAACATCTCCTGGGGAGTCACGGCGACGGCGCTCGTGCTGCTCATGACGCCGGGAGTGGCGTTCTTCTACGGCGGCCTGGTGAAGGCCAAGAGCGTCATCAGCATGATGATGATGAGCTTCGGCGCGATCGGGCTCGTCGCCGTGCTGTGGATCCTGTACGGCTCGTCCATGGCGAGCGTCTCGTCGCCCACCCAGTTCGCGGGCGACCCGTTCGCCGACTTCGGGCTCGCGTCGCTCGCCAGCGGCAAGGGCTCCAACGTCGCGCTGCTGACCGTGGGCTACGGCGCGACCTTCGCCATCATCACCGTGGCGCTCATCTCCGGCGCCATCGCCGACCGCGCCAAGTTCGGTCCGTGGCTCATCTTCGTGGGCGTCTTCGCCACCGTCGGGTACTTCCCGATCGCCGCGTGGGTGTGGGGCGGCGGCTGGATCATGCACCTGGGCGGGATGCTCTTCGGGGAGAAGAGCGGCATCGAGTTCATCGATTACGCGGGCGGCACCGCGGTGCACATCAACGCGGGCGCCGCCGCCTTCGCCCTCGCCCTCGTGCTCGGCAAGCGGATCGGATTCCAGAAGGGCATCCAGAAGCCGCACAACGTGCCGCTGACGCTTCTGGGCGCCGCGCTGCTGTGGTTCGGCTGGTTCGGCTTCAACGCCGGGGCGCAGTGGACCACCAAGGGGATGGACGGCGTCGGCCTCATCACGATCAACACCTTCGGCGCGGCCGCGGCCGGCATCCTCGGCTGGATCCTGATCGAGCGGATCCGCGGCGGCAAGGCGACCTCCATCGGCGCCGCCAGCGGCGCGGTCGCGGGCCTCGTGGCGATCACCCCCGCGTGCGCCAACCTGACGCCGGGCTGGGCGCTGCTGCTGGGCGCCATCACCGGAGCGGTGTGCGCGCTGGCCGTCGAGCTCAAGTTCCACCTCGGCTTCGACGACTCGCTCGACGTCGTCGGCCTGCACCTCGTCGGCGGCTTCATCGGCACGATCTACCTGGGCTTCTTCGCCACCGGGCAGGGCCTGTTCACGGGCGGCGACCTCCGTCTGCTCGTCGTCCAGGTGCTGGCATCGGGCGGGGTGCTCGTCTACTCCTTCGTCGTGGCGCTGATCATCGGCCTCGTCATCGACAAGACCATCGGCTTCCGTGTCACCAGCGAGGACGAGATCGCCGGCGTCGACCTCGTGGTGCACGGCGAGGAGGGCTACGCGCTCACCTCGTGAGACCCGCGGGGATGCGGGAACGCGCGGATAGGGTGTCGTTGTGACCACCAATGGCAACGGCATCCTGTCCGCGCTCGTCGCCGCAGGCGCGGCGATCCTCAAGTCGTTCGCCCGTGGTTCCGGCAAGACCGAGGCGGCGCGTCGGCCCGCGACGGGGAACCGCCCGGCCGCGGGCACGGCCACTCTCGAGCCGGGCCACAGCGGCATCGCCGAGACGGTCGAACTCGATCCGAGATCGGTGCGCGGACTCCGCGTCCGCTACGCACCGCAGCGGGACGGCGCTCCGGACGCGGGCGAGATCGTGTGGACGTGGGTGCCCTACGCGGAGCGCGACGGGCGCGGCAAGGACCGTCCCGTGCTCGTGATCGCGACCCAGTCCGCGGATCGCGTGTACGCGGTGAAGCTCACCAGCAAGTCGCACGACGGCGACCGCGACTTCCTCTCCCTCGGATCCGGTCCCTGGGACGGCCAGGGGAGGGAGAGCTGGGTCGACGTGGACCAGCTCTACAGCGTGCACGTCTCGGGCGTGCGCCGTGAGGCGGCGGCCCTCGACCGCGACCGCTTCGAGAGGGTCGCCGGTGTTCTCGAACGACGGTTCGGATGGACCGCCGGCTGAGGCCGGCCTCGCGGTGCTGAGGACGGTCGCGGTCGAACTCAGGACGAGGTGCGCGTCTCCGGCGTCGTCCGGGCGAAGGCGGGCCCGGCGAGGAACCACACCGCCACGACGACGGCGAGGGTGATCATCTGCGCCCAGAGCGGATTCGTCCCTGCCGCTTCCAGCGTCGACGGCAGCGGATCCCGTCGGACGACGAGCGCGAGGACCGCGAGGATCGCGGCCGCGATCGCGGCCGCCAGCACGACGCGCAGCCACTCGACCCACAAGGCGCGCACGTGCGCGGCGCTGCCCTTGGCCGGCTTCGGAGGGCGCGCGACCCCAGCGAATCGGCGGGCGAAGGCCGCGTCCGCCCAGCGGATCAGTGGATGGCCGAAGGCGATCGTGAAGCCGAGGTAGGAGGCCGCCAGTGCGTGGGAGGGCGTCGGGGCCGATCCGCGGGCGAGGTCGATCACCACGAAGGCGAGCAGTGCGAGGTCGATCACGGGGAGGGACCACAGCAGCACCGTGCTGAGGGTGCGGCGGCGCAGCAGATAGCGGGCGGCCAGCGCCAGGATGAGCGCGATCCAGAAGCCCGCCTCGGCCCCGAGGATTCCTGCGATGATCATGCGTCGTCCTCTCCTCGGCGCGGGGCCAGATCCTCCAGCCAGCGCTGCACCGCGCCGCGGGCCCTGTCTCGCGAGTTGAGCCCCGGGGCGACGAGCAGCTGCAGCGTGAGCCCGTCCACGAACGCGTGCAGCCGCATCGCCTCCTCGTCGAGGTCGAGATCGGCGCGGACCATCCCGAGCCGGCGCAGATCCGTCAGCACGGTGACGATGAGCTCACGCACGGCCGTGACGCTCTCGTCGGCGACGGCCTGCAGCGACGCGTCGGTGCGGGACCGATCCAGGAACTCGAGATACGCGGCGAACTCCGCATGGGTGCGGTCGGTGACCGGGAGGAGCTCGACGAGCATCGCCGCCACGCGTTCGCGCAGGTCGGGGATCTCGGTGGCAGCGCGGATCCGCATCGCCACCGTCTCCACGAGGGCGGTCATCGCGAAGTTCATCAGCTCGGCCTGCGAGGGGAAGAAGTGCCGCACCGATCCGGCGGCGAGCCCGGCTTCGGCCGCGACGGCACGGACGGAGACGCCGGGGAGCCCGTCGCGGAGGATGATCCGCCACGTCGCCTCGGCGAGCACTCGGCGGCGTTCCGCCGCATCGATCCGATTGACCATGAGTCCAAACTAGCACAGGCGTGCCAGTTTGGCGGGACTCCTCCGACGCGCTCCGGCGCCGCTCCGGCCCGTAGGCTGAGCGCGTGGCGAAGAGCATCCTCATCACGTCCGTCGAAGGCCATTCCGGCAAGTCTCTGATCGCGCTGGGCGTGATCGACGCGCTGAGCCGGGCGACCGCTCGCGTCGGGGTGTTCCGCCCCGTCACCCGTTCCCGCGACCGCGACGACGTCCTGGAGATGCTGCTCTCGCGCACGCGGATCGGGCTGCCCGCCCAGGACTGCATCGGCGTCGGCTACGACGAGCTGCACGCGGATCCGGACGCGGCGCTCGGGAGGATCGTGGAGCGCTTCCACGCGGTGGAGGCGCAGTGCGACGCCGTGGTGATCCTCGGCAGCGACTACACCGACGTCGCGGGACCCGCGGAGCTCGGGGTCAACGCCCGCATCGCGGCGAACCTGGGTGCGCCGGTGCTGCTCGTCCTCGGCGGACGCGACACCGCGGGGCACGGCGAACGGCTCGGGGCGACGGCGGCGCGCACTCCTGTGCAGCTCGGGCAGCTGGCCCGCCTCGGCGTCGCCGAGCTCGCACAGGAGCGGGCCGTGCTCTCCGCGATCATCGTGAACCGGGCGGAGCCGGGGCAGGCCGACGACATCCGAGCGGAGGTCTCCGCGGTGCTCCGAGAGCGCCGGGACGAGTCCGCCGGAGAGGTGCCGGTCTGGGTCGTCCCGGAGGATCCGCCCCTGGTCGCGCCGTCCGTGCGCGGCGTGCTGCAGGCGCTCGGCGGCCGTCTCGCCCGGGGCGACGAGGAGCTCCTGGACCGCGAGGTGCTGGACGTGGTGATCGCCGGCATGTCGATGGTGAACGTGCTTCCGCGCCTCATCGAGTCGGCGGTGGTCGTGATCCCCGCGGATCGCGAGGAGGTGCTGCTGGCGACGCTGCTCGCGCAGGCGGCGGGCACGTTCCCCTCGATCGCGGCGATCGTGCTGAACGGGCCCTTCGCGCTGCCGGAGCCGATCGAGCGGCTGCTGGACGGCCTCGGCCCGCGGGTGCCGATCATCGCGACCGACCACGGGACCTACGACACGACCGTGCGGATCATGAACGCGCCCGGGCGCCTCTCGGTCGACGCGCCGCATCGGGTCGGGCGCGCCCTGGCGCTGTTCGAGCAGCACGTCGACGTGCCTGCGCTCATCGCGCTGCTGGGCGTCGCCCGTTCCGACGTCGTGACCCCGCTCATGTTCCAGTACGAGCTGTTCGACCGCGCGCGCACCCAGCGCCGCACGATCGTGCTGCCGGAGGGAGGCGACGACCGTGTGCTCCGTGCCGCGGGCGCCGTGCTGAGCGGCGGCATCGCCGACCTCGTGATCCTCGGCGACGAGACGGCCGTGCGCGCGAGGGCGCGGGAGCTGGGCGTCGACCTCGACGCGGCGCGCGTGGTGTCGCCGACGGATCCCGAGCTCGTGCCGCGCTTCGCGGCCGAGTACGCCCGTCTGCGCGCGCACAAGGGCGTGACGCTCGCGCAGGCCGCCGACACGGTCACGGACGTGTCGTACTTCGGGACGCTGATGGTGCACCTCGGCCTCGCCGACGGCATGGTGTCGGGTGCCGCGCACACCACGGCGCACACGATCCGTCCCGCGTTCGAGATCATCAAGACGCGTCCCGGCGTCTCGGTGGTGTCGTCGGTGTTCCTCATGGCGCTCGCCGACCGCGTGCTCGTCTACGGGGATTGCGCCGTGATCCCGGATCCGACGAGCGAGCAGCTCGCCGACATCGCGATCTCCTCCGCGGCGACCGCGAAGGCGTTCGGCATCGATCCGCGCGTGGCGATGCTGTCGTACTCGACCGGCGACTCCGGCTCCGGCGCCGAGGTCGAGAAGGTGCGCGCGGCGACGGCGCTGGTGCGCACGCGCGCCCCGGAGTTGCCGGTGGAGGGGCCGATCCAGTACGACGCCGCCGCGGACGCCGCCGTGGCCCGGGCGAAGCTGCCGGGATCGTCCGTGGCGGGGCGGGCGACGGTGTTCGTCTTCCCGGATCTGAACACGGGCAACAACACGTACAAGGCCGTGCAGCGCTCCGCGGGCGCGGTCGCCATGGGACCGGTCCTGCAGGGGCTGAACAAGCCGATCAACGACCTCTCCCGCGGCGCGCTCGTCGAGGATATCGTCAATACGATCGCGATCACGGCGATCCAGGCCCAGGGGGATCGCGCATGAGCGTGGTGCTGGTGATCAACAGCGGATCCTCGTCGTTCAAGTACCAGCTGGTCGACACCGGATCCGGCTCCGCGCTCGCATCCGGTCTCGTCGAGCGGATCGGGCAGGGTCAGGGCCGTGCGGTGCATGTCGACGCGACGGGTGCCGAGACCGACCGCACGCTGCCGATCCCGGACCACACCGCCGGCTTCCAGGTGATGCTGGAAGCGTTCGCCGAGCACGGCCCCTCCCTGGAGGACGCGGCGCCGGTGGCGGTCGGGCACCGCGTGGTGCACGGAGGGGCGCGGTTCTTCGAGCCCACCGTGATCACCCCGCGAGTGGAGGCCGACATCGAGGAGCTCGCGGCCCTCGCCCCGCTGCACAACCCGGGCGCCCTGCAGGGCATCCGAGCCGCGGAGCGCGCGTTCCCGGACGTGCCCCAGGTGGCCGTGTTCGACACCGCCTTCCACCAGACGCTCCCTCCCGCCGCGTACACCTACGCGATCGACCGCGATCTCGCCGAGACGTATCGGATCCGGAGGTACGGCTTCCACGGCACCTCGCACAAGTACGTCTCGGCGGCCGCGGCCGCGTTCGTAGGGGGTGACCGCGAAGACCTGCGTCAGCTCGTCTTCCACCTCGGCAACGGCGCGTCGGTCACGGCCGTGCGCGGCGGGCGATCCGTCGAGACCTCGATGGGCATGACGCCCCTCGAAGGGCTCGTCATGGGGACGCGCTCGGGGGACATCGATCCTGCGGTCCTGTTCACGCTGGCGCGGCGTGCGTCGCTCACCGTCGCGGACCTGGACGAGCTGCTGAACACCCGCAGCGGCTTGAAGGGGCTGGCCGGCGTCTCAGACATGCGCGACGTGCTCGCGCGCGCCGCGGCGGGGGACGAGGCCGCGTCGCTCGCGTTCGAGGTCTACATCCATCGGCTGCGCAGCTACGCCGGCGCGTACATCGCCCAGCTCGGCGGCGTGGACGTGATCTCCTTCACGGCCGGCGTGGGGGAGAACAACGCGCTCGTGCGCCGGGAGGCCATGGCGACGCTGGGTTTCGCCGGCGTGGAGATCGATCCGCTGCGCAACGAGGCCGCCGGCCGGGGGATCCGGGTGATCTCCACCGACGAGTCGCGCGTGACGGTGCTGGTAGTGCCGACGAACGAGGAGCTCGAGATCGCGCGGCAGGCGGCGCAGATCCTGCCCTGACGGCGTGCGGCTCGGCGCTCAGGCGAACAGGGCGTCGAGGCCGTCCATGCGCACCCGGGGGCTCGGGGGTGCGGCCGCTGCGGCGAGGGGAGCCTGAACGCGCGTGTCGACGACGTCGAGGCACGCGAGCGCTGCGCTGGTCAGGAAGCGGCTCGGCTTGGCCTGGACGTGGCGGGCCGTGAACGCGGTCGGGTGCGTGGGCAGGGTGTCGGGGGCGTAGACGCTCAGGGTGTCGCGCGCCCGGGTGAGACCGACGTAGAAGAGGCGCCGCTCCTCTTCCAGCCCCGCCCGCGAGGTGAGCGCCATGTCGGAGGGGATGGCGCCGTCGGTGGCCCGCAGCAGGTGCACGGCCGACCACTCCAGGCCCTTGGCCGAGTGGATCGTGGAGAGCGTCACCCAGTCCTCATCGAGGTGCGGCTGCCCGGCCCAGTCGCCGGAGGCCGCGACCGGGTCGATCGCCTGCTCGCCGACGAACGACCGCAGATCGCTCCGACGGCCCGCGGCCTCGGCCACGGCGGTGACGTCGCTCGCCCGCCGCTGCCAGTCGGGATAGTGCTGCTCGAGGAGCGTCGACACGGCGTCGTGGCACGCCTCGACGAGCTCGGAGACCGGGGAGTCGCCATCGACCACGCCGAGCAGCGACAGCGTCGTGGCGAGGCCCACCCGCGCGGTCGCCGGAGCTGCGGCGATCGCCTCGGGGCCGCCGGCGATGCCCTGATCGGCGAGCACCCCGGCGAGGCGCCGGGCGCTGACTTTCCCCAGCCCCCGGTGGCGCGTGAGCAGGCGGTACCACGCGATCTCGTCGTGAGGATTGAGCACGACGCGGAACGCCGCGAGCAGATCGCGGACGTGGGCGGTCTCGAGGTAGCCGATCCCCCCGAACTTCTTGAACGGGACGTCGCGCACGGTGAGCTCGATCTCGAGCAGCGCGCTGTGGGATCCGGTCCGCATCAGCACCGCCTGCTCCCGCAGCGGAACGCCGTCGGCGTGGGCGGCGAGGATGCGATCGGCGACGGCACGCGCCTCATCGTCCGCGTTCTCGCACCGTACGAGCTCGGGACGCACCGCCGGAGCCGCGCGGTCCGCGAACAGCCGGATCGGGAACTCCTCCGGGCGGGTCGCGTTGGCGAGGTCGAGGATCGGCTGCGTCGAGCGGAAGTTGCGCTCGAGCCGGATCAGGTCGGCATGCGGGAGACGGTCGAGCACCTCCTGCAGCTGCCCCGCGCCGGCACCGCGGAACCCGTAGATGGCCTGCGCGTCGTCGCCGACGACGGTGAGGCCCCGCCCGTCGGGGCAGAGCTCCTGGACGATGTCCGCCTGCACGCGGTTGACGTCCTGGTACTCGTCCACGAGCACCCAGTCCCAGCGCGCCCTGAGGCGCGCGCCCACGTCGGGATCCCGCACCAGCGAACGCCACGCGACCAGCAGATCGTCGAGGTCGAGCAGGCCGCGCGACCGCTTGCGCTGCGCGTAGGCGCGCAGAAGCGCCATGATCGGGTCGACGTGGCCGAGCGCCCACGGGAACTGCTCGGAGATCACCTCGCGTCCGGGGCGCTCCAGGCTCACCGCGCGGGATGCGATGTCGGCGATCGCCCTGCTCGTCGGCATCCGCCGGTCTGTGCCGTCCAACCCGTGCTCGCTGCGCAGCAGATCGATCAGGTCGACGATGTCGTCCGGCGCGAGCACGGTCACGTCGGTCAGCCCCAGATGCTGCGAGTACTCCGCGACCACGCGGTGGGCGACGGAGTGGAACGTCCCTCCGGCGATCCGCTGTGCGAGCGCGGTGTCGCCGACCATCGCGGCCGCGCGGGAGGTCATCGCCGCGGCGGCCCGGCGGGTGAACGTCAGCAGCAGGATCCGCTCCGGCGGCACGCCGGCGTCGATGAGCCGGGCCACCCGGCTGGTGAGGACGCGCGTCTTCCCGGTCCCCGCGCCTGTCGCGACGACGAGCGGTCCGTCGCCGTGCTCGACGGCGCGGCGCTGCGCCTCGTCCAGATCCTCGACCAGCTCTGCGGTGTCCATGCGGGCGACGGTATCCGTGCCCGCCGACATCGTCCTCGGCGAATCAGGCGCGCCACGCCCGGAGGACGGCCTGGTCGGAGGGATCGTCCCGCATCGGGTATGCTCTTTACCTGTGCCTCAGGGCACGCAAAACCCATCAGGGCGATTGGCGCAGTTGGTAGCGCGCTTCCTTCACACGGAAGAGGTCGTCGGTTCGAGTCCGGCATCGCCCACCATTCCTCCCTCCTCTGCGCGATCTGTCGTGTTGTAACCTCGCAGTTGCAGTAGGGGTGTCCGACGCCCCTCCCGATGCGCAGGAGGCGACCGTGGCGAGCACGACCGGCAGGAACGCATCCGTCGTCGACGAAGGCGCGTTCCGCGTCACGCGCAGCATCGACATCGCCGCTCCCGTGCCGAAGGTCTGGCGCGCGGTCACGGATCCGGAGCTCCTGTCGCGGTGGTTCGGGCGCACAGTCCTGCTCGGCGACGGCGCGGGGGCGCACGGCACGATGAGCTTCGAGGGATACGGGGCGATACCGATCCGCGTCGAGGCGATCGAACCGGAGCGCTCGGTGACCTATCGCTGGAACAACGACGATGCGCTCGGCGTGCTGCCGGCGCAGGTCGACGACGCCTCCTCGACCGTCTTCACCTTCACTCTCGCGGCGCAGGGCGAGGGGACGCGGCTCACCGTGGTGGAATCGGGCTTCGAGCGCACGTCCGATCCGATCGCGAACCTCGAGAGTCATCGTCGAGGCTGGGACTTCGAGCTCGACAAGCTCGTGGCGCTGATCGAGGAGGAGCGATGACGCAGGCCCTGGTCCCGGTCTTCGCGGCGCTCGGCGACGAGACGCGATGGAGCATCCTCGTCGCCCTCGGAGAGGGAGCCGCTTCGGCGTCCGCCCTGGCCGCGCGCTTCCCGGTCTCGCGGCAGGCGATCGCGAAGCACCTGTCGGTGCTGGCCGAGGTCGGGCTGGTCGAATCGGTGCGCGCCGGGCGGGAGGTGCGCTACCGCGTCGTCGGCTCCGAGCTCAGCGCGACGGCGCGACGGCTCGACGCGATCGGGCGCGAGTGGGAGGACCGGCTGGCCCGGATCAAGGAGATCGCCGAGGGGCTCTGACTGACCTTGCTGTTCTGCAACTCATAGGTTGCTTCTTCGGAGCGTCAAGTGCAATGCTTAAGTTGCATCAACGACAAAGGAGAGCGCATCATGCTGCTGCAGAACAAGGTCGCGGTCATCTACGGCGGCGGCGGTTCGATCGGATCGGCCGCCGCCAGGGTCTTCGCACGGGAAGGCGCCCGGCTGTTCCTCGCGGGGCGCACGATGTCCCGGCTGGAGGAGGCGGCCGCCACTGCGCGCGCCGAGGGGGCCGAGGCCACGACCGCGGTGGTCGACGCCTCGGATCCCGCCGTGGTCGAACGGCACGCGGATCAGGTCGCCGAGGCCGCCGGCCGCATCGACATCACGCTGAACGCGGTCGGGTTCGATCACGTGCAGGGGCTGTCGATCGCGGAGACCACGGTCGACGACTACCTGCATCCGATCGACGGCTACCTGAGGACGAACTTCCTCACGGCGAAGGCCGCCGCGCGCCACATGGTCGCGCAGCGCGCCGGCGTGATCTTGACGATCTCGACCCCCGGAGCCCGGCTGACCGGACGCGGCCTGATCGGCAACGCGGCCCAGTCCGCCGGGCTCGAGGGCTTCTCGCGGGCGCTCGCCGGCGAACTCGGCCCGGACGGCATCCGGGTCGTCTGCGTGCGCCCGCACGCGATCTCCGACGCCCTCGCGACCTCCTACACGAACGCGATGTTCGGCCGCATCGCCGACGCCTCCGGCATCGGGATGGACGAGTGGATCCAGGGCCTCACGGGTACCACCGCGCTCGGCAGGCTGCCGATGCTCGCGGAGGTGGGGGAGTACCTCGCCTTCGCCGCGTCCGACCGGGCCTCATCGATGACCGGGGCGATCGCCAACCTCACGGCGGGCGCCCTGGTCGACTGAGCCGGGGCGAGCGGGACTGTCAGGACTCAGGCAGCCTTGCGCTGCCACACGCCGAACCGGTTGCCCGCGGGATCGGCCAGGTGGGCGAACAGGATGACGCCGTTGTCCACCAGGGGCAGGACGGTCTCGGCACCGCGGGCGAGCGCGGCGTCGATGCTCGCCCGGATGTCGGAGACCTCGACGTAGAAGATCGCCCAGGTGCCCGATCCGATCCCGCTGGTGTCCCAGAGTCCGCCGTCGGTCTCGTTCACCATGCCGTAGCCGGACGGCCCCGCGGCACCGAACCGCCAGCCGAAGAGTCCGCCGTAGAAGGCCTTCGCCGTCTCGGGGTCGGGCGTGCCGATCTCGAAGTAGTTCACCGTGTTCTCGGGTGCATCCATCATGCCGATCCTCTCGATCCGCGGCGCCGGCCGTTCGCGGCGCCTGCAGCTCAAGGCTGGAACCTGCCACAGTGGCAGAGTCAAACCCGGGTTTCGAACACGGAGGTTCGGAGCGGTGATCAGGCGATCGGGATGTTGACCTCGGTCACCCACTGCTCCGGATCGCTCACTCGCCCGGGGCCGACGACGTACACGGTGAAGACCGGCCCGACCTGCGTGCGGCCGTGCTGGGCGATCCACTCGCCGAGCGCCTGCGTCGCCCGCCCGATCGTCTCGAACTCGCCGCGGTGCGTCGTCCAGGCGACCCGGCGGGCAGGGAGGTCGACGATCTCGAACCCGCGTCGCGGGGTGAAAGGACCGCGGTACTCGCGCCAGATGGCCATCTCCACATCGTCGTCGCGGTACTCGGCGTCGAAGTACGTCGCACCGGTCAGGTCTCCGAAGAGGCTCGGATCCACCTCTGCGGGCGATGCGAGAAGGTCGCGCAGGTCGGACCACAGCTCGCCCTCCGCCGGATAGCAGGCCACCGTCCGCTGCAGGGCGAGCACGCGGGCGGGAGCGAAGGTCCGCTCGGCGACAACCGGCAGCGCAGCGTCGATCCCGGCGATCAGGGAGCGGGCGAGTCGCCGCTGCGCGGCGAGCTGTTCTGCGGCCTCGTCGAGTCCCGCGACGTGTGCCTCCAGGCGGTCGTGAAGCGTCGCAGGCGACTCCTGGAACAGCGGCAGCAGCTCCGCGATCAGGGGGATCCCGCAGCCCGCATCGCGGAGCGATCGGATCCGGCCTGCGAGACGCAGCTGCTCCGGCGCGTATCGGCGGTAGCCGGTGTACGGGTCCACGTCGGCCGGTGCGAGAAGCCCGCGCTCGTCGTAGTGACGCAGCATCCGCACGCTGATCCGCGCGTAGCGCGAGAAGTCTCCGATGCTCAGCAGAGCATCGCCGTGATGGGTCATGCCCGGCATTCTGCCACTCGGCCACTCGGCCACTCGGCCACTCGGCCACTCGGCCACTCGGCCACTCGGCCGCCCGGTCCTCCGCGTGGTTCGCAGCCCGATGCGCGCCGACATGGGCCGAGGTCTATGCTGACCGCCATGGAAGCAGACGCGGACGCCGCCGACGCGATCCGCGCTCTGATCGCGCGGACCTATGCCGCGATGTCGACGCCGGGCAGCGACTTCGCGGAGATCTTCGGTCACCCCGACATGACGGTCGCCGGGTCGGGTGCGGGGGAGCTCATGGACGGTCCCGAGCGGGTCATCGCCGTCGCCGGGGCGATCGCCGCGCAGGGGCGCGTCTGGGTGCCCGAGCGGGTGCGCGTGTGGCGCCGCGGGGATGTGGCCTGGGCGCAGATCCTCGGCGGCGTCGAGGTCACGGAGAGCGGCGGGGTGGTCCGCGTGCCGTACACGACGACCGGGGTGTTCTCGCTCGGGGCCGACGGGTGGCGGTGGGTGTATTGGGGTGGTGCCGAGCCGCAGGAAAGCCCCCGGGTATGAGCGTGGACACGCCCGAGAACGGGCCTCGGTTTGGCGCACGCCGGATCCTCGGCTAATGTATTTCAAGTGCCCGGGACACCGGGGAAAACACAAAACGCGGATGTAGCGCAGTTGGTAGCGCACAACCTTGCCAAGGTTGGGGTCGCGAGTTCGAGTCTCGTCATCCGCTCCAGTGCAGGAGCCCCTTCGGGGGCTTCGGCATGTGGGTTCGAATCCACATGGTGGCGTGGCCGAGAGGCTAGGCACCGGCCTGCAAAGCCGTTTACACGGGTTCGAATCCCGTCGCCACCTCGCTCTTCTCAATTGAATAGCCTGAACAGGCGCGATTGGCGCAGCGGTAGCGCGCTTCCCTGACACGGAAGAGGTCACTGGTTCGATCCCAGTATCGCGCACAGCAGAAGCCCCCGGTCCTCCGGGGGTTTCGTCGTTTCCGGAACGTCCCGTCCGCCCACCGGCGCCGGCGGGCGTGCATAACCTGGAGGCATGCGGAAGCGCCTTCTCGCGGTATCGGCCGTGCCCGCCTCGGTGGGGATCGCGTTCCTTGTCTGGGGCCAGCTGTTGTCGCAGCGCGCGAGCACACGCGGCCTGGAGGAAGGGCGCCCTGGCGCACGCCGGACCGTCCTGGTCCTCGGGTACGGAAATCGCTCCTCGCGCGCCAACGCGGTGAACCGCTTCCGAGTGCGTGCGGGGCTGCGCACGCTGCGCTCACAGCACGACGTGGTGATCTTCTCGGGCGGCGCGGTGCGCGGCCCCGAGCCGGAGGCGCAGATCCTCGCCCGCTATGCGGCCGAGCGGGGCTACGCCGGACCTCTGCTCCTCGAAACGGAGAGCCGTTCGACCGAGGAGAACATCCGGAACACGATTCCTCTCCTCGAGGACGCCGACGAGATCGCGATCGTCTCCAACGCGCTGCATGCCGAGCGGGCCCGCGCGCTGCTGCGCGCACGCCGCGCAGACCTGGGCCGTCGGCTCATCCGGGCCGACGACGACCGCTTCGGGGAGATCCCCGTCATCAAGGCTGTCGCGGCGGCCCTCGCCCTCCTCGAGCGGCGGCGAAGCGGTACCGCAGGAGGCGCGAGGAGACGGGACCCGCAGCCGCGCTAGGTTGGACGCTGCACGGATCCGAGGGGACGGGGGAGCGGCATGACGAACGCGGGAGAAAGGTACCGGCACGGGCTGAGCCCGATGCGCGGCCGGGCCAGGCACGAGAAGCACCGCGCGGCGACGCCCCTCGAGGCCCTGTACGACCTCGTGTTCGCCGCATCGTTCGGGGTGGCGGGAGCGCAGCTCGCCTCCGGCATCGCGGCCGGACACGGCGGAGCCGCGGTCGGAGCGTTCGCCTTCGCGATGGCCGCGGTCGTCTGGGCGTGGATCAACTTCTCCTGGTTCGCGTCCGCGTTCGACACGGACGACTGGCTGTTCCGGCTCTTCACGATGGTGCAGATGGCCGGCGTGATCGTGCTCGCGATCGGTCTGCCGCAGATGTTCGAGTCGGTCGAGTCGCACGGCGTCTTCGACAACCGTGTCATGGTGTCGGGATACATCGTGATGCGCGTCGGGCTGCTGGCCCAATGGCTCCGCGCCGCCCGCGACCCCGCGTTCCGACGGCACGCGCTCACGTACGTCGTCTTCATCGCGATCGCTCAGCTCGGCTGGGTCGTCGTGGCCTGGGCGCCGCTGCCGTTCGGCACGGCGATCATCGCGGCAGGGCTGTGCTGGCTCGTCGAGCTGGGCGGGCCTGTCGTCGCGGAGCGCAAGGGCGAAGGGGAGGAGCGCGGCACTCCCTGGCACCCCCATCACATCGCCGAGCGCTACTCGCTGCTGGCGATCATCGCCCTCGGCGAGACGGTGATCGGCACGCTCGCGGCCGCACAGGAGATCGCCGAGACCAAGGGGTGGACGGTCGACACGATCGTGGTCATCGGCGCGGGCATCGCGATGACTTTCGCACTCTGGTGGATCTACACCATGCTCCCGTCCGGTGCGGTCCTGGCTGCGCACCGCGACCGCGCCTTCGTCTGGGGGTACGGGCACGCCCTGGTCTTCGCCAGCATCGCCGCGGTCGGTGCGGGACTGCACCTGATCGGCTACGCCTACGGCGAGCATGCCCTCTCCACCGTCACGGTCATCCTGGCGATCGCCGTCCCGGTCATGGTGTTCGTACTGTCGCTCGCGCTGCTGCACCTGTACCTCGTGCGCCGGCGCACTCGGGGCCTGCCCCTGCACCTGCTCGCGGGCGTGCTGCCGGCCGTGGGCATCGTCCTGGCCGCGGCCGGATGGCCGCTGTGGGCGAGCCTGCTGGTCGTGCTGGCCGGCCCGGTGCTGCTGGTCGTGGTGTACGAGGCCGGCGGATGGAGGCACCTCGACGAGGCTCTCGGCGGCTCGCTGGTCGGGTCGCGGGACCGGGCGGCGTAGGATTCTCCTATGGACTTCGCCCGGCAGACGCACGCGACCGTCGTCGCCGTCACCGGCACGCGAACTCTCAGGGCCTGAGCGGGCAGGGCGCCGACGCGTCCGAAGCTGAGCCGAGACCATCGCCAAACTGGAGAACTTCCTTTGTCTGAGAATCCTGTGTCCGCCCCTGAACTGCCGTCCTACCCGTGCGACGGTTTCGCCCTGTACGGCGCGAACGGCCCGTACAGCGACCGCTCCGTCGTCGCGATGCTCGTCAACGGGCAGCAGAAGGATCTCGCCGCCCTCGTGAATGAGGACGACGACGTCCAGCCCATCACCATCGACAGCCCCGAGGGCCTCGCCATCCTGCGGCACTCCACGGCGCACGTGCTCGCGCAGGCCGTGCAGCGGATCAAGCCGCAGGCGAACCTCGGCATCGGTCCGCCCATCACCGACGGCTTCTACTACGACTTCGGCGTCGACACCCCGTTCACCCCGGAGGACGTCAAGGCGATCTCGAAGGAGATGCAGCGGATCCAGCGCGAGGGCCAGCGCTTCGTGCGCCGCGTGGTCACCGACGACGAGGCGCGTGCGGAGCTCGCGGACGAGCCGTTCAAGCTCGAGCTCATCGGGTTGAAGGGCCCCGGCGCCGACAAGACCGAGGGCGCCTCGGTCGAGGTCGGCGAGGGCGAGCTCACGATCTACGACAACGTCGCCAAGGACGGGGAGGTCGTCTGGAAGGACCTCTGCCGCGGCCCGCACCTGCCGAACACCCGCATGATCGGCAACGGCTGGGACCTCACTCGCATCGCGGCGGCCTACTGGCGCGGATCCGAGAAGAACCCGCAGCTGCAGCGCATCTACGGCACGGCCTGGCCGAGCAAGGACGAGCTGCGCGCCTACCAGCAGCGTCTGGAGGAGGCCGCGAAGCGCGACCACCGGCGCCTCGGCAAGGAGCTGGACCTGTTCTCGTTCCCCGACGAGATCGGCTCCGGACTCTCGGTGTGGCACCCGCGCGGCGGCATCATCCGCGGGGAGATGGAGCAGCATGCGCGCCGTCGGCACATCGCCGGCGGGTACAACTACGTGTACACGCCGCACATCTCCAAGGAGGATCTGTTCCTCACGTCCAACCACCTCGTCACCTACCGCGACGGCATGTTCCCGCCGATCCGCATGGACGAGGAGCGCGACGAGGACGGGCACATCACCAAGCAGGGCCAGGACTACTACCTGAAGCCCATGAACTGCCCGATGCACATCCTGATCTACAAGGAGCGTGCGCGCAGCTACCGGGACCTGCCCCTCCGGCTGGCCGAGAACGGCACGGTCTACCGCAACGAGCTCTCCGGCGCCCTGCACGGACTGACCCGCGTGCGCGGCTTCACCCAGGACGACTCGCACCTGTTCGTCACGCCCGACCAGCTGGAGTCGGAGGTCACGAACGTCCTCGAGTTCATCCTGTCGATGCTCCGCGACTTCGGTCTCAGCGACTTCGAGCTCGAGCTCTCGATGCGCGACGACGAGAAGGACAAGTGGATCGGATCCGACGAGTTCTGGGAGTACTCGACGAACGCGCTGCGCAACGTCGCCCTGGCGTCCGGGCTCAAGCTGACCGAGGTCCCCGGTGAGGCGGCCTTCTACGGCCCGAAGATCGACCTCAAGACGACCGACGCGATCGGCCGCGTGTGGCAGCTCTCCACGGTTCAGGTCGACCCGAACCTGCCGGAGCGCTTCGACCTGGAGTTCACGGACAAGGACGGGCAGAAGAAGCGCCCGATCATGATCCACCGCGCCCTGTTCGGCTCGATCGAGCGCTTCTTCGCGATCCTGCTCGAGCACTACGCGGGCGACTTCCCGCTCTGGCTCTCGCCGGTCCAGGTCATGGGGATCCCCGTGGCCGAGGAGTTCGCCGAGTATCTGGACGACGCCGTCGCGGCGTTCCGCGAGGCCGGCATCCGTGCCGACGTCGACCACTCCGACGAGCGCATGCAGAAGAAGATCCGCAACCACACCACCGGCAAGGTGCCGCTGATCCTGATCGCGGGGGAGCAGGACCGGGCCGCGGGCACGGTCTCGTTCCGGTTCCGCGACGGAACGCAGGAGAACGGCGTGCCCCTCGCCGAGGCCGTGGAGCGCGTGCGTCGCGCGGTCGAGAGCCACGCCCTGATCCAGACGGCGGGCGATCTGGCATGACCGACGTCGGGGACGCCGCAGGCGAGGCGCGTCTGGAGGACGCCGCGCATCTGGCCGGCGTCCCCGACGAGTTCCAGCGCCTCTGGGTGCCGCACCGGATGACCTACATCCAGGCGGGCCCGGAGCCGCTGCGCGAGGAGTGCCCGTTCTGCGAGGCGCCCAAGCACCCCGACGAGGAGCGGCTGATCGTGGCGCGCGGTCGCACGGCGTACGTGCTGCTGAACCTGTTCCCGTACAACTCCGGCCATCTGCTCGTGTGCCCGTACCGCCACATCGCGACGTACGACGAGGCGACGGCGGAGGAGGTCGCCGAGATCGGGGCCCTCACCCAGACGGCCATGCGGGTGCTGAAGGCCACGTCGCGCTGCGACGGCTTCAACATCGGGATGAACCAGGGCGCCGTCGCCGGCGCGGGCGTCGATGCGCACCTGCACCAGCACGTGGTTCCGCGCTGGAACAGCGATGCCAACTTCTTCCCGATCATCGCGAAGACGAAGGCTCTGCCGCAGCTGCTCGGCGACGTGCGCAACACCATCGCCGCGGCCTGGCCCGCCTGATCCTTGCCACGAGCGGTGCACGCGCCTGAGCGGCCCGTGCACCGCGGGGCTCAGCGCACCTGGCGAGCGGTGAACTGCAGCGGCGGGTTCGCGTAGAACTCCTGCGCCGGGATGAGCTGCAGTTCGCGCGCGCCGGAATCGAGCGTGAGGCGCAGCAGCTCGTACACGCTGGACACGGTGCGCTCGAGCGCGACCTTGGCGTCGCCGGTCTCGACGTAGTGCGCCGTGAACAGCGCCGCGGTGACGTCGCCGGATCCGTTCGCCTTCATGGGCAGGTGCGGCGTGGCCACGAGCCACGCGCCCTTGTCGTCGACGGCGAGCATCTCGATCGTGCCCTCCTCCCGATCCGGACGCTCGACGCTCGTGACGAGCACGGTGTTCGGGCCCATGGCGCGCGCGGCGTCGACGGAGGCCAGGGTGGACTCCAGCGTGTCGGGCTCGGTGCCGGTGAGGAAGCCCAGCTCGAACTGGTTGGGGGTGATGATGTCGGCGACCGGGACGACGCGGTCGCGCAGCAGCACGGGGATCGCGGGCGCCACGAAGCAGCCGGACTTCGCGTTGCCCATGACCGGGTCGCACGCGTACACGGCGTTCGGGTTGGCGGCCTTCACACGCGCCACGGCGTCGATGATGACGTCGCCGATGCCCTCTCCGCCCTGGTAGCCGCTGAGCACGGCGTCGATCTCGCCGAGCACGCCGCGCTCCTCGATGCCGGTGACGACCTCGCGCACGTCCTCCGGTGCGATCAGCGGCCCGCGCCACGCCCCGTAGCCCGTGTGGTTGGAGAAGTTCACGGTGTAGACGGGGAGCACCTCGACGCCGATGCGCTGGAGGGGGAAGACCGCCGCGGAGTTGCCGACATGGCCGTACGCGACGGCGGACTGGATCGAGAGCACGGTGAGCATTCCTCGATCCTCTCACCTGCCGCGAGCGGATCCGGCCACTGTCTCCCGAGTGTGAGTCTCCGTTGCAGACAGCGTATGCTCTGTCCTATGACAGAACTTGCACCCGAGCCCACCACCGGCACCGGTCGCGTCAAGCGCGGCCTCGCAGAGATGCTCAAGGGCGGCGTCATCATGGACGTCGTCACCCCGGAGCAGGCGAAGATCGCCGAGGACGCCGGCGCCGTCGCGGTCATGGCCCTGGAGCGGGTGCCCGCAGACATCCGCGCGCAGGGCGGCGTGTCGCGCATGAGCGACCCGGACATGATCGACGGCATCATCTCGGCGGTGTCGATCCCGGTCATGGCGAAGGCGCGCATCGGGCATTTCGTGGAGGCCCAGGTGCTGCAGGAGCTCGGCGTCGACTACATCGACGAGTCCGAGGTGCTCTCGCCGGCCGACTACGTGAACCACATCGACAAGTGGGCCTTCACCGTTCCCTTCGTCTGTGGCGCCACCAACCTCGGCGAGGCGCTGCGTCGCATCACCGAGGGCGCGGCCATGATCCGCTCCAAGGGCGAGGCGGGCACCGGCGACGTCTCCGAGGCGATGAAGCACATCCGCACCATCCGCGGCGAGATCGCCCGCCTGACGTCGCTGTCGAAGGACGAGCTGTACGTCGCGGCGAAGGAGCTGCAGGCGCCGTACGAGCTCGTCGCCGAGGTGGCGGAGAAGGGCGCGCTGCCGGTCGTGATGTTCGTGGCCGGGGGAGTGGCGACGCCCGCCGACGCGGCGATGATGATGCAGCTCGGCGCAGACGGCGTGTTCGTCGGATCCGGGATCTTCAAGTCCGGTGACCCGGCCGCCCGCGCCGCGGCGATCGTGAAGGCGACCGCCGCCTACGACGACCCCGCGGTGATCGCGCAGGTCTCGCGCGGCCTCGGCGAGGCCATGGTCGGCATCAACGTCTCCGACCTGCCCGCACCGCACCGTCTCGCGGAGCGCGGCTGGTGAGATCGCCTGTGCGGATCGGAGTGCTCGCGCTGCAGGGCGATGTGCGCGAGCACGCGGCGATCCTCACCGCGCTCGGGGCGGAGGCGGTCCTCGTCCGCCGCCCCGAGCAGCTGGCCGACCTGGACGGGCTCGTCATCCCGGGCGGCGAGTCGAGCGTGATCGACAAGCTCTCCCGGATCTTCGGGCTGCGCGAGCCTCTGCGCGCGCTGATCGCCGACGGGCTTCCCGTCTACGGCACCTGCGCCGGGCTGATCCTGCTCGCGGACGAGATCCAGGGTGCGATCGACGGCCAGCTGACCTTCGGTGGCCTCGACGTCACCGTCGCGCGCAACGCCTTCGGCGGGCAGGTCGAGTCGTTCGAGACGACGCTCGCCGTGCAGGGCATCGACGGCGAGGTCGCCGCGACCTTCATCCGCGCACCTCTGATCACCCGCGTGGGCCCACGGGCGAAGGCGATCGCCTCGCTCCCCGACGGCGGCGTCGTGGCGGTGGAGCAGGGCGGTCTGCTCGGCACGAGCTTCCATCCGGAGATGAACGGCGAGACGCGTCTGCACGCCCGGCTGCTGCAGCTCGTCGAGGCACGCCGGTCCGCCGTCGCCGCCTGATCGGCCCCGCCGACGCACAACGCAGGAGTTCCGGTCGGAATGCCGTTCCCTGGCGGTTCCGACGACGGGAGACTCCTGCGTTGTGTCCTGGGCAGAGGGCCCGGCAACGACGGGGATGGCTGATTCGTTAGAATGGACGATGCCCTGGCGGGATGAACCCCGGGGCGGATACGAGCGGGAGACATATGTCCGGGCATTCCAAGTGGGCCACGACCAAGCACAAGAAGGCCGTCATCGACGCGCGCCGTGCCAAGTCCTGGGCCAAGCTCATCAAGAACATCGAGGTCGCCGCGAAGCTCGGCGGACCTGACCAGGCGGGCAACCCGACGCTGTTCGACGCCGTGCTCAAGGCGAAGAAGACCTCGGTCCCGAAGGACAACATCGACCGCGCCATCAAGCGCGGCGCCGGCATCGGGGGCGAGTCGGTCGAGTACAGCTCGATCATGTACGAGGGCTATGGCGCCAACGGCGTGGCCCTGATGATCGAGTGCCTGACCGACAACAAGAACCGCGCGGCCGCCGAGGTCCGCACCGCGCTCAGCCGCAACGGCGGGACGCTCGCGGATCCGGGCAGCGTCGCCTACAACTTCACGCGCAAGGGCGTCATCGTCGTCGACGGCGAGAACACCACCGAGGACGACGTCATGATGGCGGCGCTCGAGGCCGGGGCCGAGGAGATCGAGCCGCACGCGCAGGGCTACGAGGTCATCACCGACGCCTCGGATCTGGTCGCGGTGCGCACCGCGCTGCAGGAGGCCGGGATCGAGTACGAGTCGGCCGACGTCGAGTTCGTGCCGAACCTCAAGGTCGAGATCGACGCCGAGGCCGCACGCAAGATCTTCCGTCTCATCGACGCGCTCGAGGACAGCGACGACGTGCAGAACGTCTACGCGAACTTCGACCTCACCGCCGAGGTGCAGGCCGAGCTCGAGAACGACGAGTAAGACCCGCAGGACCACCGCCGATGGCCGCGCCGGAGATCGTCTCGTACGACCCGTCGTGGCCATCGGTCGCTCAGCGGTGGATGCAGCGGATCGCGTCCGACCTGGCAGCGTCGGGCGTCCACGCCCTGGCCGTGGAGCACATCGGATCGACCGCGGTGCCCGGGCTCGCTGCGAAGCCGTACGTCGACATCCAGGTGCTCGTGCCGCGGCTCCCGGACGAGGAGGCGACGACCGCGGCGCTCGCCCCCGCGGGGTTCTCGCGCGCCCGCGGGTCTCGCGCCGACTCGCCGGGCGTGGACTTCGACATCCCGCGCCCGGGATCGGATCCGCAGCACCACGAGAAGCTCCTCTACGTCCAGGAGACGGAGTCCGAGCCGTCCGTGCGCGGCATCATCCTCCACGTACGCCGCGCGGGCTCCTCCTTCGCCGACTTCGTGCTGTCCTTCCGCGACTGGCTGCGCGCGGACCCGGCGGCCGCGGGGGAGTACGAGCGCCTGAAGCGTGCCCTCGCCGAGCAGCACGCGGGCGCGGCCGATTACGACGACTACACCCGCGCCAAGAGTGACTTCATGGATCGGGCCCAGCACGCGATGGGCTGGCCGCGCGCCTGAGCATCCCGGATCCGATCCGCGCATAGCCTGGAGTCATGACGGGAGTGCGACGCGTTCTGGGCATCGATCCCGGCCTCACCCGCTGCGGCGTCGGGGTCGTCGACGTCGATCCGATGCGCCGCGGCACCCTCGTGCACGTCGGCGTGATCCGCACCCCTGTGGACGCGCCGATCGGCGAGCGGCTCGCGGCGGTCGCGGCGGGGATCCGCGCCGTCATCGCCGAGCACGCCCCCGATGCCGTCGCCGTCGAGCGGGTGTTCGCCCAGCAGAACAGCCACACCGTCATGGGCACCGCGCAGGCGAGCGGCGTCGCGCTGCTCGTGGCCGCGGAGCACGGCCTGCCCGCCGCGACCCACACGCCGAGCGAGGTGAAGGCCGCCGTCACCGGATACGGCTCCGCCGACAAGAAGCAGGTGCAGGCGATGATCGCCCGCATCCTGCGTCTGGACGCGCCGCCTCAGCCCGCGGACGCCGCCGACGCGCTCGCGATCGCGCTGTGCCATGCCTGGCGAGGCCCGGGACTCGGCGCGGCGGGCGCGGACGCCGGCCCGCAGACGCCCGCGCAGCGGGCATGGGCGGACGCGGAGCGTGTCGCTCGAACATACCTACGAGCACGTGCGTAGACTGCTGACATGATCTCCTCCCTGCGCGGCACCGTGCTGTCCACGACCACGGACTCCGTCGTCATCGAGGTCGGGGGAGTCGGCTTCTCCGTCGCGGTCCCCGGTGACGTCGCGCACACGGCGCGAGTCGGCCAGGAGCTGCGCCTGCACACCGCGCTCATCGTGCGGGAGGACGCGCTGTCGCTCTACGGCTTCGCGGATGCGGCGGAGCTCGAGGTCTTCGGACACCTCCTGTCGGTGACGGGCGTCGGGCCCAAGTCCGCACTGGGAGTGCTCTCGCACCTGTCCGTGGACCAGATCGCCGCGGCCGTGGCGGCCGACGACGACGCGCCGTTCCGCCGGGTCTCCGGGATCGGCCCGAAGACCGCCAAGCTCATCGTCGTGCAGCTCACCGGCAAGCTGCAGGCGCCGGTGGCTGCGCCCTCGGCGGCCTCGATCCCCGATGAGATCAGCACCCAGCTCATCGCCGCACTGATCGGCCTGGGGTGGTCCGAGCGGGTTGCGGCCGAGGCGGCGGAGCGCAGCACGGCCGATGCCAGCGCGACCGAGCGCGGATCCGTCGCGCTGCTCCTGCGGCGCACGCTGGCCGCCCTCGGCCCTGCCCAGGGCGGAGGCGCCCGTGGCTGAGTTCCGCGACTCGGGCGAGGTCGTCGACGCGGCCGAGCTCGCGATCGAGGGCGCGCTGCGCCCGTCGAGCCTGGACGAGTTCGTGGGGCAGCACAAGGTCCGCGGGCAGATGAAGCTGCTGCTGGACGCCGCCAGGATCCAGGATCGGCCCGCCGACCACATCCTGCTCTCCGGCCCGCCCGGACTGGGCAAGACCACCCTGGCGATGATCGTGGCGCACGAGAGCGGACGCCCCCTGCGCATGTCGAGCGGCCCCGCGATCCAGCACGCCGGCGATCTCGCCGCGCTGCTCAGCAGCCTCACGCCCGGCGAGGTGCTGTTCATCGACGAGATCCATCGGATGGCGCGCTCCGCGGAGGAGATGCTCTATCTCGCGATGGAGGACTTCCGGATCGACATCATGGTCGGCAAGGGCGCGGGGGCGACGAGCATCCCGCTCGAGCTCGCGCCGTTCACCCTGGTCGGCGCCACGACGCGTTCGGGGCTGCTGCCCAACCCGCTCCGCGACAGGTTCGGGTTCACCGCGCATCTCGAGTACTACGACCCGGGCGAGCTCGAACGGGTCGTGGAACGCTCGGCGATCGTGCTCGGCGTCGACATCCCTCCGATCGCGCGCGCGGAGATCGCGCGGCGCTCCCGGGGCACGCCGCGCATCGCCAACCGCCTGCTGCGGCGCGTGCGCGACTACGCGCTCGTGCACGGAGCGGGCGCATCGGCCGCCGTCGAGGACGTGCGCGCCGCGCTGGAGCTCTACGACGTCGACCGCATCGGGCTGGACCGCCTGGACCGGGCCGTGCTCGACGCGGTCGTGCGGCGGTTCCGCGGAGGGCCGGTGGGGCTCAGCACGCTCGCCGTCTCCGTCGGCGAGGAGGCCGACACGATCGAGAGCGTCGTGGAGCCGTACCTGGTGCGGATCGGTTTCCTCGGCCGTTCGCCGCGCGGCCGGATCGCGATGCCGGAGGCGTATGCGCACCTGGGCATCGCGCACCCCGAGGGGGCCGCGTTGTTCGATGACCTATAATCGCTGGAGACTTTCACCGTCCCCCTCTTTCCGCACGCCGCTGGTGGCGTGAACGCCCGAAAGGCTCTCTTCTCGCATGAATATCGCGACCTTCTTCTCGCAGTACGGCCTGTTCTTCGTCCTGGCCATCCTGCTCGTCTTCATGGTTCTCTCGACCCGCCGTCGCAACAAGCGGATGAAGGAGGAGCAGGAGAAGAAGGCCAAGGAGACCGTCCCCGGCGCGAAGGTGCTGCTGCAGGGCGGACTGTACGGAACGATCGTCGAGTTCGACGCCGACAACCTGGATCGCCCCGCGAAGGTGGAGATCGCCCCGGGCGTGGTCATCGAGGTGCACTCGCAGGCGATCCTGCGCATCGTGGACGAGGAGCAGAGCGCTCCGGTCGATGAGACCGCGCACACCCCGCTGGACGAGCAGACGCCACTGGACGAGCGCGCCAAGGACATCACGATCGAGTCGGCCGAGGAGACCCGCGCGCGCCTGGAGCGCGACGCCGACGACAAGAACTGACGAGCGCTCCGCGCTCGACGCACTCCCGACCCCTCAGAAAGCGAAGAACCTTCGTGGCATCGTCTTCTCCCGTCAAGCACGCCTGGCGGGTCCTGCTCGGCCTGCTCATCGCCATCGGCGTGCTGTTCGGACTGAACGCCCTCGGCGTGTACGGCTTCGGCAAGAGCTCCTGGACGCCTCAGCTCGCCCTCGACCTGCAGGGCGGCACGCAGATCATCCTCAGCGCGCAGACGGCCGACGGCAAGGACCCGAACGCCGAGCAGCTCACGCAGGCCTCGCAGATCATCCGTCAGCGCGTGGACGCCTCGGGCGTCGGCGAGTCCGACATCACCACCGAGGGCGGCCGGAACATCGTCGTGCAGATCGCCGGCAAGGCGGACGAGGCGACGCGCAACCGCATCCAGGCGAGCGCGAAGATGGAGCTGCGCTCGGTGCTGGCAGCGACGAGCCCCGCGACGTCCTTCGTGGGCGACGACGGCAAGTCCACGCCGTACCCGACTCCGGCGCCCGGCCTCGCCTCGACACCCTCGCCGTCGCCCACCGACGGCAGTGACATGTCGTGGGTGACGCCGAAGCTGCAGGCGGAGTTCCTCTCCTACGACTGCAAGACCAAGCGCGACGCCGCGAAGCAGCCCGCCGACCAGCCGCTCATCGCCTGCGACACCAGCGGTCAGGCGAAGTACCTGCTCGGCCCGGTCGAGCTCGACGGGACCTCGATCAAGGACGCCGCCGCCGGTCTCAACCAGCAGAACGGCCAGTGGGAGGTCAACCTCACCTTCGACGGCAAGGGCACCGATGCATTCGGCAAGGTGAGCCAGCGTCTCTACGCGTTCACGCAGCAGAACCAGACGCCGCGCAACCAGTTCGCGTTCGTGCTGGACGGATCGGTCATCTCGGCGCCGTCCATGAACGGCGTCATCCTCGACGGCCGCCCTTCGATCAGCGGTTCGTTCACCCAGGAGACGGCGAAGAGCCTCGCCGACCAGCTCAAGTTCGGCGCCCTGCCGCTGAGCTTCACGGTCCAGAGCTCGGACACGATCTCGGCGACCCTCGGATCCCAGCAGCTGCAGATCGGTCTGCTCGCAGGCCTGATCGGCCTCGGGCTGGTGGCGATCTACTCGCTCCTCAGCTACCGGGCGCTGGGTTTCGTGATCATCGCGTCGATCGCCGTCATGGCGGTCATCACCTATGCACTGATCTGCATCCTCGGCTGGCGCATGGGCTTCCGCCTGTCGCTCGCCGGCGTCGCGGGCCTGATCGTGTCGATCGGATTCACCGCGGACTCGTTCATCGTGTACTTCGAACGCATCCGAGACGAGCTGCGCGACGGCAAGTCGATCACCGGCGCCGTCGAGGACGGCTGGAGCCGCGCCAAGCGCACGATCTACATCTCGAAGTCGATCAACATCCTGGCTGCGGTCGTGCTGTACATCCTCGCCGACGCGACGGTGAAGGGCTTCGCGTTCACGCTCGGTCTCACGACGATCATCGACGTGCTGATCTTCGTGGTGTTCACGCACCCCGTCATGCAGATCCTGGCGCGCACGCGGTTCTTCGGGAACGGACACCCGCTGTCGGGCATGGATCCGGAGGCTCTCGGCGCCGTCTACCGCGGACGCAGCGAATACCGGGAGGTGGTCACCTCGTCCCAGGGCAAGGCCGCGCGCGCCAGCCGCTCCCGCGGTGAGGCGGAGCGCCGCCAGACCATCGCCGAACGAAAGCGGGCGGAGGCACTCGCCGAAGCATCCAAGGGCGCGAGCCGGAACGGGGAGAACGACTGATGCGCTCCATGAACGAGTTCGGCAACGACCTCTACTCCGGCAAGACCTCCTTCCCGTTCGTCGGAAAGCGGCGGATCTGGTTCATCATCGCGATCCTGCTCGTCGTGGGCTCGGCGCTCGTGCCGCTGTTCCGCCCGGTGCAGTTCTCGATCGAGTTCACCGGCGGTTCGCAGTTCACGGTCGAGGCGCCCGCGAACCGCGACCAGGGCCTCGCGACGACGGCGGTGCGCTCGGTGCTGCCGAACGTCACCACCAAGGTGACGACGGTCAACAACCGCGACATCCGCGTGCAGACGGCTCAGCTCAAGAGCGAGCAGCAGTCCCACGACGTCGCCGCGGCGCTGGCGAAGGCCTACGACGTCGCCGAGGACAAGGTGAACACCTCATTCATCGGCCCGAGCTGGGGAGAGGGCGTGACCCGGCAGTCGCTCTGGGGCCTCGCGATCTTCCTCGCCCTGACGTTCCTCATCCTGGCGATCTACTTCCGCACCTGGAAGATGTCGGCGGCCTCGATCCTGGGCCTCCTGGACGTGCTGGTCATCACCATCGGCGTGTACGCGCTGGCGGGCTTCGAGATCTCGCCGGCGGCCGTGATCGGCTTCCTGACGATCCTCGCCTACTCGCTGTACGACACCACGGTCGTCTTCGACAAGATCCGCGAGAACACCACGGAGGAGGGGGCCAAGTCGTCCCGCACCTTCGGGGAGTCGGTCAACCTCGCCGTGAACCAGACGCTGATCCGATCGATCAACACTGCGGTGATCGCCGCGCTCCCGGTCGGCGCGATCCTTTTCATCGGTGCGTTCTGGCTCGGCGCGCAGACGCTGACGGACATCTCGCTGTCGATCTTCGTCGGCATCATCGTCGCCGCCTACTCGACCCTGTTCGTGGCCGCGCCGCTGTACTCGCTGTTCCGCGAGAACGAGCCGGCGATCCGCGAGCACGACAAGCGGGTCCTGGCGGCGCGCGACCGCGCGACCCTCAGCGCCGTCGAGGTCTGATGTCGCGGACGATCGGCGGACCCCGGGTCTCCGACGTGCGACGGAGCCTGCCCTCCTGGGCACTTGTAGGATGATCTGCCTGGAGGTCGGATGAGCGAGGTCGGGACGACGCCGGGGGCGCCGGCGCAGGGTTCGAGTCTGCGACGGCTCGTGCCCCGCATCTTCTCGCGCGCGCCGCGGATCAACGATCTCGACAACCTCATCCGCACGGTGCGGCAGAACCATCCGCGCGGCGATCTCGCGATCATCGAGCGCGCCTATGCCGTCGCCGCGGAGAAGCACCAGGGGCAGAAGCGCCAGAGCGGCGAGCCGTACATCACGCACCCGCTCGCGGTGGCGCAGATCCTGGCCGACCTCGGGCTCGGTCCCCGCGCCATCGCGGCGGCCCTGCTGCACGACACGGTCGAGGACACCGGATACGCGCTCACCGAGCTGACCGCGACGTTCGGCGACGAGGTCGCGATGCTCGTCGACGGCGTCACCAAGCTCGACAAGGTCAAGTACGGCGACAGCGCGCAGGCCGAGACCGTCCGCAAGATGATCGTGGCGATGTCGAAGGACATCCGCGTGCTGATCATCAAGCTCGCCGACCGCCTGCACAACGCGCGCACCTGGGGCTTCGTCCCGCCGGAGAAGGCGGCCAAGAAGGCGACCGAGACGCTGGAGATCTACGCTCCGCTCGCGCATCGCCTCGGAATCCAGGCGATCAAGTCGGAGCTCGAGGACCTCTCGTTCGCCGTGCTGCACCCGAAGATCTACGCGGAGATCGACAGCCTCATCAAGCAGCGCACTCCTCAGCGCGAGAAGTACATCCGCGAGGTCGTCGACGCGGTCGAGAGCGACCTGCGCGACCTGCGCGTGCGCGGCAAGGTCGCCGGTCGCCCCAAGCAGCTCTACTCCGTCTACCAGAAGATGGTGGTCCGGGGCCGTGAGTTCGACGACATCTACGACCTCATCGGGATCCGGGTGCTGGTCAGCACGGTGCGTGACTGCTACGCGGTCCTCGGCGCGATCCACGCGCGCTGGACGCCGCTGCCCGGCCGGTTCAAGGACTACATCGCGACTCCGAAGTTCAACCTCTACCAGTCGCTGCACACGACGGTGATCGGCCCCGGCGGGCGCACGGTGGAGATCCAGATCCGCACGCACGAGATGCACCAGCAGGCCGAGTTCGGCGTCGCGGCGCACTGGATGTACAAGGAGCGGATGAACGGCGGGGGCAAGGGCTCCACCGCCGATGCCGACATGACGTGGCTGGCGCACATCTCGGACTGGCAGGCGGAGACCGCCGACCCCAGCGAGTTCCTGGACTCACTGCGCTTCGAGATCGGTGCGAAGGAGGTCTACGTCTTCACGCCCAAGGGCCGTGTGATCGGGCTGCCGTCCGGCGCGACGCCGGTCGACTTCGCGTACGCGGTGCACACCGAGATCGGCCACCGCACGATGGGCGCGAAGGTCAACGGGCGCCTCGTGCCCCTGGAGACCGCGCTCAACAGCGGCGACGTGGTCGAGGTCTTCACCTCGAAGAACCCCGACGCCGGTCCCAGCCAGGACTGGCTGACCTTCGTCAAGAGCACCCGCGCGCGGAACAAAATCCGCGGCTGGTTCACCAAGGAGCGCCGCGAAGAGGCGATCGAGCAGGGCAAGGAGGCGATCGCCCGCGCGATGCGCCGGCAGAACCTGCCGCTGCAGCGCCTGATGAGCCAGGAGTCGTTCACCGAGGTCGCCCATCAGCTGCGCTACGAGGACGTCTCCGCGCTGTACGCGGCCGTGGGCGAAGGACACGTCTCCACCCAGTCGGTGCTGGAGAAGGTCACCGCGCTCGTCTCGACGGCCGAGGACACCTCCACCGGGGCGATCGACGTGCCGCCCCACGGGCGCAGCCGGATCCCGCGCGAGGGAGACTCGGGTGTGCTGGTCCGCGGCGCGGCCGACATCCTGGTCAAGCTCGCGAAGTGCTGCACGCCGGTTCCGGGGGACGAAATCGTCGGCTTCGTGACGCGGGGGAGCGGCGTCTCCGTGCACCGCTCCGACTGCGTCAACGTGAAGGCTCTCGCGGTCGAGAAGGACCGCATGGTCGACGTCGAGTGGGCGCCCACCACCCGCAGCGTGTTCCTGGTGCAGATCCAGGTCGAGGCGTTGGACCGGTCAGGGCTGCTGTCCGATGTGACGCGGGTGCTCAGCGAGCACCACGTCAACATCCTCTCCGCGACGGTGCAGACCACGAACGACCGTCTGGCGTTGAGCCGCTTCGTCTTCGAGATGGGCGACACCGTGCATCTCGATCGGGTGCTGAACGCCGTGCGACGGATCGACGCCGTCTACGACGTGTACCGGGTCACCTCGTCCTGAGAGCGGAGCCTGGCGCCTCGGGCCGTCGCCGCGGCGTCAGGCGGCACCGGCTCCGCGCGCCGCGAGGAAGCGCACGGCACGGTGATGGCCGGGGCCGTGGTGCAGCGCGGACAAGCGGATCGCGGCGCGGTGCGCGAGCTGGGGATCGACCTGCACGAGCAGACGCGCCCACTCGTGCCTCCTCGGGTGGGTGACCGGCCAGCGCAGCAGGTCGATGACGGTGCGCTCCGGCGTCGTCACCGTCACACCGCCCACGACCTGGAGGTCGACGGGATCCGGCACAGGATCGTGGACGATCAGACGCCGAGTAGCGGGCACCCGAAGGCGCCGACCGGTCGCGCTCTGCACTTCGTGCACCTCGGGCGGGGCATCCCCGGCGCCGTGGATCCAGGCGGCGCTCATCCCGGCGAAGGCCGCTCCTCTGATCCCGGCGGTCAGGGGCAGGAGGGAGGAGGCGCGGAGGGCGGCGGTCTCCACCAGGTCTGCCGGAGCATACGACTCGCCGAGATCCACGACGTCGCCGTCGAGGCGCGCGGCCGAGAGCTCCGACACCGAGAGCCGATCGCCGGGCACATGCAGGAAGAAACCGCGCATCGCTCCAGTGTGCGGCACACGACACAGGGCGGGGATCCGAAGATCCCCGCCCTGTGGACAACTCCCGCGTGCGGGGCGTCGCAGCCGGCTCAGCCGCCGAGGGCGTCGAGCCAGGCGCGACGGGCCTCGAGAGCCTCCGTCGCCTCCTTCAGGGCCTTCGCGTTGCCCGACTTCTCCGCGGCGTCGCGCTCGGCCTCGAGCTTGGCGATCGCCTGCTGGAGCTGCTCGCTCATCGCGCCGGCGCGGGCCTTGGTCTCGGGGTTGTTGCGCTTCCAGTCCACGTCCTCGCGGGCCTTCAGCTCCTGCTCGATGACGCGCAGCCGGTCATCCAGCGCGCGCTCCTTCTCGCGGGGGAAGATGCGTCCGACCTCGTCCCACTGCCGCTGGATCCGGGTCAGCAGCGCGCGGGCCTTGGCGAGGTTGGGCTCGTCGGCGACGGCCTTCGCCTCCTCGAGCAGCGCGGTGCGCGCCTCGATGCGCGGCGCTGACTCGGCCTCGGTCGCGGCAGCCTGCTCCGCGCGGGCCGAGTAGAGGGCGTCTCCGGCCGCCTTGAACCGCGCCCACAGCGCGTCATCGGCCTTGCGTCCGGCGCGCCCTGCAGCCTTCCACTCGTCGAGGAGTCCGCGGTAGGCGGGGATGCCGTCCACGCCCTTCGGTGCGAGGGCTTCGGCGCGCTCGACCAGGCGGGACTTGCGGTCTCGCGCGGCCTTGTGCGTCTCGTCGAGCTCGGCGTAGAACGCGCGGCGCTGGCGATCGACCGTGGCACGCGCGTCGCGGAAGCGCTTCCAGAGCTGGTTCGCCACGCCCTTCGGCAGCCGGGGGCCGTTCTGCTGGTGGCTCTGCCACGCGTCGAACAGCGCGCCCATCTCCTCGGTGACCGTCTTCCACTGCACGGAGGAGAGGTCCTGCGCGGCGATGGCCTCCGAACGCTCGACGAGCGCGGTGCGCTCGGCGATCGCGGCGTCGACGGCGGCCTTCGCCTCCTGCGCCTCCGCGGCCGAGGCCTCGGCGAGGGATCCGGCGAGCGCGTCGAGGCGCGCGCGGAGACCGGCGAGGTCGCCGACGGCTGCGGCGTCGGTCACCTCGGTGACGAGGTGCTGGGCCTGCTTGGCGAGATCGCCGGCGCCGGAGCCTCCGGCCTGCACCCGCTGCTCGAGCGTGTTGACCTTGAACGCGAGGTCCTCGTACTTGCGGGCGAAGTAGGCGAGCGCCTCCGCCGGAGTGCCGTCGGGGTACTGCCCGACCTCGCGCCAGGTCTCGCCCTCGCGGACGGAGACGGTGCCGTCGTCGGTCACGCGACCCCACTCCGCGGCGGCGGCGGTGTCCACCACGACAGGGGCGGCTGGTGCGGCCGGTGCGGCCGGCCGGATCGCCGATGCCGGCGGACGCGGCATGGCCGGCGGGCGCGGCGTCGCAGGAGGACGCGGCGCCGGCACAGCGGGCGCGGCGGCGGCCGTGCGCTCAGCGGGCTCCTCGGCGGGAACCTCGGCATTCTCGGCGGGAGCCTCGGATTCGGCGGCGGGCGCCTCGGCCGCAGTGGTTGCGGCGTGCGTCTCGGGCGCGTCGTCTGTCGCCGGCGCCGCGTTCTGCTCGGACGGCTGCTCGGTCGCGGGGTCTTCGGGGGTGTGCTCTTCGATGGACACGGTGAACTCCTTGCGCGGCGGGCCGCGGGAGGCGGAAAGGACAGCCTCAGCCTAGTACGCCGCGTGCTGCCGCGAGAGGGGAGCGGCTCAGCCGGCGGGCGTGTCCGTGGGGGACGGCGCCGGAGACGTGGCGGGCGTCACGGCAGGGCTGACCGAGGGTGACGGCGTGGGTACGGGGGCGGTCGCCTCGGCGTGGACGACCTGGCTCACGATCGCCCCCACGACGATGAGCGCGCCCACGACGACGGCGATCGTGTTGTCGCGCACCCGGCGGCGGACGGCTGCGGCGTGCAGGCCCTGGCGCGCCGCGTGCAGGCGGGCACGCTCCTGCTGGACGCGCGCCTGCTGCGCACGGGCGTTCGTCGGACGGCGAGCGGCCATGGATCCTCCCGGGATGTCGAGGAGAGAGCCTACCGCGCGCGGTGCGCCGTCGAGCACAGCCGGAGCGGAGCGGACGAAGTGCGCCGTGCTGAGCGAGCGGAGCGAGTCGAAGTGCCGCGTGCTGAGCGAGCGGAGCGAGTCGAAGTGTCCGACGGCGCGGATAGCCTTGTGGTCATGACTCGTGGAGCCCCGCTGATGAGCGGCCAGACGCCGCTCGCGGTGCGGATGCGCCCGATCTCGCTCGACGAGGTCGCGGGGCAGCAGCATCTGCTGCGACCGGGCTCGCCGATCGTAACGCTGGCGGACGCGTCCGCGAAGACGGCGTCGAGCGTGTCGATGATCCTGTGGGGGCCGCCGGGAACCGGCAAGACCACCCTGGCCCAGGCCATCGCCCGCTCGTCCGGGCGTCGCTTCGTCGAGCTCTCCGCCATCACCGCCGGCGTGAAAGACGTCCGCGAGGTCATGCAGGAGGCCCTGAACCAGCGAGACCTGTACGGTCAGTCCACGATCCTCTTCCTCGACGAGATCCACCGCTTCACGAAGGCGCAGCAGGACGCGCTGCTGCCGGGCGTGGAGAACGGCTGGGTGATCCTCATCGCCGCGACGACGGAGAACCCGTCGTTCTCGGTGATCTCTCCGCTGCTCTCCCGATCGCTCCTGCTCACGCTGCAGCCGCTCACGGACGACGACATCGGGCTCCTGATCGACCGTGCGGTCGCGGATCCGCGGGGTCTGAACGGCGCGGTCGATCTCGACGAGAGCGCCCGCGCGGCTCTCATCCGCCTGGCGTCCGGCGACGCCCGCCGCGCACTCACCGGGCTGGAGGCGGCGGCGGCCGTCGCCACCGCGCCCGATCGCCTCACCGAGGACGAGACGGCGACGGTCACCGACGACGACGTGGCACAGGCCGTGGACCGCGCCCTGCTGCGCTACGACCGTCAGGGCGACGAGCACTACGACGTGATCAGCGCGTTCATCAAGTCGATCCGCGGATCGGATGTCGACGCGGCCGTGCACTACCTGGCGCGCATGATCGAGGCGGGGGAGGATCCGCGGTTCATCGCTCGGCGCCTGGTGATCTCCGCCTCGGAGGACATCGGTCTCGCCGACCCGCAGGCGCTCGTGATCGCGACCGCCGCGGCCGATGCGGTCGCGTTCATCGGCATGCCCGAGGGGCGGATCCCGCTCGCGGAGGCCACCGTCTACCTCGCGACGACGGCGAAGTCGAACGCGGCCTACCTCGCGATCGATGCGGCGATCGCCGACATCCGCGCCGGGGGTTTCGGCCGTGTGCCCGTGCACCTGCGCGATGCCCATTACCCCGGCGCCAAGCGGCTCGGCCATGGCAAGGGCTACCGCTACCCGCATGACAACGACGCGGGGATCGTGCCGCAGCAGTATCTCCCCGACGAGCTGCGCGGACGTCGCTACTATCAGCCCAAGGCGCTCGGCGCAGAGCGAGAGGTGCAGGCTCGTCTGGAGAGGATCAGGCGCATCCTGGGGGAGGGGTAGACGACATGGCCCGTGCCGTTCCGCGGATTCCGCCGGATCGCGACCTGTCCATCGACTTCGTCCGGGCCATCTGCCTGCCGGTCGTCGTGCTGCTGCATGCTCTCCAGATGGGCATCGCCGGCGATCCGCTCCGGGCCTTCAACGCCCTCGCGGAGTGGAAGCCGCTGACGGCGATCACCTGGGTCGGGATGATCATGCCCACGTTCTTCATCGCGGGAGGGTTCGCCGGGATCACCACCTGGCGTCGCGTGCACGGCGCCGGCGGGTCGGCGGCGGAGTACATCCGCGGGCGCATGCTGAGGCTCGCGCGTCCCGTGCTGCTGGCGATGCTGGCCGTGCTCCTGACCCTCGGCGTGCTCGCGCTGTGCGGGGCGGATCCCGGGTTCCTCCGCTCCTTCGCCTTCCGTCTCGCCGAGCCGCTGTGGTTCATCGCGGTGTACGCGATCTGCACCTCCTTCGTGCCGCTCATGGCCGCGCTGCACCGCCGTGCGGCATGGGCCACCTACTTCGCGCTGGCCGGAGGAGCCGTCGCCGTCGATCTCGCCGACCGGTACCTGCACGTGCCGATCGGTGCGCTGAACTGGCTCTTCGTCTGGCTGTTCGTGCAGCAGCTCGGCTTCGGCGTGCGGGATCAGTGGTACTCGCGGCGTCCTCGGTGGCTGCTCCTGCTCCTCGCGCTCGTCGCATACGGCCTGATGGCCGTCGCAGTCTTCGGGATGGGCTACGACCCCGACATGATCGCGAACCTCAATCCGCCGACCGTGCTGCTGCTCCTGCTCGGCCTGGCGCAGGTGTATCTCTTCACGCTGCTGCAGCCGACGATCCGCGCGGCGATGCGGATGCGGCCCGTGCTGGTGACGATCGGCGCGCTGGGCACGTTCGGCATGGTCGTCTATCTCTGGCACACCGTGGCGATGGCCGTCGTCGTCGGCGTGCAGCTGGCGCTCGGCCTGCCTTTCCCTCCCGTGCTCACGCCCACCTGGTGGATCACCCGCGTCCCGTGGGTGCTCGCGATCGTCGTCGTGATCGCGCTGCTCTGCCTCGTCGTCCCTCGCCTCGAACGCGTCTGGCCGCCGGAGCGCAGACGATCGATGTCGCTGGCGGGAGCCGTGACCTGCGCCGCCGTGCTCGTCGTGAGCGTCGGGTGGGTGCTGACCCAGGGGTACCTCTCATGGGGCACCGGGGTCGCGATCGCCCTGCTCGCCGCGGCGATCGCGTGGCTGACGGCGGGCGGTCCCGGATCCTCGTCCGAGCCTCAGCCCGGCGCGGCGGGCGGCCCGGCGGAGGTGCGCGCCGGCGCCCCGCGTCCCGGACCGGGCGCTCAGGCCTGATCTGATAGCATGGATCGGCTCGAAACAGAGTTTTCGGGCATCTCTCCACTCCTGCACCACCCTCTCGTCCGCCCCGGCGTGCGTTCGTGAGGGGCGGAATCGAGACGATACGTCCGCGAGCCGTGACGGACACGGCCGCGTATCGAAAGGAACACTTCGTGGTCACGAAGTCCCAGGACCGCCGCAAGGTGCGTCTGTCGCGCGCCCTCGGCGTCGCGCTCACCCCGAAGGCCGCCCGCTACCTCGAGAAGCGTCCCTACGCTCCGGGCGAGCACGGCCGCACCAAGCGCAAGGCCGACAGCGACTACGCCGTCCGTCTGCGCGAGAAGCAGCGTCTCCGCGAGCAGTACGGCATCCGCGAGAAGCAGCTGGTCATCCAGTTCAACGAGGCCCGTCGCAAGGACGGTCTGACCGGTGAGAACCTCGTCGAGCAGCTCGAGATGCGTCTGGACGCGCTCGTGCTCCGTGCCGGCTTCGCGCGTACCACCGCGCAGGCCCGCCAGCTCGTCGTGCACCGTCACATCCTCGTCGACGGCCAGCTCGTCGACCGCCCGTCGTTCCGCGTGAAGCCGGGTCAGCTCATCCACGTCAAGGCCAAGAGCGAGGGCCTCGAGCCCTTCCAGGTGGCGGCTGCCGGCGGTCACGCCGAGGTCCTGCCCCCCGTTCCGGGCTACCTCGAGGTCGAGCTCGACAAGCTGGAGGCCCGTCTGGTCCGTCGCCCGAAGCGCGCCGAGGTCCCCGTGACCTGTGACGTGCAGCTGGTCGTCGAGTACTACGCCGCGCGCTGATCGAGTCCCGCTGAGTTCAGCGAACTCTGCGAACACGCCGAGGAGGCGTCGGGGGCATCCCCGGCGCCTCCTCGGCGTTTGCGCATACGATGGAGACCGTTGTGACGAGCGGCCCGACCCGGAGGTGGTGACATGAAGAGCCTGCTGTGGTTCCTCATCGGTGTGATCGGCGGCTTCGTCGCCGCGCACTTCCTGAACAAGGACCCGCGCGGCCACGATGTGCTGGCCGCCGTCGACGACCGGATCAACGAGATCACGGGGATCTTCGCCGACGCGTTCCGCGCGCAGGAGGCCCGTCTCACCCAGGACAGCACCGCGGACTGACGCGGGACCCTCCCTCTCCCGAATTCGCGCTCCGGCGCGCCCTGACAGCAAGGACCCCCCGACGAGCATGAAGACCGCGGAGATCGCGCAGCGCTACCTGAGCTACTTCGAGAAGAACGATCACCTGATCGTCCCCTCGTCGTCCCTCGTGAGCGACGACCCCTCCCTGCTGTTCACCGTGGCCGGCATGGTGCCGATGATCCCGTACCTCACCGGACTGGTCCCGGCGCCGCACCCCCGCATCGCCGACCTGCAGAAGTGCATCCGCACCAACGACATCGAGGAGGTCGGTCGTACCGCCCGGCACGGCACCTTCTTCCAGATGCTCGGCAACTGGTCGTTCGGCGACTACTTCAAGGAGGGCGCGATCCGCTACGCCTGGGAGCTGCTGACCGGCTCCGAGAGCGACGGCGGGCTCGGCTTCGACGAGAAGGACCTCTGGGTCACCGTCTTCGAGACCGACGACGAGGCGGAGGCCATCTGGCGCGATGTCATCGGCCTGAAGCCCGACCGCATCCAGCGCCTGGGGCGCGCGGACAACTACTGGAACACCGGCCAGCCCGGTCCCGGCGGTCCGGACAGTGAGATCTTCTTCGACCGCGGTCCGGCCTACGGCAAGGACGGCGGCCCCGCGGTCGACGACACCCGGTTCCTGGAGATCTGGAACCTCGTGTTCATGCAGGACTTCATCGACAACATCCAGGGCAAGACCGAGTTCGACATCGTCGGCGAGCTGCCGATGAAGAACATCGACACCGGCATGGGCCTCGAGCGCGTCGCGTTCCTGAAGCAGGGCGTCGAGAACATGTACGAGACGGATCAGGTCCGTCCTGTGCTGGATCGTGCGGTGGAGCTCTCCGGCCGTGCCTACGGCGCAGAGCACGCCGACGACGTGCGCTTCCGCGTCGTGGCCGACCATGTGCGCTCCTCGCTCATGCTGCTGTCGGACGGCGTGCGTCCCTCGAACGAGGGCCGCGGCTACATCCTGCGCCGCCTCATGCGCCGCACCGTGCGCTCGATGCGTCTGCTGGGGGTCGACGAGCCCGTGTTCGGCGAGCTCTTCGCCGCCTCCAAGGACGCGATGAAGTCGGCGTACCCGATCCTCGAGCAGGACTGGGCGCAGCTCTCCGCCGCGGCGAACGCGGAGGAGGAGACCTTCCGCCGCACACTCGACGCCGGATCCACGATCCTCGACCTGGCTCTGGCCGACACCAAGAAGTCCGGATCCGAGACGCTGAACGGTTCCGAGGCGTTCCTGCTGCACGACACCTACGGCTTCCCGATCGACCTCACCCTCGAGATCGCCGAGGAGGCCGGACTGAGCGTCGACCGCGCGGCGTTCGACTCCCTGATGCAGGAGCAGCGCGCGCGGGCAAAGGCCGACGCGCGCAGCCGCAAGCGCCAGATCGCGGACGTGTCGGTGTACGGCGACCTGCGCGCGAGGGGCGAGACCGCCTTCCTCGGTTACGACGAGCTGGAGACGGGGACCACGGTGCTGGGCATCCTCGTCGACGGGGCATCGGTCGCGAGCGCCGCCGAGGGCCAGGTGGCCGAGATCGTGCTGGCCGAGACCACGCTCTACGCCGAGTCCGGCGGCCAGGTCGCCGACAAGGGCGTCATCACCGGCCCCGGCTACTCCCTCGAGGTGCTCGACGTGCAGCGCCCGGTCCCGGGCCTGATCAGTCACACGGTCGAGGTCACCAGCGGTGTGGTGTCGGTCGACGCGCCCGCGACGACGACCGTCGACGCCGCCAATCGGCGTGCGGCCCGTCAGGCGCACTCCGCCACCCACCTTGTGCACGCCGCGCTGCGCGACACCCTGGGCAAGACCGCCACGCAGGCCGGATCGCTGAACCGTGCGGGCTATCTCCGGTTCGACTTCTCGTGGGGACAGGCGCTCTCCGCCGAGACCAAGACGGAGATCGAGGAGATCGCCAACCGCGCCGTGCAGGAGGGGCTCGAGGTCACGACGCGCATCATGTCGCTGGACGACGCGAAGGCCGCCGGGGCGATGGCGCTGTTCGGCGAGAAGTACGGCTCCACGGTGCGCATGGTCGACATCGGCGGTCCCTGGTCGCGCGAGCTGTGCGCCGGCACGCACGTCTCGTCGAGTGCCGAGATCGGCCTCATCAACCTCGTCGGCGAATCCTCGGTGGGCGCGTCGAACCGTCGCGTCGAGGCCCTGGTCGGTCAGGACGCGTTCCGCGAGTTCGCCGCCGAGCGCGCGCTCGTCTCGCAGCTCACCTCGGCGCTGAAGACGCCGCGCGAGCAGCTGACCGAGCGCGTCGCGGACATGGCCGCGCAGCTCAAGGCGGCCGAGAAGCGCATCGCGCAGTTCGAGGCCGCGGAGCGCGCGGGCCGTGTGCCGGCGATCGCGCAGACCGCGACCTCGCTGGGCTCGGTCCAGTTCGTCGCGCACGACCTCGGCACTGTGTCCGGAGCGGACGACGTGCGCGAGATCGCGACCGGCGTGCGCGACACCTTCGGGTCCACGGCCGCGGTCGTGGCGATCTCCGGCGTCGCGAACGGACGGCCCATGGTCGTCGTCGCCGTCAACGACGCCGCTCGCGCCACAGGCGTCAAGGCCGGCGCCCTCGCCAAGATCGCCGCCGGTGTGCTCGGCGGCGGAGGAGGGGGCCGTGACGACGTCGCGCAGGGCGGCGGATCCGATGCGGCCGCACTGCCATCGGCCTTCGCCGCGATCGAGCAGGAGCTGCGACGCGCGTGACCGGTTTCCGACGTGGTGTGCGGCTCGGGATCGACGTCGGACGGGCCCGGATCGGGGTCGCCCGCTGCGATCCCGACGGCCTGCTCGCGGTGCCCGTGGAGACCGTCTCCCGCGACGACTCCTCTGCGGCGCGGATCACGCAGCTGGTCGCCGAGTACGAGCCGATCGAGCTCGTGGTGGGCCTGCCGATCAACCTCCGCGGCGAGGACACCGCCTCGACCACGGACGCCCGCGACTTCGCGGTCGCGCTCGGACGCGCGAGCGGGTGCCCGGTGCGCCTGATCGACGAGCGGCTGAGCACCGTCACCGCCCACCAGGCGCTGCGCGCCTCCGGGCGCACGCAGCGCACCTCCCGCGGCGTCGTGGATCAGGCGGCCGCCGTCGTGCTGCTGCAGCACGCCATCGACACGGAGAAGGGGACGGGCAGGCCCGCCGGCGTGACCCTGAGTCTGGACGAGGAGAACCGCTGACATGTCCGACCGATCGGAATCGGCCGCCACGCCCGAGCGGGAGCCGGAGCTGCACGACCTGTTCGGCGCCTTGCCGGATCCTCAGGTGCAGACTCCCCGCCCGGTGGAACAGCCCGCCGCCCCCGGATCGCGTCGCGCCGCGCGCGCGGCAGCCGCGGCGGGCACCGCCGCGCCGGTGCAGGCCGAGGAATCCACGGCGTCCGTCGAGGGGGACGGGCATCACGGCGTCCATGCGACCCTCGAGGCGCTGTTCCATCATGAGGCGGAGCCGGCCGCGGTGCCGAAGCGGAAGCGCCGTCGAGGCTGCCTGATCGCGCTCCTCATCGTGTTCGTGCTCGTGGGCGGCGTCGCTGCGGGCGGCCTGTGGGTGTGGAACACCTACGGCGACAAGATCAGCGACACCCTGGGCTGGGGGCCGTCCAAGGACTACGAGGCGGGCCAGGCGACGGGCAACGCGCTCGTCACGATCAACAAGGGCGACGGCGGGCAGCAGGTGTCCGAGGCGCTCTACCGTGCCGGCGTCACCAAGACCTCCGACGTGTTCTACACCATGATGGTGAAGGAGAACATCGTCAACACGTTCTACCCGGGCGTCTACAAGCTGAAGCAGAAGATGACGGCGGCGGATGCGCTCAAGGCGCTGAACGACCCGAAGAACAAGATGCAGAACTCGGCCGTGATCCCCGAGGGGTACACGGTGGCCGAGACCATCGAACGGATCTCGAAGAGCGTGGACGTGCCGCTGGCAGACCTCCAGGCCGCGGTGCAGACCCCCGCCGACTACGGCGTGAACGCCCCGTCGCTCGAGGGCTGGCTGTTCCCGGCGCTCTACGAGTTCGGTCCCGGCGCCACGGCGAAGGACATCGTCTCGACCATGGTCAAGCGCACCAGGGACTCGCTCGCGGCGGCGTCCGTGCCGGCGGCCGATGAGCAGCGCGTCCTCACGATCGCCTCGATCATCCAGCGTGAGGCGCGCGCCGAGGCCGACTTCTACAAGGTCTCGCGGGTGATCCAGAACCGCGTGGCACAGGGCATGAAGCTCCAGATGGACTCGACCGCGCAGTACGGCTACGGCGAGCTGCACAGCGGCTCCGCGAGTACGTCGGACGCCGCCCAGAACGACGACAACCCGTGGAACACGTACGTCATCGACGGCCTCCCGAAGACGCCGATCTCGAACCCCGGCGACAAGGCGATCGACGCGGCGATGCACCCGGCGGACGGGCCCTGGCTGTACTTCGTGACCGTGAACCTGGACACGGGCGAGACCGTGTTCTCCACCACGTACGCGGAGCACGAGGCCGCCGTCAAGCAGTGGCAGGACTGGTGCAAGGCGAACCCGGATTCGGGCTGCTGACGTGAGCGGATCCTCGCGGCTGGCGGTGTGGGGCGACCCGATCGACCACAGCCGGTCGCCCGATCTGCACGGCGCCGCGTACCGGGTGCTCGGGCTCGACTGGGAGTACGGCCGGCGCCGTGTCGACGTCGCGGACTTCGACGACGCGCTCGACGGCCTCGATTCCGCGTGGCGCGGACTGTCCCTGACGATGCCGCTCAAGGAGCGCGCCTTCGCCCGCTCGGAGGAGCTCGACGACGACGCACGACTCACCGGAGCGGTGAACACGCTGCTGCTCGGCGAGCGGATCCGCGGCTTCAACACGGACGTCCGCGGGCTGACCGAGGCGCTCCAGGCCGGGGGGCTCGGCGCGAGCCGCACGGCCAGGGTCCTCGGCGGCGGTGCGACCGCGCGCTCGGCCCTGGTCTCGCTGCTGCGCCTGGGCGTCACCGACGTCGAGCTCCGCACACGCCGGATCGCACAGGCGCAGGAGCTCGCCGGCTTCGGCGAGCGGCTCGGACTGCGCGTGCAGGCGCACGCCCTGGACGAGGGGGTCGCCGCCGCGGTGGATCTGACCGTGTCGACGCTGCCCGGTGATGCGCTCCTGGACGAGACGACCGTCGCCGCGCTCGTGCCGGCGGGCGGCGCGCTGTTCTCCGCGGCGTACGCGCCGTGGCCGACGCCGCTCGCGCAGGCCTGGACGGACGCCCCGGTGCTGACCGGGCTCGAGATGCTGCTGCACCAGGCGGTCGCCCAGATCCGGATCTTCCTGCACGGGACGCCCGATGTGCCGCTGCGGGACGAACCCGCCGTGCTCGATGCCATGCGGGCGGCGCTGGGCTGACGCGCTGCGGGAGTCATCCGGGCGGGCGGGCGCCGAACGCATGGGAGACTAGGGGAATGCTCCGCGTGCTCACGGCCGGCGAATCGCACGGCCCCGAACTCATTGCCGTCATGGAGGGCCTGCCCGCAGGCGTGCCCCTGTCCCGCGAGGCGATCCAGTCCGATCTGCAGCGCCGCAAGCTCGGCTATGGACGTGGATCCCGGATGAAGTTCGAGCAGGACGAGCTCACGATCTCCGGGGGCGTCCGTCACGGATTCTCCCTGGGCAGCCCCATCGCGATGAGGATCGGCAACACCGAGTGGCCGAAGTGGGTCGAGGTGATGAGCGCGGACCCGGTCGAGCTGACCGAGAAGTCGCGCGGTCGCAGCGCCGCGCTGACCCGCCCGCGCCCGGGCCACGCCGACCTCGTCGGAATGCAGAAGTACGGGTTCGACGAGGCGCGCCCGATCCTCGAGCGCGCGAGTGCCCGCGAGACGGCGGCCAGGGTGGCCCTCGGCGCCGTGGCGCGCGCCTTCCTCGGCGAGCTGGGCATCCGGCTGGTCAGCCACACGCTCTCGATCGGCCCGATCCAGGTCCCGGAGGGGACGGCGCTGCCGACCCCGGACGACGTGGACGCGCTGGACGCGGATCCGCTGCGCTGCTTCGACCCGGCCACCTCCGCGCGCATGGTCGCCGAAGTCGACGCCGCCCGCAAGGACGGCGACACGCTCGGCGGCATCGTCGAGGTTCTCGCCTACGGCCTGCCGCCGGGGCTCGGCTCGCACGTGCACTGGGACCGCCGGCTCGACGCACGCCTCGCGTACGCGCTCATGGGCATCCAGGCGATCAAGGGCGTCGAGGTCGGCGACGGCTTCGAGACGACCCGCCGACGGGGATCCGCGGCGCACGATGAGCTCTTCGCGACCGGCGACGGCATCGCGCGCGGCTCCGACCGCGCAGGAGGCACCGAGGGCGGTATGTCGACCGGCACCGTGCTGCGCGTACGCGCCGGCATGAAGCCGATCGCGACGGTCCCGCACGCCCTGCGCACCGTCGACGTGTCGTCGGGGGAGCAGGCCACCGCCCACCACCAGCGCTCCGACGTGTGCGCCGTGCCCGCGGCGGGTGTCGTGGCCGAGGCCATGGTCGCGATCGAGCTGGCGAACTCGGTGCTGGAGAAGTTCGGCGGCGACAACGTCGCCGAGACCCGGCGCAACCTCGAGGCGTACGTCGCCGCGATCCCGGAGGAGCTGCGCACCACGCCTGCCTCCGAGGCGGCGCTGATCCTGCGCGATGAGCTCGGCTGAATCCGCGGCGCCCGAGACCCTGGTGCTCGTGGGCCCGATGGGCGCGGGCAAGACCAGCATTGGTCGCCGGGTCGCCCGCTCCACGGGACTGCGCTTCGTCGACACCGACAAGGCGATCGCGCGGGAGCACGGGCCGATCCCGGCGATCTTCGCCGAGCACGGCGAGGCGCGGTTCCGTGAGTGGGAGCGGCAGTCGGTCGCCGAGGCGGTCGCCGGCGGCGGCGTGATCTCGCTCGGCGGGGGAGCCGTGCTGGACGAGGCGACGCGGCAGCTGCTGCGCACGGTCCCCGTCGTGATGCTGACCGTCTCGGCGGAGGCCGTCACGGAGCGGATCGCCGGCACGGACCGCCCGCTGCTGCACGGCGAGGAGGATCCGCTGCAGCGCTGGAAGCGCATCTTCGCCGAGCGGCGGGCGCTGTACGAAGAGGTCGCGGACGCGCGCTTCGACACCTCGCGGGTGCCGATGTCACGGGTCGCGGACCAGGTGGTGGAATGGATGAGAGGACGAGCATGAGCGCCGAGCAGAACGAGGCGGCGACGGCGGAGGACGCTGTCACGACGATCGCGGTCACGGGAAGCACCCCGTACGACATCACGATCGGTCGCGGCATCCTCGATCGGGTGTCGGCGGCGCTCGCCCCCTCGGTGCGTAAGGTCCTCGTCGTGCACCCGCCGACGCTGGCCGACCGCGCGGCCGAGCTGCGCGACCGCCTCCTCGGGGACACCGCCCACGGTCCGCGCGAGGTGCTGCTGGCCGAGATCCCGGACGCCGAGCAGGGCAAGCGCATCGAGGTCGCCCAGTTCCTCTGGCAGATCATGGGCCAGGCCGACTTCACCCGCACGGATGCGGTCGTGGGCTACGGCGGCGGGGCCGTCACGGATCTCGCCGGCTTCGTCGCGGCGACGTGGCTGCGCGGCGTCCAGGTGGTGCAGGTGCCCACCACGGTGCTCGGCCTCGTCGACGCGGCCGTCGGCGGCAAGACCGGCATCAACACCAACGAGGGCAAGAACCTCGTCGGCGCGTTCTGGGCCCCGCAGGCCGTGATCGGAGATCTCGACGAGCTCTCCAGCCTGAGCCCCAATGAGGCGACCGCGGGCTTCGCCGAGGTGGTCAAGGCCGGCTTCATCTGGGCGCCGGAGATCCTCGACATCGTCGAAGCCGATCCGGCCCGCGCCGTGGATCCGCTCACTCCGGAGTTCCGTCGCTCGGTCGAGCTCGCGATCGGCATGAAGGCGACCGTGGTGTCCGACGACTTCCGCGAGGCCGGACAGCGCGAGATCCTCAACTACGGGCACACCCTGGGGCACGCCATCGAGCACGCGGAGCGGTACCGCTGGCGGCACGGCGCGGCGATCTCGGTGGGCATGCTGTTCGCGGCCGAGCTCTCGCGCCTGGCGGGCCGCCTGTCCGACGACGACGCCAATCGGCACCGCGCGGTGCTGGAGTCGCTGGGTCTGCCGACGTCGTACCGAGGCGGCGCCTGGCCGACGCTCCTGTCCACGATGCAGCGCGACAAGAAGAGCCGCGGCGGCATGCTGCGCTTCATCGTGCTCGACGGCATCGCCAAGCCCACGGTCCTGCAGGCGCCCGACGAGTCGCTGCTGTTCGCCGCCTATCAGGAGGTCGCCGAATGACCTTCACGGTGCGCCGCGTGCAGGCCGGTGAGTGGGGGCGGGTGCGCGATCTGCGCCTGCGCTCCCTGCGGGATCCGGTGGCGGCGCTGGCCTTCCTCGACACGTTCGAGAGCGCCTCGGCGCAGCCGGACGCGTTCTGGCGGCATCGCGCGGCCCAGGCGGCACAGGGCGGCCCGAACGGGCAGTTCGTCGCGGTCGCGGAGGACGGCGAGTGGTTCGGCTCCGCGACCGTGATCGGGGACCGGGATGCGGCCGCATCCGCGCTCGTCGTCGGCGTGTACGTGGCCGAGGGGCACCGGGGTGCCGGCGCGGTCGAGGCGCTGTTCGACGAGTGCGCGGCCTGGGCGACCGAGGGCGGCTTCACCGAGCTGATCCTGGAGGTGCACGTCGACAACCACCGCGCCCAGGCGGCGTACGAGCGCTGCGGGTTCACCCGGACGGGCGAGATCACCGAGCTCGAGAACGGGCAGGAGTACGTCATGATGCGCCCGCTCGTCCCCGTCGCGCGCTGATACCGTGAGCACGTGACCACGCCACGCCGACTCCTGCTCGTCAACGGGCCCAACCTGAACCTCCTCGGCACGCGCGAGCCGGGGATCTACGGATCCGCGACGCTCGCCGACGTCGAGCGGATCACGGCCGAGGCGGCCGCCGCCTACGGGTTCGAGGTCCGTGCGGTGCAGAGCAACCACGAGGGCGTGCTGCTGGACGCGATCCACGACGCACGAGCGGACTGCGCGGGAATCGTGATCAACGCCGGCGCCTACACGCACACGTCCGTCGCGCTGCGCGACGCCCTCACCGGCGTCGCACTGCCGTTCGCCGAGGTGCACATCTCGGACGTGTACGCGCGCGAGGAGTTCCGGCACCACTCGTACCTCACCGACGTGGCCGCCGTGCACGTCGTCGGGGAGGGCGTGCAGGGCTACGCCACGGCGACGCGCCGCCTGATCCGAGTGATCACGGGCCAGGCCGACGGCTGAGCCGAGCCCGACCCGTCGCTCCCACCGGTCGTCCGGCGGGCATCGCGTAGGATGGGACGTCGGTCGATCGACCGCGCAGACTTCAGGAACGGACTTCTCAGACCCATGGCATCCACTGCAGACATCAAGAACGGCGTCGTCCTCTCCATCGACGGCCAGCTCTGGAACGTCATCGAGTTCCAGCACGTCAAGCCCGGCAAGGGCGGCGCGTTCGTCCGCACCAAGCTGAAGAACGTCGTCAGCGGCAAGGTCGTCGACCGCACGTACAACGCGGGCGCCAAGGTCGACATCGAGAACGTCGACCGCCGCGACTTCACCTACCTGTACACCGACGGCGACAACTTCGTCTTCATGGACCAGGAGGACTACGACCAGATCAACGTCCCCGCGGCCACCGTCGGCGACGCGAAGAACTTCATGCTGGAGAACCAGTCCGTCCAGATCGCGCTGAACAACGGCAACCCGCTCTACATCGAGCTCCCGGCGTCCGTCGTGCTCGAGGTCACCTACACCGAGCCCGGCCTGCAGGGCGACCGCTCGTCGGCCGGCACCAAGCCCGCCACGCTCGAGACCGGCTACGAGATCCAGGTTCCGCTGTTCCTGGAGACCGGCACCAAGGTCAAGGTCGACACGCGCACCGGCGGCTACCTCGGCCGCATCAACGACTGACGCGTGGGCGCCCGGACCAAGGCGCGCAAGCGCGCCCTCGACATCCTCTTCTCCGCCGACGTGCGCGGTGACGACCTCGCGGTGACGCTCGCCGCCGAGGCCAAGCGCGCCGCCGCGGAGCCCGCGCGCGAGGCGTCCTGGCTGTACGGGCGCGAGATCGTGGACGGGATCATCGACCACCGCGACGAGATCGACGAGCAGATCACCACGCACAGCCGTGACTGGAAGCTCGACCGGATGCCCGCCGTCGACCGGGCGCTGCTGCGCATCGGCGTGTGGGAGATCCTGCACAACGACGAGGTGCCCACCGCGGTCGCGATCGACGAGGCCGTCGAGCTGGCGAAGGAGTTCTCGACCGACGAGTCCGGAGCTTTCGTGCACGGCGTGCTGGCCCGGGTCGCGCGCTCGGCCTGACCCGTTCGGCTCTCCGAGGGGCGCCCCCGCCCGAGCATGGCTCGGCCAGGGGCGCCCCTCGTCGTCGGGCGGCGGGTGTCCGCGGCTCGGGGGAGGATGGATGATCATGACCGCATCCGAAGCCGACGACTGGCGCGTCCTGCTGCCGCCCGCCCGTGCGGCCGGCACCCCGCTCGCCCTCGGGCTGGAGCTGCGGCGTCGTGACCGCGCCGACGCGCGGCACTGGGGCGCGCGGCCGCTGCGCACCGCGACCGCCCGCGATCTCGTGAAGGATCCGGGCGAGCTGTTCCTCGCCGCGCGGCCGCTGCGCCGCAACGACACCGGTGACTCCTGGGTGCAGTCCGACGCCGACTGGGACGCCGTGCGGCGACCAGGCACCCGCTTCCGAGAGGCGCACTCGCGGTGGTTCGCCGATCTGCTGAGCATCTCCCGTGACTCGTTGCTGTCCGGGACAGCGGGGGATTGGCTGCTGCTGGATCCGGTGGCGTCCCCGCTGCTCTGGCCGCACCTCGCCTCGGCGACGGAGGCGGGCATCGCCGTCGTCGCCACCGAACGGGGCACGCGGCTCCGGTGGTCCGACCGGGTGCGGGTGATCGTCGGGCTCGCCGGAACACGGGGCGGCGGCCTGAGCGTCACGGCTTCCGTGACGGAGGACGGCGAGGCGCTCGACGGTGCCACCGTCACGCCGATCGGATCGGGCGGCGTGTACGCGCGCCGCGTCATCGGCGCGGACATCGAGCTCGTGCTCGCGCCGGCGCCGCTGTCGGACGGCGTCCGCGCGCTGCTGTCCTCACCCGAGGGGCTCTCGGTGGCGCCGGTGGACAGGGCCGTGTTCTTCCGGGAGGCCTATCCCGTGCTGCGGCGGGCGGCGGACATCCGCGCCGGCTCCGGAGTGTCGCTGCCCGAGCCGCCGCGGCCCGTGGCGACCCTCGTGATCGACTTCCGGCCCGCCGATGTCGTGGCCTATGAGCTGTGCTGGGACTATCCCGGCTACCGTCGGTTTCCGCTCGACGAGCAGGCGACCGGATCCGCGATCCGCGACGCGGACGCGGAGGCCGAGCGCCGGCCGTCCGTCATCGCCGCCTGGGCGGAGGTCACCGGACTGCCCTTCACGCTCGGTGGCACCCTCCGCGACGCCGACGCGGCCGAGTTCGTCGCGGTCCTCGCCCCCGCTCTCGAGGAGCGCGGAATCGTCGTGGAGCGCACCGGAGCGCCCCGGGCCTATCCCGAGCTCACCGGCGATCCGGCGATCACGGTCAACGTCGTGGAGAGCACGGACCCGGACTGGTTCGACCTCGGCATCGTCGTGCGGATCGACGGGCGCAACATCCCGTTCGAGCCGCTGTTCCGCGCGCTCGCGCTGCGCCAGGGCAAGCTCAAGCTCGTCGACAACACGTGGTTCTCGCTGCGTCATCCGGCGTTCGACCGCCTCAGGGAGCTCCTCGATGAGGCCGCGGAGCTGGCGGAGTGGGAGGCCGGTCCGCGGATCGCACGCACCCAGCTCGCCCTCTGGGAGGACTTCGAGGACCTCGCCGACGAGACCGTCACCGCGCAGGCCTGGCGTGCCGCCGTGGAGGATCTCCGGGCGGATCCGGGCGACGACCGCATCGCCGTGCCGGCCGGCATCATCGCGGAGCTCCGGCCCTATCAGCGGGAGGGATTCACCCGGCTGGCGCGTCTGTGGCGGCATCGCCTCGGCGGCGTCCTCGCCGACGACATGGGCCTGGGCAAGACCCTGCAGCTGCTCGCACTGATCGCGCACGCGCGGGAGACGGCGCCGGCGACCGGCGACTCCGACCACGGCGACGTCCCGTGGCTTGTCGTGGCGCCGACCTCCGTCCTGGACGTGTGGCGGCGCGAGGCGGAGCGGTTCGCCCCCGGCATGAAGGTGGCGGTGGTCGACCGCACCCGCGATGCGCACGGCGTGGCCCTGGCCGCGCACGTCGAGGGCGCCGACCTCGTCATCACCTCCTACACGCTGCTCCGCCTGGACGCGGAGGAGTTCGCCCGCCTGCGCTGGGCGGGCGTGGTGCTCGACGAGGCGCAGCACGTGAAGAACCCCGCCACGAAGCAGCACCAGGCCGTGGCCGCACTCGACGCCCGTGCCGTGTACGCGGCGACGGGGACGCCCCTGGAGAACGGCCTGGGCGAGCTCTGGGCCATCCTGAGCCTCACTGCACCGGGACTGTTCGCCTCGGCGCGGAAGTTCCGCGAGGACTTCATCCAGCCGATCGAGCAGGGCAAGGTGCCGGAGAACGCGGAGGGCGCGCCCTTCCGGCGGTCGCGCATCGAGCTGCTCCGCCGCAGGATCCGCCCCTACCTGATCCGCCGCACCAAGGACCTCGTCGCGCCCGATCTGCCCGAGCGGCAGGAGCAGGTGCTCAGCGTCGAGCTCGCGCCCGCCCATCGCCATCGCTACGACACCGTGCTGCAGCGCGAGCGGCAGAAGATCCTCGGCCTGCTGCCCGACCTCGACCGGCAGCGCTTCATCGTCTTCCGCTCGCTCACGATGCTGCGGATGCTGAGCCTCGCGCCCGGTCTCATCGACGAGGACGACGCGGGCATCGCCTCGCGCAAGCTCGAGGAGCTCGCCGAACGTCTGCTCGAGCTGCGTGCCGAGGGCCATCGGGCGCTCGTGTTCAGCCAGTTCACCTCGTTCCTCACGCTCGCGGCCGACCGGCTCCGCCGCGCCGGGCTGCGGGTCTCGTACCTCGACGGCTCGACGCGCGACAGGGACCGCGTGGTGCAGGAGTTCCGCGAGGGGGATCAGGATGCGTTCCTGCTGAGCCTCAAAGCCGGCGGGACCGGGCTCACGCTCACCGAGGCCGACTACGTCTTCCTGCTCGACCCCTGGTGGAATCCGGCCGCGGAGGCGCAGGCCGCCGACCGCGCGCACCGCATCGGCCAGGAGAATCCGGTGTTCGTCTACCGCATGATCGCAGCCGGCACGATCGAGGAGAAGGTGCTCGCCCTGCAGCAGCGCAAGGCGCGGCTGTTCTCCGCGGTCCTCGACGACGAGGACCTCTCCGCGCAGACCCTCACGGCCGACGACATCCGGGAGCTGCTGAGCTGAGCGCGGCGGCACGCGGCCGGATCCTGATTATGCACGGGCCGTCTCCAGGCCGGGCGAGCGTCGCCCCGGTAGGATCGACAGGTCCACACAGGAGGAGAAGCATGCGGATCACGGGACTCGGACACGCCGGAATGTTCATCGAGACGATCGGCGGGAACATCATCTGCGACCCCGTGCTCGGCCCGTCCTTCTTCGGATCCTGGTTCCCGTTCCCCGACAACCGCGGGCTCGACTGGGAGCGCTTCGGCCGCGAGGCGGACTTCCTCTACGTCTCGCACCGGCACCGCGACCACTTCGATCCGCGCCTGCTCGAGCGCTACATCCGCAAGGACATCGAGGTGCTCCTGCCGGAGTATCCGACCGACGACCTCGAGCAGGACCTCCGCGCCCTCGGCTACGACAACATCACCTACGCACCCGCCGGCGAGGTCATCGAGCGCGGCGAGCTGAAGATCATGATCACGCCGCTGCGCGCGCCCAGCGACGGTCCGATCGGCGACTCGTCGCTCAGCGTCGACGACGGCACCGGATCCGTCCTGAACCAGAACGACTCGCACCCGCTCGACCTCGAGAAGCTCCTCACGTTCGGCCGTCCGGACGCGTACTTCACGCAGGTCTCCGGCGCGATCTGGTGGCCGATGGTCTACGACCTCCCGCTGGATGCCAAGCAGAACTTCGCGCGCCTCAAGCGCGAAGCGCAGAACAAGCGCGCGATGTACTACATCGAGAAGGTCGACGCGCCGCACGTGTTCCCGATGGCCGGCCCGCCGATGTTCCTCCGCGACGACCTGTTCGACTTCAACGGCACCGGTCGCCACGGCGAGTCGATCTTCACGGACCAGAAGCAGTTCCTCGCGCACATGGACGAACTGGCCCCGCAGTACGACGGGCACCTGTTCGTGCCGGGCACGGTCGTGACCCTCGAGAACCGGGCGCTCGCCTCCGTCGAGCAGACGCTCTACTCCGAGGAGGAGCTGCGGCACATCTTCGACGAGAAGTGGGACTACCTCGAGGAGCAGCGGGCGAGCCGTCAGGAGGAGCTCCGCGACGAGGAGTCCCGCCGCGCCCCGATCCTGCCCCCGGACGAGATGCTCGCGGCGATCAAGGCGTGGTGGGAGCCGCTGCTGAAGAAGTCGCGCACGATCCGGCTCGGCGTCGGCGGCAATGTGCGCTTCCGCATCGGCGAGCTCGACATGGTGGTCGACTTCCCCAAGGCGAAGGTGCGCGAGTACGCGGGGGAGGAGTGCATCTACTGGTACACGATCCCGGCCGACCTCGTCTCCACGAACATCGCCGACCATGAGATCGACTGGTCGAACTCGATCTTCCTGTCCATGCAGTTCTCGGTGGGGCGCAGTGGCAAGTTCAACGAGTTCCTCACGACCTTCCTGAAGTGCCTCTCGGTCGATCGCATCGAGTACGTCGAGAACTGGTACCAGGAGCAGACCGATCAGACCGAGGACGCCGAGATCGGGGACTGGGTCGTGCAGCGCCGCTGCCCGCACCTGCGCGCCGACCTGACCCGCACCGGGTCCGTGGACGAGGACGGTGTGCTGACCTGCAGCATGCACGACTGGAAGTGGGACCTGAAGACCGGCCGCTGCCTGTCGACGAGCGGGCACCCGATCCGCGCCTCGCGGATCATCGAGACCGGTCGCGCCGCGCGCGAGGCCCTGCAATCCGCGGGCTGACCTCCGCCCAAGGGCATGGCCGCCGTCGTCGGCGGGTGAGCGGCTCCGGTAGACTGGAGCCGCAGATCAGAAGCAACCTTTAACACCGTCCCGTGAGGCGGAGAAGGGAGCCGGTGGATGAGCGCACGCATCGTGCTGCAGGAAGCCGACATCAGGCGCGCCTTGACGCGCATCGCCCATGAGATCCTCGAGTCCAATCGAGGCGCCGAGGACCTCGTGCTCCTGGGCATCCCGACCCGCGGGGTCCCGCTCGCCGAGCGCCTCGCACTGCTCATCACCGAGATCGCGCAGACCGCGGTGCCTGTCGGGGCTCTCGACGTCACGCTGTTCCGCGACGATCTCGCCAAGCACCCGACGCGGTCGCCGCATCGCACCGACATCCCGGCGGGCGGCATCGACGGCAAGACGGTCGTCCTCGTCGACGACGTGCTGTTCTCCGGCCGCAGCATCCGGTCCGCGCTCGACGCGCTGCAGTCCATCGGCCGGCCGTCCGTGGTGCGCCTCGCGATCCTGGTCGACCGCGGGCACCGCGAGCTGCCGATCCGCCCCGACTTCGTGGGCAAGAACATCCCGTCCTCCCGCGCCGAGCGCGTGAACGTGCGCCTGCGCGAGGACGACGGCGAGGAGTTCGTCTCGATCGAGGGGGGCGAGGAATGAGACACCTGCTCGACACCCGCACGCTCTCCCGCGCGGACGCGCTGCGGATCCTCGACATCGCCGAGGACATGGCGGACACCCAGTCCCGTGAGGTCAAGAAGCTCCCGACCCTGCGCGGCAAGACCGTGGTGAACCTGTTCTTCGAGGACTCCACCCGCACGCGCATCTCTTTCGAGGCAGCCGCGAAGCGCCTCTCCGCCGACGTGATCAACTTCGCGGCGAAGGGCTCGAGCGTCTCCAAGGGCGAGAGCCTGAAGGACACGGCGCAGACCCTGGAGGCGATCGGCGCCGACGCCGTCGTCGTGCGCCATCCGGCGTCGGGGGCCCCGCGCACGCTGGCCACGAGCGGATGGATCTCCGCGGGCGTCGTGAACGCCGGCGACGGCACGCACGAGCACCCCACCCAGGCCCTGCTCGACGCCTACACGATCCGCAAGCGCCGGTTCGGCGCGGACAGCCGCGGACGCGACCTCGCCGGGGTGCGCGTCGTCATCGTCGGCGACGTGCTGCACTCCCGCGTGGCGCGCTCGAACGTGTGGCTGCTCTCGACGCTCGGCGCCGCCGTCACCCTGGTCACGCCGCCGACGCTCATCCCGCAGGACGTCACGGCCTGGCCGGCCCGGGTGCTGTACGACCTCGATGCGGCGCTGGCCGAGGAGCCGGACGCGGTGATGATGCTGCGCATCCAGCTCGAGCGCATGCACGCGGCGTTCTTCCCCTCCGAGCGCGAGTACGCGCGTCGCTGGGGCCTCGACGCCGCGCGGCTGCGCCGCCTTCCCGACGATACGATCGTCATGCACCCCGGTCCGATGAACCGGGGACTGGAGATCTCCTCCGACGCCGCCGACTCCGCGCGCTCGACCGTGCTCGAGCAGGTCGCGAACGGCGTCTCGGTGCGGATGGCTGCGCTCTACCTGCTGCTGGCCGGAGCCCCTTCCGCGGGCTCGGGGACCGAGGACGACGAGATGAATCGAGGAGAACGATGACCGAGAGCCTGCTGTTCCGGGGCGCGAGCGTTCTCGGAGCCGAGTCCGCCGACATCCTGGTGAAGGACGGCGTGATCGCCGAGCTCGGCTCCGGCCTCTCGGCGGCCGGTGCGCGCGTGATCGACGCCGACGGACTGGTCGCCCTGCCGGGGCTCGTCGACCTGCACACGCACCTCCGCGAGCCCGGCTATGAGGCCAGCGAGACCGTGCTCTCGGGCACCCGCGCCGCCGCCGCCGGCGGCTTCACGGCCGTCTTCGCGATGCCGAACACCTCTCCGGTCGCCGACTCGGCCGGCGTGGTGGAGCAGGAGCTCGCGCTCGGAGAGGCGGCGGGCTACGCCACCGTGCAGCCCATCGGCGCCGTGACCGTCGGGCAGAAGGGCGAGCGCCTCGCCGAGCTCGGCGCGATGGCGTCCTCTCGCGCTCAGGTGCGCGTGTTCAGCGACGACGGCTTCTGCGTCTGGGATCCGCTGATCATGCGCCGCGCGCTCGAGTACGTGAAGGCGTTCGACGGCGTCATCGCGCAGCACGCGCAGGATCCGCGGCTGACCGAGGGGGCCCAGCTCAACGAGGGCGCCGTGTCGGCCGAGCTTGGTCTCGCCGGCTGGCCCGCGGTGGCCGAGGAGTCGATCATCGCGCGCGACATCCTGCTCGCCGAGCACGTCGGATCCCGCCTGCACGTCTGCCATCTGTCCACCGCCGGATCCGTCGATCTGATCCGCTGGGCGAAGAAGCGGGGCGTGGCCGTGACCGCCGAGGTCACCCCGCATCACCTCCTGCTGACCGACGAGCTCGCTCGCGGCTACGACGCGCGGTTCAAGGTCAACCCGCCGCTGCGGACGCAGGAGGACGTCCTCGCCGTGCGCGAAGGTCTCGCCGACGGCACGATCGACATCGTCGCGACCGACCACGCCCCGCACCCGAGCGAAGCCAAGGCGTGCGAGTGGCAGGCGGCCGCGAACGGCATGGTCGGGCTGGAGTCCGCCCTGCGCGTGGTGCACCAGGCCATGGTCCAGACCGGGCTGCTGGGCTGGGAGGACGTCGCACGCGTCATGAGCGCCGCGCCCGCGCGGATCGGCTCGCTGACCGGCCATGGCACGCCGATCGCCGCCGGGCAGCCGGCCGAGTTCACTCTCTACGACGCGGCAGCCCAGGGCGTCTTCGCCGAGGCGGATCTGCACGGCCAGAGCACGAACTCGCCGTATCTCGGACGGGATCTGCCCGGCAAGGTCCTCTGGACCGTGCATCGCGGCTACCTGACGCTCGAGGACGGCGTGCTCGCGACCCTCGGAGCGCACTCGTGAGCCAGCAGATCGCCGGCGCCGTGGTGCTCGGCGTCGCGGTGCTGCTCATCCTCGCCGGCGTCTGGGCCTGGCGCGCGCGGCTGCGACGCGACTCCGGGCTCACGGCTCCGCTCGGCGTCCCCGAGCACGCCGAGGTGCGCGCGCGCTACGAGACGCTGTACGTCGCGACGACGAAGCACGATCACTCGCTCGAGCGCCTCGCCGTCCGTCCGCTCGTGTACCGGGCGCGGGGCGAGCTCACGATCACCGATCGCGGCGCGGCCCTCAGCCTCGACGGCTCGCCGACCGTGTTCCTCGCCTCCTCGCGTCTGCTCGGCGTCGATCGGGCCACGGTCACGATCGACCGCGCCGTCGAGCCGGGCGGTCTCATCCGCCTCGTCTGGCGCACCGACGACGGAACGCTCGTCGACAGCTACCTCCGCATCACCGGCGACCTGGGCAGCACCGATGCCGCAGGCGCCGCGCTCACCGACCTCCAGCGCCTGTGCGCTGCCTCCGAGACAGGAGAAACCGCATGACCACCCCCATCGCATCGTCCGGGCACGCCGCGGACGCCGCCGTGCTCGTCCTCGAGGACGGCACCCGCCACGTCGGGCGCGCGTACGGCGCCCGCGGCACCACCCTGGGCGAGGTCGTCTTCGCCACGGGCATGTCCGGCTACCAGGAGACCCTGACGGACCCCTCCTACGCAGGACAGATCGTGCTGCAGACCGCGCCGCACATCGGCAACACGGGCATGAACGACGAGGACCCCGAGTCCCGCCGCATCTGGGTCGCCGGCTACATCGTTCGAGACCCCTCGCGGGTCGTGTCGAACTGGCGGGCGAACAGCTCGCTGGACGACACCCTGGTCCGCGACGGCATCGTCGGCATCAGCGGCATCGACACCCGCGCCGTCACCCGGCACATCCGCTCGGCGGGATCCATGCGCGGCGGCATCTTCTCCGGCGCGGACGCGGCCCTGGATGCGGACGAGCAGCTGCGCCGCGTCACGGAGGCGCCCGAGATGGCCGGGCAGAACCTGTCCGCGCGGGTGTCCGTCTCCGTCGCCGAGGTCACCCCGGCGACGGGGGAGCGCATCGGCAACCTCGCCGTGCTCGACCTCGGCGTCAAGCAGTCCACGCTCGACAACCTCGCCGCGCGCGGGTTCGACGTCCACGTGCTGCCGCAGTCGTCCACCTTCGCCGACATCGCCGCGATCGAGCCCGTGGCCGTGTTCTATTCGAACGGGCCCGGAGATCCGTCCGCATCCGACGCGCAGGTCGCGGTGCTCCGCGAGGTCCTCGATGCGGGTCTGCCGTACTTCGGGATCTGCTTCGGCAACCAGCTGTTCGGCCGCGCCCTCGGCCTCGGCACCTACAAGCTGACGTTCGGCCACCGCGGCATCAACCAGCCGGTGCTCGACAAGGCCACGGGCCGGGTCGAGATCACGGCGCACAACCACGGCTTCGCCGTCGAGGCGCCCGTCGAGGGCTCCTTCGACAGCCCGCACGGCTACGGCAAGGTCGAGGTCAGCCACGTCGGCCTCAACGACCAGGTGGTCGAGGGGCTTCGCGCCCTCGACATCCCGGCCTTCTCGGTGCAGTACCACCCCGAGGCCGCCGCCGGCCCGCACGACGCCAACTACCTCTTCGACCGCTTCCGCGACGTCGTCGTCGCCCACCTCGCAAAGAAGGACAGCAAGTAATGCCCAAGCGCGACGACATCCACTCCGTCCTCGTCATCGGATCCGGCCCGATCGTGATCGGTCAGGCCTGCGAGTTCGACTACTCCGGCACCCAGGCGTGCCGCGTGCTGCGCGAGGAGGGCGTCCGCGTCATCCTCGTGAACTCGAACCCCGCCACGATCATGACCGACCCCGACTTCGCGGACGCCACCTACATCGAGCCGATCACCCCCGAGGTCATCGAGACGATCATCGCCAAGGAGAAGCCGGACGCGATCCTGCCGACCCTGGGCGGCCAGACCGCTCTCAACGCCGCGATGGCCCTGCACGAGCGGGGGATCCTGGAGAAGTACGGCGTCGAGCTGATCGGCGCGAAGGTCGACGCGATCCAGAAGGGCGAAGACCGCCAGATCTTCAAGCAGCTCGTCCTCGACGCGGGGGCCGACGTCGCCGCCTCCGTCATCTGCCACACGATGGACGAGCTGCTCGCCGGCGCCGAGAAGCTCGGCTACCCGCTGGTCGTCCGCCCCTCGTTCACGATGGGCGGACTCGGATCCGGCTTCGCGTTCGACGAGGCGGACCTGCGCCGCATCGGCGGAGCAGGCCTGCACGACTCGCCGACCACCGAGGTGCTCCTGGAGGAGTCGATCCTCGGCTGGAAGGAGTACGAGCTCGAGCTCATGCGCGACACGGCGGACAACACCGTCGTGGTCTGCTCGATCGAGAACGTCGACCCGGTCGGCGTGCACACCGGCGACTCCATCACGGTCGCCCCGGCGCTCACGCTCACCGACCGCGAGTACCAGAACCTCCGCGACATCGGCATCGACATCATCCGCGCCGTGGGCGTGGACACGGGCGGCTGCAACATCCAGTTCGCGGTCAACCCGGAGAACGGGCGCGTCATCGTCATCGAGATGAACCCGCGGGTGTCGCGCTCCTCGGCCCTGGCGTCGAAGGCGACGGGCTTCCCGATCGCCAAGCTCGCCGCCAAGCTCGCCCTCGGATACCGCCTCGACGAGATCCCGAACGACATCACCGGCGTCACCCCGGCCAGTTTCGAGCCGACGCTGGACTACGTGGTCGTGAAGGCCCCGCGGTTCGCGTTCGAGAAGTTCCCCGCCGCCGACGCCACGCTCACCACGACCATGAAGTCGGTGGGCGAGGCCATGGCGATCGGCCGCAACTACACGACCGCGCTGCAGAAGGCTCTGCGCTCGCTCGAGAAGCGCGGATCCTCGTTCCACTGGGGCGACGAGCCCCGCTCGGTCGAGGAGCTCCTCGAGATCTCGAAGACGCCGACGGACGGCCGCATCGTCGTCCTGCAGCAGGCGCTGCGCAAGGGCGCCACCGTCGAGCAGGCCTTCGAGGCGACCGCGATCGACCCGTGGTTCATCGACCAGATCGTGCTCATCAACGAGGTCGCGGAGCAGATCCGCACCGCGACCGAGCTCGACGCCGACGTCCTGCGCCTCGGCAAGGACCACGGCTTCTCGGACGTGCAGTTCGCGCAGCTGCGCGGGCTCACCGAGGCCGAGGTCCGCGGTGTGCGGCACGGGCTCGGCGTCCGCCCGGTGTACAAGACGGTGGACACCTGCGCCGGCGAGTTCCCGGCGCTCACGCCGTACCACTACTCCAGCTACGACAGCGAGACGGAGGTCACGCCCTCCGACCGCACCAAGGTCGTCATCATCGGATCCGGCCCGAACCGCATCGGTCAGGGCGTCGAGTTCGACTACTCGTGCGTGCACGCGTCGTTCGCGCTCTCCGACGCCGGGTTCGAGACCGTCATGGTCAACTGCAACCCGGAGACCGTGTCGACCGACTACGACACGTCGGACCGGCTGTACTTCGAGCCCCTCACGCTCGAGGACGTGCTCGAGGTGCTGCACGCCGAGGCGCAGTCCGGCCAGATCCTCGGCGTGGTCTGCCAGCTGGGCGGCCAGACGCCGCTGGGCCTGGCGAAGGGCATCGAGGCCGCGGGCTACACCGTGCTCGGCACCAGCCCCGAGGCGATCGACCTCGCCGAGGAGCGCGAGCTGTTCTCGCGACTGCTCGACGACGCCGGTCTGGTCGCACCCCGCAACGGCACCGCGATCGACGTCGAGGGCGCTGTCGCGGTGGCGGAGGAGATCGGCTACCCGGTGCTCGTGCGCCCGAGCTTCGTGCTCGGCGGCCGCGGCATGGAGATCGTCTACGACACCCCGGCGCTGCGCGACTACTTCGTGCGAACGGCAGGGGAGGTCGTGATCGAGGAGGGCAAGCCCCTGCTCGTGGACCGCTTCCTCGACGACGCGATCGAGATCGACGTCGACGCGCTGTACGACGGCGTCGAGCTGTACATCGGCGGCGTCATGGAGCACCTCGAGGAGGCCGGCATCCACTCCGGCGACTCGAGCTGCACCCTGCCGCCGGTCTCGCTCGGCCGCACCGACATCGACCGGGTGCGCGAGGCGACCCTCGCGATCGCCGAGGGCGTGGGCGTGCGGGGCCTGCTGAACGTGCAGTTCGCGATCAGCGCGGGCGTGCTCTACGTCATCGAGGCGAATCCGCGCGCGAGCCGCACGGTGCCGTTCGTGTCCAAGGCGCTCGGGATCCCGCTCGCCAAGGCCGCGAGCCGCATCCTGTCGGGCTCCACGATCGCGCAGCTCAAGGACGAGGGGCTCCTCCCCGCGAACGACGGCTCGCGCGTGCCGCTGGGCTCCCCGGTCTCGGTGAAGGAGGCGGTCCTGCCGTTCAAGCGGTTCCGCACCGCCGACGGCCGCATCGTCGACTCGGTGCTCGGCCCGGAGATGCGCTCGACCGGTGAGGTGATGGGGATCGACAGGGACTTCCCGACCGCGTTCGCCAAGAGCCAGGCCGCGGCCTACGGCGGCACGCCTACGTCCGGCACGGTGTTCATCTCGGTCGCCGATGCGGACAAGCGCGCCGTGATCCTGCCCGCGCACCGTCTGCACCAGCTCGGGTTCACCATCGTCGCCACCGCGGGCACGGCCGAGATCCTGTCCCGCAACGGCATCGCGGTGACCGTGGTGGAGAAGTACAGCGAGACCCAGGGCTCGGGGGAGACGAACATCGTCGACCTCATCGACCAGGGCGCGATCGACATCATCGTGAACACGCCCTCGGGCGGTGCCGCGCGTGCGGACGGCTACGAGATCCGCGCCGCGGCGGTCGCGGCCGACAAGGCGCTGTTCACGACGATCGCCACCCTCGGTGCCGCGGTGAGCGGCATGGACGCGGCCGACAAGGGCTTCGACGTGCGGAGCCTCCAGGAGTACGCCCTCGACCGGCTGGCCCGGGCGTGAACTTCGGCTTCGGCTCCCGGCTGCGCGGGACGCTCGACGCACACGGTCCGCTGTGCGTCGGGATCGATCCGCATGCGGCGCTCCTGGATTCCTGGGGGCTGCCGCAGAGCGCCGAAGGCGTGCGCGCCTTCGGCCTCGCGGTGGTCGACGCCGCGGCAGGCAGGGTCGCGGCGGTCAAGCCCCAGGTGGCCTTCTTCGAGAGATTCGGCTCTGCCGGGTTCGCCGCGCTGGAGGACGTCCTCGCGGCGGCCCGCTCCGCCGAGCTGCTGACGATCGCGGACGCCAAGCGCGGAGACATCGGCACCACGATGGCCGGGTACGCTCAGGCCTGGCTGGAGCCGGGGTCGCCGCTGGAGGCGGACGCGCTGACCATCAGCCCCTATCTCGGGGGCGGATCCCTGGCCGAGGCGATCACGCAGGCGCTGCCGGCCGGCAAGGGCGTGTTCGTCCTGGCCGCGACCAGCAACCCCGATGGAGCCTCGGTGCAGCAGGCGCGCACCGGCACGCCGGGGGAGACCGTGGCCCTGCGCGTCACGCGCGACGTCACCGCCCTCGACCCGTCGAGCACGGCGCTCCGCGCCCTGGACCCGTCGGTCGCGCCCCTCGGATCGGTGGGGCTGGTCGTCGGTGCGACGATCGATCGCTCCGCGTTCGCGCTCGACGACGACACCCTGCGCACGATGCCCCTGCTCGCCCCGGGATTCGGTGCGCAGGGGGCGACGCCTGAGGATCTGCGCGCGAGATTCGGTACGCTGGCAGGTAACGTCCTGGCTTCCGAAAGCCGGAGCATCCTGTCCGCAGGTCCGGACCGGATCGCAGCGACGATCGAAGAGCGCGCCGCGCGATACCAGGAGGTCATGGGTGGCTGAACCGGCAGGGCGCGTGGTGCCCGAGGTCGATCGCGTCGCCGCCGCTCGTCGAGCGGTCGAGCGCCGCCGGGCACGGGCATCGCTGAAGCGGGATCTCACCATGCGCGTGATCGCGCCGCAGGACGTGCTGGCCGCCGCGGCGGCGGATCCGCACTCCACCGCCGGATCCCTGCGCGTGCCGGACTTCCTGACCGCGCTGCCCGCGATCGGCGCGGGCAAGCGGGACCGGATCCTGGCCGACCTGCAGATCTCCCCGGTCAAGCGGCTCGGCGGCCTCGGCACCCGACAGCAGCAGGCGCTGCGGGCCTGGGTGGACACGCGCTTCCCGCTGCCTTCGCCGCGGGAGGGGCGCAGCCGCCTGCTCGTGCTGGCCGGGCCGACCGCCGTGGGCAAGGGCACCGTCGCCGCCCACATCCGCGAGAACCATCCCGAGATCCACCTCTCCGTCTCTGCGACCACGCGCGCGCCGCGCCCCGGAGAGCAGGACGGGGTCCACTACTTCTTCGTCGACGACGCCGAGTTCGACCGCATGATCGCCGAGGGCGAGCTGCTCGAGTACGCGACGGTGCACAACAAGTTCCGCTACGGCACGCCGCGCAAGCCGATCGAGGCGGCGCTGGCCGAGGGCAAGACGGTGCTGCTCGAGATCGACCTGCAGGGCGCACGCCAGGTGCGGGCCGCGGACCCGTCCGCGAATCTCGTCTTCCTGCTGCCTCCGTCCTGGGACGAGCTCGTGCAGCGTCTCGTCGGCCGCGGCACCGAGGACGCCGAGGAGCGGGCACGCCGGCTGCGCACTGCGAAGGTCGAACTGGCCTCGCAGGGCGAGTTCGATCACCGGGTCGTGAACGAGGACGTCGCCACGGCCGCCCGCGAGGTCGTAGAATTGACGGCAGACTCCGCGCGCTGACAGTCCTTGGGCTCGTCGAAGGACCAGCGCGCCCGCATTCTTCTCCGCGACGCACCGTCGCCAGACACAGGAGGTCCACCATGGCCGGAAACAACCAGGGCATCATCGACCCGCCCATCGACAACCTTCTCGAGCGCGTCGAGTCGAAGTACGAGCTCGTGATCTACGCGGCCAAGCGCGCGCGCCAGATCAACGACTACTACTCCGACCTGCACGAGGGCAACCTGTTCGACAACGTGGGTCCGCTGGTCGACTCCTCGGTCGAGGACAAGCCCCTGACCATCGCGCTGCACGAGATCAACGAGGACAAGCTCCGCATCCGCCACGCGGAGTGAGCTGACTCCGTCGGTTTCAGACAGGGAGCCGCCGTCATCCGGTCCGAGGATGTCGGCGGCTCCGTCCATACTGGGATCGGGCGGTCCAGTCCGCACCCGGACACGATCCCGCCCCGCCACCCGCCCCGCACACCTAGGGAGCACCGATGAGCGCGCTGCGTCTGTTCACCTCCGAGTCCGTCACCGAAGGACACCCGGACAAGATCTGCGACCAGATCTCCGATTCGATCCTCGACGGGCTGCTCACGGTGGACACCGGTGCGCGGGTCGCGGTCGAGACGCTGGTGACGACCGGCCTCGTGCACGTCGCCGGGGAGATCCGCACCTCGGGCTACGTCGACATCCCCACCATCGTCCGCGAAGTGGTGAACGGGATCGGCTACACCTCCAGCGACACGGGATTCGACGGCTCGTCCTGCGGCGTGAGCGTCTCGGTGGGGGAGCAGTCCGCCGACATCGCGAGCGGCGTCGACCAGGCGCAGGAGCACCGCGAGGGCGGATCCCGCGACCCGCGCGACCTGCTCGGCGCCGGCGACCAGGGCATCATGTTCGGTTTCGCGACGACCGAGACGCCTCAGCTCATGCCGATGGCTGCCTGGACCGCGCACCGGCTCGCGGAGAGGCTCACCCAGGTGCGTCGCGACGGCACGCTCCCGTTCCTGCGTCCCGACGGCAAGACGCAGGTCACCCTGGGGTACGACGGCTTCACGCCGAAGACCGTCGATGCGATCGTGCTGTCCACGCAGCACAACCCCGACATCTCCCAGGAGGAGCTGCGTGCGCTCGTGCGCGAGCACGTCATCGCCCCGGTGCTGGAGACGACGGGGCTCGACCTCGACGGCGTCAAGGACTACATCAACCCCGCGGGACCGTTCGTGACGGGCGGCCCGAAGGGCGACGCCGGCCTCACCGGCCGGAAGATCATCATCGACACCTACGGCGGCGCGGCGCGCCACGGCGGCGGTGCCTTCAGCGGCAAGGATCCCTCGAAGGTCGACCGCTCGGGCGCGTACGCGATGCGGTGGGTGGCCAAGAACGCGGTCGCCGCGGGACTCGCGGAGCGTCTCGAGGTGCAGGTCGCCTACGCGATCGGCGTCGCGCAGCCCGTGGGCCTGTACGTGGAGACGTTCGGCACGGGCGCCGTCGACGACGAGACCATCACCCGGGCCATCCGCGAGGTGTTCGACCTGCGGCCGCAGGCGATCATCGAGGAGCTCGATCTGCTGCGCCCGATCTACGCGGCCACCGCCGCCTACGGGCACTTCGGACGCGAGCTGCCGGAGTTCACCTGGGAGCAGACGACCCGCGCGGAGGACCTGCGCCGGGCCGCCGGCCTCTGAACCCGCTCGCGGAACGGCAGGACCCGCTCGTGCCCCGGCCGATCGCTCGCGTGCTGCTCGACTCGCCGGTCCCGCAGCTGGATCGACTCTTCGACTACGCGATCCCCGAGGAGCTGACCGGCGACGCCCTTCCCGGCGTGCGCGTCCGCGTGCCGCTGCGTTCGGCGGGGCGCGTCGTGGACGCCTTCGTCGTCGAGATCGCGGTCGAGGAGGACGACGCCCGCACCCTTGCGGAGCTCGACGCCGTCGTCTCCCGCGCACAGGTGCTTCCGGAACGCCTGCACGCCCTCGCCCGACGGGTGGCCGATCGGGCCGCGGGCGGCGCGTCCGACGTGCTGCGGCTGATCGTCCCCAAGCGCCAGGTGAGGGTCGAGAAGGCCTGGCTCGCGGCAGGCGCGGAGAACCCCGAGGGCGCGCGGTCTCGGGCGGAGGACGGGGCGCAGCCCGCGTCGGCCGCGGAGGATTCCACAGCTGCGTCTCAGGTCGCGGCGACGCTCGCCCAGTACGCGGGCCTGACGGAGGTGATCGCCGAGAAGGGGCGCGCCGCCGTCGAGGCCGTCCCGCGACTCGCCCCCGACGACCTTCCGGAGTGGACCCGGCTGCTTGCCGCCGCGGCGGCGCACACGCTCGAGGCAGGGGAGTCCTCGATCCTCGTCGTGCCGGACTACCGGGATCTCGACCTGCTGATCTCCGCCCTGCAGGCGCTGGCTCCGGACGCGCCGATCGCCCGCCTGGACTCCCGCCAGAGCGGTCCCGACCGCTACCGCGCCTATCTGCGCACCCTCGAGGATGCCCCGTGCATCGTGATCGGCAACCGCTCCGCCGCCTACGCCCCGGTGCGGGCGGGACTCGTCGCGCTGTGGGACGACGGCGACAGCCTCCTCGCGGAGCCGCTCGCGCCGGGCGTGCACGCCCGCGATGTCGCCCTCCTCCGTCAGGAGCAGGAGGGTTCCGCCCTCCTCTTCGCCGGCCACACCCGGACGACCGACGTCGAAAGGCTCGTGGAGAGCGGCTGGTGCGGGGCGATCGCCGCGGAGCGCCGGCTGCTCCCGCGGGTCGTGCTCGATTCGACCGAGGATCTCGATCGGCGCGGACAGCGGCTCCCCTCCCGCGCATTCCTCACGGCACGGGAGGCCGCGGCCACCGGTCCGGTGCTGCTGCAGGTGGCGCGGCCGGGATTCTCCCCGACGCTCGTGTGCGCGTCGTGCCGCGCACCCGCCCGGTGCCGGTCCTGCGGCGGACCGCTCGGTGCCGCCCATCGCGGTGCGACTCCCGTCTGCGCCTGGTGCGGGCGGGGGGCCCGAGCGTGGTCGTGCAGCGCCTGCGGGAGTGAGAAGGTGCGCTTGGCGGCCTCGGGCAGCGAGCGGACGGCGGAGGAGCTGGGCCGTGCGTTCCCGGGCATCCGGGTGATCGTCGCGGACGGCGCGCACCCGGTGGAGCGGGTGGATGCGAAGCCCGCGCTCGTGGTCGCCACGCGCGGGGCCGAGCCCCTGGCGATCGGGGGCTACCGCGCCGTGGTGCTGCTCGACGGATCCCGGATGCTGCAGGCGCCGGAGCTGCGGATCGGCGAGTCGTGCCTGCGCTGGTGGTCCAACGCCGCGGCGCTGGCCGCGCCGGGCGCGCCCGTGCACCTCGTCGGCGTCGACGGCGCCGTCGCCCGCGCCCTGGCCACCTGGTCGCACGCCTCCTATGCGCGCAGCGAGCTCGCCGAGCGCGCGCCGCTGCGGATGCCGCCGACGGTGCGCGTGGCGCAGCTGGAGGGCACCGGAGCGGGTGTCCGACGCGCCCTCGATGACCTGGCCGCGCTGCACCTGCCGCCGGATGCCGTGCTCGGCCCCGTGCCGATCGACGGCGACCCCGATGAGCGCGAGCGCGCGCTCGTGCGCTTCCCGTACGCCGAGGGCACCCGCGTCGCCTCGACCCTTCGCGCCGCGGTGGTCGCCGAGGCCATGGGCCGCCGGCGGGGCCGCGGCCGCACGGTACGGACTACGCTCTCGGTGAGGCTCGACGTCATCGAACCCGACCTCTGACCGGCCGCTCGTCACGAGCGTCCGCCGCCCCCTTCCGAAGGACCTTTCATGCGCCTCGTCTTCGCCGGCACGCCGGCGGCCGCCGTGCCCACCCTCCGCCTCCTCGCCGCCCAGCACGAGATCGTGGCGGTGGTGACTCGCCCGGACGCTCCGCTCGGGCGCAAGCGGATCCTGACCCCGTCGCCCGTCGCGCAGGAGGCGGAAGCCCTGGGGATCCCGACCATCAAGGCCGCGCGCCTGGACGATGAGGCGACGGCGCGCATCGCGGCGCTCCGTCCGGAGCTCGGCGTCATCGTGGCCTACGGCGGCCTCGTTCGCGAGCCGCTGCTCAGCACGCCCGTGCACGGCTGGATCAACCTGCACTTCTCGCTGCTCCCGGCCTGGCGCGGCGCCGCGCCGGTGCAGCGCGCACTCATCGCAGGCGACGCGGAGCTGGGCGCGACCGTGTTCCAGCTCGTGCCGGAACTCGATGCGGGCGACGTGCACGCGGAGCGGGTCTTCTCCGTGCCCGACGATGCGACCGCCGACGCCGTGCTCGCGTCCCTCGCGGTCGACGGAGCCGGCCTCACGGCGGAGGCGGTGGCCGCGATCGCCGACGGCAGCGCCCGTCCGAGGCCTCAGCGCGGAGAGGTCACGCACGCCGCGAAGCTCGGGCTCGCGGACGGGCTGCTCTCGTGGCACGAGCCGGCCGAGGCCGTGTTCGCCCGCTACCGGGGCGTCACCAGCGAGCCCGGTGCGCACACGACCATCGACGGCGCGCCGCTGAAAGTGCGCGAACTGGCGCGGACGCAGGACGCGGATCCACTCCCGCCCGGCGAGCTCCGCGGGGTGAAGGGCGGCGTGCTCGTCGGCACCGGGAGCGCCCCTCTGCTGCTCGTGCAGGTGCAGCCGGCGGGCAAGGCGGCCATGGCCGCCGCCGACTGGTTCCGCGGGCTGCGCGTCCCCGACGGCGAGACGGTGCGGCTGGGCGAGGACGCCGGGCGGGGTGAGGCGTGATGGGCGGTCAGGACCAGAGGAACCGCGACGACCGTCGGGCGCCGCAGGGCAGGACCGAGCGGGGCACCGGACGCGGGACGACCTCACGCCGCGGCGCCGGTCCGCAGGCGCGGAGCCGGACGGTGCAACCGGCGCGGCGGGTCGCCTACGACGTGATCCGCGCCGTGAGCGCCTCCGATGCGTACGCGAACCTCCTGCTGCCCGGCGCGATCCGCGACGCGGGCCTGTCCGGTCCGGATGCGGCCCTCGCGACGGAGCTCGCCTACGGCACGCTGCGCCAGCTCGGCACCTACGACGCGATCATCGCGCGGGCGGCGGGACGCGATGTCGCGAGCATCGACCCGCCGGTGCTCGACGCGCTGCGCCTGGGAGTGCATCAGCTGCTCGGCACGCGCGTCGCGCCGCACGCCGCGGTGAACGAGACGGTGAACCTCGTGGCGGGGCACGCCGGGCGCGGCGCCTCGGGCTTCGCGAACGCCGTGCTCCGCACCGTGGCGGCCCGCACCCACGAGGAATGGCTCGACGCCGTGACGGAGGCGGCGCGGTCCGACGACGAGCGCCTCGGTCTGCGCTTCGCGCACCCCGTGTGGATCATCCGCGCACTCCGGCGCGCGCTGGCGGCGGAGGGGCGGGAGGACGAGCTCGAAGCGCTCCTCGCGTCCGACAACGCAGCCCCGGAGGTCACCCTCGTGGCGCTGCCCGGGCTCGCCGAGCCCCGGGAACCTCGTCGTCCTTACGCCCCGACCGCCTTCGGCTCCGAGGGCGGCGACCCCGGCGCGGTCGTCGCGGCGGCGAAGGGACGCGTGCGCGTGCAGGACGAGGGATCCCAGCTCGTGGCTCTCGCCCTCGTCGGCGCCCGGCCGATCGCACCGGGGGAGCGCTGGCTCGACCTGTGCGCAGGGCCGGGCGGCAAGACGGCACTGCTTGCGGCCGAGGCGTTGCGCGGTGGCGCGACGCTCGACGCGAACGAGGTCGTCCCGGCCCGTGCGGGGCTGGTCCGCAAAGCGGTCGCCCCCGTGCCTCTCCCGGTCGACGTCGCCGAGGAGGACGGTCGCGAGCTCGCCGCGGAGCGTCCTGGGGCCTACGACCGGATCCTCCTCGACGCGCCGTGCACGGGCCTGGGGGCGCTACGGCGCCGGCCCGAGGCGCGCTGGCGGAAGACCTCGGCCGACGTGCCGGAGCTGGCGGCGCTCCAGGAGGAGCTGCTCGCCGCAGCTCTCGGCGCGCTGAAGCCGGGCGGCGTGCTGGCATACGTGACATGCTCGCCCCATCTCGCCGAGACGGCCGCCGTCGTGCAGACCGTGCTCCGTGATCGCGACGACGTGCGGGAGCTGGATGCCCGCGAGGTGCTGCGCGCGGTGTCCCGGAACGAGATCGACCTGCCCGCGCCGACGAGCGGATCCGGGCACGCGCAGCTGTGGCCGCATCGGCACGGCACCGACGCGATGTTCCTGTCGCTCCTGCGCAAGGACGGGTGATCGAGGCGGCACCGACCGCGCCGCGCGCGTACGCGGCACGGCCGCACCGACCGGGATAATGGGCGCATGCCCGCACCTCTCGCCGACCTCCCCGCCGCTCCCCGCATCAACCCGTCGATCCTCGCCGCCGACTTCGTGAACATGCAGGCCGAGCTCGCGCGGATCGCGACGGCCGACTTCGCGCACGTCGATGTGATGGACAACCACTTCGTCCCCAACCTCACGTTCGGGCCGCAGATGGTGGAGCGCATCCAGGCCACGAGCCCGATCCCGCTCGACGTGCACCTCATGATCACGGATCCCGAGCGCTGGGCGCCCGGCTATGCGGAGCTCGGTGCGGCGAGCGTCACCTTCCACCTGGAGGCGACCACGGATCCGGTCGGTCTCGCGCGCACGCTCCGCGGCATCGGCGCGCGCGCAGGGGTCGCCATCAAGCCGGGCACGGCGGGGGAGCCGCTCTACGACATCCTCGACGAGTTCGACCAGATCCTGGTCATGACCGTCGAGCCGGGCTTCGGCGGCCAGGGCTTCATGCCGGAGACCATGCCGAAGCTGCGGGCTCTGGCGGACGAGGCCAAGCGGCGCGGCTCGGATGTGTGGCTGCAGGTGGACGGGGGCATCTCGGACGCCACGATCGGGCAGGCCGCCGCGGCCGGAGCCGACACGTTCGTCGCCGGATCCGCCGTCTACGGCGCCCATGACATCGAAGCGGCCGTCACGCGGCTCCGGGGGCTCGCGCGAGCCGGTAGCCTGGGAGGGTGAAGACCTTCGACGAACTGTTCGCCGAGCTGAGCCGCAAAGCGGCCGAGCGCCCGGAGGGATCCGGGACGGTGCGCGAGCTCGACGCAGGCGTGCACACGATCGGCAAGAAGATCGTGGAGGAGGCGGCCGAGGTCTGGATGGCCGCCGAGTACGAGAGCGACGAGGCCGCGGCCGAGGAGATCTCCCAGCTGCTGTACCACCTGCAGGTGCTCATGCTGGCCAAGGGCCTGACGCTGGAGAACGTCTACCGACATCTGTGAAGCCGTCCCCCGACCGCTTCGAACGAAAGACCTTCCATGCTGCGCATTGCCGTCCCGAACAAGGGATCGCTGTCCGAGACCGCCGCCGAGATGCTCGCCGAAGCCGGATACGCCGGCCGCCGCGACACCAAGACCCTGCACGTGATCGACGCCGAGAACGACGTCGAGTTCTTCTTCCTCCGCCCGCGCGACATCGCCACGTACGTGGCCTCCGGCGCCCTCGACGTGGGCATCACCGGCCGTGATCTGCTGCGCGACGTGCGGCGCCCCGCGGCCCGCGAGATCGAGCAGCTGGGATTCGCCCGCTCGACGTTCCGCTTCGCCGCCCCTCCCGGACGCTTCCACGCGCTCGAGGATCTGAACGGCGTGCGCGTCGCGTCGGCCTATCCCGGGCTCGTCGACGACTACCTGCGCGAGCACGGGGTCGAGGCGGAGCTGGTGCCGCTCGACGGCGCCGTGGAGTCCGCGGTGCGCCTCGGCGTCGCCGACGCCATCGCTGACGTGGTGGAGACCGGGACGACGCTCCGCCAGGCGGGCCTGGAGATCTTCGGACCGGTGATCATCGAGTCCGAGGCCGTGCTGATCAGCCGCCCCGGCGACGCCGACGGCACGGAGACGCTGCTGCGGCGCCTGCGCGGCGTCATGGTGGCGCACCGCTTCGTGCTGCTGGACTACGACCTGCCCGCCGACCTCGTGGAGGAGGCGGCGGCGATCGCGCCCGGACGAGAGTCGCCGACCGTGTCCCCGCTGCGCGACCCGGCATGGGTCGCCGTGCGCGTGATGATCCCGCGCCGCGGCATGAACCAGGTGATGGACCAGCTCTACGCGCTCGGCGCCCGGGCGATCCTGGTCACCGCGATCCACGCCGCGAGGCTCTGATGTCGCTCACCGCCCGCGTCATCCCGTGCCTCGACGTCGCCGCCGGCCGCGTCGTCAAGGGCGTCAACTTCGAGAACCTCCGCGACATGGGCGACCCCGTCGAGCTGGCCCGCCACTATGCCGCACAGGGCGCCGACGAGATCACGTTCCTCGACGTCACCGCGACCGTCGACGAGCGGGCCACCACCTACGACGTCGTCCGACGCACCGCGGAGGAGGTCTTCGTGCCGCTCACGGTCGGCGGCGGCGTCCGCTCGGTCGATGACGTGGCGCGGCTGCAGGCCGTCGGCGCGGACAAGGTGGGCGTGAACTCGGCCGCGATCGCTCGGCCGGAGCTGATCGGCGAGATCGCCGACCGGTTCGGCGCCCAGGTGCTGGTGCTCTCGCTCGACGTCAAGCGCAGCGCGCGCACGGCCTCCGGCTTCGTGGTCACCACGCACGGAGGCCGCACCGAGACCGACCTCGACGCGCTGGAGTGGGCGCGGGAAGCCATCGAGCGGGGCGCGGGCGAGCTGCTCGTGAACTCGATCGACGCAGACGGCACCAAGGACGGCTTCGACCTCGAGCTCACCGGGCTGATGCGGGAGGTCTCGAGCGTGCCCGTGATCGCCTCGGGCGGCGCCGGCAAGGCGGAGGACTTCGCCCCCGCCATCGCCGCGGGTGCGGACGCGGTCCTCGCGGCGAGCGTGTTCCACTCCGGCCAGCTCACGGTGGGCGACGTCAAGGCCGCGCTGCGCGAAGCGGGGGTGCCGGTCCGATGAGCGAAGACCGACTCGAGGCCGACCTGGGCCTCGTCACCTACAACGACCAGGGCCTCGTGCCCGTGATCGTGCAGCAGTGGGACACCCTCGAGGTGCTCATGATGGCCTGGGCCGACGAGGAGGCCCTGCGCCGCACACTGACCACCGGACGCGCCACCTACTGGTCCCGGTCGCGCCGGGAGTACTGGCGCAAGGGCGACACCTCGGGTCACGTCCAGCACGTGCGCGGGGCACGCCTCGACTGCGACGGCGACACGGTGCTGCTCCTGGTCGATCAGATCGGGGTGGCGTGCCACACGGGCACCCGCACCTGCTTCGACGGACGGGATCTGGATCCCGTCGTCTCGTCCGACGCCGAGCCGGGGCAGTGATGCTCGCCCGCCGCGCGAAGTCGACGAGCCTGCTGCTGATCCTGCTCGCGGGCGGTCTCGGGGTCCTGTCGTCGACGCAGACCTGGCTCGTCGTGGACCGGGCCGACGGGGGAGAGGCTCTCGAGGTGGCGGGCAACGCCGCCGTCCCGGTGCTCGCGCCGCTGAGCCTCACCGCCCTCGCCGTGGTCGCCGCCCTCGCGCTCGTGGGCCCCGTGCTGCGCCGCGTGTTCGCCGCGATCGCGGTCATGGTCGGCGGGCTGCTGCTGGTGCTGACCCTGCGGATCCTGTGGCAGCATCCGCTCGACGCGGTCGCTCCCGCGCTCACGAAGGCCACCGGTCTCGCCGGCGACACCGCCCTGACGGCACTCGTCCACGGCATCGCGACGACCGTGTGGCCCTGGCTCGCGCTCGTCGCGTGGATTCTCCTGCTGCTCGGTGGCGCGCTGGCTCTCGTCACCGCAGGCCGCTGGCGCAGCGGCGGACGCCGCTACCGCACGGCGCCGACGCCGCATGAGGGCCCCGTGGACGCCGTGGAGAGCTGGGACGAGCTCAGCCGCGGCACCGACCCCACACGCTGACGAGCCGTGCCGACGGATGCCGGGCGGCGTCCGCTGTGCCGAGCGCGATCCCGATAGACTTTGACCAGAACACCCGACGCTCGGAGGAGAACATGAGCAACCCCATCGCAGATCCCGGCCACGGACACTCGCCTGCGGCTTGGACCGCCGTGGTGATCATGCTGCTCGGCTTCAGCGTGGGCACCACCGCCTTCTTCCTCGACATCCCGGTCGTGGTCTGGGTGGGCGTCGCACTGATCCTCATCGGCGCGATCGCGGGCTGGGTGCTCTCCAAGGCCGGCTACGGCGCGAACGGCCCGAAGTACCAGCCGAAGGCGCACTAATGGTGCTCGCCGACCTCACGGCCGGCGCAGTCGAGGACGCCGCCCGTCGCGAGCGGGAGCGTCCGCTCGCGATCGTGGAGCGCGCCGCCCTCGATCGCGCCCCCGCTCTGGACGTGCGCACCGCGCTGGCCTCCGCAGACCGGGTGAAGATCATCGCCGAGGTGAAGCGCGCGAGCCCGTCCCGCGGTGCTCTCGCCGAGATCCCGGATCCGGCCCTGCAGGCGTCCCTGTATCAGCAGGGCGGTGCGTCCGCGATCAGCGTGCTCACCGAGGAGCGCCGCTTCGGCGGCAGCCTCGCCGACCTCGAAGCGGTCACGGCGGCCGTGGACATCCCGGTGCTCCGCAAGGACTTCATCGCCACGCCGTATCAGGTGTTCGAAGCGCGCGCCGCCGGAGCCTCCCTGGCTCTACTGATCGTCGCCGGGCTGGAGCGCGCGAACCTCGAGCGCCTGTACGCCCTCATCCTCGAGCTCGGGATGACGCCGCTCGTCGAGACGCACTCGGCGGAGGAGCTCGAGGTCGCCATCGATCTGGGCGCGCACCTCATCGGCGTGAACGCACGGGATCTGAAGACGCTCGAGCTCGACCGCGACCTGTTCGGCCGCCTCGTCGACCGGATCCCGTCGACGTCCGTCAAGATCGCCGAGTCCGCCGTGCTGACGCCCGCCGACGTCGTGCACTATCGGGCCGCCGGCGCCGATGCGGTGCTGATCGGCGAGGCCCTCGTCACCGGCGACCCCGTCGCCACCCTGCAGTCCTTCCTGGAGGCCGGATCATGACCCAGAGTCTGCGCGAACAGCCGGGGCCGTTCTTCGGCGACTTCGGCGGGCGGTTCATGCCCGAATCGCTCATCGCTGCGATCGACGAGCTCACCGTCGCCTACCACGAGGCGATCGCGGACCCGGCGTTCCAGGCCGAGCTCGCCGCCCTGCTGCACTCCTACGCGGGGCGTCCGTCGCCCATCACGGAGGTGCCGCGCTTCGCCGAGCACGCGGGCGGCGCACGGATCTTCCTCAAGCGCGAGGACCTCAACCACACCGGTTCGCACAAGATCAACAACGTGCTGGGTCAGGCGCTGCTCACCAAGCGGCTGGGCAAGACCCGTGTGATCGCCGAGACCGGCGCCGGTCAGCACGGCGTCGCCACGGCCACGGCCGCCGCCCTGTTCGGGCTGGACTGCACCATCTACATGGGCGAGGTCGACACCGAGCGCCAGGCGCTCAACGTCGCGCGGATGCGCCTGCTCGGCGCAGAGGTCGTGCCGGTCACCACCGGGTCGCGCACCCTCAAGGACGCGATCAACGACGCCTACCGCGACTGGGTGGCGACCGTCGAGACGACGAACTACATCTTCGGCACGGCAGCGGGTCCGCACCCGTTCCCGGCGATGGTGCGCGACTTCCAGAAGATCATCGGCGAGGAGGCCCGGCGTCAGCTGCTCGACGAGGCCGGACGCCTGCCGGACGCCGTGCTCGCGTGCGTGGGCGGCGGTTCCAACGCGATCGGCATGTTCGACGCCTTCCTCGACGACGCCGACGTGCGCCTCTACGGCGTGGAGGCGGCCGGCGACGGCGTCGACACGCCCAAGCACGCGGCCTCGATCGAACGCGGCCGCCCGGGTGTGCTGCACGGGGCGCGCACGTACGTGCTGCAGGACGAGGACGGCCAGACCATCGAGTCGCACTCGATCTCGGCCGGGCTCGACTACCCCGGCGTGGGTCCGGAGCACTCCTGGCTCGCCGCGATCGGTCGCGCCGAGTACATCCCGGCGACCGACGACGAGGCGATGCAGGCGCTGCGACTCCTGAGCCGCACCGAGGGCATCATCCCGGCGATCGAGTCGGCGCACGCCCTCGCCGGCGCCATCCGCATCGGGAAGGAGCTCGGCCCGGACGCGATCCTCGCCGTGTGCCTCTCCGGCCGCGGCGACAAGGACATGGACACGGCCGCGCGCTACTTCGGACTGTACAACGCCGCGGCCGCCGAGAACGGAGCCCCGGCATGAGCCGCGTCGAAGAGGCGATCCAGCGCGCGCACGAGGCCGGGCGCGGCGCCTTCATCGGCTACCTGCCGGTGGGGTATCCGGATCTGCAGACGAGCATCGATGCGGCGATCGCCCTGGCCCGCAACGGCGTCGACATCATCGAGCTGGGCCCGCCCTACAGCGACCCGGTGATGGACGGCGCGATCATCCAGGAGGCGACGCAGGCGGCTCTCGCCGGCGGCTTCCGGATGCGCGACCTGTTCACGGCCGTCGCGGCGATCACGGCAGCGGTGGACGCTCCCGTCGTGGTCATGACCTACTGGAACCCCGTGCTGCAGTACGGGGTCGACCGCTACGCCGACGACCTGCTCGCCGCGGGCGGCGCCGGGCTCATCACCCCCGACATCACGCCCGAGGCCGCGCCCGAGTGGATCGCGGCGAGCGAGCGCACCGGGCTCGACCGGATCTTCCTCGCGGCGCCGACCTCCACGGACGAACGGCTCGACCTGGTCGCGTCCCGCTCCACCGGCTTCGTGTACACGGTCTCGACGATGGGCATCACAGGGGAGCGCGCCGAGCTCGACCAGGCCGCGCGCACCCTCGTGAGCCGTCTGCGCGAGCACGGCGCCACTCGGGCGTGCGTCGGCATCGGCATCTCCACGGCCGACCAGATCGCCGGGGTGCTGGAGTACGCCGACGGTGCGATCGTGGGCACCGCCCTCGTCCGCGCCCTCCGTGACGGGGGAGTGGAGCGGTTGGCGGCGGTCACCCGCGAGCTCGCCACGGGCACGCCGCGCGCACGGTGATCGCGCTCTGACGCCGTAGACTCGTGACCATGCCCTTCGCGCTCCAGAACGCCCTGATCGGCGTGCACGCCAGCATCCCGAGCCCGCCGGTCAGCTACTTCACGCTGAACATCTTCGGCCTCACGCTGCAGATCCACTTCTACGCCCTGTGCATCATCGCCGGCATCATCGTGGCGACGCTGATGACCAACCACCGCCTCACGAAGCGCGGTGCGGAGCGCTGGGTCGTCGTCGACATCTGCATCATCGCGGTGCCTCTGGCGATCATCGGAGCGCGCATCTTCCACGTGCTCACGCACCCCGGCTTCTACTTCGGCCCGGGCAAGAACACCTGGAACCCCTTCGAGCCCGGGTCCGTGTGGGCCATCTGGGAGGGCGGCATCGCCATCTTCGGCGCCCTCATCGGCGGCGCCATCGGCGCCTGGCTCGGCTGCCGCTGGACCGGCGTGCGCTTCTCGGCGTTCGCGGACGCGCTGGCGCCCGGCCTCATCCTGGCGCAGGCCTTCGGACGCTTCGGCAACTGGTTCAACCACGAGCTGTTCGGGCTTCCCACGGACCTGCCCTGGGGTCTCGAGATCGAGTCCACCAACTCCGCCTTCCCGCCGGGGCTCGCCGAGGGCACCCTGTTCCACCCCACCTTCCTCTACGAGGTGATCTGGAACACGCTCGGCTGCCTGTTCCTGCTCTGGATCGGCCACAAGCTGCGCCTGCAGTGGGGCAAGCTGTTCGCCGTCTACCTCATCTGGTACGGCGCCGGCCGCGTGGTCTGGGAGTCGATCCGCATCGATCCGAGCGAGATCTACTTCGGGCTGCGCACCAACGTCTGGGCCGCGCTGTTCGGCGTCGTGCTCGGCATCGTGATCCTCTTCGTGCAGACCCGTCGCCACCCCGGCCTCGAGCCCTCGCCGTACCAGCCCGGTCGGGCGCCCCGCGACGCTGGGGTAGAATCGCAAAACCCCGATGATTTCGTCGACCTGAGCGAGCCTCAGACCGACGACGATCGCGCGGAGGCGGACGCCACGAGCGCCGCTTCCCGCCCCTGAGAACGGCGCCGACAGGAGCCTCGCTGCGGCGGACGCACGTCCGCCGGGAAACACGCACTGAACGAGCGGGCCGATGACGTCCCCGGGTTCATCCGAATTCTGAGGACGGTGACTGGTGTACTTCCAGCCTCCCTACGGCGCTTCCGGCGCTTACCCCCCGAAGCAGGGGATGTACAACCCCGCGTTCGAGAAGGACGCCTGCGGCCTGGCCATGGTCGCGACGCTCCGCGGAGAGCCGGGTCATGACATCATCGCGCTCGCCCTCGAGGCGCTGCGCAACCTGGAGCACCGTGGGGCGATCGGATCCGACGCGGGCACGGGTGACGGAGCCGGGATCCTGACCCAGATGCCGGACGCGTTCCTGCGCGCCGTCGTCACGTTCGAGCTGCCCCCGGTGGGGGAGTACGCCGCGGGCCTCGCGTTCCTGCCGCTCGACTCCCGCTCCCGGCGCGAGCAGAAGGCCGGCATCGAGCGCATCGCGGCCGAAGAGGGCCTCACCGTCCTCGGCTGGCGCGAGGTGCCCACGGCGAACCAGCACCTCGGCAAGCTCGCCGACGAGGCGCGCCCGGCGTTCGAGCAGCTCTTCGTCTCGCGTCCCGCGACCGCATCGGCGGACGCCCTGACCAGCATCGCGCTGGATCGCGTCGCGTACCGCCTGCGCAAGCGCGCCGGTCACGAGCTCGACGCGTACTTCGTCTCGCTCTCCGCCCGCACCCTCGGCTACAAGGGCATGGTCACCACGCTCCAGCTGGAGCCGTTCTACCCCGACCTGCAGGACGAGCGCTTCGCCTCCGAGCTGGCCGTGGTGCACTCGCGCTACTCGACGAACACGTTCCCGTCCTGGCCGCTCGCGCAGCCGCTGCGCATGCTCGCGCACAACGGCGAGATCAACACGGTCGGGGGCAACCGCAACTGGATGCGCGCCCGGCAGTCGCAGCTCGAGTCCGAGCTGCTCGGCGACATCCGCCCGCTGCTTCCGATCTGCACGGACGGCGCGAGCGACTCGGCGTCCTTCGACGAGGTGCTCGAGCTGCTCACCCTCACCGGCCGCAGCCTCCCGCACGCCGTCATGATGATGGTGCCCGCCGCCTGGGAGCGTCAGACGGACCTGGATCCGAAGCTGCGCGCGTTCTACGAGTACCACGCGAACCAGATGGAGCCGTGGGACGGGCCCGCCGCCCTGATCTTCACCGACGGCACGGTCGTCGGCGCCACGCTCGACCGCAACGGGCTGCGCCCCGGCCGCTGGACGGAGACGACCGACGGCCTCGTCGTCATCGGCAGCGAGACCGGCGTCCTCGAGTTCGAGCCCGAGCGCATCAAGCGCAGGGGTCGCCTGCAGCCGGGAACCATGTTCGTCGTCGACACCGCGCAGCGCCGCATCGTCGAGGACGAGGAGGTCAAGCGCGACCTGGCCGAGCTGCACCCGTGGCAGGAGTGGCTGGACGAGGGCCGCGTGCGCCTCGCGGACCTTCCTGAGCGCGAGCACATCGTGCACCCGGTCGCATCGATCACGCGTCGCCAGCGCACCTTCGGCTACACCGAGGAGGAGGTCCGGATCCTCCTCACCCCGATGGGGCAGACCGGCGCCGAGCCGCTCGGCGCGATGGGCAGCGATGCGCCGATCGCCGTGCTCTCCCAGCGCCCCCGTCTGCTCTTCGACTACTTCGTGCAGCAGTTCGCGCAGGTCACCAACCCGCCGCTGGACGCGATCCGCGAGGAAGTCGTCACCAACCTGTCGCTGGGCCTGGGCCCGGAGCGCAACCTGCTCGACTGGGGTCCCGACCACGCCCGCACGATCGTGCTGGACTTCCCGGTCATCGACAACGACGAGCTGGCCAAGATCCGCCACATCGACAAGGCGCGTCCGGAGCGCTCCAGCGCGACCATCCGGGGCCTGTACCACTTCGACGCCGGACCCGACTCGCTGGCCCGCCGTCTCGAGGAGATGTGCGCCGAGGTCGACGAGGCGATCGAGGACGGCGCAGAGCTGATCATCCTCAGCGACCGCGACTCCAACAAGGACCTCGCTCCGATCCCGTCGCTGCTCATGCTGTCGGCGGTGCATCACCACCTGATCCGCCGTGAGGACCGCATGAAGGTCGGTCTCGTCGTCGAGGCGGGCGATGTCCGCGAGGTGCACCACGTCGCGACACTCATCGGCTACGGCGCCTCCGCCGTCAACCCCTACCTCGCGATGGAGACGGTGGAGCACCTGGTGCGCACCGGCTACATCACCGGCATCACTCCGGAGAAGGCGGTCCGCAACCTGATCTACGCGCTCGGCAAGGGCGTGCTCAAGATCATGTCGAAGATGGGCATCTCTACCGTCGGCTCCTACGCCGGCGCGCAGGTGTTCGAGGCCGTGGGCCTCAGCCAGGAGCTCGTCGACGCGTACTTCACCGGCACCGAGACCAAGCTCGGCGGCATCGGCATCGAGGACCTGTTCGCCGAGAACCAGGCCCGGCACGACTTCGCCTACCCGGAGGACGCGGCGGCGCGTGCGCACGAGCGTCTCTGGACGGGCGGCGAGTACCAGTGGCGCCGCGACGGCTCGCCGCACCTGTTCAACCCCGACACCGTGTTCCGCCTGCAGCACTCGACGCGCACGCGGCGCTACGACGTCTTCCGCGAGTACACCAAGCTCGTGGACGACCAGGCCAAGGAGCTGAAGACCCTGCGCGGGCTGTTCGAGCTGCGCACGGGGGAGCGTCCTCCGGTGCCGATCGACGAGGTCGAGCCGGTCTCGTCGATCGTCAAGCGCTTCTCCACGGGCGCGATGAGCTACGGCTCCATCTCCCAGGAGGCGCACGAGACGCTCGCCATCGCGATGAACCGCCTCGGCGCGAAGTCGAACACCGGCGAGGGCGGAGAGGATCCGGAGCGCCTGGTCGACCCGGAGCGCCGCAGCGCGATCAAGCAGGTCGCGTCCGGCCGGTTCGGCGTCACGAGCCAGTACCTCACCGAGGCCGACGACATCCAGATCAAGCTCGCCCAGGGCGCCAAGCCCGGCGAGGGCGGTCAGCTGCCTCCGCAGAAGGTCTACCCGTGGATCGCGCGCACCCGGCACGCGACGCCCGGCGTCGGCCTGATCTCGCCGCCGCCGCATCACGACATCTACTCGATCGAGGACCTCAAGCAGCTCATCTTCGATCTGAAGCGAGCCAACCCGAACGCGCGGATCCACACCAAGCTGGTGAGCCAGTCGGGGATCGGGGCGGTCGCCGCGGGCGTGGCCAAGGCCCTCAGCGACGTCGTGCTGGTCTCCGGTCACGACGGCGGCACGGGCGCGAGCCCGCTGAACTCGCTCAAGCACGCCGGCACGCCCTGGGAGCTCGGCCTCGCCGAGACCCAGCAGACGCTCATGCTCAACGGCATGCGCGATCGCGTGGTGGTGCAGGTGGACGGCCAGCTCAAGACCGGCCGCGACGTGATCATCGGCGCGCTCCTGGGCGCCGAGGAGTTCGGGTTCGCGACCGCGCCCCTCGTGGTCAGCGGCTGCATCATGATGCGCGTCTGCCACCTCGACACCTGCCCGGTGGGCGTTGCGACGCAGAACCCCGTCCTGCGCGAGCGCTTCACGGGCAAGCCCGAGTTCGTCGTGAACTTCATGGAGTTCATCGCCGAGGAGGTGCGCGAGCACCTCGCCGCGCTCGGCTTCCGCTGCCTCGACGAGATCATCGGCCGGGCGGATCTGCTCCGCACGGACGCGGCGATCCGGCATTGGAAGGCCGACGGCCTCGACCTGGCGCCGGTCCTGGAGGGCCCGGCGTTCCCGGCCCACGAGCCGCGTCGCAGCGCACGCACCCAGGATCACGAGCTCGAGAAGCACTTCGACGCACCGCTGCTCGAGCAGGCGCGCGAGGCGATCGCGCACGGCACGCCGATCTCGTTCGAGCTGCCGATCCGCAACACCGAGCGCGCCGTGGGCACCATGCTCGGCCACGAGGTGACGGTGCAGCACGGCGGAGAAGGTCTCCCTTCCGGCACCATCCGCATCGCCCTGCACGGCACGGCGGGACAGTCGCTCGGCGCCTTCCTCCCGAGCGGGATCTCGATCTCGCTCGAGGGAGACGCCAACGACTACGTCGGCAAGGGCCTCTCGGGCGGCGAGATCGCGATCCGCCCGCACCACGACGCGACCTTCGCGCCGCATCGCAACGTGATCGCGGGCAACGTGATCGGCTACGGCGCGACGAGCGGCACCATCCACATCTCCGGCGTCGTCGGGGAGCGGTTCCTGGTGCGCAACTCGGGGGCGACGGCGGTCGCCGAGGGCGTGGGCGACCACGCGCTCGAGTACATGACCGGCGGCGTCGCGGTGATCCTCGGCAGCACCGGCCGCAACCTCGGTGCCGGCATGTCGGGCGGCATCGCATATGTCCGCGACCTGCACACCGAGCGCGTGAACCCTCTCTCGCTGAACACCGGCGAGCTGGAGCTGCTCCCGCTCGACGAGGTGGACGCGCAGGAGCTCCGCGAGCTGCTCGTGCAGCACGTGGAGCGCACCGGATCCCCGCTCGCCGCGGAGATCCTGGAGGACGACGACTTCGCGGCCTCCTTCACGAAGATCCTGCCCAGGGACTACGCGGCCGTGCTGCGCACCAGGGCAGAGGCCGAGGCCGAGGGGATCGACCCCGACGGCTCCATCGTCTGGACCCGCATCCTGGAGGTGACCGGTGGCTGATCCCAAGGGCTTCCTGAACGTCACGGAGCGCGAGCTCCCCGCACGCCGGCCCGTTCCGGTCCGCATCATGGACTGGAAGGAGGTGTACGAGCCGGGTGACTCGGCCGTGCTCCGCCGCCAGGCCAGCCGGTGCATGGACTGCGGCGTGCCGTTCTGTCATCAGGGCTGCCCGCTGGGCAACCTGATCCCGGAGTGGAACGACCTCACCTGGCGCGGCGAGGGCCGCGCCGCCATCGAGCGGCTGCACGCGACGAACAACTTCCCGGAGTTCACCGGGCGGCTGTGCCCGGCGCCCTGCGAGAGCGCCTGCGTGCTCGGGATCAACCAGCCCGCCGTCACGATCAAGCAGATCGAGGTCTCGATCATCGACCAGGCGTTCGCGTCGGGCTGGGTCGAGGCGCAGCCGCCGGAGCGGCTGACCGGCAAGACCGTCGCCGTCGTCGGATCCGGCCCCGCGGGGCTCGCTGCCGCACAGCAGCTGACCCGTGCGGGTCACACGGTCGCCGTGTTCGAGCGCGACGACCGGATCGGCGGCCTGCTCCGCTACGGCATCCCTGACTTCAAGATGGAGAAGTCGCACCTCGACGCGCGCCTGCGCCAGATGTCGGAGGAGGGCACCCGCTTCCGCGCCGGCGTGAACATCGGCGTCGACATCACATGGGACGACCTTCGAGCGCGGTACGACGCCGTGGTCATCGCGACGGGGGCCACGCTGCCCCGCGAGCTCGCGATCCCCGGGCGCGACCTCGACGGCGTGCACTTCGCGATGGAGTACCTCGTGGAGTCCAACAAGGCCGTCGCGGGCGATCCGGTGCCGAACCAGATCTCGGCCGAGGGCAAGCACGTGATCGTGATCGGCGGCGGCGACACCGGCGCGGACTGCATCGGCACCGCGCACCGTCAGGGCGCGCTCAGTGTCACGAACCTCGCGATCGGCCGTCAGCCGTCCGTGCACCGGCCGGACCACCAGCCGTGGCCGATGATGCCGACCGTGTTCGAGGTCTCCTCGGCGCACGAGGAGGGCGGCGCGCGCGAGTACCTCGCGTCCACCGTCGAGTTCCTCGGCAACGAGGCCGGCGAGGTGCGCGCCCTCCGCGTGGCCGAGACGGAGTTCGTGGACGGCCGCCGCGTCCCGCGCAGCGGTACGGAGCGCGAGATCCCCGCCGACCTGGTGCTCATCGCGATGGGCTTCACCGGCCCCGAGCACGACACGTTCGGCGAGGAGGCGCCTCAGCGCACCGACCGCGGCGCCTTCCGGCGTGACGAGGACTACGCCTCCACCATCCCGGGCGTGTTCGTGGCCGGCGACGCGGGCCGCGGGCAGTCGCTCATCGTGTGGGCCATCGCCGAGGGGCGCGCGGCGGCCGCCGCCGTCGACCGTCATCTGATGGGGGAGACCGTGCTGCCGGCGCCGGTGCGCCCGACCGATGTCGCGATCGGGGTCCAGCCCGCGTAGGCTGGCCCAGGCAGCGTGGCCCTTCATCCATCCCCCTGACACCTTTCGGAGAACGCATTGAGACGTGCCAAAATCGTGGCCACTCTTGGCCCAGCAACCTCGACGTATGAGACGGTGCGGGCCCTCATCGATGCAGGCGTCGACGTCGCCCGGCTGAACCTGAGCCACGGTGACTATTCCGTGCACGAGAACAACTACGCGAACGTGCGGCGTGCGGCGGAGGACTCCGGCCGGGCGGTCGCCGTGCTCGTCGACCTGCAGGGCCCGAAGATCCGTCTCGGCAAGTTCGAGGCCGGCCCCTACGAGCTCGCGGTGGGTGACATCTTCAAGATCACCACCGAGGACATCATCGGCAACAAGGACATCTGCGGCACGACCTTCAAGGGTCTCCCGCAGGATGTCAAGGCGGGCGACTTCCTGCTCATCGACGACGGCAAGGTCCGCGTCGAGGTCGTCGACACCGACGGCACGGTCGTCACCACCCGGGTCGTCGTGGCCGGGGCGGTGTCGAACAACAAGGGCATCAACCTGCCGGGCGTCGCCGTCAGCGTCCCTGCGCTGAGCGAGAAGGACGAGGACGACCTGCGCTGGGGTCTGCGCACCGGCGCCGACCTCATCGCCCTGTCGTTCGTGCGTGACGCCGCCGACGTGTCCCGCGTGCACGAGATCATGGCCGAAGAGGGCGTGAAGGTCCCGGTCATCGCGAAGATCGAGAAGCCGCAGGCCGTCGCCAACCTCGAGGAGATCGTCGACGCGTTCGACGGGATCATGGTCGCCCGCGGCGACCTCGGCGTGGAGCTCCCGCTGGAGGCCGTGCCGATCGTGCAGAAGCAGGCCGTCGAGCTCGCCCGCCGCATGGCCAAGCCGGTCATCGTCGCGACGCAGATGCTCGAGTCGATGATCTCCAGCCCGGTGCCCACGCGCGCCGAGACGTCCGATGTCGCCAACGCCGTGCTCGACGGCGCCGATGCGGTCATGCTCTCCGGCGAGACGAGCGTGGGGGAGTACCCCGTGATCGTCGTGGAGACCATGGCGCGCATCATCGAGTCCACCGAGGACCACGGACTCGAGCGCATCCAGCCGCTCACCACGAAGCCGCGCACGCAGGGCGGCGCGATCACGCTCGCCGCGCTCGAGGTCGCCGAGTTCGTCGAGGCCAAGTTCCTCTGCGTGTTCACGCAGTCGGGCGACTCGGCACGACGCCTCTCGCGGCTGCGCTCGCGCATCCCGATGCTGGCGTACACCCCGGACCCGGGCATCCGTCGCCGCCTTGCGGTCACCTGGGGCGTGCGCACGAGCCTCGTGAACTTCGTCCCGCACACGGACATGATGTTCCACCAGGTCGACGAGCACCTTCTGGGCTCTGGCCTCGCCGAGGTCGGCGACAAGGTCGTCGTGATCTCCGGATCCCCTCCCGGCATCGTCGGCTCCACCAACGACCTGCGCATCCACCGGGTCGGCGACACCGTGCACGGTGCCGCTCCGGCCTACCAGTCGACGAACTGAGCGCACGTGCGAACGCCGGTCCCCGCAACGGGGGCCGGCGTTCGTCGTCTCCGCGAGTGCGCTACAGTCGATCCGGGCCGGCGTGGCGGAATGGCAGACGCGGAGCACTCAAAATGCTTTGTCCGAAAGGGCATGTGGGTTCGAGTCCCACCGCCGGCACCAGGAGCGGTGCGGGGCGGCCGGACGGCCGTTCCGCACCCGGGCACCAGCGTTCGCATGATCCGAATCCCCGGTCGGATAGGATGGATCCGTGACTGAAGAGCAGCAGCCTGAGCAGCCCGCCTCGTCCGCTCCGCGACGCGTCGTCGTCGCCGAGGACGAGTCGCTGATCCGCCTCGACATCGTCGAGATCCTCCGTGACAACGGCTTCGATGTCGTCGGCGAGGCCGGCGACGGAGAGACGGCGGTGCAGCTGGCCACCGAGCTGCGGCCGGACCTCGTCATCATGGACGTGAAGATGCCCCAGCTCGACGGCATCAGCGCGGCGGAGAAGCTGCACAAGGGCAACATCGCCCCGGTCGTGCTCCTGACGGCCTTCAGCCAGAAGGAGCTCGTCGAGCGCGCGAGCGAGGCCGGCGCGCTCGCCTACGTCGTGAAGCCCTTCACGCCGAACGACCTGCTGCCCGCGATCGAGATCGCCCTGGCCCGCCACGAGCAGATCATCACGCTCGAGGCCGAGGTCGCCGACATGGTCGAGCGCTTCGAGACCCGCAAGCTCGTGGATCGGGCGAAGGGCCTGCTCAACGAGAAGATGGGCCTCAGCGAGCCCGAGGCGTTCCGCTGGATCCAGAAGGCGTCGATGGATCGCCGGCTCACCATGCAGGACGTCGCCAAGGCGATCATCGAGCAGCTCGCTCCCAAGAAGTAGGGCGTGGATCTCGGGGGCGGGATCCGTCTCCGTCCGCTCCTGCCCGGAGACGGCGCGGAGCTCGCGGCGGCGTACACCCGAAACCGCGAGCACCTCGCTCCCTGGGAGCCGCTGCGCTCCGACGCGTTCTTCACCGCGGAGCGGCAAGGGGCGCACGTCGAGGAGAGTCTGCGCAGCGTGACGGAGGGCCGCAGCGCGGCCTTCGTCCTCACGGACGCCCGGGGCCGCATCGTCGGTCGCGTGAATCTCAGCGACATCGTGCGCGGAGCCTTCTGGAGCGCGCACCTGGGCTACTGGATCGACCAGCAGGTTGCCGGTCGCGGAGTCATGCGGCGAGCCGTCCGGAGCGTCTGCACGCAGGCCAGGGACGACCTCGGCCTGCACCGCATCCAGGCGGCGACGCTGGTGCACAACGCCGCCTCGCAGCACGTCCTGCACGCGCTCGGCTTCACCCGGATCGGCCTCGCGCCGCGCTATCTGCGCATCGCGGGGGAGTGGCAGGACCACCTGCTGTTCCAGCGGATCCTGGAGGATCCCGTCGACGCGGACGCCTGAGCGCGTCGATCAGCGTGCGCCGGGCAGGTCCTTGATCATGTTCGTGATCCGGATCGTGGAGCAGCGGCGTCCCTGATCGTCGCTGATCGCGATCTCGTGCACGGTGATGCTGCGGCCGAGGTGCACGGGCGTGCACACCCCGGTGACGAGGCCGCTGGTGGCCGAACGGGTGTGCGTGGCGTTGATGTCGACGCCCACCGCGAGTCGTCCGGGGCCGGCGTGCAGGTTGGCCGCCATCGAGCCGAGCGACTCGCCCAGCACCACATAGGCGCCGCCGTGCATGAGGCCCACGGGCTGGGTGTTCCCCTCGACCGGCATCGTCGCGACGCACCGGTCCACGGAGAACTCGACCCAGCTGAGGCCCATCTTCTCGGCCAGTGCGCCCATGCCGCGCTCGGCCGCCCAGTCCATGCCGGGGCTGGCCGGTGCGGTGCTCGTGTCGGCCGGGTCGCTCACGCGGGATCCTCCTCGATTCGATGTCCGCCGGTGTCGTTAGGCTGAAGTCGTGACGGACTCCGCAAAGCCTACCCTCATGGTCGTCGACGGCCATTCGCTCGCATACCGGGCGTTCTTCGCCCTCCCGGTGGAGAACTTCACCACCAAGGACAACCAGCACACGAACGCCATCTACGGCTTCCTGTCGATGCTGGTGAACCTCATCAAGGCCGAGCGGCCCACCCACATGGCGATCGCGTTCGACACCTCCCGCCACTCGTTCCGCACCGACGAGTACCCCGAGTACAAGGCGACGCGCTCGGAGACGCCGTCGGAGTTCCGCGGCCAGATCCCGCTGCTGCAGGACTGCCTCGCGGCGATGTCGATCCCGGTGCTCACCAAGGAGGGCATCGAGGCCGACGACATCCTCGCGACACTCGCCGCCCAGGGCTCGGCGCAGGGCTACGACGTGCTCGTCGTCTCGGGTGACCGCGACACGATCCAGCTCGTGAACGACGAGGTCACGCTGCTGTACCCGAACGTCCAGGGCGTGTCGCAGCTCAAGCGGTACGACCCGATCGCGGTGCAGGAGCGCTACGGCGTGCGTCCTGACCAGTACCCCGACATCGCGGCGCTCGTCGGCGAGACCAGCGACAACCTGCCCGGAGTGCCGAAGGTCGGCGAGAAGACGGCGGTGAAGTGGCTCACCCAGTTCGGGTCGCTCGACGAGCTGCTCGATCGCGCGGATGAGATCAAGGGCGTCGTCGGCGGCAACCTGCGCGAGCACCTCGACGACGTGCGGCGCAACCGCAAGCTCAACCGGCTCCTGCAGGACGTGGAGCTCGAGGTCGGCCCCGCCGATCTGGTGACCAAGCCGATCGACGCGCAGGCCGTGCGCGACATCTTCGCGCGGCTCGAGTTCCGCACGCTGCTTCCGCGCGTGTTCGAGGCGGTCGGGGAGGAGGCCCCCGAGGAGGAGTCCACGGCCGTCGATGTCCCGGCCGCGCGCGAGCTCGCCGCGGACGACGTCGCCGCCTGGCTGGCCGGTGCCACGGCTGAGGTGGCCGTGGAGGTCACGGTCGCGGGCGGTCTGCCGCGCCGCGTCGGCCTCGCCCACGGCGACGATCTGGTCGAGCTCTCCTGGGACCCGGCGGTGCAGTCGGCCCTGGGCGACTGGCTGGAATCGGATGCCCCGAAGGTGTTCCACGACGCGAAACCGCAGGTCAAGGCGCTGCGCACCGCAGGAGTGCGCCTGGGCGGACTCGCGTACGACACGAACCTGGCCGGCTGGCTGCTCCGTCCGAGCTACCCTGACAAGACGCTTGCCGACCTCGTCGACCGCTACCTCGGGGAGAAGCTCCCGGAAGCCGATCCGAGCCAGCTCGTGCCCGAGACCGAGGGTGCCTCGCCCGCGCAGCTCGCCTGGTTCACGGCGCGGGTCGCGGCCTCTCTGCGCGGCGACGTGCCGGAGAGCGTGGACCGGGTGCTCCGCGAGATCGAGCTCCCGACGCTCCTCACGCTCGCCGACATGGAGCTCGCGGGCGTGGCGGTGTCGCACGAGATCCTCTCCGGCTTCTCGCAGGAGCTCGGAGATCGGGCCGGCGGGATCGCGCACGAGGCGTTCGAGATCATCGGACGCGAGGTCAACCTGGGCTCGCCGAAGCAGCTGCAGGAAGTGCTGTTCGAGCAGCTCGAGCTGCCGAAGACCCGCAAGACGAAGACCGGATACTCGACCGACGCGGCGGTGCTGGCCGACCTGCAGGAGAGCAATCCGCATCCGTTCCTCGATCTGCTCCTGCAGCACCGCGAGGCGACCAAGCTCCGCCAGATCATCGAGTCGCTCGACACCGCGATCCGCGCCGACCACCGCGTCCACACGACCTACGTGCAGACCGGCAGCCAGACAGGCCGGTTGTCCAGCACCGACCCGAACCTGCAGAACATCCCGGTGCGCACCGAGGAGTCACGGCGGATCCGGAGCGCGTTCCAGGTGGGCGAGGGCTACGAGACGCTGCTCACGGCCGACTACTCCCAGATCGAGATGCGGATCATGGCGCACCTGTCCGGCGACGAGGGGCTGATCGAGGCGTTCAACTCCGGGGAGGACCTGCACCGCTTCGTCGGCGCGCGCGTGTTCGGGGTGGATCCGCAGGACGTCACCGCGGCGATGCGCACGAAGGTCAAGGCGATGTCGTACGGCCTGGTCTACGGACTCAGCGCGTTCGGCCTGTCCAAGCAGCTGAGGATCGAGCAGTCCGAGGCCAAGCAGCTGATGATGGAGTACTTCGCGCGGTTCGGCGCCGTGCGCGACTACCTGCGCGCATCCGTCCTCGCCGCGAAGGAGGTCGGCTACACCGAGACGATCTTCGGGCGCCGTCGCCCGTTCCCCGACCTGGTGAGCCCGAACCGCGTGCTCCGTGAGAACGCCGAGCGTGCGGCTCTGAACGCGCCGATCCAGGGCAGCGCGGCGGACATCATGAAGATCGCGCTGTTCCGGATCCATGCCGACCTGCTCGAGCAGGGCCTCGCGTCGCGCGTGCTGCTGCAGATCCACGATGAGCTCGTAGTGGAGGTCGCTCCGGGGGAGTGGGACGCGACCGAGCGCATCGTGCGCGAGCGCATGGGCGGTGCGGCGGACCTTTCCGTTCCTCTTGACGTGCAGGTCGGCCGAGGCTCCGACTGGAACGAAGCCGCGCACTGAGCTGAGGCGATCACCGACTCCGTGGGACGACGCGCGCTCCGCGCACGCGTCGTTCCATGGAGAGGATCCTGTTCCGTGGATAGGCTCAGAGGATGACCGCAGAGCAGCCCACGACGCGCACGCCCTCCGCCATCGACCAGATCGCCGAAGGCTGGGTCGACACCCTCACCGACCTCTCTCCGATCCTCGGCACCTACATCGGCCGCAACGAGGTGAACGGCCGTCTCGACGACTTCAGCCCGGCAGGACACGAGCACGCGATCGCCGAGACCCGCCGCGTCCTCGCCGAGCTCGACGCGCAGGAGCCCGTCGACGAGATCGACCGCGTCACCAAGACCGACCTCTCTGCCGAGCTTCGGCTCTCGATCGAGCAGCACGACGCGCAATGGCACCTGCGGGATCTGAACGTGATCGCCTCCGCTGCGCAGGACGTGCGCCAGGCGTTCGACCTCATGCCGACGGCCACCGCGGATGACTGGGCCGTGATCGCGGAGCGTCTCGGTGCAGTCCCGGCCGCTCTGGAGGGATACGCCGCCACGCTGCGCGAAGGGATCGCGCGCGGCGTCGTCCCGGCACGGCGCCAGGTCGTCGAGGTGGCGACGCAGATCGGCCGGTACACCGCCGATGACGGCTTCTTCGCCGCGTTCGTCGCAGAGGCCGCCACGGAGGAGGGACAGCTTCCGGCGAGCCTGGCTCGCGAGCTCGCCGACCGGTCCGCGGCGGCGCGCGTCGCGTACGACGAGCTGCGCACCTTCCTCAGCGCAGAGCTCGCGCCCGCGGCGGGCGAGCAGGATGCGGTCGGGCGAGAGCTCTACGCACTCGCCTCGCGTCGGTTCCTCGGGGCGACGATCGACCTCGACGAGACCTACGAGTGGGGACGCGAGGAGCTCGCCCGCATGGTCGCCGAGCAGACGGCCATCGCCCACGAGATCCTCCCCGGCGCCACGGTCGAGGAGGCGGTCGCCCACCTCGAGGCTGACCCCTCGCGCAAGCTCGTCGGCACCGATGCGCTGCAGCGCTGGATGCAGGAGACGAGCGACCGCGCGATCGCCGAGCTCGGCGCGACCCACTTCGACATCCCCGAGAAGATCCGCGAGCTCGAGTGCATGATCGCTCCGACGCAGGAGGGCGGCATCTACTACACCGGCCCCACGGACGACTTCTCCCGTCCGGGTCGTATGTGGTGGTCGGTGCCCGAGGGCGTGACCGAGTTCGACACCTGGCGCGAGCTCACGACCGTGTACCACGAGGGCGTTCCGGGACATCACCTGCAGATCGCGCAGGCCACGTACAACCGCGCCGAGCTCAACACCTGGCGCAGGGTGCTCGCCGGCACCTCCGGGCACGCGGAGGGCTGGGCGCTGTACGCCGAGCGCCTGATGGAGCAGCTCGGCTACCTGGACGACCCGGCCGACCGCCTCGGCATGCTCGACGGTCAGCGGATGCGCGCGCTGCGCGTCGTCCTCGACATCGGTGTGCACCTCGGAAAGCCGCGTCTCGACGGCGACGGCGTCTGGGATCACGACTACGCGCTCGACATGATGCGCCGCAACGTGAACATGTCGGACGAGTTCCGTCAGTTCGAGGTGAACCGCTACCTCGGCTGGCCCGGACAGGCACCGTCCTACAAGGTCGGGCAGCGCATCTGGGAGCAGGTGCGTGACGCCGTGAAGGCGCGCGAGGGGGCGGCCTTCGACATCAAGGCGTTCCACAAGCGCGCTCTCGACATGGGCGGCGTCGGTCTCGACACGCTGCGGAGCGTGTTCCAGGTCGGCTGAGCACGCTCGCTCCGGCCAGGAGGGGTCGCGGGAATGTCCGCGACCCCTCCTCAGTTCATTCAAGTGAATAGAAAGAGGTTCGGGAATGGACATCGAGTTCGGGCTGGACACGTTCGGCGACATCACGGTCGATGCAGAGGGCAATGCTCTCAGCGCGGCGCAGACCATCCGCAACATCGTGGAGCAGGCCGCCCTCGCGGATCGCGTCGGAGTGGACTTCTTCGGCGTGGGGGAGCACCACCGGAAGGACTTCGCGGTCTCCAGCCCCGAGATGGTGCTGGCCGCGATCGCCTCCCGCACCGAGCGGCTGCGCCTGGGCACGGCTGTCACGGTGCTGAGCTCAGACGATCCGGTGCGCGTCTACGAGCGCTTCGCCACGCTCGACGCGCTCTCGGGCGGCCGCGCAGAAGTGGTGCTCGGACGCGGATCGTTCACCGAGTCGTTCCCGCTGTTCGGCTTCGACCTGCGTGACTACGACCGCCTCTTCGAGGAGAAGCTCGAGCTGTTCGTGGAACTCCTCAAGGAGCAGCCGGTGAGCTGGCAGGGGACGGTGCGCCCGCCGCTCGAGAACGCGGACGTCTTCCCGAAGACGGAGAAGGGCATGCGCACCTGGGTCGGCGTCGGCGGCTCGCCCGAGTCGGTCGTGCGGGTGGCGCGCCACGGCCTCGGCCTGATGCTCGCGATCATCGGCGGTCCGGCGGCGCGCTTCCGTCCGTTCGTGGATCTGTACCACCGCTCGGTCGACGCATTCGGCAACCCCGCGCTTCCGGTCGCGGTGCATTCGCCCGGTCACATCGCCGACACCGACGAGGAGGCGTGGTCCACCGCGTATCCGGGCTTCGAGACGATGCGCAACACGATCGGGGCGGAGCGAGGCTGGGGCACAGGCTACAGCCGCGCGCAGTTCCAGAACGAGGTGGGCCCCGAGGGTGCCGTCTACGCGGGATCGCCGGAGCGGGTCGCCGCCAAGATCGCGGACACCGTGCGCACCCTGGGTCTGGGCCGTTTCGACCTCAAGTACGCCACCGGCACCACCTCGCACGAGGCGCTGATGCGCAGCATCGAGCTCTACGGCACCGAGGTCATCCCGCGGGTGCGTCGCCTTCTCGCCGACGACTGAACGCCCGTGGCGCGCGCCGGCTCCGCGGTCCCGGCCGTCGTAGGCTGGGAGGATGACCGAGGTCCGCTTCGTCGCCATCGGCGACTCCTTCAGTGAGGGCGTCGGCGACGAGCTGCCCGACGGCACCGTACGCGGGTGGGCCGATCTCGCTGCGCTCGGCTGGGCCGACGCGCTGGGAGAGCCCATCTCCTACGCCAACCTGGCGATCCGGGGACGCCTCGCATGGCCCGTCGTCGAGGAGCAGCTCGAGCCGGCGCTCGCGTTGAGCCCCACTCACCTGTCCTTCAACGCCGGCGGCAACGACATGCTGCGTCCCAGGGCGGACATCGAGCACATCGCCGACGCCTTCACGCGCGTGCTCCGCCGCTGCGATGAGGCGGGTGTCACGCTCATCGTGCTGTCCGGCGCGAACCCATCCGCGCAGCTGCCGCTGACGTCGCTGATCCAGCGGCGCGGCGACGAGCTGTCCGCCGCCGTGCTGCGGCGCATCCAGGACAGGCCGGACGTGGTGCAGGCGCTGAACTGGCCGGATCGTGAGCTCAGCAGGCCGGAGTACTGGGCCGAGGACCGCCTGCACATGAACGCGAACGGTCACCACCGCGTCGCGGCCCGGGTGCTCGACGCCGTCGGCGCGGGGGCGCCCGGGGAGTGGTGGCACGCCCACGACGCGCCCGAGTCCGAGCCGCTGAGCACGGCGGCGTACTACCGCAGGCACGTCGGTCCCTGGATCAAGCGGCGCGTCACCCGACGCTCCTCCGGGGACGGGCGCCGCCCCAAGTTCGCGGACTGGACCGAGGTCCGCCCCTCCGAGGGCTGAGCGGCCGGCCCCGCTTTTCTCAGTGCCCGACGCGGGCGAGGAAGGCCTGGAACTCCTACGCCCGCGTCCGGGCAGTCGGTGCCGGCCCGGTGCTGCTGCGGATCGTGAGGGTGGTCGCGAGCTCGATCCGTCGAGAAGCCGGGCGACCGCCGTCCCCCATGGCCAGGATCGTCTGCACGGCGACCTCGCCCATGCCTTCGAGATGCTGGTGGACGGTGGTCAGGGGCGGGGTGGTCCACGCGGACTGGGGCGTGTCGTCGAAGCCCGTGACACTCAGATCCTCGGGCACGCGGATACCCATGGCGTGCGCAGTGGCGAGGACCCCCACCGCGATCTCGTCGTCGCCCGCCATGATCGCGGTGGGCGGCTGCCCCAGCGCGAGAAGCTCGCGTGCATGCTCCGAACCGGACGTCGTATCGAAGCGACCCGTCCTCGTGAGGAGAGGGTCCACCGGAATGCCGGCGGCGTCGAGCGCGGCTCGGTACCCGTAGAGCCGTTCGCGCGCCGCGTCGGAAGCTGCGGGACCACCGACCCACGCGATGCGCCGATGTCCGAGGGTGAGGAGGTGCTCCGTGGCGTTGCGCGCGCCTGCCCAGTTGCTTGATCCGATGCTGACCAGGTTGCGGCTGTGGGTGTCCACCGGGTCGACGATGACGAACGGCATGCCCACCTCGCTCGCCGCCGCGATCAGGCCGTCCGGCTCGGACAGCGTGAGTCCGACGATCCCCACCACCCCCGCCGCCCGCTGATCGGCGATCCAATTGCGCGCGACGGCGCGCCTCCGACGCGACGAGCCTTCGGGGGCCAGGCGCGTCAGCAGGTCGAGATGCCCTGCGGTCGCCGCCGCCAGCGCCCCTTGGAGCACACCGAGGATGTACGGCGATCCGGGGATGTCGAAGACCGCCGCGATCGCGCGGCGTGAAGCGGACGGCGATGGGCTCGTCGTCGGGCGGTAGTCGAGTGCGGCAACCGTCGCCAGGACGCGCTCGCGAGTCTCCGGCGAGATCCCGTCGCGGCCGTTGAGCGCTTTCGAGACCGTTGCCTTGGAAACGCCCAAGGCCTCCGCGACGTCCGCCAGCGTTGCACGGTGTGGCAGGGAATCAGTCACGAGAGCCTCCTCAACGAAAAAGTTTCGTGCATCATATCGCGAGTGTCAGTGGAACAGAGACGACACTCTTGACACCATTCGTTGGCAGCCACTACATTTCCAACGAAACGAGATCGAAACAATTTCGTTTTCGAGTGGCGGTGTTGCCACTCTCGTCCAAGGGAGGTCGAAATGTCGGTGGAGGTAATGCCGGCCATGCTGCTCATCGACGACCAAGTCGCCGTCGACCGGACGCTGCGCCATGTCTGGAGTGAGTGCATCGGCGCGGGACGCGCCAACGAAGCCCTTCGCGCGGATTGGCAGGCACATTTCCGCGAGGCTGTCGCGACGCTCGGCGCGCGGCACGTCCGCTTCCACGGGCTCTTCCACGACGACATGTTCGTGTACCGGACGTCCGATGGCGGCGGGTTCGGCCCCAGTGTGCCGCGGGAAGTCCCCGTGTACACCTTCGCCTATGTCGACAAGGTGTTCGACGCGATCCTGGACACGGGAGCACGGCCGTTCGTCGAACTCGGTTTCATGCCGCGCGAACTGGCGACCCGCACGGAGACCGTGTTCTGGTGGAACGCCCATTGCAGCCCTCCGAAGGACATGAGCGCCTGGTTGGGCCTGGTGACGGCCACGGTCGAGCATTGGATCGATCGCTACGGCCGTGACGAAGTACGCACCTGGCCGTTCGAGGTCTGGAATGAGCCGAACCTCGTTCCGCACTTCTGGACCGGCACCAGGACCGAGTACTTCGAGCTCTACGCCGCAACCGCCACCGCAGTGAAGAGGATCGACGCCGGGATCAGGGTCGGCGGTCCGTCCTCGTCGGTGTTCGTGCCGGACGCCCGCTACGACGGGGAGTACCACGACCAGTCCGTGGAGTACACGACGGCAGAGGCAACCGATCCGGCCGCCTTGCCGTGGAAGCCCGTGTGGATCCACGAGTTCCTGGCCTATTGCGCCGAACGCGACGTTCCCATCGACTTCCTGTCGACACACCTCTATCCGACCGATTACGCCTTCGACACCAACGGCGTCGGGCGTGCGATCAGCCGCGACCGCGATGCGACCCGGAACGACCTCGCCACGATGCGCGCGATCATCGCAGACTCGCCCTACCCGAACGCCGAACTGCACATCACGGAGTGGTCCACCTCGCCCTCGAGCCGCGACCACATGCACGACACCGTCTTCGCCGCGACGTACATCGTCCGGGCGTTCCTGCAGTCGCACGATCTGACCGACTCGATCTCCTACTGGACTTTCACCGACGTCTTCGAAGAAGGCGGGGGTGGCATCGGACCGTTCCACGGCGGCTTCGGGTTCGTGAACGAGAACGGGATCCACAAACCGACCTTCCACGCGATGGCGATGCTCAACCGCCTCGGATCCCGCATCGCGCTGCAGACCGACCACGGCATCATCACCCGCACCGCGGAGCGCGCTGTCGCCGCCGTCTTCTTCAACTATCCCGACTCCATGGGGTCGCGCTCCGTCGGCGGTGCGAACAGCTACGCGCAGACTCTGCATCTGGCACAGGAGGGACCCGCCCGCAGCATCCGGCATCGTATCGACGGGCTCGTGCCAGGGGAGACCTACGCAGTCGAGATCCTGGATCAGGATCACGGCAACGTGGCACAGGCTTGGCACGAACGGGGCGAGCCCCTCAACCTCAGTCGCCGAGACGTCGCCAACCTCGCGGCGATCGCCGACGACCTCGACCGTTCCACGCTCCGCGTCGACGACGACGGAGCGCTGACGATTGACATCACCCTCGCCCCATGGGCTGTCATGTCCCTCGCCCCGGCAGACGCCTGAGCCGGGTCTTCCACGAACGCCCGGTCACGAAAGGACCTCATCATGAGAATCAGCACACGCATCATCGCAATCGGGGCATCCGCCCTCGTTGCGACCCTGGGGCTCGCCTCGTGCAGCGGCGGGGGCAGCGGCGGCAACGGCAGCGGCGGCGGCACGGCCACCGAGGCCAACAAGCCGGCCAAACTCACCGTCGCCGCATGGATGGATTTCCCTCCGGAGCTCATCCAATCCTTCGAGAAGAAGTACGGCATCAAGGTCGTCGTGAACAAGTACCCCGATGGCGCGTCCGCGCAGACGGTGGTGCGCAACGGACTCTCCTCGAACGGCTCAGGACTGTCCGATGTCCACCTGATCGAACTCGACTCGTGGACCGAGACGATGAGCGTGCCCTCGGACTGGGTGACGCTTCCCGCCGTCCCCGACCGCTGGGTCGACTGGAAGGTCACACAGGGCTCGGTCGACGGCAAGATCAAGGGCTACGGGACTGACATCGGCCCGCTCGGCATCGCGTACAACCAGGACATGCTGTCCGCCGCCGGTGTCGCCACCGACGAGGCTTCGTTCAGCACCTTCATCGGTGGCGACGACGCGACGTGGCAGTCGTTCCTCGACGCCGGCCGCCAGTACGTCGCCCACTCCGACAACTACTTCATCGACTCGCTCTCCAGCGCCTTCCAGGCGGCGATCAACCTGCTGCCCGCCGCGTTCGAGGACCCCAAGTCCGGCAAGCCCTACGACATGGCAGACAACGCGGAGATCAAGAAGCTCTTCATGATGTTCGCGGACGCCGCGCAGGATCACATCTCGGCCGGCATCCCGATCGGCAACGCCGACTGGGGAGCCGGATTCCAGAACAAGAAGTGGGCGACCGTCGTCACCCCCGCCTGGATGTCCGGCATCATCGCGAGCAACGCCGACGGCGTCTCGGGGTGGCGCGTCTCGAGCACGTTCCCAGAGGGTGGCGGCAACTGGGGCGGATCGTTCTTCGCGGTACCCGCGACCGGGAAGCACACCGCCTGGGCGGTCAAACTCGCCGACTACCTGACTTCCTCGGACGCCGCCATCCAGTGGTTCCACAAGAACGGCCAGTTCCCGTCGCAGACCGACGCCATCAAGAGCCCGGATATCGCTGACACCAAGAGCGACTTCTTCGGCGGTCAGCAGCTCGGCAAGATCTACGGCGATCTGGCGGCCAAAGCCGGTGACTCCGCAGCGGGTGGATTCCGGGGCAAGAACTTCGCCGGCATCCAGAAACTGGCGACGAACGGCATCAGCCTCGTCGAATCCGGCGCTGCGACCCCCCAGCAGGCCTGGGACAAAGTCGTGAGCGACTTCAACGCACTCGGCTTCGACACGGCGAAGAAGTGATGGGACGGGTCCGGTCTCGGCCTTTCGAGACCGGACCCGCAATCTGCGTGAACCAGTCCGCATGCCTGGGAGGTTGGATCGATGGTCAGTGAATTGCGTGCGCCGCGTCCCGTCAGGCGCTGGGGGTGGGGGCAGCGACTGTCCCGGTGGGACGTCAAGCTGTCGCCCTACCTCTACGTGTCGCCGTTCTTCATCGCGTTCGCCATCTTCGGCGCGTTTCCGCTGCTGTTCAACATCGTCGTCGCTCTCCACCAGTGGGACCGGCGGGCAGGCATGGGCGCCTTCGTCGGACTCGACAACTTCGGCTGGGTGCTGCGACAGCCCTTGTTCTGGCAGTCTCTCGAGAACACGGTCTCGATCTTCCTGTGGGGTGGCATCCCGCAGCTCATCCTCGCGCTCTTCATCGCGACGATCCTCGACCAGAACCTCCGCGCCCGCACCTTCTGGCGCATGAGCGTGCTCATCCCGTTCGTCGTGATGCCTGTCGCGACCTCGATGATCTTCGGCCAGGTCTTCGGGCAGTTCGGCATTCTCGTGCCCAACCTGCACACTCTCGGGCTCCTCACCGACAGTACCTCGCCGTTCTTCCAGAATCGCCTGCTGTCGCATGTGGCCATCGGCTCGATGGTCGTCTTCCGGTGGACGGGTTACAACGCGCTCATCCTCCTCGCCGCGATGCAGGCGGTGCCTCGCGACCTGTACGAAGCGGCGACCGTGGATGGGGCGGGCCGCATCCGCCAGTTCTTCTCGGTCACGCTTCCGGGCATCCGCCCGACGCTGATCTTCGTGATCCTCACGATGACGATCGGCGGGCTCGAAGTCTTCGACGAGGCGCGCCTCTTCGACGGCGGCGGCACCGGCGGCGGTCAGGGCGGTGCCGACAACCAGTGGACCACCGTGGTGCTGTACCTCTACAACCTCGGCTTCGGGGACTGGCAGGACCGACTCGGCCAGGCGGCGGCAGTCGGCTGGATCTTCGCTCTGATCATCCTCTTGATCTCCCTGCTCAACTTCGTCCTCACCCGCGCGATCTCGTCCTCGGGCGGACCGCACGCGGAGCGCCCCGCCCGCGGACGACCTCGCCGCAGCGGTTCTCCTACCGAGACAAGCCCGATGCCACCGCCCGCCGTCGCGGACGACACGAATGAAGGAGCATCACGATGAGCAGCTCATTCATCGAGAACACCGCGGGCCGGTCGGCGGCCCGGTACGCGAAGAGGCGCGCCGCCCGCGGGCGCCCGATCGCCGCGCACGGTGCCTCACGTCGTCCGGGCTGGTTCACCTACGGCGCCCTGACCGTGGTCTTCGTACTGTCGATCTTCCCGCTCTACGCAGCGGCGATGTACGGTTCGTCCACCACCACCGAGATCACCCGGTCCGTCGGAAGCCTTCCCCGATGGCTGCCGACGCTGCGGCTGCTCGCGAACTTCGGGACGATCTTCTCCTCTGATCAGTTCAGCGTCTGGCTCGCGTTCGCGAACTCGCTGCTGGTCGCGCTGACCGTGAGCGTCTCGGTCGTGTTCTTCTCGACACTGGCCGGGTTCAGCTTCTCGAAGCTGCGCTTCCGCGGTCGTCGCGGTCTGTACGTGGCCGTGATCGCGACCATGGTGATCCCCGCGCAGGTCGGTACCATCCCGCTCTTCGTGATGATGAACGACTTCGGATGGATGGATTCCGTAGCGGCGCTCATCGTGCCGGGTCTCGTGGGCGCCTTCGGCGTGTTCTGGATGACTCAGTACCTCGAAGAGGCATTGCCGTACGAGCTCGTCGAGGCTGCGCGCGTGGATGGCGCGTCGATGATCCGCACCTTCTGGTCGATCGCCCTGCCCGCGGCCAGGCCGGCGGCGGCGACACTCGCCCTGTTCACGTTCATCGGCTCCTGGAACAGCTTCTTCTGGCCGTCCGTCGTCCTGCGCTCGCAGCTCACGATGCCGCTGGTCGTCCCGCAACTGAAAGGTGTGTACACCTCGGATACGGGACTGGTGATGGCGGGCGTGTTCCTCGTCGCGAGCCCGCTGCTCATCGTGCTGATCGCCGCGGGCAAGCAGCTCGTCTCCGGGGTCATGGCGGGCGCGGTGAAAGGCTGACGGGGTCGCCCTCGCCGGGACTCAGTGCCCGACGCGGGCGAGGAACTCCGCCGTCGCGGGATGCTGGGGAGCTCCGAAGATCTGCTCCGGCGGACCCTGCTCGACGAGGACACCGTCCTTGAGGAAGACGACGCGGTCGGCGACCTCGCGAGCGAACGACATCTCGTGCGTCGCCATCAGGATGGTCGTCCCGCGGCCCTTGAGCTCCCGGACGAGGTCGAGCACCTCGCCGACCAGCTGCGGATCCAGGGCGCTCGTGATCTCGTCCAGGAGCAGCAGCTCGGGGTCGGTGAGGATGGCACGCACGATCGCGACGCGCTGCTGCTGTCCGCCGGAGAGCCGGTCCGGGTAGGAGCCGGCCTTGTCGCCGAGACCGAGAACGGTCAGCAGCTCCCGGCCGCGGCGCGCGGCCTCCGCCTTCGACACGCGGTGCACGCGACGGGCCGCGAGCGTGACGTTGTCGAGCACGGTGAGGTGCGGGAAGAGGTTGAAGTGCTGGAACACGACGCCGATCCGTGCCCGGACCGCATCCGCGTCCACGCGGGGATCCGTGATGTCCGTCCCGGACAAGAGGATCTGCCCGTCGTCGACCCGTTCGATGAGGTTCATCGTGCGCAGCAGGGTCGACTTTCCGGATCCTGAGGCGCCGATCAGCACCACGACCTCGTGCGCGTCCACGGCGAGGTCGATGCCCCGCAGCACGTCGTGGTCGCCGAAGCGTTTGCGGACGCCGAGCGCCTCGATCACGGGGGCGGTCATACGATCCCTCCGGCCTGCTCGCGCTTGTTGAGCCGCGCGGTGACGACGTCGGTGAGGCGGATCATCGGCCAGCTCAGGATCACGAAGAAGAGCCCGGCGACGATGTATGGCGTGAAGTTGAAGGTCTCCGCCACCTGGAGCTGCGCCGCCCGCACGGCGTCGACGGCCCCGAGCACCGAGATGAGCCCGACGTCCTTCTGCATCGAGACGAAGTCGTTCATCAGCGCAGGCACGACCTTGCGCACGCCCTGCGGGATCACGACGATCCGCAGGGTCTGTCCGTGCGTGAGACCGAGCGAGCGCGCAGCGACCCGCTGCGACGGATGCACCGCCTCCATACCTGCGCGGAGCACCTCGGCGACGTACGCGGAGTAGCTGATGACGAGGGCGATCGTGCCCCAGAACATCGCCGGCATCCGCGGGAAGATCATGAGCGCGGGGATCCCGAAGCCCACCAGGTACAGCACGATCAGCAGGGGGACGCCACGGAAGAAGTCGGTGTACGCGGCGGCGAGCAGACGGAGCGGGAAGAACACCGCTCCGCGCAGCGACCGGAGCACGGCGAGAAGCGTGCCGAGCAGGGCCACGCAAACCGCCGCGATCACCAGCACGAGGAGATTGACGAGAAGGCCCTGGAAGATCGGCCCGATGCTGGCGAGAGCCACCTTCGGGTCGAAGAACGTCTCGCGGACGACCTTCCACCCCGGCGTGTTCGCGACGACGGCGACGAGCACCGCCGCGACGATGAGGGTGCTCAGCAGCGCGAGCAGGACGGAGCGCGTCGTGGCGCGACGCCGCAGCGCGCGGCGTGACAGCTCGAGAGGGCTCGGCTGCCACGCCGCGTCGACGAGGGGAGAGGTCACTTCAGGATGGGGACGTTGACGGCCTCGCTGAGCCACTTGTTCTGAAGCTCCGCGATCGTGCCCTTCTTCTTGAGTGCGTCGACGGCCTTGGTGACGGCCGGAGTGAGCGGGGAGTTCTTCGGGAGCACGAATGCGAACTGGTCGCCGCCCTTGTCATCGGCGAACTGCCCCACCACAGTCCCGTTCTCGAACTGTGCGGCGGTGACGTAGAACGCACCGGGCAGATCCGTGATCATCGCATCGATCTGGCCGCCCTTGAGCGCCTGCACGACGTCGTCGACCGAGTTGAAGACGCTGAGGTCACCGGTGCCGAGCTGCGCCTTCGCGACCGTGTAGCTCGTCGTGCCGGTCGCCACGCCGACCTTGGCCTTCTTCAGATCCGCGATGCTCTTCGCCGAGGCGGCGGGCGTGCCCTTCGCGGCGACGACGGCCTGCGTGGTGGTGTAGTACGACGACGAGAAGTCGACGGCCTTCTTGCGGTCCTCGGAGATGGAGAACTGCTGGATGTTGAGATCCCAGTCCTTGGGGCCCGGAGCGATGGCGGCGTCGAAGCCGGTGCGCGTCCACTGGATCTGCTTGTCGGAGAACCCGAGCTCCGCCGCGACCGCGTGGGCGACGGCGCCCTCGAAGCCCTTGCCGTTCGACGGATCGTTGTCGATGAACCACGGCTCGTAGTCGGGGTCGCCCGTCGCGATGGTGAGCTTGCCCGCGGTGACGGTCTGCAGGGCGGCGCCGGTGGCGTCGGCACCGCCGGTCGGCGTGGAGGACGAAGCGGGACCGCTGCAGGCGGCCAGGGTGAGGACGGCGGCGACGGCCGTCGCGACGAGCGCGGTGCGGCGCAGAGCGGGTGCGAGGGACACAGGGACTCCTGGAATGCGGGTGCGGGGGCGGACGGGTGAGACTGCGGGCGCAGGTGCCCCGTTCATACCGTAGAGGATTCGGCGAGACGCCAGTCGGCGAAGTCGAAACCCGGCGAAACGAAGCAGGACACGAGAACCTCGAGATCGTCGAGGGGTCGAGCCGCCTGCCACACGCCGGCGGGGACCAGGGCTTGGGCCGCTTCACCCGGACCGAGCACGATCGTGTCGGTCTCATCCGGCGCCGCCCCCGTGCCGCCCCGTCGCAGTTCGAGGCGTCCCGGACCGTGCCACAGCCAGAGCTCGTCGCTCGTGACGACGTGCCAGGCGCTGGACTCGTCCGGCGTCAGAAGGTAGTGGATGCACGTGGCCGCCGGCCGGGTTCCGCCCGCCGTCTCGACGGGGTGCGCGCTGGTCCAGGTGCGCCGGAACCAGCCGCCCTCGGGATGCGGTTCGAGTCCGAGCCGGGCTGCGGTGGCGGGAACGGACGTGGTCATGATGCGTCTCCTCGGGGCGACGGCGGCGTCTCGAACGCCGCGGTGGAGTGGCGGACCTCTCCGGCGATCACGGTGGCCGCGGCGCGACCAGCACCGTGCTCGACCAGTTCGACGACCGCGTCCTCGCCGGGCTCGACGTCGAAGAAGGCGAGATCGGCGAGCGCTCCGACAGCGAGGTATCCGGTGCGATCCGGGCCGACGTCGATCCCCATCGCATGAGCACCGCCCAGGGTCGCGGCGTTCAAGAGCCGCGCGTGCAGGTCACGATCGGTGTACCCCTGTGCGCGGGCGATGCGCGCGAGCTCCGCGACGTCGGCGAGCAGGTCCAGCGACGGACTCGAGGAGAGCGAGTCCGTGCCCACCGCGATCGGGTTGCCCTCACGCAGGTAGGCGGCGATCGGCGGCTCCTCCAGGCCGATCACTGCGTTCGAGCGCGGGCACAGCGCCACGCTCGTGTGCCGCTCGCGCAGGATCGCCCGGTCGCGGGCGCTCATGTACACGCCGTGGGCGATGTGGCAGTCGGGCCCCAGCACGCCCAGCTGGTCCACGAACTCGGTGGCGCTGGTCCCGAAGCCCGCGTCACGGAGCTCCTGGAAGCTCGCGAGGCCTGCCGTGTGCCACGCATGGGCCTGGTCGTGCGCGAACTCGCTCTCGAAGGCGGCTTCGCCGAGATGGATGTGGATCCGTCCGCCGCGCTCCCTGACGATGTCGGGGATCTCCAGCAGCGGCTCGATGTCGAGGGAGTACGGAGCGTGCGGAGACAGCCCGGTGCCCGGGGGAGTGGGAAGCGCGTCCAGGGCGTCCTCGACCTGCCGGCGACCGGTGCGGGCCCAGTCGGCGTTGGTCCAGCTCATCACCTCCCAGTAGGTGATCCCGTGCAGGCGGGCATCGTGCAGGGCCGAAGCGGCATCGACGTCGGTGACCACGTCGGCGACCGCCGTGGTGCCCGTGCGGATCAGGCGGGCGGCGCCGTCCGCCGCATCCGCGGCCCAGTCCCGGCCTCGCTCGTACACGGGGTCGAACGCGCGGGCCCAGTCCTCGAACCCGTGATACCGCCCCTGCCCGACCTCCGCCATCCCGGTGTACTGCAGGTGTGAGTGCGCGTTGACGAGCCCCGGGATCAGCACTCCGGGCCAGTGCACCTCGTGAGGGACGATGCCGCGGTCGGCCAGCGAGCGACGGACCCAGGCGCGTTCGCCCACGTGCAGGATCCGTCCGTTCTGCACGGCCACCGCGCCCTCGGCGATCGGCGGCGCGGTCACGGGGAACACCTGGCCGGCGGAATACAGGGTGACGTCGTTCACGCGCGGCCTCCCGCGCGGTAGCGGGGCGAGCGCCAGTCCTGCTGCGCGCGCTGCTGTGCCTCGCTGCGGGCGTCGACGCGCTCGCCCCGTGCGGCGAGGGCGGCTCGCGCCACGGCCGCATCGGCCTCGGCGGGGAACGGGTGCACTCCGGGCGGGAGAGGGGAGCCGAGCAGTTGCGCAACGGCCGACAGCTGCACCGCGAAGGACAGGTCCATGATCTCGATCGGGTTGCCCTCGGCGGCGGCCAGGTTGATGCAGCCTCCGCGCGCCACGATGAGCGCGCCATCGCCGATCCGGTCCAGGTGCGGCAGCGGGGCGTCCGCGAGTGAGACCGGGTGCAGGTCCGCGAGGTCGAGATCCACCTCCTCCGGCACGCCGCCGGCCACGGCCACGATGCGGGCGGCACGCAGGGTCTCCGCGTCGATCGTGTGCGGCACGCCGGTCGCCGAGACGACAAGGGCGCCCGGGGCGAGGTCGCGCAGCAGCCCGGTCGCGTAGCCGTCGTGAGCGGCGCGCAGGGCGCGCACCGGATCCGTCTCCGTCACGCCGACCACGGCGCCGAGAGCACGCAGATGCGCCGCGACGCCCTCGCCGACCGGGCCGTAGCCGACCACCACCGCGGGCTGGTCCCTGAGTGCGATCCCCGCCGCGTCGAGGACGTCCGCGATGGCGAACACGCAGGACTGGCCGGTGCCGTAGCGGTTGTCGAAAGCCGTCTTCATGGGCGCGTCGTTGACGGCGATCACGGGGATCCGCAGCGCGCCTTCCGCCGCCATCCGCCGCAGCGGGGTCAGCCCGCTCGTCGTCTCCTCGGCCGCGCCGCGGAGATCCTCCAGGACATCGGCCTCGTGCGCGAGCCGGATCAGGTGCGAACCATCATCCAGCAGCAGGTCGTGGCCCCGGCGGAGGAACGCGAGCGCGGCGTCGCGCTCGGCGGTGCCGGACAGCGCCGGATCTCCATCGACCGGAATGCCCCGAGCGCGCAGGGCTGCAGCCACCTCGACGTCGATCTCGTCCGGGTGGGCGTACACCGAGACCTCGGCGCCGGCGTCGCGCAGGAGAAGAGCGAGCTGCGCCGTCTTCGGCTCCAGAACCATGGCGATGCCGATCCGGACGCCGCGCACCACGCGCGCGTCCCTCAGCGTCGCGGCGATGCCTCGAGACACCGGCATGTGGTCACCCGCGAAGTCGATGCGGTCGTCGGCGCTCGCGCGCGGCGGGAACGGTGCTCCGTCGAGCAGGATCTCGACCTCGGCTCCCGGGACGAACGCGACGGTCCCAGCGTCCACGCGGGCGCCGAGGCGCAGGAGAAGGGCCCCGAGTTCGTCGGCGACAGCGCCGCCGCCGACGACGGCGAATCTGCGACCTGCGACAAGGAGGTTGGTGTCACGAGCGAACCGGCGCACGAGACGCTCGGCGGTCAGGAGGGCTTCGGGCACCTGATCAGCGTAGAGGTTTCCGCCGGTCCGCGAACGCCGTGCGACGGCGCCGGATCACGACGCATCGGGTCGCCCGATCAGCCGGTAGGTGAGCTCGGCGAACGGACCGGCCTGGCGGGCGCCGGTGAGCTCGAGCCGAGTGTGATCGAGGTCTCGGGGGAGGAGCGGCTTGCCCGCCGCGAGGGTCACCGGCGCGAAGGTGACCACGATCTCGTCGAGCAGGCCCGCATCCACGAACTGGCCCACGAGATCGCCGCCGCCGACGATCCACACGTCTCTTCCCGCAGCCGCCGCGACGATGTCGGACCAGTGATCCGCCACCGATCCCTGCACGAATCGGATGTCGGCGCCGGGCACCGTCTCCAGGGATCGCCGCGTGAAGACGAACGTCGGTCGCTCACCGTAGAACTGCTGCCACCGTTCCGGATGGCGCATCAGATCCTCGTGGTCGCGCACCCATTCGTAAGTCGACGACCCTTCGACGAGAACGCCGACCCTCTCCGTGAACGCGGCGATGTCGGCCGTGGCCTGCTCCTGCGGGATGGTGAGGAGCCAGTCGAGCGAGTCATCGGGGTCGGCGAGGAAGCCGTTCAGCGTCGAAGCGGTGAAGAAGATCGCACGTGTCATCCCGGGAGGCTACGCCGGACCGCCGACATCGGCTGCCGTGGCGCGGCGATGTCGATGCAGCTGCCACTCCCGCGCGGTGAGGAACACGATGAACACGTCGAAGAGCGTGAGGGCGAGCATCCACCAGCTGAAGTGGACGATCAACTCGTAGCACTGCAGGGCGATGAAGACGGCGAGGGCCGCGAGCATCCACGGGTACGCCCAGAGCTGCTGCCGCAGCAGCGCCCAGACGAGCACGACTTTGATGACGCCGTGCAGCAGCAGGTACGCCGCCGCGAAGAGCGTCGTCCTGGTGCCCCAGGAGTCCCCGAGGTGCATGGCCCAGTGGAAGACGGGGGAGCGCTCGTGGCCCACGAGGACGAACGAGACTACGTCGCCGAGCCAGTCGCGCAGCGTGGCCGGAGAGAGGAAGAGCAGCGCGAGTCCGCCGATCAGCTCGGCCGCGCCGTCCAGACCCTTGAGCACGATGCTCACGGCGAAGACCCGATCCAGGGTGCGGTGCGACGCGGAGACGTCCGTCATGAATCCGATGCTAGAGAGAGCGCCTCATAGACTGCCCTGAGATGAGTGAGATCGAGATGCGTGCCCTGCCGGCCGGTGCCGTCGCCCTGCACGACGCACGCACCAGACGGCGCTGGACCGTGGACCTGGCGCCGTTCGAGATCGGGGTCTTCGCGGTGACCGAGGAGCAGGTCTCCGAGATGCTCGGCGTCGCGGCGGAGCATCCCGATCGCCCCGCGGTGGAGCTCTCCTGGCAGCGCGCGATCCGCTTCTGCAACGCGGCGTCCGAATGGGAGGGCCTGGATCCCGTCTATCGCTTCGACGGTGCCGAGGTGCACTGGGACGTGACCGCGGACGGCTACCGTCTACCGACCGAGGCGGAGTGGGAGTACGCGTGCCGCGCGGGATCGACGGCTCCGCACTACGGGCCTCTCCCGGAGATCGCCTGGACCGCCGCGGACGGCGTGCGCCACGCCCAGCGCGTGGGGGAGCGGATGCCGAATCTCAACGGGCTCTTCGACACCCTCGGCAACGTGTGGGAGTGGTGCTGGGATCTGCTGGATCCGGCCCGCTACGGCGAGTACCGGGTGTTCCGCGGGGGCGGGTTCGCCGACGACGCGTGGAGCGTCCGCGCCTCGGTGCGACGGGGCGGGGATCCGCGCACCGCGCAGGACGACCTCGGGTTCCGCGTCGCGCGCGGCGGCTTCGACAGCGTGGACGCTGCCCAGGGCTGGTCGAAGGCGGCGGACGAAGATCGTGCGCTCCTGGCCGGACCGTTGCCGTCCGGTTGGACGCCGAGACGCTGACCCCGGTCCCCTCACGGTCCCGGGCTCCCTCGGAGACGCGGCGATGCGAGGATGTCGACATGCGCGAGTCGACCGACCCGACTGTCCTCACGACCGAGAGGCTCATCCTCCGGCCGCAGGACCCGGCCGACGCCGTGGTGTTCCGGCAGTTGTGGCTCGAGCGCGACCTGCGGGTGCCCGAGCATCGCCGCATCGATCGCGATGGCCGTCCGACCGAGGCGGATATCCTCCGTCACATCCTCGAAATGCGTGGCGAGGGCCGCACCGACTTGCTGACGGTCGTGCTCCGCGACACCGGAAAGGTGATCGGATACTGCGGACTCGTCTATGACGGCCATGGAGACGCCGCCGAGCCGGAACTGGCGTTCGAACTGCTCCGCACGGTGCACGGTCGCGGCTATGCGACGGAAGCCGGGCGAGCCGTCATCGCATCGGCGGCGGAGAAGGGCCGTCCGCGGCTGTGGGCGACCGTCTGGGACTGGAATCTCGCGTCGCGCCACGTGCTGGAGAAGCTCGGCTTCGTGGAGACCGGCGAGGTGACGAAGGAGAGCGAGCACGGACGCTCACTGCTGACGGTGCGGGATCCGGCGAGCTGAGCATGGCGACGATCGACGATGTGCGCGATCTCGGGTCCTCGCTCGAGCGCTCCTACGAGGTCTCCGTCCGCGGCCGGCTGAAGTTCCGGGTGGGACAGCTCGTGTATGTGGCCTTCTCGCCCGATGCGCTGATCATGGAGTTCGGCTTCGCCAAGGAGCTGCGCGAGGGACTGGTCGGCGGCCAGCCGGAGAAGTTCCAGCTGCCTTCGCCGTCCGACATGCGATTCCACTGGGTGCGAGCGGATCTCGCCGCGCTCGATCCGGGGGAGGCGCGCGAGTTCGTCGTCGACGCGTGGCGGATGGTCGTCCCGCAGAAGCTCTCGCGCGCCTACGACCTCGCCCACCCGGACGGTCCGGCCTGACCGAGCGCCCGGGATGGCAGCACGCTCGGCTCAGCGCTGGTCGAGTGCGAGCTCGAAGCGGTTCCACTGCAGGTTCAGGCTGCCGCGGAGGTGCGCCTCGTCGTCGGCGCCGTCGCCGTCGTAGGCCAGGAACGTGTATTGCTCCGTGTGCGTGACCGAGGTCGTGAGATCGTCGCCGCGGAACACGAGAGTCACGAGCGACGCCCACCGCAGGACGTCGTCCACGCGCAAGGAAGAGGCGAGCACGATGCGCTCACCGTCCACGATGTCGAGGAACTCCGTCGTCGACCGGATCGTCTCATCCGTCCCGGACGGGGCGAAGATTCCTTCGGCGAGCTCCCGTCCGCCGGGGCGGAAGTCGACGGAGAAGCTGCCCCGCGATTCCGGAATCGACCGCCATCGCTTGCGCAGCGCCGGGTCGCTGTACCCGCGCCAGACCTCCGAAAGCGGTCTCGCGAACACTCGTGCGGCGGAGAACTCACCGGTGATCATGTCGTCGTGAACCGTTGAACGCGGCGGGGCATTCCGACCTCGCTACTCGCGGCGCGCGCGTGCCGACGCGTCGCCGGCGTTCGCGGGCAGGGGAGGATCGGCGAGAGCGGGCTGCTCGCCTCGGGATCCGGTGCGCTGGGCCGCCGCGCCGGCGACGACGACGATCGCGATCCCCAGGACCTGCAGTGGGCTGGGCATCTGTGCGAGCAGCAGCAACCCGATGATGACGCTGAACGCGGGCTCGACGGAGAGCAGCGTGCCGAACGCCGTGTGCGACATACGTCGCAGCGCCAGCATCTCCAGACCGAAGGCGATCACCGGCGTGATCAACGCGATCCCCGCGGCGGCCGGCAGCACCCACCAGGTGAACGCGCCGCCGATGACCTGCGGCAGACCGATGGGCAGCGTCGCCACCGCCGCCACCGGAATGGTCAGCGACAGTCCGCTGATGCCGGAGAACCGGTCGCCGACATGTTGGGTGAGCACGTTGTAGAGGCCCCAGCATGTGCCCGCGGCCACCGCGAAGCCGACACCGATCGCGTCGAAGCTCCCGCGCCACGGCTCGGTGAGCAGCACGACGCCGATGAACGCGAGGAGCGGCCACACGAGCGCCCGGCGATGCTTGCTCATCAGACCGGCCACGGTGAGAGGGCCGAGGAACTCGATCGCCACCGTCGTGCCGAGCGGCATGCGCTCGACAGCCGCGAGGAAGAAGGTGGTCATGAACCCGGTGACCACGCCCAGACCCAGCAGGGCGGGGATGTCCTTGCCCTTCAGCGAACGGATCGAAGGCCGTGCGATCAGCCAGAGGAAGGCTGCCCCGAAGCACATGCGCAGCCATGCGGTGCCGCCCGGACCGACCTGTTCGATGACCGGGACGGACAGCGCGTTGGACAGCTGGACGGCGATCATCGCGACGATCGCCATCGACCAGGGCGGGATCCGGGAAGCGAGACCTCCCGCTCCGGCGGAGCCGCGCTCGGACGAGGTGAAGGACTCAGGCACTTTCGGTGTCCGATCCATGGGCGATCCCGACGCCCGGCTCGTAAGCGCAGAGGACGAATCGTGCCTGTGCGTCGTGGGGGTTGTGGTAGGAGTGCTCGACGTCGGCGTAGAACGACACGGTGTCGCCGACGACGAGGTCATAGGTTTCGGCGCCGGCCGACACGGTGATCGAACCCTCCGTCACGTGCAGCAGCTCTCGGGTGCCGCCGGCGTGAGGATCGCTGTCGTGGCGATCGCCCGAGGGCAGCACCCACTCCCACAGCTCGACCACGTTGGGCGGCTCCGTCCCGGCCATGAGCATGCCGTATCCGCCGCGTTCGCCCCGCCACAGCGTCGCGCCTTCTCCTGCGCGCGTCACCTTCACCGTCTTCGCAGCCGGTGGCTCGACGAGCGCGGGCAGTCCCATCCCGAGCGCATCGGAGATCCGCAGAAGCGTCTCGAGACTGGGATTGGCGGCCGCCTGCTCAACGTTGATGATCATGCGCCGGCTCACTCCGGACCGTTCGGCCAACTGATCGAGCGTCCATCCGCGTGCGATCCGCTCACGCTTCACGCGGACGCCGATGGCCTGCGCAAGGGGATCTGTCTGTGAATCCATGAGTGCAGCATAGTGCCCTCTTGAGGCATGTCATGGCACCATGTGGATCATGGACGAGAGATTCGAGGAGCACGTCGTCGAGGACGACAGCAGGGGAGTGGTGCGTTCGGCCCGCACCGTCGACGTCGCGGAGATGGCGCGAATCCTCACCTTCGCCTTTCTGGAGGATCCGGTCTGGGGGCCGGCTTTCCCCGCGCACGGTCGACGTTCGGTCGCCGACGTCTTCTGGCGCTTCCTGTGCAGCCAAGCCCTGCGCTTCCCGGATTCGCTGGTCGAGCCGGCGGAGGGAGCGGCCCTCAAGGCCGTCTCGGTCTGGTTGCCGCCGGGGGAGAATGAGGTCTCCGACGCCGCGCACGACGCGTACGGCGAGATGGTGCTCGACCTCCTGGGACCGACTGCGGCGGCCGCACTCGCTCGCGCGTCGGAGCGGTTCGCAGACGCCCGACCCGCCGAGCCGCACGCGTACCTCACGCTTCTCGGCGTGGCGCCGGAATGGCGAGGCCACGGACACGGGATGAACCTGCTCCGCACGGCCCTGTCGCGCTACGACGCGCTCCACATCCCGACGTACCTGGAGTCCTCGAACCCCGTCAACGACAGGAGATACGAGCTCCTCGGCTATCGGCCATACTCGAAGGTGCAGCTCGAAACCGGTGCCGTCGTGCAGACCTACTGGAGGGAACCCCGATCCGGGGCAGGTCGTCAGTCCGACGAAACTCCGGAATGAGACGAGCTCCCGGGGCCGTGGACCCGACCGGTCGCGGGATCGACCCAGTTGCCGGAACCCGTCACTCGGTGCCAGCGCTTGTGGAAGGCGAGATCGGATCCTTCGACCTCGACCACAGCTGCTCCACACAGGTCGCAGATGCGCAGCAAGACCACGTCACCGCTCGTGGTCGAAACCGAGATCATGCCCGACGGGAAATCGACGCCCATGGTGGTCCTCCTCGCTACGCGCCCGACCGGCTCGTCTCGTCATCAGCGTAGGCGACGCGGGCGGCCGCCACTCAGCGGCGGGCCAAACCGGACTCGGGCGAGGGTGGTTCAGCCGACGCGACCGCCGGCCCACTCCTGGATGAGGGTGACGAGGGCGCTGACTTCGCGGGCGCTCAGATGACTCGGCACATCGTGCACCTCGCCGGGCGCGACGAGAATCTGGCTCCCGTTCGCAGGATTCACTCGCACGGCGGCGGGCTCGATCGCAGACCGCGGGGTCGTCACGGGAGCTTCACCGAGATCACGCGATCGCAGCCGGCGATCCGTGAGCACGAGTCCGTACGGGCCCGCCAGGGTGCTGGCGCTGAAGCACGCGAGGATCTCCTCGCCCGCGTCGAGGGGCATCTTCTTCGCGAATTTCGCAAAGTGCTTCGCATGCGTCTTGTCATCCGCGTATTTCACCGCGGGGGAGAGGCCGAGCTCCTTCACCCGCCCGCGGATGTCACTCGCCGTCGTGAGGGCGGCGGCGAGCGGCGTGTCCGCATTCGTGCCGGCTTCCAACGTCATGGTGATCGCCGCGACCAGCAACTCACGGAACCACTCGACATCCTCTTCGTCGACGAGCGATCCAGCGCCGTTCCAGTCATAGCCGTCGATCCCTTGCGATGCGATCGCGCGGGCCGCATCCGCCGCGTCCGCCACCCCGGCCGCGAAGGGATACTGTCGCGCTTCGCCCTTGCTGAACACCAGATCCACGTCGTCCTTGACGATGAGCCGACGGTCGGTGACGAGAAAGCCCTGCGCCTCGCGCTTGTTCGTGAATCGCGTCGCCACGTCGTAGCCCACCCAGATGACGGGGAGTTCGTCGTCGCCGGCCGGCGAGGCCAGCATCATCTGCTCGATGGCGCGCCACAGCACACTCTGCCCGTCATCCCAGGTCGGGTGCGCATGCCCGGGCACAAAGACGAAGTCCTGGATGTCGGGCTTCTGCGCCGCCAGTTCCGAAGCTCCCGCCGCCAGCTGAGCGAACACGGCGGCCCGCTGCGGAGGAAGCGATGACACATACATATCGATGCTGTCCACGCTGCGAGCGTAGCTTAGATTGAATGTAGGTTCAGTCAAACCGCGGAGACGCGCCACAATCGGTTCGCGCGGAACTCGCGGACTGTGCCCTCACCGTGCGCCGGTGCTTCGACGCCAGCCGCGCGCTGATCACGCGGTGGTCCTCGGCGGTCATGATCCCGCGTTCGAGATGCACATCCGTGTCCCGCGAGAGTCCCGCCTCGAATCCGCAGTCGTCCATCACGCGTTCACAGGGCGCGCAGGCGGGCCGCCCGGTTTTCATCGATGCCGCCACGCCACCCCGAAAGCGGTGGCGTGATGTCGGACCGCGGGCCGCCCGACCAAGCCTCGGCGAACTCGCCGCGAGAGACGAACCGGTCCCATCCGGGATCGAGCGTGCCTGGTAGGAGCCCGTACTCGGCGAGTCCGATGAGGATGCCGTATCGCTGATATCTGTCCGCTTCGGGCACGATCTTGGCTCGGGCGATCGCCTTCTCCAGTTCCCCGACGCGCGTTCCCGACGGTTGGGCCGAGATCACCTCCAGCAGTGCCCGCAGCCGCTCCCTGTCGTCGGGCGTGGGGGAGGGGAGACCCGCCGCGGCAGCGGTTTCGAGATCGGGCAGATAGCGATGCGGCTGCTCGTTCCAGGCCCAGCCCAGCGCAAGCCGCACCAGCGCCTCGGTCATGTCGATCTCGAAGGCGCCGCCGGGAGACCCCCTGAGTCCGCAATCGGGCAGCCCGTCGTCGCCCGCAGGCGCGGTTGCGAGGTATCTCGCCCATGCGAAAGAGATCACGGTCTGCCGTCCGTGGCGAGCGCTGCCGAGACCCGCGACGAAGGCGCCGAGCACGGCGTCCTCGTCGAGCGCGGATGCCGCAGCGACCGAGCGGTCGAGGATCTCGGTCGGCGCGAGCCGCTCGAGGGTGCGCACAGGCCATCCCAACTGCTCGGCCTCGGCGACGTGGACCGGATCCTTGGACGGGTCGGCTCCAGCGACGCCGCCCGTGCGCGTGAAACGGTACCCGTACACCCGCATCAAGGCGTCGAGCTCGGCATCGGCGGGGATTCGTCGTGGCAGGGCCTTCACCTCGTCAGGATATGGGGCCAGCGGCACTCGCCACGGAGACGGCGCCCGCGCTCCGCGGAGCGACCCTAGGGGCGGAAGATGCCGATGGGTTCGCGGACGGCGTAGAACACGATGACCAGGCTCACGACGGCGTCGGCCCACCACCACTTGAGGGTGGTGTTGAGGACGACTCCTGCGAGCACTGCGACGGCGAGCAGCCCATCGAAAAATGTGAAGCGTGCTTCGTGTTCCAGGACCGGGTTGCCGAGAGTTCGCGAGGACAGCCAAGATCAGCACGGTCTGCCGCGATGGGAGTCGCGTTCGGAGCTCAGGGCACAGTCGATCCATTAGTGATGTGGGTGCGTATTCTCGGGCGGCGTATTCGCGCTGATAGCGCGGGTGTCGCGACCTCGCTGGGCAGCTCGTCCGGTCGGCGATGGTTCATCCGCGACTGTATAGTCATTGAGTGCTGACTATAGCTTCGCGTCTTGATGTCATGAATCGGTTGGGTCGAGCGATGGCCGATCCGACGCGTTCACGGATTCTGATGACGCTGTTGGAGGGTCCGAGCTATCCGGCGGTCTTGGCTCGGTCGTTGGGCCTGTCGCGGTCCAACGTGTCAAACCATCTGACCTGCCTGAGGGACTGCGGGATCGTCGTGGGTGAGCCAGAGGGGCGTCAGACGCGTTATGAGATCTCGGATCCGCATCTTGCAGCCGCACTCAATGCGCTGGTTGATGTGACGTTGGCCGTGGATGAGAACGCCGCGTGCGTCGACGACGCGTGCGTGGTGCCTGGTTGCTGTGGGGCCGGGGCGCGAGCATGAGCGCTTCTTTGACGGATGAGCGTAGGAAGACGCTTCATCGGCGAGTGCGGTTCATCGTTGGGTTCACGATCAGCTACAACGTCATCGAGGCGGTCGTGGCAATGTGGGCCGGTGTCCTTGCCTCCTCGGCAGCGCTGATCGGGTTCGGTCTGGATTCGGTCGTGGAGGTGCTTTCTGCAGCAGCGATCGCGTGGCAGTTCACGCGTAAGGATCCCGAGCGCTGGGAGAAGGTAACCGTCCGGGCGGTCGGGGTGGCGTTCTTTGCGCTGGCCGGGTATGTGACTGTCGATGCGGTGTTGACCTTGATTCGTCAGGAGGGCGCGGAACACAGCCCTCTCGGATTGGGGATCACGGTGTTGAGCTTGATCATCATGCCGCTGCTGGCCTGGTTCGAGGTGCGGACGGGGCGAGAGCTCGAGTCCAAGAGCGTGTTGGCGGACTCGAAGCAGCTGATTCTCTGCATCTATCTGTCGGGGACCGTGTTCATTGGTCTGGTCCTGAACAGTCTCTTCGGATGGTGGTGGGCGGACTCCATTGCAGCCCTGGTGGTCGCCTTCCTCGCGATCCGCGAGGGCATTGAAGCGTGGCGGGGTGACGTGGAGTCGCCCTTCGAGGTCCTCGAAGACCTCGAAGACGACGACTGATAGTCCGTCGTGATGTGAACGTCATCGCTCGGCGGCGCGCAGGATGGCAATCGTTCCCGAGGGATCGGTCAAGCAGGTCAGCGGCAGGATCAGCACCGCGAGACCGAACACGGTCGCGGGGGAGTTCTCCAGCAGCCGCAGCCCGACATCGGTGGACAGGCGCTGCGCCGCGATCCCGGACCCGACCACGGTGGTCACCAGCAGCCCGGTCCCGAGAACTCGGACAGGGCGTGACGGGCAAGGGTAGGACGGCCGGTCATGAGGCGGTGCCCGTCGACGGCAGCAGTTCGGTGAGCAGCTGCTCGACGTGTGCCTGGATCTCGTCGCGGACGGCGCGGATCCCGTCCAGATCGAGCCCTTCCGAGTCGGTCAGCTGCCAGTCCAGGTAGCGCTTGCCCGGATAGAGCGGGCAGGCGTCCCCGCAACCCATCGTGACCACCGCATCCGCCGCGCGAACGACGTCGTCGGTGAGAGGCTTCGGGAACTCGCCGGACAGGTCGATCCCCGCCTCAGTGAGCACCGTCACGACACCGGGGAGCAGGTCGGCCGTAGGCTGGGAACCGGCGGAGCGGGCGTGGACGCGGTCACCGGCGAGCTGCCGGGTGATCGCCGCGGCCATCTGAGACCGACCCGAGTTCTGGACGCAGACGTAGAGGATCTCCGGGACCGTCTTTGCGACCTGCCCGCGGGACTGCGTAAGCGCAATCAGCCGGTCATGCGCGAACTTCTCCGCCAATGTCGGCAGCAATGCCGTGACCGTCGCGGTGCGACCCAGCGCCGTGTAGGACTCGAACACGACCCGCTCGACTGTCTCCTCACCGACCATCCCGGTGAACTGCTGCGCGAGCCGCTCCGCAGCCCGGTGCAGCACCGCATCCGCGGACTGCAACCCGCCCTGCGCGTTCATGCTGTGCTCTCCTCGGGGAGCAGCTCACTGATCAGGGTCTCGACGTGGGCGCGGATCTCGTCCCGGATGCGGCGGACCGTGGCCTCGTCCTGCCCGGCCGGGTCATCCAGCATCCAGTCCTCGTAGCGCTTGCCGGGGAAGATCGGGCAGGCATCGCCGCAGCCCATCGTGATCACCGCGTCCGACTCCCGCACCGCCTCGACGGTCAGGAGCTTCGGCGTGTTGGCGGCGATGTCGATGCCGTCCTCGGCCATCGCGGCGACCGCGACCGGGTTGATCTGATCCTTCGGTGCGGACCCGGCCGAGAGGACGTCGATCCGGTCGCCGGCGAGGTGCTGCAGGTAGCCGGCGGCCATCTGCGACCGTCCCGCGTTGTGTACGCAGACGAACAACACGGTGGGCTTGTCAGCCATGGTCGGGTCCTCTCCTCGGGATCGCTGGGTCACATCCAGCTTGACGAGCCGACTATAGCTCAGTCAAGATTGAGCCAATGAACAGTGAGCGAATTTTCTCGGTGGAGGAGCGGGCCCGCAAGCACGCGGCTCTCGCGGATCCCGCGCGGCTGCGGATTCTGGACATGCTGACGTATGGGGACTTGTCGCCGACCGAGCTGCGTGAAGAGCTCGGCGTGCCGTCGAACCTGCTCGCGCATCACCTGAACGTTCTCGAGCGGGAAGGAATCATCACCCGCGGACGCTCCGAAGGGGACAAGCGGCGCAGCTATGTGCGGCTCGTGCCCGGCGCGCTGACGGGCCTCGGATCGTTCGCCGCCGCGGGCGCGGAGCGGGTCGTGTTCGTCTGCTCCGCGAACTCCGCCCGCTCGCAGCTCGCCGAGGCCCTGTGGAACACGGTCAGCCCGGTGCCGGCCCAGTCCGCCGGCACTCACCCCGCCGACCGGGTCGCGCCGGGGGCGATCGCGACCGCGGCCCGTCACGGGCTCGACCTCACCGGTGCGGTGCCGCGGCTCGTCGACGACCTCGACACGGAAGGGGCGTTCATCATCACCGTCTGCGACCGCGCGCATGAGGAATACCCGTCCGGGACCGTGCACTGGTCCGTACCCGACCCGGTCCGGGTTGGGACGGATGCCGCGTTCGAGGCGGCGTTCGAGGACCTCCGCCGCCGCGTCGACCAGCTCGCCCCGCGCATCCTCGCGCTCGCCTGAACACGAGACCGCCGCGGCGGGTCAGTCGGTGCCGTTGCGGGTGGAGCGCCGCTCGATGAGCACTGTGTCCCGCCATCGGCCGGCATGTGGGCCGAGCAGGGAGCGGGAAATGCGTTCCCGGGTGCCGACGACCCGGAATCCGGCCTGTTCGTGAAGGCGCAGGCTCGCGGTGTTCTCCGGAAAGATGCTCGACTGGATCATCCAGTAGCCGGCTTCTTCAGCCGCGGTGACGAACGCTGCCAGCAGCGCCCGCCCGACGCCCTGACCGTGGTGGGCGGGGTCGATGTAGACGGAGTGCTCGATCACTCCTCGGTAGACGTCTCGCGTAGAGATCCGGGAGGCGGCCGCCCAGCCGATGACCGTCCCGTCCTCGTTGGTCGCGACGAGGCGTGGTGCGGGGATCTTGCCGGAGTCGAACTGCTCCCAGGTGGGGGTGCGGGTCTCGAACGTGGCCTCACCGCCGGCGATCCCGGCCGCGAAGATCTCTTCGACCCGCGCCCAGTCACCAGGCGTCATCGGGCGCATCCGTGTCATGAGCAGCAGGACGCTCCGGCGCTGTCACCGGTGGAGCAGACCCCCGTCGCCGGCAGGGTCAGGGCGACCTGGGATGCTGCGGTGACGTCGCCGTCGATCCAGGCGGTGACCGAGCGGACCTGCTCGTATCCCGTGGTGAGCAAGAACGTCGGGGCGCGGCCGTAGGACTTCATCCCGACGATGAAGAACCCCTGTTCCGGGTGCGTGAGCTCCCGGAACCCGTGCGGTTCGACCGTCCCGCAGGAGTGCAGGTTCGGGTCGATCAGCGGCGCCAACCGCTTCGGCGCTTCGACGATCTCGTCCAGCTCGAGCCGGACCTCACGGAGCATGTCCAAGTCGGGGCGGAACCCGGTCGCGTTCACGACCAGATCGGCCTCCACCGTCGCCGGTTCACCGCGGCGGGTGCCGACCAGCCGGATCCCGGAGCCCGTGGGCTCGACACGGGAGATCTCGAACGAGTCGACCACCGACACGACCCCGGACGCGACAAGCTGTTCGGTGCGGGTACCGAGCTTCGCCCGATCCGGCAGCTCGTCATCGGGGGAGGAGGACACCCGGATCGCGGACGGGTTCCGGATCACCCACGACACCCGTGTGCCCGGCTCGTCCCGTGCGAGCTTCCCGAGCGCGATGAGCGTGTTCGCTGCCGAATGCCCGGCACCGACGACGACCGTGTGCGTGCCGGCGAACCGGGCCCGATCGGCCCCGAGAACGTCGGGGAGGGCGTGCAGGACATGGTCTGCGACCTGGTCGAAGCCGAGCGGGACGAGGCCCGAGGAGGCGAGAGGGTTCGGGGTCGTGTAGGTGCCGGACGCGTCGATCACCGCCCGCGCCGTGACCTCAGCGACCTGTCCGTCGGCGTGCTGGACGCGCAGCAGGAACGGGGCCTGGGCACGCCCGGCCGTCCGGGTGCGGTCCATGCCCTCCCGGGACACCGCGATCACCCACCCGCCGAACCGGATCCGCGATCCGATCTCCGGCAGATCGGCCAGCGGCGCCAGGTAGTCGTCGACGAGCTCCTGTCCGGTCGGGGCCCGACCCTCCGCCGCAGACAGCACCCAGCCAGAGGCCTCCAGCAGGCGGCGCGATGCGGGGTCGACCAGGTGCTTCCAGGGGGAGAAGAGGCGGGTGTGGCCCCAGAGCTGGACCGAGTCCGCGATCCGGCTCCCGGCCTCGAGGATCGTGAAGTCGATGCCCCGCTCCACCAGATTCGCCGCCGCCGCGAGCCCGACCGGGCCCGCGCCGATGATCACGACCGGCAGCGTCGCCAGCCGATCCGACACGACCGTCCGGGGAGTGAGATCCAGCATCGTCACCATCAGAACCTCCGTATATCGATGAACGTCGATGCAAGTATGAGCGCATCTATCGACACCTGTCAATATCGACTAATATCGATGCATGGTCCTGTTGCTCGAGGTCACCGACGTGTCCGCCGGCGCGCCGTGTTGCGCGCCGCTTGTGAAGGAACCCCTCGGCCAGCAGGACGCAGAGCAGCTCGCCGTGCGGTTGAAGGCTCTCGCAGATCCTGCCCGGCTGCGGCTGCTGTCGATCGTCGCCTCCAGCGCCGACCAGGAAGCGTGCGTCTGCGACCTGATCGACCCGGTCGGACTCTCGCAGCCGACCGTATCCCATCACCTCAAGGTCTTGACCACCGCCGGGTTCCTCACGCGCTCGCAGCGGGGGACATGGGCGTACTACCGCCTGGCGCCGGGAACCCTTGACGGCGTGACCCGCATGCTGGCGACCGCCTAAGGCGGAGGCCCGGCGCGGGCATCCCGCCGACGATTCGGGGCATCGCCTCCCGCGCGTTCCCACGTGCCGCTCGCCCGGCGTCCACGGGGAGAGCCGACGGTGGTGCCGGCCTGCCGCGAGGGGAGTCGCGTTCGGAGCTCAGGGCACAGTCGATCCATGAACTGACATAATGTGCATTATCGGGGATATCGCGGAAGGAACGCTGACAGCATCGAGCCACGCCGATAACGCTCTGCTGCCTGCTCTGGGGCCACTCCGAACAATCGTCCCGCTCTGCACGTCTACGAAGACGCTGTGTTGGGGCTGCTTCTCGATCACGGCGCGCGGATCGTTCATCGCGCCATCGGCGATGGATCTGACGGCACGCCCGACGAGGTCCAGTTCTACACATCCGCCGACAAGACGGGGCTGGACGGCTATCTCGCGAACCTCCGCAGAATCGCCCTGGCCGAAGAACGCGAACGCGTCATCGACCGCACCCTGCGCTTTCCCCGAGACGTTCGTGGGCCGACGCGATGCGCGTGAGCTGACATAATGTCGCGCACCGTTATCGACTCCCTGCTCAACTTACGGCCGCGCGCTGACGCGCCGCCTCGTAGAGCATGAGGGTGGCGGCATTCGATGCGTTGAGCGAGCTGGCGGCACCGACCATCGGCACGCGCACCATCACGTCCGCAGCCTCACGCCAGCCGCGCGCCAGTCCTCCGGTCTCGTTTCCGATCAAGATCAGCGACGGCTGCGTGAAGTCGTGATCCCACACATCCACATCGCCATGCTCATCGGTGGCGACGACCGTGATCGGCGCTCCCGCAGCACGCTGGGTGCGCACCCAGTCCAGTACCGGCCCCGGCGATGCCGCCCGGACCGTCGGCATCGCGAACAGCGATCCCGTCGACGCGCGGACCGACTTCGGGTCGTAGGGATCCGCCGCGTGGCCCGAGACGATCAAGCCGTTGCCCCCCAGCGCGTCCATCGAACGCAGGATGGCGCCGATGTTGCCGGGCTGTGTCGGCCGGTCGAAGACCATGCCGAGGAAGTCCGCCGGAACCGAGATCCGCGACAGGTCGTCGTCCGGCATCGCGACGACCGCGATGAGCTCCGTGGCACCCTCGTCCTTGTCCGCGAGCTCGGCGAGGAGCGCCGCGCTCATCGCGATCGTCTCGCGCGCCTGCCCGACGACCTCCCGGGCCCACGGCGACAGAGAGCGCTCGGCGTCATAGACAGCGGTCAGGATGTTCCAGCCGTGCTCGATCGCCTGGGAGATCGGACGCACCCCCTGCACGACGAAACGATGCTCGCGAGTGCGGTGCGAGCGGTTGCGGGTCAGTGCCTCGAGCAGCTGGAACCGCGAGTTGCGCGTCGTGATCTTCAGATCGGCCATCGTCTTCTCACTCCCCCACGTAGGCCGCGAGGTGCTCGCCCGTCACCGTGGACTTCGCCGCGACGAGATCCGCCGGCGCGCCCTCGTAGACGATCCGGCCGCCGTCGTGCCCTGCCCCGGGACCGACGTCGATGATCCAGTCCGCGTGTGCCATCACCGCCTGGTGATGCTCGATCACGATCACCGACTTCCCCGCATCGACCAGCCGGTCCAGCAGTCCGAGCAGATTCTGCACGTCGGCGAGGTGCAGTCCGGTCGTCGGCTCGTCGAGAACGTACGTGTCGGCGCCCTCGGCCATCTGCGTCGCGAGCTTGATGCGCTGGCGCTCTCCGCCCGAGAGGGTCGACAGCGGCTGGCCGAGCGACAGATAGCCGAGCCCGACATCCTCGAGGCGACTCAGGATCGCCACGGCCGCGGGGATCTTCGCCTCTCCCCCACGGAAGAACTCATGCGCCTCGGCGACCGGCATGTCGAGCACCTCGGTGATGTCCTTCCCCGCGAGCTTGTACTCGAGCACGGCTGCTTGAAAGCGCTTTCCACCGCAGTCCTCGCAGGGACTCTCGACGGTGTCCATGAAGCCGAGCTCGGTGACGATCACGCCGGCTCCCTTGCAGGTCGGGCACGCCCCTTCGGAGTTCGCGCTGAAGAGCGCGGGCTTCACGCCGTTCGCCTTGGCGAAGGCCTTGCGGATCGGCTCGAGCAGCCCGGTGTACGTGGCGGGGTTGCTGCGACGGGATCCCTTGATCGCCGTCTGATCGATCGAGACGACGCCCTCGTGCTTCGCGACCGAGCCGTGGATCAGCGAGCTCTTGCCGGAGCCGGCGACACCGGTCACCACGGTGAGCACGCCCAGCGGAACGTCCACATCCACGTCGCGCAGATTGTTGGTGCTCGCCCCGCGCACCGCGATCGCCCCGGTGCGCCCGCGCACAGCCGGCTTGAGCGCCGCACGGTCGTCCAGATGCCGCCCGGTGAGCGTGCCGCTCGCACGCAGCCCCTCGACCGTGCCCTCGAAGCAGATCTCGCCGCCGGCGCTGCCCGCGCCAGGGCCGAGGTCGACCACGTGGTCCGCGATGGCGATCGTCTCCGGCTTGTGCTCGACCACGAGCACCGTGTTGCCCTTGTCTCGCAACTGCTCCAGCAGTCCGTTCATGCGCTGGATGTCATGCGGATGCAGGCCGATCGTCGGCTCGTCGAACACATACGTCACGTCCGTCAGAGACGAGCCGAGGTGGCGGAGCATCTTGATGCGCTGCGCCTCTCCCCCGGACAGCGTGCCGCTCGGTCGCTCGAGCGACAGGTAGCCGAGCCCGAGGGTCACGAACGCGTCGAGGTTGGCACGCAGCGCCTCCAGCAGCGGGCCCGCCCCGGGGAGGTCGAGCCCGCGAACCCAGGCAGCGAGATCGGTCACCTGCATGCGGCACGCGTCGGCGATGCTCACCCCGTCGATCTTCGACGACCGCGCCCCTTCGGTCAGCCGCGTGCCGTCGCACTCCGGACACACGGCGAAGGTCGCGACACGCTCCACGAAGGCTCGGATGTGCGGCTGCAGTGCGTCGATGTCCTTGGAAAGCATCGACTTGGTGATCTTCGGGATGAGGCCCTCGTAGGTGATGTTGATCCCGTTGATCTTGACCTTCGTCACCTCGCCGTAGAGGAAGAGCTGGCGCTGCTTCTCCGTGAAGTCGGCGATCGGCTTGTTCGCGGGGTAGAAGCCCGATTCGGCGAACTGGCGCACCATCCACCCGTCGGCCGTGTATCCCGGCACCATGATGGCGCCGTCGTTCAAGGACTTCGATTCATCGACGATCTGCGTCAGATCCAGGTCCGACACCGCTCCCCTGCCCTCGCAGCGCGGACACATCCCCCCGAGGTAGATCGCGTCCTTCACGATCTTCTTCTCACCGCCAGGGCCCGTCATCACGCCGCTGGCCTTCTGCGTCGGGATGTTGAAGGAGAACGCGGTGGGTCCGCCGATATACGGCGTTCCGAGCTTCGAGAAGAGGATGCGCAGCATCGCGTTCGCGTCGGTCACGGTGCCCACGGTCGAGCGAGGATTCGCTCCCAGGCGCTCCTGGTCCACGAGGATCGCCGTGGTCAGGCCCTCGAGCACATCCACGTCGGGGCGCGGGACCGACGGCATGAACCCTTGCACGAACGCGCTGTACGTCTCGTCGATCATCCGGCGGGACTCGGCGGCGATCGTGTCGAAGACGAGGGAGCTCTTGCCGGATCCGGAAACCCCCGTGAACACCGTCAGCCTGCGTTTCGGCAGCTCGATCGAGACATCCTTGAGGTTGTTCTCCCGGGCGCCCTGCACCCTGATCGTGTCGTGGGTGTCGGCGACGTGGGACGCGGTCATCGGCAGAGCCTCCTGGTCATGCGGGCGGGAAGGGGCGGGACACAGACTAGCGGTGCCCGCCGACGCACCGGCGGGCACCGCGAGGGATTCAGGCGACCTGCTGCAGACGGATCATGTTGCCGGCCGGGTCGCGGAACGCGCAGTCGCGGATCCCGTACGGCTGGTCGATCGGCTCCTGCACGACATCGGCACCACGGGCCTCGATCTCCGCGAACGCGGCGTCCACGTTCTCCGTGGCGAGCACGACGCCGCCGAAGCTCCCCTTGGCCATGAGCTCCAGGATCGTGCGGCGCTCGTCGTCGTTGATGCCGGGGTCCACCGCCGGCGGGGTCAGGACGATGGAGGTGTCGGGCTGGTTGACCGGCCCGACCGTGAGCCACCGCATCTGCTGATAGCCGACGTCCTTGCGGAGCTCCCACCCGAGCACGTCGCGATAGAACCGGAGCGACTCCTCTGCATCGGTGTGCGGGAGGAAGCTGGCGTTGATCGTGATGTCCATGCCGCTCACGCTACGCGGGCGGCTCCGTCGGGGCTTCTCGATTCCTGATCGGTCTGGTCGCCTGCTTCTCGATCCAGGACGGGATCCCCGGCCCGAGTCCCGGATCCGCCCGGTAACGGCTCGGCGAGACGCCGACCAACTCCGAGAACCGCGTGCTGAACGTGCCCAGCGACTGGAAGCCGACGGCGAAGCACGCCTCGGTGACCGACACGTCCCCCCGGCGCAGCAGCGCCATCGCGCGCTCGATCCGCCGCGTCATCAGATAGGAGTATGGAGGCTCGCCGTAGACGAGTTTGAACTGGCGACTCAGATGCCCCGCCGACATGTGCACTCCCGCAGCGAGGGCCTCGACGTCGAGCGGCTGGGCGTAGTCCCGATCGATGCGGTCCCGGACCTTCCGCAGAGCGGCGAGATCGCGCAGGCGATCCTCGTCGGCGGCCGGGCTCATCCCCCGATCCTCGCATGGCGGCGCGGGTTCGCGGATCCCTTCCGTGCTCGGCGGTACAGTAAGGCCATCCCAGATTCTCAGGGATTACTCAGAAAGGGTCCCCCATGTCCGAAGCAGTTGCCGATGCGAAGAGCCTCGTGAAGTCGCTTCGCATCTTCCTCGCCGTGTCCGGCATCATCGCACTCATCGCGGGCATCGTGATGCTGGTGTGGCCGGTCAAGACGGCTTTCGTCCTCACCGGAATCGTCGCCGCCTACCTGATCGTCGCCGGTGTCGTCTACATCGGCCTCGGCATCTTCAGCGCCGCGAAGTCCGGCTGGGCCCGAGTCGGCCACATCGCCCTCGGACTCCTCTACATCGTCGCCGGCGTGATCGCCTTTACGAACATCCAGACGGCGGCGCTCGCGCTCGCCCTCGTCACCGTGATCTTCATCGGCGTCAGCTGGATCTTCGACGGCGTCGTCTCGCTGAGCCTCATGGGGCAGGACGGGTCCAAGACCTGGACGCTGCTCTACGCGCTGCTCAGCATCGTGGCGGGCATCGCCGTGATCAGCCTGGGGCTCGCGGCTGTGCCGTTCTTCTGGCTGTTCCTCGGCATCTCGCTCGTGGTGCTCGGCGTCATGCAGATCGTGCGCGCGATCACGATCGCGAAGGACGCGAAGGCCGTCGCGGACGCCGCCGGTCTCTGACTCCCCGCACGAGGAAGCGGCCCGGCGCATATGCTCCGGGCCGCTTCCGCGTATTCCGACTACTCCGCGACGAAACCGCTGACGTCGCCGATCAGACGCGTGTGATCGGCGGGGACCGGGTCGATCGCCGCCTGCGCGACCTCCGCAGCGAACTCCGACACGTTGTAGAGACGGCCTGCGGACTCCCGGCGCTGGGAGATCGCGCCCGGGTTCGCACGCTCGAGCAGCGTCGCCGTGATCGTGCCCTCGATCATGTCGCCGGAGACGACCACGAACTCCGCGCCCTGCGCCTCGATCGTCGGGATCAGCTCCCGCAGCGCGTCCTCGCCGGCGCGCTTGGACAGCGCGACCGGCTCGTACTCGGGCATCGTCGGCGTCGTGCGGATGAAGTGCGCCTGGTGGCTGGTGACGAAGACGATGCGGCCGCCTTCGCGCAGCAGCGGAAGCGCCGTCTGCAGGACGTTGACCTGCGCATCGCGGTTGAGGCGGAGCGCGTAGTCCTCGCCCATGTTGGCCTCCATGCCGCCGGAGGCGTTCAGGACCAGGACGTCGAGACCGCCGAACTCGTTCTGCACAGCAGCGAACATCTCGGCCACGGACGCCGGATCGGTCAGGTCGGCGCCCACCACCAGCGCGCGGCGCCCGAGAGCACGCACCTCGTTCGCGAGCTTCTCCGCGCGCGGCGCCTTGTTGCGGAAGTTGATGACGACATCCGCGCCGGCCTCCGCGAAATAACGGATCGTGTCGGCGCCGATGCCGCGGGAGGATCCGGTGACGAGGGCGACCTGGCCGGTCAGCGATTCGGCGGGAAGGGTCTGAGACACGAGGACTCCTCGAGAGCATGCGCCGGAGCGCGCGGGTGGGACCAGATCACCCTACCAATCCGCGTGATTCCGCGGTGTGGAGGACGGATGTCGCGCGTCGGCCCCGTGATAGGTTGGCAAAAAGAGGGGGCGGTATGGACACGATCCTGCAGATGTTCCAGGACTGGGCGTGGATCGGCTGGCTGGTCCTGATGGTCCTGTTCTTCGTCATCGAGATCTTCACGCTCGACATGACCTTCCTCATGCTCGGCCTGGGCTCTGCCGTCGGGCTGCTGTCCACCCTCACGGGCTGGCCGGTCTGGGTGCAGGTCATCATCGCGGCCCTCGCCGCCGTGCTGCTGATCTTCCTGCTGCGCCCGCCGCTGCTGCGTCGCCTGCACCGCGGCGAGGACCAGACCCGTTCCAACGTCGACGCCCTCATCGGGCTGCGCGGCACCGTCCTGCTCGAGGTGACCTCCCTCACCGGCCAGGTCAAGCTCTCCAACGGCGACACCTGGACCGCTCGCCTCGCCTCCGACTCCCCCGTGCTCGCCCCGCTCTCCCCCGGCGCCCCTGTGCGCGTCGAGAGGATCGAGGGCGCCACCGCTTACGTCCGTTCCGCCCACGACTAGGAGAAACAGGAGCAGCCCTTCATGGACAGCGCGTCCTTCATCCCCACCGCCATCGGGTGGATCCTGGCGATCGCCGTCATCATCTTCGTGCTGGTGACGATCGCGCGATCGGTCAGGATCATCCCGCAGGCCACTGCAGGCGTCGTCGAGCGGCTGGGCAGGTACCACAAGACCCTGATGCCGGGCCTGAACCTGCTCGTGCCGTTCATCGATCGTCTGCGCCCCCTCATCGACATGCGCGAGCAGGTCGTCTCGTTCCCGCCGCAGCCTGTGATCACCGAGGACAACCTCGTGGTGTCGATCGACACGGTCGTCTACTTCCAGGTGACCGACGCCCGCGCCGCGACCTACGAGATCGCCAACTACCTCGGCGCGGTCGAGCAGCTGACGACCACCACACTGCGCAACGTCGTCGGCGGTCTGAACCTCGAGGAGGCGCTGACCAGCCGCGACAACATCAACGGTCAGCTGCGCATCGTGCTTGACGAGGCCACCGGCAAGTGGGGCATCCGGGTCGGGCGCGTCGAGCTGAAGGCCATCGACCCGCCCGTGTCGATCCAGGACTCGATGGAGAAGCAGATGCGTGCCGAGCGCGACCGTCGCGCGGCGATCCTCACCGCGGAGGGCACCAAGCAGTCGCAGATCCTGGAGGCCGAAGGTCAGCGGCAGGCGGACATCCTCCGCGCCGAGGGCGAGAAGCAGGCGGCCGTGCTGCGCGCCGAAGGCGAGGCGGAGGCGATCCAGAACGTCTTCAACGCCATCCACCAAGGCCAGCCCGACGACAAGCTCCTCGCGTACCAGTACCTGCAGATGCTGCCCAAGATCAGCGAGAGCGCGTCGAGCAAACTGTGGATCATCCCCAGCGAGTTCACGGAGGCGCTGAAGAACTTCGGCGGAGCGTTCACGCCGGGGTCGGGCGGATCCACTCCCTTCTCGCCGAAGGCGCCTTCAGCCCCGACGACGCGGGCGGCCGCCTCGGCGGCGGCTGTGCCCCCGGCGTCCGACGGCGCGGCGTGACGCACCCGTACTTCCAGGGCGCTGCGTCGCCTCGAGTCCTCGCTCACCGCGGTCTGGTGGGCGAGGACTCGTCCGTGTTCGACAACTCGGCCCTCGCACTCGCTGCAGCCGATGCCGCAGGGGCGCAGTACGTCGAGACGGACTGCCGCGCCACCGCCGACGGCGACGCGGTCCTGTTCCACGACGAGACGCTGCAGCGGCTGCTCGGCGACCCGCGCCCTGTCGCCGAGGTCGGCACGAGGGAGCTCGCCGCGCTCTTCGCCTCGCACGGCGGCCTCCTCACGCTCGGTGAGGCGCTCGAGGCCTTCCCGGCGCTGCGGTTCAATGTCGACGTCAAGGATCTCTCCGCTGCGGCGGACGTCGGTCGGGCCGTCGCCGCACACGCGCATCGCGTGCTGCTCACGAGCTTCGACGACCGCAATCGGCGGGCCGCCCTCGACGCGGCACGCGCCGCCGGCGCCGAGGTGCTTCCTGCGTCCTCCGGCGGCCGATCGGCGATCGCGCTGCTGAGGCTGGCTTCCGCCCTGCGACTCACCCGTTGGACCCGGTGCATCCTCCGCAACCTCGACGCGGTCCAGATCCCCGAGAGCTTCGGCGCTCTGCGGGTGTTCACCCCCCGGCTCGTCGACGCTGTCCACGACGCCGGCGCGGAGGTGCACGTGTGGACGATCAACGACCCCGAGCGCATGCGTGCGCTCGTCGACGGCGGCGCCGACGGCATCGTCACCGATCGCGCAGACCTCGCCATCGCCACGCTCCGCCCGAGCTGAGACCGAGTCGCGCGGCACAGCGAACCGGGTGTCACTGCGGTGGATCGGCGCGTGGGCCTGGGTATCGACTGTGAAAGCGTTCATGGTTTGCCCCCTTCGCACCTTCCGCACAGCCCAGGCCGCTATACCTGAGGGCGACGAGAGGACCACACAATGGCAGATCGCAGCCTTCGAGGAATCCGACTCGGCGCCCAGAGCCTTCAGAGCGAAGAGGGCGTCGTCTTCATGGAACGCCAGCAGACCGCATACACCTGCGACTCCTGCGGCCACGTGACCACCCTGATGTTCGCGGCCGACGCCGAGCCGCCCGCCACCTGGGAGTGCCGCACCTGCGGTGCAGAGGCACGCCTGCAGGTCGACGGGAAGCCGGTCGAGGTCGAGGACTCCGGCGACAAGGGCGGCCGCACCCACTGGGACATGCTGCTCGAGCGCCGCACCCGTGCCGAGCTCGAGGAGCTCCTGGAGGAGCGCCTCGCCTTCATCCGCGCGCGCCGCGGCGCCGGTGAGGATCCCACCCGCGAGCGGATCGGCGCCTAACCGCGACTCCCCCGCCGGCGACTCCCGATGCCGGCGACCACGACGACGAGCAGCCCGCCCCAGAGGAGGAGCTGCTCGATCCAGGGTCCGATCACCACGCCCGCCGTCGCCCCGGTACGCAGTTCGACGTCTTCGAGCAGCGCACCGGGGCGATCCTCGTCCAGCGACGCCTGCGTCGACCCGTCGGCGCGGATCACCTGGCTGGTGCCGACCGTCGAGATGTTCACCACCGAGCGGCCCGTCTCGACGGCGCGCATGCGCGCGATGCCGAGCTGCTGGAGGTTCTCGACCGTTCCGCGGAAGTCGGCGTTGTTGGTCTGGAAGACCAGGACCTGAGCGCCTCCGTCGATCCCCTGCGCGATGAGCTCGTCGTAGATCACGTCGAAGCAGATCGCGAGGCCGACGGGCGTCTTGCCGACCCGCACGAGTGGCGCATCCGTTCCCGGGGTGTACTCGCGCCCGATGAGCCCGATCAGGTCGGGCACGATCGCGTTGAAGAACGCCCGGTCGGGCACGTACTCGCCGAAGGGGACGGGGTGCCGCTTCGCGTGCGTCTGCACGTCGTCGCGCGCGAGCGGCGCATGATCGCTCTGCGGCCACAGGAACGAGGTGTTGTAGAACAGCTCGCCCTTCTGCGTGGCGGCGTTCGCGAGGATCGGCGCACGCACGCCCGCGGCGACCCGATCGAGGCCGTCTGCGAGTTCCGGGTACTGGAACGGATCGCCGTCGAGTCCGCCTTCGGGCCACACCAGCAGGTCCATCCGCTTGCCGTACAGCGGTTCCGACGCCGCGGTCTGCGCGTCGAGCACGGACAGCGGCTCCCGCTGGTCGAAGTAGCCGGTCGGACCGTTCCCCTGGACGGCGCCGATGCGCATCGTGCCATGCCCGGTCGTCGGGAACGCGGGCAGCGCGGCAAGGAGCAGCACGAGCACGACCGGTGCGACGAGTACCCGGATGCGAGGCCGCATCCCCGCGCGTCCCAGCTCCAGCAGCAGCGCCACCAGCAGCACCATGAGGAAGCCGAGCCCGCTGATGCCGATCCAGCTGCTCACGCGTGCCGCGGGCGTGTCGGCCAGCGTGTAGGCGATGCGCGCCCAGGGGAATCCCCCGTAGGGCCAGTTGCCCACGAAAAGCTCACGACCGATCCAGAGCGCGGCGACCGTCACCGCGAGCAGTACGGAACGCGCATATCCGCGCAGAGGCAGCGACGGGATCCATCGGTACGCGAGCGTCACCGGGATCAGCGCGACGGCGGTCAGCGCTGCCTCCAGCAATCCGAGCGCGAGCCACGGGATCGGCCCCAGATACCGTGCGGTCCAGGAGACCAGGATCAGGAAGAACACCGCACCGTAGACGAAGCCGACGAGCAGCGCCGACCAGACCCGACGACCGATCAGCGACAGCAGCAGGAGTCCGATCGCGGGGAACGCGGCGATCCACAGCGATACCGCGGGGAAGGCGAGTGTGAGGAGTCCCCCGGCGACGGCCGCGCAGATCACAGCCGCCCAGAGCGGCACGATCGGGGCGACACGGATCGCGTCGCGGGGCGCAGGCAGGCGTTCGGACATGCGGATGCGGAGCCCGCTCACATCGACGAGTACGCCACGATGCCGCGGCGCACGCCATCGAGCGCCGCTCGCGCGGTCCGGGCGGTGTCGGGATCCGGCGCGACGATGGAGAGCTGATCCAGGAGGTCGATAGTCTGCTTGGCCCACCGCACGAAATCACCGGCGGCCATGTCCGCGTCCTCCAGGACCGCGTCCAGAGAGCTGCCCCGCGCCCACGCGTGCATCGCGCCGGCGAGCCCCGCCGACGGACGGTCGGATCCGGGAAGGCGGTTGTCGTGCTCGAGGTCGTCGAGCTCTGCCCACAGCTCCTGCGTGCGCTCCCAGGCGATGCGGAAGCGCCCGCGCGGCAGATCCCTCGGATCCACGGAGCCGTCGTCACGGCGAGGCTCGTACACCAGTGCGCACGCCATCGCCGCCAGAGACGGGGCGTCGAGCCCGTCCCACAGCCCACGGCGCAGCGACTCTGCGACGAGCAGATCGCGCTCCCCGTAGATGCGCTGCATCGTGCGGCCCGCATCGGTGAGCGTCAGGGCATCGCCGCTCCCCTCCACGTACCCGACCTCGGTCAGCACGTCGAGCACCCGGTCGAACACGCGTGCCACGGTGCCGGTGCGGTTCTCGATCTGCTTGCGGATCCGGTCGGTCTCGCGCTTCAGCTTCCAATACCGCTCCGCCCAGCGCGCGTGCATCTCGCGGTCGGGGCAGCGATGGCATGCGTGGCGCTGCATCGCGCGGCGCAGACCCTCGATCTGGCGGAGGCGCTTGTCACGCACGGCCCGGGGCGCCTGCTGATCCGCGCGGTTCTTCTTCTCCAGATCGCTCAGCTCCCGGCGGATCCCCGAGTACTCCGCGAAATCCCCTCGATCGCAGGTCATCGACGAGAGATAGCCCGCGAGCGATGTCTCCGCTTCGCGGACGTTCCGCGCCAGGCCGACCACGGCCCGGTCCGCCTGGAACTGTGCGAACGACGATTCCAGCACTTCCCGGGAGCGGTTGCGCCCGAACCGGTCGAGCAGGTTCACAGCCATGTTGTACGTCGGCCGGAAGCTCGAGTTCAGAGGGTAGGTGCGGCGAGAAGCGAGCGCGGCGACGGCCTGCGGGTCCATCCCCTCGGTCCACTGCACGACCGCATGCCCCTCGACGTCGATCCCGCGCCGCCCGGCGCGGCCCGTCAGCTGGGTGTACTCACCGGAGGTGATCGCGACGCGTGCCTCGCCGTTGAACTTCTCCATGCGCTCCAGCACCACCGTGCGCGCCGGCATGTTGATGCCGAGAGCGAGAGTCTCGGTGGCGAAGACGACCTTCAGGAGGCGCTGCTGGAAGAGCTGCTCGACGATCTCCTTGAACGCCGGCAGCAAGCCTGCGTGATGGGCGGCCACGCCGCGCTCGAGGTTGTCGAGCCAGTCCCAGTAGCCCAGCACCGCGAGATCCTCGTCGCGCAGCGTGCGCACACGGTCCTCGACGATCGCCCTGATCTCACGCCGCTCCTCGGCGGTCGTGAGGCGCAGCCCGGACCGGCGCACCTGCGTCACCGCGGCGTCGCAGCCGACGCGGCTGAAGATGAAGAAGATCGCGGGGAGCAGATTCGCACGATCGAGGAGCTCCACGACCTGCGGGCGATCGAGCCGCTCGATCCGGCGCACATTGGCTGAGCGCACCGGGCGCTTGCCCCCGCGCTGCGGTCGCCGCGCCTGGGCGCCGGCGTGCCGGGCGCTGCGATACTGCTGGGCATCCCGGTTGCGCTCGTAGTTCGCCCCGCCGAAGGAGCGGATCCGTAGGAGCTCCTGGTTGACCTGCGCCGTGGCGATCCCGGCGCGATCGTCGAAGAGCGGCAGCAGATCGTCGCGCACGAGCACGTGCTGCTCGAGCGGCACGGGGCGGATCTCCGAGACGATGACCTCGGTGCCGCCGCGCACGGTGTCGAGCCAGTCGCCGAACTCCTCGGCGTTGGAGACCGTGGCGCTCAGCGCCACGAGACGCACGCTCCGCGGCAGGTGGATGATGACCTCTTCCCACACGGCTCCGCGGAAGCGGTCCGCGAGGTAGTGCACCTCGTCCATGATCACGTAGCGGAGGTCGTCGAGAGCGCGCGAGTCCGCGTAGATCATGTTGCGCAGCACCTCGGTGGTCATCACCACGATGCGCGCCGATCCGTTGATGTTGACGTCGCCTGTGAGCAGACCCACCTGGTCGGCGCCGTAGACGTCCACCAGCTCGCGGAACTTCTGGTTCGACAGTGCCTTCATGGGCGTCGTGTAGAACGCCTTGTCCGACGACGTGGACATCGCGAGATGGATCGCGAACTCTCCGACGATCGTCTTGCCCGCTCCCGTCGGAGCCGCGACGAGAACGCTGCTGCCGCGCTCGAGGGCGTGGCAGCCCTCGATCTGGAACGGGTCGAGGCGGAAGCGCTGCATGGCCTCGAAGGCGGTCGTTGCGGGGTGGTCCTGGGCGGCACGTGCGGCGGCGTAGCGGTCCGCCGGTGACGTCATACCGTGGACTCCTCGAGGAACTCCTGCTGGCGCTTGTGCTTGCGACGGTCGAAGAGGAGCGACAGGCACGCGGCGGCGAAGTACAGCACGATCAGGATCCCCGCGAGCATGAGCATGCTGACGACGTCGGCGGCCGGTGTCGCGAGCGCGGCGAACAGGCAGGCGATGAGGATCGCGATCCGCCAGGCCTTCAGGATCGCGCGGCCCGACATGATGCCGGCGAAGTTCAGCGCCACCAGGAAGACCGGGATGATGAACGAGACGCCGATCACGATCATCAGCTTGAAGATGAAGTCGTAGTACTCCTGCGCGCTGTAGAGGTTGTCCGCGCCTTCGGGCGTGAAGCCCGCCATCAGCAGAATGATGTGCGGCATGACCAGCACGCCGACCCAGCAACCTGCGAAGAAGAGCGGCACAGCGGCGCCGACGAATCCGATCGTGTACCGGATCTCCTTCTTCGTGAGGCCGGGCATGATGAATGCCCAGAGCTGCCAGAGCCAAATCGGCGCAGACAGGAAGATTCCGATCGAGAAGGCGAGTCTCATGCGCAGGTCGAAGGGCGCCGTCACCGAGTTGAAGGTGAAGCCGACCAGTGCGTGAGGACGGATCTTCGCCACTTCGTGGATCGGTGCAGTCACGAAGTCGAGGATCGGGTCCGTGATGAAGAAGGCGACGATCATGCCGACGAGCAGCGCCCCGGCGGCGATGACGAGCCGCCGTCGCAACTCGATGAGATGCCCCGCAAGGGGCATGGTGCTGTCGCGACGCGGCTTTCGGCCCTTCGTCGCGGGTGACACGTCGGTCACGCCTGTCAGCGCTGCGTACCGGCGTCGTGCGGCGGGGTGACGGCCGTGGTGTCCGCAGACGTGTTCTGGACCGGCGTGGGCAGCGCGGTCGTGGCCGGAGCCTGCGTCTGCGCGGCAGGAGCGTCGTTCGCGGCGGCAGCCGCGTCCTCGTCCTTCATGGCCTTCATCTCACCCTTGAAGACGCGGGCGGACTGGCCCATGCTCTTCGCGAGAGCGGGAAGCTTGGCCGCGCCGAACAGGAGCAGGATGACGGCGAGGATGATGACGAGGTGCCATCCGTTGAGCCCGGCGAACATGATGATCTCCCTTGATGGTTCGGGTGTTCCGCACAGTCTACCGTGACTGCGGGGTGGTTTGTTCGGAGTACAGCGCAAGACCTGCGTTCGCCCACTCGCGCGCGGCGCAGCGGGCGGCCGACGGCTCGAGAATCTCGACCGCACCGCCGAAGCGGGCAGCCAGGCGCTTGAGGCTGAGCGGGTCCCCGACGTGCAGTGTCGCCGTCATGGTGCTCCCGTCGACGACCGCCTCGGCGCGCAGGAGATAGTCCCGCAGCAGCGGAGCCAGGCGCTCGGGGAAGCGGATGACCGCCTGATCGCTCTCGCCGTCCCCCGCGAACAGCTCCGGGACGGGCTCGTCGCCGTGCGTGATGGGGATGTCGGTCAGGTGGGGCTCGCTGACGCGGTCGAGGTGGAACGTCCGCATCGCCCGCCGCAGATGGCACCAGCCCTGCAGATACCACTGCCCGTTGGTGATGAGCACGGTGACCGGATCGACCGTGCGCGTCGTGGGTGCCGCATCGGGCGCACGGTAGGTGAACGCCACCGCGACGTGCTCCTTCAGGGCCGTCGACACGACAGTGCGCACCTCGTCCACCGGTCCTGGGGCGACGATGACGTCGGCAGGGAGTCCGGCGGCGCCGCGCGACAGCTTCGCGATGAGCCCCTGCACCACCGCCGACGAGGCGACACCCGGCACCGCCGAGGCCAGCTGCAGCCCCGCGACGAGCGCGGCCGCCTCCCGAGCCGTGAACTTCGGCACCCGGCGCAGGCCCACATCGTTGGTGATCTCGATGATGCCCTGCTCGTCGAGCAGATCCCAGTTGATGTCGAACAGCTCCTGCGGCGCCTGCCAGTAGCCCTCATCGCCGGGCAGGCCGATCACGGTGAGCTTCTCGACCATCGCCCGCATCTGAGCCTCGGTCATGTCGAACTCCGCCGCGGCCTCCGCGAGGGAGACCTCGCCGCGCTCGAGGAGGTACGGCACGAGGGTCAGATACGCGCGCACGCGATCCGAGCTGAGGAGGGGCCTGCGCTGCTGCGCCATCATTCACCGCCCTTCGCATCGGCGTGCGCCGACGCCGTCGCCTGCAGGCGCGCGATCACCGCGTCGCGCAGCACGGCCGGCTCGACCACTCGCACCTCGGGTCCGTAGGACGCCAGCTCGTCGGCGAGGATGTGCAGGTCCACGTACGGGACGCGGATCCCCTGCACCGCCGGCTCGGCGCGCCGCCCCAACCGCAGCGCCGCCTCGGTTCCGGGGGTGATCTCCAGCAATGCCGAATGCGCGTCGGCCACGGCCTGCAGACTCGCGAGCGCACGCTCCCCCGCGCCCTCGCGGAGCTCGGCGGCGAAGCCCTCGGAGGTCACGGTCACATCACCGACGATCCGCGTGAGCAGGAACATCCTGTCGCCGTCGGCGTCGATGTCGCGCCCGAAGACGTGCCAGCGCGCCTCGTACTCGACCAGGGCGAGAGGTTGCACGCGACGGCGCCGGGGCGCCCCCTCCCCTGGCTTCAGATAGTCGAACGCGACGGCCACGCTCCGCTCGATCGCACCCTGCAGCGGCGCGAAGGCGGCGTCACGCGCGGTGATGCGGGGCGCGAAGCCGATGATCGGCTCGTCCACGTCGATGCCGAGCGCACGGATCTTGCGGACGCCGGCCTGCGCGTCCGCAGACAGCGACTCCTCGCTCCACACGCTGCCTGCGAGACGCAGCACCGCGAGCTCGGCCGGGGTGAACTCGATGTCGACCGGGAGGTCGTATTCCGCCTTCGGAATGCGATAGCGGGCCTCGCGGAGGTCGTTGGGGTCGGCGTGGTCGCCGAGCGTCTCGATCGGGATGCCGAGCGCGCGGAGCTCCTCCTTGTCGCGCTCGAACATCTTGTCGAGGGCGTCCGCCTTGCCTTCGGCACGCTGCCGGTAACCGGAGACCGAGGCGAGGATCTGCTGCTTGGTGAGGCCGATCTCCGTCGCCATCAGCGCCACGACGAGGTTCGTCAGGCGCTCCTCCGCGGGGATCCGTGCCGCCATCTACTGCCCCGAGGAGGCGGACGCGGAGGTGTCCACGCCGAGGATGTCGACGACGATCGCCTGGGTGCCGGCTCCGTCCGACCCGGTGCCCTGGCTCGCGTCAGCAGGCGGGATCACGAGGAGGACCTGGGATCCGACCGTCTGGCCCGCGAGCTCCGCACCGGAGATCGCGACCGCCTGCGTGTCCCAGGTGGACTTGAGCACCTTGCGGGTGTCCCAGTCCACGCTCGTGAGCTGGACGCGCAGGACGTCGTTCTTGGTGACCTTCGGTCCGTCGCCGCGGATGAGCGTCTGCGTGACCTGCTTGGCGGGCTTCTTGGCGTCGGGGATGATGATGCCCGGGCGCCCGTCGGGCGCGCGGACGACCGTGGGCAGCCCCAGGGCGTCGTTGTACACCAGCGAGCCTTCGGCGTGCGGCAGGAAGACCTTCTGCACGTCGACGATGCCGACCGTCGCGGCGTCCGCGAAGGTGCCGGCGGGGAAGCCGACGAGAAGTCGCGACCCCTCGGTCGCGCACTGCACGGCGGAGGCGAACTCCTTCGACTGCGACATGAGGGTGGCGACGTCGGAGGACGCGCCGATCCGCTGCCCCGTGGCTCCGTTGTAGACGACGACGTTCGCGGCGAACGGCTGGCTGGTCGCCGTGATCTGCGTCCCCTTGCCGACGATGAGGTCGTCCACGCTCAGCTTCGGGACCTTGGTCGGGGTGTCGAGCTTCACCTTGGGCTCGGAGCCGAAGTCTCCTTCGACCGTCACGGAGCTCTTCAGCCCCGACGAGGTCGGCTGCGTCGGGCAGGCCTTCCCGGCGAACGAGGGGCCTGCGGAGCAGCCGGCCAGCGCGAGGGCGGCGAGGCCGAGGGTGATCAGAGCAGCGGCAGTCTTACGCACGCGCTCCAGTCTATGCGGACGGATCGCCCGCCTCGGCCCCTTCGGCATCCGCGTCGCGCGATGCGGCGAGGCGCGCGCCGCCGGCGGCCCGCTGCGCCTCCCGGACGCGCTTGCGCAGGTTCTTGTCGGTGATCTCGCGATCCCCGACGGCACCAGGCGTCCACAGCTCCACGTCCTCGTCGCCGTAGGACGCCTTCTTCGCGGCGCGGCGCTTGACGTCGGGCGGGATCGCGCCGGGCGCGAGTCGCCGGGCCGTGATCAGGAAGCCGGTGTGCGCGACCATGCGGTGATCCGGACGCACGGCGAGGCCCTCGACGTGCCAGCCGCGCACCATCGTCTCCGACGCCTCGGGCTCGGTGAACAGCCCCGTCCCGCGCACGTACTCCGCGACGCGCGACAGCTGCGTGGCCGTCGCGACGTAGCAGAGCACGACGCCGCCCGGGGCGAGCACTTCGGCGACGACGTCGATGCACTCCCACGGCGCCAGCATGTCGAGCACCACGCGGTCGACCGTTCCCGGCTCGAACACGGCGCCGAGCTCCTCCTGCAGATCGCCCACGACGATCCGCCAGGAGTCGGGGAGCTCGCCCAGGAACGTCTCGACGTTCGCGCTGGCGACCTCGGCGAAGTCGTCCCGGCGCTCGAACGAGACCAGCCGACCGGTCGGGCCGACCGCACGCAGGAGCGAGAGCGAGAGCGCTCCGGACCCGACCCCCGCCTCGACGACGGTCGCGCCGGGAAAGATGTCCGCCTGGGTCACGATCTGCGCGGCGTCCTTCGGGTACACGATCGCGGCGCCGCGCGGCATCGACATCACGAAGTCCCGCAGCAGGGGACGCAGGGCCAGGTACTCGTTGCCCGAGCTGTTCTCCACGACGGATCCGTCGGGGAGGCCGATCAGGTCGCGATGCCGCAGCACGCCGTGGTGGGTGTGCAGCTCGCCGTCCTCACGAAGCGTGATCGTGTGCATCCGCCCCTTGGGGCCGGTCAGCTGGACGCGGTCGCCCTCGCGGAACGGCCCGCTCGGCCGCTGCGCGGTCACAGCGCGGCCTCCGCACGGAGCGAGCGGACACGGGCGAACTCGGTGACGAGATCGTCGACTCCGCGGCCGGCGAGCGTTCCCCAGATCGCGTCGGCCCCGAGGCCGTCCAGCTCGACGATGTGCGGGATGCCGATCGCCACCGCACGGGCGGACAGCGCCGCCTGAAGACCGGTCGGCGAGTCCTCGAGCGCCACCGTGTCGGCGATGTCGACACCGAGGGCCTCCGCCGCCTGCAGGTAAGGATCCGCGAAAGGCTTCGGCCGCTCCACGTCATCGCCTCCGACGATCACATCGAAGGCGTCGAAGCCGATCAGCGACACGATGTCCTCCGCCATCCGGCGCAGCGACATCGTCACGAGCGCGGTGCGGACGCCCTGCGCGCGCAGGTCCTGCAGCAGTTCCCTGGCGCCGGGGCGGAAGGGAACGCCGTCCTGCTGGAGGCGCACACGGACGCGCTCGGTCAGCTCGTCGACGATCTCCTGCGCGCCCATCCGCACGCCCGCGCCCTGGAGGATGATCGCGCTGTCGATCAGACCGCTGCCGACCAGCTGGAGAGCCTGCTCATGAGACCAGGTGCCGCCGAACGACTCGACGAGGTCGGTCTCGGCGTCCATCCAGTACGGTTCGGTGTCGACAAGGGTTCCGTCCATGTCCCAGAGGACCGCGCGAGGATGCTGATTCACTCCCCCATCGTACCGGCGTGCCGCCCCTCATCCTGAGGCAGGACTAGCCTGGACGGAACACGCGGCGCAGGTCGCCGCAGGAAGGAACACCGTGCAGGTACTCGGATCCCGGATCCTCGTCGCCGCCTTCGACGGCTGGAACGACGCTGGCGAGGCCGCGTCGGCCGCCGCAGAGCAGATCGACGACGGCGGATACGACCTCGTGCACGCGGTGGACCCCGAGCTGTACTTCGACTACCAGTGGGCGCGGCCGACGCTGGAGCGCGACCAGGAGGGCAACCGCAGCCTGCGCTGGCCCGCCGCACGCATGCAGCGGCCGAAGGGCGTCGCCGACGACGCCGAGCCCCGGCTTTGGCTGCTCACCGGCACCGAGCCGGCGCGCGCCTGGCAGGCGTTCAGCGCCGAGTTCATCGACTCGGCCCTGAGCGAGGACATCACGGGCTTCGTCACGCTCGGAGCCATGCTCTCGGACGTGCCGCACACGCGGCCGATCTCGATCTTCGCCTCGAGCGAGAACGCCGAGGTGCGCGACGCGCTCGGGATCGAGCGATCCAGCTACGAGGGCCCCATCGGCATCCTCTCCGCGCTCGACCACGCCGCGGAGCAGGCCGGCATCCCCGCACTGTCGCTGTGGGCGAACGTGCCGCACTACGTCCAGACCGGCGGCGCGTCGCCCAAGGCGACGCTGGCGCTGCTGGACCGCCTGCACGAGGTCACGGGCGTCGACGTGCCCCGGGGCACCCTCGCCACCGAGGCGGCCATGTGGGAGGCCACGATCGACGCCGCCGCGGCCGAGGATGAGGAGATGGCCGCCTACATCGCGCAGCTCGAGGCCAAGCGCGACACCTGGGACTCGCCGGACGCGTCGGGCGAGGCCATCGCGCAGGCGTTCGAGCGGTTCTTCCGGCGCAACGGCGAAGGCCCCGGCGACCACAAGCGCTGATTCGCCGCCGTGCGCTCGGCGGTAGCTCCCGTCAGGGCTTGATCACGCCCATCGCGAGCAGCACGATCAGCACGACGCCGAGCAGGATCCGGTAGATCACGAACGGCAGGAAGCTGCGCTGCGAGATCCAGCGCATGAAAAACGCGATGACACCCAGGCCCACGACGAAAGCGATGCCGGTCGCCGCGAGCGTCTCGCCCGCCGAGAACACGCTCGGCTCGCCGATGCTCTTGACCGCCTGATAGACGCCGGAACCGAAGACCGCGGGGATCGCGAGCAGGAAGGCGTAGCGGGCCGCGGCCTCGCGCTCATAGCCGAGCAGGAGCCCCGCCGTGATCGTGCCCCCGGAGCGGGAGACGCCGGGGATGAGCGCCAGCGACTGCGCGAGACCGTAGACGACGCCGTGCCCGAGGGTCAGATCCTTGAGCGTGCGCTTGCGCGCACCGATTGCGTCGGCGACGCCGAGGAGCACGCCGAACACGATCAGCATGATCGCGACGAGCCACAGCGACCGGAACACCGTCTCGATCTGGTCCTTGAACACGAGTCCCAGCACGACAATCGGGATGCTGCCGATGATGATCAGCCAGCCCATCCGCGCATCGGGGTCGTTCCTCGGGATCCGTCCGATCAGCGCCGACCACCAGCGGCTGACGATGCGGACGATGTCGCGCCAGAAGAACACCACGACGGCGGCCTCCGTGCCGATCTGCGTGATCGCGGTGAACGCCGCCCCTGGATCCTGTGCGCTCGGCAGGAACGCGCCGACGATGCGCAGATGCGCGCTCGAGGAGATCGGCAGGAACTCGGTGAGTCCCTGGACGATCCCGAGGAAGATGGCTTCGAGAAGGTGCATGGCTGGCTTTCGCGTGGGGCGCGGGCTCGCGCGGTCAGTCGTGGTGGGCGGGCGGCGCGGTCTCAGTACGTGCGCAGGAGATCGGTCAGCACGCGCTGCCCGAAGACGAGGGAGTCGATCGGAACGCGCTCGTCGACCCCGTGGAACATGCCGGTGAAGTCGAGGTCGGCGGGCAGCCGGAGCGGGGCGAAGCCGTAGCCCGTGATGCCCAGGAACGCGAGCGCCTTGTTGTCGGTGCCCGCGCCGAGCAGATACGGGATCACCGGCACGCCCGGATCGTGACGCCCCAGGGCCGCCACCATCGCGTCGACGAGGTCGCCGGCGAAGGGCGTCTCCATGCCGATGTCCTGCACGACCATCTCCAGCTCGACGTCGTCCCCCACGAGCTCGCGGAGCTGCGCCAGCACCTCGTCCTCCATGCCGGGGATGACCCGCACGTCGATGAGGGCCTCGGCACGCTCCGGGATCACGTTGTGCTTGTAGCCGGCTTGCAGCACGGTCGGGTTCGTCGTGGTGCGCAGCGTGGAGCGGAGGAACGCCTCCGCGGGGCCCGCCGCGGCGGCGAGGGCGTCCGGATCCTCGACGGGCAGCCCGGTGAGCGCGCTCATGCGCTGCAGGAACTCACGGGTCGTGTCGGTCAGCCGGATCGGCCACTGCGTGCGCCCGATCGCGGCGACGGCCTCGGCCAGCTTCGTCACGGCGTTGTCGGGGTGGAAGCGACTGCCGTGCCCGGCACGTCCCGTCGCGATCAGGCGGATCCACAGCAGGGCCTTCTCCCCCACCTGCAGAAGGTACGCGCGCTGGTCGCCTACGGGGATCGAATACCCCCCGACCTCGCTGATCGCCTCGGTGGCGCCCGCGAACCATTCCGGCCGGTTCTGGACGACGAGGGCGGAGCCCTCGACGCCGCCGTTCTCCTCGTCGGCGAAGAACACCAGGATGAGGTCGCGCTCCGGCTGCTCGCCGGCGCGAAGGATCTCGGCCACGGACGTGAGGATCATCGCGTCCATGTTCTTCATGTCCACGGCTCCCCGCCCCCAGAGCATGCCGTCCTGCACGACGCCGGCGAACGGATCCACGCTCCAGTCGCCCGCCATCGCCGGCACCACGTCGAGATGTCCATGCACGACGAGCGCCGGCTTGTCGCGATCGCGACCGGGCACGCGCGCCATCACGTTGGTGCGGCGCGGGATCGGCTCGTAGTACTCGGGCTCGAGCCCCAGCGACTCCAGGTACGCACCGACGTACTCGGCCGCCTCGCGTTCGCCCTTCGCGTCCCCACCGCCGAAGTTGGAGGTGTCGAAGCGGATGAGGTCGGCGGCGATCCGCGCGACCTCGGGAAGTTCGGCATCCGGCTGGGGCATGCGACAAGGCTATCGAACCCGCACGACGCGCCCGACGTGCGGTGCGGTTAGAGGCGACCTCCGGAACGTGATAGTGTCATTCCTCGGTTGGGAACAGCCGAAAACACCAGCGCGGGTGGCGGAATAGGTAGACGCGCTAGCTTGAGGTGCTAGTGCCCGCATAGGGCGTGGGGGTTCAAGTCCCCCCTCGCGCACGGTAGGTCGAAGGCCCCGGATCACACAGGATCCGGGGCCTTCGTCGTGCATCGGCCGCCGTGCTCAGAGCGGCCAGTTGCTCCGACCCCAGGCCATCATCCCGGTGAATCCGGAACCGCCCGCGACGACGTTGACCTTCTCGGTGTCGCCCCACTCCCACGGCCACGGCCCGGGCGCCCACTCGGTCTCCTGGCCGCTGACCACCCCGACGAGCCGCGGGTCGCCGTCGAACCAGCCGAAGTACGGTCCGCCGGAATTGCCCGGCGTCATGTCCGCGCGGGTCTCCAGCTCGCTGCCGCCGTGGGAGTCCGAGTCGATGTCGAACACCGAGCTGCCGAACTGACGCGAGGGACGCTGTCCACCGGCTACGGCTCCCGGGTACCCGAGCAGGGTCCACCGGTTCTGGTTCTGCCACGAGGACGAGAAGCCGTTGTACCCGAAGTAGCCCAGCCAGCTGCCCAGCGGCTGATAGAGGCGCAGCACGGCCCAGTCGTAGCCGGTGACGTCGCCGTGCACGTCATAGCCGCGAGCGTCCGAGACGTACGACTCGAACCCGCTCCCGTGCAGCGAGGTTCCGTCGAAGTACGCGGGCACGAACCGCATCCACCAGCCCTTCTTGCCCCACGGCACCATGTGACCCGCTGTCGCGACGAGACGGTCGCCGATGAGGGCTCCCGTGCCGACCTTGCCGTCGCTGTTGAACACCTTGCCGACCAGGCCCCACGGCCACGTCGCATCCCGGTACACGGCGCGGTCGTCGGGCCCGAAGACCCACAGCGGCTGCGTCGTGCCGCCGTCGAACCGGTGCAGCACACTCGGCCCGTCCGCGGCGATGGCGGGCCGCGGGTAGTACGACGCGGTCACCCAGTCCGGGCGATGGGAGTGAGGCCCGACCCTCGGGTCGATTCCGCGGAGCACCTCGTCCGGTGCGATCCGCTCCGCCGTCCGGCCGATCCGGTGCACGTCGGTCGCCTCGTAGGCGATCTCCCAGCCGTCGTCGTCCCGCTCGACCGACACCTTCGGCCTGGTGCGGGCGGAACCCGGCAGCCAGATCCTCCGTCGCGTGACGGCGTCGCGCGCCTCCGCCGGCATCGCCGACGCGTCTCCGATCAGCGGCGGTCGTTCGACGATCCTCTGCAGTTCGTCCGGCGCCTCCCTGCTTCCTCGGAACTCGAGCGGATCCGGGCTCGCTCCTGCACCGTCCGGACCCTTGCCCCGTGTCGCCATGTCCTTCTCCTCTCCGATCTGCCACCCCCGTCTCTCAGGAGCGGTCGGAGGCGTCGGAGATACACGACACGCCGAAGATTCTTCGGGATCAGCCCGCGCTGACCCCGAACAGCAGCCCGAGCACGTACGTGATCGCAGCCGCCCCGAAGCCGATCGCCAGCTGACGCAGTCCGCGACGCAGCGGCGGTCCGCCCGAGAGCACTCCGACCGTGGCTCCGGTGGACAGCAGCGCGACGCCGACGAGCACGAGCGCCACCACGACGGCAGGAGTGCCCTGCATGCCGAAGATCCAGGGCAGCACCGGCACGATGGCGCCCGATGCGAACAGGAGGAAGCTCGAGATCGCCGCGGGCCAGGCGTTGCCGATGATCTCGTGCTCGTCGCCGTCCTCGACGGGCACGCGCAGCGGCCCGGTCGCCCGCTGCGCCAGCCCGGCCTTCGCAGCGCTCACCACGCGGCGGGCGCGCTCGAGCGACTCGTCGGCGTCCATGCCGCGGGCGCGGTAGACCAGGGCGAGCTCGTTCTCGTCGAGATCCAGGTCGCTCGCGGTCGCGTCGCCGTGTCCGTTCTCCTCCGTCGCCTCGAGGAGCTCGCGCTGAGAACGCACCGACACGAACTCGCCGGCGCCCATCGAAAGCGCCCCGGCGAGGAGTCCCGCGAAGCCGCTGAAGAGCACGAATCCGCTGCTCGCGCCGGTGGCGCCGATGCCCAGCACGAGGGCGAGATTGCTCACGAGACCGTCGTTCGCGCCGAAGACGGCGGCGCGGAACGACCCGGACAGCTGCCGCCGTCCCCGCGCGGCGAGGCCGCGGACGACCTCGAAGTGCACCTTCTCGTCGGCCCGCATGGCCGGGGTCGCGTACACCTCGGAGTCGTACGGCGAGCGTGCCTCGGCGCTCTGCGCGAGCGCCAGCACGAAGATGGATCCGAAGCGTCCCGCCATCCACCCCAGGATCCGGGTGCGCAAGCCGGGACGCGGCAGCCGGGCCGGCTCGCCGCCGAGCAGCTCGAGCCAGTGCGCCTCGTGACGGCCTTCCGCGGCGGCGAGCTCGAGCAGGATCTGTCGCTCCTCGCCCTCGCGCCGGCCGGCGAGCTGCTGGTAGACGTGGGCCTCTGCGCGTTCGTCGACGAGATAGCGGGCCCAGCGACGGCGGTCGGCTGCGGTGGGTTCTGCGGGCACGGGAGCGGGGGTGTTCATCGACGTCCTTCGGGATCGGGGCCGTTCCACGCTATCCATCGGTCCGGCCGCGACCCGCACGGAGACGGGGATTGACAGCATTTCGGGGATCCGAACCGGTATCCCCCAGGCGCGTCCGACGACGGAACCGAGCGTGCGAGGGAGCGGGCCAGGCGGCTCAGGAGCGGACGCGCCGCCTGAGCAGGTCGATCCGCGACTGCAGCTGCGTGACGGTGGCCTGAGCGACCGCAGGACCGCCGCAGAGTCGTCGCAGTTCGGCGTGCACGGCGCCGTGCGGCTCCCCCGTCTGGCGCGCATACACGCCGACGAGGCTGTTGAGGAGCTGGCGCTGCTCGCGGAGCGTGCGATGCAACGGCTCGGGCAGCGTGGTGGTGGCGGCGGGCGTCTGCGCCTCGCGCGCCTCCCGCAGCCGAGACTGCCGGGACTGGCGCTGCATCAGCAGCTCGTGCACGTGCTCGGGCTCGAGCAGCCCGGGGATCCCGATGAACTCCTCCTCCTCGGGCGTGCCGGGTTCGGCGAGCTGTCCGAACTCCTTGCCGTCGAAGACGACGCGGTCGAAGTGGGCGAGCGAGGAGATCGCCTGGTAGCTGAACTCCTGGGTCAGCGCATCCGAGGCCTCCTCTTCGCGGTTCGCGCTCTCCAGGAGCGAATCGTCGAGTCCGTCGTCGTCCTTCGACTGCCGGTCGAGGGCGTGGTCGCGCTGCTTCTCCAGCTCGTTGGCGAGCTTCATGAGCACCGGCACGTTCGGCAGGAACACGCTCGCAGCCTCGCCCCGACGGCGCGCGCGCACGAAACGCCCGATCGCCTGCGCGAAGAACAGCGGCGTGGACGACGAGGTGGCGTAGACGCCGACGGCGAGCCGCGGCACGTCGACGCCTTCGGACACCATGCGCACCGCGACCATCCAACGGTCGTCGGACGCGCTGAACTTCTCGATGCGCTCCGAGGCGGTGGCGTCGTCCGAGAGCACGACCGTGGGCCGCTGCCCCGTCAGCGAGTGCAGGATCTTGGCGTAGGCGCGCGCCACCGTCTGATCGGTCGCGAGCACGAGCCCGCCGGCGTCGGGCACGTGGTGACGGATCTCGGTGAGGCGGCGATCGGCGGCCGACAGCACCGCGGGCATCCACTCCCCCTCCGGATCCAGCGCCGTGCGCCAGGCCTGCGACGTCACGTCCTTGGTGTTGTCCTGGCCGAGGTGGGCCTCGAGCTCGTCGCCCGCGCTGGTGCGCCAGCGCATCTTGCCCGCGTACATGTGGAACAGCACCGGGCGGACGACCCCGTCCTGGAGCGCGCGACCGTAGCCGTATGCGTAGTCGGTGCTCGAGATACGCGCACCGGACTCGTCGGGCAGATACTCCACGAACGGGATCGGCGCGGTGTCGCTGCGGAACGGCGTTCCGCTGAGGAGCAGGCGTCGCTTCGCCGGTCCGTAAGCTTCGCGGATCGCGTCGCCCCAGCTCAGCGCGTCGCCGCCGTGGTGCACCTCGTCGAGGATCACCAGCGTGCGCGCATCTTCGGTGAGGTGCTTGTGCACCGACGACTTCGCCGCCACCTGCGCGTAGGTCACCACGACGCCGTGATACTGCCGGGACGGCGCCCAATGGCTGTTGCGGAAGCGCGGGTCGAGGCGGATGTGCACGCGTGCCGCCGCATCGGCCCACTGGGTCTTGAGGTGCTCGGTCGGCGCGACCACGATCACGCGGTCGACCTCGTTCGTGCGCAGCAGCTCGACCGCGAGCGTGAGCGCGAAGGTCGTCTTGCCGGCGCCGGGCGTCGCGGCGACCAGGAAGTCGCGGCGATCCGGGATCCGGAAGTACTCCTCGAGCGCCTCGCGCTGCCATGCCCTCAGCCGATCGGCGGTTCCCCAGGGCGCGCGCTGGGGGAAGGACGGGGAGAGCATGGGATTCCACGATAGACGAGCCCGCCGACATCCCTGACCACCCGCCGCCGGCCGCCCGCTCGGCCGTTCGTCGTCCGGCGCGAGTAGTCTCGGATCCGGCGCCGTGCCGACCGCGCGGCACGCAGAGGAGGATCATGTCCGGTCACGAACCGCGCACCCCGTACGTCCCCAACGACACGCCGCATCCCTGGCACCGCTACGTCGCCCTGGGCGACTCGTTCACCGAGGGCATCGGCGATCCGGAGCCGAGCGCCCCGGGCGGGCACCGAGGCTGGGCCGACCGCGTCGCGGAGGTGCTGAGCGCGCAGAGCGAGGATTTCGCGTACGCGAATCTGGCCGTGCGCGGCAAGCTCATCGCACAGATCGCCGACGAGCAGGTGGCGCCGGCGATCGCGCTGAACCCCGACCTGATCACCCTGTGCGCCGGCGGCAACGACGTGATCCGCCCCGGCACCGACCCGGATGCGATCGCCGTCCAGCTGGACGACATGGTGACCCGCCTGGACCGCACCGGCGCGGCGATCGTGCTGATCACCGGCATCGACACGAATTTCACGCCGGTGTTCCGCCCGTTCCGCGGCAAGGTCGCGATCTACAACGAGAACGTGCGCGCCGTCGCAGAGCGGCACGACTGCATCGTCGCCGACCAGTGGGGACTGAAGACGATCCAGGATCCGCGGTTCTTCGCCGACGACCGGCTGCACATGAACCCGCTCGGACACCAGGAGGTGGCGCGTCTCGTGCTGCGTGCGCTGAACGTGCCGAACGATCTGCAGGCCATGGAGGCGGAGCCGTTCCCGGAGCGCACCTGGCGCGAGGCGCGCAGCGAGGACCTGGTGTGGGCCCGCACGCACCTCGTGCCCTGGGTGCTGAGGCGCCTGCGCCACCAGTCTTCGGGAGACGACGTCGAGGCGAAGCGTCCGGAGCCCAGCCCGGTGCTGCTGCGGCGGGAGGACTGAGGCGCGCGACGGGCGTCAGCGACCGGAGGGCGCGCGGACGTGCTGCAGCGCCCAGAGGGCCACGGCGGCCGTGGACGCGACGTTGAGCGAGTCCACGCCGCCCGCCATCGGGATCGTCACGATCGCCTCAGCCGCGCCGAGGGCCTCGGCACTGAGTCCGGGCCCCTCGGATCCGAAGGCCAGCGCGACGCGGTCGGGTCGTGCGGCGGCGTAGGCCTCGAGCGGCGTCGCGTCCTCGCGCAGCGCGAGCGCAGCGAGCTGGATCCCCTCGCGTCGCAGGAGCGGGGCGAGCTCCCGCCAATCCCCGAAGCGCGTCCAGGGCACCTGGAACACCGTACCCGTGCTGACCTTGACGCTGCGGCGGTAGAGCGGATCCGCGCAGCGGTCGGAGACGAGCACGGCATCCGCGCCGAGCGCCGCGGCGGCGCGGAACGCGGAGCCGACGTTCTGGTGCTCGACGAGGTCTTCGAGCACCAGAACGGTGCGTGCAGAGGACAGCAGCGACGCGAGCTCAGGCAGCGCCGGGCGGTGCATCGCGGCCAGGGCACCGCGATGCACGGGGAACCCCGCCACGGCCTCGACCACGGCGTCCGCACAGACGTACACGGTCACCGGCTCGTCGCCGACGACGCCGCGGATGCCGTCCAGCCAGCGCTCCTGGGTCAGCACGGACCGGGGGCGGTGTCCCGCCCGCACCGCGCGCTCGATGACTTTGAGCGACTCCGCGATGTACAGCCCGCCCTCGGCGTCGCGACGGTTGCGCAGCGCCGTGTCGGTCAGGTCGCGGTAGTCGTCGAGTCGGGGGTCGGCGGGGTCGTCGATGCGGATCTCGTGCACGCCTCCACTCTCCCAGGTCGCCCCGGGGTGCCGCGCCCCGGGGCGGGACGCCGGCCCGCGCAGCGCCCGTAGACTCGGTCGGGGAGGTTCCGTGAACAGCATGTCGTCGTTGCGCGCACAGCTCGAGCCCGTCGCCGAACTGCTCGCGGACCGTCGCATCGCCTTCCTCACCGGCGCGGGGCTCTCCACCGACTCCGGCATCCCGGCCTACCGCGGTGCAGGCTCCTCCCCGCGGCGGGCGCCCATGACCGTCCAGACGTTCCTCGGATCCGCGCAGGCGCAGCGGCGGTACTGGCTGGGCGGTCATCTCGGCTGGCGGTCCTTCGGCGCCGCGGAGGCGAATGCCGGCCATCGCGCGATCGCCGGACTCGAGAAGGCCGGGCGATCCGCCGGCGTGATCACCCAGAACGTCGATGGCCTGCACCTCGCTGCAGGCTCCGAGCGCGTGGTCGAGCTGCACGGCACGATGCGCACGGTGCTGTGCCTGCGGTGCGGGCAGACCTTCGCGCGCGACGCCGTGGCCGCGCAGATCGAACGGCGCAACCCCTGGCTGGACGTGCCGGACGAGGTGCTCCTCGGGCCCGACGGCGATGTGCGGCCGGAGAGCACCGACGGATTCGTCCTGCCGATCTGCACCGTCTGCGGGGGTCCGCTCAAGCCCGACGTGGTGTTCTTCGGGGAGTTCATCCCGACGGAGCGCTTCGCCACGGCGGAGGCGCTGCTGCGCTCCGGCGACGCCCTGATCGTCGCCGGATCGTCCCTCGTGGTGAACTCCGGCATCCGGATCATCGAGCGCGCCCGGCGTCGCGGCCTTCCCATCGTCATCGTCAATCTCGAGCCCACACGGGCCGACGCCTGGGCGTCCGCGACCATCGCGGCGTCCACCAGCGTCGTCCTCCCCGCCCTCCAGGAGCTGCTCACGTGACCCTCATCACCCTCATCCGCCACGGCCAGACCGACTGGAATCTGGAGGGAAGGATCCAGGGATCCACCGATATCCCCCTCAACGACACCGGACGTGCGCAGGCGCGCGCCGCCGCAGCGCGGCTCGCCGGCACGAGGTTCGACCACGTGTACACCAGCCCCTTGATGCGGGCACGCGAGACCGCGGAGATCATCGCCGGCGAGCTCGGACTGCCGGCGCCCCTGATCACGGTCGGGATGCGCGAGCACGAGTTCGGCGCCGCCGAGGGACTGCTCTGGGACGCCTATCGGGAGCGCTTCGGTGCGGACCGGGACGCGATCCCCGGGGCGGAGACCGTGCCGCAGCTCACCGAGCGGGCGCTCTCCTCGCTGGAGCGGATCGACCGCGCCGCCCGCCGTCGCTCCGCGCCACGCACCGAGTCGGTGCTGGTGGCGACGCACGGCGGGGTGATCCGCGCCCTCCTCGAGCACGCCTCGGGCGGCACGCTGCCCGCGCCCGGCGAGCGCCTCGGCAACGGCTCGGTGCACCGCTTCGCGATGGACGGCGGCGGCATCCGGCTGCTCGACGCGGTCGCCGTCTGACCCGCGCCGGGCGCGCCGGCGGCCGGCCGCTCACGCCGGGTTCCGCCCGCGTCCGGGCGTAGGATCGAAGGGCCGCCGACCCGAGGAGAGCCGTGAATCCCGCCCCTGCACCGACCTGGCGGATCTGGCTCATCTGGATCGTGGGCGTCGCGGCCTACGTGCTCTCCATCACGAACCGCACGTCGCTGTCCGCTGTGGGCGTGGACGCCGCGCACCTCTTCCACGCCGACGCGTCGACACTCTCGCTCTTCGCGGTGCTGCAGCTCGCGGTCTACGGCCTCATGCAGATCCCCGTCGGGCTGCTGCTGGATCGCTTCGGATCCCGGCCGATCATGGTCGCAGGCATGCTGCTGATGTCGGTGGGCCAGCTGGTCATGGCGCTCGCGCCGAACGTCGGGGTCGCGATCGTGGCGCGCATGATCCTCGGCGCCGGCGACGCCGCGATCTTCCCGGGTGTGCTGCGACTGGTGGCCATCTGGTTCCCGGCGCAGCGCGGTCCGCTCATGGCGCAGCTGACGGGCATCGTCGGGCAGCTGGGACAGCTCGTCGCCCTGATCCCGCTCCCGCTGCTCCTGCATTCCACCACCTGGTCGGTGGCCTTCGGCAGCCTCGCCGGACTCGGCGTGCTGTTCACGGTGCTCGTGTTCGCACTGATCCGCAACCGGCCGCCGGAGCTCACGCACGACGTGTCGGTGAACACCGACACGGGCGCGATCCGGGTCGTCACCTCGCAGGCCGACCTGCGGGTCTCACTCCGCGAAGCGCTCGCCCATCCCGGCACGCGCCTCGGATTCTGGACGCACTTCACGACGCCGTTCGCCGGCACCGCGTTCATGATGCTCTGGGGCATCCCGTTCCTCACCAGCGGCGAGGGCCTCTCGATCGGGGCCGCCTCGCTGGTGACGACGGTCTACGTGGTGTTCGGGATCCTGTTCGGTCCGGTGCTGGGAACGCTCTCGGCCCGCCATCCGACCAGCCGCTCCCTCATGCTCGTCCTGCCCACGATCGCGGTCCAGGTCATCGCCTGGCTCGCCGTGGTGCTCTGGCCGGGCCCGGCGCCGCTCTGGCTGCTGATCGTCCTCGCGGTCGCGCTCGCGTCGGGAGGACCGGCCTCCATGGTCGCCTTCGACCACGCGCGCACGCACAACCCGCAGCACCGGCTCAGCACCGCGACCGGCGTCGTCAACGGCGGCGGGTTCCTCGCCGCACTCATCGCGATCTTCCTCATCGGGCTCGCGCTGGATCTGCAGGGCGCCGGAACGCCGTCGACGTACTCGCTCGACGCGTTCCGCTGGGCGTTCCTCACCCAGCTGCCGCTGTGGATCCTCGGCACGGCGCTCATCGTGCGGGAGCGGCGTCTGACCCGGCGCGTGCTGGGTCTGGACCGCCGCTCCCGCGACGATTGAGCAGAGCGGAGCGCTCAGGCGAGCAGCATCGCGCGACCCGGCTCCTGCAGCACGTCGGCCACCGCCTTGAGGAACTGCGCTCCCTCCGCGCCGTCCACGATCCGGTGATCGAACGACAGGCTCAGCGTCATCACGTCGCGCAGCGCGATCTCGCCCCTGTGCTCCCACGGCATCCTGCGCACCGCGCCGAGGGCGAGGATGCCGGTCTGTCCGGGAGGCAGGATCGGGGTGCCCGCATCGATGCCGAACACGCCGATGTTCGTGAGCGAGAACGTCCCGCCCAGGAGATCGGCGGGAGGCGTCTTGCCGCTGCGCGCCGTGCGGGTCAGCTCCGCGACCGCGGCGGCGAGCTCGCCCAGCGTCAGGCGCTCGGCGTCGCGGATGACCGGCACGATCAGCCCGCGATCCGTGGCGGCTGCGATGCCGAGATCGACGAAGTGCTGCTGCACGATCTCCCCCGCCTCGCCGTCCCAGCGGGCGTTCAGACCCGGGAAATGCGCGAGCGCGAGGCACACGGCCTTCGCGACAACCGTGAGCACCCCGATGCGCGGCGAGTCCGGCGCGGCGGTGGCGCGCAGCGAGGCGATGAGCTCGCTCGTCGCCGTGACGTCGACCGTGTGGAACGTCGTCACGTGCGGCGCGGTGAAGGCGCTCTGCACCATGGCCTCGGCCGTGTGCTTGCGGACGCCTCGGATCGGGATGCGCGTTGTCGCGCGCTCCCCCGCCTCGGTGCGCCGGCGCACCGGCTCGGACGTCTGCACTGCCGTGGCCGGTCCGGGCGCGGCGGCGGTGCCCGCCGCCCGCTGGGTGAGACGCTCCCGATACGCGTCCACATCGCTCCGCGTGATCACCCGGTCGCCCAGTTCGGCGGCGACCAGGGCGAGGTCGACCCCGAGGCCTTTCGCATAGGCGCGCACGGGCGGGGTCGACCTCGGCCGCTCGCCGCGCACCGGCGGCGACGGCTGCACGTCGATCGCATCGTGCGGGGCCGCGACGCGCACGTCGGCGTCCGCCGCGACCACGGTCGTCGTGCCGGCGGCGGCTCGGCGGGCCCTGCGCCGGGGCCGTCCCGAGGACGGCGCGGCCCCGTAGCCGACGAGGTTCGGCCCCGACCCCTCTTCGACGGCGGTGGCGGACGGCACGGGCGTCGTGGGCTCGGCACCCTCGATCTCGAAGCCGACGAGGGGTGCGCCCACGGCGACGACGTCGCCGGCCGCCGCGTGCAGCGAGGCGATCACGCCTGCGTGCGGCGAGGGCAGCTCGACGATCGCCTTGGCGGTCTCGACCTCGGCGAGGGTCTGGTTCAACGTGACGGTGTCGCCCTCGGCGACCAGCCACTGCACGATCTCCGCCTCGGTGAGGCCTTCGCCGAGGTCCGGGAGAAGGAACTCCTGCTTCATCGCTCGGCTCCCTCCAGCAGCTGCTCGTCGTCGCAGACGCGGTCCACCGCGTCCAGGATCCTGTCGAGATCGGGTAGGTGGAACTTCTCCAGCTTCGCCGGCGGATACGGGATGTCGTGGCCGGTCACGCGCAGCGGCGCCGCCTCCAGCCAGGTGAAGCACTTCTCGGTGATGCTCGCGATGACCTCCGCAGCCACGCCGGCCTCGCGGGCGGCCTCGTGCGCGACCACCACTCTGCCGGTGCGGCGCACCGAGGCGCACACGGTGCCGTAGTCGACCGGTGACAGCGAGCGCAGGTCGATGACCTCCAGCGAACGCCCCTCGGACTCGGCCGCCTCGGCGGCGTCGAGCGCGGTGCGCACCATCGCGCCGTAGGTCACGATCGTGACGTCGGTCCCTTCGCGCACGACACGCGCCAGGCCCATGGGCGCGGCATCGGCGAGCGGCGTCTCCAGATCGACCTCGCCCTTGGCGTGGTAGAGCCGCTTGGGCTCGAAGAAGATCACGGGGTCGTCGCTCGCGATCGCCTGCCGAAGGCAGGTGTAGGCGTCCTGCGGATCCGACACGGCCACGACGCGCAGGCCCGCGGTGTGCACGAAGTACGCCTCGGGCGATTCCGAGTGGTGCTCGGCGGCCCCGATGCCCCCTCCCCACGGGATCCGGATCGTGATCGGCATCGGCACGGTGCCCTGGGTGCGGTAGTGGAGCTTCGCCACCTGCGAGACGATCTGATCGAACGCGGGGTAGACGAAACCGTCGAACTGGATCTCGACGACGGGCCGGTAACCGCGCATCGCGAGCCCGACGGCGGTGCCGACGATGCCCGACTCCGCCAGCGGCGTGTCGATGACCCGCTCCGGACCGAACTCGTCGAGGAGACCATCGGTGATGCGGAACACCCCTCCGAGCTTTCCGATGTCCTCACCCAGCAGGACGACCTTGGGATCGCCGGCCAGCGACTGCTTCAGCGCGGCGCCGAGCGCCTTGCCCATCGTCATCTGCACCATGTCACGCCTCCGCGAGGGTCGCGAGATAGCGCTCGAAGTCGGCGCGCTCCTCCGCGAGACCGGTGTGCGGCTCGGCGTAGACACCGTCGAACACCGCGAGCGGCTCGCGCGTCGTCATGTTCAGGCACGCGCTGCGCATCTGCATCGCCGCCTCGTCCGCCTCCGCCGCGAAACCCGCCGCGATCTCGTCGGTGAGCACGCCCTCCGCACGCAGCAGCGTCTCGAGGCGCGCCAGCGGATCCTTGCCCCGCCAGTACTCCAGCTCCGCAGGGTCACGGTAGCGGGTCGGGTCGTCGGCGGTGGTGTGCGGACCCATCCGATAGGTGACGAGCTCGAGGAACGCCGGGGATCCGCTGCGCGCCTGATCGAGCGCCCATCGCGTCGCCGCGAACACCGCCAGCACGTCGTTCCCGTCGACGCGCATGCTCGGGATGCCGAATCCCGGCGCGCGACCCGCGATCGGGTGCTGCGACTGCACGGCGACGGGCTCGGAGATCGCCCAGTGGTTGTTCTGGCAGATGAAGACGACCGGGGCACGGTACGACGAGGCGAAGACCATCGCCTCGTTGACATCGCCCTGGCTCGTGGCTCCGTCGCCGAAGTAGGTGACCGCGACCTGGTCGGAGCCGTCGTGGAGGATCCCGAGCGCGTAACCGACCGCGTGCAGCGTCTGCGCGCCGATGATGATCTGCAGCGGGGCCATGTGCATCACGGCAGGGTCGTAGGCAGCGCCCTCCTCGCCGCGCCACATGCGCACGTAGTCGCCGGGCTGGGCGCCGCGCGCGAGCATCACGCCCGTCTCGCGGTAGCTGGGGAAGATGACGTCGTCGGTGCGGAGGGCACGCGCCGAGCCGATCTGCGCGGCCTCCTGGCCCTGGCACGGCGCCCACAGGCCGAGCTGTCCCTGACGCTGCAGCGCGACGCCCTCGCTGTCGAGCCGGCGCAGCACGACCATGTCCCGGAGCAATGAGAGAAGCTTCTCGGAGGTGACGTCGGCGGCGAACGGCGCGAGGCGCGCATCCGCGACGCGATGTCCTCGGGAGTCGACGAGCCCGGCGGGCTCCTCGAGCCCGATGCCGGTGACCGTGATCGGATCAAGGTGGGTAGACATCTTCGTCCTCCTCAGTGGATCCGCCCTCGTGAGGCGGACCCGGTGCGTCTTCGCTTTGGGTTGAGCGTACGTCCGCTTCACACGACGCTCAAGCATTTGCGCGTCACCTGAGCATGTTGCCAAGTACGGCCCTCATGCGGGCTGCTAGCCTTTGGCAACATGGCAACCCTCGACCGCACCGATCTCGACATCCTCGAGATGCTCTCCGCCGACCCGCGCACCACCGTGGTCGCGATGGCCGAGAAGCTGCGCCTGTCCCGGAACACGATCCAGGCGCGGATGGCGCGCCTGGAGCAGACCGGGGTGTTCCTCCCCTACGAGCGCGCCTTCTCCCCCGCAGTGCTCGGGTATCCGCTGCAGGCGTTCATCAGCATCGGCGTGCGTCAGACCGAGCTGCCCCGGATCATCGCCGAGCTGGCACGCGTGCCCGAGGTCGTCCAGGCGCACGGCCTCAGCGGATCCATCGACCTGCTCGCGCTAGTGGCGTGCCGCGATGCACGGCACCTGTTCGACACCGATGCCCGCATCCTGTCGATCGACGGCGTCGAGCGGACCGAGACGTCGCTCGCGATGGGCGAGGTCATCCCGTTCCGCGTCGGGGGCCTCATGGGGCTGGCACGGCGAGAGGCCGGAGGAACCGCCTGATCGCTCCGGCCGCCTCGGCCGGAGTCTCGTAATGGATCAGGTGCCCGACGTGCGCGATCTCGACGAGCTCCGCGTCCGGGAACAGCGTCGCCAGGTGACGCTCCGCCTCGATCGGGGTGATGTCGTCGCGCTGCGCGGCGATGAGAAGCGTCGGGACCGCGATTCGCGGCGCGAACTCGCGGACGTCGTGCGACACGCTGGTGCGGAACGCCTGGCTGAGCACGTCGCGGTCGGAGAACCGTGAGAAGTAGGTGTCGTGCTGGTCGTGCACGAAGCGGCGCAGCTCCGGATCGGCGGTCTTCGCCATCGCGATGCTCATGACCCGCACGATGACCCGATTGCGCAGCAGCTCGGTCCCGAGCGCTTCGGGCAGCCGTGCCCCCAGGGCGTAGTACAGGATCGCCAGCCGGGTGAGCACCGCTTTCGGCCCCTCGAGCGCCGGCGCGCCGATGGGGTTGACGAGGATCAGCCGCGGAGTGGCCAGGCCGTTCGCGACGGCTGCGGAGGCGACGATCGAGCCGAACGAGTGCCCCAGCACGACCGCCCCCGGCGCCACCGCCGCAGCGAACTCCGACAGCCACTCGGCATAGGCCTCGATGTCGTGCACGCGGCCCGGCAGGGGCGCCGTCTCGCCGAATCCGGGCAGATCCGGCATGATCACGCGGATCCCCGCCGTCGACCCCGTCCCTTCGGCACCGGGCAGATGCGCGACCACGGGCTCGAGCCCGTGGTGCTCGCCCCGGAAGCCGTGCACGGCCAGGACGGTGAGCTCGGCATCCTCGGGCCCGTAGATCCAGTACGCGGTGCGTCCGCCGAGGACCTCGGCCTCGCGGCGCTGCACCGGGATCCGGTCCAGACGGGCGGCGTACGGCGAGGGAACGGGCATGCTCCGAGTCTACGGGGACCGCCTCGGCCGGCCTCGCGCCGCGGCGGATGCCGCGCTGCAGCCACCCGCCGCGCGCCGCCACCGGGATGTCCGCGGCCCGCCCTACGGTGGCGTCATGACCTCGCCTCCGCCGCTGCCGCCCTGGCTGACACGCGTCGGAGTCTTCGACCTCGAGACGACCGGGATCGATGTGACCCGCGACCGGATCGTCACCGCGCACGTGGGCGTCCTCGACCACCACGGAGCCGAGATCGCGGCGCGAACCTGGCTCGCCGACCCCGGGATCCCGATCCCCGCCGGTGCCACCGCGATCCACGGCATCACCTCCGAGCGGGCGTACCGCGACGGCGCCCCCGCCCCGCAGGTGATCGCCGGCGTCGTGGCCGCCCTTCGCTCGCTGCTCGACCAGGGTGTTCCGGTCGTCGCCTACAACGCCGCCTTCGACTTCTCCCTGCTCGCGCACGAAGCGCGACGCCACCGCATCGCGCCCCTGGAGAACCCGTCACCGGTGATCGATCCGCTCGTGATCGACAAGGCGTACGACCGATACCGGCCCGGCAAGCGCACTCTGGAGATCGTCGCCGCGCATTACCGGGTCGATCTCGTGGGCGCTCACGACGCCTCCGCCGACGCCGTCGCCGCGGGGCGCGTCGCGCAGGCCCTCGCCCAGCGCTTCCCCCTGCCGCCGAGCGCCGCCGAGCTGCACACCCGCCAGATCGGCTGGGCACGCGCTCAGGCGGCGAGCCTCACCGACTACTTCGTGCGGATCGGGCGGATCGAGCCCACGGAGCGCCTCGACGGACGCTGGCCGGTGCGCGACGGGGACGCGGCCCGTCAGGGAGCCTCCGCCGGATCCCTCTGACGGCGGATCCGGATCCGGCCACACCGGCGTATCGTGCCGCTATGGACGTCTCGCCGAACACCGTGATCGGCTGGATCTCGGTCGCCGTCCCCGTGACGGCCGCGCTGTACGTCGTCGTCTACGCCGTGTGGACGCTGATCCGTCGTCGTCCACTCGAGCAGCGCTACCCCGTGCGCGGCGGGGGGATCGGCGGCGCCTTCGACAGCGTGTTCGCACCGTCGTCGCTCGAGGCCGAATCCGAGCGAGATCGCCAGACGCGTCGCACGGCCCCCTCGCCGGCGCCGGGAGAGCCGCCCTGGAACATCGACGGCGACCGGATCCGCATCGATCTCTGACATTCCGGGACGCGCTGGCCGTCGCCCGGATATGACGAAGGCCCCGCCGGAGCGGGGCCTTCGAGGAAGCGATTACTTGCTGGAACCGCCGAAGTTCTTGAAGCGCTGGTTGAACTTCTCGACGCGGCCGGCCGAGTCCATGATGCGCTGCTTGCCCGTGTAGAACGGGTGCGAGGCCGAGGAGATCTCGACGTCGATGACGGGGTACTCCACGCCGTCGAGCTCGATCGTCTTGTCGCTCGTGACCGTCGAACGGGTCAGGAACGTGTCTCCGGAGCCGAGGTCGCGGAACACGACGGCGCGGTACTCGGGGTGGATGTCAGTCTTCATGGGATTCCTTACGTGGTGCCCTGGATTGTGCCAGGGGCGAGGGAAGTCTGTAGTGCGGAATGCACCAAGGATCGATTCTAGCACTGCCCACGGCGCGCGCCGATCCCGGCGGTCCGCTGCCGTGGCGGGGTCAGGATGCGGCGCGGGCCGCGTACCGCCCGTCGGCCCGGTCGAGCGCGATCGGCATCCCGAACGCCTCGCTCAGCGCCTCGGCGGTGAGAGTCTGCTCGACGGGTCCCGCCGCGACGATCGCACCCTCGCGCAGCAGCAGCACGTGCGTGAAGCCGACGGGGATCTCCTCGACGTGATGCGTGACCATGACCATCGCGGGCGTGGTCGGCGACTGCGCGAAACCGCTGAGCAGGCCCAGCAGCTCCTCGCGGGCGCCGAGGTCGAGGCTCGCGCTGGGCTCGTCGAGCAGCAGCAGCTCGGGATCCGTCATCACTGCACGCGCGATCTGCACGCGCTTCTGCTCGCCGTCGCTGAGCGTGCCGAAGTGACGCTCGGCGAGGTGCTCCAGGTGCCACTGCTCCAGCACGCGCATCGCGCGGCGCTCATCGAGCGACTCGTACGACTCGTTCCAGCGCCCGATCACGGAGTACGCGGCCGTCATGACCGTGTTCAGCACGGTCTCGTCGGCGGGGATCCGGCGCGCCATCGCCGAGGAGGCGAAACCGATGCGCGGACGGATCTCGAACACATCGGCACGACCGAGGGTCTCCCCCAGCACGTCGACGCGGCCCTGGGTGGGGTGCATCAGAGTGTCGGCGAGCTGCAGCAGCGTCGTCTTGCCGGCGCCGTTCGGTCCGAGCACGACCCAGCGCTGATCGTCCTCGACGGTCCAGGACAGATGATCGACGATGTTGCGGCCGTCGCGGCGCACCACGACATCCGAGAATTCGAGGACGGCAGACATGCCCTCAGCCTATCGGTCAGGCCGAGAGCTCCTCGTAGAGCGCCCTGGTCGTGTCGGCGATCGCCGCCCAGCTGAAGTCGGCCGCCGCACGTTCACGACCCGCCTCGCCGTAGGCCTTCGCACGCGCCGGATCGGAGACGACCTCGGTGAGCACCGCCGCCAGATCCGCGACGAAGCGCTCGGGGTCGACGGGGGTCCCCGTGCCGTCCTGGACCTGCTCGATCGGCACCAGACGACCGGTCACCCCATCGACCACGACCTCCGGGATCCCGCCGGTCGCCGTGCCGACGACGGCGGCACCGCACGCCATCGCCTCGAGGTTCACGATCCCGAGCGGCTCGTAGACCGACGGGCAGACGAACGTGGTCGCCGCCGTCAGGATCGCCGAGAGCTCGTGGCGCGGGAGGAACTCCTCGATCCACACCACGCCCGTGCGCGACGCCGTGAGCTCCGCGACCAGGCCGCGCACCTCGTCCATGATCTCCGGGGTGTCCGGCGCGCCGGCGCAGAGCACGAGCTGCACGTCGGCGGGGAGCTTCTCGGCCGCACGGAGGAAGTACGGCAGGCCCTTCTGCCGCGTGATCCGACCGACGAAGACCACCGACGGGCGCGCCGGATCGATCCCGTGCTTCGCGAGCACCGCCGGGTCGTCGACGGGATGCCAGGCGTCGACGTCGATGCCGTTGTAGATCACGCGCACCTTCGCCGGGTCGACCTGCGGATAGGCGCGCAGGATGTCGTTGCGCATCCCCCCGCTGACCGCGATGATCGCCGCGGCGTTCTCGTAGGCGAGCCGCTCGATCCCGCTCGACACGGCGTAGCCGCCGCCGAGCTGCTCCGCCTTCCACGGCCGCAGGGGCTCGAGGCTGTGCGCCGTCAGCACGTGCGGGATGCCGTGCAGCTGCGCGGCGATGTGCCCGGCGAAGTTCGCGTACCAGGTGTGGCTGTGCACCACATCGGCCCCGGCGATGTCCGGCACCATGTCGAGATCCGTGCCCAGGGTCTGCAGCGCCGGGTTCGCCGTGGCGAGTTCGACAGGTGTCCGATAAGCCGTCACGCCCTGTTCATCCCGGTCGGCGCCGAACGCGCGCACCTGCACATCGAGGCCGGAACGCAGGGCTTTCACGAGTTCCGCGACGTGCACGCCGGCCCCTCCGTAGATCTCCGGCGGGTACTCCTTGGTGATGATGTCGACGCGCATGTCCTGAAGGTAGTACATCGCGTCGGCGGGGCTCTATGGTGGACGCATGTCGGCACCAAAGAAGGTTTTCGGGATCATCCTCGCCGGCGGCGAGGGCAAGCGGTTGATGCCTCTGACGGCGGACCGGGCGAAGCCCGCGGTGCCGTTCGGCGGGCAGTACCGATTGATCGATTTCGCGATCTCGAACCTGATCAACTCAGGCCTGAGACAGATCGTGGTGCTCACGCAGTACAAGTCCCACAGTCTCGACCGGCACATCTCGCAGACCTGGCGGATGTCTGCGCTGCTCGATTCCTACGTCACCTCGGTCCCCGCGCAGCAGCGCCTCGGAAAGCGCTGGTTCTCCGGCTCCGCCGACGCGATCCTGCAGAGCATGAACCTGATCCTCGACGAGAAACCGGACATCGTGGTCGTCATCGGCGCCGACCACGTCTACCGGATGGACTTCCGTCAGATGATCGACGCGCACATCGCGTCCGGAGCGCGCGCCACGGTCGCGGGCATCCGCCAGCCGCTCGCCCTCGCGTCGCAGTTCGGGGTCATCGACATCGCGGACGGCGACTCGGGACGCATCAGCCAGTTCCTGGAGAAGCCGTCCGACCCCACAGGTCTGCCGGACTCCCCGCACGAGGTGCTCGCATCGATGGGCAACTACGTCTTCGACGCCGACGCGCTCATCGAAGCCGTCGAGGCCGACGGCGAGCTCGCGGGGTCGAATCACGACATGGGCGGCGACATCGTGCCCTACTTCGTGAACCGGGGCGAGGCCGGCTTCTACGACATGAAGCAGAACGAGGTCCCCGGGTCCTCGCCGCGCGATCGCTCGTACTGGCGCGACGTCGGCACGATCGAGTCCTTCTTCGACGCACACATGGACCTGATCTCGACGCTGCCGATCTTCAACCTCTACAACATGGAGTGGCCGATCCACTCGCAGGCGGTGAACTCGCCGCCCGCGAAGTTCGTGCGGGACTCCGTCGGCCGGATCGGCAACGCGATCGACTCGATCGTCTCGCTCGGATCGGTGCTCTCCGGCACGCATCTCGAACGCAGCGTGGTGGGTCCGTGGACGCTCGCGGCCGGGGGCTCGACGATCACCGATTCCGTGCTGTTCGACGGTGTGCGCGTCGGGCAGGGGGCACGCGTGCACCGCGCGATCCTGGACAAGAACGTCGTGCTGCTGGACGGGGCGACCGTCGGCGTCGATCGCGAGCGAGATCTCGACCGCGGATTCACCATCACCGAGACCGGCCTCACGGTGGTCGGAAAGGGCGTGCGGATCGAGCGCTGACCGCGGCGCCCGCACGCGACACAGAGCCGGGACGGCATCGTCGTGACGGTTACGCTCGTCGGGTGACCTCTGCGCGCTTCCTCGTCGTCCTCGATGCCGATTCCACGCTCATCCGCGACGAGGTGATCGAACTGCTCGCCGACGAGGCAGGACGGCGCGCGGAGGTGCAGGCGGCGACCGAGGCCGCCATGCGCGGGGAGGTCGATTTCGCGACGAGTCTGCGATCCCGCGTCGCGGCCCTCGCAGGCGTCCCCATCGAGGCCTTCGCGCGGGTGCGCGACCGCATCGAGCCGACGCCCGGCGTGCGGACGCTGATCGACGAGGTGCACGCGCGGGGCGGCGCCGTCGGTGTGGTCTCCGGCGGGTTCCACGAGATCCTCGACCACGTGGCTCCGGCGCTCGGCGTCGACCGGTGGCGCGCCAACCGCCTGGCGGTGCAGGACGGCGCGCTGACCGGCCGGGTCGACGGCGAGATCATCGACGCGGCGGCGAAGGCGGCGACCCTCCAGGAGTGGGCCGCGCAGCTCGGCGTCGCCCCGCACGCGACGATCGCGATCGGCGACGGAGCGAACGATCTGCAGATGATGGCGGCCGCCGGCCTCGGACTCGCCTTCAACGCCAAGCCCGCGGTGCGTGCCGCCGCCTCCCTCGTGATCGAACGCGTCGATCTCGCCGAGGTCGTTCCGCTGCTTCCCTGACCCCACAAGAACTCAGGGCGACGCTGGCGCGATGTCGGAGACGCCCCGTAGCGTCGGGGCATGGACATCATCCTCGTTCCCGGCCTGTGGCTCGACGCCGCCTCATGGGCGCCCGTGATCGAACCCCTGCGCGCGGCCGGCCACAACCCCCGCCCGCTCACCCTGCCCGGGGTCGGCGAGCCCGCTTCCGGATCCGGAGACGTCCGCCTGACCGACTGGATCGACACCGTGGTGACCGCGATCGACGAGGCGGCGCACGAGGTGGTGCTGGTGGGTCATTCGGGCGGCGGCAACGTCATCTGGGGCGCCGTCGACGCCCGCCCGGATCGCGTGCGCCGGGCCGTGTTCGTCGATACGGTCCCGCCACCGCCCGGCAGCGGGATCAGCGAGTTCCCGGTCGTGGACGGCGTGATCCCCTTCCCGGGCTGGGACTTCTTCGACGCCGAGGACGTGGCGGACCTCGACGAGGCGACCAGGGCGTCGGTCGGGCGCGAGGCCAGAAGCGTGCCGAAGCACGTGCCGACCGATCCCCTCCCCCTCACCGACGAGCGCCGGTTCGACGTGCCCGTCACGCTGCTGATGGGCTCCCTGGAGCAGGAGCAGCTGGAGTCGTTCCTCGCGCAGTGGGACTCCTACGGCGAGGAGTACCGCAGCGTCCGCGATGCGGAGGTCGTGCGGATCGGATCCGGCCACTGGCCGCAGTTCTCCGCACCCGGGCGCCTCGCAGAGCTGCTGATCTCGTCGGTGCGCTGAGGCGGCCCGACGAGATCGCGGGATCAGTGCCCCATGCCGAGGCCGCCGTCGACGGGGATCACCGCACCGGAGATGTAGGCGGCGTCATCGGACGCGAGCCAGGTGACGACGCCCGCGACCTCGTCGGCGGAGGCGAAACGTCCGGCCGGGATGCTCGCCTTGTACTGCTTCTGGGTGTCCTCGGGGAGCTCCGCCGTCATATCGGTCTCGATGAACCCCGGAGCGACAACGTTCGCGGTGATGCCGCGGGCACCCAGCTCACGGGTGAGCGAGCGGGCGAAGCCCACGAGGGCGCTCTTGGACGCCGCGTAGTTGATCTGCCCCGCCGACCCGTACAGGCCGACGACGCTGGAGATGAGGATCACCCGGCCGAAGCGCGCCTTGAGCATCCCCTTGGAGGCGCGCTTGACCACTCGGAACGACCCGCCGAGATTGGTGGAGACCACGCTGTCGAAGTCGTCCTCGGACATCCGCAGCAGCAGCGTGTCCTTGGTGATGCCCGCGTTCGCGACCACGATCTCGATCGGTCCGAGCTTCTGCTCGACCTCGGTGAATGCCGCGTCCACCGCGGCCCCGTCGGTGACATCGGCCCGGACGGTCAGCGTGCCCTCGGGGCCCTCGCCGCTGCGGGCGGTGACGGCGACCCGGTAGCCTTCGCGCACGAAGCGCTCGGCGATGGCGCGGCCGATGCCGCGGTTTCCGCCGGTGACCAGGACGACGCGATCAGTGCTCATGCAGGGCTCCCAAGAATCGAGGTGTACGGCACGCAAGCCTAGCGAGCGGACCTTCGCCCAGGAATTGACATGGCCCTGACAGCACGGAAATCTTTGTGATGAACCAGGAGGAAGCGCATGAGCAACGACAACGGCGGGATTCCGCCCCAGGGGCAGCAGCCCCCCGCATACCCGGGCGCCCCGGTGCCGCCGCAGCAGCCGGCCTACCCCACCGGCGCGCCGACACCGCCGTCGCCCGTCCCGCCGGCACCGGCCTACCCCGGTGCAGCGCCTCAGCAGCCCGCGCCGCAGCAGACCCCGCCGACCTATCCGGCCGCGGCACCGCAGCAGCCCGCTTACCCGGCCGGTCCTTCAGCCGCACCGGGCTATCCCGGGGCCGCGCCCTCGACGCCCGGCTACCCGGCGCCGGGCTACGCGCAGCCGTACTCCCCGCCCTATCCGGTCCCGGCGAAGTCGAACGGCCTCGCAGTCACCGCGCTGATCTGCGGAATCGCGGGCGTGGCGCTGTTCTGGCTCGCGTACATCGTGCTCCCGTTCCTGGCCGCGGTGACGGCGATCATCACGGGCCACCTCGCCCTCGGCAGGATCAAGCGGGATCCGGGACTGGGCGGGAAGGGGATCGCGATCACCGGCCTCGTTCTCGGCTACGTCGGAGCGGTCATCAACCTGATCATCGGCATCGGATTCCTGCTGCTCATCGGGTACGGCATCTCCCAGGGCAACAGCGGCTACTGAGTCGCCCTCCGCGACGACCCCGGGGGTCGCGGCGGCGTAGGCTGGAGTCATCGTGAGAAGGACTCCAGACGCCGCCGTGACCTCCCTGCCGCGCGCTCCGCGCGACGAGGCGCGTGAACGCGTGCGCCATTACGCGATCACCATGGGGATCCGCACCGTCTGCTTCATCCTTGTCTTCACGGTGCAGCCGATGGGCTGGTGGACGTGGGTGTTCGCGATCGCCGCGGCCGTCCTGCCTTACGTCGCCGTCGTGTTCGCCAATGCGGGCGACGACTCGGTCCCCACCGACGTGGAATCGCCGCTCATCGAGCTCGAGGCGCCCACGGCACAACAGGACGAGAGTCCGCGCGGCCCGCAGGTGATCACGGTCGCCGAGACGCCCGCACGCTCCGCCGAGCCGCGCTCATGAACGCGCCGACTCCGGAGCTGAAATGCTCCCGGGCGGGATGCCGCGCCGCCGCCACGCACCGCATCGTCTGGCGCAACCCGCGCATCCACGGGCCGGAGCGCGAGAAGGTCTGGCTCGCGTGCGGCGAGCATCTGCGGTTCCTCTACGACTATCTGCGCGCGCGTGACTTCCCCGCACGGATCGACGCGGCGGTCGGAGAGGGCGAACTCGAATGATGAGGCAGCGCCTGCTCCGCTGGAGCGCCTATCTCGCCGTCGCGATCGTGTTCGCGGTCGTCTGCGCCTATCTCTCGAACTGGCAGTTCTCCCGCAACGACGGACGACAGACGCAGCTCGAGCTCGTGCAGCGCAACTACGACGCGAAGCCGGTCGCTCTGGACGATCTGCTGCCGGCCGGCGCGACGCTGCCGCAGTCGGCGCAGTGGCACCCCGTCACCCTGCACGGCAGGTACGAGCCCGACGACAGCCTGCTCGTGCGCAATCGCCCGCACGGCGGCACCAGCGCCTTCGAGGTGCTCGTGCCCTTCCGCACCGACGGCGGCCGAGTGTTCATCGTGAACCGCGGCTGGGTCGTGGCGGGCGAGGGATCCGACGTGCCGACCTCCATTCCCGCGCCGCCCGCGGGCGAGACCACGGTCGTCGCGCGTCTGCGGCCCAACGAGCCGCTGCCGCCATCGGGTCGCGGAGCTCCGTCCGGGCAGGTGCCCAGCATCAACCTGCCTCTGGTCGCCGACAAGATCGACGGCGGATCCGCGGTCGACACCGGAGCGTACGGCGAGCTGGTGAGCGAGTCGCCCGCCCCTTCCTCCCGACCGCACGCGTTCGACGCGCCGTCGGACGATCCGGGACCGTTCCTCTCCTACGCGATCCAGTGGATCCTGTTCGCGATCATGGGCTTCATCTTCATCGGCTACGTGATCCGCACCGAGGTCGTGAAGCACCGCGACGAAGCCGCGGGCCGGGCCCCGCGGCAGCCGCGGCGCCGCCGCGATCGCGACATGGACGATGAGGACGCTCTCCTCGACGCCGTCGAGTCGCGCTGAGCCCCGCGGCGTTCAGAGCCCCGCGATGCTCAGAGCCCGGCGTGCTCAGAGCCACGCGACGAGTTCGTCGAGTGCCTGGATCGTGGGCACCCCAGCAGGTGCGGCCTGATGCCCGCGGTCGAAATGCAGGAACCGGGTTCCGAGCGCCGCGGCGATCTCGCGATCGTGATTCGTGTCCCCGACCATGAGAACCTCCTCGGCCGCGAAGCCGGATTCCCGCAGCCAGTCCGCGATCACCTCCCGTTTCGAGGCCTGGTACGGGTCGGCGATCGACAGGATCCGGGCGAAGTGCCGGGCGACGCCATGAGGATGCAGCTGCCTCTCGAGCGGGCCGGGCAGGGTCGCAGAGGCGAGCACCTGAAGAACGCCACGATCCGACATCCGAGTCAGGGTGCGCTCGACGTCCGGCTGCAGACCCGCCTCGTCGATGCTCTCATCGAGCCACTCCAGATACTGCGTCGCCGCGGCCCGGAAGACGTCGTCCCCCAGCCCGGTCGACGCGTAGAAGTCCCGGATCGGAAAGCGGAAGAGAGCGCGGTACGCGGCGAGATCCTCGAGGGGAGCAAGTCCGTACTGCGCGAGCACCCGGTTCATCACCCGTCGGCACACATCGGCGTCGTCGAGCAGCGTGCCGTTCCAGTCCCAGCAGATCGCGCGCAGTTCCACAACGCGAATGCTACGGCCGGGCACGGACGCCGGAAGGACGGGGCCGAGGATCAGGCGAGTTCGATGAGCTCCTGATACTCCTTGCTCCAGATGTCCTCGACGCCGTCCGGAAGGATGAGCACGCGCTCCGGGTTGAGCGACGCCACCGCGCCGGGATCGTGCGAGACGAGCACGACCGCGCCCTCGTAGTGCGCGAGCGCGCCGAGGATCTCCTCGCGCGACGCCGGGTCGAGGTTGTTCGTGGGCTCGTCGAGCAGCAGCATGTTCGCGGCCGAGACGACGAGCGTCGCGAGCGACAGACGGGTCTTCTCCCCGCCGGACAGCACGCCAGCGGGCTTGTGCACGTCCTCGCCCGTGAACAGGAACGATCCGAGCACCTTGCGCGCCTCGGTCTCGTTGAGATCCGGGGCGGAGGACATCATGTTCTCCAGCACCGATCGCGACACGTCGAGGTTCTCGTGCTCCTGGGCGTAGTACCCCACTTTGAGACCGTGGCCCGGCTCGAGCTGGCCGGTGTCGGGCTGATCGACGCCGGCGAGGATCCGCAGCAGCGTGGTCTTGCCCGCTCCGTTGAGCCCCAGCACGACCACCTTGGAGCCGCGGTCGATGGCCAGATCGACGTCGGTGAAGATCTCGAGGGAGCCGTAGGACTTGGACAGCCCCGACGCCATGAGCGGGGTCTTGCCGCAGGGCGCGGGCTTCGGGAACCGCAGCTTGGCGACGCGGTCGACCTGCCGCACCTCCTCCAGCCCCGAGAGCAGCTTCTCCGCCCGAGCGACCATCTGGTGCGCGGCAGCGGCCTTGCTGGCCTTGGCGCCGAAGCGCGCGGCCTGCTGCTGCAGGGAGGTGGCCTTCTTCTCGGCGTTCGCGCGCTCCTTCTTGCGGCGCTCCTCGTCCGCCACCCGCTGGCGCAGGTAGTTCTTCCAGTTCATGTTGTAGATGTCGATGATCTGGCGGTTGGCGTCCAGGTAGAACACGCGGTTCACGGTCTCGCCGACGAGCTCCACGTCGTGGCTGATGACGATCAGCCCGCCCTTGTACCCCTTGAGGAACTCGCGCAGCCACACGACGCTGTCCGCGTCGAGGTGGTTGGTCGGCTCGTCGAGGATCATCGTCTCCGCGTCCGAGAACAGGATCCGGGCGAGCTCGATGCGGCGGCGCTGACCGCCGGACAGCGTCTTCAGCGGCTGGTCGAGGATCCGGTCCGGCAGCGAGAGGTTGTGCGCGATCGAGGCCGCCTCCGCCTCGGCCGCGTAGCCGCCCAGGGCTTCGAACCGCTCGGTGAGGTTGCCGAACTGGCGCATGGCCTTCTCCGCGACCGCCGGGTCGTCGGATCCCATGGCCTCAGAGGCCTCGCGGATCCGGAGGGTGAGGGATCCGAGTCCGCGGGCGTCCAGGATGCGGGTGCGTGCGAGCATCTCGGGGTCGCCGGAGCGGGGATCCTGCGGGAGGTAGCCCAGCTCGCCGCTGCGCTCGACCTTGCCGTCGGACGGGATGAGGTCGCCCGCGAGCACCTTCGTCAACGTGGTCTTGCCGGCGCCGTTGCGCCCGACCAGACCGATCTTGTCGCCGTCGGCGACGCGGAACGACACGTTCTCCATGAGGAGACGCGCGCCCACGCGGATCTCGAGGTCGTGCACGGCGAGCACAGCGGACGTCCGTTCTTCAGAAGGGGGTGAGCGGCCGGATGGCCAGCCTCCCAGTGTAGCTGGCGCAGCCGTGAGGGCTCTGACCGGCGCACGCCCTGCCCGGAGGTCAGGACGCGAGGCCCCGTGCGGCCAGCGCCTCCCCCACCTCGTCCGCATGGCGCATGGTGCGCACGAGGATCGGCAGCGCGGTGCGCAGCCCCAGCCGCACACCGCGAGCATCCTGAGCCTCGCGCACGGACCGGACGAACCCCCCGACCACCGGAACCATCGTCAGGGCGAGCGAGAGCACGAGCGCGACGGCCTGGGCGTCCACGCCGAGACGCCGGAGCGGGCGGAGGATCCGGGTGATCAGCGTCATCAGGGCGCTCATCGACGTGGTGCGCGTGAACAGCTCAGCCAGCAGCAGGAGCGCCACCAGACGCCCGCAGCTCACGATCGCCGCCGGGATTCCGGAGAAGACGATCAGCGCCACCCCCAGGATGAGGATCAGCCAGCGCAGACGCCACCAGGCCGAGCCCAGCGCGCGCACGCCGAGACCCGCCGCCGGGTAGAGCGCACTGACCGCGACGACCGCGAGGAGCACGGGCACGATCATGCCCGGCGCCACCGGGAGCAGCGACAGTCCGAGCGCGACCACCGCGAGCAGCGCGAGCTTGAGCCCGGCCGGGGCGCCGTGCAGGAACCCCGTTCCGGGGCGATAGAGCGAGATCATGGGGAGTCCCTCACGCGCACAGTTGCAGGTAGTCCGCGATCACGTCGTCCGGCGCACCCTGCGCGTGCACGCGGCCGCGTTCGACCAGCACGGCCTCGTCGCAGCGCCGCGCGAGGTCGAGGTCATGCGTGACCAGGATGAGGGGGACGTCGAGCTCCTCGAGCAGGGCGTCGCCGATCCGACGGCCGTTGCGCAGGTCGAGACGCGTGGTCGGCTCGTCGGCGATCACGAGCGCCGGACGCGCGATGAGCACCGAGGTCAGCGCGAGGAGCTGCTTCTGCCCGCCGGACAGTTCGGATACGGGCGCGTCGCGGAGCGCATCGAGTCCGCACAGCGCGAGCGCCGCCTCGACGCGCTCGTCGCGCTCCCGCGGCGTCAGCCCGCGGAGCGAGAGGGCGAGGTCCTCGGCGGGCGTGGGCATCAGGATCTGCGCCTCCGGGTCGGCGAAGACGAAGCCGACGTGACGCCGCACCGCCCGCGGGTCCCGGGACGGATCCATGCCCGCCACCCGCACGGTCCCGGTGGTCGCGACGTACAGGCCGTTCAGCAGCCGGGCAAGACTCGACTTCCCGGAGCCGTTCGCTCCGATCACCGCGGTCCGGCGAGCGGTCAGGCGCAGCGAGACGTCGTCGAGGATCGTGCGCTCCTCGACGCGCAGCGTGACCGAGCGCAGTTCGACGTCAGGCGACACGAAGAGACGTCCGTGCGAACGCGCGCGGATACGCGCGCTGCAGCGCCACGCCGAGCACGGTCGCGACGACGGCCTTGATCAGATCGCCCGGCAGGAACACGAGGCTCGACAGCGCGGTCGCTCCGAGCGGCACCCCCGTCACGAGGGCCTGTACCGGGATCCCGAACAGGTAGACCGTGCCGATGCCGCCGAGGAGCACGGCGGATCCGGCGCGCCACCAGCTCAGGCGCCGGGAGCCGGCGATCAGCCCGATCACGATCACGCCGAAGATCCAGCCGATCAGATAGCCGGCACTGGGCCCGAAGAACACGCCCAGTCCCCCGCGCCCTCCGGCGAGCACGGGAAGACCGACCGCGGCGAGAGCCAGCACCGTGAGAATCGAGAGAGGCGCGATGCGCGGCCCCAGGACCAGGCCTGCGAGCATCACTCCGAAGGTCTGCCCGGTGATGGGGACGCCCCCGGGCAGCGGGACGATCACCAGTCCGAGTGCGATGATCAGCGCGGCGAAAACGGCGATGCGGGCGGCGTCGGCGCCCCAGGAACGGGTGGTCGTCGTCATGGAAGTCTCTTTCGGGTCTGCGGCGCGCCGGCCGTTTCCGCCGCAGCACGCTCCTGAACACTGTTCACCTGAACGGCGTTCAGTATAGTCAGATCATGACTCCCCCGCGTACCGGACGGCACGACCGCGAGCACATCGTCGGCGTCGCGCTCGATCTGCTGGACCGCTTCGGCCTTCCTGACCTCACCATGCGCCGGCTCGCCACCGAGCTGGACGTGCAGGCGAGCGCCCTCTATTGGCACTTCGACAGCAAGCAGGATCTCCTCGCCGCGGTCTCGGATCGCATCCTGGCGCGCATCCCCGAACCCTCCGCGGGCCTGGATCTGCTGGCAGCGGCGCGCGCGGTGCGCGATGCCCTCCTCACGCACCGCGACGGCGCCGAGGTCGTGATGAGCTCCGCGGCACTGCGTCCCGGACCGTCGCGCGCACAGGACGTCCTCCGCAGCGCCCTGCCCGGGGACGTCGACGACGCGGATCTCGCCGCCACTGCCGTGCTGCAGTTCGTGCTCGGCCACACGACGCTCGTGCAGCAGCGGATGCACGGCGAGAGCCATGGCGCCGCCAGCACCGCAGGCGCCCTGGACGACCGGGCCACCGACGCCGCCGTGTTCGAGGCGGGGATCTCCTTGATCAGCCTCGGTGCGGATCGGGCGAGGTCGCGGCACTGAGGTCCGCCGGCACCGCGACGCTCCGCGGTCCGTCGCCGATCCGCAGGCCCGGGAGCAGCGCGATCAGGAGGGCGACGACCGACACGGCGAAGACCGTCGGAAAGCCCGAACCGGCGACGGGCAGGCTGACGAACATCAATCCGGCGAGAGCGATCGTGACCGCCGATCCCGTCGAATCCGAGATCGAGAGGGCCGAGGAGTTGAATCCCTCGTCCACCGGCGTCGAGTAGGCCAGGGTCAGCACGTTCAGACGCGGGTAGATGAGACCGATGCCGCCACCGGCGATCCCCCAGAGCACCACGACGGCCCACGGCTGGGACCGTGTCAGTGCGACGGCGATGAGACCCACGAGACCCGCGGTCATCAGTGTCGCGCTGATGAGCACCATCCGGCGGCTGCCCAGCCGCTCGCCGTAGCGTCCCTGCACCGCGGAGGCGCCCGACCACGCGAGCGCCGCCGCGGTCAGCGCGAGCCCTGCGATCGTCGGACTGAACCCGAACCGCTCCATCAGCATGCGGGGCACGTAGGCCTCGGCGGCGAAGAAGGCTCCGGCGACGAGACCGCGCACCAGCACGACGCTCGGGAGCCCCGGCGCGGCGCGCAGCGCCCCCTTCGGCAGGAGCGGCCGGATCGAGACGGCGATCGCGATGATCGAGACGAGCGCGACCGGCCACCCGATCACCGGAGTGGCGTCGGAGGCGAATCCCACCGCGACGGCGGCGATCGCGACGACCACGGAGAGCAGGATCCTGAGGCCGATGCGCCCACCGGTCGGCGCCGTGTGCGCGCCGTCACCGTCGGGGTGCGTACGCAGATCGACGGTGCGAAGTCGCGCGACGACGAGGAGGAATGCGATCACGTTCAGCACCGCGACGCCGAGGAACGTCCAGCGCCAGTGCAGATACTGCGCGACCGCGCCGGCCAGGAACGGTCCGATCATCGACGGGATGACCCAGGCCGCCGCGAAGGCGGCGAAGATGCGTCCGTGCAGCGAAGGCGGGTAGACGCGCGCCACGACGACATACAGCGCGACGGTCTGACCGCCGCCGCCGAGGCCCTGGACGAGCCGCCCCAGCACCAGGGTGTACATGTCGGTCGCGAGTCCGGCGATCACCAGACCGGCGATGAAAAGCCCGACCGCGGTGTACAGCGGCGCACGGGGGCCGTTCCGGTCGCTCCAGGCTCCGCTCGCGACCATGCCGATCACGCCGGTGGCCAGAGTGCCCGCGAAAGCCACCGCGTACAGCGCATCGCCGCGCAGATCGGCGGCGACCAGGGGCATGACCGTCGTCACCGCCAGCGCTTCGATGGCGCCGAGCAGGATGAGCACGACCGATCCGACCGTGATCCCGAGCCGACGCCGGTCCCAGATGGTCGGTGCGGAGGCGCGCGACGTCACCGGCGCACCAGCGCGGCGATGCGCAGCACCGCCTCGGTCAGCACCTCGGGAGAGCAGCCCAGGTTGAAACGGACGTGACCGCGGCCCTCGTCCCCGAAGGTCGGCCCGCGGTTGAGCGCGACGCGTGCTTCGCGCAGGATCCGTCTCGCAGGATCGTCGCCCCATCCGAGATCGCGCAGGTCGACCCAGGCGAGGTACCCCGCGTCGGGCAGCCGGTAGCGCGCCTCCGGCAGGTACTCGGCGAGCAGGCGCCCGAGCAGACGGCGGTTGTCGTCCAGCGCCGCCAGCAGCGCCTCCAGCCAGGCGTCGCTGTCCGGATCCCAGGCGGCGACGGCCGCCAGCGCCCCGAGCAGCCCCGTGCGCCACTCGACCTCGGGCGGCAGTGCGCGGACCACGGCGGCGGTGCGCTCGCTCGCCGTCACCATGACCGCGCACTTGAGGCCCGCGAGGTTGTACGCCTTGCTCGCGCTCGTGACCACGTACCCGATCTCCGCGGCGATCGGAGACGCCGCCAGGAACGGCGTGAAGTCGACGCCCGGCTGCACCAGGGGTGCATGGATCTCATCGCTGACGACCACGGCATCGTGCTCCGCCGCGATCTCGGCGAGCCGCGCGAGCGCCGCACGGGAGTGCACGGTGCCGGTCGGATTGTGCGGGTTGCAGAGCAGCACGGCGCGAGCCCCGCCCGCCAGCGCCCGCTCGATGCCCGCCAGATCGAGCGCCCAGGAGCCGTCCACGTCGATGAGAGGGACGCGTTCGGCGACGCCCCCCGCCTCCTCGATGCAGTCGAAGAACGGCGGGTAGACGGGCGGTGCGACGATCACGCGATCCCCCGGATCCAGCACCGCACGGAGGATCTCCACGACGCCCATCATCACGTCGCAGGTCGAGCGGATCCGCTCCGGCTGCACGGTCCATCCGAATCGACGCTGGGCATAGGCCGTGAACGCCGCGCGGATTCCGGGGTCGGGCGGCGTGTAGCCGGTGTCGCCGAGCTCCACCGCCTCATGCAGTCGCGCCGTGATCGCGTCTGCCAGCGGGAAGTCCATCTCCGCGACGAACAGCGGCAGGACGTCGTCGGGATACGTCCGCCACTTCGTGCTGGACCGGCGGCGGAGCTGGTCGAGCGGCAAAGCGTGCAGTGCGGTGCGGGCGGCGGTGGTCACCCTCCGACCCTATCCACGCAGCGACGACGAAGGGCCTGACGCCGTCATACGGCGTCAGACCCTTGGTATCGGCGTCTCAGATCGCGAAGCCGAGTGCGCGCATCTGGTCGCGCCCGTCATCGGTGATCCGCTCGGGACCCCACGGCGGCATCCACACCCAGTTGATGCGGAAGCGGTCGACGACGTCGTCCAGCGCCTGTCCGGTCTGCTCCTCGAGCACATCGGTGAGCGGGCACCCGGCGCTCGTCAGCGTCATGTGGATGACGAGGGCGTCGTTCTCCTCGTCCCAGGAGAGATCGTAGATGAGACCGAGGTCGACGACGTTGATCCCGAGCTCGGGATCCACGACATCCTTGAGCGCCTCGGTGACCTCGTCGTACTTCTCTCCGGTCAGCGTTGCCGTCATGGCTTCCAGCCTACGCTTCGATGGGAGCGCTGGGGTCGAGGAAGCGGTCGTAGCCCTCGTCCTCGAGACGGTCGGCGAGCTCTGCGCCGCCCTCTTCGACGATCTTGCCCGCGACGACCACGTGCACGTAGTCCGGGCGGATGTAGCGCAGGATGCGGGTGTAGTGCGTGATGAGCAGCACACCGAGGTTCGTGTGCTCCTTGGCGCGGTTGACGCCCTCCGAGACGATCTTGAGCGCGTCGACGTCGAGGCCGGAGTCGGTCTCGTCGAGCACGGCGATCTTCGGCTTGAGGACCTCGAGCTGCAGGATCTCGTGGCGCTTCTTCTCGCCGCCGGAGAAGCCCTCGTTCACGTTGCGCTGCGCGAACTTCGGGTCCATGCGCAGGTTCGCCATGGACTCCTTGACGTCCTTCGTCCACTGGCGGATCGAGGGGGCCTCGCCGTCCAGCGCGGTCTTGGCCGTGCGGAGGAAGTTCGTGACCGTCACGCCGGGGATCTCGACCGGGTACTGCATGGCCAGGAAGAGGCCCGCGCGGGCGCGCTCGTCGACGCTCATCGCGAGGACGTCCTCGCCGTCCAGCGTGATGGTGCCGCCGGTGACGGTGTACTTGGGGTGACCGGCGATCGTGTACGCCAGAGTGGACTTGCCGGAGCCGTTGGGGCCCATGATCGCGTGGGTCTCCCCCGTGCGGATCGTGAGGGTGATGCCGTTGAGGATCGGCGTGGTGCCCGCCTCGGTCTCGACGGTGACGTGCAGATCGGTGATCTCCAGGACAGACATGGATGATTCCTTCGTGGTTTCGTGGAAGCTTTCGTGGCGGGCGCCGTGCGACGGCCCGCGCCGAGGAGGCGCAGGCTCAGAGAGCGCTGACGTCCTTCGTGACGGACGGGTCGATCATCACGTCATCGCCGTCGATGACGACGGTGTAGACAGGGACCGGTTCGTAGGCGGGCAGGTTCAGCGGCTTGCCGGAGCAGAGCGAGAAGGCCGAGCCGTGGGCCCAGCACTCCAGCGTCTTGCCCTCGACGAACCCCTCGGACAGGGAGATGTCGCCGTGCGTGCAGGTGTCGCCGATGGCGTGGATCTCGCCCTCGGAGTCGAGCACGACCGCCATCGGCACGCCGTCCAGCTCGACCCGCAGCGGGGTGTCCTCCTGCAGGTCGCTCACCGCGCAGGCCCGCTGGGCGGTCACGCGTTCACCGCCTGCAGCTCGGCCTCGATCGCCGCGAGCAGCTCCGCCTCCAGCGACGGCACGCCGAGACGCTGCACGATGTCGCTCAGGAAGCCGAGGACGACGAGGCGCCGTGCCTCCTCCTCGGTGATCCCGCGCGCCTGCAGGTAGAACAGCTGCTCGTCGTCGAAGCGGCCGGTCGCGCTCGCGTGGCCGGCACCCAGGATGTCGCCCGTCTCGATCTCCAGGTTCGGGATCGAGTCCGCGCGCGCGCCCTCGGTGAGCACCAGGTTGCGGTTGGCCTCGTACGAGTCGGTGCCGGTGGCGTCGGGGCCGATCAGCACGTCGCCGATCCACACGCTGTGCGCGCTCTCACCCTGGAGCGCGCCCTTGTACAGCACGTCTCCGACGGTGTGCGCGCCCTTGTGATGCAGGTAGACCTGGCTCTCGAGGTGCTGGCCGGCGTCCGCGTAGGACAGCCCGTACAGACGGGCCTCGGATCCGGATCCGGCGAGCTCGACGTTGGGGTTCACACGGACCAGGCCGCCGCCGAAGCTGACGACGAAGTGCGTCAGCGACGCGTCGCGGTCGACGCGCGCCTGGTGCGACGCGGCGTGGATCGCCTCGTCCGCCCAGCGCTGCACGCTCACCACGGTGAGCCGCGAGCCGTCGCGCGCGATGATCTCGACGTTCTGCGCGTACTGCGCGGCGCCGTGGTGGTCGAGGACGACGGTGGCCCGGGAGTTCGGCATCGCCTCGATCAGGATCTGGCCGAACGCGCGCTTGCCCGCGTCCGCGCCGTCGATGCGCAGCACGATCGGGCCGTCGACCTCGTCGTCCGCGCCGATGCGCAGATGCAGACGGCCGGCGTGCTTCCACGCGAGAGCGCTCGGCAGATCCTCCGGACGGAAGAACTGCCCGTGGGCGCCCTCCTCCTCGGGCACGAGGAAGGCCTCGACCGCGTCCAGGTCGAGAGCGACCGCCGCGTCGTCACCGGCCACGTCGGCCAGGAGCCCCGCGAGCTGCGCGACGGGCGTGTGCTTCCAGTTGACCTCGCGACCGGTCGGCACGCCGAAATCGGCGGGCTCGAACGAGTGCGGACGCTCCGAGCGGGTCTGCACGGGAACGACCTTCTCGGCGGCCACGAGCCGGGCCGCGGGGTCGATGTGGGCGTGCGTGTCCTGCGCCTCCGCGGGCGCGGCAGTGGGGGCCGTCATCTCAGCCGACCGATCCTTCCATGCCCATCTCGATGAGCTTGTTCAGTTCCATCGCGTACTCCATGGGCAGCTCGCGCGCGATCGGCTCGATGAAGCCGCGCACGATCATCGCCATCGCCTCGTCCTCGGGCATGCCGCGGGACTGCAGGTAGAAGAGCTGCTCCTCGCTGACCTTCGAGACCGTCGCCTCGTGGCCGAGCTGCACGTCGTCCACCCGGATGTCGATCGCCGGGTAGGTGTCGCTGCGCGACTTGGTGTCGACGAGAAGCGCATCGCAGCGCACGGTGTTCGCGGAATGATGCGCGTTCGCATCCACCCGCACCTCGCCGCGGTAGCCGGCGCGGCCGCCGCCGCGGGCGATCGACTTCGACACGATCGACGACTGCGTGTAGGGCGCCATGTGGATCATCTTCGCGCCGGCGTCCTGGTGCTGACCGGGACCCGCGAAGGCGACGGACAGCGTCTCGCCCTTGGCGTGCTCGCCCATGAGGTAGATCGACGGGTACTTCATCGTGACCTTGGAGCCGATGTTTCCGTCGACCCACTCCATGGTGGCGCCCTCGTGCGCCACGGCGCGCTTGGTGACCAGGTTGTAGACGTTGTTCGACCAGTTCTGGATCGTCGTGTAGCGCACGCGGGCGTTCTTCTTGACGATGATCTCGACGACGGCCGAGTGCAGCGAGTCGCTCTTGTAGATCGGCGCCGTGCAGCCCTCGATGTAGTGCACGTAGCTGTCCTCGTCGGCGATGATCAGCGTGCGCTCGAACTGGCCCATGTTCTCGGTGTTGATCCGGAAGTAGGCCTGCAGCGGGATCTCCACGTGCACGCCCTTGGGCACGTACACGAAGGATCCGCCGGACCACACGGCGGTGTTCAGTGCGGCGAACTTGTTGTCGCCGGCCGGGATCACCGTGCCGAAGTACTCCTCGAAGAACTCGGGGTGCTCGCGCAGCGCCGTGTCCGTGTCCATGAAGATGACGCCCTGCGCCTCCAGGTCCTCGCGGATCTGGTGGTAGACGACCTCGGACTCGTACTGCGCGGCGACGCCGGCGACGAGGCGCTGACGTTCGGCCTCGGGGATGCCGAGGCGCTCGTAGGTCTCCCGGATGTCCTCCGGCAGGTCCTCCCAGCTCTGCGCCTGCTTCTCCGTGGAGCGCACGAAATACTTGATGTTGTCGAAGTCGATGTCGCTGAGGTCGGCGCCCCAGGTCGGCATCGGCTTGCGCCCGAAGAGCTGCAGGCCCTTCAGGCGGGTCTTCAGCATCCACTCGGGTTCGCTCTTGAGGGCCGAGATGTCACGCACGACGGCTTCGCTCAGCCCGCGTCGCGCGCTCGCGCCGGCGGCATCCGCGTCGTGCCAGCCGAACTCGTACACCCCCAGACCATCCAGCTCCGGGCGGTCGATCAGCACATCCGACATCACACTCTCCTCTTGGGCCGTAACGGTTCATCCGCCCCGGCACACCGCCGATCCCGTCGAGTCTGCAGGGAACGGGTGCCGCTTCTGGGCCCTCATCATGGACGCAAAGCAATCGCGCCTAAACTTGTGCAGGATGCTGCCCGCGGATTCCGCGGCCATCACCACACACCCCCGATTCTACAGGTTCCCTCCGACGTCCGGGCCTTCACGGCCGCCCGCGCAGGGATCCGGAGGACCCATGCCCGAGATCGTGACGCCACCCGCACCCCGCACCCGACCCGGATTTCTGGGCCGAGTCCACGATTGGCTCCCGGATCGGGTGGACCTCCGCGTGAAGATCGCCGCCTGGGTGTCCTTCGTGCTCGAGGTCGCGATCGTCGGCACCGGCGGCGCGGTGCGCCTCACCGACTCGGGACTCGGCTGCGAGTGGCCGCTGTGCACCCCGGACTCGCTGTTCCCGACCGCGGAGCAGAGCTATCACTCCCTGATCGAGTTCGGCAACCGCGGGCTGAGCTTCTTCGTCGGACTGGCCGCGATCGCCGTCATCGTCCTGATATCCCGCTTCCGAGCCGAGCGGCGTGATCTGTGGACCATGGCCTGGATCGTCTTCGCCGGGGTCCTCGTCCAGGCCGCGGTCGGCGGGATCCTGGTGATCTTCCACCTGCACCCGAACATGGTCGCGTTCCACTACCTGGTCTCGCTCGTGCTCGTGGCCGTATCCGCGGCGTTCCTCGTGCGGATGGGCCAGCCGAGCGGGCCGCGCGAGCGCGCGGTCCCGAAAGCCGTCGCGATCCTGGTGCACATCACGTCCTTCGTCCTCGCGCTCACGGTGATCTTCGGCGTGCTGACGACCGGTGCCGGGCCGCACTCGGGCGACCCCGCGGTCACGCTGCGCAACGGCTTCGACGCGACCGTGCTCGAGCACGTGCACTCGTGGCCCGCCTACGCGCTGTTCGGCCTCACCCTCGCGCTGCTCGTGATCAGCCTGGCGAACAGTCTCACCGTGATCCGGAGCGCCGCGATCGGCCTGCTCGCGATCGAGCTCGTGCAGATCGCGGTCGGGCTCTACCAGGCACGCAACGCCCTTCCGCCGCTCGCGGTGGGCGTGCACATGGTGCTCGCCGCCGTGCTCGTAGCGGCCTGCACGGTGCTGGTCCTGCGCGTCAAGAGCCCGGCGGAGCAGGCGCCGCTCCCCGCGGACGCCGGCGCCTCGTCCTGATCCCGCGGCTCGGCGCCCGTCACTCCGCGTCCGCGCCGGGGCTGCCGTCCTGCGCCCACGCCGCCCCGAGCGCGAACAGGGTCGCGACGCCATAGCGCTCCATGGCGGCCGCGATCCGGCGCCGGCCCGTGCGCGGCGTGATGCCGAGGGAGCGCGAGGCGGCGTCGAGGGTCATCCCGCGCCGCATGCGGTGCAGCAGCCCGCCATAGCCGATCCGATCCGCCTCCACCGGCTGCGCCTGCCGCCACAGCTCGGCGAAGTACTCCTTCGCCAGGCCCGCGATGACGGGGCTCGACACCGCGACCACGCTCTGCGGCGCCGTGTCGGGCCAGCTCACCGGCAGGCCCGTGATGTCGGCGTCGTCGACCCAGAACCAGCTCGGCGGATCCGGCAGCATCCGGAACTCCACCGCCGACTCGCGGAAGGTGCGGACCATGGCGGCCAGACGCTCGTCCAGGATCATCGCGGGGATGATCGCCTGCACCGAGGCGTAGCCGCTCATGACCGTCGCGAACGCGCGCGTGCGTTCCGGGCTGCTCTGGCGGTAGCGGTCCAGGTCGGTCAGCACGGCGCGCACCCGTCCCCCGGGCCCCACCCGGGACGCCTGGACGGCGAACCACAGGTCCTCCGCGGCGTGCGGGCCCTCCGCCCGTTGCAGGGTGAGGCGCTCCTGCACGAGGGCCTCGCCGAAGTTCCAGGACGCGGAGCGGCGGGCGACGCCGTCGACGATCTGCGCGAGCCGCTCGCTGCGCGCCTCCGCCTCGGCGCGCTCCGCCTGCAGCAGCCGATCGATCGCGATCGCGGCGGCCTGCACGGGCGGGTTGAGCAGGATCACCTCGTCCTGGAGCGAGAGGTGCCCCTGAGAGGCCAGCCTCTCGAGCGCAGCGCGCACCTCCCCGGCGTCGACAGCGGTGCGCTCGGCCACGGCGCCGAGATCCTGCGGGCGCTCGCGGTGCAGCAGGTCGAGGAGTTCGTCGTCGCTCATCGGGTGTCCTCTTGCGGACAACGCTGGATCCGGTCCTTGCATCGTCCTGATCAGGTCAGTTGGATGAAAGTGGACGCTAGCAGGAGGATCCCCGTTCTGGGGAACGGATCCTATGACCTGCGTGCTGCTGGGGACGCTGGTCCCGGGTGCCCGAACATCCGGGACCTCTCCCCCGGTCCCGCCGCGACCCATACGCGACTCATAGGCGATGCAGACGACCTGCACGAGTTCGCCGCGGAGTCTGGGGGCATGACACGCGCAATGAACCGCAGCATCCCCTTCTGGATCCTCCTGGCCGCCTCGGTCGCCCTCGTCGTCTCGGGCGCCCTGGTCGTGCTCGACCATCTCGGCACGATGACCACGACGCTCAAGAACGGCAGCGCCACGGGCCTCGAGGTCTACGCCGGGCAGTCCTGGATCGTGATCGGCGCGGCGCTGCTCGGCGCCGGAGTGCTCGGAGTGCTCCTCGCGCTCGCGCTGCTCGTCGTCTCAGGTCTCGTCGCGCCCGCGGCCGTGGAGCGCGTCGAGACCGGCCCGGCGAGCACGGAGGCCCCGGAAGAGGATGGGGAGTCCGAGGAGCCTGTTTCGGAGGACGCGCCGTCGCAGGAAACGAGCTCCGCGGACGCGACGAACGACCAGTCGGCTCAGAACGGGAGCAGCGGGTCCACCGCGACGGCGACGAAGATCAGCGTCAGGTAGGTGATCGAGGCGTGGAAGACGCGCATCGGCCTCGCCGATGCGCCCTTCACCGCCTGGGCGTACAGGCGGTGCGCCTCGTACACGAACCATCCGCCGAAGACGAGGGCCGACACCGTGTAGACGAGCCCCATGCCGGCCACCGGGATGAGCAGCAGCGAGCACGCCAGGGTCGCCCACGCGTAGAGGATGACCTGGAGCCCCACCTGCGAGGCGGAGCGGGTGACGCCCAGCATCGGCACGTCCACGTCCTCGTAGTCGTCCTTGTACTTCATCGACAGCGGCCAGTAGTGCGCCGGCGTCCACAGGAACACGAGCACGAACAGCACGAACGCCGGCCAGTCGAGGGACCCGGTGACGGCGGCCCACCCGATCAGCACCGGGAAGCACCCGGCGATCCCGCCCCAGATGATGTTCTGCTCGGTGCGGCGCTTGAGGATCAGGGTGTAGACGACGACGTAGAAGAAGATCGCCGCCGCCGAGAGCGCGGCCGCCACCCCGTTGGTCGTCAGCCAGAGCCAGGCGGTGGAGAGGACGGCGAGCACCCAGGAGAACACCAGCGCACCGCGCGGCGAGACCTCTCCCGTCACGAGCGGCCGCTTCTCCGTGCGGTGCATGTGCGCATCGATGTCGCGATCGATGTACATGTTGAACGCCGCGGCGGATCCGGCGCTCATCGAGCCTCCGATGACGGTCGCCGCCACCAGCCACAGGTTCGGCAGGCCGTGCTGCGCCAGGAACATGACGGGAACCGTGGACACGAGCAGAAGCTCGAGCACGCGGGGCTTGGTCAGTTCGACGTAGCCCTTGATGGTCCGCTTCAGAGAGCGCTCGGCGGCGACGGACTCGATGGTGGTCGCGATGCTGACCGCCTCCTTCATGCATAGGGCAACACCGTCATTCTATGGCATCCGGAGAAACGGCCCGAGGCGCCCGCACGGCCGTCGTGGCCCCGCCGCCGGGGCGACGCGGGAATGCGCTTGCTTGTCGCCGAAACACTTCGACCGGACCGGCGACGCGGCCACGCGACGCCACTATGCTGAAAACTGCTCGCGCGCCCGTCAACGTGCCTCGCCCCTCCGTGAAGTAGCGGTCGGCGCGCAGACGAACGGGCGCACTCATTGGCTTCGAAAGGGCTCTGGAGTGTCGGAACTGCTGTGGGATGAGATCGATCGGCGCGCGGTGGACACCGCCCGAGTCCTGGCGGCGGATGCCGTCCAGAAGGTGGGCAACGGCCACCCGGGAACCGCGATGAGCCTGGCCCCCGTGGCCTACCTGCTCTACCAGCGGGTTCTGCGACACGATCCCGCCGACACGCACTGGATCGGCCGCGACCGCTTCATCCTCTCCGTGGGACACTCCTCCCTCACCCAGTACATCCAGCTCTACCTCGGCGGGTTCGGCCTCGAGCTCAGCGACCTCGAGGCGCTGCGCACCTGGGGCTCGCTGACGCCGGGTCACCCGGAGTACGGACACACCAAGGGCGTCGAGATCACGACCGGCCCGCTGGGCCAGGGCCTGGCCTCGGCCGTCGGCTTCGCCTACGCCTCGCGCTACGAGCGCGGGCTGTTCGATCCGGAGGCCGCCGCCGGCACCAGCCCGTTCGACCACCACGTGTACGTGATCGCCGGCGACGGCGACCTGCAGGAGGGCGTGACGAGCGAGGCCTCGTCGCTCGCCGGCCACCAGCAGCTCGGCAACCTCATCGCGATCTACGACTCCAACCGGATCTCGATCGAGGGCGACACCAACGTCGCGTTCACCGAGGACGTGCGCGCCCGCTACGAGTCGTACGGCTGGCAGGTGCTGCACGTGGACTGGGTGCGCACCGGCACCTACGTCGAGGACGTGCAGGAGCTCTTCGACGCGATCGAGCAGGCCAAGGCCGAGACCTCGAAGCCCTCGCTGATCATTCTCAACACCATCATCGGCTGGCCCGCGCCGAACAAGAAGGGCACCGAGTCGGTGCACGGCAACGCGCTGGGCGCGGACGAGGTCGCGGCGACCAAGGTCGTCCTCGGCTTCGACCCCGACAAGAGCTTCGTCGTCGAGGATGCGGTGATCGAGCACACCCGCGAGCTCGGCGCCCGCGCCGCCGCGGAGCGCGCGCAGTGGCAGCAGGCGTTCGACGCCTGGGCCGCCGCGAACCCCGAGCGCAAGGCGCTGCTGGAGCGCCTCGAGGCGCACGAGCTCCCCGAAGGCATCGAGGACGCCCTGCCCGTGTTCGAGGCCGGGACCGAGCTGGCCACGCGCGCCGCCTCGGGCAAGGTCATCAACGCCCTCGCCGACCGGCTGCCCGAGCTGTGGGGCGGCTCGGCCGACCTCGCCGGCTCGAACAACACCACCATCGCCGGTGCGAAGTCCTTCATCCCCGCCTCGTGGTCGACGCACGACTGGGACGGCAGCCCGTACGGCCGCGTGCTGCACTTCGGCATCCGCGAGCACGCGATGGGCTCGATCATCAACGGCATCGTGCTGCACGGGCCCACCCGCCCGTTCGGCGGCACGTTCCTGATCTTCAGCGACTACATGCGCCCGCCGGTGCGTCTCGCCGCCCTGATGAACGTGCCGAGCGTGTTCGTGTGGACGCACGACTCCGTCGCCCTCGGCGAGGACGGCCCGACGCACCAGCCGATCGAGCAGCTCGCGTCGCTCCGTGCCATCCCGAACCTCGCGGTGGTGCGCCCGGCCGACGGCAACGAGACCGCGGCCGCCTGGCTCGAGATCCTGCGCCGTCACGGCGGGCCCACCGGCATCGCCCTCACGCGTCAGAACGTGCCGAACTTCGCGCGCGGCACCGGCGAGGCGACCGGCGAGACGTTCGCGGCGGCCTCGAACACCGCCAAGGGAGCCTATGTCCTCGCCGAGGCGCCGAACGGCACCCCCGACGTCCTCCTCATCGCCACGGGCTCCGAGGTGCAGCTGGCTGTCGCGGCGCGCGAGACCCTCGCGGCCGAGGGAGTGAACGCCCGCGTGGTCTCCGCGCCCTCGCTGGAGTGGTTCGCCGAGCAGGATGAGGCGTACCGCGAGTCCGTGCTGCCCTCGGGCGTGAAGGCCCGTGTCTCCGTCGAGGCCGGATCCACGCTGAGCTGGCACGGCATCGTCGGCTCGACGGGCCGGTCGGTCGGCATCGACCACTTCGGCGCGTCGGCCGACTACAAGACCCTGTTCCAGAAGTTCGGCATCACCACGGAGGCCGTCGTCGCCGCCGCCCACGAGACCATCGCCGCCACCGCGGCCGCTTGAGCAACCCGTAAGAGGAGATCCGCATGACCACGCCCACCGCAGCCCTCTCCGCCGCCGGCGTCAGCATCTGGCTGGACGACCTGTCCCGCACCCGCATCACGTCGGGCAACCTCGCCGACCTCATCGCCTCGCGCAACGTCGTCGGCGTCACCACCAACCCGACGATCTTCGCGAACGCGATCACCAACCCGGACGACACCTCGTACGACGGTCAGGTCGCTCAGCTCGCCGAGTCGGGCGCCACGCCCGAGGAGGCCATCTTCGAGGCGACCACGCAGGACGTGCGCGACGCGCTCGACGTCTTCCGCCCCGTCTGGGAGGAGACGGGCCACGTCGACGGCCGTGTCTCGATCGAGGTCTCCCCCGACCTCGCGCACGACACCGAGGGGACCATCGCGCAGGCGAAGGAGCTGTGGGCCAAGGTCGACCGTCCCAACCTGCTGGTGAAGATCCCGGCGACCAAGGCGGGACTGCCCGCGATCACCGCGGCGATCGCAGCGGGCATCAGCGTCAACGTGACCCTGATCTTCAGCCTGGAGCGTTACGCCGAGGTGATCGACGCCTACCTCGCGGGCCTCGAGCAGGCCCAGGCCGCCGGCATCGACCTCTCGACGATCCAGTCCGTCGCGTCGTTCTTCGTGTCGCGCGTCGACACCGAGACCGACAAGCGCCTCACCGCCATCGGCACCGACGAGGCCCTCGCGCTCAAGAGCAAGGCCGGGCTCGCCAACGCGCGCCTCGCCTACGAGCTCTACGAGCAGACGTTCGCCGGAGACCGCGCCGCCGCCCTGCTCGCCGCCGGCGCCAACCGCCAGCGCCCGCTCTGGGCTTCCACCGGCGTGAAGGACCCCGCGCTGCCCGACACCCTGTACGTCACCGAGCTCGTCGCCGCCGACGTCGTCAACACCATGCCCGAGAAGACGCTCGAGGCGACCTACGACCACGGCGTGGTTACCGGCGACACCGTCACCGGCACGTACGACGAGTCGCGCGCGGTCTTCGCCGGCCTCGCCGCCGTGGGCGTCGACTTCGCCGACGTCACCCAGGTGCTCGAGGATGAGGGCGTCGCGAAGTTCATCGACTCCTGGCACGAGCTGCTCGGCCAGGTCCGCGAAGGACTGGAAGCCCAGCGGTGAGCTTCGAGATCCACACGTCCGGGGCGCCGAAGGCGGCGATCGACGAGGTCGTCCCGCGACTGGTGGGCGAGCTGATCGCCTCCCGGATCACCAACGGCGACCCGACCGTGTGGGGCGAGTCCGCCGAGGCCGAGGCTGCCGTCCGCCTCGGCTGGGTGGACGCGGTGTCCGTGTCGCGCCCGCTGGTCCCCGAGATCGTCGCCCTGCGCGACGAGCTCGCGGCGAAGGGCGTCACGCGCGTGGTCCTGGCGGGGATGGGCGGATCGTCGCTCGCCCCCGAGGTCATCTCGCAGACCGCCGGGATCGACGTCACCATCCTCGACTCGACCTCCCCGGGCCAGGTGCTCGCCGCCATCGACGCCGGGCTCTCCGATGTCGTGCTCGTCGTGTCGTCGAAGTCCGGGTCGACCGTCGAGACCGACTCGCAGCGCCGCACCTTCGAGACGGCGTTCCGCGACATCGGGATCGACCCGGTGGAGCGCATCGTCGTGGTCACCGACCCGGGCTCGCCGCTCGACGCCTCTGCCCGGGAAGCCGGATACCGCGTGTTCAACGCGGACCCGAACGTGGGGGGTCGCTACTCGGCGCTGACGGCGTTCGGCCTGGTGCCGTCCGGCCTCGCCGGCGTCGACGTCGCCGAACTGCTCGACGAGGCGGAGGCGACCCTGCTGCAGGTCGCGATCGACTCCCCGGAGAACCCGGCGCTGCTCCTCGGCGCGGCGATCGCCGCCTCGCGGCAGAGCCCGGACGGTCCCCGTCGCGACAAGCTGGGTCTGATCACCGACGGCACGCACATCGTGGGCCTGCCCGATTGGATCGAGCAGCTGGTCGCCGAGTCGACCGGCAAGGAGGGCACCGGGATCCTTCCCGTCGTGCTGCTCCCGGTGTCGCCCGAGGTGGACAGCCGTCCCGCCGATCTGCAGCTCGTGCGTCTCGTCGACGACGCCGACGAGTTCCACCTGCGGGAGCGCCACCCCGGCGAGATCCTCGTCAGCGGCACCCTGGGCGCCCAGTTCCTGGTCTGGGAGTACGCGACGGCGATCGCCGGACACCTGCTGGGCATCAACCCGTTCGATCAGCCCGACGTGGAGTCCGCGAAGGTCGCCGCCCGCGGCCTCCTGGACGCACGCCCCGCGCCCGCGCCCGCGGCCTTCGAGCAGGACGGCGTCGAGGTCCGCGCCTCCGATCCTGCGCTGCTCGCCTCCCGCACCATCGCCGGCGTGCTGGACGCGCTCTGGGCGCGGCTCCCCGAGGACGGCTACGTGTCCATCCAGGCCTACGTCGATCGTCTCGAGATGCCGCAGCTGCAGGGCCTCCGCGAACTCGTGGCTGCGGACTCCGGTCGTCCGACGACGTTCGGCTGGGGCCCGCGCTTCCTGCACTCGACGGGGCAGTACCACAAGGGCGGGCCCGCTCAGGGCGTGTTCCTGCAGATCCTGGAGCGCACCGACGTGGATCTGGAGATCCCCGGACGTCCGTTCACCTTCGGCCAGCTCATCGAGGCCCAGGCCGCCGGCGACGCCGGCGTGCTCGCCGCGCACGGCCGTCCCGTCGTGACGCTCACGATCACCGAACCGCAGGACGACGTGCTCGACCTGTTCGAGGCCGCGCAGTAGGCCCATCCGCAATCCCCAGGAGAATCCCCCACTGATGACTGTCCACGTCTCCCGCGGCCACAACCCCCTGCGTGACCCCGACGATCGCCGGCTGAACCGGATCGCCGGACCCAGCGCACTGGTGATCTTCGGCGTCACCGGCGACCTGTCGCGCAAGAAGCTGATGCCCGCCGTCTACGACCTCGCCAACCGCGGCCTGCTGCCCCCCGGCTTCGCCCTGGTCGGCTTCGCCCGCCGTGACTGGGAGGACCAGGACTTCGCGCAGGTCGTCTACGACGCGGTGAAGGAGCACGCGCGCACCCCGTTCCGCGAGGAGACGTGGGCGCAGCTGCTGCAGGGCATCCGCTTCGTCTCCGGTGAGTTCGGAGACCCGGACGCGTTCCGCCGGCTGCGCGAGACCGTCGAGAAGCTCGACGTCGAACGCGGCACCATGGGCAACCACGCGTACTACCTCTCGATCCCGCCGAACCAGTTCCCGCTGGTCGCACGGCAGCTGCGCGACTCGGGACTCGTCGAGGGACACGAGGACGCCGACCACTGGCGGCGCGTCGTGATCGAGAAGCCGTTCGGACACGACCTCGCGTCCGCACGGGCGCTCAACGACGCCCTGGAGGGCACGTTCCCGGCCGACTCGATCTTCCGGATCGACCACTACCTCGGCAAGGAGACGGTCCAGAACATCCTCGCGCTGCGGTTCGCGAACGAGCTGTACGAGCCGATCTGGAACCGCAACTACGTGGATCACGTGCAGATCACGATGGCGGAGGACATCGGCGTCGGGGGCCGTGCCGGCTACTACGACGGCATCGGCGCCGCCCGCGACGTCATCCAGAACCACCTGCTGCAGCTGCTTGCGCTCACCGCGATGGAGGAGCCGATCAGCCTGTCGGCCGAGCACCTGCGCGCCGAGAAGGAGAAGGTTCTCGCAGCCGTCTCGCTGCCCGACGACCTCTCGCTCGCCACGGCCCGCGGACAGTACGCCGGCGGTTGGCAGGGCGGCGAGCAGGTCACCGGCTTCCTCGACGAGGACGGCATGGATCCGGAGTCCATCACGGAGACCTACGCCGCGGTCAAGCTCGAGATCAACACCCGGCGCTGGGCCGACGTGCCGTTCTACCTGCGCACCGGCAAGCGCCTCGGCCGCCGCGTGACCGAGATCGCGGTCGTCTTCAAGCGCGCTCCGGAGCATCTGTTCGGTGGTGCGCAGACCTCCGAGCTGGGCCAGAACGCCCTCGTGATCCGCGTGCAGCCCGATGAGGGCGTGACGCTGCGGTTCGGTTCCAAGGTTCCGGGCAACGGCAGCAACGTGCGCGATGTGACCATGGACTTCGGCTATGGACACGCGTTCACCGAGGCCAGCCCTGAGGCGTACGAACGACTGATCCTCGACGTCCTCCTCGGCGATCCGCCGCTGTTCCCGCGCCACGAGGAGGTCGAGCTCAGCTGGAAGATCCTCGATCCGGTCGAGCAGTACTGGGCCGCCGAGGGCGGCCCGCTGGAGCAGTACGCTCCCGGATCCTGGGGCCCGGCCTCCGCCGATGCCCTGCTCGCCCGCGACGGACGTGTCTGGAGGCGCCCGTGATCATCGATCTGCCCGACACCACCACCAGCCAGGTCGCGAAGAACCTGGTCAAGGCTCGCGAAGAGGGCGGCGTCGTCGCGCTCGGTCGCGTGCTCACACTCATCATCGCGGCGCCGGACGACGCGCTGGAGGCGGCGGTCGACGCCGCGAACGACGCATCCCGCGAGCACCCGATGCGCGTCATCGTGCTGACCACGAGCGAGGGCGAGGCACACCTGGACGCGCAGATCCGGGTCGGCGGCGACGCCGGCGCGAGCGAGGTCGTCGTGCTGCACGCCTACGGCGACGCCGCCAGCAACGAGGAGAGCCTGGTCACGGGTCTCCTGCTGCCCGACGCCCCCGTGGTCGTCTGGTGGCCGACGCTGGCGCCGGAAGCGCCGGCGGAATCGCCGCTCGGACGAATCGCACAGCGCCGCATCACCGACGCGGCGACCGCGAGCGATGTGCGCGCGCAGCTCGAGGTGCTCGGACGCACACACGTCCCGGGCGACACCGATCTCGCCTGGACCCGGCTCACGCACTGGCGCGAGCAGCTCGCCGCCGTCCTCGATCAGCCGCCGTTCGACGAGGTGACCGCGGTCGAGGTGCGCGGCGCCGCCGATTCCCCCTCCACCGCGCTGCTCGCCGCCTGGCTGGGCCTCGCGCTGGACGTCCCGGTCCGCTGGGCGTACGAGCCGATCGCGCACTGGGCGCACGGCATCAAGTCGGTGCGGCTCACCCGCGCCAACGGCGACATCCTGCTGGAGCGCCCGGTACCGGGATCCGCGATGCTCACGCAGCCCGGACAGCCGGACCACGAGCTCCACCTGCCGCGTCGGACGCTGCGGGAGTGCCTGGCCGAGGAGCTGCGCCGGCTCGACCCCGACGTGCTCTACGGCCGCGTGATCACCGAGGGATTCGCCAAGCTCAGCGCGCCCGAGCCGGTCGCCTGACATGGCCTCCGACTCCCCCGCCAAGCGCGTCGTCATCGACGCGGATCCCGTCTCGCTGGCGCGGCGCGTCGCCGACCGCTTCCTCGTGCGCGTCCAGGCGCGCATCAAGGACGGGCGCCTCGCGCACATCGCCCTGACCGGCGGGAGCATGGGATCCGCCGTCCTGCGCGCGGTCGCGGAGGATCCTCGCGCCCACGAGGTGGACTGGTCGCTCGTGCACTTCTGGTGGGGCGACGAGCGCTTCGTCCCCAGGGACCACCCGGATCGCAATGCCGGTCAGGCGCGCGCCGCCCTGCTGGATCGGATCTCCGTCCCGGCCGAGAACGTGCACGAGATGGCCGCGAGCGACGCGGGCCTGACGCTCGATGAGGGCGCCGCAGCCTACGCCGCAGAGCTCGCGCGTTTCGGTGAAGAAGACCGAGCCTGGCCGTCGTTCGCGGTCTGCTTCCTCGGCGTCGGACCGGACGGCCACATCGCCTCGCTGTTCCCGGATCGGCCGGAGATCACCGTGATCGATGCGGCCGTGCTTCCGGTGCGCGACTCCCCCAAGCCGCCCCCGGAGCGGATCACTCTGACCCGCCCGGTGATCAACGCGTCCAAGCGGGTCTGGCTCGTGCTGACCGGAGCCGACAAGGCCTCCGCACTGGGCCTGGCCCTTGCGGGCGCCAACTACGAGAACGTCCCGGCGGCCGGCGCCAAGGGTCGCAAGCGCACGGTGTTCTTCGTGGATGAGGCTGCCGCCTCCGAGGTCGCACCCGACCTCATCGACGTGGACTACTGACCCGCACCGCGGCGCCGTCGTCGAAAGGCGCCGCGGTCGGAGTCGAGCGGATCAGCGGCCGTCGGATCCGTTTCCGCGCTCGGTGGCGCCGCCGCGAGGCAGGTCGTCCCGCCGGATCGGAGCCACGTTCGTGGGCCATTCCGGTGCGTCCGGATCGTCACCCGGCGCCGGAGGCTCTGCGGAGCGCGAAGGCTCCTGAGTCGTCTCGCCGTTCGCCTCCGACCCGGTCGGGGCGGCGGCTCCGCCGCCGCTGCCGCGGGTGATGGGCAGTTCCTGACTCTCGCTGACCACCTGCGGGTGGTATCGCGCCAGCGTGACGACGCCCCAGCCCGCGATGGCCCCCGAGATCCCGAAGGCGACGAAGACCCAGACCGGGGCCGCCGCACCCTCCTCGAGCACGAGCAGCCCGATCAGGACCGCCACCATGGGATCGATCACGGTCAATCCGGCGATCACCAGGTCGGGCGGGCCGGATCCGTACGCGGTCTGTACGAAGTAGGCGCCCGCGGCGCCGGCCGCGATCAGCGCGATCACGCACACCGCCGTGAGCCAGTCGAACTGGCCGGACTGGATCCGGACCAGCACCGCCTTGGCCAGTGTCGCGACGAAGCCGTACAGGATTCCGGCGCCGCTGACGTAGAAGAGCGCGCGCATGCGGTGCCGCAGGATCAGCCAGCAGGTGCCGAGAAGGATGATCACGAGAAGCAGGATCGTGAGGATCGTGAACAGCTGGATCTCGCTGATGTCGCGCTCGACGGCGAACAGCGCGGCGAACAGCACGAAGATGAAGATGCCGCCCACGCACGCGAAGATCGATACCAGCGAGCGCTTCGTCGGAGCCACGCCGCTCACCCGCGCGTTGAGCAGCGTGGTGATCACGAGCGCGATGGCCCCGAGCGGCTGCACGACGATCAGCGGCGCCTTCGTGAGGGCGGCGAGCTGACAGACGATGGCCAGGACCAGCATGAGCGTGCCGACGATCCAGGAGGGCCGCGTCAGCAGCCCCTTCACCTGCTGCCAGCTCAGTCCCGTAGCCGCGTCTGAGCCGCTCAGCCGCTCGACCTTCTCGACGCCCCGGTGCTGATACTGCGCGCCCAGCGACATGAACACGGCGCCCGCCAACGCGAGCGGGATGCCCATCAGCAGGCCGGGGTTCGCGAACACGCCGGCGAGGTGTTCGCCGACGTCCGCCGCCCCCATGTTCCGCGTCAGGTCCTCAAGCACCCTTCGAGACTACCCGCCCCTCGCCGCCGACTAGGGTTGACGCGTGGCAGTGCTTCCGATTCGCATCATGGGCGACCCCGTCCTGCATTCCCCCGCCGACCCGGTCGGCGAGATCACCGACGAGATCCGCACGCTCGTGGCGGACATGTACGAGACGATGGACGTCGCGCCCGGCGTCGGCCTCGCGGCGCCCCAGGTCGGCGTCGGCCTGCGCATCTACGTCTATTCGTACGTCGATGACGACGAGAACCCCTGGCGCGGCGAGATCATCAACCCTGTGCTCTGGATCGCCCCTCTCGAGCCCGGCTCCCCCGATCCCGATCTGGAGTCGGAGGGCTGCCTGTCGTTCCCCGGCGAGCGGTTCCCGCTGCGCCGTTCCGAGCGCGCGCTCGTGACCGGGACCGATCTGAACGGCGACGACGTCCGCATCGAGGTCGACGGCTGGCGGGCGCGGATCATGCAGCACGAGTTCGACCACCTCGACGGCATCCTCTACGTCGATCGCCTCGACGACGGCGATTGGAAGACCGTGCAGAAGATCGCCCGGAAGCGCGGCTGGGGCCGCCCCGGCGCGAGCTGGCTCCCGGGAGTGGACAACCTCGAAGGGTGACCGACCCCACCCCGGCGGGCGACGCGCCCGGGCGGCGGCCCGAGGCGGGATGAACGGTCAACCTTTGCTATAGTTGACGAGTTGCCCGCGCAGCGGGAAGCATTCCTCGGTAGCTCAATTGGCAGAGCAGCCGGCTGTTAACCGGCAGGTTCTTGGTTCGAGTCCAAGCCGGGGAGCAATCCCCCGAAGCCCCGTCCTTGCGACGGGGCTTCGTCGTTGGTGAGCTCAGCGCCGACATGAGCCCGTCACGACTGACGCCGACACGATGCTCATCGCATCCGAGCTCACGGCATCGCGCACAAGAGCCGACGGTCTGCGTGCGAACGTGGAATCAGGCGAGCATGAGCAGTCTCGTCCGTGAATGCGTCGAACTCGATCACCGCGCCATGGACGGCGAAGAGCACGACCTCGATGCGCGGCATAGTCGTGAGGATCGAATGCGGCGCGTCCCACGACAGACGTGGGGCCGTGCACCGCAATCCAGGGCTCGCCGGGGGGACGCAGCATCGTGGTTAAAAGTACGGTTCTTGTCGACCTTCTTCACGTGGTGAACGGCGGCGCCAGATTCCTGCTGATGTTCTGCGTCGGCATGTTCCTCGCCTACTGGCTGTTCGCCGCTTTCGCGCTCGTCACGGCGTCACTGCGTCACCGCACGCGGCAGCGGCGCCGACCGCGATTCGCCGGGCACACCGACGAACTGTACCCGGTACGCGCTCACGATGGGGCGCCGACACGGTGATCCTCGTCCACGGTCATGTCGTCGATGCGGTGCTGGCGGTCATGACCCTCTTCATCCTGTCCGGCATCGTCTACAACCTCCTCCTCTACGCGCTCTCTCTGCGCAAGCCGCTCGTGGCATTGCATCGCCGCCGACGAGGTTCCGGCGACCTGCGCCCCGTGGTGTTCGTGCTGCCCTGCCTCAACGAGGGCCGGGTGATCGGTGCGAGCATCGATCGGCTGCTCACGCTCTGGCGACCCGGGATCCACATCCTCGTCGTGGACGACGGATCCGCGGACGACACCTCGGCGATCGTGCTCCACCGTTCGCACCCGGCTCTGCACCTGCTGCGGCGGACGCTTCCCGAGGCTCGCCAAGGCAAGGGCGAGGCGCTCAACGCCGCGATCGCGCACATCAGGTCGGGGGCGGTGATCGATGACGTGGATCCCTTCGACACCATCGTCTGCATCGTCGATGCGGACGGGCGTCTCGACCTGCACGCACTCGACGACGTCCTGCCCTTCTTCGACGACCCCTCGATGGGCGCCGTCCAGATCGGCGTCCGCATCAACAACAGGGAGAGGAACTGGCTCGCCCGAATGCAGGACATCGAATTCGTGCTCTACACGAACATCTATCAGCGGGGTCGTCGGCATCTCGGCAGCGTCGGCCTGGGAGGCAACGGACAGTTCGTGCGCCTGGCGGCGCTCGACAGCCTCGGCGCCGCCCCGTGGTCCCGCAGCCTGACCGAAGACCTCGACCTCGGCCTCCGGCTGCATTTCCGCGGGTGGGAGGTGGAGTTCTGCCCGACTGCGTTCGTCCATCAGCAGGGCCTGGTCGAGGTCTCGAAGTGGATCAGGCAGCGCACACGGTGGTTCCAGGGGCACCTGCAGAGCTGGCCCCTCGTACCGGAGCTGCTGGAGACGACGCACGGCCTCAGCCGCGCAGATCTGCTCTATCACGTGACCAGCCCCTTCCTCCAGATCCTCAGTTCGGTGCTGTCGGCAGGCCTGGTGCTCGCCGTGAGCGCAGACGCGATCGAGGCGACGCTGGGAACACTGCGCCCCAGCACGTGGTGGCTCGTGATCTATCTGCTGACCTTCGGCATGTCGTTCTTCCATGCGAGGACCTACCTGCAGGTGGAACGCGATCATGCGCTCACGCCGTCACGCGCCGTCGTCCTGCTCCATGGCTACGTCTTCTACTCCCTGCTCTGGTACGTCGCGGCGTGGAGGGCGCTCGGGCGCACGCTCCTGCGACGCAGCTCGTGGGCGAAGACCGCTCGGCTCTCCGAGGTCCATGGTCGCGCGCAGAACACACGAATAGGACGAGGAACCGACCGACCGAAAGAGATGAACGCATGACGTCTGACCCGCTTCCGCTCGCGCAGATCCGCGTCATGGCGGTCTACGGCACCCGCCCCGAGGCGATCAAGCTCGCGCCGCTGATCGCGGCCCTCCGCGCGGACCCGCGGTTCCACACGCACGTGGTCGTCACCGGCCAGCACCGGGAGATGCTGGACCAGGTCCACCGCGCATTCGGCATCGCGCCCGATGTCGACCTCGACATCCACTCCCCCGGACAGACCCTCGAGAGCATCAGCCGGCGAGTGCTGCGCGGCCTGACGCCCGCACTGCACGAGCTGCGGCCGGACGCCGTCCTGGTCCAGGGCGACACGACGACGAGCTTCACGGGGGCGCTCGCAGCGTTCTACGCGAAGATCCCGGTCGTCCATGCGGAAGCCGGCCTGCGGACCGGCGACCTCCTCTCGCCCTTCCCCGAAGAGGGCAATCGGCGACTCATCTCGCAGATCGCGGCGCTGCACCTGGCGCCGTCCGCACTCGCGCGGCGCAACCTCCTGTCCGAAGGCATCGACCCGGCGACGATCGCGGTCACCGGCAACTCGGTGATCGACGCGCTCCTCCATGTCGTCGCGCGAGGCGAGCCGCTGGCCGCGCCGCTCGCCCGGATCCTCGACGAGAACCGCCCGATGCTGCTCGTCACGACCCACCGCCGCGAGTCCTGGGGCCCGCCTCTCCGCCGGATCGGGTCGGCCCTCGCGCGGATCGCGGACAGGTTTCCGGATCATGATCTCGTCCTGCCTGCGCACGGCAACCCGCTGGTGCGCGCGACGATTCTCCCGATTCTCGAGAACCGCCCGAACATCCTCGTCGTCGACGCCCTGCCCTACACGGACTTCTGCATGCTGCTGCAGCGCTGCCGCCTGGTGCTCACGGACAGCGGCGGCGTTCAGGAAGAGGCTCCGGCGCTCGGCAAACCCGTCCTGGTCATGCGCGACACGACGGAACGGCAGGAAGCCGTCGACGCTGGAGCGGCGCGGCTGGTGGGCACCCACGAGGAGGCCATCGTCGACGCCGTGACCCTCCTCCTCCGTGATCCGGCTGCCTACGACCGGATGGCGCAGGCGGTGAACCCGTATGGGGACGGTCAGGCGTCACGCCGGACGGTGTCCGCGATCGCGCGACATTTCGGACGGGCGGATGCCGTCGACGAGTTCGTGCCGCATGCACGCTGAGCTCAGGCTCCCTGCCCGGTCACGATCGCTGAGACGCATCCGGCGGTTCGGGTGGGCGGCATTCATGGTGGCGCTCCCGACGGTCTGCGTCGGGAGCGTGTTCGCGTTCACGGACGACGGTCTCGTCCCGGGCGAGGGCTCGCCCTTGGCCCGGGAATTCGCGACCGCGGCACCCCAGACACCGCAGACGGCCTCGCCCCGGCTCAGCCCGAAGTACGGCCTGCAGAACGGTGTTTCGACACTCGTGCTCTACGATGACACGGCACCGCGGGAGTTCCGCGGCGAGGTGTCCGCGATCGCCGCCGGCAACCTGGCGACGCACTTCGGCGAAGCAGAGATCGTCCCGATCCGTGAGTACACCTCCGGCCGGATGGCGGGCTTCACCGCGGTGATCTACGTCGGGGTGTCCGCGGACACGGTCGTGCCGCAGGCATTCGTCGACGACGTCCGCGCGGCCACCGTGCCGGTCATCTGGCTGGGAGCGAACAGCGACACCCTGGCACAGAGCCCCTCAGGCGGCGAGAGCTTCGCCGCTCAGTACGGCTGGAGCCCGGACGCCCCGCTCGATGTCACGAGCAAGGACCTGACGAAGCTCCGGTACAAAGGGCAGGACCTCCCCCGGGCACACCCTTCCGATGCCACGATCTGGATTCCCGGTGGCGTTCAGCCGGGTGTGGACGTGGTCGCCACCGCGACCTGCGCCGTCCCCGCGTCGTCCGCCGGGTGCCGTCCTCCGTCGGGCACGGGGTTGCAATCCGTGCCGTGGGCGATCCGGTCGAACAACCTTACCTACGTCGCGGAAGTGCCGCTGTCCTTTATCGACGAGAACGGCGGGTACCTGGTGTTCGCAGACCTGCTCTCCCCGGCTCTCGCTCCGGGGCGGGCACCGGTGCGGCGAGCCGCGGTGCGCATCGAGGACGTGAATCCGGAATCGGATCCCTCGGAGCTTCGCGCCTTCGCCGACTACTTCGCGGCACGCAAGATCCCCTTCCAGGTCGCTGTCATCCCGATCCTGGTCGATCACGCGCCGGGCAGGAAGGCGCCGTACGCGCTCAGTCTGAGCGACGCGCCCGAGGTCGTCGACGCCCTGAGGTACATGCAGGATCATGGCGGAACCCTCATCCAGCACGGAACGACCCACCAGTACGGGAGTCTCCCCAATCCGTACAGCGGCCGCAGTGGCGACGACTACGAGTTCTACCGCTACGGCTGCAGCGCCACCGCGGCCCCGCCGTATCGCTGGGAACCATGCGGATCCGATTCCTGGGTGGAGAAGCAGGGTCCCCTCCCCGACGACACGATCGCGGCGAACCGTCAGCGCCTCGAACAGGGGAGGCAGGCGATGATCGACGCAGGCCTCGGAGCGCCGACGATCTTCGAGACCCCGCACTACTCGGCGTCCGTCAACGCCTACCTCGCCATGTCAGGACTCTACGACGCACGGTACGAGCAGGCCGAGTACTGGCCCGGTTCACTGACATCCGCAGCGGCGACCCCGGATGACGCGTTCGAACAGTTCTTCCCCTACACGGTGCACGACATCTACGGCACCACCGTCTATCCCGAGGACCTGGAGAACCCGACGCTGACGGCGCAGAACAATCACCCGGCCCGCTCGGCCGCGAGTCTCGTGGGGCGGGCGAAGCGCAATCTGGTCGTCACCGACGCGACGGCGAGCTTCTTCTTCCATCCCTTCCTGAAGCTCTCCATGGTCGATGAGATCGTCACCGGCATCCAAGGCCTCGGCTATCGGTTCGTACCCGTGACCGACTTGCAGTGAGGCGGTCGCCGCCATGCCCGCGTCCTCGCCGTGAACAGATGAAGCCGGCACGGGCGGGATCCCGTGCCGGCTCCCGATCGACTCCGGGGAGGGAAAGGTCGATCGGTTCGGAACCCGTGACGGGCCCCTTCCGCCGCCGACGTGAGTCCCCATGGCTGCGGAGCAGCCCCTCCGTCTGCGGCGGCCTTCGACAGGCGCGACGTGCGCCGCGCGTGCCGAAGACGACGGCGGTCAGGCGCAGGCCAGACCCAGCGAGACGATGCCGTAGTCGTCGTTGTTCACGCCGTTGCCGAGCACACCGGTCCACCGCACCTTGAGGTACACGGTCCCCGTGATCGGCGCGACGAAGGTGGAGGTCGCCGTGTAGCTGGCACCCAGGACGCCACCGAAGCCGTAGTAGCCGCCCGGACCCGGTGCCGTCGGGCTCGTGACCTGGACGGCGCCCGCGTGGCGCGTCGACGTCGTCCGCGAGTAGAAGGAGTTGGTCCACGCGTAGTCGAGGGCGTTCGTGTTCGCCGTGGTGCTCCACCCGACGTCCATGAACTGCTCTGCGCCGCCACCACCTGCGGCGCTGTCACCGCGGCTCCCCTGCACCTCGTAGGTCCAGGTGTACGTGCGACCGGCGCAGACCTCGATCGGAGTGGAGATCCAGAAGTACTGATAGAGCATGGTGATCCCGACACGGTCGGGAAGGGCCTCGAGCTGGCCCGGGTTGAGCGGCGACTGGTCGGCGAAGAGGAACGGCCCGCCGCCGAAGTTGCCGTCCTGCTTCATCCCGCCCGGCCAGCTGCCCGAGTCCATCAGGAGCGGCGTGGAGGCAGCGCACGGGCACGGCCCGCTGGCTGCCGCCTGCGGGAGGGTCGACGCCGCGGCGATCACCGGGACGGACCACGCGGCGCCCTTGATGATGGTCCGGCGGGTGATCGTCCGCGAGGTGCGAGCGTTGACCAGGTGGTCGTTGTCGTTCATTCGATGTCCCCTTATGTGTATGAAAGACCGATGCGGCGATCACCTGTGCACCGTGGCGATGACGTCGTCACGGGCCAGGGCAGACCGCTCCGGGATTCGCGCAGCACTCGCCGCCCCAGCGGCCGTGCATGCCTCGATGAGGTTACGGAACGACGGAAAGACGGCATCTCGACGCACGGGAATCGTGCGAGGTCTTGAACAACAAGATGCGAGGATCTGACACTCCGTTCCGGATTCTCAACGCCCACAGCCTGCTTTCTCCACAAACGACGACAATGCCGAAAGGAGTCCGCGTCTTCCACGTCTCCACAGGCAGAACGATCGAAACAGCGGAAAGTGGCACCTGACGCGAGGAATGGTCGGCACTGGATCAGCTGCCGTGAGAGGCATAGTGTCGCGCTAGCGGAAGGAAACGGGCCATGACCCCGGAGCGGAATGAGACGGGCACCGCGTGGCGCCCCTCGACGGAGAGCGAACTGTCCCGGATCGGCTGGACCTGCGACACGCGACCAGCCCCTCGTGTCGATCTGGACGCGGCCGGCGACTCGCAGTGGAGCGTCGCGCGGCTGTGGACGACCCCCGGCCGGTTCCAGGCGGCCCCGTTCCCTGCCGGAAGCATGTGGGCGTTTCTCGGGGTGGACGGCGTCGGGACCGTGACGAGCGGAGCGACGGAGTCCCGCATCCGCCCGCAGGAGCTTCTCGTGGTGCCCGGCGATCAGCCCACGGAGAGCAGTGCCTCCGCGCCGTGGGCGCGCATCATCTGGCGCTTCGAGACCAGGCTCCTGCGACAGGCGAGCTTCGACTCACTGCTGGGGCGCGTCCACAGCCTCAACGATGCGCACTTCAACCTCCTGACGGCCATGACAGGTGCGATCGCGCTCGCGCCCGCGACGGCCTGGGATGCGAGCGCCGCCTACGTCGACTACGCGCTCGCCAGCAGCATCGCGGCTGCGCTCGCGGACGCCGCGGGACCCGTGCATCGTCAGCTTGCGAAGGATCGAACGGGCCATCTGCGCGACGCGATCCGCCTCATCGACGACAAGTACCTGGACCCGACCGTCAAAGTCGAGGACATCGCCCGCGAGCTGGCGATGTCGCTGTCGTACCTGCACCGGTTGTTCGCCGAAGTGGGCACCACCCCGGCCCGGGAACTGGAACGCCGCCGGGCTCAGCGAGCCTTCGCCCTTCTCTCCTCAGTGCAGAGCCCCACCGCGGCGGCGCTGGAGGACGCCGCACACCGTTCAGGGTTCTCCTCCGTGCGGCGCATGCGGTACACGATGCGCCGCGAAGATCAGCGGCCACAGCACTGACCGGGGTGCGGGCGGCGCGAACTCTCCCCGCCCCGTCCGCGTTCCGCGAGGGGCGGCTCAACCGGCCTGAACGACCCAGATCCAGTTCCCGTCGGGATCGTTGACGGAGAACATCGCCGGCACGGGGCCACCGGCCGGCATCTCGTTCGCGACGTCGAGTCCGACGGCCTGCAGCCGCGCCTTCTCCGCGACGAGATCCGCGACCTCGATGCCGATGGATCCCCCGCCGGGCTCGCCTCCCATCGGCGGGTTCACGGCGAGGCGCGCCGTGGAGCCGACGGGAGCGACCTCCACCCAGCGCCCGGCGTCGGCACCCGCTCCCCAGTTCACGTCCATCCGGACCTCCCAGCCAAGGGTCCCGGTGTAGAACGCGACGGCGGAATCCTGATCGGCGACCGTGAACATCGCGACGGCGATGGCAGCTTCTGAGCTCATGCGCCGAGTCTCGCACCGTGCTCCGATCACGGCAACAGACGAGGCCGTGGAAGCCGTCGCCGCGTTCGGGCGTCAGATCGCGTGATCGGCCCCCGGCGTCCACAGCAGATCGGCGCCGACACCCCGCGCGACCACGTGCCCATCCCTGATCATGAGCGTCGCCGCACCCAGCTCGCGGGCGAACGCGGCGTCATTGCTGACCAGCAGGGCCGCCATGCCTCGCTCTGATCGACGTCGAGTGATCGCGTCGAACACCACGGGCCGCACCTCCAGATCGAGGTTCGCGAGAGGCTCGTCGGCGATCAGCACCCGAGGGTCGAGGACGAGCGAGCGGGCGATCGCGACCCGCTGACGCATCCCGGCACTGAGCTCGTACGGGAACGACGCCGCGAGCCCGAGCGGCAGGTGAAGCTCGTCCAGGAGGGTCGCCACGCGGATGGACAGCGCCTTGACGTTCACCCGGCGCTCGCGCTGCAGGATCGGCTCGGCGATGATCTCGTGCACCGTCAGCTGCGGGGTAAGCAGCGCGCCCGCATTCTGCGGCAGGTAGCCGGCCCGATACGTGAGCTCGCGAAGCCGACGCCCCGGGTGACGCACGGACACCCCGCACACCGTCGCCGAACCGCCGACCACCTTGATCGACGGATCGGAGACCCCCGCCAGGGCCCCCACCAGCGTCGACTTGCCGGATCCGGTCGCGCCGGCGATGCAGATGAGCTCGCCGGCGTCCAGCGAGAAGGTCACGCCGTCGATCGCGCGCGTCGGCGCCGAGTGCCCCGCGCGGTCGATCACGAGATCCTCGCAGACGATCGCCGCCGATGGGTCCCCGCTCGAACGTGCCATGGCTCCCATCCTGCCTGAATCCGACGGCGACAGGACAGCCCGGCACGGCGGGCCTCAGGACTCGATGTAGCGCTGCCGCTCGGCGTCGATCTCGACAAGGCGCCGGGCGATCGCCCTGGCTCCGTCCGAGTCGGCGGGCAGACGCTGGATCGCCCCCAGCAGTTCGCTCTTCTCGCGCTGAAGCCCGCGGACGATGAGACGCCGGCACAGATCCGTGGCCGATGCCCGCGCACCCTGCTCATCTCGCGCGGGGAACGCCGCCATGAGCAGCTCGCCGGCGAGACCTCGATACGGCTCCCGCACGGCGTCGACCGCCTGCAGCGCCCATCCGGGCCGCTGCCGATCCGCCACCTGCGCGATCGCGTCGCGCACGGCATCCAGTGCGGGCACCGCGAACGGCGTGCTGACCGCCCGCTGAAGCAGATCGGCGTCCAGCTGGTGCCCGTACTGCAGGGCGCCCATCAGGGCGTCCCGCTCGAGCGGCGCGTCGCCGGTGCGCGGCAGCGTCGCGAGCGTCACGACAGGAGCGGCCGAAGGCGCGTCACCCGGCGTCTGCGGCGCCGAGGCGACGGGCGTGGACGACTGCTCACGCGAGGCGGGCGTGCCGTCGCGTCGACGCCGCTCGTGGCGTCGCACCTCGGCGTGCACGTCGGTCGGGTCCATGCCGAGGCGGCGGGCGAGGATGCGCTCGTACTCCGGGCGCAGGAGCGGGTCCCGGATCTCGGCCACGATGGGCGCCGCGGCCCTGAGCGCTCCGACGCGTCCTTCAGCGGTGCCGAGATCGAAGGAGGCGATCTTGCGATCGATCACGAACTCGAACATCGGCACCTTCGTCGACATGAGACCGCGGACCGCCTGGTCGCCGCGCAGCAGGCGCAGGTCGCACGGATCCAGCCCGTCGGGCGCCACCGCGACGAACGTCTGCGCGTTGAACCGGTCGTCCTCCGCAAAGGCGCGCAGGGCCGCCTTCTGGCCCGCCTCATCGCCGTCGAACGTGAACACGACCTCACCCGCCGCCGAGTCGTCGCCCATGACGCGCCGCAGCAGTTTGATGTGCTCGGCACCGAAGGCCGTGCCGCACGTGGCGATCGCGGTCGTGACGCCGGCGAGATGGCAGGCCATCACGTCCGTGTATCCCTCGACCACGACGACGCGCTTCGGGTCTCCCCGCGAGATGTCCCGCTTGGCGAGGTCCAGCCCGTAGAGGACCTGGGCCTTCTTGTAGATCGGCGTCTCGGGGGTGTTCAGGTACTTCGGCCCCTGATCGTCGTCGTAGAGCTTGCGCGCGCCGAAGCCGATGGTCTGGCCCGTCACGTCGCGGATCGGCCATACGACGCGGCCGCGGAACCGGTCGTAGACGCCGCGCTGGCCTGCCGAGACGAGACCGGCCGCGGTGAGCTCGTCCCGCGTGAATCCCTGCGCGCTGAGCGCCTTGAGCATGCCGTCCCAGCCCCGGGGCGCGTAGCCGACGCCGAAGTGCGCGGCAGCGCCCGCGTCGAATCCGCGCTGCCCCAGGAAGGCGCGCGCCGACTCGGCCTCGGGGCTGAGCAGCTGACTGCGGAAGAACTCCGCCGCCGCGGTGTTCGCCGCGTACAGACGACTCCGCCCGCTCGTCTCCGGTGCGGGCCCGCCGTCCTCGTAGTGCAGCGTGTAGCCCACGCGCGCGGCGAGGCGCTCCACCGCCTCGGTGAAGCTCACGTGATCCATTTCCCGCAGGAAGGAGTACACGTCGCCGGACGCACCGCAGCCGAAGCAGTGGTAGTAGCCGACCTGGGGCCGCACGTGGAAGCTCGGGCTCTTCTCGTCGTGGAACGGGCACAGGCCCTTGAGCGATCCCACGCCGGCGGACTTCAGCGAGACCCTCTCCCCCACGATGTCGGCGATGTTGGTGCGCGACTTGACCTCGTCGACGTCGGCCTGCGCGATCCTCGGCATCAGCGCCCGCCGTCGCCGGGCAGCGCGTGCAGCGCGGCGGACCGGGCGGCGTGCGCGGCGCGCGGCCGGGCGTGCCGCGGCGACCAGATCCCCACCTCGGCGGGATCGATGTCGCCGACCAGGCGATTGTGCCAGTCCACGGCCGTCTGATCGGTCAGGCTCGCGATCTGGTCCACGACCACCCTCGCGCGCTCGGCATCGGATCCGGCATCGTGGAAGTCGGCGGCGAACGCCGGCTCGAGCACGTCGGCGCCGGCGGTCCACAGCGCGTCGGTCGACCAGAGCGCGTCGGCCAGGCGCTTGAGCACCCGGCGCTGCTCCTTGTAGACGCCGCGGCGGGCGTCGATCGTGACGATGGCCTGTCCCATGATCCCCTTGAGCACTGCGATCTCCGCCTCGATCACCCGCGGCACCACGACGTGCGCGTTGTAGCGCGCGAGGTTGGCACCCGGGTACGCCTCGCGGGTCGCAGACACCGCGGCGCGCGCGAAACGCCCGATCATGTCGCTCGTGAGGTTCTTCAAGCGGGCGAGGTCGCGCCGGGACCGGTCGAACGACGTCAGCCACATCGGCTGACGCGTGAGCCGGTACAGCGCGTCGGCCAGGTCCTCGCGGCTGTAGTCGTAGCCGACCCACTGCTGGATCCGTCCGACCAGCGCGTGATGCTCCGCCGGGTCGGCGAGCTGCGCCACGTCGAGGTAGCCGTTGACGATCGCGTCCTCGAAGTCGTGCACGGAGTAGGCGATGTCATCGGACAGGTCCATGATCTCGGCCTCGATGCAACGCAGCCGCCCCGGGGCGCCTTCGCGCATCCAGCGGAACACGTCCTCGTCCTCGGGGTACACGCCGAACTTCAGCCGTCCGCCGGGATCCGGTATCGGACTGTCCGCCGTCCACGGGTACTTGCAGGTCGCGTCGAGGCTGGCCCGGGTCAGGTTGAGGCCGACGGATCGGTCTCGGTCGTCGAGCACCTTCGCCTCGAGCCGGGTCAGGATCCGCAACGACTGCGCGTTCCCCTCGAAGCCGCCGATGTCCTCGGCCCACTCGTTGAGAGCGCGCTCGCCGTTGTGACCGAACGGCGGATGACCGAGATCGTGGCTGAGGCAGGCGGTGTCGACGACGTCGGCGGAGACGCCCAGCGCGACGGCGAGCTCGCGACCCACCTGGGCGACCTCGAGCGAATGCGTCAGGCGGTTGCGGGCGAAATCGGCGGTCGACGCCGGGCTCAGCACCTGGGTCTTGGCGGCCAGACGGCGAAGGCCGGCGGAGTGCAGGACGCGCGCGCGGTCGCGGGCGAAGTCGTCCCGCTCGGAGCGGTGCGTCTCGGCGAAGAAGCGGGCCGCGTCATGCGCGTCATAGCCGGGCGCGAGCGGCACGATCCCGATCGCCGGCGCGGCCCCCACCTCAGCCGCCACTGTTCTCGACCTCGGCGCCGCGCATCATGTCGGTGACCTCGGCGGCGACCTCGCGGGAGTCCAGCCAGCCGTCGGGGAGCGCCGTGCGCTTGGGTGTGCCGGCGCGGCCTCGCTGTCCCTCCGCAGGAGCGCCGGGGTACGGCGCGTCGCCGAGCGCTCCCAGGATGTCGTCGACCTCCTGAAGCGTCGACACCCGGGCGAGAGCCGAGCGGATGTCACCGCCGACCGGATAGCCCTTGAAGTACCAGGCGACGTGCTTGCGGATGTCCTTGCAGCCGCGGTCCTCATCCTCGAAGAACTCCACGAGCAGCTCCGCATGGCGACGGAACGCGTCCTTCACGAATCCGAGCGTCGCGTCGACCTGCACGGCGTTCTCGTCGCCGAAGGCGCCCGCGAGCTCGCCGAAGAGCCACGGCCGTCCCAGGCAGCCGCGACCGACCACGACGCCGTCGCACCCGGTCTCCGCCATCATCCGCACCGCGTCGTCGGCGCTCCAGATGTCGCCGTTGCCGAGCACCGGGATCGAGGTGACCGCCTGCTTGAGCTCGCCGATCGCCGACCAGTCCGCGTGACCCGAGTAGTACTCCCCCGCGGTCCGCGCGTGCAGCGCGACCGCCGCGGCGCCGGCGTCCTCGGCGGCGCGCCCCGCGTCGAGGAACGTCAGGTGGTCCTTGCTGATGCCCTTGCGCATCTTGACCGTGAGCGGGATGTCGCCTGCGGCCTTGACGGCGCGCTCCACGATCTCCGAGAACAGGCCGATCTTCCACGGCAGCGCCGCGCCACCGCCCTTGCGGGTGACCTTGGGCACCGGGCAGCCGAAGTTGAGGTCGATGTGATCGGCACGGTCCTCGGCGACGATGATGCGCACGGCCTCGGAGATGGTCCCGGGGTCCACTCCGTAGAGCTGGATCGATCGCGGCGTCTCGCTCTCGTGATGCTGGATCAGCCGCATCGTGATCGCGTTGCGCTCCACGAGGGCGCGCGAGGTGATCATCTCGCTGACGTACAGGCCGGCGCCGTACTCGCGGCACAGACGGCGGAACGCGGTGTTGGTGATGCCCGCCATCGGGGCGAGCACGACGGGGACGTCGATGCGCAGCGGGCCGATCTGCAGGGGCCGGACGGGAGCAGGGGCGAGAGTCATATCCCTTCCATTGTCCCAGATCCGGGACCCGGGATGCCCGCCGCGCCTAGGGCGTGTTGATCAAGAGGTTCCGCTCCTCGGTGGGTGAGTCTTGAACGGTGACGCGACAGGAGATCTCTGACGAGGTGTGGGCCGTGATGGAGCCGTTGATGCCGACGGTGACCGGTCGGTCGCGGCCGTGGACGGATCACCGGCTCGCTATCGAGGGGATGGCGTGGAAGTACCGGACCGGTGCGCCGTGGCGTGACGTTCCGGAACGGTTCGGGAAGTGGAACTCGATCTACAAGCGGTTCAACCGGTGGGCCGGGGACGGCACCTGGCAGAAGCTGCTCACCGAGGTGCAGAAGCAGGCCGACGCCGCTGGGGAAATCGATTGGGTCGTCTCGATCGACTCCACGATCGCGCGCGTGCATCAGCACGGCGCGACCCTCGCCCGGGACACAGGGGGCTGTGCCGAATCACAAGAATCCGTGGTCCGAGCCGCCTGATCACGGGATCGGACGCTCCCGCGGCGGGCTGACGACCAAACTGCACCTGGTCTGCGACGGCCGCGGCCGGCCGCTGAGCATGATGATCACCGCCGGGAACATCAACGACACCACGATGATGAGCGCGGTGCTGGAGAACATCCGCGTTCCCCGCGACGGGAAGGGCCGCCCCCGCACCCGCCCCGACCGGGTGCTCGCCGACAAGGGGTACCCCTCAAGGGCGAACCGCGCCTGGCTCCGCGACCGGAGGATCGCGGCGACCATCCCCGAGCGGGACGACCAGATCGCGCACCGCCGCAAGAAGCCGGGCCGGCCGATCGCTTTCGGCGACAAGCAGAAGGAACGCTACAAGGGACGCAACGTCGTAGAACGCTGCTTCAACCGTCTCAAGCAGTGGCGCGGCATCGCGATGCGCTCGGACAAACTCGCCCGCAACTACCGAGCCGCCGTCAGCCTCGCCGCGGCGCTGATCTGGATCAAGACCGATCTCCGCTGAGCGCTTCGCGCTCCTGCAGCGTGCGCTCAAGCTGTCCCACCGTCGGCGCACCCGCAAAGCCGCGCTCGGTCAGATAGACCCTGCACGCCAAGTCGGCAGTGTTCCCCTGGGACGGGAACAAGTCCTGACCGTCCAGAAGAATCGTGGGCGAGCCCGCGAAACCAGAGCTCACCGCCTCAGCCTCGGTGCGGATCAACACGAACTCCACCGGAACATCGCCCCGTCCGATCGAGTCGAGCACCAGCCGTACTCGATCGCCCGCCTCCTGCCAATTCGGGCAATCCTCGATATGCAGCACCTGGATCTTCACACGCCCATTCTCCCGCGCAACTCGCGGCGGCTGGCCACCCCGCACCTTCTTGATCAACACGCCCTAGGCTTGTGCACATGCCCGCCACCCCGCTGCGCCAGATCCCCTTCACCGACGCCGAAGGGGCCACGCGCACCCTCGACGACTACGGCACCGGACCGGTGCTCGTCGTGAACGTCGCGTCCAGGTGCGGCCTCACGCCGCAGTACGCACAACTCGAGGAGCTGCAGCGCCGCTTCGGCGAACGCGGTCTCACCGTCGTCGGCTTCCCGTGCAACCAGTTCTTCGGCCAGGAGCCGGGATCGATGGATCAGATCCTCGAGTTCTGCTCGACGACGTACGGGATCTCGTTCCCGATCAACGACAAGGTCAAGGTGAACGGCCGCAGCGCCGCCGAGCTCTATCAGACGCTCAAGCAGACCGCGGACGGGAACGGCAAGGCCGGGCGCGTCGAGTGGAACTTCGAGAAGTTCCTCGTGGCTCCCGACGGATCCGTGCGCCGCTTCCGTCCCCGCCAGGTGCCGGACGATCCCGAGATCGTCGCGGCCATCGAGGACGCGCTGGCCTGACGCCCGCCCGGGGGGGGCGAGCTTCCAGCGCGCTCAGCCCTCGAGGACCTCGGCGTCCTGGCCGCGCTTCGCCCAGAGCTCGCGCAGCACCCCGGCGAACGCCTCCGGCGGCTGCGCTCCGCTGACGCCGTACTGGCCGTCGATCACGAAGAACGGCACGCCCTGGATGCCGTACGCCTGTGCCTGCGCCTGATCGGCGCGCACGTCGACGAGGTGCCGCTCGCTGCGCAGCGCCTCCAGTGCGGAATCGCGGTCGAGTCCGATCTCCGCCGCGAGGTCGGCGAGATCCTCGATCCTCCCGACATGGCGCCCCTCGGTGAAGTACGCCGACATGAGGCGCTCCTCCATGTCCTGCTGGCGGCCTTCCGCCTTGGCGTGATGGAGCAGCTCGTGCGCCTTCACCGTGTTGGTGTGCTGCAACAAGTCGAAGCGGTAGTCCAGACCCGCGTCCTTCGCGATGCCGGTCACGCGATCGAGCATCTGCTCGACCTGCGCGCGCGGCATCCCCTTGTGACCCATGAGGAAGTCGGCCTCGTCGCCCTCGAAGTCGACCGGGGTGTCCGGGGAGAGCTCGAACGAGTGGAACGTGATGTTCACCTGCGGAGCGTCGTCGTCCCCCGCGGTGGCGGCAAGCCCCGCTTCGAGGTTGCGCTTGCCGATGTAGCACCACGGGCAGGCGATGTCGGACCAGATGTCGATGGAGATGGGTTCGCTCACACATCGATTCAACCGCATATTCCGGGCGGGTATTCCGAGTGCTAGCCTCGTCCGATGCCCGAGGATCCCGCGTCGCCGTCGTTCTCCGCGCAGCGCATCCTCATCGCCGGCATCACCGGCAGCGGCAAGACGACACTGGCACGACGTCTCTCGGAGCGTCTCGGCCTGCCGCATATCGAGCTGGATGCGCTGTTCCACGGCCCGGGATGGACGCCGCGCGCGTCGTTCCTCTCCGACGTGCGCGCCTTCGCGGCGACCGAGCGCTGGGTGACGGAATGGCAGTACAGCGCCAAGGGCACCGATCCGATTCTCGCGTCACGCGCCGATCTGGCCGTCTGGCTCGACTACCCCTATGCGATCGCTCGCGCCAGGCTGCTGCGCCGGACCGTCTCCCGCAGTCTCCTGCGCACCGAGATGTGGAACGGCAACCGCGAGAAGCCGCTCTGGGCGATGCTCCGCGGCGGCCCCGAGGAGAACATCCTGCGCTGGCAGACGGAGACCCGTGGAAAGTGGCGCGAGCGGATGCCCGCAGTGCGCGCCGAGTATCCCGAGCTCCCCGTGCTGCGGATGGCGCACCCGCGCGAGACGGAGCGCTGGCTCCAGGCGCTCCCCCGCATCCACTGACGCGCCCGGCGTCGTCCTCAGAACAGGAGGGTCGCCAGACGCCGGCGCGCCTCGGTCACCCGGGGGTCGGCGTCGCCGACCAGGCCGAACAGCTCCACGAGGCGCTCCCGCACCCGGCCCTGATCCTCGGCGGGAACCGCGGTGAACAGATCGAGGAGACGGGCGAAGGCGTCGGCGACGTGACCACCGGCGACGTCCAGATCGGCGACGGCGAACTGGGCGTCGACGTCGGTCGGCGCGGCGGCCGCGGCGGCGCGCACCTCGTTCAGATCCAGCCCCTGCGTGCGGTGCAGCAGACGCACCTGCCCGAGGCCCGCGCGCGCGTCCTCATCGCGGGGGTTCTCGGCCAGCGCCTTCTCGTAGGCGTCGATGGCCCCGGCGTAGTCGCCCTGCTCGATCGCGTCGAACGCCGCCTGGTGCAGCGGCGGCAGCGGCGGCGCCTCCGGCTCGGGCGCATCACCCTCGGCCTCGACGTCGCCGACCGGGATCGTCCCGGTCACGCCGTGCTGCGCGGCGAGCTGCAGCAGCTGCGCGAACACCTCGCGCACCTGCTCCTCGGGCACCGCGCCGGTGAACAGCGGCACCGGCTGCCCCGCGACGAGCGCGACCACCATCGGGATCGACTGCGCACGGAAGCCCTGGGCGAGCTGCGGGTTGGCATCGACATCGACCTTGGCGAGCACGAGGCGGCCGGCCAGCTCGTTCACGACCTTCTCGAGGATGGGGCTCAGCTGCTTGCAGGGTCCGCACCACTCCGCCCACAGATCGACCACGACAGGGACGCTCTGCGAGAGCTCCAGCACCTGGCCGAACGTCGCATCGGTCACATCGACGACGAGCGGGAAGGCGCCTCCCTCGCCGGAGACCGGCGCCGGTGCGCCTTGAGCAGGAGCTGCCGGGCGGTTGCGCAGCGAGGACAGGTCGACGGCGCCGCGGAGGGCGGCTGCGGACATCTCGGTCATTTGATCTCCGTCACGCTCTGCAGCTGCTGGGACGCGGCCAGCAGCGTGATCTTGTCATCGGATCCCTGCGCCGGCACGGCGAAGAACAGCTGCACGCCGTACACGGAGACGAAGCCGGTGGCCGACTGGTCCACACCGGTGAGCGCCTTCGCAGAGGGGTTCTTGTCGAGCTTGATCACGGCGTCCGCCGATGTCGGCTTGATCGTCTGGGAGTCGTCGAGCGTGACCGCGACGATCGCGCCGCTGTCGATGCTGGACATCGACACCGGCGGCTCCTTGCCCGCGCTCGCGGCGAACGTGAGGCTCGACGTCGTGTCCGCGTTCGCGTCCTTGAGCGCCTGCTGGAGCGTCGCACGGCTGTCCTGCACCGACTTCGCGAACGCGAGCGCGGTCTTGTCGAACTTGTCGTGGAACTCGCTCTTGTCGCCCTTGTCGATCACGTCCGCGAACTCCGAGGCAAGCTTGTTCGGCTCGGCGGCGAGGAACGGGGAATCGGGCGGCGTCAGCTTCGCGCCCAGCCACGCGGGTGCCATGTTCGGCAGCTTGGCGGAGGCCTGCATCTCCGCGACGGACGAGATCTTGTAGTTCGACCACGGATCCGACTGCGTCATCGTCATGATGAGCGGGGCGACCTTCTCGTCGGTGCCGTGCTCGACGAGCATGAGCACCGTGCGCGGCCACGAGTCGTACGCCTGCGGGACGAGGATCTTGATCTTCTCCGCGGGGATGGTCGCGGGCAGGGCGAAGTCCGCCACGCTCTTGCGGACCGAGTAGGCCGTCTTGCGCGCCTCGAGGGCCGCGCCGTCCAGGCGCGTCGCAGCCTTGGCGGCGTCGAGGTTCTTGTCGGCGTCGGCGAGCGTCGCGGAGACACTTTCCAGGATGCGCGACGCCTGCGCCTCGGTCACCGCAGGCGCCTGCTGCCCGGCCTCGACGGCCTGGGTCTCGGTCGGCGACGGTGTCGGCGAGGGTGCCCCCTGGGGCCAGATGTCCGGCGTGCAGCCGGTGAGGAGCGCGGCCGTCACACCGACGGCGGGCAGCAGCAGCAGAGCCCGACGGCGCGGGCGCACGGCACGGCGCTCACGCACGGCGCCCTCCGACGTCGGCTCCTGGCCGGGATCGTCGGCGGACGCGGGCTTCCCCGAGGCGCCTTCGACCGCGGGAGCATCGGCACGCGTGCCTTCCACGGCTGCACGGTCGGCGACGTCGATCGGCTCGGTGAGCGGAAGGGGCGGCGGCGCCTTGCGTCGCGGGCCGCGACCGCGGCGGGAGTGACGGATCGCCAGCACATACAGCACGAGACCGAGCAGGAGGAAGATCCCGCCGACGACCATGAGAGGACCGGCCCACGGCGTCGCCGTGTCCAGCGGCCACTTCAGGACGACGTCTCGCGGGGCATCGGCCTTGCCGTCGGAGGCGACGAGCACGCTGACGCCCTCGGGCACCTGCATCCTGTCGCTCAGGGAGTTCTTGCCGGTGAAGCTGTCCAGCCACAGATCGGAACCCGCGGGGTTGCGCTCGAGCTGCTTGCCGTCGGCCGGCGAGACGGTGGGCTCGACCACCTTCGCGGACGTCTTCCCGTCCTTGCCCAGCGTGATGCGGTTGTAGCTGGTGTCGCTGAGCCAGGCCTGCAGATCGGCGGTGCGCGCCTGGGCGACGAAGATCGTGCCGTCCCCCTGGGCGACGAGCGTCTGCTCCCCCGGGTGGGCGCGGAGCACCGCGGAGTCGATCACCGTGTAGGCCTGCGGTGTCTTCACCGCCACTTCGGCCGTGACATCCTTGGGCCCGAGGAAGATGGTCCGCTGCGCGATGCCCGTCCCGATCAGGACGGCCGCCAGCACGAAGGCCACCACGGCCCATACAAAACGCACGAAAAGTCTCCTCCGCGATCCACGGGCGGTCACCCGCGATCTCCGCTCGACGTTTCAGACTAGCGAAACGACCTGTATGGATGCCACGAGGGCGCCTTCGACGGGCTCAGCGCCGATTCTGCGGCGATGCGTCGGTTCCCGCCAGCCACGCCGGTTTACGCTGGGAAACCGATCACGAAGGATCCCATGAAGCTGCACAACCCGTTCCGCACCGCGCTGGTGGCGACGCTGGGCGTCGGCCTCGGCATCCTGCTCATCCAGAGCGTGCAGAGCCTGTCGACGATCCTGCTGTATGTCGGCACAGCACTGTTCCTGAGCCTCGGCCTCGACCCCATGGTCAGCTGGCTGACACGCCGCCGCCTGCCGCGCTGGGCGGCGGTGCTGACCACGGTCGTCGTGGTGCTCGGAGTCTTCGTCGGCATCGTGCTGATGGTCATCCCGATCCTGGTGAACCAGATCACGCTGCTCGTCCAGCAGATCACCCAGATCGTCAACAGCGGCACGGCCATGGCCGATTTCACGCACTGGCTCGCGAGCCTTTTCCCCAACCTTGACGTCGACGCCGTGTTCGGCTACGTGAACGACTGGCTGAACAAGAACCTCGGCGACATCAGCAGCTCGATCGGTCAGGGCGTGATCGTCGTGGGCGGCGCGCTGTTCGCCGGGATCAGCGGCACGTTCATCATCCTGATCCTGACCATCTACTTCACCGCGGCGATCCCCTCGCTCAAGGGTGCGGTGTACCAGGTGGTGCCCGCATCGAAGCGGGACCGCTTCATCGATCTCGCCGAGCAGATCACCGCGTCCGTCGGCTACTACGTCATGGGCCAGGTGACGATGGGCGTGATCAACGGCGTGCTGAGCCTGTTCTTCCTGTCGATCATCCAGGCGCCGTTCTCGATCGTGCTCGCGGTGATCGCGTTCTTCTTCTCGCTGATCCCGCTCGTCGGCACGCTGACCGGATCCACGATCATCGTGCTCGTGTGCCTGGGCCTCAGCTCGACCCCGCTCACGGCGCTGGTCGCGGCGATCTACTACCTCGTCTACATGCAGATCGAGGCGTACGTCATCTCGCCGCGCGTGATGAACCGCGCCGTCTCCGTCCCCGGTGCCGTCGTGGTGATCGCCGCTCTGTCCGGAGGCGCGCTGCTCGGACTGCTGGGCGCGCTCATCGCGATCCCGGTCGCGGCCAGCATCCTGATCATCTACCGGCAGGTGCTCATCCCCCGGATGAACGAACGCTGAGCCGCACCTCGGATCGCACGCTCGGACCGGGTCAGAGCGCAGGCCACTCCCGCCGCAGCGGAAGCGCGGCCGGATTGACCGCCGAGACGATCTCATCGAGCACACGCCGCGTCTGGCTCTCGCCCACCCACAGGTGACGCCCGCCGTCGACGGCGATGAGCCGCGCGTGCGGGATCGCCGCGAACCGCTCGGTCGCCTCGTCCGGGCGCAGGTAGTCGTCGAGCTCGGGCACCAGTACGACGACTTGACGGTCGTCCTGCGCCCAGGCGGCGACCTCCGCCGCCGTGGCCCGATGCAGCGGCGGCGAGAGCAGGATCACGCCTTCGATGTCGTGCTGACGTCCGTACTTGAGCGCCAGCTCCGTGCCGAAGGACCATCCCACGAGCCACGGCCGCGGCAGGCCGCGCTCGTGGACGAACGCCATGGCGGCGGCGACATCGAGACGTTCGCTGGTTCCGCCGTCGAAGACCCCCTCGCTCGCGCCCCGCGGAGAGGATGTCCCCCGCGTGTTGAACCGGAGAACAGCGAGATCGGCGAGAGCCGGAAGACGGGCGGCCGCCTTGCGCAGGATGTGCGAGTCCATGAAGCCGCCGGCGGTGGGCAGCGGGTGCAGGGTCACGAGGGTCGCGACGGGCTCGCCTGCCTCCGGGAGTGCGAGTTCGCCGACGAGGCGCAGCCCGTCCTCGGTACGCAGCTCGATGTCCTCCCGGCGGGCAGGCAGCAGACGGGGTCCGCGGATCTCCACGTCAGCCTCGCCGCCAGCAGCCGTTGTGCCAGTGCCGGCGGGCGGCGAGGTCCGCCGCATCTCCGAGCACGCCGTCAGCGCGCCAGACCACCAGATGCGCCGTCCCGGCTGGGATCAGCCCCGAGCAGCCGGGGCACACATATTCCTTCTGCGCCTGCGCCGCGGTCAGCGGCTGGACGTACCACTCACCGCCCCCGCGCACCTCGGTGCGCTTCCATCCGGCGATCAGCCGATCGAGCGAGTCGTCCCGTGGGCGCTCCGGACGTCGCCTATGCGAGCGTGGCATGGGTGAGCGCTGCTCACCACCAGTTGTTGGCCGACCAGAACGCGACGGCCGAACCCCAGCTGCCGTAGCGCCCCACGGCGTAGCCGTTCGCCCAGCGGAGGTTGTCGACCGGATCATAGCCGTTGCCCGGGACCTTGCTGCACGGCAGCGCCTGGACCAGTCCGCACGCGCCGGAACCGCTGTTCGTGGCGTTCGGGTTCCAGCCGCTCTCCCGGCTGACGATGTAGTCGACGTAGCCCCAGTCGCTGGACGCGATGCCCGCAGCGGCCATCCATTCGGCTGGTGCGCCGCCGCCGCTGTAGAACATCGGCCCCGGATCGCTGGATCCCGAGTCCGATGAGGAGCTGGAGCTCGAGGCGACGACCGGTTCGGGCGTCGGGGTCGGCTTCGGCTTGACGTACACGTCGAACGCGTCGCGTGCCTGCGCCGTCGGCGTCACGCCGTGCACCGAGACCGTGATGTTCTGCGCGTCGCGCGCGGCCAGGGCGTAGGCCGTGGTGACCGAGGCATGGGCCGGCTCGCCCGCGGACATCGCGAGGCCGGCGGGCGCCACGATGGCGACCGAGAAGCCCACGACGGCGAGGCCTGCGACGACCGCGGACGTCGCACGACGGGACGTCGACTTCGCGCCCGCTCGGGCTGCTGTGGCTGCTGCGTTCTGCACGGCGCCTCGGGCGCGCGCCGCTATCGAATCGTTATCGGGAGTCACAATGGGTCCGATTCTAGCCAGGGGAACCTGAATCCGCCATGAGAATCGCTCAGCGGATCGCCAGGATCACGTCGATGGTCGCGTCCAGCAGCGCGTCGACCTGCTCTTCGCGGTATCCGCGACGCTGCATGCGGAACGCCGTCTGACGCACCTGCTCGGCGCTCAGTGCGTCGCCGTCGCGCAGAAACCGCACGATGCGCTTCGCCACGTGATCCACCTCGTCGACCCGGTACCCGAAGGTGAGCAGGCCGGTGCGCGCGAAGCGATGACCCTGCGGCCTGCTGAGGTGGTCGAGGATGACCTGGGCGTCGGAGCGCGCCCGGCCGACCCATGCCGAAGCGCCGTCGGAGGCCACCACCGCGGCACGCTCGCGCTGTGCGAAGGCCTCCTCCACGCGCGCGAGCGCCGCATCGACGGCGGCGATGTCGTACCCGCCCCGGACCAACGGAAACGAGGCGCCGCGGATGTCCGACGAGTCGATGCCATCCGCCTCCTCCTCGAAGGCGCGACGCGCACGGGCGAGGAAGGTGTCGACCGCGGCGCGCTGATAGCCCTTCTCCCTGCGGGAGACGACGGCGAAGCTCGGAGACGGCGCTGCGGAAGCGCTCGCGGGTCGTGCGGAGTCGGTCATGCGGCCACCAGGGGGGTGAGGAGGATGTAGAGAGCGAGCGCGACGACGCCCGAGGGGAGGACACTGTCCAGGCGATCCAGGAGCCCGCCGTGGCCGGGGATCCAGGAGCTCATGTCCTTGATGCCGAGGTCGCGCTTGAGGAGGGACTCCCCCAGGTCGCCGATCGTGGCCGAGGCGACCAGCGCGGCACCGAGGATGAGACCGGCCCACCAGGGCACACCGAGCATGTAGACGCCGACGAGGGCCCCGGCGACCAGCGAGCCGACGACTGCGCCCGCGAAACCCTCCCAGGTCTTCTTCGGGCTGACCCGCGGCGCCATCGGGTGGCGCCCGCCCCGGCCGAACAACAGCCCGGAGGCGTACGCGCAGGTGTCGGTGACGACCACCACGACGATGAGCGCGAGCACCCACCACTCGCCGCGGGGCTGATGCAGGAGCATCAGCACGATCGCGCCGAGGAACGGCACGTAGACCTGGACGAACCCGGCCGCGAGGGCGTCCGTCAGGACGTCCCCGTACGTGCGCCCGTCCTTCGCGATCATCTGCGCCATGAGTCGCCACACCGTCACGCCGAACACGGCGACGAAGAGCATGACCCAGCACAGCCACGGGTCCGCGAAGTAGCCGCTCGCCGCGAGCAGCGCGCCCAGCACCAGGTGAGGCCAGAGGTCGACCTTGCGTCCGCCGGCGCGCAGCGCCAGCACCAGCTCCCACACGGCGAGCAGGATGATGGCCAGGCCGATCACGACGAACGACCATTTGGCGAACAGCAGCGACGCGAGGATGACCCCGCCGATCAGGAGTCCGACGCCGATCGCCACCACGAGGTCGCGACCGGTCCGCTCCTTGATCCGTTCGTTCGCCTGGTCGAGCTGGTCACGGGCATGGGAGACGTGCGTCTCGATCTCAGCCTTCTTCGCCTGCCACTGCGACTGCAGATTGTCACCGGGTCGCGGAGGCACGCCCTCACCGCGATGCGGAGGGAGCGGCGGTCGTGGCGGGATCGTCGACGCGTCGTCGCCGCCGGACGGATTGCTCATCGGCGCTCTCAGACCTCGAGCAGCTCTGCCTCTTTGCGCTTCACGGCCTCGTCGATGAGGTCGACGTGCTGGCGCGTGAGAGCGTCGAGCTCCTTCTCGCCCCGGGCGATCTCGTCCTCGCCGAGCTCGCTCTTCAGTGCGTCGAGCTCGTCCTTCGCCTTGCGGCGGATCCCGCGGACGTGCACCTTCGCGTCCTCGCCCTTGCTCTTGACGAGCTTGACGTACTCCTTGCGGCGCTCCGCGGTCAGCTCGGGCATCGTGACGCGCACGATGTTGCCGTCGTTGGAGGGGTTCGCGCCCAGGTTGGGCATGTCCCGGATCGCCTGCTCGATCGCCTTGAGAGCCGACTTGTCATACGGCGTGACGATGAGCGAACGGGCCTCGGGGTTCGCGAGCGATGCGAGCTGCGCGAGCGGGGTCGGCGTGCCGTAGTAGTCCACCAGGACCTTCTGGAACATCTGCGGGTTGGCACGGCCGGTGCGCACCGTGCTGAAGTCCTCCTTGGCGGCCTCGACGGCGCGCTGCATGCGGGAGGTGGTGTCGGCGAGGACATCCGCGATCACGGTGGCTCCTATCGTCAGGGGTTTCGTCTCAAGTCTATCGGTGGCGCAGCGCGGATCCCGGGCTCGACGCCGCAGGCACGGCCCGGGATCCGGCGACGTCAGGCGATGACGCGCGTGCCGATCGGCTCGCCCAGCAGCGCCCGGGTGATGTTGCCGGCCGGCTCCATGCCGAACACGCGCATGTCCATGCCGTTGTCCATGCAGAGGCTGAACGCCGTCGAGTCCACGACCTTGAGGCCGCGGACGAGCGCGTCCTGGAACGTGATCTCCTCGATCCGCTCGGCGGACGCGTCGGTCTTGGGATCGGCGGTGTAGATCGCGTCGACGCCGTTCTTGGCGACGAGCACCTCATCCGCGCCGATCTCGAGGGCACGCTGCGCCGCGACCGTGTCGGTGGAGAAGTACGGCAGGCCCGCTCCGGCGCCGAAGATGACGACGCGGCCCTTCTCCATGTGCCGTTCCGCACGCAGCGGAAGGTACGGCTCCGCGACCTGGGTCATCGCGATCGCGGACTGCACGCGCGGCGAGGCGCCGGCCTGCTCGAGGAAGTCCTGCAGGGCGAGCGCGTTCATGACGGTGCCGAGCATGCCCATGTAGTCGGCACGCGCGCGGTCCATGCCGCGCTGGCTGAGCTCGGCGCCGCGGAAGAAGTTGCCGCCGCCGACGACGACCGCGATCTCCACGCGATCGGTGGCGGCAGCGATCTCGCGGGCGATCTGGCTCACGATGTCGGGGTTGACCCCGAGCTGTCCGCCGCCGAAGGCCTCACCGGAGAGCTTGAGGACGACGCGGCGTCGACCCTGTCGTTCGGTCATGGAGTGCTTCCTCTCGTCTGGGAAAAGATATCGTGCGGGGTGCCCGGATCGGATGCGGGCATGACGAAGGGGTCCGGACCCTGGTGGATCCGAACCCCTTCGATGCTGTTACGCGCCGACCTTGAAGCGCGCGAAGCCGGTCACGGTGATGCCGGCGTCCTTCGCGACCTGGCCCACGGACAGCTTGTTGTCCTTGGCGTAGTCCTGCTCGAGCAGGGCGACCTGCTTGAAGAACGCGGTGACGCGGCCCTCGACGATCTTCGGCAGGGCGGCCTCCGGCTTGCCCTCGTTGCGGGAGATCTCGGTGACGATCTCGCGCTCCTTCTCCACGTCCGCAGCCGGGACGTCCTCACGGGTGAGGTAGGAGGGGTTCGCGAACGAGATGTGCTGGGCGATGCTGCGCGCGGTCTCCGCGTCGTCACCCGTGTAGGCGACGACGACGCCGACCTGCGGCGGGAGGTCCTTGCTGGTGCGGTGCAGGTACACCTGGAACGCGTCGCCGGTGAGCGTGCGCACGCGCCGCAGCTCGACCTTCTCGCCGATGATGGCGGCCTCGTCCGAGATCAGCTGTTCGACGGTCTGGCCGCCGGCGTCGGCCGCGAGGGCCTCCTCGACGGTGTTCGCCTTGACGGCGGCGACCGCGTCGGCGACCTTGTCGGCCAGCGCGATGAAGCGCTCGTTCTTCGCGACGAAGTCGGTCTCGCAGGCGAGCTCGACGAGCGTCACGGCGCCGTCCTGCTCGCGGGCGACGACCAGGCCCTCGCTGGTGGAACGGTCAGCGCGCTTGGCGTTGCCCTTCGCACCCTTCAGGCGGAGGATCTCGACGGCCTTGTCGACGTCGCCGTCGGCCTCTTCGAGCGCCTTCTTGGTGTCGACCATTCCCGTGCCGAGCTGCTCACGCAGCGCCTTGATGTCGGCGATGGTGAAGTTGGCCATGTTGTGGTGGCTCCTTGCTTCGTGTGTGTGCGTGGTGATTGCCGGCCAGCCGGCGTGTGCCGGCTGGCCGGTCGGCGAATTACTTGTCGGCGGACTCGGCGTCGGCGACCTCGGTCGCCGTCTCGTCGGCGGCAGCGGCGATCGCCTCGTCGTGCGCGGCGGCACCGGCCTCGTCGGCGGCCGACTCGGTCGCGGCGGTCTGCGCGTCGGCGCCCTCGAGGAGCTCCTGCTCCCACTCGGCGAGCGGCTCGGCGTCGCCGGCCTCGGGGTTGTGCTTGACCTGCAGGCCCTCCGCGGCGGCGTCGGCGATGATGCGCGTCAGCAGCGAGACCGAGCGGATGGCGTCGTCGTTGCCGGGGATCGGGTACTGGAAGTCGTCCGGGTCGGCGTTGGTGTCGAGGATGCCGATCACCGGGATGCTCAGCTTCTTGGCCTCGTCGATCGCGAGGTGCTCACGCTTCGCGTCGACGACCCACAGGGCCGACGGGGTCTTGGTGAGGTTGCGGATGCCGCCCAGCGACTTGTGCAGCTTGTCGAGCTCGCGCTTCTTGAGCAGCAGCTCCTTCTTCGTGAAGCCCGAGGCGGCCGGGTTCTCGTAGTCGAGCTCCTCGAGCTCCTTCATGCGGGCGAGGCGCTTCGCGATGGTGGAGAAGTTGGTGAGGAGGCCGCCGAGCCAGCGCTGGTTGACGTAGGGCTGGCCGACGCGGGTGGCCTGCTCGGCGAGGATCTCCTGCGCCTGCTTCTTGGTGCCCACGAAGAGGATGGTGCCGCCGTGCGCGACGGTCTCCTTGACGAAGTCGTAGGCCTTGTCGATGTAGCCGAGCGACTGCTGGAGGTCGATGATGTGGATCCCGCTGCGCTCCGTGAGGATGAAGCGCTTCACCTTCGGGTTCCACCGGCGGGTCTGGTGTCCGAAGTGAACGCCGCTGTCGAGCAGCTGGCGGATGGTGACGACGGCCATGGTCGTACTCCTTGCTGGTTGAGGTTGTGCTGCCGATCGGCGATCGGCGATCCTGGTGCCCGGCGCGCACTCCGCCCTCTTCCGAGAGACCTGTGGAGTGTTCGCCACGTTGAACGCTGTGGGCACGCGTAGTCACCCCGACATACGGGATGCCCTGCAAGCATATCAGGATCGCGCCTCCGGTTCGCGCGCATCCGGTCCGCACAGCTGCGCCCGCGTCCGGGCTCCACACGGATGATGCACCGAACGTCCTCGAGTCTCCGCGCACGGCGCAGGATCGCTGCATGTCGAGTCTTCTCCGCTCACCCGACACCGGGCCACCGCGATGGGTTCTCGCGCTCGTGGCGGCGCTGCTCGGCGCCCTCGTGCCGCTGCTCGGTCCCGCGCCGGCACCGGCCGCCGAGGCCGCGGACCCGATCGCGCACGTCGGCGGGCCGGCCGTCGGAAGCTCCACACGACCGCCGCTCCCCGACGGCGACTGGCTATGGCCGGTCGAGGGGAGCCGATCCGTGGTGGAGCCGTTCCGCGCTCCCGCGCACGCCTACGGCGCGGGGCATCGCGGGGTCGACATCGCGGCCGCCGGCGATCTGCGCGCCCCGGCCGACGGCGTGGTCGCCTTCGCCGGCACCGTGGTCGATCGGCCGCTGCTCACCATCGACCACGGCAACGGCCTCGTCACCACGTTCGAGCCCGCGACGTCGACGCTGACGCCCGGCTCCCCCGTCCATCGCGGCGACGTCGTGGCGCACCTGGCCGCCGGCGGTCACGCTCCCCCGGGCTCGCTGCATCTCGGAGTGCGCTGGAACGGGGTCTACGTCAATCCGATGCTGCTGTTCGGGGACGTTCCCCGCGCCGTGCTTCTGCCGTGCGGCTCCGACGGATGCTGACGTCTGTCCGCATCAGGCGCGCGGGTGCGCGAGACGGTAGCTCGCGGCCAGTCGCTCGGCGGACACGTGCGTGTAGATCTGGGTGGTGCCGAGGCTGGCGTGTCCGAGGATCTCCTGCACCGCCCGCAGGTCGGCGCCCCCGTCGAGCAGATGCGTCGCGGCCGAATGGCGCAACGCGTGCGGTCCGACCGTCTCGGCCCCGATGACGGGGGCCAGCACTCGGGCGACGAGCTCGTACACCGTGCGAGTGCCCAGCGCTCCCCCGCGTGCACCCCGGAAAAGGGCAGGACTCGGCCTCTCGGCGCGTGCGACCAGCACCGGGCGAGCCCTGCGCAGGTACGACGCGACGGCGTTGCGCGCCGGCGCGCCGAACGGCACGACGCGCTCCTTGTCCCCCTTGCCGACGACGCGCGCCGTGCCGCGGTCGAGATCGAGATCGTCCACGTCCAGTCCGCAGAGCTCCGACACGCGCATCCCCGAGCCGTAGAGCATCTCGAGGATCGCGCTGTCGCGCAGCCGGATCGGATCCCCGTCCAGCGCCGCATCGCGCGCCTCGTCCAGGACCACCCGCATCGCGTCGGCCGATGCCACCGCCGGCAGTGTCCGCCCGCGCTTCGGGGTCACCAGACGCAGGGCGGGGTCGACCGGCGCGTGCCCCGCCTCGACGGCCCACGCGAAGAACGAGCGCACCGCGGCGGTGCGCCGAGCAAGGGTCGAACGAGCATCCCCGCGCTGCGTGGCGCGCCACAGCCAGTCCCGCAGGCTCTCCAGGTCGATCGCGGCGAGCTCGGCGTCCGCGGTGGCGGCGGCCAGGTCCGCCAGATCCGAGCGGTAGGCGCGCACGGTCGCCGGCGACAGCCTGCGCACCTGCGTGAGATGCGTCGTGAACGCCGCAGCGGCCTCGGATACGCGCATGGCTCCAGCATGCGCTCTCGCCCGGCCGGAGTGCGGGAGCACGCGCGGGCGCGGGAGCACGCGCGGGCGCGGACGACGGTTGGGGCGGCGATGTGGCGGCGGCGCCCGCATCCGCACCGGTTCCCGAGTCTCACAGACGGACGGCACGCCATCCTCCCTCGGTCCGCATCGCGCTGCCGTCCAGCTCCAGGACTCCGAGGAGCGCCACGACCCGGTCCTCGCTCAGCCCGCAGCGCCGCGCCAGTTCGAGGGGATCGCGCGCCCTGCGCACGTTCAGCGCGTCGGCGAGGCGGATCAGATCCGGCTCCTCCGGGACGCGCGAAGAGCCGGTGCGGGCCGCGCCGAGCAGTTCCCGCACATCCGCCGCCGAGGTGACGCACTGGGCGGCGTAGTCGCGCAGCAGTCGGTGGCAGCCCGCGGACATCGTAGAGGTGATCGGGCCCGGCACAGCGCCGAGCGGTCGACCGAGTTCGGCGGCGTGGGCCGCCGTGTTCAAGGATCCGCTGCGACTTCCCGCCTCCACCACGACCGTTGCGCGTGCGAGAGCGCTGATCAGACGATTGCGCGCGAGGAACCGCCACTTGGTGGGCGCCGACAGGCAGGGCAGCTCGCTCACGAGCGCGCCGCTCGCGACCACGCGCTCGAACAGCTGCGCATGCCCGCTCGGGTAGGGCCGGTCGACGCCTCCGGCGAGGAGCGCGACGGTGCGGCCCCCGGCGCGCAGAGCAGCCCTGTGCGCCGTGCCGTCGATGCCGTAGGCCCCGCCGGAGACGACCACGAGCCCGTCCGTCGCGAGCTCGCCGGCGAGCTCGCCGGCCACGTGCTCGCCGTAGCTCGACGACGCGCGGGCGCCGACGATCGCGACGCCGGGAGCATGCAGCGCCGCGGGGTCGCCGCGCAGCCAGAGGGCACGCGGCGCGTGGGCGCCGAGATCGCCCAGCGACGCGGGCCAGTCCGGGTCCGTGGGCAGCAGCAGCCGCGCGCCGATCCTGGCAGACGTGCGCAGCCCGCCGAGATGCGGTTCGGGGGCGAGCCTCGGCCCCCAGCGCCTGCGCGCGTCCCGCAGCGCAGCGGCCGCGGGACGCTCGGTATCCGCCGCGGCGGGCGCCCGGACATCGTCGAACGCGGCGTCGAGGGCCGCCGTCGGCCCGAGCGCGTCGATCAGAGCCCCGGCGATCCCGTCTCCGGGCTCGCACAGCAGACTCCAGATCAATCCATCGCGCACGGCAGGGTCGTCGAGATCGCCCCGGATCCGCCCCGCCTCGCGGAGGAAGCGAGGATCCTCACGCAGGTCACGCACACGCCGACGGAACTGCCCTGCGACCGGCGCCCGCCCGTCCTCCGGCCTGTCTCCGGCTCGATCATCGTCGCGCGGTCTCATGCCGCCGCTCCCTTCTTGAGGTAAAGGGCCCGCCCCACCTGTGCGAGCCCGGGCGCGGCAGCGCCGTCCAGGTCGGCGACCGACCATGCCAGCCGCAGCACGCGGTCATAGCCGCGCAGTGTCAGCGCTCCGCGCTGCAGCGCGCGGTCCAACGGCCCCCTCGCCTCGGCGGGCAGGCGGAAATCTCCCTGACGCAGCCAGGTGCCGGGCACGTGCGCGTTGAGCCGCCACGGCGTTCCCCGCCAGCGCCACGCTGCTCGCTCCCGTGCCTCCTCGACCCGCGCGCGGGCCTGCGCCGTCGAGGTCGTCCCGCCTTCCGGCATCGTCACGTCGGCGGCGGACACGCGTGCGACACGGACCTCGATGTCGAGACGATCGCGGATCGGCCCGGAGAGCCTCGCCGCGTATCGCCGGATCGCCGAGGGCGGGCAGATGCACTCCTCGCCCACGACGCCGTAGGCCCCGCACGGACAGGGATTGGTGGCGAGGACGAGCTGGAAACGAGCCGGGAACCGTGCTGTGAAGCCCGCCCGATGGATCTCGATCTCGCCCGACTCGAGCGGCTGCCGCAGCGCCTCCACGACGACGCCCGGCGCCTCGGCGGCCTCGTCGAGGAACAGGAGCCCTCCGTGCGCACGAGCGATCGCGCCCGGCCGCGCGACACGCGATCCTCCGCCGATCATCGCCGCGACGGAAGCGCTGTGATGCGGGGCGACGAACGGAGGCCGCCGCTCCAGGCGCGTCAGCGTCTCGCCCGCGAGCGATCGGATCGAGGCGGCCTCGAGCGCCCGTTCGTCGTCGAGGTCGGGCAGGATCCCTGCGAGGCGACGGGCCAGCATCGTCTTGCCCGCGCCGGGCGGGCCGGAGAGCAGCAGGTGGTGCCCACCCGCGGCTGCCACGATCAGGGCGCGGACGGCGTCGTCCTGCCCGATCACATCCGCCAGCTCCCACACCGGCTCGCTCACCTGCGCCGCTGCCGAGGCCAGCACAGGCTGCGGGTCTCCGGGGTCGGACACGTCGGCGCCGTGCAGGAGCGCCACCTGGGCGAGAGTCACCGCGGAGTGCACCTCGAGGCCCGGCACCAGTCGCGCCTCCGCCTCGTTCGCGAACGGGACGACGGCGCGATCGAACCCCGCCTCCCGTGCCGCATGCAGCGCAGGCAGCACGCCGGGGATGGGACGCAGCCTGCCGTCCAGCCCCAGCTCGCCCAGATGCACGGTGCGCGCGATGGAGGCCTGGTCGAGCGTTCCGGCCGTGCCGAACGCCGCGATCGCGATCGCCAGGTCGAACCCGGATCCGTGCTTGGGAAGACTCGCCGGCGAGAGGTTGACCGTCAGCTTGCGCCGGGGCAGCTCCAGACCGCTGTTCCGGCAGGCGCCGTGCACGCGCCGCACCGCCTCGCCGAGTGCGCGATCCGCGAGGCCGATGAGGTCGAATCCGGGCGTCTGCTGCGCGAGGTCGGCCTCCACATCGACCATGTGGCCGTTCAGGCCCGTCAGCGCGACCGCCCACGTGCGCGCCGTCATCGCAGGTCCCTCAGATGCTCGAGCGCGCCGATCGCCGGATCGGCGCCGACGATGCCGATCGCCTCGACGCGCAGCGTGCGCCCCAGACTCTCCCGCCGATGATCCCGCACCCAGGCATGGGCGAGTCGCCAGAGGCGCTGACGCTTGGATGCGTCGATCGCCTCGAAGGGATGGCCGAAGTCCAGCGTGCGCCGCGTCTTCACCTCCACGAACGCCAGCGTGTCCTGATGCAGCGCGACGATGTCGAGCTCGCCCTGGTCGCACCTCCAGTTGCGGTCCAGGATCCGGTAGCCGAGCCGGGTCAGGTGTGCGACGGCGCGCTCTTCGCCCGCGCGTCCGAGTTCGTCCTTCGCTGCCATGATCGACAGCCTGACCGGACGCGCACCTCCACGAGCGCGCGGGGCTGCAACCGGTGTGAAGATGTCGGCGAGGTCAGCCTGTGGAGGACGTCATCCTCCGCGGCGACGCCGGCAGCGCCGGGTCACTCGCCGTCGAGGGAGAGCTCCTGAGGCAGTTCGAACTCACGCCGGGAGAGCTCCTCGACGTTGACGTCCTTGAAGGTGAGCACGCGCACAGACTTGACGAACCGATCGGCGCGGTAGATGTCCCACACCCACACGTCGTTCATCGCGACCTCGAAATAGAAGTCGTGCTCGGTGTCGCGGCGCACGACGTTGACCTCGTTCGCCAGGTAGAAGCGGCGCTCGGTCTCGACCACGTACTGGAACTGCAGGACCACATCGCGGTACTCGCGATACAGGGCGAGCTCGAGCTCGCGGTCATAGTCGTCGAAGGCGTCGTCATCCATGGTCCCCCCATCCTACGAGAGGCCGTCGGGTCGCGAGGGCGAAAGCCGTCGCGGCACCGCGCTCCGGGTCAGAACAGCGTCGGGGCGTCCGCGATCGCCCACGACGCGCGGTGATGCCGGGTGAGACCGCCGCGACGGATGGCATCCCGATGCTCGAGGCTCGCGTAGCCCTTGTTGCGCTCCCACTGGTAGTCGGGGAACTCGCCGGACAGCTCCACCATGAGCGCGTCCCTGGCGACCTTGGCGAGCACCGAGGCCGCCGCGACGGAGGCGCAGTCGCGGTCGGCTTTGATGATCGAGCGCACCGTCAGCGGCGCCGGATGCACGGCCGAGACGTAGTCGTGATTCCCGTCGAGGAGGACGAGTGCCGCCGAGGCGTCCCAGTCCTGCCCGCAGGCGGCCGTGATCGCCCGCGACGCGGCGAGGCCGAGCGCGCGCATGATGCCGATCTCGTCGATCTCGGCGCTGGTCGCCCATCCCACCGCGCTGGCCGGCGCCCAGGAGCCCGCGCGCGCGGCGACCTCGGGACGCCGCTTCTCGGGCACGAGCTTGGAGTCGCGCAGGCCCTGCGGCACACGACGGCGCGCGGCCGCCGCATCCACGACGGTGGCGCCGACGGCGACGGGCCCGGCCAGCGCTCCCCTCCCGACCTCGTCGAGGGCGATGAGGTGGGCGTGCTCGCGCAGCAGTCGCCGCTCGAGGACCAGGCTAGGCTCGACGACCGCCACGACGGCGCCCCTGCGGCTTCGGAGTCGAGACGCCGTTGAAGACGGCGTAGTGCCCGTCGACCAGCCCGAACCGGTCGAAGGGCCACGTGATCAGGAAGGCGCGTCCGACGACGTTGTCCATCGGGACGAATCCGCCGCCCGGCTGGTCCTGGTGATAGCGGGAGTCCTCCGAGCGGGTGCGGTTGTCGCCGAGGACCCACACCGCGTTCTTCGGCACCGTGACGTCGAACGGGATGCTGGACGCGCGGTCGTCGCCCACTCCCCGTTTGAGGTACGAGGACTCGTCGATCGGAGCACCATTCACGGTGATCTGTCCCAGCGAGTTGCAGCACACCACGTGGTCGCCCGGCAGGCCGATCAGGCGTTTGACGAGGTGGTCGTCCGAATCGGGGGCGGCGATCCCGATCAGCGTCAGGAACCACTCGCCGGCCTCGAGGACGGGCGAGCGCGGTGCCGGCGCCGGAGTGGGCGGAAGCCACCCGCCCGGATCCTTGAACACGACGACGTCGCCGCGGTGGTAGCCGTTCCAGTGCGGCGTGATCTCGTCGACGAGGATGCGGTCCTTGATCAGGAGCGTGTTCTCCATCGATCCCGACGGGATGTAGAAGCTGCGCACGACGAAGGTCTTCACGAGGAAGGACACGAGCACGGCGATGAGCAGGATCACCACGACGTCGCGGAGGAAGACCACCCACCCGCGTCTGCGCGGTGCTGCGGGGCCCTGCACTGCGTCGACGGGCCCGGCCGCGATCTCTTCCGTCATGCGCCATCCTTCACGGCTCCGGCCGTCGATCGACGGCGCCTTCCAGCTTCTCATGCCCGGTGCACGAAGAAGCGCCCCGGGAGGCGTGTCCCAGGGCGCTTCTTCGGATGCTGCGATGGATCAGCGCGCTTCGCGCTTCTCCTTGATCTTCGCCTTCTTGCCGCGCAGGTTGCGCAGGTAGTACAGCTTCGCGCGGCGCACGTCACCGCGGGTGACGACCTCGATGTGGTCGATCACCGGGGAGTGCACCGGGAAGGTGCGCTCGACGCCCACCTGGAAGCTGATCTTGCGGACCGTGAAGGTCTCGCGCACGCCGTCGCCCGAGCGGCCGATGACGACGCCCTGGAAGACCTGGATACGAGAGCGGCTGCCCTCGACGATGTTGACGTGCACCTTGACGGTGTCGCCGGGGAAGAACTCGGGGATGTCGGAGCGGAGCGAAGCCGCGTCGACGGCGTCGAGGATCTGCATGATCGTCTCTCTCTGCACTCGCCTCAGGTCGCATGCAAGTGGGAAGGATGGAAAGTGTGGTGTGTGCCGAGCGGCGCGCAAGGCGACCGCGGGCTCCCCTGAGGCAGAACCGGGTCACGGCACAAGGAACCATTCTGCCATGGATCACGGGCCGCGCCAAAACGCGGACGACGCGAGGCCGCGGCTCAGCGCGGCTCGTGATCCTCGCCGGCACGCCCGGTCTCGGTGATGACGATCACCTGACCGTGACGGCGCGCCTGCTCGTGCGTAGCGCCGTCGCCGAAACCGGACATCGGGGGCCGCGTCTGCTCCTCGGCGATCACGAGCGCGGCGCGTCCGCGGTCCGCGATGTCACGGAAGAGCTGCCACAGGGTGGACCAGAAAACGCCGAGGAACGCGACGATCGTGCCGGCCAGGAGCCATCCGAACGCGCCCTGGGGGAAGAACCCGAGGGCGATCGTCAGCCCGTGCCACACGGTGAACCCGACCACATCCCGCCACGACACGGCCCGCTCCGCGCGGACGGCCGGTCGTGCGCGCACCAGCAGGGCGAGGACCACCTCGCCGACCAGCACCGACGGCAACGCCACGAACAGCACCCAGAGGAAGGCCCACCCTCCTGCCTGGAACACGCCCCAGCCGACGAAGAGCCACAGCGGAAGCACGAGAGCGGCCGGGAACAGCCAGGAGAAGAACGCGCGCCGGATCCACATACCGAGATGCTACGTCGCGACCCCTGCCGCGGTTCCGCACGTTCGCTGTGAGCGTCGGTCGCCTCACGGTGGGAGAGAATGGAGTCGACGAGAGGACAGGGAATGATCGAACTGCGCACCCCCGCCGAGATCGAGGAGATGAGGGCGGCTGGTCGCTTCGTGGCGGAGACGCTCGCGACGCTGCGCGCGGAGACGAAGGTCGGCACCAACCTCCTCTCGATCGACAACCGGGCGCACGAGATGATCCGCAAGGCCGGAGCCGAGTCCTGCTACATCGACTACCACCCGTCGTTCGGCGCCAGCCCCTTCGGCAAGGTCATCTGCACGTCCGTGAACGACGCCGTGCTGCACGGCCTCCCCCACGACTACACGCTGCGCGACGGCGACCTGGTGTCCCTCGACTTCGCGGTCTCGGTCGACGGCTGGGTCGCCGACTCCGCCGTCTCGTTCGTGGTGGGCACGCCCCGCGACGAGGATCTGCGCCTCATCGACACGACGCAGCGCGCGCTCGACGCCGCGATCGCGGCGGCCGTCGTCGGCAACCGCATCGGCGACATCTCTGCCTCGATCGCCGCCGTCGCGCACGGTGAGGGCTACTCGATCAACACCGACTTCGGCGGGCACGGCGTCGGCAGGATCATGCACGGCGACCCGCACGTCCCCAACGACGGCCGCGCCGGCCGGGGCTTCCCGCTGCGCGCCGGGCTGGTCATGGCGCTCGAGCCCTGGTTCCTCGCCACGACCGACGAGCTCGTGACCGATCCCGACGGCTGGACGCTGCGCAGCGCGGACGGCTCGCGCGGCTCGCACTCCGAGCACACGGTGGCCATCACCGAGGACGGCCCCATCGTCCTCACCGACCGCTCCTTCCTCGGCGTCGACTGATCCCGTCCGCGCTCGGCGCGGTCGCGTGGGCTGTGCCATCCTGTCGGCATGTCCCGTCTCGCCTCGCGGATGCCGGATCGCCTGTTCCTCGCCCGGCACGGCCAGACCGTGTGGAACCGCGAGCACCGGCTGCAGGGGCAGCTCGACTCGCCGCTGACCGCCGCAGGCGTCGAGCATGCGCTCGCGATCGCGCAGCGTCTCGAAGGCGCGGGAGTGGACGTCGTCTGCACGAGTCCCCTCGGGCGCGCGCGGCGCACGGCGGAGATCGTCGCCGAGCGCCTGCAGGTCGAGGTGGTCGCGGTCGACGACCTCGCCGAGCTCGATCACGGGCGCTTCGCCGGGCACACCTGGGACGAGCTCGAGAGCGCGCATCCCGGGATCCGCGCGCTGCGCTCGGAGAACCGCTACGGCTGGGCCTTCCCCGGCGGCGAGAGCTACGCGTCCGCGCGGCCCCGTGCCATCCGTGCCCTCGAAGCCGCCTTCTGGGCATCCGCCGGCAGCCCGCTGCTCGTCACCCACGAGATGATCTGGCGTCTTCTGCGCGGCGCGATGCGCGGGTGCGGGCATGCGGAGACGCTCGCGCTGCGGCATCCGCACGGTGTCGTGCTGGAGGTCACGCGACACGCGGAGCGCATGATCTGAGCGTGCCTGGACAGACCGCTCTCCCGCCCGCGGTTCCGGCACCCCTAGACTCTGAGCTGTCCCGACCGGATCCCCCCAGGAGGAGCGCATGACCTACCCCGAACAGCCCGGCCAGCCCGCTCCCCAGAGCGGACCGCCGGCGCCCTATCCGTCCCCCGCGGCCCCGCCGGCTCCCCCGGTCCCGCCGACACCCGCGTACTCCGCACCCGCGGCCGCTCCGGCCGCTCCGCAGGGCTACGGACCCCCAGGGCCGTCGCAGCCCGAGCCCTCTCCGTACGGATCGGCACAGGCTCCCGGAGCCCCGCAAGCCCCCGCCCCCTACGCCGTGCCCGCGCCGGTGCCGGGGAAGGGACTCGCGATCGCGGGTCTCATCCTGGCGTTCCTGTTCCCGCTGCTCGGCTTGATCCTGAGCATCGTCGCCGCCGTCAAGCTGCGCAAGGCGCACGCCTCGGCGGGGCTCGCCATCGCCGGCATCATCATCGCGGCGGTGATCCTCATCGTCGAGATCGTCGCGATCGTCATCGGCGTGATGGTGTTCAGCAACATCGTCCAAATGTGCCTCGAGCTCGGCCCCGGCACCTGGCAGGTGAACGGGAGCACCTACACCTGCGGCTGAGCGCACAGACCGGGCCGGGTGCGCTGTGCGTGCCCGGCCTTCGTCGTCGGCGGGTTCAGTCCTCGCCGGCGAGCAGGTCGGGACGACGCCGCCGCGTGCGTTCGACCTGCTGCTCGCGCCGCCAGGCCGCGATCGCGCCGTGGTTGCCGCTGAGCAGGATCGGCGGCACCTCCCGGTCGCGCCATACGGAGGGCTTGGTATAGGAGGGGTACTCCAGCAGCCCGTCCTCGTGGGACTCCTCGACGAGGCTCTCCGGGTTGCCGACCACGCCGGGGATCAGTCGGCCGATCGCCTCGACCATCGCCATGACGGCGACCTCTCCCCCGTTGAGCACGTAGTCGCCGAGGCTGATCAGCCGCACCTCGCCGAGCTCGGCCGCCTCCTCGAAGACCCGTTCGTCGATGCCCTCATAGCGTCCGCAGCCGAAGATCAGGTGCTCCCGATCCGCGAGCTCGCGCGCCGTGGACTGGTGGAAGACCTCTCCAGCGGGCGAGGGGAAGATGATGGTGGGACGCGGGCCGCCGTCCGCTCCGGCAGCGAGCTGGTCCAGGGCGAGCCCCCAGGGCTCGGGCTTCATGACCATGCCGGCGCCGCCCCCGTACGGGGTGTCGTCGACCGTGCGGTGGCGGTCGTGCGTCCAGTCACGCAGGTCGTGGATCCGCAGATCGAGGATCCCGGTGCTCTGCGCCTTGCCGAGCAGCGACAGCGTCAGCCCGTCGAAGTACGACGGGAAGATCGAGACGACGTCAATCCGCACCGGGCGCGTCCTGGTCGGCGACGTCGACGGGACCGTCCTCGTCGGCGAGCTCCTCGAAGAGCCCCGGAGGGGGCGTGACGACGATCCGGCCTGCGGCGACGTCCACGGTCGGCACGATCGCGGACACGAAAGGCACCATGATCTCGGAGGCGGCGCCGCCGGTCGAGGTCCGGACGATCAGCAGGTCCTGCGCGGGCAGATGGTCGACGCGGACCACGCGCCCGACGACGACGTCGTCGCGCACGACGTCGAGTCCGGTGAGCTGATGGTCGTACCAGGCGTCGTCCTCGGGCTCCTCGGTGTCGTCCTGGTCGATCCAGAGGATCGCCTTGACGAGGCCCTCGGCCGCGGTACGGTCCTCGACGCCGTCGAAGAAGACGACGGAGCTGCCGTTCATCACGCGGTGCTCGCGGACCGTGATGGTCTTGCCGTGCCACGGAGATGCCTCGGGCACCTGCAACGTGAACTCCGCGCCGGGCCTGAACCGTCCGGCGGGATCATCGGTGTACAGCTCCAGCTTGAGGGCGCCCTTGAGCCCGTGCGCCTTGACGAGGCGCCCCACCCGCAGCTGGTTGCGGCCGGATGCGCGGTCGGAGACGGCCACGCTCAGTCGTCCGCGACGTCGACGCGCACGCGACGTCCGTCCGCGAGCGCGGTGATCAGCGTGCGCAGGGCCTTGGCGGTGCGGCCGCCGCGCCCGATCACGCGTCCTCGGTCGTCGGGGTGCACGTGCACCTCGAGGACCTCGCCGCGAGGCGACGAGGAGGCGGTGATGGTGACATCCTCCGGGTGATCGACGATCCCCGAGACGATGTGCTCGAGCGCGGCAGCCAGCACGACGGATTACTCCGCGTCGGTCGCAGCCTCGGCTGCGTCCTCGGCGGGGGCCTCAGCGGCAGCCTCCTCGACGGGGGCCTCCGCCTTCTTCTCGGCCTTGGGCTTGATGACGGACTTCTTGGCGGTGTCCGCCTGGAAGTCGGCCTTGGCCTCGGCGACCTTGAGGGTGGACTTCGCGTCCTTGTCGCCCTTGAAGATGCCCCAGTCGCCCGTGATCTTGAGGATGGCGGCGACCTGCTCGGTCGGCTGAGCGCCGACCGACAGCCAGTACTGCGCCCGCTCGGAGTCGACCTCGATGAACGAGGGCTCCTCGGTGGGGTGGTACTTGCCGATCTCCTCGATCACACGACCATCGCGCTTGGTGCGCGAGTCGGCGACGACGATGCGGTAGTACGGCGCGCGGATCTTGCCCAGGCGCTTGAGACGGATCTTGACAGCCACGATTCTCCTGAATGGTGTGGAAGGAAGACGAACTGATCACCAGAAGCGTGGGGTGCACACCCGGTGGAAGCTCTGCGGGTGGATCGCGGCCGGATAGAGGGTCGAGCGGCGATCCAGCTGTCCATTCTGCCAGATCCGGCCCGAACCCGCGAAACGACACCGCGTCGTGTCGATCATGTCGCGCGGCGACACGGAATGAGGGCCCCGGAGCCGGTCATGCGATCATTGGCCGACGATCTCCGTCCCGAATCGAGGTCACATGCCGATCGAGTTCGCCTCCTCGCGACGCTCCACCGTGGGTCTGGAGTGGGAGCTCATGCTCGCCGATCCCGAATCCGGAGATCTCGTCGGCCGCGCGCCCGAGCTGCTGCGCGACCTGGAGCACGCCAGTGCCGACGAGCGGCACACGGTCACGGGCGAGCTGCTGACCAACACGATCGAGGTCACCAGCGGAGTCGGAGCCACCGTCGCGGACGCCGTGGGCGACATCGCCGCCGCGATCGCCGCGGTGCGCGCGGCGACGGATCCGGCCGGCATCGAGCTGCTCTCCGCAGGCAGTCACCCGTTCGCGCAGTGGTACGACCAGCAGGTGACGGACAAGACGCGCTACCACTCGCTCATCGAGAAGACGCAGTGGTGGGGTCGCAACATGATGATCTGGGGCATCCACGTGCACGTCGGCGTGGAGGACAGGGACAAGGTGCTCCCGATCGTCGGCGCGCTGACCGCCTATCTCCCCCATCTCCAGGCGCTCGCGGCCTCGAGCCCGTTCTGGGCCGGCGAGCGCACCGGCTACGCGTCGAATCGCGCTCTCGTCTTCCAGCAGCTCCCGACCGCCGGCCTCCCGTGGCCCCTCGCCGACTGGGCGGCCTATGAGTCGTACCTCGACGACATGGTGCGCACGGGCGTGATGACCGACGCCACCGAGGTGCGCTGGGACATCCGGCCCGCCCCGCGCTGGGGCACGATCGAGGTGCGCGCGTGCGACGGCATGTCCACCCTGCGCGAACTGGCGGCCGTGGCGGCGCTCACCCAGGTGCTGGTGGAGTCGTTCTCCCGCGACCTCGACGAGGGGCGCGCGCTGCCGACGCTGAGTCCGTGGTTCCATCGCGAGAACAAGTGGCGCGCCGCCCGCTACGGACTCGACGCCGAGGTGATCGTGGCCCCCGACGGCACGCAGCGCTCCGTGCGCGCGCATCTGGCGGAGGAGCTCGAGCGTCTCGCCCCCGTCGCCGCAGACCTGCAGTGCTCCACGCAGTTCCGCGGTGTGGCCGACATCCTCGACGGAGGCGCCAGCTACGAGCGCCAGGTCTCGGTCGCCGACGCGACAGGCGGAGATCTGCACGAGGTCGTGGGTCACCTCATCCGCGAGTTCCGCTCCGGGCCCGAGACGCTCTGAGGGGCCCGCGCGACGCGCGCGGCGCCTCAGGAGTCCTCCGGGTCATCCCTCGACGAGCTGACGCGCGAGCCCCTCGTCCAGCACGACATCGGTGACGAGGCGCGCGCCGATCGCCGCACGCAGCGACGGCAGCTTCTGCGCACCCGCGACGACGCAGAACCTCCGCGCGACCCGCCGCAGGCGATCGAGCCCCGGTCCGGTCGCCCTGGCGTTCACCGCGATGTCCTTCCAGGTGCCGTCCGCGCGGAAGAAGACCGTCGCCACGTCGCCGATCGCACGGTCCTCGCGCAGGCTCCGGTAGTCCTCCCTGCCGAGGTAGCCGCCGACGTACACGCGGCTGGGCACCTCGGCGCTGGGCGATCCGACGCTGAACACGGCGAGGTCCATCTTCGCCTGCAGGTCCAGCACGCGCAGGGTGCTGCGCTCCCGCCACATCGCCTCGCGGGTGCGGGGGTCGTCGAAGAACGCCGGCACGGGGAACTGCTGCACCTGCGCGCCGAACGCGGATCCGAAGCGCTGCAGGATCTCGCTCGAGTACTCCACACCGCTCGTGAGCGTGTTGCCCGCGCCGTTCAGCTGCACGATGGTCGTGCCGCGCGTCTCCTTCTGACCGAGCTCACGGCTGACCGCGCTGATGGTGGATCCCCACGCGAGTCCGACCACCATGTTCGAGTCGATGACCTGAGTCAGCAGACGGCCGGCGGTCAGCGCCACCCGCTCGAGGCGCTCCACCTCGGTGACGCTCTCCGGCATCGGCACGACGTGCGCGGTGACCTGCAGGCGATCGTGCAGCTGCTGCTCGAGCTCTCCCGCATGCTCGAGCGGCGAGTTGATCCGGATGTCGACGAGGCCCACCTCGCGGGCGTAGCTGAGCAGGCGCGAGACCGACGATCGCGAGGTCCCGAGCTCCTCGGCGATGACATCCATGGTCTTGTCCTGCAGGTAGTACAGGCGCGCCGCGGTGAGGGCCGCCGCCGCCTTGGACTGGCGCTTCCGTTCAGACATTTCCGGCCCTTCGCGTAGTGATCCGACCGATTCTTGCACATTCGTGCAGCTTGCTTGACCATAAGGGCGCCTGGGGGAAAGCTGTGAGAAATCGGGAAGGAGACGATGATGACCGACCACATCCACAACGCCGAGGAACGCCCCGAGGTGACCGAGGTCCGCGAGGCCGGACGCACCACGGTGCTGGTGATCGGCGGAGGGATCAACGGCATCTCCACCTTCCGGGATCTCGCCCTGCAGGGCGTCGACGTCGTGCTGGTCGAGCGCGGAGACTTCGCCTCCGGCGCCTCGTCGGCGTCGAGCCACATGATCCACGGCGGCATCCGCTACCTGGAGAACGGCGAGTTCCGCCTGGTCAAGGAGTCGGTCACCGAGCGCAACGGCCTGATCAAGATCGCGCCCCACTACGTCAAGCCGCTGCAGACCACCATCCCGATCTACTCGACGTTCTCGGGGATCCTCTCCGCGCCGCTGCGCTTCCTGACGCACAAGTCGGGCAAGCCGCAGGAGCGCGGTGCGTTCCTCATCAAGATGGGCCTCACCATCTACGACACCTTCTCCCGTGACGGCGGAACGGTGCCGCGGCACAAGTTCCTCGGACGCAAGAAGTCGCTCGCCGAGCTGCCCGCGATGGATCCGAAGATCAAGTACACGGCGACGTACTACGACGCGTCGATGCACGACCCGGAGCGCCTCGCCCTCGACGTCCTCCAGGACGGGCGCGCGGCCCACCCTGGCGCGCGGGCGCTCAACTACGTCGAGGCGATCGGCCACGACGGCGAGGCCGTGCTGGTGCGCGACCGCGAGAGCGGCACCGAGTTCTCCATCGCCGCCGACGTCGTCGTGAACACGTCCGGCCCGTGGACCGACCTCACCAACGAGGCCATGGGCGAGCTGACGCGGTTCATGGGCGGGACCAAGGGGTCGCACATCGTGCTGGACAACCCGGAGCTGCTCGCCGCGACCCGCGGCCGCGAGATCTTCTTCGAGCACTCCGACGGGCGCATCGTGCTGATCTACCCGCTCAAGGGCAAGGTCATGGTCGGCACGACCGACATCGACGCGGATCCGCGCGAGGTGCCGCTGTGCACCGAGGAGGAGGTCGACTACTTCTTCGACCTCGTCCACCACGTCTTCCCGGCCATCGACGTGAACCGCGACCAGATCGTCTACCGCTTCAGCGGCATCCGTCCGCTCCCCCGCCACGAGGACACCGCCCCGGGCTTCGTCTCGCGCGACTACCGCGTCGAGGTGGACAACAGCCGCGCCGTCCCGCACCTCAGCCTGGTGGGCGGCAAGTGGACGACGTTCCGCGCCCTCGGCGAGTCGCTGTCGGACAAGATCCTGGAACTGCTCGGCCGCACCCGTGTCGTCTCGACGCTCGGCCGCGCGATCGGCGGCGGCAAGGGGTACCCCCAGGGCGACGCCGCCCGCGCCGCCTGGATCTCGCAGAACCTGCCCGGCGCCGGCGATCGCGCCGAGGCGCTGCTCAAGCGCTACGGCACCCGCGCCGCCGACGTGTGGCAGTACGTCGAGCAGGGTCCGGACGCGCCTCTGGCGGGCGGTCAGCTGTCCACCCGGGAGCTCGAGTGGATGGTGCAGAACGAGCTGATCGTGCGCCTCGAGGACGTCATCCTGCGCCGCACCAGCCTCGCGTTCACGGGCGACGTCACCGAGGACATCCTCGAAGAGGTCGCCGAGGCGCTGGCCCCGCTCAAGGGCTGGGACCGCGCGCGGACCGCCCGTGAGGTCGAGCTCACCCGCGATCTGCTCAACACCCGCCACGGATTGTCCCTCAGCGCCCGCACCCACGGGTAACGAGGTTCCCCCGCCGCCCTCATCGGCGTCCATCTCGAACACCGCATCGGCAGAGGGGCCGGTGCTCTGCGAAAGGTCAATGGAGACATGACTGAACCGAATCTCGGACTGTACTTCCTGTCCGAACTCGTCGGAACGGCGATGCTGCTGCTGCTCGGCTGCGGCGTCGTCGCGAACGTCGCCCTCGCCAAGAACAAGGGCAATGGCGGCGGATTCCTGATGGTCAACTGGGGATGGGGCCTGGCGGTCTTCGCCGGTGTGCTCGTCTCGGCGTACTCGGGTGCGATCCTGAACCCGGCTGTCGGAATCGGCCTGCTGGTCGCCGGCAAGATCACCTTCACGATGTTCCTCGTCGCCACCGGGGCTGAGCTCCTCGGCGCCATCATCGGCGCCGTGCTGTGCTGGCTCGCGTACAAGCAGCACTTCGACGAGGAGCCCGACCCGGCCAACAAGCTCGGCGTCTTCTCGACCGGCCCGGCGATCCGCTCCTACGGCTGGAACCTCGTCACGGAGATCATCGGCACCTTCGTCCTCGTCTTCGTGATCTTCGCGTTCGCGGACTACGGCGACGTCAAGGTCGGCACGCCCGGGGGTCTCGGCCCGCTCACGGCGCTTCCGGTCGCCCTCCTCGTGGTCGCGATCGGCGCCTCCCTCGGTGGCCCGACCGGCTACGCGATCAACCCCGCCCGTGACCTCGGCCCGCGCATCGCGCACGCGATCCTGCCGATCAAGGGCAAGGGCTCGAGCGACTGGGCGTACTCCTGGGTGCCCGTCGTCGGCCCGCTCATCGGCGGTGTCCTCGCCGCGCTCCTCGCCCCGGTGCTGCTGCACCTCGTGAAGTAACCCGACCCTGATTCAAAGGAGAACAGCACATGGCTGACTACGTCATCGCCATCGACCAGGGCACGACCTCGAGCCGCGCCATCATCTTCGACCGCAAGGGCAGCATCATCGCCACCGGTCAGAAGGAGCACGAGCAGATCCTGCCGCAGGCCGGCTGGGTCGAGCACGACGCTTCGGAGATCTGGGCCAACGTCCAGGAGGTCATCGGTCTCGCCCTCACCCGCGCGCACCTGACCCGCCACGACATCGCGGCGGTCGGCATCACCAACCAGCGCGAGACCGCCGTGGTCTGGGACAAGACGACCGGCAAGCCGGTGTACAACGCCATCGTCTGGCAGGACACGCGTACGCAGCCCATCGTCGACCGCCTCGCGGCGGACGGCGGCGTCGAGCGGTTCAAGCCGGTCGTCGGTCTGCCCCTGGCGACCTACTTCTCGGGCACCAAGATCGCCTGGATCCTGGAGAACGTCGAGGGCGCGCGCGAGAAGGCCGAGGCGGGAGACCTGCTCTTCGGCACGACCGACTGCTGGGTCCTGTGGAACCTCACCGGCGGCGTGAACGGCGGCGTGCACGCGACGGACGTCACCAACGCCTCGCGGACCATGTTCATGGACCTCGAGACGCTGCAATGGCGCGACGACATCCTCGAGGCGTTCGGCGTGCCGAAGTCGATGATGCCGTCGATCCGCTCCTCCTCCGAGGTGTACGGCGCGGCGGAGGACTCCTCGCTGCTGCGCGAGACCCCGATCGCCGGCATCCTCGGCGACCAGCAGGCGGCCACGTTCGGCCAGGCGGCGTTCAACACCGGCGAGAGCAAGAACACCTACGGCACGGGCTGCTTCCTGATCTTCAACACGGGCGAGGAGATCGTCCACTCGAAGAACGGTCTTCTCACCACCGTGGGCTACAAGCTCGGCGACGGTCCGACGCACTACGCGCTCGAGGGCTCCATCGCCGTCACGGGATCCCTGATCCAGTGGCTGCGCGACCAGCTCGGCATCATCGACTCGGCCCCGCAGGTCGAGGAGCTGGCCGACAAGGTCGAGGACAACGGCGGCGTGTACATCGTCCCGGCGTTCTCGGGCCTGTTCGCGCCGTACTGGCGTCCCGACGCCCGCGGCGCCATCGTCGGTCTGACGCGCTATGCGAACAAGAACCACATCGCCCGCGCGGCGCTCGAGGCCGTCGCCTTCCAGACGCGCGACGTGCTCGACGCGGTCAACGCCGACGCCGGCGTGGACCTCACCGAGCTCAAGGTCGACGGCGGCATGGTCGCGAACGACGCGCTCATGCAGTTCCAGGCCGACGTTCTCGGCGTGCCGGTCGTGCGCCCCGTGGTCGCCGAGACCACGGCGCTGGGAGCGGCCTACGCCGCCGGCCTCGCCGTCGGGTTCTGGACGGGTCTGGACGACCTGTCCGCGAACTGGCAGGAGGACCGCCGCTGGGAGCCGACCATGGACGCCGCGGAGCGCGATCGCCAGCTGCGCCTGTGGCACAAGGCCGTCACGAAGTCGATGGACTGGGTGGACGAGGACGTCAAGTAAGCACGCTCTCCGACAAGAGGCCCCAGGCTCCGCTCCGGCGGGACCTGGGGCCTCTCCCCTCTGATCCTCGGGTTCAGCCGCCGAGCGCGGCCTTCACGGGCGCGCTCCGCGAGCCGTCTGCACCGAACGCGACGAGCTGGAACCGCGTCCCGGCGGCGACGTCCACGGACTCGGCGAAGAACACGTCCCGGTGCACCCTGCCCAGCCAGTTCTGGCCGGATCCCGTCAGCTGGAACACGTCGTAGCCGGTCGCGTCGTCCTGCAGCGTCCAGGAGAATGTGAGGTGGCGGCGCGCCGATCCCGCATCGCCCGCATCCGCGACGGAGAACGCGGCGGGCTTCGCGGGCTTGGCAGGCTTCCCCGCGGCCCGCAGGACGATGCGCCCCAGCCGGCCGTCGCCGCTCGTGCGCAAGGAGATGCGCGCGATGCCGCGACCGCGCACGTCCAGCTCCGCGCCCCACTGAGCCCACCCGGATCCGTCGTCCGCGGCGTTCAGCCGATGCCAGTCGATCTGCGCCGGCGCGTCCTTCCACGTGATGCCGAGCTCGACGGCCTGGACGCCCTGCGCGCGGAGGTCCGCGACCATCGACTTGGGGGTCGTCAGATCCGTCTTGAAGAGGTGGACGACACCGGATCCGCGCAGGGACAGGCTGTGCCCACTGCCGTACGACGCGGTCTCGTCGAGCGCGACGGCAAGACCGCCCTCCGTCCAGTACTGCCAGGTCAGGGAGCGGTCCGCGCACCCCATGTTGTCCCACCCCCAGCTGCGCACCTGAGCGCCCTCGAGCCAGAACCCCGAGCCGACCCCGATGTTGAAGTCGGTGGCGATCGGAAGCTCTCCGTACGGGGACCGCTCGGTGATCCAGTGCGCGATGCCGTCCCACTGCCGGTAGTTCAGCACATCGGTGCGGTACGGCGGCGTGCGCGGTTCGAGCCGGCCCGAGGAGTGCGGATCGCCCGTCGGCCCGGACCAGAACCGCTGCTCCAGATCCCGGTAGGTGCGACGGCCCTCGACCGTCGATGTCGTCCCGTCCCACGATGCGTCGAGCCAGATCTGCGAATCCACGAAGAGGGCGACCGAGGTGGGCGCCGCGCGTCCCGGGCCCGCGACCCGGCCGAAGTCCTCCTCCGGCCGGAAGCCGCCCTTCTGGTGCTCCACGCCGGCGAAGCCGACCACGTGCGGATCGCGCCCGGCCGCCTGCGCCGACGCGGCGCTCAGGCTGAGGTCCGGATCGGCCCCGCCGCCCTCCGCCTGCCACCAGTAGTTCATGAAGATCGAGTCGTAGATCGGCTCATCCGGCGTGCCGAGCCAGCGAAGATTGTTCTCGCTCAGCCGGTTCTCGTAGGTGACGACGCCGGTGTCGAAGTCCGCGGAGTCGTAGCCCTGCAGATAGAAGTCCGGATCGGTGCGCTTGATGTACCGCAGCAGATCCTGGAACTTCGCGATCTGCGCGGCGGTGACCGTCCCCTCCTGGTTGATGAAGAGACCGTCGAAGCCGAAGTACCTGCGGATCTCGATCATCTTGTCGCCGACCGGGAACGAGCCGTCCGCGTTCTGCACCAGGAAGGCGTCGAAGTCGACTGGACGGGGCCAGAACCAGCCCCCGATCGACCGCGCGCCGTTCTTGTGCGCCGCCTCGGTCCAGCCCGGGTTCGGGATGTCGATGACGCCGTAGGGACGCCCGGGCGCGCGCCGGCCGTCGACCATCTCGATCGGTGCCGATCCCTTGACCTGCCCGTGCCACGTGCCCCAGATGTCGATGTACGACCAGTACCGCTGCGTGTAGACCTGCGGCTCCAGGCCGATCGGCTGGTTGTGCCCCTCGTAGATGCTGCCCGCGTCGTCGATCGTCAATGTGGACAGCCGGGTCGCGGGATCCAGATCGGGATGCGCCTGGGTCGCCGCGAACGGCGCGATGCGCGTCGCCCGCGGGATCAGGCAGCGCAGGTGCGGCCCCCAGGGCGTCGCCGCGGGGTCGAAAGCGAGCAGGTCGTCGGCTGCCCATCCGAAGGTGTACGGTCCCGGCGGCGTCCCCCCGGAGGCCGGCACCGGGGCCGCTGCGGCCTCGGCCATCGGGCGCCCCATCGCGACACGGCTCGCGGCGGACGCGGGCGGGGCCGAGGCCCCGACGAGGAGCGCTCCGAGTCCGGCACCTCCCACGGTCAGGAATGTTCTGCGGCTGAATTCGGCCATGAATGCACCCTCCAAGGTTGCGCGACATTGCGTTCGACCCCCCGTGCCGACCGGCGATGCAGGGGCTTGCCGAGAGACTATAGCGTTTTAGTCAGCCTGAGCAACCGTCTCCTCGTCCGGGCACTCGAGAGGCGATAGAGTGGCGACCCACGATCTCGCCGCGCCGACGGCGGACGACGTCAGGGGGTACGCCGATGAGCACGCCGAGCTCCGACGAGGTGCACGCACTCGAACAGCTTCTGAGCGCGAACGTGTTCGACGTCTCGGCGCGGCTGTTCGTCGCGACGTTCGGGCCCGGCACGGCTTCGAAACCCGGCCGCGAGATGAGAGCGGTGCACGAGGCACTCGCCCAGCAGGCTGGCCTCCCGCGGATTGGCCTCCTCGGCCCGCGGGACGATCGCGCCCTCATGGTCGCCCTGGAGTGCGTGCTCCTCTGGGAGCGCTCGCTGCTGGCCGCGCGCGGCTGGTCGGGCGACCATGCGACGCCGACCGTCCGGCTGCTTCGCCGCGGCGAGAGCGTGCGCGCGAGCGCCGACCCCCTCACGGGGGCGAGGGCCGCCCTCGGCAACCTGGTGCTGCCTGGGACCCCGGGCTGACCCGCGGCGACGACGCGGCGCTCAGCCGCTCATCGGAGAGGGCTCGACCGACCTCAGTTCTTGCCGAAGAGCTTCTGGATCTCGGCCAAGTCGGCCTCGGAGGGCGCCTTCTGGCCGCCCAGGCCGAAGCCCGTGCCCGTCGGGGACGGGTTCGCGGCAAGACCGGCGTTCTCGGCGGCGCGCTTCGCGGGGTTGCCGGAGCGGGAGCCGGAGGACTTGCCCTTCTTCCCCCGCTTGGACGAGGCGCCCGGACGCCCCATGCCGGCCATGGGACCCATGCCGGGGATGTTGGGGGTTCCGCCGCGTGCCACCGTCTTCATCATCTTGGCCGCCTGCTCGAAGCGCTGCACGAGCTGGTTCACGTCGGTCACGGTCATCCCGGAACCGCGCGCGATGCGCAGGCGGCGCGAGCCGTTGAGGACCTTGGGGTTGCGTCGCTCGCCCGGCGTCATCGACCGGATGATGGCCTCGGTGCGGTCGATCTCGCGCTCGTCGAAGTCCTCGAGCTGCTGCTTCATCTGGCCCATGCCCGGGAGCATCCCGAGCATCTTCTTCATCGAGCCCATCTTCTTGAGCTGCTGCATCTGCTCGAGGAAGTCCTCGAGGGTGAAGGTCTCGGTGGCGAGCTTCTCCGCGACCTTGAGCGCCTCGGCCTCGTCGAACGCCTGCTGCGCCTGCTCGATCAGGGTGAGGATGTCGCCGAGGTCGAGGATCCGGCTCGCCATGCGGTCCGGGTGGAACGGCTCGAGGTCCTCGAGGCGCTCGCCGGTCGACGCGAACATGATGGGGCGCCCCGTGATCGACGCGACCGACAGCGCGGCACCGCCTCGGGCATCGCCGTCGAGCTTGGAGAGCACGACGCCGGTGAAGTCCACACCGTCCTGGAACGATTTAGCGGTGTTGACCGCGTCCTGACCGATCATCGCGTCGATGACGAACAGGACCTCATCCGGATCCACGGCCTTGCGGATGTCGGCGGCCTGCTTCATCAGCTCGGCGTCGACGCCGAGCCGTCCCGCGGTGTCGATGATGACGATGTCGTGCTGCTGGCGGCGGGCGTGCTCGACGCCGTCGCGCGCGACGCGCACGGGATCGCCGACGCCGTTGCCCGGCTCCGGCGCGAAGATGGTGGCTCCGGCCTGCTCCGCGACGACGGTCAGCTGAGTGACGGCGTTGGGGCGCTGGAGGTCGGCGGCGACGAGCAGGGGCGTGTGCCCCTCCCCCTGCAGCTGCTTGGCGAGCTTCCCGGCGAAGGTGGTCTTTCCGGAGCCCTGCAGACCCGCGAGCATGATGACCGTCGGCGGGTTCTTCGCGAACTCCAGTCGGCGCTGCTCGCCGCCGAGGATGGCGATGAGCTCCTCGTTGACGATCTGCACGACCTGCTGCGCCGGGTTCAGCGCCTTGTTGACCTCGTCGCCCAGCGCACGCTCGCGCACCTTCGCTGTGAAGTCCTTGACGACCGGGAGCGCGACGTCGGCGTCGAGCAGCGCGCGGCGGATCTCGCGGACGGTGCCGTCGACGTCGGAAGCGGACAGCTTGCCCTTCGTGCGCAGATTGCGGAAGGTCTCGGTGAGCCGATCGGAGAGCGTGCCAAAAGTAGCCATGGTGGTGCAATTCTACGCGAGCCGATCCCCCGCCCGCGCAGGGCGCTCAGCCCCAGTGCAGGTCGGCGATCCGCGGCAGGGCGTGGCGCAGCTGCCCCAGCGGGGAGCCGTGCCCCGCGCCGCCCTCGGCCCACGCTCGCAGGGAGGACAGCACGACGACCGCGTAGGCGGCGCCCAGCACGTCGGCGCGGATGCGCTCGACGCCCGCGCCGCGCGCGGCGTCGGACAACGCGGCGGCGAGGCGACCCTGCCGCAGCGCGGACTCGCGCTGGAGCTCCTCCTCCAAGCCCATCGCCCGGGCGTTGCCGAAGGCGAGCGCGAGCGGATCGGGTTCCACCCCGTCGAGGATGGCGGAGAGCACGGCCTCGACCCGCTCCGGATCTGCGCCGGCCGACGGCTCGGCGAGGGCCGCGACCGCGCGATCGAGGCGCTCGTCGAAGCCCGACCACAGCACATTGCTCTTGGACGTGAAGTAGTTGAAGAAGCTCGAGCGGCTGACCCCTGCACGCTGTGCGATGTCGGCGATCGACGTTCCCTCGTAACCGGACTCGAGGAACAGCTCGCAGGCCGCCTCGGCGATGGTCGCGCGCGAGGAGACGCGGGGGCGGCCGACGCCGCGGGCGGGGGTGCTCACCCCGCCACCGTATCGCGCAGCGCACGGGTCGCGTTTCACCACTATTATTGAACTGCATTCAACAACTCGATCAGAAGGATCGGTCATGCTCGACATCCAGACGGCGGGACTCGCTCCCGACTTCGTCCCCTACCTCGAGGGATGGGACCTGCAGCGACGGATCCATGCCGACGTCGTCGCGGGGACGCGCCCCGACACCCTGCTGCTCCTGGAGCACGAGGCCGTCTACACCGCGGGCAAGCGCACCGAGCCGCAGGAGCGGCCTCAGGACGGCACGCCCGTCGTCGACGTCGACCGCGGCGGCAAGATCACCTGGCACGGGCCCGGCCAGCTGGTCGGCTACCCGATCGTGCGCCTGCCCGAGCCCATGGACGTGGTCGCGCACGTGCGCCGGTTGGAGCGGCTGCTCATCGAGGTGCTGCATCCGCTGGGCGTAGAGGGCTATCAGGTCGACGGGCGCAGCGGCGTCTGGGTGCGCCGTCCGCTCAGCGAGGACAAGGTCGCGGCCATCGGCGTCCGCGTGCAGCAGGGCGTCACGATGCACGGCTTCGCGATCAACTGCGACAACACCCTCGCGGGGTTCCGCGGGATCATCCCGTGCGGCATCACGGACGCCGGCGTGACGACGGTGAGCGAGGTCGTCGGCCGCGAGATCTCCCCCGCCGACATCGTCGACGCCGTGTCCGCGGGGTTCGCCGCCGAGTACGCGGAGGTGGCCGCATGAGCGCCGCGCCCGAGGGACGCAAGCTTCTGCGTCTGGAGATCCGCAACGCCGAGATCCCCATCGAGCGCAAGCCCGCGTGGATCAAGACCAAGGCCAAGATGGGCCCCGAGTACAAGGCGCTGCATTCGCTCGTCAAGGACGAGGGCCTGCACACGGTGTGCCAGGAAGCCGGCTGCCCGAACATCTTCGAATGCTGGGAGGACAAGGAGGCCACCTTCCTGATCGGCGGCTCCCAGTGCACGCGGCGGTGCGACTTCTGCCAGATCGACACCGGCAAGCCCGCCGACTACGACACCGACGAGCCCCGCCGCGTGGCGGAGAGCGTGCAGCAGATGGGCCTGCGCTACGCGACGGTCACGAGCGTCGCCCGCGACGACCTCCCCGACACGGGCGCGTGGCTCAACGCGGAGACCGTCCGCAAGATCCACGAGCTCAACCCGACCACGGGCGTCGAGCTGCTCGCCAACGAGCACAACGCCGACCCCGCCTTCCTGGGCCAGATCTTCGACGCCCGTCCCGAGGTGTTCGCGCACAACGTCGAGACTGTTCCGCGCATCTTCAAGCGGATCCGCCCCGCGTTCCAGTACGAGCGCTCGCTCAACGTCATCACGCAGGGGCACGAGGCGGGACTCATCACCAAGTCCAACCTCATCCTCGGCATGGGCGAGGAGCCGGAGGAGGTCGTCCAGGCGCTGCAGGACCTGCACGACGCCGGCTGCGACATCATCACGATCACGCAGTACCTGCGGCCCACGCCACGGCACCTGCCGGTGTCCCGGTGGGTCAAGCCGGACGAGTTCGTCGCGTTCAAGCAGGAGGCCGAGCGGATCGGGTTCCTCGGAGTTCTCGCCGGCCCCCTCGTCCGCTCGTCCTATCGCGCCGGCCGGCTGTGGGCGCAGTCGATGATCTCGAAGGGTCGCGAGATCCCGCCGCACCTGGCGCACATCGCCGAGGGTGCGGATCTGGGCTTCGCCCAGGCCGTCTGAGACGCACGCCCGGGGCCGTCCGAGCGGTCCGCGCCTGAGGTCGCCGAGCGAGCCCAGGCGCGGACCCGAGCCCGCGTCAGTCGGCGCTCATGACCGACAGCACGGAGCCGTCGGACCCGAAGTTCACCAGCAGCACGTCGTCGTCGCCGTCGGCGTCGAGGGCGTACTCGAGCACGGCGAACGGCTCGCTGCCGCCGTGCTCATCGACGAGCAGCGTCATGCTCATCAGGCGGAGCGAGCGGATGATGTCGACGGCCGCATCGCCGCTGACGTCGACGAGATAGTCCGTCAGCTCGTCGCCGTACTCCTCCTGCTGCTGCAGGATGTACTCGGTGACCTCGCTCGTGCGGTCGTCCACCTCGGCGAGCATCCCGCGACGGGCCTTGTCGTCGATGGCCTCGAGTCCGGAGACGAAGGCGGCGGCGATGTCGAGCGACTCGGACGACACGTCGTCCTGGTCCGGCGCGGTCAGATCCACGGTCAGGGCGTGGTCGCCGAACTCGACCGTCTCGGACCAGAAGATCGATCCGTCCGGTCCCGAGGACAGCAGTCCGAAGAAGTCGTGTTCGATCGCCATAGGGCTATAAAACCAGCCTTGCGCGCGGGGCGGTAGTCCGCGCGGCGCGCGCCGGGAAACGGCTCGGATCAGGAGCCGACCAGGGCCTGCACGAAGACGTGCGGGGTGAAGCCGGTGAGGTCGTCGATGCCCTCTCCCTGCCCCAGGAGCTTGACCGGGATGCCGGTGCGCTCCTGCACGGCGAGCACGAATCCGCCCTTGGCGGAACCGTCGAGCTTGGTGAGCACGAGGCCGGTCACGCCGGCATGCTCGAGGAACGCCTCCGCCTGCATCACGCCGTTCTGCCCGGTCGTCGCGTCGAGCACCAGCAGCACCTCGCTGATCGGGGCCTGCTTCTCCACGACGCGGCGGATCTTGGACAGCTCGTCCATCAGGCCGCCCTTCGTGTGCAGCCGGCCGGCGGTGTCGATGATCGCGATCTCCGTGCCGTTGTTCTTCGCGTACTCGACCGTCTGGAACGCGACGGACGCCGGATCCTGGCCCTGCTGCTGCGGGCGGACGATCGCGGCCCCTGCCCGCTGCGCCCAGGTGCCCAGCTGCTCGACGGCGGCGGCGCGAAACGTGTCGGCCGCTCCGACGACGACGGATCGCTGATACCCGCGCAGGAACTTCGTGAACTTGCCGATCGTCGTCGTCTTGCCGACCCCGTTCACGCCCACCACGAGAACCACCGCCGGCCGCTCCGTGAGCTTCAGGGTGGTGTCGAACTTCGCGAAGTGCTCCTCGAGCGTCTCGCGGAGCATGCGCTGCAGATCCTTGGGGTCGGTCGTTCGATAGCGCTCCACTTTGGCGCGCAGCTCGTCGACGAGGCGCTCCGTGATGTCGGGCCCGAAGTCGGCCGTGAGCAGCGCGGTCTCGAGGTCGTCCCAGGTGTCGTCATCGATCGTGGGCTTGACGAACATGCCGCGCAGCGCGCGACCGAGGGACCAGGACTTCTCCGCCATGGCACCCAGCCTACGGGGCGGGCGCGAGCGGATCCGTCGTGTTCGCCGAGGGCGCGCGGGTCAGACCGCGGCGGCGGCGCGATCGCCGACGCGCTGGCCGACGACCGCCGAGACGCCGTCCTGGCGCATCGAGACGCCGTACAGGGCGTCCGCGATCTCCATCGTGCGCTTCTGATGCGTGATGACGAGCAGCTGCGAGCTGGCGCGGAGCTGCTCGAACACGGTGAGCAGGCGCCCGAGGTTCGCGTCGTCGAGCGCCGCCTCGACCTCGTCCAGGATGTAGAACGGGCTGGGGCGGGCCTTGAAGATCGCGACGAGGAGCGCGACGGCGGCCAGCGACCGCTCGCCGCCGGAGAGAAGCGACAGTCTCTCGATCTTCTTGCCCACGGGACGGACGGCGACCTCGATGCCGGTGTTCAGCAGGTCGTCGGGGTTCGTGAGCGAGATGCTGCCGGCGCCGCCCGGGAACAGCAGCGGGAACACCTCGCCGAACGCCTGGCGGGTGTCCTCGAACGCCGAGGCGAAGATCGTCTGCATCCGCTCGTCCAGCTCGGCGATGATCGTCAGGAGATCCTGCCGGGTCTTGGTCAGATCTGCCAGCTGCTCGGTGAGGAACGCATGCCGCTGCTCGAGAGCGGCGAACTCCTCCAGAGCGAGCGGATTCACGCGCCCGAGCTGTCCGAGCTTGCGCTCGGCCTCCTGAAGCCGCCGCTGCTGGATGCGGCGATCGTACGGGATCCCGGTCGGGACCGGGTCCTGCTCGACCGCGTCGTCCTCCGCCGCGTCCACGAGATCGGCGGGCTCGGCCGCGACCGCCAGGACGTCGCGGGGAACGAGCTGATCAGGTCCGTGTTCGGCGATGAGGATGTCCTCGTCCAGGGCGAGCTCGGACTGCACCCGCTCGAGCAGGCTGGTCAGGTGCAGCTTCTTCTCGTGGATCTGCAGCTCGAGGCCGTGCACGCTCTCGGTGAGGCCTGTCAGACGCTCGCGGATCGACGCGTCCTGGCGGCGCAGCGCGCTCAGCTCCTCGTTCTGCGCGGAGCGGGCCGATTCGGCCGCGGCCAGCGCCAGCCGCGCCTCTGCGACGGAGCGGTCGAGGGAGTCGAGGATCCGGGGAAGCTCTGCGGCCACGCCCGACGCGGTCTCGCGCTGCGCGCGCCGGATCACGGCACGGCGGGCGGCCTCCGCCGCTGCCTCGCGCTCGCGCTCACGCTGTCGCTCCAGCGAGGAGACCCTGCTCTGGGCCGCACGGACCCGCTCGCGCAGGGTCTCGATACCCAGGCGCGCCTCGACCTCCGCCTCCCGGGCCGCTTCGAGGGCCTCCAGGAGCCCGTCGCGCGCCGAGGCGTCGAGCACCGGCCGGGGGGCCGCCTCGGCGTCGGCCAGGGCCTGCTTCGCAGCGTCGGCATTGCGCTCGGCATCCGCCACCGCGGACTGCGCCTGCGAGAGGCCGGTCTCGAGCCGGTCGCACTCGGCGATCGCCGACTCGTGCTGCACCGTCACGCGGTTCACCTGCTCGGTGTGCGCCGCGAGCGCGGCATCGTGCTCGCGCAGGGTGCGCAGTGCGTCCCTGGAGGTCCGCCGCGCGGTCTCCAGCTTCTCCGTCCCGTCTTCGCGTGCCTCGCGCAGGGAGTCGACGACCACGCGCACCTCGCTCAGGCGGTCGACGGCGGCGTCGCGCTCGGCGATGAGCTCGAGCCGCGACCGCTCGCCGCCCGAACCGGTGTGCAGGGTGTGCGCCGTGAGCACCTCGCCCGCCTTCGTGACCACGGTGAGCGGCACGCCGGCCGCCGCGGCCGCCGCGGCGTGCGCCGATCGCGCGGCCGTCAGGTCCTCCACGATCACCACGTGCGACAGGACGCCGAGGACTCCCGCCGGGGCCGTCACCACGTCCGTCGCGGGAGTGGCACCGGCGATCCGTGCGTCGGACACCGCGGTGGCCGCACCCTCCGCGATCACGATGTCGTAGGCGCCCGCCGTCACGTCGTCGGCGGCGAGCGCGAAAGCCGCCGCCACGTCGTCGACGAGTACGCCTTCGGCAAGAGGTCCGAGCACCGCCGCGATCGCGGCCTCGTACCCGGGCGTGACCTGCACGGCGTCGCCCACGAGCCCGCGCACGCCGGAGAGCCCCGCCGCCACGATCTCGGCCGCGCCGCCGGTCACGGCGATGGCACTGCCGAGCGCCGAAGCCTTGGCGGTGAGGGCTTCCGACTCGCGCTCCGCGGCGTGCAGCCGTTCGCGCAGCCCTTCGAGCTCGGTCTCGGCGGCGACGGCGCGGGCCTGCGCATGCTCGTACGCCTCCGCGTGCTCGGCGGCAGTGCCCTCGGGAGCCTCGCCCTCCTCGATCCGCTCACGGGCCTCGGCGGCTTCGCGCCGACGCTGATGCGCGGCCTCGAGCGCATTCTCCTGCCGCAGCACCGCGCCGCGCACCGCGGCCAGCGCCGATGCCGCCGCCTCGGCCTGACCGCGCAGGGTGGTCAGGCGCATGTCATGAGCCGAGACGAGTGCGCTCTGCTCGGCGATGTCCACGTCGAGCGCGTCGAGCTCGGCACGCGCTTCGGCGACGGCGCGCGTCGCCTCCTGCGCCACGTCCTGCGCGCGCCCGATTCCGGACGAGATCTCCTCGACCTCGTCCTTCGCCTCGTCGATCGTCGCCTGCGTCACGGTCACGGCCGTCACCGCGGCGTCGTCCTCCTCGGATCCGAGCAGGGCGAGCCTCTGATTCGCGAGGGTGAACAGCCCTCGCATGCGCTCCTGCACCTGCTCGAGCCCGAACGCGATCCGACGGGCCTCATCGACGGCGGCCGAGTTCTGCAGCGCCTCCAGGCGCGTGACGTCGGCGCGGATGCGGTCGGCCTGCTCGCTCAGCACCACGCGTTCGGCATGGCGCTCGTGCTCGTTGCGCGTGTGGTCGGCCAGCGCCGAGCGCAGCTGCACCACGTCGTCCGCGAAGATGCGCGCCTTCGCATCGCGCACCACTGCGGCGATGGTCTGCGCCTCGCGCGCGATCTCAGCCTGGCGGCCGAGCGGCTTCAACTGCCGGCGGATCTCGCCCGCCAGATCGCTGAGGCGCGTGAGATTGGTCTCCATCGCGTCGAGCTTGCGGAGGGTCTTCTCCTTGCGGCGCCGGTGCTTGAGGATCCCGGCCGCCTCCTCGATGAACCCTCGACGGTCCTCCGGGGATGCCTGGAGCACCGTGTCGAGCCGGCCCTGGCCGACGATGACGTGCATCTCCCGCCCCAGGCCGGAGTCGCTCAACAGCTCCTGGACGTCGAGGAGCCGGCAGCCCTCCCCGTTGATGGCGTACTCGCTCGACCCGTTGCGGAACAGGGTGCGGCTGATCGTCACCTCGGCGTACTCGATCGGCAGCGCGCCGTCGCTGTTGTCGATCGTCAGCTGCACCTCGGCGCGTCCGAGCGGGCCGCGCGTCGACGTGCCGGCGAAGATGACGTCCTCCATCTTGCCGCCGCGCAGGGTCTTGGCTCCCTGCTCCCCCATCACCCAGGCGAGCGCGTCGACGACATTGGATTTGCCGGATCCGTTCGGTCCGACGATGCAGGTGACGCCGGGCTCGAAGGCGAACGTGGTCGGCTGCGCGAAGGACTTGAACCCTTTGAGGGTCAGGCTCTTCAGATGCATGGGCACGCTCGGTGGTCGGCGGAGTTCACGGCGTCTACGCTATCGCGACCGTCTCGCGCGGCGGTGCGGGAAACGCCCGAGGTCCAGGGATTTCTGAGTGTCGGCTTGACGCTTCCTGTGAACCTCCGCTAGCGTGACAAACCCGAGCCGAGAAAGGAGGTTGCCGACATGATGAGCACTCGCACCGCATTCACCCCATTCCGTGGGATCGATGCGTCTTCGGCGACTTCCGCCGGCCTCCGCGCGCGTCACGCCGCGTAGCAGGCGCATCCTCCCTCGCCCCGGCCTCCGGCCGGCCTGACGCTTCGTGCGTCTGCGATCCGATCCGCGAACCGCGCGTCGATCACTGATCGCCCTCCCGATCCGGGACGCCGTGTCCCTGGATCCTGCCGGTCCGCACACCGTGTGCCGGATCCGTCTCCCCCTCCGTGACACGTCGCGGCGTCCTACCGGACGATCCTCGGCGTGGCGCGAAACCGCCTTTCCGGCACGACCAACGAAAGCGAATCACCGTGAACACCGCATTGCACGCTTCGCCTCCCACCGAGTCGAAGCAGCGCGCTCAGAACGAGCGCGACCTGTCCATCCAGCTCCCCCGCGAGGAGGAGCTCCGCAACCTGTCTCTGTCCCAGCGGCTGGCCCTGCGCGTCGCCCTGCATCTCATCGTGCGGACGCGGCACACCGCGCAGGACCGTGCCGAGGACGCGCTCCGGAACGCCGAGCGCATCCGCGTGCTCCAGCAGTACGAGGCCGCCCGGCTGGCCGGCGCCGCCTCCCGGCAGGTGCTCTGATGACGACCGCTCAGAACGAGACCCCGTTCGTCATCGACCTTCCCGCCGGCGCGACCCTGCATCCGCTCGTGCTCCCCGCACGGGCGGATGCAGTTCGCGACGGGGCCCTCCTCGCCTACGCGGATGTCCGCAACCGCTGCCTCGAGGAGGCGTCGGGACGCGACGACGACGCCTTCTCCGCGGAGGAGCTGCTGCCGCTGCTCACCTCGGACAGCCACACCACCCGCCGCCAATGGCGCATCCTCCACGGAGAGCGCACGGTCGGCGTGGTCGTCTTCACCGTGCTGCACGATGACGGCGGCGCGACCGCGGTGAGCGTGATCAGCGTGCTGAAGCAGGCGCAGGGCCGGGGCATCGGCACCGCGGTCGCGGCTCACCTGGAGCACCTCGCCCGCACCGAGGGCGTGCGCACGCTCCAGGTCTGGACCGAGCACGTGCCCACGGAGGATCCCGTGCTGGTGCCGCCCACCGGATTCGGGAGCATCCCGCGCGATCACACCTCGAGGTTCCTGCTCGCTCAGGGCTGGACGCTCGAGCAGGTCGACCGGGTCAGCGAATACCGCTGGAGCACGGGCGACGACCAGGTGCCGGCCCTCCGCGCGCAGTACGAGACCGCGCAGGCCGCCGCGACCGGTTACCGCGTCGTGCAGTGGCTGCTCCCGACTCCGGACGAACGCCTCGCGGGCTACGCGTGGATGAAGTCGCGCATGTCCACGGACGCTCCGGACGCGGACATGGGCTCCCCCGAGGAGACCTGGGACGCGGACCGCGTCCGCGAGCAGGACGAGCGCTGGCTCGACATGGGATACACGGTCCAGGTGACCGCGGCGGAACACATCGCCACCGGCGAGCTCTGCGCGTACAACGAGCTCTCGCTGAAGGGCGCGGACGACTCGGTCACCGAGCAGAACGACACCCTGGTGCTCGCCGAGCACCGCGGTCATCGACTCGGCCTGCTCGTGAAGACCGCCGGCCTGCTGAGCTGGCACGAAGGCCACCCTCGCTCCACGCGGGTGATCACGTACAACGCCGAGGAGAACCGTCCCATGCTCTCCATCAACGAGCAGATCGGCTTCGTGCCGATCGGCTACGGCGGCGCGTGGAAGAAGGCGCTGGCGTGACGTCCGTGTCAGCCCCGCTCCGCCTGCTCGCGCTCGCGAAGGGGCATTCTCCGCTCTGAGCGTGCGGTCATCCTGAAGGATGACCGCACGCCGGGGATCTCCGCCTCCAGGCCGACGATCCCGAGATCGCGCCCGGCGAGGCTGGAAGCATGAGCAACACGGTCATCCACGCACACGGCCTGATCAAGGCCTTCGGTCCCACCCGCGCCCTCGCCGGCATCGACCTGGACATCGCCGTCGGCGAATCGGTCGCCATCATGGGCGCATCCGGATCCGGGAAGACGACACTGCTCCATGTGCTCGCCGGGATCACCCGGCCCGACGCCGGACAGGTCGTCTACACGCCGCCGTCCGGTGGTCCCGTCGACGTCAGCGCGCTCGGTGAGTCCGCCCGCTCCCGGCTCCGCCGCGAGTCGTTCGGCTTCGTGTTCCAGCAGGGCCTGCTGATGCCGGAGCTCACCGCGGTCGAGAACGTCGCACTCGCCGCGATGATCACCGGTGTCTCGCGCGCGGAGGCGACCCGGCGCGCCGCCGGCTGGCTCGCCGCCCTCGGCCTGCAGGGCATGGAGGATCGTCGCATCGGCGAGTTGTCCGGCGGGCAGGCGCAGAGGGTGGCGATCGCCCGGTCCCAGGTCACCGGCGCGGGCGTGGTGTTCGCCGACGAGCCGACCGGCGCCCTCGACTCGGTGACCTCGTCCGAGGTGATGGACGCCCTCCTGTGGTCCACCACCGGTCAGGGCCGCACGCTGGTCGTCGTCACGCACGATCCCCAGGTAGCCTCCCGCTGCTCCCGTGTCATCGCCGTCCGCGACGGCCGCGTGCAGAACTCGGCGGTCGCCGCGTGAACGCCGCCACCCTCCGGCTGCTTCTGCGTCCCGCACCGGGCTCGGCGGGGGTGGTCGTGATCCCCGCCGTCGCCTTCGCGATCGTGTCCGCCCTCGTGCTCACCGTCGTGGGTGGCGCACAGGCGTTCTGGGCATGGGACGACGAGTACGCGACGATCTATCAGGTGCTCGCCGCCGTGGCCCTCGTCCTGCTCGTGCTGCCGCTGGCGTCGCTCGGCGGCGCGGCGGCGCGACTGTCGGCCCGCCGCCGCGACGAGCGGCTCTCGACGCTCCGGCTGCTGGGCGTCAGCGGATTCGGCGTCGGTGTGATCGCGGTCGTCGAGGCCACCCTCGTCGCCGCGGCCGGCGTGATCGCCGGCGTCGTGCTCTCGATCGGGATCGCGCCGCTCGTGGGGCTCATCCCCTTCCGCGGCGCGCCGCTGGGCGCCGCCGTTATGCTGCCTCCGCTGACGACCGCGGCGATCGCTCTCGGCACCGTGCTGCTCGCGACGGTCAGCGCCGTCGTCGGTCTGCGGCGGGTGGTGATCTCGCCGCTCGGCGTGCGCACCAGGACCACGCCCCGCACGCCGCACTGGGTGCGGGCCGTCGTGGCGGTCGCCGCGATCGCGGCCGGGTTCATCGCGGGCAACGTGGTCCCCGGCATCGGGGGCACCATCGCGATCATCACGGGTCTCGCCGCGATCTTCGCGGTCGGGCTCCTCGTCCTGAACCTCATCGGCCCCTGGGTCCTGACGGTGGGGGCGCGGATGCAGCTGCGCCGCGCGAAGACCCCCGCGCGCCTGCTCGCCGCGCGCATCGTGCTGGACGACGCCAAGGGCGCCTGGCGCCAGGTGAGCGGCGTCGCGATGTCGAGCTTCATGGCCGTGTTCGCCGGCACCGGCGTGGCCCTGATGAACGTGCTCGGCAGCGAGAACGCACGGACCGACGACCTCGCCCTCGTCGCCGACATGCGGACGGGTCTGATCATCACGCTGGTGGCGTCGTTCCTCATGGTCGCGTGCTCCGTGGCGGTGACCCAGGCGTCCGACATCCTCGACCAGCGCGACCTGCACCGGAGCCTGCACTACCTCGGCGTCCCCGCCGACACGGTGGATGCCGCGCGACGCCGTGCGGTGATGTCGCCGCTGCTGGTGACGTCGCTCGGGGCGGCGCTGTGCGCGGCCGTGCTGATCTTCCCGCTCCTCGGGATCGCGCTGATCACCGCGCCGGTCTCGCTCCTCACGATCGCCGCCGTGCTCGCCGCCGGCGTGGCCCTCGTCTGGATCGCGACGCGGTTGACCCGTCCGATCCTGCTGCGCGCCTTCGCCGGCTGATCCCCGGGGTGCGGTCGCGGCCGTCGTCGTCATCCCGACGGCCGCGACCGACGTCGCAGCGTCACCGCACGGCACAGCTGGGAGAGAATGAGCAGGACCATCGCCGCCCGTACCGAGGAGCCCCTGCATGAGCACCATCGTCGACTTCGTCACCGTCTCGACCGCCGGGCTCGAGTCCTCCCCCGTCGCCGAGGCGCTGGCCGGACTGCGCGCGAACGAGGCCCGCTACATCACCAACAAGTACGGAACGCCGTTCACCGTCAGCACGCCCGACGAGGATCCCGAGACGCTCCGCTGGGTGACCGGGATCCTGCACGACGAGCGCGGCATCGACATCGAGAGCCCGGCGCTGGAGGTCAGCGGCTTCGAAGCGGACGGGATCCGGTTCGGCTACGTGTTCTACGCCTCCGGACTCGCCGTCAACGTCATGTACACGCTCGCGGAGGGCGGCAAGCGCGCCGTCGGCTTCAAGCTCTCGCTCGGCATGGACGTCCCGGCCGAGCTGTCGGCCTTCAAGTTCGCGCGGCAGCGCTCGAAGCTCGCCGGCGAGATCCGCGGCTCCTACTTCGTCATCAAGGGAGAGCACTGACAGGGAGGGCCTTGTCGGCCGCTCAGCCTCGTCGTCGCTGGCACCGAGGGCAGTAGTGGCTGGATCGGTTCATGAACGACTCGCGGCGGATCGGGCCGCCGCACCGTGCACAGAGCTCGCCCTCCCGCCCGTAGGCGTTCAGCGAGTGCGCGAAGTAGCCGGCCTGGCCGTTGACGTTCACGTACTGCGCGTCGAAGCTGGTGCCGCCCTCCGCGAGAGCCTTCTCGAGCACCGCCCGCACCTCGGCGAGCAGCCGGTTCACGGCCACGGTCGACAGCGCCGACGCCGGTGTCTCGGGGTGGATCTGCGCCGCCCAGAGCGACTCGTCCGCGTAGATGTTGCCGACGCCGCTGATCACGCCCTGATCCAGCAGCACGCGCTTGATCGCGCTCGATCGGGTGCGCAGTGCCGCGCGGAACGCGCGATCCTGGAACTCATCGTCCATGGGATCGCGCGCGATGTGCGCGACCTGCGAGGGGATCAACGGCTCCACGCTCCCCCAGCCCGCTGCGCGCCCGTCCCCCGTGGGCACGAGCGCGTCGACGGCGAGCGAGCCGAACGTCCGCTGATCGGCGAAGACGACCGCGAGCTCACCGTGCTGCGGATGCTCCACGTACAGCCGGATCCGCTCGTGCCGCTCCGCCGCCGCGTCGGGCCGGCGCAGCAGCAGCTGACCAGACATCCCGAGGTGCCCGACGATCGCCGAACGCGCCTCGCCACCCGTCGCGGCGAGCGGCATCCAGAGGAACTTGCCGCGCCGGGCGACCGTCGCGACCTCGGCTCCTTCGGTGCGCGCGACGAAGTCGGCGGCGCCGGCGGAGTGCCTGGTCAGCGCGCGCTCGTCGTGCACCGCGACCGACAGGATGCGCGCGCCGGTCATCGCCGGCGCGAGCCCCGCCCGGACCACCTCGACCTCGGGGAGTTCAGGCACGGTCGCTGAGCAGCTGCCAGGCGGCCAGGGCGGCGGCCATCTCGGCGGTCTTCTTGCTGGTGCCCGTGCCCGTCGCCGAGAGCTCGCCCGCGGTCACCGTGGCCGTGAAGCGCCGATCGTGGTCAGGGCCGGTCGACGCCACAGCGTAGGCCGGAGCGCTGAGGCCCTGGCGCGCCGAGAGCTCCTGCAGCGCGGTCTTCGGATCCATGGCGGCGCCGTAGCGCTCGGGATCCGCGAGCAGCGGTTCGATGAGGCGCAGCACGAGCGAGGTCGCCTGCTCCGGCCCCGCCGACAGGTAGGTGGCGCCGAAGACCGCCTCCATCGTGTCCGCGAGGATCGAGTCCTTGTCGCGTCCGCCCGTGCGCTCCTCGCCGTTGCCGAGGAGGATGTGCGCGCCGAGGCCGATGCCGCGGGCGACCTCCGCGAGGGCGACCGTCGACACCACGCTGGCGCGACGCTTCGCCAGCGATCCCTCGTCGAGATCGGGCAGCGTCGTGTAGAGCATGACCGTCACGGCCTGGCCGAGTACCGAGTCGCCGAGGAACTCCAGGCGCTCGTTGTGCGGGATGCCGCCGTTCTCGTACGCGTACGAGCGATGCGTGAGCGCAAGCTGAAGCAGCTCGGGGTCGATGTCGACTCCGAGCTGCTCAGAAAGGGGGCGCTGCTCCCGGGACCCGCCGACGGGCGGGACGGGGACTTCTGCCATGATCGACGGATCGATCAGATGTCGGCGACCTTGCGGCCCTTGTACTCGAGGAACAGCTCGGTGCCCTGCGAGTCGGTGACGACCTTCGCCTGGTGCGGGCGGCTGTAGACGACCTTGCCGTTCTCGATGGTCTTGACGAGGGCAGGAGCCTCCGCCTTCCACTGCGCGCGACGCGAGCGGGTGTTGGAACGGGAGACCTTGCGCTTCGGGGGGTTACCGGCCATGGTTGCTTACCTTCTGTGTTCTGGGCGCGCAGCTATTCCGCTGCGTTTCCTTGGTCTGTGATCTGCTGGAGCGCGGCCCACCGAGGATCGACGGGAGCGACCTGCTCTTTCCCGGCGCTTTCGGTCAGCCGCTCGCCGGTCTCGGGGTCGAGACCAGGGCAATCCGGCTGACACACCGGCTGAAACGGGAGCGACAGTACGACCGCGTCCCTGACCAGAGTTTCAAGATCCACGTGGTCGTCTTGAACCTCGAAGTCGTTCGCTTCCTCTCCAGGGTACGCGAAAAGCTCCTGAAACTCGACTTCGACAGGCGCGTCGATCGGATTGAGGCATCGTCCGCACTCTCCCCGGTACGTGGAATCGGCCTCTCCGGTCACGAGGATGCCCTCGTGCACGGACTCCAGGCGCACATCGAGGTCGAGCTCCTCGCCCTGCACGACGGAGACGAGGCCCTCGCCCCACTGCTCCGAGAGACGGATCGTCAGACGGTGCTCTCGCATCTCGCCGGGTCGCCGAACGATGTCGTGCACAGGCAGCACGAACGGTCCATTGCGTCGGGTTTTCACCGGTCCACTCTATCGGCTGCACCTGTACGGGGGCCGGGCGGGTCGGTCCGCGCGCCGAGCCTGCGCGGCGTGCTGCGCGCTCAGATCCCGCGGGCGCCCGTGTCCAGGAACCGGGAGACGGCGGGCGGCACGAACGGCGACACGTCACCGCCGAGCGCCGCGACCTGGCGCACGAGAGAGCTGGAGACGAGGGCGTGCGCCGGATCCGGCAGCAGGAACACCGTCTCGATGTCGGCGAGGTGACGGTTCACGATCGCCATGGGCGACTCGTACGCCACGTCGACCTGCGAGCGGATGCCCTTGACCAGCACGCCGGCGTTCACGTCCCGCGCGTAGTCCACGAGCAGTCCCATGCTCCAGGATCCGACGATCACGGTGCCTGCGACACCGGCCTCCGCGATCGACTCCTCGAGGAGGGTCAGACGCTGGGCCACGGGCAGCATGGCCTGCTTGTCAGGGTTGTGCACGACGAGCACGTGGAGCTCATCGTAGAGCGCGGCGGCGCGTCGGATGACGTCCAGATGCCCGAGGGTGGGCGGGTCGAAGGAACCGGGGACGACGGCGATCCGAGCGCTCACTTCGTCTCCTCACGTCGCTCAGTGCATCGCATGCGCCTCAGCCTAGCGGCGCGATCCTCTGCAGACGCCGAGTCGGCCGGCCCCGAGTGCTCAGTTCTTGGCGAGCGCCGCACGATCCTCGATGCTCAGGCGCTGCGCCATCGCCTCGCGGAGGCCCTCATGCCGCTCGAGCGCGGGATCCGCCTCGATGATGTCCTCGGCGATGGCCCTGGCCTGCGCGATGAGATCCGCGTCCTTGATCACGCGCAGGAGCTTCAGCGACGACTTCGCACCGGACTGCCGGGCGCCGAGCACGTCTCCCTCGCCGCGCAGATCGAGGTCGACCTCGGCGAGCACGAACCCGTCGAGGGTCGCGGCGACCGCGTCGACCCGATCGCGCGCAGGAGTGCCCTGCTCCGCCTCGGTGACCAGCAGGCACAGACCGGGCACCCCTCCGCGGCCGATGCGCCCGCGCAGCTGGTGCAGCTGCGAGACCCCGAACCTGTCCGCCTCGAGGACGATCATGGTCGAGGCATTGGGCACGTCCACGCCGACCTCGATCACCGTCGTCGCCACGAGCAGGTCGATGTCGCCGCGGGCGAAGGACTGCATGATCGCATCCTTCTCCTCCGCCGCCATCCGGCCGTGGAGCCCGGCGACGCGCAGCGAGCCCAGCTTCGGGTGCGTGGCGAGCGCGGCCAGCAGCTGGACCACGCCCCACTTGGGTCCCCGGCTCTCCTCCTCGTCCTCGAACCGCTCCTGGTCGGCCTCCTCGGCCCCGTTGTCGGTATCGATCGCGGCGCACACGGCGAAGACCTGGCGTCCCTTCGCGATCTCCTCCGCCGCGCGCTCCCACACCCGGGCGAACCACCCGGGATGATCGGCGAGCGGAGCCACGAAGGTCTCGATGCCCGCTCGGCCGCTCGGCATCGTGCGGATCACCGAGGTGTCGAGGTCGCCGAACACGGTCATCGCGACGGTGCGCGGGATCGGCGTGGCCGTGAGGACGAGCGCGTGCGGGCTCGTGCCCTTGGCCCGCAGCGCCTCGCGCTGCTCGACGCCGAAGCGATGCTGCTCATCGACGACCACCAGGCCCAGATCGGCGAACGTGGTCTTCTCGCCGAGGAGGGCGTGCGTGCCGACCACGATGAGCGCCTGCCCTGCCGCGACCCGGAGTGCCGCCTTGCGCCGTTCCGGCGCCGACATCTGGCCGGTGAGCAGGGTCGGCATCACGAGCGGCGCGAGCGCGGGGCCGAGCATCCTGGTGATCGAGCGCAGATGCTGTGCGGCGAGCACCTCGGTCGGCGCGATGAGCGCCGCCTGCCCGCCGGACTCCGCGACCTGCAGCATCGCCCGCAGCGCCACCAACGTCTTTCCGGATCCGACCTCGCCCTGCACCAGCCGGTTCATCGGCGCCCCGCCGATGAGATCCGCCGCGATCGTCTCTCCCACCGACCGCTGGTCCTCGGTGAGCTCGAAAGGCAGCGAGGCGTCGAAGCGCTCCAGCAGGCCGCCCGGTCGCGCCGGACGGGCCGTGGCGTCGAGCATCCGCACCAGGTAGCGCTGCTGCACGAGCGCGGTCTGCAGCGTCAGCGCCTCCTGCATGCGCAGGGTGCGGATGGCGGGCGCGATCTCGTCCTTGGTGCTCGGCCGGTGCACGCGTTCGAGCGCCGTGCGCGCGTCGAGCAGCCCCTCCTCCCGGCGCACCTCGTCGGGAAGCGGTTCGGCGACCGGGCCGAGCTCATCCAGCACCGTGCCGATCATCTTCTCGATCTGCCAGGTGGTGAGGCTCGCGGTGGCCGGATAGATCGGCAGCGGCGTGGAGACCAGGACGTCGGCCTGGGTGCGCGCGCGCAACTCGTCGTCGAACATCTCGTACTGCGGGTGCGCGAACTGGGTGACCCCCCGGTAGTCGCCGACCTTGCCGGTGAACACGCCGCGCCGGCCGACGCGCAGCTCCTTCTCGCGCCACTCCAGCTGTCCCCGGAACTTGGCGAAGAACGTGAGGACCATCCGGCCCACGCCATCGCCGATGTCGACGGTCATCATCGCGCCGCGGCGGTTCTTCATGTCGCGCACGCTCACCGACATGACCTCGGCGACGATCGTGACGGTCTCGCCCTTCGGCAGATCCAGGATCGGGGTGAGCTCTCCGCGGTTGGCGTACCGGCGCGGGTAATGCGTCAGCAGATCGCCGACCGTGACCATGCCGAACGCCTTCTGCAGCGCCTTCGCGTTGCCGTCGCCGACCGCGTCGGCGAGCGGCGAGTCGAGGCGGAGCGGCATGCTCAGAGTCTACGGCGGAGGGCGGACGCCGCTCCCCCGCGCTGCCGGCGGAGCCGGGTCAGTCCTCCTGGAGGAACTCCAGGGCGGCCTCCCGGAACGCCTTCGCCCCCGGCGCGTTGAAGTGATGCCGGCCGGGGATCTCGAAGAACCGCCCCTGCGGCGTCGCCTCCGCGAGTCGCACGGAGCCGGCGATCACCGCGTCCTCGGAGCCGGTGGCGAAGAGCACCGGCTGCGTCGGCGCGGTGGCCGGATCCGGATCCATCGAATCCGACTCGCGCATCCCCTGGGCGAGCGCGATCAGCGCGCTGAGGTCGTTGCCCGGCACCCGCTCCGTGAGGGCGATGTAGTTCTGCGTGACCCGGTCCGTGACCGGCGTGCCGTCATCGATGAAGCGGCGGACCTGGTCCAGATCCAGCCGGCCGAGCGGGATCCCGTCCGGCACGCCGCCGAGGACGGCTCGCGGGATGCGGTCGCCGAGATCGCGCAGCACCTGCCACCCCACGCGTGCGCCCAGCGAATAGCCGACGTAGAACGCGTCGTCGACGAGGTAGGTGTCGAGCACTTGTTCGACATCCGCCGCGAGCGTGCGCACGTTGTAGCCGGCCGCCTCGTGCGGCTTCTCGCTCGCCCCGTGCCCGCGCTGATCGACGCCGAGCACGCCGTAGCCGGCCTGCTGCAGCATGCGGATCCACCCCGTGAGCACCCAGTTGTCGCGCGTGCTGGAGGCGAAGCCGTGCACGATCAGCACCACGGGACCTTCGAGATCGCCCCAGACGTAGGTGGCGATAGCGACGCCCTCCCCCGCCTCGATGAACTGGGGCTGCGGCATACGGGTCAGATCGGCGAGGCTCTCGGGCACGCTCCTATCCTGCTCCCTTCCCCGCCCTCCGCGGCGCATAGGGTGAACGGATGACGAGAATCATCGCGGGCGCCGCGGGCGGGACCCGGCTCGACGTCCCCGGTCAGGGCACGCGCCCGACGAGCGATCGGGTGCGCGAGTCGCTCTTCGGCGCCCTCGAGTCGATGGACGCGATCGGCAACGCGCGCGTCCTCGACCTGTACGCCGGATCCGGCGCGCTGGGCCTGGAAGCGCTCAGCCGTGGCGCACGCAGCGCCGTGCTCGTGGAGCGCGGACGTCCTGCCGCCGCCGTGATCCGCCGCAACGTCGCCGCGGTGCGGAAAGCCCTCGCGACGTCGACGGACAGCGATGCAGGCGCTCGGGAGCCGACGGTCGTCGAGAGCGCCGTGCATGCCTACCTCACTCGCGCGACCGGCCCCTTCGACCTGGTGTTCACCGATCCGCCGTACGACCTGTCCGACGCCGACATGACGGCCGACCTCGTCGCGGTCGCGCCGCTGCTCTCCTCGGACGCCGTCGTGGTCATCGAGCGGGCACGCCGGGCGACCCCTCCGGACCTGGGCGCCGCGGGCCTCTCGCTGATCCGCGAGCGCTCCTACGGCGACACGGCGCTGTGGTGGGCGGAGCCGTCCACCCGGTGAGGCGGCTGTGTTGCGCAGAGGCCCGCTGACCGTGCGCACCCGGGCCGTCCCGCTCAGTCGCTGACGTCGGCGCCCGCGTCACGGTACGGATCCCAGCCGAGGGCGCCCACCGGTTCGCCGTCGTACAGCACCGCGGCCCCGTCCTGCCGCGGCACGACCGATCCGATGCGTCGGAATCCCGGCGGCAGCGCTCCCGCGGGGAACGTGGCCAGCAGCGCGTGGTCCTCGCCGCCTGCCAGCGCGCGCCGCGGGTGTGCGCCGAGGGCCGACTGCTCGAGGGCGATCGTCACTCCGGACGCGTCCGCCATGCGCCCGGCATCCAGTGCCAGTCCGTCGGACACGTCCATCATCGCGGTCGCGCCGGCCAGTGCCGCGACCGGTCCGAGACCGATCGGAGGCACGGGCCGCAGCTGCGCCGCGATCGCATCCGCCTCGCCCTCGCCGAGCACGGCGGGATCGACCGCCACCGCCGCCCCCGCGGGATGGAAGCGTCCGAACAGCACGGAGAGCCCGTGCGCCGCGTGCCCCATCTCGCCCGCGATCGCGACGTCCTCTCCCACGCGCGCGCCCGCGCGGGTCACCGCAGCCCGCCCCTCGAGGTCGCCGAGGGCCGTTACGGCGATCATCAGCGTCGCCGACGCCGTCAAGTCGCCTCCCACCACCGCGCATCCGGGCGCGAGGGCCTCGCAGGCGTCGCGGAGGCCGTCGGCCACCGCCGCGACGAACGACAGCCGCCGGTCCTTCGGCACGGCGAGGGCGACGAGCAGCGCCGTGGGGCGGGCCCCCATCGCCGCGATGTCGGCCAGGTTGACCGCCGCCGCCTTCCAGCCCAGGTCGTAGCCGCTCGACCAGGCCGCCCGGAAGTCCGGCCCCTCGACCAGGGTGTCGGTGGTCGCGACCACGGATCCGGAGGGAGCTGCCACCACGGCGGCGTCGTCGCCGGGGCCGAGCAGCGCGTCGCGGCCCTCCGGCGTCCGCGCGAGGATCGTCCGGAGCACGCGCCCCTCACTCACCTCGCCGACCGTCGGATCCTCGGATCCCACGACGTCCGTGGCTCCGACGGGTCCTGGAGCTGAAAGATCCACCATGACGTCAACGGTAGCCTGGAGGGATGCCCCGTCGTCTCGCCGTCGTCCCCGTCCTCGTGCTCGCGGCCGGACTGCTGGCCGGATGCAGCTCGACCGTGCATCTCGATGCGGCGGACGACGCGAACGACCCGCGCTGCGCGGACGTCACGGTGCGCCTGAAGAACGTGCCGTCGATCGATGGGCACGACCGGCGCTGGACCGACGCCCAGGCGACGGCGGCGTGGGGCGATCCCTCGGTGGTGCTGCTCACGTGCGGCCTGCCCGAGGCGGAGCCCACCAGCACCCTCCAGTGCATCTCGCTGCAGGGGATCGACTGGCTCGTCGACGACTCGAAGAGCCCGTACCTGACGCTGACGACCTACGGCCGCAAGCCCGCCGTGCAGCTCTACATCAACAGCAAGCCGGACGAGCCGAACAAGGGCGTGAGCGCCAACGACGTCATCGGCAACAAGAGCCTGGCCGCGGCGATCGCGACCATCCCGGCCACCCACGCGTGCACCGAGCGACCCGGCGCCGAGACCACGCCCGCGCCGAGCCCGGCCGGCTGACCCACGGTCGCACGGCCACGCCGGAGGCTCAGGCCGCGCCCGAGTGCACGGTCGCGTCGATACGCTCCTGATCCGCCGACGTATCGCCCCACGGCCTCTGCAACGCGATCTCCGCGAGCGCCGGGATCCAGACGAGGCTGCCGAGCTGGATCGCCAGCCAGGCGCCGTGCGGCGTCCCGACACCGACGACGAGGGCCGCGCCGACCGGCACCCCGATCAGCAGGATCAGCGAGGGGATGCCCGCCAGCAGCCGCACCCACCGTCTGCTCCGTGGGGAGAACAGGAACCCGGCTCCGACGAACGCGCCCAGCAGCGGCAGCGTCGCGGGGTCCGCGACCATCGCGAACGGCGCCAGGGCCAGCCATGCAGCGCCCCGCCGCCGGCCCGCGATCCGCCGGGCGAACGCCCACCCGAAGAGGGCTCCCATGGCCGTCCCGGGGATCAGGATGAACCCGAAGGTGCCGAGCCAGTGGAATTCCGAATCGGGGCCGGCCAGCTGCGCCATCATGCCGCGCATCGACGCGGCCCAGGCCAGGCCGGCGATCGCGCCCGCCCCGATCGCCGGCAGGACCTGCCGAAACGAGGACGACATCGCCGCTCCTTCCCGCCCGGGGACGCCGCACCGCGCGTCACCGGGCCTCGCTCACGGTCTACCAGGAGAGCCCGCCACGAGGGGGACCGTTTCCTGGCGGGAAACGGTCCCCCTCGCGATCTGGAACGCTCAGGGCCGAGCCGGTTCCGCCGCACGCGTGATCGTCTCCGTGAAGTCGGAGAACAGCCGCACCATCGCCAGGAGCTCGGGCCGTACATCCTCCGCACGGTGATGCATCTGGTATCCGCAGGCGGGCACGCCATCGAGCTCCACCCGGCGCAGCGCCGGCGGCAGCGCTCCCGCCAGCGCCGCCGGGATGACCGTGATCCCCCGTCCGGTGAGCAGCTGACTCGCGACGTCGGAGGTGCGCGATGCCGGCAGCCGGACCAGGACGGCGTCGGCGAGCCGCCGGACATCGGCCAGGACGAACGGATCCATGTAGCTCGCCGGCAGCTCGGGCGAGTACAGCAACGGCTGCCGGGCGAACTCGGCGACCGGGACACTGCGCCGGCGTGCGAACGGGTGCCCCGCGGGAACCAGCCCGACTCGCCGCAGCTCCCCGAGACGCGTCGACACGATGCCCTCGGTCTCCGAGACGCCGAACGTGAGCACCGCATCCACCCGTCCCGCGACGAGGTCGGGATCGAGCCGGTCGAACAGGGTCGGCGCGAGGACGACCCCGACGCCGGGGTGGGCGTGGGACAGGGCCAGCTCGAGGGTGGCCAGCGCCGCGGGCAGGAGCGGTGCCACCGCGTCCACCCCGGCGGGGACGGCCACGCGGAGCCTCTCCGCGGGCTCCGCGGCCACCGCGAGCTGAGCGGTCTGCACCGCTTCCAGCACACGCGGCGCGAACTGCAGGAATCGGCGACCGGCCGGGGTGAGCCCCAGCACACCTCCGGAGTCCCGCTCGAGGAGAGGGATCCCGAGCTCCGTCTCCAGCCGCTGCACCCGCTTGGTCACGGCGGAGACCGACACGCCCAGCTCGGCCGCGGCGTGGCCGAAATGGCCGTGCCGGACGACCGCGAGGAAGGCTGTCAGCGTGACGATGTCCACCGCATCCTCCCTCGGCGCCGGTGTCGCAGAGCGCCAGGATGCTCCTTCGCGGGCGAACGCGCAAGGCGTCGGGTCAGCGGCGCAGGCCCGCCTCGATGAGCTCGGTGATGAGGTCGCGGTAGCTGAGCCCGGAGGCGATCCAGCACTTGGGGAACATCGAGATCGGCGTGAACCCCGGCATCGTGTTCAGCTCGTTCACCACGAGGGAGCCGTCCGCCTGCAGGAACATGTCCACGCGGGCGAGCCCGCGCCCGTCCACCGCCTCGAACGCACGGACGCCCGCGTCCTGGATCGCGGCGATCTCCTCGGCCGAGAGCTCGGCCGGGCACACCACGTCCACCCCGTCGCCGCCGAGATACTTGCCCTCGAAGTCGTAGAAGCCGCGGGAGGTCAGCACGATCTCCCCCGGCACCGAGGCCCGCGGGCCGTCCGCGCCCTCGAGGATGGCGACCTCGATCTCGCGCCCGACCACGCCCGTCTCCACGAGCACCTTGTCGTCCTCGGCGAGGGCGATCCGCATGGCCTCGTCGAGCTCGGCGGGATCCGTGACCTTGGAGACGCCGACGCTCGAGCCGGCACGGGCAGGCTTGACGAACAGCGGCAGGCCGAGCTCGGCGACCGCCGCCCGCACGCCGTCGGGGTCCTGCGACCACTGGCGCGCCCGCACCGTGATCCACGGCGCCACCGCGATCCCGGCCGCCTGCAGGGCGATCTTCATGAAGTGCTTGTCCATGCACAGCGCGGAGTCCAGCACGCCGCCGCCGGCGTACGGCACCTCGAGGGTGTCGAAGTACCCCTGCAGCGTGCCGTCCTCGCCGTGCGGGCCGTGCAGCAGCGGCAGCACCACGTCGATCGGGCCGAGGTCCTCCCCCGTGCCGTCGGCGCGCGTCACGCGCAGCGTGCGGACGCCGCCCGGCTCCGGCCACTGGATCCGCGTGCCGTTGTCGACCACCTCGGGCAGATGCGCGGCGTCGAGCGGGAACTTGTCCGGCTCGTCGTCCTCGAGCACGAACGCGCCCTCGCGGGTGATCCCGACGGGGATGACGGCGTAGCGCTCCCGGTCAAGGGCGCGCAGCACCCCTCCCGCCGTGGCGGAGCTGATCGAATGCTCGCTGGAGCGCCCGCCGAAGAGCACCACCACCGTCTGCTTGTCCATTGCCCGTCCCTTCCCCCTGAGGGGTGTCGTCGTCGGTGGTCAGATGGGGGGCGATGTCGCGCGGATCCATGGCGCCGTCCAGCACCATCTTGACCTGCTCGACGATCGGCATCTCCACGCCGGCGGCACGGGCCAGCTGCAGGATCGGCGCGACGGAGGCGAGCCCCTCGGCCGTCTGCTGCATCTGCTTGACCACGTCCTGGAAGCTGTACCCCTGGCCGAGCAGACGCCCGGCCGTGTTGTTGCGACTGAGCGGCGACTGGCACGTCGCGATCAGGTCGCCGAGCCCGGCGAGCCCCTGCAGGGTGCCCGGCTGGGCGCCGTTCGCCACCGCGAAGTCGGTCATCTCGACCAGACCACGGGTAATGATCGACGCCTTCGTGTTCTCTCCGTAGCCGACGCCGTCGACGATGCCGATGGCGACGGCGATCAGATTCTTCAGCACACCGCCGAACTCGGTCCCGATCACGTCGGTGTTCACGAAGCTGCGGAAGTAGCGGTTGCGCGCCGTGCGCGCCACGATGTCTGCGGTCTCCTGGCTGTTGGAGGCGATGACCGCGGCGGTCGGCTGCTCGCGGGCGATCTCGAGCGCGAGGTTGGGCCCGCTCGCGACGGCGATCCGGTCGGGATCGCAGCCGAGCTCCTGCTCGATGACCTGGCTCATCCGCAGCCCGGTGCGCTTCTCGACGCCCTTCATCAGACTGACCACGGGCACGTCCGAGTTCTGCAGCAGCGGACGCAGCGCCTTGAGGTTCTCCCGCAGCGTCTGGCTCGGCACCGACAGATACACCTGCTCGGCACCGCGGATCGCCTCGTCCAGGTGGTGCGTGGCGGTCATCGTGCGCGGCAGGTTGATCCCGGAGAGGTATTGCGAATTGCGCTTCGCCTCCGCGATCTCGTGCGCCAGCTCCTGCCGTCGGGCCCACATCGTCACCTGCGCGCCGCCGTCGGCGAGGATCTTGCCGAAGGTGGTCCCCCAGCTGCCCGCGCCGATCACGGTGACACGGGGGCCGAGGGGAATCGTGGCGGTGCGCGGGGCCGCGTTCCTAGGAGTCAAGGCGTCCCGTCTCCTTCTGACCGTGCTCAGCGGGATTCCACCGCTGCGCAGGCGCCTTCTCGCCGCGCACCTCTTCGAGAAGCGCGGTGATCGCCGTCATGAGCCGGTCGGTGGCCTCGACGAGCGCGGCGTTCTCACCCGCCCGGTCGTACAGGTCGGAGATGTCGACGGGATCGCCGATCACGACGTCGATCCTCTTGCGCGGCGGCCAGAGGCTCAGGCCCTTCTGGTAGCGGCCCATGATGTTCTGGGTGCCCCACTGCGCCATCGGGATGAGCGGGATGCGCCCCGCGAGGGCGAGGCGCACGGCGCCCGACTTGCCGCGCATCGGCCACAGGTCGGGGTCGCGCGTGAGCGTGCCCTCGGGGTACACGATCACGCCGCGGCCGTGCTCGACGAGCTCCTTGGACTGGGCGATCGTCTGCTTGGCCGCCGCGACCGATGTCGCGCGTGCCACCGGGATCATCCCGGTGCCGCGCAGGGCCCAGCCCAGCACCGGCACCCGGAACAGGCTCTCCTTGGCCATGAAGCGCGGCGCACGACCCAGCCGCCACACGGCGACCGCGACGATCAGCGGATCGAACTCCGAGTAGTGGTTGGGTGCCAGCACGTAGGCGCCGGAGCGCGGCAGCTTCTCACCCCCGCGGAACCGGATCTTCGCCAGGAACGACACGAACGGCACCACGAAGACCGCCAGGAACCAGAACAGGCTCGGGCGGGTCTTCTCGGCGGTCGCGCGCATCCTCAGCCGATCACGTCGAAGTCGGCGCCCAGCGCGGTGAGCTTGTCGAGGAACTTCTCGTAGCCGCGGCTGAGGATGTCGACACCGGAGACCTTCGACTCGCCGGTCGCGGTGAGCGCCGCGATGACGTGGCTGTAGCCGCCGCGGAGGTCCGGCACCACGATGTCGGCGCCGTGCAGCGGCGTCGGGCCCGTGATGACGGCCGCCTGCTCCAGATCGCGACGGGCCACACGACGCGGACCGTCCTGCAGGCCGTGCGGGTGCACGACGATGTCGGCCCCCATCTTCACGAGAGCCTGGGTGAAGCCCATCCGGTTCTCGTAGACCGTCTCGTGCACGACCGAGCGCCCGTGGGCCTGCGTGAGGGCGACCACGAGTGGCTGCTGCCAGTCGGTCATGAAGCCGGGGTGCACGTCGGTCTCGACGATCACCGGCTTGAGCTCGCCGTCGCGGCGGAACAGGATCCCGTCCTCGCGCACGTCGAACCAGCCGCCCGCCTTGCGGAACACGTTGAGGAACGTCAGCATCTCCTGCTGCTTCGCACCGCCGACGAAGATCTCGCCGTCGGTCGCCAGCGCGGCGCAGGCCCAGGAGGCGGCCTCGTTGCGGTCGAAGATCGAACGATGGTCGTAGCCGCGCAACGTGGAGACGCCCTCGATGAGGATGACGCGGTTCGGCTCGTAGGAGATGATCGCGCCCATCTTCTGCAGCACGGCGATCAGATCCATGATCTCGGGCTCGATGGCCGCGTTGCGCAACTCGGTCTGCCCCTGGGCGCGCACCGCCGTGAGGAGCACCTGCTCGGTCGCCCCCACGCTCGGGTACGGGAGGTGGATGTTGGCGCCCTTCAGCCCGTTCGGAGCCGACAGGCGGATGCCGCTGGGCAGCTTCTCGACGACCGCGCCGAACTTGCGCAGCGCGTCGAGGTGGAAGTCGATGGGGCGGTCGCCGATGCGGCAGCCGCCGAGGTCGGGGATGAACGCCTGGCCCAGGCGGTGCAGCAGCGGGCCGCAGAACAGGATCGGGATCCGGGAGGCCCCCGCGTGCGCGTCGATCTCCTCGAAGTGCGCCGACTCCACGTCGCTCGGGTCGAACACCAGGGCGCCGGGCTCGTCGCCCTCGGTGACCCGCACGCCGTGCACCTCGAGCAGCGAGCGCACCACGGCGACGTCGCTGAGGTCGGGGACGTCGCGGAGCGTGCTCGCGGTCTCACCGAGAAGGGTCGCGACCATCGCCTTGGTCGCGAGGTTCTTCGCCCCCTTCACGTCCACGCGGCCGTGCAGTGGACGCCCGCCGCGGATTGCCAGGACATCGCCCGAAGGCTTCGAAGCGAGCGTGGTCTCGTGCAGCGGTGTCGTCATTCAGGGCCTCTTCTTGTGGAACGGGCGCGGCCGGAGCCGCCGGGCGGTTGCCCTGGGCTCACGGCCGCGTCCGGTTCAGAGAACAGGAAGCGTACGCGGCCGCCACGACTCGCGGCGGGCCTCGAACTGCGCGATCTTGTCTTCGTTGCGCAGCGTGAGCCCGATGTCATCGAGCCCTTCGAGGAGCCGCCATCTAGTGTAATCGTCGATCCCGATGGAGGTCTGGAAGACGGGCTGGTCCGTCGCCTGTCCCGAGCGTGTCGAAGGGCCGATCGTGGCGGTGCGCGCCTCGAGGTCGACCGTGATCTCGCGGCCGGGATCCTCGTCGATCAGCGCCCAGATCCGCTCGACGTCGGCCTCGTCGACGGTGGCCGCGAGCAGGCCCTGCTTGCCCGAATTGCCGCGGAAGATGTCGGCGAAGCGCGGGCTCAGCACCACCTTGAAGCCGAAGTCGCGCAGCGCCCAGACGGCGTGCTCACGGCTGGATCCGGTGCCGAAGTCGGGGCCGGCGACGAGCACCGACGCACCCTGGAACGGCGCCTGGTTGAGCACGAAGTCGGGGTCCTGCCGCCAGGCGTGGAAGAGCGCGTCCTCGAATCCGGTCTTGGTGACGCGCTTGAGGAACACCGCAGGGATGATCTGGTCGGTGTCGACATTCGAGCGCTTGAGCGGAGCGGCGACTCCGGTGTGCGTGGTGAACTTCTCCATGATCAGGCCTCCTGCCCGTTCTCGACGAGGTCGCTCGGACTCGAGAGCGTGCCGCGCACGGCGGTCGCCGCGGCGACGAGCGGCGACACCAGGTGGGTGCGCCCTCCCTTGCCCTGCCGACCCTCGAAGTTGCGGTTCGAGGTCGAGGCGCAGCGCTCCCCCGGCGCGAGCTGGTCGGGGTTCATCCCCAGGCACATCGAGCAGCCGGCGAACCGCCACTCCGCGCCGAAGTCGGTGAAGACCTTGTCCAGGCCCTCCGCCTCGGCCTCGAGACGTACGCGGGCCGAGCCGGGAACGACCATGACGCGCACACCCTCGGCCTTCTTCTTGCCCTTGATGACCGACGCGAAGGCGCGCAGATCCTCGATCCGGCTGTTGGTGCACGAGCCCATGAACACGGCGTCGACCTTCACGTCCTTCAGGGGCGTGCCGGGCGTGAGGTCCATGTACTCCAGGGCCCGCTCGGCGGCACTGCGCTCGTTCGGGTCGGCGATCTCCGCCGGATCCGGCACCGACGACGACAGCGAGCTGCCCTGGCCGGGGTTGGTGCCCCAGGTGACGAAGGGCTCCAGAGCATCGGCGTCGATGAAGACCTCGGCGTCGAAGACCGCGCCCTCGTCGGTGGGGAGCGTGCGCCAGTACGCGACCGCATCCTCCCAGTCCTGACCCTGCGGCGCGTGCGGCTTGCCCTGGACGTACGCGAACGTCGTCTCGTCCGGGGCGACCATGCCGGCGCGGGCGCCGGCCTCGATCGACATGTTGCAGATCGTCATGCGGCCCTCCATGCTGAGGGCCCTGATCGCGCTGCCGCGGTACTCGAGCACATAGCCCTGGCCGCCGCCGGTGCCGATCTTGGCGATCACGGCCAGGATGATGTCCTTCGCCGTGACCCCGGGGCGCAGGGTCCCCTCGACGTTGATCGCCATGGTCTTGAAGGGCTTGAGCGGCAGGGTCTGCGTCGCCATGACGTGCTCGACCTCGCTGGTGCCGATCCCGAAGGCCATCGCGCCGAACGCGCCGTGCGTGGACGTGTGCGAATCGCCGCACACCACCGTGATGCCCGGCATCGTCAGTCCCAGCTGGGGTCCGACGACATGCACGATCCCCTGCTCCGCATCGCCCAGCGAATGCAGCCGCACGCCGAACTCCTCGGCGTTGCGGCGCAACGTCTCGATCTGGGTGCGGCTGGTCAGGTCGGCGATGGGCTTGTCGATCGCGAGGGTCGGAGTGTTGTGATCCTCCGTGGCGATGGTCAGGTCGAGCCGGCGCAGCGGCCTCCCCTCGGCGCGCAGACCGTCGAACGCCTGCGGGCTGGTGACCTCGTGCACGAGGTGCAGATCGATGTAGATGAGATCGGGTTCGCCGTTCTCGCCCTTCACCACAAGGTGGTCGTCCCAGACCTTCTCGGCCAGGGTGCGGGGTCGGGGGGCTGCGTCGTTCATGTGCTGCTTCTCCAGAGGGTCAAGGTGCGGCCCACGCGAGACACCGCGGCGAGAGAGGCCTAGATCGAGGTCTCGCCGCGGCCGCTAAGGAGAAGCACCGCCTGCATGCGGACGAGTTTACCCCCGGCCAGGGTGGGTGTTTCCCACCCACCCTGGGCCCGTGCGGGACGCCGGATCCCGCGTCCGGATGACGCCGGATTACCCCCGCCGTCCGCCGCGGCGACCCGCCGTGGCACGCTGAACGTCCACGATCCGCTCGAGAGGTGCCGCATGTCCGTCGAGACCGCCCGTTTCGCCACCACGGCGGTGCACGCCGCCCGGAATCACGCGCCCGCGGCGTCGCGCGCGACGCCCGTCTACCTCACCGCGGGATTCGAGTTCGAGGACTTCGACCACGCGGCGGACCACTTCGGGAGCGGAGACGGCTTCGGCTACAGCCGCACCGGCAACCCGACGGTGCGCGCGGTGGAGCGGCAGCTGGCCGCGCTCGAAGGCGGCGCCGACGCCCTGCTGCTGGCCAGCGGGCAGGCCGCCGTCGCGACCGCTCTGCTCTCGGTCGCGGGCGCCGGTGATCACATCGTGGCCTCTGAGCACATCTACGAAGGCAGCCGCGGCCTGCTCGTCGACAACCTCGCACGGCTCGGGATCGAGACCACCTTCGTCGACGACATCGCGGATCCGGAGGCGTGGAGATCCGCCCTCCGTCCCTCCACGCGCGCACTGTTCGCCGAGTCGATCGCCAACGCCCGCAACGACGTGCTGGACGTGTCCGCGATCGCGGCGGTCGCGGACGCCGCGGCGATCCCGCTGATCGTCGACAACACGCTCGCGACTCCGTACCTGCTCCGTCCGCTCGAGCGCGGGGCGTCGATCGTCGTGCACTCCGCCTCGAAGTTCCTCGCCGGTCACGGATCGGTGCTGGGCGGCGTCATCGTCGACGACGGCCGGTTCGACGCGGCGAAGGCCGGTCACAACGCGGCGCACCTCGTGCTCCCCGGGCGGGGCGGCGCTCCCAGCGTCGCCGCACGGCACGGAGGGCTCGCGCGGATCGCCTACGCGAGGGCGTCGGTCGCGCCGCGGTTCGGCGCCACGCCGTCGCCGCTGAACGCGTTCCTGATCGGTCAGGGCGCAGAGACCCTCGGACTGCGCGTGGAACGGCAGTCCCGCAACGCCCTCGCGGTGGCGCGCTGGCTCGCCGAGCACGACGCCGTGGAGAGCGTCGACCACGTGGGCCTCCCCTCGCACCCCGACCACGACACGGCGGTCCGCTACCTGCACGGCGGGTACGGATCCGTCTTCACCGTCACCCTGCGCGGCGGACTCCCTGCCGCGAAGTCGTTCGTGGAGGGGGTGCGGGTCTTCACCCACATGACGCACATCGGCGACGTGCGCTCGCTCGTGCTGCACCCCGCGTCCACGAGCCACGTGCTCCGCACGGCTGAGGAACGCGAGCGCCTCGGCATCCGGCCCGGCACGGTGCGCCTGTCGATCGGGATTGAGGACATCGACGATCTCATCGAGGATCTCGCCCAGGTTCTGCAGCCGGCACGGGAGGTCGTCCGATGACCACGCAGCAGCACTTCGGCTGGTTCCTGGCCCGCGGCTTCGGGCCGCAGGGCTGGGGCTACCCCTCCCTGGACTGGGACTACGACTGGACCCGGCCCGAGATCTACCAGGAGGCTGCTCGCACGCTCGAGCAGGCCGGGTTCGACCTCGTCATCATCGAGGACGCCCCCTCGCTCGGATCGGCCGAGACCATCGATCTGCGGGTGCGCCACGCCTTCGGCGGGCCGAAGCACGATCCGCTTCTGCTCGCGCCGTATCTGTTCCAGGCGACGACCCACCTCGGCGTCGTCCCGACCGTCAACCCGGCGGCGTACCTGCCGTACACCGCCGCACGCCAGTTCGCGACCCTTCAGCACCTGAGCGGTCACCGGCTCGGCCTCAACGTCGTGACCGACACCGGCAGCGCGCGTCACTTCTCCGACGCCGCGCAGCTCGGGCACGATGAGGCGTACGACCGGGCCGAGGAATGGCTCGCAGGCGTCCGCGCGCTCTGGCGCAGCTGGGAGCCGGATGCGCTCGTCGCCGATCGCGACACCGACGTCTACGCCGACGGCTCTCGGATGAACGCGGTGCGCCATCGCGGCCAGTACTTCGCGTTCGACGGTCCGCTGAACGCCCTCCCGTTCCCGAACGGCGAACCGGCGATCGTCTCCCCCGGCGGCTCCGGACGTGGGCTCGGCTTCGCGGGCGCGAACTCCGACGTGCAGCTCGCCCTCGCGCCGCTGCACGAGGAATCCGTGCGCGCCTACCGGGCCAAGATCCACGATGCCGCGATCGCGGCAGGTCGTCGTCCGTCCGACATCAAGATCCTGTTCGCCATCCAGCCGGTCATCACGTCCTCGGCCGAAGAGGCCGACCGCGTCGTCGCCGCCTCGGCGCATCCCGACGACGCGGCCCTCGTCCAGATCGCGCGCAAGCAGTCGAGCGACCTGGAGACCGATCTCACCGCGCTGGACCTCGACCGGCCGCTCGATCCCGCGGTCTTCGGCCCGCACGTCTCGCGGGGCAGCATCCAGCGGCTGATCGGCGACCGGGGCGAGGACGCGCCGCTGCGCGCCCACCTCACCGCGCTGGCGCGCGCCGGCCGCATCGCCGATCGAAGCGGATTCGTCGGAACCGCCGAGGAGTTCGCGGATCTCATCGAAGAACTGGGCGAGTGGGGCAACGACGGCGTGCTGCTGTGGGGCGACTTCCACCCGGTGACCCTGCACCGCACGCTCGACGAGCTCGTACCGGTGCTGCGCCGCCGCGGGATCCTGCGCCGCGAGTACGCCGACGGAGGCCTGCAGGCGAACCTGCGCGCGTTCTGATCGGGACGCATCCTGGGCGGACGGATCGGAGGGCTATCATGCCGACGAGCCTCGGCATAGTATGCCGATATGTTGCACAGGAACCTCCGCCGGCGAAGCCTGGCGCTGCTCGCCGTCTCGCTCTGCGCACTCGGATTCGCGTCGGCTCCTGCCGCCTCCGCGGAGATCCGCCCCGTCCCTGATGCCTACGGATACGACTACAGTCCCGGCGAGCCGACGATCTGGGCGGCCGTCGGCGGCACTGCGGGCGCGTATTTCGACAGAGCCTGCACGGGAGGCTACGCGATCGCAGGGGATTCGGGGTTCTTCCTCACCACGGCCGACATCTGCAGCCCCTGGCCGATCTCGTTGCCGGTCCGAGGAGATGCCGGCTACTACGCGGACGGCTTCTACCGCCGCTCCGATGATCCGGTCGTCCTGTTGCAGATGCGGGATGGCAACGACGCCCACCAGATCCTGGCGGACCCGACCACGGGGTCATATCCAGGCAACGGCCAGATCGTGGGGTGGACTCCCAGCGACCAGCAGCCGGTCGGTCTGCTGATCGGCAAGATGGGGATCGACACCGGGTGGACCGAAGGACAGATCCTCGGCACGGCGGACGGCATGCACGGCGAGCAGCTCCTGTGCACCGACGCATCCGCGTCGTACGGCGATGTCGGGGGTCCGGTGTGGCGCATGGACGAGAACGGCCTCCGTGCCCTCGGTACGGTGGCAGGCATCACCGCCGACGGCGGCGCATGCTATCGCCCGATCCAGGAGACCCTCTACCGCTACGGCGCCTCGCTGCCGTCGTACGGCCCCGACCAGGGCCGCCCCGGCCCCGGCACTTTCGCGCCCGGAATGGTCGCCTACGACGGCGCCGTCAACGTGCGCAGCGGAGGCCGCTCCATCGACAAGGGCGACGAATGGCGTCTCGGCTGAGTGCGCCGCGGGGCTGATCCGCTCCGGTCGACCGCTACTCCGCGAGCGCGCGCTCCTGGCGCTTCTCGCGGCCGGAGGCGATGAGGCTCGCTCCGGTCGCGCCCAGCATCGCGACGACGATCACGGTGAGCGACAGCCAGATCGGCACGTCCGGCGCCCACTCGATGGGCTTGCCACCGTTGATGAACGGGACGGTGTTCTCGTGCATCGCGTGCAGCACGAGCTTGACGCCGATGAAGGCGAGGATCACGGCGATGCCGTAGTGCAGGTAGCGGAGCCGGTCGAGCAGGTCGCCGAGGAGGAAGTAGAGCTGGCGCAAGCCCATCAGGGCGAAGATGTTGGCGGTGAACACGAGGAAGCTGTTCTGCGTGATGCTGAAGATCGCCGGGATGGAGTCGATCGCGAACATCAGATCCGTCACGCCGATCGTGACGAAGACGATGATCATCGGCGTCCACACGCGCTTGCCGTCGACGACGGTGCGCAGCTTCGGGCCGTCGAACTCATCGCTGACCGGGACGAGGCGGCGCACGAGACGGACGGCGAAGCCCTCCTTCGCGGCGGTCTCGTCCTCCTGCTCCTTCTCCGGCATCGCCTGACGGATCGCCGTCCAGATGAGGAATGCGCCGAAGAGGTAGAAGACCGGCGCGAAGTTCTCGATGATCGTGACGCCGAGCAGGATGAAGACGCCGCGCAGCACCAGGGCGATGATGATGCCGACCATCAGCACCTCCTGCTGCAGCTTCCGAGGCACGGAGAACTGCGCCATGATCAGCACGAACACGAAGAGGTTGTCGATCGAGAGGCTGTACTCGAGAGCCCAGCCGGTGAGGAACTCCCCCGCGTGCCTGCCGCCGGCCACGGCGAGCAGGAGGCCGGCGAATCCGAGGGCGAGCGCGACGTAGAAGACGACCCAGAGGGTCGACTCCTTGGTCGAGGGGATGTGCGGGCGCCACCGCACGATCAGCAGATCGCCGATCAGGATCAGCAGCAGGACGGCGAGCGAGACGATTTCGAACCAGACGGGAACGTCCACGAGGGCCTTTCGAGGGGGTCGGTCAACGGCCGAAAGTCTCTTCCCCCGCCTGAGACGGTCACGCGCCCGGAGGCCCGGCGGCGGGCCTCGTGATGACGATCGCGTGAAGTCGGAATACTCCCCTTCGCGGGGACAGTCTACCGGACGCGAGCAGACGATTCGTCGTTCCCTTCCGGCACTTCGGCACCGATCGCCCTCCACATCGGAACGGTCGAAGCAGTTTTCCACAGAACAGAACAGCCTTCTGATCAGGGATTCAAATGTCGGTGGCCCGATGGAGAATCGACTCATGACCACGTTGGAAGCGATCGCGGCTCAGATCCCGACCCTGGCAGGGCGGATCTCGGCCGGCGCGACCACGTCCGACGTGCAGGCGATCATCGCGGGCCTCGGGGATGCGGACGCGGTCGCGACGTGCCGCGCGGCGGTCGAGATCGGTCGTCTCGCCGAGCAGATCCAACTGCTCTGCGCCGGACTGATCGCACGCCGCTCCGGAAGGACGGCAGGGCACGCAGGTCTGGCACAGTCACGAGGGCATCGATCCGCGGCGTCGCTGATCCAGGAGCTCTCCGGCACCACCAAGGGCGAGGCTGCACGCAAGGTGCGCGTGGGACAGGCGCTCCTCGAAGACGAGGAACACCCCGAAAGCGGCACGGGGAGCGCCGACGCGACCGCCTCCGGCGCACCGGACCAGTCGCCGCCGGCCCTCTCGTCCTCGGGCGAATGGCGCGAGACGCTTCGGACGGGGCTGCGGACGGGGGTACTGACCTCGGTGCAGTTCGACGCGATCCGCCGCGGACTCGGCGACCCGCCGCAGGGAGCCGCGGAAGCCTGGGCGCCGGCCGCGGCACAGCTGATCGACGAGGCATCCCATCGCACGGTGGAAGAGCTGGGGGCGGCGGCGCGCGCCCTCCGTGACCTGGTCGACCCGGAGGGTGCCGGGGCCCGCTTCGCCGCCCGGTACGAGCGCCGCTCGTTTCGGACCTGGTTCGACGATGAGGGCGTGCGACATGCGTCCGCAGTGTTCGATGACGAGGGCGGAGCCTTCCTCGAGACGATCCTCGCGGCTGCGCTCCGTCCACGCCGGGGCGGTCCGCGCTTCGTCGACGAGGACGAGAATGCGCGGGCTGAACGTCTTGCGGCCGATCCTCGCACGAACCAACAGCTCTCGTACGACCTGTTGCTGGATCTGGTCCGCGCCGGCGCGCTCGCCGAACCGGCGTCCGTCTTCGGCACCCGGCAGGCCGGACTGCGGCTGGTGCAGGCCGTTGACCGGCACGGCGTCCCCGCCCCGATCGCGCTCACCGAAGACGGTCTGACGACACTCCCGGCGGCAGTAGCCGAGCGGCGGGTCTGCGAAAGCGGCGCCGTGCCGGTGACAGTAGACGTGAGCGGCAACCCACTCGATGTCGGTCGTGAGTCCCGACTGTACACACCTCGACAGCGCATCGGCTTGGCCGTTCGCGACGGCGGTTGTCGGTGGCCCGGATGCGACCGGCCCGCGTCATACTGCGAAGCGCATCACATCGACGAATGGGCGCGCGACGACGGGCGCACCGACGTCGACCGAGGGATCCTGCTCTGCCGGTTCCACCACATGCAACTCCACCATCGCGGATGGCGGATCACGCGCGCCGGAACGGACGAGTTCGTGCTGCACGACCCGGGCGGCGGACAGACCACCCTCCGGCCCCGGCTTGCCGCTCGCTACGCCTGGGGCGACATCGATCCGCCTCCGAGACGATACGCCCCCGCCGCCTGACCCCTTGTCGCGAGCAGCGCCGCGCCTCCAGTTCGTCTGAGACGCCGGCTCAGCGACCGGACCCTCCGGTGCAGCGTCCGGCCCGACGGATCAGGTCTCGTCGAGCGCGTCGGGCGTGTCGACGGCGCCGCCGAAGCGCCGGTCACGGGACAGGTAGATGCCGATCGCGCGCCACAGCTCCTCGCGGGAGAAGTCGGGCCACAGCGTGTCGAGGAAAACCATCTCGGCGTACGCCGACTGCCAGAGCAGGAAGTTCGAGGTGCGCTGCTCCCCCGAGCTCCGCAGGAAGAGGTCCACGTCGGGCATGTCCGGGATGTAGAGGTGCCGGCGGATCGCCTTCTCCGTGATGGCGCCGGGACGCATCCGGCCGGCCTTGACGTCCTCGGCGATCGCGCGCATCGCGTCGACGAGCTCCACCCGGCCCCCGTAGTTGATGCACATCGTGAGGGTGAGAACGTCATTCCCGCGGGTGAGCTCGGCGGCGTATTCGAGCTCCTTGATGACCGAGCCCCACAGCCGCGGCTTGCGACCCGCCCACCGGATCCGCACACCCCACTCGTTCAGCTGGTCGCGGCGTCGATGCAGCACGTCGCGGTTGTACCCCATGAGGAAGCGAACCTCCTCCGGCGAACGCGCCCAGTTCTCGGTCGAGAAGGCGTACACGCTGAGGTGCTTGACCCCCGCCTGGATCGCCCCGGCGACGACGTCGAGCAGCACCTCCTCGCCCGCCTTGTGCCCTTCGATCCGGTTCAGGCCGCGGCGGTTGGCCCACCGCCCGTTGCCGTCCATCACGATCGCGACGTGGTTCGGCACCACCGGGAACACCGGAGGCTGCACGCCCGTCCAGTCCAGCGGGCGATACGGGACGGCGTCCTTGTGGGTGTACGGCTTCGGGCTCACCGGCTTCCTTCCACGAGCGAGAGCGAGCGGATCCCCCGCTCGAGGTGCCACTGGGCGTAGGCGGCGATGACACCCGACGCCGCCGCCGTGTCGCGGTCGGGGGCGGAGTCGACGCGCTCCCAGTCCCCCGCGATCAGCGCACGCAGCACCTCGAAAGCCGAGGCGGGCAGCCGCGGGCTCCCGACCGGGGCGCAATCGTCGCAGACGATGCCGCCCATCTGGGCGACGAACACGGTGTGCGATCCCGGCCTGGCGCAGCGTGCGCAGTCGGTGAACGACGGCGCCCACCCGGACAGGGCCATCACGCGCAGAAGGTACGAGTCGAGGATGCTGCGAGCGGCATGCTCGCCCCGCGCGAGGGCGCGGAGTCCGCCGACGAGCAGCAGATACTGCTCCGGCGTCGCCTCGGCGTCGTTGAGACGGTCGGCGGTCTCCACCATCGCGTTCGCCGCCGTGTAGCGGTCGTAGTGCAGGGCGATGTCGGCGCCGTAGGAGCCCAGCGACTCCGCCTGCTGCACGATGTCGAGGGAGCGCCCCTGGTACAGCTGCACGTCCGCCACCATGAACGGCTCGAGGCGCGAGCCGAACTTCGACGACGTGCGGCGCACGCCCTTCGCCACAGCACGGACCTTGCCGTGCGCGCGGGACAGCATCGTGACGATCCGATCCGCCTCGCCGAGCTTGTGGGTGCGCAGGATCACCGCTTCGTCTCGGTAGGTGGGCATTCCTCGATCATCCCACTCCCAGGGACAATAGAGCTGTGACCGAACCGACCTTCACCATCCCGCTGTGGGCCGATCTGCTGGGCGTGGGCCTGGGCGGCGTGCAGGGGGCGATGTTCGCGAGCGGGTTCCGCGGTGAGCGCCGCCTGGACCTGCTCGGCGTCGCCATCATCGGGATCATGATCGGCATGGGCGGCGGCCTCATCCGCGACATCCTGCTCGGCCAGCCGCCCGCGTCCCTGCACAGCAACTGGTACCTGCTCACGGCCGCCGGAGCCGCCCTGGTCGGCATGCTCCTGGCAGGGCTGTTCCAGCGCCTCAACGCCGTGGTCGTCGGCCTCGACGCCGTCGTGATCGGCATGTTCGGCGCCTTCGGCACGAGCAAGGCGATCGCGTTCGGCCTCCCGGAGGTGCCGGCCGTCTTCATCGGCGTGTGCGCTGCGGCCGGCGGCGGCGTACTTCGTGACATGCTCATGGGCCTGCCCGTGTCGATCATGCACGTCGGATCGCTGTACGCCGTCGCCGCCGGCGCTGGCTGCGCGTTCATCGTGGTCTCGCATGGGATGGGACTGGGCATCGTGCCCGCGGCGATCATCGGCATCGTCGTGACGGCCGTCATCCGGGTGCTCGCCGTCGTCTTCGACCTGTCCCTCCCCGAGCAGCGCGCCCTGTACCGCCGTCGGGTGGCGGCGGAGACCGGGATGATCCCGATCATCCGCCCCTGAGGCCGGGGCGAGCGCGCGGCCGGCAGGCGCACGGTCGGCACATGCCTGCGCCCCGGGCCACGGCAGGATCTGCCGGGCGCCGGGGCGCAGGTGCAGTCACGCGGACGGTTGCGCCGCGGACGAGCCCTCCGCACACGGGGTGTCGGTGCGGAGACGTTCGGTGGGAGGGTCAGGCCTCCACGAGCTCGGCCTGGCGCGCGCGGATGGAGCGGTTCACGCAGGACACGATCGCCTTGAGCGACGCCGTGGAGATGTCTCCGTCGATGCCGACCCCCCAGAGCCGCTGGTCGCCGACCTGCAGTTCGACGTACGCCGCCGCCTGGGCGTCGCCGCCGGTCGAGAGCGTGTGCTCGACGTAGTCGTAGAGCGAGATCTCGAAGCCGCGCTCGCGCAGCACCTCGATGAAGGCCGCGACCGGTCCGTTCCCGCGCCCCTCGGCCTCGACGCGCTCCTCGTCGTCGCGGAGCACGACGTCGAGCGTGACCTCGCCGGACATGTCGCTGTGGGTGCGCGTGCCGAGCAGCTCGAAGCGGCCCCACTTCGCGTCGTCCACGGACGCCGGCAGATACTCGTCGGTGAAGATGTCCCAGATCTGCTCGCTGGTGACCTCACCGCCCTCGGCGTCGGTCTTGGCCTGCACGACGCCGGAGAACTCGATCTGGAGCTTGCGCGGCAGGTCGAGCGCGTGATCGGTCTTCAGCAGATACGCCACGCCGCCCTTGCCGGACTGCGAATTGACCCGGATGACGGCCTCGTACGACCGGCCCAGATCCTTGGGGTCCACCGGCAGGTAGGGCACGCCCCACTCGATGTCGTCGACGCTCACGCCCTGCGCCTCGGCCTTCGCGGCCATCGCCTCGAAGCCCTTCTTGATGGCGTCCTGGTGGGATCCGCTGAAGGCTGTGAAGACCAGGTCGCCCGCCCAGGGGCTGCGCTCCGGCACCGGCAGCTGGTTGCAGTACTCGACCGTGCGCTTGACCTGATCGATGTCGCTGAAGTCGATCTGCGGGTCGATCCCCTGCGTGAACAGGTTGATGCCCAGCGCGACGAGATCCACGTTCCCGGTGCGCTCGCCGTTGCCGAAGAGGCAGCCCTCGATGCGGTCGGCGCCGGCCATGTAGCCGAGCTCGGCGGCGGCGACCGCGGTGCCGCGGTCGTTGTGCGGGTGCAGCGAGAGGATCACGTTCTCACGGTGGTTGAGGTGACGGCTCATCCACTCGATCGAGTCGGCGTAGACGTTCGGCGTCGCCATCTCGACGGTCGCGGGCAGGTTGATGATGACCTTGCGGCCCGGAGTGGGCTCGAGGATCTCCAGCACCTCGTTGCAGACCTCGACGGCGTACTCCAGCTCGGTGCCCGTGTAGCTCTCCGGGGAGTACTCGTAGTAGACCTCGGTGTCGGGGATGCGCTTCTCGAACTCACGGCACAGGCGTGCGCCTTCGAGGGCGATCTGCTTCACGCCCTCGCGGTCGGAGCGGAACACCACCTCGCGCTGCAGCACGCTCGTCGAGTTGTAGAAGTGCACGATGGCCTGCTTCGCGCCGGCGATCGCCTCGTAGGTGCGCTCGATCAGGTGCTCGCGGCACTGCGTCAGGACCTGGATCGTGACGTCATCGGGGATCAGGTCCTCGTCGATGAGCTGACGCACGAAGTCGAAGTCGGTCTGGCTCGCCGACGGGAAGCCGACCTCGATCTCCTTGTAGCCCATGCTCACGAGCAGCTCGAACATCACGCGCTTGCGCTCGGGAGACATCGGGTCGATGAGGGCCTGGTTGCCGTCGCGCAGGTCGACCGCGCACCAGCGCGGCGCCTCGGTGATCCGGGCAGAGGGCCAGGTGCGGTCCGGCAGATCGACGACGATCTGCTCGTGGAACGGCCGGTACTTGTGGACCGGCATCGTCGTGGGGCGCTGGTTGTTCTTCATGAGGGTGCTCTTCTCGTCGCTTCAGGTGTGGGAGCGGGCCAACACGAACACCGCGACGAGTGGGGCCCTCAGATACGGGACTCGTCGCGGCAGCTAAGAAGGAGCAGACCGCCTGCGCGCATGCGGCCATGCTAGCACGGCGCGTCGGACTCCTCGCCGCCGCGTCACGCGGCCGAGAAGCGGACCGGAACCTGCGAGAATCGTGGGACGCGGATCCGCGTCGTGCACGCCGATCCGAGACCCCGACTTCCGAGGAGCAGCTCGTGCAGTACATCTCCACCCGCGGCGGCGGCGACCCGAAGACCTACAGCGAGGCCCTGCTGGAGGGACTCGCCGTCGACGGCGGCCTGCTCGTGCCCGAACAGCTGCCGACGGTGGATGCGGCGACGCTCGAGTCCTGGCGCGACCTCGGCTACGCGGACCTGGCCACCGAGGTGCTGGGGCTGTTCGCCACCGACATCCCGCGCGACGACCTCGCCGCCCTGTGCGCGGCCGCGTACTCCCCCGACACCTTCGCCGCGCCCGTGCCGCTCACGCCGATCGGCGGCGGGATCACGCTCGTCGGGCTCTCCGAGGGACCGACGCTCGCGTTCAAGGACATGGCGATGCAGTTCCTCGGACAGGCCCTCGAGTACGCGCTCGAGTGCACCGGCGGCGTGCTGAACATCGTCGGCGCGACATCGGGCGACACCGGATCCGCAGCCGAGCACGCGCTCCGCGGCAAGGAACGGATCAGCGTCTTCATGCTGTCGCCGCAGGGCCGGATGAGCGCCTTCCAGCGCGCGCAGATGTACTCCCTGCAGGACGCGAACGTGCACAACATCGCGGTCGAGGGCGTGTTCGACGACTGCCAGAACCTGGTGAAGGATCTCGCCAGCGACCTCGACTTCAAGCGCGCGCAGCACCTCGGCGCCGTCAACTCGATCAACCTCGCACGCATCACCGCGCAGGTCGTCTACTACTTCTGGGCCTGGCTGCGCGCCACCGATGCGCTCGCCCCGGCGGAGCGCGAGGGCTTCGAGGTCTCGTTCGCCGTGCCGTCCGGCAACTTCGGCAACATCCTCTCCGGGTTCTTCGCCCGCGGCATGGGGCTGCCGATCCGCCGCCTCGTGCTCGCCGCGAACGAGAACAATGTGCTCGACGAGTTCTTCCGCACCGGTGTGTACCGCCCGCGCAGCGCGGCGCAGACGCTCGCGACCTCGAGCCCCTCGATGGACATCTCCAAGGCGTCGAACCTGGAGCGCTTCATCTTCGAGCTGGTGGGACGCGAGCCGCAGCGCGTGGTCGCGGCCTGGGACCAGCTCACCCTCGCCGGCGCCTTCGACTTCGCCGCGGATCTGCCGCGCTTCGCCGACGAGTTCGGGATCGTGAGCGGCACCAGCACCCATGACGACCGGCTCTCGACCATCCGTGCCGTGTACGAGCAGAGCGGCACCGTGATCGACCCGCACACCGCCGACGGGGTGAAGGTCGCCCGCGAGTTCCTCGAGGACGGCGTCCCCATGCTCGTGCTGGAGACCGCGAAGCCCGAGAAGTTCGGCGAGACCATCACGGAGGCGCTCGGCATCGAGCTCCCCCTCTCCGACGAGCTGAAGGCGCTGCTCGCCGCGCCGCAGCGAGTCACCGAGATCCCCAACGACGAGAGCGCGCTGCGCACGATCATCGAGACGAGCGCACTGCACTGAACGCGCAGACGCGCCGGATCGCGGGCGGCGGATAGTCTGGCCGCATGACGGCTCGACCGCGCGCCCGCCTGCTCGCCCTGCTCGGCGCTCTCGCACTCGTTCTGGCCCCGCTGCTCGCGGCCCCCGCCGCGCACGCCGACACGAACGACTTCTCGTACGCGTCCTGGGACGCGCAGTACCGGCTCGGGCGCGACGCGGACGGACGAGCCGCCCTCGAGGTGACCGAGACGCTCGTGGCCGACTTCCCGGAGTTCGATCAGAACCACGGCATCCTCCGCGGCCTCCCCACCTGGTACGACGGCGCCCCGCTCCGGCTGCACATCGTCTCCATCACCGACGGCGCGGGCAAGGCGCTGCCGTACGACGACAGCGAGACCGACAACGGGATCCGTCAGCTCAAGATCGGCGATCCGGACGTCTTCGCGCACGGCCGCACGACGTACGTCATCCGGTACACGATGCGCGACGTCGTGCACCGCCCCACGGACCGGCCGATCGACGAGTGGTACTGGAACCTGCTGCCGCTGAGCTCGCAGCAGCCGATCGCGCACTTCTCCGCCGCGCTCTCCTTCGCTCCCGAGGTGGGCGCGGCCATGATCGCAGAGCCGTCCTGTTACGCCGGCCCCCCTGGTTCCACGACGCCGTGCACGCTCTCCCCCGCCGCGGGAGGCGGATTCGCGGTGTCCCAGGATGACGTCCCCGCCGGCTCCGGCGTCACGGTCTCGTTCCCGATGAAGGCGGGCACGTTCGCGCAGGCCCCCGCCCGGGAGCCGGATCCGATGACGGACGTGGCGCCGTATCCTCTCGCGGGTCTCGCCGCGCTGCTGGCCATCGGCGGCCCGTTCCTCGGGATCGGCCTGCTGCGCCGGAAGGGCCGCCGCAGCGGCCGCGGCATCGTGGTCGCGCAGTACGACGTCCCCGACGGGCTTCCCCCCGTGCTCGCCGCGGAGGTCGAGGGCCGGAAGAGCGCAGCAGACTCTGCCGAGATCGTGCACCTCGCGGTGCGCAAGGCGATCCGCATCTCGGACGGCGCGAGCAAACCCGTGCTCGAACTGGTCGACCCGTCGATCGCCCCCGACGCGCTCGACGCGGAGGCGCTCGGGGCGCTGTTCCCGGGATCCCCGGTCGGGACGACCCTGCATCTCGAGGTGCCGGACGACGCCCTGGTGACGAGGCTCAAGGCGCTCTCCGGATCCGCGCACGTGGCGGCGTTCGACCGCGGCCTGCTCACCCGGCGGCGTTCAGTGCTCGCCGTGGTCCTGAGCGCGATCGGACTCGCGGCGGGCCTCGGCGCCGTCGCACTCGCCGTCCCCGGCATGGTGGTCGGACGACCGGCCGCGATCGCGACGTTCGTCGTCGGCATCGTCGCGTCTGTGGTCGCGCTCGTCGCGGTGCTCGTCTCCCTGCCGCGCCGCACCGTGCTCACACCGCACGGCGCCGAGACCCGCGAGTACCTGCTCGGCGTGCAGGAGTACATCCGGCTGGCGGAAGCTGACCGGATCCGGATGCTGCAGTCGTACCGGGGCGCCGAACGACGGGCTGACGGTCGCGCCGACGTCATCGTGCTGTACGAGCGGCTGCTGCCGTACGCGATGCTGTTCGGGCTCGAACGCGAATGGGGTCAGGTGCTCGCCGTGCAGTACGAGCGCGACCACATCACGCCCGGCTGGTACTACGGCTACACCGGGGCGAGCTTCGCGAACTCGCTCAGCGGCATGAACAGCTCCCTCAGCCCCACCCCCACGCCCAGCGCGTCGTCGAGCTCCAGCGGATCCTTCGGCGGGGGCTTCTCCGGGGGCGGCGGTGGCGGCGGCTCCTCGGGCGGGTGGTGACGCCCCGAGGGCGTCTCTAGGGGATCAGCGCGAGCTTTCCGCCGGGATGCTCCCGGGCGAGGAAACGCGTCGCCTCCCGCGCGTCGGTCAGCGGATACGTGCGCGAGAGCGGCACCGTCAGCAGTCCCTCGTCGGCGAGGCGGACGAGCTCGCCGCGGATCCCGTCGCGGAACGCGGCGCTCGCCGGCTGGGAGCCGGCGATGCTGAGGAATCCGTGCTCCGCCGCACGGCCGGGAGCGGCGATCGTGACGATGCGGCCGCGGTCCGCCACGAGGGCGAGGGAGACGTCCACCGCCTCGTCGGTGCCGACGGCGTCGAGCGCGGCCCGGACGGGGAGGTCGAGCGCGCGCACCCGCTCAGCGAGTCCAGCGCCGTATGCCACGGGGATGCCCCCGAAGCGTCGCACCCGCTCGCTCCCCGCCTCGCTCGTCGTGCCGATGACCCGCACGCCGCGCAGCGCGGCCAACTGCAGCACCATCACGCCGACGGCGCCGGAAGCACCGTGCAGCAGGAGGGTGTCCCCGGACCGCGCATGCACCCGCTCGAGCATCTCCGCGGCCGTGGTGCCCGCCAGGAGCAGGTTGGCCGCCTGGGCGTGCGACAACGGCGCGGGCTTGCGGAACGCCTTCTCGGCGGCGAGCGTGAGCGCGGTCGCGTATCCGCCCTGCACGCGGAAGGCGATCGCCTCGACGCCGACCTCGGCCTCGCCGGATCCGATCCTCGTGTCGGGGCCGATCGCGACGATCTCGCCCGAGACCTCGTAGCCGATCGGCACCGGCAGCGAGACGCCGGGGCGGGGAGCCGCGACGTGCTTCCGGTCGGCGGGGTTCATGCCCGCGGCGCGCACCCGGATCGTGACCTCTCCGGGCCCCGGATCCGGCACGATCGTCTCGACCAGCCGCCACTGCTCCGGCGGCCCCCACGCGGGGGCCACCCAGTGCCGGGCGTCGAGTGCCATCGTCAGAACCCCAGCCGCCCGAGCTGCTTCGGGTCGCGCTGCCACTCCTTGGCGACCTTCACGTGCAGGCCGAGGAACACCCGCGTGCCGAGGAGCTCCTCGATCCCCGCGCGCGCAGTGGCACCGACCTCGCGCAGACGTGCGCCCTTGCGACCGATGATGATGGCCTTCTGGCTGTCGCGCTCCACGACGATCGAGGCGTGCACGTCGGTCAGGTCCGAGTCCTCGCGGGGGGCGATGTCGTCGACGACGACGGCGATCGAGTGCGGGAGCTCGTCGCGCACGCCTTCGAGCGCGGCCTCGCGGATCATCTCGGCGATGCGGTCCTCCGTGGACTCGTCGGTGACCACGTCGTCCTCGTAGAGGGACGGCCCTTCGGGCATGAGCGCGAGCACCTCATCGGCGAGCACGTCGAGCTGCACGCGGGTGAGCGCGGACAGCGGGATCACCGCGGCCCAGTCCTCGCGCAGCGAATCGACCTCCATGAGGCGCTCCGTGATCTCGTCGCGCTCGGCGACGTCGACCTTCGTGACGATCGCGATCTTCTTCGCGCGCGGATAGCCGTCCAGGGACGCGGCGATGCGGCGATCGCCGGGGCCGACCTTCTCGGTCGCCGGAACGCAGAACCCGATCACGTCCACATCGCCGAGCACCTGCTCGACGAGGTCGTTGAGCCGCTCGCCGAGGAGCGTGCGCGGGCGATGGATCCCGGGGGTGTCCACGATCACGAGCTGCCCGTCGGGCCGGTTCACGATGCCGCGGATCGCCCGCCGCGTGGTCTGCGGCTTCTCGCTCGTGATCGCGATCTTCTCGCCGACCAGGGCGTTCGTCAGCGTGGACTTGCCGACGTTCGGGCGTCCGACGAACGTCACGAAGCCGCTGCGGTGCACACCCTCGTTCGCATCGCGCTCATCGCTCATCGTGGTTCTCCTTGCTGGACCTCTCGGGCCCGTCGTGATCCTCCGTGAGCGGCTCCTCGGCCCGCTCCACGAAGACGTATTCGATGCCGCGCCCGCGACCGCGCGACGCGCCGCCGGTGAGGAGGAGCCCGCGCACGACGGCCGTCGCGCCGGGAGTGGGGATGCGACCGATCTCCTTGCCGAGCAGACCGCCGATCGAGTCGACGTCGTCGTCCTCGAGCTCGACGCCGAACAGCTCGCCCACGTCCTCGAGATCCATCCGGCCACTGACCCGGTAGCGACCCGGTTCGAGCTCGACGACCTCGGAGTTCGGCCGGTCGTACTCGTCGGAGATCTCGCCGACGAGCTCCTCGATGAGGTCCTCCAGCGTCACGAGCCCCGCGATGCCGCCGTGCTCGTCGATCACGACGCACACGTGCACGGCATCGCGCTTCATCTGCTGCAGCAGCGTCTCCGCCCGCATCGACTCGGGGACGAAGACGGCGGGGCGCGCGATCTGGCGCACCGAGGCCGCACGCCAGCTGCGGTCGTCGCGGTAGGCGAACTGCACCAGATCCTTGAGGTAGAGCACGCCGACGACGTCGTCCGCCTCGTCGTCCACGACCGGGATCCGCGAGATCCCTCGGGTCAGGAAGAGGTCCATGGCCTCCGACGTCGTCGCCGTGGCGTCGACCGTGACCATGTCGGTGCGCGGCACCATCACGGCCCGCACGAACTGGTCGGTGAAGTCGAAGACGGAGTGGATCAGCTCGCGGTCGTCGGCCTCGATGAGGTCGTGCGAGGCGGCCTCGTCCACCATGCTGAGCAGCTGCGTCTCGCTGGCGAACGTGCTGCGCCCGGTGCCGGGCGTGACCCGGCTGCCGAAGACGGCGAGCCCCTGCGCGATCGGGCCCAGGATCAGGCGCACGGCGCGGATGGTCGGCGCGCACACGCGCAGCATCGCGTCGGCGTGCTGCCGTCCGAAGGAGCGGGGGCTGGCGCCGACGAGGACGAACGTGATGCCCGTCATGATGACGGCGGCCGCCAGCATCGCCCACCAGATCTGGTCGTCGAACAGCAGCACCAGCGCCACGGTCACGAGCACGGCCGCCGCGGTCTCCACGAAGACGCGCATGAACGCGACCGCGTTCGCGTGCGGCTCGGGGTCCGCGGCGATCCGCGCCAACGCGGGGGCGTTGCGGCCTTCGGATCCCATCTCCTCGAGGTCGGCGCGCGACGTCACCGACAGCGCGGCGTCGATCGCCGCCATGAGGCCGCCGAAGGCGACGAGCAGGACCGCGCCGGCGAGCAGCAGGAATGGAGTCATCGACCGTGGGAGCGCTCGTCGGCCGCGAAGCCGGCGATGAGCTCGCGCTGCAGGCCGAACATCTCCTTCTCGTCCTCGGGCTCGGCGTGGTCGAATCCGAGAAGGTGCAGCAGACCGTGCGTGGTGAGCAGGATGAGCTCGTCCATCAGCGTGTGCTTCGCGGTGGCCGCCTGCGTCTCGGCGACCTGCGGACACAGCACGATGTCGCCGAGCAGACCCGGAGGCGTCGGGCGGTCCATCGTGCCGGGGCGCAGCTCGTCCATCGGGAAGCTCAGCACATCGGTGGGTCCCGGCTCATCCATCCACTGCACGTGCAGCGCCTCCATGGCGCCTTCGTCGACGAGGACGATGGCGACGTCGGCGTCGGGGCTGACGTTCAGCTGCGCCAGGTTGCGCTCGGTGAGGCGCAGGAGCACGGTCTCGTCGATCGCGATGGCCGACTCGTTGTTGATCTCGATCACTTCAGGCCTCGTTTCGGCATGCGGTCTCGGGGGCCGGGGCGGAGCCCGGCACGGCGCTCGGCCCGGTTGGCGAACTCCGACGCCTGCTCGCGCTCTGCGCGGGCGGCCGTGCGCTGCTCGTCGTATTCGGTGTACGCGTCCACGATCCTGCCGACCAGCGAGTGACGCACGACGTCGTCGCTGGTGAGCCGGGAGAAGTGGATGTCGTCGATGTCCTTCAGCACGCGGGTGACCACCCGCAGGCCCGACGCGCCCGTCGGCAGGTCGATCTGGGTGATGTCGCCCGTGACGACCATGCGCGTGCCGAAGCCGAGGCGGGTGAGGAACATCTTCATCTGCTCGGGAGTGGTGTTCTGCGCCTCGTCCAGCACCACGAAGGAGTCGTTGAGGGTGCGTCCGCGCATGTACGCGAGGGGCGCGACCTCGATCGTGCCGCTCGCCATGAGACGGGGCACGATCTCCGGATCCATCATCTCGTTGAGCGCGTCGTAGAGCGGACGCAGGTACGGGTCGATCTTGTCGGTCAGGGTGCCCGGCAGGAAGCCGAGCCGCTCCCCCGCCTCGACCGCCGGACGGGTCAGGATGATCCGCTCGACCTCCTTGCGCTGCAGCGCCTGGACGGCCTTCGCCATCGCGAGATACGTCTTGCCGGTTCCGGCGGGGCCGATGCCGAACACGATCGTGTTCTCGTCGATCGCGTCGACGTACTCCTTCTGGCCGAGGGTCTTGGGGCGGATGACGCGACCTCGGGTCGAGAGGATCGCCTCGCCGAGCACCTCGCTCGGGCGCACCCCCTCCCGCTCGAGCATGCGCGCGGACTGCGCGACGTCGCTCGGGTGCAGCGAATGCCCGGTGCGGGTCAGTTCGATGAGCTCGTCGACGAGCTTCTGCGCCGCGCGGACGGCCGCGGGGGCGCCGGTCAGGGTGACCTCGTTGCCGCGCACCAGCACGTCGACCTCGGGGTGCTCCTTCTCGAGCATGCGCAGGAGGCGGTCCTGCGGACCGAGCAGCTGCACCATCGCGACGCCGTCCACCTCGATGCGTGCGGTGGTGATCGATTCGGCCGTTTCGTCAGAAGCCAACGAGCTTGTTCTCCCCGAGGTTGCCGAGCACATGGGCGTGCACGTGGAAGACGGATTGCGCGACGCTCGCGCCGTTGTTGAAGATCAGCCGGTACTCACCGTTGGCGTGGTCGTCGGCGATCCGCTTGGCCGCGGCGACGAGCTTCGCCAGCAGGCCGGGATCCCCGGCGGCCAGCTCGGTGACGTCGCGGTACTGCTCGGACTTGGGGATCACGAGCACGTGCAGCGGCGCCTGCGGGTTGATGTCGCGGATCGCGAAGACGTCGTCGGTCTCCAGCAGGATCTCGCCGGGGATCTCCCCGTCCAGGATGCGGGTGAAGATCGAGGGTTCGCTCATGGGCTCAGTCTATCCGCGCGATGTCGCGGGACGGCGGACCTACCAGCGGCCCCGCGCCACGTTCAGCACCGCGATCGCGGCGGGGCCGGCCGTCGAGGTGCGCAGCACGGTGTCGCCGAGCAGCACGCGCTCCGCGCCCGCCGCCACGAGTCGCTCCACCTCTTCAGGCGCGATGCCTCCCTCGGGGCCGACGACGAGCACGACGTCGCGCTCGTCCGGTGCGATCGCCGAGAGCCGGACGGTCGCCGTCGGATCCAGGATCAGCACGCGCTGGGCCCCGGCGCGTCGCACGAGGTCGGCGGTGCCCTCGACCGCGGCGACCTCGGGGATCCACGACCGGTGCGCCTGCTTCGCCGCCTCGCGCACGATCGTCGCCCAGCGCTCGCGCCCCTTGGCCGCCTTCGCGCCCTCCCAGCGGGAGACGCTGCGGACCGCCTGCCACGGCACGATCTCATCCACGCCGAGCTCGCACGCCGCCTGCACGGCGAGCTCGTCGCGGTCGCCCTTCGCGAGCGCCTGCACCAGCACGATCCGCGGATCCGGTCGCGGGTCTTCGCGACGCGCCACCACGCGCACCTCGACGAGCGACGGCGCCGCGGAGGCGACCTCCCCCTCGAGCCAGACACCCGCGCCGTCGCCGAGGGTGATCGGCTCGCCGACCCGCACCCGGCGCACCACGGCGGCGTGCTTGGCCTCGGCGCCGGTGAGCGAGACGACGGATCCGGCCGTCGCCCCGGTCGCCTCAGGCGTCACGAAGTGCAGCGCCATGGCGTCAGCCGCGGAACCGGTCGCGCAGCTTGGAGAACAGCCCCTGGTGGAACTCGGCCAGCTTCGGCTCGGGAGCCTTGGTGCGCTTGGCGAAGTCCTCGATGAGCTGCCGCTGCTTGTGGTCGAGCTTCGTGGGCGTCAGCACCTGCACGCCGACCCGCAGGTCGCCGCGCTGGCTGCCGCGCAAGGGCGTGATGCCCCGGCCCTTGATCGTCAGCACATCGCCGGACTGGAGTCCCTGGCGGATCTCGAGCTCCACCGGGCCGTCGAGTGACTCGATCGTCGTCGTGGTGCCCAGGATGGCGTCGCTCATCGCGACCTCGAGGGTCGCCAGCAGGTCGTCGCCCTCGCGGCTGAAGCGCGGGTGCGGCGTGACCGTGACCTCGACGTACAGGTCTCCGTTCGGGCCGCCCGCACGCCCGACCTCGCCGGATCCGGGCAGCTGCAGGCGCAGACCCGTCTCGACGCCGGCGGGGATGTCGAGCCCGACCGTCCGGCGCGAACGCACCCGGCCCTGTCCGTTGCAGGTCTGGCACGGGAACGGGATCGTGGTTCCGAAGCCCTCGCACGAGCCGCACGGCGCGGTCGTGATGACGTTGCCGAGCAGGCTGCGCACCTGCTGCTGCACGTGACCGGATCCGCCGCAGATGTCGCAGGTGACGGGCGAGGTGCCCTCCGCGCAGCAGGATCCCTGGCACGTCTCGCAGAGCACGGCCGTGTCGACCTCGATGTCCCGGTGCACGCCGAACACGACGTCGGCGAGGTCCAGGGTCACGCGGACGAGGGCGTCCTGGCCGCGCTCCCGACGCGACCGGGGACGCGCTGCACGCGCCCCGCCGCCCCCGAAGAAGGTCTCGAAGATGTCGCCGAAGCCTCCGAACCCGCCGAAGCCGCCGTTGCCGTTCTGGTCGCCGCCCATGTCGTAGCGGCGCCGGGAGTCGGCGTCGCTGAGGACGTCGTAGGCGTGCGTCACGAGCTTGAACCGCTCCGCCGCCTCCTCGCTCGGGTTCACGTCGGGGTGCAGCTGCCGCGCGAGCCGCCGGTACGCCTTCTTGATCTCGTCCTCGCTCGCATCGCGCGAGACGCCGAGGACCTCGTAGTGATCCGTCACCATCGCCTTTCCGGGCCGCCTGCGGCGGCGTGTGTTCTGCGGCCGATCAGCGGCCGGACTCGTCTTCTTCGAGCAGCCGCGACAGGTAGCGGGCCACGGCCCGTGCCGCCGCGAGGTTGCTCTGATAGTCCATCCGGGTGGGGCCCATCACGCCGACGCGTGCGGTCCCCGAGTGGGTGAGATAGTCGCTCGCCACGATGGAGGCCTCGCCGAGGCCGAACGCGGCGTTCTCGGTGCCGATGCTCGCGGCGAGCCCGTGCTCGTCGACGCGCATCTCGCTCATGAGCCGCAGCAGCGTCACCTGCTCCTCGATCGCCTCGAGGAGCGGATGGATGCTCCCGCGGAAGTCGTGCTCGCGACGGGCCAGCGTCGCGGCGCCCGCCATCACCAGGCGCTCCTGCCGGAACTCGGCGAGCTCCTCGGCGACCGCCCGCAGCAGCGCCGCCCTCGCGGCGTCGACGCGCGGCCCGAACGCGGTCTCGCCCGCGTCCTGGACGCGTTCCGCGCCGCGCCGCACCGAGCGGCCGGTGAGGAGCTCGGTGACGCCGGCGCGCAGCAGTCCGACCTCGGACTCGTCGAGCTCGACCGGCAGGGGCACGATCCGCTGGGACACTCCGCCCGCATCCGTGACCAGCACGATGAGCAGGCGGTTGGGGGCGAGAGCGACGAGCTCCACGTGCGTGACGTGCGCGCGGGCGAAGGACGGATACTGCGCGAGCGCGACCTGACCGGTGAGGCGGGTGAGGACCCGGACCGTGCGCACCATGAGGTCGTCGAGGTCGGCAGGATCGGCGAGGAAGGCCGTGATCGCGCTGCGCTGGGCGGCCGAGAGCGGCCGCACCTGCGCGAGATGGTCGACGAACACGCGATAGCCCTTGTCGGTGGGCACGCGCCCCGACGAGGTGTGCGGCGCGGCGATGAGCTCCTCGTCTTCGAGCTGCGCCATGTCGTTGCGGATCGTCGCCGCGGACACGCCGAACGCATGGCGCTCGACGATCGACTTGCTGCCCACCGGCTCGTTCGTCTCGACGTAGTCCTCGACGATGGCGCGGAGCACCTGGAGTCCGCGTTCTGAGACCATCGCTCCTCCTCACCGCTGGCACTCGTACGTCCTGAGTGCCAATCCTATCCTGTCGACCCGGGTGCAGGCCGAGACACGACACTCCCTAGGATGTGCCCATGGATCACGAGGCCGTCCGCACCAGGATCTCCGCCGGCGAACTCGTCGGTCGCCGCAGCGACGGGATCGACCGCTATCTGGGCATCCCCTACGCGGCGGCGCCGTCGGGTCTTCGACGCTTCCGCGCCCCGGAGCCACCCGAGGCCTGGGCGCGCCCGCGCGAGGCCGTCGCCTTCGGGCCCACCGCCCCGCAGCTGCCCTACACCGGTGCGACGGCCGAGATCCTCGGGACCGTCCGCATCGACGGCGACGAGATCCTCACCGCGAACGTCTGGTCGCCCGCCGGGGCGACCGGGGCGCCCGTGGTGCTGTGGATCCACGGCGGCGCGCTCGAGCGCGGCACCGCGGCCCTCTCGCTCTACGACGGCACGAGCTTCGCGCGGGACGGCATCGTGTTCGTCAGCATCAACTACCGGCTGGGCTCCGAGGGATTCTCGGTGCTCGACGACGCCCCGCGCAACCTCGGCCTGCAGGACGCGGTCGCCGCGCTGCACTGGGTGCGCGCGGAGATCGCCGCCTTCGGCGGGGATCCCGACCGGATCACCCTCATGGGGGAATCCGCCGGCGGGGCCCTCGTCGCCGCCCTGCTCGCCAGGGAGGACACCCGGGCGCTCGTCCGGGGCGGGATCGTGCAGTCCGGACCGCTGCAGGCGCAGACCGCGAAGCGCGGCGGCAGGGTGACGCGCCGCCTCGCGAAGCTCCTCGAGGTCGCCCCGACCCGCGCCGCGTTCTCCGCGCTCACGCCGGAGGCCTTGCTCGACGCGCGCCGGACCCAGTCCGCGGGCTCCTCGCCGCTCGGCGGCGCTCCCGGCTTCCAACTCATCCTCGACCAGGACTCGCTGCCGCGCTCGCCGCAGGAGGCGCTCGCCGACGCGGACGTGCCCCTCCTGATCGGCACCAACACGGACGAATACCGGCTGTGGTTCCCGCCGGCGGCGCTCGACGCGATCCGCCCGTCCCAGCTGCTGCTGGCCCGGCTCGCCTTGCGGATCCGGGCGGCGGCCGTCCGCGCCGTTCGCGCGGACCACCCCGGCGCGAGCACGGGCGAGGTGTTCGGCCAGCTCGCGACGGACCTGCTGCTGCGCGCCCCGGCGACGCGGGTGGCGCGTGCGCGCAGGGCGCCGACGTTCCTGTACGAGTTCTCGTGGCCGAGCCCGGTGCGCGACCTGCGCGCGGCGCACGCGCTGGAGATCCCGTTCGTGTTCGACGGGCTCGCGGATCCGGAGACGGCGAAGATCGCGGGCACGACCCCGCCGCAGCGGCTCGCCACGGCGATGCACGCGGCCTGGGTGCGATTCATCCGCGACGGGGATCCGGGCTGGCCCGCGTTCGATGCGCAGCGCACGACGGCGCTGTTCGACGGGCTCGGCGACGGCCCGATCGTCGGCCCGCAGCGGCGCACCGCCGCGGTGGATCTGCTTCCGGCCGAGAGGGGCTGACGGCGTCGCCGCCCGCGCGGGACGGCGTCAGTCGGTCAGGGCGCGCACCACCGCGTCGGCGAGCAGGCGTCCCCGCCGCGTGAGCACGAGGGTGCCGCGCAGCGCAGCGCCGGCATCGACCAGGCCGTCGGCGATCAGGCCCGCGACCCTGGTCCGCGCGTCGGCCGCGAGCGCGTCGAGCGGGAGCCCCTCGGCCATCCGCGAGCGCAGCAGGATCCGTTCGAGCTGTGCGGCCTCCGCGTCGGGGCGCTCGGTGCCGGCCGCCGGCGACTCGCCCATCGCGAGGCGCTGCGCATACGCCGCGGGATGCTTGACGTTCCACCACCGCAGTCCGGCGACGTGGCTGTGCGCCCCGGGCCCGAAGCCCCACCAGTCGGTGCCGCGCCAGTACGCCATGTTGTGCCGCGACCGCTGATCCCACTCCCCCGGAGCAGCGCCCGTCACGGCGCGTCGCGCCCAGTTGCTCACCTCGTACCAGTCGAACCCCGCGTCCGCCAGCACGGCGTCGGCGAGCTCGTACATGTCGGCCTGCAGGTCGTCGTCGGGGGCGGGCACCTCGCCGCGGCGGATCTGGCGCGCGAGCTTGGTGCCGTCCTCGATGATGAGCGCGTAGGCGGAGATGTGATCCGGATCCAGGTCGACGGCGGTCGTGAGCGACGCACGCCAGTCGTCCAGGGACTCCCCCGGCGCTCCGTAGATGAGGTCGACGCTGACGGCGAGCCCGGCCGAGCGGGCCGCGTCCACGGCGGTGCGGACGTTCTCCGGGCGATGCGTGCGGTCGAGCGCCGCGAGCACATGCGGCACCGCCGACTGCATTCCGATCGACATCCGCGTGACCCCGGCCTCGGCGAGCTCGCGCGCGACCGCGGGGGTGACCGTGTCCGGGTTGGCCTCGACCGTGACCTCGGCGCCGCCGACGATGCCGAACGCGTCGACGGCCGCGCGGAGCATGCGCCCGAGGTCACCCGCCGGCAGCAGCGTCGGGGTGCCGCCGCCGAAGAACACGGTGCTCAGAGGACGCAGCGGGCCGCGCTCCGCGAGGACCTCGCGGGCGAGGGCGATCTCCTGGATCAGCGTGTCGGCGTAGGCGTCCTGGCGCGCCCCGCGCAGCTCGGACGCCGTATAGGTGTTGAAGTCGCAGTAGCCGCAGCGCACCCGGCAGAACGGCACGTGCAGGTACGCGGAGAACGCGGACTCGGGCTCGATCCGCAGGTCGGCGGGCAGCCGCCCGTCCGCCGGCGCCGGATCCCCGAGCGGGAGCGGGCCGGCCATCAGGACCGCGCCATCAGACGGGCGTCGCGTACAGCGGGGAGATCGCGCGCAGGTAGCGGGCGAACAGCTCGCGCCGGCGGCGCTTCACGAGGTAGGGAAAGCTCCGGTACAGGAAGCTGTTGGGCCGGTCGAAGGCGCGCACCGTGAACCACACCTCGTCGGCGTCGTTCCACTCGATGTCGAAGGACTCCTCGCCGCTCACCACGGAGCCGGCGACCGTGCCGAGCACGAATCCGATCCGATGCGTCTGCTCGGTCACGGAGATCACCCGCAGCTCCGCGTCGGCGCGCATGCCGCCGACACGGCCGTGCAGCTTCAGGGTCATACCGGGACCCGCCCAGGGCGTGCCGTCCTCGTCGTAGCGGGGTTCGATCTCGGTGCTGCTCGGCGCGACGGGATGCCCCTCCGCATCGAAGCTCACGCCGGCATAGCCGGGGCTCGAGGCGGGGCGCACATCCGTGAGCTGCAGTCCGGCCGCGCGCTGGGCCGTCCAGGACAGCAGGGCGTCGCCCGCCGTGCGGAACCGTTCCTCACCGCTGCCGAGCCGCCAGGACTCCTCGGCCGGGATGCTGTGCTCCGGCGGATACTGCATCAGGTCGGGCGCGTGGGTCGCGCCCACGGCGGCATAGTCCACCGTTCCTTCTCGGAATGTCCCGCGACGCATGAGAACCAGACTACTGGCCGGGCGCGACTCACTCACTCAGGTTCTCCTAAGGCTGAGGTGCTGAGCGCGCGGGCACGCGCGACTCGTCCTCCGCCGCCTCGGCGGGCGGATCCGCCGCGGCGGGTCGTTCGTCGCCGAGTCGCAGCACGGAGGCGGCCGCCCCGAGCACCAGCCCGATCACGCCCGCGACGGTGAGCGGCTCCCCCAGCACGATCAGCGCGGCCACGGCCGTGGCCGCCGGGATCACACTGAACAGGATGGACGCGGCATCGGCGCCCACGGCGCGCACGAGCGCCGAGTACAGAGTGGTGCCCGCGAGACCGATCGCCACGATCCCGCCGAGCAGCGCCCAGGACGCCGGATCCGCGGGCGGGCGGGGCGGTTCGGTCCACACGAGCGCACCGGTCACGGGCACGGACACGAGCACGCCGATCAGCGTGAACATCACCGGATGCACGGTGCGCAGCGATCGTCCCTGCCAGAGGGCACCGAGCGAGACCGCGAGCAGGGATCCGCCGACCGCGAGGATCATCGCGCCGATCCGCGGATCCGACAGCACGATCGGCAGGCAGGCGACGAGCACCGCCGCCGCGCCGAGAACGACCGAGAGCAGAGCACGGCGCGAGCTGCGTCGACGCAGGATCAGCCGCGACAGCACCGCGGTGACGACGGGGTTCATGGCGATCACAAGTGCGGTGAAGCCGGCGCCGACGCCGTGCCCGAGCGCCCAGTACGCGCCGACGAACTGACCGGCCTGGGACAGCAGCCCCGCGCCGGCGGCGGCGCCGAGGAGACGTCCGCGCGGTATCGGCGCGCGCAGGAGCGCGCACACGACGAACAGCACCACGACGGAGATGCCGAAGCGCAGCAGCAGGAGCAGGAAAGGGCTCATCGTGCGCAGCGCGAGCGCGGTGAGCGCGTAGTTCACCGCATAGAGCGTCACCATGGCGCAGGCGGACACGGCGATGGTCGATCTGGTCATGCCGTCAGGCTTTCCCGCGCTCACCACGGCGCACGCATCACATCACGAATCCTGATGGATACTCACCTCCCGGACGCCACGTGCCGGAGGATGGACGCATGAGCAGCATGGAGATCGCCGAGCTGCGCAGCCTCGTCGCCGTCGCCGCGTTCGCCGGCGTGGGCAGGGCAGCCTCGGCCCTGCACGTGTCGCAGCCGACGGTCTCGGCGCACCTGCGCCGGCTCGAGGCGACGCTCGGCGTCGCGCTCGTCGAACGCCGCGGACGGAGCATCGCGTTCACCGTCGCCGGTGAGTCCCTCGTGCGCGACGCGCATCGCATCGTCGCCCTGCACGACGAGGCCCTCGACCGCATCCTCGGGACTCCGGAGGACGACATCGTCGTGGCATCGACCGACATGGCCAACGCCTCGGTCCTGCAGACGGTGAGCGGAGTGCTGTTCGCCCGGCACCCGGAGCGACGGGTGCGCTTCCGGTTCCACCGCACGGACAGCCTGCGCCGCTTCGTCCGCACGCACACCGCCGACGTCGTCCTGGGCTACGGCGACCTCGGCCCCGGGCGGACCGAGATCGGCCCGGTCCCGCTCGCGTGGTTCGGCGCGGCGGACACACCGGCCGACGCCGGACTGGTCGTCTTCTCGGCCCCGTGCACGCTGCGCGACGCCATCCTCGCGGCACCGGCGGCCCGAGGACGCGAGGTCGTGCGGGAGTGCCTCGACCTCTCCAGCGTGCTCGCCGGCGTGCGCTCCGGTGCGGGGATCACAGCCCTCCCGGCGTTCCACCGCGCCGAGACTCAACTGCGCGAACTCGCTCTGCCGGTGCCGCCGCCGCTGCCGTTGACGATGGTCGCCTCGTCACGCATCCCTGCGGAGACGCGGGGTGCCCTGGTCACCGCGCTCCGACGCGCCGTCGCGCGCGTCTGAGGCGGCTCCTACTTCTTGTCCTTGCCCTCGACGTCGCCCGAGAGCGCGGCGATGAACGCCTCCTGGGGGACCTCGACGCGGCCGACCATCTTCATGCGCTTCTTGCCCTCCTTCTGCTTCTCGAGGAGCTTGCGCTTGCGCGTGATGTCGCCGCCGTAGCACTTGGCGAGCACGTCCTTGCGGATCGCGCGGATGGTCTCGCGGGCGATGATCCTGGCGCCGATCGCGGCCTGGATCGGCACTTCGAACTGCTGGCGAGGGATGAGCTTGCGCAGGCGCTCGGCCATCATGGTGCCGTACGCGTAGGCCTTGTCGCGGTGCACGATCGAGCTGAACGCGTCGACCTTCTCGCCCTGGAGCAGGATGTCGACCTTGACCAGGTCGGCCTCCTGGGATCCGCTCGGCTCGTAGTCGAGCGACGCGTACCCCTGCGTCTTCGACTTGAGCTGGTCGAAGAAGTCGAACACGATCTCGCCGAGCGGCATGTTGTAGCGCAGCTCGACCCGCTCCTCGGAGAAGTACTCCATGCCCAGCAGGGAGCCGCGGCGCGACTGGCAGAGCTCCATGACCGTGCCCACGTAGTCCTTGGGCAGCAGGATCGCCGCCTTGACCATCGGCTCGGACACGGATCCGATCCGCCCGTCCGGGTACTCGCTGGGGTTGGTGACGGTGACGGTCTCCCCCGTGTCGCTCGTGAGGACCTCGTAGATCACGCTCGGCGCGGTCGTGATGAGGTCGAGCCCGAACTCGCGGGAGAGGCGCTCGGTGATGATCTCCAGGTGCAGCAGGCCGAGGAAGCCGCAGCGGAAGCCGAAGCCGAGCGCGACCGAGGTCTCCGGCTCGTACTGAAGCGATGCGTCGGAGAGCTTGAGCTTGTCCAGAGCCTCACGCAGCTCCGCGTAGTCGCTGCCGTCGATCGGGTAGATGCCGCTGAACACCATGGGCTTGGGGTCGGTGTACCCGGCAAGGGCCTCGGCGGCGGGCTTGCGGGCGTTCGTCACGGTGTCGCCGACCTTGGACTGGCGCACGTCCTTCACGCCGGTGATGAGGTAGCCGACCTCGCCGACGCCGAGGCCCTTGGTGGGCACGGGCTCGGGGCTGGAGACGCCGATCTCGAGCAGCTCGTGGTTCGCGCCGGTCGACATCATCTGGATCCGCTCGCGCGGCGAGAGCTTGCCGTCCACCATGCGGACGTAGGTCACCACGCCGCGGTACGCGTCGTACACCGAGTCGAAGATCATCGCGCGGGCCGGGGCGTCGGCGTCGCCGACCGGGGCCGGGATCTCCTGCACGAGCCGGTCGAGCAGATCCTCGACGCCGGCGCCGGTCTTGCCGGACACGCGCAGCACGTCGTCCGGGCTGCCGCCGATGAGGTCGGCGAGCTCCTTCGCGTACTTCTCCGGCTCGGCCGCGGGCAGATCGATCTTGTTCAGCACCGGGATGATCGTGAGGTCGTTCTCGAGCGCCAGGTAGAGGTTCGCGAGGGTCTGTGCCTCGATGCCCTGCGCGGCGTCGACGAGCAGGATGGCCCCCTCGCACGCGGCGAGGGAGCGCGACACCTCGTAGGTGAAGTCGACGTGGCCCGGGGTGTCGATCATGTTCAGCGCCACGGTCTCGCCGTCGACCTGCCACGGCATGCGCACGGCCTGGCTCTTGATCGTGATGCCGCGCTCGCGCTCGATGTCCATCCGGTCCAGGTACTGCGCGCGCATGTCGCGGTCGGAGACCACGCCGGTGATCTGGAGCATCCGATCGGCCAGGGTCGACTTGCCGTGATCGATATGGGCGATGATGCAGAAGTTGCGGATCTGCTGCGGCGGCGTGGCGGCCGGCTGCAGCGGAGTGAGGGCGCGAGGTGACATGGGGTCCTGAACGATGCGGGGTCCGGCGGGCGGATCGGGCTGTCCCGGCGAACCGGGTATCCCGACGATTCTACGGGAGCGCCGGACGGGCGCGGAGGCGGCTCGACCGCAGGACGGGCTCGGACGGGGCCGCGCGCGATATACGGGTCAGCGCCCGCGCGGTGATAGTCTCGCGAAGTTGCCGCGATCCGGAACCGGGTCCCAGCGTCGGCAGCACTCCGTCTCGCCGCTTGCGCGCGCGGAGCACCGAGTCACCGGTTCGGTTCGTGTTGAATGACAACGACCCAGCGCTGCGTCGGAGATCCCGCACGGCGTCTGTGACAAGAGAGAGAACACCGTCTTGATCAAGTACCTGCTGCGCCGAACGCTCGGCTGGCTCCTCATGATCGTGGTGGCGACCAATGTCACGTACTTCCTGGCATGGGCCTTCCTGGACCCGCGCAGCAACTACGTGGGCCGCAAGCCGCCGCTGTCCCATGACCAGATCTCACGGCTGCTCGAGCCGCGCAACCTCGACGACAGCGCGCCGATCCTGCAGCGCTGGTGGAAGTGGTTCACCGACATCGTGCTGCACTGGAACTGGGGCGTGAGCCCGGTCGGCCAGTCCGTGAACGACCAGATCGCCTACCGCATGTGGGTCTCCGGCGAGCTCGTGCTCGGCGCGACGATCATCGCGGCCGTGCTCGGCGTCGCGGTCGGCGTCTACACCGCTTCGCGCCAGTACAAGCTCGCGGACCGGGTGTGGCAGGGGATCTCGATCGTCACGATGAACATCCCGATCATCGTCGCCGCGCTCGGCATCGTCCTGATCGCAATCAGCATCAACAACGCCGTCGGCTTCCGGCTCTTCTACGTCACCGGATCCAGCTCGGACGGCGTGAGCGGGTTCTTCCCGGTCCTGATCGACAGCCTGCAGCACCTGATCCTGCCCACGATCGCGCTGGTGTTCATCGGCTACTCCAGCTACCACTTCCTGCAGCGCTCCCTGCTGCTGGACAACATCAAGGCCGACTACGTGCGCACGGCGCGGGCGAAGGGACTGACCAAGCAGCAGGCCATCCGCAAGCACGCGCTGCGCACGTCGCTGATCCCGGTCGCGACCCAGCTGGCGTTCAACATCCCGACGGTGTTCACCGGCGCGGTGCTGACCGAGACGATCTTCGCGTGGAACGGCATGGGCCGGTACTTCATCGACACGATCAGCAAGAACGACGTGCACGGCGTGGTGGCGATCGCCGCCTTCACCGCCGTGCTCACGGCCATCGGCGCCATCCTCGCCGACATCGCCGTGGTGGTCCTCGATCCGCGAGTGAGAGTGAGCTGACATGTCCTCTGCAACGGTTCAGCCCCCGGTCGGGCCCGACACCACCGCGGCCCGCATCCCGCGCAAGCGCATCGGCACGTTCCGGCTCTACTACCGGCGCTTCGTGCGCAACCGCCCCGCGGTCGCCGGGGTCATCATCTTCGCGCTGCTCGTGGTGTTCGCCATCGTCGGCCCGCTGATCGCCCGGTTCACCCCGATCTACCTCGACTTCACCGCGCTGGGCACTCCCCCGGACAGCACCCACTGGTTCGGGACCGCGGCGGACGGCGGCGACCTGTTCGCCCAGACCGCGGTGGGCCTGCAGCGCTCGCTCATGATCGCGCTCACCGTGTCGATCGGCACCACGGTGCTCTCGGCCATCGTCGGCACCGCCGCCGCCTACTTCGGCGGAATGACCGAGCGCATCATCCTGCTGATCATCCACTTCCTGATGGTCGTGCCGACGTTCCTGATCCTGGCGCTGATCTCCTCCAACGCGGGCGGCGACTGGCGCGTGATCTCGCTCGTGATGATCTTCGTCGGCTGGTTCTTCCCGGCCCGCGTCATCTGGACGATGGCGCTGTCGCTGCGCGAGCGCGAGTACGTGCAGGCGGCTCGCTACATGGGCGTGCCCGGCATGACGATCGTGCTGCGGCACCTGCTGCCCAACATCGGCTCGCTGCTGGTGATCAACTTCACCCTCGGCGTGGTCGGCGCGGTGATCTCCGAGACCGGCCTGTCGTTCATCGGCTTCGGCGTCAAGATCCCCGACGTCTCGCTGGGATCCCTCATCGGAATCGGCGCGAACTCCGTCTCCAGCGCGCCGTGGACCTTCTACTTCCCCGCGCTCGCGCTCACGATGCTGACCGTCTCGATGGCGCTCATCGCCGACGGCCTGCGCGACGCCCTCGATCCCACCTCGGCGGCGGGAGGCCGCGCATGACCGCTCCTCTGCTCTCCGTCCGCGACCTGCACGTCAGCTTCGCCTCCGAGTCCGGGCGCGTCGACGCCGTCCGCGGCGTCTCCTTCGATCTCGAGCCGGGCCGCACGCTCAGCATCGTCGGCGAGTCCGGGTCGGGCAAGTCGGTCACCTCGCTCGCGATCATGGGCCTGCTCGACGAGAACGCGAAGGTCACCGGGTCGATCATGTTCGACGGCATCGAGCTGGTCGGCAAGAACGACAAGGAGCTCTCGGCGCTGCGCGGCAACGGGATCGCGATGATCTTCCAGGATCCGCTGACGTCGCTGACCCCGGTGTTCACGGTGGGCGACCAGCTCATCGAGGCGCTCACGGTGCACCGCAGCATGTCGACCGCGGACGCCACGGCGCGCGCGATCGAGCTGCTGCGCCTCGTCGGCATCCCGAGCCCCGAACGGCGCCTGAAGTCGTTCCCGCACGAGTTCTCCGGCGGCATGCGCCAGCGGGTGGTGATCGCGATCGCGATGGCCAACAACCCCAAGCTGATCATCGCGGACGAGCCGACCACGGCCCTCGACGTGACGATCCAGGCTCAGATCCTCGATCTCATCGGCACGGCCCAGCGCGAGACCGGCGCCGCCGTCATCATGATCACCCACGACATGGGCGTGGTCGCGAAGACCGCCGACGACGTGCTCGTCATGTACGCGGGCAAGCCGGTCGAGCAGGCGCCCGTGCGCGAGCTCTTCCACGAGACCCGGATGCCGTACTCGATCGGCCTTCTCGGCGCGATCCCGCGCGTGGACAAGGCGGAGAAGCAGCCGCTGGTGCCGATCAAGGGCAATCCTCCGCTGCTGATCAACCTGCCCGACGAGTGCCCGTTCGTGGCCCGCTGCCCCATCGCCACCGAGGCGTGCCGGGTCAGGGAGCCCGAGCTGCGGCCGATCACGACGGGCGAGGGCGGCGAGCACCGGGTCGCGTGCGTGCGCGCCGACGAGATCGAGAACGGCCTCATCGGAGGCGTGCCGGTCTATCCCGTGCCCGAGCTGCCGACGAGCGCGCTGGATCGCATTCCGCGCGAGGAGCGTCCGATCACGCTCGACGTCCGCAACATGCGCAAGACGTTCCCGCTCACCAAGGGCGCGTTCCTCAAGCGCAAGGTCGGCGAGGTGCACGCCGTCAAGGGCCTCACCTTCGACATCCGCGAGGGCGAGACCATGGCGATCGTGGGCGAGTCCGGCTGCGGAAAGACCACGACCCTGCTGCAGATCATGGATCTGGTCACGCAGACCGACGGCGAGATCACGATCGCCGGCACCAAGGTCTCGGAGCTGCACGGCGGCAAGGCCGAGCGCACGGTCCGCCGCGACCTGCAGATCGTGTTCCAGGATCCGATGGGCGCGCTCGACCCACGGCTCACTGTGGCGGACGTGATCGCCGAGCCGCTGCGCGCGATCGGCGTGCCGCGTGCGGAGGCCGACCTCCGGGTCGACGAGCTCATGGACCTCGTGGGACTGGATCCCGCCCACGCCAGCCGGTTCCCCGGAGCCTTCTCGGGCGGCCAGCGCCAGCGCATCGGCATCGCCCGCGCGCTCGCGACCAACCCCAAGATCGTCGTCCTGGACGAGCCGGTCTCCGCGCTGGACGTGTCGATCCAGGCCGGCGTGATCAACCTCCTCGACGAGCTCAAGGTCAAGCTGGGGCTGTCGTACCTGTTCGTCGCGCACGACCTGTCCGTGGTGCGCCACATCGCCGACCGGGTCGGAGTCATGTACCTGGGCGAGTTCGTCGAGCACGGCGACGTGGACGAGATCTTCGACAACCCGCAGCACCCGTACACCCAGGCGCTGCTGTCGGCCATCCCGGTCCCGGATCCGGACATCGAGCGCACGCGCGAGCGCATCGTGCTGCAGGGCGATCTGCCGAGTCCGGCCGACCGCCGCGACGGCTGCGCCTTCACGTCCCGCTGCCCGCTGTACAAGATGCTCCCCGAGGACCAGCGCGTCCGCTGCGAGACGGTCGTCCCCGTCCTGCACGGGACGGATGCGCAGGCGAACGCCTGCCACTGGCGCTGAGTCGGAGTATTCCGGTTGACATCGGAACGGTAACGGTTGCGTCGATGTACCGGGCGGTTCCGGTTCACGCCGGTTAACTGTCCCCTGTCCCCAAAACGCCGAAAGGCATCGAAGGAGAACCATGAAAAGGCAGCACAAGCTGTGGGGCGTCGTCGCCCTCACAGGGGCGCTGGCAATCGCCATCAGCGGTTGCTCGGCACCGGGAGGCTCGAACGGCGGCACCGACAAGCCCGCCGAGACCAAGACCGCGGACTACAACCCGCAGCCGCGTGAGAACCTCAAGCAGGGTGGCGAAGTCCACTTCGGCATCAACGAGATCACGCCGCAGATGAACCCGTTCCAGGCGGACGCGTCGGCCGACACCACGCGCCTGGCGAGCTGGTACACCCCGCAGGTGCTGCTGATCAGCGCAGACGGCAAGGTCTCGCCGAACCCCGCGTACCTCGACAAGTGGGACATCGGCGAGAAGGACGGCAACACCGTCATCACCGGCAAGATCAACGACAAGGCCGTCTGGAACGACGGCACGCCGATCGACTGGACCGCCTTCGAGGCGACCTGGAAGGCGAACAACGGCACCGACGAGGCCTACAAGGTCAGCTCGACGGACAACTGGAAGAACATCGAGTCGGTGACCAAGGGCGCCACCGACAAGGACGTCATCGTCACCTTCAAGGGCAAGTTCGCCTGGCCCGAGGCCGTCTTCTCCACGATCCTGAACCCGAAGGTCAACTCGGCCGACGTGTTCAACACCGCCTACGTGGAGAACGCGCACCCCGAGTGGGGCGCCGGCCCGTACAAGCTCACCAAGTTCGACACGAAGGGCCAGAGCGCGACGCTCGAGCCCAACGAGAAGTGGTGGGGCGACAAGCCGCTGCTCGACAAGGTCACCTTCACGGGGCTGGACTCGACCGCGCGCATCAACGCCTTCAAGAACGGTGAGATCGACGCCGCCGAGACCCCCAACAAGGACGCTCTCGCGCAGGTCGCCGGCATGAAGGACGTCGTCACCTACCGCGCCCAGCGCACGTCGAAGACGGTGCTGATCGTCGACTCGTCCAAGCCGCAGTTCAAGGACATCAAGGTGCGTCAGGCGTTCTTCCTGGGCGCCAACATCGATGAGCTGAAGAAGGTCATCTGGAACGGTCTCGGCTACTCCGAGAACGCCGTGGGCTCGATGAACCTCTACAGCTTCCAGGACGGCTACGCCGACTCCTTCAAGGAGGCCGGCCTGAAGTTCGACGCCGCCGGCGCCAAGAAGCTCCTCGACGAGGCGGGCTGGAAGGAAGGCAAGGACGGTGTCCGCGAGAAGGACGGCGTCAAGCTCTCCGTCGTCTTCCCCAACCACAACGACTCGCCGACCATGATCGCGATGCTGAAGGCCCTGCAGCAGCAGGAGAAGGCCATCGGCATCGACATCAAGATCGAGCAGCGTCCGTCGTCCGACTTCTCGACCGACTTCACCACGAAGAACTGGGACGCGTTCTCGCTGCAGTTCACCGACGGCGACCCGTTCGGCCCGGCGTACTTCTGCCAGCTCTACTGCTCGGACAGCTCGCTGAACCTGTCCGGCACGAGCACGCCGGCGATCGACGAGAAGATCAAGAGCGACGTCGAGTCGCAGACGACGGCCGAGGCGTGGACCAAGGCCGCGATGAAGCTCGAGCCGGAGATCGTCAAGGAGACCTGGGGCGTCATCCCGCTCTACAACGGTCCCTGGATCGTCACCGCCAAGAAGGGTCTGTCGAACCTGACCCCGGAGCCCTACGTGGGCCTCGACGGGTTCGGCGTCCAGCCGGTGGAGAACGTCGGCTGGGAGAAGTAAGCACCCGCCGTTCCGGAGCGGGGTCGGTGGTTCGCCACCGGCCCCGCTTCTGCGTGCCGGGCGGGCGCCGTACCCGCGTTGTGCGGCTTAGACTGGCGCCCATGCGTCGCCGTACCGTCCCGCCGGCCTCGGTCGTCTTCGTCCACGGGATCCGCACCTCCGCGACCATGTGGCGCTCGCAGCAGGAGTATCTCGCCGAACGCGGCACTCCCTCGGTCGCCGTCGACCTCCCCGGCCACGGCACCCGCATGGACGAGCCGTTCACCCTCGGGGAGGCGATGCGCACCGTCGACAGCGCAGTGCGCGAGGCGAGCGGGCGCGTGCTGCTGGTGGGGCACTCGATGGGCGGCCTGCTGAGCACCGCGTACGCGGGGGCGGAAGAGCCCGCCCCGATCGCCGGCTTCATCGGCGCCTCGTGCACCGCCCTCCCCCGTGGCGCAGGACTCGCCGCCTACCGCATGCTCGCGGGCGCGCTCAACGCGATGCCCGACCGCGGGATGTGGTTGAGCCGCCGCGTGCTCGACGCCACGCTCCCGGCCTCGACGCGCGACGACTTCGGCGCGGGCGGGTTCGCGATGGCGGCCCAGGACGCGGCGCTGCGCGCGCTGTCCGAGCTGGACCTGGTCGCCGCGGTCCCCCGTATCGGCGTGCCGACCTGGTTCGTCAACGGCCAGTTCGACCAGCTCCGCACCCACGAGACGCTCTACCGGCGACTCGCTCCCGACGCGGAGTTCGTGATCGTGCCGCGCACCACGCACCTCGTCACCGCGATGCGCCCGCGCGTCTTCAATGCGGTGCTGGAACTCGCGCTGGCGACGCTGGAGACGTCGTCCTGACCGCGTAGGTCATCGCCGCGCCCACCACCGACAGCACGGCCGCGGCGCCGAACAGCAGCCAGAATCCGCCGACGAGGGCCACGAGGCCGGCGCCCAGCAGCGGGCCGAGCAGCTGCCCGAGCTGCGCGGACACGTTGACGAGGCCGAGATCGCGCGCGTGGTCGTCCGGATCCGTGAGCAGGTCCGTCGCGAAGGCGAGGCTCACCGCCATGTAGGCGCCGTAGCCGGCACCCATGATCGCCGCGGCGACCGAGGTCATCACGAGCGACGGGCTGATCAGGATCACCACGCCGGAGAGCGCCTGCACCACGGCCGACACAGCTGTCAGCGTGCGCCGCCGGCGGAGGGGGTCGGCCGAGCGGCGGTCGGACAGCATGCCGGCGACGATCGAGGCGATCACGACGAACACGGTGTAGATCACGATGAGCAGCAGCAGATCGTTCTCCGCATCGGCGGAAGGAACCCTCACGCCGTAGAGCAGGAAGAACAGCAGCAGCGACGTGCCGAACGCATTACCGATGTTCACGACGAGACGACTGACCAGCAGCCAGAGGAAGTCGCGGTCGCGCCAGGACGCGCGTCGGCCGGCCGCACGCGGCGCAGGCAGCGCGAGCTCGTGCGCCGGGGCGTCCGGCAGCAGCAACGCGGTGCCGATCCCGATGACGGCGATGACGGCGGCCAGCAGCAGATACGCCGGCCAGACGTCGAGCCCGAGCAGCACGACGGCGCCGACCCCCACGACGATGCCGACCGCCTGGGCGGAGCTCGCGGCCGCCGATGCCGAACCGCGCTGGGTCGTCAGCTGATCGGCGATCATGGCCGTGAGCGCGGCCATCGCGACCGAGACGCCCACCGACACCACGATCCACGCGCCGCCGACGGCGATCGGGCCGCGTGCGAGTCCGGTGAGCACGAGCCCCGCGGCCGCCAGCACGGAACCGCCGATCGCCCACGGACGACGACGGCCCCAGCGCGAGCGGGTGCGGTCGGACCAGCGCCCAGACACCGGGCCGGCGACGATACCGACCAGCCCGCCGGCCGAGAGCACGATCCCTGCCCACACCACGCCGGAGATCCAGTCGTCACCCGTGCTGTGGGTGTCGAGCTGCAGCGGCAGCAGCAGCTGGATCGGGGTGAGCTGCACCGTCCACACCGCCAGCCAGGCGAGTGTGAACAGCACCATCCACACCGGTCCGACGCGCTTCGCAGTCACGCCGGTGACGGCACCCGAGCGCTCGGTCATGAGCGTGCCTCCTCGATCAGTGCGCGGAACCAGGCGTAAGAGGCCTTCGGGGTGCGCCGTCCCGTGGCCATGTCGACGTGCACGAGCCCGAATCGCTGGGTGTACCCGTCGGCCCATTCGAAGTTGTCCAGCAGCGACCACACCGTGTAGGCGTCGACACGCACGCCCGCGCGCAGGGCATCGAGCACGGCGCCGATGTGCCCGCGCAGGTAGTCGATGCGGTCGGCGTCGTCGAGCGGACCGTCGACCTGGTCCGGCTCGGGGAACGACGCCCCGTTCTCGGCGATCACCACCGGCGGCAGCGCCTCGCCGTAGCGCTCCTTCGCGTCGACGAGGAACGCGGTGAGGGCCTCCGGCACGATCGGCCACAGCGGACCGAACCCGGTCACGGGTGCGCCGGGCGTCGGAACCACCTCGAAGGGCACGGGGCCGGCGGCCGCGGCGACCGTCGTGGGGTTGTAGTAGTTGACGCCGTAGACGTCGCAGGGAGCGCTGATCAGGGCAAGGTCGCCGTCGTGCACGGGCAGCGCGGAGACGTACGGCTCGAGGTCGGGATAGCGCCCGAGCAGCACAGGGTCCGCGAACATCCTGTTGTGCACCAGGTCGTACAGGTACGCGGCCTGGAGGTCCTCCTCCGACCGGGAGGCGGGCAGCACCTGGGTGTGGTTGTTGACGATGCCGATCCGGGTCGCGCCATGCCCGCGAAGGATCCGCACCGCGTATCCGTGCGCGAGCAGCTGGTGATGGGCGGTCGGCAGTGCGTCGAAGAGCAGGGTCCGCCCCGGCGCGAGCTCGCCGATCGCATACCCCTGCAGCGTCGTCGAGACGGGCTCGTTGATCGTGTACCAGTGCCGCACCCGGTCGCCGAGGGCGTCGGCCACGACCTCGACGTACTGCGCGAACCGCTCGGCCGTCGCGCGGTTCAGCCAGCCGCCGTCCGCCTCCAGCCGCGAGGGCAGGTCCCAGTGGTACAGCGTGGGGGTGGGCGTGATGCCGGCGTCGAGGAGCCGATCGACGAGGCGGTCGTAGTACGCGAGCCCCTGCGGGTTCGGACGGCCCTCCGGCAGCACGCGCACCCAGGAGAGCGAGAACCGGTACTGGTCGACGCCGAGGTGCGCGAGCAGCGCCACGTCCTCGGCGACGCGGTGATAGCTGTCGGGTCCTGGATCGGCCGTGCTGCCGTCGCGCACGCGCCCCGGCGTGTCGACGAATTCGTCCCAGATCGATCGGGAGCGTCCGTCCTCCGCTCTCGCCCCCTCGATCTGGAAGGCCGCGGTCGCCGCGGAGAATCCCAGGCGCCGCAGCAGCGCGCGATCGAGCGGCGGTGCGCCGTGTGCAGGGGGTACGGGCATGGACGACTCCTTCGGGTCCTTCGCCAGCATGCACCATCGCGTCCCTGCGTCCCGCGCGCGACGCGCCCGGATCCGGGCCCTTCCCTGCGCAGTGTTCCGGTTCGGCTCCTGCGCGGATCCCTGATAAGATCGGTGATTGGCTTGCGTGTCAGGTCCCACCCCTGCACGCTGCCGGAGGCGCCCCTCTACCGCCAGGCCGGCACAACCATCCATCACTCGAACGAAGGTTTCCATCCGTGGCGAACATCAAGTCGCAGATCAAGCGCAACAAGACCAACGAGAAGGCGCACGAGCGCAACAAGGCCGTCAAGAGCGAGCTCAAGACCGCCGTCCGCAACACCCGCAAGGCGATCGCCGGTGGCGACAAGGCGGCCGCCGAGGCCGCCCTGAAGGCGGCGACCAAGAAGCTCGACAAGGCCGTCAGCAAGGGTGTCATCCACGCGAACCAGGCGGCGAACCGCAAGTCGTCGATCGCGAAGCAGGTCTCCGCTCTCTGAGCGATTCTCTTCCGAAGGCCCGTCCCCGCTGGGGGCGGGCCTTCGTCGTTTCCGCCGGAGGCCGGCGCACGTCCGGCTCCGGAGGCGTCGCTCGGCGTCGCTCAGCGGCCGCCGGCACCGTAGGGCGCGCGGGTCGCGATCACCGTGACCATGCGCTCGAGCGCGAAGATCGGATCGCGCGCCGCGCCTTTGACGTCGGCGTCGGCGCGGGCCGTGGCCTGGATGGCGAGCCCGAGCGTGCGCTCGTTCCAGCCGCTGAGGTCCCGACGCGCGCGGTCGACCTGCCAGTCCTTCATGCCCAGGCGCGCGGCGAGGGCGGCGTTGGACTCCCGGGATCCGGCGACGCGCGCCATCGACCGCAGCTTCATCGCGAAGGCGGCCACCATCGGCACGGGATCCGCGCCGGACGCGAGCGCGTGCCGCAGCGCCACCAGCGCCTCACCCAGACGTCCGGCGATCGCCGTGTCGGCGACCACGAAGGCCGAGACCTCGACGCGCCCGCCGTAGTAGCGCTCGACGATCTCGGGGGTGACGTCGCCCGGCACGTCGATGATCAGCTGCTGGCAGGCCGCGGCGAGCTCGGTGACGTCATCGGAGAAGGCCGAGACGAGCGCCCGCAGCGCCTGCGGGGCGATCCGGCGCCCTGCGGCCCGGAACTCTCCCGCAGCGAAGTCCGCCTTCTCGTCGTCGCGCTTGATGGCGGGGCAGGCGATCTCGATCCCGCCGCCGGTGCCGGCGCGGACCGCGTCCAGCAGCTTCTTGCCGCGGACGGTCGCACCGGTGTGCCGCAGGACGACCGTCGCGCCCTCCTGCGGGTGCTCGAGATAGGCCACCGCCTCGGCGAGGAACGCATCCGTGCACCGCTCCACGCCGGAGATGCGCAGCAGACGCGGCTCACCGAACAGCGACGGCGAGGCGAGCCCGAGCAGGCTGCCCGACTCGTAGTCGTCGGCGCGGAGATCGCTCACCTCGAGCGCCGGATCCTCCGCACGCAGGTAGGCGCGCACGCCCGCGATCGCGCGCTCGGCGCAGATCTCCTCCGGGCCGGACACCAGCACGATGGGGGCGGGACGAGGCTCTCGCCAGGACACCTGCGGGATGTTCGTCCCCTTGCCTCCACGTCGTGCGGCGGAGGAAGAGCGCGGTGCAGGCATGCCACCAGCGTACCGGCGGGCACGGACCTTCACGGCGCTCGCCGTCGTCCCCGGGGTCGGCCCCGGCGTCTCCGCCGGCACCGGGCGCGCGGTCCAGACGCGCAGGCCGTCCTCGCCCTCGGCCACCAGGATCGTCCCGCGCTGATCCGTGCGGAGGACCGGCGTCTGCAGGGCGCTGAGCATCTCCAGAGTGCTCGCACGCGGGTGACCGTAGTCGTTTCCCGCCCCGACGGAGATCAGCGCGAGCGCCGGATCCAGGTCCGCGTAGAGCTGCGGATCCTGATCTGCACTGCCGTGATGGGCCACCTTCACGACCGTCATGTGGCGGGGATGCGCCATCCGGCGCAGCATGCCCTGCGACGCGGCGGAGAGATCGGCGAGGAAGAGCGACCGGGGCACGCCTCCCCCGGCGACCTCGAGGATCACGCCGACGTCGTTTCCGGGCGGGAACACCTTCTCGGCTCGGCGCGGCCACAGCACGCGCCAGTCCGCGCCGCCGAGGTGCCCGGTCATTCCCGCCGCCGCGTCGATGAGGCGCGCTCCCCCGTTCCGGAGCCGATCGAGCTGCCCCTGGTGCGCGGCAGTGTCGACCGGTCCGTGCAGCACCACGTCGGCGCGTCCTCGAAGCAGGTCGGACGCGCCCGCATGATCGTGATCGAAATGCGTGAGCACCAGGACGTCGAGCCTGTCGACGCCGAGATCCGTGAGGCATCGCTGCAGCGGCTTCGGATCCGGCCCGGTGTCGATGAGCATCGTGCTCCCTGCGCTGCGCACCAGGATCGCGTCGCCCTGCCCGATGTCGCACATCGCGATGCCCCAGTCCGCGGGCCGTTGCAGGAGCACCACGGGTCCGCTGACGAGTCCCCATCCGACCGAGACGCCGAGCAGCACCGCCACCGCACCCCCGACGATCGCACGCCAGGGGTGCGGAAGCGGCCGGTGCGGCGCGATCACCCAGAACGCCGCCGCGCTGAGCGCCGCCACGGCGAGAGACGTGAGGATGCCTGCAGGAACCTCGATGGTCGCGATCGGAAGACCCGCGGTGACGACGGCGGTCTGCGCGATCCAGGCCGAGGGCAGCCACGCCGTCGCCGCCAGCAGGTCGGCGAGAGGCGGGATCGGCAGGGTGAGGCAGGCGAGGAGACCGAGCACGGTCGCGATCGGCGACGCCGGCTCCGCGAGCAGGTTCGCGACGACCGAGACCAGTGACTGCTGCGCGGCGAACAGGGCGATGATCGGCCCGCAGGCGAGCTGCGCCGACAGCGGCACCGAGACGGCGAGCGCGACAGGACGGGGCAGCCATCGCGCGAGCCCGTCGGAGAGCGGGGGCGCGAGCACGATCAGTCCCGCCGTCGCGGCGGCGGAGAGCGCGAAGCCGGGTGCCGCGGCGAGACGGGGATCCGTCAGGAGGAGCACCGTCACGGCGAGCAGCAGCACCGACAGGCCCGCACGCGGCCGGCCGAGCAGAAGCGCCGTCATCGCTGCCGCCGCCATCGCCGCCGCCCGGATGACGCTCGGCTGCGGTGTGACCAGCACGACGAAGCCGGCCAGAGCGAGTGCGGCGACCGCGACGCGCGTCCTCCGTCCCCCTCCGCACAGCGCGACGACTCCGAAGGCGGCTGCCGCGACGAGCGCCAAGTTGCTGCCACTGACCGCCGTCAGGTGCGAGAGACCGCTCGCCTTCATGGCGTCGCCGAGCTCCGCGCTCACCGACCGGACGTCGCCGACGGCCAGGCCCGGCAGCAGCTCCGACCCGGGCTCCGGCAGCCGCTGGGCACGGACGATGAATGCGGCGCGCACGTCGCCGGCGATCGTCTCGACCGGACCCCCGCGGGACACCTGCACCACCGGCTGCTGAGCGAAGAGCACGACCGCGGCGCGCTCTCCGGCGTCGGCCGCCTTGACCTGCGCCGTGAACCGCAGAACGGTTCCCGGTCCGAGGGAGCTCCAGCGCTCCTCCGACCGCACTCCGACGCGCACGGGCACCGACAGGGGCGCCGGATCGTCCCCCGTGCCGAGCCGCACCGCATCCGCGTCGGCCCAGAGCCGCCCGTCGGCGCCGAGCGAGGGCAGCGAGCGCACGCTCACCTCGGCGCCCACCACATGGCCGGCGAAAGCGGCGGCACGGTCGCGTGCGGGAGCGTCCCCCGCCGCCGAAAGGCCGATCGCAGCGGCGACCGCGAGACACACCACGGCCAGCGGACCGGCGTGCGCGAGCAGCCGGGCCGCGGCGCCGTTGCCTGGTCGGCGACGGGCGAACAAGATCAGCACCACGGCGAGAGCCGTCGCCCCCGCGAGCGGCCCTCCCGACGCGGGCAGGAACGAGACGAGCAACCCTGCCAGCCAGGCCGTGACGGCGACCGGGACCATCCGCACATCCCGCAGCCGGCGAGGCGGCGTGCGCGCCCCTCCCGTCCGCGACGGCCCGCGGACGGCGCCCGACGTCGCGCTCATACGCGCACTCGATCCCGGATACCGGCGAGCATCTTCTCGCCGATGCCGGAGACGCCGAGCAGGTCGTCGACGCTGGTGAACCGACCGTTCGCGGTGCGCCACTCGATGATGCGCTGCGCGATCGCCGGACCCACCCGGGGCAGTTCCTCGAGCGCTGCGGCATCGGCCGTGTTGAGATCGATCAGCGCACTCGTCGTCGCGGGGACGGCCGTCGATGGGCTTCCGGCGGACCCGGCGGAGTCCGGCGTCCCGCCCTGCGCGGGCACCAGGATCTGCTCCCCGTCGGTGAGGGGCCGCGCGAGGTTCACCGCAGCCAGATCGGCGGTCGGCAGCGTGCCGCCCGCCGCGGCCAGGGCATCGGCCACCCTCGCCCCGTCGTCGAGCACATAGAGTCCCGGCGTGGCGACGTCGCCCAGCACATGCACATACACGCTCCCCGCCGAGATCCCTCGGCCCCCGGCGCTGGGCTCCGCAGTGACGGCGATCTGGGCCGGGCCGGTCGAGCGGCTCACCAACCCGATCCCGACGGTCACCGACACGGCCGCCAGCGCCACGACCACCGCCGCGCCGAGCCCGAGCCGGAGCCGCCGCCTCCCCGGGACGACGACGGGCTCCGTACTCTCGGACTCCGCGATCTCTGTCACACGGTGACGTTAGGCTCCGCGACATGTCCGGCGCGGGACGCCCGCAGAACCCGTGCGCAACCCCGGCGAGTGCTGCCGTGTGGAGGGCGCAGGGGCGACCGCCCGCCCGTGCCGCACCGGATACGCTGAACCCGTCCCCCGACACGCGATCGACCGGAGCGACCATGCGCCTGCACGACTTCCTCCCGCCCCACACCGCCGCCGCCCGCGGCGCCCGAGAGCTGGTCGCGCAGTTCCACTCCTCCGCGCTGTCGAACCACGTGCACCGCAGCTGGCTCTGGGCCGAGGCCTTCGCGCTCGTCGAGGGACGCACCGGCATCGACCACGAGCTCCTGTACACCGCCGCGCTGCTGCACGACATCGGCCTCGCCCCCGAGTACGACAACCACGTGCTCGGCTACGAGGAGGCGGGCGGCTTCGTCGGGGAGGCGCTGGCCGCCGGCGCCGGCTGGCCGGCCACGCGGCGGCGGCGCGTCAACGAGGTCATCGTGCGCCACAACTGGCCCTCGGTCGACCCCGATCTCGATGTGGAGGGCTACCTGCTGGAGACCGCCACCGGACTCGACGTGTCCGGACGGCGCGACGAGGAGATCCCCGTGGAGTTCCGCCGCGAGGTGCTCGCCGCCTACCCCCGGCTCGATCTGGCCGACGAGTTCGGCGGGTCGGTGCGCACGCAGTCGGAGCGCAAGCCGCACAGCCACGCGCGACGCCTCATCGACGGCGGTCTGATCGGCAAGCTCGCGGCCAACCCGCTCGAGCGCCTCTGAGCGGATCCGGGATCCCCCGCGAAGCCGCCCCCTCAGCGCCCCAGCGCGGCGCGCAGCGCGTCGGCGTAGTGCGGGCCGATCCTGTCGTGCCCTGCCTGCGTGAGATGCACGTTGTCGGCCTGCGGCGCCGCGTAGTCGCTCACCCACCCCGCGACCGACACGGCGTGGACGCCGATCCGCCGGGCCTCCTCCGTCACCGCCGCGTCCATCGCCCGCCGCGCCGCATGGGCCGCGTCGCTGCGGCTCATCACGCCGTTGACCACGATCGCGGCGTTCGGATAGGCCTCGCGCAGCATGCCGATGAGCTGATCCTCGGCCGCCGCCACCTCGGTGGAGGGGCGCTTCTGCGCGGCGTCGTTGCCTCCCAGTGTCACGATCACGACACCAGGATCCCCCTCGGGGAGCAGGAGACGGTTGCTGGACACGCTCTCGGTGAATCCCGCGCCGAGCCCGCTGATCGGCGCCAGGTAGCCGGATCCGCCGAAGCCGAGCTTCACGATGTGGGAGAACCCGGCTCCCTGCGCTCCCTGCTCGATCCAGGAATTCCCTCCGCACTGGGAGTCGCACAGCAGCACCGCCGTGGATGCGTCGACCGGAGTCGAGGGAATCGTGAGCAGTCGCCCCGCGCGCAGCACGGTCTGCCCCTTCTGCCAGTCCTGGTGCGATCCGCGGTCGTCGCTCCAGGAGTCCTTCGTCGGCCAGCCGAACCTCGCCGGATCCGCCGTCCAGACCGCGAAGTTCGCCGCATCCAGCCGGAACACCCCTGAGCCCTCGTGCCACAGCAGCACGCCGCCGGTGAAGCTCTGATAGCGGCCGCCGGGCACGTCGACCTTGTCGCCCGTGGGAGGACCCAGTTCGCCCTCGGGGCCGCCGAGCTCCTCGTAGCGGTTCTGGATGTCCCCCGCCGTGGTCGCGCGGATCGTCCCGTCGCTGTCCGATCGGTACAGCACGCCGCCCTGGAAGGACTGCATCGAGCCGCCCTCGAAGCGCGACGCCTCGGCCGTCGGAAGGCCGAGAGCCCCATCGGCTCCTCCGCGCTCACGGTACGACGCCAGGAACGGCGTCTGGACCGAGTGCGCTCCCGTGCCCGACGACCACCACACCTCGCCGCCGTCGAACTCCTGCACGAGCCGGTCACCCGACGCGCGCTGGGTGCTCTTCGGATAGCCGAGCGGGCCGGAGGCCGAGCCGGCACGGCGATGGGCGTCGGCGATGTCGGAGACCGTCGGCACGGCTCGCCCGTCCCTGACGTAGACGACGCCGTTCACGAACTCCTGCACCCGGGCGCCGCGCCGATCCGCGTGCTCCGTCGTCGTGGGGAAGCCGAGCCCCCCGCGCTCCTCGGAGTACCGCAGCCACGACCGCCAGACCGCGCCGCGCACAAGGGTCGTCTCCTCGCCGTCCGCGAAGATCCCGGCCCGCTGGAAGGCCTGCCACGGCCGGTCGGCGGAACCGCTCTCGGCCGCGATCGGCAGGCCCAGGGACGCGACCCCGCCGAGCTCGTCGAAGGCTTCGCCCACGGCATCACCGCGCACGATGTGCGCGAACCCGCTCGGGCCCGCGTAGATCGACCCTCGGCGATAGTCCTGCGAGCACACCCCGCCGCTGCATGTCTCACGGTTCCACGCGGCGCCCAGCTCATCGCTGTGCCGGTGCCAGAGCACGCCGATCGCACTGGTGTCGCTCACCGGGCGCGGCAGCTGCCACGCCAGCAGCAGACCGGCGCCGGCCAGCGCCGCGATCACCACCGCCGTGCCGAGCACGCGCCTCATCACCCGGAGGGCGCGCGCTCCTTTCCCCCCGGAGCGCACGGACTCAGCCCTTGACGGCGAAGTTCACGATCTTCGGGGCGCGGACGATCACCCGCACGATCTCCTTGCCGTCGAGGGCGCGCTGCACCTTCTCGTCGGCACGGGCGAGCGCCTCCAGGTCGGCTTCGCCGATCTTGGCGGGGACGTCCAGCGTGGCGCGCACCTTGCCGTTGACCTGCACGGCGCAGGTGGCCGTGTCCTCGACGAGCAGGAGCGGATCCGCCTGACGCCAGGTCACCAGGCCGACGGACGGCTGGTGGCCGAGGATCTCCCAGATCTCCTCCGCCGTGTGCGGGGCGACCAGGTCGAGCATCACGGCCAGGGTCTCCGCGGCCTCCCGCACGGCGGGATCGGCGGCCCCGGCACCGGTGTCGATCGTCTTGCGGATCGCGTTCACCAGCTCCATCAGACGCGCGACGAGCACGTTGAACTTCGTCTGCTCGACCAGCGCCGGGGCATCCGCCAGCAGGTGGTGGGTGACGCGGCGGAGGGCCGCGTCACCGCCGGCGAAGACGACGTCGACCGGGCTCGCCACGTCGTGCGCGACGCGCAGCGCGCGGGCCAGGAACTTCTGCGCACCGGTGGTGGAGACGTCCTTCCAGTCCTTGTCGTCCTCCACAGGACCCGCGAACGCCAGGGCGACGCGCAGGGCATCGGCGCCGTAGGCATCCAGCTCCTCCTGGAACAGCACCAGGTTGCCCTTGCTCTTGGACATCTTGGCGCCGTCCAGGATCACCATGCCCTGGTTGATCAGGCTGGAGAACGGCTCCGTGAAGTCGATCAGCCCCATGTCGAACAGCACCTTGGTGATGAACCGGGCGTACAGCAGGTGCAGGATCGCGTGCTCGACGCCGCCGATGTAGGAGTCGATCGGCGCCCAGCGCCGCGCCTCGTCGACGTCGAACGCGACGGTGTCGCTGTTCGGCGAGAGGAAACGCAGGAAGTACCAGGAGCTGTCCACGAACGTGTCCATGGTGTCCGGGTCGCGCAGCGCCGGCTCCCCGGTGGTCGGGTCGACAGTGCGCACCCACGACTCCGCGGCGCCCAGCGGGCTCGATCCCTTCGGGGAGAGGTCCAGGCCCTCGACGCTGGGCAGGCGCACGGGCAGTTGGGCCTCCGGCACCGGTACGATCTCGCCGTCCTGCGTGTGCAGCATCGGGATCGGGGTGCCCCAGAAGCGCTGACGCGAGATCAGCCAGTCGCGCAGGCGGTAGTTCTTGGCTGCACGCCCGGTGCCCGCCGCCTCCAGCTGCTCGATCGCACGGGCGATCGCGTTGCGCTTGGACAGGCCGTTCAGCTCGCCGGAGTTGATCATGCGACCGTCGCCGGTGAGGGCGACACCGGTCTTGCCGGGGTGCTGATCGTCGAGCGACTCCAGCGGCTCGATCGGAACGCCGTCCTCGTCCACCTCGATGACGGGCAGCGCGCCGGTGATCGGGGCCGTGGTGTCCACGACCACCTTCACGGGCAGGTCGAAGGCGCGCGCGAAGTCGAGGTCGCGCTGGTCGTGCGCGGGCACGGCCATGACCGCCCCGTGCCCGTAGTCGGCGAGCACGTAGTCGGCCGCCCAGATGGGCAGGCGCTCGCCGTTGACCGGGTTGATCGCGTAGCGGTCCAGGAACACGCCGGTCTTCGGACGGTCGGCGGACTGCCGGTCGATCTCGCTGGTCTTCTGCACCTGGGTCAGATAGTCCGCGAAGCGCTTGCGGACATCCTCATCCGCCCCCGCGGCGAGCTCCGCCGCCAGGTCGGAGTCCGGGGCGACGACCATGAAGGTCGCCCCGTGCAGGGTGTCGGGACGGGTCGAGAAGACCGTCACGACGCCCTCTCGTCCCTCGATCTCGAAGTCGACGTCGGCGCCGACCGACCGGCCGATCCAGTTGCGCTGCATCTGCAGCACCTTGTGCGGCCAGAAGCCCTCGAGCTGGTTCAGGTCGTCCAGCAGCCGGTCGGCGTAGTCCGTGATCCGGAAGTACCACTGGGTGAGGTTCTTCTTCACGACCTCGGCGCCGCAGCGCTCACAGCGTCCGTCGACGACCTGCTCGTTCGCCAGCACCGTCTGGTCGTTGGGGCACCAGTTGACCGGGCTCTTCTTGCGGTACGCCAGACCGCGCTCGTACAGCTTCAGGAACAGCCACTGGTTCCAGCGGTAGTACTCCTCATCGGACGTGTGCAGCTCCCGGCTCCAGTCGAACGAGACGCCGTACGTCTGGAAGCTCGCCTTCTGCTGGGCGATGTTCTGATACGTCCACTCGCGCGGGTCCGCGCCGCGGCGGATGGCCGCGTTCTCGGCGGGCAGGCCGAACGAGTCCCAGCCGATCGGGTTCAGCACGTTGTGCCCGCGGTGCCGCCAGAACCGCGCGACGATGTCCGAGTACAGATAGTTCTCGGCATGCCCCATGTGGAGGTCGCCCGAGGGGTACGGGAACATCGCGAGCACGTACTTGCGCGGGCGGACGTCCTCGGCGCCGCCGGCGCGGAACGTCTGGTTCTGCGCCCAGTACGCCTGCCACTTGTCCTGGAGCTCGCGCACCGACAGCGAGTCGTCATTCGACGGGGAGGCGGTGTGGGACGGGTTCTCAGACAACACGACGACCATTCTTTACGGCACGGAGAAGAGCGCCCCGAACAGGGCGACCTCCAGATTATCCCAGGCCGTGCCGGGCAGGGCTTCTCACCCGGCCACCCCCACCATCCCCCGCGGGGAAGGAAAGAACGGGGCGGGCATGAAAGACTAGAGCCGCTATGCCCTCCTCCTCATCCCGACCGGAGCGGATCCACTGGTTCGCCCGCCTGGAGCACCGTTTCCACGCGTGGCGCGAACGGCGTGCCCGCAAGCGCGGTCGCACCGCGACGATCGTGCCGTTCCCCGGGTACGGCGGCCCGGGCTGGGTCCGCGTCGTCGGACGCGTGCTGATCCTGCCGAAGACCCGCCGCGGCGGCAGGGATGCGAGCGTGCGCGGCTGGCGCAGCTTCGTCGGGATCCCGGTGAGCTTCGCGACCGTCACGATCACGGTCGCCGGGCGCGCGCACGAGGTCGCCGCCGACCGCGGAGGCGTGGTCGACTGCCGCATCGACGCCGACCTCCCGTCGGGATGGCAGGAGGTGACGATGTCGGTCGAAGGGCAGGATCCGATCCCCGCCCGCGTGTTCATCGTCGCCGAAGACGTGCGCTTCGGCGTCGTCTCCGACGTCGACGACACCGTCATGGTGACCGCTCTGCCGCGTCCGCTGATCGCCGCGTGGAACTCGTTCGTCGTCGACGAGCACGCCCGCACCCCGGTTCCGGGCATGGCCGTGCTCCTGGAGCGGCTGATGCGGGACAACCCCGGCTCGCCCATGATCTACCTCTCCACGGGCGCGTGGAACGTGGCGCCGACGCTGAACCGGTTCCTCTCCCGGCATCTGTTCCCGGCCGGATCCATGCTGCTCACCGACTGGGGCCCCACCCACGAGCGGTGGTTCCGCAGCGGCCGCGAGCACAAGCTGCAGAACCTCGGCCGCCTCGCCGAGGAGTTCCCGCACGTGCGCTGGCTCCTGATCGGCGACGACGGCCAGCACGACGAGGCGATCTACGGCCAGTTCCTCATCGAGCACCCGGACAGCGTCGCAGCCGTCGCGATCCGCCGCCTGCTTCCCGCCGAAGGAGTGCTGGCGGGGCGACGCGCCGCCGCGCGCGCCGACGGAGAGCAGGCCGAGCCCGACGATCTCGCCCCGTGGGTGAGCGCCGAGGACGGGGCCGGGATCCTCGACGAGCTCATCGACGCCGGCGTCGTGCGCACCGAGCCATGACCTCCGTCGCCGGGATGCCGGTCATGCCGGATTCCGGCGCACCGGGTCCGCGCGGCCGTCTCGACCGCGCGGCCTGGACCGAGCGCGCGGAGGCCCATGCCGCGCGCGCCGACGCGTTGACCGCCGAGCATCGCGCACGGCAGGCGCGGCGGGAGAAGCACCCGGTGCACGACTTCCTCTTCACCTATTACGGCTACAAGCCGGGTCAGCTGCGCCGGTGGCACCCGGGAGCGGGCGTGACGCTCGAGGACGCGCCGGAGCGGGCCGCATGGCGCTGGTACTCCCTCGCCCCGGGATCCGAGGCGTTCGCGCCCGACGCCGCGGCGTACGCGGCGGAGAAGCCGGAGCTCGCGCGCCTCGTGCGCCTGATGCTGGCGCGCACCGCGGCGCGCCCCGGCCAGTTCGGCTGCTTCGGCCTGCACGAGTGGGCAATGGTCTATCGCACGCCGGAGCACCGCCACGAGGTCCCGCTGCGCCTCGGGCAGGCCGGAACCGACGCCGTGGTCGAGCAGGGCGAGCTGCGCTGCACGCACATCGACGCGTACCGCTTCTTCACGCCCGAGGCGGTGCCGCGCAACCGCCTCGCCCCGACCCGTGAGAGCCAGCCGCACCTGGAGCAGCCGGGGTGTTTGCACGCCGGGATGGACGTGTACAAGTGGGCCATGAAGCTCGGCCCGCTCGTGCCGGGCGAGCTGCTGCTGGACGCGTTCGAGCTGGCCCGGGACATCCGGATCCTGGACATGGAGGCGGCACCCTACGACCTCTCGGACTGGGGAGTCGAACCGGTGCGCATCGAGACGGCGGAGGGCAAGGCCGAGTACGTGCGCCGTCAGCGGGGATTCGCCGAGCGGGGCAACGACCTGCGGATGCGGATCCTCGACGCCTGGGGCCCCGCTCCGCTCCCCGCTTCCTGAGCGAGCCGCCGGCGCGCCGAAGGACGCTCAGCGCGGGTGCTGATCCGCGATCTGCAGGCGAAGGGCGACCGTGTGCGACGCCGCCTCGGCGAGCCGCTCCTTCGGCAGCCCGCCGCCGTGCACCGCGGCCGTCACACCGTCGGCGATCCGCCGTGCCGTGTCGGGACCGGCACCGTCGAGGGCGAGCACGAGATCGCTGCCGGCCGCGATCGAGCGGACCGCGTCGGCCACCTCATCGGCATACGCGGGATCCCCCGAGTCGACCAGCATGTCGAGGTCGTCGGTCACGATCACTCCGTGGAAGCCCAGGTCGTCGCGCAGGATCCGGTGCCAACGGGGCGAGAGCGAGGCCGGCTGCGCGTCGACGGCCGTGTAGGCGAGATGCCCCATCATGACCAGGGGCGCCCCGGCCCTGATCCCGGCGAGGAACGGCGGCGCCACCTGTGCGCGCCAGGTCTCGAGATCCATCCCGGTGGCGGGGACCGCGTGGTGCGAGTCGCCCTCCACCGCACCGTGGCCCGGGAAGTGCTTGAGCGTGCTGAGCACCGAGGGCGCCTCTCCTCGCACGGCCGCGTCGACGCGCTCCGCCGCCGAGGCCGGATCCGTCCCGAAGGAGCGGTCGTACATGAAGGAGTCCGGCCCCTGCGCCACATCGGCGACCACGCCGAAGTTCACCGAGACCCCCGCCTGGGCGAGCAGCGTCCCGCGTGCCGCGAACGCGGTGCCCGCCGCACTCGCCGGCTCCGACTTCAGCACGTCGGCCCCGGGCTCGGTGTCCCAGGGCAGCCGCACCACGTCCCCGCCCTCCTCGTCGGTCGCGATCAGCGGAGGCAGCTGCGGATCGACGGTGAGCGCGGAGGTCACGGCGCGGAGCCCGTTCGGGGTGGGAGGAACGTTGCCTCCCATCAGGATGAAGCCGCCGAACCCTCCCGTCATCAGGGCGTGCAGCGTCGCGGGGTCGGTGCCCGCCGTGTTGCCCATCACCACGGCCGCCGCCTGCTGGGCGACGTCCATGCGGTCCACGATCCGCCGGGCCCGCTCGTCGACGGACGGGACGGCCGTCGCGGCCGGGGTGGGCGATGCCGTGCGCTGCGCCGATGGGCTCGCACTCCCGGGCGCGCTCCCCGGAGAGGCGCACGACGCGACGAGGAGCAGAGCCCCGACGATGGCCCCTGCCGCGACGATGCGGCGACCGCGCCTGGGCTCGCCGGCCATGTCCGATCGCCCCTGCATGCCTTCCAGCCTATGCGGCTCGTCGGCACGCCATCGGGCAGGAGCCGTACGGTCTGGAGGGGGCGGCACGCCCGCGCGACGGCCGCCGCGCGGGCGGAAGCCGACAGGTTCTACGATTCTCTGTGATGTCCCCTACCGAACCCGTCTCCGCGGATGTCGCGCTCGGCGATCTCGGAGCGCTGCTGCTCGACTCCGGCGTCTCCGTCACCGACGTGCGCGGCACGCTGGAGCGCGCCCGCGACGCCGTCACCCCCGACACCGAGCTGGCCTTCGCGGTGCTCCCCGAGCACGTGTTCGTGAGCCGCCCCGGAGTTCCGCGGGCGACCACCATCGCCGCCGGCGGCGGACCGGGTCTGACGTTCCGGCAGACCGCGCACGCATCGCTGCTCGCGCGCCGGCTCGAAGCGGGCCGGGTCACTCTGGATCAGGTCCCGGCACACATCGCCCACATCCGCGGCCTCGAGCGCCGTCATCCGGTGCTGCAGACGGCTCTCGGCGGGGCGCTCCTGTCCGCGGGGCTCGCGGTGCTGTTCCGCTGTCCGTGGTGGGCGGTCGTGCTGGCGCTGCTCGTGGGCGCGCTCGTGGCGTCGATCGTCCTCATCACCGAGCGCATCCGCGCCGCCGCCGCCGTGATCCCGTTCGTGGCATCGCTGATCTCGACGCTCGTCGTCGGAGTGGTCGCCGACCGGCTCGACTTCGGCGCGGTGCCCCTCTTCGCCGTCTGCGCTCCCGTGGCGCTGCTGGTCCCCGGGGCGCTCATCACGAACGCGCTGCTGGAGCTCACCGCCGCCGACATCGTCACCGGCGCCTCGCGGCTCGTCTACGGGCTGATCATGCTCACGTTCATGGCGGCGGGGATCTTCACCGGCGCCGCCGCGACCGGGCTCCGCGTCGATCCGCATTCTGCGGCGCTGGTGGGCGAGACGTCGCTCGTCACCGGCCACGGCGGATGGGAGGCCGTACCCCCTCTGGCCGGGAGCTGGATCGGGGTCGTGGTGCTCGCGATCGGGATCGGCCTGAGCTTCGGATCCGGCTTCCGGCTCACCATCGCGACCGTGATCGTGATGATCTGCACCTATGCGGCGCTGATGCTGCTCAGCCCCTTCACGGGCAGCACCGTCGCCACCGGCATCACCGCCGGCCTGCTCTTCTTCGCCGCCCGCGTGCTGGAGAGGGTGACGCTGGCCGTCCCCGCGACCGTGTCGTTCCAGCCCGCGTTCCTGCTGCTCGTGCCGGGGACCGTGGGACTGGTCGCGCTCGCCTCCTTCGACGCCGCCGCTCTCGCCGCCGCGCCGATGATCTTCATCAGCCTGTGCATCGGCACCAAGGTGGGTGCCCTCCTCGCGGATCTGCTGCGCGTCACGCGCCCCGTGTCGCCGTCGACCGCCACGGGCTCGATCCGCATCATCCGCTGAGCGACCGGGATCCGCTACCGGACGTCGGCCGCGACCCGCGAGCGCGTGAGGAACTGACGCACGCCCCGGGCCGCCGTGCGTCCGGCACGGTTCGCACCGATCGTGCTGGCCGAGGGCCCGTAGCCCACCAGCTGGATCCGCGGATCCTTGACGGCGGTCGTCCCTCGACCCCCGTGGTCGAGCTGGATCCCGCCGAGCTCGCTGCGCAGGTGCAGCGGGGCCAGATGGCCGATCGCGGGCCGGAAACCCGTGGCCCACAGGATCGCGTCCACCCGTTCGAAGGAGCCGTCCGCCCAGCGCACGCCGTCCGGTTCGATGCGCGCGAACATCGGCCGCCGCGCGTCGTAGACTCCGAGGCGCGCCGCCTCCTGCTCCTGCGGCCTCAGCATCAGGCCGGTCACGCTCACCACGCTCTGCGGAGCCAGCCCCTGCGCGACCCGCTGCTCCACGAGGGCGACCGCGGCCGCCCCCGCCTCAGGCGTGAAGTCGTCGGTCCGCCAGACCGGCGGCCGGCGTGTCGCCCAGACGACGTCGGCGATCGGCGCGAGCGCACCCAGGAACTGCACCGCGGACGCTCCGCCGCCGACGACGAGCACCCGCTTGCCGCGGAAGTGCTCCGGGCCCGGATAGTCGACGGTGTGGAACTGCTCGCCCAGGAACGTCTCCATGCCCGGGTAGTGCGGGACGAACGGCTGCGTCCAGGTCCCGGTCGCATTCACGAGCGTGCGCGTCCGCCACTCGCCCTCGGTCGCGTGCACCAGGAGGACGCCGTCCTCGTCGGTCACGCGGTCCACGTGCACCGGCCGGAGCACGGGCAGCTCGTGCTCGCGCTCGTACTCCGCGAAGTACGAGGGCACCGCGCGGTTGGCGTGCGCCGTGGTGCGCGGGGGCGGGACGGCTCCCGGCAGCTCCGCGACGCCGTGCACGTCCTGCATGGTGAGCGCGTCCCAGCGGTGCTGCCAGGCGCCTCCCGGCGCGTCGTCCGCGTCGAGCACGAGGTGCGGGATACCGAGCCGGCGCAGATGGTACGAGCTCGACAGGCCCGCTTGCCCTGCGCCGATCACGATGCTGTCGAGGATGTCCACGGGCTGTGCAACGCCCGGAATGCGGCGCCTGTTCCCTAGTGCGCCGCGACGAGGTCGCGTTCGGGCGTCGCCGCGATGGTCTCGAGCATCTCCGCGGCCTCGCAGGCGTACGACCGGCGGTAGGCGCTCGGCGCGATGCCCACCTCGCGGGTGAAGTGATGGCGGAAGAGCGTGGCGCTGCCGAAGCCGCACGACGCGGCGATCTCCTCGATCGACGCGTCCGTGGTCTCGAGCGCCAGGCGCGCCTGCAGCACCCGCTGCGAGGCCAGCCACTGCATCGGCGTCACGCCCGTCTCCGCCACGAAGCGGCGCGCGAAGGTCCGGCTCGACATGTGCGCACGCTGGGCGAGCGCGGCCACGGAGTGCGCCTCCGCGAGCCGGTCCTCCATGTAGGCGAGAACGTCGCCCAGAGCGTCCGAGGACACCTGGGGCACCGGCCGCTCGATGTACTGCCGCTGCCCGCCGTCCCGCTGCGGGGGCACCACCATGTTCCGCGCGATGACGTTCGCGATCGCGCTGCCGAGCTCCCGGCGCACGAGGTGCAGGCTCGCGTCGATGCCGGCGGCGGTGCCGGCGCTGGTGACGAGGTCGCCGTCGTCGACGAACAGCACGTCCGGATCCACCCGCGCGGTCGGATACCGGCGCTGAAGCTCCTCGGCGTACCGCCAGTGCGTCGTGCACGGGCGCCCGTCGAGCAAGCCGGCGGCTCCGAGCATGAAAGCGCCCGAGCAGGCGCTGAGCAGGATCGCGCCCCGATCCGCCGCGCGGCGGAGGGCCTCGAGCAGTTCTTCCGGGTACTCCTCGGCGGGCCGGACCTGCGCGGCGGGGACCGCGATGACGTCGGCGTGCTCCATCGCCTCCAGGCCGTAGGCGGGAATGACCTTGGCGCCCACCTGCGTGGTGACCGGGCGATCTGCCTCGAGACCGCAGACGCGGAAGTCGAACGCGGGGACGTCGGAGTAGACGCTCCGATCCAGGCCGAACACCTCGCTCAGGAGGCCGAACTCGAAGGCGGCGAGACCGTCGATGACAGGAAGCGTGATGCTGTGCAGCATGCGACCAGCGTAGTGGCTGGATCTTTATGACGAAAGTCTTTCCGCCACCTGGTGGCAGGAAATGCACGCTCGTACCTTTAGAGCCATGACTGAGACCACAGCTTCGCACACGTCCTTCCGGAGCCTGAACCGCGCGCACGCCGGCGCTCGCTCCGTCCCCCAGCCCACGTCCACACGCCGCGTGCGGATCGGATTGCCGATCTGGCTCCCCCGCGCGATCCTGCAGCGCGGCGGCATCGCGACCCGCGACGACGTACGCGCCCTCCGCGACCTGGAGGCCGCCCGCGACCGCAGCGACTGGTGAGGAAGTCGTAGTCAGGCACGAACGTTCTGCTGCGCGGCGAGGTCGCGGTACAGATCATTCCTGTCCATCAGCTCGTCGTGTGTTCCAGCGTCCACGATGCTGCCACGATCGATGACCACAATCTTGTCGAAGTGGCGCACTTCGGCGAGTCGGTGGGACGCCATTACGACAGTCTTCTCGCGTGCACGATCACGAACCAGTGAAGACAGTCGTTCCGCGGAGATGACGTCCAAGCTCGATGTCGGTTCATCCAGCAGCAAGACACTGCGGCCGGAGAGGAGAGCTCGCGCAACCCCCAGCCGTTGCCGCTCACCGCCGGACAGATTGTTCCCGGACGCTGTTAGCTGACGGTCGAGCACGTCTGCATCGCGGTCGACGAACAAGCCAACGTCCTGCAGCGCTTGGCGAAGCACATCGTCCGGCAGTCCGCGCTGCTCGATATCCAGATTCTCACGCACAGTGCCGCCTAGCGGTGGTGAGTTCTGCGGCACCCATGCCAAGCGGTCACGGTAGTCGGTCAATGAAATGTCCCGCGCTGCGACACCGTGCAGCCGCACGCTTCCGCTGCTCGGCTCATAGAACCGTTCAAGGAGCGCAAAGATCGTGGACTTCCCTGACCCGGACGGCCCGACGAGTGCGACGTGTTCACCCCGGCGAATGGTGAGGTTGAGCGGGCCGATGCCGGTCACATCTCCGACGGACGTGTGCGGGTACTCGAAAGTCACATGGTCCAACGCGAGCAACCGCTCCCCCGCGTCCACGCTCCCCCGCAGGGGTTCCGCCCGGTTTTCTCCCTCCGCGGCCGCCGAGGCGATCTCCTCGACGCGGTCGACGGCGGCGAGACCCGTCTGAATGCTGACGAACGTCGAACCCACCTGCGATACAGGCCCGACCATCATCATCAGGTACATCAGGAACGCTATGAGCTCACCCAGCGACAAGGTGCCGTCAGCGACGCGGATGCCTCCTACTGCGAGAGTGACGATGAGGAGAGCTTGAGCGGCCAGGGTCATCACCGGTTGCATGTACGCACCCAGCCGCGCCAGCCGAACAGCGTTGTTCCTCACGTCACCGGCATCAGCAACGACAAGGGCGAGCTGCTGTTGGCTGACGCTGTAGGCGCGGATCAGCGGTAACGCGGTCAACGTGCGTTCAAAACTGCCGGAAAGTGTTGCCGTGGCGGCCTGTGTCTGCGCAGATGCCGCGCGCACCAGTCGCCCCATGACGGTGGAGAGCACGGTGGCAAAGACGGTGATCGCCAGCGAAAGCACGAACAGCACCGGGTCAATGGTTGCCATGAGGGTCGCGGCGACGACGAAGGTGACGACCGCAGCCAGCAGTTTGAAAACGCCTGTAGTGAGGACGGTCGATGATGCAGCCGTGTCAGAGACCATGCGGGAGAGGAACTCTCCCTGCGGCACACGCTGCAGGTGCACCATCGGCAGTGAGAGGATGCGTCCCGCCACACGAGTGCGCAACTGGAGTACGAGATCATGCGCGGTGCGCGCCAGAGCGTAGGACTCCACGCCGGCAAGGAGCGCCTGGGTGATCACCACCGCCGTCAGGATCAGCACCGCTGGCACCGAGACGGAGCCGGAGGTGAGGCCGTCGAACATCTGCTGCAGAAGGAGTGGCTGGGCAAGTCCCAAGCCCGCGCCAAGAAGCGACAACACGACCAGCGCGCCGAGTCGCCAGCGGTGGCGTCGGATGAACTCCCGGAGTGTGGCGCTTCGGATCATCTTTTGGCCCTCCGAGTCGCGATGATTCCTGCGACGAGCACTGTGAGGGTGAACAGGCATGTCACTCCCACGAACGTGAGCGCGATGTCGCCCCACGGGATGGCGCCGAACGCGGTCGCCATCTGTTCCGGGTCTTGGGCGAGGTAACGCCACGCGATGAATGCGAATGCACCGGCAAGCAGCACGCCGCTGGAGACGATGAGGACGAGAGCCTCGGACAGCAACGTACCGACCGTGCGCAGACGAGAGATGCCGAGCAGGTTCAGCAAACGGAACTCGTCTCGCCGATTCAAGACGGACGCGGCGAGCCCCTGGATCATGGCGACGATGGTGAGGCCGTAGATGGTGCCGAACAAGGCGATGTTGCCGGTGGCGGCGTTGCTCTTACGAAGGGCGATTCGGGAGTCGATGAACTCCTTCTTCGACATCGTTGGGGCGTGGTCGTCGACGGAAGCGGCGATGCTCGCCACAGCGTGCTTGTCCGCTTTCACGAACACGCGGATGTCCCATACCTCCGGGTCAAGTGTGCTCAGCATCTCCCAATCGATGAGCAGCCCTGTGTAGAGCCGGGATGTGACGACGGCGGCGATCGTGAGCGTCGTCGTGTTCCCGTTCGGGGCTTCCACCGTGACGGTGTCGCCGACCTCGTCACCTTCCCGGGTGGAGACGACGGCCCCGTGTCCGGCGCTGTCGAAGTCGCCGGACTTCGCTCCAGTATCGAAAATGCTCCGGTACGAGTCGAGGTCGACGAAATTGAATACGGTGAGGAAAGTGCCGTCAGCACGTCCCTTCTCGATGAGCCGCGTCGTCGACGCGGAGCGCATCGCCGCGTCGACACCCTGCTCGTCGACGATCCGCGCGACGATGCTGTCGGCTTCCTGGACGGTGGCAGGTTCGGCGATGAGGTCAGCGTCGAGCTGCGTCTCAAAGCTGGCTTGCATTGTGGCCTGATCAGGCCCAGCCCCAATGGCGAAACCGCCCATCACCGCCATGAGGACGAGCAGCGGCAGGACGTTGGAAGCGAATCGTTGCGAATCCCGCCAGGCGCGCTGTGCGACGAGGACTCCGGAGCCTCCGATGAGCGGCCGGAGAACCCATCCCCAGGCGCGGGCGACGACGGGAACGAGGATCGGCGCGAGCGCTCCGAGTGGGAAGACGATGAGCAGCGGCACGATGATGGACGCGATGGGGTTCTCGCTGCCGGTGTCCGGCATGAAGATGAGGAAGGTGGCGAGTCCGATGACGGACCCACCCGCGACGATGACTCGGACGACGCTCATCCGCTTCGCGGGCGTACCGGTCGCGGATGCGGTAAGGGAAGCGAGGACGTCGTTCGTCTGCTTTGAACGCAGACTCAGCCAGGCGGCAACCATGGAGCAGAGGATCATCCCGGTCGCGACGGCGATCAATGTCAGGATGGGGAACCCGAAGTCCACCCGCAACGACTTGCCGAACACGCCCACATTCTGGAGGAGCAGGTAAAACGGATGGGCGAGGACGCCTCCGATGACGACGCTCGGCACGGCGACCATCGCCGCAAACACGAGCGCCTCGCCGGTGACCATGACGCGGACGCGAAGAACGCTGGCTCCTGCGAGGCGGAGCTGACCGAGCTCCCGCCGGCGCAGGGCGAGCATGTTCCGAAAGCCCAGGTAGACCAGGACGAGTGCAATCACCACGGTGGTGAAGCACATGACTTGCAAGATGCCCTGCGACGCCTTCACCGCGGCGCGTACGACGCGCGCATCGAACTCGGACAATGCGCCGACCCGCAGCGCCTGTCCGCTCGCCAGTCCGGTGAACAGGACCATCTCCGCTGTGGCGACGACCGTAGCGATGCTCAAGAGGGCGGCAACACCTAGGTACGCCGAGCGATGCCGCCGAACGAACGCGACGGAAATGGGCAGCTGCTGAGCCGCGCTCATCGGGCGGCGCTTTCCAGACCTGTCATCCGTGAGCTGACAGCCTCCGCGCTCGGGGCCTCCATGACGTCGACGAGGCGTCCATCAACGAGGAACAAGACGCTGTCGGCGTATGCGGCAATCTTCGGATCATGGGTGACCATCACGACGGCGGTGCCGACCTCACGGAACTGCCTAAGCTGATCCATCACGAGGAACCCGCTCTTGCGGTCGAGGGCTCCGGTGGGCTCGTCGGCGAAGATGACCCGTCGAGTCTGGGCGAGGGCCCGCGCTATTGCCACTCGTTGCTGCTGCCCCCCGGAGAGTTCTGCCGGGTACGAGTTGAGCTTCCCGGCGAGGCCGACGCTTGCGAGAGCTGCCTCCGCTTGGTCTCGGCTGATCACGGCTCCCCCGAACAGGGATGGCAGCGTGACGTTCTGCAGTGCGGTGAGAGCCTCGATGAGGTTGAAGCTTTGGAAGATGAACCCGAACTGATCGCGTCGCAGAAGGTCGAGCTGACGTTGCTTCGCAGCGGTCAGCTCGGTTCCGTCGAACGTCACGGATCCGGTGGACGCGCGGATGAGGCCGGCGAGACAGTACAGCAGGGTCGACTTTCCTGATCCGGACGGTCCCATGATGGCCGTGAACGACCCCGGTTCGAACGTGCAGCTGACGTCGTCGAGAGCACGCGTTTCCACCTGTCCGTTCGAGAACGTATGGCCCAGTCCAGTCGCCGCAAGCATTGTTCACCCTTTCAGTGATGAAGCGTGTGGGACGCGCATCAATGCGCGTCCCACACGTCCGTGTATCAGTTCGGTCCGCAGGAGATGCTGATACCGCTGTTGTTGCCGTCACACCAGATGCTGATGCCGGATCCGAAGAGACCGGCCTCAGGCTCGGACTCGTTCGACAGGCCCTGCAGAGAAAGCAATGCGCTCATTGTGTTCACCTCCTTCAATGTCATCGTCGATGGGCGTGGGAAGAGTCACCGGAAACCACCGGTTCGGGTCCTCTTCGAGCTGAGAAAGGAGCGCGCCGACATATCCGGCGGCTCCGGTGGAGAAATCTGCCGAGAGATGGTGACCGTTGTCGCCGAGCACCATCCGTGTTTCTGGGTCGTCTCCGCAGAACAGGAAGCTGTCGGCGGTGAATGTCATCAGCCTCGCCCGCTCGCCGCCAGAAGCGGATACGGGAAGGAGCGCACAGGCGACGCCCGCCGTTCCCCGAAAGAGACCGCCGTTCATGCTGATGAGGCCGTCCACGGCCTGAGTGAGCCGTGCGATCTCATCCCGGTACCGGGCCGGTGCGCATTGTGCGAGGGCGAACGCGATCCCCGCGGCGCCCTCGGAAAGGTAGCCGTAGGAGACACGGGAGTAGTCAACGCGAAGGGCCCCGCTATCCGCCGTGGTGAGCTGGGCGAGTTCGCGGTGGAAGCAGATATCCATCAGGTGTTCCCAGGAGTCATCTCCCGTCACTTCCGCCAACCGACGACAGGCCAACCCGACTCCGACCCATCCATCGAACAACCCGATCGCGTTGCCCGTCTCCGACTGCGGGCTGACGATGTCCGCAGTCCCCGTGATGCGGGCTGCGAGCGACGCCGCACACCGGTCGAGCAAGCTGCGGGCCACACCATCCCGGTCGCCGGCAAGGTCGCACAAGGCGAGGACGGTTCCGGACAGGCCACTGCGCACCGAGAGATCGGCTCCCGGATCGGGGCTTGATGCTCCAGCGAGGAGAATCACTTCGGCAGTGTCTGCATCCCCGAGTTCGGCGAAGACGGACGCGATGCCGGCGCTGCCTCGGAGGAGACCGTGAAAGGGGATGTGGTCCGTATCGCGCAGGCGTGCGCTCAACCAGTTACGGTCCTCGGTGACGTCGCGGCCCGCTCTCGCGAGCATGAGCATGACTCCCGCTGCCCCGGTCTCGATGTTCAGGAGCGCACCGGCGCCGTCCGCGAACTGTGTCGCGTCGCCCGGGTATCGCCGATGGCCGTCGCGCCGGGACCATTCGATGCCATTGCACACCTGGTCCACGAGGCGATTCGCCGGCACGAGCGCGCTACCTGCGGCGTGCCGGAATGGGTGCGAGGTTGCCACGGCGTCCACGGGCACCGCATCGACAAGTGCGTTCACGAGCTCGGACACGTCTGCGGGGAACTGTTCCTCGACTTTCCGGGCCCGGTACGTGAGCACGGACGGGTCGAACGACCCTGCCAGTGATGGCGAAAAGAGGTGCAAGACCACCGCTGCGAGTGCATATCTGTCCCGGTCGCGGTTCGATGTACGCACGTGCGGGACGAACCCGGGAGTGCCGATGCTGCCGACAGCCGACGCTTCCAAGGGTCGAGCTGCTTCCATGTCGATGAGACGGACACGGTTCCCGTCGATGAGGATGTTCTTCGGCTGCAAGTCGAGGACGCTCCACCCGGCGTCGTGGATCTGCGTCAGGGCCGCGACCATTTGCTGGGCAAGCGGTAGAGCTCTCACGGCATACGCGCTGAGACCGGTGGGATCGGTGCTGAACGGATAGTTGCTCGCCACCCATGCCTGCACGGTGACACCGGGGATGTACTCCTCGATGAGGAACTCGTGGTCACCGAGGACCCGGTAGTCGACCGCGTCCACGACGGCACCGACATGGGCGAGCGCGGTCAAGGCGCTATGTTCGTTGCGCAGACGTTCGGTGGCGTCGGTGGAGTCTGAGCTGAAAGCAGACCAGCGCCGAGCCTCCTTCAGCACGAACCGACCCCTGTCGGAGTCGGCAAGGTACACGCCACCGGCGTTGCTGAAATGAAGGCTAGAACGCACGACGTACGGGTGAAGGAGCTCTTCCAGTTCACCGGGCGCAGGGTTCAGGCGCTCCTCGACGAGCGCACGGATCAGGTCTGGCGGCTCAACGAAAGTGGGGAGCGTGAAGACCGCGGCACGGTTGTCGTGGACCTTCTGCCCGTCCGGAGCTTGGATGGCGTACCCCGTCGAGCCGTCGGCGTAATCAAGGCGGTCCATGAAGAACGCTCCGTAACGGAAGTAGACCGGGCTTTCGCCGAACTTCACGTCGGAGAGGATGTACGGACCGTCGAACCCGCGAAGGGCCATATCGAACAGCGGCAGAAGCTCGCAGAACTCCTCATCCGTGCGAGGGAAGACGGTGATGAACTTTCCGGCCGAGCCTCGGTTGGCGTACTTATTGCTTGTACGCTGCAGCTCCGCCTCGTCCGAGAGGTGTTTGAAAGGAACGCGCCGCTCGACGCAGATGTCAGCGACAAGACGAAGTGCCTCATGGGCGGTGCCGGGGTGGGTGCTTATGTGGATCTTCCACCCTTGGCGAGGGAGTGCACTGCCATCGTGCGGGTGGAAGACAGTCCAAGGACCGAATCGTGTCGACGACCACGAGGCGGGCATGGGGTGCACGAAGCCTCGCGTGGACGCGCTGGAGGTAGTCTGCTCGTAAAACGCCCTGCCGGGCGCGCAGTGCTGCAGCCGGATCAACGACCGGTTGCGGTACATCAGGGCTCACCTCGCCCGCCAAGACATGCTGGCGCCGGTGCAGCAAGGCTTGGTGATGCGGAACACGAATGAGTTGTCATCGCATCCCCTTCCGCTGCATCGTGGTGGACCGATCGCCTCCTGGTCTCGGCGTCCTACACCCATAGAACCCAGCGGCGGCGGTGGGCACGATGTCCCCTACCCCCCTCTTTGAGGTAGGGCTGGCCATACCTTCTGACGACGTTCGCGATGCGGGGCACGGGGAATCCCTAGGCTGGACCCATGACGGCGGCGGGTCACGTGTGGGCGGCGATGAAGCTGCCCCCTTGGCGCTTCGCTCTCAGCGGTTGGCCGTGGCGTGCGCTGCTGTACCTCATGCTGAGTGTGCTCATCGGCGCGGCTCTCGTTCCGCTCGCGGTTTTCACGCTGCTTTTTGTGCCGTTCTGGGCGCTCATCCTCGGATCGCTTGAACGTCGTCGCACCAGCCTGGTCGGGTTTCCTCGACAGGCGAGCGCCCATGGTGTCATCGACGCGAGCGAACGGCACCACTGGATCAACATCCGTCTGACCGAGCGAGCGACATGGCGGGAGACGCTTGCGCTCGTGTGGGACCTGTTCTACGCGCTCATCGCCCTTACCGTGTTGTTCTTCGAGACGATCACTCTTCTGGCGCTCGCAATGGTCGCTGTCGCGGGGATCACCGGGCCGACGCCGACGCAGTTCTTCGGGGATGCCGAAGGCATCATGACTCCCACCAATTGGTGGCCGGTCGCGCTGATCACCCTCGTCGCGCTCGTATTGTTCGGGTACATCAACGCCTGTTTGGCCATCGGACAGGCGTGGGTTCTGAGACCGCTGTGCGGTCCGCGTGCGCGTGGTCTTGACCCCGATGTCCAGCGTCTCCTCAATTCACGTCGTGCCCTTGCTGAGTCGTCCGATGCGGAGCGCCGCCGCATCGAACGCGACCTCCACGACGGCGTCCAGCAGGAGCTCATCGCTCTCGGCGCGCGCATCGGGATGATCGGTTTAGAAGTCGATGAGCTCGCCTCTCGAGGCATCGACGCCGCTCACCTTCAGCGAGCCGTGGACGAAGCGCAAGCCCAAGCGGAGCATGCGATGTCCACCCTCCGTGACACCGTTCGCGGTATCCACCCCTCCGTGCTCGCCGACTATGGTCTACGCGCGGCGCTGGAGGAGCTGTCCGAGCGGAGCAACATCCGGGTGACTCTCGAAGGAAGCCCCGGCGTCCGCGTCCCCGCCGCCCTTGAAACCACTGCCTACTACCTGGTCGCCGAGGCTCTGACGAATATCGCCAAACATGCTTCAGCGACATCCGCTGTCGTTGCGACCGGCACAGATGGAGAGTCTTTCATCGTCACGGTCACCGACAACGGAAGCGGTGGTGCCGACGAGCGCAACGGGACTGGCCTTCGAGGACTCTCCGACCGTGCGGAAGCTCTGAATGGTCGCCTAAAGGTCACAAGTCCTGCTGGTGGGCCCACCGTTGTACGGATGGACCTGCCCCTCCCCCACGAAGGAGACACGTCGCATGCGAATACTCATCGCTGAGGACTCGGCGCTTCTGCGTGAAGCCCTCATCGCCCTACTCGAGCGCATCGGCCACACCGTCGTCGGCGCCGCAGAGACAGCTCCACAGCTGGAGGAGGCTTTCGCCGCTCTGGAGCGCGCGCCTGACATCATCATCACTGACGTCCGCATGCCCCCGGGAAACAGAGACGACGGTCTACAGGCCGCCTTGCGTATCCGTGAGCTGCAGCCTCACCAGCCGATCCTGGTCCTTTCGCAGTACCTTGCCGACACGAATGCCCGCCGTCTTCTCACCCTCCCGGAAGGAGCTGTCGGGTACCTGTTGAAAGACCGGATCAACCGGGTCCGCGACTTCGCCGGCGCCCTGCAGAACATCGCGAGCGGGGGAACCACCATCGACCCTCACGTCGTCCAGCACCTCCTCAGTGCGGCGCATCCAGGCCCACTGGATACTCTCACGCCGCGGGAGACGGAAGTCCTCGTCCTGATGGCGGACGGCCAATCAAACGCCGCCATCGCGGAGAAGCTCGTACTCAGCGACCCCGCTGTCGGCAAACACGTCGGGCGCATCTTCCAAAAGCTCGGACTCAGCCCGGTGGACGAAAACCGGCGCGTCAGGGCTGTGCTCACGTACCTACAAGCCTCGCGAACCCCCTAGGCCATACGTCTCGTTGAATCGTTCGCTGGCGCTCGATCCCGGCGGCCGCCCTGGACGAGAGCTGGCCGGACTTCGTCCGCGTCGCCTTCCTCTCCGAGCATCTGCTCGATCGCTCCCCGATCGCTCCCCGATGAGCCCGATCATCCGCCTCCGGAGCGACGGATGAGGAGATCGCCCGATTCGGACGACGAGGCTGACGCGGCGCGACAGACGCGACGCCGCAGTCCGACTTCACCTCTGCGAACGCCCCGCGCGTGAGCGAGAATGAGAGAAGCCCCGAGCGCGTGCTCGGGGCTTCTTGTCGGTGGACCTGAGGGGACTCGAACCCCTGACCCCCTGCATGCCATGCAGGTGCGCTACCAGCTGCGCCACAGGCCCATCTGCTGCTCGCGGCTTCCCGCGACAACTCCCTCAGCTTACAACACCGCTTCGATCGGATGCGAATCGACCCGGCGAATCGCGGAGGCCGGGCGTGTCCGGAGACCCGCATCCTCGCCCCTCACTCGGCCTCCGCCTCGGCGCGCAGAGCGGTGAAGCCGTCGCGGACCGCGGCGACGAGCTGGCGCACCGCCGCAGACGGACGCCGGGCGGCCCCTGCCGCCGGCACGGCCACGAGGATCGATCGCACGAACGCCGGATCGTCGATCGGTCGCAGCACGATCCCAGGGTGCGCCCCGACGGCGGCCATGCGGGGCACCAGGCCGATCCCCATGCGCGCGCCGGTCATGGCCAGCATCACCTGGAAGTCGTCCGTGCGGATCGCGATCTCGATCGTGTGACCGGCGGCGGCGAAGGTGTCGACGACGATCGTGTCCATCGAGTCGCCCCCCGCCGCCGCGAACATCCACCGCTCCTCGTGCAGCGTCAGCAGCGTGGGGACGTCGATCGAGGTGCGCGATGCGAGCGGATGCCCCACCGGGAGCGTCAGCAGGAGCGGTTCCCGGTGCACCTCGATCGCCGTCACCGTGGAGCGGAAGGCGAGCCCGTACCCCGGCACCGTGTAGACCAGCGCAGCGTCGACCTCGCCGCGGTTGCTGCGGTCCACGAGGGAAGGCACCTCCTCGAGCACCACGTCGACCTCGATCCCCTGACCGTTCAGCCGCAGCACGACGGGCGGCAGCAGCTGCGCCGCCGAGGTGAAGGTGCCGAAGCGCAGCCGCGTCCGGCCCGTCTGCGTCAGCTCCCGAGCGTCGGTGATCGCGCGCTCGCTGAGGGTGAGGATCTCCTGCGCCCGCTCCAGCAGGAGCATCCCCACGGGTGTCAGCCGACTCCCCCGCGGCGAGCGCACGAGCACCTCGGCGCCGACCAGGCGCTCCAGATTCTTGAGGTGATAGTCGACCGTGGGCTGCCCCCAGCCGAGCCGGCGCGCGGCCGCCGTGACGGAGCCTTCCGCGTGGACCGCCCTGAGGGCTTCGAGCTGACGGAGATCGACCATGAGACACCAACCTCCTATGTTGATCCAGCTTCCCAGAAGCTCTGAGTCACATACAGGATATTGTGGGCGGGCGAACTTCGGGGGATTCCTCGACGAACGCCGCAGCCTCACCATGGGGGAATGCACGCTTCCGAGTCCGTCCTCGTCGCACCGTCGCCCACTGGCGCGTCTGAGCCGGGCACCCCGCGGGTCGGCGACACCGGCCGGCACGCGGCGACCCCCTACGCCGACGCCCTCGAACGGCACGCGAGCCGATCCCCGATCCAGCTGATGGTGCCCGGCCACAGCGGCAACGGCTCCGGCATCAGCGGTCGTCTGGCGGACTACTTCGGCGAGCGCGTCCTGCAGCTCGACGTGCCGATGCTCCTCGACGACATCGACCTCGGCGAGAACTCTCCCCTGTCGCAGGCGCTCGAGCTCGCCGCCGAGGCCTGGGGTGCACGCCGCACCTGGTTCCTCGCCGGCGGCGCCTCGCAGGCGAATCGGATCGCGGCGCTCGCGGTGCGCGGTCTCGGCGCGAACGTCCTGTCCCAGCGCAGCGCGCACTCGAGCTTCAGCGACGGCGTGCTCACGGCAGGGCTCACCCCCTCGTTCGTGCTCCCCTCGGTCGACGCGCGGTACGGGATCGCGCACGGCGTCTCCCCCTCCGCGCTCGACGACGCCCTGACGGCGGCCGCCGACCGCGGGCAGCCGGCGAGCTCCGTCTACATCGTCTCGCCGAGCTACTTCGGGTCCGTCGCCGACGTCGCCGGTCTCGCCGAGGTCGCCCATGCGCACGGCGCCCCGCTGATCGTGGACGGCGCCTGGGGGCCGCACTTCGGCTTCCACCCGGATCTGCCGGAGTCGCCGACCCGCCTCGGCGCCGACCTGGTCGTCTCGAGCACGCACAAGCTCGCCGGATCCCTCACCCAGTCGGCCATGCTGCACCTCGGCGACGGACCGTTCGCCGATCGCCTCGAGCCGCTCATCGAACGCGCCGTCTCCACCACGTCGTCGACCTCCTCCTCCGCGCTTCTGACGGCATCCCTGGACATCGCCCGGCACGCGCTGATGACCGGTGCCGACGCGATCGGCCGGTCGATCGCCGGAGCGGACGCGTTCCGCGCGGCGCTGCGCGAGGATCCGCGCTTCTCGGTGGTCAGCGACGGCTTCGGCGCGTTCGACGACATCGTCGGGGCCGATCCTCTCCGTGTGCCGATCGACGTCTCCGCCACGGGCGTGAGCGGCCACTGGCTGCGTCAGCACCTGCTCGAGGTCGAGGGCATCTACTTCGAGATCTCGACCGCCACGGCGCTCGTCGCCCTCATCGGCGCCGGCAAGACGCCCGATCTCGCGCACGTGCACCGCGTGCTGTCGGCAGCGGTCGACTCCGAGGAAGCGCACGCCGAGCGCGCCCAGGCCGACGCCGCCGGCTTCCCCCCGCTGCCGCCCTCCGGCGCGCTGCGCATGCTCCCCCGTGACGCGTACTTCGCGGCCACCGAGCTCGTCCCCGCCGCGCAGGCGGTCGGCCGCATCTCGGCCGACACCCTCGCCGCCTACCCTCCGGGGATCCCGAACGTCATCCCGGGCGAGGAGATCACGGAGCAGACCGTGGCCTTCCTCCAGGCCGTGGCCGCGTCGCCCAGCGGATACGTCCGCGGCGCGGTCGATCCGGACGTAGCGCGATTCCGGGTGACGAGAGAAGACTGACTCCCGATCCTGCCGAACCCGCATCGCGCGCAGGATCACACATCCAATCAAAGGAGACTGGAATGACCACCATCGCCCAGCAGTTGCTGCGCCGGAAGCCGACCACGCCGGTCGGCGCCGGCGAAGTGCACCTGAAACGAAGCATCGGGCTGTTCTCGCTGACCATGATCGGCGTCGGCGGCACGCTCGGCACCGGAATCTTCTTCATCCTGTCGCAGGCCGTGCCCGTCGCCGGCCCCGCGGTGATCTGGTCGTTCGTGATCGGCGGCGTCGTGGCAGGCCTCACGGCCCTCTGCTACGCCGAGATGGCGGGCGCCGTGCCGGTGTCCGGATCCACCTACTCCTACGCCTACGCGACGCTCGGCGAGGGGACGGCCATGGCGGTCGGCGCGTGCCTGCTCCTCGAGTACGGCGTCTCCACGGCGGCGGTCGCGGTCGGCTGGTCGCAGTACGTGAACCAGCTCCTGCAGAACCTGTTCGGCTGGCAGATCCCGGTGCAGTTCTCGCAGGCCCCCGAGCAGGGCGGCATCATCAACGTGCCGGCCGTCATCGTGATCGTGCTGTGCGGCCTGCTCCTGCTGCGCGGCGCCCGTGAGTCGACCCTGGTGAACAGCATCATGGTGGTCATCAAGATCTCGGTGGTGCTGTTCTTCTGCGCCGTCGCCTTCACCGGTTGGAACGCCGACCACTTCCAGAACTTCGCCCCTGCGGGCTTCGCGGGCATCGTCGGCGGCGCCGGGATCATCTTCTTCTCGTTCGTCGGTCTGGACGCCGTCTCGACGGCCGGTGACGAGGCGAAGAACCCGAAGCGCAACCTGCCGCTCGCGATCATCTTCGCCCTCGGCATCATCATCACGCTGTACGTGCTCACCTGCCTCGCGGCCCTCGGCGCGCAGGCCCCGGCGAAGTTCGAGAACCAGGACGCGGGCCTCGCCGCGATCCTCCAGAACATCATCGGATCCACCTGGCCGGGCACGGTCGTGGCGATCGGCGCGATCATCTCGATCTTCTCGGTCACGCTGGTCTGCCTCTACGGCCAGACCCGCATCCTGTTCGCGATGTCGCGCGACGGCATGATCCCGCCGGTGTTCGCGAAGGTGGACCCGCGCACCCTGTCGCCCGTGAACAACACGATCATCGTGATGATCGCCACGAGCGTCCTCGCCGCCGTCGTCCCGATCAACTTCCTCGCCGAGATGACCAGCATCGGCACGCTGGTCGCGTTCCTCGTCGTCTCGATCGGCGTGATCATCCTGCGGGTGCGCGAGCCCGAGCTGGAGCGCGGCTTCCGCCTGCCGCTCGGCTGGACCATCCCGATCCTGTCGATCATCGGCTGCATCGCGATCATCACGCAGCTGCGCTGGATCACGATCGTGGTGTTCCTGGCGTGGGCCGCCGTGTTCCTCGTCTTCTACTGGTTCTACGGCCGCACGCACTCGGCGCTGGCCGTCGGGCACCCGGTCGTCGCCGCGGCCGACGTGCCGTACACCACCGCCGTCGCCCAGCCCAGCACCGGCGAGGTGCGCCAGGCCGCAGCCGCGCGCCGCAAGGACGGCGAACGATGAGCCTGCTCGTCGGTCTGAGCCCGGCGAGCCGCTCGGCGTCGGTTCTGCACCTCGCGGCGATGCTGGCGCGGTCCGCCGAAACCGACCTGATCGTCACGACGGTGGTCCCGCAGACCTGGCCGCGCGCGGCGACCGCCCGCGACGACGCGGAGTGGCACGCGTTCACGCGCGACGCCGCGAACGCCGTGCTCGACCACGCCGCCGCCGTCCTCGGCGGCACCGTGCCTGCGGAGTTCGTCCTGCATGAGGCGTCCTCCGCGCGGCGCGGGCTGCTCGAGCTGGCCGAGGCTCGCGACGCGGGCATGATCGTGATCGGCTCGTCCTCTGCCGCGCCGCTCGGGCGCATCGCGCTGGGGTCCGAGAGCGACGCGCTCCTGCACGCCTCGGCGGTGCCGGTCGCGATCGCGCCGCGCGGGTTCCGCACCAGGGGCGAGGCCCGGGTGGGCCGCGTCACGGCCGCCTACCGGGGCACCGACTCGTCGGCGGACCTCGTGCTCGGCGCCGCGACCGTCGCCGGCTCGGTGGGCGCCGCGCTGCGCATCGCCTCGTTCGCGGTCGTGCCGAACGTGTCGGGCGCGGCGGGGGCAGGGCTCGACGCCGAGCGGATCATCGCCGACCAGTGGGCGGCCGACATCCAGGCGCACGCCACGCAACTCCTCTCGGAGGTGTCCGCCCTGCCGGGCGCCCCCGAGCTCGCCGGCACCGTGATCGGGATCGGGGACACCTGGGAGACCGCGGTGGACGACGTCGAGTGGGACGCGGACGAGGTGCTCGTCGTGGGATCGAGCAGTCTCGGGCCCCTCGCGCGGGTCTTCCTCGGATCCAACGCGACCAAGGTCGTCCGGCACTCCCCCGTTCCCGTCGTGGTCGTCCCGCGCCGCGCCCTGGATCCCTCCTGACCCGGCCGTCGTCCCGGCCACCCCGACCGCGAAGGACCTGACCATGTCGCACCCCATCCTCGAGCTCCTCCCCGAGGGGACGACCGTCGACGCCGACGGCACCCTCCGCTTCGGGGGGTGCCGGGTCGACGACCTGGCACGCGAGTTCGGCACTCCCGCGATCGTCGTCGACGAGGGCGCCCTGCGGGCGCGGGCGCGGGAGTACCGCACCGAGCTGACCTCGCGCTGGCCGAAGGCCCGCGTGGTGTTCGCCTCGAAGTCGTTCCCCGCGACCGCCGTGCAGCGCGTCATGGTCGAGGAGGGGCTGGGACTCGACGTCGCGGGCGGCGGCGAGATCCTCGGCGCCCTGCGCGCCGGCGTGGATCCCGCTCTGCTCGTCCTGCACGGCAACGCCAAGTCGACCGAGGAGCTGCAGATCGCGGTCGACGCCGGACTCGGCCTGGTCGTGGTCGACAACGCGGACGACGTCGACCGGCTCGAGCAGCTCGTGCCCGCAGGCCGCACGCAGGACGTGCTCGTGCGCATCATCCCCGAGGTCGAGTCCTCGACGCACCCGCACGTGCAGACCGGCCAGGTCGGATCCAAGTTCGGGCTGACGATCCCGGCGGCGAAAGAGCTCATCGCTCGGATCGAGGCCAGCCCGAAGCTCTCGATGCGCGGAGTGCACGCCCACGTCGGATCGCAGATCATGGATCCGTCCGAGCTGGCCGCCGCCGTCGCCCCGCTCGCCGCGCTCGGCACGTTCCCGGTGTACGACCTCGGCGGCGGGCTCGGCGCGCGCTACACCTACGACGAGCATCCGGCCACCGTCGCCGAGTACGTCGAGGCGCTCCTCGCCGCCGCCCGGGAGCACCTGCCCGCGGACGCCGAACTCATCATCGAGCCGGGCCGCAGCATGGTGAACGACTCGGCGATGACGCTTTACTCGGTCGCCACCGTCAAGCGCGACGCGCGCACGTTCGTCGCGGTCGACGGCGGGATGGGCGACAACCTCGAAGTGGCACTGTTCGCGCAGCGCTACGAGGCCGCGCTCGCCGGCCGCCTCGACGAGGAGGCCACGGAGGACGTCGTGGTCGTCGGGCGCCACTGCGAATCCGGGGATGTGCTCATCGACCCGCTGCAGCTCCCCGAGGTGCACGTCGGGGATCTCCTCGCGGTCCCCGCGACGGGCGCCTATACGCACACGATGGCCAACAACTACAACGGCTACCGTCGCCCGCCGGTGGTGTTCGTGCACGACGGGCAGGCCCGCGCCGTCATCCGCCGCGAGACCTGGGACGACCTCTTCGACCGGGATCTCTGAGAGCGGTCGGCGCCCCCGGCGGTGGTTCAGGCTGCGGAGGGCGCCACCGTCACCTGGATGCTCTTCATGAGCGGCTGGTCGCTCTGCACGCTGAAATCGGCATGCCCGATCAGCACGTTGAGCTCGGGCATGTACCCCGCGGCGTTCCCTCGCGGAAGGTCGTACGGCACCGCGCGGAAGGCGTGCACGATCCTCGTGGATCCGTCCTTCGACGTCGAACGGATGTCGACGAGATCCCCCTCGGCGATGCCTCGCGCGCGCATGTCGTCCGCGTGCAGGAAGATCAGCTCGCGCAGGTTCTTCACGCCGCGGTAGCGATCGTTGTTCGAGTAGATGGTGGTGTTCCACTGGTCGTGCGAGCGCATCGTCTGCAGCACCAGGGTCTCGTCCGAGGCGGGGATCACGTCGGGCATCGGCGCGAGCGAGAACTCGGCCAGACCCGACTCCGTCTGGAACACCCGCTCCCGCGCGGGCTGCGGGATCCGGAAGCCGTGCCGACTCTGGATCCGCTGGTTGAAGCCCTCGAACCCGGGCAGCACCTGAGCCATCACGTCGCGGATCCGGTCGTAGTCGGCGATGTAGTCGTCCCATGGCGTCTGCGTGTCCGGAAGCGTCGCCTTGGCGATCCCGGCGATGATCGCGGGCTCCGAGCGCAGGTAGGCCGACGCCGGGCGCTTGCGTCCGATCGAGAGATGCACCATGCTCATCGCGTCCTCGACCGTCACGCCCTGCGGGCCGGCTTCCTGCTGGTCGCGCTCGGTGCGTCCGAGACACGGCAGGATCACCGCCTTCTCCCCATGCACGAGATGGCTGCGGTTGAGCTTGGTGCTGACCTGCACCGTGAGGCGGCACTTGCTGAGCCCCTCGGCCGTGTACGGGGTGTCCGGGGCGGCGAGCACGAAGTTGCCGCCCATACCGACGAACACCTTGACGGTGCCGTCGTGCATGCCGCGGATCGTCTTGACCGTGTCCAGCCCCTCGTGCCGCGGCGGATCGATGCGGCAGACCTCGGCGAGCCGGTCGGTCCACGCCGGCGGGCGGTGGTCGATCCCGCACGTGCGATTGCCCTGCACATTGCTGTGTCCGCGCACGGGCGACGGGCCCGTGCCGGGGCGCCCGATGTTGCCCCGCAGGAGCAGCAGGTTCACGATCTCGCGCACCGTGTCCACCCCGTGCTCGTGCTGGCTGACGCCGAGGCACCAGCTGATGATGGTGCGCTCCGAGCCGAGGTAGACCGCCGCCGCCGCACGGATCTGCTCCTCGGTCAGCCCGGATTGACGCACGAGCTCTCCCCAGGGCGTCGCCTCGACGAGCGCGCGGTACTGCTCGACGCCGTTCGTGTACTCCCGCAGGAAAGAGGTGTCCAGCACGGTCGGATCCGTCCTGGCCTCCTCGAACACGACCTTGGCGATGCCGCGGATCAGGGCGAGATCGCCGCCGATGCGCACCTGCAGGTTCATGGTGCTCGTGTCGGTGCTCTTGAACAGCGCCATGTCGACGAACTCGTGCGGCACGATCGTGCGGGTCGCTCCGGCCTCGACCAGCGGGTTCACGTGCACGACCTGCGCTCCGCGGCGCACCGCGTCCGACAGCGCGGTCAGCATTCGCGGAGCGTTCGAGGCCGCGTTCACGCCCAGGATGAACAGCGCGTCGCACTCCTCCCAGTCGCGCAGGTCGGCGGTTCCCTTGCCCGTGGCCAGAGAGGCCTTCAGCGCGCGACCGGACGCCTCGTGGCACATGTTGGAGCAGTCCGGGAGGTTGTTGGTGCCGTACTCGCGCACCATCAGCTGGTACAGGAAGGTCGCCTCGTTGCTCAGACGGCCGGAGGTGTAGAAGCTCGCCTCGTCGGGGCTGTCCAGCCCCTGCAGCTCCTCGCCGATCAGGGCGAACGCCTCGTCCCACGAGATCGGGACGTAGCGGTCGGTGGCCGGGTCGTAGCTCATCGGCTCGGTGAGCCGGCCCTGGTCCTCGAGGTCGAAGTCCGTCCACTGCGCGAGCTCGGCGACCGTGTGCTGCGCGAAGAACTGCCGGTCGACGCGCTTGTGCGTCATCTCCCAGGTGACGTGCTTGATGCCGTTCTCGCAGATGTCGAGCCGAAGGTTGCCGAGATCGTCGGGCCACGCGCAGCCGGGGCAGTCGAAGCCCGAGCGCCCGTGGTTCATGATGAGCATCGCCTCGGACCCGGCGATCGGCTCGCGTTCGCGCAGCAGCACCTTCCCCACCGACATCGCCGCTCCCCAGCCGGCCGCCGGGTGGTGGTAGGGCTTGCGGGACCAGGCTGCCGTCGTGCGCGGCCCGTAGCCGCCCTGGCGGGGCTCTTCGGGCATGAGGCCGAAGGCCGTGCCTCCGCGTGCGTCCACGTCGTCGCTCATCGCTGTGCGCGTCCTTCCTGAACGGGGGCGTCGCCCCGCGTCACCGCATCGATCCGCACACGATGCTCGTGCGCGTACACGTTCATGGATCGCCCTCGGACGAAGCCGAGCAGCGTCAGCCCGGACTCCTCAGCCAGCTCCGCCGCCAGCGACGACGGCGCCGACACCGCGGAGAGGATCGGGATCCCGGCCATCACGGCCTTCTGCACGAGCTCGAAGCTCGCACGCCCGGAGACCTGCAGCACGGTGCCGCGCAGCGGCAGCCGTCCCTCCTGCAGCGCCCAGCCGATCACCTTGTCGACCGCGTTGTGCCTGCCGACGTCCTCACGGATCACCAGCTGCGCGCCGGTGGCGGCATCGAACAGTCCCGCCGCGTGCAGTCCCCCGGTCTTGGCGAAGGCCGCCTGTCCGGCCCGGAGCCGGTCCGGCAGCTCGGAGATCCACTCGGCGTCGACGGTGACGTCGTCCTGCATCACATCGTGGTGCGAGATCGTGCGCACCGCGTCGATGCTCGCCTTGCCGCACACGCCGCACGAGCTCGTCGTGTAGAAGCGCCGGCTCTCGTCCGCGGTCGGAAGGCGCACTCCGGGCGCGAGCGTCGCATCGAGCACGTTGTAGGTGTTCTCCGCGCCGCCCGTGCCGGGGCCTCCGCAGTGGATCGCGGCGAGGAAGTCAGAGCGGTCGGTGATCACGCCTTCTGAGACGAGGAACCCGATCGCGAGCTCGACGTCGTGCCCGGGCGTGCGCATCGTGACGGCGAGCGGTGCTCCCCCGATGCGGATCTCGAGCGGCTCCTCGACCGAGAGAGTGTCGGCGCGGCGTCGTACGCCCTCGCCGAGAGCGATCCGAGTGACCGGCCGCAGCGTCGTGATCCGTCCCACGGCTCGACCCTACCCGTCGATCGCCGTCCGGCGGGGTCACCCGACCGTCTTTGTCAGCGAGGACAAAGGACGCGCTCGCCCGGCACCGGTGCGCGCCGGATCTCAGCCGCGGCGTTCGAACAAGGCGACCATCGCGGCTCCCCGGGCCTCGTCGAGCTCCGCGTCGAGACGGCCGTGCGCGTCGAGCTGGCTTACTCCGTGCAGTGTGCTCCAGAGCAGCTCCGCACGCACCGCGCGCTCGCGGGCGTCCGCTCCGCCGACCGCGTCCTCCAGCAACCGGAATCCGCGGCGGAGCACCGCCGGCGTCTCGTCCGCCGCGAAGACGACGCTGCTGCGCGCGGACGCCATGGCCTCGTACACCGCCGGATGCGCGCGGGCGAAGTCGAGGTACGCCGAGACCAGGGCCCGGAGCCGGTCCGCACCGTCTGCGGCGACGTCCATCGCCTCGGCCAGCTCCGCGTAGCCGTCGACGACCACGCGGGCGACGATGTCGTCGCGTCCGCCCGGGAAGTGCCGGTACAGGATCGGTTGGCTGACGCCCACCGCGTCCGCGAGGCGGCGCACCGTCACCGCCGGCCAGCCCTCGCTCTCGGCGATCTCCCTGGCGCTGCGGACGATGCGGGCATCGCGCTCGCGAATTCTCTCGGCGTCTTGCGCTGATCGGGCCATGGTCGTACCTTAGCATTGCTAACAGTTAGCATCGCTAACACCAGGATCCCTCTCGATCGGAGAAGCAATGTCCCTCGTCATCGGCATCACCGCCGTCCTCGCCGTGCTCGGCCTCGCCGTCATCTTCGGCACCGACATGAGCGTCGCCGTCGTGCAGCGCGCCGTCTACGCCGAGCTCGACGACCGCACCCTCGTGCAGGTCGTCGGCCGCGGCCACCACTACGGAGACCGGCGCTTCCCGGTCGTCGGCATCGGAGGGACCATCGCCACCGCGGCGACCGCACTCCTCGCCTTCCTCGGGGGCATCGCCTGGACCGGACTGCTCGCCGCCGCCGCGCTCGCGCTGGTGATCGTGTGGCTCGTGCTGTTCGTCGGCGTCGCGAAGCCCATCAACACACGGTTCACCGCCGCCGCGGCCGCCGGAGAGATCCCCGCGGACGCGCGCGCCCTGCAGGCACGCTGGGAGTCGATCATCCCGCTGCGCGCGGGGCTGCTCGGAGCGGCGATCGCCCTGCTGTGCGCGACGCTCTTCCTGCTCTGACGCGGTGCTCAGTCCTGGTCGACGGACGCGCTCAGCGGAGCGGGCTCGGCGATCGGCACCACGGGGCAGTCCTTCCAGAGGCGCTCGAGGCCGTAGTAGGTGCGCTCCTCCTCGTGGAAGACGTGAACGATCAGGTCGCCGAAGTCGAGCAGGACCCAGCGCGCTTCGCTGCGACCCTCGCGGCGCACGCGCTTGTACCCCGCCTCGATCATCTTGTCCTCGACCTCGTCCGCGATGGCGGCGACGTTGCGCTCGCTGTTGCCGGTGACGAGCAGGAAGATGTCGACGAGCGGCAGAGGCTCCGACACGTTCAGCGCGAGCAGATCCTCTCCACCCTTGGATCGGGCCGCGTCGGCGGCGATCTGCAGCATGTCCGCTGCGGAGGGAGACTGCATCAAGAGAACGCTCCAGTGGTGATGGCGACGATGAGAGCCCCGACCAGGGCCACCGCGAGTGCGCCGGCGGTGATGGTCAGCGCGAGCATGAGCTTGTTGCCCTTCTCGGGCTCCGGCGGTCGGATGACCTCGCCGGCAGGCTTGATGGTGCCGATGGCGGCGCTCGCCGCGATCGGGGTGGGCGAGGACGCCGGGGCGAGCTCGCCGTCGACGAGGATCGCGTCCACCTCCTTGCCGTCGGCCACGCCGTCGGCGTGACCGCGAGAGCCCAGTCCCGCGGGCAGCTCGTAGCTGCCGGTCACGAGGATCTCGCCGGTCGACGCGACGGGGCCGGACAGCGAAGGCGCGGTGGGCGCCTGCTGGAAGATCAGCGCGTTGGGCGCCGCGTGGTGCGATCCGGTGGAATCGCCGATCAGCGTGTCGAACGACTCGATCGCCGGCGCCTTCGGCTCCTCCGTCAGCACCCGCTGGCCGAAGGCGGGGTTGAGCGAGGATCCGGATCCCGCGGACGGGGCGCGGTCGTCGTCGGCGCCCGACGGGGTCGCCCGGACGGACTCGGACTCCGCGACGAGAGCCGACCATGCGGCCGGCTGCGCGGTCTCGGGCGCGGCGGCGGCAGGCGTCTCGGGCTGGGCGGCCGGCGCGTCGACGCCGGAGTCCTCCGGAGCGGTGGTGGCGTGCCAGGTGCGCCCGGTCTCCTCCTCGGCCCGCATCACTGCCGAGGCGGACACGGGGGCGACACCCTGCTCGGCATCGTCCACGCCGTCCTGCTCATCGAGCGAGCGCGCGGGCTCGGGCGTCAGCGGGGCGGCAGGCGCGTACGAACGACGACGACTCGGGTACGCCGGACGCGGGACGTCGGTGATCATCCCCTCCTGCGCAGGCGCAGCCTGCGGTGCGCTCTCGGCGGCCGATGCGGGCGTCGCAGACGGAACCGGCGGCGCGGGGCGCTCCGGGACGACCGCCGGGACAAGAGGCGCCACGGGCTCCGGGAGCGCCTCCGGCTCGGGGAGCTCGAACGGCGTCGAGCCATCGGTCACCGGCAGCGACCCGGTGCGGATGCGCTCCTGCTCCCGGATCTGGCGACGGGTGAGCGGCTCCTCGACGTCCTCGACGGCTTCGGGCTCAGCCTCAGGCTCCACCGCGTCGACCTCGGGCGCGGCGTCGACGGCTTCGGTCTTCGCCACCGGCTGAGCGTTCGCCGCGCTCAGCAGACGAGCCGCCTCCGCCTCCTCCTCCGTGACGATCGGGGTCGATCCGGTGAGGCGGGCCTCCCGCAGCTGCTTCCGGGTCAGCTGGCCGTTGCCCGCTGACCGATCAGCAACATGCCCGTGCTGATCCGATGTGCTCATGACGTGCTCCGATAAAGATGATGCTTCGCGATGTACTGGACCACCCCATCCGGTACCAGGTACCAGACCGGGTCTCCCTCACGGACACGGGATCGACAGTCGGTCGACGAGATCGCGAGGGCGGGGACCTCCAGCTGGCTGACGTCGTCGCTGGGAAGACCGTCCGTGCTCAGCACGTGCCCCGGTCGGGATACCGCGACGAAGTGGGCCAGATCCCACAGTTCATCATGATCCCTCCAGCTGAGAATCTGCGCCACGGCGTCCGCGCCGGTGATGAAGAAGAACTCGGCGTCGGGGCGCTGCGCCTTCAGATCGCGGAGCGTGTCGATCGTGTACGTCGGACCGTCGCGGTCGATGTCCACGCGGCTGACCGTGAATGAGGGGTTCGACGCCGTCGCGATCACCGTCATCAGGTAGCGGTGCTCGCTGTCCGACACGCCGCTCTTCTGCCACGGCTGGCCCGTCGGCACGAAGATCACCTCGTCGAGGCCGAACGAGTGCGCGACCTCGCTCGCAGCCACGAGGTGACCGTGATGGATGGGGTCGAACGTCCCGCCCATCACGCCGATCCGCGGCGCCGGAGTGGTCGTCATCGGCTCAGCTCAGTGACCGTGGCCGGCCCCGTGTCCTTCGTGACCGTGCTCCGCCGCCCACGCCTCCGCCTTCGCGGCGTGGCGGTTGGCGACGTTGCGGTAGGAGAGCGCGACCAGGCCGAGCAGCGTGAACACGCCTGCCGCGATGAAGAAGAACGGGAGCGTCTCCAGCGTCACGTTGCCGTTCTGCTCGGTGTTCTCTGCGGCGGTCTGCACGAGCTGTGCGACGAGGTTCATCGATTCTCCAGAGTGATCAGGGTGGATCTCAGCTCCTCAGTCTAGTCCTCAGGCGCGCGTCTGCCCCGCCCCACGCGCGAGCCACTTGGTGCTGGTCAGCTCGGCGAGCCCCATCGGACCCCTCGCGTGCAGCTTCTGGGTCGAGATGCCCACCTCGGCGCCGAAGCCGAACTCGCCGCCATCGGTGAAGCGCGTCGACGCGTTCGCCATCACCACGGCCGAGTCGACCTCGGCGAGGAACCGCTCGATGGAGAGGGCGTCGGTGCTGATGATCGACTCCGTGTGGCCGGTGCTGTACTGCCGGATGTGCGCGAGCGCGCCGTCCAGATCGTCCACCACGCGCATCGACAGGTCCAGGCTCAGATGCTCGAGAGCCCAGTCCTCGTCGCCGGCCGGGACGGCGTCGGGAACCAGGCGCCGGATGTCGTCGTCGCCGTGGATCGTGACGCCCTGCGCGATCAGCGCCGAGGCCACCGCGGGGACCAGGCGATCGGCCGCGCTGCGCAGCACCAGCACGGTCTCGACCGCGTTGCAGACGCTCGGACGCTGCACCTTGGCGTTCACGACGATGTCGCGTGCCCAGTCCAGGGGTGCAGTGTCGTCGAGGACGATGTGCACGACGCCCGCGCCCGTCTCGATCACGGGAACGGTCGACTCGGTGACGACGGTCTCGATCAGTCCCGCACTGCCCCGCGGGACGAGGACGTCGATGAGCCCCCGCCCGTGCATCATCGCGGTGGCCCCGACGCGCCCGAAGTCGTCGACGGTCTGGATCGCCTCGGGGGTGATCCCGACTGAGGCGAGGGCGTCGCGCATGACCTGCACCAGCACGGTGTTGCTCTCGCGCGCGGCGCTGCCTCCGCGCAGCACCGCGGCGTTGCCCGAGCGGAGGGCGAGGGCGGCGATGTCGACGGTGACGTTGGGCCGGGCCTCGTAGATCGCCCCGACGACGCCGAACGGGACGCGCACCTGCTCCAGGGCGACGCCGTTGGGCATGCGGTGACCGCCGACCACGCGACCCACCGGGTCGGGCAGTGAGGCCACCTCGCGCACGGCGGCGGCCAGCGCCTGGACGCGCTTCTCGTCGAGGCGCAGCCGATCCAGCAGTGCGTCGCCGATGCCCTCCTCCGCCCCGCGGGACAGGTCCCGGGCGTTCGCCGCGATGATGTCGGCCGATGCTGCGACGAGCGCCGAGGCGATGGCCTCCAGGGCGGCGGTCTTGCGATCGCTCGTCAGACGCGCGGTCTCGCGGGCCGCCTCCTTCGCGGCGCGCATGCGCGCCTCCGGGGAATCCGTTCCGGCAGAGGCTTCGGCGGGCACGGCGAAATCGGCGATCACGGTGGACATGCGGTCAGTGTACCCACGCAGCGCACCGCCGGGGCGCGGGATGACGGATCCGCCCCGTGCGCGTCAGACAGCGGGTTCGAACCAGGTGCCGATCGATGCGCCGGACAGGGCCTCCCCCACGAGATCCGCGCTCGTGACGAGCACGCCGATCCCGCTCGCCGCCGCGAGCCGCGCGGCCGAGACCTTGGTCGCCGCTCCTCCGGTGCCCACGCCGTTGACGACGGACGCCCCGAACTCCAGGCCGGACAGGTCGGCTCCCGCGGCGACCACGTCGAGGGGCTCTGCGGCCGGATCGGACGGCGGCCGCGTGTACAGCGACTCCACATCGCTGAGGAGCACCAGAGCGTCGGCCCCGGTCAGCTGAGCGACGAGCGCGCCGAGCCGGTCGTTGTCGCCGAAGCGGATCTCCTGAGTGGCAACGGTGTCGTTCTCGTTGACGATCGGCAGCACCCGCAGGCCGAGCATCCGCTCCATGGCCCGCCGCGCGTTGCTGCGCGAGGTGGGATGCTCCAGATCCCCGGTCGTCAGAAGCACCTGGCCCGCCACGATGCCGTGCGGGCGCAGCGCCTCCTGGTAGCGGTAGATCAGCAGGTTCTGACCGACGGCGGCCGCCGCCTGCTGCGTGGCGAGGTCGGTCGGACGGGCGTCGAGCTGCAGGAAGGGGATCCCCGTGGCGATGGCGCCCGAGGAGACCAGCACGATCTCGGTGCCGCGGGCGTGCGCCGCGGCCAGCGCCTCCACCAGGACGGGGATGCGCCACGCGGACTCGCCGCTGATCGACGAGGAGCCGACCTTGACGACGAGGCGCGCCGCCCCGGGCAGATCCGCCCGGGTGAGCGCCGTCACAGCGTGTCCTCGCCGGCGTCCTCCACGTCCTCGCCCTCCGCCGCACGACTGGCGAGGCGCTGCTCCTCGAGCTCGGCGCGCGCGGCCGCCTTCGCGTCCATGCGCTCGTGGTATCGCTCGCGGCGCTCGCTCGTGGTGCGTCGGGTGTTCGGGTCGAAGCGCGAGTCGAGACCGCGCGGGGACGTAATGAGCTCGGCCGCAGAGCTCAGCTGCGGCTCCCAGTCGAAGACGATGCTCTCGCCCGGGCCGATGACCACCGTGGATCCGCGCACCGCTCCCAGGCGGAAGAGCTCGTCCTCCACCCCGAGCTTCTCGAGGCGGTCGGCGAGGTAGCCCACCGCCTCCTCGTTCTGGAAGTCGGTCTGCTGCACCCACCGGACCGGCTTGTCGCCGAGGATCCGGTAGATGTTGCCGTAGCTGCCGCCTTCGACGCGGATCTCGAACTCGCGCTTCGCACCCCTCGGGCGGATGACGACGCGCTCCTTCGGCGCCTCCGCGGCGGCGGCCAGCTCCGCGCGATGCGCGTCGACGAGCTCGCCGAGGGCGAAGGTGAGCGGGCGGAGCCCCTCGTGCGAGACGGTCGAGATCTCGAACACGCGGAAGCCGCGCTCCTCGAGCTCCGGGCGCACGAAGTCGGCGAGCTCCCGCGCCTCGGGCACGTCGATCTTGTTGAGCGCGATCACCTGCGGGCGCTCGAGCAGCGGAACCTGACCCTCGGGGACCTCGTAGGCCGCGAGCTCCGCGAGGATGACCTCGAGGTCGCTGATCGGGTCGCGGCCCGGCTCGAGCGTGGCGCAGTCGAGCACGTGCAGCAGCGCGGAGCACCGCTCCACGTGCCGCAGGAACTGCAGGCCCAGACCGCGGCCCTCGCTGGCGCCCTCGATGAGGCCGGGCACGTCGGCCACGGTGTAGCGCGAGTCGCCGGCCTGCACGACGCCCAGGTTCGGGTGGAGCGTCGTGAACGGGTAGTCGGCGATCTTGGGGCGCGCCGCGGAGATCGCGGCGATCAGGCTCGACTTGCCGGCGGACGGATAGCCGACGAGCGCGACATCGGCCACCGTCTTGAGCTCGAGCACGACATCGCCCTCGAACCCGGGGGTACCCAGCAACGCGAAGCCGGGGGCCTTGCGCTTCGGCGTGGCCAGGGCGGCGTTGCCCAGGCCGCCCTGACCGCCCGCCGCCACGACGAATCGTTCGCCGGGGGTGACCATGTCGACGAGGACCTCGCCCTCGGGCGACTTGACGACCGTGCCCACCGGCACCGGCAGCTCGAGGTCCTCCCCGTCGTAGCCGGAGCGGTGGTCGCCCATGCCGAAGCCGCCGTTCTGCGACGTGCGGTGCGGCGAGTGGTGGTACGAGAGCAGCGTGCCGGTCTGCGGGTCGGCGACGAGCACGATGTCTCCGCCGTCGCCGCCGTTGCCGCCGTCCGGCCCGCCGAGGGGCTTGAACTTCTCCCGGTGCACGGAGACGCAGCCGTTGCCGCCCTTGCCCGCGCGCAGGTGCAGCGTCACCCTGTCGACGAACGTGACCATGCGGGGATCCTCCTGGAATTGCGGGGTGGGGACTACGGGTTTCGTGCCGGGATATGGAAACGGGGCGAGCCGAAGCCCGCCCCGTTGCCGAAGCCTGCCCGGCCGCCGGCCGGGCCCGCCGAAGCCTTACTCGGCGGCTGCGACGATGTTGACGACCTTGCGGCCGCCCTTCGCGCCGAACTCGACCGCGCCGGCGGCGAGGGCGAACAGCGTGTCGTCGCCGCCACGGCCGACGTTGACGCCGGGGTGGAAGTGCGTGCCGCGCTGGCGGACGATGATCTCGCCGGCGTTGACGGTCTGGCCGCCGAAGCGCTTCACGCCGAGTCGCTGTGCGTTGGAGTCACGACCGTTGCGGGTCGAGCTCGCACCCTTTTTGTGTGCCATTTCTCAGCTCCTCTTCGTGCTTACTTGATGCCGGTGATCTTGACGCGCGTGAGGTCCTGACGGTGGCCCTGGCGCTTCTTGTAGCCGGTCTTGTTCTTGAACTTCTGGATGACGATCTTGGGGCCGCGGAGGTGGCTGACGACCTCGGCCGTGACCTTGACCTTCGCGAGCTTGTCGGCGTCGGTGGTGACCTTGTCACCGTCGACGAGGAGAACCGCGGCGAGCTCGACCTTGTCGCCCTGGGCCGCCTTCAGACGGTCGAGCTGAACGATCGTGCCGACCTCGACCTTCTCCTGGCGTCCACCGGCGCGCACTACTGCGTAAACCACTTCATACCTGTTTCGTTGGGGAGCGGGACTGCTCCGTAATCTCACGGGAAGACTGTGCTTGCATCGCGCCACAGCAGAGGGATCCGCAGTGGCGGGCGCGAGTTGCATGATCCCGCGGCGGCCGAGTGGGGCGTCCGGCGCGGTGCACCAAGGAGCTACTTTACCGGAAGCCCGGCGACCTCGCAAAGCGAGCGCGACCGTGTCCGCCTTCTCCCTCCGCTGCCGGCGGAAACGGACCCGCCCTCGGCACCGCGCCCTAGGATCGCCGCATGGCGATACTCGTGGACGATCCGATCTGGCCCGCGCACGGCCGGCTCTGGGCGCATCTGGTCAGCGACTCGGACGTCGAGGAGCTGCACGCGTTCGCCGCCGCGCACGGCATCCCCGCGCGGGCGTTCGACCTGGACCACTACGACGTGCCGGACGATGCCCTTCCCCGGCTCGTCGCCGGCGGCGCGGAGCACGTCGGCGGCAAGGAGCTCACGCGTCGCCTCATCGCCTCGGGGCTGCGCGTGCCCGCGCGCGACCGCGTCGGCGGCCATGACCACGGCACGAGGATCGCACGATGACCTCAGGGCGCCTCGAGGCGTTCAGCGACGGCGTCCTCGCGATCATCATCACGGTCATGGTGCTCGGCCTCGCCGTGCCGAAGGGCTCCTCCTGGACCGACCTCGTGCAGACCTCGGGCCTGGGTCTGCTCACCTACCTGCTGAGCTTCGTGTACGTCGGCATCTACTGGAGCAACCACCACCATCTGTTCCAGCTGCGCCCTGCCGTCGACGGCGTGGCGCTGTGGGCCAATCTGCACCTGCTGCTGTGGCTGTCGCTGTACCCGTTCACGACGGCGTGGCTCACCGAGACCGACGTCGCCGAGGTGCCGACGATCGTGTACGGGCTCAATCTCCTGGGCGCGGCCATCGCCTACACGATCCTGCAGCGCACGATCGCACGCGGACCCGATCGCGACAGGGTCCGCGAGGCCTTCGGGCGCGACGTGAAGGGCATCGCCTCTCTCGTCCTCTATCTCGCCGGCATCGGGCTGGTCTTCGTCGCCCCGTGGCTGGGCCTGATCCCGTTCGTCGCCGTGGCCGTGATCTGGCTCGTGCCGGATCGGCGCGTCGAGCGCTACCTGCGCGCCCACGCGGCCGTCGGCTCCCCCGACGACGAGGAGGGCCCTACGCCGTAGCGTCGAGCCCTCCTCGGACGGTCTGGGTGCCGGTCAGCCCTGCTCGCGCGGCGGCGCAGCCTCGGTCGTGTGCACGACGGCGGTGCCCGCGGAGAGGCCCGCCGTGCTCACCCGGCGTCGGTTGCGGCCCTGGCCGGGCGCCTTGGGCTCGGGCAGCGCGTCCAGCACGGAGTCGAGCAGCTGCTCGGTCTCGGTGCGCGGCGCCTTGGCGCGGTCGGATCCGCGCTTCTTGCGCTGCTTCTTGGGCCGCTCGGCGACGGGAGCCTCCGCGGCGACGTCCTCGGACGCGTCGGCCGGGGCGGGGGCCTCACCGGCGGGTCGGGTCGAGGCGGCGATCTGGGCGAGCGCCGACTTCGCGCCCTCCGGGATGCTGTGCGTGCCTCCGTTCGCCGGCGCCGCCGGGGCGGACGGCGGGTTGCCGCCGTTGGAGGATCCGCCGTTGGAGGATCCGCCGCGCTGACGACGGTTGGAGCTCTGCTGGGGGGCGGCCGCACGGTGCTTCACGACGGGGTCGTGGTGCACGATCACGCCACGCCCCGCGCACACCTCGCACGGCTCGCTGAAGGTCTCCAGCAGGCCGAGGCCGAGCTTCTTGCGCGTCATCTGCACGAGGCCGAGCGAGGTGACCTCGGCGACCTGGTGCTTGGTGCGGTCGCGGCTCAGGCACTCGACGAGGCGTCGCAGCACGAGGTCGCGGTTGGACTCGAGCACCATGTCGATGAAGTCGACGACGATGATGCCGCCGATGTCGCGCAGGCGCAGCTGACGGACGATCTCCTCCGCCGCCTCGAGGTTGTTCTTGGTGACGGTCTCCTCGAGGTTTCCGCCCGATCCGACGAACTTGCCGGTGTTGACGTCGACGACCGTCATCGCCTCGGTGCGGTCGATCACGAGGGATCCGCCGGAGGGCAGCCAGACCTTGCGATCCAGGGCCTTCTCGATCTGCTCCGTCACGCGGTACGCGTCGAACGGGTCGCGCTCGTCCTCGTAGGCCTCGACCCGGTCGAGCAGATCGGGGGCGACGCTCTCCAGGTACGACCGGATGGTCCGCCCGGCGTCGGCGCCCTGGATGCGCATGCGGGTGAAGTCCTCGTTGAAGACGTCACGGACGATCTTGACGAGCAGATCCGGCTCCGCGTGCAGCAGTGCAGGAGCCTGCTGGGTCTCGACCTGCTTCTGGATGTAGCTCCACTGCGCGGTGAGGCGCTGCACGTCGTTGGTGAGCTGCTCCTCGGTCGCACCCTCGGCCGCGGTGCGCACGATGACGCCGCTGGACTCGGGGAGCACCTCCTTGAGGATGCGCTTCAGGCGCGCACGCTCGGTGTCCGGGAGCTTGCGCGAGATGCCGTTCATGGAGCCGTTCGGCACGTACACCAGGTAGCGGCCGGGCAGCGAGATCTGGCTCGTCAGACGGGCGCCCTTGTGCCCGACCGGATCCTTCGTGACCTGCACGAGCACGCGGTCGCCGGCCTTGAGGGCGAGCTCGATGCGTCGCGGCTGGTTGCCGGTCTCGACGCCGTCCCAGTCGACCTCTCCGGAGTACAGCACCGCGTTGCGGCCGCGGCCGATGTCGACGAACGCCGCCTCCATGCTCGGGAGCACGTTCTGGACCCGGCCGAGGTACACGTTGCCGATGAGCGACGCGTCCTGGTTGCGGGCGACGTAGTGCTCCACGAGCACGTTGTCCTCGAGCACGGCGATCTGGGTGCGACCGTTCTTGGAGCGCACGATCATCTCGCGGTCGACAGCCTCGCGGCGAGCGAGGAACTCCGCCTCGGTGACGACCGGGCGGCGGCGACCGGCGTCCCGGCCGTCGCGGCGGCGCTGCTTCTTGGCCTCGAGACGGGTGGATCCCTTGATCGCCTTGGGCTCGGTGATGTACTCGACCACGCGCTGACGCTGACGCGGCTCGCCGCCCTCGCCGCGGCCACGGGCGCGACGGTCGTCGCTCTCCCGGCTCTCCCGCGTGCGCGCCGGAAGCGGCACGATCGTGGGCGCGTAGAAGTGCAGCTGGGTGGACACCCGCGACACGAACACCTCGGGGATCAGCCCCAGGCTCACCGCGGTGACCGCCTCGGGCTCGGTCGGCGCCTGCGGCGCGGCCTCGGCCGCAGCGTCCGCGGCGGGCTCGGTGCTCGCCTCGGAGGATGCGCCGTCGGCGGCCTCGGGCTCGGCCGGGACAGCCGCCACCTCAGGCTCGGCCGGGGTCTCGGCGACCTCGGACTCGGCCGGGGCCTCCGCAGCCTCAGGCTGCGCCGGTGCGACCTCGTCGGTTGCGGACTGCACAGCCTCGACGGCGTCCTCCCCCGTCGTCCGCTCTGCGGAGTCGAGCGCTACCGGCAGCAGCGCGTCGAGGTCGAGGGTAGGGGTGTTGTCATTGTTCTCGTCGGCCATCTCTGGCGTACTCCCTGCACGACGGCCCTGCCGTCGTGAATTCTCTCGTGCGGTGCGCTCGGCCCCGCGAACTCAATCGGTCTGCGATCGGCGTGTGCTCTGATCGCTGGAGGCCGGAGCCCCCGAAGTCTGTATCCGTCGTCCGCCGTCCTGGCGGTGCGACCCGTCCATTATCGCACCATCTGCGCGGGATGCCTGCCTCGACGCGAACGGATGCGCGCCCGTGCATCCCGCACAGAGGGGCGACTGCCATAATCGCGACATGTCTGCACAGCGCAACCTCTCGGGCCACCGCCCCGTCGGCTACGCCATCTGGCTCATCGTGGCGAGCGTGGTCGGGTGGTGGGCGGCGTTCCAGCTCACCCTCGACAAGCTCGAGGTCCTGGCCCACCCCAAGGCGGCCCTGGGCTGCGACATCAGCGCCTTCGTGCAGTGCGGGGCGAACCTGGAGTCGTGGCAGGGATCGGTGTTCGGCTTCCCGAACCCGCTCATCGGACTCACCGGGTGGATGGCACCGCTCGTGGTCGGCGTCGCGATCCTCGCGGGTGCCCGCTTCCCGCGCTGGTTCTGGGCTCTGTTCGGTCTCGGCATCACGGGCGCCTTCGTGTTCATCGCCTGGCTGATCGGGCAGAGCTTCTTCGCACTGCACACCCTGTGCCCCTGGTGCGGACTCACGTACATCGTCGTGATCCCCACCTTCCTCGCCACGATCCAGCAGCTGTTCGCGAACGGCACATTCCCGATCAGCCGCAGCGCGCAGGAGACGGCCCGCAAGCTCGGAGTCTGGGTGCCGCTGGCCTCGATCCTCGCCTTCGCCGTCGTCGTGGTGCTCGCGCAGTCCGCAGGGGTCGACCTCGTCGGCGAGGTCGTCCGCCTCGTGCGCGGCTGACCCGCACCGACGCAGAACGCCCTGCCGGCCCTTCAAGAGCGAAGGAGCGGCAGGGCGTTCTGCGTGTCGGCGACTCAGCCGAACCAGATGCCGAGCTCGCGCGCGGCGGACTCGGGCGAGTCGGAGCCGTGCACGAGGTTCTGCTGGACCTTGAGGCCCCAGTCCCGGCCGAAGTCGCCGCGGATCGTGCCGGGCGCTGCGGTGGTGGGGTCGGTCGTGCCGGCCAGCGAGCGGAATCCCTCGATGACGCGGTTGCCGGCGAGACGGATCGCGACGGAGGGACCCGAGAGCATGAACTCGAGCAGCGGCTCGTAGAAGGGCTTGCCCTCGTGCTCGGCGTAGTGCGCGGCGAGGAGGTCGCGGTCCGGCTCCACCAGGCGGATGTCGACGAGCGCATAGCCCTTGGACTCGATGCGGGCGAGGATCGCGCCGGTGAGGCCGCGAGCGACGCCGTCGGGCTTGACCAGGACGAGGGTCTCTTCGGTGGGCATGTCAGTCACTCTCTGTCGGATGAGCGGGGGCTGAGGGATGTGCGGCCGCGGCGCGGTCGGCGCGGCCGCCGACGATCATCGCGTAGGTCCACATGCCGCCGAAGACGATCGCGACCAGACCGATCGCGGGCACCAGGAAGGCGGACAGCAGGACGATGACCTGCAGGATCCATCCCATCACGATTCCGGCCCGGCTGCCCATCAGGCCGGCGGCGACGATCATCGCCAGCGCGACGACCGCGCCGCCCACGATGCCCCACCAGGGCTCGATGTCGGGCCCCAGGGCCTTGAGCCCGAAGACGGTCAGGCCGGCCAGTCCCACGACGACGGCCTCGAACACGAGCACGATCGATCCGAGCTTCTGGGCGAGCCCGCGGGGCGCACGGGCGCGCCGGCCCGCCGGCCGACGACCCTGCGGCGCGCCCGTCACGCCCGCCATCCGCTCTTCCAGTCCTCGTCCTCGGCGAGGGCGATCGCCTCACCGGCGAGCACGACGGATCCGGCGATGATGACGGCGCGGCGATCCGCCGACGCCGCCCACTCGCGGGCCGCGTCGGCCGCCTCGGCGAGCGCCGGGTGCACGGTCGCCCGCCCTCCCGCGCGCTCGACGAGATCGGCCAGTGCGTCCGGATCGCTGGCGCGATCCGAATCGGGCGCTGTCGCGAACACGTGCTCGACGGCCGGCAGCAGGATCTGCACGATGCCCGCCGCGTCCTTGTCGCCGAGCACGCCGAGCACGAGCCCCCACTCGTCGAAGTCGAAGCTGTCCTTCAGAGCCGCGGCGAGCGCCCTGGCGCCGTGCGGGTTGTGCGCGGCATCGACGATCACGGTCGGCGCGACGCCGAGCAGCTGCAGGCGCCCCGGCGAGGTCGCGCCCTGCAGGCCCTCGGCCAGCACGTCGCCGACGATGGCGCGCTGCGCCCCGCCGATGAGCGATTCGACCGCCGCGATCGCGAGCGCGGCGTTGAAGCCCTGGTGCTCGCCGTACAGCGGCAGGTACTCCTCGCGGTACTCGCCGGCGAGCCCGCGCACGGTGATCTGCTGCCCGCCGACCGCGAGCCGCTGCTCGACGAGCGCGAAGTCCTGCCCTTCGAACGCGATGGAGGCGTCCCGCTCGGCCGCCGCACGGCGCAGCACGGCCTCGGCCTCCGGCGCCTGCCGCGAGGAGACGACGGCCGCGCCGTCCTTGATGATGCCGGCCTTGACCTCGGCGATCTTCTCGATCGTGTCGCCGAGCCGGTCCGCGTGATCCAGGTCGATGGGCGTGAACACCGCCACGTCGCCGTCGGCGGTGTTCGTCGAGTCCCAGGATCCGCCCATGCCGACCTCGAGCACGAGCACGTCGACCGGGGCGTCGGCGCAGGCGACGAACGCGAGCACCGTCAGCAGCTCGAAGAACGTCAGGGGCGCATCCCCGGCCGCGTCGAGCTCGGCGTCGACGATCCCCACGAAGGGCTCGATCTCCTCCCAGGCGTCGGCGACGGCGGCGTCGGCGATCGGCTCGCCGTCGATCATGATCCGCTCCGTGAAGCGCTCCAGGTGCGGACTCGTGAACAGTCCGGTGCGCAGGCCGTGCGCGCGCAGCAGGCTCTCGATCATCCGCGCGGTCGACGTCTTGCCGTTCGTGCCGGTGAGATGCACGACGCGGTACGTCTTCTGCGGGTCGTCGAGGAGCTCGAGCAGGCGCGCGGTGCGCTCCTTGCGGGGCTGCACCCACCGCTCCCCCGCGCGCTCCAGCAGCGCGGCGTACACGGCGTCAGCGCGTTCGCGATCATCGCTCACGATGCGTCTCCGATCCGGCTCACGGCGACGGAGAACCCGCCGCGGTTGGCGTAGGTGCCCGCGGCGATGTCCGCCACGAACTCGGCCACGGCGAAGTCCGCCCCCGCCTCGAGGACGACCGCCTCGACGGCGAGCGTCTCCTCGGCGACCCCGGCGGCGTCGAACGCGCTGCGGACCGCCGTGGCGTCGTCCGCGTCGTCGAAGCGCAGCTGCAGCCGGATCCGGTCGCTCACGTCGAAGTCGGCGTTCTTGCGGGTGTCCTGCACGGCGCGGATCACGTCGCGCGCGAGGCCCTCGGCCTCGAGCTCGGGCGTCGTCGCGGTGTCGAGCAGCACGAAGCCGCCCGTCGGCACGACGGCGAGCGCCTCGCCCTCGGGCCGCCCCGTGGTCTCCAGCGCGAGCTCGTACTCGTGCGGCTCCAGCGCGATCCCGTCGGCGGTCACCACGCCGCCCTCCTCGGTCCAGAAGCCGTCCTTCGCGGCGCGGATCACCCGCTGCACGTCCTTGCCGAGCCGCGGACCCGCCGCGCGGGCGTTGACGCTGAGGCGGTGGCTGATGCCGTACTCCGCGGCGGTGCCCTCGCCCTGGGCGACCAGCTCGACCGCCTTGACGTTGAGCTCGTCGCGGAGGATGTCCTCGAACGGCGCCAGCGCCGCGGCCTGCGGGGTGACCACGGTGAAACGGGCCAGTGGCAGCCGCACCCGCAGCTTCTCCTTCTTGCGCAGCGCGTTGCCGACGCTGGAGAGCTCGCGCACCGCGTCCATCGCGTCGCGCACGTCGTCCGCATGCGGGAACAGCTCGGCATCCGGCCAGTCGGCCAGGTGCACGCTGCGCCCGCCGGTGAGCCCCTGCCAGACGCGCTCGCCGACCAGCGGCACGAGTGGCGCCGCGACGCGCGTCAGCGTCTCCAGCACCGTGTAGAGCGTGTCGAACGCCTCGGTCGTCGTGGGGTCGGACGGGTCGACGCCCACCCAGAACCGATCCCGGGAACGGCGGATGTACCAGTTCGTCAGCACCTCGGCGAAGTCGCGCAGGCGCGAGGCCGCCGTGGTCGAGTCGAGGCCCTCGAGGTCCTCCTGCACGCCGCGCACGAGATCGCCGGTGCGGGCGAGGATGTACCGGTCCAGCACGTCGGTCGAGTCGGTGCGCCAGCGCGCCTCGTACCCGGAGCCGTCGGGACCGCCCGCCGCGTTCGCGTAGGTGGCGAAGAAGTACCAGGAGTTCCACAGCGGCAGGATGAACTCGCGCACGCCGGCGCGGATCCCCTCCTCCGTCACGGACAGGTTGCCGCCGCGCAGCACGGAGCTCGACATCAGGAACCAGCGCATGGCGTCGGATCCGTCCCGGTCGAACACCTCGGAGACGTCGGGATAGTTGCGCAGGGACTTCGACATCTTGTAGCCGTCGGAGCCCAGCACGATGCCGTGGCAGCTCACACCCGTGAACGCCGGGCGGTCGAACAGCGCCGTCGACAGCACATGCATGAGGTAGAACCACCCACGCGTCTGGCCGATGTACTCGACGATGAAGTCGGCCGGCGAGTGCGAGTCGAACCACTCCTGGTTCTCGAACGGGTAGTGCACCTGCGCGAACGGCATGGATCCCGAGTCGAACCACACGTCGAAGACGTCCTCGATGCGGCGCATCGTGCTCCGCCCCGTGGGGTCGTCGGGGTTCGGCCGGGTCAGCTCGTCGATGTACGGGCGGTGCAGGTCGACCTCGCCCTCCGCATTGCGCGGAAGGCGCCCGAAGTCGCGCTCGAGCTCTTCGAGCGAGCCGTAGGCGTCGACGCGCGGGTGCTCGGGGTCGTCGCTCTTCCAGATCGGGATCGGGGATCCCCAGTAGCGGTTACGGCTGATCGACCAGTCGCGCGCGCCCTCGAGCCACTTGCCGAACTGGCCGTGCTTGACGTTCTCCGGCACCCAGGTGATCTGCTCGTTGTTCGCGAGCATCTCGTCCTTGAAGTCGGTGACGCGGACGAACCAGCTCGAGACGGCCTTGTAGATGAGGGGGTTCCGGCAGCGCCAGCAGTGCGGGTACGAGTGCAGGTAGCTCTGCAGCCGCAGCAGCCGTCCGGACGCACGGAGCAGCCGCACGAGCGGCGTGTTCGCGTCCATCCACAGCTCGCCCGCGACATCGGTCACCTGCGGCAGGAAGCGTCCTCCCTCATCGAGCGAGAGGATCGTCGGGATCCCGGCGGCGCCGGCGACGCGCTGGTCGTCCTCGCCGTACGCGGGCGCCTGGTGCACGATCCCGGTTCCGTCGCTCGTGGTGACGTAGTCGTCGACGAGGATCTGCCAGGCGTTCTCCGTGCCCCAGGTCGCGGTGTCGGCGTAGTAGTCGAAGAGGCGCTCGTAGGTCACGCCGCCGAGCTCCGCTCCGGTCACCGTCTGCTGCACCGCGGCGAGCGCGTCCTCCGCGCTCTCGTAGCCGAGGTCCTTGGCGTAGCCGCCCAGGAGGTCGCGGGCCAGCAGGAAGCGGTCGCCCTGCGCACCCTCGGCCGCTCCGTTCGGCCCGGCCGGGACGACGGCGTACGCGATCTCCGGCCCCACGGCGAGCGCGAGGTTGGTCGGCAGGGTCCACGGCGTGGTGGTCCAGGCCAGGGCGCGCACGCCTCCGAGGCACAGGGAGGCCGCCTTCTCCCCGGTGAGCGGGAAGCTCACGGTGACGGACGGATCCTGGCGCTCCTTGTAGACGTCGTCGTCCATGCGCAGCTCGTGCGCCGAGAGCGGGGTCTCGTCGCGCCAGCAGTACGGCAGCACGCGGTACCCCTCGTAGGCGAGGCCCTTCTCGTAGAGCGTCTTGAACGCCCAGAGCACGCTCTCCATGTAGCTCAGGTCGAGCGTCTTGTACCCGCGCTCGAAGTCGACCCAGCGCGCCTGCCGGGTGACGTAGTCCTGCCACTCGTGCGTGTACGCGAGCACCGAGTCGCGCGCCTTCGCGTTGAAGACGTCGATGCCCATCTGCTCGATCTCGTCCTTCTCGGTGATCCCGAGCTGCTTCATCGCCTCGAGCTCGGCCGGCAGGCCGTGCGTGTCCCACCCGAACACGCGATCGACCTTCTTGCCCCGCATGGTCTGGAAGCGCGGGAACAGATCCTTCGCGTAGCCGGTGAGCAGGTGACCGTAGTGGGGCAGGCCGTTGGCGAACGGCGGGCCGTCGTAGAAGACCCATTCCTCTGCGCCCTCGCGCTGCGCGATCGACGCGCGGAACGTGTCGTCGGCCTCCCAGAACGCGAGCACCTCGCGCTCGATCTCGGGGAAGCGCGGGCTCGGGGTCACGGCGGCCGGGCCGAAGGAGGATCCGGTGGGAGAGGTGCGCGGGTAGGTCATCGTGTCTCGCAGTGTCGGTGGCGGATGCTGCTCGCGGGGACGATCCCGTGCTGCGTCGAGCCGAGGACCGCGGTACCACCCTGCGTTGCTCTCGGCCTGCGCCGAGAACCACTCTCACTGCGGCTGTGACGGGCCTGCCCCGCTCGGTTCTACTGACTCCCTCGCTCAGCCGGCTGCGCCTGCGCTGAGCGTGTCGAAGCGTTCTTCCGAGAGCTCCCCGGTGATGGCCGGATCGATGCTCGTGCGCCCAGTCTACGTCCTCCCGGGGCGACCGCGATCAGGCGGATCGCCCCCGGACGAGGAGATCCCGCGCGGATCCGCCTTCTGCCGGTCGATCCGCCTCCTGCGGAGCGTCGTCGCGGAGCCCGGTGCCGCACTGCGGCCACGCCGGCCGGGTACGGCTGTCGGCGGGCCGCCGTAGGGTCGTGGCATGGCCCGCAGCACCGAACGCCCCCTGCCACCCCGCGTCTCGCCCCCGGACCTGCCGGAGGAGCTCGCCGAGGCCGAGGGCCGCCGGCACGGCGATCACCTGGGCCAGCGGATCCCGCTCGCCGAGGATCTCGCGCACGCGCAGTTCGAGCAGTGCGTGCTGTGCGGCTCCGCGGACCGGGTCGACCTCACCGGCGCGACCCTGCTCGACGTCGAGATCGCCGACGCCAGGACCCCCGTGCTGTCGCTCCGGGACGCGACGATCCGGCGGCTGCGCATCGCCGGAGGCCGGATCGGCACGCTGGATCTCTCCGGCGCGCACGTCGCCGAGCTGATCCTCGAGCACGCCCGCGTCGACTACCTCTCCCTCGCCGCGGCCAGGGTCCAGGACTCCCTCATCGCCGACTGCACCGTGGTGACGCTGGATCTCCCCTCCGCCACGATGACCCGGGTGCGGTTCGAGCGCAGCAGGGTCGACGAGGTCGACACCCGCGGTCTGCGTGCCGATTCCCTGGATCTGCGCGGGCTCGACGCCCTGGCGTTCCTCGATGTGACGGCTCTGCGCGGCGCCACGCTGACCGGCCGTCAGGTGGAGTCGCTCGCCTCCGTGTTCGCGCAGGCCGCCGGCATCGACGTGCAGGACTAGTCGAGCCCGGAGGCGGCGACCAGCTCCCGGGTGAACGGGTGCTGCGGATCGCGGAGCACGGCGGCGGACGGTCCCTGCTCGACGATCGCGCCGTCCTGCATGACGAGCACGTCCTCCGCCGCGGCGGCGACGACCGCGAGGTCGTGCGAGATCAGCACCATGGTCAGGCCGCGCTCGCGCTGCAGACGGTCCAGCAGCGCGAGGATCCGTGCGCGCACGGTCGCGTCGAGGGCGGACACCGGCTCGTCGAGCACGAGGACCTCCGGATCCGCGGCGAGAGCGCGGGCGATCGCCGCACGCTGGCGCTGCCCTCCGGAGAGCTCCGCCGGGCGCCGCGCGGCGAGCCCTGGGTCGAGGTCGACCTCGCGCAGCAGCGCCGCCACGCGCTCCCGGCGCACCGTGCGGGGCGCGCCTCCCGCGGCGAGCGCCTCGCGCAGCGAGCGTCCGATCGTCCAGCGCGGGTCGAACGCGCCGAGCGGGTTCTGGTGCACGAGCTGGATCCTGGGCCGCGTGCCCCCGGCCCACGCGATGACGCCGTCGTCCGCGCGCTCGACGCCGATGAGGATGCGGGCGAGGGTGGTCTTACCCGATCCCGACTCCCCCACGATGCCCAGGGTGCGCCCGTGTCGCAGTGAGAACGCGACGTCCCGCAGCACCGGCCGGTCGAAGCGCTTGCGCAGCCCTGTCACGGTGGCGAGCACCTCGGCGTCGTCCCCGTCGAGCGCTCGCGGCGTCGGCGCCGCGGCGCGCACCAGCTCCCGGGTGTAGTCCTCCCTGGGCGCGGCGAGCAGCTGCGCCGCCGTCCCCTGCTCCACGACGCGGCCGCCGCGCAGCACCACGACCCGGTCGGCGATCCTGCGCACCGCGGCCATGTCGTGGCTCACCAGCACCACGGCGGTGCCCGCGTCCGTGATGAGACGGAGCAGGGCGAGCACGCGGGCCTGCACCGTCGCGTCGAGCGCGGTCGTCGGCTCGTCGGCGATCAGCAGCGCGGGATCCCCCGCGAGAGCGCTCGCGATCAGCGCGCGCTGACGCAGCCCGCCGGAGAGCTCGTGCGGGCGCTGCCGTGCGCGTCGGAGCGGATCCGGCATCGCGACATCCGTCAGGAGCTCCTGCACACGCGCGCTGCGCTCGGCGCGGGTGAGGCGCGCGTGGATCTCGAGGGGTTCTGCGACCTCGGCGCCGATGCGGCGCAGCGGATCGAGCGACACCAGCGCGTCCTGCGAGACGAGGGCGACCCGGGTTCCGCGCAGCGCGCGCCAGGCGCGGTCCGGCAGCGCCCTCGCGTCCACCCCGCCCACGTCGAGCGTCGCCGCCGACACCGCCGCGCCGACCGGACTGAGCCCGAGCAGTGCCCGCACGGTGAGGGATTTGCCCGCGCCGGACTCGCCCACGAGAGCGACGCACTCGCCGGGCGCGACCTCGAACGACACGTCGTCGACCAGCGCACGTCCGCCGATCGCGATCCGCAGGTCCGCCACGCGCAGCGCGGGACGGATGCCGGACAGTGCACCGCTCATCCGCGCCTCCCTTCTGCGCGGGCGCGCAGAGTACGCCCGAGGAAGGTCGCCGAGAGCACCGTGAGCATGATCGCGACGCCGGGGAAGACGGCGATCCACCAGGCCTGCCCCAGCACGTTGCGCCCGCCGGCGAGCATGAGACCCCACTCCGGCGCGGGCTCCGTCGGACCCAGGCCGAGGAAGCTGAGCCCTGCGGCCGCGAGGATGCTGGATCCGAGGCCGATCGTGGCGAGCACGCTGAGCGAGCCCAGGACGCCGGGGGCGACGTGGCGGCGGAACGCGGTGAAGGCGCCCACGCCGAGGATCCGCGCTGCTTCGACGTGCTCAGCCCGGCGCAGCACCTGGGTCTGGGCGCGCGCGAGGCGCACGTACACGGGGATCGCGGCGAGGGTCACGCCGATCGCCACGTTCGCCGTACCCGGACCGAGGATCGCCACCACCACGAGCGCCAGCAGGAACTCCGGGAACGCCATGAGCACGTCGTTGGTGCGCATGAGCGCGACGTCCACCACCCGGGGGGCGATACCTGCCGCCGATCCCACGAGCAGGCCTGTGACGAGGGCGAGCACGGTCGCGAGCAGGCCGATCCCGAGCGAGCGCCCCGCGCCGTGCACGACGCGCGCGTACACGTCGCGCCCGCTCTGATCCGTGCCGAACGGATGCCCGGGGCCGGGCGGGAGCAGTGCGTCGCGCACATGGGTCTGCACCGGATCCGCAGGGGCGAGCAGACCGGGTGCGAGGGCCGCGAGCACGACGAGGGCCAGCACGAGCAGCGCGAGGACGAGCAGTGCTCGCCGAAGGGCCGTCATTCCACCTCCTCCGGGCGTGCGAGCGCCGGGACCGCCGGCACGCGCGCACCGCGCAGACGCGGATCCAGGAACGGCGCCGCGAGCTCCACGGCGGTGTTCACGACGACGAACACCAGCGCGCTGAACAGGATGATTCCGGTCACGACCGGCAGGTCGCGGCCGGTGATCGCCGCGAGCGTGACCCGGCCGAGGCCCGGGCGTGCGAACACCGTCTCCACCAGCACCGCCCCGCCGAGCAGGGAGCCCACAAGGTAGGCGCTGAGGGTGAGCGCGCCGATCGAGCCATGGCGCAGCGTGTGCCGCAGGGTGAGCCGGGCGTGGTCGGCCCCGCGCGCACGGACGGTCAGAGCCCACGGCTGGCGCTCCGCCGCCTCCACCCCGTCGCGGACCACCTGCCCGAGCAGCGCCGCGACGGGCAGCGCGAGCGTCAGCGCCGGGAGCACCAGGCTCGCACCGGTACGGCTGCCGGCGACGGGGAACCAGCCCAGACCGAACGCGAAGACGGTGAGCAGCAGCAGCCCGATCCAGAACACCGGCGACGAGAGCACGATCAGCTCGCCCGTCGCGATCAGCCCGCGCGCGAACGGCCGGCGCGCGAGGAGCACCCCGGCGAAGGCGAGCAGCACCGCGATGGCCAGCGCCAGGCCGGTCAGCTGCAGCGTCGCGCCGAGCTGGCGACCGATCACCTCGCTCACCGGCAGCCGCAGCTGATACGAGGTGCCGAGGTCTCCGCGCAGCAGATCCCCGAGCATCGACAGGTACTGCTGCCAGAGCGGGCGGTCCAGCCCGAGGTCGGCGCGGATCCGGTCCTTCACCGCCTCACCGACCTGCGCCTGGGGCCCGAGCATGACGCTCACGGGGTCGCCGGGAAGCACTCGGAAGGCGAGGAAGGACAGCGTCGCGGCGCCCCACAGCACCAGCGCGATCGACAGCGCGATGCCGCCGAGCCGGCGCAGCAGGGGCCGCATGCGACTACTTGACGCTGGTGCCGAAGAACAGCGGACGGCCGTAGATGTCGAAGGTCAGGCCCGACACCCGCTCCCCCACCGCCGTGATCGCCGAGGTGACGTAGAGCGGCACGATCGCATCCTGCTCGGCATTCCACTCCTGGACCTGCGCGTAGACCTTCGCGCGCGCGGCGTCATCGGTCGTGGCGATGCCGTCCTTGAGGAGCTGGTCGAGCCTCGGGTCGCTCACCGAGGACGCGTTCTGGAAGCCGTCCGTGGCCAGGTGCGGACGCAGCAGGTCGGGGTCGACGCCGGAGAAGTCCCAGTCGGTGATGTCGAAGGTCTTCGGTCCGTACTTGGCGTTGTAGGCGCCGGGCTCGAGCGTCTCGCGCGTGATCTCGAAGCCGACCGCCTTGAGGTCGGACTGCACGGCGTTCGCGAGGGCGGCGTGATCGTCCGAGACCGGGGTCCAGGCGATCCAGTTCGCCGTGAGACGGTGGCCGTCCTTCATGCGGACGCCGTCGGCGCCGCGCTGGGTCCAGCCGGCCTCGTCGAGCAGGGCGTTCGCGCGGTCCTTGTCGAACGGCCAGCTCTTCTCGAGGCCCTTGTCGTACCCCGGGGTGGTCGGCCCGAGGATGCTCCACGCGCGGGGGAACTGACCGAAGAAGATCTTGTCCACGGCCGTGTCGACGTCGATCGCGCGCGTGAACGCCTCGCGCACCTTCTGATCGGAGAACACCCCGTTCTTCTCGTTGAGGAACAGCGAGTACGGGAGCCCCGGAACCCGCACCGAGGTCACGGCCGCCTTCCCCTTGACCTGGGAGACGAGATTCGGCGGCAGCTGCGACGCGAGGTCGATCTCCCCCGAGGTGACGGACCCGCTGCGCACCGAGGCCTCCGGCAGGATCTGCACGCGCAGCGTCGTGAACTCCGGCGCCTTCATGCCCTCCGGCGCCCAGGAGTACTTCGCGTTGCGGGTGTACACGATCTCCTGGTCCGGCGTGTAGGACGAGATCCGGAACGGGCCGGTGCCGACGGTGACGCCCTTGCCGCCCGCCGCGAGGTCGGCCGCGTTCTCCTTGAGCACCTTGGGAGCGTAGAAGCCGAGCTGCGCCGTGCTCGCGGCCTGCAGGAAGGGCGCGTACGGCTGCGAGAAGGTGACCTTCACGGTCGTCGGGTCGATCACCTCGGTGCCCTTGTACAGCTCCCCGCCGAGCATGCTCGCCGCCTGCGCGGACTTGGTGGCCGGATCGGCGATCCGATCGAAGTTGGCCTTGACCGCCGCCGCGTCGAACTTCTCGCCGTCCGTGAAGGTCACGTCGTCGCGCAGGTGGAAGGTGTACGCGGTCCCGTCCTCGGAGACCTCCCACTTCTTCGCCAGCCAGGGGACGAAGGATCCGTCGGGCTTCTGGAACACGAGCGAGTCCAGCACCGCCCGCTGCACCATCGCGGTCACGTCGAGCTGGCTGGTCTGCGGATCCATCTTCCCCGCCGACAGGAGGCTGCCGTCGACGCCCCAGACGAGCTCGCCGTTCGCGTCGGAGGACGCCGCGCCGGACGACCCGGAGCAGGCGCTCAGCGCGAGCGCGGCGGCCGCGGCGAGCGCGGCGAGGGGCAGGATTCGACGCCGGAGCGGAGAAGGCATGGGGGTTCCTCGGGAGTGCTGTGTGCGGGACACTCCAGGCTACCGGTTTGTGGACAGAGTGGATCTATCGGGGACGGCGACGCGGGGCCCGGCCGGTAGACTGTCGGCACACCCCACACTCAGGCACGCTCACACGGTGCCGCACACATCGCACGAGGAGATCCATGTCGTCGTTGAACGCGATTCCCGACAAGCCCGCGCTGGAAGGCCTCGAAGCGAAGTGGGGTGAGCGCTGGTCGACGGACGGCACGTTCCTGTTCGACCGGATCCGCGCCGCGCAGAGCGGTCGGGACGGCGTCTTCTCGATCGACACCCCGCCGCCCACCGCGAGCGGCAGCCTGCACATCGGGCATGTGTTCAGCTACACGCACACCGACATCAAGGCGCGTTTCGAGCGCATGCGCGGCAAGAACGTGTTCTACCCGATGGGCTGGGACGACAACGGCCTGCCCACCGAGCGCCGCGTGCAGAACTACTACGGCGTGCGCTGCGACCCGTCGCTCCCCTACGACCCCGATTTCACCCCGCCCTTCGAGGGCGGCGACAACAAGTCCTCCCGCGCCGCCGACCAGCTCCCGATCAGCCGTCGCAACTTCATCGAGCTCTGCGAGAAGCTCACCGAGGAGGACGAGAAGCACTTCGAGGCGCTGTTCCGCCAGCTCGGCCTCAGCGTGGACTGGACGCAGACCTACCGCACGATCTCCGACGAGTCGATCCGCCAGAGCCAGCTCGCCTTCCTGCGCAACCTGGAGCGCGGCGAGGCGTACCAGTCGCTCGCCCCGACGCTGTGGGATGTGGACTTCCGCTCCGCGATCGCTCAGGCCGAGCTCGAGGACCGCGACCAGCAGGCCTCGTACCACACGATCGACTTCCCCTTCGCGGACGGCTCAGGGCACATCACCATCGAGACGACGCGACCGGAGCTGCTGCCCGCCTGCGTGGCGATCGTGACGCACCCCGAAGGCCCGCACAAGCACCTCATCGGCACCAAGGTGCGCACTCCGTTCTTCGACGCGGACATCGAGATCCACGGCCACCACCTCGCCCAGCCCGACAAGGGCACGGGTGCGGCCATGGTCTGCACCTTCGGCGACGTGACCGACATCGTGTGGTGGCGCGAGCTGCGCACGACCGACGGCCGCGACCTGCCGAACATGACCACGATCGGCCTGGACGGCCGCTTCCTGCCCGATGCCCCGGCCTCGGTGACGGACGCGGACGCCGCGGCCTGGTACGGGGAGAACATGGCGGGCAAGACGGTGTTCTCCGCCCGCAAGGCCCTCGTGGAGAAGCTGCAGGAGACGGGCGCGATGACCGCCGTCGGCAAGCCGTTCAACCACGCCGTGAAGTTCTTCGAGAAGGGCGACCGGCCGCTCGAGATCGTCTCCACGCGCCAGTGGTACATCCGCAACGGCGCGCGCGACGCCGAGCTCCGCGAGCAGCTGCTCGCGAACGGCGCCGAGCTGAGCTGGCACCCGGAGTTCATGCGCGTCCGCTACGAGAACTGGGTGGGCGGCCTGACCGGCGACTGGCTCGTCTCGCGGCAGCGCTTCTTCGGCGTGCCGATCCCGCTCTGGTACGCCCTCGACGAGAACGGCGAGCGCGACTACGACCGCGTGCTCACCCCGGATCTCGCGTCGCTGCCGATCGACCCCACCTCCGACGTGCCTGCGGGCTACACCGCGGAGCAGCGCGGCGTGCCGGGCGGCTTCGACGCGGAGGCGGACATCCTGGACACCTGGGCCACCTCCTCGCTCACCCCGCAGCTCGCGGGGGGCTGGGAGCGCGACGCCGAGCTGTGGGATCTCGTCTCGCCGATGGATCTGCGTCCGCAGGGCCAGGACATCATCCGCACCTGGCTGTTCTCGACCATGCTGCGCTCGACCCTCGAAGACGGGCGCACGCCGTGGCGCAACGCGGCGATCAGCGGCTTCATCGTCGATCCCGACCGCAAGAAGATGTCGAAGTCGAAGGGCAACGTCGTCACCCCGGCGGACATCCTCGACGCACACGGATCCGACGCCGTGCGGTACTGGTCGGCGTCCAGCCGCCTCGGGGCCGATGCCGCGTTCGACCCGCAGAACCCGACGCAGGTGAAGATCGGCCGCCGCCTGGCCATCAAGATCCTCAACGCGGCCAAGTTCGTGCTGTCGTTCCCCGTGCCGGAGGGCGCCGAGATCACCCACGCCCTGGACGCGTCGATGCTCGCCACCCTCGACGAGGTGATCCGCGACGCGACGGCGGCGTTCGAGAACTACGACCAGGCCCGGGCGCTCGAGATCACCGAGGCGTTCTTCTGGACGTTCTGCGACGACTACCTCGAGCTCGTCAAGGAGCGCGCCTACGACCGGACGAACGTGGGTCAGGCCTCCGCCGCCCTCGCCCTGCGCCTCGCCCTCTCCGCGCTGCTGCGCCTGCTCGCGCCCATCGTGTCGTTCGCGACCGAGGAGGCGTGGAGCTGGTTCGAGGACGGCTCGGTGCACACGGCGGCCTGGCCCGAGCCGCTCGGTCCGCTGCCCGGTTCGGCCGAGGCCGGGGACCCGGCGATCCTCGCGACGGCGAGCAAGGCCCTGATCGGCATCCGCCGCGCGAAGACCGAAGCCAAGGCCTCGCAGAAGACCCCGGTGTCCTCGGCCACGATCAGCGCGCCCGTCGCCGACATCGCCGCCCTCCAGGCGGCGGCCGACGACCTGCGCGCCGTGGGCCGCATCGCCGAGCTCGCCTTCGCGGAGGCGGACGATCTCGCCGTCACGGCCATCGAGCTGGCGCCCATCGAGGGGGCGTGATGCAGCTCGGCACGCGCTGGGCCGCGGGTTCCGAGCCGCCGGCTTCGGTCCCCGCGGCGCTGCGCCCGGCGATCGCCGAGGCGGAGGCGCTCAGCGTGGCCGGCGGCACCCTGAGCCTGCAGACCGGGGCCTTGAACGTGCTGCGCGGCACCTGGACGCTCACCTGGCTGGAGGGCCGGCCGATCGCCGAGCTCGACACGGGGTGGGAAGTGCTGCGCACCGCCTCCGGCGAAGTCGTCGTCCGGCCCTTCGGGGACTGACCTCCCGACGGCCCCGGTCGGCGCGTCCTCAGCGCGAGCGCGAGCCGATCATCTGCAGCGCATGCTCGAGCAGGTAGGGATCGGACCGGCGCGACTGCTGCTCCCGCAGCAGGTCGAGCGCCAGCAGCCGGCGCTCGGCGCGGCGCTCGATGCGCCGGCGCACCCGCATGGTGATCGCGTCGGCGACACGAAGTCCCGTCCGCTCGACGAAGGTGGGCGCGGCGATGTGCAGCGTGGCGGCGGTCATGACAGCTCCTCGGTCTCAGTGGTGCGGAGGGCGACGGCGCCCTCGGGGCGTCCGTCGGGAAGATCGAACAGGTCGGCACGGACGGTGACCCGTCGCACTCCGGGACCGGTCTGTCCCCGGTAGCGCTGCACGGCCGCCTCGACGAGGGCGTCGATCTGCTGCGCCAGCTCCTGCAGCTGCGGCGCGGTCATGTCGAGCATCGTCGTCATGTGATGCGCCGCGTCGCGCCACTCCTGGGGCACCTCCGACTGGGGGCGGTGCAGGTGATCCATGAGGCGCTGGTGCCGGTTGCGGAAGAACTCGTCCTCGACGATCTGCGCGGCCGCCCGGCCCGAGGGCGTCATCTCGTCGTTGGGTCCGGAGAACGACATCCGGCCGCGCGGGCGCTCCCACCAGCGCTCGCGCGCCGTGCCCCGCCCCGCGACTTCGCGGATCAGATCGCGGGCGGCGAGTGCGCGCAGGTGGTAGCTGGTGACGCCCGAGCTCTCCCCGATCAGCGCGGCGAGCGAGCTCGCGGTCTGCGGGCCGCGTTCGGCGAGCAGATCCAGGATCCTGACCCGCAGCGGATGCGCGAGCGCCTTCAGAGCACTCGCATCGAGGGTGCGCATCTCATCCGTCGCGGTCTCCTGCGCGGGGTTCTCGTTCGCGGTCATGATGCAAAGATAGCTTTGCACGCATCTCTTTGCAAGAGTTTCTTTGCATCCACGTTGTCTGCGCGATGCGCGGAGGACGCAGAGCAGCGCCCCTCCGGTCGCCGTCGCCGAGTGGCGCGGATCGGAGGGGCGCTGCGAACAGAACGATCAGGCGGCAGCGGCGCGCGCCGCCACGAATGCCGCGACGCAGCGCTCCACCTGCTCCGCGGTGTGCGCCGCGGACAGCTGCACGCGGATGCGCGCCAGGCCCCGAGGCACCACGGGGAAGCTGAACGCGGTGACGTAGACGCCCTGCTTCTGCATCTCCGCGGCGATGCGTGCCGTCAGCGCCGCGTCGCCGAACATCACGGGCACGATCGGGTGCTCGCCGGGCAGCAGCTCGAAGCCCTCCTCCGTCATCCGGCGGCGGAACAGCGCGGCGTTGGACTGCAGCTCGGCGCGGAGCGACCCCGATCCCTCCACGAGGTCCAGGGCCTGCAGCGTCCCGGCGACGATCGACGGGGCGAGCGTGTTCGAGAACAGGTACGGACGCGCGCGCTGGCGCAGCAGCGCCACGATGTCGCGGTGCCCTGCGACATAGCCGCCGCTCGCGCCGCCGAGCGCCTTGCCGAACGTTCCCGTATAGATGTCGATGCGCCCCTCGACGCCGCACAGCTCAGGCGTGCCGCGGCCGTGCTCCCCGATGAAGCCCACCGCGTGCGAATCGTCCACGAACACGAGGGCGTCATAGCGCTCCGCGAGATCGCAGATGTCGGCGAGGGGCGCGATGTAGCCGTCCATCGAGAACACGCCATCGGTGACGATCACGCGGAACCGCGCGTCCGCGGCGGCCTTGAGCTGCTCCTCCAGGTCCGCCATGTCGCGGTTGCGGTAGCGCAGGCGGCGCGCCTTCGACAGCCGGATGCCGTCGATGATCGACGCGTGGTTGAGCTCATCCGAGATGATCGCGTCCTCGGCCGTGAACAGGGTCTCGAAGACCCCGCCGTTCGCATCGAAGCACGACGAGAACAGGATCGCGTCATCGGTGCCGAGGAAGCCCGACAGACGCCGCTCCAGCTCGAGGTGCTGCTCCTGCGTCCCGCAGATGAAGCGGACGCTGGCGAGACCGTATCCCCAGTCGTCGAGGGCTCCCTTCGCCGCGGCGACAAGGCGGTCGTCGTCCGCGAGGCCGAGGTAGTTGTTCGCGCAGAAGTTGAGCACCTCGGCGCCGTCGGCGATGATCTCCGCCCGCTGCGGACCGCGGATCCCGCGCTCGTGCTTGGTGAGGCCCGCCTCGTCGATCCCGGCGAGCTCCGCCGCCAGGTGCTGCTGGAATGCTCCGTACATCGTGTCTCCTACAGTTCGGTCCAGTCGAGGATGATCTTGCCGGTGCCGGCCGAGGCCGCCGCCGCGAAGCCCTTCTCCCACTCGCGGGCGGGCAGCACCTCCGCGATGATGCGGGAGATCGACTCGCGCAGCACGGGGCTGGTCTGCAGCATCGCGCCCATCGCGTTCCAGGTCTCGAACATCTCACGCCCGTAGATGCCCTTGACCGTGAGCATATGGGTGACGATCTTGCCCCAGTCGACGCCGAACGGGCCGGTGGGCAGTCCCAGCATCGCGATCCGCCCGCCGTGGTTCATGTTGTCGATCATCGCGGGGAGTGCACTCGGCGCCCCGCTCATCTCGAAGCCGATGTCGAAGCCCTCGCGCATGCCGAGTGCACGCTGCGCATCCCGGATGTCCTCCCGGGACACGTCGACGACCGCGTCCGCGCCCATCTGCCGGGCGAGCTCGAGGCGGGGCGCGCTCACGTCCGTCGCGGCGATGAAGCGCGCGCCCACGTGCCGCGCGATCGCGATCGCCATGAGGCCGATCGGGCCGCAGCCGGTGACCAGCACGTCTTCACCGACGAGCGGGAACGCGAGCGCCGTGTGCACTGCATTGCCGAGGGGATCGAAGATCGCGCCCAGCTCCGGGGTCACGTCGGAGTGATGCACCCAGACGTTGGTGGCGGGCAGCGTGAGGTACTCGGCGTAGGCGCCGTCGCGCTGCACGCCGAGTCCGATGGTGCGGATGCACATCTGGCGGCGACCGGCCCGGCAGTTGCGGCACATGCCGCACACGATGTGCCCTTCGCCCGAGACCCGGTTGCCCACCGCGATGTCGTGAACGAGGGGGCCGACCTCGACCACCTCGCCGTAGAACTCGTGACCGGGGATCAGCGGCGCCTTCACCGCGGACGCCGCCCAGTCGTCCCAGCGCTGGATGTGCAGGTCGGTGCCGCAGATGCCGGTACGCAGCACGCGGATGACCACCTCGTCGGGTCCGGCCACGGGGTCCGGCCTGTCGACGAGCTCGAGGCCCGCGTGCGGGCCGTCCTTGTAGAGAGCCTTCATGCTTCGATCCCACCGCGAACAACCCTGTAGATCAATCCCTACCTTCTGGAGTAACCATTAAGCATCGCTACATGCTTGAATGATCATATGCAGTTGCAGCAGCTCCAGATCCTGCGCGAGCTGGGCGCTCTCGGCAGCGTGACCGCCGTCGCCGAGGCGCTGCGGGTGACGCCGTCGGCGGTGTCCCAGCAGCTTGCCGCGCTGCAGCGCGGCGTCCGCGCCCCGCTGACCAGGAAGCAGGGGCGCACGCTCGTGCTCACCCCCGCCGGTGAGGCCCTCGCGGAGGCGGGCGCCGCCGCGCTCGACGCCATGGCGGCTGCCCGATCCGCCGTCGACGAGTTCGAGGCGGCCAAGGGCGGCGTGGTGACGATCAGCGGCTTCCTGAGCGCGGCCCAGGCGCTGTTCGGACCGCTTCTGCGCGAGCTCGGATCCGGTCCGGACGTCCCCGCGATCCGCTTCACCGACGAGGACGTGGCGCAGAGCGACTTCCCGGCTCTCACGGCGCGCTACGACCTCGTCCTGGCCCACCGCATGGAGCACAGCCCGCCGTGGCCGAAGACCGGCATCCGCGTGCTCACCCTCGCCGCCGAGCCCCTGGACGTGGCGCTGTCCCCGGAGCATCCGCTCGCGCAGCGCGCGTCGCTGCAGCCGTCCGACGTCGTGGGCGAGCGCTGGGTGACGAGCCGCGCCGGGTACTCCCCCGACGACGTGCTGCGCACGATCTCCGCGATCACGAACCGTCCGGCGGAGATCGTGCACCGCATCAACGACTACGGCGTCGCCGCCTCGGTGATCGCGACCGGCGACGTGATCGGCGTGCTCCCCCGCTACACGTCGCCGGGCACCGACGCCGTGGTGCGGCGCCCGCTGCAGTACGTCAGCACGAACCGGATGATCGACGTCCTCGCGCGCCCGGAGAACCTGCGTCGTCGCTCCGTACGGCTCACCGCGGAGGCGCTCGGCCGGGTGATGACGCGACTCGCCCGCTGACGGCGGAAACCTGCTGCCGATCCCCGGATCCGCGCACACGCGCCCCGGGGCGTCTCCTAGGCTCGGAGCATGACGGTCGAGACGAATCCGCTGCTCACGCCCTCCCCGCTGCCCTACGCCGTGCCCGACTACGGGCGCATCCGCGCGGAGCACTACCTGCCGGCCTTCCGGCAGGGTTTCGACGAGCAGCTGGCGGAGATCCGGCGGATCACGATGGCGCGCTCGATGCCCACGTTCGAGAACACGATGGAGGCCCTCGAACGCAGCGGGGAGCTGCTGGACCGCGTCGCGCATGCGTTCTACACCGTCAGCTCCGCGGATGCCACGGCCGAGATCCAGGCGATCGACGAGGAGCTCGCGCCTCTCATGGCCGCCCATCACGATGCGATCCTGCTGAACGCCGCCCTGTACTGGCGGATCTCGCAGCTGCACGCGCAACTCGGCGTCCTGCCGCTCGAACCCGAGCAGCGCCGTCTCGTCGAGCGCTGGCACCGCGAGATGACCCTCGCCGGCGCCGCCCTCGACGATGAGGCGAAGGTGCGCCTCACCGACCTCAATCAGCGTCTGTCCTCGCTGAGTGCGACGTTCGAGAAGAACCTCCTCGCCGACACCAATGAGCTCGCCGTGGTGTTCGAGGACCCCGCCGAGCTGGACGGCCTGAGCGCCGGCGAGCTCTCGGCCGCGGCACGGGCGGCCGCCGAGCGCGGCCTCGACGGCGGGTACCTGATCGCCCTCCCCCTGTTCACCGGGCATCCGGCTCTGGCCGTGCTGACGAACCGGGAGAGCCGCCGCCGGATCATGGAGGCGTCACGGTCGCGGGGCTCTCGCGGCGGCGAGCACGACAACCGCGGCGTCCTGAGCGAGATCGTCGCGCTCCGCGCAGAGCGCGCGGCGCTGCTGGGCTACCCCAGTCACGCGGCCGCGGTGACGGCCGATGAGACGGCCGGCACTCCCGAGGCGGTCGAGCGCATGCTGCGCGACCTCGCCGCACCCGCGGCGCGCAACGCCGAGACGGAGCGCGCCGCGCTGCAGCAGCTCATCGACGAGACGGAGGACGAGCCGTTCCCCCTCGAGGCGCATGACTGGGCCTATTACACCGAGAAGCTGCGCACGGCGCGCTACGACATCGACACCGCGGCGCTGCGGGCCTGGTTCGAGGCGGAGCGGGTGCTGCAGGACGGGGTGTTCGCCGCGGCGGGCCGGCTGTACGGCCTGTCGTTCCAGGAACGGCCCGACCTCCCCGTCTACCACCCCGGCGCCCGCACGTTCGAGGTGTTCCAGGAGGACGGCTCGCCGCTCGGCCTGTACGTCCTCGACCTGTACACGCGCGACAGCAAGCGGGGCGGCGCGTGGATGAACGAGATCGTGAGCCAGTCCGCCCTCCGCGGCACGAAGCCGGTGGTCGCGAACAACCTGAACGTGGCGCGCCCCGCCGACGGCGAGCCCACGCTGCTGACGCTGGACGAGGTCAACACGCTGTTCCACGAGTTCGGGCACGCGCTGCACGGCCTGTTCTCAGACGTGACGTATCCGCACTTCTCCGGGACGGAGGTGTTCCGCGACTTCGTCGAGTTCCCGAGCCAGGTCAACGAGATGTGGATGCTCTGGCCCGACATCGTGGGCGCCTACGCCCGCCACCACGCGACGGGCGAGCCGCTCCCCTCCGACGTGATCGCGCGTCTCCAGGCGACGGAGACCTTCAACCAGGGATTCGAGACGAGCGAGTACCTCGCTGCGGCCTGGCTCGACCAGGCGCTTCACGCGCTGCGCGCGGGGATGCGGATCGACGACGTCGCCGCGTTCGAGGCGAACGCCCTCGTCGACATCGGCCTCGCCGACCCGGCCGTGCCCACGCGGTACTCGTCCGCCTATTTCGCGCACATCTTCGCCGGCGGTTACAGCGCCGGCTACTACTCGTACATCTGGAGCGAGGTGCTGGATGCCGACACGGTCGAGTGGTTCCGGGAGAACGGCGGGCTCACGCGCGCGAACGGCGAGAGGTTCCGCCGACGTCTGCTCGCGGTCGGCGGTTCCCAGGATCCGCTCGAGGCCTACCGCGGCTTCCGTGGTCGGGACGCGGAGATCGCCCCGCTGCTGAAGCGGCGCGGGCTGGACGCCTGAGACGGCTGTGGGCGGCGCGCAGGCGCCCGCCCACAGCAGGGGCTCACGCGCTCTTGCGCTTGCGGGCCAGCACGAGCGTGGGAGGAGCGCCCTCGTCGACGGCGGCGCGGGTCACGACGACCTTCTGCACGTCTTCCGCCGACGGGATCTCGAACATGATCGGTCCGAGCACGTCCTCCAGGATCGCGCGCAGACCGCGGGCGCCCGTCTTCCGCTCCACAGCAAGGTCGGCGATCGACTGCAGCGCATCGTCTTCGAACTCCAGTTCGACGCCGTCGAGCTGGAACATGCGCTGGTACTGCTTGACCAGGGCGTTGCGCGGACCGGTGAGAATGTCGATGAGGGCGGCCTGGTCGAGCGGGGTGACCGAGGCGACGACGGGAAGCCGGCCGATGAACTCCGGGATCAGGCCGAACTTGTGCAGGTCCTCCGGCAGCACCTCGCTGAAGAGGTCCAGATCCTTGCCCTTGTCGTGCAGCGGGGCGCCGAAGCCGACGCCGTGCTTGCCGACGCGCGAGGAGATGATGTCTTCGAGGCCGGCGAAGGCGCCCGCCACGATGAAGAGCACGTTCGTCGTGTCGATCTGCAGGAATTCCTGGTGCGGGTGCTTGCGTCCGCCCTGCGGCGGCACCGACGCGACGGTGCCCTCGAGGATCTTCAGCAGCGCCTGCTGCACGCCCTCGCCGGAGACGTCGCGAGTGATCGAGGGGTTCTCCGCCTTGCGGGCGATCTTGTCGACCTCGTCGATGTAGATGATGCCGGTCTCCGCGCGCTTGACGTCGTAGTCGGCGGCCTGGATGAGCTTCAGGAGGATGTTCTCCACGTCCTCGCCGACGTAGCCCGCCTCGGTGAGCGCCGTCGCATCGGCCACCGCGAACGGCACGTTGAGCCGCTTGGCGAGCGTCTGCGCGAGGTACGTCTTGCCGCAGCCCGTGGGCCCGATCATCAGGATGTTGCTCTTGGCGATCTCGATCTCGTCGGCCTTCTGCTCGGCCGGCTGCAGCGTTCCGCGTGCGCGAACACGCTTGTAGTGGTTGTAGACCGCGACCGAGAGGGCACGCTTGGCCTGGTCCTGCCCCACGACGTACTCCTCGAGGAAGGAGAAGATCTCGCGCGGCTTCGGCAGGTCGAACTCCGCGACCTCGCCGTTGGCCGACTCTGCCATGCGCTCCTCGATGATCTCGTTGCAGAGCTCGACGCACTCGTCGCAGATGTAGACGCCGGGACCCGCGATGAGCTGCTGCACCTGCTTCTGGCTCTTGCCGCAGAACGAGCACTTGAACAGGTCGGCGCTCTCACCGATTCGTGCCATGTGCGTCCTCCTTCGAGACGTGGGCCGCGGTCGCCGCAGCGCGTGCGATCACGACGTGATTCACCGTGCGGCGGAGCCGCGATTCGAGCCTAACCGCTGCACCCGACATCGGGCCGTATCGCCACGGATCGCCGCCCTTCCCCGCTTCGCGCCCGGCGAACACTCCGACCCCTCAGCTGATGAAGCGGAACCCGCCCCAGCCGTTGCCGATCTGCTGGTACGAGCCGATCGTCCCCGATCCGGTCCCCCGATAGAGCCAGAGGGTCTGATCGGTTCCGTTGCGGCCGATGATGTCTGCGTTCCCGTCGCCGTCGTAGTCGCCGGCGCCGGTGATCGTCGAGAAAATGTTCCAGCCCCAGCCGATCTTCCGCGGAGCGGTGAATCCCGTGCTGAGTCCGAAGTAGGCCCACAGGTCGCCGTTCACGTCACGGGCGATCAGATCGCCCCGTCCGTTGTTGTCGAAGTCGCCTGCGACGAGCGCCGTCATCCCCGACCAGCCGTTGCCGATCTGGACGCGGCCTCCGAACCAGCCGTTGCCCAGGCCGGGATAGGCGTACAGCGCGGCGTCGGGTCCTCGGGTCACGAGGTCGGGCCGCCCGTCGCCCGTGAAATCCACCCCGCCCGTGAGCAGACTGTAGGCCGATGTCCATCCCGACCCGACCTGCAGGCCGCTGTAATGACTCGATGCGTCGCCGGAGTAGTAGAACAGCCTGCCGTCGGTGCGCGTCTGAAGCAGATCCCCGGCCCCGTCCCCGTTGAAATCGCCGTGCACGATCGCCGATGTCGTCTCCCACCCGTTGCCGAGCGTGTTGCCCGTCAACGCGACCGCGCCCGTGGGGCCGTAGCTCAGGTACTCGACCAGGTAGCCGTCGTCGCGCACTCCCAGCAGATCCGACTTCATATCGCCGTTCAGATCGAAGGGGCCGTTCGGCGCCAGGCCGCCGACCCCACCGCGGTATTCGAAGTGGTTGTGATCGCAGGAATCCTCGAACTGCGTCCATTGCGCCGGGACGCTGAGGGGTCTGCGGCATTGATACTGCCCGAGCCCTGCGGGGGCGGGCAGCGCGGTGAACATCGAGTTGATCAGCGCAAGGTCCTGCGCCGTGGCGCCCGTGGAAGGGACGCCGTTGACGCGGGAGATGTCCACCGCGTGGCCGCCTCCCGATCTCCAGTGATAGCTGCTGGTCCCGATCGAGCTGAGTTCCCCGGTGCAGAACCTGTTCAGCGACGCGACGTAGAGGGAGAACTTCCTGTCGACGATCGTCGTCTTGAGCGCTTGGAGGATCACCGGGTCGATGAGGCAGTCGCGTACCTGGCCGCCGACGACGTGAGAGAACAGCGCGCCGTTCGCGTACCCGCGGATCTGCGCCATCGGCTCCGGATTCCCGCTCAGCATGCCGCTGTTGACGATCTGCTGCGCCAGAGTCTGGGACGCGGTCGGAGGGGCCGTCGCCGACGCGGCGCTCCTCGGCACGACGACACTCGTCGCCACGAGGGCGGCAGCAAGAATCGCGAGCGTGAGCCGCCGCAGGGAGTTCGGGTGCACGAATCGCTTCACGCGTTCAATATATTGCCTGCGCTCACCACTCTCGAACGCGCACTCGCGTCCTCGCCGTCACGACGACAGGGCCCGCCCCGCATACAGCGGAGCGGGCCCTCAGAGCCGCGGAAGCCTCGCGGCGGTTCGCTCAGACCATGCTCTTCGGGTGCCAGACCGTCTTGACCTCGGTGAAGGCCGCGATCCGCTGCGGGGAGGCGACGACCTCACCCGGCGTGAGCACCCGCTTGAGCGTGTCCGCCGCCGTGATCTGCAGATCGACCCAGTCGATCCCGCCGGCGCCGGACAGATCCAGCGCGTTCACGTCGGCGTGCGCGGCGAGCCACGGCGCGAGCTCCGCCGCAGATCCGGTCAGCACGTTGACGACGCCGCCGGGCAGATCACTCGTGGCGAGCACCTCCGCCAGGCTGATCGCCGACAGAGGGTAGGCCTCGCTGGCGACGACGACCACCGCGTTCCCGGCGACGAGGGCCGGCGCGACGACCGAGACCAGGCCGAGCAGCGCCGAGTCCTGCGGCGCGATGATCGCGACGACGCCCGTGGGTTCCGGCGCGGAGATGTTGAAGTAGGCGCCCGCGACCGGGTTCAGGTTGCCCGCGACCTGCGCGTACTTGTCGCACCAGCCCGCGTACCAGACCCACAGGTCGATGGCCTCGTCGACCTGTGCGCCCGCGACGGCCGCGGACACGCCCTGCTGCGCCACGATCTCGTCGACGAACTGGGCGCGGCGCCCCTCGAGCACCTCGGCCACCCGGTACAGCACCTGACCGCGGTTGTACGCGGTGGCCTTGGCCCACCCGCCCTGTGCGCTGCGGGCGGCCTTGACCGCGTCGCGGGCGTCCTTGCGCGAGGCCTTCGCGGCGTTGGCCAGGAACGCGCCCTTCGGAGTCGTGACCTCGTAGGTGCGGCCGGACTCGCTCCGGGGGAACGCCCCGCCGATCGCGAGCTTGTAGGTCTTGGGAACGGTCAGTCGCGCGCTCATGCCGCGCCCCCCTTCTTCGCGGCGACGGCTTCGCCCTTCGCGTCCGTCCGTCCGGCCACGGCGCGCGGCGCGGCCGATGCCGGACGCAGGTACGCGGCCAGGCCCTGCTTGCCGCCCTCACGGCCGTAGCCCGACTCCTTGTAGCCTCCGAACGGACTCGACGGATCGAACCGGTTGAACGTGTTGGCCCACACCACACCGGCGCGCAGCTGGTCGGCGACGGCCAGGATCCGGGATCCCTTGTCGCTCCAGATCCCTGCGGACAGGCCGTACGGCGTGTTGTTCGCCTTCGCGATCGCCTCCGCGGGGGTGCGGAAGGTCAGCACCGACAGGACCGGGCCGAACACCTCCTCGCGTGCGATCCGGTGCGAGGCCTCGACGCCGGTGAAGATCGTCGGAGCGAACCAGAAGCCCTTGTCCGGGATGACGCAGTCGGCCGTCCAGCGCTCGGCGCCCTCGTCCTCGCCGACCTGGCTGAGCTCGCGGATGCGGGCCAGCTGCTCGGCGGAGTTGATCGCGCCGATGTCGGTGTTCTTGTCGAGCGGGTCTCCGAGGCGGAGCGTCGACAGGCGCTCCTTGAGCCGGTCGATGACCTCGTCATGGATCGACTCCTGCACCAGCAGGCGGCTGCCCGCACAGCACACGTGCCCCTGGTTGAAGAAGATGCCGTTGACGATGCCCTCGATCGCCTGGTCGATCGGCGCGTCGTCGAACACGATGTTCGCCGCCTTGCCGCCGAGCTCCAGGGTCAGCGCCTTGCCGGTGCCCGCGACGGCGCGCGCGATCTCGCGCCCCACCGCGGTGGATCCGGTGAAGGCCACCTTGTCGACGTCGGGATGGCGGACGACCGCCGCGCCGGTCGCGCCTGCCCCGGTGACGATGTTCACGACACCCGCCGGCAGATCGGCCTGCTGCAGGATCTCCGCGAAGATCAGTGCGGTGAGCGACGTCGTCTCGGCCGGCTTCAGCACCACCGTGTTGCCTGCCGCGAGAGCCGGGGCGACCTTCCACGCCAGCATCAGCAGCGGGAAGTTCCACGGGATGACCTGACCGGCCACGCCGTGCGCCTGCGGATTCGGACCCGCACCCGCATAGTCGAGCTTGTCCGCCCAGCCCGCGTAGTAGAAGAACCACGAGGCGACGAGCGGCACGTCGACGTCGCGCGACTCCTTGATCGGCTTGCCGTTGTCCAGGCTCTCCGCGACGGCGAGCTCGCGAGCACGCTCCTGTACGAGGCGGGCGATGCGGAAGAGGTACTTCCCGCGGTCGCGCCCGCTCATCTTCGACCACACCTTGGTGTAGGCGCGGCGCGCGGCGGCGACGGCGAGGTCGACGTCCTCGTCGGAGGCGTGCGCGATCATCGCGATGCGCGATTCATCGGCAGGCGAGATGGTCGCGAACGACGCCCCGCGTCCCTCGACGAACTCGCCGTCGATGAAGAGGCCGTATTCGTCCTTCAGTGCGAGGATGCTCCGCGACTCGGGCGCGGGCGCGTAATCCAGGAATCCCATGCGTGGTCCTCCGTCAGTCGATCGTGACGTAGTCGGGGCCGGAGTAGTGGCCGGTGGTCAGCTTCTGCCGCTGCAGCAGCACGTCGTTGAGCAGGCTGGAGGCGCCGAACCGGAACAGGTGCGGCTGCAGCCACTCCTCCCCTACGGTCTCGGCGACGTGCACGAGGTACTTCACCGCGTCCTTCGAGGACCGGATGCCGCCGGCCGGCTTCACGCCGACCTTCGCGCCGGTCAGCCGATGCCAGTCGCGCACGGCCTCCAGCATGAGGAGGGTGACCGGCAGCGTCGCCGCCGGCGAGACCTTGCCGGTCGACGTCTTGATGAAGTCGCCGCCGGCCAGGATGCCGAGCCACGACGCGCGCTTGATGTTGTCGTACGTGTTCAGCTCGCCGGTCTCGAGGATGACCTTGAGCGAGGCGGACGTGCCGTCCTCGCGGCGGCAGGCGTCCTTGACCGCGACGATCTGATCGAACACCTGCCCGTAGCGCCCTGCGAGGAAAGCGCCGCGGTCGATCACCATGTCGATCTCGTCGGCGCCCGCCTGCACCGCGTCGCGGGTGTCCGCGAGCTTGACGGCGAGCGAGGCACGACCGCTCGGGAAGGCGGTCGCGACCGCCGCGACGGAGATGCCGCCGTCATCGGGGTCGCCGTGACGGGAGCCCAGCGCCTCGACCGCGTGCGGCACCATGTCGCCGTAGACGCACACCGCCGCGACGGAGGGGCAGCTCGGGTCGGAGGCGTCCGGCAGCTTCGCCTTGGAGACGAGGGACCGCACCTTGCCCGGTGTGTCCGCGCCCTCGAGCGTGGTGAGGTCGATGAGGCGGATGATCGTGTCCAGCGCCCACGCCTTGGACGTGGTCTTGATCGAGCGGGTGCCGAGTCCCGCGGAGCGCTGCTCGAGCCCCACCGCGTCCACACCCGGCAGTCCGTGCAGGAAGCGCCGCAGCGTGAGGTCGTCGGGGGCGCCGCCGAGCACCTCCAGCGCGGTGCGCCGCGCGAGTTCGGTCGTCGTCACAGTTCCGGTCACTTGTCCAGCTCCAGGAGAGTCAGGGCGGTCGCCTCATCGGTGACCACCATCGTGCACAGTTTCGAGGCCACGACGGTCCGGGCGATGTCGTGCTTCGCCTCTCCCGCCGTGACGAAGACGGCGGTGCGCGCGTCGCGCAGCCGTTCGAGGCTCAGTCCCACCGTCCGGGCGTCGAGTTCGGGATCGACGATGTTGCCGTCCGCGTCGATGTAGCGACCGAGGACGTCTCCGACCGCGCCGCGACGGGCCAGCTCGTCGATGTCCTGAACCGTCAGGTATCCGTTCTCGACGTGCGCGGATCCGGCGTCGCAGACCCCCGCCGTGAACAGGTACGCGTCGGCCTGCGCGGCCTGCTCGAGCACGCCGGCGACAGTGCGGTCGCGCTCGATGGCCTGCTTCGTCTCGAGCCGCTCCAGGATCGCGGGGCTGGGCAGCAGGGCGACCTGGCCGGCGGCGCGCTGCGCGATCGTCGCGGCGAGGGAGGCCGCGCCGCCGGGGCGCCGGTTGACACTCACGCCGCCGTTCATCTGCACGACGGTCACGCTGCGCGCCCATCCGTCGGCCATGCGGTCGGCGACCGCGGTGAGAGTGCGCCCCCAGCTCACGGCGAGCGTCTTCGGGACGGGACGGAGGGCGGCGAGGTGGTCGGCCGCCCCCTGGGCGACCCGTCCCAGGGTCTCCGTGTCGCTGGGGCCGTTCGGCACCACCACGGCGTCGGCGAGGCCGAAGCGCTCGCGCAGATCCCGCTCGATGCCCAGCTTGCGGGCGCGCGGGTGGACGATCTCGATGCGGACGATGCCGTCCGCGCGCGCCTGCTGCAGGAGGCGCCCGACCTTCCAGCGCGAGATGCCCAGGAGACCGCCGATCTCGTCCTGCGTCTTGTCCTCGTCGTAGTAGAGCTCCGCGACACGGACGGCGAGCAGTTCGTCGTCGTCGATGGCGATACGGGGCATGCTCCGAGGGTACCGCGTGACCACACGCACGCGCACGGATCTGCTCATATGAGCAGGTGGCGACGCTCACTCGCGCAACCGGAGCGCGAACGCCGCAGGGCGGCCCGGAATCGATCCGGGCCGCCCTGCGGCGTGGTTTCAGCGGGTCAGCTCAGCGCCTGGCGCTTGCGGCTGGACAGCACCTGGTCGACGATGCCGTAGTCCTTGGCCTCCTCGGCCGAGAGGATCTTGTCGCGATCGATGTCACGGTTGACCTGCTCGACCGGCTTGCCGGTGTGCTTGGCCATCGTCTCCTCGAGCCAGGTGCGCATCCGGAGGATCTCCGCCGCCTGGATCTCGATGTCCGACGCCTGGCCGTGCCCCGCCTCGCCCATCGCGGGCTGGTGCATCAGCACGCGGGCGTTGGGCAGCGCGAGACGCTTGCCGGGGGCGCCCGCCGCGAGCAGCACCGAGGCGGCCGATGCGGCCTGCCCCAGCACGACCGTCTGGATCTGCGGCGCGACGTACTGCATCGTGTCGTAGATCGCGGTCATCGCGGTGAAGGATCCACCGGGCGAATTGATGTACATCGTGATGTCGCGCTCGGAGTCCTGGCTCTCCAGGACGAGGAGCTGCGCCATCACGTCGTCGGCGGACGCGTCGTCCACCTGCACGCCGAGGAAGATCACTCGATCCTCGAACAGCTTGTTGTACGGGTCCTGGCGCTTGAAGCCGTAAGCGGTGCGCTCCTCGAACTGAGGAAGGACGTAGCGGCTCGAGGGCAGGGTGCCGGCGGAGCGGAACGTGGGTGTGTACATGGGTGTCCTCTCCAGCCTTACTTGTCCGAGCCGTCGGCGCCGGTGCCGCCACCGCCGTGCACGTCACTGGCGTGCTCGCGCATGTGGTCGACGAAGCCGTACTCGAGGGCCTCCTGCGCCGAGAACCAGCGGTCCCGGTCGCCGTCGGCGTTGATCTGCTCGACGGTCTTGCCCGTCTGCGAGGCGGTGATCTCGGCGAGACGCTTCTTCATGTCGAGGATGAGCTGCGCCTGCGTCTGGATGTCGCTCGCAGTGCCGCCGAATCCGCCGTGCGGCTGGTGGAGCAGCACGCGGGCGTTCGGGGTGATGTAGCGCTTGCCCTTGGTGCCGCTGGTCAGCAGCAGCTGGCCCATCGAGGCGGCCATTCCGATGCCCACCGTGACGATGTCGTTCGGAACGAACTGCATCGTGTCGTAGATCGCCATGCCTGCGGTGATGGAGCCGCCGGGCGAGTTGATGTAGAGGTAGATGTCCTTCTCAGGGTCCTCGGCGGCGAGAAGGAGGATCTTCGCACAGATCTCGTTGGCGTTCTCGTCCCGCACCTCGGATCCCAGCCAGATGATGCGATCCTTGAGCAGCCTGTCGAAGACGCTCGTCGCGACCAGGGGTTCAGCCATTTCCGCTCCTGTTTCCGTGTTCGGTGATTCGAATCTACCGGCGACAACGCGCACGCCCGGCCGTGTTCGCCGTCGGCATATCAGGCGCCGCGGCGCGCGATCTCCTCGGCGTAGGCGGTCATCGAGCGGCGGTAGCGCGGCATGTGCTCCACGAGCGCGAGAATCGCGACGCCGACGCCTTCCTCAGGCCGGCCTGCGCTCACCAGCGCGAGGGCGTGCATCGCCGCGATCGCGTCCCGGTAGGGCGAATCCGGGTGCGACTCCTGTTCGGCGGCGATGAGCGCGAGGGCCTCGTCCACCTGACCGAGGTTGCGCAGCGTGCTGGCGAGCTGGATCGTCGCCTGCGCGCGCCGGTCGTCGTCGAGGCCGCGGGCGAGGGCGAGCCGGTACAGCGGCACCGCGTCCTCGGGGAGGTCGCCCGAGTCGCGGGCACCCGCCCGCTCGAACGCCGCCTCCGCATCGTCAGGTGCACGCTCGGCCGCGATCGCGTCGATGCGGGCGATGACCTCCTCGTCGACGAGTCCGCCCGCGGCGGCCTCCCAGACGGCGTCGATGCGCTCCTGCCAGTCGTCCATGCGTCTCCTCCAGGGATGCGAAGAGGGCGGGTGCGCACGGCACCCGCCCTCTTCCGGGATCTCGGATCCGAGGATTACTCGGCGTCCGCAGCCTTCTCCGCCGCCTTCTTGGCCGGAGCCTTGCGCGCAGCCGGCTTCTTGGCGGCGGGCTTCTCGTCGGCCGGAGCCTCGGCGGCGTCCTCGGCCTTGGCGGCGGCCTTCTTCGCCGGAGCCTTCTTGGCGGGCGCCTTCTTGGCCGGGGCCTTCTCCGCCGGGGCTTCCTCGGCCTGCTCGGCCTCGTCCTCGACGGCCACGAAGCCGGTCAGGTCGACGGGCTTGCCGTTCGAGTCGACGACGGTGACCTTGCCCAGCGCGACGGCGAGCGCCTTGTTGCGGGCGACCTCTCCGACGAGCACCGGCAGCTGGTTCGCGGACTGCAGGGCCTCGACGAACTCCTGCGGCGCCATGCCGTACTGCGCGGCGGACTGGATCAGGTACTGGCTCAGCTCGTCCTGCGAGACCTGGACGTTCGCGTCCTCGGCGATCGCGTCCAGCAGCACCTGCGTCTTGAACTGCTTGGTGCTGGCCTCGGTCACCTCTGCGCGGTGCTCGTCGTCCTCGAGGCGGCCTTCGCCCTCGAGGTGGTTGTGCACCTCGTCCTCGATGAGCTGCGGCGGGACGGGGATGTCGATCTGCTCGAGCAGCGTCTCGACGAGCTTGTCGCGCGCGGCAGACGCCTGCGTGAACACGCCCTGCTGCGAGACCGACTCGCGCAGGCTGTCGCGCAGCTCACCGATGGTGTCGAACTCGCTCGCGATCTGCGCGAAGTCGTCGTCCGCCTCGGGGAGCTCGCGCTCCTTGACGGCCTTGACCGTGACGGAGACCTCGGCCTCCTCGCCGGCGTGGTCGCCGCCGACGAGCTTGGAGCGGAACGTGGTGTCCTCACCGGCGGTGAGCGACTCGATCGCGTCGTCGATGCCCTCGAGCAGCTCACCCGAGCCGACCTCGTACGACACGCCCTCGGCGCGGTCGATCTCGGCGCCGTCGATCGCGGCGACCAGGTCGAGCTCGACGAAGTCGCCGGACGTGGCCGGACGGTCGACGGGCACGAGCGTGCCGAAGCGGGAGCGCAGGCGGTCCAGCTCTGCGTCGAGCGCCGCGTCGTCGGCCTCGACGGCGTCGACGGTCAGCGTGATGCCGTCGAGCGAGGGGACCTCGATCTCCGGACGGACGTCGACCTCGACCTCGACCTTGAGGTCGCCGGAGAAGTCCTTCTCGTTCGGCCACTCGACGACCTCGGCCGACGGACGGCCGACGACGCGGAGGTTGTGCTCGAGGGTCGCCTCGCGGAAGAAGGTGTCGAGACCCTCGTTGACGGCGTGCTCGATGACGGCGCCACGGCCGACGCGCTGGTCGATGATGGGCGCGGGCACCTTGCCCTTGCGGAAGCCGGGGATCTGCACGTCCTGCGCGATGTGCTCGTACGCGTGCGCGATGCTGGGCTTGAGGTCTTCCGGGGTGACCGTGATGTGCAGCTTGACCCGGGTCGGGGCAAGCTTCTCGACGGTGCTGTTCGCCATGCTGGTGTGTCTCCTTGTGAATGTCCCGCGCGGAAATCCCCGCGAGTGCGACGTATGTGAACGTCGGGGCGACAGGATTTGAACCTGCGACCTCCCGCTCCCAAAGCGGGCGCTCTACCAAGCTGAGCTACGCCCCGGGTTGGCAACCCGCGCGCGCGGGAACGGCCTTCACGAGTCTAACGGAACGGAGCACCCCCGTCAGTCAGGTATGCTCGATGGAGTCCCGCGGCGTTCGCCCGGGTCGGTCCCGGCGCCGATGGCGCAAGGTCCGGGGGTGTAGCTCAATGGTAGAGTCTCAGTCTTCCAAACTGATTGCGCGGGTTCGATTCCCGTCACCCCCTCCACTTCCTCCCTCCTCCACGGCGTAGAGTTCGCTCCGTCGGAAGGAGCAGCGACATGCGGATCACACCGGAGCGCGTCACCGCGCTCCGACCCGACGAGGTGTTCGTCTTCGGGTCGAACGCGGAAGGGCACCATGGAGGCGGCGCCGCGCTCATCGCGTACCGCGACTTCGGCGCGGTATGGGGCGAGGGGCACGGCCATCACGGCGACACCTACGCCATCGACACGATGAGCGGCCTCGAGGTGCTCGCCGCCGAGGCGCGCACGTTCGCGGAGTACGCCGCCGCACACCCCGAGCGACGATTCCTGCTGACCCCGGTGGGCTGCGGGATCGCCGGATACCGGCCGGACCAGGTCGCTCCCCTGTTCACGGGGCTCCCCGACAACGTGACGGTTCCGCGCAGCTTCGTCCCCTTCCTCTGAGCGACGCCGCCGGCGCCCCGAGCTCGGGCTCCCGCGAACGCCGAAGGCCCCCGCCGAGCGGGGGCCTTCGGAAAGCAGACGGCGCCGAGCGGATCAGCCCTGGCCGCGACGCTCGCGCAGCTGCGCGAGCGCGTCGCCGAGCAGCTGCTCGGCCTCCTCGTCGGTGCGACGCTCCTTCACGTACGCGAGGTGCGTCTTGTAGGGCTCCGCCTTGGCGATCTCCGGCGGGTTCTCCTTGTCGCGCCCTGCCGGCAGACCCGAATGCGGGTGGTCGATGATGTCCGGGATCTCCTCCTCGGGCAGCCCCGCCGCGAAGTACCGCACGGTCTCGTTGCCGAGTCCGTCCCAGTACGAGATCGCGATGCGGTCGGCGTGGTAGCCGTGGTCCTGCTCGCCCATGGGGCCGGAGCCGACCCTCGTCCCTCGGATTGCGTTGCCGCCGGTAGCCATCAGATCGCCTCGAACTTCGTGATGAGGCCGAGTCCGACGATCGCGACGAACCAGACCAGGGCCAGGACCACCGTGAACCTGTTGAGGTTGCGCTCGGCGAGTCCGCTGGAGCCGACCGCCGACGACATGCCGCCGCCGAACATGTCGGAGAGGCCTCCGCCGCGCCCCTTGTGGAGCAGGATCAGAAGGGTCAGCAGGACGCTGGTGATGCCCAGCAGCACCTGCAGGATGAACTGGATGATATCCACGGATCGGCCTTTCGCTCGGGCCCGCACGGGCGTGCAGGATCCCGGGTAACGGTCAATTATACGTCGAGACGTCCCCGCCCCTGAGGGCGGGGACGCGTGTCAGACCCCGACGTGCTTCTGATAGCGGACGATCGCGGCGAACTCGTCGACCACGAGGCTGGCACCGCCGACGAGGGCGCCGTCCACATCCGGCTCACGCATGAAGCCTGCGATGTTCGCCGACTTCACCGAGCCGCCGTAGAGGATGCGGGTCCGTGCGGCCGCCTCGTCGCCGAGGACCTTCGCGATCACGCCGCGCAGCACGGCGCAGACGTCCTGCGCCTGCTGCGGCGTGGCGGCCTGACCGGATCCGATGGCCCAGACGGGCTCGTACGCGATGACGATGTCCGCCTTGGCGTCCAGACCCTGCAGGGCCGTCTCGAGCTGACCGGCGGGCACGGCGCTGGCGCCGAACTTCTCCAGATCCTCCGCCGTCTCGCCCACGCAGATCACCGGCACGAGGCCGTGCGTGATGGCCGCCTTGGTCTTCGCCGCCACGATCTCGTCGCTCTCGGCGTGGTACTCGCGTCGCTCGGAATGCCCGATGATCACGTAGCTCGCGTCGAGCTTGGCGAGGAACGCGCCGGAGATCTCCCCCGTGTAGGCGCCGGAGTCGTGCTGCGACAGGTCCTGTGCACCGAACGCGAACGGGATCTTGTCGGCGTCGATGAGCGTCTGCACGCTGCGCAGGTCCGTGAACGGCGGGAAGATCGCCACCTCGACCGTTCCGTCCTCGTGCTTGGCGTCCTTGAGCGTCCAGTGCAGCTTCTGCACGAACGCCACCGCCTGCAGGTGGTCGAGGTTCATCTTCCAGTTGCCCGCGATGAGGGGGGTACGACTGTTCACTGCCATCCGAGGACCTCCAGTCCGGGGAGTTTCTTGCCTTCCAGGAACTCGAGGCTGGCGCCCCCGCCCGTCGAGATGTGACCGAACTGGTCGTCGGCGAAACCGAGCTGGCGCACGGCCGCGGCGGAGTCGCCTCCGCCGACGACACTGAGGCCCTGGGTCTCCGTCAGCGCTTCGGCGACGGTCCGGGTGCCGGCCGCGAAGGCGGGGAACTCGAACACGCCCATCGGACCGTTCCAGAACACCGTCTTGGATCCGCGGATCGCCTCGGCGAAGCGCGCGGCCGTCTCCGGCCCGATGTCGAGGCCGATGCCCGAGGAGCCGAAGGAGGTGGACTCGATCGCGTCCGCCGCCGCGGTCTCGTGCGCCGCGTCCGCGGAGAACGAGGCGGCGACGACGACGTCGGTGGGCAGCACGAGCTCGACGCCGCGCTCGGCGGCCTCGGCGATGTAGCCGCGGACCGTGTCGAGCTGATCCTTCTCCAGCAGGCTGGAGGCGACGGCGTGGCCCTGGGCCGCGAGGAACGTGAACAGCATCCCGCCGCCCACGAGCAGACGGTCGACGCGCGGCAGCAGGTGCGAGATCACGCCGAGCTTGTCGGAGACCTTCGAGCCGCCGAGCACCACCGTGTAGGGGCGCTCGGGGTTCTCGGTGAGCCGGTCGAGGACCGTGAGCTCCGCCTCGATGAGGAGGCCCGCCGCGGAGGGCAGGATCTGGGCGAGCTCGTAGACGCTGGCCTGCTTGCGGTGCACGACGCCGAAGCCGTCGGAGACCAGGGCGTCGCCGAGGGTGGCGAGCTGCTCCGCGAAGGCGCGGCGCTCCGCGTCGTCCTTCGCGGTCTCCCCCGGGTTGAAACGGAGGTTCTCCAGCACGAGCACGCCGCCCGGCTGCAGGGCGGCGACCGCTTCCTGCGCCGAAGCGCCGACGGTGTCGGTCGCGAACGCCACCGACTGCCCGAGCAGCTCGCCGAGGCGGGCCGCGACCGGCGCCAGGCTGTACTGCGGGTCCGGGGCGCCGTCGGGACGACCGAGGTGGGAGCACACGATGACACGCGCCCCCTGGTCGATGAGGGCCTTGAGGGTCGGCACCGACGCACGAACACGGCCATCGTCCGTGATGACCCCGTCCCGCAGGGGGACGTTGAGGTCACAACGGACGATGACGCGTGTTCCGTCGAGCGAACCGACCGATTCCTTCAGGGATTCGAGGGTGCGCAGAGTCATGGAAATGAGCTTAGAGCCGCTCGGCCACGTACTCGGTGAGGTCGACGAGACGGTTGGAGTAGCCCCACTCGTTGTCGTACCAGCTGGAGACCTTGACCAGGTTGCCCGACACATTGGTCAGCGTGGAGTCGAAGATCGAGGAGAACGGGTTGCCCTGGATGTCGCTGGAGACGATCTGGTCCTCGTTGTACTGCAGGTAGCCGTTGAGACGTCCCTCGGCGGCGGCCTTCGCGTACGCGGCGTTGACCTCGTCAGCGGTCAGGTCCTCGCGCTCGGTGATGAGCGTCAGGTCGACGATCGAGCCGGTGGGAACGGGCACGCGGTAGGAGGAACCGCTGAGCTTGCCGTTCAGCTCCGGCAGCACGAGGCCGATGGCCTTGGCCGCGCCGGTCGACGCAGGGACGATGTTGATCGCGGCGGCACGGGCGCGGCGCAGGTCGCTGTGCGGTCCGTCCTGCAGGTTCTGGTCGGCGGTGTACGCGTGCGCGGTCATCATGAAGCCGCGCACGATGCCGAACTCGTCGTTGAACACCTTCGCGAGCGGGGCGAGGCAGTTCGTGGTGCACGAGGCGTTGGAGATGATGTGGTCGGTCTCCGGGTTGTACGTCTCCTCGTTGACGCCCATGACGATGGTCGCGTCGTCACCGGTCGCAGGAGCGGAGATCAGCACCTTCTTGGCGCCGGCCTCGATGTGCTTCTTCGCGAGCTCGGCCTTGGTGAAGAAGCCGGTCGACTCGATGACGATGTCGACGCCCAGCTCGCCCCAGGGCAGGTTCGCGGGATCGCGCTCTGCGAACGCCTTGATGTGGTGCCCGTCGACGGTGATGCTCTCGTCGTCGTAGCTCACGTCCGCCTTCAGGACTCCGCCCACGGAGTCGTACTTGAGCAGATGCGCGAGGGTCTTGTTGTCGGTGAGGTCGTTGACCGCGACGATCTCGAGGTCGGCGCCCTGTTCCAGAGCTGCGCGGAAGTAGTTGCGTCCGATGCGGCCGAAGCCGTTGATACCGATCTTGACAGACACGAAAGTCTCCTGGTTCTTACTCAAGGAAGTGCGTGATTCTTGCAGATAACGCGGACAACGGCGTCCTGATGGGTTTTTCGCCCATCAGGACGCCCATCTTTTACGACAGTACCAGCAGTCCGTTGGTCTTTTCGCGCGCTGCCGCGAAGCGCTGAGCCACGTTCTCCCAGTTCGCGATGTTCCACGCGGCCTTGACGTAGTCGGCCTTCACGTTGAGGTAGTCCAGGTAGAACGCGTGCTCCCACATGTCCAGCTGGAACAGCGGCACGGTGCCCTGCGCGGTGTTGCCCTGCTGGTCGAACAGCTGCTGGATGATCAGGCGCGCGCCGATCGGGTCCCAGCTCAGCACGGACCAGCCCGAGCCCTGGATGCCCATGGCCGCGGCGGTGAAGTGCGCCTGGAACTTCTCGAACGAGCCGAAGAACTCGTCGATCGCCGCACGCAGCTCGCCCTCGGGCTCGCCGCCGCCGTTCGGCGACAGGTTGGTCCAGAAGATCGAGTGGTTCACGTGGCCGCCGAGGTTGAAGGCCAGGTCCTTCTCGAGCTTGTTCACGTTCGCGAGATTGCCGCTCTCGCGCGCCTCGGCGAGGGACTCGAGCGCCGCGTTCGCACCGGCGACGTAGGCGGCGTGGTGCTTGTCATGGTGCAGCTCCATGATCTTGCCGCTGATGTGCGGCTCCAGGGCCGCGAAGTCGTAGGGAAGGTCGGGCAGCGTGTAGATCGCCATGTCGATGTCATCCAATCCGCGCCGCGCTCGCGGCGCTTGCCGGTCCCCCGAAGCGCGGTGGTGCGCACGGGGCGGACGTCTTTCATCCTACTGACGGCAACGCGCGGATTCCCCGGATCCTTCCGGATGTGACGCCTTCGCGGGCCTCGCCCGGGCGCGTTTCCACGTTCCGGAACGAAAGCCCGCGAAGGACGAGGTCAGACGTCGAGTCCGGCCGGAACGGCTGCCTCCGTGCCGGGGATCCCCTCGGTCTGCGCGCGCTTGTCGGCCATCGCCAACAGGCGGCGGATCCGTCCTGCGACGGCGTCCTTGGTGAGGGGCGGGTCGGCGTGGTGCCCGAGCTCGTCCAGGCTCGCGTCGCGGTGCGCGAGGCGCAGCGCCCCCGCCGTGCGCAGGTGCTCGGGCACGTCGTCGCCCAGGATCTCGAGTGCACGCTCGACACGAGCGCAGGCGGCCACGGCGGCCTGCGCGGAGCGACGCAGGTTCGCGTCGTCGAAGTTGACGAGACGGTTGACGCCCGCGCGCACCTCGCGGCGCTGGCGCATCTCCTCCCACGCCGCGGCCGTCTTCGACGCGCCCATCAGCGCGAGGATCGCGCGGATGCCCTCGGGCTCACGGACCACCACGCGGGGCATGCCGCGCACTTCACGGGCCTTCGCCGCGACGCCGATGCGGTGCGCGGCGCCGACGAGGGCCATCGCGGCCTCGGAGGACGGGCACGCGACCTCCAGCACCGCGGAGCGGCCGGGCTCGCTGAGCGACCCCGCGGCGAGGAACGCTCCGCGCCACAGGCCGGCGAGCTCCTCACGGGAGCCGGTGGTGAGGCGGTTCGGCAGGCCGCGCACAGGACGGCGACGCTGATCGAGCAGGCCCGTCTGACGGGCCAGAGTCTCCCCCGCGGCGATGACGCGCACGGCGTACTTCGCCCCATCGTGGCTGGACGCGCCCTGGATCGGGGCGATCTCCGGCCGCACGCCGAAGAGCTCGGCGAGGTCGCGCGCGACACGCCGCGCGAGCAGCTCCGCATCCACCTCTGCCTCGACCGCGATGCGGTTGGCGATCTGGTGCAGCCCCCCGGCGAACCTCAGCACTGCCGTCACCTCCGCGACGCGCACCGAGGGCGGTGCGTTCCGGATGCTGACGAGCTCGGCCTTGACGTCGGTGGTGAGTGCCACGGGTCTCCTTCTCACGGGCGGCGCCGGATCTCGGCGCAAGGGATCAGCTTACCCGGCCGAGGCCCCCCGCACCTGCGGGGCAGCGTCTCACTCGCGCCCGAGGTCGCGGTGCCGCACGGTCACGGCGACGCCCGGGATCTGACCGAGACGAGCCGCGAGCTCCTCCACCATCGCGACGGAGCGGTGCTTGCCGCCGGTGCAGCCGATCGCGACCGTGGAGTGGCTCTTGTTCTCGCGCTGGTAGCCCTCGAGGATCGGTCGGAGCGCGGCCGTGTACGCGTCCAGGAACTCCTGAGCGCCCTCCCGGCTGAGCACGTAGTCGCGCACCTCGGCATCGAGCCCGGTCGATCCGCGCAGCTCATCGATCCAGAACGGGTTCGGCAGGAAGCGCATGTCCGCCACGAGGTCGGCATCCGAGGGCAGTCCGTACTTGAAGCCGAAGCTCATGACGGTGAGCTTGTGCCGCGCGGCGCCCTCCTCGGCGAACACCTCGTTGACCTTGGTCGCGAGCTGGTGCACGTTGAAGTTCGAGGTGTCGATGACGATGTCGGCCGCCTCGCGCAGCGGCGCGACCCTGGTCCGCTCGGTGCGGATGCCGTCGAGCAGCGTGCCGTCGCCCTGCAGCGGGTGCGGGCGGCGGACCGACTCGAAACGGCGCACCAGCACGTCGTCCGAGGCGTCCAGGAAGACGACCTGGACCGAGCCGTGCTCGCGCAGCGCCCTGGCCACGCCGGGGAACCCGTCGAACAGATCGCGGCCGCGCACGTCGACCACCGCGGCGACCTTCGGCAGCGCCGCGCCTCCGAGGTTGGCGAGGTCGAGCAGCGGCCGGAGCATCTGCGGCGGGAGGTTGTCCACGACGTACCACCCGAGATCCTCGAGCGCGTTGGCGACGGTCGAGCGACCAGCGCCCGACATTCCGGTGACGATCAGGAACTCACCCTGGTCGGCGCTCATCTGCTCTCCTCCTCGCTCCCTCCCAGCCTAGTCAGAAGGCGGGGTCGCCGAGGCATCGGAATCGGATCCGGCACCGGCCATCGCGAGCTCCTTGGCGGGGACCGCCTCGGACGCGAGGTGCACCCGGATCGCCTCGGCCAGAGCCGGACCGATCCCCTGCACCTCCTGGATCTCCGCGGCACTGGCCCGTCGCAGCGCGGCGACCGACCCGAAGTGCCGCAGCAGAGACTTGATCCGCGCGGCGCCCAGACCCGGGACCTCGCCCAGGATGGAGGCGATGTCGCGCTTGCGCCGCTTGCGCTGGTGGGTGATCGCGAAGCGGTGCGCCTCGTCGCGCAGCCGCTGCACGAGATAGAGGGCCTCGCTGGTCCGCGGCAGGATGACGGGGTACTCGTCGCCCGGCAGCCAGAGCTCCTCCAGCCGCTTGGCGATGCCGCACAGCGCGATGTCCGATCGTCCGGCATCCCGGAGCGCGCGCGCCGCCGCCTCGACCTGGGGCTTGCCGCCGTCGACGATCAGCAGTTGGGGCGGATACGCGAACCGCGGCCTGCGCCGCTCCGTGACGACCAGCTCCTCGCCCGGTTCCTGAGCCTGATGGAGAGCGCCGACCGGCCGCGCCTCCTCGGGCTCCTCGGGAGCATCGATGTGCGCGAGGCGACGACGCAGCACCTGGTAGATCGAGTCGGTGTCGTCGGTGGTCTCCGCGATGTTGAAGGAGCGGTACTGATCCTTGCGGGGCAGTCCGTCCTCGAACACCACCATCGATGCGACGACGTTCGTGCCGCCGAGGTGCGAGATGTCGTAGCACTCGATCCGCAGCGGCGCCTCGTCGAGTCCGAGCGCCTCCTGCAGATCCGTGAGCGCCTGCGTGCGGGTGGTGTAATCGCTCGATCGGCGCGTCTTGTGCCGGATCAGCGCCTGCTGCGCGTTGAGGGTGGCGGTGCGCATGAGCTCCGCACGCTGACCGCGCTGCGCGACGGCGATCTCGACCTTCCGGCCGCGGCGCTCCCGCAGCCACTCCTCCAGCTCCGCGGCGTCCTCGGGGAGCGAAGGCACGAGCACGCGTCGCGGGACCTGATCGCCGCTCGCCTCGCCATACGCGCGCTGGAGGATCTGGTCCACGAGATCCGCCCCCGAGATGTCGATCTCCTTGTCGAGGGTGGACGCCCGCACGCCGCGCACGCGGCCTCCGCGGATCACGAAGTGCTGGATCGCAGCGGACAGCTCGTCCTCGGCGACGCCGAACAGATCCGCGTCCTCGTCCTGCGGCAGCACCAGGGCGCTGCGGCCCAGCACCGCGTCGATCGACGCGAGCCTGTCGCGGTACTTCGCGGCGCTCTCGTAGTCCATCGCGGCCGACGCCTCGTGCATCCGCCGCGTGAGGTCACGCGTGAACCGCTCGTCACCGCCCTCCATGAACGCGATGAAGTCGTCGACCATCGCACGGTGCTCTGCGATCGTCACCGTCATCGAGCACGGGCCGCCGCACTTCCCGATCTGCCCGGGGAAGCACGGACGCCCCGTCGCCATCGCCTTCCGATAGCTCGCATCGCTGCAGGTGCGGATCGGGAAGACCCTGATCATCTGATCGATCGTGTCGTGGACGGTCCACACCTTCGGGTACGGGCCGAAGTACTTCGCCCCCGGGATCCGCCGATTGCGCGTGACGATCACCCTGGGCGCCTCATCGGCGAGCGTGATCGCCATGAACGGGTACGACTTGTCGTCCTTGTAGCGCACGTTGAAGGGCGGATCGAACTCCTTGATCCACATGTACTCGAGCTGCAGCGAGTCGACGTCGGTCGGCACGACGGTCCACTCGACCGAGGCCGCCGTCGTGACCATCCGCCGCGTGCGCTCATGGAGCGTGCGCAGCGGTGCGAAGTAGTTCGACAGTCGCTGACGCAGGTTCTTCGCCTTGCCGACGTAGAGCACGCGCCCCTGCGCGTCGCGGAACCGGTACACCCCGGGATCCGTCGGGATCTCCCCCGGCCTGGGCTTGTACGGGAGTTCTGCGGCCATCAGCCCGCCTTGCGCTCGAGCACCCGCCGCGCGCCGGGACGCCCTGCGGCGACGGCGCCGTCGAGGATCTCCGCGAGGAATGCGCCGGTGTGGCTGTCGGCGTTGCGCGCCACCTGCTCCGGCGTGCCCGTCGCGATGATCTGGCCTCCGCCGGACCCGCCCTCCGGACCGAGATCGATCACCCAGTCCGCGGACTTGATGACGTCGAGGTTGTGCTCGATCACGATCACGGTGTTGCCCTTGTCGACCAGCCCGTTCAGCACCTCGAGGAGCTTGCGGACGTCTTCGAAGTGCAGACCCGTGGTCGGCTCGTCGAGCACGTAGATCGACCGGCCGTTGCTGCGGCGCTGGAGCTCGGTGGCGAGCTTCACGCGCTGCGCCTCGCCACCGGACAGCGTGGTCGCCGACTGGCCGAGACGCACGTAGCCGAGACCGACGTCGACCAGGGTCTTCATGTAGCGGTGGATCGCCTGGATCGGCTCGAAGAACTCCGCTGCCTCCTCGATCGGCATCTCCAGCACCTCGGCGATGTTCTTGCCCTTGTAGTGGACGGCCAGGGTGTCACGGTTGTACCGCTTGCCGTGGCAGACCTCGCAGTCGACGTACACGTCGGGCAGGAAGTTCATCTCGATCTTGATCGTGCCGTCGCCGGAGCACGCCTCGCAGCGACCGCCCTTGACGTTGAAGCTGAACCGTCCCGGCTGATAGCCGCGCACCTTCGCCTCGGGCGTCTCACTGAAGAGCGTGCGGATCCGGTCGAAGACGCCCGTGTAGGTGGCGGGGTTCGAGCGCGGGGTGCGGCCGATCGGCGCCTGGTCGACGTGCACGACCTTGTCGAGGTTGTCGAGCCCGGTCACCCTGGTGTGCTTGCCGGGAACCGTGCGTGCGCCGTTCAACCGCGACGCGAGCACCCGGTACAGGATGTCGTTCACGAGCGAGGACTTGCCGGATCCGCTCACGCCGGTGACGGCAGTGAGCACTCCGAGCGGGAAGTCGGCCGTGACGTTGCGGAGGTTGTTCTCCTTCGCCCCGACCACGCTGAGCATGCGCTTGCGGTCGATGCGACGGCGCTTCCTGGGCGTGACGATCTCACGACGACCTGCGAGGTAGTCTCCCGTCATCGAGCCCTTCTCGCGCAGCAGAGCGTCGTACGGACCGGAGTGCACCACGAGCCCGCCGTTCACGCCCGCACCGGGGCCGATGTCGACGACCCAGTCGGCCGCCTCGATGGTCTCCTCGTCGTGCTCGACGACGATCAGGGTGTTGCCGAGGTCTCGCAGCGTGAGGAGCGTCTCGATCAGGCGACGGTTGTCGCGCTGATGCAGGCCGATCGACGGCTCGTCGAGCACGTAGAGCACGCCCGTGAGCCCGGAGCCGATCTGCGTCGCGAGACGGATCCGCTGCGCCTCGCCGCCCGACAGCGACCCGGCCGAGCGGCTGAGGTTGAGGTAGGACAGGCCGACCTGCAGCAGGAAGTCCAGGCGCAGACGGATCTCGCGCAGCACCTGTGCGGCGATCTTCGCCTCGCGCGGGCTGAGCTCGAGGCGCTGCATGAAGTCCTGCGCCTCGGCGAGGCTCTTGTGCGACACCTCGGCGATGGAGTGCCCGTGCACCCGCACCGCGAGCACCTCGGGCTTGAGCCGGTCGCCGTCGCACACCGGGCAGGGCACCTCGCGCAGGTACTCGCCCCAGCGGCTGCGCTGGGTGTCGCTCTCAGCCTGCTGATACTGACGCTCGATGTAGGGCACCACGCCCTCGAACCCCGACGAGTACCGCATCTCGCGGCCGTAGCGGTTCTTCCACTTGACGGTGACCTTGTAGTTCTCGCCGTGGAGCACCGCCTCCTTCACGTCGGAGTGCAGATCCTGCCACGGGGTGTCGAGGGAGAAGTCGAGATCCACCGCCAGGCCCTCGAGCAGCCGCTCGTAGTACTGGAACAGACCCTTGCCCTGGGTCGTCCACGGGATGATGGCACCCTCGCGGATCGAGAGCGACTCGTCGCCGAGCATGAGGTCGACGTCCACCGACATCCGGGTGCCGAGACCGGAGCAGGCGGGGCATGCGCCGAACGGGGCGTTGAAGGAGAAGGTGCGGGGCTCGATCTCGGTGAGCGTGATCGGGTGCCCGTTGGGGCACGCCAGCTTCTCGGAGAACGACTGCCAGGCGTCGTCGCCCTCCTCGTCCACGAAGTTCACCTGCACGACGCCGCCGGCGAGTCCCAGCGCCGTCTCCACCGAATCGGTGACGCGACCCAGGATGTCGGGGGCCGCGACGAGGCGGTCGACCACCACGCCGATGTCGTGCTTGTAGCTCTTCTTCAGCACGGGAGGCTCGGCCAGCTGCACGAGCTCGCCGTCGACGATCGCGCGTGCGTAGCCCTTCGCCCCGAGCTCGCGGAAGAGGTCGACGAACTCCCCCTTCTTCTGGCTGACGACGGGAGCGACGATCTGATAGCGGGTGCGCTCGGGCAGCTCCATGAGCTGATCGGCGATCTGCTGCACGGTCTGGCGCTGGATGCGCTCGCCGCACTGCGGACAGTGCGGCACCCCGATGCGCGCCCAGAGCAGGCGCATGTAGTCGTAGATCTCGGTGATGGTGCCCACCGTAGAGCGCGGGTTCCGGTTCGTCGACTTCTGGTCGATGGACACGGCGGGGCTGAGCCCCTCGATGAAGTCGACGTCGGGACGGTCGACCTGTCCCAGGAACTGGCGGGCGTAGGCGCTCAGCGACTCGACGTAGCGGCGCTGCCCCTCGGCGAAGATCGTGTCGAACGCGAGGCTCGACTTCCCGGATCCGGACAGCCCGGTGAAGACGACCAGGGAGTCGCGCGGAATCTCGAGGTCGACGTTGCGGAGGTTGTGGACACGAGCGCCTCGGACGCTGAGTCTTCCGGGGCTGGTTACGGGTACGATCGGCACCCGTCAAGTCTAGGAGCGGCCTCCGACATTGGCGCCGGTCGCCGGATCGTCGGTGCTCGCCGGATCCGGTCCGGCGACCGTGGACAGCCGCAGCACGGTCGCGCTCGCACCCGCGAGCACCGCCGCGCCGAGCGGTGCCAGCCAGGAGAACCCCGGGCCGTGCAGGGGCGGAACGGCCAGCACGACCACCGCCGCCACCGTCTGCGCGATCGCCTGGATCACGAGCAGCCGCCGCACGCCGGGGAGCAGCACGCGGAGCCGGATCCGCGAGTGCCACGGCACCGCCCAGGCCCAGGACGCGACGACGTGCGCGACGTGCACCAGCAGCACGGCCAGCGCGGTGCGCACCGCGGACGGCTCGGTCAGGACCACCCCCATCGCCAGACAGGCGATGGCGACCCACGACCCCATCGTTCGCGGGATCAGCACCGAGAGCAGTGCGGAGAGGACCGCGATCGTCCACCACATCGGATAAGGGTTCAGCAGCAGCACGCCGCCGACGATCAGCCCCGCCGCGCCCACCCGCAGCACCGGCGCCGGCATCGACCCCGGAACCCGCAGCTCATGAGCGTGCGTCATCGTCCCGCCCTCCGCCCGCGTTCCCGCTGCATCCGGCGGGCCGCGATCCTCAGGTCCGTCGCCGCGTCCTCCGCCGACCACGCGACGACCTCCACCCCGGCGCCCCGAAGGTCCTGGAGGACGCCGGCGCGCTCGAGCAGGAGGGTCCGCATCGCGAGGGTCTGCACGGCTGTCAGGCGCTCGGTCCGCGGAGGAGGCAGCACGTCGACGGCGACCACGGCCTGCCCGCTCGCGCTCCAGCGCAGTGCGAGGTCGGCCGCCGCCCCGTCGAAGAAGGTCGACAGGATGAAGACGATCGACCCCGGCGGCACCGGCGGGGTGCGCCGGTACCGCGTGCCGTCGCCGTCTGCGCCGACGCCGGCGATCACGCCGCGCAACCGCTCCAGATGACGTGCGCCGGAGCCGCTCCGCACCGAGCGCCCGCCGGGTGCAAGAGCGTGGAAGGCCACACGATCCCCGGCGTCGATCGCCGACGCGGCGATCGACAGGGCCGCTTCACGCCCGAGATCCATCGAGGTGGGCCCGCTGCGCGCCGTCGCGCCGCTCCCCCACGTCGCCACGACGGCCCCGAGGTCGTCGACCGCATCCAGGGCGACGACGACGGCGCTGTCGCTGAGGGCGTTCGTGCGCCGCACCAGGAGGTCTCCCGGACGCCGCGCCATGCGCGCGGTCGCACGCCAGTCCACCCGGCGCAGCTCGTCACCGGGCCCGAACGGATGGATGTCGCGGAAGTCCCCTCCACTGCCCCCGCGCCGCCCCTCGTGCCCGCCGTGCAGACCGATCAGCCGCGGCGACAGCGGCAGTTCGGCCGCACGGCGCGTTCCCGGGGCGGCGTTCCAGATCGCCGCCACCCGCGGGAGCGGGATGCTCGCCCACGATGCGTCGTGCTGCAAGGCACGAGCGGTCACCGCCAGGGCCTCCCCCGGACCGGAATGCAGGATCCGCGTGCGCGCGGTCGCCGCCTCCCCCGGTCCCGTCTCGACGGCTCCGGTGCGCTCGCCGCCCTGATCGACCACGAGCTGGATCCACTCGGCGTCTCCTCCGACCTCGATCCGCCCCTCCACGGCGCCGGTGTCCGGCTCCGCGTCGAGCGTCAGAGCGAGCTGCACGGATCCGGCATGCGGAGGCCGGAACAGAGCCCAGGCGCCGGCGAGGGCGAGCGGGAGGCCCACCGCGATGACATCAGGGCGGCCCAGCACGAGGCCCGCGCCGGCGAGGAGAACCGCACCGGCGAGCGCCGACGCGGGAACGGGCGTCCGCCTCCAGTGCAGCGGAGCGTCCTTCGTCGAGCGCACGCCGATCATGCGCGGAGTGCTCCCTCCCGCGCGACCGTGGGCGGAACGGGGGTCGCCCCGACGACGCCCGCGACGACGGTCGCCGGATCCACTCCCTGCGCCCATGCCTGAGGCGTCAGCGTGAGGCGGTGGGCCAGCACGGGGACGGCGACGCGCTTGAGGTCGTCGGGCCGCACGTACCCGCGCCCCTCGATCGCCGCGACGGCACGCGCGAGCAGGATCAGCGCCTGAGACCCTCGTGGCGACGCCCCGACCGCGACGTTCTGCGCCGTGCGGGTGCCCCGGGCGAGCGCCACCGCGTAGCGGATGAGATCCGCCTCGACATGGATCCGTTCGACGGCCGCCTGGATCCGCCTCAGCTCCTCCGCGTCGATGACCGCGTCCACCTCGGCGTGCTCGCGCCGGCGCCGGATGCGCTGGGCGACGATCCCCACCTCGTCCTCCTGGACGGGGTACCCCACGGCCAGCCGCACCATGAAGCGGTCCAGCTGAGCCTCGGGCAGCGCAAAGGTGCCCTCGTACTCGATGGGGTTCGAGGTCGCGATCACGTGGAAGGGCTCGGGGAGCGGATAGCGGCGGCCCTCGACCGTCACCTGACGCTCGGCCATGGCCTCGAGCATCGCGGACTGCGTCTTCGGGGTGGTGCGGTTGATCTCGTCCGCGAGCAGCAGGCCGGTGAAGATCGGCCCCGGCCGGAACCGGAAGTCCCCCGTGTCCGGCGCGTAGACGAACGACCCGGTGACGTCGCCGGGCAGCATGTCGGGCGTGCACTGCAGCCGGCGGAACTCCAGCCCCAGGGCGGCCGCGAGGCTGCGGGCGGCAAGGGTCTTGCCCAGGCCGGGGACGTCCTCGAACAGCACGTGGCCCCCCGCGAGGATCGTGGCGAGCGCCAGGGTGAGCGGCTCGTCCATGCCGACCACCACCGCGCGCACGCGGTCGAGGATCTGCGCGGCCGTCCGCGTGATGTCCGTGATGTCGTCGCCGGTCTGCTCCGAGGTCATGGGCTCTCCTGGGTCGAAGGGACGAGGGGCTGCTCGAGAGCGCGCAGCAGGCTCTCGAGGTCTTCACGGCGCAGGACCGGTCCGGTCAGGGCCGCATGCGCTCCGGCGCCGAGAACGGCGTCCACGCCGGCCGGGTCCGCCGTCTCCGGCGGGAGTCCGTGCTCGCGCAGACGCCGTTCGGCGAGCGCAGTGATCCGGCGACGGAGCGACGGCCCGACCATCCCCGTGCGGGTGTCGATCGACCAGGCGAGCCGAGCGGCCTCCGATCCCCGCTGCAGCGGCTGCGGCGGAGGCGGCGGCCAGGGACCATCCTCATCGAGGAAGCTCTGCCGTGCGATCAGCAGCGCGGCGGCGAAGACCAGGATCCACGCCGCGCCGAAGACCGGCGGCACTCCGAGGAAACCGAGGAACAGCACGACGGGGACGCCGAGGAGGATCCAGACGGCCGCCAGCACGATCGGACGCCTCATCGCCATCCCTCCTCGATGGCAGCGAGGCATCGTCGCGCGGCGGCGCGCGCCCGCTCGTCTGCGGGCACCCCGCCGAACCGCACCGACTCGTAGAGGGCCAGCAGCGTCTCCAGCTCGGCATCCAGCCCGGGGCGTCGCCGCAGGATCCTCACGGTGAACTCTCCGGGCGTCTCCGACTCGGCCCTCGCCCGGCCAGCGCGTGCGGACGCCTGCTCCAGCTCCACCCAGGCGGCGACGATCGCATCGCTCGGATCCCGGTGCTCGTCGATCGCCCGCTGCGCGTCGACGGCGGCGTCCCGGATCGCACCGGCGTCGACGCTGTCGTCGGAGGCCACCGCAGGCTGGCCGACATCGACCGCGCCGCCCTCCTGGCGACCCAGCGGCCGCGCCGCCCAGAGCGCCCGGACCACGCGCCAGAACAGCCAGCCGAGCAGCAGCAGCCCGACGACTGCCATCACGATCGCGATGACCGATGCGATGGCCGCGAGCAGCGGGAGATCCGGCAGCCGCTGACCGATCGACGGCCCCGCCGTCTGTCCGCCGGACGACGGGGTGGGCGCCGGAGGCCTGCGATCGAGCAGGAGGTTGCCGAACTGGGGCACGCCCTGGAGCGAGGCGATGGCCATGAGCAGCACGGTCACGAGCACCACGAGCGCCAGCGCTCCCGGGAGCGGGAGCGACCGCAGACGCCGGTCGTCGTGGACCATGTCCTCACCCTATGCGGCGGTCGGCCCGGCCGTGCGACGCCGTGTCAGGTCGGCGCCTCGGGCTCAGAGGTCGACGGCGCCCGCGAACCGGGTCAGAGCGTCGCGGACCGCTTCGACCTCCGGCACCGTCATGCCGAGCCGCGCCATGACCTGGCGAGGGACGTCCACTGCCTTGGCCCTGAGCGCGACGCCCTTCGGAGTGAGCGCGATGTCGAGCCGGCGCTCATCCGCGCTGCTGCGCCGCCGCTCGATGAGGCCGTCCGCCTCCAGCCGCTTGACCAGGGGCGAGGCGGTCGCCGGCTCCATGGCGAGTGCCGCAGCCAGATCCCCGAGCGAGCGCGGCGATTCCTCCCAGAGCGCCAGCATCGCGAGGTACTGCGGATGCGTCAGGCCGAGCGGCTCGAGGATCGGGCGGTACACCGCCACCACGTTGCGGGCTGCGGTCACGAGCGCGAAGCACAGCTGGTTGTCCAGCCGGAGAAGGTCATCGGTCGTGGTCTCGCTCACGGATCCGATGGTACCAAACTGCCCTAATCGTTAGTACACTAATGATCATGGTGAAAACTCCGACCGAGCACACGCCGCTCCGCCAGCGCATCCGTGATGCGGGTGGACTCTACGCCTGGATCAACACGAACCTCATCCGGTTCGCCGGTCCGGCTTCCGTCGGCCCGTACGAGGCGACGCCGCCGCCGTCCGACGCCGAGCGCGCTCAGCGCGGCTGCCCGCTGTGCGGCGCGCCGATGACGGCGCACGAGATCGACCGCAGCGGGCCGAAACCGCTCATGCACTGCCCCTGAGCACGCAGCAGCCGCCGGACCTGCCCGTCAGACGCCTTCCGCGTCCTCGCGGGCGAGGTCGATCCAGCCCATGAGCGCCGCGTCGTCGGCGACGGCCTCGGCTGAGACGTCGAGCCAGTTGTCGCTCATCGTGCGCGCCCCCATCACCGCGCGCGACACTCCGGGCTCGGTGATCAGGGCGGCCGCGCGCTCCGCCGCGACCCGCACGAGCAGCGTGCCGCCTTTGCGCGCGCCGACGAGGATCCGGCCTTCGCTCAGGAAGGCGCGACTGCCGAACATCGCCCGCTCCTCGATCTCGCCCTCACCGCCGAGCAGCGCGCGGATGCGGTCCGCCAGCTCGACGACCGCCGGATCCGCCATGCTCCCCGCCTTCCTCAGCGTCGCCTTGCGCGCTCAGACACGCCTCAGGCGTGTCCCGCCCGCTCCATCGCGCGCAGTTCCTTCTTCAGGTCCTGCACTTCGTCACGCAGTCGCGCTGCGAGCTCGAACTTGAGCTCACCCGCCGCGGCGAGCATCTGCGAGGAGAGATCCGCGATCGTCTCCTCCAGCTGGATCGCACCCTCGGCGGCGATGCCTTCGCGGCGCAGATTCGGCGTCGGCGACTTGCCCCGGCCCGACTTCGTACGCTTGGACAGCAGCTCGGCCGTGTCGGCGCCTTCGCGCGCGAGCACATCGGTGATGTCGGCGATACGCTTGCGCAGCGGCTGCGGATCGATGCCGTTGGCGGTGTTGTACGCGATCTGCTTCTCCCGCCGCCGCTCGGTCTCCTCGATCGCCTTCGCCATCGAGTCGGTGACCGTGTCGGCATACATGTGCACCTGGCCCGACACGTTGCGGGCGGCGCGGCCGATCGTCTGGATGAGCGAGGTGCCGCTGCGGAGGAAGCCCTCCTTGTCTGCGTCGAGGATCGCGACGAGCGACACCTCGGGCAGGTCGAGTCCTTCCCGGAGCAGGTTGATGCCGACCAGGACGTCGTAGACGCCGGCTCGGAGTTCGGTGAGCAGCTCCACGCGTCGCAGCGTGTCGACGTCCGAGTGCAGATAGCGCACGCGGACCCCGTGCTCGCCGAGGAAGTCGGTCAGCTCCTCCGCCATCTTCTTGGTGAGGGTGGTGACCAGCACGCGCTCGTCCCGCGCGACCCGGATCCGGATCTCCTCGAGCAGATCGTCGATCTGCCCCTTCGACGGCTTCACCACGATCTCGGGATCGACGAGGCCCGTCGGCCGGATGATCTGCTCGACCACGCCGTCTGCGATGCCCATCTCGTACTTCCCCGGCGTCGCGGAGAGGTAGACGGTCTGCCCGATGCGCTTGGTGAACTCATCCCATCGCAGCGGGCGGTTGTCCAGGGCGCTCGGCAGCCGGAAGCCGTGGTCGACGAGAGTGCGCTTGCGCGACGCGTCGCCCTCGTACATCGCGCCGATCTGCGGCACGGTGACGTGCGACTCGTCGATGACGAGCAGGAAGTCGTCGGGGAAGAAGTCGAGCAGGGTGTGCGGCGGCTCTCCGGCCTCGCGGCCGTCCATGTGCCGCGAGTAGTTCTCGATGCCGGAGCAGAAGCCGAGCTGCTGCAGCATCTCGAGATCGAACGTCGTCCGCATGCGCAGTCGCTGCGCCTCCAGCAGCTTGCCCTGCCGCTCGAGTTCTGCGAGGCGCTCCGTGAGCTCGTCCTCGATCTGGCCGATCGCACGCTGCACCACGTCGGTGCCGGCCACATAGTGCGACGCCGGGAAGATCGGCACGGAGTCGAGCTTCGCGATCACCTCACCGGTCAGCGGGTGCAGCGAGTACAGCGCCTCGATCTCGTCGCCGAACAGCTCGATGCGGATCGCATGCTCCTCGTAGACCGGGATGATCTCGATGGTGTCGCCGCGCACGCGGAAGTTCCCGCGGGAGAAGTCGACGTCGTTGCGGTTGTACTGCATGGCGATGAACTGGCGGATGAGAGCGTCGCGGTCGTACCGCTCCCCCACCTGCAGCGCCACCATCGCGCGCAGGTACTCCTCGGGAGCACCGAGACCGTAGATGCACGAGACGGTCGAGACGACCACTACGTCGCGGCGGCTGAGGAGTGAATTCGTCGTCGAGTGGCGCAGGCGCTCGACCTCGGCGTTGACCGACGAGTCCTTCTCGATGAAGGTGTCCGTCTGCGGCACGTACGCCTCGGGCTGGTAGTAGTCGTAGTACGAGACGAAGTACTCGACCGCGTTGTTCGGCATGAGGTCGCGGAACTCGTTCGCGAGCTGGGCGGCGAGCGTCTTGTTGTGCGCGAGGACGAGCGTGGGCCGCTGCACCTGCTCGATGAGCCAGGCTGTCGTCGCGGACTTTCCCGTTCCCGTGGCGCCGAGCAGCACCACGTCGGTCTCACCGGCGTTGATGCGCGCCGCAAGCTCGGCGATCGCCTGCGGCTGATCTCCCGCGGGCGCGTACTCCGAGACGACTTCGAACGGCCGGACCGAACGTGTGGGTTGCATCCCTTAACACTACGAGGGGCTTCCGACATCGGCGCCGGAAGCCCCTCGCAGAGCAGACTCAGGCGTCGTGCACCTTGGGCCCGACCACCGGGCCGCCGTCGAGCGCCGACACGAGTCCGTCGATCTTCAGCGTGCCGTCCGTGCTCACGCCCGAGATGTTCAGCGTCAGCGAGTTCAGCGGCGGCACCGCGGAGCCGGCGTTGTAGGCCAGGTCGAAGCCGGTGATCCCGACGAAGCAGGTCACCGTCTGCGTGGCGGTGAGCGTCACGGACGTCGCGGACCGGCTGGCGACCGTCCACACGCTGCCCGCCGAGGTGACGGTGCTGCCGGCGAGCGAGAACGCAGGGTCGCTGTTGTCGTACGTGATCGTGGCGATCAGGTTGAACGGCGCGGAGAACGTGTTGGCGGGGAAACAGGACTCGACGCGGGACGAAGAGGCCGACAGGACGGTGTCCTTCACGTTCGGCGAGGACTCGACGAGCGATCCGACGCTGTTCGGGGTGGTGCTCGCCGCAGCCATCGGCGCGGCCGCCGCGACGGCGATGACGGGCACCGACCACGCGGCCCCCTTGATCACGGTGCGGCGCGAGAGGCCGCTCTTGAGGTCAGTCATTCTGTTGCACTCCAGATATCGGTTGAGCCCACAGCTCAGATACCGAGATCGCGCACGTCGCGGGTTCGATGCGCGCGACGGAGACGCAGTGCGTCCAGCCCCCAGAGTTCCCCAGAGCTTTTCCCCATTGTCCCCACAGCGCTTCCCCGCACTGCCCCACCGACGAAGATATACGATCGCGGCGAATATTGCAAACCATCCGTACAAACTGTCCGATCGGTTGGTTTCTCCACTCGTAGACACGCTCCGGACAGTGAGCGACGCGCGATCCTGGGCGCACCGACGGTCCCCGCCCCTACAGTGGTGCCGTGATCGAGTTCGTGATCGGATCCAGTCTCGCCGCGGCCGCGGGCCTGAACGCGTGGATCCCCCTGTTCCTGCTCGGACTCGCGGCTCGCCTGCTCCCCGCCGTCACGCTCCCCGCGGGATGGACCTGGCTGAGCAGCGATCTCGCGCTCTGGATCATCGGCCTCCTGCTCGTGCTGGAGATCGTCGCGGACAAGATCCCGGCACTCGACTCGCTGAACGACATCGTGCACAGCATCATCCGGCCCGCGGCGGGCGGCATCGCTTTCGGGGCGGGCGCGAGCGCGCAGACCGTCGCCGTCGACGATCCAGGGACTTTCTTCTCCACGCACGCCTGGATCCCGATCGTCGCGGGAGTCCTCATCGCGCTGGCGGTGCACGTCGTGAAGGCGACGGGTCGCGTCGCGGCGAACACCGCGACCGCAGGGATCGCCGCGCCCGCGCTGAGCACCGCGGAGGACGTCGTGTCGTTCGTCCTCGCCGCGGCCGCGATCCTCGTGCCGCTCCTCGCCGCCGCGCTGCTCGTGGGCCTGATCGTCGCCGTCGTCGTGCTCGTGCGACGGCGCACCCGCCGGCGGAGGACGACGGCGACCGGGGACTAGCCGGTCGCCTCCCGCGTCCACACCCACGGGGTGGTGGTCGTGAACCGGCGCATGCCGGAGCGTTCCAGGATGGGACGGGAGAACTCGGTGGAGTCCGAGTGCAGGAATCGCAGCCCCCGTGCCAGCGCCGCCTGCGCGCGCTTCGCGGTGAGCGCGCGGTAGACGCCGCGCCCGCGCCACTCCGGAACGGTCGCACCTCCCCAGATGCCCGCGAACTCCGTGCCCGCCACCGGCTCCAGGCGCCCGGCGCTGATCACGCGTCCGCCGGCCTCCGCGATCCAGAGGACGACGTCCTCCCCCTCGGCGAGCCGCTCGATCATGTGCTCCGCCCTGGCCTCCCCGTCACCGTGTCCGAAGACGGCCGCCTCCATCTGCTCCATCGCGCGGATGTCCCGGGCGTCACGGATCTCACGCAGGACGACCCCGTCCGGCAGGGACAGGTCGGCCGCGAGCGCCGCCGCCTCGCCCAGCATGACCGACTCCGTCTCCTCTGGCTCGAACCCTGCGTCGTGCAGGGCCGCGTCGAGCCCGGGCGCGACGTCGTGCCCGCGTGTCTTCCACTCCGCCGTGCGCACGGCCGGGTGCCGGGTGAAGTGCTCCCTGACCTGGACGACGAGGGACCGGATCCGGCGCTCGCCGAGCCCGTCCAGGTCTCGATAGCTCGCGAAGCCGGCTCCGCCGGGGAAGATCCCGACCGACACCGGGCCGATCGTCTGCACGTCGTCGGCCCCCTGGAGCTCGGCCTCCCCGCGCAGCTGCGCATCGTATGCCGCGAGCAGATCCGTCACGCAGTCTCCCCCGCGCTCAGGCGACGCCAGAGGCCGTCCGTCTGCCGGAGCGTGTCGTCGAGGCTGCCCGCGGTGTCGATGACGACGTCCGCGATCTCCCGGCGCTTCTCGTCGGAGACCTGCGAGGCGATGCGCTTGCGCGCCTCGGCACGATCGAGGCCGCGCTCACGCACGAGCCTCTCCTCGCGCTCCGCGGCCGGTGCGTCGGCGACGACGATCAGATCCCAGGGATCGTCGACCCGCGCCTCGACGAGCAGGGGCACGTCGTAGACCACGACCGCCGCAGGATCCGCATCCCGCGCGGCCGCGAAGCGGCGCTGCGACTCGGCCTTGACGGCGGGATGGACGATCGCGTTGAGCCGGCCGAGGGCCTCAGCGTCGCCGAACACCCGTGCGCCGAGCGCGGCACGGTCCAGTTCGCCATCGGCCCGGATCATATCCTCGCCGAACTCTGCGGCGATGCGGTCGAGCACCGGGGAGCCCGGTGCCTGCACGTCGCGGACGATCCGATCGGCATCGACGACGACGGCGCCGTGCTCCGCCAGCCGGGCGGCGATCGTGGACTTGCCCGACGCGATCCCGCCGGTGAGTGCGATGAGGGGCATGCTGCCAGTCTCGCACGGTGCCGCCGGGCGCCGTGCGCGCGGGATCACCGCCGTGACGGGTCGGCGCCGCGCAGGGCGGAGGCGGCGGCCAGCGCGGCCAGAGCGCACATCGCGATGACGATCGCCGCGAACCACGCCCATCCCGCGGAGCCGAACACGACTCCCAGGATCCAGCCGAACAGACTCGATCCGGCGTAGTAGGCGAAGTAGTAGAGGGACGACGCCTGGGCGCGGCTGTCGGCCTCCGTGGCGACCGAGGTCCACCCCGATGCCACCGCGTGCGCGCCGAAGAAGCCCGCGGTGAACAGCAGCAGGCCGGCGAGCACCGCGATCGTGCTCGACGCCAGCAGGAGCAGCGCTCCGCACGCCATGACGGCGATCGCGCCCAGCAGCACCGGATACCGCCCGATGCGGGAGGCGAGCACGCCGGCCCAGGGTGAGGAGAACGTGCCGGCGAGATACGCGAGGAAGAGCAGCGTCACGAACCAGGCCGGCAGGGCGAACGGCGGCGCGGCGAGGTGGAAGCCCAGATAGTTGTACACGGCGACGAAGGCCCCCATGAGCAGGAACCCCTGCGCGTAGAGCGCGCGCTGGCGAGGCGAGCGCAGCAGGCGACGCAGGCGTGCCGGGACACCTGCGCCGCGCTCGCTCCCCGGGATCCGTGGGACGAACCCCTGCGAGCGCGGCGCCAGCCACAGGAACAGCACGGCCGCCACCGCGCAGAGCCCGGTCGCCGTCCACACCCCGGCGCGCCACCCGCCGCCTTCCGCCACGAGGCCCGAGACGATGCGCCCCGCGAGGCCGCCGACGGTCGTGCCGGCGATGTAGCTGCCTGCGGCCGCCGCGGCGTGACGCGGCCCCACCTCCTCCGCGAGGTAGGCCAGCGCGACGGCGGGGACCGCGCCCAGGGCCACACCCTCGGCGCCGCGCACCACGAGCAGCACGACGATGCTCCCGCTGAAGGGAGCGAGCAGGCCCAGCACCGTCGCAGCGATCACTCCGACCGCCATCACCGGCACGCGTCCGACGCGGTCGGCGACGACCGACCAGCCGATGACCGAGGCGGCGAGCCCCAGGGTCGCGGCCGAGACGCTCAGCGCCGCCGTGGCCGGCGGGATCGCGAGATTACGGGCCATCTGAGGCAGCACGGCCTGGGGCGCGTAGAGCTGCGCGAAGGTCGCGACTCCAGCGAAGAACAGTCCGAGGATCAGCCGCCGGTACTCCGCGGAACCGGGCGCGTGACCCGCGAAGCTCATGGGGCGAGGATCCGCATTCGCGTGCCGCGAGGGGGACGCGGCAGGAGCGGATCCATGTGCTCCATCCTCACATGCCGGCGGCGTCGCTCCGACGGGAGGCGCGTCGAGGATGCGGAAAGGGCCGCCACCCGCCCGAAGGCGAGGTGACGGCCCGTTCCGATGAGGCGATGCTTACGCGTTGCCGCCCGAGAGCTTCTCGCGGAGAGCCGCGAGAGCCTCGTCGTCGGCGAGCGTGCCGGCGCCGGTGGACTCGCTCGAGAACGACTGCGCGCCCCCGAAGTCGTCGCCCGCGGCAGCCTCGGCCTCGGCGGCCTTGAGCACCTGAGCCTTGTGCGCCTCCCAGCGAGCCTGGGCAGCGGCGTACTCCTGCTCCCAAGCCTCGCGCTGGGCGTCGAAGCCTTCCTTCCACGCACCGGTCTCGGCGTCGAAGCCCTCCGGGTACTTGTACTCGCCGTTCTCGTCGTACTCGGCGAGCATGCCGTACAGAGCCGGGTCGAACTCGGTGCCGTACGGGTCGACCGACTCGTTGGCCTGCTTCAGCGACAGCGAGATGCGGCGACGCTCGAGGTCGATGTCGATGACCTTGACGAACACCTCTTCGCCCACCGAGACGACCTGCTCGGCCAGCTCGACGTGCTTGCTGGACAGCTCGGAGATGTGCACGAGGCCCTCGATGCCGTCCGCGACGCGGACGAACGCACCGAACGGGACGAGCTTGGTGACCTTGCCCGGGGTGACCTGGCCGATGGCGTGGGTGCGGGCGAAGACCTGCCACGGGTCCTCCTGCGTCGCCTTCAGCGACAGGGAGACGCGCTCGCGGTCGAGGTCGACCTCGAGGATCTCGACGGTGACCTCCTGGCCCACCTCGACGACCTCGGAGGCGTGCTCGATGTGCTTCCAGGACAGCTCGGAGACGTGCACGAGGCCGTCCACGCCGCCGAGGTCGACGAACGCACCGAAGTTGACGATCGACGAGACGACGCCCTTGCGGACCTGGCCCTTGTGCAGGTTGTTGAGGAACGTGGTGCGCGACTCGGACTGCGTCTGCTCGAGCAGGGCGCGGCGCGAGAGGACCACGTTGTTGCGGTTCTTGTCGAGCTCGAGGATCTTGGCCTCGAGCTCCTGGCCGAGGTACGGCGTGAGGTCGCGGACGCGGCGCAGCTCGATGAGCGAGGCCGGCAGGAAGCCGCGGAGGCCGATGTCGACGATGAGTCCACCCTTGACGACCTCGATGACCTGACCGGTGACGACGCCGTCGTTCTCCTTGATCTTCTCCACGTCGCCCCAGGCGCGCTCGTACTGGGCGCGCTTCTTGGACAGGATCAGACGGCCTTCCTTGTCCTCCTTCTGGAGGACGAGGGCCTCGACCTGGTCGCCGACGGAGACGACCTCGTTGGGGTCGACGTCGTGCTTGATGCTCAGCTCGCGCGAGGGGATGACGCCCTCGGTCTTGTAGCCGACGTCCAGCAGCACCTCGTCGCGGTCGATCTTGACGATCGTGCCCTCGATGATGTCGCCGTCGTTGAAGAACTTCAGAGTCTTCTCGACCGCAGCCAGGAAGTCCTCGGCAGATCCGATGTCGTTGATCGCGACCTGCTTGGTGGCCGGGGCGGCCGTTGCGGTAGTCATGTAGTGGGTTGTCCTTGTTGATGGATACTCGGGCCACGACGCGCGCTCCTCAGGGAGCACAGGATCGCGTCGCGGCGAAATGGATGTGTGTTGTTCGTCACGCACACGTGAGGAAGCCCCCACGGGTGACAGTTCATGCTATCAGGTCGCCGTGAGCTGCGGAAACCGCATTCGCAGGCGGATCAGGCGGCGTGGCGGACTCTGCGCACAGCGGATGCAACACGGACTCCGGGCACGGTGTTCCCGGAGCATCACCCGGCCCCCGGGCGTCGTGCGGCCCGCGTTCCGACAGCCGCGTGCCCCCGCCTGGCAGACTGTGGGCATGACCGACGCCGCTCCGAAGCTGCTCCTGCTCGACACCGCCAGCCTGTACTTCCGTGCGTTCTACGGGGTGCCCGATGCGGTCAAGGCTCCTGACGGCACCTCGGTGAACGCGGCACGCGGCCTTCTCGACATGATCGCGAAACTGGTCGGCGCCTATCGCCCCACGCATCTCGTCGCATGCTGGGACGACGACTGGCGCCCGCAGTGGCGCGTCGACCTCATCCCCAGCTACAAGGCGCACCGGGTGGTCGAGGTCGTCCCGGGCGGCGCCGACGTCGAGGAGGTGCCGGACCCCCTCGAGGCGCAGATCCCGATCATCCGACAGGCCCTGGGCGCGCTGCGGATCCCGATCATCGGCGTCGCGGAGCACGAGGCAGACGACGTGATCGGCACCCTGGCGACGATCGCGGGAATGCCGGTCGACATCGTCACCGGAGATCGCGACCTGTTCCAGCTCGTCGACGACGGCCGCGCGGTGCGCGTGATCTACACGGCCCGCGGGATGAGCAACCTGGAGACGGTCACCGAGGAGACGGTCGTCACGAAGTACGGCGTGCTGCCGAGCCAGTACGCCGACTTCGCCACGATGCGCGGCGACGCCTCGGACGGGCTCCCCGGCGTCGCCGGGGTGGGCGAGAAGACGGCGGCCAACCTCCTGGCCGTGCACGGAGACCTCCCCGCGATCCGCGCCGCCGCCGAGACGGCGACGGGCATGTCCGCCGGCGTGGCGAACAAGATCCTCGCGTCGTCCGACTACCTCGACGTGGCTCCGACCGTCGTGCGCGTCGCCACGGCGCTCCCGATCTCGGTGCCGACCGACGCCCTGCGCCCGCTGGACACGGCGGAGACCGCCGCCGCGGTCGCCGTCGCCGAGCGGTGGAACCTCGGCACGTCGATGGCGCGCGCGCTCGAAGCCCTCGAGCGCACCGCCTGACGCCCGCGCGTCGCTCGGATCGGTTCAGCCGGCCCAGCGCCGCAGTCGCTCGAGCCCCCACGTGGTGACGATCCGCTCCGCGGGGACCCCGGCACGTTCCGCGCGCTGCGCGCCGTGGTCCAGGAGGGACAACTGCCCGGGAGCATGCGCATCGGAGTCGATCGAGAAGAGGCAGCCCGCCTCGAGCGCGACCGCGATGAGCTCGTCGGGCGGGTCCTGCCGCTCCGGGCGGGAGTTGATCTCGACCGCGACGCCGTGCTCGGCGCACGCCTCGAAGACCGCACGGGCGTCGAACCTCGACGGCGGCCGCGTGCCCCGCTCCCCCTGCACGAGCCGCCCCGTGACGTGCCCGAGCACGCTGACGCGCGGATCCGACACCGCGGCGATCATGCGCCTGGTCATCGGCCCCGGCTCCATCGCGAGCTTGGAGTGCACGGAGGCGACCACCACGTCGAGCTCGCCGAGCAGGGCGTCCTCCTGATCCAGGCGTCCGTCTTCGAGGATGTCGACCTCGATCCCCGCGAGCATGGTCAGGCCGTCTCCGCTGAGCGCACGCACCTCGGGGATCTGGGTGCGCAGCCGTTCCGCGGTCAGGCCCCGCGCGACACGGAGACGCGGCGAGTGGTCGGTGATGGCGAGGTACTCGTGGCCCAGCGCCCGCGCCGCGTCCGCCATCGCCGCGATCGGCGTCGTCCCGTCCGACCACTCGGTGTGCGCGTGCAGATCGCCGCGCAGCCGGGAGCGCAGCTCGGAGACGATCTCCGGCTCGACCTCGCCGCGCAGCTCCACCAAGTACGACGGCGTCTCGCCGGCGAGGGCCTGCCGGATCACCTCGAACGTCGACGCGCCGATCCCCTTGGCCTGCTGGATCCGCCCCAGGTCCTGCCTCGCGTCGTCGGGAAGGGCCTCGTACGTCGCCGCCGCGGCGCGGAACGCCTTCGCCCGGTACCTCGACGCGCGCTCGCGCTCCAGCAGCCTCGCGATCTCGAGCAGCGCCTCCTGCGGATCCATCCCGGCCTCCCGCCGTCAGCTCGCGGCGAGCTCCCGCGACGCCGCCACCCAGGCGTCGAGCTTGGCCAGCGCGCTCCCGTCGTCCACGGCGGCCTCGGCCTTCGTGAGCGCGTCGCGCAGACGCTGCACGATCGGCACCTGCGCCTGCGCGGCGTCGTGCGACAGCTCGTACGCCACGATGCCGGCCGCGGCGTTCAGCAGCACGATGTCGCGGACGGCCCCACGCTCGCCCTCCAGCGTGCGGCGCAGCACGCCCGCGTTGTGCTCGGGCGAGCCTCCGATGAGGTCCTCGAGCTCGGCGAGCGGGATGCCGAGATCGCGGGGATCGAGGTCATGCTCGTGGATGTCGCCGCGGGTGACCTCCCAGATCCGGCTGTGCCCCGTGGTCGTCAGCTCGTCGAGCCCGTCGTCGCCGCGGAACACGAGCGCCGTGGCGCCGCGCGTGCGGAAGACGCCGGTGATCAGCGGGACGCGGTCGAGCTGGGCGACGCCCACGGCGTTCGCCTCGGCGCGCGCCGGGTTGCAGAGCGGGCCGAGCATGTTGAACACGGTCGGCACGCCCAGCTCCGAACGCACCGCTGCCGCGTTCTTGAAGCCCGGGTGGAAGGCGCCGGCCCACGCGAAGGTGATGCCGGTGCGATCGAGGATCTCGGAGACGGACTGCGGATCCAGCGTGAGCTGCAGTCCCAGCGCGCCCAGCACGTCGGACGACCCCGAGGAGGAGCTCGCGGCGCGGTTGCCGTGCTTGACCACGGGCACGCCGGTCGCGCCGATGATGATCGCCGCGGTCGTCGACACGTTCACGGTCCCGATCCGGTCGCCGCCGGTGCCGACGATGTCGAGCACGTCCGAGGAGACCGGCAGGGGCACCGCCGCCTCGAGGATCGCGTCGCGGAAGCCGACGACCTCGTCGATCGTCTCCCCCTTCGCGCGGAGGCCGATGAGGAATCCGGCGAGCTGCGCCTCGGTGGCCTGGCCGCGCATCACCTGACGCATCGCCCACGTGGACTCGTAGACGCTCAGATCACGTCCGGCGAGCAGGGTGGAGAGGACATCGGGCCAGGTCAGAGCTTCCGCCATGCCAGAGATCCTATCGATGTGATGCAGTCGTGATCGCGGGGTCAGGATCCCGGCGCTCCCCCGCCATGCCGCGTCTCTCAGGGGATTCGCGGCGGGTTCCGAGGTCGCACCGAGGCTGGGGCGGGCTGAACCGCCGGGCCCGGTGCGACAATCGGCCCCGCGGATCGGCCATAATGGACGGGTGACGACCTCAGCGACGTATGCCCCGGCGGCGAGAACGATCAAGCGCCCCAACCCGGTGGCTGTGGGAACCATTGTCTGGCTCGGCAGTGAGGTGATGTTCTTCGCGGGACTCTTCGCGATCTACTTCACCCTGCGCAGCACCTCTCCGGAGCTCTGGGCCTCGCGCACCGAGCACCTGAACGTGCCGTTCGCCGCGATCAACACCCTGGTCCTGGTGGCGTCATCGTTCACCTGCCAGATGGGCGTGTTCGCCGCCGAGCGCATGCAGCCGTACACGGCCGTGAACGACAAGGGCCGCAAGCGCTGGGGCATGGTCCCGTGGTTCTGGCTGACCTTCATCATGGGCGCGTTCTTCGTGTCCGGCCAGGTGTGGGAGTACTCGCAGCTCGTCGCGGAGGGCATGCCGATCTCGGCCGACTCCTACGCCTCTGCGTTCTACATCACCACCGGCTTCCACGCTCTGCACGTCACCGGCGGCCTGGTCGCGTTCCTGCTGACCCTGGGCCGCGCCTTCGCCGTCAAGAACTTCACGCACAAGGAGGCGACGACCGCGATCGTGGTGTCCTACTACTGGCACTTCGTCGACGTCGTCTGGATCGTGCTGTTCTTCGTCATCTATTTCCTCAAGTAAGAAGCGGAGCGGATTCCCGACATGGCACGTGAGAAGAAGCGCCGTACCGGCCGTCGCAGCCCCCTGGCCGCGGCGGCGCTGATCGGCGCAGGCCTGATGATCACCGGCGGCGTCTACGCCGGTGCGAGCGCGGCGTTCGCCGCCACCGAGCCGGCGTCCGTCACCGCCGCGGTGTCGACCGAGGACGGCCAGAAGCTGTTCCAGGCGAACTGCGCGACCTGCCACGGCATGAACCTGCAGGGCACGTCGACCGGTCCCAGCCTCTACGGCGTGGGCGAGCTGGCCGTCGAGTTCCAGATGTCGACGGGACGCATGCCGCTGCAGATGCAGGGACCGCAGGCGCCGCAGAAGCACCCGCAGTTCACCGAGGAGCAGATCAAGAACGTCGCGGCCTGGGTGCAGTCGGTCGCGCCCGGCCCCACCTACCCCGATGAGAAGATCACCGACGGCAAGGGCGATGTGGCGCACGGCGCCGAGCTCTTCCGAATCAACTGCGCGATGTGCCACAACGTCGCCGGCGCCGGCGGCGCGCTGACCGAGGGCAAGTACGCCCCCGGTCTCATGAAGACCAGCGCCCTGCACATGTACGCGGCGATGGTCACCGGCCCGCAGAACATGCCGGTCTTCGGCGACATGAACCTGACGCCCGAGGACAAGCGCGACATCATCTCGGCGCTGCTCTTCCAGCAGAAGGCGACTCAGGTGGGCGGCATGGATCTCGGATCCCTCGGCCCCGTCTCGGAGGGTCTGTTCATCTGGATCTTCGGCATCGGCGCACTCGTCGCCATCACCGTGTGGATCACGGCGAAGTCCAACTGACGCCGGCTTATCGAAGAACGTACGAGGAGAACCATGGCACACGACGACCCGCACGCTCTTGACCGGACCTATCAGGCTCCGGCTGGGCTGAGCGTCGACGTCAGCGACCCCGCGCTGAACCCCGGGCTGCCCCCGCACCGCGCTCGCGTCACCGACCAGGACCCGAAGGCGATGAAGGCCGCCGTCCGCACGGTCTACACGCTCTTCTACCTGTCGCTCGCGGGCAGCATCTGGGCGGTCGCCGCCTACATGCTGTTCCCGATCGAGAGCGGCTCGCTCATCGATGTGCGCTACAACAATCTGTTCATCGGTCTCGGCATCGCCCTCGCGCTGCTCGCCCTCGGCATCGGCGCGATCCACTGGTCGAAGGCGATCATGGCCGACCACGAGCACGTCGAGTACCGCCACCCCACGCGCGGTCGCGATTCGACGCGTGCGGCCGCGATCCAGGCGTTCGCCGACGCGAACGAGGAGTCCGGCTTCGGACGTCGCGTGATGATCCGCAACTCGCTCATCGCGGCCGTCGTGGCGTCGGTCGTTCCCGGCCTCGCCCTGTTCCGCGGTCTCGCCCCCCAGGACACTCCGGAGAACCCGATCGCGGGCCAGCCGGTGAAGCTCCTGCAGCACACGATGTGGGAGAAGGGCATGCGCCTCGCGCACGACCCCGACGGCACCCCCATCCGCGCGGCGGACATCACGATCGGCTCGGCCGTGCACGTGATCCCCGAGCCCCTCGGCAAGGTGGCCCACGAGGACGGCTACCTCGAGGAGAAGGCCAAGGCCATCGTGCTGCTCATGCGTCTGCTCCCCGAGCAGCTCATCGAGTCCGAGGAGCGCAAGAGCTGGTCGTACAACGGCATCGTCGCGTACTCCAAGGTCTGCACCCACGTCGGCTGCCCCGTCGCGCTCTACGAGCAGCAGACCCACCACCTGCTCTGCCCGTGCCACCAGTCGCAGTTCGACGTCACGGAGCACGCCAAGGTCATCTTCGGCCCGGCGGCGCGTCCGTTGCCGCAGCTGCCGATCACGGTCGACGACGAGGGCTACCTCGTCGCGCAGAGCGATTTCCACGAACCCGTCGGTCCGAGCTTCTGGGAGCGTCATTGAGCACCGCAACTGTTACCGAGCCGAAGTCCTCGGAGAAGCCCTCGGAGGCGCCTCTGGGCGGCCGATTCGTCGGCGGCCTCTCGAACTACATCGATGAGCGGACGAGCCTCTCGGGCTTCGTCAAGGAGCTCGGCCGCAAGATCTTCCCGGATCACTGGTCGTTCATGCTCGGCGAGATCGCGCTCTGGAGCTTCGTCGTCGTGCTGCTCTCCGGCACGTTCCTGACGTTCTTCTTCCAGGCCTCGATGGTGCCGACGCACTACTCCGGCGCCTACCCCCCGATGCGGGGTGTCGAGATGTCGGCCGCGCTGGACTCGACCCTGCGCATCTCGTTCGACATCCGCGGCGGCCTGCTGGTCCGTCAGATCCACCACTGGGCGGCCCTGACGTTCGTAGCCGGCATCGGTGTGCACATGCTTCGCGTCTTCTTCACGGGTGCGTTCCGCAAGCCGCGTGAGCTCAACTGGGTGATCGGCTTCGTGCTCTTCGTCCTCGCCATGGCCGAGGGCTTCACCGGCTACTCGCTCCCCGACGACCTGCTCTCGGGCAACGGTCTGCGCATCATCGACGGCATGATCAAGGGCCTCCCGCTGATCGGCACCTGGACCTCGTTCATGCTCTTCGGCGGCGAGTTCCCGGGCGACCAGATCGTCGGGCGCCTGTACACGCTGCACATCCTGATCCTCCCGCTGCTGGTCATCGGCCTGGTCGTGCTGCACTTGATGCTCATGGTCATCAACAAGCACACGCAGTTCGCCGGCCCCGGCCGCACCGAGGAGAACGTCGTCGGCTACCCGATGATGCCGATCTACATGTCGAAGATGGGCGGATTCCTGTTCATCACCTTCGGCGTCATCGTCCTGATCGCCTCGCTCTTCCAGATCAACCCGATCTGGAACTACGGGCCGTACGACCCCTCCCCCGTCTCGGCGGGCACCCAGCCGGACTGGTACATCGGCTTCGCCGACGGCGCCCTGCGTCTGGCTCCGTCGAACCTCGACGTGGTGTTCCTCGACCACACCTGGTCGTTCGGCATCATCATCCCGGTACTGGTGCTGGGTCTGTTCATCGTGCTCGTCGCCGTCTACCCCTTCATCGAGGCGTGGATCACCGGTGACAAGCGCGAGCACCACATCGCGCAGCGTCCCCGCACCTCGGCGACGCGCACCGCGATCGGCGTCGCTGGCGTGGTCTTCTACGCGACCCTGTGGGCGGCGGCGTCGTCCGACCTGATCGCGACGCACTTCTCGCTCACGATGGAGGGTGTCATCCACACGCTCCAGGCCCTGCTCTTCGTCGGTCCGGTGCTCAGCTACTTCGTCACGAAGCGCATCTGCATCGCTCTGCAGAAGAAGGATCGTGAGATCGTCCTGCACGGCTACGAGTCGGGTCGCATCGTCCGCCTCCCCGGCGGCGAGTACATCGAGGTGCACAAGCCCGTCGACGTGTACGACCGCTGGAAGCTCGTCGACACCGAGGTGTACGAGCCGCTTGTCGTCCGCCCCAACGCCAAGGGCCGCATCCCGTGGACGCAGAACCTGCGCTCCTCGATCTCGCGGTGGTTCTTCGAGGACCGTCTCTCCCCGCTCACGCAGGCGGAGATCGCGGCAGCGGACGCCCACCAGCGTCACACGCTGCACGACGTGAACGAGGGCGCGCACGAGGAGATCGTCGCCTCCCACGCCCGCGCGGGTGTGAGCGAGGACCAGATCGCTCCGGCCGACACCTCGCACGTCAGCGAGACGCCGAACACGCCGAGCTCCGCGCTCGCGCCGGAGTCGCTCCCCAAGAAGGAACAGGGCGAGTAACCCTCCCCCGCACGCTCGAAGGCCCCGTCGTTTGACGGGGCCTTCGTCGTTGCCGTCTCATACGCGATTCCCGCCCCTCGCAGCGGATACGCTGACCTCATGACCTCCGCCGACTATTTCGCCGCGAAGCTCGCCCACGAGACCGATGCGAGCGATCTGCACGCAGCCCGCAAAGCCGGCGAACGGATCGCCGTCGTCGACGTGCGCAGCGACGAGGCTTGGGCACAGGGACGCGTCATGGACGCCATCCACATGCACTACAGCGAGATCCCCGCACGCGCTCCTCAGGAGATCCCTCTGGACACCCCCGTGGTCGTGTACTGCTGGAGCCCCGGCTGCAACGCGGCCGACAAGGGGGCGCTGGCCTTCGCACAGCTCGGCTACGAGGTGAAGGTGATGATCGGCGGATTCGAGTACTGGGTGCGCGAGGGCTACCCCGTCGAGGACGCCGACGGTGTCCATCGCCGCCCCGTGGACGCCCTCACCGGCATCGCCCGCATCCGAACCCGCGCCTGACGAGGTCCGCGCCCCGCAGCAGCGCGGTGGCTCTTTCTTTGACCGGACTCCCGCCTGATCGCTCACGGACGTCGGGCATCCGTTTCGCGCGCGATGCGCAAGGGACGGGGGCGCGTTCTCTCGACGCAGTCGCCCATGCACGAAAGAGGCCCTGGAGCGATGCTCCAGGGCCTCTCGACGACCTTCGCTCAGCGAGCGAAGTGACCGCGGTAGTACTCGTACACCCAGCCGACGATCGCCACGACGAAGATCGCAAGGGCGACGGGGAAGAGGAAGACACCGACAGCGAGGGCGATCATGCCGACAGCGGCGGCGCCGGCCAGCACGATCGGCCACCAGGACCAGGGGCTGAACTCGCCCAGCTCCGGGTCGCCGTCGTCGATGTCGCTCGTGAGGATGTCCTCGGGCAGCGTGCCGCCCTGAGCCTTGTGGGTGCGGTCGAGGTAGAACGCCACCATCGCGCCCATGAACGCGGCGAAGAACAGGGCGACGGTGCCGACCCATTCGATCGCCTTCACAGGCGGCTCACCGGCGTGCGCGATGAGGTTCCAGACCGTGTACGTCACGCCCATGAGGGCGAAGAAGGCGGTGAGGATCCACCACAGGACGATGTTGTCGCGCATGGGTCAGTGGCCCTTTCCGTCGGCGGCCGCGGCAACCGGGTGCTCTGCGGCCTCCGGGTGGTTGAGGTCGAATGCGGGACGCTCGCTGCGGATGCGCGGGATCGACGTGAAGTTGTGCCGCGGCGGCGGGCACGACGTCGCCCACTCGAGCGACGCGCCGTATCCCCACGGGTCGTTCACGGTGACCTTCGGCGCCTTGCGCGCGGTGAGCCAGACGTTCAGGAAGAACGGCAGCATCGAAGCGCCCAGGATGATCGCGCCGATCGTCGAGACCTGGTTCTCCCACGTCCAGTTGTCGTACGCGGAGTAGTCCGCGTAACGACGAGGCATGCCGTCGACGCCCAGCCAGTGCTGGATGAGGAACGTCATGTGGAAGCCGATGAACAGCATCCAGAAGTGCACGTAGCCGAGGCGCTCGTTGAGCATGCGACCCGTCCACTTCGGCCACCAGAAGTAGAAGCCGGCGAACATCGCGAACACGACGGTTCCGAACACCACGTAGTGGAAGTGGGCCACGACGAAGTAGGAGTCCGAGAGGAAGAAGTCCAGCGGCGGGGAGGCCAGGATCACACCGGTCAGACCACCGAAGACGAACGACACCAGGAAGCCGAGCGAGAACACCATCGGCGTCTCGAACGTCACGGATCCTCGCCACAGCGTGCCGATCCAGTTGAAGATCTTCACACCGGTCGGGACGGCGATGAGCATCGTCATCAGAGCGAAGAACGGCAGCAGCACACCGCCGGTGACGTACATGTGGTGCGCCCACACCGCGACCGACAGGGCCGCGATGGCGATCGTCGCGTAGACGAGGGTCTTGTACCCGAAGATCGGCTTGCGGCTGAACACCGGGAAGATCTCGGAGACGATGCCGAAGAACGGCAGCGCGATGATGTAGACCTCGGGGTGGCCGAAGAACCAGAACAGGTGCTGCCAGAGCAGGACGCCGCCGTTGGCCGGGTCGTAGATGTGCGCGCCGAGGACGCGGTCGGCGGCCGCAGCCAGCATCGCCGCGGCGAGCACCGGGAACGCCATCAGGATGAGGAGGCTCGTGATCAGCGTGTTCCACGAGAAGATCGGCATGCGCCACATCGTCATGCCCGGGGCGCGCATCGTGATGATCGTGGTGATGAAGTTCACCGCACCGAGGATCGTGCCGAAACCGGACATGCCGAGGCCGAGCATCCACAGGTTTCCACCCGCACCCGGTGTGAACGAGGCGCTGGCGAGGGGCTGATACGCGAACCAGCCGAACGACGCCGCGCCCTGCGGGGTGAGGAATCCAGCGACCGCGATGGTCGAGCCGAACAGGAACAGCCAGAACGCGAAGGCGTTCAGACGCGGGAAGGCCACATCGGGAGCACCGATCTGCAGCGGCAGGATCGCGTTCGCGAAGCCCGCGAACAGCGGCGTCGCGAACATGAGCAGCATGATCGTGCCGTGCATCGTGAACAGCTGGTTGTACTGCTCCTTGGTCGGGATGATCTGCATGCCCGGCGAGAACAGCTCGGCGCGGATGATGAGCGCCATCACGCCGCCGAGGAGGAAGAACAGCACCGAGGCGATCAGGTACATGTACCCGATGGTCTTGTGGTCCGTGGAGGTGATCCACTTGACGACGATGTTGCCCTTCTGCTCGACGCGGGTCGAGCTGAGCAGGGCCGCCTGACGCGGCGGGATCGTCGTCGGACGCGCGCCGACCTCAGACGTGTCGGGAAGAGTGCTCGTCATTCTGCTTACTTCGCTTCCGAGTCGGTCGTGGGCTTCCCGGTGCCGGGGAAGTTGGTGAGGCGGTCGTAGGCGTCGGTGATGTCGCCCGTGTTCCCCTCGTCCTTGAGCTTGGTCAGGTAGGCCTGGTACTCGGCGTCGCTGACGACCTTCACGTTGAAGAGCATCATCGAGTGGTACTCGCCGCAGAGCTCGGCGCACTTGCCCTGGTAGGTGCCCTCACGCGTCGGGGTGAAGGACCACGAGTTGTCCTTCCCGATGTACATGTCCTTCTTGTACAGGAAGTCGATGATCCAGAAAGAGTGGATCACGTCGCGCGACTGCAGCGTGATGTGCACCTTCTTATTCACCGGCAGGTACAGCGTCGGAAGAGCCGCCTGGTCGATGTTGCCGGCCTTGTCCGGCTGCGCCTGGACGCCCATGGTCCAGACCGCGTCGGAGTTGTCCTTCTCCGTGCCGTCGTACTGGAAGTCCCAGGCCCACTGCTTGCCGATCGCGGTGATCGACACATCGGGCTTCTCGTACTGGGTCTCGATGATCGTCTGGTCACGAGCCGTGAACGCGAACATCCCGAAGATGAGGATCAGCGGCACGATCGTGTAGAAGATCTCGATCGGCATGTTGTAGCGCAGCTGCACCGGCAGGCCGGTCTGGCCCTTGCGACGGCGGTACGCGATCGCGGCCCAGCCCATCAGACCCCAGGTGATGAGGCCGACGACGAGGAGAACGATCCACGAGTTGACCCAGAGCGCGGCGACGCGATCGGTCTGGTTGGTGGCGGGTGTGCCATCGGCGACGAAGCCCGGAAGGAATCCGTGGAGCTCTGTGGGAGAGCATCCCGCGAGGGCCACGGCTGCCGCGACTCCCAAGGGGAGTGCGGCCCAACGAAGGCGGCGTTTCGAGGGCACGATGCACCTTTCAGATCACGGACGTGGGCTACCCCAGTCTAGGGCAAGCTCACACCCGATTCACGCCATCCACGCAGGTTCGGCGTGGATGGCGCAGGGGTGGGAGAGGGGGATTCCGCGGGTCAGTGGAAGCTGTCGCCGCAGGCGCAGGAGCCCTGCGCGTTGGGGTTGTCGATGGTGAACCCCTGCTCCGAGATCGTGTCCTTGAAGTCGATCGAGGCACCGTCCAGATACGGCACGCTCATGTTGTCGACGATCACCTCGACGCCGTCGAAATCGACGGTCTCGTCGCCTTCGAGATAGCGCTCGTCGAAGTAGAGCTGGTAGATCAGGCCGGAGCAGCCGCCGGGCTGCACGGCGACGCGCAGGCGGAGGTCGTCGCGGCCTTCCTGCTCCAGCAGGCTCTTCACCTTCGCCGCAGCGGCGTCGGTGAGCTTCACACCGTGCGCGGTGGTGGTCTCGGGGGTGAGGGTGATGTCGCTCATGTCGCTCCTTGGATCGGCCGTGCAGCGGCACGGTTTCCGTCCCTCGAGTCTACCGCCGCGCACGGGGGTGGCATCGAGCGCGGCCGTCACGACCGCGTCTCGATGCCGGGCGTGTCAGAGGGTGATCTCGTTCATCCGCGCCAGCAGCAGCGCCTCGGTCGCGACCGCGTTGCGGAAGGTCTGCAGGTGCAGCGACTCGTTCGGGCTGTGTGCGCGCGCGTGCGGGTCCTCGACGCCGGTCACCAGGATCTCCGCGCCCGGGAACCGCTCGACGAGGTCGGCGATGAACGGGATGGATCCGCCGACGCCGAGATCGACCGGGTCCTTGCCGTAGCCGTCGGCCATCGCCCCGCGCGTCAGCCCCACAGCCCAGCCCGACGTGTCGACGAGGAAGGGGTTGCCGAGATCGAGGTCTGAGAAGGACAGCTGGGCGCCGAAGGGGGCGTGCGCCCGCAGGTGCGCCTCGAGCGCCGCATACGCCTCGTCTGCGCTCTGGCCGGGCGCGATGCGGCAGCTCAGCACCACGGTGGTCTCGGGGGCGAGCGTGTTGGACGCGGCGGCCACCGAGGTGGCGTCGATGCCGATGACGGTGACCGACGGCTTGTTCCAGATGCGGCTGAGGATCGTCCCGTCGCCGCTGGGCGAGACGCCGGGGAGCAGCCCGGTCTCATCGCGCAGCGTCTCCTCGCTGTACTCGGGGGTCTCGGCGTCGCGCACCGTGAGCCCCTCGACGGCGACGGATCCGTTCTCGTCCCAGAGCGTGTCGAGCAGGCGGATCGTGGCGAGCATCGCGTCGGGCACCGCTCCCCCGAACATGCCTGAGTGCGAGGCGTGACCGAGAGTGCGCACGGTGAGCGTGAAGCGCACCGCGCCGCGCAGCGAGACCGTGAGGCCGGGCGTGGAAGAGTCCCAGTTGCCCGAGTCGGCCACGACGATCGCGTCGGCGCGGAGGGCGTCCTCGTTGTCGGTGAGGAACTGGGCGAACGACCGGGAGCCGTACTCCTCCTCCCCCTCGATGAACATCGCGATCCCGAGATCGAGGTCGTCGCCGAGCGATTCCGCGACCGCGCGGATCGACGCGATGTGCGCCATGATGCCGGCCTTGTCGTCGGCCGCGCCGCGACCGTACAGCCGGCCGTCGCGCACCGTGGGCTCGAACGGCGGGGTCTCCCACAGCTCGTCCGCCCCCGGGGGCTGGACGTCGTGGTGCGCGTAGAGCAGGATCGTCGGCTTGCCGTTGCGCGCGGCCCGGCGGGCGAGCACGGCCGGCTGGCCGACCTCGTCGGTGCCGGGGATCGCCGAGCGCAGCACGCGCACGCTGTCGAACACGCCCGTGCCCTCGGCGAGCTCCGCGACCGCGGCCGCGCTGCGCACCAGCTGCGTCTGGTCGAACGCCGGCCACGCGATGCCGGGGATGCGCACGAGGTCTCCGAGGTCGCTCAGCGCGGCGGGGATCCCGGTGGAGACGGCGGCGGCGACGGCGGCTTCGACGTCACCGGGTGCGGTGACCGAGGAGGAGGGAGAAGTCATGCAGGTAATCTTAGGGAACACCCGTTTCTCCTCTCTCGACATCCAGGAGCCTTCGTGCCCAGCACTCCCACCCCCGCCCCCGACGACTCCGCCGACGAGGCGACGAGCGGCAAGGGTCGCCGCACGCCCACGCGCGCGGAGCAGGAGGCCGCCCGGCGCCGTCCGCTGGTGCCGGACACGAAGGAGGCCAAGGCGCAGGCGCGCGCCGAGCTGCGCCAGCGCCAGGAGCGTCAGCGCATCGGGATGGCCAACGGCGAGGAGAAGTACCTCCCGGTCCGGGACCGCGGTCCGCAGCGCCGCTGGGTGCGCGACTACGTCGACGCCGGCTGGCACGTCAGCGAATGGATCATGGCGCTCATGGTCGTCGTGATCATCGTGTCGCTGATCCCGAACACGCTCGTGGCGTACTGGGCGTTCGTCGGTCTGTGGGGCTTCATCGCGATCGCGATCATCGACATGGTCTTCCTCGGGATCCGCGTGAACCGCCGGATCGCCGACAAGTTCGGCAAGGACAAGCGCGAGCGCGGCCTGGCCTGGTACGCGGCGATGCGCTCCCTGCAGATGCGCTTCATGCGCCTGCCGAAGCCGCAGGTCAAGCGCGGCCAGTACCCGGACTGATCCGGCCCCCGCTCAGAACGACGAAGATCCCGGTGCGCGTGATGCGCCCGGGATCTTCTCTTCGTCCGCCGGTCAGCGTGCGCGCAGGCCGGCGCGGATCTGCCGGGCCCAGAACGGTCCGCGGTAGAGGAACGCCGTGTAGCCCTGCACGAGCGTGGCGCCGGCCTCCAGACGCTCGCGCACCTCGGCGCCCGTCTCGACACCACCCACGGAGATCACGCAGAACTCCGCCGGCACCGCGGCGCGCACCAGGCGCAGCACGGCGAGGGAACGCTCCTTGAGCGGCGCGCCGGAGAGCCCGCCCTCCCCCGCGGCGGCGACCTTCGCGGGATCCGTCACCAGGCCCTCGCGGGAGATCGTCGTGTTCGTCGCGATCAGTCCGTCCAGCCCCTCGGCGACGGCGAGCTCTGCGATCGCGGTGACCTCGTCATCGGGCAGATCCGGTGCGATCTTGACCAGCAGCGGGGTCGCGCCCGCGGCGGCCTTCACCGCGCGCAGCAGCGGCGCCAGCGTCTCGACCGCCTGCAGTCCGCGCAGCCCGGGTGTGTTGGGCGAGGACACGTTGATGGCGAGGTAGTCGGCGAGCGGTGCCAGACGCACCGCCGAGGCGACGTAGTCGGCGGTGGCGTCCTCCACCGCCACCACTCGGCTCTTGCCGATGTTCACGCCGATCACGGCGGAGGGACGGCAACGCCGCAGCTTCCAGAGCCGCTTCTCCGCGGCTTCGGCCCCCGCGTTGTTGAAGCCCATCCGGTTGACGACCGCGCGATCCGCGATGAGGCGGAACAGGCGCGGCTTCGGGTTGCCCGGCTGCGGGATCGCGGTGATGGTGCCCACCTCGACGTGCCCGAACCCGAGGGCCGAGAGCCCGCGCACGCCGACCGCGTTCTTGTCGAAGCCGGCGGCGATGCCGAACGGTGTGGGGAACGTCAGCCCCAGCGTCCGGACCTCGTCGTCCGGCAATGGGCGCGTCAGCGACCGCGCGATCCAGGAGAACGGAGGCACGCCGAGGATGCGCACCACGGCCATGCCGGCGTGGTGTGCGAACTCCGGGTCGAAGCGCGCGAGGACGAGGCGGAAGAGCAGCGCATACATCCCTGCCAGGCTACCGGTCCGCGGCCGTGGATCCCGACCGCCGCCGAGGCGCCCGCTCCCGCCTCAGAGCGCGGTCTGCTCCGCGGCGGCGTGGTGATCGGCGCGGAGCTCGGCGATCGACGCCTCGAAGTCCTCCAGCGAGTCGAACGCCTGGTACACGCTCGCGAACCGCAGGTAGGCGACCTCGTCGAGGTCGCGCAGCGGCCCCAGGATGGCCAGCCCGATCTCGTTCGTGTCGAGCTGGGACACCCCCGTCTGCCGCACCGCCTCCTCGACACGCTGCGCGAGGATCGCCAGATCGGCCTCCGTCACGGGCCGCCCCTGGCACGCCTTGCGCACGCCGGAGATCACCTTCTCGCGGCTGAACGGCTCCATCACGCCGCTGCGCTTGATCACGTTCAGGCTCGCGGTCTCGGTGGTCGTGAACCGCCCCCCGCACTCCGGGCACTGGCGGCGCCTCCGGATCGACAGACCGTCATCGCTCGTGCGGGAGTCGATGACGCGGGAGTCCGGGTGACGGCAGAACGGGCAGTGCATTCGTGAAAGCCTACGCCTCGGTGACCGGCACCGGCGCGAACCGTGCCTCGACCGCTTCGCCGTGCGCCGGCAGCAGCTCTGCGGAGGCCAGCGCCGCCACACCGGCGCGCGCTTCGGTGAGCGCTGCGTGGTCGTACGCCACGACCTGCTGCGGACGGAGGAACGTGTACGCCCCGAGCCCGGACGCGTAGCGCGCCTGGCCGCCGGTCGGCAGCACGTGGTTGCTGCCCGCCATGTAGTCGCCGAGGCTGACCGGGGTCTGGTCGCCCACGAAGACGGCGCCCGCGCTCGTGAAGGAGGCAGCCGCCTGCGCCGCGTCGACGAGGTGCAGCTCGAGGTGCTCGGGCGCGTAGGCGTTGCTGAACGCGACCGCCGCGGCACGGTCGTCCACCAGCACGATCGCGGACTGCGGACCGCTCAGGGCCGCCCGCACGCGCTCGGCGTGCCGGGTGCGGCCGGCCTGCTCCTCGACCTCGTGAGCGACGCGCTCGGCGAGCGCCGGGGCATCCGTGACGAAAACGGCGGAGGCCTGCTCGTCGTGCTCCGCCTGGCTGATCAGATCGGCCGCGATGAGGCGTGGATCGGCCTGGTCGTCGGCGACGATGAGGATCTCGGTGGCGCCGGCCTCGGAGTCGGTGCCGACGACGCCGGCGACGGCGCGCTTCGCGGAGGCGACGAAGTTGTTCCCGGGGCCGGAGATCACGTCGACCGGGTCGAGCCCGACCGCGCTGACCCCGTGGGCGAAGGCGCCGATCGCCCCGGCACCGCCGATGGCATAGACCTCGTCGATTCCCAGCAGAGCGGCCGCGGCGAGGATCGTCGGGTGGATCCGCCCGCCCTCGCTCTGCTGCGGCGGAGAGGCGAGCGCGATGCTGCCGACCCCGGCGACCTGCGCCGGGACCACGTTCATCACGACGCTCGACGCGAGGGGGGCTTTGCCGCCAGGGATGTAGACGCCGACCCGGCCGACCGGCTGCCAGCGCTGGACGATGCGGGCGCCGGGACCGATCTGCGTCTCCCGATCCTCCGGCACCTGAGCGGCGGATCCGCGGCGGACCCGCTCGATCGCGGCCTCCAGCGCGGCACGCACCTCCGGCGCCACGGCGGCGAGAGCCTCCTGGAGGTGCTCTCGCGGAACGCGGATGGCGTGCCCCGTGACCCGGTCGAACCGCTCCGCCTGCTCGCGCAGGGACTCCTCGCCGCGGACGCGCACGTCCTCCACGATCTCTGTCGCGGTCGCCAGCGCTTCGGCGCGGGCGGCCGTGGCGCGCGGCACCGCCGCGAGCATCTCGGCGGTGGAGAGGGAGCGTCCCCTCAGGTCGATCGTCTGCATGCGTCCTCAGCCTCGGGTCATGTTGTCGGTGTCGTGCAGGTAGCCGACGCGGCCGTCGTCGTGCCGCACGACGAAGGCTCCGCCGCGGTCCTCGAGTACAAGGATCCACGCATCGGGCCCGATCGTGAAAATCTCCTCGCCTCGCGCGTCATGGACCGCGCGGGTGTCGGGCGCCAGCGCCCAGAAGGGCTGGGACTGTCCGGACGGCGCCGCGGCGCCGTCCTCCGCGACCACGTCGACCGCGTGCGTGGCCACGTCGTCGGCCGGAGCGGGCTCGAGAAGGTCGCCGAGCACCTCGGTCATGGTGTCCGACAGGTCGCGCGGCGCGGGCTCCGCCTCCGCCGGGGCGTCGTCCGCCGGCGAGGGCTCCGCGAAGTCGACGATCGGCGCCGATTCCGAGGCCGTCGCACCGCGGCGCGCGTCGGCACGTGTGGCGGGCTCGTCCTCCGAGGAGGACGGCACCGCCGGCTCGGCCTCGCTGTCGACGATCGTCGGCGCACCGGCGTACGGGATGGCCTCGGTCAGCGCCTCGGCGGCGGGCGGCGCTTCGGCCGCATCGGCGAGCGCGACGCCTTCGGTGCTTTCCGCCGAGGCGAGGAACGACTCGCGGTGATGCTCCGGCACGTAGCCGGCCGCACCCGCGATCGCGGCGCCCGTCGTGCCTGCGGACAGATGCGCGTTCGCTCCGACCTCGTTCTCGTGCAGGAGACCCGGATCCACGTCGTCCTCGTTCTGCGGATCAGAGACGCTCCCCCGCGCGCGCACCGGGCGCGGGCGGGTGAACACCGGGCGTACGGGGTTCGCGCTGCGGTGCGCGAGGGTGTCGGTACGTCCTTCGAAGTCCTCGCGGATCCCGGGGATGAGCGTCGCGAACACCGTGACCACGACCAGCCCGAGCAGGAAGAGGAGCTCCAGCCACAGCGGCCACGTGGGGAGCGCGCTGCGTCGCTGGGCCGCGACGAGGTCGAGCTGCTGCCACAGCAGCACACCCCCGTTGACGAGGGCGACCGAGAAGGCGACCGACGCGAACTGGTCGATGCCGAGGGAGCCGACGCGGCGGATCCCTTCGGGCGACAGGCGGCGCAGCACGATCAGGAACACGGCGGCCGTGGGCACGCCGATGGCGAGCAGCCAGGCGCCGTTCATCGTCCACACGGTGGCCGAGCCGTCCAGCACGCTCCCCGCGGCCGGGACGAAGGACAGCACGAACGCGAGGAGCCACAGCCCGACGATGATCAGCTCGCGCAGGGTGAATCCGAAGTAGCCCTGCTGAGGCGCTGCGGCGGGCAGAGCGTCCCCCGGGAGCGCGTCGCCGGTGAGGGACTCGGGAGCCGGCGTCGAGGTGTCGTCGTCCTGCGTCGTCTCAGCGAAGGGGGCGTCGCTGGTCATCAGTGCTTCCTTTCGTCGTGCGGCCGTCTGGGGGTCGGCCGTCGAACGCGACCAGATACTACCGGGCAGGTTTGGACGCCTCCTGAGCGGAGTCGCACGACGGGATGTCCGGCTGCGTGGCTGCGTGAGTCGCGGCTCAGCCCAGGCACTGCGGGCCGAGCAGCGACTTCAGATCGCCGAAGAGGTCCGCGGTGACGGTGACGGGAAGCGGCACTTCGAACACCTTCGCGCGCCCGCCGCGATGCATCTTGAGCATGACCTCGGTGTCGCCGGCATGGCGCCGGAGCACCTCGGCGAGGTCTTCGATCACGCGCTCCGTGGCGCGCTGCTCCGGGACGATCAGCGACAGCGGACCGGCGGCGTCGAACGCGCCGACATCCGGCGTGAACGCGGACTGGGCGTGCAGGTTCATCCCGTCGTCACGGCGCGAGACGCGGCCTCGCACGGCGAGGATCGCGTCCTGCTGCAGCATGCTCTGGAACTCGAGGTACGTCTTGCCCATGAACATGATCGTGATCTCGCCATGGAAGTCCTCCACCGTGATCATGCCGTACGGGTTGCCGCTGGCCTTCGCGACGCGGTGCTGCACGCTGGTCACGAGTCCCGCCACCGTCACCTGGTCGCCGTCCTGCAGATCCTCCGACTCGAGCAGCGCGTTGATCGCGATGGACGCGTGCTTGGCGAGCGGCACCTCGAGCCCCGCCAGCGGATGGTCGGACACGTACAGGCCCAGCATGTCGCGCTCGAACGCGAGCTTGTCCTTCTTGGTCCACTCCGGCCGGTTCGGCACCTTGGGCGGAGCGACCTCCTCGACCTCGTCGTACAGGCTGTCGAAGTCGAAGCCGATGGCGCCCTGGGCCTCGTTGCGCTTCTGGTCGACCGAGGCCTCGACAGCGTCCTCATGGATCTCGACGAGCGCACGGCGGGTGTCGCCCATGGAGTCGAAGGCGCCGGCCTTGATCAGCGACTCCACCGTGCGCTTGTTCGCGACGTGCAGCGGGACCTTCTTGAGGAAGTCGTGGAACGAGGTGAAGTTCTCCTCCTGGCGCGCCTTCACGATGCCGTCGACGACGTTGGATCCGACGTTGCGGACGGCTCCGAGCCCGAAGCGGATGTCCTCGCCGACGGCCGCGAAGAAGTTGATCGACTCGCGCACATCCGGCGGCAGCACCTTGATGCCCATGCGGCGGCATTCGTTGAGGTACAGCGCCATCTTGTCCTTGGAGTCGCCGACGCTGGTCAGCAGCGCCGCCATGTACTCGGCGGGGTAATGCGCCTTCAGGTACGCGGTCCAGTAGGAGATCACGCCGTAGGCAGCCGAGTGGGCTTTGTTGAAGGCGTAGTCGGAGAACGGCAGCAGGATCTCCCACAGGGCGTTCACCGCGCCGTCGGAGTAGCCGTTGGCGTGCATGCCCGCCTGGAAGCCCTCGAACTGCTTGTCCAGCTCGGACTTCTTCTTCTTGCCCATCGCGCGGCGGAGGATGTCTGCCTGACCGAGCGAGAACCCGGCCACGCGCTGGGCGATCGCCATCACCTGCTCCTGGTAGATGATGAGGCCGTAGCTCTCCTCCAGGATGTCCTTCAGCGATTCCGCGAACTCCGGGTGGATCGGCGTGATCTCCTGGAGCCCGTTCTTGCGGAGCGCGTAGTTGGTGTGCGAGTTGGCGCCCATCGGGCCCGGCCGGTACAGCGCGATGAGGGCCGAGATGTCACCGAAGTTGTCCGGCTTCATGAGCCGCATGAGCGCGCGCATCGGCCCGCCGTCGAGCTGGAACACGCCGAGCGAGTCACCGCGGGTGAGCAGGTCGTAGGAGGGGCGGTCGTCGAGCGCGAGATCCTCGAGGACGAGCTCCTCCCCGCGGTTCATCCGGATGTTCGCGAGGGCGTCCGAGATGATCGTGAGGTTGCGCAGCCCCAGGAAGTCCATCTTGATCAGGCCCAGGGACTCGCACGACGGGTAGTCGAACTGGGTGACGATCTGCCCGTCCTGCTCGCGCTTCATGATCGGGATGATGTCGATCAGAGGGTGCGACGACATGATGACGCCGGCCGCGTGCACGCCCCACTGGCGCTTCAGGTTCTCCAGGCCCAGGGCCGTGTCGAACACCGTCTTCGCCTCGGGATCCGTCTCGATCACGACGCGGAACTCGCTGGCCTCCTTGTACCGGGGGTGCTCGGGATTGAACATCCCGTCCAGCGGCATGTCCTTGCCCATGACCGCCGGCGGCATCGCCTTGGTCAGCTTCTCCCCCATGCTGAAGGGGAAGCCGAGCACGCGGCCGGCGTCCTTCAGGGCCTGCTTCGCCTTGATCGTGCCGTAGGTGACGATCTGCGCGACGCGCTCGTCGCCGTACTTCTCGGTGACGTACTGGATCACCTCGCCACGACGGCGGTCGTCGAAGTCGACGTCGAAGTCGGGCATCGAGACGCGGTCGGGGTTGAGGAAGCGCTCGAAGATGAGGCCGTGCTCGAGCGGGTCGAGGTCGGTGATCCGCATCGCGTAGGCGGCCATGGATCCGGCACCGGAGCCACGGCCCGGTCCGACGCGCACGCCGTTGTCCTTGGCCCAGTTGATGAAGTCGGCGACGACCAGGAAGTAGCCGGGGAAGCCCATCGAGCTGATGACCTCGACCTCGTAGTTGGCCTGCTTGCGCACCGCGTCCGGGATGCCCCCGGGATAGCGGATGTGCAGGCCCTTCTCGACCTCCTTGATGAACCAGCTCTCCTCGGTCTCCCCGTCGGGGACCGGGAAGCGCGGCATGAAGTTCGCGCTCGTGTTGAACGACACGTCGCACCGCTCGGCGATGAGCAGCGTGTTGTCGCACGCCTCCGGGTTGTCGCGGAAGATCTGGCGCATCTCGGCAGCCGACTTCACGTAGTAGCCGTCGCCGTCGAACTTGAACCGGTTCGGGTCGGCCAGGGTCGATCCCGACTGCACGCACAGCAGCGCCTCGTGGCTCTTCGCGTCGTGCTGGTGCGTGTAGTGCAGGTCGTTGGTGCCGACCAGCGGGATCCCCAGATCCTTCGCGATGCGGAGCAGGTCGCCGGTGACGCGCCGCTCGATCTCGAGGCCGTGGTCCATGATCTCGGCGAAGTAGTTCTCCTTGCCGAAGATGTCCTGGAACTCGGCGGCCGCCGCCCGTGCCGCGTCGTACTGGCCCAGGCGCAGCCGCGTCTGGATCTCGCCGGACGGGCAGCCCGTCGTGGCGATGAGGCCCTTCGAGTACTTCTGCAGGATCTCCCGGTCCATGCGGGGCTTGAAGTAGTAGCCCTCGAGGCTCGAGATCGACGAGAGCCGGAACAGGTTGTGCATGCCCTCCGTCGTCTCGGAGAGCAGCGTCATGTGGGTGTACGCACCGGATCCGGAGACGTCGTCGCTGCGCTGCTCCGGCGTTCCCCACTGCACCCGGGACTTGTCGCTGCGGTGCGTGCCGGGCGTCACATACGCCTCGATCCCGATGATCGGCTTGACGCCCGCGGCCTGCGCCGCCTTGTAGAACTCGAAGGCAGCGAACGTGTTGCCGTGGTCGGTCACGGCGACGGCAGGCATGCCCTGCGCGACCGCCTCCTGCACGAGCGGCTGGATGCGCGCGGCCCCGTCCAGCATCGAGTACTCGCTGTGCACGTGCAGGTGGACGAAGGAGTCTGATGCCATGCTTCGAGTCTACGTTCGACCTCTGACGCGAGCCGCGCGGGCTCCGTCGTCGTGGGTTCGACGACGGAGCCCGCGATCCTCGGCTACGGCGCCGAGTCGACGATCTCCTGGCTCAGGATGAAACGCACATCCGGCACTTCCGCGGGGACCAGGCCACCGTCCGTCCGAGGGGACGTGACCGTGTATTCGGCGGCCCATCCGGTTCTGGCATCGATCGTGATCGTCTCCCGGCGGACTCCTGTGGCGGTGAAGTCCACCGCATACGTCGTCGAGGTTCCCTGGATCGAGGTGACCGTGCTCCGCCCTGTGAGCTCCAGCGCCTGGAGGAGACCATCGCGCAGCGTCGCCGGCGCGAGGTTCGATCTCAGCACCCGGATGATCCAGCTCACCGTGCGTTCATCCTGGTCGGGGCCCGCATCCGCGTGCTCCTGGCGGATCCGCTCCAGCAGAGCGCCAGGATCCGTCGGGTAGTCGGTGAAGTCGATCGGAGCCGACTGCCCCTCGAACACCCCTCCCGGCGCGCGGGAGAGCATGTCGTCTCTCGCCGGGATCAGTGTGTCCCACGCCGCCGAGTCCGCCGCCGACTGCGGATCCGGAAAGGAGCCGACCCGCTGCGCGCTGCGGCCGGTCGACTGGACCCAGTCGGATGCGCGATCCGCGGGGACATAGAGCGCACTGCTGTCCTGGACGACGACCGCGGAGGACGGAAGGGGGATCGTGGGGTCTCGAAAGGACCACTGATACGCCGTGCCTTCGGGGCCGTGATAGAGGAGCACCTGAGCCGTGGTGGAGAGCTTGAGGTACTGCCCCGCGTGCGGGGTGGTACCCGGGAAGGGCTCCGCTCCGACAGCGCCCGCTCCGCTGCTCTGAGAGGAGGTGGGGCCGGCGGTCGGTGCCGGGGTCGTCGCGGCGCTCGCGGTCGGAGCAGGCACCGCGTCGACCCGCGGCCCGGACGCCGTGCCGTGGGTGACGACCAGAACCGCCGTCGTGATCGCGGCGACTCCGACGAGGCCTCCGGCGATGAGAAGCATCGGGCGCCGAGACACGTGCGTCCGAACTGCGGCATGCTGGTCGTCGATCCCGGCCAGGAGCCGCGAACGCGCCGCGGAGATCTGTGCCGACGTCAGCTCCGCCCCTGTGTTCACCTCACGCACGCGCTCGAAAACGTCCATCGACTTCCCCTTTCCTGCTGGTGTTCCGCACCGAAGCGATCGCACCGGCGGGGTGCAGCTTCGTGCGAATGCGATTCATCCTCGACCGCACCGTTCCCACGGGCACGCCGAGCGCCTCCGCTACTTCCTCGTAGGTCAGGTCGCCCCAGGCATAGAGAAGCAGCGTCTCGCGCTCCTTGCCGGACAGCGCAGCGATGCGAGGCGCGAGCTCTCTCGTCGAGAGCTCGGCATCGAGCCGGGAGATCGTCGAGTCGAGGTCGCCGTGGGAGATGAGTTCCTCTCGGCGGGCGAACTCCGCACTCGAGCGCAGGTGCTTCGCCTCCGTCGCACGGTGTTTCCTGATCAGCCGGGAGGCGATTCCGTACAACCACGGAAGGGCCGAATCCCACGCGGTGTCGAAGGAGGTGCGCCGCGCGAACGCCACCAGGAACGTCTCGCTCAGGATGTCCTGCCCGGCGTCCGCACCGAGCCGCCGGGCGGCGTAGCCGCCCAGCATCCCGGCGTGCCGGTCGAACAATTCGGCGAAGGCTCGGGGGTTCCCGAGCGAACGCTGAATGATCTCGCTGTCTGTGCTCACACTATGTATTGCCTGAACGGTTGATGACGGTTCGAAAATCGTGCACGGGCTTTCTCCGGACGCTGTTCGTATTCTCCGGGACTCGCAGGATGCCGCGCGATGGACGAGGCTAGCCTGGATCCATGACCACTCCCGACTTCGTCGTCGCACTCCGCGAGCACGTCGGCCACTCCCCGCTGAATCTCGTCGGAGTGACGGCGATCGTGTTCCGCGACGAGAAGGTGCTGCTCGGCAAGCGCGCCGACAACGGCGCCTGGCAGGCGATCTCCGGCATCGTCGAGCCGGGCGAGGAGCCCGCCGACACCGCCGTGCGGGAGTGCCTCGAGGAGGCAGGCGTGACCGTGAAGGTCGAGCGCCTCGCACTCGTGCAGCAGCTCCCCCGGGTCACCTACGCGAACGGCGACGAAGTCGACTACCTGGATCTGGTGTTCCGCTGCTCCTGGATCGCGGGCGAGCCGCATCCCGCCGACGGAGAGCTGACCGAGGTCGGCTTCTACGACCTCGCCGCGATGGGCGACATCGACGACGCGCACGTGCGCAAGATCGCCCTGGCGGTGGCGGAGGACGACCCCGCGCACTTCCGGGGCGGAAGGCCGCCCCGGTTGGACGCGCCCGCCGCACGCGACTAACGGAGATCCAGCCGCATCAGCACACGGGGGAACTTGTTGATCACCGATTCGGTGTCGGCTGCCTTGGTGAATCCGGCGGACTCGAACAGTGCGCGGGTGCCCACGTACGCCATCGTGAGGTCGACCTTCGCGCCCTGGTTGTCGACGGGATACGCCTCGACGGCGGGAGCGCCGTACGCGCGTGCGAAGGAGACCGCGCCTTCGATGAGGGTGTGGGTGATGCCCTGCTTGCGATACCCCGGCCGGACACGCAGGCACCACAATGACCACACGTCGAGCTCATCGACGTGCGGGATCAGCCGATTGGCCGCAAAAGCGGTGTCCCGCCGCGGATGCACCGCGGCCCAGCCGACCGGCTCGTCGTCCAGATAGGCGATCACGCCGGGAGGCGGATCCTCGGCACAGAGCCCGCGCACACGCTCCGCCCGGGCCTCGCCGCGCAGAGACAGGCTCTCCTTACTCGGGATCCGGTAGCTCAGGCAGAAGCAGGACTGCGATGTCGGGTTCTTCGGCCCCACCAGCGTCGCGACGTCCTGGAAGACGTTCGCCGGCCGCACCTCGATGCTCATGGGCTCAGTCTGCTCCGTGGCATCGACATTCGCATCCGCCGCCTCGGGGCAGACATCACGGCTCGACGATGCGCTGATCGGTGTTGGTGTAACTGATCGAGTCGGCCACCGTGCCGACGAGCCCCATCGTCACCCGGAGTAGTCCCGGTGAGACATCGTCCAGCGGTGGAGGCGTGTCCGTACCGAGAGTGAGCGCACGTCCGTCCTGCGTCGTCGCCGTGATCGATCCGAGGTAGACGCTGACATGCCCTTTGAGAGTCATCGTGTCGGCGTTCGTGACGAGTCCCGCCTTGTCGGGCGGACGCACGGTGAGCGAGAAGCCGCTGATGGTGATGGAATCCGCGGAGATCTTCAGAGCGCGCACGGTGCTGCCGTCGATCGTCGGCACATCCACGATCGCGATGCCGCTCAATCCCGTGAACGACAGCCCCTGGGATCCCATCGACGCGGGCGTCTTGGTGAAGATCGGCGCGCCCTCGTCCTTGGCGGCGACGACCGGTGTCGGCGCGGGCGTCGGGGTCGTCTCCCCCGGCGCGGCGGGCGTCGTCCCGGGTGCGGACGGCGTGCCGGGCACCGCAGGGACTCCGGGAACTCCCGGGAGCCCCGGCACCCCCGAGGTGGGCGTCGGCGCAGGCGTCGGACTCGGCGACGGGCACCAGATCAGCGGGATGCACAGGCCCGCGGGATGCGCCGCAGGCGCCGCGGCAGCGCCGAGCGTCATCGGCGCGACCAGGGCGAGGACCGCGATGGCCAGGACGCCGGCGCGGGGCACGCGGATCACGTCGTGCTCTCCGCGACCTCTGGTGCCGGCACGCGTGGGCCCATCCAGGCCACGACCAGCACGGCGCCCGTTCCGGCGAGCAGCATGCCGACGATGAAGCCGCCGAGGTTGACGCCGATCAGCGAGTAGATCGCGACGACCAGGGCGAGGATCCCGTAGAACACGTGATGCGCCGGCATCGTGATCGCAAGGATCCCGAGGAGCAGCAGGGCGATGGGGATGATCGTGGCCTGCAGTCCTTCGATCCCGAGCTGCACGTGCAGGTGGCCGATGTCGAGCTGGCCCGAGAAGAACATCTCGATGCCGCCGAGAGCGACCAGCAGCCCGCCGACGAACGGGCGCTGCCTGCGCCAATGCCGGAAGCCGCCGGCCGGCGCCCGATCGGCGGGCGTCGCCGCGGCGGCGCCCTCCTCGGACTCCGCACCGCGCACGGGCGGCATCGCGCTCGTCTCGGGCTTCCGACGCTCGCGCCGCGCGGATCCCCGCTCGTCCGTCTCGTCGGTCATCGTGGCGGCGTTCCTCAGAAGCATCCCTGCGAACCGTCCGTCAGCTCCAGCGTCATGCCCGTGAGCGTGAACACCGAGGCCTGAGTGCTCCAGGCCGTCTGCTGCAGGTTCTTGATGGAGACCGTGTCGGCGTCCTGGGCGAAGTCGCCGGCACTGCCCTTGGCGTCGGTATTGACGGTGGAGGCGTCGACGCCGATGCGGATGGCGCCGAACGAGGCATCGCCCTTGAGCCCGGTCATGCCGATCTGCAGATCGCTCGCCGATGCGGGGTTTCCGTTCCCGCCCGCCTTGATGAGCACACCGACCTTGCCGAGAGGCGTGTCGGTGATCACCGACTGGCACAGATCCGCCAGCGTCGCGCTCTTGATGTTCGCGATCGCGACCGTGTGCTCCTTGCCTTCGGTGTCCTTCGCCACTCCGGCGTACTGCGAGAAACCGGTGCCCTCCAGCTGCGATGCGCTGATCTGGAACTGGCTCCCCGACACCGCGAACGACACGGGGACGGCACCCTGGGCGACGCCGCCCATGAGGGCCGCGGCCACGACTCCTGCGGGAACCGCGACGAGCGCGATGCGGCCGGCGTGCGACGAGCCGAGCTTGCGGACCCGGTCGGACTTCGGGAACTTCATCGATCCTCCTCCTGTGCGCCGACAGCCGTGGCGGCGCTCACCACGTCGAGTATATTGCTCATTGACTCAGAGTCAATACGCGGTGCGAGACCCCGCGCCGCGCCGCTAGGCTCAGAGCATGCCTGAGGAGCGACGTGCCCGCCTGACTCCGGACGAGCGTCGCGCCCAGCTGGTCGCGACCGGAGTCAACTTCCTCGCGGACCATCCCCTCGATGAGCTCACCATGGACGTGCTCGCGCAGCGCGCCGGGGTCTCCCGACCGCTGCTCTTCCACTACTTCGACACGCGGCAGGGCATGCACCTCGCGGTGGTCACGATGGCGCGCGACAGCCTGCTGCGGGCCTCGGAGCCGCGGGACGACCTCGAGCCGCGGGACCGGATCCGCGACACGCTGCTGCGCATCACGGAGTTCGTGCGCCAGCACCAGAGCACCTTCCACTCCCTCGTGCGGGGCATCGCGAGCGGTGATCCGGCGGTCCGCCGCGTCGTGGACGAATCCCGGGATCTCAACGCCCAGCGTCTGATCGATGCCTTCACGGAGCTCGGCACGCCGGACACGCCGGCGCTGCGTGTCGCGATGCGATCCTGGGTCGCGTTCACGGAGGAGACGCTGCTCAGCCTCGTGATCGACCGCGACGAGGATCCGGAGCAGGTCGTGCGGTTCCTCGAGGGGACGCTCGACGGCGTCGTGGCCGCCACAGGGGCGCTGCAGCTCGGCTGACCGCCCGGCCGATCTCGGCCTCAGGCCTCCCCGCGGAGCACGTCCAGCGCGTGCTGGAAGTCGGCGGGGTACGGCGACTCGGTCTGCACCCACTCGCCGGTGACCGGATGCGCGAAGCCCAGCCGATGCGCGTGCAGCCACTGCCGCGTGAGTCCCAGGCGCGCCGAAAGGGTCGGGTCGGCGCCGTAGAGGGGGTCGCCGACGCAGGGATGGCGATGAGCGGCCATGTGCACGCGGATCTGGTGGGTGCGGCCGGTCTCCAGATGGATCTCCAGCAGCGACGCGCCGGGGAACGCCTCGAGCGTCTCGTAGTGCGTGACCGACGGCTTGCCATCGGGGATCACCGCGAACTTCCACGAGTGGTTCGGGTGCCGCCCGATCGGGGCGTCGATCGTCCCCGCCAGGGGGTCCGGATGACCCTGCACGACGGCGTGATAGATCTTCTCGACCGTGCGCTCCTTGAACGCGCGCTTGAGCGCGGAGTAGGCGGCCTCGGTCTTGGCGACGACCATGAGTCCGCTCGTTCCGACGTCGAGCCGGTGCACGACGCCCTGCCGCTCCGGGGCGCCGCTCGTCGCGATCCGGAAGCCGGCTGCGGCGAGGGCCCCGACGACGGTCGGCCCTTCCCAGCCGAGGGAAGGATGGGCTGCGACGCCGGTGGGCTTGTCGACCACGACGATGTCGTCATCGTCGTAGACGATTCCGAGCTCGGGCACGGCGATCGGCTCGATGCGGGGCTCCTGCTTGGGAGCCCACTCCACCTCCAGCCATCCGCCCGCGCGCAGCTTGTCGGACTTGCCGAGGGTGACACCGTCGAGCGCCACTCCCCCGGCCTCGGCGACGTCGGCGGCGAAGGTCCGCGAGAAGCCGAGCATCTTGGCCAGCGCGGCGTCGACGCGGACGCCGTCCAGTCCGTCGGGGACGGGAAGCGCGCGGGACTCCACGGTCAGCTCCCCGCTTCGGTGGGATGCGGGCTCTCGCTCCCGGTCGCGTCGGGCGCGTCCTCGCTGTCGGCGGGGCCGGCCGCGTCATCGGATGCGGCGTGGTCGCGCTCGCGCGAGCCGTCGAGCCGGAGGCCCGCGATGATCAGCAGCGCGATCGAGATCATGCCGGTGACGATGAAGATGTCGGCGACGTTGAAGATCGCCGGGAGCATCCACGGCATCGAGATCATGTCGACGACATGGCCGACGGGGAATCCGGGCTCGCGGAAGACACGGTCGGACAGATTGCCCAGGACGCCGCCGAGAAGCGCGCCGAGCACGACCGACCACAGACGGGAACGGACCGAGAACGCCTTCCACACGATCACGCACGCGACGACCGCGAGCGCGATGGTGAAGATCCAGGTGTAGCCCGCGCCGATGGAGAACGCCGCTCCGGAGTTGCGGATGGAGTACAGCTGCAGGAACTCTCCGAGGACCGGGACGGCCTTCTGCTCCGGGAGATGCGTGATGGTGAGGTACTTCACAAACTGGTCGGCGGCCAGCACCACCACCGCGAGAATCGCGATGATCGTGCCGGCCGCCGAACCAGGAAGCGGTTGACGCCGGGCCAACAGGGCTCCTTACTGCGCGGAGGCGTCCCCGCCGGGGCCGCCCTTCTCGTCGAGGTCGCGGAGCTGACCCTCGATGTAGCTGCGCAGCTGCGTGCGGTACGAGCGCTCGAAGTCGTGCAGCTCGGCGATCTTGCTCTCGAGAACGCTGCGCTCGCGCTCCAGGCGGGCAGCCTCCTCGCGCGACTTCTGCTCGGCGTCGGAGAGGATCTTCGAGGCCTGGGCCTTGGCGTCGGCGATGAGCTGGTCGCGCTGCGACTTGCCCTCCGCGACGTGCTCGTCGTGCAGGCGCTGCGCGAGCTCGATGATGCCGGCGGTCGCCGCGGCGGGTGCCCCGCCTTCGGCGGCGGGAGCGGGGGCGGCGACGGGGGCCTGAGCGGCCGGGACCTCGGCGACCGGAGCAGCCTTCTCCCCCGACTCGTAGGCGGCCAGCTTGGCCTTCAGCTCGGCGTTCTCGTCGAGCGCCTTACGCCACTCGAGCACGACCTCGTCGAGGAAGTCGTCGACCTCGTCCGGGTCGAAGCCGTCCTTGAAACGGACGTGCTGGAACTGCTTGGTGACGACGTCATCCGGGGTCAGTGCCATTGGTGGCTCCTCTTTCGATGAGTTCTCGGTGGCCGGGTGGACAGCGGCGCCCGCTGGTCGGCCGGCACCTTCAGAAAAGCATAGCCGTCCAAAACCGCGGCCGCGAAGGCGCGCGGAGACGCGCGGAGCGATATGTCGGAGGTCATGCAATATGTCGGGGTCAGATGAACGATCGAGTGATCGAGATCAGGATCAGCACGACGATCATCGTGAGGGTGAGTCCCATGTCGAGCGCGACGGGTCCGATCCTCAGCGGAGGAATGAGGCGTCGGAACATCCGGATCGGCGGGTCCGTGATCGTGTAGACGATCTCGGCCGCGATCAACCCGGCGCCGCGCGGACGCCAGGAACGATTGAACACGGGGATCCACTCCAGGATCACGCGCACGAAGAGCGTGAGCAGGTAGAGCAGCAGCAGGATGTTGAGGATCGCTGCGATCACAGAGATCGCGGGCGCCACCACCACCTGTCAGGAGTGCGCGAGCGCGGGCTCGTCGCCCCCGGCGATCCCACCCTGCCCCGACACCGCGATGCTCTCGGGCGACAGCAGGAAGACCTTGCTGGTGACCCGCTCGATCCGGCCGTAGAGGCCGAGGGAGAGGCCGCTCGCGAAGTCGATCAGACGACGGGCATCGGCGTCGCTCATCTGCGACAGGTTGATGATCACGGGGATGCCGTCACGGAAGCTCTCCGCGATGACCTGCGCGTCGCGGTACTGCTTGGGGTGCACCGTGAGGATCTCGTTCACCGTGCCCGCCGAGGGCTGACGGATCGCAGCCGGACGACGCAGCGGCGTGACCGGTGCGGCCTTGACCTCTTCGCGCTCACGACGGATCTCCTCACGACGAACGGGCTCGTGCTCCTGACGCGTGCCGTGCGCGACGGGAGCGTCCTCGTAGACCTCTTCCTCATCGGCGAGGCCGAGGTACACCATGGTCTTCTTCAGCGGGTTCCCCATCGTGTCCTCCGAACGTGTGCGGGGTGGTTCTGATTCGAGGCTAACCCTGGGCAGGGCGCGGCCCCGTGATTGCGGAGCCGATGCGAAGGTGTGTCGCGCCGGCCGCGATCGCCTCGGCGAAATCCCCGGTCATCCCGGCAGAGATCCAGTCGGCCTCCGGCGCGACCGCGCGCAGCCGCGCGGCGTAGTCGTGGACGCGCGCGAACGCGGAGGCCGGATCCTCGTCGAGCGGCGCGACGGCCATCACCCCGCGCAGCCGCAGGGTGGGCAGCCCGAACACGTGCTCGGCGAGCTGCTCGAGCTCGGCCGGGGCGACCCCGCCGCGGCCGGGGTCATCGGTGAGGTTGATCTGCAGCAGCACATCGAGCGGTGCTCCCCCGTCGGCGACGCGGTCGAGGGCGTCGGCGATCCGCGGCCGGTCGACCGAGTGCACCGCGTGGGCCGCCCGGCGGATCTGCCCGGCCTTGTTCGTCTGCGCCTGCCCGATGAAGTGCCAGCGCAGGTCGTCGAAACCCGATCCCTCAGACTCCTCCCGCAGGGCGTCGGACTTCGCCGAGAGCTCCTGCTGGCGGTTCTCGCCGAACTCGCGGACGCCCAGGGCGTAGAGCTCGCGGACCAGGGAGACGGGGTGGAACTTCGTCACCACGATCCGGGTGATGTCCTCCGGATCGCGCCCCGCGCGCCGTGCGGCGTCCGCGATCGCTGCATCGATCGCGGACAGCCGCTCGGCGACGCTCAGCTCACGCTGATCGTTCACCCTGCGCCTGTCGAAGGGTCACTTGAGGAACTCGGGGATGTCGAGGTCGCTCTCGTCGAAGGCCGGCTCGATGCTGGTGTGCACCGGCGGGATCGACGGCACGCTCACGGGCGCCGTCTCGCGGGGCGACTCCTCGACGGCCGACTCCTCGACGTCCTCGGCCGCAGGCTTCTCGGCCACGGCGGGAGCCGACGTGCGCGAGAAGATCTGCGGGTCGAGGCGCAGCGTGGGCTCTCCGCTGTCGAACCCTGCCGCGATCACCGTGACGCGCACCTCGTCGCCGAGGGTGTCGTCGATGACCGTTCCGAAGATGATGTTCGCCTCGGGGTGCGCGGCCTCCTTGACGAGGTCCGCCGCGTCGTGGATCTCGAAGATGCCGAGGTTCGATCCGCCCTGGATCGACAGCAGCACGCCGTGGGCGCCCTCGATCGACGCCTCCAGCAGCGGCGACTCCACCGCGAGCTCGGCGGCCTTGATCGCACGATCGGCGCCGCGCGCCGATCCGATGCCCATGAGCGCGGATCCGGCGCCCTGCATGACGGACTTGACGTCGTTGAAGTCGAGGTTGATCAGACCGGGCGTGGTGATCAGGTCGGTGATGCCCTGCACGCCGGCGAGGAGCACCTGGTCGGCCGTGGCGAACGCCTCGATCATCGAGATGCCGCGGTCGCTGATCTCGAGCAGACGGTCGTTGGGCACGACGATGAGGGTGTCGACCTCTTCCTTCAGCTTCGCGACGCCCGCGTCGGCCTGACTCTGCCGGCGGCGGCCCTCGAAGGAGAACGGCTTGGTCACGACGCCGATGGTCAGGGCGCCGATCGACTTGGCGATGCGCGCGACGATCGGCGCACCTCCGGTTCCGGTACCGCCGCCCTCGCCCGCAGTCACGAAGACCATGTCGGCGCCGGTCAGGGCCTGCTCGATCTCCTCCGCGTGGTCTTCCGCGGCGCGGCGGCCGACTTCGGGATCCGCTCCGGCGCCGAGGCCGCGGGTGAGGTCGCGCCCGACGTCGAGCTTGACGTCGGCGTCGCTCATGAGCAGCGCCTGCGCATCGGTGTTGATGGCGATGAACTCGACGCCTCGCAGGCCGAGCTCGATCATGCGGTTGACAGCATTGACGCCACCACCGCCGACACCGACGACCTTGATCACGGCGAGGTAGTTCTGGTTCTGGCTCATCCCGTCCTCCGATGTATTTCGAGCCTCGAGCCGAGGGCAACCTTAAACCTCAAGCAGAAGGTTAAAGTATTTCCCGGTATTGCTTTCTCTGGATCGAAGGTAAGCGGCGCAGGGGGCGCAGAGCCCAAGCGACACGCGACTGCGCGCGATCGTTTCGGATATTCGTGGTCAGCCGACGACGCCGACGCCGGGCGAGGACACGTCGTAGGACGTCGCGGCGGGATTCGCCTTCATCAGCGCCTGGAGGGCGAGGGTCTTCTCGGCCGACTGGTCGGCACTCCCCCACACGATCTTCGCGCCGCCGGCGAGCTGCAGCACGATGTCGTCGGGCGTCGAGGCGGTCGCCGTGTCGACCTGCGCGCGCAGTTCGGCCGGGAGCGAGCGCAGGGCGGTGCCGACCGCCGCGAAAGCGGGGGTGCCGGTGCCGTCCGGAGTCTCGATGAGGGCGTAGCCGGCGGGGCGCTGCTCTGCGGTCGACAGCACGACGCCGGCGACGTCGACGACCGTGAACCGGCCGTCCTTCTGCGCGACCGCGCCGACCGGCGTGCGCTCCACGATGCGCACGACGAGGTCGTGCGGAGGATGCGCCTCCAGGCGGTAGGTCTCGATCAAAGGGAACCGGACAAGGGCGGCCTTGACCGCGCTCGGGTCCACGAGGGCGAGCGGCCGGCCGAGCTGATCCGCGAGGGCCTTCTGCACGTCGCCCGGCTTGAGGGCGCCGGTGCCCTCCACGGTGATCGTCCGCACGGCGAAGAGTGGGCTGTAGGCGGCGCCGACGCTGCCGCCGACGACGAGCAGCGCGAGCGCGGCGCCGACGATCCATCCGATCCGGCGCCGGCGGGAACGCTGCGTGAAGCGACGGATCTCGCTGCGCAGCGCACGACGACGCGCACGCGACGCCTGCCAGAGGTCCCGCGCCGTCAGTGGAGTGCCGCCTCCGGCCCCGGCCGCGTCGTCCTCCACGGACGGATCCCCCGTACGGCGGCCGAGCGGGATCGGCCCGGCGCCGCCGTCGTCCGCGCCGGAGGACACGGCCGCCTCCGGTGCGATGCCGCCCTCGGAAGCACCCACGCCACGACGTCCGACGCGCTCCTGCTCCGCCTCGTGGACGTCGTCGGTCTCGACGGGCGGCGCGGAGGCGGGGATCGCGGACGGCCGGCGCACGATCAGCCCTCGGCGGTGGTGCGCAGCGCGTCCAGCACCTGCGGGATGATCTGGTAGACGTTGCCGCAGCCGAGCGTGATCACGTAGTCGCCGTCGCGGGCCACTGCCGCGGTGTAGTCGGCGGCCTGCTGCCAGTCCGCCACGTAGTGCACGTTGCCCTGATCCGCGAACGCGCCGCTCACCAGCTCGCCGGTGACCCCGGGCACGGGATCCTCGCGGGCGCCGTAGACGTCGAGCATCACGGTGTGGTCGGCGTACGTCTCCAGCACCTCGGCGAACTCACGGAACATGTGCTGCGTGCGAGAGTAGGTGTGCGGCTGCTGGATCGCGATGATGCGCCCGTCGCCCACGATCGTGCGCATCGCCTCGAGCGCGGCACGGACCTCGGTGGGATGGTGCGAGTAGTCGTCGTAGACGCTCACACCGCGCGCGACGCCGTGCAGCTCGAGCCGACGCACGGTGCCGGCGAAGCCCTGCACAGCCTGTGCGGCATCGGTCAGCGAGTATCCGAGGGCGGTGAGCACGGCGACCGCGCCGGCGGCGTTGATCGCGTTGTGCACGCCGGGCACCGTCAGCTGCATGCGCGCGGACTCCCCGCGCATCGTCAGGGTCGCCGCGACGGGCCCGTCCGTGACGACGTCCGTGATCCGCAGATCCGCATCGTCGGCGAACCCGAACGAGATCACGTGGGGATGGGTGATGCCGGCCCGGACGCGCAGGGCGCCCGGGTCATCGCTGGAGATGACGACGGCCTCGCTCGCCCCGTTCGCGAACGTCACGAACGCCTCGTGGAAGGCCTCGTCGGATCCGTAGTGGTCGAGATGGTCGGGATCGACGTTGGTGATCAGGGCGACCGAGGTGTCGTAGAGCAGGAAGGTGCCGTCGGACTCGTCGGCCTCGATCACGAAGAGCTCGTCGGTCCCCGAGGAGCTGGACGTGCCGAGCTGCTCGATCACTCCGCCGTTCACGAAGTTGGGGTCGGCCCCCAGCTCGCGGAGGGCGGTGACGATCATCCCGGTCGAGCTGGTCTTGCCGTGCGCGCCCGCCACCGAGACCAGGCGGCGGCCGCCGATCAGCCAATGCAGCGCCTGGGAGCGATGGATGACGTGCAGCCCGCGCTCCTTGGCGAGCACGAACTCCGGGTTCTCGGGCCAGATCGCGCCGGTGTGCACGACGGTGTCGGCATCGCCGAGGTGCGCGGCGTCGTGCCCCACGTGCACGTCAGCCCCGAGCGCCGCGAGAGCCTGCAGGTTGGCGCTGTCGGCGCGGTCGCTGCCGGAGACCCGGATGCCCGCGTCGAGGAACATGCGGGCGAGCCCCGACATGCCGGAACCGCCGATGCCGATGAAATGCGCAGCGGTGATGTCTTCGGGGATCGGCAGGGAGAGGTCGGGTCTGATCATGGCTCTTTCGTCCTTACGGGCTGAACAATCCTAAGTCGAGGAGCCAGGGCAGGGGTCCTGGCTCGCCGGGCCGCCGGCTCCGGTCAGCGCGCCAGCGCGCGGTCGGCCAGGGCGATGAGGTCCTCGGTGCCGGTGCGGGATCCGACCTCCTCCGCGGCCCGCTGCATCGCGGCACGCCGCGGGGCGTCCTGCAGGAGCGGCACGACCTCGCTGCGGACGCGATCGGGCGTGAGCTGCGCGTCGTCGATGAGCATCGCGGCCCCGGCCTCGATGGCCGCGGCGGCGTTGAGGCGCTGCTCGCCGTTGCCGACCGCGTACGGCACGTAGACCGCGGGGATGCCGAGTGCGCTGATCTCGCTCACCGTCGCGGATCCGGAGCGCGAGAGCACGAGGTCCGCCAGGGCGAACGCGAGGTCCATGCGGTCCAGGTAGCGGCGCAGGGCATATCCCGGAGCCCCCGGGTCGGGCATGTCGGAGCGGTCGCCGGTCGCGTGCAGGATCTGCCATCCCGCATCGAGGATGCTCTGCCAGGATCCGGCGATCGCCTCGTTCAACCGCTGCGCGCCGAGCGAGCCGCCGAACACGAGCAGCACCGGTTGCTCGGGATCCAGCCCGAACTCCGCCGCCGCCTCGGCGCGGAGCGCGGCCCGGTCCAGATCGATGATCTCGCGTCGCAGCGGCATGCCCACGACCTCGCCGCCGCGCAGGGGCGTGCCGGGGAACGCCACGCCCACCGCTGCCGCCGTCCTGGCGCCGAGTACGTTGGCCATCCCGGGACGGGCGTTGGCCTCGTGCACGACGAAGGGGATGCGCTCCCGGCGCGCCGCGACATAGGCCGGAGCCGATGCGTAGCCGCCGAAGCCGATGACCTCGTCGACCCCGTGCTCGCGGATGTAGGCGCGCACCTGCTTCACGGCACGCGAGAAACGGGCGGGGAACGCGAGAGCCGCCCCGTTCGGGCGACGCGGGAACGGCACCTTGTCGACGGTGAGCAGCTCGTACCCGCGCTGCGGCACGAGCCTCGACTCGAGTCCCTCCCGAGTGCCAAGCACGAGAACGCCTGCCTCGGGATCGCGGGTGCGCAGGGCGTCCGCGACGGCGAGCAGGGGGTTCACATGACCGGCGGTGCCGCCGCCGGCGAGAAGGTACGTGGTCACTTCAGGAGCGTACCGGACCGGCCTGCGCGAAGCGTGGAGCAGGCGCCGGCAGCGTCCGGGCGAACGACAGCAGGACGCCGCAGGCGAGGAGCACCGACAGCAGCGACGTGCCGCCCTGCGACATGAACGGCAGCGGCACCCCGAGCACCGGGACCACGCGCAGGACGACGCCGATGTTGATGAGCGCCTGCGAGAGGATCCACACCACGATCCCGCCGGAGGTGACGCGGATGAACAGGTCGTCCGTCTTGCGGATCATGCGGAACACCGCGACGGCGAAAAGCACGAACAGCGCGAGCACGAGGGCGCAGCCGATCAGCCCCAGCTCCTCGCCGACGATCGCGAAGATGTAGTCGTTGGAGGCGGCGGGGAGCCAGCCGTACTTCTCGCGCGAGTTCCCCAGCCCGAGGCCGAAGATGCCGCCGTTGGCCATGCCCCAGATCGCGTGCACCTGCTGGTAGCACGAGGTGAGGTAGCAGCTCGTGTCGTTGGAGGCGTCGAACACACCGAGGATCAGGGCCCGCCGGCGCTCGTCGGCGAAGGCGAATCCGAGCACCGCCACGAGCGAGATCAGGAGCGGGAGGATGAAGATCCGCAGTCGCACACCCGAGAAGAACAGCGCCCCGAGGATGACGAGGAACAGGATCATCGACGTGCCGAGGTCCTTGCCCCCGAGCACGGCGGCGATGGCGAGGAAGCCGACCGGGATGAGCGGGATGAAGACGTGCTTCCACCGTCCGAGCAGCTCCTGCTTGCGCCACAGGATGAACCCGGCCCACACGGCGAGGGCGAGCTTGATGAACTCGGACGGCTGGACCACCTGGCCGGCGATCCTCAGCCAGTTCGTGTTGCCGTCGTTCTCGTACCCGAGAGGGGTGTAGACGAGCATCTGCAGGCCCACTGCGCCGATGAGGATGAGCCAGGCCATGCGCTTCCAGAAGCGGACGGGGAACCGGCTCATCAGGAACATGAGCGGAACGCCGATCGCCGCGACGAGCGCCTGGGTCATCACGATCGCGAACGGATCCTGTCCGCCCTCGACCGCGTTCGCGCTCGAGGCCGACAGGATCATGACGAGGCCGAACACCGTGAGCAGGAGCGAGGTCGACGCGATCAGCGCGAACTCCGCGGACACCGGGCGGAACACCCGGCCCAGCCTCACGCGGGCGGCGAGACCGTCGACCCGCGGCTCAGGCGTCGGCGCCGGACGTGCTCCCAGCTGCGTCACCGGCGCTCCCCTGATCGATCCACTGCCGCACCGCCTCGGCGAAGCGGTGTCCGCGATCCGCATAGCTGGCGAACTGGTCGAAGGACGCCGCCGCCGGAGCGAGGAGCACGGTGTCCCCGTCCTGGGCGATGCCCGCCGCCAGTTCGACGACACGGGTCATGACCTCTTCAGTGTCGCCGGGCACGACCTCCAGCACCTGCACCCCGGGCGCGTGTCGTGCGAACGCCTCGAGCAGGTGCCCCCGATCCACCCCGATCACGAGCGCGGCGCGCGCGGTCGCACCGGCGCCGGCCACCAGCTCGGACAGGTCGACGCCCTTGAGATCCCCGCCGACGATCCAGATCGCCCCGGGGAACGCCCGGAGGGAGGACTGCGCGGCGTGCGGGTTGGTCGCCTTGGAGTCGTCCACCCACGTGATGCCGCCGGCACGGGCCACCACCTCGATACGGTGCGCGTCCAGCCGGAAGCCGTCCAGCGCGTCGGCGATGTGCGCGGGCTCGACGCCGAGCGAACGCGCCAGCGCCGCCGCCGCCAGGATGTTCTGCACGATGTGGGGCGCGTCCAGGCCGCGTGCCGCCAGCGCCGCGACGGTGGTCAGCTCGAGCGCGCTGTTGCGCCGGTCGTCCAGGAACGCGCGGTCGGCCAGGATCCCCTCGACGACGCCGACGTCGCTCGGGCCGGGGATGCCCAGCCCGAAGCCGATGGCACGGGCGCCCTCGATGACGTCCGCATCCTCGACCATGCGCTGGGTGGCCGCATCGGCCTTGTTGTACACGCACGCGACGCGGGTGTTGCGGTAGACGAGCGCCTTCGCGGCGCGGTAGGCCTCCGCGCTGCCGTGCCAGACGAGGTGGTCGTCCGCCAGGTTGAGGCACGTCGCCGCCCACGGCACCGGCTGCGCGGCGGGGTCGGTGAGGCCGAGATACCAGAGCTGATGGCTGGACAGCTCGACGACGAGGACGTCGAATCCGCCCGGATCGCGCACGGCGTCCAGCACCGGCACGCCGATGTTGCCGCACGGGGCCGCGCGCAGGCCGCCTTCGACGAGCATGGTCGCCGTGAGCTGCGTGGTGGTCGTCTTGCCGTTGGTGCCCGTGATGAACACCCACTCCGCCGGAGTGCCGTCGGGGCGGAGGACCTTGTCCCGCACGCGCCAGGCGAGCTCGATGTCGCCCCAGAGCGCGATCGACTGCTCCCTCGTCCACACGATCACCGGATGCGTCGGCGAGAAGCCGGGAGAGGCGACGACGACGTCCGGGGCGAACTCGGACAGCCGCTCCGGCACCGAGCCGAGGTCGCCGATCCAGAGCTCTGCGCCGATCAGCGGCACCAGTCGCGCGTATTCCTCCGTCGCGCTCTCGGAGAGGACGAGCACCTCGGCGCCGAGCTCGGCGAGGGTGTCGGCGACCGAGAAGCCCGTCACCGAGAGCCCGAGCACGGCCACCCGCAGGCCCTTCCAGTCCGCGTGCCAGCTGGTCAGGGCGTCCAGGTCGCGGCTCATGAGCTGGTCAGCCTCAGCCACTCGACGTAGAACAGGCCGAAGGCGGAGACCGACAGCAGCCCCGCGATGATCCACATGCGCACCACGATCGTCGCCTCGGGCCACCCGCGCATCTCGAGATGATGGTGGAACGGGCTCTGCAGGAACAGGCGCTTGCCGCGAGTGAGCTTGAAGTAGGTGAGCTGCACGATCACGGAGCCGGACGCGATGATGAAGACGCCCGCCAGCAGCACCAGCAGCAGCTCGGTGCGGGTCAGGATCGCCAGCGCGGTGATCACGCCGCCGATCGACATGGATCCGACATCGCCCATGAAGACCTTGGCCTTGGGCGCGTTCCACCACAGGAAGCCGATGAGCGCGCCGACGAACGACGCAGAGACGACGGCGAGATCGAACGGATGGGCCACGTCGTAGCACCCGGCGAGCGACGACTTGGAGAGCGACTCGACGGCGCAGGACTGCTTGAACTGCCAGAACGAGATCAGGCTGTACGCCCCGATGACGAACACCGCGCATCCGGCGGCGAGCCCGTCCAGGCCGTCCGTGAGGTTCACGCTGTTGGAGGTCGCGATGCCGATCAGCGAGATCCACAGCAGGTAGAGCAGCCAGCCGACGATCGGGCCGAGCGCGAACAACCACAGCACCGGGATGTCGCGGAAGAGCGAGATGAAGCCGCTCGCGGGCGTGTAGCCCGCCGGGCTCCGCACCAGAAGCGCCACGATGCCGAACGGCACCATGACCAGCACCTGGCCGAGGATCTTGCGCCATCCGGACAGGCCCGCGCTCTGCTGCTGCCGCAGCTTCATGTGGTCGTCGATGAAGCCGACGACGCCGAAGCCCACCATCAGCCAGATCACGAGCAGCCCCGACGCCGTCGGATAGCTGCCGCCGGTGAACGTCCCGATGCCGTAGCCGACGATCGTGCCGAGGATGAAGATCACACCGCCCATGGTGGGGGTGCCGCGCTTGGCCTGGTGACTGGGGTTGGCGATCGACTCCGGCGTGCGGATGACCTGTCCCCAGCCCCATTTCCGGAACAGCCGGAGGAAGACCGGCGTGAGCAGGAGGGTGAACGCGAGGGAGATCGCGGCGGCGGTCAGCAGAGATCTCACGAGAACGATTCTCCCAGACGATCGCCGAGGAACCGGAGCCCCGCGGAGTTGGACGACTTCACGAGCACCCGGTCGCCGGGGCGCAGCTCGCCCTGGAGGTATTCGAACGCGGCGTCGGCGTCGGGCAGGTGCACGGCCTCGCCGTCCCAGGACCCCTCGCCCACGGCGGCCAGGAAGAGTCGACGCGCCTCGGCGCCCACGACGACGATGCGCTGGATGTTGAGGCGCACGGCGAGCAGTCCGATGCGGTCGTGCTCGTCCCCCGCGGTCTCGCCGAGCTCGCTCATGGCCCCGAGCACGGCGACCGTGCGCTCACCGGGACCGGTGATCTGGGCCAGCGTGCGCAGGGCCGCCGCCATGGAGTCCGGGCTGGCGTTGTACGCGTCGTTGATGATGCGCACCTCGGATCCGCCCATGGGCTGCATCCGCCACCGCTCGGCGAGCGGGACGGTCTCCAGGCGCGCGATCGCGTCGGCCGGCGCCACCCCGAGGGCGCGTGTGGCCGCGATCGCGGCGAGGGCGTTGTTCACGTGATGCGCCCCCAGCACCTGCAGCCGCAGCGGCAGCGCCTGGTCGTCCACGTGCACGGTGCACGACGTCCCGGATGCGGTCACGTCGATCCCGGCAGCCCTGACGTCGGCGGCGGATCCCTGACCGAAGCCGACGATGCGCAATCCGCGGCGCTCCGCAAGGGGCGCCATGCCGGCCACGCGCGCGTCGTCGAGGTTCAGGATCGCCGTTCCGCCGGGGGCTGCCGCCTCGATGAGCTCGGCCTTGGCGCGCGCGGTCTCCTCGATGCCGCCGAACCCGCCGGCGTGCGCGAGGCCGACCATGAGCTCGATCACCACGTCGGGGTTCACAAGGCCCGCCAGTCGGGCGATCTCGCCCGGTGCGCTCGCACCGAACTCGCACACCAGGTAACGCGTGCCGTCGGTGATCCGCAGCATCGTCAGCGGCGCCCCGACCTCGTTGTTGTACGAGGCGATCGGCGCGACGGTCTCCCCCTCGTCCTGCAGGATCCGCGCGAGGAAGTTCTTGGTGGTCGTCTTGCCGTTGGATCCGGTCACGCCCACGATCCGCAGGTCGCCCGCGGCGCGCACGCGTGCGACGACGGCACGGGCGAGCTCGGCGATCGCGTCGATCACGTCGGCGACCACGATCTGCGAGATCTCGTCATCGACGGGACGCTCGACGATCGCGAGCACGGCACCGTTCTCGAGCGCCGCGCCGACGAAGCGGTGACCGTCGGTGTGCTCGCCGGGCTTCGCGACGAAGATGCCGCCGGCGGCCATCTGGCGCGAGTCGGTGTCGACGACGCCGGTGACGATCGACGCGGGATCGTGACCTGCAGCAGGGCGCAGGTCGCCGCCGACGATCTCGGCGATCTCCGCGAGGGACAGAGCGATCATGGGAAGGGATCCTCCGGGCGGTGCCGCCGGGTCAGATGACGGCGGTCATCACTGGTACTTGGGCAGCAGCGGTTCCATAGGGGTGGTGGACGGCTGCACGCGATAGGTCTTCAACACCTGCGTCATGGCCTTCTGGAAGGCGGGCGCGGTGGCCGCAGACGACGTTACCCTAGTCGGCTCGTCGAGGGTGACCACGACCACGTACTCGGGGTGGTCCGCAGGGGCGTATCCGACCATGCTCGTGAAGTAGATCCCCTCCTTGTACGCACCGGTGGTGGGGTCCGGCTTCTGAGCCGTACCGGTCTTGGCCGCGATGCGGTAGCCGGGCACCTTGATCATGTCCGACACACTGCCCTGTGCAGCCACGTTCTCGATCATGCGGCTGAGCTCGGCGTCCTTGGTCGCGTCGAAGATGCGCTGCGGCTTCGGCGCGGGCGCGGCGGAGACCTTGCCGTCGGCGGCCGTGCACGACTCGACGAGGGACAGCGGGATCTTGACGCCCCCGTTGGCGATGGCCTGGTAGGCGCTGGCGACCTGCGGCGCGGTCACCGTGTAGTACTGGCCGAACGTCGTCGTGTAGTGCGACTGGTAGTCCCAGTCTTTGACCGGGTGGATCACTCCGGAGGCCTCGCCGGGGAAGTCGATCGCGGTCTTGCTCCCGACGCCGAACTTCACCAGCTCGTCGTAGCGCTGCTGATCCGTGACCATGTCGCCGAACTTCGACAGCGCCACGTTCGAGGAGTCGATGAGCGCGCCCGCGAGCGTGTAGTCGTAGGCGGGGTGCTCGAACGCGTCGTTGATGACGGCGCCGTTCGGGAACTCCTCGTGGCTGGACGCGCCGGTGACCACAGTCGAGGCGTTGGCGTTCGCGTACTCCATGACCGACGCGGCGGTGATCGCCTTGAACGTCGATCCGGGCTCGAAGCTCGTGCTGAAGATCCGCGAGCCGCGGTCCTCGGGGTTCGCGGCGCCGGGATCGTTGGGGTCCACCGTCGGATACTCCGCGGCCGCGCGGATCTTGCCCGTGCCGACCTCGACCACCGTCACGGTGCCGGCCTTCGCGCCCTGTGCCGCGACCTCCTCGGAGATCATCTGCTGCAGATACCACTGCAGCTCCGTGTTGATCGTCAGTGTGACCGTGCCGCCGTCGACCGCGGGCTTCTCCGTCTGGCTGCCGGGGATCACGACCCCGTCCTTGCCGGTGAGGTAGCTCTCCTTGCCCTTGGTGGCGCTGAGGCACTGGTTCTGCGCCTCTTCGAGGCCCTCCCGGTCGCCGTTGCCCGCGATGAAGCCGATGAGGTTGCCGGCGACGGCGCCGTTCGGGTACACCCGCACCGAGCGCGGATTGGGCTGCAGGTACGGCAGGCCGAGGGCGCGGAGCTTGAGGAACTGATCCGCGCTCACGCCCTTCTTGAGCTCGACCCACTTCGCCTCGGGATCCTCCTTCAGGCGGTCCGCGACGATGGTGCGCACCGCGTCGCCCTTCTCGCCGAGGATCGCGGCGATCTTCTCGGAGGCCTGCGCCCAGGGCAGCTTGGGCTTCGTCTTACCGGTCTCCAGGCCGCGCATGATGGAGGGGTCCATGTCGATGTCGTAGACGAGCTGGCTCTCGGCGAGCACGGTCCCGTTGGAGTCGACGATCTTCCCCCGGGCGCCGTCGATCTCCCGCGTGCTCCCGAGGCTCCAGTCCACCGACTGCTTGACGTTCGCGGATGCGCTGAGCACCTGCACGTCGACGAGCCGCACCAGGAAGCCGCACATCACGGCCAGGATCACGGCGAGGGCGAGGACGGTCCGCCGGCGCGACGTCCGGCTGGCTCGGGGTTTCATCGGATCTCCGTCCGGGACTCGCGGTCCGTCATCGTGTCGGGCTGGTGCGTCGGATGCTCATGTCAGCGGATGGTCGGCGTGGGAAGTCCCTCGGCCGTCGGCGGGGCGACCGGCTGGTTCTGCACCGGAGCCTGCTCCTGTGACTTCGGTTCTACGCCTGCTCCCCCGGCGTGGGTCGTGGTCGCAGGCGGTGTGTCGCGGATGAGCGCGTTCGGCACGCCGTTCGTCCCGGAGGGGTTGACCGTCGAGGTCCAGGGTGCGGAGCCCTGCGCACCGATCACGCTTCCGTCGCTGAGGCGCAGGTAGCTCGCGCTCCCTCCCACGACGAGCCCGAGCTTCGACGCCGCCGTGGCGAGCGCCTGAGGCGAGCTGATGCCGTCCAGATCCTGCGCCGCGGCCTGCGCCTGCCACGTCAGCTGCTTGTTCTGCTGGCTCAGCTTGGCGACCTCGAACGAATCCTGCGTGGTCGCGATCGTGAGCGCGATCTGGGCTCCTCCGATGAGAGCAGCGCCGGCCAGGGCGACGAGGGCGTAGGCCATGCGCGGACGGCGGCGCCGCGCGGGCCGCTCGACGGCGTGGAGATGGCGCGAGGGCAGCGCCTCGTCGATGCGGGGCCGCTGCAGGGCGTTCTGTGCCAGGCTCATCGCGAGCTGCTCCTCTGATCGTCTCTCACACGTTCGGCCGCGCGCAGTCGCACGGGAATGGCACGCGGGTTGGCGGCGCGCTCGGCGTCGTCCGCCAGCTCGGCGCCCTTGGTCAGCGTCCGGAACCGCGGCGCGTGTTCGGGAAGCTCGACGGGCAGCCCCGCCGGCGCCGTCGAGGCGGAGGCCGCTGCGAACGCCTGCTTGACGAGCCGGTCTTCGAGGGACTGGTACGACATCACGACGATGCGGCCCCCGACCGTGAGCGCGCGCATCGCCGCGGGGATCGCGTCGGCGAGCACGTTCAGCTCACGGTTCACTTCGATCCGCAGTGCCTGGAACACCCGCTTGGCCGGGTGCCCGGCCCGCTGCACGGCGGCCGGCGTGGCCTCCTGCAGCACCTCCACCAGTCGTCCGGAGCGTTCGAGAGGAGCCTGCGTCCTGGCCTGCACGATCGCCCGCGCGTAGCGCCCGGCCAGCTTCTCCTCGCCGTAGCGCTCGAAGATGCGGCGCAGCTGGCCTTCGCTGTAGGTCGCGAGGACCTCGGCGGCGGTGACGCCGCTCGACTGGTCCATGCGCATGTCCAGCGGCGCGTCCTTCGCGTACGCGAAACCGCGATCCGCCTCGTCGAGCTGCAGGGAGGAGACGCCGAGGTCGAAGAGGATCCCGGAGGCGCCCTCGGCGTGTTCGCCGATCGCGTCGTAGACGGTGTGCACGAGCGTCACGCGGTCGCCGAAGCGGGCCAGCCGCTCCCCCGCGATCCGCAGGGCGTCGGTGTCGCGATCCAGGCCCACGAGCCGGATGTTCGGCAGCCGCTCGAGGAACGCCTCGGAGTGGCCGCCCATACCGAGCGTGGCGTCGACGAGGATCGCGCCGTCGTGCTGCAGGGCGGGCGCGAGCAGCTCGACGCAGCGGTCGAGCATCACGGGGGTGTGGATGCGGCGGATGTCCATGATTCCTTCGGCTCGTCGTTCTCTTCAGAGCGGTCCCTGACTCTGATCCCCATCCGCTCGACCCGGCACCGGGGAAGGTGCGCCGGGGCGGGAGCGGCTGGGAGTCACAGCCAGGGGCCCGTTCAGAACAGGCCGGGGATCACCTCCTCCTCGAGCTCGGCGAAAGCGTCTTCGTGGCCTTCGGCGTAGGCGTTCCAGGCCGCGGCGTCCCAGATCTCGGCGTGGGCGCCGACGCCGGTGACGATGAGCTCCTTCTCCAGGCCGGCGTAGGAGCGCAGGTGGGCGGGGATCGTGATGCGGTTCTGGCTGTCCGGCATCTCGGCGCTCGCGCCGGAGAGGAACATGCGCAGGAAGGCCCTGGCCTCCTTGTTCGCCAGGGGCGCCTGCCGGATGCGCTCGTGCACGCTCTCGAACTCCGAGGTGCTGAACACGTAGAGGCAGCGGTCCTGACCGCGGGTGACGACGATGCCTCCGGCGAGGTCCTCGCGGAACTTGGCGGGGAGGATCACGCGGCCCTTGTCGTCGAGCTTGGGGGAATGCGTGCCGAGCAACATGCGCCTCTCCCCCTTTCGCCGCCGTTTCCTCCACTTTACTCCACATCCCTCCATTTCGATACCCATTTGTGTCCTGGCGGGCACGTCCGCGCGCACGACGAAGGCCCCTGTCCCGCGGAAAGACGCGGGACAGGGGCCGGTGGAGGAGGGTGGAGGGCTCGGTGGGCGACGGTGGAGGAACGTGAAGCCTCCGGGAGGCGCCGGATCCGGAACACGACGAAGGGCCCGGCCGCCTCAGCGCGCCAGGCCCTTCGTCAGATCACGAAGTGCGGATCAGCGTTCCTCGTGACGCCGATCCCAACGGTCGTTCATGCGATCCATGAACGACGGCGACGGCTCCTTCGAGCCCGTCCCGGCTGCGGCGTCGCGGGCTCCGGTGCGATGCACCGGGGTGAGCGCGAGCATCAGGCCGCCGAGCATGGCCGCGAAGGCGACGACGCCGATGATGATGCCGCCGACGTTGCCGACCACGACGCCCACGATCAGGCCGCCGATGCCGGCGAGCAGCAGCACCGCTCCATAGATGAGATTGCGATAACTGAGCGCGCGGTCTCCTGCGTGCGCGGAAACGACGTCTGCGTCGTTCTGCATGAGATGGCGTTCCATCTCATCGAGCATGCGCTGCTCCTGTTCGGAGAGTGGCATTTCGTCCCCCTCGGGTGGTCTTCCTCCCAGTCTACGCGCGAGATGATGCGCCGGGGTAGGGATTCCGCTGGGAGTTGCGCATCACCTCGCCGCATGGCTCCCCCGCCGGCACCGGTGCCGCTCGGTAGGCTGAACGCGTGGCATCCTCCGCTGTGATCGAACAGGTCTCCGCCCGACTCCAGGCGTTCGTCGCCCGGATGCGCGAGGAGACGGCGACCTACGGCCCGGACGCGTCGGCATTCGTCGCTTCGGCCGAGGCGACGCTGCGCGGCGGCAAGCGCCTGCGTGCACGGTTCTGCCATGCCGGCTGGGCGTCCGTCGCCGGTCTCGCGGGTGCGGATGCCGAGCCGGACGCGCTCTGGGATGCCTGCGCCGCACTCGAGGTGTTCCAGTCGGCCGCACTCGTGCACGACGACCTCATCGACAACTCCGACACCCGCCGCGGTCGCCCCTCGGCCCATCGCGCCCTCGAGACCTCGCACGTCGGTCAGGGCTGGAGCGGAAACGCCGTCGAGTTCGGCCGCGCGGCCGCCGTCCTCCTCGGCGACCTCCTGGTGGCATGGAGCGACGATCTGCTCGAGGCGGGGATCGCCGCAAGCCCGCATGCGCACGCGGTCCGCGCCGAGTACGCGCGCATGCGGAGGGACGTCACGATCGGGCAGTTCCTCGACATCGCCGAGGAGTCGGCGTGGAGCGTGAGCGACGACGACAGTCACGCCGAACGCGCCCTCAGAGTCGTGTCGCTCAAGGCTGCCCGCTACAGCGTCGAGCAGCCGCTGCTGATCGGTGCGGCCATCGCCGGCGCCGACGAGGCCCAGCAGGCGGCGCTGCGGGCGTTCGGCCATCCGCTCGGCATGGCCTTCCAGCTGCGCGACGACGTGCTCGGCGTCTTCGGCGACGAGCAGCTCACCGGCAAGCCCGCCGGGGACGATCTGCGCGAGGGCAAGCGCACCCTTCTCATCGCGTGGACGCGCCAGGCGCTGGCGCCGCAGGGCCGGCGGGTCGTGGACGAGCTGCTGGGAGACCCGCTTCTGACCGCGGATCAGATCGCGAGCCTTCAGGCGATCATCACCGAGTCGGGAGCGCTGAACCGCATGGAGCAGCTGATCTCCGAGTACGCCGCCGCCGGCGAGGCCGCCCTCCAGGACGCCCCGCTGGACGCGCGCGCTCTCGAGCTGCTGCGCGGTCTCGCGCGGGACGCGACGCAGCGCACCGCCTGAGTCACGATCCCTTCCGACGCGCGATCCGACCCTGGCGCGGGATCAGGCCAGGGTCCGGGCGATCCTGCGCACTTCGCTCTTGTGGCCGTCGCGCAGTGCGGCGATCGGCGAGCGGCCGATGGACTCCTCCTCGGCGAGCAGCCAGTCGATGACCTCGTCATCGCTGAACCCGGCGTCCTTCAGCACGATGATCGTCCCGCGCAGAGAGCCGAGGGGCTGCGCGTCCTTGACGAAGAGCGCCGGCACGGCCAGCGCCCCGTGGCGCCGGGAACCGACCAGGTGCTGCTCGTCGAAGAGCCGATGCACGCGACCGAGCGGCCCTCCGAGGATCTCGACGAGGTCGGGAAGGGTCAGCCATTCGACCTCTGGGGTCGGCATTGCGGTTTCAGACACCCTGCAATGTTCTCATCCCCGTCGCATTCGCCGTCGCCCCGCCTTCGCTCCGTCGCGTTGATCACTCTTTTAACATTCATCACTTCTGTTGACTTGAGATCACTTCCGTGCCAGCGTCGAAGGGCTGACGCGCGACGCTGCGCACCGGCAGAAACCGTCTGAATCGGGGGATCCATGACGACCGCAACGAGTACGCGCCGCCTCCTCGGCGTCACCGCGCCGACCGTGCTGCTGACGGCGGTGGCCAGCGCGCTCGTCGCGACGCCGGCGCACGCGCAGGCGACGGAGTCCGCCGCACGCACACCGCTCGTCGCACTGCCCACGGGTGCGGTGCTCGCGGCGCTCGCGGCCAGGACCGTGCCGGCCGAGGTCGCACCTCCCGCCGACTACACCGTGCAGGAGGGCGACACCCTCTGGGACATCGCGCGGGCGCACGGCACCACGGTCGCCGCCCTGTACGCCGCCAACGGGCTCGGATCCGGGTCCATCATTCATCCGGGGCAGGTCCTGTCCCTCGGCGGCCCTGCCCCCGCACCCGCGGAGGCTCCGGCGGAGGCTCCTGCGCCCGCCGCCGACGCCGCGGCCGGGTACGAGGTCGCCGCCGGCGACACCCTGTGGTCGATCGCCCAGCAGCACGGCGTCTCGCTGGCCGAGCTGTTCGCCGCCAACGGGCTGTCGCCCGACTCGATCATCTACCCGGGACAGACGCTGCGGTTCGCCGCCCCGGTGCCCGCTCCGGCACCGGCACCGGCACCGGCGAGCACGTCCACCGCCGATTCGGCCCCGGCCGTCGACACCTACACCGCACCCCAGGTCGTGCTCAGCGACGAGCAGGTCGCGAACGCCCGGCTCATCATCCAGATCGGGCGTCAGCTCGGCGTGCCGGAGCACGGCATCGCGATCGCCCTGGCGACCGCGATGGTCGAGTCCCGGCTCACCAACGCGCCCGCGGGCGACCGCGATTCGATCGGCCTGTTCCAGCAGCGCCCGAGCACCGGTTGGGGCACCCCGGAGCAGATCGCCGACCCGTCCTATGCGGCACAGGCCTTCTTCACCGGCACCGCGCACACGAACGGCCTCCTGGACATCCCCGGCTGGCAGGGCCTCGGGTTCGGCGAGGCCGCGCAGGAGGTGCAGATCTCCGCCTACCCCGCCCGCTACGCCCTGTGGCAGCCTCAGGCGGAGGCCTGGCTCGCCGCCCTGGGCTGAGCGCGCCTGCCGAGCTGCCGTCGCGGACGCCCGCCGGTCAGCCGGGGCGTACGGAAAACCGCGTGCCCGCGAGCCGTTGCCCAGGCTCCCAGCGAGTTCTCCCTAGACTCTTTTCGTGACGACCAGCCAACAAGCCGACCCCCTCATCGGGCGGCTCGTCGACGGTCGCTACCGCGTCCGCGCCCGGATCGCCCGCGGCGGCATGGCCACCGTGTACGTCGCCACCGATCTGCGCCTGGAGCGCCGGATCGCACTGAAGGTGATGCACGGCCACCTGAGCGACGACTCGGTGTTCCAGAGCCGCTTCATCCAGGAAGCGCGGGCCGCGGCCCGGCTGGCCGACCCGCACGTGGTCAACGTCTTCGACCAGGGCCAGGACGGCGAACTTGCGTATCTCGTCATGGAGTACCTTCCCGGGATCACGCTGCGCGAGCTCATGCGCGAGCAGCGCCGGCTGACGGTGCCGCAGACGATCACGATCATGGACGCCGTGCTGTCCGGCCTCGCCGCGGCGCATCGCGCCGGCATCGTGCATCGCGACGTCAAGCCGGAGAACGTGCTGCTGGCCGAGGACGGTCGCATCAAGATCGGCGACTTCGGGCTCGCCCGCGCGACCACGGCGAACACCGCGTCCGGGGCGCAGCTGATGGGCACGATCGCCTACCTCGCGCCGGAGCTCGTCACCCGTGGCACGGCCGACGCCCGCAGCGACATCTACGCGCTCGGCATCATGCTCTACGAGATGCTGACCGGCGAGCAGCCGTACAAGGGCGAGCAGCCGATGCAGATCGCCTTCCAGCACGCCACCGACTCCGTGCCTCGCCCGAGCGTGCGCAACCCGGGTGTGCCCGAGCAGCTCGACGAGCTCGTGCTCTGGGCGACAGAGAAGACGCCCGACGAGCGCCCGAACGACGCGCAGGAGATGCTCGACCGGCTTCGCGTGATCGAACGCGAGCTCGGCGTCGTCCCCGCGCCCACCGCCACGACGACCGCCAAGACCACCGCCCTGCCGCTGCGCGACACCGGCGATCAGACGCTGGTCCTGCCCGGCGCCACGGCCCCGGCCCCCGCTCCGACGACGACCGCGGACGCACCGCTGGACAACGCGACGCTGCTGCGTCGCCGCACCGCGCAGCGCCGCTCCCGCGGTGCGCTGCTGCTCACCCTCGTGCTGCTGCTCGCCGTCGTTGCCGCGGGCACGGGCTGGTGGTTCGGATCCGGTCCCGGATCGAAGCTGTCGGTCCCGGACGTGGCGGGCAAGACCTGGGAGGTCGCGGCGGCCGCGATCACGAAGGACGGGCTGACGCCGGTCCAGGGCAGCGAGAACTCGGTGAAGGTGCCGGCCGGTCAGGCCATCCGCACGGACCCCGCCGCGGGCACCCGCGTCGACAAGAAGGCCAAGGTCACCGTCATGATCTCGGCGGGCCCCGCGAAGCACGATCTGCCCAAGCTCGACGGCATGACCGAGGAGCAGGGCAAGAAGGCGCTCGCGCCGTTCCACCTGCAGCTGCAGGATTCCGTGGCGCTGTTCTCCGGTGCGGACAACGGCATCGTGATCAACGCCGAGGTCACGCCGCGCTCGGGTGCGGCCGGATACGAGTGCGGCGAAGGGTGCAGCGTCTTCGAGGGCGATCAGATCCGCCTCCTGGTGTCGCTGGGGCCGGTTCCCGACGTGTCGGGAATGACGGTCGGAGACGCCACCGGCAAGCTCACGGCGGTGGGACTCAAGGTCAACCCCGACTCGAACTCCTCCTACAGCGACTCCGTGCCGAAGGACCGCGTGATCGGCTACGGCGACCGTGACGGCGGCGGCAACTGGCGCCCCGGGGACACGATCACGCTGAACGTCTCCAAGGGACCGGAGCCGATCACGGTGCCGAACGTCGTCGGCGCGAACCTGGCTGACGCGATGAAGACGCTGACCGATGCGGGCCTCAATCCGCAGACCAGCGTGCCCGAGGTCGTCTGGAGCCTCTTCCAGGTGACGGGGACGGATCCCAAGGCGGGCGAGAGCGTGGAGAAGAACTCCACGGTCCGCGTGAAGGTCAGCGGCTGACCCCTGACTGCGACGGGGGCCCGGAACCGCGATGCGGTCCGGGCCCCCGAGTCGCAGGACGGTCAGCGCTTCTCGAGCTCCTCGGCGACGAGGAACGCGAGCTCGAGCGACTGCATGTGGTTCAGGCGGGGGTCGCAGAGCGACTCGTAGCGAGTCGCCAGCGCGGCCTCGTCGATCTGCTCGGAACCACCGAGGCACTCCGTCACGTCGTCACCGGTGAGCTCGACATGGATGCCGCCCGGGAAGGTGCCGACGGCGCGGTGCGCCTCGAAGAAGCCACGGACCTCCTCGACCACGTCGTCGAAGCGACGGGTCTTGTAGCCGGTGGGCGTGGTGATCCCGTTGCCGTGCATCGGGTCGGTGACCCACAGCGGCTGCGCACCGGAGTCCTTGACGGCCTGCAGCAGCGGCGGCAGCGCGTCGCGGATCTTGCCCGCACCCATGCGCGTGATGAAGGTCAGGCGTCCGGGCTCGCGGTTCGGATCGAGCTTGTCGATGAGCGCGAGCGCCGTGTCGGGACTCGTGGTCGGGCCGAGCTTGACGCCGATGGGGTTGCGGATGCGGGAGAAGTAGTCCACGTGCGCGCCGTCGAGCTCGCGCGTGCGCTCGCCGATCCACAGGAAGTGGGCCGAGGTGTTGTACGGAGTGAGGGTCCGCGAGTCGATCCGGGTCATCGGCCGCTCGTAGTCCATCAGCAGGCCCTCGTGGCCGGTGAAGAACTCCACGCGCTTGAGCTCGTCGAAGTCGGCGCCCGCCGCCTCCATGAACTTGATCGCGCGGTCGATCTCGGCCGCCATCCGCTCGTAGCGCTGGTTGGCCGGGTTCTGCGCGAAGCCCTTGTTCCAGGAGTGCACCTCGCGGAGATCCGCGAACCCGCCCTGGGTGAATGCGCGGATGAGATTCAGCGTCGACGCGGCGGTGTGGTACCCCTGCAGCAGCCGCGAGGGGTTCGCCTCGCGCGACCCTTCGGTGAAGTCGTAGCCGTTGACGATGTCGCCGCGGTAGGCGGGCAGCGTGACCTCGCCGCGGGTCTCGGTGTCGCTCGAGCGCGGCTTGGCGAACTGGCCCGCCATGCGCCCCATCTTCACCACGGGCATCGAGGCGCCGTACGTCAGCACCACCGCCATCTGCAGCACCGTCTTGATGCGGTTGCGGATCTGGTCGGCGGTCGCCCCCGCGAAGGTCTCGGCGCAGTCGCCGCCCTGCAGCAGGAACGCCTTCCCGCTCGCCGCGCGGGCGAGACGGTCGCGGAGGTTGTCGACCTCACCGGCGAACACGAGCGGCGGAAGGGCCTCGATCTGGGCGGAGACCTCGGCGACGCGCTCGGCGTCGGGCCATTGGGGCTGCTGCTTGATCGGGAGGGCGCGCCACGAGTCGAGATCGAGAGGCTGAGGCATCCCCCCATCCTAGAGTGCCGCGAAGGGTGCCGATCGCTCTGTGAAGCCCGCCCGGCGCCGGCTACGACGCCTGCGCCGCGAGGCGCTCCTTGACCGTCGACGCGTACACGTCCTCATAGTGCTGCTCCCCCAGGCGCTGGAGGGCGACCATGATCTCGTCCGTGACCGAGCGGAGGATGTAGCGGTCGTTCTCCATCCCGGCGTAGCGGGAGAAGTCCAGGGGTTCGCCGATCACCATGCCCACGCGCATGATGCGCGGGATGCGCTGCCCGGTCGGCATCGCGATGTCCGTGTCGACCATCACCACCGGGATCACCGGGACCTTGGCCTCGAGCGCCATCCGGGCGATCCCGGTGCGTCCGCGGTAGAGCTTGCCGTCGGGGCTGCGGGTGCCTTCGGGATAGATCCCGAGCAGATCCCCGCGTCCGAGCACGCTGAGGCCCGTGTTCAGCGACGCTTCCGAGGCCTTGCCGCCCGACCGGTCGATGGGCAGCTGACCGGTGCCCTTCATGAACATGCGGGTGGCCCACCCCTTCAGGCCCTTGCCGGTGAAGTAGTCGCTCTTGGCGAGGAACGACATCTTCCGATCGAGCATGAGCGGCAGGAAGATCGAATCGGAGAAGGACAGGTGGTTGCTCGCCATGATCGCCGCCCCCGTCGCGGGAACGTGCTGACGGCCCACGATCCACGGGCGGAAGATCGCCTTCACCAGCGGACCGATGGCGATGTACTTCATGAACCAGTAGATCATCGCCCGCAGTCTATCCCGCCGTCGCGGCCCTGACGAGGGCGAGCTCGAGCCGTGCGACGCAGTTTCACACTTCGTGCGACTGGATCCCACCGGTGCCGCCTCGTCCCCAGGCGCCGCGTGGCATAGACTCCTGAGAAGCACGTACCCGTCCGGCCCCGAAGGAGTTGCCGTGGTCCAGTTCGAAGTCCCCGCGATCGTGAAAGCCGCACCCGAGGACAACATCACCGATCTCCTGGAGCAGCGGGTGCAGAAGACCCCGAATCTCGCGCTGTTCTCCGTCCCGGAGCGGGGTGGCTGGCGCGACATCACGGCGAGCGAGTTCCGCACCCAGGTCGTCGCCCTCGCGAAGGGCTTCGTCGCCGCCGGCATCCAGCCGGGCGAGAAGGTGGGCTTCCTGGCTCGCACCACCTACGAGTGGACGCTGGTCGACTTCGCCCTCTTCTACGCCGGCGCGGTCATGGTGCCCATCTACGAGACCAGCTCGCCGTCGCAGATCCAGTGGATCCTGGAGGACTCGGGAGCGATCTCGCTCCTGGTCGAGTCTCCCGAGCACTTCACGCGCTTCGACGAGGTCCGCGGAGATCTGCCCCTCATCCGCGACGTCTGGCAGATGCACCTGGGGGCCATCGCCCAGCTCACGGCGCAGGGCTCCGAGGTGGCCGACGACGAGATCGAGCGCCGGCGCAACATCGCGAACGGCGCCGACATCGCCACGCTCATCTACACGTCGGGCTCGACGGGACGCCCGAAGGGCTGCGTGCTCACGCACAGCAACTTTGTCGAGCTCTCCCGCAACGCGGCCAAGTCGCTCGACGACGTGGTCTCGATCCAAGGCGCGTCGACCGTGCTGTTCATCACCACGGCGCACGTGTTCGCCCGGTTCATCTCCATCCTGGACATCCACGCGGGCGTGCGCACCGGACACCAGCCGGACACGAAGCAGCTGCTCCCCGCCCTCGGCTCCTTCAAGCCCACGTTCCTGCTCGCCGTGCCGCGCGTCTTCGAGAAGGTGTACAACTCCGCCGAGCAGAAGGCGGAGGGCGAGGGCAAGGGCAAGATCTTCCGCGCCGCCGCCGCCGTGGCCATCGAGCACTCCCGCCTCCTCGAGGAGGGCGCGAAGATCCCGCTCGGGATGCGGATCAAGTTCGCCCTGTTCGACAAGCTCGTGTACGCGAAGCTGCGCGCCGCGATGGGCGGCAACGTGCAGTATGCGATCTCCGGCTCGGCGCCGCTCGGCGCCCGGCTCGGCCACTTCTTCCACAGCCTGGGCATCACGATCCTGGAGGGCTACGGACTCACGGAGACCACCGCGCCCGCGACCGTGAACACCGCGCACAAGGCGAAGATCGGCACCGTCGGCCCCGCACTGCCGGGCGTGGGCCTGCGCCTCGCCGATGACGGCGAGATCGAGGTGCGCGGCGTCAACGTGTTCAAGGAGTACTGGAACAACCCCGAGGCCACGGAGGCGGCGTTCGACGACGGCTGGTTCCGCACCGGCGACCTGGGATCGTTCGACGACGACGGCTTCCTCACCATCACCGGGCGCAAGAAGGAGATCATCGTGACCGCGGGCGGGAAGAACGTCTCCCCCGCAGCGCTGGAGGATCCGATCCGCGCCAACCCGATCGTCGGCCAGGTGGTCGTCGTCGGCGACCAGAAGCCGTTCATCGGCGCCCTCGTGACGCTCGACCCGGAGATGCTGCCGGCCTGGCTCGCGAACAACGGCCTGCCCGCCGACATGTCCCTCGCCGACGCCGCGACGAACGACGCGGTGCGCGCCGAGGTGCAGCGCGCGATCGACACCGCGAACACCCGGGTGTCGCGGGCCGAGTCGATCCGCAAGTTCACCATCCTGCCGACGGAGTGGACGGAAACCAGCGGCCACCTGACCCCGAAGCTGTCGATCAAGCGGAACGTGATCCTCAAGGACTTCGCCCCGCAGGTCGCCGAGATCTACAACGAGACCACCGCCACCACGACGGTGCCGCTGGGCTGAGTGCCTCGACGAGGAAGGCCCGGGGATCCGCTGCGGATCCCCGGGCCTTCCTCGTTCGTCGCGACGCGCCGCGTCAGAACCAGGAGCTCTCGCGCACCTCGCGCATCGCGATCCTGCGCGTCTCCGGATCCAGCCGGGACAGGTACACCTTCCCGTCGAGGTGGTCGGTCTCGTGCTGCAGCGCCTGCGCGAGAAGACCCTCCCCTTCGAGCACGACGGGCTCGCCGTCGAGATCGATGCCCTCCACACGGGCCCACGGGTGCCGCAGCGCATCATGCCAGAGACCCGGCACCGAGAGGCAGCCCTCGCCCGTGGGCACTGGCTCGCCGCGCACCTCCGTGAGCACCGGGTTCAGCACGTAGCCGATGTCGCCGTCGATGTTGTAGCTGAACGCCCGCAGCGCCACCCCGATCTGAGGGGCGGCGACGCCGGCGCGCCCCGGCAGCTCGACGGTGTCGACGAGGTCGGCGACGAGCGCACGCACGCCGTCGTCGATGGTCTCGATCTCGGCGCAGACGGTGCGCAGCACGGGGTCGCCGAACAGGCGGATCTCACGGACCGTCATCAGGCGGCCTGCGCTCTCAGGCCCTCGACCACGACCGCCGCCAGCTCGCGTGCCGCCTGCCGGGTCTCGGGCTGGAGCGCCGCGAACGAGATCGCACTGCCCGCGGCGATGCGCGGGTCGTACGGGATCCGCAGCACATGCGCGACCCGGGTGCGGAAGTGCGCCTCGAGCTCGCTCAGCCGGACCATCGGGGATCCGGGGGTGGACTGATTGAGCACCACGACGGCGTCGCGGACCTTGTCCGCATAGCCGTTGGTCTCCAGCCACGTCAGCGTCTCGGAGGCGAGACGCGCCTCGTCGACGCTGAGGCCGGCCACGATCACGATGGTGTCCGCGCGATCCAGCGTCGCCCCCATCACCGCGTGCACGATTCCGGTGCCGGTGTCGGTGAGCACGAGCGAGTAGTAGTGGGCGGCGACCGAGGCGACCTGGTCGTAGTCCTCGTCGTTGAACGCCTCCGAGACGCGCGGATCGGTGTCCGACGCGAGCACGTCCAGACGGGTCGCGTCCCGGGAGACCACGGCGGAGATGTCGTGGTAGCCGGTGACCTGGTCGTGGATGCGCACCAGGTCGCGCACGGTCTTGGTGTTGGTGCGCGCGATGCGATCGGCGAGCGTGCCGCGGTCGGGGTTCGCGTCGACCGCGATGACCCGGTCCTCGCGGGCGTCCGCGAGCGCCATGCCGAGCAGCGCCGTCACGGTCGTCTTGCCCACGCCTCCCTTGCGGCTCAGCACCGGGACGAAGCGGGCCGTGCCGGGCAGGGGCGCGGCGATGCGGGCGCTCAGCGCCTTCCGCTGCTGCGCGCGCTTGCCGTCGCCGAGATTGATGCGGCGGCCGGAGATCGTGTACAGCAGGTGGCTCCACAGCCCTTCCGGCTCGGGCCCCGCGAGGCGCGACGTGTCCAGCAGCCGGTCGGCGGTGAGCAGATCCGCGCTCTCCCTCTGCCGGTCGCTCAGCTGGTCCAGCCGGCGCGCGGCGAGCTCGGGCTCGGGCACACGGGCGTGATCATCGGTCATGATCTCCTCCTCGACCGCGGGAGCGGCGATGTGCGCCGCGGGGACCGGCGCGAGAACGGGCTCGACCGCGCGCAGCACGACCGCCTCGTCGGAGGTCCCGTCCGCAGGATCGGCGTCGACCGGGACCTCGGACAGGTCCGCGGCCGGCGGGGTCGGCTCGGCGGGCGTGGGCCGGGCAGCGAAGGATCCGGATCCCTTGACCTCGACCTCGATGTCCTCGGATTCGCGGGCGGTGCGGTCCTCGGCGGGATCGGCAGCGCGCTCCGAGACCTCGGAGACCGGGTCCGGCTCCGCGTACGGCTCCTCAGGGGCGTCCGCGACGTCCGCGACGGGGAGGTCCTCGGGCGCGGCGTCGGCGGCGTCGTCGACCTCGTCGGGATGCGCGTCCGCGTCGACCGGTGCGACGTCGGACTCCGGCTCGGGCTCCTCTTCGGGTTCCGACTCCGGCTCCGGTGACGCGTCGGACTCCGGCTCCTCGTCGGGCTCAGGGCTCGCGTCCTGACCCGGTGCGTGCTCAGCGACGCCCTCGGGCGCGTCGTCCACGTCGCCCTCGGGTACGGCGGTCGACGTCGGCTCCTCCGCGGATTCGTCGTTGTCGACGAGCTCCGCCACGACGACCGCCTCGTCCGCGGCGATCGCGGGGATCTCGATCACGATGTCGGAGATGCCCGCGCCCTGGTGGATCCGGCCGATGCCGTCGTCCTCCCGGACGAACGCGGCAGGATCTGCTTCGAGCACGAGGTCGGCGAACGCCTCGCCCTCGGTCACATCGTCGTCGACGAGATCGTCCTCGTCGGTGACGGGAAGCGCGACGGGGACCTGTGCGGTCGCCTCGCCGAGCAGCCCGATGTCGGCCGTGCCGATGGCGCCGGTGCTGTCGAGGACCCCGAGCGTATCCTCGGCGTCCTCGCTCTGCGTGTGTCTGCGGTCTGTGGTCATGGTGCTCTGCTTCTCCCCCGCGACGCGCTCTGGCCGAGCGCATCGCCCGCACAAGATTAGTGCACGCTCATGGACGCGCACACGACGGGGAGCCGGGCGGGCGGCGGCATCGCGCCGCCCGCCCGGAGCGTCAGGCGGTCTGGGCCGGCCGGATGACGATGAGCAGATCCCCCGCGTCGACCTGCTGCGTGGCCCCGATCGCGAGGCGCTCGACGACGCCGTCGACCGGAGCGGTGATCGCCGCCTCCATCTTCATCGCCTCGATCGAGGCGACCGGCTCGCCGGCGGTCACGGTGGCGCCGACCTCGGCCTTCAGCGTGACCACTCCCGAGAAGGGCGCCGCCACCTGGCCGGGCTTCGACGTGTCGGCTTTCTCCACCTCGCGCGCGTCGACCTTGATCGAGCGATCCCGCACGAACACCGGGCGCAGCTGTCCGTTGAGCGTGGTCATCACGGTGCGGATGCCCTTCTCGTCAGCCTCGCCGATCGCCTCGAGGCCCACGTAGAGCTGGACGCCCGGATCGATCTCCGCGACATGCTCCTCGCCGGGGATGAGCCCGTACAGGTAGTCGGGCGTGCCGAGCGCGGAGAGATCTCCGAACGCCGCGCGGGTGCGCTCGAACTCCGCGGCGGGCCCGGGGAAGAGCAGGTGGTTGAGCGTGCGGCGCCGCTCCAGGCTCTCCCCGTCGAGCGCGCGCTGCTCCTCCTCCGAGAGGGGGACCACGTCGATCGACACGGTGCGGCCGGCCAGCGCCTTGGAGCGGAACGGCTCGGGCCATCCGCCGGGCAGGTCGCCCAGCTCACCGGCCATGAAGCCGACCACCGAGTCGGGGATGTCGTAGTTCTGCGGGTTCTGCTCGAAGTCGGCCGGGTCGGCGCCGGCGGCGACGAGGGCCAGTGCGAGATCGCCCACGACCTTCGACGACGGGGTCACCTTGGGGATCCGCCCGAGGATCCGGTCCGCCGCGGCGTACATGTCCTCGATGCGCTCGAAGTGGTCCGCGAGGCCCAGGGCGATCGCCTGCTGCCGCAAGTTCGACAGCTGTCCGCCCGGGATCTCGTGGTGGTACACCCGCCCGGTCGGAGCGGGCAGACCCGATTCGAAGGGACGGTAGAGCTGACGCACGCCCTCCCAGTAGGGCTCCAGGTCGCTGACCGCCTGGAGATCCAGCCCGGTGTCGCGGTCGGTGTGCGCGAGCGCCGCCACGAGCGCCGACAGCGACGGCTGACTGGTCGTGCCGGACATGGGAGCCGCGGCCGCGTCGACCGCGTCGGCGCCGGCGGCACTCGCCGCCAGCAGCGTGGCGAGCTGCCCGCCCGCGGTGTCGTGCGTGTGCACCTGGACAGGAAGGTCGAACCGCTCTCGCAGCGCGGCGACGAGTCGCGCGGCCGCCGCAGGCCGGAGCAGCCCCGCCATGTCCTTGATCGCGAGGATGTGGGCGCCGGACTCGACGATCTGCTCCGCGAGGCGCAGGTAGTAGTCGAGCGTGTACAGGTCCTCCGCGGGATCCAGCAGGTCGCCGGTGTAGCAGAGGGCGACCTCGGCGACCGCGGTCCCCGTCTCCAGCACCGCATCGATCGCGGGGCGCATCTGCGCGACGTCGTTGAGCGCGTCGAAGATGCGGAAGATGTCCACCCCGGTCGACGCGGCCTCGCGCACGAAAGCGTTCGTGACCTCGACCGGACGCGGCGTGTACCCCACCGTGTTGCGGCCGCGCAGCAGCATCTGCAGCGGGATGTTGGGCAGCGCCTCGCGCAGCGCCTCCAGGCGCTCCCACGGGTCCTCGGCGAGGAAGCGCAGCGCGACGTCGTAGGTGGCGCCGCCCCATGCCTCGATCGAGAGCAGCTGCGGCGTCATGCGCGCCACGTGCGGCGCCACCCGCACCAGGTCGCGCGTGCGCACCCGGGTGGCGAGCAGGGACTGATGCGCGTCGCGGAACGTCGTCTCCGTCACCGCGAGCGCCGTCTGCTCGCGCAGGGCACGCGCGAAGCCCGCCGGACCGAGCTGCAGCAGCCGATCGCGTGCACCGGCGGGCGGCGCCGCGCTCAGATCGATGGCCGGCAGCTTGCTGCCCGGCGACGGGGACAGCGGCTTGTCGCCGTAGGGCCGGTTCACCGTCACGTCGCCGAGCCACTTCAGGAGCCGGGTCGCGCGATCCCTCGAGGGGTTGCTGGTGAGCAGCTGCGGCCGCTCCTCGATGAACAGCGTCGAGAGGTCGCCGACGACGAAGGCCGGGTCGTCCAGCACGGCGCGCAGGAAGGGGATGTTGGTGGAGACCCCGCGGATGCGGAACTCGGCGAGGGCGCGCTTCGCGCGCGCGACCGCGGCGGGGAAGTCACGGCCACGACAGGTGAGCTTCGCGAGCATCGAGTCGAAGTGCGGGCTGATCTGCGATCCCGCCGCCGTCGTGCCTCCGTCGAGGCGGATCCCCGCCCCGCCGGGTGAGCGGTAGGTCGTGATGCGGCCGGTGTCGGGGCGGAAGCCCTGTGCCGGGTCCTCGGTCGTGATGCGGCACTGGAGCGCCGCGCCGCGGAGCTGGATGTCGTCCTGCTCCAGGCCCAGGTCGATGAGCGTCTCCCCCGCCGCGATCCGGATCTGCGACTGCACGAGGTCGACGTCGGTGACCTCCTCGGTGACCGTGTGCTCGACCTGGATCCGCGGGTTCATCTCGATGAACACGACCTCGCCGGCGCGCTCCCCCGCCGTCTCCAGCAGGAACTCGACCGTGCCGGCGTTCTCGTAGCCGATGGAGCGGGCGAAGGCCACGGCATGCCGATGCAGCGCCGTGCGGATCGACTCGTCGAGGTTCGGGGCCGGGGCGATCTCGACCACCTTCTGGTGACGCCGCTGCACCGAGCAGTCGCGCTCGAAGAGGTGCACGGTGTTCCCCGTGCCGTCCGCGAGCACCTGCACCTCGATGTGCCGCGGACGCTGCACCGCCTGCTCCAGGAAGACCCGGGGGTCGCCGAACGCGCTCCCCGCCTCCCGCATGGCCTCGGCCAGCGCCGGCGCGAGATCGCCGATCGACTCGACGCGGCGCATGCCGCGCCCTCCGCCTCCGGCGACCGCCTTGACGAAGATCGGGAATCCGATCCCCTCCGCCTGCGCGACCAGTGCGTCGACATCATCCGAGGCGTCGGTCGAGCGCAGCACCGGGACGCCCGCGGCGACCGCATGCTGCTTCGCGGTCACCTTGTTGCCGGCCATCTCCAGCACGCGCGCCGGCGGGCCGATGAAGGCGATGCCGTTCTCCGCCGCGCGAGCGGCCAGCTCGGGGTTCTCCGACAGGAAGCCGTAGCCGGGGTAGATCGCGTCCGCGCCGCTGGACAGCGCCACGCGGATGATCTCCTCGACGTCGAGGTACGCCCGCACCGGGTGCCCGACCTCGCCGATCTGATAGGACTCGTCCGCCTTCTGGCGGTGGAGAGACCCGCGGTCCTCCCAGGGGAAGACGGCGACCGTCTTCGCACCCACCTCGAAAGCGGCTCGGAACGCGCGAATGGCGATCTCACCACGATTGGCCACAAGGATCTTTTGGAACATGGCACCTCGAACACTGTTCTGCGCGACGACGCGCATCGGGGGGCTGAGTGTTTCCTCAGCCTAGAGGAAGGTAACGTGGAGTCCGTGCACGTACTCAGCGTCAGTTCCCTCAAGGGCGGTGTCGGCAAGACGACCGTGACCCTCGGCCTCGCCTCGGCCGCGTTCGCCCGCGGTGTCCGGACCCTCGTGGTCGACCTCGATCCGCAGTCCGACGTCTCCACCGGCATGGACATCCAGGTCGCCGGCCGTCTCAACATCGCCGATGTCCTGGCCAACCCCAAGGAGAAGGTGGTCCGACAGGCCATCACCTCCTCCGGCTGGGCCAAGGTGCACCCCGGAACCATCGACGTGCTCATCGGGAGCCCGTCCGCGATCAACTTCGACGGCCCGCACCCGAGCGTGCGCGACGTCTGGAAGCTCGAGGAGGCCCTCGCGGCCGTCGAGGCCGACTACGACCTCGTGCTCATCGACTGTGCACCGTCGCTGAACGCGCTCACCCGCACGGCCTGGGCTGCCAGCGACCGCGTCATGGTCGTCACCGAGCCGGGACTGTTCTCCGTCGCCGCCGCCGACCGCGCCCTCCGTGCGATCGAGGAGATCCGTCGCGGCCTCTCGCCCCGTCTGCAGCCGCTCGGCATCGTGGTCAACCGCGTGCGGCCGCAGTCGATCGAGCACCAGTTCCGGATCAAGGAGCTGCGCGACATGTTCGGCCCTCTCGTACTGAGCCCGCAGCTGCCCGAGCGCACCTCCCTGCAGCAGGCGCAGGGCGCGGCGAAGCCGCTGCACATCTGGCCCGGCGACTCCGCGCAGGAGCTCGCGGCCGACTTCGACACCCTCCTGGACCGCGTGATCCGCACGGGGCGCATCGCCCTGCCCGACGACACGCGCGTCTGACGCGCCGATAGCGACGACCGCGCACAGCGAAAGAGCCGGTCCCCTCGGGGGCCGGCTCTTTCGCTTGAGGAGTGGTGCTCAGGCGGTGCGACGGGCGCGGCGCGCGGCGAGGTCGTCGAGGGGATCCGGCACGAGTGCGTCGAACTCGACGAGCGTCGCCTCGACCTCGTGGAAGACCTTGCCCACGGCGATGCCGAACACGCCCTGGCCGCGGCTGAGGAGGTCGATGACCTCGTCGTTCGACGTGCACAGGTACACCGACGCGCCGTCGCTCATCAGCGTGGTGCCGGCGAGATCGCGGATCCCGGCGGCACGGAGCTGATCGACGGCCGTGCGGATCTGCTGCAGCGAGATGCCCGTGTTCAGCAGCTCCTTGACGAGCTTCAGGACGAGGATGTCGCGGAAGCCGTAGAGGCGCTGGGATCCGGATCCGCTCGCTCCGCGGACGGTCGGGACGACCAGCTCGGTGCGGGCCCAGTAGTCGAGCTGACGGTAGGTGATGCCGGCGGCGCGGGCGGCCACCGCACCGCGGTACCCCACCTCGTCGTCCATGGCCGGGAGGCCGTCGGTGAAGAGGAGATCGTCCCCGAACGACGGTCCATCGCCCCGTTCCTCGGCGCTCATGGCATCCTCCTCAATCCCGAAGGCACAAGATCCTTCAACCACAACCTGAAAGTCGATGACTCCACGCTAGAACAGCCCAGCACCGGCGACAACGACATCCGGTGGGAGCGGAGGGTGTGTCGCAATCAGTTCGTTACGACAGCAGTCGGCCGATGCCGTCCTTGACCAGCAGGGCGCGCACCTCGTCCAGGCGGGAGGCCAGCTCCGGGGCCATCTCGCTCGCCCGTGCGCGCGACGGCGTGTCCGTGCGGCGCAGCAGAGCAGACAGCGCCGACTGCACCAGCGCCACGTCGCGCTCGGCGCTCTGCCGCAGGGGCCGGAGATGGCGCGGCCCGATGCCGTGCCCCTCCAGAGCCACGAGCGCCCGCAGCAGGGACACCGCGGACTCGGGGTAGGCCTCAGCCGCCGGCAGCATGCCACTCGAGACGGCGTCGCCCAGCAGGGCGTGCGTGGCGCCTGCGGCGCTCACCAGCTCATCGCGACGGTAGCGTCGCGGGCCGTGCACGATCGACGCCGGAAGCTCCGGCGTCGCACCGGACGCCTCGAGGGCGTCGAGGTGCTCGCGGATCACCTTGAGCGGCAGGTACTGGTCGCGCTGCAGGGTGAGGGCGATGCGGATGCGCTCGAGGTCGGCCGCGGAGAACTTGCGATACCCGGACGCGGTGCGCACCGGGTTCACGATCCCCTTCTCCTCGAGGAAGCGCAGCTTCGAGGCGCGCACATCGGGGAACTCCGGGGTGAGGCGCGCCAGCACCTGGCCGATGCTCAGCAGCCCTGCCGGGGCGGCGCGCTCGGCGGCTGATGCCGCCATCAGTCGTTCGCCTGCGCGAGGTCCACGGGCGAGGCGAAGAAGTTCAGCCGGAACTTGCCGACCCGCACCTCGTACCCGTTCCGCAGCGCGCTGCGGTCCACCCGCTCGCCGTTCACGTAGGTCCCGTTCAGCGAGCGCTGGTCGATGATCTCGAACGCCGTGCCGGTGCGGATGACCTCGGCGTGACGGCGCGACACGGTCACGTCGTCGAAGAAGATGTCGGCTTCGGGGTGCCGGCCGACCGTGGTCACCGCGGTGTCCAGCAGGTAACGGGCACCGGCGAGCGCGCCGGAGCGGACCAGCAGCAGGGCCGAGCCGGAAGGGAGCGCCGCGATCGCGGCCTGCTCGACCTCCGTCAGCTCGGCGCCGAACGGGACGAACGACAGGTCGGAGTCGTGTCCGAACGTCTGCGTGGTGTCGTGCGCGGGTTCTCCGCCGCGGCGGACGGCGCCTTCGGGAACGTCGTTCTGAGTCACTGTGCACCCCTCCTCTGGCGTTCCAGCCTATCGGAAGCCCGCCGCCATCGGGAGCCGGTTCAGGCCCGCAACCTCCGCCCGGAGCGCCTTCGGCGAACGGTAGGCTGGGGGCATGCCACACTACGACGTCGTCATCCTCGGCGCTGGCCCCGGCGGCTACGTCGCCGCTGTCCGCAGCGCCCAGCTCGGCCTGTCCACCGCGATCATCGAGGAGAAGTACTGGGGCGGCATCTGCCTCAACGTGGGGTGCATCCCTTCGAAGTCGCTCCTCAAGAACGCCGAGATCGCGCACACCTTCACCCACAAGGCGGAGTTCTTCGGCATCTCCGGCGACGTGCACTTCGACTTCGGCGCGGCGTTCGACCGCAGCCGCAAGGTCGCGGAGACCCACGTCAAGGGCATCCACTTCCTGATGAAGAAGAACAAGGTCACCGAGTACGACGGCCGCGGCACCTTCACCGGTCCGAAGTCGATCTCGGTCGCCAAGCCGGACGGGTCGACCGAGGAGCTCACGTTCGACAACGTGATCATCGCCACCGGCTCGACCGTGCGCCTGCTCCCCGGCGTGCAGCTCAGCGACAACGTCGTGACCTTCGAGGAGCAGATCCTCACCCGCGACCTGCCCGAGTCGATCGTCATCGTCGGCGCCGGCGCGATCGGCATGGAGTTCGGCTACGTCCTGGCGAACTACGGCGTCAAGGTCACCATCATCGAGTTCCTCGACCGCGCCCTCCCGAACGAGGACGTCGAGGTCTCCAAGGAGATCCAGAAGCAGTACAAGAAGCTCGGCATCGACATCCTCACCTCCACCGCGGTGAAGACCGTGACCGACAACGGCTCCTCCGTGCACGTCACGTACGAGACCCGCGACGGCCAGCCCGGCGAGATCACCGCCGGCAAGGTCCTGATGTCGGTCGGCTTCGCGCCGAACGTCGACGGCTACGGCCTCGACAAGACCGGAGTGAAGCTCACCGACCGCGGCGCCATCGACATCGACGACCACATGCGCACCAACGTCGACGGCATCTACGCCATCGGCGACGTGACCGCCAAGCTGCAGCTCGCCCATGTCGCCGAGGCCCAGGCGGTCGTGGCCGCCGAGACCATCGGCAAGGCCGAGACCATGACGCTGGGCGACTACCGCATGATGCCGCGCGCCACGTTCTGCCAGCCGCAGGTGGCCAGCTTCGGCCTCACCGAGGAGCAGGCGCGCGCCGAGGGCCGCGAGATCAAGGTCGCGAAGTTCCCGTTCAGCGCGAACGGCAAGGCGAACGGCCTGGGCGAGCCGGTCGGCTTCGTCAAGCTCATCGCCGACGCCGAGCACCTGGAGCTCATCGGCGGGCACCTGATCGGCCCCGACGTGTCCGAGCTCCTGCCCGAGCTGACCCTCGCGCAGAAGTGGGACCTCACCGCTCTCGAGGCGGCCCGCAACGTGCACACGCACCCGACGCTGTCCGAGGCCCTGCAGGAGGCCTTCCACGGCCTCGCAGGCCACATGATCAACCTCTGATCGGATCCCGATCGGGACGAGGGCCGGTCGCGCTTCCTGCGCGGCCGGCCCTCGTCGTCCCGGCGGCGCTCAGAGTCCGCGCATCGTGACCAGGCCCGCCGCCCAGCTCTGCAGCGGACGCGAGCCGAGGGTGCGGATCACCGTCTCGCGCAGGAGCAGCGGGAGTCCGCCCGCCGGGGCGCCCATCGCCATGTAGAACGCGCTGCGTCGCTGGGCGGCCCGTGCCGCGCGCACCGTCACGCGCGCGTAGTCGCCGAGATCCGCGTCACGTCGGGCGAGCGCATCGCGCAGCGTCGTCGCGAGCCGGCCCGCGTCGACCCAGCCCAGGTTCATCCCCTGTCCGCCGATCGGACTGATCTCATGGGCGGCGTCGCCGACCAGCGCGATACGGCCCCGCGCCGCCGCGCCGGCGAGGTGCTGCGCGGCCACGAACGCGACCGGCGCGATGTCGGATCCGATCTCGGGATCCTCCCCCGTGCGTCGGCGGATCGCGTCTCGGAATCCGGACCCGGTGGCGAGGTCTTCACCGTCGGCCGAGCGGACCACCCATCGCCGCATGCCCGCCGGCAGCGGGAACGACTCCACCAGACCCGCGGGCCCGCAGTGCAGCAGTGCCCTGGTCCCCGCCTGCGGATCCGGGACGTCGGCCATCGCGTACCGCGCACGCCCCGCGCGTCGCCGCCAGGCGATGCCGAGCTCGGTGCGCAGGCCGCTGTGCACGCCGTCCGCGAGCACGGCGAAGGCGGCCGTGAGCTCGCGGCGTCTTCCGCCCGCATCGATCCGGAGCCGTACGAAGTCACCCTCGTCGCGCACGCCTCGCACGGCACGGCCCGCCTGCAGCACCGTCGGCGCCATCGTGTCGAGCCGCTCCCGCAGCAGCGCGTGGGTGCGCCGCTGCGGGAGCACCAGCACCGGCCTCGCCGCGGAGAACGCGAGCGATGCGAGCACCCTCCCGCGACTGAGCACGTCGCCTCCGGTGAGCGCCAGCGCCTCGGCGCGCGCGGCAGCCCCGACCCCCGCCCGCTCGAGCACCTCCAGCCCGGGCGGGTGGATCCCGATCGCCCGGCTGCGGGCGTCTTCGCCGTCGCGCTGCTCGCAGACCACGACGTCGATGCCCTCCTGCGCGAGCAGGCAGGCCAGCAGCAGCCCCACGGGGCCGGCGCCGACGACGACGACCTCGTGATCGAGCACAGGTTCAGGCGACGGCATCGTCCTGCTCCCAGCGCAGTTCCAGCCGCGAGGGGAATCCGCGGCGCACCTCCCATCCGGCCGGCGCGACGGCGGCGAGCTCGTCGGGAGTGTAGGAGCGGCGGATGCTGGTCAGACCGTCCTCGCGGATGAACGACCCGGCCAGGACCGTGCCGGCGAGCAGCCACGTCCCCGCCGCGAACGCGACGTATCCGCCCCTGCTGCGGGAGATGTCGTGATGCGCGACGAGCCCGTGCGGGGCAGCGAGACGTCGGGTGTCCTCCAGCATCCCGGCAAGGCCGTCCTCGTCCAGGTGATGCAGCACGTGGTTCGACAGCACCACGTCGAACACCTCCCCGTCGCGGACCAGCTCCGCCACGGGTGCGCAGCGATACCCGATGCCGGCGCCCCGATCGTGCGCCTGCGCCCAGGACACGGCACGCGGATCCACGTCGAGCGCCGTGATCTCGGCCGGGAACCCGTCACGGCGAAGGCGGACGGCGAGCGCGCGGCACAGATCCCCGCCGCCGGCCCCCACGTCGAGGATCCGCAGCCGGCCGGATCCCGTGTCACGTCGTCGCCGCGCCCGGGGGCGCACATCCGCACGGTAGAGCGCCCCGGGCCGCGACACCACCGCGTTCACCGCTCCGAATCGCCGATAGGTGCGCTCCAGCATGCGCGCATCCGCGGCGGGATCGTCCATGAGCTCGCTCACGCCGACGGCGCGTGCGGAGAGGTCAGCGCCCATCGCCTTCCGCGCCGACCACGGTCATCAGGGCGCTCTCGGCGGTCAGCCCGGGCCCGAAGGCCATCGCCGACACGCGATCCCCGTCTTGTGCGCCCTCCTCCTCGAGGATGCGCCGCAGCACGAAGAGCACGGTCGCGCTCGACATGTTGCCGTTCGTCCGCAGGGTCTCCCTCGCGGGGTGCAGTTGCGCGTCGCTGAGCCCCAGCCGGTCCTGCACGCGGTCGAGGATGCTGCGCCCACCGGGATGGATCGCCCAGTGCCGCACGTGCTCGCCGATCGCGCCGTCCTCGAACGGGGCGCTCAGCTCCTCGGCGTACAGCGGACGCAGCGCCGCCACGATCGTCTCGCCGATGACCTGGGGCACACGCGGGGAGAGGATCATCTCGAAGCCGTGGTCGCCGATCGTCCACGCCATGTCCTTCTCCCCCTCCGGGGCGATCGCGGTGTGGAAGCGATCGAGCCGCAGGCCGGGCACGGCGGACGGGCGGGCCGTGACGATGCCCGCCGCCGCCCCGTCGGCGAAGAGCGAGGAGGCGACGATCACATCCGGATCCTCCGAGGAGCGCAGGTGCAGCGTGCACAGCTCGACGCTGACCACCAGCACCACGGCGTCCGGATCCGCGGCGCAGAACTGGCTCGCCGCCCGCAGCGCCGGCATCGACGCGTAGCAGCCCATGAAGCCCAGGTGGAAGCGCTGCACCGCGTCCGAGAGGCCGAGCGCGCGCACGATCTCGTACTCCGGCCCCGGCGCATGGAAGCCCGTGCAGGAGACGGTGATCACGTGGGTCACGTCGGCCGGGCCGATCTCCGGGTCGGCGTCGAGGGCCGCCCGCGCCGCGGCGACGAACAGCCGACGGGCCTCACGGACGTAGATGTCGTTGCGGACGCCCGTGGCGGGCGACAGCAGGGTCCCCGTGGACCGGTCGAAGAAGACGGGATCCGCCCCGGTGTCGGCCAGGGTGAGCTCGCCGAGCACCGTGCGCCGGGTGTCGATGCCGGATCCGTCGAAGGACGTGCTGACGATGCGCCGCGCGAGCCGCGACAGCTCCGGCTGCGCGGCGAAGACGTCGCGCACCTCGTTCTGGTGCAGGACCGTCTCCGGGACGACCGTCTGCAGGGACCTCAGCACCGCGGGGCTGCTCATGCTGCCCACTCAAGCACGCCTCCCGCACCCGCGGGAAGGGTCTTGCGGATCCTCGCCCGAGCTGTCAGGCCCGGGCGTGCCCTCAGTAGCCGAGCGCGCGGGCCAGCTTCGATCCCGACGGCGACGGGCGTCCGCCGGCTGCGGCCACAGCCTGCTCCACCGCACGGAAGAAGGCGCTCCGGCCCTGCGGGTCCGAAGGCGCCGCGGGGCCCAGCTCCATCTCCCATTCGCGCCACTCGCGCGTCGTCCCCGCGGGGCCGAAGAGCCCGCGCAGATCCGTGCCGCGGACGCGGTCGTCGACGAACTCCGCGACCACGCCGCCGGGGCCGAGGAGCCGGTACGCCGTGCGGGCGTTCTCGATGCGGGCGAGAGGGAGCAGCGGCGCCGTCGTCCACTGGGCGACGACCTCGGCGAGCGGCGCCGGCATCTCATCGGAGGTGCCGAGCGGCCAGCCCAGCTCGACGCGCCCGTCGCCGGTGCGCGGGCCCTTGACGTGCCACCCCTCATCCGGTCCCCCGCTGCGGCGCCGCAGCGCGACGCCGGCACGCGCGAGGTCTCCCCCGGAGGTGTCGAAGTAGCGTGCGTCCAGCTCGCGGAGCTCGCCCTCGGACACCGCGTCGACACCGGGGATCGCGTCCCACGACGGCAGCGGGGTACTGCCGTCGACGTCGTACTTGCGCTCGATCTCGACGGTGCGGGAGGGCTCAGACATCCGCAGGATTGAGGTCGTCCTGGGATCCCTGGTACCAGTACGCGTACTCGGTGGGCCCGTCGTGCTCTCCGGTGTGGGTCGGCTCGCCGCGCTTGTTGTAGACGAGCAGCGTCTCGCTGTAGGGGACCGCGATCTCGTCGTCCGCCGATCCGAGGGGGATGATCTGCCCGTCCAGCGGGCCGCCGTGAAGCCGTGCGAGTGCCATGTGCTCACCCTAATCCCCCGGCGTCGCCGAGGAGCGCGATCACGCCGCGGCGACGCCGAGCACACCGCCGACGATCATCCACGGCCCGAACGCGATGTGCGTCGACCGGGTGGCGCGGCGCAGGAGGAGCAGCGCGAGCGCATGGACGGCACCGAGCACGAACGCCGCAGCGGCACCGACGACGAGCGCCGACCATCCATGCCATCCCAGCACCAAGCCGAGCAGGGCGGCAAGCTTCACGTCGCCCCCGCCCATGCCGCCATGGCTGATCGCGCGCAGCACGGCGTAGAAGCCGCCGAGCAGCAGCATGCCCCACAGCGCCCCGAGCAGCCGCCCGCCCATCGTCGAGAACAGCGCTCCGGCGAGCGCGAGCAGGAGCGCACCGGCGAGCGCGGGCAGCACGATCCGGTCGGGGAGCCGGTGCGTGCTCACGTCGATCACGGTCAGCCGGACGCCGACGCCGAGCAGCCCGAGGTGCGCAAGGACGACGATGACGCCTGCAGGATCCATGCGGGCCACCTTCGCAGATCCGCGGAGCGCGCGTTCCTGCCCTGTGGAGAACCGGGCCGAGGAGCGTTTCAGGCCGAGCGGAGCAGGATCCGCCCGTCCTCGATCTTCGCCTCCCAGCGCGGCTGGGGAACGCTCGCCGGTCCGCGCCGCACCGCGCCGTCGTCGATGCGGAACCGGCTGCCGTGCCACGGGCAGGTGACGCACCCGTCCGCCCCGAGCTCGCCCTCGTCCAGGGGGCCGCCGGCGTGCGTGCAGACGGCCGAGATCGCATGCAGCCGGGCGTTGATGCGCACCAGCAGCACCGGGACGTCGCCCGCCATGACCCGTGTCCGCGCGCCTTCGGCGAGATCGGCGTCTGCGCCCACGTCGATCCAGCGCCGGACCGTCGGCTGGAACGCCGTGTGATTGACCCCGGTGCCGCGCACGAACGACAGGTGGCCGCCGAGATAGGACGAGCCCAGGGTGAGCCCGAGCCCCAGCAGGCTGAGCGCCTTCCCTGCGCCGTGGTGCCCCCGGCGGCGCAGGAGCCACGATGTGATCTGCAGGGCGGAGGCGGTCGCGTTCGCTGCGGCGTGGACGAGTCCCACCCGTTTGGCGGATCCGATCGTGGCCGACCAGTCCGACGCCCCTGCCGCCGCCGTCGGCGCGGATGCGAGGATGCCGAGCCCGACGAGGCGGCGCGAGGCCGCCGGATCCGCCCCCGTGAGGTCGAGCACGGCGGCGGCGCCCCAGGCGCCGATCGGCAGGTCGGTGAGCATCGGGTGCACCTGATGACCGAGCCAGGCTCCGGAGAGCGCGTTCTTCACGGCCGGGGATCGGGTGGCCGCATCCACCCAGCCGCTGAGCTTCTCCGCGGCCGGATCGAGCTCCTTGGTCTTCCCGATCGTCCGGATCAGGGACTGCATCGCCGCTTTCACCCGCATGGGGTCCCTCCTCCGCATCGCGTCGCCGGAACCTCCTGTCTACCCGCGCGGCCGGAGAGGGTCAAAGGGTTGACAGACGGCCCTTGCACGTGCAGCTGGTAGCCTCGCGCTCGATGGATCAGACCTCCCCCGCCGCACTGCATGCGGATGTGCACCGGCTGCTGTCCGCGATGTACGAGGACTACCTGCGCGGTGATCCCGCGGCGATCGACGCCCGTCTCGCCGAGGACGTGACGATCTTCGACTCCGCCGCGGACCCCCTGGTGACCGGCCTGGACGAGCTCGCCGCGCTGCGCCGGAGCAGGGCCTCGAGCCTGTCGGATCCGCCCTCGCCGGCCTGGACGGAGACGGCCCTCACGATCGTCGACCTCGGCGTGCGGGAGATCGGCGGCGTCGTCGTCGCGACGTGGTGGCTGCGAGTGGACGGAACGGATGCGCAGGGGGCCGTGGTCTCCCCCGAGCTGTCCCGCAACACCGCCGTGCTGCGCCGTGATGCGGACTCGGCGCTGCGCATCGCCCATCTGCACGAGGACGTCCGCCAGGAGGCCGGCCCGCTCGTCTGAGCGATGTCGAACTCGATCCGCACCGGCCCGGCGTAGCCGTCCGCCCCTCGCTCCCATTCGATTCGACCATGTCGGATGTACGGATTATCGTCGTCTCTGTCGTTGCAGTATTCGAAGAGATATTCGAGAATGGAGTGCATGGGGATGGCTCTCGCTTCCATGATCGCCCCCGCCGCCGACACCGACGACCGGGTCGCGGATGTGCTGCGCCTGCGCCGGGAGATCACCCGGATGCAGCGACGACGGAGCGACCTGCCGCTGATCCCGGTGCCCACGGCGCTCGAGCCGATCCTGCCCGAAGGCGGCCTCCAGGTCGGCACCGCCTACTCGCTCTCCCCCTCCCCCGGACTCATCGGCGCCCTGCTCGCCGGAGCCTCTCGCACCGGGGCGTGGTGCGCCGCCGTCGGCATGCCCACCCTGGGCGTGGAAGCGCTGGCCGGGCACGGCGTGGATCTGGAGCGACTCCTGCTGGTGCCCGCACCCGGTGCCCGCTGGCTCTCGGTCGTCTCCGCGCTGAGCGAGGTGATCCCGCTCATCGCGGTCCGCCCCTCCACCGCCGTGCGGGAGGCGGAGCTGAGCCGCCTGAACGCCCGGCTGCGGGATCGCGGCTGCACGCTGCTGGTCGTGTCCGGAACCGTCGCGGGCACCCCGGACGCCGGGTTCGCGGGCTGGCCCCAGAGCGAGGGGTCGATCCGCGTCCACGACCCCTGCTGGCAGGGGCTCGGCGACGGCTGGGGAGTCCTGGAGGAATGCGAGGTGACGGTCACCGCGCACACCCGGCGGTCCCCGATCCCGCAGAGCGTGCGCGTGCGGCTGCCCGATCCCCACGGCCGGGTGGAATCCGGTGCTCCCGGCGAGGTCGAGGTCATCGCCCCCGTCACGCCCCGGCTCGTTCCGCTCCCGTCCGCCTCCGCCGATCCGCGGCCGCCCGCGGCCGCCGATGCGCGTCCGTCCGTCGCTGCGCCGGAGCTCCTGGCGGTGGCCGGATGAGCGGCCCCACGCGGGAACCGGTCCGGGTGATCGTGCTGTGGTTCCCCGACTGGCCGCTGCGCGCCGCACTGGGGGCCTCCTCGACCGAGCCCGCGGCGATCCTGCACGCGAACAGGGTCGTCGCCTGCAGCGCGGCGGCGCGGGCGCAGGGGGTGCGGATCGGGCAGCGCCGCCGCGAAGCGCAGGGGCTGCTGCCGAGCCTGCGCATCGTCCCCGCGGATCCGGGCCGCGACGAACGCGCGTTCCTCCCCGTGCTGCGCCTGATCGAGGCGCAGGCCCCCGGCGTGCAGCTGCTCCGCCCCGGTCTCGCCCTGCTCCGCGCCCGCGGGATCGCCCGCTTCCACGGCGGCGAGGCGGAGGCCGCCGGCGCCCTGCACGCCCTGCTCGCGTCGGAAGGGCATCCCGACGTGCGGATCGGGATCGCCGACGGTCCGTTCACCGCCGAGCTCGCCGCGCGCGGGGCGGATCCGGTGCTCGTGGTGGAGGCCGGAGCGTCCGCCGCGTTCCTCGCTCCGCTGCCCGTGCACGCCCTGCAGGATCCGGAGGTGACGGCGCTGCTGCTCCGCCTCGGTGTGCGCACCCTCGGCGAGCTCGCCGCCCTGGGGGCCGCACGGCTGCGGGAGCGCTTCGGCGAGCACGGGGCGCGTCTGCATGCGCTGGCCGCAGGAGCGGACTCCCGCCCCGTGGTTCCACGCCCCCCGGATCCGGAACTCGCCGCGGAGATCGAGTTCGAGACTCCGCTGGCCCAGTCCGACCAGATCGCCTTCGCCGTCCGGCAGAGCGCCGATGCCGTGATCCTCGCCCTCGCGAAGGCCTCTCTGGTGTGCACGGAGGTGCGGATCGACCTCACGGACGACGACGACGAGGTGACCTCGCGCACCTGGCTGCATCCGACATGCTTCGAGGCCTCGGACCTCGTCGACCGGGTGCGCTGGCAGCTGGAGTCGCTGGCCGCCGCCGCGGCCGGGGACGACGACGAGGCGCATCGCTTCCGCGGCATCGCCCGGGTGCGGATCGCCCCGGTGGCCGTCGACGACGCCGCCCATCACCAGCCGGGCCTGTTCGGATCCGGCACCGACGAGCGCCTGCACCACGCGGTCTCACGGGTGCAGACCCTGCTGGGGCACGAGGGCGTGGTCACGGCGATCGTCGCCGGAGGGCGCCTCGTCGCCGACCGGCAGCAGCTCACCCCCTGGGGCGAGCGGGCGGTGCCTGCGCGCCCCGCCGATCACCCCTGGCCGGGACAGCTGCCCGACCCGCTCCCGGCGGAGGTGTTCGTGCCGCCTCGGCCGATCACGGTGACCGCGGCCGACGGCACCCCGGTCTCCGTCGATGCGCGGGGTCTGCTCAGCGCGGCTCCGGCGGCGGTGGACTCCTGCCCGGTGCGGTCCTGGGCAGGGCCGTGGCCGGTGCGGGATCGGCGCGGGGATGCGACGGGAGCGCTCCGCGGCGAGCGCCTGCAGCTCGTCGACGAGCAGGACAGGGCCTGGCTCGTGCTGCATCTCGCCGATGCCGGCGGGGGCGGCGTCGATCCCGAAGAAGATCGCGGCGGGCGATGGCTGGCCGAGGGGAGGTACCACTGATGGGCTTCCACAACCCTGACATGTCCTGGTCGGCGCTCGAGCGCACCCTCAGCGGGAAGGAGCCGCTGCATCAGCAGATCGCCGTGGACGCCCCGTCCCGCATGCACAAGCGCCCGCCGATCCGGCTGGGCCGGATCCCTCGGCCTGCGGACGCCGTGCCCTATGCCGAACTGCACGCCCACTCCTCGTACTCCTTCCTCGACGGGGCCTCCTCCCCCGAGGACCTCATCGCCGAGGCGCAGCGGCTGGGGCTCACCGCCCTCGCGATCACCGACCACGACGGCTTCTACGGAGCCGCGGCCTTCGCCGAGGCCGCGGAATCCCTCCTGAACGCGGAGCAGGACTCGGAGCCGGGGACGACGGAGGCCGATCCCGTCCCGCCGCTGCAGACGGTGTTCGGCGCGGAGCTGTCGCTCCCCGGCTCCGCGCCGGACGAATCCGGCGCCCGGGGAGGCACCGTCCGCCGGCCGCCTCCGGAGCGCCGCGGTCTTCCGGATCCGCTGGGCGAGCATCTGCTCGTGCTCGCCCGCGGAGAGGAGGGATACCACCGGCTGTCCGCCGCGATCACCGAGGCGCAGCTGCGCGGGGGTGAGAAGGGGCGCCCGTTCTATGACATCGAAGCGCTCGCGAACCGCGCGGAGGGACACTGGACGATCCTCACCGGCTGCCGCAAGGGCGCCGTCCGCTCCGCCCTCGAACGAGAAGGACCGGAGGGGGCGGAGCGGGCGCTGCGCACCCTCGTCGACCTGTTCGGCGCGGACCGGGTCGCCGTCGAGCTCATCGACCACGGGGATCCGCGGGACACCCGCCGCAACGACGCCCTCGCCGAGCTCGCCGCCCGCTACCGTCTGCCCGTGGTGGCGACGAACAACGTGCACTACGCCACCCCCGATCGGGCGGAGCTCGCCGAGGCGATCTCCGCGGTGCGCGCCACCCGCAGCATGCGCGAGCTCGAGGGCTGGCTGCCGGCCCATGGCTCGGCCCATCTGCGGTCGGGGGCGGAGATGGCGGCCCGCTTCGCCCGGTATCCGGGGGCGATCGCGCATGGCCTGCAGATCGCCGAGGCGTGCGCCTTCCCGCTGCGTCGCGCCAAACCCGCCCTGCCCACCATGAGCGTGCCTGCGGGCGAGACCCCGATGAGCCACCTGCGCGCCCTCGTCTGGGCGGCGGTGCCCTCGGTCTATCCCGAGGGCGGCCCCAAGGCGCTCACCGCCGAGGGCCGCGCCCGCATCGCCCGCGAGCTGGACGTGATCGAGGAGAAGGACTTCCCCGGCTACTTCCTCATCGTGCACGGGATCGTCACGGAGGCGAAGAGACGAGGGATCCTCTGCCAGGGACGCGGTTCCGCCGCCGCGAGCGTGGTCTGCTATCTGCTCGGCATCACCGCGGTGGATCCGATCCTGTACGGGCTTCCCTTCGAGCGGTTCCTCGCCACGACCCGCACCGAGGAGCCCGACATCGACGTGGACTTCGACTCGGGGCGGCGCGAGGAGATCATCCAGTGGGTCTACGAGGAGTACGGCCGGGAGAACGCGGCGCAGGTCGCGAACGTCATCCAGTACCGTCCGAAGAACGCGGTGCGCGACATGGCCCGCGCCCTCGGGCATTCCCCGGGACAGCAGGACGCCTGGTCGCGTCAAGTGGAGCGCTGGGGGCTGGATCTGAGTCCCGTGCCCGATCACGACATCCCGGAGCAGGTGGTCTCCTACGCCGACGAGCTGCTGCGGGCGCCCCGTCATCTGGGCATCCACTCGGGCGGCATGGTGCTGACCCGGCGGCCCGTCGGCGAGGTCGTCCCGGTCGAGCACGCCCGCATGGACAAGCGCACCGTGATCCAGTGGGACAAGGACGCGGCGGCCTGGATGGGCCTGGTGAAGTTCGATCTGCTGGGGCTCGGGATGCTCTCCGCCCTGCGGCACTGCTTCGACCTGGTCCGCGAGGCCACCGGCGAGGAGTGGACGCTGGACTCGCTGCCCAAGGAGGAGCCCGCGGTCTACGACATGCTCTGCCGCGCCGACACGATCGGAGTTTTCCAGGTCGAGTCCCGCGCGCAGATGGGGCTCCTCCCCCGTCTGCAGCCGCGGGAGTTCTACGAGCTCGCGATCCAGATCGCGCTCATCCGCCCCGGCCCCATCCAGGGCGGCGCGGTGCACCCGTTCGTGCGTCGCAAGCTCGGCAAGGAGACCGTCGTCTACGCGCACCCGAAGCTGAAGCCGGTGCTCGAGCGCACGCTGGGCATCCCGGTGTTCCAGGAACAGCTCATCCAGATGGCGACCACTCTGGGCGACTGCACCGCCGACGAGGCCGACACCCTGCGTCGGGCGATGGGCTCGAAACGGGGGCTGGAGAAGATCGACAGCATCCGGGAGAGCCTGTACTCCGGCATGCGCCGGCACGGGCTGGACGAGGAGACCTCCGACCGCATCTACGCGCAGATCCAGGCGTTCTCCGATTTCGGCTTCGCGGAGTCGCACTCGCTCTCTTTCGCGCTGCTCGTGTATGCGAGCTCCTGGCTGAAGCTGCACTACCCCGCGGCGTTCCTCGCCGGCCTCCTGCGCTCCCAGCCCATGGGCTTCTACTCCGCGGCGACGCTCACCGGCGACGCCCGGCGGCACGGGGTGGAGGTGCGCCGCCCGGACATCCGGCTGTCCGGTGCGGCCGAGACCCTGGAACCCGTCGACCCCGCCGTGACGGGGCGCACCGGTCTGGATGCCTGCGTGCACCAGCGCGCGCCGCGTCCTCCCGGCACGAAGGCGGATCCGTTCGATCCGAAGGCGCCCGACGAGAGCGCGGCGCACCGCAGGGACGGCCGCTTCGCCGTGCGGCTGGGCCTCGCGGGCGTCATCGGGATCGGCGAGAAGACGGCCGAGCGGATCGTGGCCGAGCGCGACGCCCGGGGGCCGTACCGCGACCTGAACGATCTCGTACGGCGCACCGATCTCACCGCCGCACAGGTGGAGGCCCTGGCCACCGCGGGGGCGTTCGACTCCCTCGGCCTGCAGCGCCGGGAGGCGATCTGGCTGGCCGGGTCCGCTGCGGAGGACCGCGCGCGGTATCTGCCCGACACGGTCGTCGCCGTGCAGCCGCCGCTGTTCGGCGATCAGACCAGCTACGAGCTCCTCACCGCCGACCTCTGGGCCACCGGGGTCTCCACCGACGACCATCCGCTCGCCCACTTCCGACCCGAGCTGGACGCACGCGGGGTGCTCACCTCGGCCTCGCTGCGCACCCACGAGAACGGCCGGCGGGTCGAGACGGCAGGGCTGGTGACGCATCGGCAGCGCCCGTCGACGGCGGGCGGGGTCACCTTCCTCAATCTCGAGGACGAGCACGGGCTGGTGAACGTGATCTGCACCCAGGGGGTGTGGATGCGCTACCGCCGGATCGCACGCGAAGCGCCGGCGCTGATCGTGCGCGGCATCCTGGAGCGCTCGCCCGAGGGGGTCACGAACCTGCTCGCCGACGCGTTCGAAGCACTGCAGGTGGGCGTGCCGCACCACTCCCGTGACTTCCAATGAGCCCGGATCCGGTCGCGGCGACTCCGAACGCTTCCACACCGGCGTCTCGCGGTGCCGGTGCCGGTGTCACCAGAAGCGCTCCGGCATCTCGTGCGCACGGCGGTCGGTGCCGCCCCAGTTCGCCGCCTGGTCCCGTGCGTCGTCCGCCGCCTGCTGGGCGCCGCGCAGCGCATCCGCGGCCCCGCGGCGCTCCGCCCCGACGGGGTTGGCGTCCAGCACGAGCTCCGTGACCACCCCCTCGGCCGACGCTTCCACCGTGCACGCCTCGACGCGACCGCGCCAGGGCAGCGCCCCGAGCTCGGGGAGCACGGATCCCGGCACCCGGTAGACGACGCCCGTGGTCAGGTCGCGGATCCGCACGGCGCCGGCGTCCTCGTCGACCGCGATGATGCGCCCGACGCCGAGCGGCGCGCCCAGAGGGAGGATCAGCGTGACGGCCATGCCTCCACCTTCGTTCAGATGGGCCGGGCGGGCAAGACGCACCTGCCGCGCCCGGCCGCGTTCAGCTCTGCGCTGCCAGCGACTCCGTGCTCGAGGAGACGAGGCTGTCGTAGTGCCGATCGACATAGAGCAGCGGCGCGCCGGGGGTGCCCTCGATCACGTCGAGCACATCGAGCAGCACGAGGGACGACGGCCCGACCGGATGCGTCTCGCGGATCGTGCCGCGCACCGCCACCCGCGCGGCGGGCAGGAAGGGCTCCCGGGTGGGCAGCGTGCGGAACCCCTGCTCCGGCGTGAAGCGCGGCTGCCCGGAGCGGGCGAACGCGTCCGCGATCGACTCCTGCCCTGCCACGAGGAAATGCACCAGCGCGCTGGGCGCGGAGAGGATCCCGCCCGCGCTGCCGGTCGCACGGGTGACCGAGAAGACGAGCACGGCGGGGTCGGCGCTCACCGAGGCGACGCTCGACAGCGTGAGTCCGACGGGGCCGTCCGGGGCGACGCCGGTCACCAGCGCCACGCCGGCAGGGTGGTGGCGGAACGCGCCCTTGAACTTCTCGGTGACGTCCTCTTCCAGACCGGGGGTGCTCATCCTGCTTCTCTCTGTCGTTGCCACGGACGCCGCGTTCGCGCCCTGCACTCAACGGTATGCCTGTTCCGAGGGCACCGGATGCGATCCCGTCGCTTGACGTCATCGCCGCGGCTCCATGGCAGGCTGAGATCATGGACGGCTCGAACGACGCCCCCCTCATCCGTGAGCACGGCATGCCCTACAAGCTCGTGTACATCGCCGCCGTCCTGCTGCACACTCCTCTTCTCACGCTCGGCGGCGTCCTGGCCGGGATCGACGTCTTCGTGCAGGCCTCCTGGCTGACCCTGGCTTGGACGGGATCCGCGGCGCTCGGGATCTTCCTCTACGGCCTCGCCAAGGTCATGGATCACGACGATCTGCGCGGCCTGCCCGGCTCGGGCAGAGCCCTGATGTGGGGCCTGCTCGCCATGATCGTGGGGGCGGCGATGGGCGCCGGAGCGGTCCTGCTGTTCGTATTCGTCCGCTCGACCGGGGCGTGACGGCTGCGGGCGGCGATGAGCCATCGATGTCGGTGCCCCCTGCTGGAATGACCCCATGACGACGGCGACGAAGACGGATCTCACCAAGACCCTGGACGGGTATCACGCACGCCTCGGCGAGTTCCGCCTCCTCGAGCTCCCGCCGAGCCGCTATCTCGCGATCGACGGCCATGGAGATCCGAACACGGCGCCCGCCTACGCGCAGGCGCTGGAGGCGCTGTATCCGGTCGCCTATGCGCTGAAGTTCGCGAGCAGACGCGAACTCGACAGGGACTACGTCGTCCCGCCGCTGGAGGGCCTGTGGTGGGCGGAGGACATGGACGCCTTCACAAGCGCCCGGGACAAATCGCGCTGGGACTGGACCATGATGATCCTCGTCCCCGAATGGGTCGGCGATCCTCTCGTCGACGAGGCCATCACGACGGTCCGCACGAAGAAGAGTCCGGCGCGGATCGACGACCTGCGGATCCTGCCGTTGTCCGAGGGGACCTGCCTGCAGACGCTGCACATCGGCTCCTACGACGACGAGGCCCCGCTCCTCCAGCGCCTGCACGACGAAGTGATCCCCGGGCAGGGTCTGCGTCTGGCGGGACTGCACCACGAGATCTATCTGAGCGACGCCCGTCGCGTGGCCCCCGAGAGGCGCCGCACGATCCTGCGCCAGCCGGTCGCCCCGGTCTGATCGTCGCCTCAGGGGCGCATCGGGCGCACCGTGAGGATCTGCTGCACCGTTCCGACCGGGCCGCGCTCGTCGTGCAGCACGGTGTCGGTCAGGCCGAGCCCCGTCGGACCGATCGAGACCGTGGTGTCGAAGCCGATCCACTCGCCCTGCGGCGCGCCGAGCAGGTGGCAGGTGAGATCGACGTTCGGGAAGGCGACCTCTCGGGGCTCCAGACGGAGCGTGAGCCCGTTCGCGAAGTCGACCAGACCCAGCAGGCGGGAGACCGGTCCGATCGGCTCGTCCAGGAGGAGCGGGATCCGCGGCCGCAACCAGGCCCAGGCGTGCCCGGCTTCGCGCTGCCGGCGATGGAATTCCACGCTGCGCACGGCCTCGCCCTGCCAGTGGTCGCCCATCTCCCAGAGGTCCAGCTCGTCTCGGCGCGGCATCGCGGCCAGAGCGCTGCCCGCCAGTTCGCGCGTGTCGACGGCCTGCAGCAGCCAGGCCCGGGCGATGACCGCGGCGCGTCCGTCGTGGCTGAGCACGGCCTCGACGAGCTCGATCGTGCGTCCCGCGCGCCGCAGGCGCACTTCGATGTCGACCCGCTCGATCGGCATCGTGCCGAGGATGTCGTAGGAGATCCGGCCGAGCTGCAGCTCTCCGCCACGCCGATCCAGGTGGTCCTGTTCGATCGCGTGCGCGATGAGCCCGAGAGCCGGCGCGATGTGCTGCTCCTGTGTGCTCCACGCCCCTTCGACCGCTGACGTCGGGCGGAAGGCGGTCGCGCCGAGGCGCTCGAAGTACGCGGACATGATCGGATCCTATGTCTCGCATGACGCCGGCCCCCGCACGACGCCGACGCCGACCCCGGCGCCGCGCCGGCCGGCCGGCCGGGAGGCGTGCGCGTCGGATGCGGATCGCCGTGCACCCTCCCCTGCGCGCGCGACCGGGGGTAGCGTGACGAGGGGGCGCTCGATGAAGGGCGGATCGAGATGAGTACGACCAGCAGCGGCTCGCGCGGGATCTTCCGCAGGAAGCCGATCGATCAGATCGAGGACGAGGACGAGACCGGCGGGCTCAAGCGCGAGCTGGGCCTCTGGCAGCTGACGGCCATCGGCGTCGGCGGCATCATCGGCGCCGGGATCTTCACCCTGGCCGGTGAGGTCGCGCATCAGACGGCCGGGCCCGCCGTGCTGATCTCGTTCCTCATCGCGGGGATCGCCAGTGCGGCCGCCGCGCTCTCCTACGCGGAGTTCGCCGGCATGATCCCGAAGGCGGGATCCGCCTACACGTACGGCTATGCGGTGCTCGGCGAGTTCGTCGGATGGTTCATCGGGTGGGATCTCCTGCTCGAGTACACCGCGATCGTCGCGGTCGTGGCGATCGGGATCTCCGGCTACATCGGCTTCCTGGTGACCCAGCTCGGCGTGCAGCTGCCGGAATGGATGCTCGGCGCCGCGGGCACGGGTCCGGGTCGTGTGGTCGACGTGTTCGCGGTGCTGCTGTGCCTGCTCACGGCGTTCGTGCTGACCAGAGGGATCCGCAGCGCCGCACGCTTCGAGTTCGTCGCGGTGGGCATCAAGGTGCTCATCGTCGTACTGATCATCGTGCTCGGCGTGTTCCACATCGACAGTGCGAACTACCACCCGTACTTCCCGTTCGGCTTCGGCGGGGTGATGACCGGGGCCGCGACGGTGTTCTTCGCGGTGTTCGGCTACGACGCGATGAGCACCGCCGCCGAGGAGTCGAAGGACGCGCGCAAGCACATGCCGAAGGCGATCCTCCTGTCCCTGGCGATCGCGATGGTGCTGTATGTGCTCGCCACCCTCGTGCTGACCGGCATGCAGAACTACACGAAGATCGACCCGAAGAGCGGGTTCGCGAGCGCCTTCGCCTCGGTCGGCCTGGGCGGTGCCGCGAACATCATCGCGGTCGGCGCGATCATCGGCATCATCACGGTGCTGCTGACGTTCATGCTCGGGGTCACCCGCGTGTGGTTCTCGATGAGCCGCGACGGCCTGCTTCCCGAGTGGTTCGCGAAGACGAGTCCCCGGCGCAGGGTGCCGACGCGCGTGACCTGGATCGTGGGCATCGCCTCGGCGGTCCTCGCCGGCGTGGTGCCGATCTCGACGGTCGCCGAGCTGACCAACATCGGGATCCTGCTCGCGTTCGTGGTCGTCTGCGCCTCCGTGATCGTGCTGCGATACCGGCGTCCGGATATCCCGCGGCGGTTCCGTCTGCCGCTCATGCCGGTGGTCCCGGTGGTGGGCGTGATCGCCTCTCTGTGGCTGATCTCCTACCTGCACTGGGAGACGTGGGTCCGTTTCGCGGTGTGGTTCGTGCTGGGGCTCATCGTCTACTTCGCCTATTCGAAGCGGCACTCGCTGCTCTCCCCGGACAGCCCTCGGCACCGGACCGGAGCAGACGACGGGACCGGCCAGGCGGGAACATCGGGACCCGCGATACGTTGATCTCGTCGAGCAGATCGACTCGTACGAGAGGAACAGCATGCGCCCCTACCTGGACAAGGCGATCCCGGAAGCGTGGAAGGCCGCCTCCGCCTACTCGGATGCGGTGGCGAAGGCGACGGCGGAGCACGGCCTCACCACGGCCGAGGCGGAGTTCATCAAGGTGCGCGCCTCGCAGCTCAACGCCTGCGCCTTCTGCCTCGACCTGCACGCGCGCGAGTCCCGTGCGGCGGGCATCACCCAGCAGCAGCTCGACGTGCTGCCGGCCTGGCGCGAGTCCTCGCTGTTCTCCGAGCGGGAGAAGGCGGTGCTCGCGATCGCGGAGGCCGCCACGCGGATGCCGCTCGGCGAGGACGGGGAGGCGGATCTGGCCGCGGCACGCGGCGTTCTCGGCGACGAGGTGTTCGCCGCCGCCGAGTGGGTCGCGCTGACGATCAACATGTTCAACCGGCTCTCGATCCTCAGCGAGCACCCTGTGCGTCCGCGCGACACCGACGGCAACCTCATCCGCTGACCACCACGGAGGCGACATGATCCAGGGAATCGACACACGCAGGCCGCCGTCCGGCCCGGGATGCGTGGAATGCGAACGCGACGGCAGCTGGTGGTTCCACCTCCGGCGATGCACGGAGTGCGGGCACGTGGGCTGCTGCGACGACTCGCTCGGACAGCACGCCAGCGCACACGCCGAGGAGAGCGGACACCGGTTCATCCAGAGCTACGAGCCGGGCGAGGACTGGTTCTGGGACTACCGCACGGCGCAGATGGTCGACGGCCCCGAATTGGCCCCGCCGCGAAGTCATCCGGCGGAGCAGACGGTGCCCGGCCCCCGGGAGCGCGTGCCCGCCGACTGGCAGGACCAGCTGCTCCGGGCCCGATCCGAACGCGCCGGGCGTTCCGGCTGAAGCGTCGTTCCGGCTGAGCGGATCCTGATCGTTCGCAGGGCCGGCTGCGTCAGCGCCGGGCTGCGGCTCCCACGGCCACGGCGAGCGCGGCCAGGGCCAGAGCAGCGGCGAGCAGCGCCCCGTCCCCCAGCCAGCGGTGTGCCGCCGCCCCCGCCACGGCTCCCGCCGCCAGGGACGCCCAGAGCAGCAGCGGACGGCGCCATGCGGTCGAGGATCGGCCGGTGACCAGCGCGGCGAGCGCGAGGCCGAGGCTCACCAGGGTCCCGGTGGCGTAGGTGATGGCGATCCGGGCGCGTCCGTCGGCGAGATACAGCGTGTTCAGGGCGCCCATGGCGGCGGCGAGCAGCGCGAACCGCCACTCCGAATGGGGGACGACGAAGCCCACGATCGCGCAGAGGGCGACCGCAGCCGCACTGCCTGCGACGACGACGCCCCGACGCTGGGCGCGCGCACCCACCACGACGCCTCCCGCGGCCACTCCCGCCACGAAGGCCACGACGAGCCCGAGCGGGAGCAGGGCGCGCAACGGGCCGTCCGCCCACACCTCGACGCCGGCTTGGGTCGAGTTGCCGCTCATGAAGGAGACGAACAGCCCACCGGTCTCGATGAACCCGACGGCGTCGACGTATCCTGCCACGCCGCTGAGCGCCAGCGAGAGCGCGAGCCCGCGCCGGGAGACCTCCCTCATGCCGTCCGTCCGTTCACTCGCACGGGTCCATCCTGCGGTCCGGCGGCGACCCGCGGCAAACCGGACGACATCGGGCCCGCCGGAGGATCCGACGGGCCCGACAGAGGACGATGCTGTTACGAGGCCGCGACCTCGTCCCGACGCGGCAGCACCCAGCCCGCGCGCGGGAAGTGGCACGTGTAGCCGTCGGGGTAGCGCACCAGGTAGTCCTGGTGCTCGGGCTCGGCCTCCCAGAACGGGCCGGACGGCTCGATCGTGGTGACGGCCTTGGCCGGCCACAGCCCGGAGGCGTCGACGTCGGCGATGGTGTCGCGCGCGACCCGCTCCTGCTCCGGACTCAGCGGGAAGATCGCCGAGCGGTAGCTGGTGCCGATGTCGTTGCCCTGACGGTTCAGCGTCGACGGGTCGTGGATCTGGAAGAAGAACGAGAGGATGTCGCGGTACGTCGTCTTCGAGGGATCGAAGACGATCTCGACGGCCTCCGCGTGGCCGGGGTGGTTCCGGTACGTGGCGTGGTCGTTGCTGCCGCCGGTGTACCCGACGCGCGTGCCGAGCACTCCGGGCTGGCGGCGGATCAGATCCTCGACGCCCCAGAAGCAGCCGCCCGCGAGTACGGCGGTCTCGGCGCCCGGGACCTGGGTGATGGATCCGGTGTCGGCGGGTCCGCTGGTCATGATGCGTTCTCCTCTGCGGTCTGCGGGGTGGTGGTCTCGAACAGTCCACGGTACGCGCCGTAGCCCTGCTCCTCGAGCTCGGCCGCGGGCACGAAGCGCAGCGCCGCCGAGTTCATGCAGTATCTCAGGCCCCCGGCGTCGCGCGGGCCGTCGTCGAAGACGTGGCCGAGGTGGCTGCCCGCTCCTGCGGAGATCGCCTCGGTCCGCACCATGCCGAAGGTGCGATCCGTCTTGGTGGTCACGGCATCGGACTCGATCGGCCGGGTGAAGCTCGGCCAGCCCGTGCCGCTGTCGAACTTGTCGGTGGACGAGAACAGCGGCTGTCCCGACACCACGTCGACGTAGATGCCCGCGTCGTGGTTGTTCCAGTACTCGTTGCGGAACGCCGGCTCGGTGCCGCCCTCCTGGGTGACCCGGTACTGATGCTCGGTCAGGGCGTTCAGCGCCTCGGCCGTGCGGCGGTAGTCGGTGGGGTTCATCGTGGTGCTCCTCCTCTGACGCCGCTGGCTGCGGCGTCATCAGAGAGAACGAGCACGACTCCGGTTTTGGTCCCGCGAAGCTGTGCGCCGACTGTGAGTTTCCGCGTTCTGCCGGCGATGGGCGGCTACCGGAGTCGCGCGCGTGCACCCGGCACCGCGCGCCACTGCCGCGGCCACTCCTCGCTCGGGCTCAGAGGCTCGTAGCTGCGCCACGCGGAGGTGTAGCGGTAGCCGGCGTACCAGACCGCGGCCGCGACGATGCAGAGCCCGACCACCACGCCGCCGATGACGGCGACCGGGATCGAAGCCCGCAGAGCGGTGCACAGGCCGCCGGCGAACATGCCGGACACGACGGCGTTCACGAGGATGCTCAGCATCGACGAGGAGCCGAGCACCTGCTCCCCCGCGCCGCGGTGACGGAAGAACGAATAGGTCACGCGCATCCCCAGCTCGTCGTCGTGCACCGAGTCGAGGAAGAACGCGGCCACGCCCGGGTCGATGCCGGCGTACGCGGCGCGGATCCGGTTCATCGCGGTCACATACATGAAGTCCTCCTCCGAGACGGCGAGCACACGCAACAGTGTGAGGAGGCCGACAGCCGAGAGGAACCCGAGGATGCCGAGTGCCGCGGCGGGGAACCAGTCCGCGAAGTGCGAGGCCTGTCCGAGCAGCCCGATCGTCACGAGCCCTGCGGACACGAGGGTGAGATGGATCGTGATGCGCGTGAGCACCTCGCTCTGCGCGGTGCTCCGCGCGGCGAGCAGCCCCCAGTGCTCGGTCGCGAGGATCTGCAGCCGGCGCGCCAGGGCCGCGTCGGCGCCGCCGTCGTCGGCATGCGTCGCCATGCCTCATGGTCCCACCGCGGCCACAGCAGCGGAAGGGTCCCCGGGCGGCGCTCGCCCGCCCTTATCCTGAAGAGGTTGAGGAGGGCGGATGGCTTCGAGCGATGGCCAGGGCGGTTCCCGGCGCGTCACGCTGACCGAGGTCGCCCGCCGCGCGGGGGTGTCGAGGTCGGCGGCGTCCTTCGCGCTCAACGGGCGCACGGATCTGCGCATCTCCGAAGAGACCTCCGCGCGCGTGCGCCGTGCGGCCGAGGAACTCGGCTACAGCCCCAACACGACGGCGCGGACGCTGCGCACGGGCAAGTCGGGCACCGTCGCGCTCATCTCGGACTTCATCGGCACGACCTCGTTCGCGAACGCGATGGTGCGCGGCGCGCTGCAGACGCTCCGCGATGCGGACACGCTGCTCTACACGGTCGACACGCAGGGCGACCCCGACGTCGAGGCGAAGCTGCTGCAGAACCTCCTCGACCGGGACGTCGACGGCTTCCTGTACGCCTCGATGTTCACGCGCCAGGTCGACGTCCCGCCGCTCACGCGGAACGCGCCGCTCGTGCTGCTGAACTGCGCGTCCCCCGACATCCCCGCGGTGATCCCGGATGAGCGCGGTGCCGGCGAGACCGCGGCAGCGGCCCTTCTCGACGCCGGCCATCGCGACGCGATCTGGTTCGTCGGATCCTTCCCGCCGGGGTTCACCGGCGCCGCAGTGTGGAACGGCTGGAGTCCGCTCGCCCTCACGGAGCGGCTCGACGGGATCCAGGCCCGGCTCGCCGCTGCGGGGACCGCCCTGGCGGGCACGGCGCCGATCGAGACCGATTGGGACGTCGAGAACGGCCGCGCCGCCGTCACCCGCCTCCTCGGCTCCGGCGCCCGGCCGTCCGCGCTGATCTGCGCCAACGACGCGCTCGCGGTCGGCGCCTATCACGCGCTCTCTGTCGCGGGGCTGCAGGTCCCCGAGGACGTCTCGGTGATCGGGTTCGACGGCAGCGCTCTGACGCAGGCCGTGCTCCCCCGGCTGACCTCGGTGGCGCTGCCCTACGAGGAGCTCGGCAGGATCGCGGCAGGGATGCTGCTCCAGGGCGATCCTGCGTCGCGTCCCCACCGGGTTCCGATGCCTCTGGTCCCGGGCGCCTCGATCGCTTCTCCCGCTCCGCGCGACTGATCTCGTCCGCGCCGCATCCCCCGCGACTTGACAGGTGCTATACCCGTATAGCACCATGACGTGACGCGGTGAGCGAGGGGGCCAGGACCGCGACCGGCTACGAAGGAGTATTCGCATGTTCACATCAAGGTCCGGCAGAGGCTCTCTGAGCGCATGGTGGGTCGGATTCGTCTGCGGTATGGCCACGTTCGTCGACACCGGCGTGACCACCGGCATCCCGATCGCCCTGGTCCTGTTCCAGGCGCCGGGCGCCGGGCAGCCCGGTCTCACCCCGAACGACGTGGGCCTGCTCACCGGCGTGCTCACCGCGGGCGTCGCGATCGGCTCGCTGCTCGGCGGCCGTCTCGGAGACCGCTGGGGGCGCCGCACGGTGTTCCTGCTGACCATGGCCGTCATCGTGCTCGGCGCAGCCGCGCCGCTGCTCGGCCTGGGTCTCCCCCTGCTCGTGATCGGGATCTCGCTCGTCGGGATCGGCGTCGGCGCCGACCTGCCGGTCGCCCTCGCGACCATCGCCGAGGCGGCTCAGGACCGCAATCGCGGCAAGATCCTCGTCTTCTCCAATCTGCTCGGCGGATTCGGGATCCTGCTGGCCGTGCTGCTGGCCATCAACGTCGGCGCGGCAGGCCCGCGCGGAGGCCTGATCATCTTCGGCGTCTTCGCCGCCATCGCACTCGGCGTGCTCGCCCTGCGGCTCACCATCCCGGAGTCGGCCGCCTGGCTGACCGCGCGGGACGAACGACGCGCGGGGGTCCACACCGTGCGCGCGGAACGCGGACGCCTCCGCGACTTCGCGCGCCCCGCGTACCGCCGCCCGTTCCTGACGCTGATCGGCTACTACACCCTCGCCGCGATGGCCACGAGCGTGGCCGGCAGCTTCGGCACCTTCGTCGCGGTCAACGTCTCGCACGCCTCGATCGCGGAGTACAACTCCTGGACGATCCTCGCGATGCCCGCAGCCGTCGTCGGCGCGCTGTGGTTCATGGCCGTGGTGGACACGCGACTGCGGATGTCGTACTACGTCATCGGTGCGGTCGGCGTGGTCGTGGCCAACCTGCTCCCCGTCTTCCTGAACTTCACGCTCCTGTCGATCATCATCGCCACGGTGTCCACCGTGTTCTTCGGCGCGTTCTGCTTCGAGACGATCATGAAGGTCTGGACCCAGGAGTCGTTCCCCACGATGCTCCGCGCCACGGCTCAGGGCACGATCTACGCCGTCTCCCGGTTCGCCACGGCGGCCCTGAACATCGTCACGCCCGCCCTCGTGCTCCTCAACCCGAGCATGCTGTACATCGGCGTCGCGGTGCTCGCCGGAGCGGGCTTCCTCGTGGGGTGGCTCGGTTTCCGCCGGAACACGCGCAACGAGTTCGATCTCGAGACCGAGCTCGTGACGTCCGCACTCCAGACCCAGGCGCGAGCGGCATGACGCTCCGCCTCCCGCGAAAGGACGCGCCATGATCACCGTCACCCCGTTCGAGGCGCTTGCCGAGGGCATCCGACTGCGCGGCGCGCAGTATCTGCCGGCGGGCCCCGGTCCCTTCCCCACCGCCGTGCTCTTCCACGGCTTCGGCGCCTCGCACGTCGAGTTCTCCTCGGTGTTCGTCGCGCTCGCGAGGCGCCTCGCAGAAGCCGGATTCGCCGCCGTCGCATACGACCGCGCGGGCCACGGCGAGAGCGACGGCGAGTTCTACGACACCTCGGTGTCGAGGGACGTCCGTCACGCCCACCAGGTGCTCGCGGCGATCGCGGATCTGGACACGGTCGACGCGCACGATCTCCACCTCGTCGGCATGAGCCTCGGTGCCGTGATCGCCTCCGTGGTGGCGGCCGAGACCGATCTCGCGCTGCGGTCTCTCACCCTCTGGTCCACCGCAGCAGTGTTCGCCGACGAGATCCGCGGGGGCACCCTGCAGGGTCGATCGCTCGACACGCTCGACACCGAGGGCTACTTCGACTTCCTCGGCATGCGCCTGGGCCCCGCAATGCGTGACGACGCGCTCACCTTCGACGTCTACGGGAGAGCCTCCGGCTATGCCGGCCCCGCACGGCTGCTGCACGGGACCGACGACTTCGTCCCGGTCGGCTACGCCGAGCGCTACCTCGACGTGTACGGAGAGCGCGCCGATCTGATCGTCGTGGACGGAGCGGATCACGGCTGGGCGCAGGTGCCCCAGCGCGACATCCTGCTCTCGCGCACCACCGAGTTCATCCGCGACCACAGCCGCCGAACGGAGACCGAATGACCACCTCAGACCACGGCACCTCAGACCACGGCACCGTCGTGTCGCTCCCGAACGGGAGCGTGCGCGTGGAGGGCCACCTCGACCTGGTCGCCACGGCGGACGGCATCCGTCCGGTGCGGATCCCGGTGCGCCACTGGACGCATTTCCCTCCCGCCGGTGAGGTGCTGCGCGCCATGGCCTCGAGCGCGAGCGGCGTGCGGCTGCGCGTGGAGACCGAGGCGACGCGCCTGACGCTGCGCGTCCGCTGCACCCGCATCCGGATCGCTGAGGCGGTGCGCCCGGGAGACGCCTTCGTCGCCCGCGTCGACGGCGTGGACGTCGCCGTCGCGGCGGCGCCCGACACCCAGACCCTCGCGATCTCGCCCGCGGGCGACGAGGCCGCTCTGGTCTCGCACGCCGGGGACTCGCTGATCGAGCTCGCCCCGCTTCCCGCAGGGCGGAAGGTCGTCACCGTCTTCCTGCCGCAGGGCATGACCGTCGACCTCCTCGACATCGTGGGCGATGCCGACGTGACGGCTGCTGCCCCGAGCGGTCGCCCGGTGTGGGTGCACCACGGCAGCTCCATCAGCCACGGTGCAGAGGCCGAGCTGCCCACGAGCGTGTGGCCCGTGGTCGCCTCGGAGCTCGCGGAGCTCGATGTCGTCAACCTCGGGTTCGGCGGCCACTGCATGCTCGACCCCTTCGTCGCCGACGCCATCGCCGCAGCTCCCGCCGATCTCATCTCGCTCAAGGTGGGCGTCAACATCGTCGGCGCGCGAGCGATGGATCAGCGGACCTTCGTGCCGGCGCTGCACGGATTCATCGATCGGATCCGCGCCGGCCATCCCGACACCCCGCTCGTCCTGTGCTCCTCGATCCTGTGGCCGGGCAGCGACGACACCCCGGGACCCAGCGACGTGGAGTTCTTCGACGACGGCGGCATCCGCTGCTTCACCGCGGGCGACCCCGCCGACATCGGCAAGGGCGCGCTGACCCTCGCCGAGTCCCGCCGCCACATCGAGCACGTCGTCGAGGTCCGCCGTGCCGCGGGCGAGAACATCTCCTACCTCGACGGGCTCGCCCTGTACGGCCCGGGCGACGTCGAGCGGCACCCGCTTCCCGACTCCCTGCACCCCGACACGGCCCTCTACGAGGAGATCGGTCGCCGATTCGCCCAGCGCGTCTTCGGCGACGAGGGCCTCTACCCGAGAGCGGCGATCGGCCGCACGGCGTAGCAGCGGTGCCGGGGAGACGCGGGGAAGGTGCGGAGCGGGTCCGTGCCCTCCCCGCACTGTCGCCACGGATCCGCCGCGCCCCGGAACGGGCAGGATGAGGGGATGACATCGCTCACGCCGTCCCCCAAGCAGCTGCGCCTGATCATCGAGACCGACGACTTCGACAGCGCCCTCCGGTTCTACCGCGATGTGCTCGGCATGCCCGAGCAGCTCGCCTTCGCGACCGAGGGCGACGACCGCGTCGCGATCCTGCACGCCGGGATCGCGACGATCGAGCTCGCCACCCCCACGCACGCGGAGAACATCGACGACGTCGAGGGCGCCCCGCACAGCCCGGGGACGCTGCGGATCGCCCTGGAGGTCGACGACACCGAGGAGGCCGTCGCGGTCGCGCGCCAGGCCGGCGCCGACGTGATCGCCCCGCCGGTGAAGACCCCCTTCCAGAGCCTCAACGCCCGGGTCCAGGGCCCGGCCGGCTGGCAGGTGACGTTCTTCCAGGAGCTGGAGACGCTGGAGGAGCGCGCGTCGCGCGACGGCTTCACGACCGACGACGCGCGGACCCGCTGACCGCGGCGCCGACGCGCTCGTAGAGCGTGACGACGCAGGCGCTGCCGAGGCCGAGGTTGTGCTGCAGGGCCAGCGTCGCGCCGTCCACCTGACGCTCCCCCGCGCGTCCGCGGAGCTGCTGCACGAGCTCGGTGCATTGGGCGAGCCCCGTCGCGCCGAGCGGGTGCCCCTTCGACAGCAGACCTCCGGACGGATTCGTCACGACCCGACCCCCATACGTGTTCTGCCCGTCGCGGACGAAGCGCGCCGCCGTCCCCTCCGGCGTGAGCCGGAGCGCCTCGTACGAGATCACCTCGTTCGCAGTGAAGCAGTCGTGCAGCTCGACGACCGGGATCTCCTCGGGCGCGACGCCGGCCGCCTCGTAGACGGCGTCCGCCGCGCGGCGCGCGATCCCGGCCCCGATCAGCGCCATCGGGTCGCCCTCGAACGAGTCGGCGCGATCGCTCGTCATCGCCTGGGCGCGGATCCGCACGCCTGCGTCGAGGCCGCGCGCACGGGCGAAGTCCTCGGAGCACAGCACCGCGGCCGCCGCCCCGCAGGTGGGAGGGCAGCACTGCAGACGGGTCAGCGGGCCGAACACATGGGGCGAGGCCAGCACCTCCTCGATCGTCACCGGATCGCGGAAGACCGCGGCCGGGTTCGCCCGCGCGTGCCGGCGGGCCTTGACGGCGACCTCGGCGAACAGCGAGACATCGGCGTCGTACCGATCGAGATAGGCCCGGCCGGCGGCCCCGAAGAAGCGCGCGGCGACCGGCGCCTCCGTCTCCTCCGGCCCGAGCAGCTCCGTGAACCGCCAGAGCGCATCCGGACGGTCCGCGTAGGTCGGCGCGATCGCGCCGCGCGCCATCTGCTCGAAGCCGACCACGAGCACACAGTCCGCCGTCCCTGAGAGGATCGCCTGGCGGCCGAGCCACAGCGCGGTGGATCCGCTCGCACACCAGTTGTTCACGTTCACGACGGGGATCCCGGTGGGGCCGAGTCCGTAGAGGGCGGTCTGGCCCGCGGCGGAGTCGGCATAGACGTATCCCGCGTAAGCCTGTCCGACGTCCTCGATGCCGATCCCCGCGTCGGCGAGCGCGCGCCGAGCCGCCTCGGCACCCATCGCGTCGTAGGTCCCGCTGGTACGGGGCGTCGCGAACGGGATCATGCCGACGCCCGCGACGACGACGCTCACACCCGCTCCCGGAGCATGCGCCGCAGCGTCGGCTTGTCGATCTTGCCCACGGCGTTCTTCGGCAGCTCGGCGAGGATCTCGATCACCTCCGGCTGCTTGAAGCGGGCGAGGAGGCGTGCGGCGTGGGCGGACAGCTCCGGCGCGTTCGCCGGCGATCCCGGCACGAGCGACACGAAGGCGACGGGCACCTCTCCGAGCACCTCGTCGGCGCGCCCCACCACCGCCGCCTCGTGCACATCGGGATGCGTGTAGAGCGCGTTCTCGATCTCCTTCGGATACACGTTCTCCCCGCCGCGGATGATCATGTCCTTGATCCGGTCCACGATGCGCAGGTAGCCGTCGTCGTCGAAGCAGCCGATGTCGCCCGTGTGCAGCCGACCGTCGACGATCGTCCTGGCGGTCTCATCCGGGCGCCTGAGATAGCCGGCCATGACGACCGGTCCGGAGATCACGACCTCGCCACGCTCCCCCGTCGGCACCGCACGGCCGTCGGCATCGACGACCTCCACACGCTGCCCCGGGAGGGGGAGCCCGACCGTCCCCGGCTTGCGGGGCCCGCGGAGCGGGTTGATCGTGGACGCCGTGGTGCTCTCGCTCAGCCCGTAGCCCTCGACGATCGTGACCCCGAACCGCGTCTCGAACCTCTCGATCGCCTCGACCGGCATGGGCGCGGCGCCGCAGACCGCGAAGCGGAGGGACGAGGTGTCCGGGCGGACGTCCTCCGGCAGGGTCGACAGGAGCGCGTAGATCGCCGGGACGGCGGAGAAGTACGTCGGCCGCACACGCTCGACGTCGTCGAAGAACCGGTCCCGCGCGAAGCGTCCGGTGATGGTGACACGCCCGCCCGCGCGGAGCGGCGTGAGCGTGCCCAGCACAATCCCGTTGGCGTGGAAGAGCGGCAGCACGAGCAGGCTGTGGTCCTCGGGGCCGAGCTCGAACCACTCCGCGAACGAGACGGTCATCGCGTCGAGGTTCGCATGCGTGAGCATGACCCCTTTCGGGCTGCCCGTCGTCCCGCTCGTGTAGATGAGCAGCGCGAGATCCGACGCGGGCCTTGCGCGGCGATCCGGCAGATCCTCGATGCGCCCCGCGGCCAGTTCGGCCAGGAGCATCGTCGGCGCGCCGAGCTCACGACCGCGCTCCTCGCCGTCGGTGACGACCAGTCGCGCCCCGGCGTCCTCGACCTGGTACCGCGCCTCGGCCGCGCCGAGCACCGGGTTGATCGGCGTCACGACCGCGCCGATCCGCCACGCGGCGAACAGCGCGATGATCAGCTCCACCCGGTTGGGCAGCAGCACCGCCACCACGTCCCCCTCCGCGATCCCCCGGGCGGCGAGCGCCGCGGCCGCGCGCTCGGTGCGGTCGAGGAACGCCGCGTTGTCCAGCGCGCCGGTGTCATCGGCGAGCGCGGGACCGTGAGGATCGACCAGCGCCCGCCCGTGCGGCAGATCGGTGAAATGCATGTTGCCCCCTTGGGGGCGGCGCCGTCACCGGCGCCGCCCGATCATCGGTGATGTCGTGACGAGCTCAGACGCGGGTGACCACGGGCTCCGCGACGAGGCCGAACGCCCGGAGCTGCCCGAGCAGCTCCCGGTGCCCGAACGCCTGGCACGCCGACGCGAAGCCGACGCGGAGCGGGGCCTGCTGGATCAGCGAGTAGGCGGCGTAGGCCTGCAGGAGCCCGGTCTGCTTGTAGTTGCTGTTGCCGTGGATGACCACGTGCGAGCGGCCGAGCGGGCCCGAGGCGTGCACCGAGTCGAGGGAACGGTTGATCCTCGGGTTCTCCCGCGGCGGCATGCCGGCCTGCACCGAGGCGGCCACCTCGGCGAGCGCGGCCTCCTGCGCCTCGGGGTCGAGCGGGCGGATCTGCTCCTCGAACATCTGCACCGTGAGAGCCACGTTCGCCATGACCTCGGGAGCGAAGACGCCGCCGATCGCCCGGACGTTGCTCACGCGCGGATCGTGCTGGAACCAGATCGGGTGCGACATCCCGCCCCACGGCACCGCCGTCGCGAGCTCGTGATAGCCGGGCACCGGCACCTGGAACGCGGAGGTGTGGTCCCACTCCACCAGACGGTTCTGCTCGAGGTAGAACCAGTCCGCCTTGAGGATCGTGAAGATCGTCTGCGTGGACGCGAAGGTCGGGAACCCCTTCCACAGCACCAGGATGTCGAGCGTGTCGTACCCGCCGGGCTCGAGCGCGATGTTCGCCGCGATCTCACTCGTCGTGTACATGTGCGCGACGCCGGGGGCGAGCAGCCTGCCCTTCTCGGCGAAGCCTGCGCCCCACCGGTCCCGGGCGGCCAGCACCCAGTCCTGCTCCCCCGTGGTGTCGAGGTAGTGCGCGCCGATGCGCAGCGCCGCCTCGACGACCGCGGGGCCGAACTTGATGAACGGACCTGCAGTGTTGCAGATGACCTGCGCCCCCTCGAACGCACTCGCCATCGCGTCCGCATCGTTGTCGACCGCGATGATCTCGTAGTCGGCGGTCTCGATGCCGGGGATGCGCTCCACGACCTCGCGCACCCGGTCTTCGTCGCGGCCGGCCGCGACGAAGGGCACGCCGAGCTCGCGCAGGTACTCGCAGATGAGCCGGCCGGTGTATCCGCTCACGCCGTAGACGACGACGGGCTTGTCGGTTGCCATGATCCCCTCACATCCCCATCGCGCCGTCGATGGACAGCGTCGCGCCGTTGACGAACACCGAGCGCTCGGAGAGCAGGAACGCCACGCCGTCGGCGATGTCGTCCTCGGTCGCGAGGCGTCCCGACGGGGTCAGCCCGACGACCGCGGTGACGGCGTCGTCCGCCGTCGGGAAGAGCCCGAGGCGCTCCATGTCGCCGGCGAGCTGCGCGCCCATCGCGTTGGGCACGAGGCCGGGGCACACCGTGTTCACCCGCACCCCGTAGCCGAGACGCCCGGATTCGGCGGCCGCGACCTTCGTGAGCCGCTCCACCGCGGACTTCGAGGCGGAGTAGGCGGCGATGCCGGGGAAGGCGATCGTGGCGGCGACCGAGGCGATGTTCACGATCGCACCGCCGGCACCCGCGGCGCCGCCCGGCCGCATCGCGCGGAACGCGTGCTTGACTCCGAGCGCGGTGCCGAGCACATTGACCTCGAGGACGCGCCGCATGTTGTCGGGATCGAGATCGACCAGCAGATCCGAGATCTCGATCCCCGCGTTGTTGACGAGTCCGTCGAGCCCGCCGAGATGCGCGACCGCGGCCGCCATCCCGTCCTGCCACGACGCGTCGTCGGTGACGTCGATCCGGACGAAGCCGGCCCCGAGCTCGTCGGCCGCTGCGCGCCCCGTCTGCTCGTCGACGTCCGCGAGCACGACCGCCCCGCCTCCGTCGACGATCCGCCGCGCTTCGCGCAGCCCCAGCCCCCTCGCCCCGCCGGTGACGACGACGCGCTTTCCTGCCAGATCCGTGGACATCGGTGTCCGCTCCTTTCGCCGGTGAAAGTGATGCGTACAGCAGAACAGAAACCTTGACAGTTGGCAAGGAAAATCTGGACACTTGTCATAAGCGCCGTGGCGGCACCCTTTCGGATCCCCAGACGCCGCTGCGGCGCGCTTAGAATCGGGATGCGCGAGGAGGCGAACATGAGCGGAGCAGGGACCAGGGCGGAACGCGCGAGCGTGGACAAGTTCGCCACGCGCCGCCGCGAGCTCGCCGACTCGGCTTTGGCGGCCATCGCCGAACAGGGGTACGCCCGGACCGGGATGCGCGACATCGCCGCGCACTCCGCGCTCTCGCACGGTGCGCTGCACTATTACTTCGAGGACAAGGACGACATCATCCGCCAGGCGATCTGGCAGTACAAGTCCGAGTGCGCGCGGCGGTACGACCCGATCGTCGAGACCGCGGTGAGCGCGAGCGAGCTCGTCGAACGCTTCTCCGCGGAGATGACCGCCACCCTGCGCGACGAGTCCGACATGCACCGGCTCTGGTACGACCTGCGAAACCAAGCCCTATTCGACGACGGCTTCCGCGAGACGATCGTCGCGATCGACGACCTCCTGCGCGACATGGTCTGGGCCGTCGTCACCCGCTATGCCGAGCTGCGCGACGCGTCACCCGTCGTCGACAGGGTCGAGGCCTACGCCCTCTTCGACGGGCTGTTCCTCAACTGCCTCATCGCGTATCTCCGCGGCGATCTCAGTGCGCTCGACCGCATCCGCGACAGCAGCGGCCGCCTGCTCGCCTCGGCGATCAGGAGCTGAGCGGCCGCCCGCCGCCGCTCAGTCCTTCTCCTCGGCGCGCTGCGCCGTGTCGATCTCGGCCGGATCGGAGACGTAGCCGTCGATGTGCCGCTCCGGCACGCCGTCGTAGGCGGACAGCGGGCGGATCAGCGCGTTGGACGCTGCCTGCTCCATGATGTGGGCGGTCCACCCGGTCACGCGCGCCGCGATGAACAGCGGGGTGAAGATCTCGGTCTCGAAGCCGAGCAGGTGATACGCCGGGCCGGACGGGTAGTCGAGGTTCGGGTAGATGCCCTTGCGCGCGACGAACTCGGACTCGAGGGTCGCATACAGCTCTGCCAGATCCGTCCGCCCCGAGTCGGCGATGAGCCGGTCCAGGGCCGCCTTCATGGTCGGAACCCGCGAATCGCCGCGCTTGTAGACCCGGTGGCCGAACCCCATGATCTTGCGCTTGTGGGCGAGCGCGTCGTCGAGCCAGGGCACGACCCGGTCGGCGGATCCGATCTCCTCGAAGATGTGCATCACGGCCTCGTTCGCGCCGCCGTGCAGCGGTCCCTTGAGCGCCCCGATCGCACCGACGACGGCGGAGTACAGGTCGGACGTGGTGGACGCGATCACGCGGGCCGTGAACGTGGAGGCGTTGAAGGAGTGCTCGGCGTAGAGCACCATCGAGATCCGGAAGACGTCCACGGCGGCGGCCGACGGCAGCACCCCGAACGTCATCCAGAGGAAGTTCGTGGAGTAGTCGAGATCGGCACGCGGCGGGATCGGCGCAAGACCCCAGCGGCGGCGCTGCACGGCGGCGACGATCGTCGGGATCTGGGCGAGCAGGTACACCGAGCGTCCGAAGTCGAGATCGCGGTCGGTCCAGCCGCCCGGGCGGTTCAGGCTCGCATCGAAGGTGCCGAGCTGGCTGACCGCGGTGCGCAGCACGTCCATCGGGTGCGCCTCGGCGGGGATGAGGTCGAGCAGCGCCACCGTACGCGGGTCGAGCGGGCGGAACGCGCGCTCCTGCGCCTCGAACGCCGCCAGCTGCTCGGGCGTGGGCAGCTCGCCGTGCCAGAGCAGATACGCGACCGCCTCGAAGGGCTGCGTCGCCGCCAGCTCCTGCACGGGGTAGCCGCGGTAGAGCAGGCTGTTCGTCTCGGGGTTGACCTTCGAGATCGCCGTCGTGTCGACGACGACGCCCGCGAGGCCCTTCTTGATGTCGGGGTCGCTCATGTCACTCCTTCGTGCGCGGTCTCCGAGAATCTCAGAGACCGAGCTCCTTGTCGATGGTGAAGTTGAAGACGTTCGTGTCGAAGTGGTTGTAGGACTCGTAGTCGATGAGGTCGTACAGATCCGACCGGTGCTGCATCTCGCCGAGCGTGGAGGTCAGGTGCCCCTCCGCGTTCAGGGTATCCAGCGCGCGCCCGGTGGCGCCCATCGCGATCCGGAGCATCGAGACCGGCCAGATCACGATGCTGACGCCCGCGTCCTTCAGCTGCTGCGTCGTGAACAGCTCGCTCTTGCCGAACTCGGTCATGTTGGCCAGGATCGGGACGTCGAGCTCGGAAGCCATCCGCTCGAACTCGGCGAGCGTGCGCATCGCCTCCGGGAAGATCGCGTCCGCCCCGGCGTCGACGAGGGCCTTGGCCCGGTCGACCGCGGCGTCCATGCCCTCCACGGCGCGGATGTCGGTGCGCGCCATGATGAGGAAGTTCGGATCCCGCCGGGCGTCGACCGCGGCGCGGATCCGCTTGGCCGCCGTCGACTCGTCCACCACGGCCTTGCCGTCGAGGTGACCGCAGCGTTTCGGGTTGATCTGGTCCTCGATGTGCGTGCCGGCCAGCCCCGCGTCCTCCAGGGTCTGGATCGTGCGGGCGACGTTCATCGGCTCGCCGAAGCCGGTGTCGGCATCGATGATCGCGGGAAGCTCGGTCATCCGGGCGATCTGCTGCCCGCGTCCCGCCACCTCGGTGAGCGTGGTCAGGCCGATGTCGGGCAGCCCCAGGTCCGCCGAGAGCACCGCCCCGGAGATGTAGACGCCGTCGAAGCCCTTGCGCTCGATCAGCCGGGCGCTCAGCGGGTTGAACGCCCCGGGGAAGCGCAGCAGCTCCCCCGCGGCGAGCCGCTCGCGCAGGATCCGCCGCTTCTCCGCTGCCGGAGTCGTGGAGTACAGCATCAGTTCACCCCCGAGTCACGCCGGGCCACGGAACACAACGCAGGAGATGCCGTCACGTTCCGCCCGGATCCAGCCGTCGACGGCAGGATCTCCTGCGTCGTGTCCAAGCGCCTCATCAGAACAGCCCCCGAGGGGCGGGCGCCGAGGCGAGGACGCCAGGAGCGGCCACGATCGACAGCTGTCCGACCTCCTCGGCCGTGAGCTCGGGCAGACGCTGCACGAGCTCGAGGAAGCGCTCGATCTCGGCCGGCTCGAGCACCGGCTCCGCCAGGATCCGGAACTTCCGGATGTAGTCCTCGCGGGCGAACGGGCGGGCGCCGAGGGGGTGCGCGTCGGCGACGGCGATCTCATCGGTCACGGTCTCGCCGTTCGTCAGGCGGATCTCGACGCGGCCGCCGAACGCCTTCTCGGCGGGGTCGATCGAGTGGTACCGGCGGGTCCACTCCTCGTCCTCCGCCGTGGTGATCTTGTGCCACAGCGCCACGGTGTCCTCGCGCTGCGCACGCTCGGGCGCGTAGGAGTCGACATGGTGCCAGGTGCCGTCCTGGAGCGCCACCGCGAAGATGTACGGGATCGAGTGATCCAGCGTCTCGCGCGAGGCCCGCGGGTCGTACTTCTGCGGATCGTTCGCCCCGGAGCCGATCACGTAGTGGGTGTGGTGGCTGGTGTGGATCACGATCGACTCGACGTTCGCCGGGTCGGCGAGTTCCGGGCGCTCGTGGTGCAGCTTGCGGGCGAGGTCGATCCACGCCTGCGCCTGATACTCCGCCGAGTGCTCCTTCGTGTACGTGTCGAGGATCGCGCGCTTGGCCTCGCCGTCGGCGGGCAGCGGGACGTCGTAGGAGGCGTCGGGACCGTCGAGCATCCAGGCGATCACCCCGTCCTCGCCCTCGTAGATCGGGCTCGGCGACGTCTCGCCGCGCATCGCCCGGTCGACGGCCTCGACCGCCATCTTCCCGGCGAACGCGGGGGCATGCGCCTTCCAGGTGGAGATCTCGCCCTTGCGGCTCTGACGGGTGGCGGTGGTGGTGTGCAGTGCCTGGCCCACCGCCTGATAGATCGTCTCGATGCTCAGGCCGAGCAGGGTGCCGATGCCGGCCGCAGCCGACGGGCCGAGGTGCGCGACGTGGTCGATCTTGTGCGCGTGCAGGCTGATCGCCTTGACCAGATCCACCTGGATCTCGTAGCCCGTCGCGATCCCGCGGACCAGTGCCCGCCCGTCCGCGCCGACGTGCTGCGCGACGGCGAGGATCGGCGGGATGTTGTCGCCGGGGTGCGAGTACTCCGCGGCGAGGAAGGTGTCGTGGTAGTCGAGCTCGCGCACCGCCACGCCGTTCGCCCATGCCGCCCACTCCGGGCTGGTGCGGCGCTCGAGCGCGCAGCCGAACACCGTGGATCCGGTCCCGTTGACGGAGACCGGGTGGTCGAGCGCCTGCTGCCGCGCGGCGCTGACAGGCGCGCGGGTGAGAGAGGCGGCGGCGACGGCGGCGTTGTCGATGACGCGGTTGATGATCATGTCGACGACGTCGGCGTCGACCTCGACCGGGTCGGCCGCGATCTCGGCGATGCGCCAGGCGAGCTGCCCCTCGCGGGCGAGCTGCTCGTCGCTGCGGTGCACGCGGAGGTGGTGGGTGACGGTCATGCTCCGGCCTTCTTTCCTTCGGTCGTGGAATGGGTGCCTGCGTCGCCGAGCGAGTCGAGGATGCTCGCCAGCGCGTTGTGCAGGTGGACGTGGGTGGCGTGCGCAGCGAGATCGCCGTCGCCGGAGGAGATCGCCTCGGCGATAAGACGGTGCTCGGCGGCGCTCGCGGCCAGGCGGTCGGGCTTGTCCTTGGCCATGCGGCGCACGCGCACGAGGTGGGTGCGCACGGTGCGCAGCGCCGCGGTGAGGTAGTCGTTGCCGACGGCTGCGTCGAGCGCCTCGTCGAAGCGGGCGATGAGCGCGTAGTAGCGCGCGCGGGACTCCTCATCGTCGAGAGAGCGGGCGGCTTCGGCGAAGCGGTCGGCGAGGGCGCCGAACTCCTCCCTGCCGGGTGCGGTGGCCGCGGCGCGTGCCGTGGTCTCCTCCAGTGCGCGGCGCAGCACGAACAGGTCGCGGATGTCGTCGGCGTCGATCGCCGCGACCACGGTCACCCGCGGCGACAGCTGCTCGACGAGCCCGTCCGCCGTCAGCCGGCGCAGCGCCTCACGCAGCGGCGTGCGGCTCACGCCGAGCCGCTCCGCCTGCTCCACCTCGCCGAGCACGGTGCCGGCGGGGAGGGATCCGGACTGGATCTCCTCGAGCAGCGCGCGATAGGCGAACTCCCCCGCGCGCATCCCTTCGGCGATGATGGTCACGAGGGTTATTGTATACACAAATCCCGGTCGGCGGCACGATACTGACGGAGATTTCGACTTACGTATACATTTGTCGCGCGGAGCGGCGGCCGAGGAGGTTCTACACGCCGCCTTCCAGGATCAGGTTGCGACCCGCGCCCTTGTCGCGGTCACACCGCCATGCGCGGCTCAGGTCGGGTTCTGCGTGAGCCAGTCCAGGACCTGCTGTGCGTGAGTGTTGGGCGGGAAGATCGGATAGAAGACATGCTCGATGCGCCCGTCCCGCACGATGAGGGTCAGCCGAGAATAGAGCCGCTCATGCCCGGGAGCGCGGAAGGTGGGCAGGTCCATGGCATCGGCGAGCTGAAAATGTTCGTCGGAGAGCATCTCGAACGGCAACCGGAGCCGATCCACGACTTCCGCTTGATATGCGGTCGCCTGACTGGAGAGCCCGTAGACCGCTTCCACGCCGACATCGCGCAATTCGTCGTGGTGGTCGCGGAAGTCGCAGGCCTCGGTGGTGCAGCCACGTGCGCCCGGGATCGAGTCCCAGCCCTCCGGCAGGTCTGAGCCCGGCCGTCCGGTGAGCGGGTAGAGATAGATCACGGTCCGTCCGGAACCGAGATCCCCCAGACGCACGACGCCTCCACCGCCTGCCGGCAAATCGATCGAGGGCATCCCGAGTCCGGGCAGGTGAGCCGCGGCTCCATCGTCCTGGGGCACGGGAAGACCTGCGGGCAGAGTCACATAGTCCGTCAACGGCTTCTCCTTCGTGAATGTGCGGGACGCGCTCTCCTCGAGACGTTCCACGAGGTGTGTCCGTCTGGTGTGAAGGATGGCGACGATCCGGTCGATCTCGGCGATGCTGTCGCGATACGCAGCGAGCGACGATACGCAATCGTCGCCATGCTCGTGGCCCAGCCCCAGACACTCGACGAACGGCGCCGCCTGCCGGGCGGAGATCCCGGTCGCCGCAAGCTCGCGGATCTCGATCACCACACGCAGGTGGCCCTCGTCGTAGTCGCGGTAGCCATTCGGCAGGCGGTGCGGCACGAGCAGCCCCAGGCTCTCGTAGTAGCGCACAGCCTTCGTCGTCACTCCGGCCAGCCGTGCCAACTCACCGATACGCATCCCGCTTCACCTCCCGATACGACGGTAAACCCTGCCCCACGGGGCAAAGTCAAGCGCCGCCTCGCACGGCGCGCGTGACGCCATGGGAGGCGCGCGGCGTTCAGAGCCGGTCGCAGCCGACGGCCTCCTAAGGCTGCTCAACACGCCATCGGTCGCACTGGCGATGACCGGATCAAGTCTCACCGGCGAAGGTTTGGCGCGGCTCGGAATCCGCCGCCGGGAACGACGAAGCCCCGGCGGATCCTGAGATCCGCCGGGGCTTTTCTGTCGGGCTGACAGGATTTGAACCTGCGACCCCTTGACCCCCAGTCAAGTGCGCTACCAAGCTGCGCCACAGCCCGTGGACGACCGCGCCGGAGCGCGGGCAACTCCCCCATCGTAGCCGACTCCCGGGGGCTCCGCGAACCGGTGCAGTCCCGGGCGCGGCGCGGATGTCGGCGGCCGCGCGTAGGGTCGACGGCATGACCACGATCACGACGAAGGCAGCGACGCCCACGGAGTGGGATGACGTGCAGCGGGCCCTCACCGGAGGAGGCGACGGCGCCTCCTGCCAGTGCGTCTGGCCGTTGCTGCGCAACAAGGACTGGAACGCCACGACCAAGGAGCAGCGCGTCGAGATCCTGCGCGACGAGATCACGAACGGTCCCCCGCCGGGCATCGTCGCGTACGTCGACGGCGAGGCCGCAGGCTGGATCCGCATCGGTCCGCGCCCCGCGCAGGCGCGTCTGGCGTACACGCGTGCGATCGCCGCAGCCACGCAGGAGCCGTTCGAGGACGGCAGCGTCTGGGCCGTCACCTGCTTCTCGGTGCGGCGCGACCATCGCGGCAAGGGGCTCAACGCGGCACTGCTCGCAGCCGCCGTCGACTACGCCCGCGGTGCGGGCGCGCGCCTCGTCGAGGGCTACCCGGTCGACACCGCCGCGGTGAAGGTGTCGTCGAACGACCTGTTCCACGGAGCACTGTCCACGTTCGTGGGCGCCGGCTTCTCGGTCGTCGGCGAACTGCGCTCAGGGCGCCCGCTGGTCGCTCTGGATCTCGCCTCCTGACCGGCGCGTGAATCCGAATCCGTCCGAGCGCAAGGCACCACGCTCCTACGATGGAGGGATGCAGAGCCGCACCCGACTTCGCGCCCTGTGGCCGTTCATCCCGTACTTGGCGATGTCACTGATCCACGTCGCCTCGAACGCGACGCACGGGCCGCTGACGACGCCGACGAAGGCGCTGCTGATGCCGCTGCTCGCACTGCCGGTGCTGCTGGCCTGGAAATCCCTCGCCCCGCGCGCGGCCGTGATGCTGCTGCTCGCGGCGCTGTTCTTCTCGTGGCTCGGCGACGAGGCCGGGCTGTTCTTCCCCTTCGCCCCGGAGCTGTCGCTGATGCTGGGGTTCTTCGGGCTCGCCCACCTCGCCTACATCGCGCTCTTCCTGCGTCATCTGCGCGTGCGACGCCTCCCGCTGTGGACCGTGGTCTTCGTGCTCTGGTGGCTGCTGATGATCATGGTGCTCGGGCCGCACACTGGGTCGCTGCTCGCGGCCGTCGGCGCCTACGGCGTCGTGCTCGCCGGAACCGCGGCGACGTCGGCGCGCTGCGGATCGATGATCGCGTGGGGCGGCGCCTTCTTCCTCTCCAGCGACACGATCCTCGCCTTCCGGCTGTTCCTCCCCGCCGCCATGCCGGACTGGACCAGCCCCGCGGTGATGGTCACCTACGCGATCGGCCAGGGTCTGATCGTGGCGGGCGCCCTCCGCGCTCTCCGCCACGGCAGGGACGCCGTCGACGCCCGGCGCCCCGCAGCCGACGACACTCGGGAGGCGATGGCATGAACGCCGAACCGTGGGCGAACGGGCCCGTCCGCATCGACAGCTGGCTGTGGGCGGTGCGCGTGTTCAAGACCCGCTCCGCGGCGACCACCGCCTGCCGCGCGGGACACGTGCGCCTCAACGGGGACCGTGTGAAGGCAGCGCAGACCGTGAAGATCGGCGACGAGCTGCGGATCCGGATCAGCGGCTTCGACCGCATCCTGATCGTGCGGCAGACGCTCGTGAAGCGCGTGGGCGCTCCGTTGGCCGCCGTCGCGGCCGAGGACCGCACGCCGCCACGCGACCCCGTCGCCGCGGCAGGCCTGCGGGACCGCGGGGCGGGTCGGCCGACCAAGCGGGAACGGCGCGACATCGATCGTCTCCGCGGCCGCGAATCTCCCTGACCACGGCTGGCGAGTTATCCACAGGGCATCCCACACTTTCGAACGCATGTTCTAAGCTTGCGGTATGCCACGACACACGCGCCCACCGGTCGCAGACCGCACCGTGCTGCTGGACGCGTGGGTGGCGAAGCGGGCCCGGATCGCCCGCCTCGAGGCGGAGGCAGCGGATCTGCTCGCCACACGAGCGGCGCTGTTCGATCAGGATGTCGCGGAACACCCCGTGCATCGAGACATGGCGCGCCGTTCGATGATCGCCGAGTACGCCGCAGCCGGTCACATCGGATCCGGCGCCGTGGAGAGCGCGTTCGCCGATGCCGAGGCACTGTCGATGCACTTCCCCGGTGTGCATGACGCGCTGCGGCGCGGAACGATCGCGGTGCAGCACGTACGGGCGATCCTGTCGGCATCCGATCCGGTCCGCGATGCGGTACGCAATCGGCGCATCGACGCGGCGGCGTTCGTGACCTACGAGCAGGCATGCCTCGCCGTAGCGGAGCGGGACTCCCCAACGCGCACCCGAGTGACCGCCCGGCAGATCGCCGCGGTCATCGCGGGAGGATCGCTGAGCGAGCGGCACCGCAGGGCCCTCGACGAACGCTGCGTGACCGTACGCCCCCTGGACGAGGGCATGGCTCTGCTCACGGCTGTGCTGCCCGAGGTGTATGCGGTCGCCATCAAGGACCGGCTGCGCCGTGTCGCCAAAGCGATCACCGGGACATCGCGGGACAGGGCTCCGGGTAAGGCCTCGGCATCGCCTTCCCCCGATGCGGCTTCCATGATCCCTGACGGCGCCGATCGCGAGGAACGGTCGGCCTCTGACGAGCTCTTCCCCGCAACAGGCGGTCGCACCGGAGCGCAGCTCGAGGCGGACGCGCTCGTCGACCTGCTTCTCGCCGCCGATCCCTCGGACGTGCTCGGCGCAGGCCCGGACTCGATCCGCGCCACGGTGCAGGTCACCGTTGCGGCGACAACGCTGACCGGCGAGGACGAGCGGCTCGCCGAGCTCGACGGGCACGGCCCGCTGCTTCCCGACATCGCCCGGGAATTCGCACGAACCGTTACCGGGTGGAACCGGTTGTTCCTGGACCCGGAGGGAGTCATCACCGCGGTCGACCGCTACACGCCGACGGAGGCGATGAAAAGACTCCTCCGGGCGCGGGACCAGCGCTGCCGGTTCCCCGGGTGCCCGATCCCCGTCACGCGATGCGAGATCGACCACAACCACGACTACGCGAAGGGCGGGCGGACCGAGCCATCGAACCTCGCGGACTTCTGTCCGAGCCACCATCCGCTCAAGCATCCGGATCTGCACGAGGTCCTGCGCTGGACGGCGCATCAGCTCCCCGACGGCGCCGTGCGCTGGACCAGCCCACTCGGCCGCAGCTATGACGACCACCCGCCGCGACGGGTCATGTTCACATGACCGCGCTCACCCGACGGGCTGAACGCCGGCCGACTTGCTCAGTTCCCGGCGGTCGGCACCGACGATTCCGCGACGGGCACCTGGTCGAGCTGATCGAGCAGCCACCGCACGGGGCGCACTTCGGCGGGGTCTCCGTCACCCGGCAGCGCCTCGATCCGTTCGGTCAGGCCGCGATCGCTCGTGACCGCGAACACCCGGTCCCCGGCCGCGACGTGCTCTGCCACGACCGCGACGATGCTGTCGTCGCCCGCCGCCGGCGCCCGGACGATCTCCACGGCGCACGCCACGTCGTCCCGATCCTCGGGATCGGCGACGTCCCTGGCCGCCCCCTCGGTGACCAGCACCACGCGCGGGTGCCAGCGCGTGGAGTCGAGGGCGACGCGCGACGCCTCGACCCCGCGCTGGGCCCAGACGTCGAGACGGTCGCGCAGTCTCGCGGTCGCGCCCGCGCGATCTTTCCACCAGCCGTCGGGAACGGATCCGACCACGTTCGCCGCATCGACCACCACGACGGGGCGTACGGTCAGCAGCGCACGCAGCTCGGGCCACGCCGACGCGAAACCGGGGTGGAGCGGCCGGGCGTCGACCTCGTCGACGGGCACCCACTCGAGCGCAAGGCTCTCGGGATCGCTGATCACCGGCTCGAACGGCACCACCACGTCGGCGACGACGGTCGTGTAGCTCCAGATGCCGAGATCCATCACGCTCTCGAACCGCGCCCGCACGGCGCCGTCGGGAACACCGGCCTCCTCCTGCGCCTCTCGGATCGCCCCCTCGCGCGCGGACTCGTCGGCGTGCTTCGCGCCGCCCGGGAGCGCCCAGGTCCCGCCGTGGTGGGACCAGGCGACCCGGTGCTGCAGCAGGACTCCGCGGTCGGGATCGTAGGCGAGCAGACCCGCCGCGCCGAACCGCCCCCAGTAGCGCTCTCCCGTCGGCGACACCACCCAGGCGTCACCCGAATCGAGCGGCCCGAACGGGCGCCGGGGTTCGCCGGGAGCGGGGGGAACGATCGTCACTCTTCCAGCCTTTCACACGCCGTCGAGCGGTGGCCGAGTGCGACGGCAAGTTGCAGACACGACGCCGACGGCTCGCGGCGGCCGGGCGCCCCGGCCCTTGCAAGAATGGTGCACATGAGCGCAGCCCAGGAATCCGACGCCTACGAACTCGACGACGACCCGACGCGGATCCAGGTCGACGCGGTGTGGGAGTGGCTCTCGACCGAGGCGTACTGGGGCCGGTGGCGCACCCGCGCCGACGTGGAAACGCAGATCGCGAACGCGTGGCGGATGGTCGGCGTGTACCGCACCGACACCGGCGCGCAGGTCGGTTTCGCCCGCGCCGTCTCGGATGGTGTCGGCTTCGCCTACCTCGCCGACGTCTACGTGCTCGACGAGCACCGCGGCCACGGTCTGGGCAAGCGCCTGATGCAGCTCATGATCGATGACGGTCCCGGTGCGGACATGCGCTGGACGCTGTTCACGAGCGATGCGCACGGCCTGTACCGGCAGTACGGGTTCACCGAACCCGATCGCACCGCGATGGTGCGCCCGGCCCGCATCGCCTGAGCGACGCGGGCCGCGTGCCTCAGCGCTGCCGGCGCTCGCGCACCCGCATGTTGATCACGATGGGCGTGCCCTCGAAGTCGTACAGCTCGCGCAGGCGCCGCTGGATGAACCGGCGGTAGCCCGGGTCCAGGAAGCCGGTCGTGAACAGCACGAATGTCGGCGGTCGCGTCGACGCCTGGGTGCCGAACAGGATCCGCGGCTGCTTGCCGCCGCGCAGCGGGTGCGGGTGGGCGGCCACGAGCTCGGTGAGGAAGGCGTTGAACTTGCCGGTGGGGATGCGGCGGTCCCAGTTCTCCAGCGCGGTCTCCAGCGCCGGCACGAGCTTATCCAGGTGACGGCCCGTCTTGGCCGAGATGTTCACGCGGGGCGCCCAGGCGACGTGCGCCAGGTCCTGCTCGATCTCGCGCTCCAGGTACCGCCGGCGGTCCTGGTTCTCCATGTCGTCGTCGAACAGGCGGTCCCACTTGTTGAACGCCAGCACGAGCGCCCGGCCCGATTCGAGCACCAGGTCGATGATGTTGAGGTCCTGCACGCTGATCGGCTGGCTCACATCGAGCACGACCACAGCGACCTCGGCCTTCTCCAGCGCGGCCGAGGTGCGCAGCGACGCATAGAAGTCCGCGCCCTGCTGCAGGTGCACGCGGCGGCGGATGCCGGCGGTGTCGACGAAGCGCCACATCTTGCCGCCGAGCTCGACGATCTCGTCCACCGGGTCGCGGGTGGTGCCGGCGAGGTCGTTGACGACCACGCGCTCCTCCCCCGCCGCCTTGTTCAGGAGGGACGACTTGCCCACGTTCGGACGCCCCAGGATCGCGACGCGACGAGGTCCGCCGATCTCCTGCTTCGCCACCGCGGAGACCTCGGGGAGCTTCTCCATGATCGCGTCGAGCAGGTCCGCGACTCCGCGACCATGGATCGCGGACACCGGGTACGGCTCTCCGAGACCGAGGTTCCACAGCGCCGCGGCCTCGGGCTCCTGCCGGGCGTCGTCGATCTTGTTCGCGACCAGGAACACCGGCTTGCCGCTCTTGCGCAGCAGCCTCACCACGTGCTCGTCGGTCGAGGTGGCCCCGACCATCGCGTCGACGACGAAGAGCACCACGTCGCTGAGGTCGATCGCGACCTCGGCCTGCGCGGCGACCGAGCGGTCGATGCCCTTGGCGTCGGGCTCCCAGCCGCCGGTGTCGACCAGCGTGAAGCGGCGGTCCATCCACTCGGCCTTGTACGTGACGCGGTCGCGGGTCACCCCCGGGGTGTCCTCCACCACTGCTTCGCGGCGGCCCAGGATGCGGTTCACCAGCGCGGACTTGCCGACGTTGGGCCGGCCGACGATCGCGACCACCGGCAGCGCCGGCAGGATCTCGATGCCGTCCTCGCCACCGACGAGGCCGGCCAGCAGTTCGGCGTCCTCGTCGTCCAGCTCGTAGTCCTCGAGGCCGGCGCGCAGAGTCGCGGCGCGCGACTCGACGAGCTCCTCGTCCATCGCGTCCAGCTTCTCGGCGAGGCGGTCCTCGCCGCCTTCGTACTCTTCGTCAGCCATGATCGGCTCCTCGCTGCGCCTCGGGCGCACATCTCTCGATCACCGCGATCACGGCGTCGATGGTCTGGTCGAAGTCGAGGTCGGTCGAATCCACGACCTCCACGCCCTCTGCGGCGGTGAGGAAGTCCACCACCGCGCTGTCCTTGGCGTCGCGCCGATGCAGCGCCGCCGCGACCGCGGCCGCGTCCTCCGCATCGAGCTCCGCCGCCCGCCGTGCGGCGCGCACCTCGGGCGCCGCCGTGAGCAGAATCCGCACCGGTGCGTCGGGGGCGACGACGGTCGTGATGTCGCGCCCCTCCACCACCACGGCGGGGTAGTCCGACTCGCGCACGATGCGTCGGAACGCGTCGTTCACCTGCACGCGGACGGCGGGCACGCGCGCGACGCCGCTCACCGCCCCCGACACCCGCGGCTCGCGGATCGCCGTCGTGACGTCCACATCGCCGACGTGCACGAGACGGTCGTCGGGATCAAGTCCTTGACGGAAGGGGAAGTCCGCGGCAGCCGCGAGCACCGCGTCCTCGTCCGCGGTGTCCGCGCCACGGTCCAGCACGTGCCAGGCCAGTGCGCGATACGCGGCCCCCGTGTCGAGGAAGCCGTAGCCGAGGCGTCGCGCGACGGCCTTGGAGACGCTGGACTTCCCGGATCCAGCGGGTCCGTCGACCGCGACGATGAAGGGCGTCGCGGTCCCGGAGTTCGAGGTCGAGTCAGTCATCCGGCATGCTCGCAATCCGCCATCCCCTGGCCTCCAGTCCCTCGACCGCACCGCGCAGCGCCGCGGGAGCGACGCTGATCTCGGCGAGACCGAACTGCGCGCCCGGAGAGTGCTCCAGGCGCAGGTCCTCGACGTTGACCTCGAGCTCGCCGAGCTCGCCGAACAGGCGTCCGAGCTGGCCCGCGGTGTCGTCGATCATGACCACGAACGACTCGAATCGGCGGTTCTGGCCGTGCTTGCCCGGCAGTCGCTCGACGCCCTCGTTGCCGTGCCGGATGGTCTCGGCGACCGTGCGCCGGGAGCCCGCCCGGTCGGGATCGCGCAGCGCGTCCGCGACGTCGGCGAGGTCGGCGGCGAGCGCGTCGAGCACCGAAACGACGGGAGCGGCGTTCGCCCCGAGGATCTGCACCCACAGCTCGGGCGCGGACGCGGCGATGCGCGTGGTGTCGCGCACTCCCTGTCCGGCGAGGCGGAGCGAGCCGTCCTCGGCGTCGGCGAGGCGCGCGGCGAGCAGGCTCGCGACGACCTGGGGCACGTGGGAGGTGAGCGCCACCGCACGGTCGTGCTCCTCCGGGGTCATCTCGAGCGGCATCGCCTCGAGATCGAGCGCGAGCCCTTCCACGAGAGCGAGATCCGCAGGACGCGTCTCCTCGTCGCGGCACACCACCCAGGGGCGGCCGATGAAGATGTCGGCGCGTGCGGAGATCGCTCCCCCGCGCTCGCGTCCGGCGAGCGGGTGGGATCCGATGTAGCGCGTCAGGTCGACGCCGCGCTCGCGCAGCGCACGCAGCGGTTCGAGCTTGACGCTCGCGACATCCGTCACCACGGCGTCGGGGTAGCGCGACAGCTCGGCCTCGATCACGTCGGCCGTGACGTCCGGCGGCACGGCGACGACGACGAGCGCGGGGGCGTCGTCGTCCCGCGCTGCGCGACCCGCTCCGTAGTCGATGGCCAGGCGCAGCTGCGCCGGCGACGTGTCGGAGAGCGCGACATCGACGCCCTTCGCGGTGAGCGCGTGCCCGATGCTGGCGCCGAGCAGCCCCGCGCCGACGATCCGGACGGTTCCGGAAAGTCTCGCGGCGCGCTCGAGGGGCGTCCTGCTCGTGTCGCTCACTCGTTCTCCTGTGCGTCTCCGCGCGGGCTCGTAGGATCTGAAGCGCCGCCCGCGGGGGATTCCTGGCGCGACAGGGTCAGAAGCGCGCCGAGTTCGATTTTAGTCAGTTCGCGCGACTTCCCCGCCGGGAGGGTTCCCAGGTGCAGCGGGCCGAACTGGCGGCGCACGAGTTCCGTGACCGGATGTCCGACAGCGGCGAGCATCCGGCGCACGATGCGGTTGCGTCCGGAGTGCAGGGTGAGCTCGACGAGGCTGGATCCGCCTCCGGCTGCCGAGCCCGCCGAGGCGTCCAGCAGGCGCGCCTTGTCGGCGGCGATGGGGCCGTCCTCGAGTTCGATCCCGCGCGTGAGCTTCGCGATGGTCTGCGGGGTGACCCGCCCGTCGACCTTCGCGATGTAGACCTTGGTCACGCCGAACGACGGGTGCGCGAGCACGTGCGCGAGGTCGCCGTCGTTCGTGAGGATGAGCAGGCCGCTGGTCTCCGCGTCCAGGCGTCCGACGTTGTAGAGGCGCTCCTCGTACTCCCGGGTGAAGCGGCGCAGATCCGGGCGCCCCTTCTCGTCCTTCATCGACGAGACCACGCCGGTGGGCTTGTTGAGCATCACGTAGCGCTTGCCGGTGTCCAGCTGCACCGCCGTGCCGTCGACGTCGACGAGGTCCTTCTCGGGGTCGATCCGGGTCCCCAGCTCCGTCACGACGGATCCGTTCACCCGGATCCGTCCTTCGACGATGTACTGCTCGATCACGCGTCGCGAGGCGACGCCCGCGTTCGCGAGCACCTTCTGCAGGCGCACGCCATCAGGAAGTTCAGTCATCATGCCCTTTCGGTGAATCCTTCCGAGCCGTCGTCGAGCAGCGGGGAGATCGGCGGCAGCTCGTCGAGCGAGTTGATGCCGAGGTTCTGCAGCAGCAGGTCGGTCGTGCCGTAGTTGATCGCGCCGGTCTCGGAGTCCTGGAAGAGCTCCGTGATGAGACCGCGTCCCACCAGCGTGCGCACCACGGAGTCGACGTTCACGGCCCGGATCGATGCGACCTGGCTGCGGGTCACGGGCTGCTTGTAGGCGATCACGGCGAGCGTCTCGAGCGCGGCCTGCGAGAGCCTTGCGGGCGCCTGGCCGCCGACGAAGTCCGCGACGAGGTCGTCGTAGTCCTCGCGCACGTACAGCCGCCAGCCGCCGCCGACCTCGCGCAGCTCGAAGCCGCGACGCGGCCCCTGGCCCCGGCCGTCGTACTCGTCGACGAGCGACTCGATCGCCTGCCGCACGGCGGGCACCGGTGCGCCCACGGCGGCGGCGAGCGAGACCAGGCTGTGCGGCTCCTCGATGATGAGCAGGATCGCCTCGAGGCGCTCGGTCAGGGGCGCCTCGGCGGTCGCCGCCCGGACCTCGTCCGTCGGCCCGTCCGTCACCGGCACGGCCCCCGTCGATCGGTCATCGGTCATAGTCGGCTCCCAACGTCGCCAGCATCTCGTCGGACCAGTGCTCCGCCGACCAGCGCAGGGTCAGCTCGCCGAGCGGCTCGAGCTGCTCGAAGCTGAGCGCGGCGTGGCGGTACAGCTCGAGCACGGACAGGAAACGCGCCACCACGATCCCGGGCTCGGTGGCGCCCGCGACGATCTCGCGGAAGGTGACGGACTCCGCGCTGCGCAGCAGGGTCACCACGATCGCCGCCTGCTCGCGGATGCTCACGAGCGGCGCGTGCAGGTGGTCCAGGCCGACGGTCGGGATCTCCTTCGGAGCGAACGCCAGCAGCGCGAGAGTGGCGAAGTCGGAGGCGGTCAGCGTCCAGACCAGCTCGGGGGTGCGCGCACGGTGCTTCTCGTCGAGGCGTACCGCGCGGGCGTGCCGCCGGTCCTCGTACTGGAGGCTGCGCGCGAACCACGCGGAGACCTCCTTGAACGCGCGGTACTGCAGCAGACGCGCGAACAGCAGATCCCTGGCCTCGAGGAGGGCGACGGATTCCGCATCGACCAGCTCGCCCTGCGGCAGGAGGCCGGCGACCTTCATGTCGAGCAGCGTCGCGGCGACGACGAGGAACTCGCTCGTCTCGTCGAGATCGGCCCCTGAGCCCGTGGAAGGGTCCGGACCGAGCTCGCGCAGGTAGGCGATGAACTCGTCGGTCACCTTGCTCAGCGACACCTCGGTGATGTCCATCTCATGCTTCGAGATGAGGGTGAGGAGCAGGTCGAACGGCCCGTCGAAGTTCGAGAGGGACACCCGGAACCCGGTATCGGGCTCGAGTCCCGTCCCGCTGCCGGCGGCCGGCCCCTCGACAGGCTCAGGAGCCGTGTCAGGCGACGGCGCCACGCGCGACCAGCTCCCGGGCCAGTCGCAGGTACGCCTGTGCGGCGGGATGCTCCGGCGCGAACTCGGTGATCGGCACGCCCGACACCGAGGCGTCGGGGAACTTCACGGTGCGCCCGATCACGGTCTCCAGCACGTCGTCGCCGAACGCCTCGACGACCCGCTCCAGCACCTCGCGGGAGTGCAGCGTGCGCGCGTCGTACATCGTGGCGAGCAGGCCGTCGAGCTGGATCGACGGGTTGAGCCGGTCGCGCACCTTGTCGATGGTCTCGATGAGCAGGGCGACGCCGCGCAGCGCGAAGAACTCGCACTCCAGCGGGATCAGCACGCCGTGGGCCGCGGTGAGGGCGTTGACCGTGAGCAGCCCGAGCGACGGCTGGCAGTCGATGAGGATGACGTCGTACTCCCCGGCCACCTGGCGCAGCACGCGCGAGAGGATGGTCTCCCGGGCGACCTCGTTCACCAGGTGCACCTCGGCCGCGGAGAGGTCGATGTTGGCCGGGATGAGGTCGAGGCCCTCGACGCCCGTGTGCACGATCGCGTCGTGCGCGTCGCGCTTGGTGTCCAGCAGCAGGTCGTAGACCGTGGGGATGTCGTGCGTCGGGATCCCAAGACCGGCGGAGAGCGCGCCCTGCGGGTCGAAGTCCACCGCGAGCACCTTGCGTCCGTATTCGGCGAGCGACGCCGCCAGGTTGATCGACGTGGTCGTCTTGCCGACGCCGCCCTTCTGGTTGCAGAGCGCGATGATGCGCGCAGGGCCATGCGCCTTCAGCGGGGCGGGGATGGGGAATCCCTGGTAGGGACGGCCGGTCGGCCCGATCGGGGTGTCGTCCTTCGTCTTCTTCGCCACGTCTCTCCTGCTCGGTCGTGCTCGGACGAGTCTAGCCGTGCCCCCGGTTCTGCACGCGCTCCCGCGCCGCGGCGACCAATCCGTCGAACAGAGCGGGGTCGTCGTGCGTCTCGGGATGCCACTGCACCCCGACCGCGAACCGATCCCCCTCCCCCTCGATCGCCTGGAGCACGCCGTCCGTGTCGTGGGCGACCGCACGATAGCCGGGGTGCTGCGCGACGGCCTGGTGGTGGTGCACGGGGACCGTGAGCTCCGGCGCCACCAGCTCCGCGACCCGGCCCTCCGCGTCCACGCGCACCTCGGCCGTGCCGTACGAGGTCGGTCCGCCGGCGTGCCGGTCGTGCCCCACGACGTCGGGCAGGTGCTGCACGAGAGCACCGCCGGACGCCACGGCCATGAGCTGCATGCCCCGGCAGATCCCGAGCAGCGGCAGCCGGATCCGCTCCGCCTCGGCCAGGAGCGCGAGCTCCCAGGCGTCGCGGTCGTCGTACCAGCGCACCACGCTCGGATCGGGCTGCTGGCCGTAGCGCTCGGGGTTCACATCGGCGCCCCCCGCGATGAGGATGCCGTCGAGCCGGGCGAGCACGTCGGCGGCCGCGTCCGGGGCGGCGACCGGCGGCAGCAGGACGGGGATCCCGCCGGCGCGCTCGATCGAGCGCGCGTAGTCGCTCGGCAGCAGATCGGCCTCGACCTGCCGCCAGGTGCCCCAGTCTGCGGCCTGGCGGTAGGTCGTGAGCCCGATGATCGGAGTCACGGTCCCCGAGCCCGTCGAAGGGTCAGTCAAAGTCCGAATCCAGCGGCGTGACGTACGCGTTCGAGAGCCCCCCGTCGACGAGGAAGTCCATCGCGGTGATGAAGCTCGACTCGTCGCTGCCGAGGAAGGCGACGGCGTTCGCGATCTCCTCCGGCTCGGCGAAGCGCCCCATCGGGACGTGCACGAGACGCCGTGCGGCGCGCTCCGGGTCCTTCGCGAACAGCTCCTGCAGCAGCGGCGTGTTCACCGGGCCGGGGCACAGCGCGTTCACGCGGATCCCCTTGCGGGCGAACTGCACACCGAGCTCGCGGGTCATCGCGAGCACGCCGCCCTTCGACGCCGTGTACGAGATCTGCGAGGTCGCCGCGCCCATGATCGCCACGAACGACGCGGTGTTGATGATGGATCCGCTGCCCTGCTCCAGCATGTAGGGCAGCACCGCCTTGCAGCAGTAGTAGACGCTGGTGAGATTCACGTCCTGCACGAGGTTCCACGCCTCGATGCCGGTCTTCAGGATCGAGTCGTCCGAGGCGGGCGAGATCCCGGCGTTGTTGAAGGCGATGTCGATGCGGCCGTAGGTGTCGTGCGCGACCTTGAACAGGTTCTCGACCTCGGCCTGGTCGGTGACGTTCACCTTCACGAACGTACCGCCGAGCTCTTCCGCGATGCGCGAGCCGTTGGTCTCGTCGAGATCGCCGATCACGACCTTCGCACCCTCCGCGACGAACTTCTTCGCCGTCGCCAGTCCGATGCCGCTGCAGCCGCCGGTGATGACGCCGACCTTGCCTTCGAGCTTTCCCATTCCTGTGTTGCCTTTCGCTGTGTGGGGAGGGGTTCAGTACGTCGTCGAGATGAAGACGTTCTTCACCTCGGAGAAGGAGTCCGGCGCGTCGGGTCCGAGCTCGCGCCCGAGTCCGGACTGCTTGAACCCGCCGAACGGGGTCCAGTAGCGCACCGAGGAGTGCGAGTTGATGGAGAGGTTCCCGCTCTCCACGCCGCGGGCGACGCGCAGGGCGCGACCGATGTCCCGGCTGAAGATGGATCCGCTCAGTCCGTACTCGGTGTCGTTGGCCTTGGCGATCGCGTCGGCCTCGTCGCGGAATGGCATGACCGCGAGCACCGGGCCGAACAGCTCCTGGGACCAGACGGGGTCCGCGGCGTCCCGGGGCAGCACGACCGCGGGTGCGAGCCAGAATCCGCCGTCCCCGTCCGCGCCCGCACCGCTCTGGCCGCGGAACGCGATGTCCGCGCCGTCCAGGTGCGCGGCGACCGCATCGCGCTGCGCGGCCGAGACCATCGGTCCCATCTCCGCGTCCTCGGCGGTCGGATCCTTCACGCGGAAGCCCTCGACCGCGGGCTGCAGCAGTTCGAGGAACCGCTCGTAGACCGTCTCCTGGACGAGGATCCGCGAGCGTGCGCAGCAGTCCTGGCCGGCGTTGTCGAGGCCGCCCCCGGGGGCCGCCGCAGCCGCGGCCTCCAGGTCCGCGTCGTCGAACACGATGTTCGCGTTCTTGCCGCCGAGCTCGAGCGTGAGGCGCTTGACCTGATCCGCGCAGCCGCGCATGATCCCCTTGCCGACCTCGGTCGACCCGGTGAAGCACACCTTGCGCACGAGCGGGTTGGTGACGAAGCGATCGCCGACCACGCTGCCCTTGCCGGTGATCACGGTGAACACGCCCTCGGGGAGGCCCGCTTCGAGGGCGAGCTCACCCAGGCGCATCGCGGTGAGCGGGGTGAGCTCGGCCGGCTTGAGCACCACCGTGTTGCCTGCGGCGAGCGCGGGGGCGAACCCCCAGCCGGCGATCGGCATCGGGAAGTTCCAGGGCACGATGATGCCGACCACGCCGAGCGGCTCGTGGAAGGTCACGTCGATGCCACCGGGCACGGGGATCTGCTTGCCGAAGTGCCGCTCCGGGCTCGCACTGTAGTAGTTCAGCACGTCGCGCACGTTGCCGGCCTCCCAGCGGGCGTTGCCGATCGTGTGGCCCGCGTTGGCCACCTCGAGCGCGGCGAGCTCGTCGATGTGCGCCTCCACGACCGCGGCGAACGACCGCAGCAGCTGCGCCCTCTCCCCCGGCGCGACCGCGCGCCAGGCAGGGTAGGCGCGATGAGCGCGCGCGATCGCCGCATCGGTCTCGCCCAGATCGGCGAGACCCACGTCCGCCACGGGGCGGCCCGTCGCCGGGTTGAGGACGGTGAAGGCGCCGCCCGCGCCGAATCGGGAAGAAGGGATCCTCATGCCCACAGCCTTTCGAAGTCTCCGATGAACGCGTTCACAGCCGCTCGAAGCCGCGGCGCAGCTCCCAGTCGGTGACGGCCGCGTCGAAGGCGGCGATCTCCACGTCGGCATAGTTCACGTAGTGCTGCACGACGTCCTCGCCGAACACCTCGTTCGCGATCGCGGACTGCGCGAGGGCCTCACGCGCCTCGCGCATCGTCGACGGCACCGTCGGCGCCCCGGACTCGTAGGCGTTGCCCCGGGTCTCCGGCTCGAGCGCGAGCTCGTGCTCGATGCCGTAGAGGCCGCCGGCGAGCATCGCCGCGAGGCCCAGATACGGGTTCATGTCGCCGCCCGGGAGGCGGTTCTCCATGCGGGCGCCTGCCCCCTTCCCGACCAGGCGCACCGAGCTCGTGCGGTTGTCGATGCCCCAGGCGATCGCGGTCGGGGCGAACGACCCCTTCACGAAGCGCTTGTAGGAGTTGATGTTGGGGGCGTAGAAGAGCGTGAAGTCCCGCATCGTCGCCAGGACCCCGGCGATGAAGTGGTCGTAGAGGGCGGAGCGGGTTCCGCGCTCCGCATCCCAGAACACGAGCGCGTCGTCGTCCTTGCCGCGCAGCGACATGTGCACGTGGCAGGAGTTGCCCTCGCGCTGGTTCGGCTTGGCCATGAAGGTGATCGACTGCCCGTGCTGGCGTGCGATGTCCTTCGACGCGGTCTTGTAGTAGGCGTGGTTGTCCGCCGTGGTGATGACCTCGTCGTAGAGGAACGCGATCTCGTGCTGACCGAAGTTGCACTCCCCCTTGGCCGACTCCACGTTCAGGCCGGAGGCGTACATGGTGTTGCGGATCTCCCGCAGCAGCGGCTCGACGAGCGTGGAACCGAGGATCGAGTAGTCGACGTTGTAGCGGTTGGCCGGCTCCAGGTCGCGGTAGCCGCTGTCCCAGGCGCGTTCGTAGGGGGTGTTGAAGATCACGAACTCGAGCTCCGTGCCGGCGAGGGCCTTCCAGCCGTGCGCGGCGGCCCGCTGGGTCTGCGCGCGCAGGATCTCGCGCGGCGACACCCGCACAGGGTCTCCGCCGGTGCCTGCGAGGTCGCACTGGATCATCACGGTGCCGGGGCGGTGGGGCATCGGCCGGATGGTCGCGAGGTCGAGCTCGAACTCCATGTCGCCGTAGCCGTCCGCCCACGAGGCGTGCGCATAGCCGTCGACCGTGTTCATGTCGACGTCGACGGCGAGCAGGTAGTTGCAGCCCTCGGTGCCGTGTCCGAGCACCGAGTCGAGGAAGAAGCGGGCGTGCAGGAGCTTGCCCTGCAGGCGCCCCTGCATGTCGGTGAACGCGAGGATCACGGTGTCGACGGATCCGTCCCGGATGCTCCCGCGCAGCTGCTCGACGGTGAGCATGCGGTCGTTGCGGGCAGGGGTGCTCAGATCGGAGGTGGTCATTGCGGCGGTGTCCTTTACTTCAGAAGGCCCTTGAGGAGTGCAGCGGTGGCATCGCAGTGCGCGGTCATGATGTCGCGGGCCCGGTCGGCGTCGCCGTCCAGGATCGCGGCGACGATCGCGCGATGCTCGGTCTCGGAGTGGTCGATGTTGGTCTTGAGGAAGGGGATCTCGGCGAGCAGCTGATGGATCCGCACCTGCACCTCGCTGCAGCTGCGGGAGAGCTCGTCGGATCCGCATACGGTGGCGATCGCCAGGTGCAGGCGGGCGTCGGCCTGCCGGTAGTCGGACGGGGTCTGCGCGGCCGCGAGGTCGGCGAGGCTGTCGGCGAGCAGAGCACGCTGCGCCTCGTCCAGGGGCGTCAGCGCCGCGCGGTACGCGGCACCGGGTTCGATGACGGAGCGGAACACGATCACGTCGTCGATCTCGGCCCGGCGGGGCGGGGTCTGGTCCGCCGGCCACTGCTCCGTGGCCGGCTGGACGACCGTGCCCCCTCCGCGCCCCCGGGTCGTGGCGACGAGCCCGGCGGCGCGGAGGGCGCTGATGGCCTCTCTCAGGGTGGCGCGGGAGACGTTGAGCTTCTCGGCGAGCTCGCGCTCGCCCGGAAGCTTCGTCCCCACCCGGAAGATCCCGAGCCGGATCGCCGATCCCAGCTGCTCCACGCAGCTCTCGAAGGCCATGTGGCCCCGGACCGGGTGCAGCGCGGCATCCACCAGAGGAGAGTCCATCGTGTCGGTCATTCGGGGATCATTCCTCCAGCAGCTGCTCGGGCGCCACCGTGAGGTGCTCGGCCTCGACGCTCGAAGCCATGAAGTCGCGCTTTCCGTAAGCGAACCACAGGACCGCCGCGAGCAGCGCCACCACGACGACCGCGATGGGCGCGTAGTTGAACGTGTCGATGGTGATCGGGTTCACCGGCGGCAGCACGAACAGGATGATGATGATCACGACCCACACGACGGCGATCCAGCCGACGATCCCGCTCCAGCGTCCGAGGTTCCACGGCCCGGGCACGAAGCTCTTGTCGAGGCGGCGCAGGAAGACCGGGGTGACGTACGCGATGTAGAGCCCGATGACCGCGATCGACGTCACGGCGAGGTAGGCCGTCAGGTTCCACATCGCGGGAACGGTCAGGATGATCGAGAGCGCGACGCAGAGCCAGATCGAGTTCGTCGGCGTCCCGGTGCGCGGGTTCACCTTGGCCCACAGACGCGAGCCGGGGATCGCGTTGTCGCGGGAGAACGCGTAGCTCATCCGCGAGTTCGCGGTGACCGAGGCCATGCCGCAGAAGAACTGGGCGCCGCACACGATGAACAGCAGGAACTTCGCCATCGTCGGGTTGTTCAGCGCGTCGAGGAAGATCTGGGCGGGAGGAAGGCCGGTCGCGCTGCCGAGCAGCTTGTCGATGCCCTTGTCCGACGAGTCCTGGATGGCCGCGGTGATCGAGTAGAGCAGGATCCAGCCGCCGACGATCGAGATCACGACGCTCATCACGATGCCCTTGGGCGCCGCGATCGAGGCGTTCTTCGTCTCCTCCGCGACGTGCGCCGAGGCGTCGTACCCGGTGTACGTGTACTGCGCCATCAGCAGACCCATCAGGAACACGTACGGTGCGAACGACCAGCCGGTCCCGTTATAGAAGCCGGTGAAGGTCCAGCCGACCGACTGGTGCTGCGTGGGCATGATCCACAGCGCCGCGACGATGATGAGCACGCCGACGATGTGCCACCAGGCGGAGACGTTCGAGAGGAGGCTCACGAGGTTGACGCCGAAGGTGTTGAGCAGACCATGGATCACGATCAGCACGACGAAGAGCCCGAAGGTGTTGAACGGGTTGACCTCGACGCCCCAGACCAGGTTCGCGAACGCCATCATCGTGGTCGCCGCGCCGAAGTCGATCGCGGCGGTGACCGCGACCTCGCCGAGGAAGTTGAACCAGCCGACCGTCCAGGCCCACTGGCGCTTGTTCCGCTTCGCGAGCCGTCCGGCCCAGAAGTAGAGGCCGCCGGCCGTCGGGTACTTCGAGCACACCTCGGCCATCGCGAGCGCGACCATGAGCACGAAGACGCCGACGAGCGGCCAGCCGATGTTGATGGCGGACGGGCCGCCGGACTTCAGGGCGATCGCGTACGAGGTGATGCATCCCGCGAGGATCGAGATGATCGAGAAGGAGACGGCGAAGTTGCTGAACCCCGACATCCCCCGGTGCAGTTCCTGCTTGTAGCCCAGGGCGGCCAGGGCTGCGGCGTCGTCGTCGATCGGGTGTGAGTCGGGCGCCTTTGTCGATTCGCTCATGGAGTGCTGCCTGCTTTCAGTGGAGGGAGCGTGTGCAGCGATTCTGGCGACTCGACTCCTTCACTGTCAATGGTCTGACTTCAAACCTTTTGAGATGTCACACGCCGGAAACACGCGGGACCTCCCCCGACACGTCAGCGCGCCCGGGGATGCGCGGTCACGTACACGTCACGGAGCGTGTCCACAGACACGTGGGTGTAGATCTGCGTCGTCGCGACCGAGGCGTGCCCGAGCAGCTCCTGCACGACGCGCACGTCGGCGCCGCCCTGGAGCAGGTGCGTCGCGAACGAGTGCCGCAGTGTATGCGGCGAGATCTCCGTCGTGATCTGCGCCCGCTCGGCCGCGGCGCGGATGATCAGCCATGCGCTCTGTCGGCTGAGCGGCGCCCCCCTGGCGCCGAGGAACAGCTTCGCCGAGGCGCGCCCCGAGCTCGCCAGTGCAGGACGCACCCGGGTGAGGTAGGCGTCGACCGCCGCCCGCGCGAACGATCCCACGGGAACGATGCGCTCCTTGGATCCCTTGCCGCGCAGGCGCAGCACATCGCCGTGCGCCAGGTCGTCGACGTCCAGCGAGATCGCTTCGGAGACGCGGGCGCCGGTCGCGTAGAGCAGCTCGAGCAGCGCCCGATCACGGATCCCGATCGGCTCGTCCGCCGAGGGCGCGGCGAGCAGACGCTCGACCTGGTCGATCGTGAGCGCCTTGGGCAGACGGCGGGGCTGCTTGGGCGGGCGCAGCCGCGCACTGGGGTCCGCCACGGCGACGCCCTCCCGCGCGAGGAAGCGGTGCCAGCCCCGCACCGAGGACTGCAGGCGCGCGAGGCTCGACGCCGCCGGCGGCGGCTCGGCGCTCGCGCGCTCCGCGGCGAAGGCGGCGACGACCTCCGGGGTGATCGCCTCGGTGTCGTCGATGCCCTGCTCGCCGAGCCACGCCAGGTAGCCGCCGAGGTCTCGACGATAGGCGGCGAGGGTGTGCTCGGCGAGGCCGCGCTCGATCGTCACATGCCGCAGGTACGCGTCGAGCGCGCGGTCGAGCTGCACCTCAGGCCTCCCGCACGTCAGGCCTCGCGGCGGGCCCGTCCCGACGACAGGCGCCGTTCCGCGGCCAGCACGCCGACCGCGAGGATCCCGTTGCGCAGGCGCCCCGCCACGACCGCATCCGCGGCCTCGGCGAGCGGCACCCAGGCGAGGCGGATGTCCGCCTCCTCGTCGGTGCGCGCGAACGCCTCGTCGGCCGCGGCCAGCCCCGTCGCCAGGTAGATATGGATGATCTCGGAGTTGCTGCCGGGCGTCGTGTACGTCGACACGAGCGGCTCCCAGCCCGACGCCGTCAGGTCGGCCTCCTCGGCGAGCTCCCGGCGCGCGGCGGCCATGGGGTCCTCGCCGACGACGTCGAGCAGTCCTGCCGGCAGCTCCCAGTCGCGCTCGCGGATCGGATGCCGGTACTGCTGGATCAGCAGCACCCGCCCTTCCTCGTCCATCGCGACGACCGCGACGGCTCCGCTGTGATCGATGTACTGCCGTACGATCTCGCCGTCACCGTACCGGACGCGGTCCTCACGCACGCTCCACACCGCGCCGCGGTAGACCTCGCGGCTCCCGAGCACCTCGGGCTCGAACGTCTCGTCCTGCGGCGCGGCGCCGGAGTCGCTCACGTCAGCTCTCGTCGTCGAACAGCTCGCTGGAACGGTGCCGCTCGATCGCGGCGCCCACGAGGCCCCGGAACAGCGGGTGCGGCTCGGTCGGCCGCGAGCGCAGCTCCGGGTGCGCCTGGGTGGCGATGTAGAACGGGTGCACGTCGCGCGGCAGTTCCACGTACTCGACCAGGTCGAGCTCAGGGTTGAGGCCCGAGAACGAGAGTCCGGCGTCGGAGAGACGGCCGCGGTAGGCGTTGTTCACCTCGTAGCGGTGACGGTGACGCTCGGACGCCTCGGACGCGCCGTAGAGCTCGGCCGCGAGCGAGCCCTCGCCGAGCGCCGCCCTGTACAGGCCCAGGCGCATGGTGCCGCCGAGGTCGCCCCCGTCGAGGATCTCGACCTGCTCGGCCATCGTCGCGATGACCGGCTCGGCGGTGTCCGGGTCGAACTCGCTGGAGGACGCGCCCTCGATGCCGGCGACGTTTCGCGCGTACTCGATGACCATGCACTGCAGTCCCAGGCACAGGCCGAGGGCGGGGATGCCCTGCTCGCGGGCGAAGCGCAGCGCGCCGAGCTTGCCCTCGATGCCGCGGATGCCGAAGCCGCCGGGCACGCAGATGCCGTCCACGTCGGCGAGCGCCTTCGCGGCGCCCTCGGGCGTCTCGCAGGAGTCGGACGGGATCCAGCGGATCTTCACCGCGACCTCATGGGCGAAGCCGCCGGCCTTGAGCGCCTCGGTGACCGAGAGGTACGCGTCGGGCAGATCGATGTACTTGCCGACGAGACCGATCGTGACCTCGTGCTTCGGGTTGTGCACCGCCTGGAGCACCTTCTGCCAGCGCGACCAGTCCACGTCGTCGGCCTTGGTGAGGCCGAGGGCGTCCACGATGTAGTCGTCGAGCCCCTGGTCGTGCAGCATCGTCGGGATGTCGTAGATGCTCGGCACGTCGACCGCGTTCACGACGGCGTCCTCGTCGACGTCGCACATGAGGGCGATCTTGCGCTTGTTCGACTCGGTGACGGGGCGGTCGCTGCGCAGCACGAGCGCGTCGGGCTGGATCCCGATCGAGCGGAGGGCTGCGACGGAGTGCTGGGTCGGCTTGGTCTTCTGCTCGCCGGAGGCGCCCATGAAGGGCACGAGCGAGACGTGCACGAAGAACACGTTCTTGCGGCCGAGCTCGTGACGGATCTGGCGGGCCGACTCGATGAACGGCTGCGACTCGATGTCGCCGACGGTGCCGCCGATCTCGGTGATGATGACGTCCGGCTTCGGCGTCTCGTCGGCCTGCAGGCGCATGCGGCGCTTGATCTCGTCGGTGATGTGCGGGATCACCTGCACGGTGTCGCCGAGGTACTCGCCGCGGCGCTCCTTGGCGATGACCTGCGAGTAGATCTGGCCGGTGGTGACGTTGGCGGCCTGGCTGAGCTCGATGTCGAGGAAGCGCTCGTAGTGGCCGATGTCGAGGTCGGTCTCCGCGCCGTCGTCCGTGACGAAGACCTCGCCGTGCTGGAACGGGTTCATCGTGCCCGGGTCCACGTTCAGATAGGGATCCAGCTTCTGCATCACGACGCGCAGTCCGCGGGCGGTGAGCAGGTTGCCGAGGCTGGCCGCCGTCAGCCCCTTGCCCAACGAGGAAACGACACCGCCCGTCACGAAGATGTGCTTGGTGGTGTCGTTGTCTGTCCGCGCGGCTGAGTTCTGCATCACGGGCTTTTATCCTATCAGCCGGATCAGCGGCCGTCACCGTCGGACACGGCGCGCGTCGCGTCGAGACGTTCCTCGAGCTCGGCCGGGCGCGGCGGGTTGGCACCGGCGCGCGACACCGTGATCGCGCCGGACACGAGCGCCGTGTCCAGCGCCGCGACGACGTCCTCCGCCGGGATCGGCGCGCCGTCCACGAGCAGGCGGTCCGTGCCGTCGCGCAGCAGGCCGAACAGCAGCCCGGACATGAACGCGTCGCCGGCGCCGATCGTGTCGACGACGTCCACTCTCACGGCGGGACGCTCGTACCGCACGCCGTCGACGAGCGCCACGGCTCCCTGCGCGCCGCGCGTGATCACGACGAAGCGCGTGCCGCCTTCGGCGAGCGCGTCCAGGACGTCCTCGAGGCTCGCGCCGGGCCGCAGCCACGCGGCGTCCTCGTCGCTGAGCTTGACGACCTGTGAGGCCGCGGCGAGCTCGAAGACCCGCCGGCGTGCGGCGTCCGCCGGGCCGATGACGTCGGCGCGGATGTTCGGGTCGAACGATCTCAGCGTGCCCGCGGGCGCGTCGCGGTAGGCCGCGAGCAGAGCGCTCGAACCCGGCTCGCGCAGCGCGCCGATCGATCCGGTGTGCACGAGGGCGAGCTCGTCCAGTTCCGGCACCGCGATCTCGCCGGCCAGCGCGAAGTCGTAATCGGCACTGCCGTCCTCGGCGATCGTCGCGGTCGCCGTCCACGACGGACCGTCGACGAGCGTGTGCGCCCCGACGCCGACGCGGTCCTCCGCGAGGTGCGCACGGATCAGATCCCCGTACGCGTCGTTGCCGATCCTGGCGTGCAGCACCGGCGGCCGGCCGAGCCGTGCGAGGCCGACGGCCACGTTCATCGGCGACCCGCCCGCATGGGCCCCACCACCGACGACGATGTCGACGAGCGCCTCCCCGATGACCGCGATCCGCGCCTGGTTCATGCCTGGAGCCCCTCTCCCGCCTCGACGACGAGTTCGTCGATCCGCACACTACCGCTCACCGCGCGCACCTCGAAGCGCGAGCACGTCCGGTCGGCGAGTCTGTCCGTGAGCACGGCGGTCCCGTCATCGGCGAAGACCTCGATCGACCCGTGGTCCAGCCAGAGCACGGCGTCGAGTCCGCCCGGCTGCAGGGGCAGGTGCTCGACGCTGCCGAACGCTTCCGGGAGCCCCGCGGCGCCGACCCGGCGATCCAGGGAGAGCTCCCCGTCGCGCACGCGCAGGATCGCGATCGGTGCGGCGCCGTCGCCGAGGCGCAGCTCGGCCGAGGCGCCGTCGTCCAGCCGGAGCCGCAGCCGGATCCGCGCCACCGGAGGCGCATCGAGGATCCGCGGCGCACCCGGCCGCACCTCGGCACCCGTGATCGCCACGATCGGCACCACCGCGGGGCCGACCGGGTCCTGACGCAGCCGGATCCGCCCGCCCGCGGTCACGAGCGACAGCCGTCGCGCGAGCGTCATCGCTCCGCGCTGCGGCTCGGGCCCCGCGGGCGGCATCGCCCCGGCGTACTCCCAGTTGCTCATCCAGGCGATGAGCGTCCGCTCGTCGTCCGGGAGTCCCGAGAACGTGACTCCCGCGTAGCAGTCCCGGCCGTAGTCGATCCAGTCCAGGGCCGCCAGCTCGGCGGCGCCCGTCTCGTCTCCCGGAGCGACGTCCGGGACCGGGGTGTCGGGGACGAAGCGCACGCCGTCGAAGGAGCCGATGACGTACATCGTCCCCGACCCGCCGGCCAGGCCGCCGGGGTTCATGCTGATGATCAGCACCCAGCGCACGTCGTCCGGATCGCCGTCCACCGCCAGCGGGAACAGGTCTGGGCACTCCCACACCCCGAGAGCCGTGCCGCGCGGCCCGTAGTCGGACAGGAACTCCCAGTGCCGCAGATCCGCCGAGCGGTAGAGCACGACCTTGCGCTCGACCGCTTCGACGGCCACCATCACCCAGTACTCGCCCGCGGCGCCCGTGTAGCGGAACACCTTGGGGTCGCGGAAGTCGGCCGAACCGCGGTCCAGGACAGGATTGCCGGCGTGCATCGCCCAGGTCTCTCCGCCGTCCGCGCTCGAGGCGATCCCCTGCGACTGATGTCCGCCCGTCTGATCGGCGAGCGTGAACACGGCGATCAGGGGCGGTTGGCCGTCGACGCCGAGGCCGCTGGTGTCGCGCGCGTCGAACACCGCGGAACCCGAGAAGATCTCGTGCTCCGAGGTGTACCGCAGCGCGACGGGGTGCTCCTCCCACCGCACGAGATCCCGGCTCGAGGCGTGACCCCAGCTCATGTATCCGTGCTCGGCGCCGTTCGGGTTGTACTGGAAGTACAGGTGGTAGCGACCGTCGTGGAAGATCAGGCCGTTGGGATCGTTCAGCCAGTTGCGGGCCGAGGAGAAGTGGATGAGCGGACGTGTCACGGGCGAGGCCTCCAGCGCGGATGTCGTCATGGGCGCGTGCGGATCTCGAGGGACACCAGGTCGGCGGCCCCTCCGTTGACGAACACCCCGACGCGCTCCCCGGCCCGCCGATACAGGCGGGTGCTCAGCGCCACGCGGCGGTCGACGACCGCGACGAGGATGTCGCCGGACACGACGACCTCGACCCGATGCCGGCCCGCCGGCAGCGGGCAGGGACGCTCGAGCACGAACGGCACGTCGCCGGAGATCTGCCACTGCTCGTCGCCGGTGCAGGTGCGGGGCCAGCGATCGAACACCACCCGGTTGCGACGCGGCTCGAGCCGGATCGCTCCCGCCTCCTCGCCGTCGGCCGTGGCGCGGAGCAGGATCCCGACCTCCTCTGTTCCGTCGGCGATGTCGAACTCGGCGGTCAGCAGGCAGGTGTCGGGGAGGTCGAGGTCGCCGATGCTCTGCACGAAGCGGTCCGTGCCGTCCAGATGCGCGGGCACCGGCACGCCGGAGGCCACGGGCACGGTGAAGGATCCGAGGAACTCGTCCGGCAGGTGAAACGCCAGGGTGCCGTCCGCACGCTGCGTCGCCTCGAGGGTCGACATCGTCCCGGCCCACTGCCATGCTCCGTCGTCGGCGTGGCCCTCCCGGGTGGCGATCCAGCCGACGAAGAAGCGGCGTCCGTCGCGCTCGACCGTCTTGGCCGCGTAGAACGGGCGGGCGTCGACCGTGTCGTCGTCCGGCGCGAGCCACGGCCCGTCCAGGGAGCGTGCGATCCGGTAGCGCGTGCAGAACGCGTCGGAGAACTCCGAGTACACCAGGTACCACCACTCGCCCCACCGGAACACGTCCGGGCACTCGTGGGCGATGTATCGACGCGGGTCCCAGAAGGGCTCGACGGGGATCCACGAATCGAGATCCGTCGAGGTGAGCTGCGCGATCGTGCCGCGCCGGCGCTCCGGCCCGTCGGAGTGCCGGGCGGCGACCAGCATCCGCCAGCGGTCGCCGTCGCGGAACACGAACGGATCGCGCCAGTCCCCCGTCTCGTACCCCTCGGGGGCGCCCACCGTGAGCTCCGGATGCTTGATCCATCCCTCCAGTCCGGTGGTGCTGACGGCATGCGCGACCAGCTGCAGCGGGCGCCCGTCGGCGCCCCGCCGCGTCGGGTTCTGGGCGGTGGAGAACAGGTGCGCGACCCCGTCGTCGTCGATCACCACGGATCCGGTGTAGACGTTGAAGTCCTCGGCGTCCGGGCCGCCGCTGGGCACCGCGAGACCGCGATCCTCGAAGTGCACGAAGTCGGTCGTCGTGACGAGATGCCACGGCATGCCGGTCTTCGGCACTTCTCTGTCGTCGAAGAGGTACCAGAGGTGGAAGACGCCATCGCGCTGGAACGGGATGACATCTCCGACCCAGCCTCCGTCGGGACGGAAGAAGACGGTGTCGGTCATCGGGACTGCTCCGTTTCGGGTGGTCGGGAAGGGACGAGCGCGCCCCGGGCGGGGCGCCTCGATCGTGTCGGGGACGAGAGCGGGGGTGCTAGCGGGACGAGCCCGCGGTCACGCCCGCGATGAAGTAGCGCTGGGCGACGATGAACAGCAGCACGCTCGGGATCATCGAGAGCACCACGCCGGCGAGGACGACCGAGATCGATCCGGTGCCCAGGTTCCCCTGCAGGCCGACCAGGCCGAGCGGCAGGGTGAAGGTGCTCTGATCCTGCAGGAAGATCAGGGGCCGGTAGAACTCGGCCCAGAACCCCGAGAAGTTCAGGATCGCGAGCGTCGAGATCGCCGGCGCCGCCATCCGCGCGTACACGTGGAAGAACACGCCGAACTGCGTCGCACCGTCGATCCGCGCGGCCTCGCCGAGCTCCCTGGGCATCTGCATGAAGTACTGCCGCATCAGGAACGTGCCGAAGGCGCTGCCCAGCGCCGGGACGATCAGGGAACCGAGACCGTCCTGGAGGCCCAGCGACTTCACGATGAGGAACACCGGGATGATGATCGTCTGCAGCGGCACCATCATGGTCGCCAGGAACGCCCCGAAGATCACGTTCTTGCCGGGGAACGAGATCATCGCGAACGCGTACCCGCTCAGCGTGCAGGTGATCGTCTGACCGACAACGATCAGCAGCGTCACGATCGTGCTGTTCAGGAAGAACTGCCCGATCGGGATCTGGTCGAACACCGCCGCGTAGTTGCTGAAGTCGGCGTCGAACGGGATCCACTGCGGCGGATTGTCGAACGCCTGCGACGGCGAGCGCAACGATGTCGTCACCGTCCACAGCAGCGGACCGAGGGCGAACACGGCGGCGACGATCAGGGCGATCAGGCCGGCGATCTTGCCGAGACTCCAGAAGCGGGCTCCGGGGCCGCCGCTGCGGGGCCGCCGGCGGCGGCCCGTCACGATCAGGGATGTCGCGCTCATTGGTAGAACACCAGCTTCCGGGAGGCGAGGAACTGGATCCCGGTGATCGCGAGGATCAGCAGGAGGAGGATGATCGCGATCGCCGATGAGTAGCCGAACTGCAGATTCTGGAACCCGGTCTGGTACATCGAGATGGTCGCGGTCGTGGTGGCCGTGCCCGGCCCGCCCTTGGTCATGATGAAGGGCTGGTCGAACAGCTGCATCGCGTTGATGAACGCGATCACCGCGGCGAAGAGGATCGTGGGGCTGATCAACGGGATCTTGATCCGGAACAGCGTGCGCAGCGGGCCTGCGCCGTCGATCGACGACGCCTCGAGCACGTCCGTCGGCACCGCCATGAGGGCCGAGACGAACAGCACGAAGGTGAAGCCGACCTGCTGCCAGACCACGATCAGCACGATCGTCACCTGCGCACCGAAGGGGCTGGTCAGCCACGGCACGCCCGACATCCCGAGGAGGCCGAGGTAGTAATTGATCGCGCCGAACTTCGCGTCAAACAGGTAGCCCATGAAGATCGCGACAGCCGCCGTCGAGGCGAGCAGCGGCAGGTAGAACGCCGTGCGGAAGAACGTCCTGCCGAAGGTGGATGTCCGCTGGTTCACGAGGACCGCCAGGAAGAGTCCGATCGTGAGCTGCAGGGCGACGATCGCGATCGCCATGACGATCGTGACACCGAAGGACTGCAGCACGGGAGCGTCCGTGAAGAACCTCTGGTAGTTCTCCAGCCCCGCCCAGGTGGGCGGGGAGATGACGTCCCAGTGGAAGAACGACAGGCCGAGCGAAGCGAGGATCGGGATGAACGTGAACACCGTCACGAACAGCATCGACAGCGCGATCATCGCGTAGCCGAACATCCCCTCCCTCCGGGCCGCCCGCCGCGCACCGGGGCGGCGGACGGGCCGAGGAGGCTTCACCTCGCGCGACGAGACACGCAGGACCGCGTGCGGGGCGGAGACGGGGGCGGACATCAGCTGCCCTTCGCCACCTTCTCCAGGTCCGACTGCATCGCGTCGAGCGCGGCCTTCGCGTTCCCGGAGGAGATCGCCTCGGTCGTGCGCTGGTTGAGCGAGGTCGCGAGGGCGTTGTAGTACGAGGGCGCCGAGATCGGGACGGAGCCGTCGAGCTGGTCGTAGAACACCTGCCAGTTCTTCGGACCGGTGCTCGCGTAGCGTTCGGCGGTCATCAGCGACTTGCGTCCCGTGGTGGTGATGTTGCCCGGGAACATGATGTCGAAGGTCTCGGCCTCGATCATCATCTTGATGACCTCCCACGCGGCGTCCTTCTTCTTCGACGACTCGAAGATCGAGTACCCGCCCGTGCCGAAGAGCGACTTGTTGCTCTTCCACGTCGGGAAGGCCTGCACCTCGAAGCTGCCGTCCTTCATGCCTGCGTTGTGCAGACCCCCGGCCCAGAACCCGCCGCCGATCGTCATGCCGATGCGGCCCGACGAGAACAGCCCCTGCAGGGTGCCGCCGCCGCCCACGTCGGGCGAGGGCGAGTAGCCGGCCTTCTGCAGATCGATGACGTACTGGAGGGCCTCGATCGCGGCGTCGGAGTTCGCCGTCGGCGCCCCCCACTTCCATCCGCCCTTGCGGCCCTCGATGCTCTTGTCGCCGGCTTCGTACGCCTTGCTCCACAGCCAGTCGCCGCCGCCGTACTTGCCCTCTTCGATGAGGTTGCCGTCGTTGGCGTAGAGGAACGAGGTCCAGCTGCCCCAGAGGCGCACCACCCAGTCGAACGGCAGGATGTCGCCGCCCAGCTTCGAGATCTTCTCCGCCGTGGAGTGGAAATCGTCGATCGTCCAGCCCGCGGCGGGGGCCGCGGCGCCCGCCTTCTGCAGCACGTCGGAGTTGTAGAACATGCTGCCCGCGTTGAAGCTGTCCGGCATGTTGTAGAGATGCCCGTCGACCATCATGGCCTCGATGAGCGCCGGATGGATGTCGTTGAAGTAGCTCGACTTCAGCGTCGACATGTCCTTGGTGACGTAGCTGTCCAGCGGGGTGATCAGCTTCTTGCCGACCATCAGCTGCAGGCCCTCGGTGGCGACGCTCACGATGTCGGGCGCCTGACCCGACGCGATGAGGGTGAGGACCTTGGCGAGGAAGTCGTTCCAGTCCTTGCCGTTGATCGCGCTGACCTTCAGCGAGAGATCCTTGTCGATCTTCTTGACCTTGGGCTGGAGGGCGTTCTGCAGGGTGGTGGCCGACTTCTGATCGCCGAAGTACAGCATCGTCAGGGTGCCGCTCTGAGACCCGCCGCCGGAGGGGGCGCAGCCCGTCAGGCCCGCACCCATCCCCAGCAGTGCGGCGCCCGCGAGGCCGTAGCCTCCGAGCCGCAGAAGATCACGGCGGCCCATCACAGGCCCGAACTCTCGTGCCATCAACTTCTCCTCTCTGAGAGTGAATCGGCTTGCGCCTCATGCGCAGATCAATGGGTGGTGAACCGATTTATCCGACGGTAACACTCCCCCGAGAAGCCGCGCAAGCAGTGTTGCTAAATTAATTCACCAATCGCATGGATCCGCTAGATTGGGAGGACGCACGGGAGAGGAGGGCTGCCGATGTCCACGGCACCGAGACCGACGCTCGCCGATGTCGCCCGGCTCTCCGGCCTGTCGAAGACGGCGGTCAGCCTCATCCTCAACGATCGCCCGTCCCGGCTCTCCGACGACGCGGTGGAGCGCGTCCGCACCGCTGCGGCACAGCTGGGCTACAAGCCGAATCCGGCCGCGCAGAGCCTGCGCTCGGGCAAGACCCGCTCGATCGGGTTCATCTCCGACCAGGTCACCATCACCCGCTTCGCCTCCGCGATGGTGCGCGGCACGCTTCGCGCCGCCCGGGAGCTGGATCACACCGTGCTCATCACGGAGACCGGCGACGACCCCAGCCAGCTGGCCGCAGCGTTCGACGAGCTCATCGACCGGCGGGTCGACGGCGTGATCGTCGGCCTGATGGCCGCCCGCATGGTCGACGTGCCCGCCGCTCCCCGAGGCATCCCCGTCGTGATCGTCAACGGCCGCACCCCCGACGACCTGCCCAGCGTGCTGCCGGACGAATACGCGGCGGGCCACGCGATGGCCTCCGTGCTGCTCGACGCTGGTCACGTGCGCGTCGGCTTCATCGGCGACATCCCGCATGTCGCCGGGGACCCGCGCCGGTCCGTCACGATCGCGCGACGCCTCCAGGGCATCCGCGACGCGTTCGCCGAGCGCGGCGTCGCCGGTCCGGTCGAGGTCGTCGTCGAGAACTGGACGACGGCGATCGGCTTCGCGCACGCGCCGCAGATGCTGGACGCGCATCCGGACCTGACGGCGATCATCGCCGCGACCGACGGGGTGGCGTTCGGGATCTACCAGGCGCTGAACGAGCGCGGCCTGCGCATCCCGCACGACATCTCGGTCGTGTCGTTCGACGACGAGGATCTCGCCTCCCTGGTCCGTCCAGGGCTCACCACCGCTCGACTGCCCTACGAGCAGATGGCGCGTGTCGGCGTGGAGATGCTGCTCGGCGAGCGCGACCTGGCTCATGAGCTCCTCCCGATGCCCCTGATCATGCGGGAATCGGTGCGCGACCTGCGCTGACGCGCCGGGATCCGATCGCGGGTGGAGCTCAGTCCTCGCGCAGGGCGAGCAGCTCGCGGGCGTGCTCGAGAGCGGCATCCGAGTCGGTGAGCCCGGAGAGCAGGCGCGCCATCTCGGCTTCGCGGTCCTCACCGTCCAGCCGACGCACGCTCGACGCGGTGACCTGCCCGTCGTTCGCCTTCACCACGCTCAGGTGGTTGTTGGCGAACGCCGCCACCTGCGCCAAGTGCGTGACGGCGATGACCTGCGAGCTGCGTGCGAGGCGGGCGAGCCGCCGGCCCACCTCGATCGCGGCGGCGCCGCCGATGCCGGCATCCACCTCGTCGAAGACGAAGGTCGGCACCGGATCCGTTCCGGCGATGACGACCTCGATCGCGAGCATGACACGAGAGAGCTCGCCGCCCGACGCGCCCTTGGCCACCGAGCGCGGCTCGGCGCCGGGGTGCGGTGCAAGCAGGATCGCGACGTCGTCGCGGCCGTGCGCGCTCTCGGCGCCCTCGGTGACGGCGACCACGAGGCGAGCGTCCGGCATCGCGAGGGCGTGCAGCTCCTCCGTCACCGCCGCGCCCAGTCGCCCGGCCGCCTCTGTCCGCGTGGCCGTCAGCGCGGCCGCCGCCTCGTCGAGGGCCGCGCGGGCGGCGTCTCGTTCGGCCGTGAGCCGCTCGATGTGGTCGGAATCGTCGTCGAGCTCGGCGAGACGCGCCGAACCGGTGTTCCAGAGGTCGAGGGCGGCATCGAGAGTGCCGTGTGCGCGGACGAGCGCCGCGAGCGCCGAGCGGCGCTCCTCGACGGCAGCCAGCTCGTGCGGCCCCGACTCGTCCAGGTCGGCGAGGTATCCGCTCAGCTGCGCGGCGATGTCCGTCGCGCGATAGCCGATCTCGGCGATGCTCTCGGCGATCTCGGCGAGAGCGGGGTCGCTGGCACGCTCGAGTGCACGGCGAGCCTCCGCCGCGAGCGTGGACACGTCGTTCTCGCCGTCCTCGTCCGAGAGCGCGGACCGCGCGACGGCCGCGGCCTGACGCAGCTCCTCCGCATTGGCGAGACGCTCGGCGCGTTCGGCGAGCGCGTCGTCCTCCCCCGGCTGCGGATCCGTCGCCTCGATGAGCGCGAGGGCCTGGCGCAGCTCCTCGGCCTCGGCCTGGCGGCGCTCACGATTGCCCGCGATCTCGTCGAGCTGCGCGGAGAGCGAGCGCCAGCGCTCCCACGTCGCCTCGTACTCGGCGCGGACGACGGCGATCGCGGACCCCCCGAAACGGTCGAGCGCGTCGCGCTGCGCCGCCGCGGACCGCAGACGCAGCTGCTCGGACTGCCCGTGCACGACGACGAGATCATCGGCCAGGTCGGCCAGCACGCCGGCCGGAGCGGCACGTCCGCCCACGCTCGCACGGCTGCGCCCCTCGGCGGTGAGCGTGCGGGACACGTACAGCTCGCCTCGATCGTCGTCGTAGGGCTCGAGCTCGCCACCGGCATCGGCGACCGTGTCCGCCACGGATCCGGTGCTCGGCACGATCCACACCCCGGCGACCGAGGCCTGCGCGGCCCCGGCGCGGACGGCGCCGGAATCGGCGCGGGCACCCAGCAGCAGCCCCAGACCGGTCACGACCATCGTCTTGCCCGCGCCGGTCTCACCCGTGATCGCGGTGAATCCCGGACCGATCGGCAGCACCGCCTCGGCGATCACGCCCAGATCGCGCAGGCGCATCTCCTCGATCATGAGTCGGCTCCTCGCCAGCCGGAGACGGGCAGCTGGAACTTGCGCACCAGGCGGTCGGTGAACACGCTCGGGTGCAGCCGCGCGAGGCGGACCGGGCGCGACGACCGGCGCACGATGACCCTGGCGCCGCGGGGCAGATCGTGCGAGCGCCGGCCGTCGCACCAGAGGATCGCGTTGCCGTCGTTGCGGTCCAGGAGCTCGATCGCGACCGGGGCTCCCGGCGCGACGACGAGAGGGCGTGCGAAGAGGGCGTGAGCCGACAGCGGGACGACGGCGATGGCCTCGACCCCGGGCCAGATCACCGGTCCCCCGGCGGAGAAGTTGTAGGCGGTGGCGCCGGTGGGCGTGGAGACCACCATTCCGTCGCACCCGAAGCTCGTCAGGGGGCGGCCGTCGATCTCGACGACGACCTCGATCATCCGCTCCCGGCTGCTCTTCTCGACGGTGGCCTCGTTCAGCGCCCAGGTGCTGTAGACGACGGCGCCCTCGGCGTCCTTCACCCGCACGGCGAGAGCCATGCGCTCCTCGACGGAGTAGTCGCGATCGATGACGCGGGCGACGGCGGCGTCCATGTCGTCTCGCTCGATCTCCGCGAGGAAGCCGACGTGGCCCATGTTGATGCCGAGGATGGGCGCGGTCCCCTCGCGGACGAGCTCCGCGGCACGCAGGATCGTGCCGTCGCCGCCGAGCACGATGGCGAGCTCGATGTCCTCGACGGGCACACCGCCCTCGCCGGTCCGGTCCGCCAGCAGCTCGACGTCGCGGAAGAGCGGGTCCGCGGCCGCGAGTTCGTCGCGGTCCTCGGCGGAGAGCACGGGCGTCGCACCCGCGGCGCGCAGAGCGGCGACGACCCGGTGGGCCGCCTGCACCGTGTCGTCCCGGCGCGCGTGTGCGACGACGAGGATCCTGCGCTCGTTCATCGGCCTCCTGCCATGTGGTCGATCGTGCTCAACCATTCTGTCGGATTGCTCCCCTGCCCGCGGGCGAGATGCACCAGGTACTCTGCGTTGCCATGCGTCCCGAGGATGGGCGACGGCAGCAGACCGAGCACGCCGAAGCCCTGATCCCACGCGGTCCACAGCACGCGCGCGACCGCATCGGCGCGGATGGTCGGATTGGTCACGAGACCGCCGCGCACCGCGGTGCGCCCGACCTCGAACTGCGGCTTGATGAGCAGCACGACGTCGGCATCCTCGGCCGCGGTCGCCGCGACCGCCGGGAGCACCAGGTCGAGCGAGATGAACGAGAGGTCCCCGACCACCAGCGTCGGCCGCTGCGGCTCCCCCGTCGCCTCGGCCAGGAGACGCGCGTCCATGTGCCGGACGTTGAAGCCCTCGACGGCCACGACGCCCGGATCCGCGCGGACCACGGCGGCGAGCTGGTCATGTCCCACATCGACCGCGAGCACCCGCCGAGCGCCGCGTTCGCGCAGCACCTGGGTGAAGCCGCCGGTCGAGGCCCCCATGTCCAGGGCGAGGACGCCGTCGACCGCGATGCTGAATCCGTCCAGGGCGGCGATGAGCTTGTGCGCGCCGCGGCTGACGTAGTGATCGGCGCCTGCGACCTCCAGGACGTCACTGTCCTCGACCTTCATCGAGGCCTTCACGACCGGTGCGCCGTTGACGGTCACCAGACCGTCGCCGATGAGGGTCGCCGCGTGGGTGCGGGACCGGGCGAGCCCGCGTTCCGCGAGCGCGGCGTCCAGGCGGGCCGTCATCCGCGGTCGGAAGCGGTCTTCGGGGCGCTCTCCAGGCGCCGCGCGAGATCGTCGTGCAGCGCCTGATATGCGGCGGCGCGCGACTCCAGCGGCTGGCCCTCGATGAGGCGCAGCCGGCTCCAGAGCCCGTCCGCCGGGTCCGGTTCGGTGTTCTCGCTCACCTGACCAGCCTACGGGGGTCCGCTCGGTTCCGGCGGATTACGGGCGGTGGAACGGGTCCGCGTACAGCCGCTCGGGCACGCGGAAGCCGAAGATCTGCCGCCCTGTGCGCCAGATCGCCTCCGCTCCGGCGCGGACGAGATCGATGGGCCGGTCCCCCTCCCGGAGGATCGTGACGTCGACGCCGTCCACGCGCACCGCGGCGTCGCGCACGGTGACTGTATCGCCCGTGACCTTCACCTCGGGATACGGCTCGTGCAGTTCGCGCAGGTCGCCGAGGATGTAGGTCGGGCGCTGTCCCTCGGCCGCGGCGAGCACGTGCTTGGGGCGGTCGATGCCGGTGAGCACGAGCGCGGACTCGATCCCCGCACGGGACGCCCCGGCGATGTCGGTGTCGAGGCGGTCGCCGATGAACAGCGGATGCTTCGCGCCGAACCGGGCGACGGCCTCCTCGAAGATCGGCGTCTCGGGCTTTCCTGCGACCGTCGCGAGGCGACCGATGGCCGTGTGCACGGCCGACACCAGCGTCCCGTTGCCCGGGGCCACTCCGCGCGACTGCGGGATCGTCCAGTCCGTGTTGGTGGCGATCCACGGGATGCCGCCCTCGTTCTCCGGGACCTTCAACGCGAACGCCGCCTCAGCGAGATCGGACCAGCCCACCTCCGGCGCGAAGCCCTGGACGACGGCCGCCGGCGCGTCGTCGGCGCTGCGGGTCACCTCGAACCCCGCCTTGCGCACCTCGTGCACGAGGCCCTCCCCGCCCACGACCAGGATCGTGGACCCCGCGGGGATGAGACCGCTGACGAGTCGCATCGCCGCCTGCGGGCTGGTGACCACCTCGTCCGGAGCGACCGTGAGGCCGAGCTCGCTGAGGTGCGCGGCGACGGAGGCGTCGGTGCGCGAGGCGTTGTTGGTGATGTAGCCGAGACGACGCGTGGCCTCGACCTGCTTCAGGCTGTCGATCGCGTACGGGATCGCACCCGCTCCGGCGTAGACCACGCCGTCGAGGTCCGCGAGGACCACGTCGACGTCGGAGAGCGGCGTGCGGCGCGACCGGGTGAACAGACTCACTCGGCGCGCTCCGCGTCCTCCGCGTCATCGGACGCCGGCGCCGCGGGGTCGACGGGATCGGCCTCGGCGCGCTGCTCCTCCGCCACGCTGCCGTCCACCGCGCTGTCCTCCGTGGGATCCTCGGGTGCCGCGTCGTCGTCAGTCTCCGCGTCGTCGTCGGTCTGCGGGTCGTCGGGAAGATCCTCGTAGGCGTCTTCGATGATCATCTCGTCGTCGTCGCCGTGGCCGAGCGCCGCGGAGGCGACCTCGGCGCGCTCGCGCCAGAACGCCGCCTCGTCCGTGCGGCCGAGATCCTCAAGGACGGCCGCACGTGCGTCGAACAGCGCGGGACTCCACTCGAAGGCGAGGTCAGGGTTCAGCTCGGGGATCTCGAGCTCGCCCAGCGCCAGCTCGAGCTCGCCGCGATCGAGACGCGCGCCCGACATCGCGATCGCGAGTGCGACGCGCGTCGGCGTCGGAAGCGCAGAGCGATCGACCGAACGCGCCTCCTCGAGCGCGCGATCGGGGCGGCCCATGCCCCGCTCGCTGTCGACGATGAGGGCGATCTGGTCGTCGTTCCCGGAGATGCGACGGTAGGTGCGCAGCTCGCGCAGAGCGAGCGCGAAGTCGCCCATCGCGTAGGCGGTGATCGCCACGGACTCACGCACCACCGCGACGCGACCGGCACGACGCGACGCCGCCAGCGCATGCTGATGCGCGCGCTCCGGGTCCTCGTCGATGAGCCGTGCTGCCATCGCAAGATGACGCGCCACCTGCTCGGCGTTCTCCTTGCTGAGAGTCTTCAGCTCATTACGGGCCGACGGGTGCAGATCACGTGCCGTGATCTCCTCGGGAAGTTCGGGGTCACGCGGACGGTCGCTCGCGTAGGTGTCGCGACGCGGACGATCGGAACGCTCGCCACCGCGGAACGGCCGGTCTCCATCCCGGCGAGGACGGTCGTCATTGCCGCGGAACGGCCGGTCCCCGTCACGACGCGGACGGTCGGACCGCTCGCCACCGCGGAACGGCCGGTCTCCATCCCGGCGGGGACGGTCGTCATTGCCACGGAACGGGCGATCCCCGTCCCGGCGGGGACGGTCGTCGTTGCCACGGAACGGGCGATCCCCGTCCCGGCGGGGACGGTCGTCATTGCTGCGGAACGGCCGGTCCCCGTCACGACGCGGACGGTCGGAACGCTCGCCGGCGCCGCGGAACGGACGATCACCGTCGCGGCGGGGACGGTCGGAACGCTCGCCGGCACCACGGAACGGACGGTCACCGTCACGGCGAGGACGATCGTCATTGCCGCGGAACGGCCGGTCGCCGTCACGACGCGGACGATCGGAACGCTCGCCGGCACCACGGAACGGGCGGTCCCCCTCACGGCGCGGACGGTCATCGTTGCTGCGGAACGGACGATCACCGTCACGACGCGGACGATCGGAACGCTCGCCGGCACCACGGAACGGACGATCACCGTCACGGCGAGGACGATCGTCATTGCCGCGGAACGGCCGGTCGCCGTCACGGCGAGGACGATCGTCATTACTGCGGAACGGGCGATCGCCATCCTGACGTGGACGGAACGTACGCTCGGAACGGTCGCCATCGACATAGCGGCGGGGACGCCCCGCACCGCCTTCCTTGCGGTCGCGCGAGGGCTTGCCGTCATCGGCCATGTCGTGACTCCTTCCGTTCGAGCATGTTAACGCAGAAAGGCCACCCTGCGTTGGGTGGCCTTTCTGTTAAAGGAAGTCCGGCGGTGTCCTACTCTCCCACAGGGTCCCCCCTGCAGTACCATCGGCGCTGTGAGGCTTAGCTTCCGGGTTCGGAATGTGACCGGGCGTTTCCCTCACGCTATGGCCGCCGAAACACTATTGACGTGTCTCAAACAAACACAAGCATGTGTGTTGTTGTTTGGTTTTCGACCGTACGTCGAGAACCACAAAGTGGACGCAAGCACCAAGAACGGTGTGTTATCAAGTCATCGGCTTATTAGTACCAGTCAGCTGCACGTGTTACCACGCTTCCACATCTGGCCTATCAACCCAGTAGTCTGGCTGGGAGCCTCTCACCCGAAGGTATGGAAGTCTCATCTTGAGGCCGGCTTCCCGCTTAGATGCTTTCAGCGGTTATCCATCCCGAACGTAGCTAACCAGCGGTGCTCCTGGCGGAACAACTGGCACACCAGAGGTTCGTCCAACCCGGTCCTCTCGTACTAGGGTCAGATCCTCTCAAACTTCCTACGCGCGCAGCGGATAGGGACCGAACTGTCTCACGACGTTCTAAACCCAGCTCGCGTACCGCTTTAATGGGCGAACAGCCCAACCCTTGGGACCTACTCCAGCCCCAGGATGCGACGAGCCGACATCGAGGTGCCAAACCATGCCGTCGATATGGACTCTTGGGCAAGATCAGCCTGTTATCCCCGAGGTACCTTTTATCCGTTGAGCGACAGCGCTTCCACAAGCCACTGCCGGATCACTAGTCCCGACTTTCGTCCCTGCTCGACCTGTCAGTCTCACAGTCAAGCTCCCTTGTGCACTTACACTCGACACCTGATTGCCAACCAGGTTGAGGGAACCTTTGGGCGCCTCCGTTACTTTTTGGGAGGCAACCGCCCCAGTTAAACTACCCACCAGGCACTGTCCCTGAACCGGATCACGGTTCGAAGTTAGATATCCAGAGTGACCAGAGTGGTATTTCAACAATGACTCCACATGAACTGGCGTCCATGCTTCACAGTCTCCCACCTATCCTACACAAGCCACACCGAACACCAATACCAAGCTGTAGTAAAGGTCACGGGGTCTTTCCGTCCTGCTGCGCGTAACGAGCATCTTTACTCGTAATGCAATTTCGCCGAGTTCGCGGTTGAGACAGTTGGGAAGTCGTTACGCCATTCGTGCAGGTCGGAACTTACCCGACAAGGAATTTCGCTACCTTAGGATGGTTATAGTTACCACCGCCGTTTACTGGGGCTTAAATTCTGAGCTTCGCCGAAGCTAACCCGTCCTCTTAACCTTCCAGCACCGGGCAGGCGTCAGTCCGTATACATCGTCTTGCGACTTGGCACGGACCTGTGTTTTTAGTAAACAGTCGCTACCCACTAGTCTCTGCGGCCACCACGCCCTTTTCGGAGTAAATCCGTATAAGCGGGTGGCCCCCCTTCTCCCGAAGTTACGGGGGCATTTTGCCGAGTTCCTTAACCACGATTCTCTCGATCTCCTTGGTATTCTCTACCTGACCACCTGAGTCGGTTTGGGGTACGGGCGGCTAGAACCTCGCGTCGATGCTTTTCTCGGCAGCATAGGATCACCCACTTTTTATCCGCATCGTGTCTCAGCCTGAATGAGAGACGGATTTGCCTATCTCTCGGCCTACGCACTTGCACCAGGACAACCATCGCCTGGCTTGGGCTACCTTCCTGCGTCACACCTGTTAATACGCTCACTCCACCAGATGGGGTCGCATGCCGCCTCACGATCGTCCCCGAAGGGATCCACGCGTCTTGGGATGCTTAGCACTCCTGATTTCATGTGGGCGGTTCTTCGCCGGTACGGGAATATCAACCCGTTGTCCATCGACTACGCCTGTCGGCCTCGCCTTAGGTCCCGACTTACCCAGGGAAGATTAGCTTGACCCTGGAACCCTTGGTCTTCCGGAGGACGTGTTTCTCACACGTCTTTCGCTACTCATGCCTGCATTCTCACTCGTGTAGCGTCCACGGCTGGATCACTCCGCCGCTTCACTCGCCACACGACGCTCTCCTACCCATCAACACGGCTGGACCACGAAGGCCTACCATTAATGTCAATGCCACAACTTCGGTGGCGTGCTTGAGCCCCGTTACATTGTCGGCGCGGAATCACTTGACCAGTGAGCTATTACGCACTCTTTCAAGGGTGGCTGCTTCTAAGCCAACCTCCTGGTTGTCACAGCAACTCCACATCCTTTCCCACTTAGCACGCGCTTAGGGACCTTAGTTGGTGGTCTGGGTTGTTTCCCTCTCGACTATGAAGCTTATCCCCCACAGTCTCACTGCTGCGCTCTCACTTACCGGCATTCGGAGTTTGGCTGACGTCAGTAACCTTGTAGGGCCCATCGGCCATCCAGTAGCTCTACCTCCGGCAAGAAACACGCAACGCTGCACCTAAATGCATTTCGGAGAGAACCAGCTATCACGAAGTTTGATTGGCCTTTCACCCCTATCCACAGCTCATCCCCTCAGTTTTCAACCTAAGTGGGTTCGGCCCTCCACGACGTCTTACCGTCGCTTCAGCCTGGCCATGGATAGATCACTTCGCTTCGGGTCTAGGACACGCGACTGAATCGCCCTATTCAGACTCGCTTTCGCTACGGCTACCCCACACGGGTTAACCTCGCCACGTATCACTAACTCGCAGGCTCATTCTTCAAAAGGCACGCTGTCACCCCTACTAAGGAGGCTCCAACGGTTTGTAAGCAAACGGTTTCAGGTACTATTTCACTCCCCTCCCGGGGTACTTTTCACCTTTCCCTCACGGTACTTGTCCGCTATCGGTCATCTGGGAGTATTTAGGCTTATCAGGTGGTCCTGACAGATTCACACGGGATTTCTCGGGCCCCGTGCTACTTGGGATACTCTTCACGCCAAGCCAGGCATTTCGACTACGGGGTTCGCACCCTCTATGACCGGCCATTCAAAACCGTTCGTCTATACCTGCTTGTAACGCTGAAAGTTCGGCAGAACAATCAGAAAAGTCCCACAACCCCGAGCATGCAACGCCTGCCGGCTATCACACACACCCGGTTTAGCCTCATCCGCTTTCGCTCGCCACTACTCACGGAATCACATGTTGTTTTCTCTTCCTGTGGGTACTGAGATGTTTCACTTCCCCACGTTCCCTCTACCCGCCCTATATATTCAGGCGGGAGTCACTAGGTCGGCACGCCGCCCAGCGGGGTTTCCCCATTCGGACACCCTCGGATCAAAACTCGCTTATCAGTTCCCCGAGGCTTATCGCAGATTGCTACGTCCTTCTTCGGCTCCAGATGCCAAGGCATCCACCGTTTGCTCTTAAAGACTTGAAATCACATGAGTTCATCAAGAATCGGTACCAGACCCCGAAGGATCCAGTTCGAAATTGACTAATGATCTTTAAGATCATCAATACAACACAACCCCAAAGGGTCATGCTGAAGATGCTCGCGTCCACTGTGTAGTTCTCAAAGTACGGGCGGTCCCCCACCCCCTCACCGCAGTGAAAGGCATGAAGGCCAGAAGTACCGCATGTGTTCCCACACCCGGTCCCTCAGGACCCAACAGCGTGCAGGCCCCCACATCATCCCCCAGTCCGTTCCCACCGCAAGCGGCGTACTAAAACCAGAAGACTCAACGAGAGCCATGTCAAATGTTCCACCCATGAGCTCCCAGCGAAGAACGTGTGCCTTCGATCTGGGTTCTGGACTCCGAAGAGTCAGATGCTCCTTAGAAAGGAGGTGATCCAGCCGCACCTTCCGGTACGGCTACCTTGTTACGACTTAGTCCTAATTACCGATCCCACCTTCGACGGCTCCCTCCACAAGGGTTAGGCCACCGGCTTCAGGTGTTACCGACTTTCATGACTTGACGGGCGGTGTGTACAAGACCCGGGAACGTATTCACCGCAGCGTTGCTGATCTGCGATTACTAGCGACTCCGACTTCATGAGGTCGAGTTGCAGACCTCAATCCGAACTGGGACCGGCTTTTTGGGATTCGCTCCACCTCACGGTATTGCAGCCCTTTGTACCGGCCATTGTAGCATGCGTGAAGCCCAAGACATAAGGGGCATGATGATTTGACGTCATCCCCACCTTCCTCCGAGTTGACCCCGGCAGTATCCCATGAGTTCCCACCATTACGTGCTGGCAACATAGAACGAGGGTTGCGCTCGTTGCGGGACTTAACCCAACATCTCACGACACGAGCTGACGACAACCATGCACCACCTGTTCACGAGTGTCCAAAGAGTTGACCATTTCTGGCCCGTTCTCGTGTATGTCAAGCCTTGGTAAGGTTCTTCGCGTTGCATCGAATTAATCCGCATGCTCCGCCGCTTGTGCGGGTCCCCGTCAATTCCTTTGAGTTTTAGCCTTGCGGCCGTACTCCCCAGGCGGGGAACTTAATGCGTTAGCTGCGTCACGGAATCCGTGGAAAGGACCCCACAACTAGTTCCCAACGTTTACGGGGTGGACTACCAGGGTATCTAAGCCTGTTTGCTCCCCACCCTTTCGCTCCTCAGCGTCAGTTACGGCCCAGAGATCTGCCTTCGCCATCGGTGTTCCTCCTGATATCTGCGCATTCCACCGCTACACCAGGAATTCCAATCTCCCCTACCGCACTCTAGTCTGCCCGTACCCACTGCAGGCCCGAGGTTGAGCCTCGGGATTTCACAGCAGACGCGACAAACCGCCTACGAGCTCTTTACGCCCAATAATTCCGGATAACGCTTGCACCCTACGTATTACCGCGGCTGCTGGCACGTAGTTAGCCGGTGCTTTTTCTGCAGGTACCGTCACTTTCGCTTCTTCCCTGCTAAAAGAGGTTTACAACCCGAAGGCCGTCATCCCTCACGCGGCGTTGCTGCATCAGGCTTCCGCCCATTGTGCAATATTCCCCACTGCTGCCTCCCGTAGGAGTCTGGGCCGTGTCTCAGTCCCAGTGTGGCCGGTCACCCTCTCAGGCCGGCTACCCGTCGACGCCTTGGTGAGCCATTACCTCACCAACAAGCTGATAGGCCGCGAGCCCATCCCCCACCAAAAAATCTTTCCAGACACTGACCATGCGGTCGCGTCTCGTATCCAGTATTAGACGCCGTTTCCAGCGCTTATCCCAGAGTGAGGGGCAGGTTGCTCACGTGTTACTCACCCGTTCGCCACTAATCCCCCAAAGCAAGCTTCGGGTTCATCGTTCGACTTGCATGTGTTAAGCACGCCGCCAGCGTTCATCCTGAGCCAGGATCAAACTCTCCGTAAAAAAGAAAAGCATACGAAACCAGGGAAAACCAGTAACGCAGCGAGTTTGAAACTGACCAAAGAGATGACATCATTGCTGACTTCATCCGAATGCCAACCCCGAAGGGCTGGTCTTTGATCCAAAGGAATTTCTCAACCAGCCCGAAGACTGGACGAGGAATAAATTGGCATTTGACAAGTGCACGCTGTTGAGTTCTCAAGGATCGGATGCTCCTACAGTTCAGCCTCGCGGCATCACAAGTAGGGCTTGATCTCACTCCCGCTCGCTGCGCCTTGCGGCGAACCTGAGCTGGGAGTTCCCCATCATAGCTGAAGTTCTTCCGCAAGGGAAGTTCTTCATCGAGATGGGGGTTCGTTCGCCGCTTGGGGAGTCAGGCCTTCCGGCCCTTCGCTCTACCGCTTGGGGCGAACAAGTAATAAGTTACGCGGATCCCGGGGTTCCGGCAAATCCGGGCCGCATCCCGGGCGTGTCGGGCATCGGGGGTTTCCGCTCCTCCCCGGTGAAACACCTGATGAACGACGAAACCCCCTACCGGCCGGCGACCAGGAGGGGGTTTCGATGCTTCATCGGGTGCCTCGAGCGGGGTTCCGCTCGTCACATGCCGAGCGCGTGCGCGGCGGACTGTGCACGGGCGACGAGCTCGGTGCGCTGCTCGGCGACTCGCACCGGAGCAGTGCCGCCCACGCCGTCACGGCTTGCGACCGAGCCCTCGATCGTCAGAACCTCACGCACATCCGGAGTGAGGTGCGGAGAGACCTCTGCGAGGAGCGCGTCGTCCGCGTCTTCGAGACCGATCCCCCGCTGCTCGCACGCGCGCACCAGCGATCCGGAGATCTCGTGCGCCTCGCGGAACGGAACCCGGTTCTTGACCAGCCACTCGGCGACGTCGGTCGCGAGCGAGAATCCCTGAGGGGCGAGCGCCGCCATCCGCTCAGTGTCGAAGCGCAGCGTCGCGATCATGCCGGTGAAGGCGGGAAGCACCACCTCGAGGGTGCGCACGGAGTCGAAGACCGGCTCCTTGTCCTCCTGCAGATCGCGGTTGTACGCGAGCGGCAGTCCCTTGAGCGTCGCCATCAGGCCGGAGAGGTTGCCGATCAGCCGGCCGGACTTGCCGCGCGCGAGCTCGGCGATGTCCGGGTTCTTCTTCTGCGGCATGATGCTGGATCCGGTCGAGTAGCCGTCGTCGAGCGTGACGAAGCCGAACTCACGCGTGTTCCAGAGGATGATCTCCTCGGAGAGCCGCGACAGGTTGATGCCGATCATCGCGGTGATGAACGCGAATTCGGCGACCACGTCACGGGACGCGGTGCCGTCGAGCGAGTTCTCGGCCGGGCGGTCGAGCCCCAGCTCACGGGCGACGAGCGCCGGGTCGAGCCCCAGAGTGGAGCCGGCGAGCGCTCCCCCGCCGTACGGCGAGACGCCGGCGCGGGCGCGCCAGTCGACCAGGCGTTCCAGGTCGCGCACCAGCGGCCAGGCGTGCGCCTGCAGGTGGTGCGCGAGAAGCACCGGCTGCGCGTGCTGCAGATGCGTGCGCCCGGGCAGGATCGCTTTCTCGTGGGCCTGGGCCTGGGCGACCAGCGCGTCGATGAGGCCGAGGACCTCGCGGGCGATGATCCGCGCGTGGTCGATCAGGTACATCCGCACGAGCGTGGCGATCTGGTCGTTGCGGCTGCGGCCCGCGCGCAGGCGCCCGCCCAGATCCGCACCGACCTCTGCGATGAGCGCCGCCTCGAGCGCCCCGTGCACGTCCTCGTCCCCCGGCTGCGGGAGCAGCGTGCCGTCGGCGATGCGCGCGGCGAGCGCGTCCAGTCCGGCGTGCATCCGCACGGCCTCGTCGGCCTCAAGGTATCCGGCGGCTTCGAGGGCGGTCGCGTGCGCGTGCGATCCCGCGATGTCGTAGGGGGCGAGGATCCAGTCGAAGTGCGTCGAGCGGCTGAGCTCGGCGAGCTCGGGGCTCGGGCCTCCGGCGAACCGGCCGCCCCAGAGCGCGCCCTGGTTGGTGCCGTGCGCGGCGTCGCTCTTCGTCACTTCGCCCCCTCGCTCGACGATTCCGAGGACTTCCCGATCAGCCACACCAGCAGCGCCTTCTGGGCGTGCAGACGGTTCTCCGCCTCGTCCCAGACCACGCTCTGCGGGCCGTCGATGACCTCGGAGTCGACCTCGTAGCCGCGATCGGCCGGCAGGCAGTGGATGAAGATCGCCGCGGAGTCCGCGCGCGCCATCGTCGCGGCGGTCACCTTGTAGCCGCCGAGGTCGCGCAGGCGCTGCGCCTTCTCCTCCTCCTTGCCCATGGACACCCAGGTGTCGGTCACGATCACGTCGGCGCCGTCGGCGGCCGCGTCCGGGTCCGTGACGAGGGTCAGCGATCCCCCGGTCTCCGCGGCCCTCCGGTGCGCATCCGCCACGACGTCCGCCCGGGGGGCGTACGCCTCGGGCGACGCCACCCGCACGTGCATGCCCGCGGTCACGCCGGCCAGCACGTAGGAGTGCGCCATGTTGCTGCGTCCGTCGCCGAAGAACGACAGCGTCAGCCCCTTCAGGTCGCCCTTGTGCTCGCGGATCGTGAGCAGGTCGGCGAGCAGCTGACAGGGGTGGAAGTCGTCGGACAGCGCGTTGATCACGGGAACCCTGGTGCCCGCGGCCATCTCCTCCAGGCCCGCCTGCGCGTAAGTGCGCCACACGATCGCAGCCACCTGACGCTCCAGCACCCGAGCCGTGTCCGCCGGGGTCTCCTTGCCGCCGAGCTGGCTGTTCGCCGTCGAGATGATGAGCGGGGAGCCGCCCAGATCCGCGATCCCCACCGCGAAGGAGACGCGGGTGCGCGTGGACGACTTGTCGAAGATCACCGCGACCGTCTGCGGGCCCGCGAGGGTCTTGTCGGCCCAGCGGTCCTTCTTGAGCTCGAGCGCGAGATCGAGGATCTCCGTCTGTTCGGCGGTGGTCAGATCGTCGTCGCGCAGCAGGTGGCGGGTCACTTCGGGGTCTCCGTAGGGGCGGCGGCCGCGACCTCGGCGAGGGCGGCGGTGAACAGGTCGGTGAACTCGGCGATCTCGGCGTCGCCGATGGTGAGCGCGGGCGCGATACGCACCGAGGAGGGGTTCGCGGCGTTCACGATCAGGCCGAGGCGCTGCGCCGCGGCCACCACCTGACCGGCAACGGGAGCCGACAGCGCGACGCCGATCAGCAGTCCGCGGCCGCGCACGCCAGCGACCAGCGGGGATCCGATCCCCCCGACCGCCGCGCGCACCTGCGCGCCGCGGTCGCGCGCGTTCTGCACGAGACCCGACTGCTCGATCTCCTCGAGCACCGCGTTGCTCACCGCCGTGGCGAGCGGATTGCCCCCGAAGGTCGAGCCGTGCGAACCGGGCTGCAGCAGCGCCGCGGCCTCGCCGAACGCGACGAGCGCGCCGATCGGGAAGCCTCCGCCGATGCCCTTCGCGAGCGTGATCGCGTCGGGCACGATGCCGTCGTGCTGGAAGGCGAACCAGTCACCCGTGCGGCCGGCGCCGGTCTGGATCTCGTCGACGATGAGCAGCGCACCGTGGGCGGTGGTGAGCTCGCGGGCGGCGCGGAGGTACCCCTCCGGCAGCTCGAGCACGCCGGCCTCGCCCTGGATGGGCTCGACGAAGAGTGCGGCGACGCGGTCGTCCATCGCGGCTTCGAGCGCTTCGATGGTCGCGGGGATGTGCTCGACGCCGCCGGGAAGCGGCTGGAACGGATCCCGCATGGACGCCTTCGCGGTCAGCGCGAGCGCGCCGATCGTGCGGCCGTGGAACGCGTTGTCGAGCGACAGGATCCGCGGGCGCTCGACTCCTCCGTGCAGCCGGGCGAGCTTGAACGCCGCCTCGTTGGCCTCGGTGCCGGAATTGCCGAAGAAGACGCGGCCCGCGTCCCCCGTGCCGGCCAGCCGCTTGAGCCGCGCGGCCAGCTCGAGCTGCGGCGGCGTGGCGAAGTAGTTCGAGACGTGGGCGAGGGTGCCCGCCTGGCGCGACACGGCCTCCACGAACACGGGGTGGGCGTGACCGAGTGCGGTGACCGCGATCCCCGCGAGGAAGTCGAGGTAGCGCCGGCCTTCGCCGTCCCACAGGTGCGAGCCCTCGCCGCGGACGAGCAGCTCGAATCGCGGTCCGGCGTTCAGGATCAGGTCGCGGTCGGCCGCGTCCTGCCAGGCCTGTGCCGTCTCCGATGTCTGTGCGGCGTGCGAGGTCATCCCGCCACCACCTCCGTTCCGATTCCCTTGCTGGTGAAGAGTTCGACGAGCACCGAGTGCGGCACCCGTCCGTCGATGATGGCCGCCGCGTGCACCCCGGACTCCACGGCCTCGAGGCACGCGGTCATCTTCGGGATCATGCCCGACTCGAGCGACGGCAGCAGCCGCTTCAGCTCCCCCGTGGTCAGATGCGAGACCAGGGAGTCGCGGTTCGGCCAGTCGGCGTACAGGCCCGCGACGTCGGTGAGGATCACGAGCTTGACCGCGCCGAGCGCCGTGGCCAGGGCGGCCGCGGCGGCGTCGGCGTTCACGTTGAGCGACTGGCCGGGGTGGTCGAGGTCCGGCGCGATGCTGGACACGACCGGGATCCGGCCCGCAGCGAGGTGGTCGAGCACCGGCGTCGGATCCACCTGGACGACGTCGCCGACGCGACCGAGATCCACTTCCTCCCCGTCGACGACGACGCCGCGACGACGGCCGCCGAACAGGCCGGCGTCCTCACCGCTGAGCCCCGTGGCGATCGGGCCGTGGCTGTTGATCTTCGCGACGAGCTGCGGGTTGATGTGCCCGGTGAGCACCATCCGCACCACGCTGATCGCCTCGGTCGAGGTGACGCGGTAGCCGCCCTTGAACTCGCTCGGGATCGCGAGGCGATCCAGCATGTGGGAGATCTGCGGGCCGCCGCCGTGCACGACCACCGGCTGCACGCCGACGTAGCGCAGATACGCGATGTCCTGCGCGAAGGCCTCCTGCAGCTCGTCGGAGATCATGGCGTTGCCGCCGTACTTGACGACCACGATCTGGTCGCGGAACTTCTTCAGCCACGGCAGGGACTCGATGAGGGTCTGCGCCTTGACCGCGGCTTCTTCGGGGGCGGTGTCCTGAAGGTCGCTCATGAGGAGTAGGCGCTGTTCTCGTGCACGTAGTCGTGGGTCAGGTCGTTGGTGCGGATCGTGGCCGCCGCGTCGCCGACCTTGAGGTCGATCAGCACGTGCGTCGCCCGTGAAGTCAGGTCGACCTCCTCGCGCGGCCGGTCCGGCCCGCCCGCCGTGCACACGCGCACGCCGTTCATCCACACGTCGACGTCGTACGGGTCGAATTCCGCCGTCGTGGTGCCGATCGCGGCGAGCACCCGCCCCCAGTTGGGGTCGTTTCCGAAGATCGCCGCCTTGAACAGGTTGTTGCGGGCGACCGAGCGGCCCACCTCCACGGCATCCTGCTCGCTCCGCGCGTGCACCACCTCGATCGAGATGGCGTGGCTGGCGCCTTCCGCGTCGTCCTGGAGCTTGCGCGCCAGCTCATCGGAGACCTCGGTCAGGGCTGCGGCGAACGCGTCGAGGTCGGGACGGATCCCGCTCGCTCCGTTGGCGAGGAGCGTGACCTGGTCGTTGGTCGACATGCATCCGTCGGAGTCGAGGCGGTCGAACGTCGTGCCGGTCGCGCGAAGCAGCAGCGCATGCGCCTCGCCGGCATCGAGCTCGGCGTCGGTCGTGAGCACGACGAGCATCGTCGCGAGGCCGGGTGCGAGCATGCCCGCGCCCTTCGCCATGCCGCCGATCGTCCAGCCGTCGCGGCTCACCACGACGGTCTTCGCCACGGTGTCGGTCGTCATGATCGCCTCGGCCGCGGCCTGGCCGCCGTCGACGCTGAGCTGGGCGACTCCCGCCTCGACCCCTGCGAGCACCTTGCTGCGGAAGACCTCGTCGCCGGTCCCGATGAGCCCGGTCGAGCAGACCACCACGTCGCCGGCGCTCACGCCGAGCAGTTCGGCCGCACGCTCCGCCGTGAGGTGGCTGGTCTGGAAGCCGAACGGCCCGGTGAAGCAGTTCGCTCCCCCCGAGTTCAGCACGACGGCCTCGACGACGCCGTCCTTGACGACCTCCTGGGACCAGATGACCGGGTTGGCCTTGGCGCGGTTGCTGGTGAACACGGCCGCGCCCACCTTGCGCGGGCCCCGGTTCACCACCACGGCGACGTCGGGCTTGCCGGTCGACTTGAGGCCTGCGACGACGCCGGCCGCCTCGAAACCCTGGGGTGCGGTCACGCTCATGGGGCGACTCCGTTGATGCTGAGCGCCGTGGTCTCGGCGAGACCGAGCGCGATGTTCATGGACTGGATGGCGGCTCCCGCCGTGCCCTTCACGAGGTTGTCGACGGCGGCGACGACCACGACGCGATTCGCCGCACGATCGATCGCGAGACCGAGGAGCGCGGTGTTGGCGCCGAGCACGTCGGCCGTGCGCGGCAGGGATCCCTCGGGGAGCAGCTGCACGAAGGTCTCGCCTCCGTAGGCGCTCTCCCAGGCCGCGCGGATCTCCGCGTCCGTGACGCCCGGGGCGATCGGCGCGGTCGAGGTCGCGAGGATCCCGCGGGCCATCGGCACGATGACGGGCGTGAAGGAGATCCGGATCCCGTCGGGCTCGGCGCCGGACGCGGCGGCGAGCGCCTGCCGGATCTCTGGGATGTGCCGGTGCGACCCGCCGACGGCGTACGGGTTCGCGGATCCGAGGATCTCGCTGCCCAGCAGGTGGGTCTTGAGGCTCTTGCCCGCACCGGACGGGCCGACGGCGAGCACGGTCACGATGTCGGAGGGGTCGATCACTCCCGCTGCGACGCCGGGCGCGAGGCTCAGGCTCACCGTGGACGCATTGCAGCCGGGGGCCGCGATGCGGGTCGCGCCGCGGAGCTGTTCGCGCTGCTTGGCGCCGGCGACGAGCAGCTCCGGGACGCCATACGTCCACGGCTCGTGGAAGGCGCCGCCGTAGAACGCGTCCCACGCGCTCTGCGACGTCAGCCGGTGGTCCGCTCCGGCATCGATCACGAGCGGGACATCGCCGAGCGCGTCGGTGTACTGCCCGGACTGGCCGTGCGGGAGGGCGAGGAAGACGATGTCGTGCCCGGCGAGGGTCTCCGGCGTCGTTTCCTGGAGGGTGAGGTGAGCGAGGGAGCGCAGGTGCGGCTGGTGCTCGGAGAGCTTCTGACCGGCGTTCGAGTGCGCCGTGACGGTGCGGATCTCGATGTCGGGATGGTTCGCGAGCAGGCGAAGGATCTCGCCGCCCGCATAACCGGATGCGCCGGAGACGGCGACGGAATACGTCATGCTTCCACCTTAACGGTCGGGTCTGCCGACGACGCCCATGAAGACGGCGTGCGACAGGAGTGCGGTGCGGGGCCGGAGGCGGCGACGCCGGCACTCGACCGCGAGCGACGCGGGAGCGCGGGGTCGCCTAGAGTCGGCGGTCGCCCGAACGGCGTCGACGCGCGACGACAGCGCCCTTCGGGGCGGTCGTGTACGGAGCCGTGAGCATGCCGCGACGATATCGCGGCGCGGCCTCCTCCGCCAAATCGAGGGCGGAGCGGGCGGTCCCTGAGCGCGTTGCCCGGCCAGACGAGGGGCGGCGGTGCGTCGTCTCGCGGCGCTCGCTCAGGGACCGGTGCGTCCGCTCAGGGAGCGGCCGCGGCGAAGAAGGCCCGCTCGTGCTCGCTCGAGCGCACGAACGCGACCCGCATCCGATCCCGCGTCGCCGCGTCGACGCGCCCGGCATGCCCGGTGACGATGTCTATCGCCTGCGCGGTCGCCTCCGCGAACCGCGGATCCGCATACTCGTCCAGCCAGGCCGCGAACGGATGCGACGGATCCCCTCCCGCCTCGGCGTGCAGGCGCGTGCCCACGTCGGCGTAGATCCAGAAGCAGGGCAGCAGGGCAGCGACGAGCACGCCGTAGTCTCCGTCGAAGGCCGCCCCGCGCAGGTGGTCGAGGTAGGCGACGGTGGCGGGCGCGGCGGGTGCGTCGAACGTCGCGGCGCCGATCCCCTCGGGGGACAGCAGGCTCGCGTGCAGCTGCAGCTCGGCGATCACGGACTGCTCGGCGCACCGGGCCCAGAACGCCTGCTCCTGCGGCGTCGGCGCGATGCGGGCCGCTTCGGCCAGCGTGCGCGCGTACTCCCGCAGATAGAGCGCGTCCTGCGCGAGGTAGCCGAGGAACGTCGGCACGGGAAGCGTCCCGTCCGCCATCCGGCGCAGGAACGGCAGCTCGTCGATGGCGCGACGGATCGGCGCGATGGTCTCCCACCACTCGGCCGCAACGGCATCCGCGGCGGGTGCCGTGGTCAGGCCGCCGCGCCGCCAGAGCCCGGAGAAGTGGCTGACGGGTCCGTGACCGGATCCGACCTGCAGCTCCGTGCCCGCCGCGATCGACTCCCGCAGCCATTCCCGCACCTCCGCGACCGCGTCACGCCACTCGTGATCGGCGGCGCGGCGCGTGGCCACGCCCGCGGACAGCGAGCACCCGGTGCCGTGGGTGCTGGTCGTCCGCAGGCGCGGACCCGGATAGTCGCGCAGCGTTCCCCGGGGGCCGACGAGCGCGTCCGGGGCCTCGGCTGTGCCGAGGTGGCCGCCCTTGACCAGCACCAGGGCGCCGGACGCGGCCGCGAGCCGCTGGGCCTGACCGCGCGCGGCGGCCCAGTCGGCAGCCGGCGGCTCGCCGAGCAGGACCGCCAGCTCGGGCAGGTTCGGCGTGATCAGATCCGCCAGCGGCAGGAGCTCCCGGAGCGCCTGCTCGGCATCGTCGTCGAGGAGCCTGTGACCGGAGGTGGCGACCATGACCGGATCCAGCACGACCGTCGGCGGGCGATGGGAGCGCAGCCAGGACGCGACCTCGGCGATCACGGCGGATCCGGCGAGCATGCCGATCTTGACGGCGTCGACGCGCACGTCCTCGCCGATCGCGTCGAGCTGGGCGCGCAGGAACTCCGCCGGCGGCACGTGCACCGCGCTCACGCCGCGGGTGTTCTGCGCGGTCAGCGCCGTGATCACCGCCATCCCGTAGCCGCCGTTCGCGGCGATCGCCTTGAGGTCGGCCTGGATGCCCGCACCTCCGGACGGGTCGCTGCCGGCGATCGAGAGCACCCGCGGAACCCCGCCGGCGCCCCACGCCCGCAGCAGTCCTCGGGCGGCCCCCTGCGGATCCGGCGCCGCGCACAGCGCGGACACCACGGCGACGCCGGCCGCGCCGGCCGCCCGCAGCGGGGCGACGTCGTCGTACCCGATCCCGCCGATCGCGACGCAGGGCAGCGGGCTCTGCGCGGCGAAGGCCGCGAACCCCGCCACGCCGAGAGGCTCAGGATGATCCGGCTTGGTGCTCGTGGGGCGGATGACGCCGACGCCGAGATAGTCCACCGTCCCGGGCGGCAGCGCGCGCACGGCGTCCAGATGCTCCGGACGGTTCGCCGTGAGGCCGACGATCGCCTCCGGACCGAGCAGCGAACGCGCCGCCGTCGGCGACGCGTCCGACTGGCCGAGGTGGATGCCGTCCACCCGGGCACCACGGCGCCGCGCCTCGAGGACCGCGTCGAGGCGGTCGTCGGCGACGAGCAGCGCCCGCCCGTCGATCACGCGGGACAGCACCTCGAGCTGTGCGACGAACGACGCGTGGTCTGCCTCCTTGTCGCGCAGCTGGACGATCCGCACGCCCGCCGTCACCGCCGCGTCGACCACGGCGGCCACGCCCCGCTCACCGCTGAGCACCGGATCGGTCACCAGGTACAGCGCGAGATCGTCTGCGCGCAGACGGGACGCGAGCGCGTCGCCTCCGCGCTCCGGCGGAGCCGTCTCGGGGGCGGGCACCGCGTCGAGCAGGTCGACGGCGGTCATGCGGCGACACCCGTCTCGACGCGGGCCCGCGCCGCGATCCGCCCGGGTTCGACCGCCGACAGCGCATCGAGCAGACCTACCGCGAACGAGCCCGGCCCCGCGGCCCTCGCCGCGGCGTCCTCCGCGGCGAGGGTGTAGACCAGCGTCGCTGCGGACGCGGCCAGGAGCGGGCTGTCGCCCGTGCGGCGGGCGGTGCCGAGGAACGCCGCCATCACGGCGCCGAGCGCGCAGCCGCCTCCCGTGACCCGTGTGAGCAGGGCATCGCCGTTGCCCAGGCGCAGCTCGCGGTCCGCATCGACCAGGAGGTCGACGGGACCGGAGACGGCGACCGCTCCCCCGGTCCGGCGGGCGAGGTCGCGGGCGGCGTCGGCCGCGGCCTCGGTCGAGTCCAGGGCGTCCACACCGCGACCGCCCTGGGAGACGCCGGCGAGGGCCAGGATCTCGGAGGCGTTGCCGCGGATCACCGTCGGGCGCAGAGCCAGCAGATCCTGCGCCAGCGCCGTGCGCACCGGCAGGGCGCCGACCGCGACCGGGTCGAGCACCCAGGGCGTCCCCGCCGTGCGTGCTCCTCCGACGGCTTCGAGGCTCGCAGAGCGCTGCTCGGGCGTCGGGGTGCCGAGATTGACGAGCAGTCCGGACGAGATCGCCGCGAACATGCCGGCCTCACCCGTGATGTCCACCATCGCGGGTGCGGCGCCGAGGGCGAGCAGCACGTTCGCCGTGAAGCCGGTCACCACCGAGTTCGTGATGCAGTGCACGAGCGGAGGCTCGGCCCGCAGCTCTTCGAGAAGGCCCGCGGCGGACTCCACCACGGACTCGGACGACAATTCCAGACGCGCGTTCATCGCGACATCCCTTCGCTAGTACGACCTAGATCAGGTTCGACGGGTGTGATCTCAGCCGCGGATGCGGCACCCCGTGTCACTGCCGGTCAGTCTAGCCACGAACGCCTCCGGCGCAGCGTCCGCCGTGCGCCGGGTGCAGGACGGGAGAACGCCTGCACGATGGATCCGTGGATCCGGGTCGTGCAGGCGTTCCCGCGTCGTGCGCGTCGCGTCTCAGTCTCGGATCTGCGCCCCGAGCCGCTCGGTCGCCACCGCGACGCCGGCGAGCTTCGCCTCCGTTGCCTCGGCCGCGGTGAGCGTGCGGTCGTCGGCGCGGAAGCGCAGCGCGAAGGTCAGGCTCTTGGACCCGGACGGCACGCCTTCGCCGCGGTAGTCGTCGACGAGGCGGACGGACTCGAGCAGCGCCCCGGAGCCCTCGGCCAGCGCCGCGCGGACGTCGGCCGCCGGGACCTCGGCGGCGACCACGAGCGAGACGTCCTGCGTGGCGGCCGGGTACGTGGACAGCGACGCCGCGACGACGCGCTCGCCGGCCATCGCCAGCACGCCGTCGAGGTCGAGCTCGAGGACGACGGCGCGACCCGGCAGATCCGCGTCCGCGGCGACCTGCGGGTGCAGCTCCCCGACGTAGCCGACCTCGGCGCCGCGCACCTGCAGCACGCCGGTGCGGCCGGGGTGCAGCGCCGCGCGGCTGCCCTGCACCACGTCGATCGGCACGCCGGCGGCATCCGCGATCACGCGCACGGCGTCGAGCGCCTCGCTGAGGCCGTACTCCTCGGCCGCGCGGCCCGGCTGACGCGGGGTGACGTGCCCCGTGAACAGCGCCGCCACGTGGCGCGCCTGCGGCGGGATCGATGCGTTCAGGGCGGCAAGGGTCTCGTCCGAAGGACGGATCCCCAGCGGAGGAACGTCCTCCGTGCCGTACACGACGCCCGGCTCGGGCAGGAACACGACGCCGGTCTCGAAGATCGCCAGATCCACCAGCCCGCGGGCGATGTTGCGGTGCGCGATCTGCAGCAGGCCGGGGACGAGCGAACGGCGCAGGAACGGCGCCTGCCCGTCGAGGGGGTTCGCCAGGCGGACGCCCGGGAGGCTCTCGCCCGACGCGGAGCCGTGCAGGTCGTTCTGCTCCTGCGTGGTGAACGGGAACGCGGGGGTCTCCACGAGTCCTGCGGCGGCGAGGGCGTTCGCGACGCGGCGGCGTCCCTGCTGCAGCTCGGTGAGACCGCGACCCGAGGGCGGCGTCGGCAGCACCGAGGGGATGCGGTCCAGCCCGTGGATGCGCGCCACCTCTTCGGCCAGCGTCCACTTGTCGGTGAGATCGGGCCGCCAGCTCGGCGGGATGACGTTCCAGCCGCCGTCGACCGCCGTGACCTCGGCGCCGATCGTCTCGAGCGCGCCGGTCACCTCGTCGTCGTCGTAGTCGACGCCGATGAGCCCCTGCACGAAGCCGGACGGCAGATCGATGCCCTCGATGAACACCTCGGCGAAGAGGGCCCCGCCCTCCTCGGTCAGGGTGCCGCCGGCGAGCTCGACCATCAGGTCGGCCACCCGCCGCGCCGCGGCGAACGGGATGAGCGGGTCCACGCCGCGCTCGAAGCGCTTGGACGCCTCGCTGGGCAGCTTGTGACGGCGGGCCGAGCGCGCGATGGTGATCGGGTCGAACGTGGCCGCCTCGATCAGCACGTTGCGCGTGGTGTCGCTCATCTCGGTGGTGCCGCCGCCCATGACGCCGGCGAGGCCGATCGGTCCGGATCCGTCGGTGATGAGCAGATCCTCGTCGCTGAGCGTGCGCTCCTGACCGTCGAGGGTGACCATGGTCTCCCCCGCCGCGGCGCGACGCACCACGATGCCGCCGTCCAGCTTGTCGAGGTCGTAGCCGTGCACGGGGTTGCCGAGCTCGAGCATGACGTAGTTGGTGATGTCGATGAGCACCCCGAGCGAGCGCATGCCCGCGAGCGTCAGCCGGGCGATCATCCACGGCGGGGTGGGGCGGGACGGATCCACGCCGCGCACCACGCGCGTGACGAACTCGGTCGCTCCCACGGCGCCGCGGATGGGCGCCGCGTCCTCGACCACCGCCGTGAAGCCGGTGCCGGGCTGCAGCTCCGCGAAGTCGCGCTCGGCCGGGTCGCGGAAGGATGCGCCCGTGGCGTGCGCGTACTCGCGCGCCACCCCGCGGATCGAGAACGCGTAGCCGCGGTCGGGCGTGACGTTGATGTCGACGGCCACGTCGTCGAGCCCGAGAAGCGCGATCGCGTCGGCGCCGACGGGGGCGTCGATGCCGAGCTCGGCCAGGATCAGGATCCCGTTGTGCTCGTCGCCGAGGCCCAGCTCGCGCGCCGAGGCGATCATCCCGTCGGAGACGTGGCCGTAGGTCTTGCGGGCCGCGATCGGGAACGGGCCGGGCAGCACCGCGCCGGGCAGCGTCACGACGACCTTGTCGCCGACGGCGAAGTTGCGGGCGCCGCAGACGATGCCTCGGATATCGCGGCCCGGATGGGCCGGATCGGTCGATGAGCCCGTCGAAGCGTCCGCCTCGCCGACGTCGACCTGGCACCAGCGGATCGTCTTGCCGTTGGACTGCGACTCCTCCTCGAAGGAGAGCACCTGCCCGACGACGACCGGGCCCGAGATGCCGAAGCCGTGCAGCTCCTCCTCCTCGAAGCCCACCGCGACGAGCGCGGCGAAGACGTCGTCCGGCGTGACCGAGTCGGCCACATCCACGTACTCACGCAGCCACGAAAGCGGGACGCGCATCACACCACCATCCCGAACTGCTCGCTGAAACGGACATCGCCCTCGGCCATGTCCCGCATGTCCTGCACGTCGCTGCGGAACATCAAAGCGCGCTCCACGCCCATGCCGAACGCGAAGCCGCTGTACACGTCGGGGTCGATGCCCGCGGCGCGCAGCACATTGGGGTTGATCATCCCGCAGCCGCCCCACTCGATCCAGCGCGCACCGCCCTTGAAGGTGGGGTGCCACAGGTCGAGCTCGGCGGACGGCTCGGTGAAGGGGAAGAAGTTCGTGCGGAAGCGCGTCTTCGCCTCCGGGCCGAAGAGCTGACGCGCGACGTGGTCGAGCGTGCCCTTCAGGTGCGCCATCGAGATGCCCTTGTCGACGACGAGGCCCTCGAACTGCGTGAACACCGGAAGGTGCGTCGCGTCGAACTCGTCGGTGCGGTACACCCGGCCGGGGCAGAGCACGTAGATCGGCACCTCGCGGTCGAGCATCGAGCGCACCTGGACCGGGCTCGTGTGCGTGCGCATCACGAGGTGGCGCGAGGCCGGATCCACGTAGAAGGTGTCCTGCTCCTGCCGCGCGGGGTGATCGACGTCGAAGTTCAGCGCGTCGAAGTTGAACCACTCGTGCTCGAGCTCGGGCCCCTCCGCGATCTCCCAGCCCATGCCGACGAACACGTCGCTGATCTGCTCCTGCAGCAGGGTGAGCGGGTGCCGGGCGCCGACCGGGGTGCGCGAGGCCACGGCGGTGATGTCGACGCGCTCCGCCTCCAGGCGGGCGGCGGTCTCCGCCTCAGCGAGCTCCGCCTCCTTGGCCGCGAGCGCCTGCGTGACCCGGCCGCGGCCCTGCCCGATGAGCTTGCCGAAGGCGGCCTTGTGCTCGGGCGCGACCTGGCGCATCGACGCGTTCAGGACCGCGAGCGGCGACCCTTCGGCGACGTGCGCGGCGCGCGCGGCTTTGAGCTGGGCCGTGTCGGCCGCGGATCCGATCGCGGCGAGCGCGGCCTCGACGGCGGATTCCACCGCCTCGGGCGTGATGTCGGGAGAGTTCTGTGCGTTGTCGGACACGAGAACCGAGTCTACCGGCGCGTCCGCGCCCCCTTGGAGCAGGCCCGCTCAGAGCGGACCGAACATCGACGTCCCCGGGCGGGGCGTCCAGGTGAGCCGCTCCCGCTCCAGGGTGGCGAGGAGCCGCGGATCCTTCGCCGCCTGCCGCCGCAGCGTCTCCCGGCTCCTGCCGATGATCGCCGGCGGGACGATGAACGCCGACGCAAGGAGCAGCACCGTGCCGAGGTCGACGAACAGGATCGGACCGAAGTCGCCCGTGGTGAGCACGCTGATCGCGAAGAGGGCGTTGAGCGCGACGAGGATCGCCCCTGCGGCCCACAGTCCGCCGCGCAGGTCCCCCGGACCGCGGCTCGCCACGGACGCCCCCGGTCTCGGCATCCAGCGCCGCACCCTGCGCAGGAACAGCGCGCTGACCGCGGCGACGGCCGCCCCGGCGATCATCCACGGGACCGTGGCGTCGACGCGTGCGGTGACCGCGAGCATGACGAGGGCGAACAGCACGGCCGAGAGGCCCAGGCTCAGGAAGGCTGCCCACATGGCGGCGACGCCGGCGCGGGCGTCGGCGATCTCGCGCAGACGGGTGCCGAACTCCGCGGAGTACCGCGATCCGAGGTCGGGATCCAGCCACTGCTCGATGGTCCGGCTCGACGCAGGCGGATACGCGGAGACCGGATCGACGCGCTGCATGGGTGCGAGCCTACCGGCGCGCTCAGGCCCCCCGGCTGAGCGCGCCGGAGTCAGCGGGGTCCCCCGCCGGCGTCGAGGCGACCGGCCCGTCCCTGGAGCGCGATCACCTCGGTCAGCGTGGACTCGTCGTCGGCCGCCGCGTTGCCCCCGGGCCCGTGCGGCACCTTCGGCGAGCGCCGGGTGCGCACTTCGAGCCACTTCGCGACTCCCGACAGGAGAAGGCACATGGAGATGTAGATGACGGCGACGATCAGCCCTGCCTGCAGCAGCGGACGTCCGGGCTGCGAGCTGAGGTACTTCGCGTAGTAGATGAGCTCGGGGTAGGTGATGATGAAGCCGAGCGCCGTGTCCTTGAGCGTCACCACGAGCTGCGCCACGATCACCGGCAGCATCGCCCGGATCGCCTGAGGCAGCAGGATGAACGCCATCACGCCCGACTTGCGCAGCCCGATCGCGTAGCCCGCTTCCTTCTGCCCCTTCGGCAGCGCCTCCACACCCGCGCGCAGCGCCTCGGCGAGCACCGAGCCGTTGTAGAGCACGAGCCCGATCACGACCGCGGCGTACGCCGACATCCGGAACGTGGATCCGGGGATCGAGTTCACGCCGTAGAAGAAGATCATCATCATGACCAGCACCGGCACGGCGCGCAGCAGCTCGATGACGAGCGTGACCGGCACGCGCACCCAGGCGTGGTCGGAGAGCCGACCGATCGCCAGCACGAAGCCGAGGACGATGCTTCCGACGCCTGCGGCGAGGAAGGCGCTCACGGTGGCCCACAGCGCCTGCGCCATGCCCTGCCACACGAGGGTGTAGGTGAAGAGGTTCCAGCGCGCGGCGTCGAACTGGCCGGTCACCGCGAAGCGGTAGACGATGAAGCCGACGACGGCGAGCACGACCAGCACCGTGACGAGGCCGAGGAGCCGGTTGCGCCGCACGGCCTTCGGGCCGGGGACGTCGTAGAGCACGGATGCGCCGCTCATCGGACGATCCTCCACTTCTTCTCGAAGTGCCGCTGAACCAGGCTCAGCAGCGTCACCAGGACGACGAACACGACGGCGACCCAGAGCAGGATCTCCATCACGGTCCCCGGCCGGTTCGGCGAATCGGCGACCGTGGCGCGGAGCGCCGCGAGCTCGGCGATGGAGAAGCCGGCGGCCACCGTCGTGTTCTTCAGCAGGGCGATGAACACGCTCATCATGGGCGGCACCACGGAGCGGAAGGCCTGCGGCACGACCACCAGGGTCATGACCTGGCCGAACGACAGACCGATCGCGCGTGCGGCCTCGGCCTGACCGACCGGCACCGTGTTGATGCCGGCGCGGAGGACCTCCGCGACGTACGTCGCGGTGTAGATGCCGAGGGCGATGATGCCCAGCGGCATGAACGGGATCTCCGGAAGATCGAGCTTCGGGTATCCGAAGACGAAGAAGAAGAACACCAGGGTGAGCGGGGTGTTGCGCACCAGGTTCACATACACGGTGCCCACGGCGCGGGCGATCGGCACGGGCGACACGCGCATGGCGCCGACGATGGTGCCCAGCGCGAGGGCGAGCGCCCCGCCGCCGAGGAACAGCACGACGGTGTTGAGGGTCGCCTGCCCCCACAGGTCGAGATTGCCCAGGAGTGCGTCCACGCGTTCTCTCTTTCGGGTTCGGGTCGGGGGCGTCCGAGGACGCCGGAGGAAGAGGCGGCCGGCGGGTCAGTCCCGCCGGCCGCCGCGGGTCACTTCTCGACCGCGGGCTGAGTGACCTTCATGCCGCTCGCGCCCAGGTTCTTCTCGAAGATCGCCTTCCAGGTGTCCCCTCCGTCGGTGAACATCGTGTCGATGAACGTCTGCAGCGCCGTGTCGCCCTTCGCCAGGCCCACGCCGTACTTCTCCGTCGTGAACGGCTCGCCGACGACCTTCAGCTCCTCCGGGTCCTGCGAGGCGTAGCCGATCAGGATCGCCTGGTCGGTGGTGACCGCGTCGACCTGCTTGTTGATCAGCTGCTCGACGCAGGCGGAGTACAGGTCGAGTCCGACCGTCTTGGTGTCGGGGAAGTTCGCCTGGATGTTCTGCAGCGGGGTGGATCCGGTCGCGGAGCAGACGGTCTTGCCCGCCAGGTCCTTCTCGCTCTTGATCGTGTCCTCGCTCTTGCGGACCAGCAGGCCCTGGCCCGTGACGAAGTACGGTCCGGCGAAGTCGATCACGGCCTTGCGCTTGTCGGTGATCGAGTAGGTGCCGACGTAGTAGTCGATGTCGCCGTTCACGATCGACTGCTCGCGGTTGGCCGACGGGATCGGCTTGAACTCGATCTTGTCCTCGCTGTAGCCGAGCGACGCGGCGATCCAGCGCGCGATGTCGATGTCGAAACCGCTCCGCTTGCCGGTGGTCGCGTCCTTGAAGCCGAGACCGGGCTGGTCCTCCTTGACGCCGACGGTGATCTTGCCGTTCTTGGTGATCCGGTCGAACGTGGGGCTGCCCTCGAGCTTCACGTCCTTGGCCACCTCGAACAGGGGCTTGTCGCTGGTCGGCGCGACGCCTTCGCCGGTCGCGCCCGGGCTGGTCGGGCTGCCGCTGTTGCAGCCCGTGAGGGCGATCAGGGCGACGGCGGCGATGCCGACGCCGGTGAGGATCCGTGACTTGCGCATGTGCTTCTCCTTCGGTGCAGGTGCTGTGGTGCGGGATCAGGTCAGTGGGTGAGCAGCTTGGACAGGAAGTCCTTGGCCCGGTCCGACTTCGGGTTCGTGAAGAACTCCTCGGGGCCGGCCTCCTCGAGGATCCGGCCGTCGGCCATGAACACGACGCGGTTCGCCGCCTTGCGGGCGAAGCCCATCTCGTGCGTGACGACGATCATCGTCATGCCGCTCGCGGCGAGCTCGACCATGACGTCGAGGACCTCGGTGATCATCTCCGGATCCAGCGCGCTGGTCGGCTCGTCGAAGAGCATCACCTTGGGGTGCATGGCCAGCGCGCGGGCGATCGCCACGCGCTGCTGCTGGCCTCCGGAGAGCTGCGCGGGGAGCTTGGCGGCCTGCTTCGCGACGCCGACGCGCTCGAGGAGCTGCATGGCCTCCTTCTCCGCATCCGCCTTCTTCATCCCGCGCACCTTGATCGGCCCGAGCGTGACGTTCTCAAGGATCGTGAGGTGCGCGAACAGGTTGAACGACTGGAACACCATGCCCACGTCCGCGCGCAGCTGCGCGAGCCCCTTGCCCTCGGCCGGGAGCTCCTTGCCGTCGATCGTGATCGAGCCGCTGGTGATCGTCTCCAGGCGGTTGATCGTCCGGCAGAGCGTCGACTTGCCGGATCCGGACGGGCCGATGATGACGACCACCTCGCCCTTGTGCACGGTGAGGTCGATGTCGGTCAGGGCCTGGAAGTCGCCGTAGTGCTTCTGCACGTGGTCGACGACGACCAGGGGCGCACCGACGGAGGCAGGGCGGGAATCGGGCATGTCGGAACTCCGTGAGGACGAGCGGGGCGGATGAGACCGCGGGGTGCCGATGACGTTATTGGCTCCGCGCCCGCAGGAGCACTGCGCTTGAGGATTCCTTGAGGGTTTCGTCGCTCAGGTTTCCGTGCCGTTTCCGGCAGGCGACAGCGGTGTTCCCGCGGAGGCGTCCGACGGTCAGTCGTGGGTCTCGCGGTAGTACCGCGCGGCGCCGCTGTGCAGGGCGATCGGATCGGTGAAGATCGCCTGCCTGCGGTCGAGCAGGGCGGCGGCCGGAGCGCCGCGCGCGATCACGGCGCGCTGCTCGAACAGCACGGCGGTGGCGTCGTGGATCAGCGCCTCCGGCGCGTCGGCGCGCGCGACCAGGTAGTTGGGCACCGTCATGGTCACGGTCGCGCTGTCGACGCCGTACGCGCCGATCGGGAAATCGGCCTGGCGGTAGGCGCCCGCGTGCGCCGCGTTGACCGCATCGACGACGGCCGGCGGGATCGACAGCAGGCGGATCGGGGTGTCCGCGGCGAGCGCCGCGATGCCGGGAGTGGGCAGTCCGCCGACCCAGAAGAAGCCGTCGATCTCTCCTCGCCGCAGCGCCCCGATCGAGGCCTCCAATCCGAGCTCGGGGTTGCGGATCGACGCCGGATCCACGTCGGCGGCGCTGAGGATCCTCCGGGCGACCAGCTCGACGCCGGAGCCTCTCGCGCCGAGCGAGACGGCGCGCCCGGCGAGGTCGCGGAGATCGTGCACGTCGGAGCCGGACCGCACGACGATGTGCACGTACTCGTCGTACAGCCGCGCGACCGCGACGATCGGTATCGGCTCGTGGAACGCGCCCGTGCCCGCGACCGCGTCCGCCACGGCGTCGCCCTGGGCGAAGCCGAGCACCGCGGTGCCGTCCCCGACGCGCTCGAGGTTGTCAACCGATCCGTTCGTGCGCTGCGCGGTGAACGTCGCGCCGAGATGCGTGCTCAGCGCCCGGGCGAACTGCTGTCCGTACGCGTAGTACACGCCCGTCGCTCCCCCGCCGGCGATGGCCTGCGGCTTGTCCGCCCAGCTGCGGTCCGCGGGCGCGCACGCGCCGAGGCCGAGGGCGCTCACCAGGCACAGCAGCATCGCGAGCAGGCGCACGACGCCGCCCGCGCGCAGGAGGCGCCCCGTCGCGGCGCTCATCGCGTCTCCGCCGCAGGGAGCTCCAGCACGACGCGGAGCCCTCCGCCGTCGGGCGCCTCGAACCGCACGCGCGCATCGACCGTGGCGAGCAGATCCGTCGCGATCGCGAGGCCCAGTCCCGATCCCGGCACGGTGCGGGTGCGGTCGCTGCGCCAGTAGCGGTCGGCGGCGTGCGCGAGCTCCTCCTCGGGCAGACCGGGGCCGTGGTCGCGGACGGCCAGCTCGCACCGATCGTCGGCGTGCGACGCGGTGACGTCGATGCGGGTGCCGGACGGCGAGAACTTGACCGCGTTGTCGATGACGGCGTCCAGGGCGCTCTCGGCGATGGTCTCGTCCGTCGCCGACAGCACCCGGCCGTCGGGACCCGCGCCGTCGACGTGCAGCGCGAGATCCACGCCGTTCGCCGCGGCGGCATCCCGCCAGGCCGCGACCCGGCGCTCGGCGAGAGCCACCAGGTCGATCGGATCGCGCGACGGGGCGGGATCCGCGCCGCGCGCGAAGGCGAGCAGGGTGTCCAGGATCCGCGTCATGCGCCGCCCCTCCTCCCTGGTCGCCTCGACCTCAGGGGCCCAGCTGCGGTCCAGGCCCGTGGCCAGCGACTCGACGCGCAGCAGGAGGGCGCTCAGCGGGTTGCGCAGCTCGTGCGAGGCGTTCAGCGCGAACTCCTGCTGCCGCGACACCACGCGCTCGATCTCCTCGGCCATCCGGTTGAAGAGCAGGATCATGCGGTGCAGCTCGGGAGGTCCCGTGTCGTCGGCGATCCTCGCCTCCATGTCGCCGCGTTCGATGGCCTCCATCGCCTCGTCCACGCGCCGCACCGGCCGCAGCACCCACCCGGCCAGGCGTACCACCACGAGCAGGCCGAAGCCGATCGCGAGCACGCTCACGATTCCGAGCAGGATCCACTGCCGCACGATCTCGGCACGCGGAGCGTCCACGCTCGCCGACATGATCACGGCGCCGATCACGTCTCCGCCGTCGAAGATCGGCTCCACGAGCGACTGCTCGGAGAACTGCCAGGGCAGCAGCACCGGCTCCGGAAGGTCGCTGCGGCGGCCGGACAGCGCCAGCTGCACCTTGTCGGCGGTGGCCTGGTCCCACAGCTCCGTGTCCGCCTGCTGCGGCGACCAGGACCGGCCCGAGCGGTCGACCACGACCACCTGCGTGCCGTAGAGCTCGTGGTACCGGCGCAGCTCGCCGTCCAGCACCTCGGCGCTCCCCGACAGCAGCGCCTGCCGCGCACTCGTCACGAACGTGCCGATGTCGCCGATCTGCTGCGTGTAGAACGACTGCTGGACGCTGCGCGACGCCGCCCAGCCGTAGGCACCGCCGAGCAGGAGCAGCACCGCCGCCAGCGGCACGAGGAAGACGATGAACAGGCGCCGGCGCACGGCTCAGAGTCCCGTCAGGCGGTATCCGACGCCGCGCACGGTCTCGATGAGCGCGGGCCGGCCGAGCTTGCGGCGGATCGAGGCGACGTGCACCTCGAGCGAGCGCGCGAAGCTCTGCCAGTCGGTGTTCCACACCTCGCGGATGAGCCGCTCCCTCGGCACCGCGACACCGGGGTAGCGCGCCAGCACCGCGACGATGTCGAACTCCTTGCGGGTGAGCTCGACCTGTTCGCCGTCGACCAGCACGCGACGGGCGACCAGGTCGATCCGCACCCCGTCGATGTCGATGCCGACCGGACCGACCTCCCCCGGGATGGCCTGGGTCCTGCGAGTCACCGCCTCGATCCGGGCGAGCAGCTCCTGCACGTCGTAGGGCTTCACCAGAAAGTCGTCCGCCCCGGCGCGGAGCCCGCGGATGCGCTCGTGCACCTGGCTGCGCGCCGTGGCGATGAGGATCGGCACGCCGCTGACCGCGCGGATCCGGCGGCACAGATCGATGCCGTCGACGTCGGGGAGGCCCAGATCCAGGATCACCGCCTCGGTGTCGGTTCCGAGCATCTCGAGCGCGGCGCGCCCGTCGCCCGCTCGCTCGACCGCGTAGCCGGCGCGGCCGAGGAAGCCGGCGAGGGCATCGGCCACGCGTTCGTCGTCTTCGACGATGAGGATCTTCATACCGGACGCAGGTCTCCTGCCCTAGGCGCGTTGCGCGAAAGCACTCTCGTAGAGGCAGACGCTCGCCGCCGTCGCCAGGTTGAGGGATTCGGCCCGTCCGAAGATGGGCAGCCGCAGCGCGCGGTCCGCCAGCGCCAGGGCCTCGTCCTCGAGTCCGCGCGCCTCGTTGCCGAACAGCCACGCCGTGGGACGCGCGAGGGCGCCCTCGGCGCGCGCCGCGAGCAGGTCGTCGCCCTTCACGTCCGCGGCGACCACCTGGAGCCCGGCCTCGTGCGCGCGGGAGACGACATCGGCGAGGTCGCCGCCGACCGAGACCGGCAGGTGGAACAGGGATCCGGTCGTCGAGCGGACGACCTTCGGGTTGTAGAGGTCGACGGTGCGACCGGTGAGCACGACCGCGTCGGCGCCCGTGGCATCGGCGGCGCGGATGATCGTGCCGAGGTTGCCCGGATCGCGCACCTCCTCGCAGATCGCGACGAGCCGCGGCGCGGCCGCGAAGATGTCGCGCACCGAGGTCGGCGTCTGCCGGGCGACGGCCACGACCCCCTGCGGGGTCACGGTGTCGGCCATCGCGGCGAGTACGAACTCGGTCACGTACTCGAGACGCACGTCCGCCTGGGCCGCCGCGTGGCGCAGATCGCTGTGCCTGTCCCAGGCGGCGGGCGTCGCGAAGAGCTCGACGATCGCATCCGGCCGGTAGGACAGCGCCTCGCGGACGGCCTGAGGTCCCTCCAGCAGGAACAGGCCGGTCTCGGTGCGGGCACTGCGCTTGGTGAGCTTGGCGACGGCGCGCACGCGCGGGGATCGAGGGTTCTCCAGCACGGTCACAGTCTACGGATACCGGGCGGGTGCGACGACGGGGCGCCACCCCGAAGGATGACGCCCCGTGCGGTGCTCGGTCGCTGAGCCTGTCGAGCCGCGCTTACGCAGCCGACTTGGGCGCGTTGACGTCCGCCGGCAGAGCCTTGCGGGCCGTCTCGACGAGAGCGGCGAACGTCGCCGGCTCGTTCACCGCGAGCTCGGCGAGCATGCGGCGGTCGACCTGGACGCCGGCGAGACCGAGGCCCTGGATGAAGCGGTTGTACGTGATGCCGTTCTGGCGGGCAGCGGCGTTGATGCGCTGGATCCACAGACGACGGAAGTCGCCCTTGCGCTTGCGACGGTCGCGGTACGCGTAGACGAGGGAGTGGGTGACCTGCTCCTTCGCCTTGCGGTACAGGCGCGAGCGCTGGCCACGGTAACCCGAGGCGCGCTCGAGGATGACGCGGCGCTTCTTCTGAGCGTTGACGGCGCGCTTGACTCTAGCCATTTTCGTGTGTTCCTATTCGTGCGTTCGGGCGCGTCAGCGGCCGAGGAGCTTCTTGGCGACCTTGGTGTCTGCCTTCGACAGCACCTCGTCCTGGTTCAGGCGGCGGGTGCGACGGCTCGACTTCAGCTCGAGGTTGTGGCGCATCCCGGCCTGCTGCTTCTTCAGCTTGCCGCTGCCGGTGATCTTGAAGCGCTTCTTGGCACCCGAGTGGGTCTTCTGCTTCGGCATCTTCTCTTCCTTCGTATGGCGCCCAGCTGGGCGACAGGGTTCTGCCCGCATGCTGCGGGAGGTCTGTGTGGGGCTACGGGATCCGGTGGATCACTCGGCCGGGGCGGCCGGCGCGGCCGGCTCGGCCGGCGCCTTGGCGTCGCGCGCGGCCTGCTTGTTCGCCGCACGCACCGCGTTCTGCTCGGCCTTCGCCTCGGACTTGTTCTTCAGCGGGGCGATCACCATGACCATGTTGCGTCCGTCGATGGTGGGGTTGGACTCCACCGTTCCGAACTCCGCGACGTCCTCTGCGAACTTGCGGAGCAGCCGGACGCCCTGCTCGGGGCGGGACTGCTCACGACCACGGAACAGGATCATGGCCTTCACCTTGTCGCCGGACTTGAGGAAGCCCTCGGCGCGCTTGAGCTTGGTCGTGTAGTCGTGCGCCTCGATCTTCAGACGGAAGCGCACCTCCTTGAGGATGGTGTTCGCCTGGTTGCGGCGAGCTTCCTTCGCCTTCTGCGCAGCCTCGTACTTGAACTTGCCGTAGTCCATGATCTTGACCACGGGAGGCTTCGAGTTCGGGGCGACCTCGACGAGATCGAGGTCGGCTTCCTGCGCAAGACGCAGCGCCGCCTCGATACGGACGACGCCGATCTGCTCACCCGCGGGGCCGACGAGGCGGACCTCGGGGACGCGGATGCGCTCATTGGTGCGGGGATCGCTGATGCGGACTCCTTAGACGATGGTTTCGGCCACCGTGATCCGGACGGATCACGGGCGAAAGCGGAATCGTCCCACCCGCCGACACTCAGACGTCGGCGGCACCCTGACCCGTCGTGCAGCTCTCGCTGCGCGACGGCTACCGACGTGAATCGGCGGAGTGCTGGACCCGGTAGCCTTGAGCGGCAAGCGCGGGTGGGAAGTGAATCCTCTTTCGTGCCGGGACATAAGCCCCGGAGCCCGCAAGAGTCTATCAGAAGGCAAGACCTTCGGAAAGCCGGCACAGTGAGCATTCCCGCGCCCGACGGCCACGAGCACGTCTCCCCCACCTCCGCGAACGACGACGGCGCCGTGAGCGCCGCGCGCGACATCGCCGACGTCGCGGCCGTCGAGGTGATCACGACCGCCGCCGTGCACCTGCTCAGCGCCGCCGCCGTCAAGGTCGGCCTCGCCGATGACCCGGAGGCCCAGAAGGACCTGGACGAGGCGCGCAAGCTGATCAACGCGCTGGCCGGCCTCATCACCGCCGCCGCTCCGGAGATCAGCGACATGCACGCGCGCTCCCTGCGCGACGGGCTGCGCTCGGTCCAGCTCGCGTTCCGCGAGGCGTCCGTCATCCCCGACCCGATCGGTCAGGGTCCGGGCGAGAAGTGGACCGGTCCGGTCAGCTGAGCGCGCGCGACGCGGCCGCGCCCGCCGGGGTGCGACCGCGTCGCCCGGACCCGGCGACGTGACGCGGATCAGGCGCTCGCGCGCAGCCGCACGGTGAGCGAGTCGACGAGCACCGCGATGCGGTCATCCGCGGCCCAGCGCTGGGCCAGTCGGGCCAGCACGGCGTCGAGGGTCTCGCGGTCCAGCCCTTCGACGAGCTCGAGGGTGACGACGAGCTCCGGGCCGCGCAGTCGCGCCTCCGGATCCCCGGCGGACACCGCCACGTCGATCACGGCGAGCTCGCTGCCCACGCTCTCCTGGAGACCGGCGTAGACCTCGGGCGAGAGGAAGCTCGGCTCCCAGTGCTGCCCCTGGGCGACCGCCCACACCGCGGGCCGCCGCAGCACGAACTCGGTCTCGGATCCGGGATCGAGCACGATCAGCTCCGCGTCGCCGGACGAGGCGGAGAGCGCGACGCGGGCGGCCTCGACCGGGATCGGCCGTGCGATCGGATCCCACGAGCGCATGGTGTCGACGCTCGTGAACGCGGGCTGCACGGTGCGCCCATCGGGTGCGGCGACCGTCACGAGCGACAACTCCTGGGTCTTGTCGACGGCGAGCCCCGAGGGAGCGACCCCCTCCTCGCCCTTCTCCGCGACGAGGGGCACGAGCACGCGGGCGGCGCGGAACGCGTCGACCACCTCCGACTGCGAGCCCTCGCCGGCGCGGAAGCGCGTCAGAGCCGCCGAGAGCGCAGGGTCGGCCGACCCGTCATCCGCCGCTCGCGTGTTCTCCTGGAAGGAGCGCCCCGCCCACGGGACGCCGGCGGAGTCCGCCGCGCCCGCGTGATCGCCGTGGTCGCAGGCTGCGGACGGACGATCAGGATCCGGCGACATCCAGGGCCTCGGCCAGGGTGAACGCACCCGCATACAGTGCCTTGCCGACGATCGCGCCCTCGACGCCCAGCGGCACGAGCTCGCGCAGCGCCGCGATGTCGTCGAGGTTGGCGATCCCGCCCGACGCCACGACAGGCTTCGGGGTGCGCGCGGTGATCTCGCGGAGGAGTTCGAGGTTCGGGCCCTTGAGGGTTCCGTCCTTGGTGACGTCGGTGACGACGTAACGACTGCAGCCGGCGTCCTCGAGACGGTCGAGCACCGTCCAGAGGTCGCCGCCCTCCTTCGTCCAGCCGCGGGCGGCGAGCGTCGTGCCACGCACGTCGAGGCCGACCGCGACGGCGTCGCCGTAGCGCGCGATCACGTCGGCGGCCCATTCGGGGTTCTCGAGTGCAGCGGTGCCGAGGTTGATCCTGGCCGCACCGGACTCCATCGCCGCCTCGAGGCTGGCGTCGTCGCGGATCCCGCCGGAGAGCTCCACGTTGACGCTGCGGAACTGCTTGATCACGCGACGCAGGATCGGCGCGTTGCTGCCGCGTCCGAAGGCGGCGTCGAGGTCGACGAGGTGGATCCACTCCGCCCCCTGGTCGACCCACTCGGCAGCGGCGTCGATCGGGTCGCCGTAGCTGGTCTCGCTTCCGGCCTCGCCCTGGGTCAGGCGCACGGCCTGTCCTCCGGCTACGTCGACGGCCGGGAGCAGGGTCAGGGAGGGGGACTGCGCGAACTCGTTCATGTCGTCCTTCGGGTCACGATGCGCCGGCCCGCTGCGGGCGCGGCACGAGAGAAGAGAGTAGTCCGGGCGTCGACGGGGCACCAATCCCCCGCCGTCGCACGGCCCGGGTGTTCAGAGCGTCGAGATCCAGTTGCGCAGCAGCTGGATGCCGGCCTCTCCGGACTTCTCCGGGTGGAACTGCGTCGCCGAGAGCGGGCCGTTCTCCACCGCGGCGAGGAAGCGGGAGCCGTGCTCGGCCCAGGTCAGCCTCGGCTGCGGGAACGGCGGGATGACGTCGAGCTCCCACGACTGCGCGGCGAACGAATGCACGAAGTAGAACCGCTCGTGCTCGATGCCGCGGAACAGCACGCTGCCCGCATCGGGCTCGACGGTGTTCCAGCCCATGTGCGGCAGCACCGGGGCGTCGAGCTCGGTGACGACGCCGGGCCATTCACCGAGGCCGTCGACCTCCGCGCCGCGTTCCACTCCCCCTGCGAACAGCACCTGCATGCCGACGCAGATGCCCAGCACGGGGCGCCCGCCGGCCAGGCGGCGCTCGATGATCTCGTCGCCGTGGTGTGCGGCCAGGGCCTCACGGACCGCGGCGAAGGCACCCACGCCCGGCACCACGAGGCCGTCCGCTTCGAGCGCCGCGGTGCGGTCGCCCGTGAGCTCGGCGTCCGCGCCGGCGCGGATCAGGGCCTTCACCGCGGAGTGCACGTTGCCGGAGCCGTAGTCGAACACGGCCACGGTGGGGCGGCGCCCCTCGGCGGCGGCGGTCACAGTGCGCCCTTGGTCGAGGGCACCCCGACCACCAGCGGATCGAGCGCCTTGGCCTGGCGGAACGCCCGCGCGAACGCCTTGAACTCGGCCTCCGCGATGTGGTGCGGGTCGCGTCCGCTGATCACGCGCACGTGCACGGTGAGCGCGGCGTTGTAAGCGATCGCCTCGAAGACGTGCCGCACCAGGGATCCGGTGAAGTGACCGCCGATGAGGTGGTGCTCGTAGCCGGCGGGCTCGCCCTCGTGCACGAGGTACGGGCGTCCGGAGATGTCGACGACGGCCTGCACGAGCGCCTCGTCCAGCGGGACGAGCGCGTCGCCGTAGCGGGAGATGCCGGACTTGTCTCCGAGCGCCTCCCGGATCGCCTGTCCGAGCACGATCGCGACGTCCTCGACGGTGTGGTGCGCGTCGATGTGGGTGTCCCCCGAGGCGCGGACCGTGAGGTCGGTCAGCGAGTGCTTCGCGAACGCCGTGAGGAGGTGGTCGAAGAACGGCACCGAGGTGTCGATGTGGCTCTGCCCGGTGCCGTCGAGGTTCAGCTCGAGCTCGATCGTCGACTCGGACGTGGAGCGGGTGCGGCGGGCGGTGCGAGCGGTCATGAGGCCGATCCTATCGAGGCGAGCGCGTCCAGGAACGCGGTGGTCTCGGCCTCGGTGCCGGCCGTGACGCGGAGGTGGTTCGGGATCCCGACGTCGCGGATCAGCACGCCCTTGTCGTAGAGGGCGCGCCACGTCGCGGCGGGATCGGCGACCCCGCCGAACAGCACGAAGTTCGACCAGGAGCGGTGCGGCGCGTACCCCAGGGCCTCCAGGGTCGCCGTGATCCGATCCCGCTGAGCCACGATCTCATCGACCATCGCCAGCATGGTCGGTGCGTTGCGCAGCGCCGCGACGGCGGCCGCCTGCGTGAGAGCGCTCAGGTGGTACGGCAGGCGGACAAGCCGGAGCGCGTCGATGAAGGCGGGATCGGCGGCGAGATATCCGACGCGCGCGCCGGCGAAGGCGAAGGCCTTGCTCATGGTGCGCGAGACGGCGAGCCGCGGGCGGCCCTCGAGCAGCGTGAGGGCGGAGGGCGAGTCACGCGGGGCGAACTCCTGGTACGCCTCGTCGACGATCACGATCCCCCGGGCGGCCTCGTAGACCGCTTCGATCACGTCGAGCGGAAGGGGCGTGCCCGTGGGGTTGTTCGGCGCGCACAGCAGGATCACGTCGGGATCGTGCCGGCGTACCTGGGAGACCGCCTCGTCGACCGTGATCTCGTAATCCGGGTGCCGGGTGCCCGCGACCCAGGTCGCGCCGGTCCCCTGCGCGAGCAGCGGATACATCGAGTAGGTCGGGGCGAACCCGAAGACCGTGCGACCGGGGCCCGCGAACGCCTGAAGGATGTGCTGCAGCACCTCGTTGGAGCCGTTGCCCGCCCAGATGTTCGATGCGTCGAGATCGTGCCCGAGGTAGCCGGCGAAGGCCCGCCGAAGCTCGGTGAACTCGCGATCCGGGTAGCGGTTGACATCGCGCAGTGCGACGGCGATGTCGTCGAGGATGTCGCTGGCGACGTGCTCGGGCACCGGATGCGTGTTCTCGTTCACGTTGAGCGCCACGGGAAGCGGTGCCTGCGGTGCGCCGTACGGGCGCAGACCGCGGAGATCGTCACGGAGGGGTAAGTCGTCGAGCGAGACAGTCACCCTGCCATGCTAGGCGGCTCCGCTGTGCGCCGAGCACAGATGTCAGCGGTTGCTGAGCTCCGTCGAAGCACCGTTGCTGAGCTCCGTCGAAGCACGGTTGCTGAGCTCCTTGCGGGGGCTCAGCGGCCGGTGGCACCGTACCGGGCCGGGATCGCCAGGTGCTGACCGACTTCGATCACGCCGCCGTCGACCATGTTCAGCTTGGAGATCTCCGCGACCACGTCGCGCGGGTCGGCGTCGGGAGCGACCTCGCCGGCGATCGACCACAGCGTGTCGCCCGGCTGCACCGTGACGGTCGCGAAGCCGTCGCCCGCCGTGTGCTCGCCCGAGGCGAGGGCCGATCCGCCGCTGAGAGCCGCGAACGCGATCGCACCAGCGACAGGCAGCGCCACCAGCGCAGCCAGCACGCGTCGTCCGCGCGGGGTGATCCGCAGGCGCGTGGCGGTGACCGGACCGGCGAAGGTGATGCTGCTCATGGTGCTTCTCCTCTGTGTGGTGCGGGTCCGCCTCTCCCCGGATCCCGATCCTCTGTGTGACGATCTGGGGATCCGGGCCTCTGGAGAGGCGAACCTACGTTCCGAAACTACTTTCGAGTTCGAACATCTGTCAAGCGTTCTTCGAAATTCGGTTCACCCACTTCGCCGACACGCTCGAACAGATCTACCGATTCCGCCCCGATCTCGGATACGGTTTCGATACGAAGACCCCATCACGGACCACCGACATTCGAATCGCCGCCCGCGAGATCGGCTCGTTCGACCGGATCCGCGGGGCACGACGCACACGAAGGAGATGGCATGAGCGACGGCGCGACCCCCGGCTCCGAGGCCCCGCGGACGCGGCGCCGCAAGAGCCTCAGTGCGAAGCAGATGGCGATCCTCGAGGTCATCCAGACCTCGATCGCCCGGTACGGATACCCGCCGAGCATGCGCGAGATCGGCGACGCCGTCGGCCTCAAGTCCCTGAGCAGCGTGACCCATCAGCTCGGCCAGCTCGAGCTGAGCGGCTACCTCCGCCGCGATGCGGGCAAGACGCGCGCCATGGAGGTGCTGATCGACCTGCCAGGCACCTCCACGGAGAACCCCGCCGACACGACGCCCTCCGTGGGCGACGCCGCGCTGGTGCCGCTCGTGGGCCGGATCGCGGCCGGAGTCCCCATCACCGCGGAGCAGCAGGTCGAGGAGATCTTCCCGCTCCCCCGCCAGCTGGTCGGCAAGGGCGAGCTGTTCATGCTCAAGGTCTCCGGCGAGTCGATGATCGACGCGGCGATCTGCGACGGCGACTGGGTGGTCGTGCGCTCCCAGGGCACCGCGGAGAACGGCGAGATCGTCGCCGCCATGCTCGACGGCGAGGCCACGGTGAAGACCTTCCGGCGCCGCGACGGTCACGTGTGGCTGCTGCCCCGCAACAGCGCGTTCGAGCCCATCCTCGGCGACGACGCCACCGTGCTCGGCAAGGTCGTCGCGGTGCTGCGCGCCGTCTGACGCCCTCCCTCACGACGAAGCCCTCCCGGAGCGGATCCGGGAGGGCTTCGTCTTTTTTCGCTCAGACGGCGACCGAGACGTCCTCACGGACGCGACGGGTCGCCTCCACGATGTTGCGCAGCGACGCGTTGGTCTCCTCGTAGCCGCGCGTCTTCAGACCGCAGTCCGGGTTGACCCAGAGCTGGCGCGTCGGGATCTCGGCGACCGCGCGGCGCAGGAGCGTCTCGACCTCCGCGGTCTCCGGCACGCGCGGCGAGTGGATGTCGTAGACGCCCGGGCCGATGCCGTGGTCGAAGCCGGCCGCGGCGATGTCGGTCACGACCTCCATGCGGCTGCGCGCGGCCTCGATCGAGGTCACGTCGGCGTCGAGGGCGCGGATCGCGTCGATGACGACGCCGAACTCCGAGTAGCAGAGGTGCGTGTGCACCTGGGTCGCGGTCTCGGCGCCCGCGGTGGAGAGCCGGAACGAGGCGACGGACCAATCCAGGTACGCGGGCTGGTCGGCCTTCTTGAGCGGCAGCAGCTCGCGCAGGGCGGGCTCGTCGACCTGGATCACGCCGATCCCGGCGGCCTCGAGGTCGGCGATCTCGTCGCGCAGCGCCAGCGCCACCTGGTTCGCCGTCTCGGCCAGGGGCTGGTCGTCGCGGACGAACGACCACGCGAGGATCGTCACCGGGCCGGTCAGCATGCCCTTCATCGGCTTCGCGGTGAGCGACTGGGCGTACTGCGACCAGGCGACCGTGATCGGAGCGGGACGCGACACGTCGCCCCAGAGGATGGACGGACGCGTGGCGCGGGATCCGTAGGACTGCACCCAGCCGTTCTCGGTGACGTCGAACCCGTCGAGGTTCTCGGCGAAGTACTGGACCATGTCGTTGCGCTCGGGCTCGCCGTGCACGAGCACGTCCAGCCCCAGCTCCTCCTGCAGCGCGACGACGCGGCCGATCTCGTCACGGAGGAAGCCGTCGTACTCCTCCGCCGTGATCTCGCCCTTCGTGAACTGCGCGCGCGCTCGGCGGATCTCGCCGGTCTGCGGGAAGGATCCGATCGTGGTGAGCGGCAGCGCCGGCAGATCCAGGGCGATCGACTGCGCCGCCACGCGGGCGTCGTAGTCGCCGCGGGTGAAGTCGGCCTCGGTCAGCGCCGCGGTGCGCGCACGGACGGCATCGACCCGCACGCCCGGGGCGCTCAGACGGTCGGCCAGGGCGGCCGAGGCGGCGTCGAGCTCGGCGCCGATCGTGGCACGCCCCTCGGCGAGACCGCGGGCGAGCGTCGTGATCTGCGCGACCTTCTGGTCGGCGAACGCGAGCCAGCTCACCAGGCGGGCGTCGAGTTTGGACTCGTCCTCGACGTCGTGCGGCACGTGCTGCAGCGAGGTCGAGGTCGCGGCGGAGACTCCGGCCGCCCCGAGGCCTCGCAGTACCTCGAGGGTGTCGAACGCCGCGGCGAGGTCGCCCCGCCAGATGTTGTGGCCGTCGATAACACCGCCGACGAGCACCTTGTCCGCAAGGCCGGGAACGGCCGCGGGCACGGTGCCGCGGACGAGGTCGAGACCGATCGCCTCGATCGGCGCGGCGGCCAGCACGGAGAGGTTGGCATCGAGGGCGGCATAGGGCGCCGCGACGAAGATCGCGGGGCGCTCGGCCAGTCCGCCGAGGACTGCGTAGGCGCGCGCCGCGGCGGCGCCCAGCTCCGCGACGGAAGCCGGCAGCGACTCGCTCACGAGGGCGGGCTCGTCCAGCTGCACCCACTCGGCACCCGCGGCCTTGAGCGCACCGAGCAGCTCCGCGTAGACCGGCACGAGGTCGTCGAGCCGGGACAGCGGGTCGAAGCCCTCCGGCGCCTCGTCTGCGGCCTTGGCCAGCGCGAGGAACGTGACAGGGCCGACGACCACGGGACGGGTGCGGAAGCCGGCGTCCGCCGCCTCCTGCACCTGGCGCACGATCCGGTCGCTGGAGAGCGAGAACACGGTTTCCGGACCGATCTCCGGCACGAGGTAGTGATAGTTCGTGTCGAACCACTTCGTCATCTCGAGCGGGGCGCGATCGCCCTCGCCGCGTGCGATCGTGAAGTACGCGGGCAGCCCGATCGTGCCGTCCTCGGCGCGCAGGTCCTCGAAGCGCGCCGGGATCGCGCCCACGGTCACGGCGGCGTCGAGCACCTGGTCGTAGTACGAGAACGACTCGGGGATCGCGGAGTCGCTCCGGCCCAGCCCCTGTGCGGCGAGACGCTCGCGCGTGGCGGCGCGCAGCTCGGCGGCGGTGCGCTCGAGTTCGGTCTCGTCGATCCGTCCGGCCCAGAACGCCTCGACGGCCTTCTTGAGCTCGCGGCGGCGGCCGATGCGGGGGTAGCCCAGAACGGTGCCCTCGGGGAATGCGGTCATGACGGTCCTCTCTGACGGAAGGGGGAAGATGCGGCTCAGCGCCGGCCTGTGGGCACCGCGGGTCGCCGGTCGACATGGCGGGACGCCGGAGGCGCCGCGTCGAGCACCCTTGCTTCCTCGAGCACGTCGAGCACGGTGCGGTGCTGGTTGAACGCGTACAGGTGCACGCCGGGTGCGCCGCCGTCGACGAGCTCGCGCACGAGCGCGGCCGCCTGGGCGACGCCGATCTCGGTGCGCCCCTCGGTGGTCGGCTCGACCTCGAGGGCGATCGACAGCTCGGCCGGGAGCTCCTCACCGCTGAGCTCCAGCACGCGACGGAGCCGGGCGGGCGAGGTGATCGGCATGATGCCGGGCAGGATCGGGATCGTGACGCCGGCACGACGCGCGCGCTCGACGAAGGCGAAGTAGTCGTCGGGGTGGAAGAAGAGCTGGGTGATCGCGAGGGTGGCCCCCGCCGCCTGCTTCGCGAGCAGCGCGTCGATGTCCTGATTGCGATACGTGGAGCGCGGGTGCCCGTTCGGGTAGGCGGCCACGGCGATGTTCACCTTGCGACGCGGCGTGACCTGCACCGCCCCGGGAACGCCGGGGATCGGCCTCTCCTGATACGGCGCACGCTCCGCCTGTGCGCGGTCGATCAGCTGCACCAGCTGTGCCGAGCTCTCCAGATCCCCCAGGAACGGCTCGCTCTCACCCAGCGGCGGATCGCCGCGGAGCGCGAGGAAGCTGAGGATCCCGGCGTCGAGGAACTCCCGGATCAACCGGGACGCGCCCGCATAGGTGCTGCCGACGCAGGTGAGGTGCGCGAGCGGCTCGACCGCGGTCTGCTCGCGGATGTAGCGCAGCACGTCCAGCGACCGGCCGCCCACGGAGCCGCCGGCACCGTAGGTCACCGAGATGAAGCGCGGCGACACGGAGGCCAGCTGCTGGATCGTCTCGTGAAGCGCCTCGACCGGCGCGGGGGTGCGCGGCGGGTACAGCTCGAAGGAGATCGGCACGCGCGGCGAGACGGCCCCGGTCGGGGCGAACGGCGGCACGTCGAAGGACATCTCTCTCCAGCATCGGGGCGGTCCCCCCACGCTAGGCGGCGCCGGGGTCGCACGCATTCTCTGTTTCACCATGTGTCGGGTCCCGGTTCCGCCCCTGTCGGGTCCCGCCGTGCCGGGTCGGCGCGGCTCGCCGACGACCGGCTCTTCTAGGCTCGAGACATGAGCGCTGCATACGGTTCCTGGCCCTCCCCGCTGTCCGCCGCCGCCCTCGCCGCGGCCGGCATCCGGATCGACGGCGCGCAGTACGCCGCGGGCGGCATCTGGTGGAGCGAGTCGGTGCCTGCCGAGCGCGGACGCATGCGCGTGCTCCGGCAGGATGCGGACGGACCGGCTCAGGAGGTGCTCCCCGCTCCCTGGAACGCGCGCTCGCGCGTGCACGAGTACGGAGGCGGCGCGTGGACGGTGGCCGACGACGGGACGCTGTTCTTCGTGGACGGCGACGACCAGCGCGTGCACCGATGGGATCCGGGCGCCGACGTCCCGGTGCCGCTGACCGCCGCCGGCGCGCAGTACGGCGGCCTGCGCCTGCAGCAGGGGCGCCTCTTCGCGGTCCGGGAGGATCTGCGCCCGACACCCCACGAGCGGGCGATCGCCGAGATCCCCGTCGACGGCTCGGCGGCGGATGACGACGCCGCGGTCCGCCGGATCCGCTCCGGCAGCGGCTTCTTCGCCCATCCAGCGCTCTCCCCGGACGGCACCCGGCTCGCGGTCGTCGAGTGGGGCGAGACGCGCATGCCGTGGGAGGCGGCGATCGGGGTCGTCGCGAACCTCGCCGACGGCGCGCACAGCGCGATCCCGGCCAGGGCCGCGTTGCAGCTCGAGTGGATCTCCGACGACGAGCTGCTGTTCGCCGACGACGCGACGGGACGCTGGAACCTGCATCGCGCGCGCATCGGCGTGCAGCCCGAGCCGCCCGCTCCGGCGCCGCCGGCGGTCACGGAGCCGTTCGCCCCCGCCGACGCCGACACGGGCGGCGGTCTCTGGGTGCTCGGCCAGCGCTGGTTCCGGATCCTGGACGACGGGCGGATCCTCGCGATCCGGACGAACGGCTCGGACACGCTGGCGCTGCTGGATCCGGACGGCGCGCTGCTGCGCGAACTCGACGTGCCGTTCGACGCCGACCTCAGCCTCGAGGACACGCACGGATCGCGTGTGCTCGTCACCGGGCAGGGCCGCCGGGTCACCCCCGGTCTCTGGGAGCTCGACGTCGACGCCGGCGTCGCGCGCACGATCCGCGGCGGCGACCCCGTCGATCCGGCGTGGGTGCCCGGCGCGCGGTCCGTCACGTTCGACGGACCGCACGGGCCCGTGCACGCGTTCGATCACGCCCCGGCGAACCCCCACGTCGACGCGGACCCAGACGCCCTCCCGCCGTACATCGTGCAGGTGCACGGCGGTCCCACCGCGCATTCGGCGGGCGCGCAGGCGGGCTGGATCACCTACTTCACGAGTCGCGGCATCGGCGTCCTCGACGTGAACTACGGCGGATCGACGGGCTACGGCCGCGACTACCGCGCGCGGCTGGACGGGCAGTGGGGCGTCGTCGACGTGGACGACGTGCTCGCCGCGGCACAGGGGCTCGCCGACGCCGGGATCGCGGATCCGGCGCGCATCGCCATCCGCGGCGGGTCAGCGGGCGGCTGGACCGTGCTGTCGGCGCTGGTCCGCGGAGGCGTGTTCGCGGCCGGGATCGACCGCTACGGCGTCGCCGACCTGCGCCTGCTCGCGCAGGAGACGCACGACTTCGAACGCCACTACCTCGACGGGCTCGTCGGCCCGCTGCCCGAGGCCGAGCAGACGTACATCGACCGCTCACCGCTGACCCACGCGGACCGCATCGACGTGCCCGTGCTCATCCTGCAGGGGGCGGACGACGCGGTGGTCCCACCCTCGCAGTCCGAGGCGATCCGCGATGCGCTGGCGGCGCGCGGGGTGCGGCACGAGTACCTGCTGTTCCCCGGGGAGGGCCACGGGTTCCGGCAGGCCGACACCGTCATCGCGGCGGCCGAGGCGGAGCTGCGCTTCCTCGGGTCGGTGTTCGGATTCGAGCCGACGCCCTGATCCGTCACCCCGGCGGAAGACCCGTCGTCACTCCCCGACGCGGTTGCGCAAGCGCATGGCGCGCTCCGCCTCGCGGGAGTCCTGGCGCTCGCGCAGAGTCTGCCGCTTGTCGTACTCGCGCTTGCCCTTGGCCAGTGCGATCTCGACCTTGGCGCGTCCGTCGGAGAAGTACAGCCGCAGCGGGATGAGCGTGTAGCCGCCTGCGGAGACCGCATGCGAGAGCTTCGCGATCTCCTCCTTGTGCAGCAGGAGCTTGCGGATCCGCTTGGCCGAATGGTTCGTCCAGTGCCCCTGCGAGTACTCGGGGATGTGCACGGCGTCGAGGAACGCCTCGTTGCCCTTGATGAAGGCGTATCCGTCGGTCAGATTCGCACGCCCCTGGCGCAGCGACTTCACCTCGGTGCCCGTGAGCACGAGTCCCGCCTCGTACGACTTCTCGAGGTTGTAGTCGTGACGTGCGCGACGATTGGTCGCGACGACCTTCTCCCCGCGTTCCCTGGGCATGGCGATCTCCTGATTCTGCGCCGCGCGGGCGCACGGCAGCCTGTCAGCCTATCAGGCGCGCAGCCAGCGGCGGATCGCGAAGCCGGCGCTGAGCGCGGCGAGGATCACGCCGATGCCGATGAGCACGGGCACCACGAGCAGCGCCTCGTTGAACCCCACCCACGTGGTCACGAATCCGACCGTCTTGGCGAGGTACTCCTGCACGCCGAACTTCACGCCCAGCAGCACGGCCGCGCTCGCGAGCACGGATCCGATCACGGCCGCGAACACGCCCTCGAGCACGAACGGCGTCTGGATGAAGCGGTTCGAGGCGCCGACGAGACGCATGATCCCGATCTCGCGCCGTCGGGCATAGGCGGACAGTCGGATGGTGGTGCCGATCAGCAGCACGGCGGCGATCAGCATGAGCACCGCGATGCCCACGGCGATGTAGGTCGCGACCGTGAGCGCGCGGAACAGCGGATCCAGATACTCCAGCTGGTCCTTCACCTCGTCCACGCCCTTGAGCCCGCTGAACGCCTCGGCGAGGACCGCCGACTGCGTCTGGTCCTTGAGGTTGACCTTGAAGACGGCGCTGACCTGGTCGGGCGTGAGCACGCCCGCGTAGTCCTTGCCGACGAGCTTCAGGGTCTCCTGGTAGGCCTCATCCGCGGTCTGGAAGGAGCTCTTCGAGATCAGGGGCTTGAGCGTGGGGCCATCGAGATCCGCCTGCACGGCCTTGATCTGGTCCTCCGTGGCGACGCCGTCGACGCACCCCGGAGACGTGGACACCGAGGAGCACATGTAGATCGCGACCTGGGCGCGGTCCTGCCAGTAGGCGCGCATGGTGCCGATCTGCGCCTGCATGAGGATGGCCGCACCCACGAACGTGAGCGAGACGAACGTCACGAGCACGACGGAGATGACCATGGATGCGTTGCGGCGGAGGCCCGTGAGCGCTTCGCCGAGGATGAGTCCGAACCTCATGACACCGGCCCCACTTCTTCGTCGTCACCGGTATCGAGTCCGAGCCGATCCGCCACGCCGAGCTCGGCGACGTCGATGGCGGGGAGCGTGATCGGGTGCGTCGCGGGACGCGCCTCGTCGGCGGGCTTCACCGTCGGCCGAGCGGGAGCCTGCGGCTCAGGAGCGGGCGCGGGTGCGGGAACGGGCTCCGCGATCGCGGCCTCGGTCTCGCGATGCACCTCGCGCACCGTCTGCAGCGCGGCCGTCGCGGCCGCGCCCCGGATCGCCTCGGGCTCGAGGCGCGGCACGTTGGACGTGTCGCCGTATCCGCCGCCGACTTCGTCGCGCACCATCTCGCCGTCGCGCAGCTCGATCACGCGGCGCTGCATCTGATCGACGAACGCGGCCTCGTGCGTGGCCATGAGCACCGTGGTTCCGCCGGCGTTGATGCGCGCCAGGAGCTGCATGATGTCGACGGACGTGCCGGGGTCGAGGTTTCCGGTCGGCTCGTCGGCGAGCACGATCTGCGGGCGGTTCACGATCGCGCGGGCGATCGCCACGCGCTGCTGCTCTCCACCGGAGAGCTCGTGCGGAAGCCGCTTCTCCTTGCCGCTCAGACCGACGAGAGCGAGCGCCTCGGGCACCGCCTGCTGGATGAAGCCGCGCGACGCGCCCGTCACCTGCAGGGTGAAGGCGACGTTCTGGTACACGGTCTTCGACGGCAGCAGGCGGAAGTCCTGGAAGACGGATCCGATGCTGCGGCGGAAGTAGGGGACCTTGCGGTTCGCGATGGACTTGAGGTCGCGGCCCAGCACGGCGACACGGCCGGACGTGGGCGACTCCTCCCGGAGGATGAGCTGCAGGCAGGAGCTCTTCCCGGATCCCGACGCGCCGACGAGGAAGACGAACTCGCCTCGCTGCACCTCGAAATCGACCCCGGAGAGCGCGGGACGCTTGGTGCCGCGATAGCGCTTGGTGACGTTCTCGAATCGGATCATGGCGTGTCGAGCCTAAGCGGGCGCCGCGCGCAGTCGGCGAGCGACACCCCACGGCGGCGGGTTCCGGGCTATGAGGTGGCTGGGATCCCGTGCCGGATCAGAGCCGGATGAAGATCGGCGGCCCGGAGCTCGCCCACGGAGCGTGGTGCTCGACGTAGCGCCCCCAGTCGGGCGAGTCGATGATGCCGCCCGCGCCGTCCCAGATGCCGATGTGCCGCCCGGGCCACCACACCAGGTCGCCTGCCCGCGCCTCGTCGGCGGAGATGACGGTGCCGAGCGCCGCCTGGTTGTCGGCGCCACGCGGCAGGCTGATGCCGAAGTGGCCGAACACGTACTGCACAAGACCGTCGCAGCCGAAGGAGTCGCTCGGATCCGCGCCCCAGCCGTAGGGCACCACGCCGACGAACGTCTGGGCGTACGCGACGATGGCTTCGCCCGAATACGACTGCGCGGCCGCGGCCGACGCGGCCGCGGTGGAGGCCGGAGCGGGATCCGCCACGGGGGCGGGAGCCGGAGGGGTGTAGACGTCGAAGGCGGCGCGGGCCGTGACCGGCTCCTGCGCGACGGAGGCGACCGTGTAGTGCTGCGGGTCGACCACCAGCGACACGGCACGGCGAGGCGTGGTGACGTCGGCCGGGGCGAAGGCGAACGCGGCCGTCGCCGCGAGCGGAACGATCAGTGCCGCGATGGCGCAGCCGGCTGCCGTCTTCCGTGTCACAGTCATCGGGATTCTCCGTGTCACAGTCATCGGAAGACCACCTTACGGGCTGGGCCCCCGGACGTCACCTGGGAAGCCTCTGACCGCGGCCGGGCCCGGAAGGGCTCAGTCGTCGTCGTCCTTGCGCTTGCGCCAGCGGATCCCCGCGGAGATGAAGCCGTCGAGGTCGCCGTCGAAGACCGTCGTCGGGTTGCCCGACTCGTGGCCGGTCCGCAGGTCCTTCACGAGCTGCTGACCGTAGAGGAAATAGGAACGCATCTGGTCGCCCCAGCTCGCCGTGATGTTGCCGGCGAGCTCCTTCTTCTTCGCCGCCTCCTCCTCCTTCTGCAGCAGCAGCAGGCGGGTCTGCAGCACGCGCATGGCGGCGGCGCGGTTCTGGATCTGCGACTTCTCGTTCTGCATCGAGACGACGATGCCGGTCGGAAGGTGGGTGATGCGCACGGCCGAGTCCGTGGTGTTGACCGACTGGCCGCCGGGACCCGAGGAGCGGAAGACGTCGACGCGGATGTCGCCCTCGGGGATGTCGACCTCGGTCGCCTCCTCCATGAGCGGGATGACCTCGACCGCGGCGAACGAGGTCTGGCGCTTGTCGGCCGATCCGAACGGGCTGATCCGGGCGAGACGGTGCGTTCCCGCCTCGACCGAGAGCGTGCCGAACGCGTAGGGGGCGTCGACCTCGAAGGTCGTGGACTTGATGCCCGCGCCCTCGGCGTAGGACGTGTCCATGACCTTGACCGGGTACTTGTGCCGCTCCGCCCAGCGCAGATACATGCGCAGCAGCATCTCGGCGAAGTCGGTGGCGTCGTCGCCGCCGGCACCCGAGCGGATCGTGACGATCGCGGCGCGCTCGTCGTACTCGCCGTCGAGCAGGGTCTGCACCTCGAGCTGGCTGATGGTGTCGGTGAGGCTGGCGAGCTCGGCGCGCGCCTCGGCGGCGGAGTCCTCGTCCTCCATCTCATTGGCGAGGTCGATGAGCACCTCGAGGTCGTCGAGGCGCTGCTCGACCTCGGTCACGCGCTTGAGCTCGGCCTGACGGTGGCTGAGGGCGCTGGTCACCTTCTGCGCCTTCTCCGGGTCGTCCCAGAGGTCGGGCGCGCCGGCCTCCTCGCTGAGGCGTTCGATGGCGGCGCGGAGCCCTTCGACGTCGACGACCTCGCGGATGTCGCCGAAGGTGTGACGGAGGGCCGCGATTTCGGCGGAGAGATCAAGTTCGAGCATGGCGCTACCAGACTACCGTGGAGGCGTGATGGTTCGAGCGTCGTCGGTGCTGTGGAAGTTCGGTCCGATGGTGTACCTGCCCACACTCCTGTTCTCGCTCGGCGAAGGCGCCGTGGTGCCGCTGATCCCGGTGATCGCGGCGAGCAGGGGGGCGACCCTCGCCTCGGCCGGCCTCATCGCGTCGGCGCTGGTCGTGGGCCAGCTGTGCGGCAACATCCCCGCGGGCTGGCTGGTCTCCCGGGTCGGCGAGCGGTACACGATGGTGATCGCGGGCGTCCTGTCGCTGATCGGCGTGATCGCGGGAGCGCTGGCGCCGAGTCTCGTGGTCTTCACCGTCGCCGTGTTCGTGGTCGGCATGTCGGCGGCCGCGTTCGGGCTCGCCCGCCACGCGTTCATGACGACCAGGGTGCCGCTCGAGTTCCGCGCCCGCGCCCTGTCGCTGCTGGGCGGATCCTTCCGCGCCGGCATGTTCGTGGGCCCGTTCCTGGCCGCGGCGCTGCTGGCCGTGTTCCACACCGAGAACGCCGCGCTGTGGTTCTTCTCGGTCTGCCTCGTCGCCCTCGTGCTGCTCGTGCTGTTCGGGCCGGATCCGGAGGCCCAGGCGGCGGCCGCCGACCGCGAGCCGGCGGAGGTCGAGGACACCGGCGAGGCGGTGAGCGGCTCGATCCCCACCGTCGAGCGCGCCGGTGTGTTCCGCACGATGTGGCGCAATCGCGGCGTGCTCTCGCGTCTGGGCCTCGCGGCGGCGAGCCTGTCGGCGGTCCGCTCCGCCCGCCAGGTCGTGCTGCCGCTGTGGGGCGTGTCGATCGGGCTGGACGCCTCGTCGATCGCGCTCGTGGTGGGCGTCTCCGGGGCGATCGACTTCGCCCTCTTCTATGCGAGCGGTCAGGTGATGGACCGGTTCGGGCGGCTCTGGGCGGCGTTGCCGGCGATGGTGCTGATGGGGCTGGGCTTCCTCACCCTCTCGCTCACGCACGACGCCGACACCCGGGTGCTCTGGTTCGGCATGATCGCTGCGGTGCTCGGCGTCGGGAACGGGCTGTCGAGCGGGATCCTGCTCACGCTCGGCGCCGACGTCGCCCCGCAGTCCGAGCCGGCCGCGTTCCTCGGATCGTGGCGCACGCTCACCGACGCCGGCGGGGCCGTCGCACCCCTGCTGTTCTCGGGGATCGCGGCGATCAGCTCGCTCGCGATCGGAGCGGCCGCGATGGGCGCCATCGGGATCCTGGGCGCGGTCGGGTTCCTGCGCTTCATCCCCCGGTTCGTGCCGCGCCGGCCCCTGCCGTAGGGCGCCGGCCCCCTGCCGTCGTTGCCCCGGGGCCCGCTCCCCCAGAGCCTCTTCGCTAACGTGGATCGAGGAGGTGTCCGATGGCACGCAGGAAGACCACCCGCCCGGTCCGCGGCGCGGCCGCCGAGGTCCGGGAGCAGGTGCACGCCCTGGACGCGGCGGTGTTCTCCGCCGTGGCCACGACGCCGAGCCCGATCCTGGACCGCTGGATGCCCCGGCTCACGAACGCCGCCGACCACTCGGTGCTCTGGCTGGCGATCGCCGGCGGCCTGTACCTGACCGGACGCAGCCGTGCACGGCGCGCCGGTCTGCGCGGCGTCGTGACGCTCGGGGCGACGAGCCTCATCGCGAACCAGCTCGCCAAGCGCCTGCATCACCGCGAGCGCCCGATCCGGTCGCTCGTGCCGATCGGCCGGCTGTCCCGCAGGACGCCGATCTCTTCCTCGTTCCCGAGCGGCCATTCGGCCAGCGCGGCCGCCTTCGCGGCGGGCGTCACGGCCGAGCTTCCGGCGGCGGGCGTGCCGCTCCAGGTGCTCGCCGGGCTGGTGGGCTTCTCCCGTGTCGCGACCGGCGCGCACTACCCCTCCGACGTCGCGGCGGGTCTCGTGCTGGGCAGCACGGTGGCGGCCATCGGCCGACGGCTCGTGCCGCCCGTGCCGCCGCCCTCGGTGCCGGCACCCCGCGAGCTGGACCAGCTGCCCCCGCGCCCCCGCGGCGAGGGCGTGACGCTCGTCGTCAATCCCGCGTCTCACAGCGGGCGCGGCGCCGCGCTCACCCGTACCCTGCGGCGAGCGCTGCCCGCGATGAGGGTCGTCGAGCTGCGCGGGTCGGACGACGTCGAGGCCGTGATGCGCCGAGCGGCCGCCGCGGCCGAGGTGCTCGCGGTCGCCGGGGGCGACGGCACGGTCGCGACGGCCGCGCAGGCGGCGATCGAGAGGGATCTGCCGCTCGCGGTGTTCCCCGGCGGGACGTTCAATCACTTCGCCCGCACGATCGGCGCCGACAGCGCGCGGCACACGGTGCAGGCCATCCGGCGCGGCACCGCGACGAAGGTGGACGTCGCGTATCTGAACGACAGGATCTTCCTCAACACGGCGAGCGTGGGCGCGTACACCGACTTCGTGCGGATCCGCGAAGGTCTGGAGAAGCGGATCGGCAAGCCGCTCGCGGCGCTGGCCGCCGGCTGGCGCACGATGCGCAAGGACCGTGCGGTCGCCGTGACGGTCGACGGCACGACGCGGGAGTCGAGCCTGTTGTTCATCGGGAACGGGCAGTATGAGCCGCACGGCTTCGCGCCGAATGTGCGAGAGGACCTTCAGGACGGGTTGATCGACGTGCGGATCCTGGACGTGTCCGACCGCTGGTCGCGCTTCGTCGTCCTGCTCGCCACCCTCACCGGCCAGCTGGCTCGGGTGAAGCAGTACCACGAGGTGTCCGCTCCCGAGTTCGAGATCGGCCTGCCGGGCGGGCCGGAGCGCATCGCACGCGACGGCGAGGTGGGCGAGGAAGTCGACGTGCTGCGGGTCAGGGCCGTGCGCCGCGCGTTGACGGTGTACCGGCCGCGCCGCGGCTGAGACCGCGGTGATCGCCACTGGCGTGGCGAACTCACTCGAGTGCGGTGCGGCTCGTGCCCGTGGCCGGGATCGTGACCATCGACGGCACGAGGCCGCTGAGCAACGGCGGCGTCCACGTCGTCCGCACCGTCACCCGCGCGGAGAGCCCGTCGGGACTGTCCGCCGAGACCAATTCCGTGCCGTCGTCGAGCACCGCGACCACCGCGGCGGCCTGATCCGCGACCTCCGCGTCCTCGAGCTCCGCATGGACCGCGGCACCCTCGACCTGCAGCCGGAAGCCGTCCGCCCCGGCGAGCGCTGCGGCATCCGCGACCGAGTCGAGGCGCTTCTGCGCGATGTACAGATCCGTCGCGCACACGCAGACGTAGATCAGCGCGATCGCGAGCACCAGGTACCCGAGCACGAGCGGCATCGTGCTCCCCCTGTCGTCTGCACCCACCGGACGAGCCTGCGAGCGTCCCGCCCCGCGGTCGGTCACCCGCTGCCGCGCCCACGCCCCGCCGTTCATCCGCCGGTCCACGTGCGCGAGACCTTGTACGCGGTCGACGCCTGAACCGGGACGGTGCCCATCCGGTCCAGCCCGAAGACCGACGGCACGAGCGGCAGAGCGACCTTCGCCGTGACGGTGACCACGACAGTCGCGCCGGCGGACGGGCAGCCTGCCCCCTCCGGCGCGCATCTGATGGCGACCTGGACGGATCCCCGATCCATCCCGTACTCCTCGATCGCAGACTGCACGGTGGCGTCGGCGCGGGCTGCGGCGTCCCCCTCGTCGGAGGCGCCGCTCATGGTGCGGGCCGCATGCCGGGCGGCCGATTCGACGCCCAGCAGCTGCCCCTGGATCGCGCCGAGGGCGAGCACGAGGTAGACGAGCGGCACGAGCAGGACCACGCCGAGCCCGATGAACTCCAGGGCTGCGGATCCCCGATCCCCGCCGAGCGGACCCCGTTCCGGCGTCGCGCCCCGTGGTTCAGGGACCTTCCGTGAGCGACTCCACAGGAGCACGACCGGTCACCTCCCAGACCGAAGGCACCCCGAGCAGGCCGAACACCGGCAGTGTCGTCCGCACGCTGACCTCCATGGTGGGAACGCCGAGGGCCGTCGTCTCGCGCACGCGCACGTCTCGTGCGTACTCGCTCCCCACCGCCCGGCCGATCACCTGCACGGTGCGCTGCGTCCCCTCCGTCGGTGCCGTGTCGGCGAGAGCCGCCACATGCGCTCCCTCGACGGCGGCGTCGTGCACGACGTTGCGCACATAGACCGCGAGGGCGAACTGCACGACCGCGAGGGTGAGCACGGTCAGCAGTGCGCCGACCAGCACGAACTCGACCGGACTGGATCCCCGATCGACCTCCTGCATGTCCCACGCCCACCATCGCCCGCGGATCGGCTCCGGCCGACTCCCGCTCATCGCCTCAGAGCCCGCTCACGCGCGCGATGGCCTGCTCGAACAGGTTCGTGAGGGCGGGCCCGGCCACGGCCCAGATCAGCACGACCAGTCCCGCCGTCATCAGCGTGATAAAGAAGTGTGTAATAGGGGTAGGTTCTGAACGTCACCGACCTGGAACAACCCTGGGAGTAGTTAGTGTGTATTTAGCACAAAAGAATCCCAGATTAGCGCGTATATTTCGAGAACGACCTCCTGTACGATGAGAGCAGCGCCCTCCCCGGTCGTCGGCTGTCACCAACATCATGGGGAGGGCGCTTCGCCGTTTCTGAGAGCACTGTCGTCACCTTCCAAGGCTAGGCCGCGTCTACCGCTGATCGGCTAGGTTTGCCCCCATGGATTGGGCGAAGATCGGCGCGGCGGTGTGGGACTGGGTGCCGTGGCTGATCGGCCTCCTCGGGGCCGTCTGGGGTGTCTCCGGAGAGATCCGCGCCCGGCGTACTGACAAGCGCAGCACCCGCGACGACAACGCCCCACCGTGGGAGGACGCCCAGCACGTGAGCGGCGAACTGTTCACGGTGCGCAACGGCTCGACGCGCGATGTCATCGTGTTCAGCATCCGAGCCGATTCCGAAAACAAACGCGCGCTACTGGAGCCGCGCACAGACTTCCCGTTGACCGTGCATCCCACGGACGTGCTCGACTTCTTCTCCCGAGCCCGCTACAGCCTTGACCGCCCTAACGTCGTCATCGTGTGGCGGTTCGCAGACGACGACACCCAGAGGTGGAACCGACGCATTCTGCCGAGCGTGACGCCGTGATCCTGCCCCCGCTCCCCGACGATCTCCCCGAATCGGACGCCGATGACCTGGAGGGCATGAGCCCGCGCTGTTCGGCGTGCCTAGCAACGATGGAACCGCAGCTGACAGCACGCGGCGAGCGCTGGCTGTGCCCTGGATGCGGAGCAGCCCGCCTCAGCTAGCGGCCCCGACTTGACCGCAGTCCGCGTCAACTCAGAAGACGATCCCGAGATCGTCGCGCTCGGGCTCAGGCAGCTCACCGCGCCCGTTGCCAAGGGAGTACGGGACACGGAGCGCACGACGGCGATGAAGATTCGGTTCCTGGCTCCACGTGAGCACGAAGGCACCCGACCCAGTCGTCCCTGGCCGGTAGACCAGCGTCGTGGTTAGCTTCTCCCCGAACTCTGCCCGCTCCGACTTCCGCCGAGCGAACACGTTCATGATCCCCATGCCTTCCGGCTCGAAGCACACGTCCCTTCCTGCACCCCGCCCTCGATTGATGACGGAGCCGGTAACTCGCATCTCGCCATCGCTGTCCGTCTTGATCGACACCTCATGGACCCACTTGGGAGACGGCGTGCGGTTCCGCCAGTACGTACCGCCACTGATGAGAAGACTCGCGCCGGAGACCATCAGCGCCCACCAGCCTACGTCCATGCTTCGGATGCTACTGAGCCCCGGCGACGTTCGCTTCGTGTGGACGCTAGATTGTGATTCGACGAGCAACGGAGACCGGAACATGGCATGGATTGAGAGCTTCAGGGTGACTGGCCTGGCGGGCCGCCCTGATCCAGTCGAGCACAAGCTCGACAGGCACGTAAATATCTTCTGGGGGCTCAACGGTGCGGGCAAGACCACACTTCTGAAGATCCTCCATGCGGGCATGAACAACGAGTCATCCGGACTTGAAGACCTTCCGTTCAAGTCCGCGGAGATCCGCTTCCGAGTCGGTCTGGAGAACGGGCTCGTGATTCGCCGCTTCTTCAACGACGCTCCCCAAGAAGAAGATGAAGAAGACGACGCCCCACGTCAATCCATCCTGTTCGCAGAAGACGACGACGGTTCTTGGATCTCCCCTGACGACGATCTAAGCGGCGTATGGCACACCGAGTGGGACGATATCGACTTTGGCATGAAGGTGATGAGCCGACCGCTCGAACACTCTTATCTGCCGATCACTCGCGTGGTCGATGCCCGAAGACGACCCGCATACGCCGGAGACCGAAGACTCTCGACCGAAGAGCTTTTCGTAACGCAGGTCAGGGAGAGGTGGCGTGACTATGCCACCAAGAGTCTCAGCCGCATCCGAGACATCCAGCAGACGGGGCTTGCAACAGTGCTCGCGACACTGTTCGGGGGCGTACCCACCCCGATGGAATCGCCGAGCCGTCTCGACCGGATTGACCCTAACGAGGCATATTCGCTCGTTCGCGCCTTCCTCAGCGAGCAAGGTCTCCCCCTCGGAATGTCGCGGGAGAAGTTCGCTGAGCGCTACAAGAAATCGGAAGAGCACCGGCAGGTTGTGTCCGAGATCCAAGACGTACGTCGCGCGACAGATGACGTCTTGATGCCGCAACGCGAGTTTCAAAGCGTGATCGACTCGATGTACACCGGCGACAAGCACCTGATCCTGGGCGTCCCACGCATGCCACGCCAGTACGCCCAGGTTGCGCTTCGCGTTGAGATTGGGGAGCAGCAAATCCCTCTGAAGTCGCTCTCTTCCGGAGAGAAGCAGTTGCTCCAGATCTTGCTAGAAGTGCTGGGAGCCGCAGAGGACACCGTGATGATCGACGAGCCAGAGCTCTCGCTTCACGTCAATTGGCAGCAGCAGTTGGTGGGATCGATGCAACGAGTAAACGGAGACTGCCAGTTGCTTCTTGCGACTCACTCGCCAGAGATCATGGCGGACGTAGCCGATGAGCACGTTTTCGAACTATGAGCAAACCGAAGTGGAGCGTCAACGCTTTTGCACGGCGCATGCAGATGGGCGAGCACGACTTCTGGGTCATCGTGGAGGGTCGCGACCATGACCGGCCTCACTACGACAAGCTCCTAAAGAAGTTGCCTTCGACCCGCGATTTGAAGGCGCAGCTCCGGCTAGCTGAAGAGATCAATGTCGGTGGCACGTCAGCCGGTGGAAAGAAGCACGTCCTAGCGATTCACGATCATCTCGAATCGAAAAACAAGCTCGTTCAGTCGAACAGCAAACGTACGGTTCGCGCGGTGTTCATGCTTGATCGCGACCGGGACGACTTCGAAGGAATTCTCTCGACGTCTCCTCACGTCATGTACACGATCGGCACCGACGTTGAGGCAGACATTCTGCTCAACAGCGAGATATGGAGCGCGGTTCGCAGCGCATATGGCATCGACAGCAGACTAACGAAGCGCCTACGCAGGAAGGCAGCCAATCCCGCGATTGCGCTACGAACGCTGTGGGACGACTGGCTACGGCTCGGTCTGGTAGGCCTAGCTTGCGGCTCCCCCGGATGCGCACCCTGGAGCCAGCACTCCCGAGTCAATGTTGGCGAGTTCGGAACGCTCAATTCTCAGAAGGTGCATGACGTCGAAGCCGCGCTCCTGGCAGCGGCCCCGTCAGACTACGCGTCGATGAATAGACGCGCACTCCGACATGTCAGCACTCGTGAGGAACTTCTCCTGAAGGGGCGATGGATCGCAAAATTCATCAACTACCTGGTGCGAATCCACCTCGCCGGGGAAGTAGTGAGGTCCGTTCAAGCTCACGCGGTGATTGACACCGCTCTCGCTCAGTTGAAGTACAGAGGAGACTGGGTCACCGAGTACGACAGACGATTCGCTCAACTCCTGGTGTGACCGCTGTCGACCGTCAGGCGATGTCTTCCGAATCCTCGTTGAGCCGAGTGACGACCGTGTGCGTCAGGTAGGCCCTGCGCGCCCCGAACCCCGGTTCGACGCGGATCTCCAGCAGAGCACGGATGAGATCCCGCTTCTGGTCGAAGCCGAGGGCGCCGTACTGGATGCCGAGTGCATCACGCACCTCCGCGACCTTCTCCAAGCTGACTCTCTGCCCGGGGATGAACACGAGAGCCGCCAGGAGCGTCGTCTTGCCGGCGTGCGTGGGACCGGAGACGATCACGCTGCGTCCTGAGCGCATCGCCTCCGCCAGCATCCCGGCGACCTCGGCCGGCACCATGCCCTGTCGCACCAGGGCGTCCAGACTGCGGTACCCGGGAAGGAACTTCCGGATGTTGACCGACCAGGCGCCGCGCACCACAAACCATCTACTGTTGCAACGGACGCAACATTCTGCGGATCGAAAGGCCGTCAATACTCGCATGTGCCCAGCACGGCCATCCAGATTCATGTTGCGTCTCAAAGGGACCGTGAGGAATGATGCATCTAACCAGACAATGATGCAACGGAAGTAGGACATGGGTCGTCAACGCAGCGACTGGGATGCGCTCCCCCGCATCAATCCGGAGCATTCGGCCTGGATCGAGATGCTTCAGGGGTGGGAGAACCAGCAGCTCGCGCGCGGCCTGGGCCGCCAGACCATTCAGCAGCGGATTCGACGCGTCTCACACTTTCAAGCGTGGTCTGGGGAGTACCCCTGGGAATGGCACACAGGGGACATCGATGACTACACGGCGCACCGGGCATCTAGTAGACCGCTCAAGCGGGCGACCGTCCGACATGATCACGAGTCGATCCGCATGTTCTGCGCTTACCTACTCGACCCGAGGTACGACTGGGTACGGCGGTGTGAAGCCGAGTTCGACGCGACGCCGTCGCAGATCTGCTTCGAATGGAACACCACTCGACATCTCTCCGAGTTCGAGACAGATGGGAACCGCCGCGCGTTCTCCGTGGACGAGCTTCAACAACTCTTCGATGCAGCGGATGCTCGAGTGGACCAGCTCGTGGCTTCGGGGCGCAAGGGCGCACTCGGGGCTTTGCGCGATGCCCAGATCTTGAAGACTATCTACGCCTTCGGACTGCGCCGCCGAGAGGCTGTCGGGCTAGATCTGGTCGACCTGCATCCGAACCACTTGATGCCCAAGTGGGGAACCTACGGAGCTATCCATGTGCGGTGGGGTAAGGCCAGCGGAGGCGGCGGCCCCAAGAGACGCACCGTCATGCTCGTCCCCGAGTTCGACTGGTTCGTCGACGGTATGCGCCAGTGGGTCGAAGAAGGACGCCCGCGCTTCGGAGCGGGGCCAATACCCGCTCTGTGGGTCACTGAACGAAAGACTCGCGTATCGCCGGGCTACCTCGACAAGCGCTTCGCGAACATCAGAGACGAAGCCGGCCTCCCCGAGTACCTCACCCTCCACAGCCTGCGACACTCATATGTCACTCATCTTGTTGAGTTCGGCTACGCGGAGCGGTTCGTGCAAGAGCAAGTCGGGCACGCCTACGCCTCCACGACCGCGATCTACACATCCGTGAGCAACGATTTCAAGAACCGCGTATTCAACGAAGCCATCGCACGAGTCATGCCCCCAGCACTGCAGAAGGACCAATGATGCGCAACATCACGACCAAGTGGAACCTCCGCGAGTTGATGTCACAGCAGCAGATGTTCCAAACCACCGCACTACGACCGCTCCTTGCCGAACGCGGCGTGCGCTTGTCCCGCGAACAGGTCTACCGGCTGGTGACCCAACCGCCGCAGCGACTGAACCTGGAGGTCCTCGGAGCTCTCTGCGACATCCTGTCATGCACGCCCGGCGACCTGATCAGCGTCGAAGCACAAGAGTCGCTTGCCGTTGTCAACGCCGGCGAGCAGACTCGTGCTCCAATCGGTGACCTCCGCCCGCAACGCGCAAACCTCCGGAAGCCCGGTCAGGTTTGACGCCGTGACTCGCGTGTTCAGCGAAGAGAAGTGGCTGGAGCTCGTCAACGAATGCGTGGCGTTGGTCAGCCTGTCCGTTACTGACGTCACGGCCCAGGACAAGTTCCAGGCCTGCATCGAGGCGGCAAACGGCAACATCTATGGTCTGTACAAGCTCCGCAAGTCGCTAGTTTTGTTGCCGCGAGATCGCATCTTCGGCAATCCAGCTGCTGAGGTCGTCGTCCAGCGCCTTGCCATCATCCTGGGCAATCGCCATGGTTCGACTCAGGCCCCGCTTCCGTCGTGCCCACGATGTCAGCAGACAGGAATCGTGTCGGGTATGAGGGGGTCAGATCTCCGGCTCTGTACCCCGTGCAAAGCGGGGCGCGAGCCGGAGGAGTGCTTCAGCTGCGGCATGACCCGGCGCGTGCACGCCCGGCTTGGACGTATCCCCTATTGCCAGTCGTGCTGGGAGCGTCATGCCACGCCCCACCGTCGACGGCGACAGTGCATCCAGTGCGGAACAACCACACGGAATCTTGAGCACTGTCCATCGTGCGCTCCCAAGCGACCGCACGGATTCTGTGAGATCTGCATGAAGGACAAAGAGCATGTCCGTGCGTTACCACAACGCCTCGTGTGCGAGTCCTGCGTGCAGATGACGATCCGCTACCCGAAACCGTGCAGCAGTTGCGCGCGAAGATCTGTGGCGTTGTTTGGTCGCCTTGATGAACGACTCTGCGCGAGTTGCGCGGGACACGGTCCACCGCCGTTCGCGTGTAAGGCCTGCGGCACGGAAGACGCAGGTCGCCAGGGCAAACGATGCTTCCGCTGCAAGAAGGCCGACGCGATCGCTGCAGTCGTCCCCAGCGGCCACCTGCCCGAAGAAGGCTTGGCTCGCTTACGAGCGCTGATCGATCGGCCAGACATGACCCCGCGTGGCGTAGTCGAGTGGTGCGAACAGAGCAAGGCCGCCGCCCTCTTGCGGCAGATGGCCCGGGGAGAAATAGCCGCGACGCGCGCTTCGCTCAATTCGATGCCGCAGTCCCGAGCAACCGCACAGCTTCAAGCACTTCTCATTGAATCGGGCATCATCACACCTGGCGACAACGATCTGGACCGCTACGTTCAGTGGTCGCAGAGCTTCCTCATGCGAGTACAGCCTGCAGCGGATCGAATGCTCCTCGCCCAGTACTCCCGCTGGTCCATCGAGAGAAAACTTGCGTTGACCACCCCGGCGACACGCAGATCCGACACAACGCGCCTCCTAGTCGCGAAATACCAGCTTGAGGCTGCCGCCTTGTGTGTCGATTCCCTCCGCGACAAGGAAAAAGCCATTGAAGGGGCCAGCCAGGGCGACATCGACACCGTCCTGGTCGAGCATCGAAACCGGCGCCGTCAGATCATCGCCTTCCTGCGATGGGCACATGAGAACCGTTCAGTTCGCTACACAAAGCCCACCCATCCGAAAGACAGCCGCCCAACCGCGCCGATGCCAGAACCTAAGCGGCAACAGCACATTGCTCGCCTGCTCGAAGACGACTCCATCGCACTTGCGACACGCGTCGCAGGGCTCTTCCTCCTCGTGTTCGGCCAAAGCATCGGCCGCATCGCGAAACTGCGGACAACAGCGTTCTCAGATGTCGACGGGCAGCTGTTCACGCGCCTCGGGCGCGACTCCGTCCGCATCCCGCCGCCTATGGATAGGCTTGTCCGAGCCCAGATCGACTGGTCAGATCAGCATCGGGCCGGTGCCGAGCCATGGCTCTTCACCGGGTACGCGGCAGGCGCGCATCTCACACCCGACGCTTTAGCCCGTGGCCTCAAGAGGCTTGGGATCCAGCCGACTTCGGCGCGCAATGCCGCCATGCTCGACCTCGCCGCCAGCATGCCTGCGCGTGTGCTCAGCGACCTGATGGGGTACGCGAACGGCACTGCAGAACGCTGGGCGCAAGTAGCCGGTAGAAGATGGGCGAGCTATCCGTCTATGCGCCGACGCTGACGAGCCGTATTCACAGCTTGGTGATTCTTCCGTCCGTGCCGTCGTAAAGGTCGAAATTCCGTTCCCCTACCAGGGTAATCATCTCTGAAAGTGCCTCATCGAGATCAATCTCCTTCTCACCGTTGTTGACCTCGAACGCGCGTATAGATGGCGCAAAGGGATTCGAGTCGAGCAACAGCACGTAGAACTTCTCAAATTGCTCCTCGCGCCCCGCAGGGTCGTCCCGCCCCGTGAAGAGTCGGAGCCTCGGGAACGCATTCCTGAAGGTGCTCTTTCGCTTCTTCGCCGAGCCGTCCGGGTTGAGATCGTCCGTAGCGGCACCAGCATCCAAGAACAGGAAAGCAGCCAATACGGCGTAAGGAAAGCGTCGATGCAGCGTGACGGATTCGATGAGCATGTCTCCGCGACGGTTCGTGAGGTTCTTCTGAAAATTCCCCGTCGAGTTGTCGCGGAACATGATCGTCTTGATGGAGATCGCGAAGATCAAGCCCGAGTCCTCAGTTGCCCAGGAGACATCCACCTTCTTTGCGCCGATACCGCCGGAGAGTCGACGCTCCGCACCGCTCAGGCCAACCTGGCCGGGTTCTGCGGGCAACGCTCTGTCCATACCGAGATCGCGAAGCTCGGCGGCGATCGCGAGCGCGAGATTGTCGCTGAGCCGCTGGTTCCAGTTCTTCTTGTCACCCTGCGCGCCATTGTCAGCAGGCTTCAGACCCGCAGCCTTGACTGCAGCCAGAAGGCGATCTTCAAACCTCGACACGACGACCTCTCGCGGTCCGTCTCCCGGAGAGCTCGATGTACTGATCGCTGAGTGACTTGACATCGCCGCGTGACATACCAAGCTCTCCGACGAGAAGGACATCGTCTACTAGACGTGCTGCTTCGACGAGACGGCCGCTACGGAGGCGAGAGCCGAGCTGGGGACGAAGTGCGACCAGCTTCTCACGGGCAGCCTCCACTACCGCCGGACTCGGAACGGGAAGCCGATCCGCTTCTCGAGGCTCGATCTTGAGCATGCCGCCACCGTATGCCCGCCCGACAGTCTCCGCACCAACCAGCGTCATTGACGTAAGCGCCGCAAGCGGCAGGAGATCCCGACCTAGGGCACGGTACTTCTCTGCAAGATAGACCCCATGAACGCTGTTGAGGTGAAGCGCATTCGCCGCATTCGTCGTGATGCGTGGAGTGTCAGCGTTCATATACGTGAGGAAAAGATCTGCAGGCTTGAGCCGCGGCACGCGCCACCAAACCTTGCGGACCCGGCACTTGTATGCAAGGTGAACCTTCGCGGTCTCGCCGGCGTGGATGTACTCCAAGGCGGCGGATGAGGGTCGATCGCCCGGATAAAAGAGGAATGTGGCGGACCCGCGCTTCCCTAGGGCGCGCCAGGCGTCGTCAGACAGCATCAGACCTCGCAGATGGGAGCTCCCTGGAGGCGAAAGCTTGAGCAGCTCCGAGCGAGCGATACCCCTTTGCGAAGCTTCTTGAGGGGACATGGTGAAGTACCTGTTGTTCCCCGTCACCATGCCGAGCGTGGTCTCGCCCCACTCGTGGAGGGTAGTAAAACCGTCCTCTGTGAGGGCGGCATAGGTGCGCAGCGTCTGCGCACTAAGCAACGAAGGTGTCCATTTCGCAGACGGGTCCGTCGGAGTCCACGTGGTCGCCGCGAGAGTCTCTGAGAGACTCGACGCGTTCTGCGCCTGATAGATCGACATGTGCTTTGCGCTGCCCTCATCGAAGCCGTCGGCGAGAAGCAGGACAACGTCCTCCTGCGCTTCCGCGAACACGCGCTCGGTGAAGAGCACCAGATCGATGGTCTTGAAACGGGCAAGCAGGAAGCGCCGAACCTCGGCTGCATAGTTCACTGACAATAGCTCTGCCGGTATCACCAGCCCAAGCCGCCCGCCTCTGCGGAGCATAAGCGCTGAATGCACCGTAAATGCCGCCCAAGAAGATGCGAGGCCAGGCAAATTCACGCCAGCGCGGAGTGCGGCAGCCCGCGAACGAAGGCGAGCCTCGCCCGAGAAGTCCTGGTACCTGATGTACGGAGGGTTACCGATCACAGCGTCGTAGGAGCCGACCGTCTCCGTAAGGAAGAAGTCATTGGTCTCGATGTGTGGCTCACCGCCTGCCTCAGCGACCAGGCGCCGAGCCTCTGCCGAAGAAGCTGCGTGGATCTCTACACCGTCGACCCGAGGAGCCGCTAGCGGATTGAGCGCACGCAGTGCGTGAACGGCCTCGGTGAGGAATGCGGCCTCCCCACACGAGGGCTCGAGGACCATATCGTCGGCGCTACGAATCGCCCACCGTACTACGAACGACGCGAGCGCTTCGGGGGTGAAGAAGGCCCCGCGGGACTTCCGTAGCGCTGGCGTATCGGACACGAGAGCGAGGTTCGGAAGCATGTTCACATTCTGTCGTGAAGGTCTGACATGGCGGCCCAGCAACGCGGTACTGTCAACCGTTCCGTTTGCGATTGGTGGCTCGGAGCGCCGAACAACACTATGAAGTGGGTATCGACAGCGGGTTCCTACGCTCCGCTAGAGGAGATCACGAAGCTGGCGGCAGAACTCGGTGGCTTCGTCAGGGTTCAGTTCAATCCAAAGGTCGGCAAGAGCACGTAGCACCAGGCCGCGATCATGCTTCGCAGCCAAGGCGTTTACCCAATCATGTGGATCGGCACCCGCGAGCGAGTCGATTGTCCACTGCAGCTCCTGGGCATCGACTCGCAATCGGTCAGCGAGCCGCGCGACTTCCCTGCCCAGGCTGACAAACAGAGCATCTGGGTCGCCTTCTGTGGGTAGATAGAGCGTGGGCCATTGACGATCCCCCGATGGTCCGAGCTCGACCCGTTTGTCACCGTCGAACACGAAGGCGAACGCGAACCGACTATCGGGAGTTCTTGGCAGAGCTTCGCGAAGGGCCTTCATGTACCCATAACCGTCTTTCCAAACCACCATCGTGGACTGGTCGGCGCGTCGATCGGTGGCCCTCAGTAGAGATCGCGTGAGGTAGTAGGCGGACTCATCTTCCACGAAGAGAACACGCCTCAGCGGGGGCGCAGCAAGCAAGTCGTCTGCGGCCCCGGGTGCGTCGCGAACGTGCGTGCTTGTGATCGCTCCCGATGAATCGACGTCGAGCCGAACGAAGGCGCGCTCTTCTGCCGACTCTGCAATGACCGGCTGGCTGTGGGTGGTTACGACAAGTGACCATCCGTGCTGCAGGCAAGACCACAACAACCGTCGGATAAGAGCCTGGGCCGCAACAGGCGGAAGGTAGGCGTCCGGTTCATCGAGAAGCAGGTATTTGATCTCGTCGACCTCAGACCACTGATACAGGTACCAGAACAACAGGTGCACCCCGAACTCACCGAGTCCCATTTCCGACGACGTGTACGTTCGTCCCCGAAACGTGGCGGTGAAGAATGGCATCGGCTCGGCCGCGAGCCACGCCATCTCGGGCGGCGTCTTGTCGTCGCCTTCCTCGGCTACGGCCGACGTGTCTACCTCGAGCGCGTACCAATCAAGCTCGTCGTAGTCGCGGCCGATGACCCTGGTTACGTCTTCTAGGCGTTCTTTGTCGAGGTCGAGAGGGTCGTACTCGTCCAGCATCTCAGCGATGTCCGTCCGATGTCGCGACGCCTGCAAGATTCGCTGCGCGACGTAGTGCAGGTCCACATACCGAGCGCTCGAGCCCAGCTCGTTCGCCAACCCTCTCAGCACCCGGGATTTGCCGGCGCCGTTACGCCCCCCAAGCACAACGCATCGTTGGGACAGATCCAGCGAGATATCCTCGACACCGACCAGGTATGGTGGCGCGGCTGCGGCCTTCGCACGGATCCTGCGCCATCCGTCCCTCTCTCGCGCCTCTCTCACACCCGCCTCCGCGGGTCGAGCGTCGTCCCCCAGTCGATTCGCGTGAGGAACTCGTTTGTTAGACGCATAGCTGCTTCCGGTTCTAGCGACAGTTGCTCAAGCAGCAGGCTCGACTGGCGGTAGGACGGAGCATCGAAAAGATGCTCAGCAAACAGGTGAATCGCAAGGTCCCGGATCAAGACGGAACTGACATCGGTCACGCGGTACGACGCTCGATCGTCGTACAGACGCACCATTTGGGCAACTCCCGGCCCGATGTAACGAGGCACTTCCTCGCCAGCCTTGACCGCAGCACGGGTGGCCTCGAATTGCGCCAGCAGCGTTGGCGCAAGGGGCGAGAGTTCGGTTGCCCACGAGCAGTAGAGAAGCCAAGTCTGGAGGGTGCCCTTGTTGAACTTCACCCGTGACCCGTCTACCGCCTCGATCTGTGACAGGAGCTCGCGCCCTGCTGACTCGATCCTGTCCAACGTGGAGCTCTCGAACTCCCGGTTCCGGTAGAACTCTTCAACGCTCGTGTTGTTGACGTGCTCCCGGAGAGTGTCCCTCTCCAAGACGACGCACGCTCTCGAGATGATGTCGTCGTAGGCCAGGCGACCGTTACTGAAGCCGATGCGCTCCGGCGCAAGCAAGCCGATCTCAGCGAGATGTCTGACGAGGTCTCGAATTTGGATCTGGGCCGGGCCAAACAGGGCGTTTCGCTTCTCCGCGGGGGTGAGGTTGTACGACTGATTGAGACGGAAGAACAGTTCGTTCGGCTCGGAAGGCTCAAAGTCGGTGAGCTTCACGACCGTCACGAAGAACCTGTTCACCTGCTTTCGAACCGCCTCCGGGAGCTGCGAATATTTCAGCCCGTGGAGGCTAGCGATTCGCTCGTCCTCTGGTTTCAGCGTCCCATCGATCTTGATTCCGTCGTTGCAGAAGTCGCGGATCGCGGCAAGCCGCTGCTGGCCATCCAGCACGAGCTCACGATTGTCCTCAGTCACGACTAGGTGAACTGCCGGCACGTACCACGACCGGAGGATCGTATCCACTAGACGTTGACGTCGCCGGTTGTCCCACACCTCGCCTCGCTGGAAGTCAGGCTGTAGGTCCCACTCTCGGTCGCGGACACGGCGCACGATTGTCTCGAGCTCCAGTTGACTTTGCTCGACCTGCATTGACTCACCTCGTCCAGTTCCACATCGGCCTGCAGCCCGGGAGCCGCATGCCTCGAAGGCTATCGGAGTCGGACTGAAGCTGTGTCAATAGACGTTCGCCCAACGAGACAGCTGGGGGCACGACGTCGGACGCGGTTTTCCCGCGACATGGCGTGTCTCAATAGACCCGCCCCTTGGTCAGGCCCGGTGACGGCACGTCATGAGAGACAACCAAGTCGAACGCCACAGCGATGCAGCGTCATCCTCTCCGCGGTCTGCTGCGGCAGACTCAGTCCATGGACTTCGACAAGTTCGAGACGCCGGACGGCATAGAGATCAGGGTTCCGACGGACGAGAGTTATCGCTCATGCGTCGAGTGCGGTGGCGACTGCTACCCGAACGCGATAGCTGCCGATGGGCTGGGGATGCGGATCGGGTTCGTCTGCCCTGAACACGGGCTGCAGGGGATCGTCGACCCATTCCACGACCTGCGTTAGTTCCGCATGACCGCGGCTCCGCACAGGTAGGTATCAACTCGTCTCAGCCCAGTCGGGTCTCGCGGCTAGTATTCGGCGCATGACGCCCACCCCGTCGCCGCTACCTGCGGCACCGCCAATCCACATCAGCATCGACTGGGACTCCTTTGTCCCGGACCTGATCGTTGGTCTGTTCACTGGCCTAGTGGTCGGCGCCATTCTCGCGTGGACTCAGTCTCGCGCGGCTCAGAAGCGGGAGCGGCGCGAGATCGAGCTGCGATGGGAGGCCTTGCGCCCCAGAGTCGGTGCGCTGCTCCTCGATCCATGGGACCGACGTGTAATGGGTTCAACGCTCGCGGAGTTCGCCCGGCGCACTGACAACCTTCGCGAACTGATCAAAGACGTTCCCCTAGGCAGCTGGGCCGAAGTGTTGGACAGCGATGAACTGCGTGACCTTCACGAGCTCTCGAAGGCCGCCGCCGAATTGCACGGAGCCGCCCCCCGGTTCGATGGCTTCCTGAGGCACAGCATCAGTCGCTACTTGGTGGAAGACACACTCAAGGCAGACCTGGCAGAGTGGCAGGCGGCACACCGGGCCGCTGAACTTGTGCAGCCGTACGCAGTTCGAGCCTTGTTCGCGCCTACACCCAGTCAGCAGCTGAACAGGCATCGACTGGACATCCGACAAGACAGTCCAGTGGTCCAAGACCTGCTCGCTCATCCCCCGGTGACGTACAAGGAGGTCTTGGCGATGGTCGAGCGGGCTGAGAAACACTACGCGGCTTGCACCCGGATCGTCGATGCTGCAATGACGCGTTTCTGGTATCACTAGGCCGTCGCTAGAGACGGGCGCTGTCAGACATTCTGTTCTTGAGGCAGAGACGCCTATGGCCGCCTCAACGACCAAGCCAGCGCTGTGGGTCCTCTACGGTCACATTCACTACCACCTCTGACATCTCAACTCCGATCCAAGCCGAGGCGAGCTCCGTGGCTGCCTTCTCAATCGCACGACGGTTGGGCGCGCTCCCCGTCGCGACGATCGTCGTGCCGCGAGGCGTCATCGACGTGAGTTGCGGAATCTGAATGGTCCATGATCCGTCGCTGTCCCGGAATGCACGCGCATTGAGTTCTATGACCACCTTGTGACCTTTCGATTCCCGGGACCATAGCATTCTGGTACCCGCGCCGTCCCCCGACAGCGGGGCTGATCCTGGGTGCTCTGCTGAGCGAAGACGGATCTCATCTAAGCCTCGGCGTAGCGACGCGAGTAAGACCGCATGAATCGAGTACCTCTCGCGCCTCGCGTAGCTCACGATGGCGTCCCGGAGATCCTCATTCCCTTCCCAACGGACGAGACTCGACCTCGCCCCGCCGTGACCGCTGTCCACGTCCGGCGACACATCGGCCTCCATGAAGCCTCGCTCTGTCAGAGGTTCGTCGGCGCCCGCACCGGACGCATCCACCGCCGCTTCCCGCTCGGACGATGACATCTCGTTGATGCTTCTCGCCGCTACCGCCAGCTGATCGGACAAGTTCTGTAGGTAATCGGGCAGGGCTCGCCGCCGGAGCTTTGACATCCCGTCAAGAACTACAGTCAGTGCGCCAGATGCACAAGTAGTTGGGCAGACATTCACGCGCAACTCCGCGCGAATTGATTCATGCCTGTTTCGCGCTCGAGTACGACCCCCGAGCAACAAGAGGCATGGCGGCAGGCGCGCAAGCTCGTCGGGGCCGCCGTTCGTGAGGCACGGATCCAGGCAGGGCTCACGCAAGAGGCGCTTGCCCTCGAGTCAGGCGTGACGCGCAACATGCTGATCCACGTCGAGCACGGCACCCGCGGAGTCAGCTTTGAGCGTCTCTATGACCTAGCCGGCGCCCTGGGAATCGCGCCCTCGCGACTGCTCCCTGACGATCCACTTCGCGCAAGATCAACGCGGGGCTAAATTTCAGGGTTCGCCCTGAGTGTTCGATAGACCGTCGCTCGTGAGATACCGAACAGCTCGGCTAGTTCGGCCGAACTGTGCTGGCCAGCCGCGTGGAGTTCCCTCAAGAGAGCAGCCTGACGCGTGGTGAGTTTGGGCTTCCGCCCCTTCAACCTTCCCTTGGCACGCGCAAGCGCCATACCTTCGCGAGTTCTCGCGCGGATGAGGTCAGACTCGAACTCGGCAACCATGGCCAAAACGTTCAGCAGCAGTCGCCCTACCGGGTCATCCGGGTCGTGGACCGAGGCGCCGATCTGGAGTGTGACTCCCCGACTGGTCAGCGTGTCCACGATGTCTCTCGCATCGCGCACCGATCTCGCCAATCGATCGAGTTTTGTGACAATGAAGATGTCGCCCTGCCGGGAAGCTGCAAGCGCCTGGTTCAGAGCTGGTCGGTCGCGATTCGTGCCCGACAGCCCATGATCTACGTAGACACGCTCCAGCTCGACTCCGAGCGCCACCAACGCTTGTCGTTGTACTTCAACGTCTTGCTCAGCCGTCGAACAGCGCGCGTACCCGATGCGGATCCCGGTCATCGTCGCGCCCTTGAAACGGATCGACGCGTTTGATTCGGCCCGAATAGTGCGCAAGTCGATATTGCGCTCTGCCAGCATCGGCGATGGCGACGTGCAGACGGGACCCGTCCGGCAGGGAGGCATCCACGAACGGCTGACCGAGGTCGACGCGACGGCCCGCGGCGTGCAGCATGCGCTCGACCGTGTCGCGGAGCTGCGCCTCGGTCAGCGCGAGCGGCACCCGCTCGCTGCGCCCGTCCCGCGCCACGAACACGTGTGCCGGCCCGTTCAGCCAGATCTCCTCGACCGTGTCGTCGTCGAGCAGCGGCTGCAGCGGACCGTACCCCGCGACCCCGGCGAGGATGCCGCGCACGCAGGCCGCCTCGTCATCGATCGTGGCCGTGCCCCGGGGCGAGCGCCTGATCGTTGTGCCGACGCACCTCGAACTGCGCGATGCGGTGCGCTTCCTCGGGATGCACGGACGGGTCCGTGCGGTCGGCGCGCAGCCGCGCACGCACCCTCTCGGTGACGGCGGCGGTGCTGAGGCTCATCCCCGCATCGTCGCAGGATCCGGGATCCGGGCTCGGAAGTTATCCACAGCCCGGGTCTCGGGCCGCGGAGGAGGGCGGTCAGCCCACGCGGGCGACGTCGTGCAGGGCGTCCACCATCGGCAGCAGCTCGGGCTGCTCGGCGGCGTCGGAGAGCACGCGCTCCAGCGTCTCGTCGTGCACCGGCCGGGCGCGCTCGTACAGCTTCTGGCCGCTCGCGGTGAGCTCGGTGTAGATCCCCCGGCGGTCGTCGGCGCAGAGGATCCGGGTCAGCAGCCCGCGGTCCTCGAGCCTGTTCACCAGTCGCGTGGTCGCGCTCGGGCTGAGCGCGGCGGCACGGGCGAGCTGCTGCATCCGCATGTGCCAGCCGTCCTGACGGCTCAGCGCCTCCAGCACGGTGTACTCGACGACCGAGAGCCCCGCCTCGGCGGACAGGGCGCGTTCCAACTCCGCCTCGATCATGGCGTGCAGTGCGGCCATCGTGCGCCATCCGCGGGCGCGGATCTCGACGGCGTCATCGGCGATGCCCATGGATCCTCCAGAAGTAGTTGCTTGCGCTTTTTATTTGCGCGTGCAAGTATTGTGATCACCGACGCAAAAACCCGCGTCTGCAACTATCTCACTGTACCAGGAGTTCCCCCATGCCTCTCGGCCTGATCGCCCTCGCCCTCGGCGCCTTCGGAATCGGCCTCACGGAGTTCGTCATCATGGGCCTGCTGCCCGAGGTGGCCGCCGACTTCGGCGTCACCGAGGCCGCTGCCGGCTGGCTCATCTCCGGCTACGCGCTGAGCGTCGTGGTCGGCGCACTGTTCCTCACGGCCGCCACCACGCGCCTCCCCCGCAAGCCCGTGCTGCTCGGCCTCATCGTCCTCTTCATCATCGGCAACGCGCTCACCGCCCTCGCCCCCGGCTACGGGCTCGCCATGGTGGGCCGCATCGTCGCCGCCCTCACCCACGGCGCGTTCTTCGGCATCGGATCCGTGCTGGCCGCCTCCCTCGTGCCCGCCGCGAAGAAGGCCGGCGCGATCGCCATCATGTTCACCGGCCTCACCGCGGCGAACGTGCTCGGCGTGCCGTTCGGCACCTTCCTCGGCCAGCAGCTGGGCTGGCGCGCCACGTTCTGGGCCATCGCCGTCATCGGCGTGCTGGCGTTCGTCGGCATCGCCCTGCTCGTGCCGGCGACCCACGACATCGCCCCGACCCGCCTGCGCGACGAGCTCGGCGCGTTCCGCTCCGGCCAGGTGTGGCTGTCCCTGATCGTGACCGTGCTCGCCTACGGCGGCATGTTCGGCGCCTTCACCTACATCGCCTACACGCTCACCGAGGTCAGCGGCTTCGCGTCGAGCATGGTGCCGTGGTTGCTCGTGCTGTTCGGCGTGGGGCTGTTCCTCGGCAACTGGGCCGGCGGCAAGGCCGCCGATCGATCGATCGACGGCACCCTGATCGTGTTCGTGGCCGCGCTCGTCGTCGTGCTGGTGGGCTTCGCGCTCGTCGCCGCGAGCGGCCCGGCGACCGTCGTCGCCCTCTTCCTCATGGGAGGTTTCGGGTTCGGCACCGTGCCGGGGCTGCAGTCGCGCATCATGGGCTACGCCGCGTCCGCGCCGACGCTCGCCTCCGGCGCGAACATCGGTGCGTTCAACGTCGGCAACGCCCTGGGCGCCTGGGCCGGCGGCGTCGGGATCGCCGCAGGCCTCGGCTACACCTCCCCCATCTGGATCGGCGCCGGCATCACGGCGCTGGCCCTCGTCGTGATGGTCGTGGCCGCGCTGACCGCCCGCAGCGCGAAGACGGGCTCCGCCCCCGCGCACACGACCACGGCCGCCGTCCCCGCCCGCTGACCCCGCTCCCACCTCACTGCTTCGCACCACCACAGAAAGACGAACGACATGACCGTCCCCACCCTCACCCTGAACAACGGCGTCACCATGCCCCAGCTCGGCTTCGGCGTCTTCCAGGTCCCGGACGACGAGACCACCGCCGCCGTCGCGGCCGCCCTGCAGACCGGATACCGCAGCATCGACACGGCGGCGATCTACGGCAATGAGCGCGGGGTCGGCCGTGCGATCGCCGAATCCGGCATCGCCCGCGATGAGCTCTTCGTCACCTCGAAGGCGTGGAACGCTGAGAAGGGCTACGACGCGACCCTGCGGGCCTACGATGCGAGCCTCGAGAAGCTCGGCCTGGATGCGCTCGACCTCTACCTGATCCACTGGCCCGAGCTCGGCGACGGCGACTACGCCGGCACCTGGCGCGGCCTCGAGGCGCTCTATGCGCAGGGGCGGGTGCGTGCGATCGGCGTCTCGAACTTCGAGCCCGTGCACCTCGCGCGCATCCTCGAGACCGGATCCGTCGTGCCCGCGGTGAACCAGGTCGAGCTGCACCCCGCCTTCCAGAACAGGGCCGTGATCGCGGCGGACGCCGCGGCGGGAGTGGCGACCGAGGCGTGGAGCCCGCTCGCCCAGGGCGCGGTGCTGCAGGACGCGGCCATCACGGAGATCGCCGCTCGGCACGGCCGGACGCCGGCGCAGGTGGTGCTCCGCTGGCACCTGCAGGAGGGGCGCGTGGCGATCCCGAAGTCGGTGACCCCGAGCCGCATCGCCGAGAACTTCGACGTGTTCGGGTTCGACCTGGACGACGCGGAGCTCGCCGCGATCGACGCGCTCGACCGCGACGGCCGCACGGGCCCGCACCCGCACGAGTTCCACGGCTGACCTGCGGGACGGGTCGGGCGGATCCGGTCTCAGTAGACTGGGTCCGCCCGCGGGAGTGGTGAAACTGGCAGACACGCAGGATTTAGGTTCCTGTGCCTCCGGGCGTGTGGGTTCAAGTCCCACCTTCCGCACGAAAGCGTCGAGAGGCGGCCGCATGGTCGCCTCCCGGCGCTTCTTCGTTCGAAGAGGGGCTCTCCCAGCCGGACGAGACCTGCCCGCTCTAGACTTCAGTCACGCCGGCACCTCGGCGACACTCCCGCGACGACTCCACGGACGGAAACCACCTGTGCATCACGCCGCCCTCATCCCCTGGCTCGACCCGAACGTCATCATCCACGGCGCCGGCCCCTGGGCGCTCGCCGTGGTGCTGTTCATCATCTTCGCCGAGACCGGGCTGCTCATCGGCTTCCTGCTCCCCGGGGACACGCTGCTGATCATCTCCGGGCTGCTCACGCACACCGTCGACGTGTTCGGCGTGAACATCTGGGTCGTCTGCGCGCTCATCGCCCTCGCGGCGTTCCTCGGCGGCGAGGTCGGCTATCTGATCGGGCACAAGGGCGGACCCGCCGTGTTCGAGCGCAAGGAGTCCGGGCTGTTCAGCCGCAAGAACGTCGAGCGGACCAACCACTTCTTCGAGCGTTTCGGCGGCCTGACGGTGATCCTCGCGCGCTTCATCCCCGTCGTGCGCACGTTCGCCCCGGTCGCGGCCGGCGTCGGGCACATGCCCTGGCGGCGGTACAGCCTGTACAACCTGATCGGGGCCGTGCTGTGGGGCTTCGGGATGACGCTGCTCGGCTACGTGATCGCCTACATCCCGTGGATCCGCGATCTCGTCACCAAGTACATCGACGTGATCCTGCTCGGCGTCGTGCTCCTCACCCTCGCGGTCACCGCCTGGCACTACTTCAGCGAGCGCCGCAAGGCGAAGCTCGAGACCGCATCGGGCGCCCCGGCGGTCGAGCCCGAGATCTGATCCGCGCTCAGCCCGCGTCGCGCTTCGAGCCGCCCTCGTCGGCCGCCTCGGCGCGGGCGGCGCGCGACTTCTCGACGCTCGCGCGCAGCGCCTCCATCAGATCGATGACCTCGCCGCCCTTCTCCACGGGTGCGAACGTCTCCTCGGTCTCGAACGCCTCGCCCTTCTCGATCTTCGCGTCGATGAGCGTGCGCAGCTCGACCTGGTACTCGTCCACGAACGCCTCAGGGTCGAAGTCCCCCGAGAAGCCCTCGACCAGGGATGCGGACAGCTCGAGCTCCTTGTCCGACACCGTGACATCCTCGTGCAGCGACGGGAAGTCCGCCTCGCGCACCTCATCGGCCCACAGCAGCGTCTGCAGCACCAGCACGTCGCCGCGCACGCGCAGCGCGGCCAGTCGCGTCTTCTGGCGGAGGGTGAACCGGACGATCGCGGTGCGGTCGGTGGCCTCGAGGGTCTTGCGCAGCAGGACGTACGCCTTGGGCGACTTCGAATCCGGCTCCAGGTAGTACGCCTTGTCGAGGGTCAGCAGATCGACCTGATCCGAGGGGACGAACTCCACGACGTCGATCTCGCGACTGCGCTCGGCGGGCAGCGACTCCAGATCCTCCTTCGTCAGCACCACCGTCTGCGACTCGTCCTGGTAGGCCCGGTCGATCTCGGAGTAGGCCACGGTCTGGCCGCAGATCTCGCACACCCGCTTGTACCGGATGCGCCCGCCGTCGGCGTCGTGCACCTGATGCAGCGGGACGTCGTGGTCCTCCGTCGCGGAGTACACCTTCACCGGCACGTTGACCAGGCCGAAGGTGAGCGAGCCCTTCCAGATCGTCCTCATGGCACCAGTACACACCACCGGCGCGCGCGACGGATACCGGCTTGCCATTACTGTGACCACATGGCAGACGGTCCGCAGTTCGTGCGCATCGGAGAGCGGCGTCTGCGCGTCACGAACCTCGACAAGGTGGTGTATCCCGAGACGGGCACGACCAAGGGCGAGGTGATCGACTACTACGCGCGGATCGCGCCGCTGCTGCTGCCCGTCGTCGCCGGGCGGCCCGTCACCCGCAAGCGCTGGGTCGAGGGCGTCGGCACCGCCGCCGATCCGCAGGGCTCCTTCTTCGCGAAGCAGCTCGAGCCCGGGGCGCCGGGATGGATCCGCCGTCTGGAGATCCCGCACTCCGGGGGCGCGAAGGACTACCCGCTGGTCGACGAGGTCGCGACGCTGGTGTGGATGGCCCAGGTCGCCGCGATCGAGCTGCACATCCCGCAGTGGCGCTTCACCCCCGACGGCGGGCGCGGCAACCCCGACCGCCTCGTGCTGGATCTGGATCCCGGACCCGGGGTGTCCCTGTCGCAGTGCGCGGAGGTGGCGCTCATCGCGCGGGGCATCCTCACCGGGATGGGCATGGATCCGGTCCCGGTGACGAGCGGCAGCAAGGGCATCCACCTGTACGCCCCTCTCCCGGGTGATCGCACGAGCGACGAGATCTCCGCGTTCGCGCACGCGCTGGCCCGCGCGATCGAGGCGGATCATCCCGCGCTCGTCACGAGCGTGATGACGAAGACGCTCCGCGCGGGCAAGGTGTTCCTCGACTGGAGCCAGAACAACGGCAAGAAGACCACGATCGCCCCGTACTCGCTGCGCGGGCGCCCCGAGCCGTGGGTGGCGGCACCGCGCACCTGGGCGGAACTGGAGGATCCGGGGATCCGTCAGCTGCGGTTCGACGAGGTGCTCGCGCGCGCCGAGCGCGATCCGGATCCGTTCGCGGCGATCTCGCAGGCGGGCGCCGGGGCGGCGGCGGCTCCCGCCGCGGATCCGGCCGAACGGAGCCGCCCGCGCATCGTCGCGTCGTCGGGAGGGCGCAGGGCGTCGGCGGGCAGGGCGCCCGCGGCGCGGGACGACGATGCGACGGTCCCGGTCTACTCCCCGATGCTGGCCGAGCACGGCACCGCCGGCACAGCGCGCGCCCTGGGCTGGGCCGAGATCAAGTGGGACGGGATCCGCGCCATCGGCACCTGGTCAGAGGGTCGCTTCCGCCTGAGGGCGCGCAGCGGCACCGACATCACCGACCGCTACCCCGAGCTCACCGCCGACGGAGCACCGGGCTTCGACGTCGGCGAGGCCGTGGTCGACGGGGAGATCGTGGCGTTCGACGCCCTGGGGCGTCCCAGCTTCCACCGCCTTCAGGACCGCATGCACCTCACCCGGGCACGGGAGATCGAGCGCGAGGTGGTGCGCACCCCCGTGCGCTACCACCTGTTCGATCTCCTGCGCCTGGAGGGACATGACCTGACCGCCCTGCCGCTGCGCGATCGCCGCGAGCTGCTCGAGCGGATCGCGGCGGATCTGGACGCGCCGGTGCTCGTGCCGCCCGTGTTCGACGACGTCGACGCGGCGCTGGCGACGAGCTCCGCCCTCGATCTCGAGGGCGTGGTGGCCAAGGACCCGGCCTCGCCGTACGTGCCGGGAGGACGTTCCCCGCGCTGGCTGAAGCTCAAGCTCACCCGGGCGCAGGAGGTGGTGATCGTCGGCGTCCGGCCCGGCAAGGGCGATCGCACGGGGCGGATCGGATCCCTCCTGCTCGCGATCCCGGAGGCCGCCCTGCCGTCGGGGCTGCGCTACGTGGGCCGCGTCGGCACGGGCTTCACCGACCGCGCCCTGCAGGATCTCGGCGCGCGGCTCGACCCGCTGCGCGTCGGCGCCCCGGCCGTGGACGGCGTGCCGGTCGCCGACGCCTCCGACGCGCTCTGGGTGCGCCCCGAGCTCGTCGGCGAGGTCGAGTTCGCGAACTGGACCGATGACGGGGTGCTGCGTCACGCCCGGTGGCGCGGCCTCCGCCCGGACAAGAGCCCGTCCGAGGTCGTCGTCGAGTCCTGACGCTCAGGCGTGCACGGCCTCGCAGTCGCCTGCGGCTCCGGAACCGCTGTCGTCGGGTTCGATCTGGAACGTCGAGTGCTCCACGTCGAAGTGCTCGGCGAGGCAGGACTGCATCTGGACGAGGAGCGCCGATGCGCCGCCCTCCGCGAGCACCGCGGCCTTCACCGAGACGTGCGCCGTGAACACGGGCGCCCCGCGGGTGAGCTGCCACACGTGCACGTCGTGCACGCCGGTCACGCCGGGGTACTCGAGCAGGTGCCGGCGGATGTCGCTCACCGCGGTGCCCTTGGGCGCCGACTCGGCGAGCACCGAGAACACCTCGCGCAGCAGCGAGATCGCACGGGGGATGATCATCGCGGCGATGATGAGCGAGGCGATGGCGTCCGCCGGCATCCATCCCGTGGTGATGATGACGATCGCCGCGACGATCACCATCGCGGATCCGATGAGATCCCCCATGACCTCCAGATAGGCGCCGCGCACGTTGATGCTGGTGCGCTGGGCGGCACTGAGCAGCCACATCGAGACACCGTTCGCGACGAGACCGACGGCGGCGACGACCAGCATGAGCGGGCCGGCGACCTCGACCTCGGAGGGGTGCAGCAGCCGGCCGATCCCCTCGAAGGCCACCCATGCCGAGAGCAGGATGAGGATGATCGCGTTGACGAGGGCGCCGAAGACCTCGGCGCGCTGATAGCCGAAGGTGCGCCGGTCATCGGCAGGGCGGGCGGCGACGGCGCTCGCGATCAGCGCGATGACGAGGGCGGATGCGTCGGTGAACATGTGCGCGGCGTCGGCGAGCAGAGCCAGCGAGCCGCTGAGGATCGCTCCGACCACCTGCACCAGCATGATCGTGCTCGTCAGCGTCAAGGAGATCGCGAGCAGGCGACGGTGGCCTGCGGAGCGGATCCCGGTGGCGGGGGCGTGATCGTGCATGCCTCCAGCGTAGAGCCAGGATCCCCCGGTCGGAGCCGATTTCGCCTAGTCGGGAATGGGGATGATTCTCACTTGCGCCGCGCTCGGCGACGCTCAGTGCGCGTCGTCGAGGAACGCTGTCAGCAGCGGAAGCGTGCGCCGCATGCCGCGCAGGTCGTCGCCCGCGGCGAACACCTCGCCCAGGTAGTCGCCGTGACCGGCCGGGAGCATGAGCAGCCGGGCGCCGGGGATCCGGTCTGCGAGCGCGACCGCGTGGTCGCGGCGGATCACGTCCCGGTCGCCGGCGACGACGAGCGTGGGCGCGATGATCGACGCGAGCGCCTTGTCCGGGAAGTCCTGGAAGCCGGTCAGCATGAGGTCGCGGTCCAGCACGAACATCCGCTCCGCGTGCGCCGTCTCCCCGCTCACGAGCACGTCGGCCTCCCGGTAGACCTCCGGCATGTCGGCGGATCCCGCGCCCGCGAGTGCGTCCCAGAAGCCGTCGATCATGCCGTCCCGGCGGAACGGCGCGGACGCGACGATCAGCCGGGCGACCCGGTGCGGATGCCGGATCGCGAGCTGCAGCGCGACCTGGCCGCCGTTGCTGAAGCCGAGCACGTGCACTGCGCCCGCACCGAGCTCCGCCAGCAGGGCGGCGACGTCGTCGGCCGAACGCTCGAAGGACGCAGGACCGGATCCCGTCGGCGTGCGCCCGTGTCCCTGCAGCTCCACGGCGAGCAGCCGACGCTCCCGGGCGAGCTCCGGGATCAGCGCTCCCCAGTTCGACTCGATCGTGGATCCGCCGCCGTGCACGAGCAGCAGTGGCGGTCCGTCGCCTTCCGGGCCGTGCCATTGGTAGTAGAGGCGGGCGGTTCCGCCGGATCGTCCGTCCACGAAGTCCACGCGACCGACGCTACCCGTGCGTCCCGGAGCCGTCCACGGTTCCGCCGGCGCCTCAGAGCTCCGCGAGCAGCGGGACGAGCGCGTCGAACGCGCGGGCACGATGCGACTGCGTCTGCTTCTCCTCCGCCGTGAACTCGCCCACGGTGCGCTCGGAGCCGATCTGCCCGTCGGGCACGAACACCGGGTCGTAGCCGAACCCGCCGTCGCCCGCGGCCTCGTGGGCGAGCCTCCCCGGCCACTCCCCCCGCACGGTCCACTCGCGTCCGTCGGGCAGCACCAGGGCGATGACGCTCACGAAGCGTGCGGCGCGATGCGGATCCGCGATGTCGCGCAGCTGGTCGAGCAGCAGATCGCGGTTCGCGATGGCGTCCTTGCGCTGACCCGCCCAGTACGCCGAGAACACGCCGGGCGATCCGCCCAGCACGTCGACCGCGATCCCAGAGTCGTCCGCGAGCGCGGCGAGCCCGGTGTGCGCCGCGGCGGCGCGGGCCTTGATGAGGGCGTTCTCCTCGAACGTGACGCCGTCCTCGACGGGCTCTGGACCGTCGTAGCCGACGACCTCGAGATCCGGCCGCGTCGCCGCGACGATCCCGTCGAACTCGGAGACCTTGTGCGGGTTGTGCGTGGCGAGGACGATCCTCACGCCCGCTCCTCCGCGAGGGCGGCGAGCTGGCGATCGCGCAGATCCGCGCACCCGTTCACGCCGAGCTCGAGCAGGGCGTCCAGCTCGCGCTTGTCGAAGGGCGCCCCCTCCGCGGTGCCCTGCACCTCGACGAAGAGGCCGCGGCCGGTGACCACGACGTTCATGTCGGTCTCGGCGCGCACGTCCTCGACGTAGGCGAGGTCGAGCATGGGCTCGCCGTCGATGATCCCGACGGACACGGCGGCGACGGAATCGTGCAGCACCTGCGCCTTCTGCCCGATGAACTTCTTGCGGCGCCCCCACTCGATCGCATCGGCGAGCGCGACGTAGGCCCCCGTGATCGCCGCGGTGCGTGTGCCGCCGTCGGCCTGCAGCACGTCGCAGTCGATCACGATCGTGTTCTCGCCGAGCGCCTTCGTGTCGACCACGGCGCGCAGCGCGCGGCCGATCAGTCGGGAGATCTCATGCGTGCGGCCGCCGATGCGCCCCTTCACGCTCTCCCGGTCGTTGCGCTCGTTGGTCGCCCGCGGCAGCATCGCGTACTCGGCGGTGACCCAGCCCTTGCCCTTGCCGGTGAGCCAGCGCGGCACGCCGTTCGTGAACGACGCGGTGCACAGCACCTTGGTGTTGCCGAAGCTGATCAGCGCGGATCCCTCGGCCTGGGCGCTCCAGCCGCGCTCGATCGTGATCGGACGGAGCTGGTCGACGCTGCGGCCATCGGTGCGGACGGTGGGCTCGGTCATGGGATCTCCTTGAGGTGGGGAAGGTCGATGACGCCGGTCTGCACGAGCCGGACGCCCCGCACCTCCTGGCCCATCAGGCGGTTGGCGAGGGCGGTGAAGTCGTCGGCCGAGGCGCCCGTCGCCTCGTACACGTAGCGGGGCTGCGCGTCGGCGGGGGCGAGCAGGTCCCCGCGGACCAGCTGCCGGTACACATCGCCTGCGGTCTCGTCGTCGCTGGAGACGAGGGACACGCCTTCGCCCATGACGTAGCCGATCGCGCCGCGCAGGAACGGGTAGTGGGTGCAGCCGAGCACGAGCGTGTCGACGCCCGCGTCCCGCAGCGGCGCCAGGTACTCCTCGGCGACGCGGAGCACCTCCGGGCTGTCGGTGATGCCCGCCTCCACGAACTCCACGAACCGCGGGCATGCCGCCGTGAACACCGCCAGGTTCTCGTTGACCTCGAGCATGTCCTGATAGGCGCGGGATCCGATGGTCCCGACCGTTCCGATCACGCCGATCCGTCCGTTGCGCGTGGTCGAGATCGCCCGGCGGACCGCGGGGCCGATCACCTCCACGACCGGCACGTCGTAGCGTTCGCGAGCGTCGCGCAGCATCGCCGAGGACGCCGTGTTGCAGGCGATCACGAGCATCTTCACGCCCTGGTCGACAAGGGTGTCGAGCACCTCGAGCGCATAGCGCCGCACGTCCGCGATGGGCTTGGGCCCATACGGCGAATGCGCCGTGTCGCCGATGTAGACGAACGATTCCCGCGGAAGCTGCGCGCGGATCGCGCGGGCGACGGTGAGACCGCCGACTCCGGAGTCGAAGATCCCGATCGGCGCGTCGTTCATGATGATCCAGCCTAGTCGGCGCGCGCCCTCGCGCGCTGCGAGGGGCGCGCGCACGTATGCTGATCGCCATGACCGCGTCCAGCGCCCTGAAGACCGACCGGTACGAGCTCACGATGCTGGAGGCCGCGCTCCGCGACGGCACCGCCGCGCGGCAGAGCGTGTTCGAGCTGTTCTCCCGCCGCCTGTCGGGAGGGCGCCGCTTCGGCGTCGTGGCGGGGACCGGACGCCTGCTCTCGCTGCTGCGCGACTTCCGCTTCGGCGACGACGAGCTGCGCTACCTCCGCGACGCGAAGGTCGTCGACGCCGACGCGCTCCGCTACCTCGAGGGCTACCGGTTCGCCGGCACCATCCGCGGATATCGCGAGGGCGAGCTCTACTTCCCCGGCTCCCCCATCCTCACCGTCGAGGGCACGTTCGCCGACGCCGTGATCCTCGAGACGCTGGCGCTCAGCGTGCTGAACCACGACTCGGCCGTCGCGACGGCCGCCTCACGGATGAGCATCGCCGCCGGCGAGCGCCCCCTGGCGGAGATGGGCTCGCGCCGCGCCGCGGAGGACTCCGCCGTCGCCGCGGCCCGGGCCGCGTACATCGCGGGCTTCGGCGCCACGAGCAACCTGGAGGCGGGACGCACCTGGGGGATCCCGACGATGGGCACCGCCGCGCACTCCTGGACGCTGCTCCACGACAGCGAGGAGGACGCCTTCCGGGCGCAGATCGCCGCGCTCGGCACGGACACGACCCTGCTCGTGGACACCTACGACATCCGCCAGGGCGTGGAGACCGCCATCCGCGTGGCGGGCACAGAGCTCGGCGGCGTGCGCATCGACTCCGGCGACCTGCCGATCATGGCCGCGGAGGTGCGGGCGCAGCTCGACGAGCTCGGCGCGACCGGCACGAAGATCACCGTGACCAGCGACCTCGACGAGTACGCGATCGCCGCGCTCGCCGCGTCCCCGGTGGACGCGTACGGGGTCGGCACCTCGGTCGTCACCGGATCCGGGTACCCGACCGCGAGCATGGTCTACAAGCTCGTCGCCCGGCAGGGCTCCGACGGCGGCTGGGTCGCCGTTGCGAAGGCGTCCGCGGACAAGGCGTCGAAGGGTGGCCGCAAGGCGGCCTTCCGGGTGCTCGCGGACGGCGTCGCGCAGTCGGAGACCGTGCTGGTGGCGGACGGCTTCGAGGAGCTCGGCGCCCAACAGCACCCCGACGGGCGCGCCCTGCAGGTCACGCTGGTGGACCAGGGCGAGATCGACACCGCGTTCGAGGGCCCCGAGGGCACGATCGCCGCGCGCGAGCACCACTTCCGGGTGCGCGAGGAGCTGCCGGTGCGCGCCCTCGCGCTCAGCAAGTCGGATCCGGCGATCCCCACCGTCTTCGAGGACGTCCGCTGAGCGGACCCGTCCCCGAGACCGCCCGCGGGGTCAGCGGGCCATCGACTCGTAGATCTCCTTGCACGTGGGGCACACCGGGAACTTCTCCGGATCGCGTCCCGGCGTCCACTTCTTGCCGCACAGCGCCCGGACGGGCTTGCCGGTGAGGGCGGACTCGAGGATCTTCTCCTTCTTCACATAGTGGGAGAACCGCTCGTGGTCTCCCGGCTCCTGGAGCTCCTCGTTGAGGAGCTGCTCGAGTTCGCGATCGAGGGTGGCGACGCCGCCCTGATCCGGGGCATCCAGCGGGGTACTCATGACGGCGAGTCTAATCGCGCACGGGCCCGCGGGCTCCGCCGGATCCGAGGAACCGGTCAGACCGTCTCGACGAACTCCATCAGCTCCGCGCCGCGCCGGTCGAACGCCCGCCCGCCGGCGAGCACGCCGACGACGAGGACCGCCGCCCCGATGAGGATGCCGGCCCAGAACGCCGGCGCGGTCGACGCCTCGGAGTCCACGAGGGGCTGCCACGCGAGCAGCAGCGCCGGAAGGCTCAGCACCACGGCGCCGATCAGCGCACTCGCCTGCCCCAGCGCGCCGCCGCGCGAGCGCTGGGGCTGCTGGAACGGGCTGTCCCCGGGGCGGGAGACACCGTAGGGCGCGACGACCGACGTCACGCTGGCGAGGCCGAGGCCCGTGAGCAGCAGGCTGGCGACCACGCCGATGAACGCCGGCAGAAGCGACCAGCGACCGATCACGGCGAGCGTCACGGGGATCGCCACGGCGAGCGTGGGGATCGCGATGAGCACGACGGGGACGAGCCTGCCGAGCCGATCGGGCAGACCGCGCACGCCGCTGGCGACATGGATCCAGAAGGCGGTGGAGTCGTAGGCGACGTCGTTGTGCGGCAGCCAGCCGAAGAACAGCGCCATCACGGCGACCGGAAGCGCCGCCGCGAGGGCGAGCGGCACGCCGGCGACGATCAGCGGGACGACGGTGAGCACACCGGCGATCGGCACGATCACGACGTTGATGATGTAGCGGCGGTCGCGCAGCCAGTACACCAGGCTGCGCGCGGCCACGGCCCCGAAGGCGTTGGACGGCAGCAGACCGAACCAGCCGAGGCCGGGGCGCTCGCGCACCGCGGTGGGGCGTTCCGTGGTGGTCAGCGCACGGTGTGCGAGTGCGGTCCAGCCCCAGGCGACGCCCGCGGCGGTCAGCACGGCGATGACGACGGCGATCCAGGCGGCGCCGGTCTGACCCGAGACGATCAGGAACGGGAACGCCGCGGAGGCGCCGAGCGGCGTCATGCCGAGCACTCCCGCCACCGAGTGCAGCGCCGGGGGCACGGCACCGGCCCAGCCGAGCGAAGCGACGAACACGCCCACCGGCACGGCGATCACGATCACCGCCAGCGCGAAGAGCGAAGTGAGCTCGCGGGAGCGGCGCTCCGGCAGCAGCCTCGCGCTGAGCGCCATCCCGACCCGCGCCGCCAGCACGGCGGTGACGAGCGTGAGGATCCCGGACAGCACGGCGAGGGCCCACGGCGTCCCGAACGAGATCGCGACGCCGACGATGGCCCCCTGCACCAGCAGCAGGGCGAGGCTCGGCACGCTCACGAGGGCTGCGACGGCGAGGATCCCGGGAAGGCGTCGGTCGTCGACGCCGAACACCGCGAAGCGACGTGGATCCAGCTGGTCGACCGAGCCCGCGAGGATCGGCGCGACGAAGAAGCCCAGGACGACGGCGGAGCTGCCCAGCACGATGACCGCATGCGCCGCGGCCTCCGAGGTGTGCGACAGACTGCGGATCGCGATGATCGCGACAGTCGTGGCGGCGGCGGTGAGCAGCAGCGCCACCACCGTCCGCGTCACCCTGCTGCGGTCTCCTCGGAGGGCGCCGAGGGCCAGCATCAGCCTCAGTCGGAGAACGTGTGCAACCACTCCAGCCCCTCCACCTCGGTGGCCGAACCGGACAGCTCCACGAACCTCTGCTCCAGGGTCTGCCCCGCACGCACCTCGTCGACCGTGCCCTCGGCGAGCACGTCGCCGCCGACGATGATCGCGATCCGCTCGCACACCTGCTCGATCAGGTCCATGCCGTGGCTCGAGAGGATGACCGTGCCGCCGTGCGCGACGTACGCGCGCAGGATGTCGAGGATGACGCCCGACGACACCGGATCCACAGATTCGAACGGCTCGTCCAGCACGAGCACGCGCGGCGAGTGGATCATGGCGCCGGCGAGCATGATCTTCTTGGTCATGCCGGCCGAGTAGTCGGAGACCACACGGCTCAGCGCGCCTGTGAGATCGAACGCCCTGGCCAGATCCGCGACGCGCTTCTCCACGACGTCGGAGGCGAGGCCCCGCAGCAGTCCGTAGTAGTGCAGCAGCTGCCGGCCGGTCAGCCGGTCGAAGGTGCGCAGGCGGTCCGGAAGCACGCCCAGCGCCTTCTTCGCCGCGGCCGGATCGGCGCGCTGATCGATGCCGCTGATCCGCACAGTGCCGGAGTCGGCCCGCAAAAGCCCCGCGATGATGGACAGCGTGGTCGTCTTGCCTGCGCCGTTGGGCCCGACGATCCCGTAGAAGGTGCCGGCGGGCACGGTCAGGTCGATGCCGCCGACCGCGACCGTGTCGCCGAAGCGCTTGACGAGGCCGCGCACCACGAGCGCCTGCCGCTCGGCGGGCACCGCCTCATCCTGCGCGGCATCCTGCTCGGCCGCACGCGGCGACGCCGATCCCTGCTCCGGCTCCCCCGTCTCCGGAGCGGCGTCGGCTGCGGGTGTCGAGTCCTCTGCGGGCGCGGCGTCTTCCGCGGACGGCGCTTCCTCTCCGGGCGCTGTCTCGTTTGCCGGCGCCGCTTCGTCTGCCGGAGTCTCGTCTTTCGCCGACGCGTCTTCCAGCGTCCGCTCGGTCTCTTCTTCCGACACGTCCGGCGCCGTCGCGCTCGTCCTGGTCTCCGTCGTCGGCGACGCGCCCCCAGATTCGCTCTCCACAGGAGCATCATCCTCCGCCGCGACCTCCTCGGGCGAGAGGATCCAGGTCTCCTCTGCACGGGCGGCCGGATCGGCCTTCCGCGTCTCGGCCGCCGCGGCGGGCGGCTCCACGACCTCGGCGATCGTCGCCGCAGCGTCGTCCGCGAGGGCCGCCGCCGGCTTCCTCGGAGCGCGCTTCGTCGTCCCCCCGGCCGTCGAGGTGGTCTCCTTCGCGGCGCTCGGCCGCTTGGCGGCCGTCGGCTTCGCCGGCGTCGTCTTGGCCGTGGCCGTCTTCGCCGCGGTCGGCTTCGCCGGCGTCGTCTTCGCCGTGGCCGTCTTCGCCGTGGCGCGCGACGCTGTCGTCCGCTTCGAGGCCGTGGTCTTGGCGGCGGCCGGCCGGCGGGCGGCGGTGCTGGAGCCCTCCTCGGCGACGTCCCCCGGCGTCGCGGTGGCGGAGGTCCGCGTCGTGCCCTTCGCGGCGGCGCTCTTCGTCCCCCGCGGAGCGCGAGCCGCGGTCGGAGCCGACGCCTTGACCGAGGCGACCCTTGCTGCCTCCTCCTTGGCCGTCTCCGCCGCGGCCTCGGCCTTGGCGGCGGCGGCCTTCTCCCCGGCCGCCTTCGCCGCGGCCGTGCGCGCGGCGCTCGTGCGCGCCGCCGTGCGCTTCGCCGCCGCCGAGCGAGCGGCCGCGGCCTGACTCTCCGCCTTCACGCGCGCCGTCTGCGCGGCGGTGCCCCGCGGGGCGGCCGACGCCGTGCGACGCGGCTTCGCCGGCGGCGAGGAGTCTTTGGGCGCGCGAGGGTCATGGGATGCTCCGGTCATGCATTCACGGTAGCAACCGGGTGCTGCGAAATCCGGGCGGACCGCCCGAAGTGACGGGATGCGACGCAGAGGATGTCGCCCATGACGAACCTGGGAATGCACCGAGCACTCGATAACGGAATGGCATCGCGCCTCCCCCGCACATGCTGCGATCAGGGCGGATCGATACCATGGCAGCTGGCACGAGGAAGTGTCCCATCGGTGACATGACCGTGAACACACGTAACAGGAGCTTTTCTGTGACTCTTCAGACCATCATTCTCGCTGCCGGGATGGGCTCGCGCCTCGGGCGCTCCCTCCCGAAGCCGCTGACCGAGCTCAACGACGGACGCTCGATCATGCAGCAGCAGCACGACAACATCCACGCGGCGTTCGGCGACGACGTCCGCATCACGACGATCGTCGGCTACCGCGCCGAGACGATCATCGAGGCGTTCCCCGACGTGAACTACGTGCACAACGAGCGCTACGACCAGACCAACACGTCCAAGAGCCTGCTGCGCGGCCTCGCCGCCACCGGGCGCAGCGGCGTGCTGTGGATGAACGGCGACGTCGTGTTCGACCCGCGCATCCTGGGCCGTGCGATCGCCCTCATCGAGCGCGACCAGTCCTTCGTCACGGTCAACACCGCGAAGGTCAGCGACGAAGAGGTCAAGTACACCGTCGACGCCGAGGGCTACATCAAGGAGCTCTCCAAGACCGTCAAGGGCGGCATCGGCGAGGCCGTCGGCATCAACTACATCTCCTCGCGCGACAAGCAGGCCTTCATGCGCCAGTTGCAGCGCGTCGACGACCAGGACTACTTCGAGCGCGGTCTCGAGCTCGCGATCGTCGAGAACGGGCTGCTGCTCGAGCCGATGGACATCTCGGATCTGTACGCCGTCGAGGTCGACTTCGCCGAGGATCTGGAGCGGGCGAACCTCTTCGTCTGATCCCGTCCCCTTCCCACGAGAGCCCGGGCCCTGTGCACGGGCTCTCCGCGTCTTCGGGCGTCCTCGCAGCACGATCGACATAGGCTCTGGTCCATGGGGCGAAACGAGCGCAGCACGGGCGACAAGACCGTGCACCGGATCCACTCCCTCCCTGACGATGCACCGTGGGCGGGCGGTCTGCCTCCTGCCGGATCGTCCGAGCATCCGATGCACATCCGTGGCCTCGACCGGGTGCTGGCGGTGCAGCGTCCTCTCGTGCTCGCGCACATCCGCAGCATCCGCCTGCGACACCCCGACGCCACCCCGGCGCAGATCATCACCCTGCTGGAGCGGCGCTACCTCGCCGCGGTGACGACCGGCGGTGCGGCGGTCGGCGCCACGGCCGTGATCCCCGGGATCGGCACCGGGGTCACCCTCGCGCTCTCGGGCGTCGAGACCGCCGGCTTCGTCGAGACGACGGCGCTGTTCGCCCAGTCGATCGCCGAGGTGCACGGAATCACGGTCGAGAACCCCGATCGCGCCCGAGCGCTGGTGATGACCCTCATGCTCGGCAAGGAGGGCGTGGACCTCATCCGCCAGCTGGCCGGCCAGGCGGCCGGCAAGGGGGCGGGCCGACCCGCGTACTGGGGGGAGCTGGTGACGAAGTCCCTCCCCCGGGCCGCCGTGGGACCCCTCGCCGACCGGCTCAAGAACATGCTCATCAAGCAGTTCGCCGGCGTCGGCGGGGCTTCGTTCCTCGGCAAGGCACTGCCGTTCGGCGTCGGCGCCGTGATCGGCGGTGCGGGGAACCACGTGCTCGGCCGTCGGGTCCTGGCCAGTTCGCGTCGTGCGTTCGGGCTTCCGCCGGCTGTGCTTCCCGCCGAGCTCGAACCGCAGGAGGGCGCCCAGCGCATCGAGAGCCGGATCGCCCGGGGCGCGCAGCTCGCGGGCACCGCCGTCGCCGGCGCGGCCGGCTCCGCGGCACGCGGCGTCGGCGTGGTCGGCCGTCGAGCCGTCGAGGCCGTTCGTCGCAGGCCGGCGCCGATCTCCGATCCCGAGGCTCCGGGGCCGGGGCTGCATCCCACGCAGCCCGCCGACGAGGAACTCTGACCGGCCTGCACACCCGCGCCGCGAGAGAAGTTCTGCACCGCTGCCGCCGTGACCGCAGCACGCGGCTCGTGACCGTCGGCGCCCGCTCCTAGCGTGGCGGCATGACCCGCTCCCCCGATCCGACGACGGCGAGAACGCCCGACGCGTCCTACCCCGTGCCGTGGCGCATCGACCGCCGTGATCGCGCGCACCCCGTGGTCACGAACGCCGCCGACGGCGTGGACTTCGTGCGGGCGTTCGCCCGCACCTCGACGGATCCCGGACGCACGATGCTCTGGGGCCGCGTGCGGCCAGGGGAGCAGTTGGAGATCTGCCTGTGCGACACCGACGTGGACGATGTCGTGGTCACGCTGGCCTGGTTCCGCCCGGACGACGGACTGGAATACGTGTGGCGATTCGTCGTCTGAGCCCCGGTGTACTCTCGAATCCGCCCGCTCCCGGGACGCTCTCATCAGAAGGACGCGAATGAGCTCTGCACTGACCGGCAACAGCCGGACGACCCGTCTGGCGCTGCTGGTCGGCATCGCCGCGGCGACCGTGGGCATCATCTACGGATACGACTCGTCCAACATCGGCGGCGCGATGCTGTACCTCGCCGAGGACTTCCATCTCGATGCCGCCGCGCAGTCCTGGGTCACGACCACGGTCGTCGTCGGGGAGATCCTCGGAGCGCTGTTCGGCGGCGCGCTCGCCAACCGCATCGGCCGGAAGCCGACGATGGTCGTCGTCGCCGTGTCGTTCGCGGCGTTCTCGCTGCTGTCCGGCCTCGCGCCGTTCCTCTGGGTGCTGGTGATCGCGCGGTTCCTGCTCGGCCTGACCATCGGCGTCTCGGTCGTGGTCGTGCCCGTCTTCGTCGCCGAGTCCGCACCCGCACGCTCACGCGGCGCCTTCCTCGTGCTCTATCAGGTCGCCACGGTGTCCGGCATCATCCTCGGCTACCTCGTGGCGATGGCGCTCGCCCCCACCGAGAGCTGGCGGTGGATGCTCGGTCTCGCTGCGATCCCGGGCGTGATCATCACTCTCGTGCTGCTCCGCCTCCCCGACACCGCGCGCTGGTACGTGATGAAGGGCCGCACATCCGAAGCCCGGAGCACGCTGGCGCGCATCGAGGGTCCCGAGGTCGACGTCGACGCCGAGATCGAGACGATCACGGCGGGGTTCGCCGCCGGCCACACGGCGTCGTGGCGCGACCTCCTGCGCAAGCCCTTTCTCCGGGCCACGCTGTTCGTGGTCGGGCTCGGCTTCTTCGTGCAGCTGACCGGCATCAACGCGATCGTGTACTACAGCCCACGCATCTTCGAGGCGATGGGCTTCACCGACGACATCGTCAAGCTCGGCCTCTCCGCGCTGGTGCAGGTCGCCGGTCTGGTCGCGGTGTTCGTCGCCCTGCTCGTGATCGACCGGATGGGCCGCCGCCCCGTGCTGCTGATCGGCATCGGGACCATGGTGCTGGCCAACCTGCTGCTGGTGATCGTGTTCGCGATCGGGGGCGGGCACTTCGACGGGGCGCTCACGATCGCCGGGTTCATCGGGCTCGTGCTGTTCACGGCCGGCTTCACCTTCGGCTTCGGCTCGCTGGTGTGGGTCTACGCGGGCGAGGCGATGCCGGCGCACCTGCGCTCGCTCGGCGCGAGCGTGATGCTCACCAGCGACCTGGTCGCGAACGTCATCGTCGGAGCCTTCTTCCTCACGATCCTGAACGCACTCGGCGGCGCAGGGGCGTTCGCCGTCTTCGGGGTCATCGCGATCCTCGCGTTCTTCTTCGTGGTCTGGCTGGCGCCGGAGACCAAGGGGCGCCCGCTGGAGGACATCGGGCGGTACTGGGAGAACGGCGGACGCTGGTAGCCCGACGCGCCCGAGCCGTGCTCCCGCCGGTCTCGCAGGCCGGACGTGCAAGGATCGACGGGTGAGCCGTTCCGACCCGTCCGCCCCCGACCAGGGTGCAGCGCTGTCCGGCGCGGGCGTGTCGTTCGTGATGCCCGTGCTGAACGAACGCGCGTACCTGGAGCATGCGGTCGAGTCGGTGCTCGCGCAGGACGTGGACGGTCCCACGGAGCTCGTCCTGGCTCTGGGCCCCTCCTCGGACGGCACGACCCAGCTCGCCGAGCGCCTCGCAACACGCGAGCCCCGGCTCCGCATCGTGCACAACCCCGCCGCCGACATCCCGGTGGGGCTCAACACGGCGATCCGGGCGAGCAGCCACCCCACGATCATCCGGGTCGACGCGCACTCCGAGCTCTCCCCCGGCTACGCCCGGCGGGCGATCCAGACGCTCGAGCGCACCGGAGCGGCGAACGTCGGCGGCGTCATGCGCGCCGATGGCCGCACCCCGTTCCAGACCGCCGTCGCCCGCGCATACAACTCGCCCGTCGGCCTCGGCGGAGGCAGCTATCACGGGGGCACCCGCGAGGGCACGGCCGAGTCCGCGTACCTCGGCGTCATGCGGCGCACCGTGCTCGACGAGGTGGGGCTGTTCGACGAGTCCATCCGCCGCGGTGAGGACTGGGAGCTCAATCTGCGGATCCGTCAGGCCGGGCACACCGTGTGGTTCGATCCGCAGCTCGCCGTGACCTATTGGCCGCGCGAGAGCTGGATCCGGCTCGCGCGGCAGTTCCGCTCGACCGGCGCATGGCGAGGAGAGCTCGTGCGCCGCTACGGGCGCAGCAACGGCCTGCGCTTCTTCGCGCCGCCCGCACTCCTGGTGATCCTCGCCCTCGCCCTCGTGGTCGCGGTGCTCCAGGTGACCGGGGTGCTGTCCGGCGTGCCGGGACTGCTCGCCTCGATCGTGTATCTGCCGCTCATGGCATACGCCGTGCTGGTGATCGCGATGGCGCTCGCCCCCGGACGCCCGACGGATCCCCCGCGCTCCGCCCGCGAGCGCATCTGGACGCTCGCCGTGCTCCCGACCATGCACCTGTCGTGGGGGCTCGGCTTCCTCATGGGCGTCCTGCGCGGCGCGCACGACACGGTCGACACGTCCCGGCTGGGCACGCGGAACACGCCCCTGCCCTGACCCCGTCCGGGCCCGGGATCGTGCGTGCGGCCGCGTCAGGCCTCCAGCCAGCCGAGATCCAGGATCCGATCGACCACGCGCGCAGACGCGGCCCCGTCGTCCCGGCCGTTGAACTGCGCCTGCCATGCGACGTACTTGGGTGCGTGCTCGGCGAGAGCCGACACATCGGAGAGCGCGGCGACCAGCTCGTCCTGCGTGCGGACGAGGGGGCCCGGAGCGCGCGCGGCGAGATCGAAGTAGAAGCCGCGCAGCTTCCCCCGGTAGTGCTCCAGATCGGGCACCAGGAAGTACATCGGCTTGCCGGTGGCGCTGAAGTCGAACATCACCGAGGAGTAGTCCGTGACGAGCGCGTCGGCGACCAGCAGCAGCTCCGCTGTGTCGGGGTAGCCGGTCACGTCGATGACGCGGGAACCCGCCTGATCGCGACCCGGACGGATGGTGCGGGAGTGCCCGCGCACGAGCACGACGCAGTCGCCGGCCTCGGCGAGCGCGTTCGGGTCCACGAAGTCGACCATCTCGGATCGGTCGTCGCGCCAGGTCGGCGCGTACAGCAGCACCCGGTCCCCCGGATCGATGCCGAGCGCGGCGCGGATGCGCGCGGGATCGCCCGTGGTGAGCACGTCGTTGCGGGGGTACCCGTCGACCCACACCGGCTTGCGGAGGAATGCGTACGCCTTGCGCAGCACCCGCTCGGCATACGGGTTCTGCGCAAGCAGCACATCCCAGCGACGGGACTCCCGGACCACGGCGAGCCAGCGCCGCGGATGGAGCCCTGGACGATGCAGCGCGAGGCGCTTGAGCGGAGTGCCGTGCCAGGTCTGCAGCACCCGCTGCCCCGGCTTGCGATCGAAGCGGCGGCGCAGCCAGTCGTTCACGATGAGGAGCCGCGCATCGGCGCGCGCCCGCCACCACTCGGGGGACCCTTCCACGACCGGCACCGCACCGTCCGGCACGGGGACGGAGAGGTCGACGACGCTCCAGTACCGGGTGACGCCGGGAGCGCGTGCGGCGAGCTCCCGGTCGATGGCCCCGGGGTTGCAGCCGCTGGACTGTCCGTAGAAGGCTTCGAAGAAGACCGCGTTCTCGCCGGCACCGGGCAGCGCCGCGTAGCGCCCCTCGAGCGCGAGGCGTCCCTCCGCGGTCTCGTACGCCGGATCGACAGGTGCGGCGACCTGCACGTCGCCGCCGGCAGATCCGACGCGGAGGCCCGGAAGGACCACGGTCTCGACAGCGGGGAGGGCCGTCGTGCGACCGTCGACGACCAGTGCATAGTCGCCCGTCGGCAGTGGCAGCTCCGGGCCGCCCCACCGCGAGGCGCGCAACGGCAGCACGGCGCTCCAGGCCGCGCCGTCGTTCGCCGTCACGATGTCGGAGGCGGCGGCGACCGCGCGGCGGCCGACGAGCTCGATCCCGTCCGGCGCGGATCCGTCCCCGCCGATCAGCAGCTCCTGCTGCTCCTCGTCGATTCGGGCGGTCGTGACGCGGCTGGTCATGGGGTTCCCTTCGAAGCGGGGGTCGGCGACGCGGAGCCCGCGCGGGAGAGGATCGCCGCCAGCACCCGGTCGGTGTTGCGTCCGTCCCGGTGCGCGTGCATTCGGGCGCTGAGTTCAGAGGACAGCGCCGCGCGGCGGGCGCGTTCCGCGTCGTCGGTGAGCACGCCTTCGAGCTGCGCGGCGGCCGTCGCCCAGTCGGGTGCCGGGTCGGCCCCGGCCACCTCGGCGTAGGTCCCGTAGAAGCCGCGCGACGCCGCGTACTCGACGGGATCGGGCGCGAGGTAGACGACGGGCATGGCGAGGAGTCCCACATCGTACGCGAGCGATGAGTAGTCGGTCACGAGGACGTCGATCGCGGGCAGCACCGGCGTGATGTCGGCGAGCACGGCGGAGCCGATCGCGCGCACCCGATCGGTGGCCTCGGGAGGACGGTACTCGCCCTCGCCCAGCGGGTGGGAGCGCACGAGCAGCACGCTGTCGGTGCGCTCGAGGACATCGACGAGGCGCGCCCACTCCGTGGCGGTGGGGACGGCAGGATCCGGCGCGCCGTCGCGCCAGGTGGGCGCGTAGAGCACGACGCGCGAGCCCTCGGGGATCGGCCCGACCGCGGCATCGCGACGCGCCGCGGCATCGGCGCGTCGCGCGGACGGCTCCCCGGCGGAGAGCACGTCGACACGCGGCTCCCCCGTCACCAGCACCTGCTGCACGCCGAGGCCGAAGGCCGACTCCAGCCGGGCGCGCGCCCGGTCCGACGCGGCCGGCAGCACCCGGATCCGTCTCGTCTGCCCGCGGTAGAGCAGGCCGAGGAGGCGCTGCAGCGGCACGAAGCGCGGCAGGAACGCGCTCTGCACGGTGGCCGGAGAGTCCAGCCCGATGCGCTTGAGCGGGATGCCGTGCCACAGCTGCACGACGACGGCGGGGCGCGCGAGGCCTCCGGAGACCGCATAGCGGTTGACGTCGCCGAAGCCGTGCGTGACCACGACCACGCCCGCCCGGGCGGTCGCCCACCAGCCGCGCACGCCGCTCTTCGGGATCGCGGGGATGCCGAGCCCGGCGGCCTCACGCAGCTCACGGTCCGAGCCGGTCAGCCAGAGGGGCTGCAGCCCGGCCTCGGTCGCCGCCCGCCAGAGGGCGAGCGCACCGTCGCCGATCCCGGCCCCGCAGCCGATCACCCAGCCGCGCCCGCGCGGGACGACGGCGGTGCCCAGGCGGCCGAGCAGGTAGAGCGGGATCCTCAGCAGCTTGCCGGCGTTACCCGCACGGAAGGAGAAGGACGCCACCCCGCGAGCCTATCGCGGGGTGGCGTCCTTCTTCTGAGGCAAGGTTCAGGCGCGGATCACGGGGTGAGCGTGCCCAGGGTCACCGTGATGTCCTGGCTCTTGCCGTCGCGGACGATCGTCAGCGTGGCAGAGCTGCCGCCCGCGACCGAGCGCACCTGCGCCGTGAGGTCGCTCGCGTCGCTGATCGGGTTGCCGTTGAAGCCGGTGACCACGTCGCCGGCCTGGATGCCGGCGTTCGCCGCGGCGCCGACGCTCGTGACCGAGGCGATCGCGGCGCCGACGACGGTCGCGCCCTTCTGCCCGCTCGCGTCCTGCACGGTCGCGCCGAGCAGGCCGTGCGTCGCCTTGCCGTCGGAGATGATGTCGTTCGCGATGCGCTTGGCGATGCTCGACGGGATCGCGAAGCCGACGCCGATGTTCCCCGACTGGCCGGAGGAGGACGACGAGGATCCGGCGCTGGCGATGGCCACGTTCACGCCGATGAGCTTTCCGTCGCTGTCGACCAGCGCCCCGCCGGAGTTGCCGGGGTTGATCGCCGCATCGGTCTGGATCACCGAGATCGAGATGGTCGAGGCGGAGCTCTGCGACCCGGAGCCGCGGCCCGGGATGTCGAACTGGAACGGCTGCTGGGAGCCGTCCTGGTTCGGGCTCTTCTGCTGGTCCCCGCCGCTCTGGGAGGGCGCTGCGGACGACTGGATCTGGATGCTGCGGTTGAGCGCGCTGACGATGCCCGTCGTCACCGAGTTCGCCAGCCCCAGCGGAGCGCCGACGGCGACCGTCATCGATCCGACGTTGAGCTTGGACGAGTCGGCGAACTCCATCGGGGTGAGGCCCGAGCCGTCCTTCACCTTGATGACGGCCATGTCGTAGGTCGCATCGATGCCGACGACGGTGGCGTCGAGGATGCGGCCGTCCGAGGTGGTCACGCGGATGGCGGGATCGGACACCTCGCCGTCCAGCGTCACCACGTGCGCGTTGGTGAGGATGTGCCCTTCCTTGTCGAGCACGATGCCGGAGCCGGATCCCGCGGCGCTGGATCCGGACACCTCGATCGTGACGACCGAGGGCACGGCCTTGGCGGCGATCGCGGTGGCCTCCGAGACGGACTCGGGGTTGTTCACCGTGACGGTGCTGGGCCCGGACGCCGACTTCGACGACGAGGAGCTCGAGGCGGTCAGCGAGCCGTAGCCGACTGCTCCGCCGACGCCGGCGATGCCTCCGACGAGGGCCGCGGCGATGATGATGGCCGCGATCTTGCCGCCGCCGACGCCGCTCTTCGCCTTGGGCTCGGCGGGGGTGGCGGCCGCGCCGAAGGCGGCGCCGGTGTGCACGCCGGGGGTTCCGGCCGGCGCAGGCTGTGCCTGCGCGTAGGCGCCGGTCGGCGGGAGGGGGGTCGTGGGGGCCGTCGCACCGGCCGGGACGCTGGTGTCGGCGACGGGGGTGGACGAGAACGACGGGGGCACGGAGTGTCCGGCGTCGGGGTGAGGCGTCTGCTCGTTCATGTCTGCTCCTTCGAACCTTGCCCTTACAGACTGACGGCCATTTCTGTGTTTTTCTTATGCTCGCTGGGAGATTCCGCTATGGCGTTACCCTGGGCGCCATGGGAATCCTTCCTGGCGCCTGGCGCCGCACCGCGGCCGGCGCCGGCCTGCTCTCCCCGTCGGGAGAGGTCGCCCCCACCATCTTCGCCGAGATCTCGGCACTCGCGGCCCGCACCGGGGCGATCAACCTCGGTCAGGGGTTCCCGGACGAGGACGGGCCCGCGGAGGTGCTCGAGGCGGCCCGGGCGGCGATCCTCGGCGGCGCCAACCAGTACCCGCCGGGCCGTGGAGTGCCCGACCTGCTCCAGGCGATCGCCGAGCACCAGCGCCGGTTCTACGGCCTCGAGCTCGATCCGGAGCGCGAGATCGTGGTGACGGCCGGCGCGACCGAGGCGATCGCGGCCGCCCTCCTGGCGCTCGTGGACGGCCCGGAGGACGAGATCGTGGTCTTCGAGCCGTTCTACGACTCCTACGCCGCCATCGCCGCCCTCAGCGGCGCGAGGCTGCGGACGGTCCCGCTGCGCCTGCCCGGCTTCCAGCCCGATCCCGACGAGCTCGCGAGCGCGGTGACCGATCGCTGCCGGGTGATCCTCGTCAACGACCCGCACAATCCGACCGGTGCGGTGCTGAGCGACGAGATCCGCGCCCAGATCGTGCGCCTCGCCCACGAGCACGACGCGATCATCGTCACGGACGAGGTGTACGAGCACCTCGCCTTCACCGCCCCGCATGTGCCGATCGCGACCCTGCCCGACGCCGGGGAGCGCACGCTGACGATCTCGTCCGCCGGCAAGACGTTCTCCGTGACCGGGTGGAAGATCGGGTGGATCCACGGCCCGGCCGAGCTGATCACCGCCGTGCTCAGCGTCAAGCAGTTCCTCACCTACGTCAACGGCGGCCCCTTCCAGCCCGCGGTCGCCGCGGGGCTGCGGCTGCCCGACGCGTTCTTCCTCGACGCCGCCGAGCGGTTGCACGCGAAGCACGATCTGCTCGCCCGCGGTCTCACGGCCGCGGGGTTCGAGGTGCACGCTCCCGCCGGCGGCTACTTCACCGTCGCGGACGCGTGCGCGATCGGCGGCGCCGACGCGGCTGCGTTCTGCCGCGAGCTGCCCGTCCGGGCGGGCGTCGCGGCGATCCCGCTCACGGCGTTCGTCCTGCCGGAGCACCGGGACGCGTACCGCGGCCTGGTGCGCTTCGCCGCGTGCAAGCGGCCCGAGGTGATCGCCGAGGCGTCGGAGCGCCTGGCGGGCTTCCGCAGGGACTGACCGCTCAGCGCGGCACGACGCGATAGCGACGCAGCCGGAGCGCCGGGTTGACCTCGCGCACGCGCGCGACGGTGTCGGCGTCGAGCTCCGCGACCGCGATCCCCTCCCCCGTGCCGACGCCTGCGACGACCACCCCCTGCGGGTCGACGACCGCGGAGTGGCCCACGCCGACCGGCCCGGGGTGGTCAGCCGCGACGACGTAGCTCGTGCTCTCGATCGCACGCGCCGCGAGCAGGGTCGTCCAGTGATGCTCCTTGAGCGGGCCGCGCACCCATTCCGCGGGGACCACGAGCGCATCGGCTCCGGCGTCGACCAGGGTGCGCGCCACCTCGGGGAAGCGCAGGTCGTAGCAGGTCATCAGTCCGAACGTCAGCCCGTCGACGGCGAACGTCGCCGCTCCCCCGATCTCGCCGGGCTCGATCCAGCGGGACTCCGTCTGACCGAACGCGTCGTACAGGTGCTGCTTGCGATAGACGGCCAGGACGCCCGTGGCATCCACGGCGACGACGGCATTGCGGACGCGTCCGGCGTCGGCGCGCTCCACCAGCCCTGCCACGATCACGGCGCCGTGCTCCGCGGCCAGGCGCGTCAGCTCCTGCGTGAACGCCCCGTCGAGGTCCTCCGCCTGCGCCGCCAGGGTCTCGTCCATCGGGTCGACGAAGTAGCTCGAGTACTCGGGCAGCACGACCAGCCCGGCCCCGCGCGCCGCGGCCCCCGCGACGAGCTCGCCGATGCGTTCGCGGTTGACGGCCCGGTCTGCGACGGGCGCGAACTGGCAGACGGCGACGGTCACGGATCCGGTGGACATGGATCCATCATCCCGCGCGCGGGAGGACAATGGAGGCACTGGCCCGCGGCACGTCACCGGAGCCGGAGGAGGCGGTCCCCATGACCCCGCTCATCATCGTCAGCGTCGTGGTGATCCTCGCGATCATCGTGTTCTTCCTCTCCGCGCGCATCGTGCGGCAGTACGAGCGCGGCGTGGTGCTGCGCTTCGGCCGCCTGCACAACGTGCGCGAGCCGGGGATCCGGTTCATCTTCCCGATCGTCGACGTGCTCATCCCAGTGTCGCTGCGGATCGTGACGATGCCGATCCAGTCGCAGGGCATCATCACGAAGGACAACGTCACGGTCGGCGTCTCGGCGGTGGCGTACTACCGGGTGCAGGATCCGGTGAAGTCGGTCATCGCCATCGAGAACGTGCGGGCCGCGATCGATCAGATCGCGCAGACCACGCTGCGCCGGGTCGTCGGGCAGCACCACCTCGACGACATCCTCTCCGACACGGCCGCGCTGAACGCGAACATCCGGGAGATCCTCGACGTCATCACGGTGGACTGGGGCGTCGAGGTGACCCTGGTCGAACTCAAGGACATCCTGCTCCCGGACACGATGAAGCGCGCCATGGCCAAGCAGGCCGAGGCGGAGCGCGAGAAGAGGGCGAAGATCATCGCGGCCGAGGGCGAGGCGCTCGCCGCCGCCCAGCTGGGGTCGGCATCCGACACGATGATGTCGCACCCGCTCGCGCTGCAGCTGCGCACCCTGCAGACTCTCGTGGAGATCGGCGTCGACAAGAACACGCTGGTGATCGCACCCGCACCGCTCGTGAGCTCGATCGGTGACGTGATGAATCTCATCGACCGGGAGGCCGCCGTCGCCCAGATGCGCGCGCACTGAGCGACGGCGGTCGTCAGATCGCGGCTTCGAGCGACGGGTAGTCGATGTACCCCTCGGCGGTGGCGCCGTAGAACAGTTCGGGGCGCGGCTGGTTGAGGGCGGCGTCCTGCGCCCAGCGCACCGCCAGATCCGGGTTGGCGATGACGGGTCGGCCCACGGCGACCGCGTCGGCCCAGCCCTCGGCGACGAGTGTCTCCGCGTCGGCCTTGGCGGTGACCTCGGCGAAGCCAGAGTTGACGATCAGCGGGGCGCCGGCCGCGCGGCGGATCTGCTGCACGATCTCCGCCGTCGGCGCCGCGAAGAGCACATCCACGAAGGCGAGGCCCAGCGGCGCGACACCGCGCGCCACAGCCGCGTACACGGCTCGAGCGTCGGTCTCGTCCTCCTCCAGGACACCCTGGATGTTGTGCTGCGGCGAGAGGCGGATCCCGGTGCGGTCGGCGCCGACGGCCTCGGCGACGGCGTGAACGACCTCGAGGGCGAAGCGTGCACGGTTCTCCGGTGCGCCGCCGTACCGGTCCTCTCGGATGTTGGAGACCGGCGAAAGGAACTGGTGCACGAGATAGCCGTTCGCCCCGTGCACCTCGACGCCGTCCATGCCTGCGGCGATCGCGTTGCGCGCCGCCTGGGCGAACTGCGCGACGACCGAGGCGACCTCCTCCTCGGAGAGGGCGTGCGCGACCGGCAGCTCCGCCTTGCCGTCCGGGGTGTGCGTGTCGCCGGGCGCGGCGAGAGCGCTGGGGGCCACCACGCGCGGCTCCCCCGAGATCGCCGGGTGCGATACGCGCCCTCCGTGCATCAGCTGCATGACGATGGTTCCGCCGGCCTCATGCACGGCGTCGGCGATCCGCCGCCACGCCTCGATCTGCTCCGGGGTGACGATCCCCGGCTGGCCGGGGTACGACTTGCCCTCGGGAGCCGGCCACGTGCCCTCCGTGATGATGAGGCCCTGTCCGGCCCGCTGCCGGTAGTACTGCTCCATGGTCGCCGTCGGCACGCCGTCCGCGTCTGCGCGAGTGCGGGTGAGCGGCGCCATGACGACGCGGTTGGACAGGTTCAGGGCGCCGAAGACGGCCGGTTCGTAAAGATTCACAGAGAGCGATAAGACCCGCTCCGGGCACGGTATTCCCGACGCCTCCGCGAGCGGCCCGGATCAGGATTCCGCACCCGATCCCCGCACCGGATCCGTGCATGACGAAGGCCCCCTGATCGGGATTTCTCCTGATCAGGGGGCCTTCTCTTGTTGCGGGGACAGGATTTGAACCTGCGACCTCCGGGTTATGAGCCCGGCGAGCTACCGAACTGCTCCACCCCGCGGCACAAGAAATGAGCCTAGCACGGGATTCGGCGGAGCGCCAATCGGGGCTACTTCGTGGTGCTGCTCCCGCTCTGCTGAAGCTGCAGAAGCCGGTTCACGGCGTCCGTGAGCTTCTGGTCCTGCACCGCGAACTCCGACAGGTCGCCGGCCTTCAGGGCCGCGTCGCGGGCGAGCATCGCCGCCTTCGCGTCGGCCAGGGCGGCCTGGAACGCAGCGTCACCGGTCGGCGGCGTCGTGCCCGTCCCGGATCCGGGCGTGGGCGTCGGTGTCGGGGTGACGTTGTTGTCGCCGCCCGTCGCGCCGGAGTTGCCGCCGAAGAGCTGGTCCAGCGCCTCGGTGAGCGTGTCCGCGAAGGCGATCTTGTCACCGAACGCGACGAGGATCTTCTGCAGGCGCGGCACCTGCGTGCCGCCCGAGGACTGTACGAACACAGGCTGCACGTACAGGAAGCCGCCACCGACGGGCAGCGTCAGCAGGTTGCCGTGCGTGACCTTCGACTGGCCCTGCTTGAGCAGGTTGAGCTGCTGGCCCACCGTCGGATCCGAATCGAACGAGTTCTGCACCTGACCGGGGCCCGGCACGGTCGTGTCCGCATCGATCTCGAGCATGCGCAGCTTGCCGTAGGACGACGATTTCTTGCCCGCGGTCGATCCCGCGTCCGCATCGACCGCCAGGTAGCCGAACAGCACGTTGCGGCTGTTGGAGCCCTGCGAGGCGGGGATGAACGTCGTGTACATCGAGAACTGCGACTGGTCCTGCCCCGGCATCTTCATGCTCAGGTAGTAAGGCGGCTGCAGCTCGGGGTTGGCGGAGTCGCTCTGCGGGTCGTTCGGAGTCTCCCAGAGATTGTCCTGCCGGGCGAACGAGGCGGCGTCGGACACGTGGTACGTGCCGAGCATCGCGCGCTGCACCTTGAACAGGTCGGTCGGGTAGCGCACGTGGCTCATCAGCTGCGCCGACATGTCGCTGATCGGCTTGAGCGTGGACGGATAGATCTTCTGCCAGGTCTTCAGGACCGGATCCGCCGGATCCCAGGCGTAGAGCGTGACCTTGCCGTCGTAGGCGTCGACGGTCGCCTTGACCGAGTTGCGGATGTAGTTGATGTCGTCGGTGACGAACCCGGGCTGGGTGTTCACCGAGTCGCTGATCGCCTTGGGCAGGTTCACGGTCGTCGAGTACGGGTAGCTCGAGCTCGTGGTGTAGCCGTCGACGATCCACACGATCCGCCCGTCCACGATGCTCGGGTACGGATCGCTGTCGAGCGTGAGGTAGGGCGCGGCCTTCTGCACGCGCGTCGTCGGATCGCGGTCGTACAGGATCTGCGAGTCCTGGTTCACGCTGTCCGAGAAGAGGATCTGCTCGGACTGGAACTTCAGCGCGTACAGCAGCTTCGTGAAGAAGTTGCCGATGCGCGGTCCGCCGTCGCCGGTGAAGGTCGTCTTGGTCTGGTTCTCGCTCGAGTCCTTGCCGCGCGGGTAGTCGATCTCGACCGGCGCGGTGCCCTTGGGGGCGCCGACGATCGAGTAGGCCGGCGAGTTCTCGCCGAAGTACACGCGCGGCTCGAACTTCTGGCTTCCGGTCAGCGCGCCCGAGGTCGGGATGCCCCGCTCCAGGAACACCGGCTCTCCGTCGTCCGTGCGCTGGTTGCCCGCCGCGGCGACGAGACCGTAGCCGTGGGTGTACACGAGGGTGCTGTTGTTCCAGGTCTGGCTGGGGATGCGGCTCGTGTCGATCTCACGGACGGCGACCACCGCGTCCTGGTTCTTTCCGTCGATCTTGTACCGGTCGACGTCGAGCTTCTGCGGGAACTTGTAATAGCTGCGGTACTGCTCGAGCTGCTGGAACGTCGGGCCGATGACGTTCGGATCCATGATCCGGATGGAGGCCGTGGTGTCGGCGTCACTGCGCAGCTGCCCCGGCTCGGCCGACGTCTGCGCCTTGAACGGAGTGGTCTCGACGTCGTCGATGCCGTAGGCGGCCTTGGTCGCCTTCAGGTTGCGCTCGTAGTACTGGGCCTGGAGCTGGTTCTGGTTCGGCTTCACCTGGAAGGTGTTCACCGCCCACGGGTACCCGATGCCGAGCACGAGCGCGGCGACGATCAGCAGCGCGGTCGCCGCGAGCGGGAAGCGCCAGTGGCCGATGACGGCCGTGACGAAGAAGAGCACGGCCACGAGGACCGCGATGATCGCGAGGATCGACAGGCCCGGGATCGTGGCGTTCACCCCGGTGAAGGCCGCACCGGTGATCTTGTCCTCGGTCGCGGTGAGGGTCTTGTAGCGATCGACCCACAGGCTGATGGCCTGGACGAGCAGATACACGCCGGCGATCACGGCCAGCTGCACGCGTGCGGCCTTGGAGATCCGCAGCTCGCCCTGCCCGACGCGCACCGAGCCGTACAGGTACAGCACGAGCGCCGAGACGAGCAGGCTCAGGATCAGCACGGCCGAGACGAAACCGAGCAGCGCCTCGTAGAACGGCAGGTCGAAGAGATAGAACCCGGTGTCGAGGTGGAACTGCGCGTCGGTCTTCCCGGTCGCGGTGCCGTTCGCCCACTGCCAGACGATCTCCCACTGCCCGGCGGCGGCGAAGCCCGCGAACAGCCCGAAGAACACCGGCATCCCCCACATGGCGAGGCGGCGCAGCGGCTCGACCACCTCCTGGTAGCGGTCCAGCTGCGAGCTCAGCCGCACGTACACGGGGCGCAGCCGGTAGGCGAGCTGGATCGAGATGAACATCGGGACGGCCATGCCGAGGAACCCGACCACGAACATCGTGGCCGTGGCGATCCATCGCGTGGTGAGCACCTGCGCGAAGTTCAGCTGGTCGTACCAGAGGAAGTCGGTGTACATCGTCGCGAACACGAAGAACGCGGCGATGAGCACGGCGAGGATCACCACCGTCGCGAGGACGATGCGGCGGGCGGTTCGGGGTGCGGCCGGTGCAGGTGAGGTCACCGTTCCATCCTAGGTCGGCGGATTCCCGGGATCCTGAGCCGCGGCATGCCCGGCTTCGCCCGTCGCGAACGCATCGCGACCGCGGGCGCTACTTCTTCACGTCGGCGGCGGTGCACGTGGGCAGCTTGGCCGTGTCTCCCCCGTCGGCGATGACCTTCAGCGCGTCCAGCGACTCGCGCAGGCTGTCGGTGCGCACCACGGTGAGCCCGGCCGGAACGTGCCCGTAGACCTCGTCGCAGTTGGCCCCCGGCGCGAGGAACCACGTCGCCCCGGCGGAGCGGGCACCGTACAGCTTCTGGCGGATGCCGCCGATCGGGCCGACCGTCCCGTCCGCCGTGATCGTGCCCGTGCCCGCGACCTGCTTGCCGCCGTTGAGGGCGCCCGGGGTCAGCGTGTCGATGATCCCGAGCGCGAACATCATCCCCGCGCTCGGTCCGCCCACGTTGTCGAGCTGCAGCTTCACGTCGATCGGGAAGGTGTACTTCTGCTGCAGCGTCACGCCGAGAAGCCAGCGGCTCGTGCCGTCGGCGGTCTGCCGCCTCGGGGTGACCGAGACGTCCTTGCGCTGCCCGTCGCGTTCGATCGTGAGCGTCACGGGCGCTCCCTGCGCGTCCTGGATCTCCGCGCGCAGGGCGTTCGAATCGGTCGGATTGGTGCCGTTGAGCGCCACGAGCGTGTCGCCCTTCTGCAGGATGCCGTGCGCGGCGCCGTCATCCGTCACCGTGGCGACCTGGATCGCGACCGGCACCGTGTGTCCGAGCTCGCGCAGGGCCGCGGCGGTCGCCTCCTGCTGGGAGTCGACCATCATCAGCTGGTTCGCCTGATCGCGCTGGGTGGACGTGACGCCCTGCGGGAACACGGCGTCGACCGGCACGACGGCCTTCGAGGGGTCGAACCAGGCGAGCACGATCTGCATCCAGGACGGCGGCGTCTCCCTGTTGCCGACGACCTGGACGGTGGTCAGATCCAGCGCGCCCTTGGTCGGGTGCGTCTCGGCCCCGGTCACGGAGATGAGCGGCACGCTCTTGCCCTGGGCGTCCTTGACCTCTCCGAGCGTGTTGAACACGGGTCCCGGCTGCTCGATCACGTACGGCAGCGGCAGGAACGTCAGCACCAGCAGCGCTGCGAGAGAGGCGATGAAGGCGATGAGACCGATCCGGGTACCGCGGCCGGAGCGGGTGCTCGTCATGTGTCTCCCAGGGATGCTCGGTGCTCGTTCGCGAGCGGCGTACAGCGGAGCGGCCGGTTCGGAGCACTCGCACTGGTGGTGCAACTAGCGTAGTCAGCACGGGCTATACACGTGCTGAGAGGGCTCCCGATGGCTGAGAACGACCCGAACTCCGAGGACTTCCTGCAGTTCCTGCGCCGCATGCTCGGCGGATCGGCGGAGGACTTCGATCTGAGCGCGCTGCAGGGCATGGAGGGCCTGAACCTCGATCCCGCGATGATGCAGCAGATGATGCAGCAGATGCAGCACGCGATGAGCGGCGACCCGTGGGAGACGGCGCTGCGACAGGCCCTGCACATCGCGAACCGCGACGGTCTCGGCATCGACTCCGGGGCGCGCTCGTCGATCGCCGACGCCTTCGCCCTCGCGGACCTGTGGGTCGGTGAGGCGACCACGATCTCGGAGCTCGGATCCGCTCCGCGCGCGCTCACGCGCGGCGAATGGGTCGAGCAGACGCTGCCGGTGTGGAAGGAGGTGGCCGCTCCCGTGTCCACGAGCATCGCGGACGCGCTGATGGCCGCGCTCGAGGGCCAGACCCCCGAGGAGATGCGGGGGGCGGTGCAGGGCGCGGGCCGCCTGATGCGCGGCATCGGCAGCTCGGTGTTCGCGATGCAGTTCGGCCAGGTGCTCGGCAACCTGTCGCTCGAGGTGGTCTCCGGCGGCGATGTCGGGATCCCCGTGCTCCCGGCCGGCACGGCCGCCGTGGTCCCGCAGAACCTCGCCGCGTTCGGCGAGGGGCTGGAGATCCCCGAGGACCAGATCGCGCTGTACCTCGCGGCCAGGGAGATCGCCTATGCGCGGCTGTACCGGCACGCGCGCTGGCTGCACCTGCACGTGATGACCCAGATCACCGAGTTCGCGAAAGGCGTGACGGTCGACGTCGACAAGCTCGAGGACGTGGCGGGCCGCCTCGACCCGTCGAACCCCGAGGAGCTGCGCGAGGCGATCGAGGGCGGCGCGCTCCTTCCGGAGCTCTCCGAGGTGCAGCGCGAGGCCCTGGAACGGCTGGAGAACCTCATCGCGACGATCGACGGCTGGGTCGACGTGGTCACCACGCAGGCGACCTCCCGGCTGCCGGACAGCGTGCGGATCGCCGAGGCCGCCCGTCGCCGGCGCGCGGCCGGCGGCCCGGCCGAGGACGCGCTCGGCGCGCTCGTCGGCTTGAAGATCCGCCCCCGGCGGCTGCGCGAGGCCGCCGCGATGTGGCGCGCCGTCACCGACGCGGTCGGCGTCGAGGCGCGCGACGCCCTGTGGGACTACCCCGACCTGATGCCCGACTCCTCCGACATCGACGACCCCGCGGCCCTGGTGGCCCGGCTGCAGGCGCGCGCCCGTGGCGAGGAGCCGGCGCCGGACGAGATGGACGAGGCGCTGGAGCGCCTGCTCCGCGGCGAGGACTTCGGCGAGCCGGGCCCGGACGGATCCGATCCGGACGGACCGCGCTCGGACGGCCCTGAGGCCGGACCCGCGGGATCCGGCGAGAAGCCCGTCTGAGCGAGTTGTCCACCGATTCCGGATCCCGCCGCGACGCCGGCGCGGATCCGGACATGATCGGGGGATGCCGACGATCCGCCTCGATCCCGCCCAACCGGTGCTCTGGCGCGACGCCGACACCGTGCAGATCGGCGCGGAGGCGGCGCTGACCCTGTCCGTCGACGGCGCATGGGTCCCGCGCGTCCTGCATGCGCTGATGCGCGGCATCGACGAGCGGGCCTTCGAGGTGATCGCCCACAGCGCGGGCGCGCCGCTGCCCGAGGCGCGGCGGCTGCGCGCCCGCCTCGCTCCCGTGCTCGTGGGAGAGGCCGCCAGGTACGCGGTGCGGCTGGAGGCCTCAGCCGCGGTCGGCGCGCGCACGGTGCTCCGGCTCGAGGAGGCGCTCGCCGACGCGCGGGTCGACGTGACGGACGCGCCGGAGGCGGCCACCGTGCTCGTGCGACACGGTGCCGTGCCCGCACGCGACGCCGCCGCGCTCCTCGCGGAGGATCGGGCGCACCTGCCCGTCGCCTTCGACGCCGGCGGATCCGTCGTCGGCCCGCTCGTGCTCCCCGGCCGCTCGCCGTGCCTGTCCTGCCGCGACTCGCACGATCGCGAGCGCGATCACGCCTGGGCGGCGCTGCACGTCCAGCTGATGGAGAGGGATCCCGGCCGGGTGCCGCTCGGCGTCGTCGCCGCCGCAGCGGACGCGGTGGCGGATCTGCTCGCTGCGAGGGGTCCCCTCGAGCGGAGCGGTTCCGGCCGCCGGATCAGGATCCGTCGCGACGGGGGGCGATCATCGCAGACGGTGGAATTTCACGCAGACTGCCTCTGCCGATCTCCGCAAGGAAGCGCGACGGGCGTCGTCCTGCCCGGTCCACGTCCCGCGACCAGGTCAGCGTCAGCGCTCGCGCGGCCCGCGTGACGCCCACATAGGCGAGCCGACGCTCCTCGTCGATGGCCTCGAACCCGCTCGCGTACGAGATCGGCAGCAGGCCCTCGGAGCAGCCGACCAGGTAGACCTCGGGCCACTCCAGGCCCTTCGCCGCATGCAGGGTCGAGAGCGTCACCGTGCGCAGCACCGGTTCGTGCTGGTCCTTGGCTCGCGCGAAGAGGTCGTCGGCGAAGTCGCGCATCGTGGTGCCGACCGGGGCGTCCTCCGCGAGACGCAGTACCGCGCGGCGGGCCTCCCACGCATCGCGCAGCGCGCCGCCCGCCTCGGGCGGCTCGTCGCTGTACCCGAGACCGCGCAGCACGTCCCGCACCGCCGCGAGGAAGGAGTGCTGCTGCGGCGCGACCGCAGCCGCGCGCAGGGCCTGCACCGCCTGACGCACCTCCGGCAGATCGAAGAAGCGCTTGCCGCCGAGAACGGTCGCGGCCACGCCGGCCGCGGCGAGCGCCTGCAGCAGCGCCGCGGACTGGGAGTGCGCGCGGTAGAGCACGGCGATCTGCTCGGGCGGCACGCCGGAGGCGATCCGCGCGGCGATCGCCGTCGCGACGCCTCTGGCCTCCGCGGCGTCGTCGTCGAACGCGACCACGACCGCCTTGTCCACGACCTCGCCGGTCGGCTGCTCTCCCCGGCGCGCGGCGGGGACCAGCTCGAGGGCTCCGGGGCGACCCTTCATGAGTGCGTTGGCCACGTCGAGCACGCCGCTCGCGGAGCGGTAGTTGGTCTCGAGCCGCACGACCGTCGCGTCCGCGTGCCGGCGTGCGAAGTCGAGGAGGTAGTTCTGGTCGGCGCCGGCGAACGAGTAGATGGTCTGCGACGCGTCGCCCACGACGCAGAGGTCTCCGCGATCGCCGAGCCACAGTTCCAGCAGGCGATGCTGCAGTGGCGAGACGTCCTGGTACTCGTCGACCGTGAAGTGCCGGTACTGCTCGTGCACGGCCGCGGCGACCCGCGGCTCTGCCTCGAGCATCCCGGCGCAGGCGAGCAGCACGTCCTCGAAGTCGAGCTGATGACGATCGTCCTTGAGCGTCTCGTAGGCGCGGGAGAGCTCGGCGACCTGGCCCGCGTCGAACCGCCCGATCGAACGTCCGCGCGCGGCGGCCTCCTCGATCGACAGCATCGAGACCTTGCGCCATTCGATCGCGGAGGCCAGGTCCCGCAGCGTCGCGGTGTCCGGCCGAAGCCGCAGCATGTCGGCCGCCTGGGCGAGCAGCCGCACCTTGTTGTCGACGATCGCCGGCGCCGGGGAACCGGCCAGCTGCGGCCAGAAGAAGCCGAGCTGGGCGAGCGCCGCGGCGTGGAACGTGCGCGCGGCGACGCCCTGCACGCCGAGCGTCCTCAGCCGGCCCCGGAGCTCTCCCGCGGCCTTCGCCGTGAACGTCACCGCCATCACGCGCCCCGGCGAGTACGCGCCGGTCTCGACGCCGTGCGCGATGCGGTGGGTGATCACGCGTGTCTTGCCGGTCCCCGCGCCGGCCAGCACCGCGACGGGTCCGCGCAGCACGGACGCCGCCTCCCGCTGGCGTTCGTCGAGTCCGTCGAGCGCGCTCACCGCCGATACCAGTCGACGATCAGACGGTGCGCGATCGAGGCGGCGCCCGGAAGGCCCACCGGGCCGGATCCGGCGAGCGCGGATCCGATCTCCGCGCGCGTCAGCCAGCGCACGTCGATGATCTCCTCGCCGTCGCCGTGGGCCGCCTGCTCGTCCACCGCGGTGGCGTGGAAGCCGACCATGAGCGAGCGCGGGAAGGGCCAGGGCTGCGAGGCGAAGTAGCGGAGGTCGCGCACACGCACGCCGGCCTCCTCGAAGAGCTCGCGATGGACGGTCGTCTCCAGCGACTCCCCCGCCTCGACGAACCCGGCGAAGCAGGAGTGGAAGCGTCCCTTCCACTGCGCGTTGGCGCCGAGCAGCAGCCGTTCGCCGTCGGCACTCTGCACGGCGACGATGACGGCGGGATCGGTGCGCGGGAAGTGCTCGCGTCCGCAGGAGACGCAGTGCCGCGACCACCCGTTCTGCCGGAGCTCCGCGGGATGCCCGCACGCGGGGCAGAAGCCCGCGTCGCGCAGCCACCCGGCCAGCGCGATCGCCGCGACGACGAGCTCGCCGTCGGCGGCGTCGACCACCGGAAGCGCCTCGCGCAGATCGCTCCACCGCGGTGCCCAGGATCCGTCGGCGTCGGTGTCGTCCTCGGGGTCCTGCAGCGCGAGCAGCAGCCCCGTGCCGTCCGGACGGCGTCCCAGCAGCGCCCACTCCCTGGTGCGCGCGAGCACGGGATCGCCCGCAGGCACCAGGATGAGACCGTCGTCGCCGAGCGGCACCCGGCGCTCGCGCACGACCAGGACGCCGGTGCGTCCGTCGGCGCGGAGGCGCGGGATCGCATCGGGGTCCTCCCGCCACTCGCCGGCCCGGTCGAGGGACGCGCCCTCCGGCACGACCCCGTCGAGGACGGCGGCATCGAGGGCGGCGGCATCGTCGGCGACGGGTTCGGGGACGGTCTCCGGCACGGTCTCGACTCCCCTTCTCGCAGGCGTGGCGGGCCCTGTGCGGACGAGGCTCGACCTACCCTGGTGACATGGCTCGCTCACCCTTCACTCTAGCCGCGGCGGTCACGGCGGCGGTGCCCGGAGCCGATGTCGTCGGCGCCCGCGTCCTGTCCTCGGACGGCGACGCCCGCTTCGATTCGGCCGTGGCCACGCTCGCCGACGGCACCGAGGTCGCGATCCGCGCTTCGAACGACGACGACACCGCGTCCGAGCTCGCCAAGGAGAGCCTGGCGCTGCGGGCGCTGACCCCCGGCGCCCGGTCGATGCTGCGCTTCGCCGCGCCGGAGCACCTCGGCGACGGCCGGGTGGGCGACTCGCGCGCCCTGGTCACCACGCTGCTCCCCGGGTTCCAGATCGACGCGGCCGATCTGCCGCCGGGCCCCGGCGCCGCCGTGTCCATCGGCAAGGCGATCGCGGGCGTGCACGCGCTGCCCGTGTCGGTCGTGCGCGGGGCGGGTCTCGCCGAGCGCACGCCCGCCGAGGCGCGCGACGACGTGCGCGTGCTCATCGACCGCGCCGCGGCCACCGGTCGCGTGTCGGCGCGCCTCACGGTGCGCTGGCGCGAAGCGGTCGAGGCCGACGACCTGTGGCGTTTCGAGTCCGCGGTGACGCTCGGCGGCGCCCACGCGGAGTCGTTCCTCTTCTCCGACGACGACGAGCGCGGCCCGCGGGTGACCGGGATCCTCGGCTGGCACGCCCTCTCGATCGGCGACCCCGCGATCGACCTCGCATGGCTGACCCTGGCCGCGGACGCGCGCGACGACGTCCTGGACGCCTACGCGTCCGCCACCCTGCGCGCCCCCGACACCGGCCTCGGGATCCGTGCCCGGCTGCTCGCCGAGCTGGAGCTCGCACGCTGGCTGCTGCACGGTCACGACACCCACCGCCCCGACATCGTCGACGACGCCGCGCACCTGCTCGACGCCCTGGCCGACGGCATCCACGACGACCTCGCACCACGTGCGGGCGCGGGAGCGGGCGTGGACGAGGCGATGTCCGCCCTGGACCGCGTGCCCGCGACCGGCGCCAATCGCATCGACACGTCGATGCAGACCGACACCTATGACGCGAGTGCCTTCGCGGGCATCGCGACCGACGACACGTCCGCGTTCGGACCGCGCGGCGGCTCCGCCGGCGGCGCGGAGGATGCCATCGAGGGGCGCGGCGCGGATGACGTCGCGTCGGCGGATCCGGATGCCGCGGACGCCGACCGGCACGCGCAGGACCTCACCGCGACCGGCGCGATCGAGGATCTCGATCCGAACGCGACCGAGGATCTCAGCGACCTGCGCCCGTCACGCTCGGACTCCGGTGACGCGCGCCAGGGCCGCTCGGACGACGACGAGGACGACGATCGCGCGGCGCGCCCCGGCACCCTGCTGCCCAGCGAGGGCGGCATCGCCGGCTCGGAGGCCGATGTGGCCGACGCTCACCGCGCGGCGCGGGCCGCGTTCCAGCGCTGGACCAGCGCCTCCTCCGAGTAGACCGTGTCGCCGCGCAGCACGAGGTCGTCGGCGACGTAGAACAGCGCCACGTCGATCTCGTCCAGCGGCACTCCATACCGGCGGTGGTACGCGAGCCGGTAGAGCGCGAGCTGCAGCATGCGCTCCTCGCGCTCGGCCGCCGTCGCCGGAGGGCGTCCCGTCTTCCAGTCCACGATCTCGATCCGCCCGCCGCGGTCCGCGCGACGGTAGACGGCGTCGAGCTTGCAGATGACGATGCGGGCGGGCTCGCCCTCGCCGACAGGCAGGGCGAAGTCGATCTCCGTCTCCACCGCGATCGGCTTGAGCGGCGCCCACTCGCTGCGCTCGAAGATCTCCCGCAGACGCGCGAGGTCCTCGGCGTCGGCGCGGGCGATCTCGTCCGCCGCGGCCCCGTCCCCCGCCTCCGCCGCGGTCCCCGCGGCTGTGAGGTCGTCGTCGAGCTCCCAGAGGCCGTCGTCCAACGACGTGCCGACCCCGACGGATCCGGAGCGGTGCTCGACCCAGGCGTGGAACAGCGTGCCGAGACGGGTCTGCCGATACGGCCTCTCCGGCATGGGCCGGCCGAGCGTGCGGACCGTTCCGCCGTAGTCGGCGACGTAGTCCTTGAACCGGGACGCGGGAACGCGGGTGGGGGCGTCGACGACGATGCCCCGCTGTCGGGCTGCGCGTTCGGCGAGCAGGCGGGCGAGCTCCTCGGTGGGCGCCGCCGGCTGCGGATCCGCGATCGCCCGGCGCACCTCCTCCGCCGCCGCCGTCACGCGGGAGCGACGGCCGCCCAGCGGATCCATCGGCCACACGCTCGTGCGCGCCGTGCCCTCATAGGGATTGTCCTCGGTGAGCGCCTCAGGCAGCGGGGCGAGCCCGAGCTCCTCGATCGCCTCCTGCAGGTAGGGACTGGGCTTGCGCATGTTCTTCTGCCCCGACCAGTGCGAACCGGTCAGCAGCAGATCGGTGCGCGCACGGGTCACCGCGACGTAGGCGAGGCGGCGCTCCTCCGCGCGCTGATAGTCGCGGTAGTCGTCCTTGAACCGCCGCAGCGCTCCCCCGCGCGGGTACGCCTTCGTGATGCCCGCGGCGAGCGAATCGAGAGCGGCCTTCTCGCGCTTGCGGGGATCCGTGCCGGCCCCGTCCTTGGCCGCCTCCGGATCCCACTGGAACCGCGGCAGTGCGTCGCTGTCACCGCGCAGCGCGAACGGCACCACGCCGAATCCGAACCAGCCCTGCGCGTCGGAGATCCGCCCGGGCAGCTCGTCCTCGACGAGGCGCACCACCGCGACCGCGTCCCATTCCAGGCCCTTGGAGCCGTGGATCGTGAGCAGCTGCACCACGCCCGGCTCCGGCGGCTCGGTGCGCGGCATCAGCTCGTCCGTCATCTCGGCCTTGTCCAGCCACGCCAGCAGGCTCGAGATCGTGCCCCGGTCGTCGGCGACGAGGAACGCGCGCACCTCGTCTCCGAAGGCGCGCAGCTGCGTCGCGGCGACCCGCGCGGGACCTCGCGTCTCGTTCACGGCGAGCTCGATGTCCAGGCGCAGCTCGGTCTCGATCGTGCGGATGAGCTCGAGGATGGGCTGCCCCGCCGCGCGGCGCAGCCGTTCCAGCATCTCCCCGGCCGCCCGCAGGCGCGCGCGACCCGTCGGGCTGATCCCCTCGAGCAGCCGGTAGTCGTCTCGCGCGGTGCGCACGAAGTCGACCGCATCGACGATGGAGACCGCCTCGTCGGCGCCGCGGGAGGACCGCAGGCGCTGCTTCAGCTCATCGGTGAGCGGGGCGAGCGAACCGTCGCGCACCGCCAGCTCGCGGGCGAGGTCGTACAGGGCCGCCATGTCGGCCACCCCGATCGCGAACCGGGGCCCGACCAGGAGCCGGATCAGCGCGGACCCGGCCGTGGGATCGTGGATCACCCGCAGCGCCGACACCACATCGACGACCTCGGGGGTCGCGAGCAGGCCGCCGAGTCCGAGGATCCGGTGCGGGATCCCCCGGGCCGCGAGCGCGCCCGCGAACGTCTGCATGTGCCGCTTGGAGCGGAACAGGATCGCGCCCGTGTGCGGACGCCCTGCCGACGCCTCGTCGTGCGCGGCGCGCCTCTCCGCGAACCACGCGGCGACGTCGGCGGCCTCGTCGTCGACGGTCTCGGCATAGCGCACGTCCACTGTGCCCTGGCCGGAACCGGGGCGGGGTTCGAGCGCCGGCACGTCCAGCCCCGGGCGCTGCAGCGGCTGCAGCACCCGGTTCGCGACGTGCAGGATGCGCTCGTCGTTGCGCCAGCTCGTCATCAGACTGTAGGTGCGCGCAGCCTGCTCGTCGGCGAAGGTGCGTCCGAACGCGTACAGGTTGTCGGCGCTGGCACCGCGCCAGCCGTAGATCGACTGATGCGGATCGCCCACGGCCATCACGGCGCCGTCGCGGAACAGCGCGGCGAGGAACCGGGTCTGGATCACGGACGTGTCCTGGTACTCGTCGAGCAGCACGACCCGATGCTGGGCGCGCAGCTCGGCACGGACCTCCGGGGACGCCTGCACGATGTCGAACGCGCCGCCGACCTGGTCGGCGAAGTCGAGCACGCCCCGACGCGACTTCTCCGCGATGTACTCGCGCACCAGATCCGCGAGGATCGGCATGGCCCTGAGGTTCTCGACGGCCTTGCCCACGTCCACGCTGCCGCGGTAGGGCTCGAAGGCGTCGGCCTGCTGCACGGCGATGCGGACCATGGCGTCGAGGTCGACCCGGTGGTCCAGCACGTCCCCCGCCAGGCGCTGCACCGCGTCGATCACGCCGTTCAGCGAGCGATCGACCTCCTCGAGTCCGGGGATCTCCGCCCGCAGCACCACCGCGCGGGCGATGAGCCATGAGGCGGACTGGCTGAGCATCGCGGCGTCGGGGTCGCGGCCGATGTGGGCCGCGTGCTCGCGCACGATGCCGTCGGCGAACGCGTTGTACGTCGAGACCCGCGGGCGCATGATCAGATCCGTGGCGTCGCGCGGCGCGGACGGATCCCAGCCCGTCTCGTACCGCTCGGCGAGGGCGTCCAGCACCTCGCGCTGCACGGCGGCGCGCTGCGCTGGGGACGACGCGGCGCCGATCCGCTCCAGGGCACCGCTGCGCACGATCTCCGGCAGGTGCGGCAGCAGTCCGCGGCGCCCGTACTCGTCGATGCGGTCCAGGCGCAGCGCGATGCGCTCGGCGAGCTCTCCTGCCGCCTTGCGCGTGAAGGTGAGACCGAGGATCTCGTCGCGCTCGACGAAGCCGTTCGCCACGAGCCAGACGACGCGCCCGGACATGGTCTCGGTCTTGCCGCTGCCCGCGCCGGCGACGACGAGCGCCGGTGCCGGCGGTGCCTCGATGACGCGCTGCTGCGCCTCGGTCGGGGTCGGGAGGCCGAGCGCCGCCGAGATGTCGGTCGCGGCGATGCCGTGGCCGCCCTGCCCGCCTTCGGTCCACTCCTCGCCGCCGGATCGCTCCGCGACGCCCCGCGCCGCACCGGTCACGACGCTCATGCGCTCACCGCCGGGATCGAGTGGATGCGGCAGGGGCTGATCCGCACCTGGGTGTCGGCGCAGTGCGCCTCGACCTGCGCCGTGAAGCTCGACGCCGCCATGCCGCGGCCCGCCTCGGCCACGCGCTCCAGGAAGGCGGCGCGCGCCTCGTCCCCGAGCCGATGCTGATGCGCCACCCGGTAGGGGCTCTGCCCGATGGTCTGCGCGACGAGCACCAGCCGGGCGCCGGCGAGCGCCGTCGGATCCGCGCCCTCCACCTGGCCCTGCTCGACCGCGAGCTGGTAGGCGGCGAGCTGCGCGTGCTCCACGACCTTCGCCTCCGTCTCCGGCTCGTACTTGCCGGTCTTCAGATCCACCACGACGACCCGCTCCCCCTCTGCAGCGGACGACATCGCGCTCCACGTGCGTCCGCGCGCGGCTTCGTGCTCCCCGGAGCCCGCCGGATACGCCTCGACCCGGTCGATGTATCCGCTGACGACCGCCTGACCTTCGGGATGCTCGGGATCGACCGGGTGCGGCCGCGGATCCGGCCCGAGATCGACGGCGAAGCGGAACCCGCCCTCCGACGCGACCACGCGCCCGCCCTGCCGACGCACCTCGGCCAGGTAGTCGTGCAGACGCTGCACGTAGAGCTCCGCGCGCCGCCGCTCCTTGGCGTCGATCCACGGCGTCTCGAAGTCCAGCTCGCCCCAGCGCTCGTCGAGGATGCGGCGCATGGCCTCGAGGTCGCCGTCGGGCACGTGCTCCATCGCCGCGTGCACGATGGTCCCGATGCCGGCGCTCGGCGGCGCGACGGTGTCGCCGCCGAGCGCCGACACCACCCAGTTCACGCCGCATTCCTCGAACGCCTCCAGGCGGGACGGCGAAACCGGGACCGATCCGGTCTCCAGGTCGCGCAGCGGCCGGTCGTCCGACGGCGCGCGCACTCCGAACCACCCGTCGGGATCCGCGCCGGGGACCTCGGCCTCGGCGAGCAGCCGCAGCTGCCCGGCGGCCGCGGCGCGCGCCGCCGGATCGGCCGACGTGGTCAGCACGCGGCGGTGCCGGGCCACCAGTCCGCGCAGCGTGAGCGGGTGCGCGTGACGTTCGTCCACCGGCAGCGGATCCGGCAGGAAGCCGAAGAACGCGCTCGGGCTCTGATCGTCATCGTCCACGGCGGTGACGAGCAGACGATGGCGTGCCCGGGAGATCGCCCGCACGAACAGGCGCAGCTCGTCATGGAGCGCGGCGCGGCGACGGTCGAGCGTGGAGTGCACGTGCTCGGGCTCGCCGGAGCGCGCCGCGGCGACCGCCTCGGCCAGCCGCCAGGTCTCCAGCAGGCCTCCGCGCAGCCGGACGTTCGGCCAGACGCCGTCCTGCACGCCCGCGATCACCACGGCGTCGAACTCGGTGCCGAGTGCGGTCGCGGGCGTCATCAGGGTGACCGTGCCCGGGCGGTCCGGGGCCGACAACGAGTCCTCGGGGACCTCGCTGTCGAGGATGTCGTGGATGAACGCCTCGGGCCCCTTCTCCGGGGCGCGCTCGACCGAGCGCTTGGCCGCGTCGAACAGCGCGACGAGGGCGTCGAGGGCACGCGCGGTCTCGGTGCCCGACGCCCGGCCGCCGCCCGAGCCCTCGGCGATCTCCTGCCAGGCCACGGCGAGCCGCCGTCCGTCGGGGGCGCGCGAGGCGTCCCAGACGCGCCAGAGCAGCTCGTGGATCGTCTCGCCCCGCAGCCATCCTTCCCGCACCTCGCGCAGCATGGTGCCGAAGCGGTCGGCCGTGCGCGCCTCCGCAGTGTCGACCCGGGCGAGCTGGGCGGGCTCCGCGATGCCGTCGCGCAGCAGCAGCCGGGCGGGCGCGGATCCCCCCGCCTCGAGCTCGAGGTGCCGCAGCCGGGCGCGCAGCCGACGCAGACCCACCCCGTCGAGTCCGCCGAACGGCGTGCGCAGCGCCTCGGCGACCAGCTGCGGGTCGCGCTCCGCCGGCTCGGTGAGGGCGAGCCGCACGATCCCGACGATGTCCCGCACCACGGTCTCGCTTCCGAGCGGGCGCTGCACGCCGGCGGCCCGCGTGGGCACCTCGCGTGCAGCAAGCTCCGCCTCCAGCGCGGCGACCTGCCGGGTGTCGTGCGCGATCACGGCCATGCGCTCCCACGCGACACCCCGCAGGAGGTGCCATTCCCGCAGCGTCCGGGCGATGACGTCGTGCTCCTCGTGCGGCGAGGGCGCGATGTACGTCTGCACCGCGTCCGGATCCGCGGTGTCGGCAGCGACCGGTGCGCGCCGATGCTCGACCCGGCCCGACACGCCGATCGTCTGGACGACCGTGCGGGTGAGCGCGGTGAGAGGCGGATCCTGGCGGTGCGGAGCGTCGAGCACGTACACGTCGCCCAGCATGGCCACCACCTCGGCGAACAGCTCGGGTCCCGCGCCGCGGAACGCTCCGGAGGAGATGTCCGGATCCCCGAACGCCTGCACCGCGATACCGCGGGCGCGCAGGGCCGCAACCAGGGCGACGCCGCCCGCGGTGAGCTCCTGCGCGTCGTCGATGAGGACGACCGTCAGCCGGCTGAGAGCCCCGAGCTCGTCCGGCTGCGCCGTGCGCAGGATCGTGGACGCCTCCGCCAGCAGGTCCGCCGCGTCCCGATGCGCGGAGCGCGCGCGATCGAGCACCCTCCGGTACGCGCGGGCGAAGGACGCCACCGCCCGCCAGGCCGGGCGGCCCGAGGCCTCCAGCTCCGCGGGGGTCACCCCGAGCTCGACGCACTCCGCGAGGAAGGCGCGCAGCTCCGAGCGGAAGGCCCGCGACGAGCGCACGGTGGCGGCGAGGTGCTCGGGCCAGCGGCTCGGGAGCCCCTCCTGCTCGTCGTCGGCGTCGCCGGCGAGCAGATCGGCGATGATCCGGTCCTGGTCCGCGCCGGTGAGCAGCGCCGGAGGCTCGAAGCCCGCGTGCACCATGGTGCCGCGCACCAGCTGGAACGCGAAGGAACCGAGGGATCGGGCCAGCGGGCCCGGGGTGGCGACCCGCACGCGCACGCCGATCCGGTCGCGCAGCGCGGTCGCGGCCTGCCTGCTGGGCGTCAGCGCGAGCACCTGCTCGGGGGCCAGCCCCTGCTCGAGCAGGCCCGCGACGCGCTCCACCAGCGCGTGCGTCTTGCCGGTGCCGGGAGCGCCGATCACGGTTCCGACGGCCGTCGCCGGCGCGTCGATCACGGCCGCCTGCGCAGGGGTCGGGGCGGAGGCGTCGAGCATGCTCCCACGCTATCCGGCGCGGCCGACATCGGCCTCGTCCGCGGCAGTCGCCCCTGCGGGCGGGACGGCGCAATCGCCCTCGGCGAACAGGGCGCCGCCCTCGATCCCGGCCCGTCGGGCCCGCGATAGAGTGACCGGACACCCGCTTTCGAAGAGCACGACATTCAAGGAGCATTCCGTGGAGATCCGCATCGGCATCATCAACACCGGCCGTGAGCTCAGCTTCGAGACGTCCGCCTCGGCCGACGAGGTGCGCACGCAGATCGCCGGCGCGCTCGACCAGGGTGCGAGCCACGTCGAGCTGAGCGACACCAAGGGCAACTCCTACATCGTGCCGACGGCGAACCTCGGCTACGTCGAGCTCGGGACCGAGGAGTCCCGTCGCGTCGGCTTCGTGGCCTGAGCCGCATGTACATCCTGCTCGCGCTGATCGCCGCCTGTGTCCTGGGCGTCGCGGTGCACTACGCGCTCCCGCATCGCGAGGTGCGCGGGGTCGCGCTGGTCCCCGCCGTCGCGACCGCGGTCGCGGCGGCCGCCTACACGCTCGGGCAGTGGGCGGGGATGAAGGAGTCGAGCGTCTGGCTGTGGCTGATCGCGCTCGGCGGAGCCGTCGTGGTCTCGGCGCTCGCCGGCGCGGTCGTCACGCGCGTGCGTCACCACGGCGACGCCGTGCGCCGCGCCGAGCTCGGCATCTGAGCGGACTCCGCTCCGCTACGAGGCCAGGCCCATCGCGTCCATGCGGCGGGCGTGCGCGCCCATGAGCTCGGTGAACACCGGCTCGAGCTTGTCGTCCTCGGCGCCGGGCAGGTGCGGGCGCAGCGCCGCACGCGCCACGAGGATCGTGTCGCCCACCAGGCGGCGTCCCCACAGCGACAGCAGGGAGCGCCACTGCTCGTCGCTCGCGATGGTGGCCTGCACGATCCCGATGATCTCGTGCCGGTCGTCGTCGGTGGCGAGGATCTGCGCGACCTTCGCGCCGGTCTCGCCGTAGCTGGACGCGAGCGCGAGGTAGAAGTCGTCGAGCATGCCGGCCGTGAGATAGACCGCGAGCATCGTCTCCGCGATCCTCGGTCCGAGGGTCTTGCGGCGGAAGGCGTCGAGCTGCTCGCGGAACGGCAGCATCACCTCGGTCGGATCGTCGCCGTGTGCCGTGATGATGTCGACGATGCCGCGGTGCTTCGCGAGAGCGGCACCGGCGGCCCGGGAGAGGATCTCCTTCTCCGACAGGTCGCTCGTGGCGCGGATGAGCCGGGTGAGCGTCTCGAAGTACCCCAGCTGCAGGTACGCGGCCTGGCCGAGGAAGGTGTTGAGCTCCGGCGCGAGCTCCGCGAAGTCGACGCGGGTCGCATCCCCCGAGTCTCCTCGGGAACGGAGCACCAGCGTGCGCCGCGGCGCCTTGTCGCGCTGCCAGAACCACCTCACCACGCGCTCAGCCTACTCGAGCGGCCGCGGCGCGACGGGGCGGCGCGCACCGTCTCCCCCGCGATCCGGGAGACGAGGGCGGCCTCCGGTAGGCTGGATCCCGCTCCGGCGACGGATCGGAGCCCCGCGCCTGTGCATACGGATTCGGCGTGGACCCATCAACGAGGCGGCGCAGCGATCGCAGGGCCCGCCGGACAGGCAACAGAAGACAGTGACGACTTTCTCCGATCTCGGCATCGACCAGGACATCGTGGACGCGCTCGCGGCCAAGGGCATCGTGGACGCCTTCCCGATCCAGGAGCAGACCATCCCCCTCGGCCTTCCCGGCCAGGACATCATCGGCCAGGCCAAGACGGGCACCGGCAAGACCTTCGGCTTCGGCATCCCCGTGGTGCAGCGTCTGGGCCTGAGCCCGGAGCCCGGCGTCAAGGCGCTGATCGTGGTGCCGACCCGCGAGCTCGCGGTCCAGGTCTACGAGGACATGGATCTGCTCACCTCCGGCCGTTCCACGAGCGTCGTCGCCATCTACGGCGGCAAGGCGTACGAGGGCCAGATCGAGCAGCTCAAGGCCGGCGCGCAGATCGTCGTCGGCACCCCGGGCCGTCTCATCGACCTCGCCAACCAGCGTCTGCTCGACCTCTCGCACGCGACCGAGGTCGTGCTCGACGAGGCCGACAAGATGCTCGACCTCGGCTTCCTCGCCGACATCGAGAAGATCTTCCAGAAGGTCCCGGCGGTGCGGCACACCCAGCTGTTCTCGGCGACCATGCCGGGTCCGATCGTGGCGCTGGCGCGCCGCTTCATGACGAACCCGATCCACATCCGCGCCAACGACCCCGACGAGGGCCTCACGCAGGCGAACATCCGCCATCTCGTGTACCGGGCACACTCGCTCGACAAGGACGAGGTCATCGCCCGCATCCTGCAGGCAGAGGGCCGCGGCAAGACCGTCATCTTCACGCGCACCAAGCGTGCCGCGCAGCGCCTCGTCGACGAGCTCAGCGACCGCGGCTTCAATGTCGGCGGCGTGCACGGCGACATGGGCCAGGACCAGCGCGAGCGCTCGATGGCCGCGTTCAAGGCCGGCAAGAAGGACGTGCTCGTCGCGACCGACGTCGCCGCCCGCGGCATCGACGTCGACGACGTCACCCACGTGATCAACCACACCATCCCGGACGACGACAAGACGTACCTGCACCGCGCCGGCCGCACGGGCCGCGCGGGCCGCACCGGCATCGCCGTCACGTTCGTGGACTGGGAGGACCTGCACAAGTGGGCCCTGATCAACCGCGCCCTCGAGTTCGGCCAGCCGGAGCCGATCGAGACCTACTCCTCCAGCCCGCACCTGTACGAGGACCTCGACATCCCCGCCGGCACGAAGGGGCGTCTGGTCACGGCCCCCGTCTCCGAGAAGCCCGCGCGCAAGCAGCGCGAGCCGCAGCGCGCCACCGAGGCCGCCGCGGAAGGCGCGAGCGAGGGCACCACGCGTCGCCGCCGTCGCCGCCGCCGTGCCGCGGAGGGCGTCGGATCCACGTTCGCCGAGGGCGCCGAGGCGCCCGCCGCGAAGGACGTCCCGGCCGGCGATGCGGACCGCGGCGCCGAGGGCTCCGGCACGCACGACGGCCAGGGCGCCGAGCACCACGACGGCAAGCCGGCCCCGCAGCGCCGCCGCCGCCGTCGCCGCCCCTCGGGCGGTGCGGCCGGGGGCAGCGCCCCGCAGACCGGCGCCTGAGGCCCCACCACCACGCCGAGGCCCCCTCTGAGCGCCGAGACCCCCGTGCAGCAACCGATCTGCACGGGGGTCTCGGCGGCAGAAGGGGGTCTCGGCGTCCGGGAGGCTCAGCCGACGGGGTAGACCGGCGCGGATCCGGATCCGCGGTCGATGATGCGCTGCATCATCGACGTGGTCGTCGTGTTCTCCCCCGGCAGGTTGGGCTTGCCCGTCCCGTGGTAGTCGCTGGAGCCCGTGATGATGAGGTCGTGCTCGGCGGCGATGCCGTGCAGCCACGCGCGCCCCTCCGCGGTGTTCTCGCGGTGGTCGATCTCCAGACCGCCCAGGCCCGCGTCGATGAGACGCCGCAGGGTGGCATCGGACATCCGCTCGCGACCGGCCGGATGCGCGATCACGGCCACGCCGCCGGCCGCGGTGATGAGCTCGATCGCGGTGACCGGATCCGGCGCGTAGTGCCCCTCGTAGTAGCCCTCGCGCGGGTGCAGGATCCCGTCGAACGCCTCGCCGCGATCGCGCACGATGCCCCGCGCGACCAGCGCGTCGGCGATGTGCGGGCGGCCGACGGTCGCATCGGGATCGGTCTGCTCCAGCACGTCCGCCCAGCGCAGCGGGTAGTCGCGCGAGATGTTGCGCACGATCCGCTCGGCACGGCCGATCCTGTCGTCGCGGATCCGCGAGGTCTCCGCCACCAGGTCCGGATCCGCCGGATCGAACAGGTACGCGAGCACGTGCACGCTGCGCCACCCGTCCTTGGACGACATCTCCATGCCGGGGATGAACGTCATCCCGCGCACGGCCGTCGCCGCCGCGGCGTCGGCCCAGCCGGCGGTGGTGTCGTGGTCGGTGAGGGCGATGGTGCGCACACCCTGCTCCGCGGCGCGGTCGACGACGACGGCCGGGTCCTCGGTGCCGTCGGAGCGGTTCGAGTGCAGATGCAGATCGACCGGTCCGGCGAACAGGGCGGGTCGCGACGTGGGATCGGCATCGGTCATCCTCCGAGCGTAGCGATCCCGCAGGGCGTGGGCCGCCGGCCGCACACCAGACGCCTCACAGATCCGCTCGCCTAGGCTCGGAGACGATGTTTCGACTGATCGGGATCCTGCTCACCGTCCTCTTCGCGATCGCCACGGCGATCGTGACCTGGCCGCAGTTCTTCCATCTCGAGCAGACGTTCCCGATCACGCAGATCGTGGCGTCTCGCGCGGTGCTGGTCATCGCGTTCGCCGGGATCCTGCTGCTCGCCCTGCTGCTCATGCTGGCGCGCCCGCTGCGCGGGTTCGCCGCCTCCCTCGCGATCGTCGCACTGCTCGGCGGCGGAGCCTCCGCCGCGATCCTCGCGCTGCGCGGGGTGGACACCGCCGACGCCCTCCCGGCGAAGACGTCGTCGAGCGTGCGGGTGCTCGCCTGGAACACGGCGGGCGAAGCCGTCTCCGCCGACGAGATCGCGCAGACCGTCGTCTCGCAGCAGGCCGACATCGTCGCCCTGCCCGAGACCACCGAGGCCGTGGGCGAGGACATCGCGCTGAAGCTGCGCGATGCGGGGCACCCGATGTGGGTGCACCACGTGCAGTACCGCCCCGAGGTGACCCAGGGTCCGGACTCGTGGCAGACGACCGTGCTGATCTCCCCCGCCCTCGGCGACTACTCCGTGATCCCGTCGTCGGCCGACGGATCGAGCAACACCTCCTCGGTGCCGAGCGCCGTGGTCATGCCGGTCGACGGCGACGGGCCGACTGTCGTCGCCGTGCACACGGTCGCGCCGCGCCAGGACGAGATGGACGGCTGGGCGAAGGATCTGCGGTGGGTCGCCGACCAGTGCCCCGCCGGGAAGAACGTGATCCTGGCGGGCGACTTCAACGCGACGCTCGATCACATGTCGGGACTCGGCACCGCGGGCGGAGACCTCGGCGCATGCCGCGACGCGGCGTCGCGCGCCGGATCCGGCGCCGTCGGCACCTGGCCGACGTCGGTTCCCGCACTCCTGGGCGCGCCGATCGACCACGTGATGGCGACCGAGCAGTGGCGCGCCTCCGGGGCAGCCGTCCTCCCCGCGGGCGCCGGCGGCAGCGATCACCGCGCCCTGATCACGCAGCTCGAGCGCGCGACGCCGTAACCCCGCCCGGTCGGCCGGAGCGCCGCCTCAGCGACGCACGCGCCGGCGCGCGACGAGAAGCGCGATGCCGCGCCACCCGACCAGGAACACCAGCAGGGTCACCGTGGCGACGATGACGAACGCCACCGCGGTCGTCCCGCCCGACACCACACGCAGCAGCATCCCGACCACGACCGTGATCACCACGAGCAAAGCCCCGGTGCGCAGCGGCGCCACGGGCGCCCTCCACGCGCGCAGCACGGCCCAGCCCGCGGCGAGCCCCACGAGGAACGGCCAGGCGGTCTCCAGCACGCCGAGCACATCCAGGGAGTGCTCGTGGCTGGCGCGGCCGATCGTCGCGAAGACCAGCACGAGCAGCGCGTCGATCGCGGCCGCCCATGGCCAGGTCAGCGTGGATCGGCGGGCGGGGGCGGAATCGGTCATGCCTTCCACGGTAGCGGCCGAGGCTGTGCCGCCCCGCCCGGAGCGGTCCATACCCTGAGCGAGGCTTATCAGCAAGCATTGAACTGGCTGGGAACGACCGATAGAAACGATGACAGGGCCACCCGCCCGCGCCGGTCGCCGAACCGGTCTTCACCGCACGAGAGGACCCTCACCGATGAGGATGTCGAAATCCGCCCGTCCGATCCGCACCATCGCCTGCACCGTCGCGGCGCTGGGCCTGGTCCTGGCGGGAACCGTCAGCGCCACCGCGGCGACGGACGATCCGTCCACGCCCGTCCCGATCAATCCGCCCGACGGCACCGTGATGAGCTACGTCGTCAACACGGGCCAGGCCAACCCCGGCCAGACCCGCAAGGCCGAGAAGGCGGTGACCGACGCCGGAGGCGTGGTCGTGCAGAGCTGGCCCGAGATCGGCGTCGTGATCGCCCAGTCCGACCGGGCCGCGTTCCGCGACACGGTCAAGGCCAAGGGCAAGAACGTCGTCCAGTCGGTCGGGGCGACCCGCACCGTCGAGGTGAAGGACAAGGTCACGGGTCCCCAGGCTCCGTGGGGTCCGGGGTCGTCGGGCTGGAACAAGGGCAAGAACAAGCCCGTCAACGGCGACGAGCCCACCGAGCCGGTGCCCGCGACCGGATCCGACTCGCTCGAGGGTCAGCAGTGGGACATGACGATGATCCAGGCGGATCAGGCGCACCAGGTCACCGACGGCAGCCGCAACGTGCTCGTCGGCGTTCTGGACTCCGGCATCGACCCGACCCACCCCGACCTCCAGTCGAACATCGACGTCGCCGACTCGGTCAACTGCACCGCCGGCGGGCGCCCCGACCAGGCCGCGGGCGGCTGGTACCCCACCACCTCGGATCACGGCACCCACGTCGCCGGCACGATCGCGGCCGCCCGCAACGGCGCCGGCATCGTGGGCGTCGCGCCGAACGTGCGCCTCGCCTCCGTCAAGGTGGTCAACGACGACGGCTTCATCTACCCGGAGTACGCGGTCTGCGGCTTCATGTGGGCCGCGCAGCGCGGCATGGACGTGACCAACAACAGCTACTACATCGACCCGTTCGAGTTCTGGTGCGACGACCAGCCGGATCAGGCCGCGGTCCGTGAGGCCGTCGCCCGCGCGGTGAACTGGTCCAGCGCCAAGGGCGTCGTGAGCGCTGCGGCGGCCGGCAACTCCGGCCTCGACCTGACGGTGAACACGCGCGACGAGGGCAGCCCGGACGATGCGGCGACCCCCACGCCGCGCACGATCAACCAGGGCTGCAAGGACATCCCGGCGCAGGTGCCCGGCGTCGTGACCGTCGCCTCGCTGACCAAGGACGGCCAGCTGTCCTACTTCTCCAACCGCGGTCTCGGCGAGATCGACGTGGCGGCCCCTGGCTCCCGCATCCTCTCCACGATCCCCGGCGGCAAGTACGGGCTCAAGAGCGGCACCTCGATGGCGTCCCCGCACGTCGCCGGCGTGCTCGCCCTGATGAAGTCGGCTCACCCCGAGCTGAGCCCGGCCCAGCTGGTGCAGAAGCTCGAGGACGACGCCACGCCGACCGCCTGCTCCGCCCCGCAGTACGACGAGGGTGCGGCGTGCGTCGGCACCCCTGAGCTGAACAGCTACTACGGACACGGCATCGTGAACGCGCTCAAGGCCGTGCAGTGATCTGACACCGCCTCCGGAAGGGGCTCGGCTCGCCGTCTCGGCCTGCCGAGCCCCTTCTCCGTGTCACGAGCGGGATCCGGGGCCCGCCGGGCGATGAGAGGATGGAGCCATGACCTCCGAGCACGACACGATCGAGCAGCAGGGCGACGCCGCCACCGCGACCACCTCGACGTCCGCCAACCGCCGTCAGCCCTTCCCCCAGGGCTTCCTCGACACCATCTCCACGGGCTGGGCCGAGCGCCCCGAGACCCTTCCCGCACCGCGTGCGCAGGCGCCGTATGCGGCGAAGCGGCGCGACGCTCTCTCCGCCGCGTTCCCCGGCAAGCGCCTGGTGATCCCCGCGGGATCCCTCAAGCAGCGCAGCAACGACACGGACTACCCGTTCCGCGCGCACTCGGCCTTCGCGCACCTCACCGGCTGGGCCGCCGACGCCGAGCCCGACTCGCTGCTGGTCTTCGAGCCGACGACCGACGGGCACGACGTCACCCTCTACTTCCGCGAGCGCGCGGACCGCACCACGAGCGAGTTCTACTCCGACGCCACGATCGGCGAGTTCTGGATCGGCCCCCGGCCGGCGCTGGGCGGCGTCGCCGCGGATCTGGGTCTCGCCACCGCCCACCTCGACGACTTCGCCGCGGGCGAGCACGACCTCGTCGTCGACGAGGACGCCGAGCTCACCCAGGTCGTCTCCGAGCTGCGCCTGATCAAGGACGAGTACGAGATCGCCGAGATGCGCCGCGCGGTCGAGATCACCGCGAACGGCTTCGACGACATCATCCGCGACCTTCCGCGCGCCGTGGCGCACCCGCGCGGCGAGCGCATCGTCGAGGGCGTGTTCCACCAGCGCGCCCGCAGCGACGGCAACTGGGAGGGCTACGACACCATCGCCGCCTCCGGCCCGCACGCCTGCTACCTGCACTGGACCCGCAACGACGGCGCGGTGCTGCCGGGCGACCTCATCCTCATCGACGCGGGCGCCGAGGCCGACAGCCTCTACACGGCCGACATCACCCGCACCCTCCCGGTCAGCGGCACGTTCAGCGATGTGCAGCGCCGGATCTACGACACGGTCGTCGAGGCGGCCGACGCCGCCTTCGGCGCCGCGAAGATCGGCGTGCCGTTCCGCGAGGTGCACGCGGCCGCGATGGACGTGATCGCCCGCCGGACGGCCGAGTGGGGCCTGCTTCCTGTGACCGCGGAGGAGGCGCTGGACGCCGACAAGGGCGGCCAGCACCGCCGCTACATGGTGCACGGCACGAGCCACCACCTCGGCATCGACGTGCACGACTGCGCCCAGGCGCGCCGCGAGATGTACTACGACGGGCTGATCCAGGAAGGCATGGTGTTCACGATCGAACCGGGCCTGTACTTCCAGATCGACGACGTGACGGTTCCCGAGGAGTACCGCGGCATCGGCGTGCGCATCGAGGACGACATCCTCATCACCGCCGACGGACCGGTGAACCTCTCCGCCGGCATCCCGCGCACCTCCGCCGAGATCGAGGCGTGGATCGCCACGGTGCAGGGCGCGGCGTCCTGACCGAGGACCGGTCCCTGAGCTCGTCGAAGGGTCCCGGACAGCTCCGGGTGGCCGAGGCCGCCGCGACCGAACGGATCGCGGCGGCCTTTCCCGCGTTCGCGGGGCGGCCGGTGCGCGCGCTCGCGACGCCGGGCACGGTGAACGCCCTGTTCCGGATCGGCGACGCGCACGTCGCGCGCTTCCCGCTGCAGCCGACCTCGTACGCCGAGATCGCCGCCGAAGCGGCCGCTCTCGAGGAGTTCGCGACGGTCGCGCCGTTCCCCGCTCCCGTCCCGGTGGGCGTCGTCGACGGCGACGCCGGCTACCCCTCCGCCTGGTCGGTGCAGACGTGGATCCCGGGGCGCACCGCGTCGGAGGGCGAGCCCGACGGATCGGAGAGCACGTGTCCCGGCTTCGCCGAGGATCTGGCGCACCTCATCGTCGCCCTGCGCGCCGCACCGCTGCGCGGCCGGAGCTTCGACGGCCGGGGTCGCGGCGGTGACCTCCGCGCGCACGAGGACTGGATGTCGGAGTGCTTCGCGCGCAGCGCGCACCTGCTCGACGTGGGCGCGGCGCGCTCGCTCTGGGCGCGCCTGTCGCGGATACCGCATCCGGGCGTCGAGGTCATGTCGCATCGGGATCTGATCCCGCCGAACCTCGTGCTCTCGGACGACGGGCGGCTCGGCGGGGTCCTGGACAGCGGGTCCTTCGGCCCGGCCGACCCCGCCCTCGACCTGGTGGTCGCGTGGCACGTGCTCGATCGGCGGGACAGGCTCGCACTCAGGGCCGCCCTGGGCTGCGGCGACGCCGAATGGCAGCGCGGGGCCGCGTGGGCGCTGCAGCAGGCGATGGGCCTGGGGTGGTACTACGAGCGGACGAACGCCGTCATGGCCGCACTCGGTCTGCGCACGATGGGACGCCTGCTCGCGGATCCGGACCTGGCGGGCTGAGCGCCGGCACAGCGCACGCGACACCTCACCCACGCGGATCCGCCGCCGCGCCGGGTCATGTTCGTCTGACACCCGTCGGCACGCGGGTCCGAGCCGGCGATCGGACCTCAGCGCGCGGCGTGGTCGCGGAGCGCGTCCGCCATCTGCCGCACGGCCTGCTCGATGATCGGGCGCGGGGTCGCGAGGATGAAGCGCAGGTAGCCCTCCCCCGCCGCGCCGCAGGCGATGCCGTCGGTCATCGCGACGCCCGCGCGGGTGCGGAAGAAGTCGGCCGGGGATCCGTCGATGCCCAGATCCCGAGCATCCAGCCAGGCGATGTACGTGCCCTCCGGCGCGCGATAGCCCATCGCCGGGATGTGCTCCGCGAGCAGGTCTCCGAGCAGCCGGCGATTGCCGTCGAGGTAGGCCAGCGTCTCTTCGAGCCAGTCCCGCCCCTCGTCGAACGCGGCCGTCGCCGCCACCACGCCGAGGTTCGCCGTGCCGTGCTCGGCCCAGGCGACCTCGGGGCGTGCCCACATCTCCACATCGGCGTCGTTCGTCAGGATCACCTGCGCCGCCTTGAGACCGGGCAGGTTCCACGCCTTCGACGCACTGGTCGCGGTGATCGTGTGCGCCGCGGCAGCGGGGCTGATGCTCGCGTAGGGCACATGCCGGTGCGGCGCGAACACCAGCGGCGCATGGATCTCGTCCGAGAACACCCGTGCGCCCCGTCGTTCGACGATCTCGGCGACCGCCTCCAGCTCCTCGCGCTCGAACACCCGGCCGAGCGGGTTGTAGGGGTTGCACAGGATCAGCAGGCCACCGCCGTCGGCCAGGGCGCGGTCGATTCCGTCCAGGTCGTAGACATGCCGCCCGCCCTCGACGAGCATCGGGACCTCGACGGTCTCGCGGCCGTGCATCGCGGGGATGGTCACGAACGGCATGTACGCGGGCGTCGGCAGCACGATCGCAGAGCCGGCGGCGGTGAAGAAGTCGATCGTGGTGCGCAGCGCGGTCAGCACGTCCGGCACTGGACGGATCCGCTCCGGCGGCACGTCCCAGCCGTAGCGGTCGCGCTGCCAGCGGGCCGTCGCCTCCGCCATGCGCGTGCGCACCGCGGCAGGAAGGTATCCCGTGAGTCCCGCGTCGACGGCGTTCTTCACCGCGTCGGCGACCGCCGGGGCCGTGGGAAAGTCCATCTCGGCGACGAAAGCGCCGATCGCCTCGGGGAACGCCGACCACTTGAGGCTGCCGGCTTCGCGCAGCCGCTCGATCCCGATGGCGTCCAGCTCCTGCGCGGTGCTCATGCGATCCCCCTCGCGAAGTCCGCGACCAGAGGGGCCAGCGATGCGCCGAGCTCGGCCGGCGCCTGCTTCCTCCCCTTCACCTCGAACGAGTGGCCGCCACCGTCGATCCACGCGATCCGCGCACTCCGGCAGGAGGCGACGGCCTCCTCGAGCTGCGCGAGCGGCTGCACGAACGGGTCGTTCGTCCCCTCGACGAACAGCTGCGGCTGCGCCACCGCGGGCAGGTGCTCGATCCGCGGCTTCTCCGGCTTGCCGGGCGGATGCAGCGGATACCCGAGATACGCGAGCCCTGCGACGTCGAGCCCGGGCTCCTCAGCCGCCGCCATCGACGCCATCCGGCCCCCGTAGGACTTGCCGCAGGCGAACACGGGCCCGTTCCCGCGCTGCCGTGCCGCAGCCGTCACGGCGCGCCAGGTCAGCAGCGCGTGCGCAGCGGGACCCGGCATCCTCCGGCCCGCCTCCATGTACGGGAAGGTGAAGCGCAGAGCGTGGAGCCCTGCGGCCTGCAGCGCCGCGGCGAATCCGAGCAGGAAGGGGTGATCCATCCCGGCGCCGGCGCCGTGCGCGATCACGACGATCGGCGCCTCCGTCGCATCCGTCGCCGCAGGGGCGAACGCCGCGGACACCTCGACGGGTCCGCCGGGCAGCCGCACCGGGGCACGGAACCGCTCCTCGCCCGAGGGCATCATCGGGACGAGCCGTCGCCGTCCGATCGCTCGCCCTCGGCCGGCTGCTCGCCGTCGGCGGGCGCGGCCTCCGGGGCCGTCCCCTCGACCGGGGCCGGCGCGGCCGGCGGCATGGGCGGCAGCGGCGGCCGCTCCGGGATCACGCGCTCGCCGTAGCGCGGCGGCTCGTCGACCCGCTCGCCGTACTGAGGCGGCTCGGCCACGGCCGACGGAGCCGGGCGCGGCGTCGGCGTCACCGACCGGCCCAGCACCTGGCGCGCCTTGCCGACCGAGGCGGCCAGCACGGTCACCTCGTAGTGGTCCGCCTTGAGCTGCATCACGCTCGCGTAGTCGCGACGGCGCCGCACGATCGAATAGGTGACGAGGCTGAGGATCATGCCGATCGCGACGCCCACGAACAGGATCCCGACGAACGCCTGCATCGGGACCGCCGGGTTGCCGAGCACGAAGATCGCCGACAGGAACAGGCCGATGAGCACGCCGTTGACGGCGCCGGACCGCGCCGCGTTCGCATAGCCCAGGCGCCCGGTGACCCGCTCGACGGTCTGCACGCCGACGCCCACGATCGCGATCGCCCTCGCCGGGATCTCGCCGGCGATCAGCTGCGAGACGAGCTTCTGCGCGGCTTCGTACTCGGTCACCGTGGCGACCGTCTCGCCGATCTCGCCCGCGGGGCCCGACGCGTTCAGCATGCTCATCCGACCATTGTTCCACGCGGCCGCCCGGAGACCGCCGGATGCCGTCACCCACCCCGGATCCCTAGGCTCAGGACACTACGCTGGAACCATGAGCACACAGCGGGTTTTCGTCGCGCGCCTGGCCGGGTGCGCCGTGTTCGACCCCGCCGGCGACCGGATCGGCAAAGTCCGAGATGTCGTCGTCGTGTACCGAAGTAGCGCGGCCCCGCGCGTGATCGGGCTGGTGTGCGAGATCCCCGGACGCCGGCAGGTGTTCCTCTCCATCGGACGCGTCGGCTCGATCAGCACCGGACAGGTGATCTCCTCCGGGCTGATGAACGTGCGCCGCTTCAAGCCGCGCAACGGCGAGGTGCGGATCATGGCCGAGCTCATCGGACGCCGCGTCGACTTCGCGGACGCCTCCGGGACGGCCGTGATCGAGGATGTGGCGATCGAGCCGAACCGGCTCGGCGAATGGTCGGTGAGCCAGCTGTTCCTGCGCAAGCCGAAGACGAGCGCGTCGCCGTTCGCGAAGGGGCCCACCACCTTCGCGACCTGGAACGAGGTGCGCGAGCACAACCGTCCGGGCGAGGCGCAGTCCGCCGAGCAGCTCGTCGCGACGTTCTCGGAGATGCACCCCGCAGACCTCGCGAACACGCTGCTCGACCTGCCCCAGCAGCGCCGCATCGAGGTGGCCGAGGAGCTGCCCGACGAGCGTCTCGCCGACGCCCTCGAGGAGATGCCCGAGGACGACCAGATGGACATCCTGGACCGGCTCGGCGACGAGCGCGCCGCCGACATCCTCGACCAGATGGAGCCGGACGACGCCGCCGACCTCCTCGCCCAGCTCCCCCAGGGGCGCCTGGAGCACCTCCTCGAGCTGATGGAGCCGGAGGAGGCCGAGGACGTGCGCATGCTGCTGCGCTACAGCCCCGACACCGCGGGCGGTCTGATGACGCCGGAGCCCATCATCCTCTCCGCCGACGCGACCGTGGCCGAGGCGCTGGCGCTGATCCGCCGGCACGAGCTGCATCCCGCGCTGGCCGCGGCCGTCTTCATCACGCTGCCCCCCTTCGAGACGCCCACCGGGCGCCTGCTCGGGGTCGTGCACTTCCAGCGCATGCTGCGCTATCCCCCGCACGAGCGGCTCGGCGCCATCGTCGACGACACGCTCGAGCCGGTGCCGGCGACCGCGTCGGCCGCGGAGGTCGCGCGCATGCTCGCGAGCTATGACCTCGTCTCACTCCCCGTGGTCGACCAGGCCCACCGCCTGGTGGGCGCGATCAGCGTGGACGACGTGCTCGACTACCTGCTGCCCGACGACTGGCGCTCGCACGATGCGGAACCGTCCGTCCCGACGCAGGGCGGAGCGGGATGATGGCGAAGTCGGACCGCCGGGGACTGGATCTTCCCCGCGGTCGCTCCGGCATGCTCGGCCGCGGTGCCACCTCCTCCGGATCGAGCGACACGTTCGGGCGCTTCTCCGAGGCGTTCGCCCGTGCGATGGGGACCTCGGGCTTCCTCATCGGGATGAGCGTGTTCGTCGCGATCTGGCTGTGGTGGAACATCGCGATGCCGAAGGAATGGCAGTTCGACCCGGCCGCGACGAACTTCACCCTGCTCACGCTGATCCTGTCGCTGCAGGCCTCGTACGCCGCTCCCCTGATCCTGCTCGCGCAGAACCGGCAGGACGACCGCGACCGCGTGCAGATCGAGCAGGACCGCCAGCGTGCGGAGCGCAATCTCGCCGACACCGAGTACCTGGCCCGGGAGATCGTCGCCCTGCGGATGGCTCTCGAGGAGCGCTCGTCGCAGGGCGTCACCCGCGAGGTGCTGCGCGCAGAACTCCGAGCGATGCTCGCGGAGCTGCGCGACGAGGATCCGGCGGAGCAGGCTCCGTGACCGACGCGCTCGCCGCCGAGGTCCGTCGCGCCGTCGGCGCCGTCACCGACCCCGAGCTGCGCCGTCCGCTCGCCGATCTCGACATGCTCCGCGACATCACGGTCGAGGGCGCCGTCGCGCATGTCGGCATCGTGCTCACCATCGTGGGCTGCCCCGCCGCGACCCGGATCGAGGCGGACGTGCACGCGGCGGCAGCCGCGGTTCCCGGCATCGACACCGTCGAGGTCGCGGTCGGCGTGATGACGCCCGACGAGCGGCGCGCCCTCACCGAGCGCCTGCGCGACGGCCGGGCACCGCGGCAGATGCCGTTCGGACCGGACTCGCTCACGCGCGTGATCGCGGTCACGAGCGGCAAGGGCGGGGTCGGCAAGTCGACGCTGACCGCCAACCTCGCGGTCGCGCTCGCCGCGCGCGGCCGCCGCGTGGGACTGATCGACGCCGACGTGCACGGCTTCTCCATCCCGGGGCTGCTGGGCATCGCGCCCGGCACGCAGCCCACCCGCATCGACGACCTGATGCTGCCGCCGGTCGCGCATGACGTGAAGGCGATCTCGATCGGGATGTTCCTCCGCGAGGGCGAATCGGTGGTCGCCTGGCGCGGACCGATGCTCCACCGCACCGTGCAGCAGTTCCTCACCGACGTGTTCTTCGGCGACCTCGACGTGCTCCTCATCGACATGCCGCCGGGGACGGGCGACATCGCGATCACCCTGGGGCAGCTGCTCCCCCACGCCGACGTGCTCGTCGTGACCACCCCGCAGGAGGCGGCCGCAGAGGTCGCGATCCGCAGCGGTCTGGTCGCCCGGCAGACGGGTCAGCGCGTGATCGGCGTCGTCGAGAACATGGCTGCGCTCACGCTGCCGGACGGCAGCTCGCTCGACCTGTTCGGGTCCGGCGGAGGCCAGGCGGTCGCAGACGCCCTCTCGAAGGGCGCGGATCCGGTGCCCCTGCTCGCCTCGGTGCCGTTGAGCCCGGCGCTGCGCGCGGGCGGCGATGCCGGCGCTCCGGTCGTGCTCTCGGATCCGGAGGATCCTGCCGCGCGGGCGATCCTCACGGTCGCCGATGCCGTGGACCGCTCCGGGCGTTCGCTCGCCGGGCGGCACCTGCCGCTCAGCCTGAGCTGATCGCCTCGGCCAGCCGCGGATCTGCGCCTCAGGTGGCTTCGCTGTCGTACGGCGGCAGTTCGTCGGCGGAGAAGACCTTCGGCGCCCGGGAGGCGGGAGCCGTCGAAGCGGGCTCGGCCCCGGCGGACGCCGCATTCATCGCCGTCGCGGTCGCCAGCAGCGCGGCGGCCGATCCTGCGGCGGGAGCGGCGGCGGGCGCCGATTCGGCCGGTGCCGCCGGCGCCACGGGACGCGGTGCTGCCGGGGTGTCGTCCAGCAGGGCGTCGCGGATGATCCGGCGCGGGTCGTACTGGCGCGGATCGAGCTTGCGCCAATCCAGCTCGTCGATCTCGGGACCGACCTCTTCGCGCATGCGGTCCTTGGCCCCGCGCAGATAGTCGCCCGCCTGCTTGACCAGGCGCGCGAACGTCTCCGCGTACCGCGGGAGCCGCTCGGGGCCCACGAGAAGGGCTGCGATCACGCCGATCACGAGCAGCTTCTCGATGGTGATGCCGAAGAACATGTCACAAGGGTACCGCCGCGCCTGGCCGCCTCGCGCACGCTCTGCGCCTACGCTGAGTGAGAAACACGCGGTGCACTGAACGACCGCTAGGGAGTCGAAGTGAGCGAGCAGGACGCCAACGCGCGGTACGTACGCGAGGCCATCGTGGAACCGGACGAGATCGCCCGGGCACGGGCGCACGCGGTGGAACTCGGAGCGCAGCCGATCAGCGCCGCCGTCGGCGCGCAGATCGCCGTGCTCGCCGCCGCCACCGCAGCGCGTTCGATCGTCGAGATCGGCACCGGAGCGGGCGTCTCCGGCCTGTGGCTGCTGCGCGGCGCGCCGAAGGCGGTGCTCACCTCCATCGACAACGAGCCCGAGCATCTCGCCGCGGCGCGCACGGCGTTCCAGGACGCGCGGATCCCCCCGACGAGGGCGCGCTTCATCGCCGGCCGGGCCGCCGACGTGCTGCCCCGCATGAACGAGGCGGCCTACGACATCGTGCTGGTGGATGCGGATCCGGAGAACGTCATCGAGTACGTCGAGCACGGCCTGAGGCTGGTCCGCGCGGGAGGGACGGTGCTGGTGCCGCGCATCCTCGCCGGCGGACGCGTCGCGGATCCGGTGCAGCGCGACGACGTGACCGTGGCCTACCGCTCCCTCATCCAGGAGACGCAGCAGTCCCCCGCCGTGCTGGCGGCGCTGAGCACCGTCGGCGAGGGCCTGCTCCAGCTGACCAGCATCGCCGCGGCCTGAGCCGAGAGACCGAGACACGAGAAAGGGACCGCCGAGATCGGCGGTCCCTTTTCGTGATTCGTGGAATCGTGCGAGTCGTCAGGCGGCTGCCACGACGCTGCTGAGCACGTCGTGAAGCTCCTTCGCCTCGGCGTCGTTGACGGAGACGACCAGGCGTCCGCCGCCCTCGAGCGGGACGCGCACGATGATGAGCCGGCCCTCCTTTACGGCCTCCATCGGTCCGTCGCCGGTCCTCGGCTTCATCGCTGCCATCGCGGTGCTCCCTTTCCTCGGTGGTCTACAGGTTCCATATTAGTGGGTGCTGGGACACCGCTTACCGCGACCGCGCTGTTCAGGGCACGCGCCAGAAGGTGTCGGCGTATCCGTAGACGTTCGAGATCCACACCCACTGCAGCCCCAGGCAGACCACGAGCACGGCGCCGCGCAGCCACCAGGAGCGGCGCCAGCCCACCGCGCCCCACAGCGGCGCGAGCGGGAACATCAGCCGCAGCGTGCTGGACTGCGGGAAGAACACCGCGAGCAGATAGAGCGCGTAGCTCGCCGCGTAGAGGCGGATCTCCGGGCCCAGCCGCCGCACGCCGGGGCCGAGGACGAGCGCTGCGGCGAACAGCAGGACGGCCAGGCCGAGCACGACGAGGCCGACCCAGCCGGGCACGCCCAGCAGTCGCGCCCAATACGGCATCGCCGACAGCCATCCCTCGAACGGCGCGAACGACGGCGCGCCGTGCTGGGGCATCCAGAACCCGCGCCAGCTCAGCTCGGTCTCCAGATACGCGTTCGGCACGCCGGTCGCGATCCCGGCGATGACCTGCCAGGCGAAGCCGGTCACGACCGCGAGCGCGCCGAGGCCAAGGTAGTGCGCGATCTCGCGACCCGACAGCGGGTCGGCGCGGCGTCGGAACCAGCGCAGCACGAGCATGAGACCGAGCATGAGCGCGAACGCCAGCACCCCCGGCCGGGTGAACGCCATGAGCACGATGAGCGGATACAGCCGCACGTAGCGGCGCCGCATCAGGCCGTCCAGGGCGAGGAGCAGGAACAGCATGTTCAGCACCTCGGCGTAGCCGACCTGGAACAGGGCCCCGAGGGGACCCGCCGCGAAGAAGATCACGGTCCAGACGGCCGCCATCCGCCCGATCCTGTCCCGCATCATGCGGAACAGCACGAGACAGCAGAGATAGCCGGCGACCAGCGACACGATCGCGGCGCCGATGGGCCATCCGCCCTCGCCGAAGGGCAGGCCGACCGCCTTCGACACCCACGCGTAGAGCGGCAGGAACGCCCACGAGTTCTGGGTGATGTGCCCGTCCGGTCCGAGCGGCAGCGTCGTCGGGTAGCCGTAGACGGCGATGTACCAGTACCACTGCGCGTCCCAGCCGCTCACGAACGACGCGATCGTCGCGTGCGCGCCGAACCGGGATCCGGGGCTGCCGGAGAGCCCGGTCGCGATCAGCAGCATCGCCGTGGTGATCAGCCGCGCGCCCAGGTAGAGCGCGAGGATCCCCGCCCAGGCGGGCGTGCGCGCGTACGACCGTGCCGCCCAGCGGGGCAGGGCGGCGACCTCAGGCACCGCGCAGCCAGGAGCGCAGGCCGTCCTCGGTGGCCGTGATCTGCGCGATCGGGACCCTCTCCTCGTCGTGGTGCGCGAGATGCGGGTCCCCCGGACCGTAGTTGACCGCGGGGATGCCGAGCGCGGAGAACCGCGCGACGTCGGTCCAGCCGTACTTCGGCTTCGGCGTCGCGCCCACGGCGGTGACGAACTCCTGCGCGATCGGCGCATCCAGGCCCGGGCGCGCTCCCTCGGCGACATCGGTGATCTCCACGTCGAATCCGACGAACACGTTGCGCACGTGCGCCTCGGCGGCGGCGGCGGAACGGCTCGGGGCGAACCGGTAGTTCACCTCGACCTCGCACAGGTCGGGGATGACGTTGCCCGCGATGCCGCCGCTGATGCGCACGGCGTTCAGGCCCTCGCGATAGTCCAGGCCGTCCACGGCGATCTCGCGCGGACGGTATTCGGCCAGCCGGGCCAGGATCGGCGCGGCGCGGTGGATCGCGTTCTCGCCGATCCAGGCGCGCGCCGAGTGCGCGCGCACCCCGGTGGTGCGCACCACGGCGCGCAGCGTGCCGTTGCAGCCGCCCTCCACCTCGCCGTTCGACGGCTCGCCGAGGATCGCGAAGTCTGCCTGGAAGAGGTCGGGCCGGCTCTCTGCGAGCAGCTTCAGGCCGTTCCGCGCGGCCTCGACCTCTTCGTTGTCGTACCACATCCACGTGATGTCGACCGCGGGCTCGACGAGCTCGGCGGCGAGCTTCAGCTGCACCGCCACCCCCGCCTTCATGTCGACGGTGCCGCGGCCCTGGATCATGGGGACGCCGTCGACCTCGACATCGCGGGTCGGCACGTTGCCGTTGATGGGCACCGTGTCGATGTGCCCCGCGATCGCCACGCGCTGCGCACGTCCGAGGTGCGTGCGGGCGACGATCGTGTTCCCCTCGCGGATCACCTCGAGGTGGGCGAGGCCGCGGATCGACTCCTCGATCAGGTCGGCGAGGTGCGCCTCGGATCCCGATTCGCTGGGGATGTCGCAGATCGCGCGGGTGATGTCCGCCGCGGAGGCGGTGAGATCGAGCGGCATGCCCCCACCCTAGCGCCGCGTCATGAAGGCGAAGCTGGACAGGAGGTTTCGGTAGCGTGGACGCATGACCGATGCGCGCACGATCCACGGCTCCGGCCTGACCACCATCGCCGGGGACGGCACCGTTCTGGACGCGTGGTTCGCCGAGGTCGCGGCGGGCGCGCCCTCCGCGGGCGATCTCGCCGCCTCGGCGATGACGTTCGAGACGCTCGCCGGCGCGGACGAGCGACGCAACGTGACCGTCGAGGCCGTGCAGCTGACGATCGACCTCGACGAGGCGCCCGCGTCCACCGCCGACGCGTACCTGCGCCTGCACGCCCTCTCGCACCTGCTCGTGCGCCCGAACGAGCTGAACCTCGACGGCATCTTCGCGCACCTCCCCAACGTCGCATGGACCAGCGCAGGTCCGATGCTCCCCGCCGACGCGGCGCGCCTGCGCCCGCTGCTGCAGCGCGCCGGGATCCAGATCACGGGCGTCGACAAGTTCCCGCGGCTGACCGACTACGTCCTGCCCGCGGGAGTGCGCATCGCGGACGCGTCGCGGGTGCGCCTGGGCGCGCACCTCGCCCCCGGCACCACCGTCATGCACGAGGGCTTCGTGAACTTCAACGCCGGCACGCTCGGCGCCTCGATGGTCGAGGGGCGGATCTCGCAGGGCGTCGTGGTCGGAGACGGATCCGACATCGGCGGAGGCTCCTCGATCATGGGCACGCTGTCCGGCGGGGGCACGCACCGCGTCTCGATCGGCGCGCGCACCCTGCTGGGGGCGAACGCCGGCATCGGGATCTCGCTCGGCGACGACTGCATCGTCGAGGCGGGGCTGTACGTCACCGCGGGCACGAAGATCGTCCTCGCCGACGCCGCCCCCACGGCGGACGGCGGTCGCCCCGTCGTCAAGGGCGCCGAGCTGAGCGGCGAGAACGGGATCCTGTTCCGACGCAACTCGCTCTCGGGCGCGGTCGAGGCCGTTCGCCGCGCCGGCGTCGGCGTGACCCTCAACGAGGCCCTGCACGCCTGAGCGTCCGGGCGCGGACGGCTACGCCTTGAGCGATCCGACCGCGAGCGAGAGCACGCGGCGGCGCTGCGCGTCGTCGTCGTAGGCGACCGCGCTCACGCCGCCGATGAGCTTGACGACGTCGGCGATCGCGAGATCCGCCTTCACGGCGCCCGCGGCCTGCGCGCGGGCCAGCAGCGGCTCGCCGGCGCCGAGCATCACGCCGCGGCACTCGGCGAACACCGAGGACTCGCGGTTGAGGCCGTCCAGGAGCACGTGCTTGGTGCCGACGTACTCCACGAAGCGGTCCAGCCAGGCTTCGAACGCTGCCCACGGCTCGAGATCGGCGACCTCGTCGGCCGCGTCCGCGAGCGCAGCGACCTCGCGCAGGTAGAGCGTCTCGATGAGGTCGTCCCTCGTCGGGAAGTTGCGGTAGAGCGTGCCGATGCCGACGCCCGCACGACGGGCGATGTCCTCGAGGGACGCGTCCGAGCCGTCCTCGGCGAACGCCGCACGACCGGCGGCGACGAGAGCGTCGAAGTTCCGCGCGGCGTCGGCGCGACGCGGACGCCGCTCCTCCAGCGTGGCCGTCGCCCGGTTCTGACCGCCCATCGTGCCGTCCCTCCAGAAAAGTCTTCATGAACCTCTTGCAAAGCGGAGGCACCCTCCGCTAATCTCAATCCGGAGGCACCCTCCGTTCGGAGGTCTCCTCTCACTTTACCCCTCTTCTCCAGGCTTCGGAAGGGAACTCATGTCCCGCTCATCCACCTCGATCCTGGTCGCGATCGCCGTGGCGGTCTCCTCCATCGCGCTTCTGCAGAACCTCGTCATCCCGCTCGTCCCGCTGGTCCAGGCCGAGTTCGGCGTGACCGCCGACGCCGCCAGCTGGACGATGACCGCGTGGCTCATCGCCGCCGCGGTCGCCACCCCCACCCTCGGCCGCGTCGGCGATCTGCGCGGCCGGCGCACGACCTTCCTCGTCACCCTCGGCGTGACGGCGGCGGGCGACGTGCTCGCCGCCGTCGCCCCGTCGCTCGAGGTGCTCATCGTCGCCCGCGTGCTGCAGGGAATCGGCGGGGCGCTCTTCCCCCTCGCGTACGGGCTGCTCCGCGACGCGCTCCCCCGGGAGCGCGTGACCGGGGCGATCGGCATCGTCAGCGCCGTGATCGGCATCGGCGGCGCGGCGGGCACGGTGCTCGCCGGCCCGCTCGCCGACCTCGTGGGCTGGCGCGGCACCTTCGCGGTGCCGTTCCTGGTCGCAGCCCTCGGCGCCTTCCTCACCCTGGCCGCGGTCCGCGACACCGGGCTGCGCACTCAGGGCCGCGTCAACGGGCGCTCGTCGGTGCTGCTGTCGCTGTGGCTGGTCGCGCTGCTCGTCCCGCTCAGCACCGGGGCGCGCTGGGGCTGGACGTCGCCGGCCGTGCTCGTGCTCTTCGCCGTGGCCGCACTCGCGTTCGCCGCGTGGATCCTGTCCGAACTGCGCTCCGCGGAGCCCCTCGTGGATCTGCGACTGCTCGCCTCGCCCGCGATCTGGCCGGTGAACGCCGCCTCGCTGCTGATCGGAGCCGGCGTGTTCGCCTTCTGGGGCTACCTGCCCCAGTTCCTCGAGCTCGCGTCCTCGGCCGGCGGCACAGGACTGTCGGTCCGCGATGCCGGACTCATGCTCGTGCCCATGCTCATCGGCATGAGCGGCGTGGGCTTCGCGACCGGCGCCCTCAATCGGGTGCTCTCCCTGCGCACCCTGCTGGTGATCGGCGCCGTGCTGATGGGCGCCTCGGGCGCCGCGGCCGCGCTCGCGCACTCCGCCCCGTGGCAGCTGGCCCTGGCAGGCGCCGGGTTCGGCATCGGCTGCGGTCTCGCCTACGCGGCCTCGGCCGGGATCGTCGTGCAGAGCGTGCCCGCGCAGGTCACCGGCGTCGCGACCGGCGTGAACGCGAACCTGCGCACGATCGGATCCGCCATCGGATCCGCCGCGACCGGTGCGATCGTGTTCGGCTCCTCCGCGCACGGCACCGCGGGTGGCTTCGCGACGGCCTGGGCGCTCGTCGCGGTCAGCACTCTCCTGGCCGGCGCGATCGTCTGGGCGGTGCGCACCCGCACCAGCACTCCGACCGCGTCGACCACGGCGCCCGAGCTGGTCGAGGCCGTCTGAACGCGGCATCCGGGTATCCGGGATAGGATGGACGAGATGTCGGAGTCTCCGGCATCTCGTCGCCATCCCGGATCCCTGGATTCATCATCCCTGGAAGTGGAGCCCCGCTCCCCCTCGTGATCCGGTTCCCGAGCGGCGACCTTTCGCGCCGCACCCCGGCGCCTGTATGCGACCGGCGTATCCGGTCCAGGAGATATCCATGCCTTCCTTCCTCGATCTCGGCGTGCCCGCGCCCCTGGCTGCGGTGCTCGCCGGCGACGGCAAGACCGAAGCCTTCCCCATCCAGCAGGGCACCCTGCCCGACTCCCTCGCGGGACGCGACCTTCTCGGCCGCGGCCGCACCGGCAGCGGCAAGACCCTCGCGTTCGCGATCCCCCTCGTCGCCCGCCTCACCGGAGCGACGTCCCGCCCGCAGCATCCGCGCGGCCTGGTGCTGGCACCGACCCGCGAGCTCGCCACGCAGATCGCGGCGACCGTCGCCCCGCTGGCCAAGGCCGCGGGCCTGCGCGTCACCACCGTGTTCGGCGGTGTCAGCCAGCGCCCCCAGGAGGAGGCCCTGCGCCGCGGCGTCGACATCGTCGTGGCCTGCCCCGGCCGTCTCGAAGACCTCATGAAGCAGGGCGTCGTGCGCCTGGACGAGGTGCGCGTGACCGTGCTCGACGAGGCCGATCACATGGCCGACCTCGGCTTCCTTCCCGGCGTCACCCGCATCCTCGCGGCCACCCCGCAGGGCGGCCAGCGTCTGCTGTTCAGCGCGACGCTCGACAACGGCATCGACGTGCTCGCGCGCCGCTTCCTCTCCAACGCCGTGAGCCACGAAGTCGACGAGGCCAGCGTCCCCGTCGGCGAGATGACGCACCGCGTCCTCGAGGTCGCCGACGCCGAGTCCAAGAAGACGCTCGTCAACGAGCTCGCCTCGGGCGCCGGCCGGCGCATCCTGTTCACGCGCACCAAGCACCAGGCGAAGAAGCTCGCCAAGGTGCTGACCACGGCCGGGATCCCGGCCGTGGACCTGCACGGCAACCTCGGACAGAACGCCCGCGAGCGCAACCTCGCCGCCTTCTCCGCCGACCCGGCCGAGGGCGGCGTGCGCGTGCTCGTCGCCACCGACGTGGCCGCGCGCGGCGTGCACGTCGACGACGTCGACCTGGTCGTGCATGTGGATCCGCCTGCAGAGCACAAGGCGTACCTGCACCGCTCCGGCCGCACCGCGCGCGCCGGCGCCGCGGGCACCGTCGTCACGGTGCTGCTGCCCGAGCAGCGGCGCGACGTGAAGGATCTGCTCCGCAAGGCGCAGATCACGGCGGCCATCGAGCCGGTCTCCGCCGCCTCCCCCGCCGTGGTCGAGCTGATCGGCGCGAAGGCGGCCTACGTCAAGCCCGCACCGAAGCCCGCTGCGCAGCAGCCCGCCAGGAAGAAGCCGGCCTCCGGCGCTTCCGGATCCCCGCGCCAGGGCCAGCCGCGTCAGGGGCAGGGCCAGGGTCAGCCGCGGCACACGACCGGCGATGTCGCCGCGCCGGCACCCGCCGCGCGTCGGCGTCGTCGCCGGTCGTCGCGCCCCCAGGGCACCCCGACCACGCGCTGAGCACTGCGGCGGTCGCGAGGCTTCCGGCCCGCGGCCGCCGCACAACGGCTCACGCCGGCTTCGCGTAGCCCTTCACACCCGTGTCGAGAAAGACGCAGGCCGTGTCGCCGACCGTCCAGGCATCGTGCCCGGGGCTCAGGTCGACCACGTCGCCCGGCCCCATGTCGAGCTCGGTTCCGTCGTCGAACCGCACGGTCATCCGCCCCTCGAGGCAGATCCCTGTGTGATGCGTCTGACACGAATCGGTGCCCGCGATCGGCTTGACATCGTTCGACCATCGCCAGCCCGGCTCGAAGACGCCTCGCCCCAGCGTGAAGTCGCCGAGGGTGACGACGTCCATGTGACCGTGGTCATGGAAGGGGCGTCGCTCGTGCGGCGTCTCGATGTTGTGCTTGTCAGACATGAGAACCTCCCACGGGTGATCGGGTGACCGGCATCGGCAGCGCTCACCCGGGGACGCTCAGGACGCCGTGACGGATGCGGCCGCGCACGCTCGTGCCGTCTGCCTCGCATCGTCGTGGACGGTGATCACGAGCTCCGGCGTCCTGCCGGTCCCGAACCGTCTCGCGGCGTCGTCAGGTCGACCTCGACCGTCCCCGACCGCCCCCAGTCATTGAGAGTCGTACACCCGCCTGCCCGGGGCCGTCAAGAGGCGGCGTCCCGGGATCTCCTCGACCTCAGCTGCGGCGGAAGTCGCGCTCCTGCGAGCCCGTGTACAGCTGCTGCGGGCGGCCGATCTTGGTCTGCGGGTCGAGATTCAGCTCACGCCACTGCGCAAGCCAGCCGGGCAGGCGGCCGATCGCGAACAGCACGGTGAACATGCGCGTCGGGAAGCCCATGGCCTTGTAGATGACGCCAGTGTAGAAGTCGACGTTCGGGTAGAGCCGACGCTCCTGGAAATACTCGTCAGCCAGGGCGATCTCCTCGAGCTCCTTCGCGAGATCGAGGAGCGGATCCGTGACGCCGAGCTCGGCGAGCACCTGATCCGCCGCCGCCTTGACGAGCTTCGCGCGCGGGTCGTAGTTCTTGTAGACGCGGTGCCCGAAGCCCATGAGCTTCACGCCGTCTTCCTTGTTCTTCACGCGCTCCACGAAGCGCTGCATGCTCTGGCCGGAGTCGCGGATCTGCGCGAGCATCGTCAGCACCGCCTCGTTCGCGCCGCCGTGCAGCGGACCTGAGAGCGCCTGGATCCCGGCCGAGATGGAGGCGAACTGGTTCGCACCGGTCGAGCCGACCAGGCGCACGGTCGAGGTGGACGCGTTCTGCTCGTGGTCCTCGTGCAGGATCAGCAGCAGCTCGAGCGCCTTGGACATGACCGGGTTGATCTCGTACGGCTCGCTGTGCACGCCGAAGTTCAGCTTCAGGAAGTTGTCGACGAAGCTCAGGGAGTTGTCCGGGTACAGGAACGCCTGCCCGATGCTCTTCTTGTGCGCGTAGGCCGCGATCACGGGGAGCTTTGCGAGCATGCGGATCGTATTGAGCTCGACGTGTTCCGGATTGTGCGGATCCGACTCGTTCTCGTAGTAGGTCGAGAGCGCAGCGACGGCCGAGGACAGCACCGCCATCGGGTGCGCGTTGTCGGGAAGCGCCTGGAAGAAGTGCTTCAGGTCCTCGTGGAGGAGCGTGTGCCGGCGGATCTTCTCGTCGAACTCGGCGAGCTCGGCGGGCGTCGGAAGCTCGCCGTAGATGAGCAGCCAGGCGACCTCGAGGTACGAGCAGGAGTTCGCGATCTGCTCGATCGGATAGCCGCGATAGCGCAGGATCCCCTTGTCGCCGTCGATGAACGTGATCGCCGACTTCGTCGACGCCGTGTTCACGAAGCCGTAGTCCAGACCCGTGTGACCGGTCTGGCGCGTGAGCGTGGAGAAATCGATGCTGCTGTGCCCGTCGGTGCCGTGCAGGACCGGGAACTCCGCGGTCGTCTCGCCTACTGTCAGCGTCGCCTTCGTAGGCCGCTCGCCCGCTGCGCTCACGCAGACCTCCTCATGCGTCTGTCGATGGGGGATGTGCGATCGGTGCCGGTGGGCGCGGATCGCGACGCTTGTACAGCCTATCCCCCGTCCGGACCTACTGTGAAAACGGCCAAGACTGCACGGGCAGGCACTGTGGACACCTACGAAACGCTGCCGCGGAGGCGTGCCGCCGCCGCCTCGACGCGCTCCAGGGGCGCCGTCAACGACAGCCGCACGTGCTCGGGCGAATGGTCGCCGTAGAACGGTCCCGGACCCGCCAGGATCCCGAGATCGGCGAGCCGGCCCATCGACTCCCAGGCGTCCCTGCCCTCGGTCGCCCACAGATACAGGCCCGCCTCGGAGCCGTCGATGCGGAACCCCGCGTCGACGAGAGCGGGCCGCAGCACCTCGCGACGGCGCCGGTAGAGCTCCTTCTGCGCGGCGACGTGCTCGTCGTCGCGCAGGGCGACCTCCATCGCGTGCTGCACCGGCGCGGGCGGCATCAGCCCGAGGTGCTTGCGCGCGGTGAGGATCTCGCCGACCACGCGAGCGCACCCGGCGACGAACGCCGCGCGGTACCCGGCGAGGTTGGACTGCTTGCTCAGCGAGTAGACGCTGAGCAGACCCGAACGCGTTCCGCCGGTGACGCGGGGATCCAGCACGCTGGGCACCGGCTCGGTCGCCCACGGTCCGTCCCAGCCGAGCTCGGCGTAGCACTCGTCGCTCGCGAGGACCGCGCCGAGCTCGCGGGCCCGGGTCACGGCCGCGGCCAGCTCCGGCACCGTCCAGGTGCGCCCGTCGGGGTTGCCCGGGGTGTTGATCCAGATGAGCTTCGCGCCCTCCGGCCAGAGCGCCGGGTCGTCCTCGCTGACCACGGTCGCACCGGCGACCTGCGCGCCGACGGCATACGTCGGATAGGCGACCCGCGGCTGCACCACGACATCGCCGGGACCGAGTCCGAGCAGCGTCGGCAGCAGCGCCACGAGCTCCTTCGACCCGATCGTGGGCATCACGTTGTCCACGCGCAGGTCCGGCACGCCGCGACGTCGTGCGTACCACTCGACGATCGCCTCGCGCAGCGCCGGGGTGCCGACCGTCTGCGGGTAGGAGTGCGCGTCGGTCGCCTCGGAGAGCGCCCGGCGGATGATCTCCGGGGTGGGATCGACCGGAGATCCGATCGCGAGATCGACGATGCCGCCGGGATGCGCAGCCGCGCGCTCGCGGAACGGCGTGACCGCGTCCCAGGGGTAGTCGGCGAGGTCGCGGACGGACATGCCGGCTACTCGCCCTGCGGCGGCAGGGCGGCGATGATCGCGTGATCGTGATGGATCACGCCGACCTTGGCGGCACCGCCCGGGGAGCCGATCTCGTCGAAGAACTCGACATTGGCCTTGTAGTAGTCGGCCCACTCCTCGGGGAGGTCGTCCTCGTAGTAGATGGCCTCGACCGGGCACACCGGCTCGCAGGCACCGCAGTCCACGCACTCATCCGGGTGGATGTACAAGGAGCGCTCACCCTCGTAGATGCAGTCCACGGGGCACTCGTCGACGCAGGCACGGTCCTTCACGTCGACACAGGGAAGAGCGATCACATAGGTCACGGGTCAAGTCTACGACCCGTCGACCGACACCTCTCCCGAGCCGGGGCGCGCCCCGGCGGTGCGGGCCGCCTGCTCCTGCTGGAGCCGGCGGATGCGACCGAAGTCCGGCCAGGCGGCGACCAGCAGCACCATGCCGGCGACCGTCCAGGTCCACACCACGCCCAGCAGGTCGTTCGGCACGATGACCGATCCGCCGGGACCGCGTCCGGAGATCACGACCATCCCCGCGAGCATGCCGAGACCGGTGACCAGCGCCGCCCAGCGATCATGCAGCAGCAGGCGCACGGCGAGCAGGATCCCGCCGCACGCGACGATGCCGAGCGCGAGCCCCACCCCGTTCACGCCCCAGAGGGAGGATGCGTGGGTGACCGTCGCCGCCAGCCCGAAGACCGCGCCCACGACGAGCATAGCCACCCAGGAGAGCACTCGGCTGAGCCATGATCCGCGCATCCCTCGAGCTTACGCGGCGCACCTGTCGCGGTGTCTCAGGCAGCCCAGCCGACCAGGCGCAGGAGGGCGGCGACGACGGCCGCGGCGATCACCACGATGAGGAACGACTGCCGCAGCCACAGCAGTCCCGCCGCCACGAGCACTGCGGGCACCCGCGCGTCCACGACGATGTGCTGGCCCGACGCGAGCGCCTGCACCGCGACCAGCGCCGCGAGCAGCGCGACGGTGAGCAGATCCGTGATGCGTGCCGGACGGGGCGCCTCCAGCACCGACGCCGGCACCAGATAGCCCGCCCCCTTGAGAGCGAGGCAGCCGATCGCCGCGAGCAGCACCGCGTTCCAGAGCGTCATGATTCCCCCTCCGCGGAGACCGCCTTCGGCCCCAGCCAGTTGAACCAGCCGACGACGATCGCGACGAGCGCCGCGACCAGCACCGGCAGGCCGGGGATCAGCACCGGAGTGAGCGCCGTGGCCACGGCCGCTGCCGCGATGCCCACGGCGATCGCCTGGCGCCGGCGCAGCCGCGGCCACAGCAGGGCGAGGAAGGCGGCGGCCGCGGCGGCGTCCAGTCCATAGGTCTTCGGGTCCCCCAGCACGTCCCCGAGCAGCGCCCCGAGCAGGGTCGTCAGGTTCCAGCCGGCGTAGATGCCCAGGCCCGTGATCCAGAACCCGGCCGTGCGCGCCCGCGGCGAGGTCTGCGCGAGCGACACGGCGGTGGACTCGTCGATCGTGAACGGCGCAGCGGCGGCGCGGCGAAGCACCCCGCGGCCGATCACGGGAGACATCCGCATGCCGTACGCCACGTTGCGCACGCCCAGGAGCAGGGCCGAGGCGATCGCCGCGGGCGCCGCCGCGAGCCCGCCGGCACCGATCACCCCGACGAAGGCGAACTGGGATCCGCCGGTGAACATCAGCAGGCTCAGCACGCACGTCTGCCAGACGTCGAAGCCGCTCGCCACCGCGAGCGCCCCGAAGGAGATGCCGTACGCGCTGGTGGCGAGGGCCACGCCGAACGCCTCCCGGCGGGCTGTGCGGACCTCCGCGGCGGACTCTTCCTCGCCCCGGTCGATCGTTCGCTCCTCTGAACGCATGACGATCATTCTGAACAGGGTTGGGGTGTTTGTCAACGCGAACGATCGTTTGGAATACTGGCCGCATGGATGATCTCCGTGAACGCATCTCCCGCTCCCTGCGTCGCGAGCGCGAGGCTGCGGGGATCTCCGTGTCCGAGCTCGCCCGCCGCGCCGGCGTCTCCAAGGCGACGGTGTCCCAGCTCGAGAACGGGTCCACCGGGCCGAGCGTCGAGACGCTCTGGGCGATCGCCGACGCCCTCGGCCTCCCCTTCGCCGCCTTCGTCGAAGAGCGCACGCACGCGCCGACGCTGATCCGCGCCGGCGAGCACGCCGGAGTGCCCTCCGCCGCGGCTCCGTACGTGGCGACCCTGGTGGCCGCCTGTCCCCCGGGCGCACGCCGCGACATCTACGTCATCCAGGCCGAGCCGGGCGAGCCGCGCCGTTCCCAGCCGCATCACGTCGGCACCACCGAGCACGTGGTGCTGATCACCGGCCGTGCGCTGATCGGTCCCGCGGACGAGGCCGTCGAGCTGCATCCGGGCGACTACCTCTCCTACGCCGGAGACGCCGGGCACGTGTTCGAGGCGCTCGAGCCCGGCACCTCCGCGGTGCTCATCTCCGAGCTGCGCTGACGACGAAGGCCCTGCCGCGCCGGGTGGCGGGCAGGGCCTTCGGAGGAGGGTCTCAGCCGTTCGCGTCCTGGCGCTTCTGGCGCGAGGCCTCACGGCCGCGGACCGTCGCGTCCAGGATCACCTTGCGGATGCGCACCTTCTCGGGCGTGACCTCGACGCATTCGTCGTCACGGGCGAACTCAAGGCTCTCCTCGAGCGTGAGCAGGCGCGGCGGCGTCATCGACTCGAAGTTGTCCGCCGTGGAGGAGCGCATGTTGGTGAGCTTCTTCTCCTTGGTGATGTTCACGTCCATGTCGTCGGCGCGCGAGTTCTCGCCGATGACCATGCCCTCGTAGACCTCTTCGGTGGGCTGCACGAAGAACGACATGCGCTCCTGCAGGGCGATCATCGCGAACGGGGTCACGACGCCCGTGCGGTCGGCGACGATCGAGCCGTTCTGGCGCGTCGTGATCTGGCCGGCCCACGGCTCGTAGCCGTGCGAGATCGCGTTCGCGATGCCGGTGCCGCGGGTGGTGGTGAGGAACTCGCTGCGGAATCCGATGAGACCGCGCGAGGGGACGATGAACTCCATGCGCACCCAGCCGGTGCCGTGGTTGGTCATGTTCTCCATGCGGCCCTTGCGGTTCGCGAGGAGCTGGGTGATCGCGCCGAGGTGCTCCTCCGGCGTGTCGATCGTGAGGTGCTCGAACGGCTCGTAGGTCTTGCCGTCGATCTTCTTCGTGACCACCTGCGGCTTGCCCACGGTGAGCTCGAAGCCCTCGCGGCGCATGTTCTCGACGAGGATCGCGAGCGCGAGCTCGCCGCGGCCCTGCACCTCCCACGCGTCGGGGCGGCCGATGTCGACGACCTTGAGGGAGACGTTTCCGATGAGCTCGCGGTCCAGACGGTCCTTGACCATGCGGGCGGTGAGCTTGTGCCCCTTGACCTTGCCCATGAGCGGCGAGGTGTTGGTGCCGATGGTCATCGAGATCGCCGGGTCGTCGACCGTGATGGCCGGCAGCGGACGCACGTCCTCGGGATCCGCGATCGTCTCGCCGATCGTGATGTCGGCGATGCCGGCGATCGCGACGATGTCGCCGGGGCCGGCCTCCTCGGCGGGGTAGCGCTCGAGGGCACGGGTCTTGAGCAGCTCGGTGATCCGGGCGTTGCTGGTGGATCCGTCGCCGCGCACCCAGGCCACGGTCTGGCCCTTCTTCAGAGTGCCGTTGAAGATGCGCAGCAGCGCGAGGCGGCCGAGGAACGGCGAGGAGTCGAGGTTGGTGACCCACGCCTGCAGCGGCGCCTCGTCGTCGTACGCCGGAGCCGGCACGTGCTCGAGGATGGCCTCGAACAGCGGCTCAAGGTCGTCGTTGTCCGGCAGCGAGCCGTTGTCGGGGCGGGTGCGCGAGGCGGCACCGGCGCGCCCCGAGGCGTACACGACGGGCACGTCGAGCAGCGCGTCGACGTCGAGGTCCGGCACGTCGTCGACCAGGTCGGACGCGAGGCCCAGCAGCAGGTCGTGCGCCTCCTCCTCGACCTCGGCGATGCGCGCGTCGGGACGGTCGGTCTTGTTCACGAGCAGGATGACGGGCAGCTTCGCCTCGAGCGCCTTGCGCAGCACGAAGCGGGTCTGCGGGAGCGGACCCTCGGACGCGTCGACGAGCAGCACGACGCCGTCGACCATGGACAGGCCGCGCTCGACCTCGCCGCCGAAGTCGGCGTGGCCCGGGGTGTCGATCACGTTGATCGTGATCGGGGTGTCGGTGTGCACGCCGTTGTACGTGATCGCCGTGTTCTTGGCGAGGATCGTGATGCCCTTCTCACGCTCCAGGTCGTTGGAGTCCATCGCGCGCTCCTCGACGTGCGCATGCTCGCCGAAGGATCCGGTCTGGCGGAGCATGGCGTCGACCAGCGTGGTCTTGCCGTGGTCGACGTGCGCGACGATGGCGACGTTGCGGAGATCGGAACGGAGGGCGTGCGCCATGAAGGAATCCAATGCAGATGGGGTTTCGCCCGGGATTCCGGACTCTTCAGGATACATCACCGCACCTGGACGCCCTCTGCGGACAGACCCGCCCGCGCACCCGCGGCGGATCCATACGGCTCCGCCCTACGCTCGACGCATGAGGATTGCCCTGCCCCCGCCCCCGCCGGACGCGCCGTCGCGGACGCGGCTCCGGTGGGAGATCGCGATCGTGCTCGCGCTCGGGCTCGGGCAGTCGGCCGTCTACGCCGTGGTGCAGCTCATCGACCGCTACTCCCGCCCGACGCCGCTCGCCCAGCAGTCCGCGACGCTGAATCCCGCGCTCTCCGACCGGCAGGTGTTCGACCTGCTGTACCAGCTGCTCGGGATCGCGTTCTCCGTGGCACCGGTGCTGCTGGTGTGCTTCCTGCTCTGGCTCCCGGCACGACCGCGTCTCGGCGCCCTCGGCCTGGACGGGCGCCGCATCGGACGCGACATCGGATGGGGCGCCTCCCTGGTGCTCGCGATCGGCGTTCCGGGCCTCGCCCTCTACGTCGTCGGACGGCTCACCGGGCTCTTCGTGGCCGTGGACCCCGGCGCGCAGAGCGCGTACTGGTGGACGATCCCGGTCCTCCTGCTCTCCGCGGCGCGCGCCGCGATCCAGGAGGAGTTCGTCGTGCTCGGCTATCTGTTCGCCCGGCTGCGTCAGCTCGGCTGGGGCCCCTGGACGATCGTGCTGGCGACATCCGTGCTGCGCGCGAGCTATCACCTCTACCAAGGGCCGGGGGCGTTCGTGGGCAACCTCGGGATGGGGCTGCTCTTCGGCTTCCTGTTCCTGCGCACGGGACGGCTCCTGCCGTTCCTGGTGGCGCACTTCCTCATCGACGCCGCGGTGTTCGTCGGCTACCCGTGGGTCGCCACGACCTGGCCCGCGCTCTTCGGCCTGCCGCCGCACTGAGGCGCGCGGACCCGGCGCATCGAGGCGGGGTCAGCGGGTGACCGCGATCGCGATCGCCGCCCAGACGACGATCACGGCCAGGGCGCCCAGCGCGGGCCAGTCCCAGCTGCGCCGGATCGGCGCGTCCGCGCCCTCCCCCACGGCGCCGGCGGGACGCTCGATCGCGTTCTCCCAGCGGGCGCGCACGTCGGTGAGCGTCTGGAGGCTCTGCGGCACGTTGAGCTCGCCGGAGCGCTTCATGCGCGGCGACTGGATCCGTCCAGGGCCGCCCCAGCACGCCAGCGAGCGGCCGTCGTCGAGGGTGAAGTCCAGCTGCCAGCGCAGGTCGAGCTCGGTGACCCGGCGCCACCCGAACCGCGTGCGCCGCAGGAAGTTCTGCACCCTGGCGCCCTCCTCGTCGACGTGCACCATCGACACGACGCTGATCACGTAGATGAGCCAGAGCACGAGCAGCACCCACGGTGCGAGCAGGAGCATCAGGCCCCAGCTCCCCCGGATCACGGCGTCGCCGAGCAGGAACACCGCGATCGCCGCGCACACCACGAGAACGGCGATGCCCGTGGGCGCGCGGTAGGTCCGCGCGCCCACGGGCATCTGATCCATCGAGCTCACGCGCCGCGACCGCCCAGGGCGATCGAGACGCCGGGGATCGCCTGGAGCAGACGATCCGTGTACTCCTGTTGCGGGTTGGCGAAGATCTCGTCCACCGTGCCCTGCTCGACCAGCTTGCCCTTCTCCATGACGCACACCAGGTCGGCGGCGACGCGCACGACCGCGAGGTCGTGGGTGATGAAGAGATAGGTGAGGTCGAGCTCGCTCTGCAGCTCGGCGAGCAGCTTCAGGATCTGGTCCTGCACCAGCACGTCGAGCGCGGAGACCGCCTCGTCGAGGACGACGATGTCGGGCTTGAGCGCCAGGGCGCGCGCGATCGCGACACGCTGACGCTGACCGCCGGACAGCTCGTTCGGATACCGCGTCGCCAGCTCGCGCGGCAGCGACACCTGGTCGAGCAGCTCGAGCACGCGCTCCTGGCGCGAGGCCTTGTCGCCCACGCCGTGGATGTCCAGGGGCTCCGAGATCGTGTTGCCGATGTTGCGCAGCGGGTCCATGGATCCGTACGGGTCCTGGAACACCGGCTGCATGCGCCGGCGCAGCGCGAGGGTCTCGCGACCGGACAGGCCGGCCGTGTCGACGCCGTCGATCGCGATCGATCCGCTCGTCACGTCCTCGAGCTTGAGCACCATCTTCGCGACGGTGGACTTGCCCGACCCCGACTCGCCGACCAGCGCCAGCGTCTTGCCCTTCGGGATGTCGAACGAGACGTCGTCGACGGCCCGGAACGGGACGCTGCGGAACTGGCCCTGACGGATCTTGTAGTCCTTGGTCAGGTTCCGCACGGACACGGTCGGCGGGATGCCGGCGATGTCCTCGCTGGTCTCGATGCCCTGCCGCTCGTGGACGGCCTGGATCCGCTGCGACGCGATGCTGGGCGCCGCGGCCACCAGCTTCTTCGTGTACGGGTGCAGCGGGTTCTCCAGGATCTCCCGGCTGGGGCCTGCCTCGACGATCTCGCCGTTCTGCATGACGATGATCTTCTCGGCACGCTCGGCCGCGAGGCCGAGGTCGTGCGTGATCAGCAGGACCGAGGTGCCCTTCTCCTTGGTGAGCGACGCCAGGTGATCCAGGATCACGCGCTGCACGGTCACGTCGAGCGCCGAGGTGGGCTCGTCCGCGATGAGCAGCTTCGGATCGGCCGCGAGGCCGATGCCGATCAGGGCGCGCTGACGCATGCCTCCGGAGAACTGGTGCGGGTACTGGTGCAGACGCTTGGCGGCGTCGGCGAGACCCGCCTGCTGCAGCACCTCGATGGCCCGCGCCTCGATCTCCTTACGGCCGTTGGCGAGGCCGTTCGCACGGATCGCCTCCTTGACCTGGAAGCCGATCGACCAGACCGGGTTGAGGTTGGACATCGGATCCTGCGGGACATAGCCGATCTCGCGACCGCGGATCTTCTCCATCTGGCCCTCGGTGAGACCGGTCAGCTCCTGACCGTCGAGGGTGATGCTCCCCGCGGTGACGTGGCCGGTGCCGGGCAGCAGGTTGATGATCGCGGACGCGGTCGTCGACTTGCCGGATCCGGACTCGCCCACGATGGCCAGCGTCTCGCCGGCATACAGGTCGAGGTTGACGCCGTGCAGAACCTCGCGCGAGCCCTTCTGAGTGTCGAAGGCCACCTTCAGGTCGCGGATCCGCAGCAGCGGCGTGTCGGCGGTGGTGCTCATCGGCGCGCCCTCGCTCTCGGGTCGAGGGCGTCTCGCACGAGCTCGCCCAGCATGATGAACGCGAGCACCGTGATGGTCAGCGCGATCGACGGATAGATGAGCGCCATCGGCGCGACGCGCAGCGACTGCTGCGCCTGGCTGATGTCGTTGCCCCAGCTCATGGTGTCGCTGCCGAGACCGACGCCGAGGAACGACAGCGTCGCCTCCGCGACGATGGCCGCGGCGAGGCTCAGCGTGGTCACGACGAGCAGCGGAGCGATCGCGTTGGGGATCACGTGCGACACCAGCGTGCCGAAGCGCGACTTGCCGAGCGCCCGGGAGGCCATCACGAAGTCCGCCTGCCTCACTCTCAGCACTTCGGCGCGCACGACGCGGGCCGTCGAGGCCCAGGCGAAGCCGCCGATCGCGAAGGCGAGGGTGAACACGTTGCGGAACTGCGCGAACACGCTCATCACCACGACCGCCGCCAGGATGTACGGGATCGAGAAGAAGATGTCGCCGATGCGCGAGAGCAGACCGTCGAGCCACCCGCCGTAGAACCCGGCGAGAGCGCCCATGATCAGTCCGATCACGGAGCCGATCAGCGTGGCGAGCAGGCCGACCGACACCGAGGTGCGCGCACCCCAGACCGTGCGGGCGTAGATGTCGCAGCCCTGGAAGGTGAAGCCCAGCGGATGCCCGGCGGTCGGGCCGCCGTTCGAGTCGGACAGCTGGCAGTTGCTGTTCGGCGGCGTCTGCGTGAAGAGCGTCGGCCAGACCGCCATGAGCAGCACGATCACGACGATGACCATCGAGATCCAGAACATCGGCCGACGGCGGATGTCCGCCCAGGCGTCGCGCCACAGGTTGGACGGCTTCTCGGCGATCTTGACGATGTCGACGGCGATGGTGCCGTCCTTGATGGGGGCGACGTAGTGCGTCGCGGCGTCACTTGACATAGCGGATCCTCGGGTCGAGCAGGCCGTAGAGCATGTCCACGACGAGGTTGACGAGCACGTAGATGATCACGAACACCGTCACGAAGGAGACGATGGTCGGACCTTCGTGCTGCAGCACCGCGTGGAACAGGGTGTTGCCGACGCCGGGCACGTTGAAGATGCCCTCGGTGACGGTCGCGCCCACCAGCAGAACGCCGAAGTTCGTCGCGGAGTTGGTGATCACGGGGATCAGCGAGTTGCGCAGCACGTGCACCGGGATGACTCGGCGGCGCGGCAGGCCCTTGCTGTACGCCGTGCGCACCCAGTCCTGGTTGAGGGTGTCGATCACGGAACCGCGCATGAGCCGCATGCTGGTCGCATAGAGGCTGATGCCGAGGACGATCGCCGGCAGCCACATCCCGCCCCAGTCGTTGTCGGCGCCGACCGTGGGGCTGAACCACTGCAGCTTGACCGCGAGGAAGTACTGGGCGAGGAAGGCGAGCACGAACACCGGCAGCGAGATGAAGATCAGCGACAGCACGAGCATCGAGTTGTCGAAGATCTTGCCCTTGCGGAGCGCGGAGAACGTGCCGATGATGATCGCGAGCGTGAACTCGATGCCGATCGCCATGACGGCGAGGCGTCCCGTGACCGGCAGCGTCGCCGCCAGGACGTCGTTCACCGAGCGGCCGGAGAACGTGGTCCCCATGTCGCCGCGGAAGATCCCCGCCAGGTAGTAGCCGTACTGCACGATGAACGGCTGGTCGAGGTGGTATTGCGCCACGAGCGCGTCGTGGAGCTGCTTGCTGGGCTGCTTGTCGCCGAAGAGCGCAGCGATGGGATCGCCTGGCATGGCGAACACCAGGAAATAGATGAGCAGGGTGGCCCCGAGGAAGACGGGGATCACCTGCAAGAGGCGTTTGAGGATGTAGCCGACCATCCGCCCCTCCTTTCAGATGAGGAGGCGTCTCGGGAGCCCGGCACGATCCGCGCGGGTGCGACGCCTCACTGAGAATCGTGTCACGTGTTCGACGCGCACGACACTTTGGGTTTGCACTGTTTTGACAGCGCGCGAGGCGGTGACGTGATCGTCACCGCCTCGCGGGTGTGATCCCTCGGGCCGGTCAGCCCTTGGTGATCTCGTAGTACAGCGGAACCGAGTTCCACCCGAACTGGACGTTGTTCACGCCCTTGGCGAAGCCGCCGTTGACGTTCGAGTACCACAGCGGGATCGCCGGCAGGTCCTTCAGGAGGAGCTCCTGGGCCTGCTGGTAGTCCTTCGTCGCAGCCGACTGGTCGGACTCGGACGCGCCCTTGGCGACGAGCTTGTCGAAGTCGGGGTTCGAGTAGTCGGTGTCGTTCGACGACGCCTTGGTCGAGTACAGCGGCTGCAGGAAGTTGTACTGCGCCGGGTAGTCGGCCTGCCAGCCGGTGCGGAACGCCGTCTTGATGGAGCGGGCGTTCACGTCCTTGCGGAGCGAGGCGAAGTCGACGTACGGGTTGCCCGACGCGTCGATGCCGAGGTTGTTCTTCAGCTGGTTCGACACGGCGTCGACCCAGGCCTGGTGCGCGGAGTCGGAGTTGTACGCGATCTGGAACTTGCCCGACCACGGCGAGATCTTGTCGGCCTCGGCCCACAGCTCCTTCGCCTTCTTGGCGTCGAACTTCAGCACGTCGGCGCCCTTGAGGGAGTCCGACCAGCCCGCGATGACCGGCGAGGTGAAGTCGCTGGCGGGGGTGCGGGTGTTGTTGAAGATCGTCTTGGTGATCGCGGCGCGGTCGATGGCCATCGAGATGGCCTCACGACGGAGCTTGCCCTCGTCGCCCGTGAAGTGCTCGAGGTTGCCCGGGATCGAGAACGACTGGAAGATCGCGGCCGGCTGGTTGACCGCGCGGTCGCCCAGGTCGGACTCGAACGTCTGCTGCGCCGAGGACGGGATCTGGTCGATCACGTCGACCTTGTTGCTCTGCAGGTCGGCGTACTCAGCGTCCGCGCTCGCGTAGAAGACGAACGTGAGTCCGCCGTTCTTGGCCTGGCGTCCACCCTTGTAGGTGTCGTTCTTGACCAGGTCGAGCTGGATCTTGTGCTGCCAGGCACCGGTCTTGGCCAGCTTGTACGGACCGTTGCCGATCGGGTTCTCGCCGAAGGTCGCCATGTCCTTCAGGCCGGCCTCGGGCAGCGGGTAGTACGCCGAGTAGCCGAGGCGCTGCGAGAAGTCCGCCGCGACGGGGTTCGAGAGCTTGATGCTGAACGTGTAGTCGTCGGTCTTCTTCAGACCGGTCAGCGGGGAGTCGGCCGAGTCGCTGAAGCCCTCGATGTCGCTGAACCAGGACTGGTTGAGCTGCTTGTTCGAGAACAGCGCGCCGTACTGCCACGCGTTGATGAAGCTGTCGGCCGTGACCTTCTCGCCGTTGGAGAAGGTGTTGCCCTCCTTCAGCTTGATCGTCAGGTCGGAGGGGTCGTCGACCTTGATGGACTCAGCCATGTCGTTGACGAGCTTGCCCTTGGCGTCGTAGTACGCGAGTCCGGCGAAGATCGAGTCGAGGATCTTGCCGCCGCCGACCTCGTTGGTGTTCGTCGGGATCAGCGGGTTCTCGGGCTCGTTGCCGCTGACCTTGATGATGGCCTTGGAGTCGCCGCCCTTGGTGGGGGTGGTGTCTCCACCGGTCTTGCTCGAGCAGCCGGCGAGGGCGAGTGCGCCCGCGGCGAGCAGCCCGACGCCCGCGAGGGCGATCTTGTTGCGCTTCACGTTGTGTCCTCCTGTGGACAGTTGACAGCAATCTGCACGCTCGTCGTCGAGCATGTAGGGATATTCGAGGGTAACCGCCGTGGCGCCGATCGGACGAATGCGCGACGTTAACCGTTATTCACCGGTGACCTGAACGACGAGGCGCCCCGGGAGCGGATCCCGGGGCGCCTCGGCGATTCTCGATCGATGCCGTCGACTACAGTGCGAACGCCTCCACCGGCGGGCACGCGCAGACCAGGTTGCGGTCCCCGTAGGCGTTGTCGATGCGGCGCACCGGCGGCCAGTACTTGCCCGCGATGAGCGCGCGCACCGGATACGCGGCCTTCTCGCGCGTGTAGGCGTGCTGCCACTCCCCCTCGATGAGCGAGGCGGCGGTGTGCGGGGCGTGCACGAGCGGGTTGTCGTCGGCCGGCCAGACGCCCGCGGCGACCTCGTCGGCCTCCGCCTTGATCTGGATCATGGCCTCCACGAACCGCTCCAGCTCGCCGAGGTCCTCCGACTCCGTGGGCTCCACCATGAGCGTGCCCGCGACCGGGAACGACATCGTGGGCGCGTGGAAGCCGTAGTCGATGAGGCGCTTGGCGACATCGTCGACCGTGATCCCGGTCGCCTCCTTGAGGGGACGCAGATCGAGGATGCACTCGTGCGCCACGCGGTCGCTCTCGCCGGTGTACAGCACCGGGAAGTGCTCGCCGAGCCGCGCGGCGACGTAGTTCGCCGCCAGCACGGCCGCCGCCGTCGCATCGCGCAGGCCGTCCGCGCCCATCATCCGCACGTACGCCCAGGAGATGGGGAGGACGCCGGCGGATCCGTACGGCGCCGCCGAGACCGGACCGCCGTCGAACACGTAGCCGCCCGCGTGGGTCGTGCGCTGCGCCTGCGGGTGGCCCGGCAGGTACGGCGCGAGGTGGGCCTTCGCCCCCACCGGACCGACGCCGGGACCGCCGCCGCCGTGCGGGATCGCGAACGTCTTGTGCAGGTTGAGGTGCGAGACGTCGCCGCCCAGGTCGCCGAACCGGGAGTATCCGAGCAGCGCGTTGAGGTTGGCGCCGTCGATGTACACCTGGCCGCCGGCCTCGTGCACCGCGGCGGTGATGTCGAGCACGTCGTGCTCGTACACGCCGTGCGTGGACGGGTAGGTGATCATGAGCGCGGCGATCTCGTCGGCGTGCTGCGCGATCTTGGCGCGCAGGTCGTCGAGGTCCACGTTGCCCAACTCATCGGTCGCCACGACGACGACCTTCATGCCCGCCAGCACCGCGCTGGCCGCGTTGGTGCCGTGCGCCGACGACGGGATCAGGCACACCGTGCGGTGGTCGTCGCCGTTGGCGAGGTGGTAGCCGCGGATCGCCAGGAGACCCGCGAGCTCGCCCTGCGAGCCGGCGTTCGGCTGCAGGGACACCGCGTCGTAGCCGGTGACGTCGGCGAGCCACGCCTCGAGCTGATCGATCAGCTCGAGCGAGCCCTGCACGTCCGCCTCGGGGGCGAACGGGTGCAGCTGGGCGAACTCGGGCCAGGTGATGGCCGCCATCTCGGTCGCCGCGTTGAGCTTCATCGTGCAGGATCCGAGCGGGATCATGCCGCGGTCGAGCGCGTAGTCGCGGTCCGCGAGGCTCTTCAGGTACCGCATCATGGCGGTCTCCGAGCGGTGGGCGTGGAACACCGGGTGGGTGAGGTACTCGTCCTGACGGGCGAGGGCCGCAGGCACGCTCGTGACCGGGATGTACGCGAACGAGCCCTCGCCCGCGCCGAACACGGTCGCGACGGCGAGGATGTCCTCATAGGTCGTGGTCTCGTCCGCCGCGATGCTCACGGTGTCGGCGTCGACCGGGTTGAGCAGGATCCCCGCGGCGTGCGCGTCGGCGACGATCGCGTCCGCGCGCCCGGGGACGCGCACGGTGATCGTGTCGAAGTAGTCGGCGTGCACGATCTCCGCACCCGCCTTCTCCAGCTGCGTGGCCAGGAAGCGCGCCTTGGAGGCGACGCCGGTCGCGATCTCCTTCAGCCCTTCCGGCCCGTGGTACACCGCGTACATCGAGGCCATGACGGCCAGAAGCACCTGGGCGGTGCAGATGTTCGAGGTGGCCTTCTCGCGGCGGATGTGCTGCTCGCGCGTCTGCAGGGCGAGGCGGTAGGCCGGGTGGCCGTCCGCGTCCTGCGAGACGCCGACCAGGCGGCCGGGCAGCTGTCGCTCGAGGCCCGAGCGCACGGCCATGTAGCCCGCGTGCGGACCGCCGAAGCCCATCGGCACGCCGAAGCGCTGCGTGGTGCCCACCGCGACGTCGGCGCCGAGCGAGCCCGGCGAGGCGATCAGGGTGAGCGCGAGCAGATCGGCCGCGACGACCGCGAGGCCGCCCGCCAGATGCGCGGCGTCGATGACGGCAGAAGGATCCCAGATCCGGCCGGAGGCCCCCGGGTACTGCACGAACACGCCGAACAGCGCCTCGGGCAGGGTCTCGCCGCCGGCGAGGTCGCGCTCCACGAGCTCGATGCCGACGGCGTCGGCGCGGGTCGCGAGCAGGGCCTTGGTCTGGGGCAGGGCGTCCGCGTCGACCACGAAGACGTTCGAGGCCGTCTTGGAACCGCGACGCGCGAGCAGCATGCCTTCGGCGACCGCGGAGGACTCGTCGAGCATGGAGGCGTTGGCCGTGTCGAGGCCGGTCAGCTCCGAGACCATGGTCTGGAAGTTGATCAGCGCCTCGAGCCGGCCCTGCGAGATCTCGGGCTGGTAGGGCGTGTAGGCCGTGTACCAGGACGGGTTCTCCAGCACATTGCGCTGGATCACGCTGGGCGTGAACGTGCCGTAGTAGCCGAGGCCGATCATGGGGCGGTTCACCGTGTTGCGGCCGGCGAGGGCGCGCAGCTCGGCCAGAGCCTCCGCCTCGCTCGCGGCGGCCGGGAGCACGCTGACGCGATCCGCAGCGGAGCGGATGGAGGCGGGCACGGCCTCGCGCATGAGCGCGTCGACCGGACGCTCGTCGGCGCCGGAGGAGATGCCGATCGCGTCGAGCATCGCCCGCTGGGCGTCGGCGGTGGTGCCGATGTGGCGGTCGAGGAACGCGGTCACCCTCAGCCCTCCGTGTGAGCGACGTAGGCGGCGCGGTCGAGCAGGCCGTCCACGGCGCCCGCGGCGACGGAGACCTTGATCAGCCATCCGCCCTCGAAGGGCGCGGAGTTGACCAGGGACGGGTCGTCGATCACGGCGTCGTTGATCTCGACGACCGTGCCGTCGACGGGCGCGTAGAGCTCGGAGACCGACTTGGTGGACTCGGCCTCGCCGAAGACATCGCCGCGGCTGAACGAGCTGCCCACGGCGGGCAGCTCCACGAAGACGATGTCACCGAGGGCGTCGGCGGCGAAGTCGGTGATCCCGATCGTCGCGCTGTCGCCGTCGACGGCGACCCACTCGTGCTCTTCGCTGTAGTGCAGGGTGTTGAGATCGGTCATTTCTTCCTCCGGTAGAAAGGCAGGGCGGTGACGGACGCGGGGATCTTCGTGCCGCGCACGTCGAGGAACAGGGGGACGGAGCCGGAGGCGACGTCGGGGTCGACGAACGCCATCGCGATCGGATGGCCGAGCGTCGGGCTCAGGGCACCGCTCGTGATCTCGCCGACGGCGGTGCCGTCCTCGGTCACGACCGCGTACTCGGCGCGTCCGGCGCGACGGCCCTCCGCGGCGAGACCGACGAGCACGCGCGCGCCCTCGGCGGGCGCCACGCCGTCCTTGCCGACGAAGCTCTCCTTGTCGGCGACGACGACGCGGCCGAGGCCCGCCTGCGCGGGCTTCGTCTGCAGGGTCAGCTCGTGGCCGTACAGCGGCATGCCGGCTTCCAGGCGCAGGGTGTCGCGGGCGGCGAGCCCTGCCGGCACCAGACCGTGCGACGCGCCCGCGGCGATGACCGCGTCCCAGAGGGTGGTCGCATCGTCGGCGGCGACGAGGAGCTCGAAGCCGTCCTCACCGGTGTAGCCGGTGCGTGCGAGGAGCAGGGGGCTGCCCGCGAAGCTCGCGGACGCCCAGGCGTAGTACTTCTGCTCCGCCCACGGGATCGAGACGTCGGCGATGCCCTGGGTCTCGGCCAGGATGGCCTCGGCGTGGGGCCCCTGCACGGCGATGAGCGCGTAGTCGTCGGAGACGTCGACGACGTCGACGTCTCGCCCCTCGCTGCGGGACTGCAGCGCCTCGCGCACCGCGTCGCGGTTGCCGGCGTTGCTGATGATGAGGAAGTCGTCGTCTGCGAGGCGGTAGACGATCACGTCGTCGATGATCCCGCCGTCTTCGGCGAGCAGCAGCGAGTACTTCGCCTTGCCGACGGCGAGCGCCGAGAGCCGCCCGGCGAGGGCGTAGTCGAGGTAGTCCCCCGCGCCCGCCCCGCGGATCGTGAACTCGGCCATGTGCGAGATGTCGAAGATGCCCGCGGCCTCGCGCACTGCGTGGTGCTCGGCCAGATCGGACGTGTAGCGGACCGGCATCTGCCAGCCGCCGAAGTCGGTGAACGATGCCCCGAGCGCCTCGTGGCGCTCCCGGAGGGGGGTGTAGCGGGCGTCTGTCATGGAGCTCTCCCGTGCGGATCGGCGAGGACCCGTGCGGCGCGCGGATCCGAGAACTCCCCCTCTGTCATGAGCCTGAGAGCTTCGCCCGCGCGCGTGCGCGAAGGGCTTTCACCGTCGGCGGATCTCTTGCTTCGCTCGAGATCGCTTTTCAGAGCGGCCGGGTCTGCGCGGTGCGGTTACCTGAGAGATTGGCGGGGAGGCTTGCTCCTTCGGTGTCCGGCTGCGATCACCGGACTCTCCCGCGCGGACCATTCGGCCACGTGTTCAGTTTTCCTGCGCCATCCTACCGTGCGCGTTGCCCGTCGTGCCGCCGGATTCCCGGGCGGGCGCGGCGGGAACACGAGGGTCACCAGCACCACCGAGATGATCATCAACAAGAACCAGCTGGACACCTTCGACAGGGAGACCGGCTGCCATCCCCCGACCTGGTCCGGATAGAGCCAGGCCCCGCTCGCCGTGCCGATGTTCTCGGCGAGCCAGATGAACAGCGCGACGCCGGCGAACGGCAGCAGCAGCGGGATCCGGAGGGTGCGCCGCCACACGCGCGCATGCATCACGGTCGGCAGCCAGAGGACGACGACGAGCGCCGTGAGCACCCAGCGCGCATCCCAGATCCAGTGGTGCGTGAAGAAGTTCGCGTAGATCAGCACGGCCAGCACCACGGTGGCCCACCGCGGCGGATAGCGCACGAAGGCGAGGTCGAACAAACGGTGCACGCGCACCATGTACGAGCCGACCGCTGCATACATGAAGCCGCTGAACAGCGGGACGGCGCCGATCCTCAGCAAGCCGTCGGCCTCGTACGCCCAGGAGCCGGCATCGGTCTTGAACAGCTCCATCGCCGTTCCCGTCACGTGGAACAGCATGATCACCCAGAGCTCCCGCCCCGACTCCAGTCGCGTGGCGAGCATCGCCACCTGGATCAGCACCGCGATGAGGGTCAGCAGGTCGTTGCGGGTCAGGGCGAGGTCGGACGGGTACAGCGTGCGCACGAGCACGATCGCGACGAGGAGGGCCGCGCCGAACACGCACGCCCACGCCTGCTTGGCGACGAACACGGACGCCTCGACGAGGAAGCCGCGCACGCCGGTCGTGGGGGCGCCCGCCAGGATCCGGCGAGCGCGGGCGTCGATCCGCGCCTCGAGACGCGTCGGCTGCTGCATGTCCCGACGCTATCCGCCGCGGAGGGCGCGCGGCTGAGAGGTCGCCGTAATGATGGCGAGTTCTGGTCACAGCGACTATAAGATGATGCGCGGAGGTTAGTGTCACCATGACCAGAAGCGAGCACGAGGACGGGATCCGCGTCGCGGTGTCGACCGTGATCCTGACGCTGCGCCGCGACGGCGGCCAGGCGCCGCGGCTCGCGCTGCCGCTCGTGCGGCGCACGCGCGACCCGCATGCGGGCGCCTGGGCGCTTCCGGGCGGATGGCTCGACGACGCGGAGAGCCTGGCCGCCGCGGCGGCCCGCACGCTCGCCGAGACGACGGGGCTCGCCCCCAGCTACCTCGAGCAGCTCTACGCGTTCGGTGCGGTGGACCGCTCCCCGAGCCGGGTGATCTCCGTCGTGTACTGGGCGCTCGTGCGCGAGGAGGAGTCCGTCGGCGCAGTCGGATCGGATCCGGAGAACGTCGCCTGGTTCGACGCCGAGGATCTGCCGGGACTCGCGTTCGACCACGCGCGCATCATCGAGTACGCGCTCTGGCGGCTGCGCAACAAGGTGGGCTACAGCCGGGTCGCGCAGGGCTTCCTGCCCCCGGAGTTCACCCTCGCCGACCTCCGCGAGGCGTACGAGACCATCCTGGGCCGCCGCCTCGACCCGGCGAACTTCCGCCGGCAGGTCGACGCCACGCGCACCCTCATCCCGACCAACGCGTTCCGCACCGGAAGCCACCGCCCGGCCCGGCTGTACCGCGATGCCACCGACGTCGAGCTCGCCGACCGCGGCCCGCTCTCCCCCGAAGAGACGAGAACCTCATGAGCACCCTCCCGCTGCTTCCCCCGGTCGATCCGTCCGTCGACCACGCGCTGCGCCTCATCGTCGCCGGCGCCTCCACCGAGTCCACGTGTGCGACCGACCTCGCAGCAGGCCCGTGGAACTTCGACGCCGTCCCCGGCTACGGCCCCGGCTCGTCCATGGGCGATGTGATCCCCACCGGCGCACCGCGTCAGGGTGAGCTGCCCGTCGCCTACCGCGAGGCCGACGAGGACGAGCTGCACGCCCGCATCCGCGCCGCCAAGGAGACCCTCGGCGACCGCGTCGTCGTGCTCGGGCACTTCTACCAGCGCGAGGAGGTCGTGCAGCACGCCGACTACGTGGGCGACTCCTTCCAGCTCGCGACCGCCGCCAAGGAGCACCCGACCGCGGAGGCCATCGTGTTCTGCGGCGTGCACTTCATGGCGGAGACGGCCGACCTGCTGTCCGGCGCGGACCAGGCCGTGATCCTGCCGAACCTCGCCGCGGGATGCTCGATGGCGGACATGGCCTCGATCGACCAGGTCGAGGAGTGCTGGGAGCAGCTCGCCGAGGTCTACGGACCGCTCGACGCGGCCGACGACGAGGGCCTCGTCCCCGTGATCCCCGTGACGTACATGAACTCCTCCGCCGCGATCAAGGGCTTCGTGGGGCGCCACGGCGGCATCGTCTGCACCTCGTCGAACGCGCGCACGGTGCTCGAATGGGCGTTCGCGCGCGGGCGGCGCGTGCTGTTCTTCCCCGACCAGCACCTGGGCCGCAACACAGCGAAGGCGATGGGCGTGCCCCTCGAGCAGATGCCGCTGTGGAACCCGCGCCGGCCGCTCGGCGGCTCTTCGTCCGCCGAGCTGCAGGACGCGCGGGTGATCCTGTGGCACGGCTTCTGCTCGGTGCACCGGCGCTTCACCGTCGCGCAGATCGACCAGGCGCGCGCCGAGCACCCCGGCGTGCGGGTGATCGTGCACCCCGAGTGCCCGATGGAGGTCGTGGACGCCGCCGACGAGGCCGGATCCACCGACTACATCCGCAAGGCCATCGCCGCCGCGACGGAGCCCACGACGTTCGCGGTCGGCACCGAGATCAACCTCGTCCGCCGGCTCGCCGCGCAGTACCCGCAGCACGAGATCTTCTGCCTCGATCCGGTGGTCTGCCCCTGCTCGACGATGTACCGGATCCACCCCGGGTACCTCGCCTGGGTGCTCGAGGAGCTCGTCGCCGGGCGCACCCCGAACCGCATCACGGTCACGGCCGACGTCGCCGACCCGGCCCGGGTCGCCCTGGAGCGGATGCTCGCCGCGAAGCCTCCGGTGGCGGTGGCCTGATGGGCGCCCGCGGCGGGCGTCGCGTGCTGGTGATCGGCGGCGGCATCGCCGGCCTCACCACGGCCCTGCACGCGCACGAGGCGGGTCACCGCGTCGAGGTGATCGTGAAGGATGCGCTCGGCGACGGCGCGACCGCTCTGGCCCAGGGCGGGATCGCCGGCGCCTACGCGATGGGCGACTCCCCTGCCGCGCATGCCGAGGACACCCTCGTCGCCGGCGCGGGCCTCTCGGCCCCCGACGCCGTCGACGTGCTCGTGCGCGACGCGACGGCCCGGATCGCCGAGCTCGTCGCGCGCGGCGTGTCCTTCGACCGCGACGCCGACGGGACGCTCCGGCTCGGACTCGAGGCCGCGCACTCGGCCGCCCGCATCGCGCACGCCGGCGGCGACGCGACCGGCGCGGCGATCTCGGCCGCCCTGTGCGCCCGCGTGCGGGAGGCCGGCATCCCGGTGCGCGAGCACGCCCTGCTCGTCGATCTCCTGGTCTCCGCCGGCGCCGTGCGCGGCGCGCGGGTGCTCGCGGAAGGGCGGGTCGAGGATCTCCCCTCCGACGCGGTCGTGCTCGCGACCGGCGGCGCGGGGCAGCTCTTCGCGCACACGACGGCTCCCGCGGTGTGCACGGGCGACGGGATCGCGGCGGCGCTGCGCGCCGGGGCGGCGGTGGCGGATCTGGAATTCGTGCAGTTCCATCCCACGATCCTGGTCTCGCCCGGCCCGGCCTTCCTCATCTCCGAGGCCGTGCGCGGCGAGGGCGCGACCCTGATCGACGACGAGGGGCGCCGTTTCGTCTTCGACGCGCATCCCGACGGCGAACTGGCCCCCCGCGACGTCGTGGCCCGAGCCATCGTGCGTCGCGCCGCCGCGCAGGACGGACCGGTGCGGCTCGACGCGACCGCCCTGTGCCGGCGGGAGGGATGGAGCGCCGCACGGCTGGCCGCCCGCTTCCCGACGATCGACCGCGTGACGCGGGAGCGCGGCTTCGACTGGGCGCAGGAGCCGATCCCGGTGACTCCGGCGGCGCACTACCTCATGGGCGGCGTCGTGACCGACACCTCCGGACGCACCACGCTCCCCGGGCTGTTCGCGGTGGGCGAGTGCGCCCGCACCGGCGTGCACGGGGCGAACCGTCTCGCGTCGAACTCGCTGCTCGAGGGCGCGGTGTTCGGCGCGCGCGCGGCGGCGGCGCTCGGGCAGCCGTGGCCGAGCGGCCCGGACGACACGGCCGGATCGGTGGATCCGATGGTCGAGCCGCTCCCCCGGTCCGAGGCCGGCCCGTTCTCCCGCGCCGCCCTGCAGCGGCTGATGTGGGAGCGCGTCGGACCGCTGCGCTCCCACGACGGCCTTCTCGAGGCCCTCAGCACCATCCGCGCCTGGCGTGCGGCCCGGACTCCCGCCGCCCCGGTGGACAGGCGCATCCCCTGGGCGGACACGACGCAGGAGATCCCACCCCTGCCGCGCTCCGGAGGCGGATCCGACGCGGTCTCTCCTGCGTCGTGCACGTCGCGGGCGGCGATCGAGGACGTCAACCTGCTCGAGGTCGCCGACCGCATGGTCGTCGCGGCCCTCGCACGCCCGCTCTCTCTCGGCGCACACCATGTCGTCGCGTCGTCGTCCCTTGCCGTGGACGAGCCCTCCCCCGCCCTGATCGGAGCCCGATGATCACCCCCGCCGTCCTGAACCGCGTCGTCGGCGCCGCCCTCGAGGAGGACGCCCCCTGGGGCGACCTGACCAGCACCGCGCTGCTCCCCGCCGAGGCGACCGCCACCGCCGATCTCGTGGCGCGCGAGCCAGGGGTGCTTGCGGGCGGAGACGTGTTCGCCGCCGCGTTCGCGCTGACGGATCCGGAGACCGTCGTGGATCTGCACGTCGCGGACGGCGATGCGTTCGAAGCCGGCGACGTGCTCGCGAGCGTGACCGGATCCGCCCGGAGCGTGCTCACCGCCGAGCGCGTGGCGCTCAACTTCACCCAGCGGCTCAGCGGCATCGCGACGCTCACGGCCGCGTACGTCGCCGCCGTCGAGGGTGCCGGACCGGACGGGAAGCAGGTGCGGATCGCCGACACCCGCAAGACCACGCCGGGGCTGCGCGCATTCGAGCGGCACGCGGTCGTCGCGGGCGGCGGCCGCAACCATCGCTTCTCGCTGTCCGACGCCGTGATGGCGAAGGACAACCACCTCGCCGTGCTGACGCGCGGGGGTCGCGACATCGCGACCGCCCTCCGCGAGGCGATCGCGACGCTGCCGCACACCGTGCACGTGGTCGTGGAGGTCGACCGGCTCGATCAGATCCCCGCGGTGCTCGACGGCGGGGCCGACACGGTGCTGCTGGACAACTTCTCGCTCGAGGACCTGCGGGCCGGCGTCGAGCTCATCGCCGGTCGCGCGACCGCCGAGGCATCGGGCGGGGTGAGCCTCGAGACCGTGCGCGCGATCGCCGGCACCGGGGTCGACGTCATCTCGGTGGGCGCGCTCACGCACTCGGCACGCGCCCTCGACCTCGGACTCGACGTGCGGATCGACGGCCCGTGAGCACCTCCCTCTACCTCGACCACGCCGCGACCTCGCCGGTCCGCGGCGAAGTGCTCGAGGCGATGGCTCCCTTCCTCACGCGCGACTTCGGGAATCCTTCCAGCCATCACACCGTCGGCGAGTCCGCCGCCGCCGCGCTGGAGGACGCCCGCGCCCGGGTCGCCCGCGTGCTCGGCATGCGCAGGGGCGACGTGGTCTTCACCGCCGGGGGCACCGAGGCGAACAACCTCGCCGTGAAGGGGATCGTTCTCGCCGCCCACGCAGGCGGATCACCGGCGGGTGCCCGCACGGACGGATCCGACGAGCCGACGCACGTGATCACGACCCCGATCGAGCACGAGTCGATCCTGGAGTCCGTGCGCTATCTCGAGCGCTTCCACGGCGTCGTCTCCACGCTCGTCGCCGTGGACGACGCGGGCCGCGTGGATCCCACCGAGGTGGCCGCGGCGATCCGCCCCGGCACCGCCCTGATCGCCGTCGGGCACGCGAACAACGAGATCGGCACGATCCAGGATGTGGCGGCGATCGTCGCCGCGGCGGCTCAGGGCCGGATCCCGGTGCACGTCGACGCGGTGCAGTCCGCCGGATGGCTTCCGCTGGACGGGCTCGGCGCGGACGCGATCGCGATCGCCGGCCATAAGCTCGGCGCTCCCAAGGGCATCGGAGCGCTCGCCGTGCGCGGTCGCGTGCCGCTCGAGCCTCTCGTGCACGGCGGCGGCCAGGAGCGCGGGCGCCACTCCGGCACGGAGAACGTCGCGGGCGCCGTGGCCCTGGCGACGGCGCTGGACCTGGCCGAGGCCGAGCGCGCAGAGGCCGCGTCCCGGGTGGGCGCGCAGTCCGCGCGCTTCATCGCCGGCGTGCTCGACGCGGTGCCTTCGGCGCGGCTCACCGGCGACCCGGTGCGGCGCCTGCCCGCGACGGCGAGCTTCGTGTTCCCGGAGGTGTCCGGGGAGGCCGTGCTGCTCGAGCTGGAGCGTCGCGGGGTCGTCTCCTCCAGCGGCTCCGCGTGCGCCGCCGGGAGTGACGAGCCCTCCCACGTGCTGCTCGCGTGCGGCTTGGCGCCGGCCGTCGCGCAGACGTCGGTGCGCTTCACGTTCGGCCGGACGGGCCTGGCCGGCGACGGCCCGGAACGGCTCGCAGCGCTGGTCGCCGACGCCGTCGCCGCGGTGCGCACGTAGCGGCACGGGCCGCGCGCGCTCGGTTCGTCCGCGCGCCGAGCGAGAGGAAGGCCGAGCCGCCCCCGCGCCTCGTCCGCGCTCCTAGACTGGCGAGGTGCCCGCCCCGCTCGTGACCGTGATCGTGCCCGGCCGTGACATCGCCTCCTACGCGCCAGCCGCCCTGGACTCGCTGCGCGCGCAGACCACCACCGCCTGGCGGGCGATCCTCGTCGACGACGGATCCGCGGACGATACCGGCCGGATCTTCGAGGCCGCGGCGAGCGCGGATCCGCGCTTCACCGTGCTGCGGCACACCGAGGCCCGCGGGCTCGGCGGCGCGCGCAACGCGGCGCTGGAACTCGTCGACACCGAGTACCTCGGCTTCCTCGACGGCGATGACGAGCTGACGCCCGCCGCGCTCGAACGCCTGACCGGCACGCTCGCCGAGACCGGAAGCGACTTCGTCGCGGGGGCGTATGTGCGCTCCCGGTGGAACGGCACCCAGTACGCGCCGGGCCGGGTGCAGCCGTGGGTGGCGGCGGCGACCGCGCCCGAACGTCTCGGGACGACGATCTTCGCGCACCCCGCCGCCTCGGCGAACATCGTCGCGTGGTCGAAGGTGAGCCGCACCGCGTTCTGGCACGACCTCCGCTTCCCGGAGGGGGTCGCGTACGAGGACCAGATCGTGGCGCAGCGGATGTACACGACGGCGCGTGCCTTCGACGTCATCCCCGACACGGTCGTGCGCTGGAGGCTGCGCGAGGACGGATCCTCCATCACGCAGGGCAAGCATCGCCTCCGGGTGCTGCGCGACTACCTCGCGGCGCTCCGCGGGGGCATCCAGGTGCTGCATCAGGCGGGCGCGCACGCCGCGGTGACCGCTAGGCTCGAGCTCATCCTCGCGATGGATCTGCCGCCGCTCCAGGAGATCGCCGGCACCCACACCGATTCCGCGTATCCCGCGGCGGTGCGAGCGTTCGCGCAAGAGCTCGAGGCACTCCCCGAGTTCGCCGACGCCCGCGTGGACCCCACTCTCGCCGCCGCGCTGCGCTGGTAGCCGCGGCCCGGCCCGGACGACCGGCGCGCCCTGAGCGCACCGGTCGGTCCAGAATCAGGATCACCATGAACGCCTATCTCTCCGACCTGTTCTCCCTCGAGGGGCGCACCGCGATCGTCACGGGAGGCAGCTCGGGCATCGGCCGCGGCATCGCGACCGCCCTCGCCCGCGCGGGCGCCGCGACGGTCATCGTCGCCCGGGGTGCCGATCGCATCGACGAGACCGTGCGGGAGCTCGCCGACGCCGGCTGCCGGGCCGCGGGGGTCGTCGGCGACCTCGCCACCCGTGAGGGGATCCATGCCGCGGCGGAGGCGGCGGCACGTCCGTTCGGCGAGCCGGACATCCTCGTGAACTCGGCCGGCATCAACATCCGCCCCCGGTTCGCCGACATCACCGAGGCCGACTGGGACGCCACGATGACGGTGAACACGCTCGCGCCGTTCCTGCTCGGCCAGCGCTACGCCGTCGGCATGGCGCAGCGCGGCTACGGGCGCCTCATCCACATCAGCTCGCAGCAGGCGCATCGCGCCTTCGTCGGCAGCGGGATCTACGGCGTCTCGAAGGGCGCCGTCGAATCGCTCATGCGCTCCGAGGCCGAGGCGTGGGGCGGCACCGGCGTCACCAGCAACACCCTCGTGCCCGGGTTCGTGCTCACGCCCCTCAATGCGCGTCTCCAGGAGGACCCTGTGCAGATCGCGGCGCTCGCGGCCCGCACGATGATCGGCCGGAACGGGCTGCCCTCCGACTTCGCCGGAGCAGCCGTGTTCCTCGCGGGTGCCGGATCCGCGTACGTCACGGGCCACTCGCTGTTCGTCGACGGCGGCTTGAGCGCGCACTGAGCCGTCGCGACCGCCTGGCCGCCGCGTGGAGCAGCGGCGGTCAGGCGGAGCGGACGTCGGTGTCGATCTGCGCCCCGGCGACCTGCTGTGCGGCGAGGTCGGCGTAGAGCCCGCCCTGCGCGAGCAGCTCGGCGTGGGTGCCGGACTCGACGATCCGTCCCTCCTGCACGACGTGGATGACGTCGGCGCCGATCACCGTCGACAGGCGGTGCGCGATCGTGAGGGTCGTGCGGCCCCGTGCGGCCTCGTCGAGCGCCTCCTGCACGACGCGTTCCGAGACGGTGTCCAGCGCCGAGGTCGCCTCGTCCAGCAGCAGGACGGGCGGGTCTTTCAGCAGCACGCGCGCGATCGCGATCCGCTGCTTCTCGCCGCCGGAAAGGCGGTACCCGCGCTCGCCGACCACGGTGTCGTAGCCCTGCTCGAAGCCGGCGATCACGTGATGGATGTTGGCCGCCGTGCACGCGGCGATCAGCTCGTCCTCGGTGGCCTCGGGCTTCGCGTAGAGGAGGTTCTCTCGGATGGTCGCGTGGAACAGGTAGGTCTCCTGGGAGACGATGCCGATCTCGTCGATGATCGACTCCTGGGTGAGCGTGCGCACATCGGCGCCGTCGAACATCACCGCTCCCCCGGTCGCCTCGTAGAGACGCGGCGCCAGATACAGGATCGTGGTCTTGCCCGCCCCGGACGGTCCGACGAACGCGACGTGCTGGCCGGGCTCCGCGGTGAACGAGATCCCCTGCAGCGTGTCCCGGGCCGCGGGCGACGCATCCGGGTAGCGGAATCGCACGTCGCGGAACTCGAGCAGTCCGCGCGGCCCGGGCGCCTCGGTCGCCGGCAGCGCGTCGGGGGCGTCGGTGATCTGCGGCACCATGTCGAGGTACTCGAAGATGCGGGCGAACAGCGCCTGCGAGGTCTGCACGTCCAGAGCCACGCGCATGAGGCCGATCAGCGGCATCAGCAGGCGCGCCTGCACCGTGGTGAAGGCGACGATCGCGCCGGCGGTGATGGATCCGGTGCCTCCGGCGACGAGGAAGCCGGCGACGAGGTAGATGATCGCCGGCACGCTCGACATCAGCACCGAGACCACGGCGAAGAAGCCCTGCCCGCTCATCGCCGTGCGCACCTGCAGGCGGATCTGCGTGCGGTTCTGCGCCTGGTAGCGCGCCGACTCCGAGCGCTGCCGGTTGAACGACTTGGAGAGCAGGATCCCGGAGACGCTCAGGGTCTCCTGCGTGATGGCGGTGAGCTCGGACAGCGACTCCTGCGTCTCACCCGCGATCCGCGCGCGCACCTGGCCGACGCGGCGCTGCACCAGCACGAGGATGGGCATGACGCAGACGGCGATGATCGTGAGCCGCCAGTCGAGCAGGATCATCGCCACGAGCGAGGCGATCACGGTCACGGTGTTGCCCAGGATGCTCGTCACCGTGCTGGTGAGCACGCCGGAGACCCCGCCGACGTCGTTCTGCAGCCGGGATTGGATGACGCCGGTCTTGGTGCGGGTGAAGAAGCCCAGCTCCATCGCCTGCAGGTGCTCGAAGAGACGCACGCGCAGGTCGCCCGTGACACTGTTGCCGACGGTCGAGGTCAGCCAGGTCTGCACGACGCCGAGCCCCGAGGAGAGCAGGTAGAGGCCGATCATCGCGACCACGAGCACGACGAGCAGGCCGAGCTGCGGACCGGTCCCGCCGTGCGGGAACAGCGCGTCGTCGAACACGCGCTGCACCAGCAGCGGGGGGATCACGCCGAGCGCGGCGCCGAGGATGACCAGCAGACCGGTCGTGAGGATCCGGCCCCGATAGGGACGGAACAGGGCGACCACCCTGCGCCCGAGATCGGGGATGCGCGGGGCCTCGGCGTTCTGACGTCGCTGCGCCGCCTCGTCGACCGGGCGGCCGCCGCGCGCGCCGCCCATCCTGGCCATCATGCTCATCCGCTACCCCTGCCTGCCGGGGTCGAGGGCACCCGCGGCACCTCGCAAGCGTACGTCCCCACACCGACGCGACGGCGCCGCCGTGGTCCTCGTCCGCTCAAGGCGCAACGCTGCCGAGAGCAGCGCCGACCCCCCGCGGGAATGGAATGTCCGACCCTGTGGTTACGCTGAGAGTCGCTTGCTTCTCTGCAGCACCACATCCCCTGTTTTTCGCCCCCGCCGAGCCGGAGGAACACATGTCCGCCATCGAAACCGGATCCGTGCCGACCAGCGCCGGGTCCGCCCTCATCCCCCGCCGAGACATGGCGGTCATCTGGGTGCTCCTCGCCGCAGCGTTCGTCGCCATCCTCAACGAGACGACGATGAGCATGGCGATCCCGCACCTCATCGACGATCTCTCCATCACGCCGCTCGCCGCCCAGTGGGTCACGAGCGCGTTCATGCTGACCATGGCCGTCGTGATCCCCACGACCGGCTTCCTGCTGCAGCGCTTCACCACCCGGCAGATGTTCCTCGGCGCGCTGGCGCTGTTCTCCGCCGGCACGCTGATCGCCGCGCTCGCCCCGGGTTTCACCGTGCTGCTCATCGCCCGCATCGTGCAGGCCTCCGGCACCGCGATCATGATGCCCCTGCTCATGACCACGCTCATGAACCTCGTGCCGCCGGCGACCCGCGGGCGGATGATGGGCCGCGTCAGCATCGTCATCTCGCTCGCCCCGGCGATCGGTCCGACGCTGTCGGGCTTCCTGCTGGACCACTTCAGCTGGCGCGCGATCTTCGTGGTCGTGCTGCCGATCGCCCTCGCCGCGATGCTCATCGGCTGGCGCTGGCTGACCAACGTCGGTGAGCGCACCGACGCGCCGCTCGACGTGCTGTCGATCGTGCTGAGCGCGTTCGGCTTCGGCGGGCTGGTGTTCGGTCTCAGCCAGATCGGCGCGCTCGCCGGTGGCGGCGGCACCGCCGCGCCGCTGGTGATCGCGCTCGTGGTGGGCGTGCTCGGCCTGATCGCGTTCCTCTGGCGTCAGGTGATCCTGCAGCGCAAGGACGACGCGCTCCTGGACCTGCGGGTGTTCGCCTCGCGCGACTTCACCCTCTCGATGGTGCAGATGTTCCTGCTGTCGCTCGCGTTCTTCGGCACGCTCACCGTGATCCCGCTGTTCCTGCAGAAGGCGCTGGGTCTCGAGACCACCGAGGCGGGCCTCGTGCTGCTGCCGGGTGCGCTCGCGATGGGTCTGCTCGGACCTGTCATCGGCCGCATCTACGACGCCCGGGGCACGAAGGTCCTCCTGATCCCCGGTTCGATCCTGACCGCCGCCACGCTGTGGTTCTACACGACGCTGTCCACCACCACCTCCGTGTGGATCGTGCTCGTCGCGCAGACGCTGCTGTCGATCGGTCTCGCCCTGTCGTTCACGCCCCTGTTCACCGCATCGCTGGCCTCGCTGAAGCCGAAGTTCTACTCCTACGGCAGCGCGGTCATCGGCACCGTGCAGCAGGTCGCGGGCGCCGCCGGCATCGCCGTGATGATCGCGGTGTTCACGCTCATCGTCAACGCGAACGGCGGCACCGAGGTGGCCGACGCCGTCGCTGCGGGCTCACGCAGCACGTTCGTGATCGGAGCGGTCATCGCGACTGTGACGATCCTCGGCGCGTTCATCATCCGCAAGCCGGAAGACCAGCCGCACGGCGACTCCCCGGGCGACGAGGGCTCCGCACCCGCGATGCACTGACGCCAGGCTCTCCCCGGCGCGGGATCAATCCTTCGCGCCGGGGAGGCGGCAGTAGCCGTCGGTGCACAGGCCGACCGCATCGACGTCGAGGCCGGGGAGCAGGGTCAGCCCGGGAGCGCTCCCCAGGGTCGGACGCTCGGCGTCCGCGGGGGTGTGCTGCTCGGATCCGGCTGCGGTGGTCATCCTTCGATGGTACGCCTGCGCACGACGGTCGGGGCGGTGCCGATCACGACGGTTCCGACATCTCCCCGTAGGTGGGAAGAGCCTCCGAATCGGGCCGAAACGCCGCAGGGCGGTTGAGAGGTCGGCGCGGACGAGGAATCGTGGCCCGGACATGTCGTGACCGCGACATGTCCGCAACCGGAAGGAGTGCCTCGTGCTCACCTTGACCGACAACGCCACCGCGCTCGTCACCACGCTCGTCCGTCGTCGCACCGACACGGAAGGCGCGGGTCTGCGCATCCACACGGCCGATGCACCGGCAGCGACGGGCGAACCCCGCCTCGCCGCCGACGTGGTCGTCGCGCCGGAGCCGGACGATCAGATCCTGGATCTGCCCGGCGCCCCGGTCTTCCTGGAAGGGGAGGCCGCCATCGTCCTGGACGACAAGGTCCTCGACGCCAACGTGAACGAGGAGGGCGCCGTGTCGTTCTCCCTTCTGCCGCAGGCCGTCTGACGGTCCTGCGCCCCGGGCCCGGGCGGACGATCCTCTCGTCCGCCCGGGCCCTCTTCATGCGGAGGACGGCATACGCCGGGCCCTACGGTGGACGGATGCTCAAACGCCTCGCCGCCCGCGTGTTCTGGACGTTCAGCCGCTGGACGCTGAAGAGCGAGCCTGCGCCGTCGCGCCCGACCGTGCTGATCGGCGCTCCGCACACCTCGAACTGGGACTTCGTGCTCATGCTCGGCATCGCATGGCGACTCGGCATCGACGTGCACTGGCTGGGCAAGAAGAGCCTGTTCCGCGGCTGGCGCGGCCCGATCATGCGCCGTCTCGGCGGGATCCCCGTGGACCGCACGGATCCGGCGCGCGTCGTCGGCGAGGTCGTCGCACAGATCCGCAGCGGATCGGTCTTCGGTCTCGTCGTCACGCCCGACGGCACCCGGGGCGGCAACGCGCACTGGAAGAGCGGCTTCTACCGCATCGCCCGTGAGACCGGCATGCCGGTGACGCTCGGGTTCGTCGATCGCACGACCAGGACCACGGGTCTGGGCCCCACCCTCGATCTCACCGGCGATGTGGGCGCCGATATGGATCTCATCCGCGCCTTCTACGCCGACAAGGCCGGCGTGCGCCCCGAGCGTCGCACCGAACCGCGCCTGCGCGAGGAACTCCCCGCGGTCAGCCCAGCCCGGTGACGAGGTTGATGATCGTGCCGAGGATGAGCGCGCCGAAGACGTAGGCGATCGTCGTCTGCGCGATCACGATCCGGCGGATCGTGTTGCGCGTCACGTTCGTGTCGGCGACCTGATAGGTCATGCCGAGTCCGACCGAGAAGTACGCGAAGTCGGTGTACTGCGGGTCCTCGTCCTGGTTGAAGCTGATGCCGCGGGATCCGTCGTAGTAGAGCTTCGCGTACCGCAGCATGTAGTCGGTCTGGATGAGGCCCCAGGAGGCCGCGACGCTGAGCACGGCGATCCCGGCGAGTGCGAACTGCGTCCATCCGTGCGCATGCCGGGCCTGCAGCACCACGACGAGCACCGCGGCGATGCTGACGAAGCTGCCGGTCACGGCGATCAGGCGGGCGATCCGCCGGCCCGGATCCTCTTCGGTCGCGTGCGTGCGGGTCTGCGCGGCATCCATGCGCCAGGTGACGAGCAGGATCCAGACGGTGCTGACGAGGGACAGCGCGCCCCACGCCGCGAGCAGGCCCGCCGCCAGCCCCAGGAACGGGGTCACGAGGAAGCCGGCCGCGACGCCGGTCAGGACAGCCACGGCCATGCGCACGCGCCAGCGATGGTGCAGGGGAAGCCGACTCACCCCGGAATGCTATCCCGCGCGCCGCGTCATGCCGCGGAATGCTCCGGCTGGCAGTGCGGGCAGAACTGCGCCGAGGCACCGCCGAACGTGCGGTCGAGGATCGTGGTGCCGCACACCGGGCAGGGCTCACCGCCGCGTCCGTGCACGGCCATGGCGGCGACCTTGGCCTGCTTGAGCTCGTGCGGCGGCACCCCGCGCCGATCCGCGGCGGCGCCGCGCAGCACGTCGACGGTGGCCTGGAAGAGCCGCTCCCGCTCGTCGTCGAGCAGCGCCGCGTGCACGGCGGGCGCGATCCGCGCGCGATGCAGGATCTCGTCCGAGTAGGCGTTGCCGATGCCGGCCAGAGAGGACTGCTCCTGCAGCAGGGCCTTGATCTGCTTCCGGCGCGTCCCCAGCGCCCGATCGAACTCCTCGCGCGAGAAGTCCTCGGACAGCGGATCCGGTCCGAGCGCGGCGATCCCCGACAGATCGCGCGGGACGTCGACCACCGAGAGCGTGACGCCGAGGAAGTCGCCGGTGTCGACGATCCGCATCGCCGCGCCGTCGTCGAGCACGATCCGGGCGACTTCGGGAACGGGCTCGTCGCCCGGCGACTCCCCCGCGTCGAGCCAGCGGATCCACCCGTTGCGACCGAAGCCGAGCATCAGCCAGCCCGCCGCGGTGTCGAAGCCCACATGCTTGCCGAAGCGGGCGAGGCCTCCGACGGTGGCGCCGACCAGCGACGCCGGCGGCCTCTCGCGCGTCTTGACGACGCGGAACTCATCGATGTCGACCGCCGCGATCGCGCGACCGCGGATCCGCTCGTCGAGGAACTCGACCAGCGCCTGCACCTCCGGAGACTCGGGCATGCGCCCATCCTCGCACCGGGAGCCGACATCGGCGCGGTGGTCGGCCGACCGCGGTGAGGTCAGGCGAGCGCGACTTCGTCGTGCCGCGCGACGGCGAACTCCTGCCCCGGGTACCGCAGGCCGGCGAAGTACATGTTGGTGTGCGCGATGATCTGCTCGCCCGAGATGGCGACGCCGTCGACCGACGTGTCGACCGTCGTGTGAGCGTCGCGCACGAGCGTCACGTCGTATCCCTCCGCCGCCGCGCGCTGTGTCGTCGTGCGGACGCAGAAATCCGACTGGGCGCCCGCGACGACGAGCCGCGTCGCACCGTAGCCGTCCAGCACGGCGCGCAGGTCCGTGTCGGCGAACGCGTCGCGGTAGCTCTTGCGGACGAGGGGCTCGCCCTCAGTGCGCCGGAGCGGCTCCGCGAGCTCCCAGTCGGGCGTGCCCACGCCGACCGGGTCATGGTGCACCCACACCACGGGCGTGCCTTCGCGGCGAGCGCGATGCACGAGCGCATCGGTGCGCGACAGCACCCCCTGCTCGTCGAAGCAGCCGGGGAGCACGCCCGCCTGCATGTCGATCACGACGACGACGGTGCGCTCCGGGGTATCGGCAGATCCGGCGCTCATCAGTCCCAGGCCAGGTAGTCCTCGATCGCGAACGCGGTGTCGACCGGGTCGCTCACGGGGAAGAGGTGCCCGCCGCCCTCGATCGTGACGAGGCTGGCGCGCTCCGGCGCGGATGCCCGCAGCTTCTCGCCGTTCGCCGGCGGCATCACGTCGTCCTCGGATCCCTGGATGATCAGGATCGGCACCGCCGGAGCGAGGGGAACGTCGACGTCCTCGACACCGAGCAGCAGCACGCCGAGGGCGCGATCGGTGCGCTTGGCCGAGAGGGCCCGCGCGACCGTGCCGCCGACCCCGTGTCCGCCGATCCAGGTCGCGCCGATGCCGACGTGATCCATCACGTCGCTCGCGTCCTGGACCCGCTCCTCCAGCGTCGCCGCGTCGTCGGCGCGACTGCCGATCCGCAGCACCCGGATGCCCTCGCCGGCAAGGATGTGCGCCACCGAACCGAGCGCGCCGCCCTCGAGGCCGCGACCCGGGATCAGCACCAGAACGGGCCCGTCGCCCTCGGACATCTCGTCGACGTAGGGGATCGCGCGGCCATCGGGTTCGAAGATGCTGTTGTTCTCGGAAGTCACCGAGCCATCGTATCGAGTCTCCCCGAAGCTCCCCCTGCGGCGTAGCATCGCGGGAGTCACGGGATCCGGCGAGGAGCGGCGATGTGCCAGTACATCATCTACTTCCATCAGCAGTGGGTCGGCGAGCACAGCGACGAGTGGTTCGCCGAGCGGGGCGCGCTCTGCAACGCCGTCGTGTCCGACATGCGCGATGCGGGCGTGCTCGTCTTCGCAGGAGGCGTCCACGAGGACATGGACGCGGCCTTCACCGCCGACGCGTCGAGCGGGACGCCCGTGATCTCGGACGGACCGTTCGCACCGGCGGAGCAGTACATCGGCGGCCTCACGATCATCGACGTCGCCGACGTGGACGACGCGAAACAGTGGGCGGGCAGGATCGCCGAGGCGTGCGGCTGGCCGCAGGAGGTCCGCCGCGTCAGCTGACGTGCTCGTCGGTGTCGGGCTCGGCGCGGAGCAGATCCGCGATCTCCTCCTCGGGGCGCGGGGCGATGTTCTCGTCCTCTTCCAGCTCCGGGATGCTCGGCTCGCCGGGCGCCGGGACGTGCGCGGACTCGGACCGCTCTTCGATGTCGGACATGGCCGCACCTCCTCGGGAACACCGCCAGCGTACGCCCCGCCGTCCACGGACGGCCGATGCGCAACTCAGTCGAGCGGTCGCTTCAGGCCGACGTGCGCCGTCCGGTAGCCGAGCCCGGTGTAGAACGCGCGGGCCCGATCCCGGGCTTCGTCGGTGGTCACCTGGGCGAGGGTCGCTCCGCGCGACCGTCCGAACTCATGTGCCCACTGCACCATCGCGGTGCCGAGACCCTGCGAACGCTCCGCAGGCGCGACGCGCAGACCCTCGATCTGCAGCCTGGTGGATCCGCCGCGGGACAGTCCGGGGATGACCGTCAGCTGCATGGTCGCCACGATGCGGCCGGCGTCGTCCCGCACCACCCCGAGGAAGTTCGAACGGTCGCGGATGACCGCGTTGTACGCGGACTCGTACCTCCCGAGCTCGACGTCCTCCCGTTCCGCGCCGAAGGGGTCGTCGGCGAGCAGCGCGGCGATCGCCGGGATGTCCGCCCGGGCCGCACGCTCCATGCGGTAGGTGCGGTCCCCCGCGCGGAGCAGGCCCCGGACCGACGTCCGCGCGTCGGTCCGCAGGCGCGCGACGAGCAGGTCGAGCCATTCCCCGACGTTCGCCCTCGCTTCCGCCGTGTCAGGGTACCGGCATCGCAGGTGAAGCCCGGATTCGTCGAGGATGAACCAGAGCATGACGCCGTCCGTGTCGATCGCGGCACCGACGTATTGCGCGTCGAGCCCGACGGAGTCGATCCGCACCGGCAGCCGGCGCAGATCGAGCCAGGAGATCGCGAACATGCCCGGCGCCACCGGCATCCCACCCCAGGGCTCCAGCACGTCGGCGAGCGGCCACGACCCCAGCCGCACGGCCTCCTTGACCGCTGCGGCCGCCTCGCGCGGCTCGGCGACGGCGGATTCCAGCACGGAGTTCGTGATGAACCAGCCCACGGAGTCGTGCCACGTCTGCTCGTAGCGGCTGTGCACCGGGAAGATCGCACGCAGAGCCGTGCCGGCGAGCGCGCGGGTGACCGCCGTCATGGCGACGACGGCGAGCGCCAGCGTCGAGACGCCGTCGCCCCGCGCCTGGGCCTCGAAGGCGGCGCTGTCGTCCGCATCGAGCACGTCGCGCACCTCGACCCTCTCCCGGTGCGGCTCGGGCGGGCCCAGCGGCAAGGGGAACCTCGGCATCGCTCCCCCGCTGTCGCGGATGATGTCGGCCCACCGTCGGCGCACGTCTTCCGGAGCCGAAGGACGTTCGAGCAATGATGTCGTGTGCTCGACGAACGCGGCAGCCGGCGCTGACCACGGATCCCGGTCCTCGCGGCCCGCATCCAGCGCCGTCATGAGGTCGCGAGCGATGACGAGCATCGACCACATGTCGACGTGCGCGTGGTCCGCGCCGATCACGACCGTGACCCCCGTCGCGTTCTCCAGCACGCACAGCCGGTACGAGGGACGGCGATAGGGAGAGCACGCCGCATCGAGCACCTCGCGCACGGCATCGTTGACCGCCTGCCCCGGAGCGATCTCGTGCTCCACCCAGGTGCCGCCGTCGATCCTGATCTCGTGGAGCTGGGGCTGCCCGTCGTCGCCCCGCGCGAAGGCCGTGCGGAGGGTGCCGTGACGTGCGATCACCGCGAGCCAGGCGTCGGCCAGCATCTCCTTCGTCGCGCGACCCGGCAGGCGGAAGGAGATCGCCATCCAGGATCCCGGTCGGTCTCCCAGTCCGACGTGGATCCGCTGGTCGAACGAGACGGGCAGGTGCCGACCGAGTTCCGAGGCGCTGACGTCGTACCCCCAGAGCCGGCCGAACGGGAGGCGCAACTGCGTGACATGGGTCAGCCGCATGGGAGAACCCTAACGTCCCGCTACTCTGACCTCAGCGTGTCGTGTGGATCCGATGCGCGTCGCGGGAGCGGAAGGAACCCGATGCCCACCTTCGAAGTCGCCGGTGCCGAGCTCGCCGTCGCGCTCAGCGACGAGGGCGGGCACCCGGTCGTGCAGCTGCACGGCCTGACCTCGAGCCGGGCCAGGGACCGCGTGCTGAATCTGGACCTCGGCCGGGGGCTGAGCGGCACCCGGCTGCTGCGGTACGACGCGCGCGGCCACGGCAGATCCACCGGCCGCAAGCTCGCGGAGGACTACGCCTGGCCCACGCTCGCCGACGACCTGCTGCGGCTGCTGGATCACTGGTTCCCGGGCGAGCAGGTGCACGGCGTCGGACCCTCCATGGGCGCGGCGACCCTGCTGCATGCAGCGGCGCGAGAACCGGACCGCTTCGTCGGGCTCACCCTCATGGTGCCGCCGACCGCCTGGGAGACCCGCGCGGCGCAGGCGCAGAACTACCGGGACGATGCGGATCTCGTCGAATCGGAGGGCGTCGACGCCCTCATCGCGGCCCACCGCGGAGGGACCCCGCCTCCCGCCACCGCGGGCGCGCCCGAGACCGTGCCGGATGTCGCCGATGCGCTGCTCCCCTCGCTCCTGCGCGGTGCCGCGATGAGCGATCTGCCTGCCCCCGAGGCGATCGCGCGCATCGACGTCCCGACCAGCATCCTGGCCTGGATCGACGACCCGGGACACCCGCTCTCGACAGCGCAGACGCTGGCCTCGCTGCTCCCCCGCGCCACCCTCTCGGTGGCGAGCGACCCCGTCGACGTGGACACCTGGCCCCAGGCACTGAAGCACGACGTCGCGCGGCGCGGCTGAGGGTCTACGCGGATCGTCTCAGCCAGTCCTGGATCAGCGCGCGCAGCAGATCGGGCTTCTCGTGCGGAAGCGCGTGCCCCGCCCCGTCGACCACGGCCACCGTCGCGCCGAACCAGCGGTCCGCGAGATCGACCGCGGCCGCGAAGCCGACCGTCGCATCGAGCCGCCCCGCCACGACCAGAGCCGGACCGTCGTACGCCGCCCCCTCCTCCGGCAGGTCCCAGCGCTCACCGATCCGCCCCATCGCCGCCTCGTCGGCCAGCCGCATCCCGGGGACGACGAGCCGCTCGTACCGGTCGAGCATCTCGGGGGTCTGCACGACGAAGTACTCGCGGAAGATCTCGTCGCCGAGGTCGCCGGACCCGGCGATCACGCGATGCTCCGGCACCTCGCGGATGTCCGGCAGGAGCGGGCAGATCAGGGCCAGCCCGGCGACGGCGGACGACTGACGCGCGGCCATCGCGAGGGCGAAGTGCGCACCGGCGGAATGCGCCACGACCACATACGGCTCGCCGGCGGTGACGCGATCGGCGAACTCGCACAGGACGTCGAGGACATCCGCGGCACTGTCGAGGCCGTTCGCCGCCGTACGTCCCATCCCCGGCAGATCGGGATAGATCCGTCGGACGCCCTCGGTTCCCGCGAACGCCGGTTCAAAGCATCCCTCGGCTTCGCGGTGATCCACGCCGGCGCCGTGCAGCACCAGCACCGGGCGCCCCGCCCCGTGCTCGACGTAGTGCACGAGCGTCTCGCCGACCTGCAGCTCCATGGCTCCACGCTAGGCCGTGGGCGCGGACAGCACCATGTCACACTGAGGTATGCCGGTGCTCAGTGCCTTGCGCGGCGGGGTCGCGGTCCGCGCCGCCGATGCGATGCGCGCCCTGAACGCGCGTCATCCGTGGAGCCACAACGACGCCTTCCATCCCTGGGTCGCGGCACGGCTGCCGGCCGGACGATCCGAGGCGCTCGACGTCGGATGCGGACGGGGCGAACTCCTGGCGATGCTCGGCGAGCATTTCGCGGTTGCGCAGGGCATCGAGGTGGACCGCGAGATGCGGCGCGTGAGCAGCGCCCGATGCGCGGGCCTTCCGAACGTCACCGTGGACGATGCTCCCCTCGAGCGCGTTCCCGACGGCAAGGATCTCGTGACGATGATCGCCGTCCTGCATCACTTCGAGCTCGAGCCCGCCCTGGCGCAGGTGCGCCGGATCCTGAAACCGGGCGGACGGTTCCTCTGCGTCGGCCTGGCACGACCTGATTCGGTGATCGACCGCCTGTGGGATGCGGCGTCGGTGATCACGAACCCGATCATCGGCTTCGTGAGGCACCCGTGGGTCGTGCAACCGGGATCCGCGAGTCCGCCGTTCCCGGTCAAGGAGCCGGAATACGCCCTCACTCAGATCCGCGACGCGGTGCGGCGGACGATGCCCGGCGCGGTGATCCGTCGACAACTCGGCTTCCGCCACACGATCGAGTGGACGAAGCCCGCGCGTTTCGTCTCGCTACGCTCGCTCAACGACCGTGGGGGTCAGACGTTGAACCTGAACTCCACCACGTCTCCACAGCTGCGAGCGCGACCTGACATCAGTGTCGTACTCCAGGACAGCACCAGCACCCCTGTGTACCCAGGAGCACCCAAACACTAAGGCAGCGGCGGTGCACCGCCGTCGAATTTCATGGCACTCGACGGACAGTGCTTTGGTCACCCACCCGATTTGCCGTCCGTGCAATTGACCCAGCGTCGAACCACTGGACGAGTGTGGTCGCGAGTCCGACCGCAACGATCGCTTCCGCCTGATCGACATTCCCGGGGCCGGTAGGCTGTCCACCGTGACGATCGTGCTGGCCGTGCCAGAGGGTGCGCATCATGCCTATGATGACGTCGCCCGAAGGCGAGCGCGAGTCCTCACGCGACATAGGAAGAGCCCAGTCGCCCTGATCTTCCATATGTTTGAGGACCGTGCCAAGCGTGGCGCGGGTGTTGGCCGGTGACACCACCGGCACAGAAGCATCTTCGACGGCAAGGATCGCAAGGCGGTAGGCCTCGCTCGCGTTGGGTCGGATCCCGTAAAGGTTCTCCCAGGCCTTGGCAAGCCGAACACCCGCTCGCCCCGCTCGACCTATGACACTGTCAGCCCCGGCCTGAACGCCGAGCGGCACCCGCCGCACTAACCCAGGCTTGCCGAAGCGAGATCCTACTGTCCAAGCCGACTTACTCCGTCGGAATAGAGCTTCCAGCACGTCCCCTTTGGGATCCTTCCCGTGCGCGAGAATGTAGTCGGCCACCTGCAACCCACTGGCATTCTTCGTCAGCGCGTAGAGGGCTGAGTCCAGTTGATTCCGGCCAGCCATAGCGTCGGTGCCGTTGACCCTCAAATTGGGCAGCGGAACACGGAGGGTCTGGCACATCGACTCAGCGAGGTCCTCGTCGAGGTGCGCCACCCACCCACTGCCATCGCGGTACCGCCGGTGACGAGTGATCTCAGCTTTCACCCAAGCCCAGAAGGCGGCCTCCATCCATGACGGGACGCCATCGTGCAGTGCGTCATACTCCGCGATATCGTCGTCGGACTCGACGCCGAGCGGACGCCACTCATCCTCGACCATGATTTACCCCCCGAGTTGTTGATTGGAACTCCACGACTTCATCGTCCTAGGCTCGGTCAATCGAGCTTCTCAAAGGAGGGCCGGGGGGCGATCACTGGCACTCGCGTCTCGTTGATCGTGAGCCACGTTGGGGCTTCCACCGACAGGAGCCTTCTGTCGACGGCGATTAGATTCTGCTGAGCGGCTTCGTTGAGGGCGTCCAATATCTCAGTCACCTTTACGCGCTCGAACTTCTCCAACTGGGCCTGAACCTTTTGCGCCTTCGCGCTCGGCTTGTAGTAGTAGTGGCCCCGATCATGCTTTCCAACCGTCAGAATCGCCTCAGCCACAGCCTCGTAAGCGTCGTTGAAGAGGCCCATAAACCCATCGGGGTCAGGTAGAGCGACCAGATGCAACGACTTCCAGCGCTGATATCCGGGCCGAAGGTCGCGAGCTTGAGGAACGATTGCTACTCGGAGCCCGCGGCCGTCCTCCAACTGGTGCCAGTTGCTCTTGATCGTGGCGGCGGCGAATTTGTCCTTGTCCTCTCCGCCGAGGAACAGGTCAGTTTTCCATACCTGTTTGATTCGGTCGCCCAGGATCGGTTCTGCATGCACGCCTTTCGCCGCGATCGGCACCCAGGAACCGAAAGCAAATGGTCGCCCCTGTCCATCTGGAAGCAAAACCGCGTCCCCGCTCGCGTTGTTTACAACGGCCTCTGTGAAGCCGAGGTGACGAGCACGCTCGTGCCCAAACATCAACGATGTTGGCACTGAGGTGCTCTTGAATGACTTGGGACTTGTCTTCAGGAGGACCTGCATCACCAAATCGGTTACCCGCGGCTCACCGCCCATGATCGCCTCGTGTACCGCCCACTCGAAGCCGTCACCACGGGCGCCTTTGTCTCGGTGGAGCCGAACCACCTTCGCGAGTTGCCGAAAGGTCACGTCCTGTCGATCGCAGTTGAGATCCTCAAGATCGTTCTGCGTCAACTCGTCGAAGTGTGCGCGAAGTACGGAACGCGAAACCGCGTACAACGCGCGTCCGTACTCATCGACGGGTTCAGCCTGAGTAAGAAACGTAACGTCTGCCATCTCGTCTCCCAGATCGACTAACGAAATTCCAGATCAGACGCTCATACTAGACGTTGAAGCGGAACTCCACGACGTCGCCGTCCTGCATCACGTAGTCCTTGCCCTCGAGGCGGGCCTTGCCTTTGGCGCGGGCCTCGACGACGGATCCGGACGCGACCAGGTCGTCGAACGAGATGACCTCGGCCTTGATGAAGCCCTTCTCGAAGTCGGTGTGGATCACGCCGGCGGCCTGCGGGGCCTTGTCGCCCTTGTGGATCGTCCAGGCGCGGGCTTCCTTCGGGCCGGCCGTGAGGTAGGTCTGCAGGCCGAGGGTGTCGAAGCCGATGCGGGCCAGCTGGTCGAGACCCGACTCGTCCTGACCGGTGGAGGCGAGCAGCTCCGCCGCGTCCTCCGGATCCAGGTCGATGAGCTCCGACTCGATCTTCGCGTCGAGGAAGATCGCCTGGGCCGGGGCGACGAGGGCGGCGAGCTCCGCCTTGCGCGCGTCGTCGGTCAGCACGGCCTCGTCGACGTTGAAGACGAAGATCACGGGCTTGGAGGTCAGCAGACCGAGCTCCTTGATCGGCGCGAGGTCGATGCCGCTCGTCGAGAGCAGCTGACCGCGCTCGAGCGCGTCCTTCGCCGCCTTCGCGGCGTCGAGCACCGAGGCGTCGGTCTTGCGACCGCGCACCTCCTTCTCGATGCGCACGATCGCCTTCTCCAGCGTCTGCAGGTCGGCCAGCATGAGCTCGGCGTTGATGGTCTCCAGGTCGTTCTTCGGGTCGATCGCGCCCTCGACGTGCACCACGTCGTCGTCCGCGAACCCGCGCACGACCTGCGCGATCGCGTCGGCCTCGCGGATGTTCGCGAGGAACTGGTTGCCCAGCCCCTCCCCCTCGCTCGCGCCGCGCACGATGCCGGCGATGTCGACGAACGACACCGTCGCGGGCAGGATCCGCTCGCTGCCGAAGATCTCGGCGAGCGCGTTCAGGCGCGCGTCCGGCAGGTTCACCACGCCGACGTTCGGCTCGATCGTCGCGAACGGGTAGTTCGCCGCGAGCACGTCGTTCTTGGTGAGGGCGTTGAAGAGGGTGGACTTGCCGACGTTGGGCAGTCCGACGATTCCGATGGTGAGAGCCACGGGGTACGAGTCTACCGGGGCGCGCGCCCGCTCAGGATCCGCGGACCGCGCGGTATGCGGCGGTCACGTACGGCATCTCCAGCGTTCCGCCCTCGGCGAGGCCCAGCTCGTCGAACAGCGCGTCCATCCCGCGAGCCACGCGGTCCTTCTCCTCCTCGGGCGCCGTGATGAGGTAGCTGCGGGAGCGGGCCATCGCGTGCAGCTCGGCGCGCGTCATGGTGCGCGTCCACTCCCAGCGCTTCTCCTCGAGCGGCCCGAACGGCGATGCGACGCGCACCGCGTTCGAGGCGATCATCTCCTCCGCGGGGCTCCCGTGCATGATCGCCGTCAGCCGGCGCACCCATCCGGTGCGGTCGTCGCGCACGTTCCAGATCAGACCGAGCACGCCGCCCGGCCGCAGCACGCGGCCGATCTCGGCGGAAGCCGCGACCGGCTCCACCCAGTGCCACGCCTGACCGAGCACTGCGGCGTCGGCGATCGCATCGTCCAAGGGGAGCTCCTCGGCCGTGCCGGTCACGGTCTCGACGCCGGGCGTCTTCCCGCGCAGCGCATCGAGCATCTGCGGATCCGGGTCGACCGCGGTCACGGTGGCGGATCCGAGCGCAAGCACCGCGCGGGTGAGCTTGCCCGTCCCCGCGCCGATGTCGACGACCGCCCTGTCGCCGGCCGGCAGCGGCTCGAGGAGCCACTGCACCGCCTCCGCGGGGTACTCGGGGCGCCCCTTCTCGTAGCTGCCCGTCTCGGATCCGAAGCTCGTCGCGCGTTCCACCATGCCTCCGAGACTACGCCCGGCGATCCGGGCTCCCGCGGCGCGCCTGAGCGCCCTCCGCGCTCTCTCGACGGAGGGTGGATGCGTGGCCCTGGACTTCACCGCGATCGACTTCGAGACGGCGAACTCCTCCCCTGCCTCCGCGTGCTCGGTGGGCCTGGTGCGGGTGCGCGACAGCGTCGTCGTCGCGCAGACGGGCTGGCTGATCCGCCCGCCGCACGGCCACGACGAGTTCCAGGAGTGGAACGTGCGGATCCACGGCATCCAGGCGCACCAGGTCCTGGATGCACCCGGCTGGAGTGAGCAGCTCGACCGGCTGTGCGCCTTCGCCGGTGCCGATGTGCTCGTCGCGCACAACGCCGGGTTCGACCTGAACGTCATCCGTCGCGCCTGCGAGGCCACCGACGACGACTGCCCGCCGTACCGCTCACTGTGCAGCCTCGCCGTGGCGCGCAAGGTCTACGACCTCGACTCCTACCGACTGCCCGTCGCCGCCGAGGCCGCAGGGTTCGGTGCGTTCCCGCACCACGACGCGCTCGCCGACGCCCGCGCCTGCGCGCAGATCGTGATCGACGCGGCGCGACGCACGGGATCCGACACGATCCAGCAGCTGGCCGAGACGATCGGCGTGCGCCTCGGCGATCCGCTCGCACCCGCTGCCCCGGCGAAGGTGCGCGCCGCGGCCTGAGGCACGACGGCGCGTCCTCCGGCGATGTCGGAGGCCCCGCCCATCATGGACGCATGGACGCGCTCGCACTGCTCATCGCCGCTGTCGCCGCGGCCGCCGGCCTCGCCGTCGGCTGGTTCCTGGGTCGCAGCCGCGGCGCCGCCGACCTCGCCCGCGCCGACGCGGAGCTCTCGGTGGTGCGCGAGGAGCGCGACCGCCAGCACGATCTCTACCGCGACGCGGTCGAGCACGCACGCCTGCAGCAGCACGACGCCGCCGAACGCGCCCGCCAGGAGAACGCGGTGCTCACCGCCCTCGCCCCCGTGCGGGAGAGCCTGCACCGCATGCAGCAGACGGTGACGGTGCTCGAGCGGGAGCGTCACGCGCAGTTCGGCCAGCTCAGCGAACAGCTGCGCCGCACCGAGGAGAGCGGGGAGGCGCTGCGCTCGACCACCGAGTCGCTGGCCGGCGCGCTGCGCTCCACATCGGCGCGCGGAGTGTGGGGCGAGACACAGCTGCGGCGCGTGGTCGAGGCGGCGGGGCTCACCCGGCACGTCGACTTCGACCTGCAGGCGACCATCCGCTCCGACGCCGGTCAGGGCCGCCCCGACATGGTCATCCGCCTCGCCGGCGGAGCATCGATCGCGGTAGATGCGAAGGCGCCCCTGGACGCGTTCCTCGCGGCGGGCACGCTCGGCGTCGATGACCCGCAGCGCCGCAGCCTCATGCAGCAGCACGTCAAAGCGGTGCGCGCGCACATCGACGCGCTCGCGAAGAAGGCGTACTGGTCGGGACTCGACGTCAGCCCGGAGTTCGTGATCTGCTTCCTGCCCACCGAGTCACTGCTGTCGGCCGCCCTCGACGAGGATCCGGCGCTGCTCGACTACGCGTTCGGCAAGCGCGTGGCGCTCGCCACTCCCGTGAACCTCTGGGCGGTGCTGAAGACCGTCGCCTACACGTGGAAGCAGCAGGAGCTGTCGGCCGAGGCCGCGGTCCTGCTCGAGCTGGGCACCCAGCTGTACGACCGCCTCGGAGTGCTCGCCGGACATGCCGAGGATCTGCGTCGCGCCCTCGAGCGCACCGTCGAGAGCTACAACCGCTTCGCCGGCTCCCTGGAGGGGCGCGTGCTGGTGACGGCACGCCGGTTCCCCGGCGTCGACGCCGATGCGCTCTCGGCGCCGTCACCCGTGACGGGCTCGACACGGCGGTTCACCGCCGAGGAGCTGACGTCAGCCTCGGGCGATGCAGCGAGCGGCATCCAGGCGGATCTGGGCGAGCTGCGCGAGCGGCTGACCACCGAGGACGGCGAGCGCGAGGAGGTCAGGCGCTCCCCGGAACCCCGCTGAGCAGGAAGACCACCACGCCGGAGAACAGCACGAAGGCGCCGATCATCCACCAGGCGCTGATCTCGTGGCCCTCTTCGCGCCGGACGCGGAACAGCACGTCGGTGCGGCGGGACGCGTCCATCTCGACGATCTTCACCGTACCGGTGTCGGTGATCGTCTCCTGGCGGTAGATGTTCTCCGCAGCCATCCTCGTCACCTTCCTGATCCGCATCCTGCGTCGCGCAGAATGCGCCGTGCACGCCGAAGGCGCCTCCACCATTGTGCCAGGTGGGCAGGCGAACCGAGGGAATGCGATCAGGTCGTTATCGAGGCGCGACCTCAAGGACCGGGAGTCGACGACCGCTCAGAGCCACTTCGAGACGAGGTGCTCCGACGCGATCCGGCGCAGGGTGCCGGACGCGCTGCGCAGCACGACGCTCTCCGTGTACAGGTAGTCCCCCTCGCGACGCACGCCGGCGACGAGCTGGCCGTCGGTCACTCCCGTGGCGACGAAGATCGTGTTGTTGCCACTCACCAGGTCATCGGCCTCGTAGACCTTGTCCATGTCGAGGCCGGCGTCGATGCCGCGCTGGCGCTCGTCATCGTCGCGCGGCCACAGCCGGCCCTGGATGTGCCCGCCGAGCGCCTTGATCGCGCACGCGGTGACGATGCCCTCCGGGCTGCCGCCGACGCCGATGCACATGTCGGTGCGCGCGCCGTGCCGCGCGGCGTTGATGCCGCCGGCGACGTCGCCGTCGCTCATCAGGCGCGTGCCGGCGCCGGCATCTCGGATCTCCTGGATGAGCTGCTCGTGACGGGGCCGGTTCAGCACCGACACGACGATCTCCTCGACCGGCTTGCCGAGCGCGCCTGCCAGCCGCTTGATGTTCTCCGCGACGGGAAGGCGGATGTCGACGACGCCGACGCCGGCCGGGCCCGTGACGAGCTTGTCCATGTAGAAGACGCTCGATGCATCGAGCATCGTTCCGCGGTCGGAGACCGCGATCACAGACAGGGCGTTCTGCCGTCCGGCGGCGGTGAGAGACGTGCCGTCGATCGGGTCGACCGCGATGTCGCACAGGGGCCCGGTGCCCGATCCGCTGCCGACGTGCTCTCCGTTGAAGAGCATCGGGGCGTTGTCCTTCTCGCCCTCGCCGATCACCACGCGGCCGTCGAAGTCGACCGTGCCGAGGAAGGCGCGCATCGCGTCGACCGCGGCGCCGTCCGCCGCCTCCTTCGCCCCCCGTCCGATGAACGGAACGGCGCGGATCGCCGCCGCCTCCGTCGCACGGACGAGCTCGAGTGCGAGGTTGCGGTCGGGGCTGAGGGGGCTGAGATTGGCTGCGAGGCTCACCATGGCACTCAGCGTAGGGGCCGGACGATTATGGATCCGCAGTTTTCCGCCCTCAGAACTCGAAAGATCTCACCTTCTTTACGGAGCCGAAGATCCGCGGCCCTCGGCCCGTCGTCACGCGCTCTGAATCGCCGATCCTGCGGCGCTAGAGTGGCCACTGACCCCCGTCATCCAGCACAGGAGATGCCATGCCCGTTGCCACCCCGGAGCAGTACGCCGAGATGCTCGACCGCGCGAAGGCGGGCGGGTTCGCCTACCCCGCGTTCAACGTCTCCAGCTCCCAGACGATCCACGCCGTGCTGCAGGGTCTGACCGAGGCCGGCTCCGACGGCATCATCCAGGTCACCACGGGCGGCGCCGACTACTTCGCCGGGCAGACCGTCAAGGCGCGCGCCACCGGCGCGCTCGCGTTCGCGAAGTTCGCCACCGAGGTCGCCAAGTCCTACCCCGTCACGGTTGCGCTCCACACCGACCACTGCCCGAAGGACGCCCTCGCCGGCTTCGTCGAGCCCCTCATCGCCGCCAGCGAGGAGGAGGTCCGCGCCGGACGCAACCCCATCTTCCAGTCGCACATGTGGGACGGCTCGGCCGTGCCGCTCGCGGAGAACATCGAGATCGCGAAGGATCTCCTCCCCCGCATGAAGAACATCAACGCCATCCTCGAGGTCGAGATCGGCGTGGTCGGCGGCGAGGAGGACGGCGTCGCGCACGAGGGGTCGAACGAGGCCCTCTACACGACGTTCGCGGATGTCGATCAGGCCGTGCAGGCGCTCGGCCTCGGCGACCAGGGCCGCTACATCGCCGCCCTCACGTTCGGCAACGTGCACGGCGTCTACAAGCCGGGCGGAGTGAAGCTGCGCCCGGAGCTCCTCGGCGAGATCCAGCAGCAGGTCGCGGCCAAGTACGGCACCGGCCCGAAGCCCCTCGACCTGGTCTTCCACGGCGGATCCGGCTCCACGGACGCCGAGATCGCGCTCGCGGTCGCGAACGGCGTCGTGAAGATGAACATCGACACCGACACCCAGTACGCCTTCACCCGTGCGATCGCCGGCTACATGTTCAGCAACTACGACGGCGTCCTCAAGGTCGACGGCGAGGTCGGCAACAAGAAGCTCTACGACCCGCGCGCCTGGGGCAAGGTCGCCGAGACGGCGATGGCTCAGCGCGTCGTCGAGTCCACGCGCCAGCTCGGCTCCTACGGCCAGTCCCAGAGCTGACCTCGGTCCGCAGCATTCAGGAGCGCCGTCGGGATCCGTCCCGGCGGCGCTCCTGTCGTACCGGGTCAGCCGCCGACCTTCGCGCCCGACGCGTTCACGACCCACCAGATGCCCTGCAGGCCCTGTCCGTGGACGTCGCCCGCGGCGGTGTCGCCGGAGTAGGTGTACAGGGGCCAGCCGTCGAGCGTGATCTGCTTCTTGCCGTCGGGCGTCGGGATCGTGCCGAGCGCGCCGCTGATGCCCTCTCCTTGAGGGGTGTCGCCGGTGGCGAGGATCGCCGGCCACAGCCCGGCGCACGCTCCGGTGCACGCGCTCTTCTGCGTGCCCTTGGTGTCCTTGTCGAACACGTAGGCCGTCATGCCGGTCGAGGTCACGACGACCTCGCCGAGCGACGTCTTGGCGAGCTTCAGGCCTGTGCTCGCGGCGGTGCTGCTCGTCCCCGCGCCGTACCCTCCGCCCGCTCCGTACCCATCGCTCGATGCCGGCGGCGCCGAGGATCCGGTGGTCGCCGGCGAGCTGCATCCGGCCAGCAGCAATCCCAGTGCTAGGGCTCCGATCGCCCAGGTTCTGCGCATGTCCTCATCCTTTCGACCGCGCTCCGTGCGGTGCGCTCACTGGAAGAACGAGGGCGAGCGCGTCGCGGTTCATCCCGACGCGGAGCCGCCGCGGATGTCGTGGCTCAGCACGACGTCTCCGGCCGCCGTGCGGATCTGCACCGTGCGGATGTCGGCGAGCGCGGCGGCCGTTCCCGCGGACAGCGTCGTGGTGCGGCCCGGCTCGGCCTTCCACGTCGACAGATCCGTCGTCGTGCCGTCCTTGCCCACCACGGTGAGGACGTAGGTCCAGCCGGCATCGGGAGCGCCGGCGTCGTACAGGCACGCCATGTCGATCCTGGTGCCCCAGGCGACAGGCGTCAGGGAGACCGTCCCGCTCACCGGCACGGACGCCGCCGCGTCCAGCGCCACCGACACGGCAGGTCGCGGCGTCAGCGCGACGACCGTGACGGGCACCGCGATCGCGAGGGCGGCGGCGATGCCGACGCCGGCCCAGATCGCGCGGCGACGGCGCCGACGCCGTGCGCGCGCGATCGAGAGCAGCTTCGGCGCGACCGGGTCGGCGTCACCCGTGCCGATGCGCTCCGCGTCCTCGGCACGCACGCGCGAGAGCAGGCTCACCGCGGGCACGAGCTCGGCCAGGGCGGCGCGGCACTCGGGGCACTCCGCCAGATGCGCCTCGTAGCGGGCGCGGTCCGCCGTGGACAGCGCGCCCATCGCATAGGCGGCGTCCCACGTCGCGAACGGGTCCGGATCGACGCTCACCGGATCACCCCTCTCTCCTGCAGCGCGAGCCGCAGGGCCCGCAGTCCATAGTGCATCCGCGACTTCACCGTTCCGGCGGGGATCGCCAGCTCCTGAGCGATCTCGTCGACGCTGCGGCCGCCGTAGTAGCCGGCGACGATCACGGCGCGATGCTCGGCGCTGAGGTCGGCGAGCGCGTCCTCGATGAGGATCGCGTCGAACAGACGATCCGTCGTGTCGCCCGTGGCGCGCTCCGGCACCTCGGCGACAGGGTGCTCGTGACGTCTGCGCGCACTGCGGGCCTCGTCGATCACGAGGTTCCGCGCCACGGTGAACATCCAGGCGCGGGTCGTCGCGGCCTCCTGCTCCAGGATGCGCGGCGTGCGCCAGGCCCGCAGCAGCGTCTCCTGCACCACGTCGTCCGCCGAGGAGGCGCTGCCGGTGAGTCGCACGACGTAACGACGGATCGGGCCGGCGTGCACGTCGTAGAGCGCGGTCAGCCGCTCGTCCTCATCCTCCATCGTCGCCTCCTCACCGGGGAAACGAGATCCGGGGCCGAATGGTTCATCGCGGACGGATCGGATCCGCGCGGGCGGGGGAAACCGGTGAACCCGGTGCGCCTGCGCGTCGTTCTCCCAGTATGACCGCCTTGCCCGCGTCCGGCTCGTTCGTGCTGTTCGGCCTCCCCCTGCATCCTCTGCTGGTGCACGCCACCGTGATCCTCACCCCGCTGACGGCGCTCGCCGTGGCTCTGACGGCGCTCTGGCCCGCGGCGCGACGCCGTCTGGGCCTGGCGCCGCCGATCGCCGCGGCGCTCGTCGCGATCCTGGTGCCGGTGACGGTGCTCGCCGGCCTCGACCTGGCTGCGAGGGTCGGATCCACGCCCGCCATCCAGCGGCACGAGGCTCTCGGCCTGATGCTGATCCCCTGGAGCATCGCACTGCTGCTCGCCGCCGCCGCCGTCCAGTTGCGCGAGCGCATCACGACCCGGATCCGGCGTCCGTCCGTCGCGGCCGCGGTCTCGATCTCGATCGCGGTCGTCGCGGTGGCCTGCGCGCTCGGCGTGACCGTCGTGGTCGTGCTGACCGGAGAGGCGGGCGCCCGCGCGGTCTGGGGAGGGATCGCCTGAAGCGGCCCCGGGCACGGCGGCTCGTCGGGCTCGACGGCTACTTCTTCAGCTGCCCGTTCAGGAACGACACCACGGCGGGGTCGGAGAAGAAGGGCACCATCATGCAGATCGTCGCCAGCGTGACGAACACGGCACCGCCGAGCACCGGCACCCACCAGGCGAGCCGGCCGCGACGCAGCCTCAGGACCGTCCACGCGGCCGTCGCGAGCCAGCCCACGATGAGCGCGACGCACGCGACGATGCCCCAGGTCTTCGCCTGGTCGTAGTTCGAGAAGCTGCCCGAGATCCCGACGGCCTGCAGCATCATGTCCATGAGCGTCGCCGGGTTGAGGAACTGGCCGATCGAGGTCATCACGTTCCACAGCCCGTACGCGAGCAGCGCCAGGGCCGCCACCCGGTCCACGGGGCGCGGCGGACGCGCGCCCTCGACGACGACGCCCGGCTCGGCCGTGGGCTCGGCGGCGGGAGCGACGCCGGCCGGCGCGACGGGCGTGGTCGCAGGCGCGACCGCGGGCGTCAGCGGTCGTCCGGCCCGCCTGCTCTGCTCCTCTGGGGACGCGTACTCGCCGTATCGCGGACGAGGACGCGATGATTCAGCAACGGGCGGACGAGGACGCGATGATTCAGCAACGGGCGGACGAGGACGCGATGATTCAGCAACGGGCGGACGAGGACGCGATGAATCAGCGGCGGACGAGGGTTCCGTCATCGTGAGGTCCGTCCTCCGAGGGCGCGCTCGTCGCGCTGGCCCGACACGTCCTGGCGCAGCTCCTTCGGGAGCGAGAACATCAGGTCCTCCTCGGCGGTGCGCACCTCCTCGACGTCGCCGTACCCCGCCTCGGCGAGGGCTTCGAGCACCTCCTGCACGAGCACCTCGGGCACCGAGGCGCCGCTGGTCACGCCCACCGTCGTGACGCCGTCCAGCCACTCCTGCCGCACCTCGTCGGCGTAGTCGACGCGATAGGCGGCCTTCGCGCCGTACTCGCGGGCCACCTCGACGAGGCGCACGCTGTTGGAGGAGTTCGCGGATCCGACCACGATCACGAGATCCGCGTCGCGGGCCACCTTCTTGATCGCCACCTGCCGGTTCTGCGTGGCGTAGCAGATGTCGTCGGACGGCGGATCCTGCAGCTCGGGGAACCTCGTGCGCAGCCGGTTCACCGTCTCCATGGTCTCGTCCACCGAAAGGGTGGTCTGCGACAGCCACACGACCTTGCTGGGGTCGCGCACCTCGACCGTGTCGGCCTCCTCCGGGGAGTTCACGACGGTGACGTGGTCGGGAGCCTCGCCGGCCGTGCCCTCGACCTCCTCATGGCCGTCGTGGCCGATGAGCAGGATCTCGAAGTCGTCGCGGGCGAAGCGCACGGCCTCGCGATGCACCTTGGTCACGAGCGGGCAGGTCGCGTCGATCGCGTGGAGGTGGCGGTCCTCCGCGGCCGAGACGACCATCGGCGAGACGCCGTGCGCGCTGAAGACGACGTGGGAGCCCTCGGGGATCTCGTCCACCTCGTCGACGAAGATCGCCCCCTGCGCCTCGAGCTCGGTGACCACGTGGATGTTGTGCACGATCTGCTTGCGCACGTACACGGGTGCGCCGTAGCGCTGCAGCGCCTTCTCCACTGCGACCACGGCACGGTCGACGCCGGCGCAGTAGCCGCGGGGAGCGGCCAGCAGCACGCGCTTGGCACCGTCCACGGGGCGGTCCTGAAGCGGCTCGCGCACGCCTTCGGGGCGGCGGCGGGGGATCTGCGGCAGGGGCAGCGCGACGGGAGAGCTCACACCCGCGATTCTATCGGCGCCTCCTGGCAAGGGGCCGGGACCGGCGCCGTCCCGGGGCCCGCCGTCGGCGTCCGGGGCCCGCGTTATCCTGAACGCGCCCCGATCGACAGGATGCGATGACCGTCTTCCACGCCGCCGCCGGCGAGACTCCGCCGGCCGATGCCGTCTCCCCGCGCGATTCCACGGCGGAGGCGCCGACCTCGATCGCACGCCTGAACGCCACCATCCGCGACTTCGTGGCGCAGTGGGGCACCGTCTGGGTCGAGGGCGAGATCACCAGCTGGAACCTGCGCGCCGGCAACGTCTTCGCGCGGCTCAAGGACACGCGGTCCGACGCGCAGATCTCGATCCGGATCTGGTCGAGCGTGCGGGCGCGGATCCCGGCCGATCTCGCGGTGGGCGACCACGTCGTCGCCGCCGTCAAGGCCGACTACTTCGTCAAGGCGGGCGATTTCAGCTTCGCCGTCTCCGCCATGAAGCACGTCGGCCTCGGCGATCAGCTCGAGCGGCTGGAGCGGCTGCGCGCCCAGCTGCGCCAGGAGGGGCTGTTCGATCCGGCGCGCAAGAAGCCGCTCCCCTTCCTCCCCCACCTGATCGGCCTGATCACCGGCGAGAACTCCGACGCCGAGAAGGACGTGCACCGCAACGCCGAGCTGCGCTGGCCGCAGGTGCGGTTCCGCACCGTCCACGCGGCGGTGCAGGGAGACCGGTGCGTCCCGGAGACGCTCGCCGCGCTCAAGCGCCTCGACGCGGATCCGGATGTCGATGTGATCATCATCGCCCGCGGCGGCGGCGACCCGCAGACCCTGCTCGGCTTCAGCGACGAGCGTCTCGTGCGTGCGGTCGCGGCGGCGACGACCCCCGTGGTCAGCGCGATCGGGCACGAGAACGACCACCCGCTGCTGGACGATGTGGCGGACCTCCGCGCCTCCACGCCCACCGACGCCGCCAAGCGCGTGGTGCCGGACCTGGGCGAGCAGCGCGCCCTCGTCGCCCAGCTGCGCGCCAGGGCCACCACCCGCGTCTCGCAGCGCGTCGCGCACGACATCGCACAGCTCGAGCAGCTGCGCTCGCGCCCTGTGCTGCGCGATCCGGATCCGCTCATCGAGCGCCGTGCACAGGAGGTCTGGCTGCTCTCGGCGCGGTCGCGCGACACCCTCGGCCGCACGATCGACACCGCCTCTCGACGCACCGCGGAACTGCGCGCCTCGCTGCGCGCACTCTCCCCCGCCGCCACCCTGGCGCGCGGCTACGCGATCGCGCACCGCGACGACGGCCGCATCGTGCGCGACGCCGCGGACGCCCCGACAGGGACCGTGCTCACCGTCACGGTGGACCGCGGATCGCTGCGCGCCGTCTCGGAGGGCGAGATCGAGGAGCCGGCCGAAGCCGCCTCCGGCTCGGCCGGCGGGGCTGATGCACGCCGGTAGGATGGAGGCGTGACTGTGTCGAACGAGCCGTCCGCCTCCGCAGGGACCTCTGCGCCGACCGTCGCCGATCCGGCTTCGCTCAGCTTCGAGCAGGCCAGGGACGAACTGGTGCGCGTCGTCGCCGAGCTCGAGCAGGGCGCGCCCACGCTCGAGCAGTCCCTCACGCTCTGGGAGCGCGGCGAGGCCCTCGCCGCGCGCTGCGAGGAGTGGCTCGTCGGCGCCAAGCGCCGCCTCGACGCCGCCCGCTCGAACGCCGAGGAGGGCGGACGATGAGCCGCGCGCCGAAACAGCCGCCCGTCGTCGCCGAACTGGGACGCCCGGAGACCGCGCAGGAGACCGCCGACCGCAAGGCCGCGTCGTCGGCCGCGTACCGGTCCAGTCAGACCTTCCGCGGCCTCATCGCGGCCCTGATCGCCACTGTCGGCGTCGTGCTGCTCATCGTGCTGATCGTGCCCCGCGGCGACTTCACCGGCGCCAGCAAGGTGGATCTTCCGGCTGCGGCCAAGAACGCGCAGAGCGCCATGGACCGCCCGGTGCTGCTGCCGACGCCGCCGAACAACTGGCGCGTCAACAAGGCCGTGCTGACCGACGGCAAGCCCGTCGTCTGGGACATCACCGTCGCCCCTCAGGCCGACGACGCCCGTGGCTACGCGCACATCGCCCAGGCGTTCGACGCCGACGCGAGCTGGGCGCTCACGCCCCTGCGCGGCACGACCTCGAAGAACACCGTGAAGATCGGCGGACGGACGTGGGACGAGTACGTCATCGCGCGCCCCGACGCCTCGGCGAACATCAACTACGCGCTCGGCACGCAGGTCGGCAAGGACTACGTCCTCGTGTACGGCGCACTCGGCAAGGCAGGAACCGCGGAGCTGGTCGCGAAGATCAGCCCCCAGATCGACGAGCTCGAAGGCGGACGATGACCGACACCACGACCCTCACCCCCGACGAGGCCTGGCGGCTCATGAGCGAGGGGAACCAGCGCTTCGTCGCCGGCACGCCCGCGCACCCGAACCAGGACGTGGGCAAGCGCCACGAGCTCGTCGACGGACAGGCTCCGATGGCCACCCTGTTCGGCTGCTCCGATTCGCGGCTGGCCGCCGAGATCATCTTCGACAAGGGCCTCGGCGACCTCTTCGTGGTGCGCAATGCGGGCCAGGTCATCGGCGAGTCGATCGTCGCGAGCCTCGAGTACGCGGTGGCCGTGCTGGGCGTCCCGCTCATCGTCGTGCTCGCCCATGACAGCTGCGGCGCCGTGCGCGCCGCGATCGACGGCACCGCGATCGACGCCGCTCCCCTGCCCCCGCACATCTGGAAGCTCGTCGCCCCGATCGTCCCGGCCGCGCGCAAGGTGCTCGCCGAGCAGGGCGGATCCACGGTCGCCGACATCGACCCCGAGCTCGTGGGCCAGGAGCACCTGCGCAACACGGTGCGGGACCTGCTGCAGTCCTCCGAGCTGATCTCCCAGGCCGTGACCGAGGGCCGCCTCGGCATCGTCGGCGCGAACTACCGGCTGAACGAGGGCACGGCCGTGCCCGTCGTCACCGCGGGCCTCACCGTCGCCCCCTGAACATCCCCCTTCATCACACCGTCACATCTGGAGGAACAGCAGTGACCGACAACGACCAGTACCGGATCGAGCACGACACCATGGGCGAGGTGCGTGTGCCCGTGAACGCGCTCTACGGCGCGCAGACCCAGCGCGCGGTGGAGAACTTCCCGATCTCCGGCAAGGGTCTGGAGCCGACGCAGATCGCGGCCCTCGCCCGGATCAAGAAGGCTGCGGCGCTCGCCAACAAGGAGCTCGGCACGCTCGACGGCGCCATCGCCGACGCGATCGCACAGGCGGCCGACGAGGTCGCTGCGGGCAAGCACGACGGCGAGTTCCCGGTCGACACCTACCAGACCGGATCCGGCACCTCCTCGAACATGAACATGAACGAGGTGCTCGCGACCCTCGCGACCCGCATCCTGGGCGCGACCGTGCACCCGAACGACCACGTGAACGCGTCGCAGTCGTCGAACGACGTCTTCCCCACCTCGGTGCACATCGCCGTCACCCAGGCGCTCATCGACACGCTGATCCCCGCCCTGGACCACCTGGCCGTCGCCCTCGAGGCCAAGGCGGAGCTGTGGAAGGACGCGGTCAAGTCCGGCCGCACCCACCTGATGGACGCCACGCCGGTCACCCTCGGCCAGGAGTTCGGCGGCTACGCCCGCCAGATCCGCCTCGGCATCGAGCGCGTCCAGGCGGCGCTCCCCCGGGTCGCGGAGGTCCCCCTCGGCGGCACCGCGGTCGGCACCGGCATCAACACGCCGCTCGGCTTCCCGCAGAAGGTCATCGCGCTGCTCGCAGCCGAGACCGAGCTGCCGATCACCGAGGCCAAGGACCACTTCGAGGCTCAGGCGAACCGCGACGGGCTGGTCGAGGCGTCGGGCGCCCTGCGCACGATCGCCGTCTCCCTGACCAAGATCAACAACGACCTGCGCTGGATGGGCTCCGGCCCGAACACCGGCCTCGGCGAGCTGCACATCCCCGACCTGCAGCCGGGCTCCTCGATCATGCCGGGCAAGGTCAACCCCGTCATCCCCGAGGCCGTCCTGATGGTGTGCGCGCGCGTGATCGGCAACGACGCGACCGTCGCCTGGGCCGGCGCCTCCGGCTCGTTCGAGCTGAACGTGGCGATCCCGGTCATGGGCACGGCGCTGCTCGAGTCGATCCGCCTGCTCTCCAACGCCGTGCGCGTGCTCGCCGACAAGACCGTCGACGGCCTGCAGGCGAACCTCGAGCGCGCCGCCGCGTTCGCCGGCATGAGCCCGTCGATCGTCACGCCGCTGAACAAGCTCATCGGCTACGAGGCGGCGGCGAAGATCGCCAAGCACGCCGTCGCCAAGGGCATCACCGTCCGCGACGCCGTGATCGACCTCGGCTACGTGGAGCGCGGCGAGCTCACCCTCGAGCAGCTCGACGCCAAGCTCGACCTCCTCTCGATGACGCACGCCGGCTGATCCCGGATCCGCGCACGGATGCCGCGTCCCTCCCGGGGCGCGGCATCCGTCGTCTGTACGGTGCGGCACTCGCGTCGCGCGGCACCGCGTGCCCTTAGATCGGCTCGAACCGGAACCGCGCGAGCACTGCGAGCGTGTCGTCGGTCACGCGGAAGGACGGATCCCCCGCGTGATCGTGGTACTCGGATCCGTGCCAGAAGCCCTCGTGTCCTTCGCGCCACTCGGCGACGGACGCGAAGCCCTCTCCTTCCGCGAGCGCATGCTCGAGGTCGACGTCGCCGACGCGGACGATCCGCACCTCGCTGATCTGCTCGATGCCGACCGGATCTCCTGCGGAGTCGATCACGACGGCACGGTCGCCGACCTCGGGAAGAGGCTCGCCCTCGCGCTCGTAGTCGCGAAGCAGGCTCGTTGTCGACGTCTTCTCCCCCGCGATGATCGCCGCGACCAGGGAGTCTCGCAGCGGGCCGGGAAAGCCGTACTCGGAGACCGGCAGCTCTTCAGTCATCCTCTCAGCGTATGCGGCGACGCCATCTCAGCTGAGTTCGCTGCCCTCCAGCAGCTCGGTGACGAGGGCGGCGATCGCGGAGCGCTCGGAGCGCTGCAGGGTCACGTGCCCGAACAGGTCGTGGCCCTTGAGCGTCTCGATGACGCTCGCGATGCCGTCATGGCGACCGACGCGGAGGTTGTCGCGCTGGCCGACGTCGTGGGTGAGCACGACGCGCGAGTTCTGCCCCATCCGGCTCAGCACGGTGAGCAGCACGTTGCGTTCGAGCGACTGGGCCTCATCGACGATCACGAACGCGTCGTGCAGCGAGCGACCGCGGATGTGCGTGAGCGGCAGCACCTCGAGCATGCCCCGTTCGACGACCTCGTCCATGACGTTGCCGGAGACGACGGAGCCGAGGGTGTCGAACACCGCCTGACCCCACGGGCTCATCTTCTCGTCCTTGTCGCCGGGCAGGTAGCCGAGCTCCTGGCCGCCGACGGCGAACAGCGGGCGGAACACGATGATCTTCTTCTGCTGCTGCCGCTCCAGCACGGCCTCGAGCCCCGCGCACAGCGCGAGCGCCGACTTGCCGGTGCCGGCGCGTCCGCCGAGCGAGACGATGCCGACCTCGGGATCCAGGAGCAGATCGATCGCGATGCGCTGCTCGGCCGAGCGTCCGTGCAGGCCGAACACCTCCCGGTCTCCGCGGACGAGGGCGTACTCGCCGTCGCCGGTGACGCGGCCGAGAGCGGAGCCCCGCTCGGAGTGGATGATCAGGCCGGTGTTGACCGGGAGGCCGATCGCCTCCTCGCTCGTTCCGATCTCGCTCTCGTACAGGTCGCTCATCTCATCGCCGGACAGCGAGATCGAGCTGATCCCGGTCCAGCCGGAGTCGACGGCCTGCTCGGCCAGGTACTCCTCCGCGTTGACGCCCAGCGAGGCCGCCTTGACCCGCATCGGGAGGTCCTTCGAGACGACCGTGACGTCCTGTCCGTCTTCGGCGAGGTGCATCGCCACGGCGAGGATGCGACTGTCGTTGTCGCCGAGGCGGATGCCGCTCGGCAGCACCGACAGGTCGGTGTTGTTGAGCTCGACGCGCAGCGTGCCGCCGTCGCCGATCGGCACCGGGAAGTCGAGTCGACCGTGCTCGACGCGCAGCTCGTCGAGGTGGCGCAGCGCGCGCCGGGCGAAGTACCCGAGCTCGGGGTCGTGGCGCTTGCCCTCCAGCTCGCCGATCACGACGACCGGCAGGACGATGGAGTGCTCGGCGAAGCGGAAGAACGCCTGCGGATCCGACAGCAGCACGGACGTGTCGAGCACGTACGTCTTCAGATCCTGGTCGGGCGTTGCACCTCCCGGATGTCCTGCCGTGTCACTGGCGGCGCTCACGGCGCTGGTGCGGGTGCTGCTCTTCAGTGCTGTACGTGCGGCCACAACCCTCTCCCGACCCGGGAAGCTTCCCGGTGCTAGGCGAGTCGACCAGGGCCACGAGTCGCGATCCTTGAGGCCGACTCGATCGGACGCCGTGTCCGATGGCTCGAAGGTACGACCTGCCGCCGTGTCCGCGCACTTCGACACGCGTGGTTGAAGGTTAAGTCCGTGTTAACGGTTGGCGGCGTCCGCGAGCACGGCGTCGAGCATCCCCAGCGTGTCCGCCGTGGTTCCGGCATGCGGCGCGACCCGCACGGCGCGGGCGTGCACCGTGACGCTGACACCCGCTGCGGCGAGCACCGCGCCCAGGCGCTCCGGATCCGCGACCCCGAGCACGACGATGCCGGCCCGCCGCTCGACCTCGCGGGGCGACACGACAGGGATCCCGCGCCGATCCGCCACGGCGAGCACCGCGTCGACGCGCGCTGCGAGCAGCGCTGCGACGTCGCGCACTCCCGCGGCGTGGATCTCCGCCGACGCGGCGGCGAGCCGTGCGGCGGCGAAGGGATCCGGCGCGCTGACGGCGTACGCCTGTGCGGACGCGATCGGATCAGGGAGGGCGTCGGTGGGCAGGCCTTTCGCGGACGTCGCGATCCGACCGCTCAGCACCGGTCGGATCCGCTCGCGCGCCTGCGGGGTGAAACGCGCGAAACCCGTTCCCCGGCCCGCGCGCAGCCACTTGTAGCCGTGCCCGACGACGACATCCGCCGCCGCCCAGTCCTCGTCCACCACGCCGAACGACTGCACGGCGTCGACGATGAGGAGGCGGTCGGGGCCGAGGAGGTCGCGGAGTGCGGCGAGGTCGGCGCGATATCCCGAGCGGAAGTCCACGTGGCTCACGACGAGGGCGGTCACCGTGGGATCCAGCGCCGCCGCGACCGCATCCGGCGTCACTCGCGTGTCGGCGGGCGCGATCCAGCGCGGCACCAGGCGGCCTGGGGCCGCGGACGCGGCGCGCTCCAGCGTGATGGTGACGCTCGGGAACTCGGCGGCGGAGGCGACGACCGTGCCTTCCAGGCCGGCGAGCGCCTGCTGGAGGGCGTGCGTGGACGACGGATGCAGGGTGACCTCATCCGCCGGGGCGCCCAGCAGGCCCGCGACCTCGTGCGCGGCGGCGGCACCCGCTTCCGAGGCGGCCGCGACGTCCTCCGCACGACCGGTGGAGAGCAGCTCCGCGGTGTCGCGCAGGGCCGCTCCGGCCGCCGCGGACATCGGCCCGAGCGCCGCCCAGTTCAGGTAGCCGGGATCCTCGCCGAAGGTGGCCGCGTACTCGTCGATGGCGCGCATCCCGCCAGTCTGACACGGTGCGACGACGGCTCCGCGCAGGCGGTCCTCAGCGTCCGAAGCGACGGTCGCGGTCGGCGTAGTCCCGGATCGCCCGCAGGAAGTCCACCTGGCGCAGGTCCGGGCCCAGCGCCTCCACGAAATAGAACTCGCTGTGCGCGCTCTGCCAGAGCAGGAAGTCGCTGAGCCGCTGCTCGCCGCTGGTCCGGATCACGAGGTCGGGATCGGGCTGCCCGCCGGTGTACAGGTGCTCGCCGATCATCTCGGGCGTCAGATGCGCGGCGAGGTCCTCCATCGTGCCGCCGGAGGCGTCGTGCTGGGCGAGGATCGAGCGCACGGCGTCGACGATCTCGTTGCGCCCGCCGTACCCCACGGCGAGGTTGACGTGCAGGCCCGTGTGGCTGCGCGTGCGCTCCTCGGCGTCGGCCAGCACCCGGGCGAGCTCCGACGGGAGGATCTCCGCGCGTCCCACGTGCTTGACGCGCCAGTTGCCCTCGTGGGAGAGGGCGTCGGCGAGTTCGCCGATGATCTCGATCAGGTCGGCGAGCTCTGCGGAGTCGCGCTTTCGCAGGTTGTCCGCGGAGAGCAGGTACAGCGAGACGACGCCGATGCCGAGCTCGTCGCACCAGCCGAGGAACTCACGCATCTTCGCGGCGCCGGCCCGATGTCCGTGCGCCGGGGTCGCGTAGCCGAGCTGCCGCGCCCAGCGGCGGTTGCCGTCGATCATCATCGCGATGTGATGCGGCACGGTCTGCGGATCGAGCCGGCGCCGCAGCCGTCGCGTGTACAGCCGATAGAGGGCGCCGCTGAAGGGCTGATCGGACCGTGCGCTCACGTGAATACGCTACCGCGCGCACGGCGTCGCACGATGTGCGCCTTCCCATCTCGTGCACGGCGTATGTACGGCTAACGGCATGCGGAGCGACCTAGCATGCAATCATGCGCAGAGCGACCCGAACCGCTGCACCGGATGTGCCCCAGCTGCCTCTCCTGGAGGCGGCCGGCCTCGACGCCCAGGTCGAGATCAAGCCGACGTGGCGCGGCTGGATCCATGCCGGCACGTTCCCTGTCGCGATCGCGGCGGGGATCGTGCTCATCGTGCTCGCCCACGGAACGGTCGCGAAATGGGCGGCCGTGGTGTTCATGGTGACCTCGCTGCTGCTCTTCGGCAACTCCGCGCTGTACCACCGGTTCAACTGGAAGCCGACGACCAAGGCGGTGCTCAAGCGCATCGACCACGCCAACATCCTGTTGCTGATCGCCGGCACCTACACCCCGCTCGCGACCCTCGCCCTCCCTCCGGGCAAGGGCGTGCTGCTGCTCACGCTGGTCTGGTCGGGTGCCGTGCTCGGGATCCTGTTCCGGGTGTTCTGGATCCACGCTCCGCGCTGGCTCTACGTCGCGCTCTACCTGCTGCTGGGGTGGGCCGCCGTCATGTACATCGTGGACCTGGTGCACGCCAACGTCGCGATGATGGTGCTCGTGTGCGTCGGCGGCCTGCTCTACACCGGCGGGGCGATCGTCTACGCGCTGAAGAAGCCCAACCCCTGGCCGGGCAGGTTCGGCTTCCACGAGATCTTCCACGTGTGCACGGTGCTGGCGTTCCTCTGCCACTGGACCGCGTGCCTGCTCATCTCGCTGACGCCGCTGCAGCCGTCCCTCGGGCTCCCCGGCTGAGTCAGGCCTTCGGGTCGTCCGCGCCCGGGTGCGGCTGCGCGTCGTCGCGCGTCGCGGCCTCTTCCGCGTCGAGCTCGGCGCGCACCTCCTCGCGATACCGCACTCGCCGGATCCGGCGCTGCATGTCCCAGATGAGCAGGGCGGCGAACACGACGACGACCGCCACGATCACGAAGCCCACGGGTCCCGGGGTGACCAGATTGGGGTCGACCGTCGGGGTCGGGGTGGGAGTCGCCGTCGCAGCAGCCAGGATCGCGTCGATCATCGCTCGCCTTTCAGAGTCGAGCCCGCGTCGCCGCGGGCTTCCGGGGTCGCCGCCCGGTCGGACTGAGGGTCGCGCGCGGGATAACCTGGAACCACCAGCCTAACGATCGGATGCACCCCGCCGTGACGACCCCCGCCCAGCTCGACGAGCGCTACGGCCGCGGACCCCGCCGGCGCCTCCCGATGATCCTCACGATCGCCGTCGCCGCGATCGTCGTGGGCGTCTTCGGCTGGTGGACGTGGCAGGGCTCGGCCGACACCGTCGACGTCACGGGCACCGGCTTCCACCTCGTCGACGACCACAGCGTCACGGTGTCCTTCCAGATCAGCGCGCCGACGAATCGTCCGGTGCACTGCATCGTCGAGGCGCAGGACGAGGAGTTCGGCATCGTCGGCTGGCGCCTCGTCACCTACCCCGCATCCGAGAAGCACTCGCGCGCGTTCACCGAGCATGTTCCGATCGTCTCGGCAGCCACCACGGGTTTGGTGAACTCCTGCTGGGTGTCCTAGGCTCATCCTGTTGATCGACGCCCCGGCAGGTGCCGGGGCGTCTTGGCATATCCGGGACCGTCTGCTCCCGGATCCGATTCGCAAGGAGTTCACCGTGTCGAACGACGCACAGGTCCCCTTCCTCACGCAGGAGGCCTACGACCGTCTTGTCGCGGAGCTGGAGAACCTCTCCACGGTCGGCCGCGAGGAGATCGCCAAGCGCATCGAGGTCGCGCGCGAGGAGGGCGACCTCAAGGAGAACGGCGGCTACCACGCCGCGAAGGACGAACAGGGCAAGATCGAGGCGCGCATCCGCACGCTCGAGACGCTGCTGAAGACGGCCAAGGTCAGTGAGGCGCCCGCGAGCCGCGGCATCGTCGAGCCCGGCACGGTCGTCACCGCCACAGTCGCCGGTGGCGAGGAGGTCTTCCTCCTCGGCAGCCGCGAGATCGCCGGTGGCACCGACCTCGACGTCTACAGCGAGGCGAGCCCGCTCGGATCCGCGATCCAGGGTCTCAAGGTCGGCGACAAGACCTCGTACGAGGCGCCGAACGGACGCTCGATCCAGGTCGAGATCCTGAAGGTCGAGACCTTCGCCGGCTGAGCCACGGCCTCTCTCTCCGGCGAACCCGCCGCGCCACCGATGGCCGGCGGGTTCGTCGTCTCCGTGCGCGACGAAGCGACGGCCGGTCGGCGGTGCCGCCTAGGATGAACGCGTGACCGATCCGCAGCAGCCCCGCCCTGTTCCGCCGCCCTCCGCGCCGGGATATCCGGCGCCGCCCGCCGCTCCGCCCGGGTACCCGGCACAGGCTCCCGCCGCGCCCGTCTACCAGGCGCCGCCCGGCGCCCTCTCCGGCCCCGCCGGCGGGTACGACGCCCCTTTCGCCCCCGCCTCCCCGCCGCGACGAGGCTCGGGTCTCGGACGCGTGGCGCTGCTGCTCGCGCTCCTCGCGAGCGTGGTGCTGACGATCGTCGGATCCGTGCTCGCCTGGCAGGTCGGCCACGGCATCGGCTCGTCGACCGATCTCTCGTCCCTGGAATCGAGGGTCGCCGCCCAGGACCTCTCCCTCCTCACGCCCGTGCGCGACCTCGTGCTGTGGGTCGAGATCACGTCGTGGGCCGCGACCGCACTGGGGATCTGGGCGCTCGTGCAGGGCATCGTCGCGATCGCCCAGCGTCGCGGACGCGCACCGGGCATCGCCGCGGTGATCATCGCCGTGATCGGGCCGTTCCTGTATGCGGTGGCGGGCTATGTGACCTTCGTCGTCGCCCTGGGGCTCGCGGCCTCGCAGAGCTGAGCGACGTACCGCCCCATCCGCAGACGACGGTCAGCGCGGAGCGTGGTGCTTCTGCTGGGCCGCGAGCAGGCCTTCCTCGATCAGCTGCTCCACCGCGTCGGCCGCGTCGGAGATCAGGATCGGAAGGTTCGGTCGCTCGGCGGCGCCGAAGGGTGCGAGCACCCAGTCCGCGGGGTCCTGCCGCCCCGGAGGGCGCCCGATCCCGACCCGCACCCGGGGGAAGTCGGGGGTCGTCAGCACACGGGCGACATCGCGGATGCCGTTGTGCCCGCCGTGCCCGCCGCCGATCTTGAGCTTGATGGTGTCGAACGGGATGTCGAGCTCGTCGTGCACGAGCACCACCCGCTCGGGGTCCACGGAGTAGAACCGCGCGAGCGCGCCGACCGGGGCGCCGGACACGTTCATGAAGCTGTTGGGCTTGGCGAGCACCAGCTTGTCGCCGCCGGGTCGCACCCAGGTCTCCACGACGCGGGCGCCCGCCTTGTGCTCGCGGAACGCCTCGCCACGCCGGGACGCGAGCTCGTCGACCACCATCTGCCCCACGTTGTGCCGGGTCGTGGCGTACTTCGGACCCGGGTTGCCGAGCCCCACCACCAGCCACGTCTGCGCCATGGATCCATCCTCCTGGAGTGAGTAGAGAGACGAGAAGGGGGCGCGAACGAATCGCGCCCCCTTCTCGGAGTTCTAGGACCGGACGGTCACTCCGCCGTCTCGGACGCGATCGCGTCGGCCTCGAGCGCATCGCCCTCGGCCTCGGCGAGCGAGTCGGCGACGCCCTGTGCAGACACCGCGACGATGAGCAGCTCGGGGTCGGCGATCAGCGTGACGCCCTTGGGCAGCTTCACGTCGGCGGCGGTGATGTGCGAGCCCTCCTCGAGTCCCTCGACGGAGACCTCGACGTGCTCGGGGATGTGGGTGGCCTCGGCCTCGACAGCCAGGTGCGTGTTCTCCAGCTGCACGATCGTGCCCGCGAACGCCTCGCCGACGACGACGACGGGGAGCTCGATCGAGACCTTCTCGCCCTTCTTCACGACGAGCAGGTCGATGTGCTCGATGATCTGGTGCACCGGGTCCTTCTGCACGTCCTTGACGAGAGCGAGCTCGGCACGGCCCTCGATGTCCAGCTCGAGCAGCGCGTTGGCGCGACGGATGAGCAGGGCGACCTGGTGGCCCGGCAGCGCGACGTGCACCGGCTCGGTGCCGTGGCCGTAGATGACGGCCGGGATCTGGCCCGCGGCGCGCAGACGGCGGGCGAAGCCCTTGCCGAAGCTGGTGCGGAGCTCGGCGACAACCTTGTTGTCTTCGGTCATGATGTTCTCCTCGTTCACACGCGGCTCAGGGGCCGTGCGGTGGTCTGGGTGCGTCGTCTCGACACGACGGAAGGAGAGCCAGAGCTCACCGCGTCGATCACGGATGTGCACGCGCACGCGCCATCCCTCGCCGAGGACCACACCATGTTACCCGAGTTCGGCCGATGCTTCTGACGATAGGCTGTACGGCATGACCGATGGTGCATTCCTCTCCGAAGCGCTGGCCTGGCTGATCGGCCTGATGGCCGTCGGCGCCACCGTCCTCTGCTTCGGCGCCCTGTTCTCGCTCGGCCGCTCCGGCTACCGCAAGGACTGAGGCCTTCGACGAAGAACCGCGCCGCCCGAGGGCGACGCGGTTCTTCTCGTGTGTCGGGGAAGCGGCTCAGCCCACGCCGAGGTACGCCTCCTTGACGGCCGGGTCGGCGAGCAGTTCCTTGCCGGTGCCGGTGCGGGTGATCGCACCCGTCTCGAGCACGAATGCACGGTGCGCCCTGGCGAGCGCCTGATTCGCGTTCTGCTCCACGAGCAGCACGGTCGTCCCCTGCGCGTTGATCTCGGTGATGATCTTGAAGATCTGCCGGATGAACTGCGGTGCGAGTCCCATCGAGGGCTCGTCCAGCAGCAGCACGCGCGGCTGGGACATCAGCGCGCGCCCGATGGCGAGCATCTGCTGCTCGCCGCCGGACATCGTGCCGCCCAGCTGCTTCTTGCGCTCGTCGAGACGCGGGAACAGCGAGAACACGCGCTCGTACGACTCGGAGACGCCCGACTTGCTCTTCAGGCCGAACGTGCCCATGTCGAGGTTCTCCAGCACCGTCATGCCGGGGAAGATCCCCCTGCCCTCGGGCGACTGCGAGATCCCCTTGACGACGCGCAGGTGCGCCTTCATCTTGGTGATGTCCTCACCGTCGAACGTGATCGATCCGCTGGACGGCTGCAGCAGTCCGGAGATCGTGCGCATGGTGGTCGTCTTGCCCGCGCCGTTCGCGCCGATCAGCGAGACGATCTCGCCCTCGTCCACGGAGAAGGAGATGTCATGGATCGCCTTGATCCGCCCGTAGTGGACGGAGACGTCCTTCAGCTCAAGCAACGTCATCTTCAGGCACTCCCAGGTAGGCGGCGATCACACGCGGGTCGTCACGGATCACCGCGGGCACGTTGTCGGCGATCTTCTTGCCGAACTCGAGCACCACGATGCGGTCGGTGACCCCCATCACGAGCTTCATGTCGTGCTCGATGAGCAGGACGGTGTAGCCCTCGTCGCGGATGGACCGGATGAGGGCCATCAGGTCCTCCTTCTCGGCGGGGTTGAAGCCGGCGGCCGGCTCGTCCAGGCAGAGCAGCTTCGGATCCGTCGCGAGGGCGCGGGCGATCTCGAGGCGGCGCTGCGAACCGTAGGAGAGGTCTCTCGACCGCTTCTGCGCGTGCTGGGCGATGCCGACGAAATCGAGCAGAGCCATCGCGCGGTCGACCGAGCTGCGCTCCTCGCGGACGTGCCGGGGCAGGCGCAGCAGCGCACCGGGCACCGACGTGCGGTGCCGCGCGTCCAGGCCGACCACGACGTTCTCCAGGGCGCTCATCTCGCCGAAGAGGCGGATGTTCTGGAACGTGCGGGCGAAGCCCAGCCGCGTGATCTGGTGCTGCTTGCGTCCCTTGACCGACTGCCCCTCCAGGAGCACGTCGCCGCTGGTCGGCTTGTAGACGCCCGTCATCGCGTTGAAGCAGGTCGTCTTGCCGGCCCCGTTGGGTCCGATGAGGCCGAGGATCTCCCCGCGCTTGATGTCGAACGTGACGTCGTCGAGGGCCGTGAGGCCGCCGAACTTGATCGTCAGGTTCTTCACCTCGACGAGCTTCTCCCCGACCGCCACGTCGATCTCGCGCTCGGATTCGGCGCCCTCGACGAGGGGCGGATCCTGTCCTGGCACGATGTCCGGCTCGGCGCCGGCGACCGTGGGCTCCTCGGGGGTCACCTCTTCAGGGACCTGGTTCTCGTGGGAATCGGTCACGACGCTCCTCCCTCCGTGCTCGGCGTGGCTGTTCGCGGCGGCTCCGCGCCCTTCGGCTTCTTCGGCGGCGCCACCCACTCGAGCGCCTTGCGCGAGTACGCCATGAGACGCATCTTCGCGGGGATCAGGCCCTGCGAGCGGTAGATCATCAGGATCACCAGGGCGATGCCGAAGATGAGGTACTTGTACTCGGCGATCGCCGTGAACCGCAGCGGGATGTACGCGACGATCGCGCCGCCGAGGATTGCGCCGACCTTGTTGCCGGTGCCGCCGAGCACGACGGCCGCCAGGAACAGGATCGAGGTTTGCACGTCGAACTTCTGGTTGTTCACGAAGCCGATCTGGCCCGCCATCAGCGCGCCGGAGAGGCCGCCGACGCTCGCGCCGATCGCGAACGCCCACACCTTGTACTTGAAGGTGGGCACGCCCATCGTCTCGGCGGCGTCCTCATCCTCGCGGATCGCGATGAAGGCGCGGCCGACGCGCGAGCGCTCGAGGTTGCCCACGAGCAGCAGCACGATGATCAGCACCGTGATCGTGAGCCAGTACCAGGGCGCACCGTTCGAGTTGGAGAAGATCGGAACACCGCTGGCGGTCTCCCCCGGCGGGCGGCCGATGTTCTGGAAACCGACCTGACCCTTCATCGCCGGGATGATCGTCGCGAGGATGCGCACGATCTCACCGAAGCCGAGCGTCACGATCGCGAGGTAGTCACCGCGCAGCCGCAGCGTGGGCACGCCGAGCACGACGCCGAAGATCATCGCGACGATCATCGCGGCCGGCAGAGTCCACAGGTAGGGGATCTTCAGGTACGGCGAATCGGGGCTGGTGAACATCGCCGCGGTGTACTGCCCCACGGCGAAGAAGGCCACGTAGCCGAGGTCGAGGAGCCCCGCGTAGCCGACCACGACGTTCAGGCCGACCGCCACGAGGGCGTACACCGCCATCGAGAACAGCGCGATCGACCAGTTGGTGCCCGGCGTCGTGCTGATCGGGAAGAAGTCCAGGTACGGCATCGCATACGCGATCGCGACCACCGGCAGCATCCAGGCCCACTGCATGGGCCGGGACATCTCGTTCCACCGTTCGCGGAGTCCGCGGAACGGACCGCGGCGAACCGCCGCGATCGACTCGGTCTCGATCGCCTCGCGGGCCGACTCGGCCGTGGGCAGCGGGCGCGGCCCGTCAGCGGAGGTGCTCATGCCTTGCTCCTTCCGAGTGTGGTGCCCAGGATGCCGGTCGGGCGAACCAGCAGCACGAGGACGAGGATGACGAACGCCACGACGTCGGCCCACTGGGCGTCGCCGAGGAGGATCTGTCCGTAGTTGCCGACGATGCCCAGCAGGATGCCGCCGAGCAGCGCGCCGCGGACGTTGCCGATGCCGCCGAGGACCGCCGCGGCGAACGCCTTGACGCCGAGGATGAAGCCGCCGTTGTAGATGACGCCCGAGGGCACCAGCATCACGTAGAAGAGGGCGGCGGCACCGGCGAGCAGACCACCGATCACGAACGTGATCACGATGGTGCGCTCCTTCGAGACGCCCATCAGGGTCGCGGTGTCAGGGTCCTGCGCGACGGCGCGGATCCCGCGCCCGGTCCTGCTGCGGCGGATGAACATGTCCGTTCCGACCATGAGCAGCACCGCGGCGACCACGATGATGATCTGCTGGTTGGTGATGATCGTGCCGAAGACGTCGAAGATCGGCTCCGGGATGAACATCGTCACGGCCGGCTGCGCGTTCGCCCCGCCGACGAACGGCAGGAAGATGATGTACTGGATCGCGAACGACACGCCGATCGCGGTGATCAGGAACGCCAGCCTCGGCGCGTTCCGTTTGCGCAGCGGTCTATAGGCGACGCGTTCGACGAGGAACGCCGTCACCGCCGAGGCCAGCATTCCGACCACGAGCGCGAGCAGCAGATCCATGATGATCTCCGCCGGCCCGATCGTGGGGGCGCTCGGGCCGAAGCCGAGAGTGGTGAGGGTGATCACGACGCCGTACGCACCCACGATGAAGACCTCGGAGTGGGCGAAGTTGATCAGGCTGAGCACACCGTAGACGAGGGTGTAGCCGACAGCGATGAGGCCGTATACGGCCCCGAAGGTGAGGCCGTCGAACGTCGCACTCCAGAAGTTCTGGAAGAGGGCGTTGACGTCGAAATTGATCCAGGAGTTGTCCGCGTGCACGACGGACTGAGCGAGGAGATCCAGCATTCGGGTTCGCTTCCACAAGGGGGGCGCTCGTGGCGCCCGGAGAGAGCAGAGGAAGAGAGCCCCGCGACGCTGCTTTCGCGTCGCGGGGCTCGTGGATCACTGACCGATCGGTCCGACGTAGACGATCTTGCCGTTGTCGACCTTGTAGCCGTACACCGCGGGGGCCTGCAGCTCACCCGTGGAGTCCCACTTGTAGTGCTTGCTCAGTCCGTCCTTGTCGTAGTTCTTCACCCAGTCCTTGAGGTCGGCGCGGGTCTGCTTGCCCGCGTCGATGCCCGCCAGCAGCACGGTGGCCGCGTCGTAGCCCTCGATCGAGTAGGTGCCGGGAGCCGCGTTCGACGCCGCCTGGTACTGCTTCGCGAAGTCGGTCAGCAGCTCGCCCGGGATGCAGGGGCAGGTGAAGTACGCGTTCTTGGACGCGTCACCCGCGAGCTTGATGAACTGGTCGTCCTTCACGCCGTCCGGGCCCACGAAGGCGCCCTTGTAGCCCTTGGCGACGAGCTGCTGGTCGAAGGGCGCACCCTCGGCGTAGTAGCCGGCGTAGTAGACGGCGTCGGGCTTCGCGTTCATGATCTTGGAGATCGTGGCCGAGAAGTCCTTCTGGCCGGTCGTGACCTTGTCGGTGCCGGCGAGGGCGGAGCCGAGCGCCTCGCCCGTAGCGGTGCCGAGGCCGATGCCGTAGTCGGAGTCGTCCTGGACCAGGTAGACCTTCTTGGCCTTCAGCGTGTCGGTGACGAACTTGGCCGCGGCGGGACCCTGCTGCGAGTCGTTGCCCAGCGCGCGGAAGAACGTCGTCCAGCCGTTCTTGGTCAGACCCGGGTTGGTCGCCGACGGCGTCAGGTGCACGAGGCCCTGCTGCTCGAAGATGTTGCCGGTCGCCTTGGACTCGCCGGAGAACGGCAGGCCGATGACGCCGACGATGTCGGCCTCGCCGACGGCCTGGGTCACGGGGCCGGTCGCCTTGTCCGGCGTGCCCTCGGTGTCGAACTTCTTGAACTGCACCTGGCAGTCGGGGTTGGCCTTGTTGTGCTGGTCGATCGCGAGCTGCACGCCGTTGAAGATGTTGATGCCGAGCTGGGCGTTGGCGCCCGTCTCCGCCCCGATGTACGCGATGGTGGTCGTCGCCGCGCACTTGCCCTTGCCGTCGCCCGCGGGCAGGACCGCATCCTTGGGGGTGTCGACCGAGGTGACCGCCGGCACGTCGATTCCGCCTCCGCCGCTCGTGGAGCTCGGGCTGCCCGCCTTGTTCGCACAACCTGCGAGCAGGAGCAGGGCCGCTGCTGCTGCGACGCCCGCGGTGAGGGCCTTCTTTCGCATCATTTGTGATTGCCTTCCGATTCGGGTCATCGACCGCTCCTTGCGAACGTCGATGTCATCAAGGTGTGGTGAGCGTACCTCGTTGCACGCGCTCCGCGAACGACACTAGTCCGACGGGGTGCAGTTTTTCGCTCCCCCGCGACGAACGGGTATTCGGATCGTTACATGCTGTTCTCGGGATCGACACATTCCTCCGTCCATGCCGCACGGGCGGATCCGCTGCTCCGGCGACACGGATCGGCCCCCTCGAAGGCGAGGCGATAATCTGGGAACCCCATCCACGCTGTCGTCTGGAGTCCCGCGTGTCAGAACACACCGCCCACGCCAATATCGGAGTCGTCGGGCTCGCCGTCATGGGCTCGAACCTCGCCCGCAACCTCGCCAGCCGCGAGGGGAACACGGTGGCGATCTTCAACCGCAGCTACGCGAAGACGCAGGGCGTGCTGGACGCGCACCCGGAGGCCGGGTTCATCCCCGCCGCGACGTACCAGGAGTTCGCCGACAGCCTGCAGAAGCCGCGCACCGCGATCATCATGGTCAAGGCGGGCGCGGGCACGGACGCGGTGATCGACGAGCTGGTGAAGGTGTTCGAGCCGGGCGACATCATCGTCGACGGCGGGAACGCGTACTTCCCGGACACGATCCGCCGCGAGAAGGCGGTCCGCGCGACGGGCATCAACTTCGTCGGCGCGGGCATCTCCGGCGGCGAGGAGGGGGCCCTGACCGGTCCGTCGATCATGCCCGGCGGATCCGACGAGTCCTGGGTGACGCTCGGCCCGATCCTGCGTTCGATCGCGGCGGTCGCGGAGGGCGAGCCGTGCGTGACGCACGTGGGCCATGACGGTGCGGGCCACTTCGTGAAGATGGTGCACAACGGCATCGAGTACGCCGACATGCAGCTCATCGCCGAGGCGTACGACCTGATCCGTCGCGGCACCGGCAAGAGTCCGGCGGAGATCGCGGAGATCTTCGCCGAGTGGAACAGGGGCGAGCTGGAGTCGTACCTGATCGAGATCACCGCCGAGGTGCTTCGTCAGGTCGACGCCGAGACCGGCACGCCGCTGGTCGACGTGATCGTGGACCAGGCCGGCGCGAAGGGCACCGGTGCGTGGACCGTGCAGACCGCGCTGTCGCTGGGCGTCCCGGTCTCCGGCATCGCCGAGGCCACCTTCGCCCGTTCGCTGAGCTCGCACCCGGAGCAGCGCGCGGTCGCCGGAGCCCTCCCCGGCCCTTCGACGGGCTCAGGGACCGACGAGTTCACGGTGCCGGCCGACCAGGTCGACGCGTTCATCGAGGACGTGCGCCTGGCGCTGTACGCGTCGAAGATCGTCGCGTACTCGCAGGGCTTCGACGAGATCCGCGCGGGCGCCGCCGAGTACGGCTGGAACATCGACCTCGGCGCGATCAGCAAGATCTGGCGCGGCGGGTGCATCATCCGCGCCCAGTTCCTGAACCGGATCGCGGACGCGTACGCCGAGACCCCGGATCTGCCGGTGCTGATGACCGCGCCGTACTTCGCCGAGGCGATCGGCCGGGCGCAGGCCGCCTGGCGGCGCGTGGTCGTCCAGGCCGCGCAGGCCGGGATCCCCGCCCCGGCGTTCTCGTCGTCGCTGTCGTACTACGACGGGATCCGCGCCGACCGGCTGCCCGCGGCGCTCGTGCAGGGGCAGCGCGACTTCTTCGGCGCGCACACCTACAAGCGCATCGACAAGCCCGGCACCTTCCACACCCTCTGGTCCGGCGACCGCACCGAGATCGAAGCCGAAGACACCCACTGACGGCAGACTCAGAGACGCCGCCCCTGGCCGATGGCCGGGGGCGGCGTCTGCATGTCCCGCCTGCTCACACCTCGGTCACGCGACCGTTCTTCAGGCGGAGCCGGCGGTGAGCACGCTTGGCCACGGCGGAGTCATGGGTGACCACGATCAGCGTGAGGCCGTCGGCGCACAGCGACTCGAGCAGGGCCAGGATCTCGTCCCGCATCTCCTCGTCCAGGTTGCCGGTCGGCTCATCCGCGAGCAGGACCCTCGGCCTCTTCACGATGGCGCGCGCGATCGCCACGCGCTGCTGCTGACCGCCGGAGAGCTCACCGGGGAGGTGGTCTCCGCGATCGGCCAGACCGACGTGCGCCAGGGCCTCCTCGACCCGGGACGCGCGCTCCGGCACCGGCGTCTTCGTCGGCACCAGCGCCATCGCCACGTTCTCCCGCGCGGTCAGGGTCGGGATCAGGTTGAAGCCCTGGAAGACGAAGCCGACGTCCTCGGCCCGGATCCGGCCGAGCTCGGCGTTCGACGCCGAGGACAGCTCGGTGCCGGCCAGGATGAGGGACCCCGCGGTCGGGCGGTCGAGAGCGCCGAGGAGCTGCAGCAGCGTCGACTTCCCCCCTCCCGTCGGGCCCTGGATGGTGACGAACTCGCCGGCGCCGATCCCGACCGTGACGCCGGTGAGCGGCGTGACCTTCCGCCCCTTGGCGTCGTACGTGCGCGTCACGCCGTCGAGCCGGTACAGCGCCTCGGCCGGGGTGCCTTCGATGATGCTCATGATGTCCTCTCCAGTTCGGGATGCGTCTCAGGCGGCGGACCGCAGGGCTTCGGCGGGGCTGAGGCGGGCGGCACGCCATCCTCCGACGGCACCGGCGACGAGTCCGCCGAGAAGGGCGAGGCCCACGGCCGCGACCAGGATCCCGACGCTGAGCGGCGCGTGCAGCACGACGTCCTGCGCGGCGCCGGCGAGGCCTCGGAACGCACCGCCGCCGCCGCCACCGCCGAAGGCGCCCCCGCCGGCTTCGGCGGCCCGTCGTCCGAAGCCGGAGGCGGACGCGCCGGAGATGGTCGGGTGCACGAGATTGACCACGAGGATCCCGATCAGGCCCAGCGCCAGGCCCGCCGCACCGCCGATCAGCCCCTGGACCAGGGACTCGCCCGCGACCTGACGCACGATCCGCCCGTTGGACCAGCCGATCGCCTTGAGGGTGCCGAACTCGCGGGTGCGCCGGGCGACGCCGGACAGCGTGAAGAGCACGGCCAGCAGCACGGCGACGGCCAGCACGATGATCGACAGCCAGGTGCCGAGCCCCTCGATCATGCCGGCGGCGCTGGCGAGGGATCCGGAGACGGTCGAGGCCAGGTCGGCCTGCGAGCTCACGGTGGCGGTGGGGAGGGCCTTGGCGAGGGCGGCCTGCACGGAGGCGATGTCCGACGCGGACGCCGCCTTGACGTAGACGGTGGACACGACGTCGCCGGTGCCGGCGATCTTCTGCGCCGTGTCGAGCGGCAGGTAGACGTTCGCCGCGGTGTCGGCCGAGTCCGACGACGAGGTCACGATCCCGACGATCTTCACCGTCGACCCGCCCACGTCGATCGTGCTGCCCACGCTCAGGCTCTTCGAGGTGGCGTAGGTGCTGTCGGCCACGGCGACGAGCTGCCCGGCGTCCGCCGCGCCGAGCGCGCGCCCCGTGGAGACCTTCACCGAGGACAGCGGCCCGACCGACGTGTCGGCGGAGGGGTCGACGCCCAGGACGCTGAAGGAGTTGAGACCGAAGTTGCCGCCGCCGAAGCGCGGCCGCTCCCCCGTGCCCTGCCCCTGGCCCGCGCCCGACGGACCCGTGTCCGCGCCGGTGCCGCCCTGCGAGCCCTGCTGGGCGATCGACCCGTCGAAGGTGAGGTTCGTCAGGCTGAGCGCGCCGGTGGCCGCGGCGACGTTCGCGGTGCCCGAGATCGTCTTCACGCCTGCCGCGTCGATGGTGCCCCGCGCCGGAGAGGCGCGCAGCACCGAGGTCTTCAGAGTGGTGCTGCCGTCGCTTCCGGCGGAGCCCCCGGCCGCCCCGAAGTCGAACCGCTGGCCCGTGTCGCTGCCGCGCTGTGCTGGAGCGCCGCTGACCGTCAGGTCGGTGCCCACGCCGTAGACGCGCGCGAGCGCCTGGGTCTGCGCATCGCGGACTCCTGCGGCCAGCGCGTTCACGACGATCACCAGGGCGATCGCGATCGCGAGCCCCACCGCGACGATCACCGTCTGCTTCTTCCGCCCCGCCAGCTCTCGCCGCAGATACGTCCCGTACATGTCTCTCCTCTTCGGTCACTGCTGTGCTGGTGACGCTATGAGCGCGTTCTGGGGCGTGATGATGGCGATGCTATGCGCGCGCTAAGCACGCGCGTCGCGGAGCGGGACGGCACAGGATCCGCCAAGGCTCATAGAGCGTTCATAGGAAACTGAGGAGAATGGATCCCATGAACGATCACGCCACTGAGCTGCGCCGCCCCGATGGCTCTCCCCTGCGGATCCTCGCGGTCGACGACGAGCCGATGCTCACCGACCTCCTCGCCATGGCTCTGCGCATGGAGGGCTGGGAGGTGCGGACCGCCGGTTCAGGACTCGAAGCGCTGCAGGTCGCCCGCGACTTCGGCCCCGACGCCCTGGTCCTCGACGTCATGATGCCCGACCTGGACGGGCTCGGCGTCCTCAAGCGCCTGCGCGAGCAGGGCAACATGGTGCCCGTCGTGTTCCTCACCGCCAAGGACGCGGTGAGCGACCGGATCGCGGGCCTCACCGCCGGCGGCGACGACTACGTCACCAAGCCGTTCAGCCTGGAGGAGGTCGTCGCGCGGCTGCGCGCTGTGATCCGCCGCTCGGGCGGGGCGACCACGGACGCCAGCGACTCCATCCTGCAGGTGGGCGACCTCACCCTCAACGAGGACAGCCACGAGGTGGTCCGCGCCGGCGACGAGATCGAGCTCACCGCCACGGAGTTCGAGCTGCTGCGGTTCCTGATGCGCAACGAGCGCCGTGTGCTCTCCAAGGCCCAGATCCTGGACCGCGTGTGGAGCTACGACTTCGGCGGGCGCTCCAGCGTCGTCGAGCTCTACATCTCGTACCTGCGCAAGAAGCTCGACGCCGGTCGCGACGTCGCGCTGATCCACACGGTCCGCGGCGTGGGCTACATGATCAAGGCCCCGCAGCAGTAAGTCCGCCTCGATGGAGTCCTCGCGCCGATGAACCCGTTCCGCCCTCGCACGCACGGCCCGCTGTCGCTGCAGACCCGGCTCATGGCCGCCGTGACCGGCTTCGTGTCGCTGATCCTCGTGGTGATCGCGATCGCGACCAGCGTGGTGCTCGGCAACGTGCTCAACGGGCGGCTGCAGGACGAGCTGTCCGCGGCCAGCAAGAGCCTCGCCCGCGCCGCGGCCGGGAACGCGCTCGTCGGCAAGACCGTGCCCGACGCCGAGTCCCTCTGGGCGGGACAGACCGGTGTGCCGACCGGCACGCTGGTCATGGTGGTCTCCGACACCGGGGCGGTCACCGGCTCCTACGTGAACCCGGATCGCGTGGCGCAGGACCTCGGCGAGACGCAGCTGCGCCAGGTCATCACCGCGCTCAACGAGCAGCGGTACCAGGAGGAGGTCGGCGGCCTCGGCTCCTACCAGCTCGCCCACCAGTCGGTCGTCATCCCCGGCACACCGCGATCCTTCGAGGTCGTCACCGGCCTCCCCCGCGCCTCGGTCGAGGCGCAGATCACGACGCTGTTCTCGATGATCGCGCTCACGACGATCGGCGGACTCATCCTGCTCGCGCTCTCCACCGCGATCACGATCCGCGTCGCCCTGCGACCGCTCCGCGAGGTCGCCGCCACGGCGAACCGCGTGGCGAATCAGCCGCTCGACCGGGGTGACGTGTCGATCACCGAGCGCGTGCCCGCGGCGGAGGCCGATCCGCGCACCGAGACGGGGCTCGTCGGCGCCGCGCTGAACACGCTGCTCGACCACGTCGACGCCTCCCTCGCCGTTCGCCAGCGCAATGAGGAGCGGATGCGGCAGTTCGTCGCGGACGCGAGCCACGAACTGCGCACCCCTCTGTCGTCCATCCGCGGGTATTCGGAGCTGTCGCTGCGGGCGCTGTCCACCTCGTCCGCCCCGGAGGATCCGGCCACGGCCTCGGCTCACACCGCGCTGGAGCGCATCCAGGCGCAGTCGCTGCGGATGACCAGCCTGGTCGAGGACCTTCTGCTCCTCGCCCGGCTCGAGGAGGGAAGGGAGCTGTCGCTGTCCACCGTGGATCTGTCCCGGCTGGCGATCGAGGGCGTCGAGGACGCCCGACCCACCGCGCCGGAGCACGAATGGGCGATCGACGTGCCGGAGGAGCCGGTCGAGCTCATCGGTGACATCGGACGCCTGCAGCAGGTCGTCGCCAACCTCCTCGCCAACGCCCGCACGCACACGCCCGCCGGCACGCGCATCACGATCGCCGTCGCGACGGACGGGGACGACGCGGTGCTGCGAGTGCACGACGACGGCCCCGGCATCGACCCCGCGGTGCGGGACGAGCTGTTCAGCCGCTTCGCGCGCGGCGACCGCTCCCGCAACCGCGCGACGGGCGGATCCGGTCTCGGCCTGTCGATCACCAAGGCGATCGTCGACGGGCACGGCGGCACGATCTCGGTGCAGAGCGCACCGGGCGACACAGCGTTCACCGTGCGCCTGCCGCGCGTTCCGCGCGCGCAGCCGACCGGCGCCCCGAACCCGCCCCTGCCTGCGCCGCAGGCCGACCGTGAACGTCCCGCGGAGGGCGGCCACGAGATGACCCGCACGGTCGGCGGTCACTGAGAGCGCCGCTCGCCCTTCCGCCCGGCGGGTCAGTATCCGGCGAACGCGTCGGTGGTGAGCCGGCGCGCGCCGCGCAGCGCGGGTGCGAGGTCCGCGATCAGGCGCGGCGGTCCCGACACGAACGCGTGACGGCGATCCAGGTCCGGCACCAGCGCGCGCAGCGCAGCCGCGTCGAGGCGTCCTCCGCCGGCCCACTCGACTCCGGCGGGCAGCTCCGCAGGACGGTCGGGCGTCACCACGACGAACCGGGCGCCCGATGCCGCCACCTCATCGAGGTACGCGCACTCCTGCGCCGAGGACGCGACGAGCACGAGCACCGCGTCGGCGCGGTCGCCGGCGCCGAGCTGCGACACGAACGGCGTGACGCCGATCCCCGCCGCCACGAGAAGGACCGGCACGTCGGGGCCGGGCAGCACGAAGTCGCCCCAGACGCCGGTCGCGGTGAGCACGTCGTCGATCTGCACGACGCCGAGCGCGCGCTTGTACGACGAGCCGGGCTCGGCCTCGCGGTAGGCGATGCGCACGAAGGGCAGCTCATCCGGCGCGGACGCGATGCTGAACTCGCGACGCGTGCCGCGGGCGTCGGGGCGGCGATGCGGCACCTGCAGCTCCAGGTACTGGCCGGGGACGAAGCGCAGCCGGCGCCGCGTGCGGAAGGTGAGCTCGTCCACGGTGGGCGTGAGAGCCCGGCGGCGCACGAGGGACAGGCGGATCCCGGCGCGTCCGACGAGCACGGCCGCGAGCAGGTTGCCGACCAGCAGCGCGCGCTCCTGTCCGAGGGTGATGATCCCGAGGTTCAGCGGCCAGCCCGCGAGGACCGCCACCGCGGCCGCGACGAGCAGCCGCTGCCCGCGGCGGGCGGGCAGCGTGAGCGGCTCGCTCAGCATGAACGCGCCGAGGAACAGCACCGGCGACTGCAGCAGCGCCGACGTGAGCAGCGAACCGGTGTCGACCGCGAGGCCCGCGGCGGCCGACTGCGCGGAGAGCCGCGCCACCGACACCCCCGCGTACACGACGACGAACAGCAGCACCATGGTGAGCCGCTCGGTGAGCCACAGCACGAGCAGCCCGAGCACGATCACGGGCACCGCCATCGTCGGGGTGCCGATCCACCAGGCGGAGAAGCCCAGCCCGGTGAGCGTCAGCACCGTCGCGCCGACCGCCGCCGGATTGAGCAGGTGGCGTCCGCGCCACACCAGCACGTATTTCGAGGCGCTCGCCGCGACGCCCGCCAGGGCGATGCCGCCGACCTGGTCGGGGTTCGCCCCCGGCTGCACGACGAAGAGGAGGATCAGCGCCGTGATCAGCGAGGACTCGATCCGCCGGGGCACACGCAGCAGCGCCTGCGCGACCGCGTCCGTGCAGAACGTGGCGAGCAGCAGCACGCCAAGGCTCGCGACGAGGTCGAGCGGCGTGACGCCGATCCATCCCGCCGCCGACTCGGCCACCGCGATCGCGGTCAGGGCGATCAGCGCGTACAGCGTCAGCCGGTACATCGACAGCCGTCCCAGCTGACCGAGCACCCTCTGGCGCACCTCGACGAGCGTCGCGATCACGCGAACACCTCCATCCGACTCCCGGCCGACCATTCGACCACGCCCGCGGTGGTCATCCGCACCCATTCCACACCGAACTGCGCGGCGAACTCCGCACCCCCGTCGAAGAAGAGCGCCGTGGCGGCCGCGTCGGCCAGCATCGCCTCCCCTGCGATCGCCCAGGTCGCGGCGATCGTGCGCACCGGCTCACCCGTGCGGGCGTCCAGCACATGGTGCAGCCCGCCGTGCAGCCCCGGCCACGCGCGCCGGTTCACGGCGGATCCGCACAGCGCCGCATCCGTGACGACGGCGACGCCGATCGCCCGCGTCGCATCGAACGGATGCTCCAGCCCGACGCGGAGGGGTCCTCCGCGTCGGCGGAGGTCGCCTCCGGCATCGACGAGATGCTCGACGTGGCCGAGAGCGCCGAGAAGGTCGTGCACGACATCGACGAGCCGTCCCTTGCCGATCGCCCCGACATCGATGAGCGCCGGCGCGTGCAGCTCCAGGGCCCCGTCGTCCCAGGCGAGCTGCTCGGTCCAGTCGCGGGGCGCCGGCCGGGCCCCGTGGTCCTGCAGCGAGTACCCCGCGTCGTACCCCCGCGCCACCAGGCTGTCGCCCACGAGGGGCTGCACGGCACCGCCCGTGGCATCCGACAGGGCGCGGTAGAGGTCGAGCATGGCGACGGCGTCCGGCGGCGCGGGGACCTCCTGAGGCTCGGCGGCGAGCGCCGTCACGAGGGAGTCGTCGCGGAAGCGGGACCAGGTGTGGTCGAAGTCCTCGATCGCGTCCCCGATCGCCTCGCGCTCCCGGGCCGTCAGCGGCCGGGCCGTCTCGATCTCCCAGACGGTGCCGATCGCCTCGAACCGCCAGACGTCCACGCGTCGCTCAGCGCTTGGCTTCGGTGCGGATCTCGTCGAGCGCCTGCGTGAACCCCTTGCTGGTCAACGAGGATCCCGACACCCGGCTGACGGAGATGTCGTCGAGCTTCTTGCCCACCACCTGCGCGGAGATCCCGCCGATGAACTGCGCCTGGTAGTGCTTGGTCTCCGCGGCCTGCGGATCCCCGGTGACCTCGACCGCAGTCACCGCGTCGTCGTGCACCGTGATCGACACCGAGATCTTCTCGACCGTCTCGGGCGTCTGGTACGACCCGTCCGCGGTGTAGGTGCCGTCCTTGTAGATCGTTCCGGCTCCGCCCGTCGACGACGAGGAGCCCGAGGTCGCAGACGGGGTCGCCGTCGCCGTGTTCTGCGGCGGGGTCGTGTCCTTCGTCGTCTCGGCCGAGGAGGCCTCGGCCGCGCACCCGGCCAGGAGCAGCGTTCCGGCGATGCCGACGAGGGCGGATCCGTGACGTACCGGGGTCGAGAGCTTCATGGATCCAGCTTCCGCAACGCGCCTGTGCGTTCCCTTTGAGAAGTCCGTCTCCGACGTGAGCGGCGAAACGGCGAAGGGCCCGACCCGCGTGCGCCGGTCGGGCCCTTCGAGATCCGTCGTAATCAGGCGGCGCCGTCGAACATGCTCGTGACGGATCCGTCCTCGAACACCTGGCGGATGGCGGTGGCCAGCAGCGGCGCGATCGGGAGGATCCGGAGTCCAGGGAAGCGGCGCTTCTCGGACAGCGGGATCGTGTCGGTGACGACCACCTCGTCGATCGACGAGTCCTGCAGGCGCTCGCTGGCGGGGTCGGAGAAGATCGCGTGGGTGGCGGCGACGATCACCTTGCGGGCGCCGTTGGCCTTGAGCGCCTGAGCGGCCTTGACGATGGTGCCGCCGGTGTCGATCATGTCGTCGACGAGGAGACAGGTGCGCCCGTCCACGGTGCCCACGATCTCGTGCACCGAGACCTGGTTCGCGACCTTCGGGTCGCGGCGCTTGTGGATGATCGCGAGCGGCGCGTCGAGGCTGTCCGACCAGGTGTCGGCGACCCGCACCCGGCCCATGTCGGGCGAGACGATGGTGAGCGTCGCCCGGTCCTCGGCGGTCAGGGTGTCCTCGAAGTGCTTGAGCAGCACGGGCTTGGCGAAGAGGTGGTCGACGGGACCGTCGAAGAAGCCCTGGATCTGCGCGGCGTGCAGGTCGACGCTCATCACGCGATCGGCGCCGGCCACCTTGAGCATGTCGGCGACCAGACGGGCCGAGATCGGCTCGCGGCCGCGGCCCTTCTTGTCCTGCCGGGCGTACGGATAGTACGGCGCGACGACGGTGATGCGCTTCGCCGACGCGCGCTTGGCGGCGTCGAGCATGATGAGCGTCTCCATGAGCCACTCGTTGATCGGATCGCCGAACGACTGCACGATGAACAGGTCGCAGCCGCGGATCGACACCTCGAAGCGGGCGTACAGCTCGCCCGAGGCGAAGGTGCGGTGCTCGACCGGAGCGATCTCGGTGCCGAGCGCCGCGGCGACCGCGGCGGTCAGCTCCGGATGCGAGCGTCCGCCGGCGACGACGAGCCTCTTCTTGGTCTTGGCGACCAGTCCTGGCGCGATGTCGTTCTCGCGATCCAGCTCGACCGTCGTGTTCTTCTTGCGCCCCATCGGACCCGCCTATTCCGCCGAATCGGCACGCGCCGCATCTGCTGCGGCCGTGCCTGCTCTGTTCTTCTGGACCCACCCCTCGATGTTGCGCTGGGGTGCGACGCTCATCGCGAGAGCACCGGCGGGGACGTCCTTGCGGACGACGGCTCCGGCGCCGGTCTTCGCGCCGGCTCCCAGCCTAACGGGCGCGACGAGCACCGTGTGCGAGCCGGTGTGCACCTCGTCCCCGATCTCGGTGCGGTGCTTGTTGACGTCGTCGTAGTTCGCCGTGATGGTGGACGCGCCGAGGTTGACGCCACGACCGACCGTCGCATCGCCGACGTAGGAAAGGTGCGGCACCTTGGAGTCGTCGCCGATCTGGGCGTTCTTCGTCTCGACGTAGGCGCCGATCTTGCCGCCCTCGCCGAGGGTCGTGCCGGCGCGCAGGTAGGAGAACGGGCCGACGGTGGCGCGCGCACCGATCACGGCGAGCGTCGCCTCGGAGCGGCGCACCTCGGCGTCCTCCCCCACCTCCGTGCTGACAAGGGTCGTGTCGGGGCCGATCACCGCACCGGTCGCGACCGTGCTGGCGCGCAGGATGTGCGTGTTCGGCAGGATCGTCACGTCGGGGGCGAGCGTCACGTCGTCGTCGATCCAGGTCGTCGCCGGATCCTGGATCGACACCCCCTCGCGCTGCCAGCGGCGCACGATGCGGTCGTTCAGGGTGCGCGCCGCCTCGGCGAGCTGGATCCGGTCGTTGATGCCGAACGTGGCGGCGGTGTCGGCGGCGATCTCGACCGCCACCTTCTGGTCGTGCTCCCGCAGCAACCCGATCACCGTGGTCAGGTACATCTCGCCCTGGGCGTTGTCGGTGGTCACCTGCGCGAGCTCCGCGCGCAGCAGTCCGGCGCGGAACACGTACACGCCGGCGTTGATCTCACGCGTGGCCTTCTCGGCGTCGTCCGCGTCCTTCTGCTCGACGATGCGGGCGACGTCTCCGGCCTCGTCGCGGATGATCCGCCCGTATCCGGTGGGGTCGTCGACGATCGCGCTCAGCACGGTCGCCGCGGCGGACGCCGCGCGGTGCGCGTCCACGAGGCCCTGCAGCGTCTCCTCCTCCAGCAGCGGCACGTCGCCGGAGAGCACGAGGACGTCGCCGTCGAAGCCGGAGGGCAGCGCGTCGAGCGCGACCTGCACGGCGCGGCCGGTGCCGGGGATCTCGTCCTGGTCCACGATGACCGCGTCCGGGTGCTCGCTCGCGAGAGCCGCCACCACCTGGTCGCGCTCGTGGCGCACCACGACCTCGACGGTCTCCGCGCCGAGCCGCGACGCCGTCGCGAGCACGTGCCCGACGAGCGTGCGCCCGCCGATCGGGTGCAGCACCTTGGGAAGACGGGACTTCATGCGCGTGCCCTGACCGGCGGCGAGCACGATGATGGCGAGTGCGTTCTGCGTCATGCTCCGCCGCCAGGATTCGAACCCGGACCTCACAGCTCCAAAGGCTGTCGTGCTGCCATTACACCACGGCGGACCGCGGACGCCGGGTGCGACGGCCGCCCCTCAAGTCTGCCAGACCCCGCCGTACGTGACCGGCACGGAACCCGGCGGCAACACCCCTGTAACGTCCCTGCGTCACGCTTGTCCGATGAACATCCGCATCACCCGGGTGCACACCCCGACGCCGGAGCTGGAGCGCTTCCTGACCGACCATCTGCGGGACATGGAGGCCACCGCGCCGCCGGAGAGCCGGCACGCGCTCGACATCGCCCGCCTGCTCGCGCCGACCGTGCGGCTGTTCACCGCGACGGTCGACGGCGTCCTCGCCGGCACCGGCGCCCTGGCCGCGCTCGAGCCGGGTCACGAGGAGCTCAAATCGATGCGCACCGCTCCGGCCATGCGCGGCAGAGGGGTGGCGTCGGTCATGCTCGCCGCGCTCCTCGACGACGCACGCGACCGCGGCATCGGCCGGGTGTCCCTGGAGACCGGCGCCGACGACTTCTTCTGGGCCGCGCATCGCCTCTACACCCAGGCGGGGTTCGACGAGTGCGAGCCGTTCGGGCGCTACACCGACGATCCGCACAGCCTCTTCATGACGATCCGCGTGGCACCGCGGACGCTGCCGGTCAGCATCGCCACCGGCCCGCAGCCGGTGCCGGGAGCCCTCGCCCCCGTCCCGCGATAATGGACGGATGAGCATCGATGCGGAACGGACCGGCGACGAGGTCGACCGGATCGTCGCGGCGTGGAACACGCAGCGTCCGGATCTGGACTTCTCCCCGCTCGAGGTGCTCTCCCGCGTCGACCGCCTCTCGCGGCTGCTGGACCGCGCCCGCCGCGACGTGTTCCGCCGCAGCGACCTGGAGACCTGGGAGTGGGATGTGCTGTCGGCGCTGCGCCGGGCGGGCTCCCCGTTCCAGCTCAGCCCGAAGCAGCTGCTGCAGCAGACCCTCGTCTCCAGCGGCACGATGACCAACCGCATCGACCGGCTGGTCGGCCGGAGGCTGGTGCGCCGCGAGGCGGATCCGGACGACGGTCGCAGCGTCCTGGTGACGCTCACCGACGACGGCAGGCTGCGCGTGGATGCGGCGATCACCCGCCTCGTCGACGCCGAGGCGACCCTGCTGTCCGCCCTGGGCCGCGGCGATCGCGAGCGCATCGCCGCCCTGCTGCGCAAGCTCAGCCTGAGCTTCGACGCCTGACGCGCGACGGTCGCCCGATCAGTCGCGAGGATCGACGAGCACCACGACCTTGCCGGTGACGTGCCCGGTCTCGACCCGCTCCTGCGCGGCGGCGAGATCGCTCAGGCGGAACTCCGAATCCAGGTGCACGGTGAGACGGCCCGCATCGGCGAGCGCGGAGATCTCCGCCAGCTGAGGCCCGTTCGCGGCGACCAGGATCCGCCGGACCGGATCCGCTCCCCCGGCGCGGAGCTCCGCCTCCTGCGCTGCGGAGTACCCGGTGATCGTGACGACCGCGGTCCCCTCGCGGATCGCGCCGCGCGGCGGGAGCGTGTCCGAGACCGTGACGATGACCGCGTCCACCGGTTCGATCGCGGCGAGCGCGTCGTCATCGTGATGGTCGACCATCTCGTCCGCGCCCCACGCGGTGACGAGTTCCTGCTTCGCCGGACGGGCGGTCGCGATGACGTGCGCTCCGCGCACCTTCGCGAGCTGCACCACGAGGTGTCCCACTCCGCCGGCGCCGCCGAGCACGAGCACGCGTGCGCCGTCGTCCGCGCCGACGCCGGCGGCGTCCAGGGCCTGCCACGCGGTCAGCGCGGCGAGCGGGGCGGCGCCCGCCTGGGCAGCGCTCCACGCGCGCGGCGCCGCCGCGATGTCGGAGACAGGGAGGGCCACGAGCTCGGCGAGGGTGTGCCCCGCCTCGGGGAAGCGCGCGAGCGCGAACACCGCATCCCCCTCGCTCCACCCCGCCACGCCGGGTCCCACGGCGACCACGGTTCCCGCGACGTCCCAGCCCGGGCGCTCGGTGTAACGGATCGCACCGAAGTCGTGCCCCGCCGCGCGGATCTTGACGTCGACGGGGTTGAGTCCGACCGCCGCGACACGGACGAGGACCTCTCCGGCGCCGGCGACCGGCGCGTCGACCTCCTGCACGGCGATGACCTCCGCGGCAGGCCCCGCGGACGAGTAGACGGCTGCGCGCACGACGACTCCCCTCAGACCTGGGCCGGAGTCCACTCGGACACGCTGCTGAGTCGCGCGACCTCGTCGGCGGAGAGCTCGAGCCGGCCTCCTGCGAGCAGGTCGGGCACCTGGTCGACCGTGCGCGCGCTGGCGATCGGGGCCACCACGGCCGGCTGCGCGCGCAGCCAGGCGAGCGCGGTCGCCGTGATCGAGGCGCCGTGCGCCTCCCCGATCTCCTCGAGCGCGTCGATGATGCGCAGGCCGTGTTCCGTGGCGTACTTCGCGGCACCGGCCGCGCGCGGTGAGGCCTGTCCTGTCGCGTCGGCGGACCGGTACTTCCCGGTGAGGAAGCCGCTGGCGAGGGCGTAGTACGGGATGAGGCCGAGCCCGAACTCGGTCGCGAGCGGGACGATCGTCTCCTCGACCTCGTTGCGGTGCACGAGGTTGTAGTGCGGCTGCACCGCGACCGGCAGGGCGACACCCGTCGACCGGGCGATCTCGATCCACTCCCGGATGCGGTCGGCCGAGTAGTTCGACACGGCGACGTTACGCACGAGACCGTCCTCGACGAGCTGTCCGAACGCGGCGACCGTCTCCTCGAGGGGCACGGTCTCGTCGTCGAAGTGCGCGTAGTAGAGGTCGATGGCATCCACGCCGAGCCGGCTCAGCGACGCCTCGGCCGCACGCCGGACGTTCGCCGCCGACAGCCCGCGGAACTGCGGGTGCTGGCTGACCTTGGTGGCGACGACGAGCCCCTCGGGCCGGCGCGAGGCGAGCCACTCGCCGATGATCGTCTCGCTCTCGCCGCCGCTGTTGCCCTCGACCCAGGCGCTGTACGCGTCCGCCGTGTCGATGAAGTCCCCGCCCCCCGCGACGAACGCGTCGAGCACGGCGAACGACGTGTCGCGATCGGCGGTCCAGCCGAACACGTTGCCGCCGAGCGAGAGCGGGAAGACGGACAGGTCACTGGATCCGATGCGAGTCATATCCGGGGCAACCGCGCATCCGCACGGACTATTTCCCCGTGACGCCCTATTTCCCCGTGACGCCGCATGACGCCCGCCCCGGGACGCGGCGGATGCGGAGTTCGAGACGCGCCGCAGCGCGAACTAGGCTGGGCCGAATGGCGATGCGCTCCCCCCTGCCCGTGCGCGACGGCGTCGGCGCGACGCGGCTGCGCGTGCCCGACGAGGGGCCGTGGCCCACGGTCGGCGCGTACATGGCCGAGCGCTTCTTCCACCTCGACCCGGAGCGGCTTCTCAGCCGCTTCGACCGCGGCGAGATCGTCGCGATCGACGGCTCCGCGCTGAGCCGCGAGACCCCGCTCGGCGTGCACGACTTCGTCTGGTACTACCGCGAGCCGCCGGTGGAGAAGCAGATCCCGTTCGACGTGGAGATCCTCCACCAGGACGCGGATCTCGTCGTGGTCGACAAGCCCCACTTCCTGCCCACGACGCCGGGCGGCAAGTACCTGCAGAACTCCGCCCTGGTGCGCTTGCGCAACGCCCTCGGCATCCCGGAGCTCACCCCGATCCACCGCCTGGACCGCGCGACGGCGGGCCTGCTGATGTTCTCGACCCGGCCCGCGACCCGCGGGGCGTACCAGCTGCTCTTCGAGCGTCGCGAGGTGGAGAAGGTCTACGAGGCCGTCTCCCCGCTGCCCGCGGACTGGGATCCCGCGGCTCCGGCTCTTGGCGGCGCCGCGTTCCCCCTCGTCCACCGCAATCACATCGTCAAGCTCCGCGGTCAGGTCTGCGTGCAGACGGACCCCGCCCGCGAGCCGAACGCCGAGACGCTCATCGAGCTGCGCGCCTTCGACGACCGCGTGCTGCACACCCTGCTGCGCCCGCACTCGGGACGGATGCACCAGCTGCGCGTGCATCTCGCCGAGCTGGGCGCCGGGATCCTGAACGACGGCTTCTACCCGGAGCTGCTCCCCGAGACGCCCGACGACTTCACCCGTCCCCTGCAGCTGCTGGCCCGCGAGCTGCGCTTCACGGATCCGCTCACGGGCGCGCCGCGCGAGTTCGTCACCCGGCGCACCCTGCAGGAGGCGCCGCCCGCGCGACAGTGACCCGCGCCCGGCTGCCGTTCTGCAGGGAGCCCTCGCCGTTCTGCAGGACCGTCGAAGGCGGCCGTCCGCGGATCCCGGGTGGATCGGCGCACCACGACGCAGAGGTTCCTGCGGAACAGCGCACCCTCCCTGCAGAACGGCGCACCCTCCCTGCGGAACGGCGCGCCACGCGCCTCAGCGGCGCATGATCCTGCGGGCGAGCCACGTGCCGAGCGTCTGCACGAGGTGGACGAACACGACGATGAGGATGATCGCCGCCCACATCACGACGGGCTCGAACTGCCGGAAGCCGTAGACCTGGGCGAACGCGCCGAGGCCGCCGCCGCCGACGAGCCCGGCCATCGCGGTCATGTCGATGAGCGCCACGACGATGAACGTGTAGCCGAGGATCAGCGGCCCGAGGGCCTCGGGCATCACGACCGTGAGCAGGATCCGCCACGGACCCGCGCCCATCGACCGCGCCGCCTCGATCACCCCCGGCGACACCGAGACGAGGTGCTGCTCGACGATGCGCCCGATCGCGAACGAGGCCGCGACCCCGATCGCGAACGCACCCGCGTTGATGCCGATGCCGGTGCCGATCACGATCCGCGTGAACGGCTGCAGCACCGCGATGAAGATCACGAACGGGATCGGGCGGATGAAGTTCACCAGGAACGAGATGAGGATGCTCACCGGACGATTCGGCAGCAGTCCGCCCGGACGGGTGACGTACAGACCGATCCCGATGATCGTGCCGATCACTCCGGACATGACGAGCGCGATCGTCGTCATGTACAGGGTCTCGACGGCGGCCTGCCAGAAGTCCGGCAGCAGTTCGATGAGGCGGTCCATCAGCGCACCTCCCCTTCGGTCCGCGCTGTGCCCGCGGAAGCCGCACGCGGCACCTCCGTGACGGACGCGTGGCTGCGGATCTTCGTGAGAGCGGCGTCGACCGCCGCATCCGATCCGCGGATCGCGAGCGTGAGGTGCCCGAAGGCGCGGCCTCGGATGTCGTTGATCCCGCCGTACACGAGCTCGAACTCGAGTGCCGCCTCGGCGAGGTCGAGGAACACCTGCGCCTGGGACGAGTCTCCGTCGCGGAACGAGAAGGTCACGAGCCGTCCGTCGTGACGGGCCTGAAGCGACGCCTGCTCGGCGGGACTCGGCACGCCCTTGATCACCGTGCCGACGAACCGCTGCGACGCGGGGTTCTGCGGGTTCGAGAACACCTCGAAGACGTCCCCCTGCTCCACGACCCGGCCGTTCTCCATGACGGCCACCCTGGTCGCCAGGGTCTGGATCACGTCCATCTCGTGCGTGATGACGACGATCGTGACGCCCTGCTCGCGGTTCACCCGCGCCAGCAGCTCCAGGACCTCGTGGGTGGTCTGCGGGTCGAGCGCGCTCGTCGCCTCATCCGCGAGCAGGATCGCCGGACGGGTGGCGAGGGCGCGCGCGATGCCGACGCGCTGCTTCTGACCGCCCGACAGCTGCTCCGGGAACGCCTTCGCCTTGTCCGAGAGGCCGACGAACGCGAGCAGCTCGGCGACCCGCGCGTCGATGTCCGCCTTCGCCCAGCCGGCCAGCTTGAGCGGATAGGCGATGTTCGCCCTGACCGTCTTCGCGGAGAACAGGTTGAACTGCTGGAAGATCATCCCGATGCCGCCGCGCACGCGACGCAGCTCCCGCTCGGAGAGCGTCGTGATGTCGACGCTGTCGACCACCAGGCGGCCGCTCGTCGCCGGCTCGAGCGCGTTGATCAGCCGCACGAGCGTGGACTTTCCCGCGCCGGAGTATCCGATGATCCCGAAGACATCGCCCTGCGCGATGTCGAGGGAGACGTCATCGACGGCGACGACGGGAGCGCCGTCGCGGGACGTGGGCGGATAGGACTTGGTGACGCCCTGCAGGCTCACGATCGGCATGGTCACTCCGGAGGTAGCGGTGGCACGGGAATCGGGCGGCGCAGAACGCACCGCCCGATTCTCTCGCAGGTCTCGGTCAGCCCTTGTGGTTCTTGACGTCGCCCTCGACCGTGGTGAGGGTCTTCTGCAGCTCGGCCGCGTCGACCTTCAGCGGCACCCCGGTGTCGCCGGAGGCCTTGGCGAGGCCCTTCTGCACATCGGCGTCGGTCTGGAAGATCTCGACCAGCTTCTTGTAGGTCGCGTTGTCCTTCTCCTTGGCCGGCGCCGCGAAGATGTTCACGTAGGGCAGCGCGTTCGGATCCTTCGGGTCGTCCTGCGCGATGGCGTCCTTGAACGTCAGACCGGCGTCCTTGACGAAGTCGTTGTTGATGATCGCCGCGGCCACGTCGGGCAGCGAGGTCGGGATCAGAGCCGCCTCGAGCGCCGTCACCTTGACCTTGGACTTCGCCGTGTCCACGTCGGCGAGGTCGGAGAAGATCGACCCGCCGCTCTTCAGCGTGATGAGGCCGGCGGACTGCAGCACGAGCAGGCCGCGCGCCTGGTTGGATGCGTCGTCCGGCACGGCGACGGTCTCGCCCGCGGGGATCTCCTTCACGCTCTTGTACTTCTTGGAGTAGAGCCCGAGCGGGTAGATGGCGGTCGAGCCGATCGGCTGCAGGTCCTTGCCCGACTTCACGTTGTACTGCGCGAGGTACACGATGTGCTGGAACTGGTTGAGGTCGATCTCGCCCTCGGACAGTGCCGGGTTCGGCTGCTCGTAGGAGCCGAAGTCCACCAGCTCGACGGTGATGCCCTCCTTCTTGGCCGCCTCGACGAAGGCCGGCCACTGGGGGTCGCTCTTGCCGACGACGCCGACCTTGACGGTCTTGCCGGCCTCCGCGGTGGGGTCGGATCCGGCGCCCGAGGCCGACGAGCAGCCGACGAGGGAGAAGACGAGTGCGGCCGCCGCGGTGGCGGCGGCGAGTGCGGTGGTGAGCTTGCGGGACATGGCTGTGAGTTCCTATCTTGGGGGACTCGACCACGGTATGCGGGCGTCGAGAGCCCCTCGAATCGATCCGTCACACGGCGTCACAGCGTTCCGCCGAGGCATCCACCAGGGCACGCTCGCCCTCCTGCCGTGCGCCGTCGCGATCGGCAGGGGCGCTCTGCGGCCGAAGCCGACGCGCGAGCCGGGCGCCCAGATCGATCGCGAGTCCCAGCACGATCGAGAGCGCCACGCCGACGCCGGCCGCGAGCAGCGGCGAATGTCCGAGCCAGGCCGAGGCGACCGATGCGATCAGTGCGCTGAGGCCGACCCACCCGGCGGCGGCGACCAGGGAGAGCGGCAGGAACCGGCGGTACGGCAGCCGCGTGGCTCCCGCGGTCATGTTCACGGCCACCCGGCCGACCGGGATGTACCGGGCGACGAGCAGCGGGATCGCAGGGCGTGCGGCGAGACGCTCCCCCGCCCAGACCAGCGCGGACTGCACCCGGGGACGTCGCATCCACCCCCACCGCCGCGTGCCCGCACGACGCCCGATCGCGTAGGCGGCGCTGTCGCCCGCCGCCGCGCCGATCCCGGCCGCGAACAGGATCAGGATCGCGGTCGGCGCGGCCTGCGCCCCGGTCGCGAAGGCCATCGTCAGGGCTCCCACGACCACCGTCTCGCTCGGCACCGGCGGGAAGAAGCCGTCCAGGAAGCAGAACAGCAGGATCAGCAGCGGCGCCCACGGCGTGAGGAGGAAAGCACTGAGGAGTTCGGCCATGACCTCACGGTAGGTCGGCCCCGTCGGCGATCGCGTCCCTCTGCGGAATGATCCTCCGCGGCCGGCCTGCTACCGGAGTACGACCGGCGGGCGCGCCGTCAGCGCGCTCAGTCGAAGTCCTCGAGCCCCTGCAGCCGCAGCTGCTCGAGGTCGAGACGGGCGGAGATCCGCCGCACGATGAGATCGTCGACCGTGCCGGAGCGACGCAGCCCCAGCAGCACCTCGCGCTTGCGGTCGAGGAGCGCGAGCTTGAGCCGGGTGAGCTCGTCGTGCCGGACCAACGGTGAGCGCTGCAGGAGGTCGACGTCCTCCGAGGTCGCGATCATCTGCAGGGTCGCGCCCTCGATGATCGTGCGGCGCGGGGAACCTCCCGAGCCGTCCGCGTCCGGCGCGGAGTCCACCGTGTCGGAAGAGGTCCCCGCCGCGAGCGGATCGCCCCCGTCCTCGCGGGCGTCGGTGCCTGCGGCGAGGGGGTCGGGCTGGCCGAGCATCTCGTCGAGTGCGCGCACCTCCGCGTCGACCAGCGCCTGCTCGCGGGCGAGCGTGCGCGCGTTCGTGTACTCGAGCATCTGGTAGCCCTCGAAGCGGATCCGGTCGCGCACCTCGTCGCTGACCTGGTGCTGCACGGCGAGGTCGTCCAGCGCCGCGAGCGCCGCGCCGGAGATGGTGCGCTCGGCGAGCTCGTACTCCTCGACCTCCGCCTGGTCGGCGGGGATCCGCGCCCAGCGCACGATGGCCGGCAGGAGCATGCCCTGCACGAGCAGGCTCAGCAGGATGACGCCCGCGGTGACGAAGACGATCTCGTCACGGCCGTCCACCGCTCCGCCGGCGACGGCGCCCGCGGGGACCGACAGCGCGATCGCGAGGGAGACGGCGCCGCGCATCCCGGCGAACGTGCTGAGCACGCGGGAGCGAGCGCGCACGCCGCGCGGCGGCCTCGGACCGGAGCGTCCGTAGAACGGCACGCTGAGCAGCTGGAAGAGGTAGCGCACCACGAGCAGCGCCACCCACACGGCGATCGTCACGAGCACGAGGCGGCCGATGGCGCCGGCCGAGATCTGGTGCACGACGTACTGCACCTCGAGCCCGATCAGCACGAACAGAGCGCCGTTGAGCAGGAACACGCCGAACGGCCAGGCCGACTCCGCCTGACGTCGCGACGGAGCGGTGGTCACGGTCGGCGACACGTAGGCGATGATCACGCCGGCGACGACGACGGCGAGCACGCCGGACGCGCCGATGAGCTCGGCGAGCAGGAACGCGACGAACGGGATCAGCAGCAGCGTGGTGTTGATGATGATCGTGGAGGAGATCGCGCGCAGCAGGAAGTAGCCCAGGGCGGCGACCGCGACTCCCGCGGCGATGCCGCCCAGATACGAGACCACCACGGTCCACCCGATGCTGAGCGGCGTGATGTGGCCGCCGACCGCGAGCGAGAGCCCGATCGCGTACAGGACCAGCGCGGTGCCGTCGTTGGTGAGGCTCTCCGCCTTGAGCTTCATGAACATGCGTCGCGGCAGCATCCGCCCGAGGGCGGCGACGGCGGTCGCGTCGGGCGGAGCGACGGCGGCGCCCAGGATCAGCGCCGTCTCCCACGGCAGCCCGAACAGCAGTCCGATGCCGGCGACGGCGAAGGCCGAGGCGACCACGAGCAGCGTGCTCATCGGAAGGATGTAGCGGAAGTCGCGCCGGATCGAGCGCAGCGAGGTGGTCAGACTCTCCCAGAACAGCATCACGGGGAGGAACAGGAGCAGCACCGTCTCCGGCGGGAGCTGGATCTCGCGCAGCGCGGGCACGAATCCGAGGAGGAGGCCGAGCACGACGAGCACGAGCGGCAGCGCCAGTCGCACCCGCGGGGCCAGCAGTGCCCCCGTGAGGATCGTGAGCCCCAGCAGAACGGTGACCTCGAGGCCTTCCATGCGCCGTCTCCTCTCGCCCGGGCGGACCGCGAGCGCCGTCCGCTGAGGGCACAGCGCTGCATGCGTCCACGGTATTCCCGGTGGGAGCCCGCCGCCATCGATGTCCCCACATCCACGGCGACGGGCTGCAGCCCCCAGCGCGTAGACGATCGTCTACAATTCCCCCGCGAGCGAGCGTAGCACGACGGAGTGAACGGCCTGAGCGGCGCAGCCCGCTCAGGCTCCGAGACGCCGGATCACGTCGGCCACGACCTCGGCGGCGTCCGGTATGCCGAGCCCGGCCAGCGCCGCCTGCACCGACAGCACCTCGTGCTGGGGTCCGAAATCGTCCGCGAACCGCGCGGATGAGAGGATCCCCGTCAGCAGCACCACGAGGAACTGCACGGCGTCCTCCACGGGAAGGGTGAGGACATAGCCCTCCTCCGCCACCGCCGCTGTCAGAGGCACGCGCAGCACGTCGGCGACCATACGGCGCAGCGGAGCGACACGGCGGGCGTCGATCGCCGGATCCTGCACGAGGAGGAGCGATGCGGCGAGAACGGGATCCGTGCGCCCGGCCGCGGAGATCTCGCCGACCGCGTAGATGCAGGCGCGGAGGGGGCTCGCGGGGAACGCGTCCTGCGCGGCCCGGAGAAGGCCGGGGCCCCGGCGGGCCGCCTCGGCGATGATCGCCTCGACGAGGTCGTCCTTCGTCGGGAAGTGGCGGCTGAACGCGCCCTTCGTGAGACCGATCCGCTCCGCCGTCCGGGACAGCGACGCCGCGGTGTAGCCACGTGCGACGATCTCCTCGGCCGCCGCGGCAAGGAGCTTCGCCCGCGTCGCGTCCGGCGCCGCTCCGGGGGTCATGGGCTCAGGATACCGAGCGAGGTGCGCGCCGCCCAGGGGTCAGGAAGGATCCGCGACGTGCGTGTGCATGCGGACGCCCTCGTCGTTGAAGATGCTGATGATCTGCGCCGGACGTCCGCCGGCCGCGGACATGGCATGCGGCGTGCGGGTGTCGAACTCGGCGGCCTCCCCGCGGCCGAGGACGAGATCCTGCGCACCGAGCCGCAGGCGGAGCCGGCCGGAGATGACGGAGAACCACTCGTACCCGTCATGCACGCGCAGCGCCGGCAGCCGGGTCACCGGCGGATAGGTGATCCGGTAGGTGTGCACGGGAGACCCCTCCGGCGAGAGCGGCACGATGATGAGTCCGTCCCGGCGGATCACCGGGCGGCGGATGCGGGGATCCGGCGCCTCGTCGGGCAGGAGGTCGTCGAGCCGGATGCCCAGGCGCCGGGTCAGCGGCAGCAGCAGCTCGAGGCTGGCCTGACGCTTTCCCGACTCCAGGCGGGACAGCGTGCTGGCCGACATCTCGGCCCGCTCCGCCAGCTCGTCCAGAGTCCACCCGCGGGCCCTGCGGGCCGCTCGCAGCCGCGGTCCCACCTGGGCGAGCTCGTCCTGCACGATCGTCTCCTCTTGCCGATTCCGCAAACTCGATTGCGATTCCGCGATGCTACCCGTGGACTGGATCCATGGAAACCCTGAACTCCCCCTCGTGGGATGCGATCGTCATCGGAGGCGGGGCGGCGGGCCTCTCCGCCGCCCTCCTGCTCGGACGGGCGCGACGCCGCACCCTGGTCGTCGATGCCGGCCTGCCGCGCAACCGCTTCGCCGCGCACATGCACGGCGTCCTCGGCAACGAGGGGACCCCGCCCCTGGATCTCGTGCAGCGCGGGAGGGCCGAGGCCGCCGCCTACGGCGTCGCGTTCCGCGCGGGCGCGGTGGCCGCGGTGCGCGAGGACGGCGACGCGCTCACGGTCGTCCTCGAGGAGAGCGCCGAGGAGCGCACCCGCGCGCTCGTGGTCGCCAGCGGCATCAGCGACGAGCTCGCCGCGGTCCCCGGGCTCGCCGAGCGCTGGGGCACGAGCGTGCTGCACTGCCCCTACTGCCACGGCTGGGAGGTGCGCGATCGCCGCCTGGCGGTGCTCGCGAGCTCACCGGCGTCCCTGCACCAGGCGAAGATGGTGCGGCAGTGGAGCGGAGACGTGGTGCTCTTCTCGGCGGGGCTCGGCGCCCTCGACCCCGAGGACGAGCGCCTGCTGCGGGCCCGCGGCGTCGAGATCGTCGCGTCGCCGGCGATCGAGGTGATCGGCGAGGGGACCGCGGTCGCCGCGATCCGCACTGCCGACGGTGCCGAGATCCCCGTGGACGCGGTGTTCACCGGCGGCCGGCCGGTGCCGCACGACGGCTTCCTCGACGAACTGCGCCTCGCCCGCGCGGAGCTCCCGTCGGGCCTCGGGGCGTTCCTGCAGGCGGACGCCGCCGGCAAGACCTCTCATCCCCGGATCTGGGCTGCGGGCAACGTCGTGAACCCGATGGCGACCGTGCCGATGGCGGTCGGTGCGGGCGCCATGGCGGGTGCCGCCGTCAACGGGGCGCTCGTCGAGGACGACTTCCGGCTGGCCGGCGAGGCCGCGCTCAGCCCAGCTGCTCGGTGAGCTCGAACCAGCGCAGCTCGAGTTCGTCGACCTCGTCCTGCTGCTCCTGGATGGCCTTCATCTTCTCGCCGAGACCCGCGTAGTCGGACTGATCATGGTCGGCGAGGGCGTGCTTGGCGCGGTCGATCTGCTCGGCGAGCTTCTGCATGCGCCGTTCGAGCGCCGACACCTCCTTCTCCGCCGCACGGCGGTCGGCGCCCGCGAGGGCGGATCCGGCCGCCGTCGGCGTGGATCCGGGAGCCGTCACGGTGTCCTTCGGCGCAGCCTGCTCGAGCGCGCGCAGACGCAGATACTCGTCCACGCCTCCGGGCAGATGCCGCAGGTGCCCGCCGAGGATGGCGTACTGCTGATCCGTCACCCGTTCCAGGAAGTACCGGTCGTGACTGACGACGAGGAGCGTGCCCGGCCACGAGTCCAGGAGATCCTCGATCGCGGCGAGCATGTCGGTGTCCATGTCGTTCGTGGGCTCGTCGAGGATCATCACGTTGGGCTGATCCAGCAGCACGAGCAGCAGCTGCAGCCGGCGCTGCTGCCCTCCGGAGAGGTCCTTGACCGGCGTGGACAGCTGCGCCGACGAGAAGCCCAGCCGCTCCAGCAGCTGACCGGGGGTGAGCTCGGCGGCTTTGGATCCGGTGCCGAACGTGTACGTCGTCCGCAGGCGTCCGATCACGACCCGGACGGGTTCGTCCCACACGTCCTGCAGCTCGTCCATCCGCTGCGTGAGCGTGCGCACCTGCACGGTCTTGCCGTGCGTGACGCGTCCGCTCGTGGGGGCCAGAGTGCCGGCGACGAGGCTCAGCAGCGTCGACTTGCCCGCGCCGTTCACCCCGAGGATGCCGGTGCGCTCCCCCGGCGCGATCCGCCATTCCACGTCGCGCAGCACCGTGCGTTCCGGCGCGGTGGCGGTCGCCGGGAAGGTGACGCCCGCGTCGATGAGGTCGACGACATCTTTGCCGAGGCGCGAGACCGCGAGCGACTGCAGCCCGATCCGGTCGCGGATCTCCGGCACGTCGGCGATGAGCGCGTTCGCCGCGTCGATGCGGAACTTCGGCTTCGAGGTGCGCGCCGGAGCGCCGCGGCGCAGCCAGGCGAGCTCTTTGCGGGCGAGGTTCTGCCGCTTGGCCTCGGTCGCCGCCGCCATCCGGTCGCGTTCGACACGCTGCAGGATGTACGCCGCGTACCCGCCCTCGAACGGCTCGACGATCCGGTCGTGCACCTCCCACGTCTCGGTGCACACCTCGTCCAGGAACCAGCGGTCGTGCGTGACGACCATGAGCGCGCCCTGGCTCGCCGGCCAGCGCCGCTTCAGGTGCTCCGCGAGCCATCCGATGGCCTCGACGTCCAGGTGGTTGGTGGGCTCGTCGAGAGCCACGATGTCCCAGTCCCCGGCGAGCAGCTTCGCCAGGGCGACCCGCCGGCGCTGCCCGCCCGAGAGATCGGCGACCGAGGCATCCCAGTCCAGGTCGCTCACGAGCCCGTCGATCACGTCGCGCACCGTGGCGTCGCCCGCCCATTCGTGCTCGGGGGTGTCGCCGACGATCGCGCGTCCCACGGTGAGCGCGTCGTCGAGCACGTCCGCCTGGTCGAGCACGCCGATCGTCGTGCCCCCGCGCACCGTCACCCGGCCCGCGTCCGGCTCCAGACGACCGGCGAGCATCGCGAGCAGGCTGGACTTGCCGTCGCCGTTGCGGCCGACGATGCCGATCCGATCGCCCTCCTCGATGCCGAGGGTGACCGAGTCGAAGACGACGCGGGTGGGGAACTCGAGATGGAGCCCTTCGGCCCCGAGAAGATGTGCCATGTCGGATCCCAGCGTACGGAACGGAGCCGTCGTGTTCCTGCACGCGCCTTCCGGACGCCCTGCGATAACGTCGTCAGGACCGGTGTTCACACGATCGAGGGGGCGGGATGACCGTATCGCACCGCCCGCCGACCCGGACGCGCCGTCTGCTCGAGTGGGCGACCGTCATGACGATCGTGATCGCGGGCGCCTGGGTGACGTGGGTGCGGGTCCCCGCCGACCACCGCCGACGCCCGTGGGCCGAGGACGCCAACATCTTTCTCGACGAGGCCGTGCGCGATGGGGCGTGGAACGTCATCGTGCACGGCTATGCGGGGTACCAGCACCTGATCCCGCGCTTGGTCGTCGCGGTGATCTATCCCTTCTTCGACGTGGTGCGCTACCCGATGCTGATCTTCGCGATCTGCTCGGTGCTCGTGGGCCTGGCTGCGGCGGCCGTGTACTGGCTGTCGCGTGACCTCGTGCCCTGGATCCCGGCCCGCCTCACCCTGGCGGCGATCACGATGCTGCTCCCCCTGGCCACACAGGAGACGATCGGCAACCTCGCAGACCTGCACGTCTACGCCATGTGGATCATGCCGTGGCTGCTGCTCTATCGACCCCGACGGTGGTCCACCGGCATCGCCTGGGCGCTCCTCGCGTTCGCACTCGTGATGACGGAGATCCAGTGCGTCTTCTTCTTCTGGCTGATCCCGTTCCGCGCGCGACGCGCACACGCGCGCGCGTTCCCGATCTTCGCGGCGTTCCTGGTCGGTGCGGCCTGGCAGATCGTCACCGCGCTCCTGGTCCCGCGGGCGACCAGCGAAGGCCCGCTGAGCGTCGGATCCACCTTCCTCGGCTGGATGGTCAACACCGTCATTCCGCTGGTTCAGGCCGACCCGGTCGCCGTCCGGAATCTCATTCATTCCTCCGGGCTGCTCGTCGCGTGGATCATCCTCATCCCCATCGCCGCAGCGACGGTGATCGCCCTGTGGAAAGGCACCTCGACACAGCGCCTGCTCACGATCGCGCTGATCCTCGGCTCGGCCGCGACCTACACGGGCAGCGCGTGGGCGAACAGCCAGGACGGGTTCCGGTACGCCGAGTTCGGTCTCGATCACATTGATACGCTCATCGTCAACATCCGCTACGGGGTACCGTCCGGGATGCTTCTCAGCGCCGTGATCCCGCTCGCGACCGCGATCCTCGTCTCCCGCGCTCGCCGCGCGGACGCCGCAGCGTCTCCGGGGCGACGGGTCGCGATCACCACGGCGATCTCCGTGATCGCCTGCATCGCGGTGGTGGGCATCATGGGGCGCGGCGATCTTCACCCCTACTCCCTGCGCGCGACCGTCGCCGAATGGCCGAGCGCCGTCATCGCCGCGATGGATCAATGCGGATCGGCCAGGCCGCCCGACACCGTGACCTTGCCCGTCGCCCCCTGGCGCTCTCTCACGCTCACCTGCACGGAGCTGCTCTCCCTGCGCCGATGATCCCGGAGGCGCCGCCCGGCGCGACGCCGTAGGCCCTCCCGCGCCATGGGACGCGCCGGCTCAGGCCGGGCGCACGTGCACGACGTCGCCGGCCGCGATGCGGTGCACCGACCCGCCGGCCGAGACCAGGAGGCAGCCGTCGCCGCCGAGGCCCGTCGCCTCGCCCACCAGGTCGTCGCCGCCGGGCAGCATCACGCGCACGGTGCGACCGAGCGTGACGCACCGCGCCGCGACCGCGTCGTGCAGACCGCTCGCGACGGCCGAGCCGCTCTCGGCGAGCCGTGCGATCCACCCGTCCAGGCGTGCGAGATAGCCCGCCACCAGCAGGTCGACGTCGGCCTCGACGCCCACGACGGCGAACGACGTCGCGGTCTGCACGGGCAGCTGCTCGGCCGTCATCCGCGTGTTGACGCCGGATCCGACGATCACGACATCGGATCCCGACGCCTCGGCCAGGATCCCGCAGATCTTCCGCTCCCCCACCAGCACGTCGTTCGGCCACTTCACGCCGACGCTCCGCTCCGGCAGCTGCGCAGCGATCGCGTCGGCCATCGCGAGCCCCGCGGCGAGCGGGATCCAGCCGCGCTGAGGGATGGGCACATCGGCAACGCGGAGCAGCACCGACAGCGCGATCGCCGCGCCGGCCGGCGCGGTCCAGACGCGGTCGAGGCGCCCGCGACCGGCGACCTGATCCTCGGTGAGGATCGCCGACAAGTGCGGCCACCCCCGGTCGTCGTCGGCGTGCGCGCGCAGGTCGGCGTTCGTGGACCCGGTGGACGCGACGACCTCGAGCCGCGCCGCGGCGGCCGTGCTGTGCGGGAAGCTCATGCGGTCACCCTATCCGCGCCGCCTGAGGCCTCGAGACGCCCAGGCGGCTCGGAGGGTCCGCACAGAGGATCCGGCCCCGGAGTTGTGCCTCTCATCCAACGGACGTCGCGGGCCCGGCGCTAATGTGGAGACCGTGACGGACACGCCTGACCTCTACACGACCGCCGGCAAGATCGCCGACCTCCGCGCCCGCTACGACGAGGCCGTCGTCTCGGCCGAGGCGAAGGCGAAGGAGAAGCAGCACGCCAAGGGCAAGATGACCGCCCGCGAGCGCATCGAGCTGCTGGTGGATCCGGGCAGCTTCGTCGAGTTCGACGAGTACGTCCGCCACCGCACGACCGCGTTCGGGATGGACAAGAACCGCCCGTACGGCGATTCGGTGGTCACCGGCGTCGGCACCATCAACGGACGCACGGTCGCCGTCTACTCGCAGGACTTCACGACCTTCGGCGGCTCGCTGGGCGAGGTCTCCGGCGACAAGATCATCAAGATCATGGAGTTCGCGCTGCGCAGCGGCGTGCCGATCATCGGCATCCTCGACTCGGGCGGCGCGCGCATCCAGGAGGGCGTGCTCGCGCTCAGCAAGTACGGCGAGATCTTCCGCCACAACACCCGCTCCTCCGGCGTGATCCCGCAGATCTCCATCATCATGGGCCCGGCTGCCGGCGGTGCCGTCTACGGCCCCGCGCTGACCGACTTCGTGATCATGGTCGACAAGACCAGCCAGATGTTCGTGACGGGCCCCGACGTGATCAAGACCGTGACCGGCGAGGACGTCGGCATGGAGGAGCTCGGCGGCGCGTACACGCACAACACCCGCTCGGGCGTCGCGCACTACCTCGCCGAGGACGAGGACGACGCGATCGACTACGCCCGCACCCTGCTCGGCTTCCTGCCGGACAACAACATGGCGGAGCTGCCCACCTACTCCAGCGACTTCGAGTTCGAGACCACGGACGCCGACCGCACGCTGAACACCCTCATCCCGGACTCGGCGAACCAGCCCTACGACATCCACACCGTCATCGAGCGCGTCGTCGACGGCGCGGAGTTCCTCGAGGTGCAGCCGCTGTTCGCACCCAACATCGTGATCGGCTTCGGCCGCGTCGAGGGACGCTCGGTCGGCATCATCGCCAACCAGCCGTCCCAGATGGCGGGAACCCTGAACATCGAGGCCGGCGAGAAGGCCAGCCGCTTCGTCCGCTTCTGCGACGCGTTCTCGATCCCGATCGTCACCCTCGTCGACGTGCCGGGATACCTGCCCGGCACGGACCAGGAGTGGACCGGCGTGATCCGCCGCGGCGCGAAGCTCATCTACGCCTACGCGGAGGCCACGGTGCCGCTGGTCACCGTGATCCTGCGCAAGGCCTATGGCGGCGCCTACATCGTCATGGGCTCCAAGCAGCTGGGCGCCGACGTCAACCTCGCGTGGCCGACCGCCGAGATCGCCGTCATGGGCGGCCAGGGCGCGGTGAACATCCTGTACCGCGGGGAGATCAAGCGCGCCGAGGAGGCCGGCGAGGACGTCGCCGCCGTGCGCACGCGCCTGGCGAACGAGTACACCTACAACGTCACCAGCCCCTTCCTCGCTGCCGAGCGCGGCGAGATCGACGGGGTCATCGAGCCGGCCAACACGCGCGTCTCGATCGCGAAGGCGCTGCGCGCGCTGCGGGGGAAGCGCGCCGAGCTGCCCCCGAAGAAGCACGGGAACATCCCGCTGTGAGCGCGGAGGACGCAGCGGCCGACGCCGTCGAGATCCAGGTGCTCCGCGGAACCGCGAGCGAAGAGGAGCTCGCGGCGCTCATCGCCGTGCTCTCCGAGGCGTTCGTGGCGGAGGAGGCCGACGCCGTGGCCGCGCAGAAGCCGGTGTCGGCGTGGGAGCGCAATCAGCGCGCCCTGCGCTCCCCCCTGCGGCGAGACATCCCGTGGGGCCGCTTCTCGGGCTGAACCCGGGCCTGCGGACCGGCTTCGGATCCGGATTATCACCTGTGTCCGGATTTGTCCCCCAAAATACCTACAGACATCTTTTGCACGACCCGGAAGACTCTTTCTTGCAACGCTTCGCGTTCGACCGGATCTCCGCCACAGGGTAGGCAGACGATCTCCGGTCTTTGCGGACGGTTTTCGGGTAACTGTTCCGCACCTGGCGAGGGGCGGGCGGCTTCGCCGCCCCTCGCCCTTTCTTCTGCCGGCCTCCGGATTCGGCACCGCCGGCGGCGGGATCAGTCCGTCTCGGCGCGCGGGATCTCGTGCCAGAGCTCCACGGAGTCCTCGTCGGACGACTCGCCTGCCGCAGATCGGCCGACGACGGTGACCGCGATCCTCGCGTCCTTGGGGGCACGGATGATGAGCCGCGCCGAGGAGGAGCCGGAGAGCACGTCAGCCAGCTCCTCGCGGATGCGGCCCTTGCTGTGCTCGTCCAGCCCCTCCAGGCCGCCGTCGTCGAACACCGTGACCGACGCGCCGCGGGCGCGCGCGGACTCGATCGCCGCACGGGCGCGCTCGTTGAGCAGCTCGCCGCCCCGGATCTCGTCCCGCAGACGTCCCTCGGCCAGGTGCGCGGCGCGCTTCTCGTCCGGAGAGAGCTCGCCGCGCGTCTCGATCACGCGGCTGAGTACGGGGCCCGCGACGGTCAGCGCGTATTGCACCCGCTCCCGGCGCTCGCGCTGACGCACGATCTGCGTCGCCTGCCAGGCGGATGCCGCCTGCTGGATCCCCGCGAGCCGATCGGTGTCGCGCACGGCGCGCCGCCAGAACGCGACCAGCAGCTGAGCGATCACCATCCAGACCGTCGACCCGACCAGCCCCAGGCCGAGAGCCTGCAGGAAACCGATCCAGGCCGTCGAGGACAGGGTGAGCAGGAGGAGCACGATCCAGCCCGCCCACGGGCGGCGCCGCACGATGCAGACCACGCCGGTCAGTCCGACGGAGCCGATGTACCAGGTCGCGTAGGGGGCGCGCAGGTCTGCGGCGTCGAGACCGAGGTTGCTCAGCTGCGGGATGGCGAGCGCGGAGGCGAGCGCCAGGGCGGCTGCCCAGCGCGGCATCTGCACCGAGCGCCCCGCACCGACGATCGCGATCACCGCGAAGGAGCCGAGATAGATCGCGACGGCCAGCAGCACGAGCATCGGGCGCGGCGGCGGCGTGGTCCACCACAGGGCACGCGCGGCGAAGTAGCAGGCGAACACGAGCGCCAGCCCGGTCGCCACCATGCGGACGGTGAGCCTCATGACTGCGACCACCCGAGCGTCACGACCGTGCCGTGCCGGTCGGACTCGATCGTGGCGACCCCGCCGACCGCCGCCATCCGGGCGAGGATCGACGCACGGATGCCGAGGCGGTCCGCGCCGACCTGCGCCGGATCGAACCCGCTTCCGGTGTCGCTGACCTTGACGGTGAGGCCGGTGTCGCCGTGTCCCTCCACCACCACGGCGAGTCCGCGGCCGGATGCGTGCGCGACGGCGTTGCCGATCGCCTGCCGCGCCGCGAGCGCCATCGCCCGGGCGACCCGGTCGGGCACGGCGCCGTGACCGAAGTGCTCGACCTCGATCGACAGCCCCATCTGCCCCACGGCCCGGCGCAGATCCTCCGCGAGCCGCTCGATCTGCACGGGCTCCTCACTGCCCTCCTGGGCCGGGGCCTCGGCATTCGCCAGGCGGGTGAGCGCTTCACGCGCCATGTCCACCGCGAGGGCGCGCTCTCGCTCGGTCTCCGCGCGCTCTGCGGCGATGAGCGCGGCGAGCACGCTGTCGTGCATGAGGGCCGCGACCGCGACGCGCTCGTGCTCGGACGCCTCTGCCGTGGCCGCCGCGGTGTAGAGCGCCACCGCCCGGCCGCGAGCCTCGTCGACCCCGTTCGCGACCGACCGGAACATCCATCCCAGGGCCACCAGCACGAGTCCGAGGATGAGGGTGAACGAGACATCGAACGCCGTGACCACCCAGAACCCGCGCTGGAAGTCGCCCTGCACGAGACGCACGGTGCCGTAGAGGAACGGCCCGGCCAGCGCCCAGGCCACCTGAACCCCGAGCGGGAAGGCGACGACCGCCGCGACTCCCGCGACGTTGACGAGGAAGAAGATCCACGGCTGGTCCGACGGATCCAGGTTCTGATGCGTGGCGACGAAGGGCCAGAGCGCGAGATCGACGATGTAGGCGACGAAGAAGATCCCCGCCGTGAGGCGCACCGCGCGCCCGAGCGCGCAGCAGACGAGCATCGCGCCCCACGGCACGAAGACCAGCGCCATCATCGAGACGTGCGGCACGTCCACGACGCGCATCTTCAAGAGGGCGTTGACGAGCGCCTGAGTGCCGAGCGCGAGGGCCCCGACGCCCACGACGATGGCGATGATGCGCTCCATCCGCCGCCCGGCGAAGCGCTCCAGCTCCTGCCCGACCTCGCCGGGTGTGGAGATCCGCTCCCAGGCCTCCCTGAGACCCTGGTCCGCCGACATGCGCCTAGCCCGCCCGCCGAGGCGTCGTGCCTGCTGCGGAGCGGCTCCGAGCGAGCGCGCCGTGCTCAGCCCACACCCTGCGGATCCTCCTGCGCGTTCTCCACGATGCCGTCCTCCATCGCGCGACGCAGCAGATCGACCTTCGTCGGCGCGGGGCGTCCGACCTCCACGTACTTCACGCGGATGCGGGTGATGTTCTCCTTGGCGGTGGAATACGCCACGCCGAGTCGCTCGGCCACGACCTTCAGCGGCAGCCCGGTCGCATACAGCCGCAGCACCTCGCGCTCGCGGGTGGAGAGCTGCGCGTCGGCGAACGCCGTGTCGCCGTCGACCGCGTTCGCCCACTCCACGTTGTTGAGCGCCTCGCCGCGCGCGACCGTGAGGGCGGCGGCGATCACGTCGTCCAGCGGGGACGATTTGCTGATGACGCCCGCGGCGCCCGCGGCCAGGGCCTCGCGGACGGCGACGGGCCGGTCCGCGACGCTGTGGATGACCACGCTGGATCCGTCGGCGACCAGCCGGGTCACGTTCTCGGTCACCGTCGTGCCGTCTCCGAGGGTGAGATCGAGCAGGACGACGTCAGCGGGCAGCGCCAGTGCGCGCCCGCGCGCATCGAGGTACTCGGCCACGCCGGCACCCGAGAACACGACGTCGAAGTCGGCACGCTCGAGCGCGGCGGCGAGTCCCAGGCGAACGGACTCGTGGTCGTCGATCAGGGCTACGCTGCTCACGCTCTCACTGTATCCCGTGGCGGATCGTGCGCCCGTCGCCCGAGGAGGGCCAGGCCGCCGGGATCCGCCGCTCCTGCCTCGAGCCGGCTACCGCGTCAGCAGTGCGACAGTCTCCAGGTGGTGGGAGTGGGGGAAGAGGTCGAAGGCGCGCATCCGACGCGGCTCGTACCCGTGCGCGCGGAACGTGGCCAGGTCACGGGCGAGCGCGACGGGGTCGCACGCGACGTAGGCGACCGCCGCCGGCTCGAGGGCGACGACGTCCTCCACCACGGCACGACCGGCTCCCGAGCGCGGCGGGTCGAGCACGACCGCGCCGCCGGCGACGTCTCCGAGGTCGGCTTCGCCGGCCTTCAGGAAGCGGTCGACGCGGGCGGTGACCGCCTGCACGCCCAGGTCGCGCAGGTTCTCGGCCGCGTGCCGGATCGCGCGCGGCGACGACTCGACCGTCGTGATGCGGCGAGCGCCGAGTCTCGCGAGGGTGGCCGAGAAGAGACCCACGCCGCCGTAGAGGTCCAGATGCGCGGCCGACGGATCCACGACTCCGTCCAGCAGCTCGGCGACGGCGCCGTCGAGGAGATCCGCGGCGGCCGGGTGGATCTGCCAGAAGCCGTCCGCGTCGAGCGCGAAGGAGCGCCCGGCGGCCTGCTCCACGATCGTCTGGGGTGCGGGGCGCCGGGGCGTGCGCCGCGCTCCGCGGCCGCGGGCCCGCCGATCCGCCTCAGGATGCAGCACCTGTCGCACCTCGCCGTCGGCGGGCTCGATCAGCTCGACCCGCCCTTCCGGGATCCCCCGGAGCCCGCGCGCCACCGCATCGATCGCCGGGCGCGCCAGCACGTGCTGGGCGACCGGGACGACGCGGTGGCTGCGCGCCGCGAACGGCCCGACCCGCCCTTCGTCGTCGACGTGGAGGGTGACTCTGGTCCGCCAGTGCTCGTCCACGCCCGTCGCCTCGACCTCCGGGGCCTCGATGCCCCCGCCGGCGAAGCGGTCCAGCGCCTCCTGGAGCACCCGGCGCTTCAGCACCCGCTGGTGGCCGATCTCGATGTGGCCGAGGTCGGCGCCGCCCGGGCGCTGCCCGGGGGCACGGCTGACGTCGGCCTCCGCCCACACATGCGCGCGACGGTGGGGCGAAGCGTCCAGCACCTCGACGGTCTCGGCACGCCAGAACGACCGGGTGTCGACGTCGGCGGACGGCCGGTCCAGCCGCGCCCGCACACGCTCCCCGGGGATCGCGTCGGAGACGAACACGACGCGTCCCTCATGCCGGGCGACGAAGACGCCGCCGTGCGCGATCGCGGTCACGTCGAGGTCGAGAAGAGCGCCCTCGGACGCGTCGGAATCGGTCACCTCTCGATCATCCCAGACCACGGCCGTCCGCGGATCCGACCCGATAGCGTGGAGCCCATGCGCGTGTGCCTCGCCTCCACCTCGCCCGCCCGGCTCGCCCTGCTGCGTCAGAGCGGGATCGAGCCCCTCTGCCTGAGCCCCGACGTCGACGAGGACGCGGTCGCCGCCGCCGAGGCGGAGCGCCGGGGCCGCGTGCTCACGCCGCAGGAGGTCGTGCTGCTGCTCGGGCGCGCGAAGGCGGCCGAGGTCGCGGCGCGCATCCACGAGGCGCATCCCGATTTCGAGGGGATCGTGATCGGCGGCGACTCCATGTTCGAGCTCGACGGCGCGGTGCACGGCAAGCCGTACGAACCCGAGCGCGCGATCGCCCGCTGGCATGCGATGCGCGGGCGGACCGGCGTGCTGCACTCCGGGCACAGCGTCTTCCTGGTGCGGCCCGGCGAGCCGTCCCGCGAGGTCCACGCCGTCGCCGAGGCCGCCGTCACGTTCGCCGGCGACATCGACGACGCCGAGATCGAGGCGTACGTCGCCACCGGCGAGCCGCTCCTCGTCGCGGGCGCCTTCACCGTCGACAGCCTGGGCGGCGCGTTCATCGAGCGGGTGGAGGGCGACCCGTCGACCGTCGTCGGCATGTCGCTGTCCACGCTGCGGCACCTCGTCGGACGCCTCGGGATCCGCTGGACCGATCTCTGGAACGCCCTGCCGGACGCCTCCTGAGCCCGACTCCGGCCGGGATCGACCCGCGACCTCCTCTCCGCTTCGTAGGATCCAGGAAGCGATCCGACCGAATTCTTGTGGAGGGTCGTCAAAAATATCGGCTCGGCTGTCGATAGGCTGACATCCATGCCTGCCATCGCCAAGGTGCTCGTCGCCAACCGCGGCGAGATCGCCGTCCGCATCATCCGCGCCGCGCGCGACTCCGGTCTCTCCTCCGTCGCCGTGTACGCGGATCAGGACCGGGACGCCCTGCACACCCGGCTCGCCGACGAGGCGTACGCCCTCGACGGCTCCACCAGCGCCGAGACCTACCTGCAGATCGACAAGATCCTGTCGGTGGCCCGCCGCGCCGGTGCCGACGCCGTCCACCCCGGCTACGGCTTCCTCGCCGAGAACGCCGACTTCGCCCGCGCCGTCATCGACGCAGGGCTCGTGTGGATCGGCCCCTCCCCCGCGGCCATCGAGGCGCTCGGCGACAAGGTCACCGCCCGTCACGTGGCGGAGAAGGTCGGCGCTCCGCTCGCTCCCGGCACCCCCGGTCCGGTCGAGACGGCGGAGGAGGTCATCGCCTTCGCCGAGAAGGTGGGCCTGCCCATCGCGATCAAGGCCGCCTACGGCGGCGGCGGACGCGGCCTCAAGGTTGCCCGCGAGCTCGACGAGGTGGCGGAGCAGTTCGAGTCCGCGACCCGTGAGGCGATCACCGCCTTCGGCCGCGGAGAGTGCTTCGTGGAGAAGTACCTCGACAAGCCGCGCCACGTCGAGACGCAGTGCCTGGCCGACGCCGAGGGCAACGTCGTCGTCATCTCGACGCGCGACTGCTCCCTGCAGCGCCGCCACCAGAAGCTCGTCGAGGAGGCCCCCGCGCCGTTCCTCACCGAGGAGCAGAACCGTGTGCTCTACGAGGCGTCCAAGGCGATCCTCAAGGAGGTCGGCTACGTCGGCGCGGGAACATGCGAGTTCCTCATCGGCGCCGACGGCACCATCTCGTTCCTCGAGGTGAACACCCGCCTGCAGGTCGAGCACCCGGTCTCCGAGGAGGTCACCGGGATCGACCTCGTCCGCGAGCAGTTCCGCATCGCGGCCGGCGGCACCATCGACTACGACGACCCCGCTCCGCAGGGCCACTCGATCGAGTTCCGCATCAACGGCGAGGACCCGGGTCGTGGCTTCCTGCCCCAGCCGGGACCGATCCACGTGTTCAAGACCTTCGGCGGCCCCGGCCTGCGCCTTGACTCCGGTGTCACGGCGGGCGACGTCGTCTCCGGGGCTTTCGACTCGCTGCTCGCGAAGATCATCGTGACCGGCAAGGACCGCGCCGAGGCGCTGGAGCGCTCGCGCCGCGCCCTGGACGAGTTCGAGGTCTCCGGCCTGCCGACCGTGCTGCCGTTCCACCGCAAGGTCGTGAACGACCCCGCCTTCACCGCGGAGGACGGCCGCTTCGGCGTCTACACGCGCTGGATCGAGACCGAGTTCGTCAACGACATCCCGGCCTGGGACGGCGAGCTCGAGCCGGCCGCCGAGCCGAAGGGCCGGCACACGGTCGTCGTCGAGGTCGCCGGCAAGCGTCTCGAGGTGAGCCTGCCCGATCGGGTCGCCGCCTCCGTCGTCGGCACCGGCGGACGTCCCGCCGCGGTGCCGCCGTCCCGGCGCAGCCACGCGAAGACCGTGAACGCCGGCGCGTCCGGCGACGCCGTGAAGTCGCCGATGCAGGCCACCGTCGTCAAGGTCGCCGTCGAGGAGGGACAGCAGGTCGTCAAGGGCGATCTGGTCGTCGTCCTCGAGGCGATGAAGATGGAGCAGCCCCTGCAGGCGCACAAGGACGGCGTGATCGGCAACATCAACGCGGACGCCGGTGCGACCGTGTCCGCCGGGCATCAGCTGCTCACCATCAGCTGACTCCCCGCGGCCCGCGAAGGCCGCGTGGACGACGAAGCGGCGCTCTCCCGAGGGAGGCGCCGCTTCGTCGTCCGCGGTGCGGTCAGCCCGCGATGTAGACCTGGTGCATCGCGCGGGTGGCGTCGGTGATGCTGCTCGTGATCGACGGGTAGGCCGCGAACACGCGCGACACCTGATCGACGTTCAGCCGGCGCTCGACGGCGATCGCGAGGGGGTAGATCAGCTCCGAGGCGCGCGGGGCCACGATGACGGCGCCGATCACCGTGCCGGATCCCTTGCGCGCGAGGATCTTCACGAAGCCGTCGCGGATCCCCTGCATCTTGGCGCGCGGGTTGGCGGCGAGCGGCAGCTTGTAGGCGATGCCGTCGGCCACGCCGTCCTCGATGTCCTTCTCCGAGAAGCCGATCGTGGCGATCTCGGGGGCGGTGAAGATGTTCGCGGTGATCTTGAGCTTCTCGAGCGGGATCACGATGTCGCCGAGGGCGTGGAACACGGCCGTGCGGCCCTGCATCGAGGCGACGGAGGCGAGCGGGAAGAAGTTCGTGCAGTCGCCAACCGCGTAGATGTTCGAGACCGAGGTGCGCGCGACCCGGTTGACGCGCACGTGGCCGGAGTCGGTGAGCTCGACCCCCACGTCCTCCAGGCCGATGCCCGCGGTGTTGGGGATGGATCCGACCGCCATCAGGCAGTGGCTGCCCTCGACCGTGCGCCCGTCCGACAGCGTCACAGTGACGCCGTCCGCGGTGCGCTCGACCTTGTCGGCGCGGGACTTGGAGAGCACCGTCATGCCGCCGCGCTTGAAGACCTTCTCCAGCACGTGCGCGGCATCCTGGTCCTCGCCCGGGAGCACCTGGTCGCGGCTGGAGATCAGGGTGACCTTGGCGCCGAGGTTCATGTACGCGGAGGCGAACTCGGCACCGGTGACGCCCGAGCCGACCACGATGAGGTGCTCCGGCAGCGTCTTCATGTCGTAGAGCTGGGTCCAGGTGAGGATCCGCTCGCCGTCGGGCTTGGCGGAGTCGAGCTCGCGCGGGGACGCGCCCACGGCGACGATGAGGGTGTCGGCCTCGACGCGGTCGAAGTCGGTGCCGTCCTCCGAAGTCGACACGACGATCGCGTTGGGACCGTCCAGGCGGCCGTGACCGGAGAGGATCGTGACCCCGGCGTCGAGCAGCGTGGTGCGCATGTCCTCCGACTGCTGGCCGGCGAGGGCCATCAGCCGCTTGTTCACCGCGGCGAGGTTGATCGCGATCTGCGGCTTGAGCGGCTTGCCCTCTGCGCCCTTCGCGTAGAACTGCACGCCGAGGTCGGTGGCCTCGCTGATCGCCACCGCGGCGTCGGCCGTGGCGATGAGGCTCTTGGAGGGAACCACGTCGGTGAGCACGGCGGAGCCGCCGACCCCCACCCTCTCGACGAGCGTCACCTCCGCACCCAGCTGGGCTGCGGCGAGCGCCGCCTCGTATCCGCCGGGGCCGCCGCCGAGCACGGCGACACGCTGAGAGCGCTCGAACATCAAGGTCATGGGATCCATTCTTCCGCATCCGCGCGAGGTCGACGATCCGCGCCCTCGCTGCTCTTCCGAGCCCGCCTCCCCGGCGGCGAGCGCGGGGCCGTATCCTCGATCTCATGGCTGATCAGATCCACCCCCTCGACGACCCGGGCGCCGACCCCTTCGCGATCGCCGCGGAGGCGGCCGCCGACATCCACCGGCTGACCGGCGTCGACCACCACGACATCGCGGTCACCCTCGGCTCGGGCTGGAGCAAGGCCGCCGAGCTCATCGGCGAGACGATCGCGACCATCCCCGCCACGGAGGTCACCGGATTCTCGAAGCCCGCGCTCGAGGGCCACGTGGGCACGCTGCGCAGCATCGTCACCCCCGGCGGGAAGAACGTGCTCGTGATCGGCGCGCGCACGCACTACTACGAGGGCCACGGCGTGCGCCGGGTCGTGCACAGCGTGCGCACCGCGGCGGCGACGGGCGCCAGGACCATGGTGCTCACCAACGGCGCCGGCGGGATCCGCGAGACCTGGAAGCCGGGGCAGCCCGTGCTGATCAGCGACCACATCAACCTCACCGCGGACTCCCCGCTCGAGGGCGCGACCTTCATCGATCTCACCGACCTGTACAGCACGCGGCTGCGCGAGCTCGCCCGCACGATCGACCCGACGCTCGACGAGGGCGTCTACACGCAGTTCCGGGGGCCGCACTACGAGACCCCGGCCGAAGTGCAGATGGCGAAGGCCGTCGGCGGCCACATCGTCGGCATGTCGACCGCGCTCGAGGCGATCGCGGCCCGGGAGGCCGGCATGGAGGTGCTCGGGTTCTCGCTCATCACGAACCTGGCCGCGGGGATCCAGAAGACCCCCCTCAGCCACGCCGAGGTCATCGAGGCGGGCAGGGAGGCCGAGCCGGTGATCTCGGGCCTGCTGGCCCGCGTGATCGGGGCGCTGTGAGCGGCCAGGAGGCGGCCCTGCTCACGCAGGCGCGCGCCTGGCTGCGGCAGGATCCGGATCCGGAGACCCGCGACGAGCTCGCCGGTCTCATCACGCGCGCCGGATCGGGCGACGAGGCGGCGCTCACCGACCTCGCCGACCGCTTCCGCACCCGCCTCGCGTTCGGCACCGCCGGCCTCCGCGGGGAGCTCGCCGCCGGATCGAACCGCATGAACCGGGTGCTCGTGGCTCAGGCCGCCGCCGGGTTCGCCGCATACCTCTCGGAGAAGGCCGCCCCCGGCACGGTGCCGACCGTGGTGATCGGCTACGACGGCCGCAAGAACTCGCGCGTCTTCGCGAAGGACTCCGCGGAGATCTTCGCCGGCGCGGGGCTCCGCGCGGTCCTCCTGCCGCGCCTGCTTCCGACGCCGGTGCTCGCCTTCGCCGTGCGGCACCTGGGCGCCGACGCGGGGGTCATGGTGACCGCGAGCCACAACCCGCCGAACGACAACGGCTACAAGGTGTACCTCGGCGGTGCCGATCAGGGCTCGCAGATCGTCTCCCCCGCCGACGCGGAGATCGCCGCGCACATCCAGCGCGTGGCCGACCGCGGCGACGCCGGGTCGATCCCGCGCTCCGACGCGTACGAGACGGCCGGCGAGGACGTCGTCGACGCCTACGTCGCCGCGACCGCGGCGGTCGCTCCGGCGCCGGTGGGCACCGCAGGCCTCCGCTGGGTCTACACGGCCATGCACGGGGTGGGCTGGGAGACCTTCTCCCGCATCATCGGCGAGGCCGGCTACCCCGCGCCGTGGACGGTCGGCGAGCAGCGCGACCCGGATCCCACGTTCCGCACCGTCTCCTTCCCCAACCCGGAGGAGCCGGGGGCGATGGATCTGGCCTTCGCGAAGGCGCGCACCCTGGGCGCCGAGCTCGTGATCGCGAACGACCCGGACGCCGACCGGCTCGCCGTCGGCATCCCCGACGAGAGCGTCGAGGGCGGCTGGCGCCGGCTGACCGGCAACGAGGTCGGACTGCTCCTGGGCTGGCGCGCGGCGCGCGCAGCCACCGCGGACGGCCCCGCAGCCCCGGGCACGTCGCTGGCGTGCTCGCTGGTCTCCTCCCCCGCGCTCGGCGCGGTGGCCCGGCACTACGGGCTGGACTTCCACGAGACCCTGACCGGGTTCAAGTGGATCTCCCGCGCCCCCGGCATCGCGTTCGGCTACGAGGAGGCGCTGGGCTACCTGGTGAATCCCGACACGGTGCGCGACAAGGACGGCATCTCCGCCGCGGTGGCGCTGCTCGGCCTGGCCGCGGAGGCCCGCAGCCGCGAGGCGACGCTCGCCGACCTGCTCGAGGAGGTCGCCGCCGAGGTGGGCCACTTCGCCAGCGGGCAGGTCTCGATCCGCGTCGAGGACGTCTCGGTGATCGGCCGCATCATGGCGGCGCTGCGCCAGGATCCGCCCGCCGCCTTCGGCGCGACGGCGATCTCGGCGACGGAGGACCTCCTCGTCGCCGGCGGCGACGCGCCCGCGGGCGACGTGCTGCGCTACCGCCTCGCCGACGGGTCCCGGGTGATCGTGCGCCCCAGCGGCACCGAGCCCAAGCTCAAGGTGTACATCGACGCCAGGGCGGACTCGGCCGATGCCGCCCGCGCCGCGGTCGCCGGCCTCGACGCCGCGATCCGCGAGCTGCTGGCGCGACGGGGCTGACCGTGCCGGCCCGATCCGTCGTCATCCGCGCCGAGGGCGGGGCGCACGCGCGCCCCGTCGCGGAGCTGGTGCGCCTGGCGCTGGCGCACGAGGGAGCCGTCGCGCTCACGACCGCCGAGGGGCGGACCGTCGATCTCGGCAGCGTCCTGGCGGTGATGGATCTCGCCCTCGCCCCCGGGGACGAGGTCGTGCTCAGCGCGGACGGGCCGGGCGCCGAACGGCTCCTGGCGGCGATGGCGCACGTGCTCGACGGCTGAGCGCCGGTTCAGCCGTCGATCACCGCGACGAGCTCGTCCAGGAAACCCGCGAAGGCGGCCCCGCGCCGCACGATGCGCTGGACGCTCTCGCCCTCGCCGAACACCTCCACCAGCTGCTCGAACACGGTCTGGAACGCGTCCCGGTCCTGCTCGCTGAACGCGGCGAGCGCCACGACCTGCACGCGCCCGCTCCCCCACGCGACCGAGCCCGCGGCGACGCCCACCGCGATCGCGGTGCGCTGCGCCGTCATCTGCAGGGCGTGGGGCACGGCGAGGGCGTCGCTGAACGCGGTGGACGAGAGCCGCTCCCGCTGGATCGTGTTCTCGATGTAGTCCTCGCCGATGAGGCCCGCCTCGACGAGCCGATCGCCCAGCAGCCGGATGATCGCCTCCTCCCCGATGTCGGGCAGCGGGTGCACGTACGCGTCCTCCGAGAGGTAGCGGGACAGCTCCTCGCGCAGCCGGGCCAGTCGGCGCGCACGCCGCAGCCGGGCGGCGGCCTGCTGCACGCGCTCGACGTCGGCCTCGGTGAGGAACGGCTGGATCAGCACCACGCGCTCGGCCGCCGCCGGAAGCGGGACCGTGCTGAGCACCAGATCGCTGTCGATCTCGGATTCGCGCGGATCCATCGCGGTGATCACCCGCACCACCTCGATGCCCTGCCCGAGCGAGTGGTCGACGCGCGAGCGCAGGACCTCGTGCAGCTCGTAGTAGCCGGGGCAGACGATCGTCGCCGTCAGCAGGGACTCCGCCCGGCGGCTGCGCTCCAGCCGGCCGCCGATGTGCATCGCCACGTACGCGATCTCGTCGTCGTCGGCGCGCAGGCCGAGTCGCTCCTGCAGCCCGCTGACCACCGAGACGGCCACCTCGAAGATCATCGGGTAGGCCGCCTTCAGCGAGCGCGTCAGCGGGTTCCGCGCGCGCGACTCCTCCTGCGCGCGGCGGAGCAGGTTCTGCACGTGCAGGGCCAGGCGCAGGATGAAGGCCTCGTCGACGAGATCCACCTGATAGTCCGATGACGCCTGCACCACCTCCGCGCGCACCGCCGCCTCCACCTCGGCGTCGAGGCCCGCACGGGCGAGATCGGCCGGATCCGCGCCTCCGGGCGTCACGATCCGGGTGAGGACGAGGCGGGCGAGATGTGCGAGATCGCCGGCGCCCAGCTCGACGCCGAGCTGCTCGCGGGCCAGCCGGCCGATGGCCTCCGCCACCGGATCCGCCCCCGGGGCGGAGTCGTCGCCGGGGCGGTCGGCGCCCTCCAGCTCGCGTCCCGAGGCGACCCGGTCCGCGGCGATGGCGATGTGCAGAAGCACGTCGGCGATCGCGAGCTCGTTCACGTAGTAGCCGAGTCCGCCGAGGGCCGCCACCAGCGCGTCCTTGAACGGCGACACCGCCTCCGGGGGGATCGCGCCCCCGGCGAGCGCGAAGCGGAACGGGTCCACGGGGAAGTCCGCCGCGTCCATCTCGTCGTGCGCGAGCCGGCTGAGCAGCCGGCGCTGATCGCGCTCCGCACCGCGCAGCCGCACGACGTCCCTGTCACGCTCGAGCGTCAGGCGCGTCCCCTCCAGCAGCGAGCGGATCCGGACGAGGTCGGCCTCGAGGGTCGCCTCGCTGACGTGCAGCCGCTCTGCCGTGTCGAAGACGTCGATGCCCGCCTCGTCGTCGAGCAGCGCGCGGACCAGCCCGTGCAGCCGCGCGCGCGGCGTCGATCCGGCACCCGCCCTGGCGGCGAGCGCGGCCCGGGCCGCGGGGCCGGCGCGGTATCCCGCCGCGCCCGAGACGACGGCGTCGCCGTCGGGCACGCGCGCGTTGAGGGCGGTGACGTAGGCCCGGACGCTGCGGGGCGTGACGCCCAGGAGGTCGGCGAGGCGGGGACCGGTCATCCACGCGTCCTCGCGCAGCAGCACGCTCAGCAGCCGATCCTGCCGTCGAGTAGACACCCCGTCGTCCCTTCACCCGTCCCCGCGCACCGCACGGTCACCCTCATGATGCCAGCATCGGGGGCACCGGGCTCCGGAACGGGCGTTCCGCCCAGGCGGAAGCGTTCCTGGTGGCCGAGGCCGCGCCCTCCGTCGAACAATGACGGAAGGAGGAACGAATCGATGAGGATCCAGGTCATCTGCGGCGCGGGTGCTTCCAGCACCTTCGTCGCGGCACGACTCCGCCGCGCCGCACTCGCCGCGGGCTCCGACTGGGAGGTCGCCGCCGCGCCGGCCGACGACGTGGATCCGTTCGCCGACGTCATCCTGCTGGGTCCGCACATCGCCGCGCTCCGTGAGGAGATCGGCCGCCAGGCGCCCCGCGCCCGGGTCGCCGTGCTTCCCGAGGACGCCTTCACCGACCTGGACGGCAGGCGCATCCACGCGTTCGTGGTCGCCGCCGACTCCGCACCGAAAGGAACGCCATGACCGCCCTGACCCGCACCGTCCGCATCGGCTCGTCGCACGGACTCCACGCCCGTCCGGCGAAGATCTTCGCCCAGGCCGCGAAGGAGACCGGGATCCCCGTCACCATCGCCAAGGACTCCGGAAAGGCGGTGAACGCCGCGAGCATCCTCGGCGTCATCGCGCTCGGTCTCGAGCAGGGCGACTACGCGACCCTCACCGCCGACGGCGAGTCGGCCGAGTCCGCGCTCGACCGGCTCACCGAGCTGCTGGCCACCGACCACGACGAGGGCGTCGCCTGATGGCCGTGCTGCGAGGAGTGGGCATCGGCCAGGGGGTCGCGACGGGCCCCGTGCTGCACATGGCGGAGGCGGCCCCCGCCCCCGAGGACGTGCCGAGCACCGTCGGCGCCGACGCCGAGCGCACCCGCGTGCAGGAGGCGATCGCGGCAGTCACCGCCGAGCTGAACCGTCGCGCAGAAGCCGCGGGCGGCGCCGCCCGGGACGTGCTCGAGGCGCAGGCGATGATCGCAGAGGATCCGACCCTGGCCGACGAGGTCGAGGAGCGGATCTCCGCCGGATCGACCGCGGAGTGGGCGGTGCACGACGCGTTCGCCGGCTTCCGGGCCTCGCTCGAGGCGGTCGGCGGCTACCTCGGCGAGCGCGCGGCGGATCTGGACGACATCGCCCAGCGCGTGATCGCCCGGCTCCGCGGGGTCGCCGCGCCCGGGGTCCCCGATCCGGATCACCCGTTCGTGCTCGTCGCCCGCGACCTGGCTCCTGCCGACACGGCCCTGCTCGACCTGGACAAGGTCCTCGCACTGGTCACCACCGACGGCGGGCCGACCTCGCACACCGCGATCCTCGCCCGCGAGAAGGGCATCGTCGCCGTCGTCGGCGCCGCAGAGGCGGCCGGGGTGCCGGACGGCGGGACCGTGATCGTGGACGCGGCCTCCGGCACCGTCACCACCGAGCCCGCGCCGGAAGAGATCGCGCGCGCCGCCGCCCGCGCCGCGGATCGACGAGCGGCCGACACGGCGCCGCCGACACCGGGCGCCCTCGCCGACGGCACCCCGATCGCCCTGCTCGCGAACCTCGGCAAGCCGGGCGACGCCGTGGACGCCGTCGCGCGCGGCGCCGAGGGCGTCGGTCTGTTCCGCACGGAGTTCCTGTTCCTGTCCGCGAGCCAGGCGCCCACGGTGACCGCGCAGCGCGACGCCTATCGCGAGCTCCTCTCCGCGTTCCCCGGCCGCAAGGTGGTCGTGCGCGTGCTCGACGCCGGTGCCGACAAGCCGCTGCCGTTCCTCAACGACGCGCACGAGGAGAACCCGGCCCTCGGCCTGCGGGGCCTGCGCGCCCTCCGCGCCAGCGAGGACATCCTCCGCGAGCAGCTCACCGCGCTCGCCGAGGCGGACGCCGAGACCGAGGCCGACCTCTGGGTCATGGCGCCGATGGTCGCCACGGTCGAGGAGACCGCGTACTTCACGGCGCTCGCCCGGGAGTACGGCCTCCGCACAGCGGGGATCATGGTCGAGGTCCCGTCGTCCGCGCTCCTCGCCGACCGGCTGCTCGCCCACGCGGACTTCGCCTCGATCGGAACGAACGACCTCACCCAGTACACGATGGCCGCCGACCGGCTGCTCGGGTCGGTCGCCTCGTTCCAGGACCCCTGGCATCCCGCCGTGCTGCGGCTGGTCGCCGAGGTCGGCCGCGCCGGCGCCGCCCTCGGCAAGCCGGTGGGCGTCTGCGGCGAGGCCGCTGCCGATCCGCTGCTGGCCGTCGTGCTCGTCGGCCTCGGCGTCGGCTCCCTCTCCATGGCCCCCGCGGCGCTCTCGGACGTGCGCCGCACCCTCTCGCTGCACACGCTCGACCAGGCCCGGCGCATCGCCGAGGCCGCCCTGGCCGCCGATGACGCGGCCTCCGCCCGTGCAGCCGCTCAGGCGGCCGGCTGAATCCCGCTTCCCACCGCAATCCCCCACACACAGAAAGTCACATCATGACGACGACGTCAGCACCCATCTCCGGAGCGAACCGGGCCCGCGTCGGGGTCCAGCGCTTCGGCACGTTCCTCTCAGGCATGATCATGCCCAACATCGCCGCTTTCATCGCCTGGGGCTTCATCACGATGCTCTTCATCTCGGTGGGCTGGCTCGGCCACTGGTACCCGGTCGCGGATCTGCTCGGCGGCTTCGGCAACGCCGACGCGGTCGGCTGGAAGGGAGCGCTCACCGCGCTCGCCGCCGCGAAGGACGGCACCACCTTCCCGCAGTACGTGGGCCTGGTCGGCCCGATGGTCACGTACCTGCTCCCCCTGCTCATCGCCAACACCGGCGGCCGCATGGTCTACGGCGAGCGCGGCGGCGTGGTGGCGAGCATCGCGACGATGGGCGTCATCGTGGGCACGGACATCCCGATGTTCCTCGGCGCGATGATCATGGGCCCGCTGGCGGGTCTGATCACGAAGTGGATGGACCGGATCTGGGACGGCAAGATCCGCCCCGGCTTCGAGATGCTCGTGAACAACTTCTCCGCCGGCATCCTCGGCATGCTGCTCGCCATCGTCGGCTTCTTCGGGTTCGGCCCCGTGATGCTGGGCATCAGCGCCGTGCTCGGCACCGTGGTCGCCTGGCTGGTGTCGATCCACCTCCTGCCGATCGTGTCGATCATCGTCGAGCCCGCCAAGGTGCTCTTCCTGAACAACGCGATCAACCACGGCGTCTTCACCCCGCTCGGCATCGAGCAGGCCACCAACGCGGGCAAGTCGATCCTGTTCCTGATCGAGGCCAACCCCGGCCCCGGGCTCGGCCTGCTCCTCGCCTTCACCTTCTTCGGCCTGGGCCAGGCCAAGGCGTCGGCACCCGGCGCGATCATCATCCAGTTCTTCGGAGGCATCCACGAGATCTACTTCCCGTACGCGCTGAGCAAGCCGATGACGGTCCTCGCGCTGATCGCGGGCGGCGCCACGGGCGTCACGACCAACATGATCCTCGGCGGCGGTCTCGCGTTCCCGTCGGCGCCGGGCAGCATCATCGCGGTCACGGCCGCGGCGCTGAGCCCGGCCGCGGGAGGCGTCGGCAACCTGTTCATCGTGTACCTGTCGGTGCTGCTCGCGGCGACGGTCACGTTCCTGATCTCGGGCGTCATCCTGCGGGCCTCCCGCAAGCGCGACCTGGCCGCCGAGGACACGTTCGGCGCCGCGATCGCGCAGACCGAGGCGAACAAGGGCAAGTCCTCCGCCGCGATGGACGCTCTGCGCGCCTCGACGACCGCGGGCGCGGCTGCCGGAGCGGGAGCGACCACGAACGCCGAGGCGCCCGCCCCGACCGCGACCGAGCGGCGGATCTCCACCATCGTGTTCGCATGCGACGCCGGCATGGGCTCGTCGGCGATGGGCGCCAGCGTGCTGCGCAACAAGTTCAAGAAGGCCGGCATCGACGGCGTCGACGTCACCAACAAGGCCATCGCGAACCTGGACGGCACGGAGGACCTCATCGTCACCCAGCAGCAGCTGACCGACCGCGCCCGGGCGCGCAACGGCGAGGCGATGCACGTCTCCGTGGACAACTTCATGAACTCGCCCCGCTACGACGAGGTCGTCGAGATCGTCCGCAAGCAGCACGACGGCGACGCCTGATCGCGCCCGCGAGAACCGAAGGAAGGAACACGACATGAGCATCCTCACCCCCGACCGCGTCCGGATCCATCCGGGCTCCGCCACCCAGGAGGAGGCCCTGCAGGAAGCAGCGGCACTCCTGGTCGGCGCGGGCGCGGTGACCCCCGCCTACCTCGACGCCATGCGGCAGCGCGAGCAGACCGTCTCGACGTTCATGGGCAACGGACTCGCCATCCCGCACGGCACGAACGAGGCGAAGGACGAGATCCTCTCCTCCGCGCTGTGCGTGATCCGCTACGACGGCGGCGTGGACTGGGCAGGGGATCCGGTCACCTTCGTGATCGGCATCGCCGGCCGCGGCGACGAGCACCTGGAGATCCTGTCGCAGATCGCGATCCTGTTCTCCGAGGAGGACGACGTCGCCCGTCTCGCCGCCGCAAGATCCGAGGAGGACCTGTTCGCCATGCTGGCGGAGGTGAACGGCTGATGCCCGTCGCGGTGCACTTCGGCGCGGGCAACATCGGCCGCGGCTTCGTCGGCCTGCTGCTGCACGAGGGCGGCTACGAGCTGGTGTTCTCGGACGTGGCCGCCGATCTCGTGAACGCGATCAACGCCGCGCCGGAGTACACCGTGCACGAGGCGGGCCCCGGCGGCGTCGACCGCGTGGTCACCGGCTATCGCGCCGTGGACAGCCGCACCGACCCCGCCGCAGCGGCGGAGGCGGTCGCCACGGCCGACGTCGTCACGACCGCGGTCGGCCCGACCGTGCTGCGGTTCGTGGCGCCGACGATCGTCGCGGGCCTGCGGCTGCGCGACGCGGATCGTCGGCCGCTGCAGATCATGGCGTGCGAGAACGCGATCGGCGCGACCGACCTGCTGCGCGCCGAGATCGCGGGCGCGGCGGGCGAGGACGCGCCCGCGCTCCTCGCCCGCGCGGTCTTCGCGAACACCGCCGTCGACCGGATCGTTCCGGCCCAGGCCCCCGGTCAGGGCGTGGACGTCACCGTCGAGCCCTACTTCGAATGGGCGATCGAGAGCGGGCCGTTCGGCGACGACCCGCCGCACATCCCCGGCGCGCACTTCGTCGCGGATCTCGCGCCATACATCGAGCGCAAGCTGTTCACCGTCAACACGGGGCACGCCGCGACCGCCTACTTCGGCGAGCGCGCCGGCGCGATCACGATCGCAGAGGCGCTGCAGGATCCGGCGACCGCCGCGGCCGTCGAAGCCGCGCTCGAGGAGACCTCGAACGTCCTCTCCGCCGTGCACGGCCTGGATCCGGCGGAGCTGGCCGCGTACCGTGCGAAGATCCTGGACCGGTTCCGCAACCCCCTCCTCCCCGACACGGTGCGGCGGGTCGGGCGCCAGCCGCTGCGCAAGCTCTCGCGGCACGAGCGGTTCATCGGCCCGGCGGCGCAGGCGGCGGAGCGCGGCCTCGGCACGACGGCGCTCGTCGCCGCCGTCGGCGCCGCCCTCTCCTTCGACGCGCCGGAGGACGAGGAGGCCGTGCGGCTGCAGGAGCTGCTGCACACCCTGGACGCCGACGCCTTCACCGCCGAGGTGACCGGCCTCGACGCCGCGCATCCGCTGTTCGCCGCGGTGCGCGACGAGGTCGCCCGTCACCAGGACCGGTAGCAGCGCCTGCGCGGTCCGGGACGGAGCCCGCCGCCGGATACGCTCGGAGCATGGACTTCGCCGCACCCGTGACCCTCGAGAACGACTTCGTGCGGCTGGAGCCGCTCGCCGACACGCACGCCGCAGACCTCGCCGCGGCGACGGCGGGTCTCGAGGACCGGTGGTACACGTCGGTGCCCTCCGCGGCGGGTGTGCCGGCCGAGATCGAGCGGCGCCGAGGGATGAACGCGGAGGGTTCGATGAACCCGTTCGCGATCATCCGCACGGACACCAGGCGCGCCGTCGGGATGACCACGTACTGCGACATCGACCAGCCCAACCGCACGGTCGAGATCGGCTACACGTGGCTGTCGCCGGAGGTGCACGGCACGGCGGTGAACCCTTCGGCCAAGCGCCTGCTGCTCGCCCACGCCTTCGAGACGTGCGGCGCGAACCGCGTTCAGTTCTGCACCCACTTCCACAACCGCCAGTCGCGCGCGGCGATCGAGCGGCTCGGCGCGAAGCTCGACGGGATCCTGCGCAACCACCGGGTCGGCGCCGACGGAGCCCTGCGCGACACCGTGGTCTACTCGATCCTCCCGCACGAGTGGCCCGCGGTCCGCAACGGCCTGGACGCCCGGCTCGACCGGCGTCGCTGAGGACTTCTCCCGTCGTTCTCAGCACCCCGATAGGATCGGGGCACTGCGCGCGGCGACCCGGGTCCGCGCCGACGAGGAGAGCATGACGAGGTCATATGCCGTGATCGGCGCCGGGCCCTCCGGCCTCGCGGTCATGCGCGCCCTTCAGAAGGCGGGCATCGAGGCGACGGGCTTCGAGGCCTCGCACGACGTCGGCGGCCTGTGGGACATCACGAACCCGCGCAGCACGATGTACGCCTCCGCGCACCTCATCTCCTCCCGCACCACGACGGAGTTCGCCGAATTCCCGATGGACAGCGACGTGGACTATCCGGGCCACCGCGTGCTCAAGCGCTACTTCGACGACTACGCGGACGCGTTCGGGCTGCGCGACCGGTTCCGCTTCGACACTCGCGTGGACCGCCTGGAGCGGGACGGAGAGGGCTGGATCCTGCGCGCCACCGCCCGCGATGCGGAGGGGGTCGAGACGGCCGTCGAGGAGCGCTACGACGGCGTCGTCCTCGCGAACGGCACGCTCGCGGAGCCGAACGTCCCCGCCTTCGCGGGTGCGTTCTCGGGCGAGCTCATGCACACCAGCGCATACAAGGATCCGTCCCCGCTCACCGGGCGCCGCGTGCTGATCATCGGAGCCGGGAACTCGGGCTGCGACATCGCCGTCGACGCCGTGCACCACGCCGCGAGCGTGGAGATGAGCGTGCGCCGCGGCTACTACTTCGTGCCCCGCTACCTGTTCGGCCGCCCCAGCGACACCCTCAACCAGGGACGGCCGCTCCCGGCGCGTCTCAAGCAGGCGGTCGACTCCCGGGTGCTCCGGGCGTTCACCGGAGATCCGGTGCGGTTCGGATTCCCGAAGCCCGACTACCGGATCTACGAATCGCATCCGATCGTGAACACCCTGGTGCTGAACCATCTGGGGCAGGGCGATCTGCGCATCCGCGCCGACGTCGAGCGCTTCGACGGTTCGACCGTCCGCTTCCGCGACGGCACGAGCGGCGACTACGACCTCGTGCTGCTGGCCACCGGGTACACGCTGGACTATCCGTTCGTCGACCGCGAGCACCTGAACTGGACGGGCGCCTCGCCGCGGCTGTTCCTCAACGTGTTCCCGCCCTCGTTCAACGGCCTCTTCGTCTGCGGGATGATCGAGGCCAGCGGCATCGGCTGGCAAGGACGGTACGAGCAGGCCGAGCTGGTCGCCGCCTATCTGGCCGCGGTGGAGCAGGATCCGGCGCGCGCCGCACGGTTCCGCGCGCGGGTCGGCGCCCGGGCCTGGCCGGACCTCACCGGCGGCTACCGCTACCTCGGCCTCGCCAGGATGTCCTACTACGTGAACAAGGACGCGTACCGGAACGCCGTGCGCCGCGAGAAGGCGGAGCTCGCCGCTCCCGTCCGGGAGGCGTCATGAACCTCGGTGCCGCGGGCCGCCGGGTGCTGGTCACCGGTGGCGCCGGATTCCTGGGCAGCAGGGTCACCGCCCTGCTCGCGGACCATCCCGACGTCGACGTCGTCCTGTGCGGCGACCTCCGCGAGTCCGACGTGCCGGGAGTGGTGTCGGTGCACGTCGACGTGACGGATCCGCTTGCGCTGCCCGATCTGCTGCGGCTGCACCGCATCGACTCGGTCGTGCACCTGGCCGCGATCGTCAACCCGGGGCGCGATGTGCAGGGCGAGTTCCGGGTCGACGTGCAGGGCTCGTCGAACGTGCTCGCCGCATGCGTCGACGCCGGTGTGCGCCGGCTCGTGGTGTCGAGCTCCGGAGCCGCCTACGGCTACCATCCGGACAACCCGCCGTGGATCGGCGAGGACGACGCCCTGCGCGGCAACGACCAGTTCCCCTACTCGCGGCACAAGCGCATGATCGAGGAGCTGCTCGCCGCGGCGCGGAGCACGCACCCCGCCCTCGAGCAGGTGATCTTCCGGATCGGCACCATCCTCGGTCCCACCGTGCGCAACCAGATCACGGCGCTCTGGGACGCGAAGCGCATCCTGCACATCGCCGGATCCGAATCCCCGTTCGTGTTCGTCTGGGTCGACGATGTCGCCGCCGCCATGGTGCGCGCCGCCGTGGGCGACGGTCCGGCGGGCATCTACAACGTCGCGGGGGACGGCGCGCTGACCGTGCCCGAGATCGCGCGACGGCTGCGCAAGCCGCTCCTCACGGTCCCGGCGCCGCTGCTCGCGATCGCCCTCGCGATCGGGAGCGCCCTGCGGCTGACGGAGCACGGGCCGGAGAAGATCCGCTTCCTGCGCTACCGCCCCGTGCTGCGCAACGACCGCCTCAAGGAGGAGTTCGGCTACGTGCCCCGGCTGACCTCGTCGGAGGCGTTCGAGGAGTACCTGCGGACGCATCCGGTCGTCGTGCGCGCCGACTGATCGGGCCGCGCTCGTCGGTCGGCCGGCGGGCGTCCCGGCGTCAGGGGAGACGCCGCAGCGGAAGGCGCCCGTGCCCCCGCGCTCCCGCGCCGACGGTCAGTGCGATCCTGCTTCGACGAGGATCACGCCGCCGACGATGACGGCCAGGCCGATCGCGGTCATGACCGAGATCCGGTCGTGGAAGAGCACGCGCCCGAGCACCGCGGTGGCGGCGACGCCGAGCGCCGCCCAGACCGCGTACGCGATGCCCACGGGCATGCCGAGCGCGAGCGTCGCCCCCAGCAGGACGTACGACACGAGATATCCGATGACGATCGCGGGGATGTGGCGCCGTCGCCGGAAGCCCTCCGACGCGCGCAGGCTCAGGGTCGCCGTGACCTCCGCGGCGATCGCGCCCAGGAGCAGCAGCACGGTCATCCGGCACTCCCCTGCTCGCCCCGGCCGTGCCGGGTGCCGAGCTCGGCCAGCAGCACGCCCGCGATGATCACGCCGAGGCCGGCGAGCGAGAGCGGGCTCAGCGCCTCGGCGAAGAGCGCCGCTGCGGCGAGGGCGGTGAGCGCCACTCCGATCGCCGACCAGATCCCGTACGCCACGCCCACCGGCATGCCGCGCGTGAGCACCACTCCGAGCAGCCAGAACGAGCCGCCGTAGCCGATCACGACCACGCAGAGCCACCACCAGGATCCGCCGGTCGACACCGCGCGCAGGCTCAGCGTCGCGCTGACCTCCAGCACGATCGCGAGCAGGAGCGGCGGCCAGGCGCTGGGACGGCGCGCAGCCGCCCCCGCCGCATCGTCGGCCGGGACGGGAGGCTCAGCGGAGGACATCGTCGAGCACCGGGTGCAGGTGTCGGGTGCGCAGCACGATCGCCGCCGTCGCGGCGCCTGCGGCGAGGGCGGCGTCGAGCGTGAGCCCCGACAGCGTCGCGTCGAGCACCCCGGCGAAGAAGGCGTCCCCCGCGCCGTTCGTGTCGACGACGTCGACCGGCACGGCGGCCACGCGATGCAGCACGCCGTCGCGATCCACGGCGATCGCGCCTTCGGCGCCGAGCGTGCAGACCGCGAGCACGGCTCCCGCCGCGATGCAGCCGCGCAGGAAGTCCTCCGGATCGTCGAGACGATCCGCGCTGCAGAACACGGTGTCGGCGGCCTCGAGGAACGGCCTGTGGAACGCGGAGGATCCGTCGTAGTCGTGCAGGTCGACCCAGATCGGCGCACCGGTCGCGCGGGACACCTCGATGGCGGCGAGGCCCTCGGCGGAGAGATCCAGCACGATCGCGGCGGCGTCGGACAGGACGGACTCGCCTGCGGCGGGCCCGTCCGGCTCGTCGACGGCCTCGGGGGACGACAGGTACAGCGAGACGCGCTCCCCCGCCCCGGTCATGAGGTTCAGATGCCGCTCGGAGACGTCCGCCGCCCGGAGCCCCTCCAGCGGGAGACCCGCACGCCCGAGCGCATCGCGGATGCGGTGGCCTGCGGCATCGTCGCCGACGCGGGCGCGCAGCGAGACGGCGCGGCCGAGCCCGGCGAGGGCCAGCGCCTTCCCGGCGCTCGTGCCCCCGACGGTCTGCCAGTCGGCCTCGGCGAACTGCATGTGCGGGGCTGGATCGGGAAGCCGATCCAGGAGCACGATCGTGTTCCAGGACACCGCCCCGACGACCGCGACCCGCCCCGCCCCGGGGGCTTCACTCATCGAACCCCTCGGCGATCAGCTCCACGAGCTCCTCGCGCTCCTCGACCGGGAGGAAGGCGCCGGCCGCGGCGTTGAACTGGAACGACTCCAGGTCCTCCAGGTCGTACCCGAAGGAATCGACCAGGAGAGCCATCTCGCGGGTCAGCGACGTCGCGCTCATCGTGCGGTTGTCGACGTTCACCGTGACCGCGAACCCGAGCTGGTACAGCAGGTCGAACGGGTGGTCGGCGAACTCGCTCCCCCACGCCGCGATCGCGCCGGTCTGCAGGTTCGAGGACGGCGACAGCTCGAGCGGGATCTCCCGGTCCCGCACCCAGCGGGCGAGATCGCCGAAGCGCACCTGCACCTCCTCCCCGTCGCGGTTCACGATCTCCAGGTCCTCGGCGATGCGCACGCCATGACCCAGCCGGAGAGCGCGCCCGTCGACGAGCGCGGAGCGGATGGAGTCCGGCCCCGCCGCCTCGCCCGCATGGACGGTGATCGGGAACATCTGCTGCGCGAGGTACTCGAACGTCTCCCGGTAACGCGACGACGGATAGCCCGCCTCCGGACCGGCCGTGTCGAAGCCCACGACGCCCCGGTCGCGGTTCGCGACGGCGAGCTCGGCGATCTCCCGCACCCGGTCCGTCTGCCGCATCGCCGAGAGCAGCTGGCCGACGCGGATGCTCTTGCCGCGGCTCTCCGCCGCGTCCTCCGCCTCGTCGATGCCGTCCTGCACGGCGTCGACCGCCTGCTGCAGCGTGAGCCCGGACGTGAGGTGCAGCTCGGGCGCCCAGCGCACCTCGCCGTAGACGACGCCGTCGCGCACCAGGTCCTCGACGAACTCGCGGGAGATCCGGCGCAGGTTCTCCGCCGTCTGCATCACCGAGAGCGACACGTCGAAGGTCTTCAGATAGTCGACCAGCGATCCGGCCGAGGCCTGCGTGCGGAACCACATCCCGAGCGCCGTGGCGTCGGTGTGCGGCAGCTCGATCCCGGCCGCGTCGGCGAGCTCGATGATCGTGGCGGGACGCACGCCGCCGTCGAGATGATCGTGCAGCGAGACCTTGGGAAGGCTCCGGAGGGACAGGCCCTCGACCTCCAGGTCGCCGTTCGCGTCGATGGGCATGACAGATCCTTCCTCAGCGGTCGATCGATGGGAATCGTCAGGGATGTTCCGAGAGGAACCGGGCGCGGGCGCCGCGCGGACGCCGCGCCCGGAATCAGCCTAGGCGGTGATGCGCTCGCGCACGAGGGGCCCGCGCTCGATCGGCGCGGCGCCGATCTCCCACGCGCCCTCGACCGCCTCGAGCGCGCGTTCGAACCGCGCCGCGTCGTCGGCGGACAGCGTGAACACGGGATCCCCCGCGCGCACGGCGTCGCCGGGCTTCACGTGCAGGTCGATGCCGGCGGCGAACACCACCGCGTCCTCGGCGCGGGCGCGTCCGGCGCCCAGACGCCAGGCGCCGATGCCGAAGGGCAGCGCATCCATGCGCGTGATGAAGCCGTCCGCTCCGGCGGTGACGGTGTGCGTCTCCCGCGCGACGGGGAGCGCGGCATCGGGGTCGCCGTCCTGCGCACGGATCATGGCCTTCCAGGAGTCCATGGCACGACCGTCGTCGAGCGCCTTCTCGACGTCCGCGTCCGGCTGACCGCTGAGCGCGAGCATCTCCCGGGCGAGCGCGAGCGTGAGCTCCCGCACATCCGCAGGCCCGCCGCCGGCGAGCACCTCGACCGACTCGCGCACCTCGTTCGCGTTGCCGATCGCGAGACCCAGCGGCACGTTCATGTCGGTGAGCAGCGCCGTCGTGGACACGCCGGAGTCGGTGCCGAGCGCGACCATGGTGCGGGCGAGCTCACGCGCGCGGTCGATGTCCTGCATGAAGGCACCGGATCCGAACTTCACGTCCAGCACGAGGGCGTCGGTGCCCTCGGCGATCTTCTTGGACATGATGCTCGACGCGATCAGCGGGATCGCCTCGACCGTGCCGGTGACGTCGCGCAGGGCGTAGAGCTTCTTGTCGGCCGGGGCGAGACCGGATCCGGCCGCGCAGATCACTGCTCCGACATCGCCCTTCAGCTGGGCGAACATCTCCTCGTTGCTCAGGGCGGCGCGCCAGCCGGGGATCGACTCGAGCTTGTCGAGCGTGCCTCCGGTGTGGCCGAGGCCGCGACCGCTCAGCTGCGGAACCGCGACGCCGAAGCTCGCGACCAGCGGCGCCAGGGGCAGCGTGATCTTGTCTCCCACGCCGCCGGTGGAGTGCTTGTCGACGGTGCGCTTGCCGAGGGCGGCGAAGCTCATCCGCTCCCCCGACGAGATCATCGCATCGGTGAGGACGCGGATCTCGTCCCGCTCCATGCCGCGCTGGAACACGGCCATCGCGAACGACGCCATCTGCGGGTCGGTGACGTAGCCGCGCGTGTACGCGTCGACCATCCAGCGCAGCGCCGGCTCCGGCACCGCACCGCCGTCGCGCTTGGCGCGGATCACATCGACGGCGTCAAAGGGCTCAACACTCAACGGACGTTCTCCAGATCTCTCGGCCCGAACGCATCGGGCAGCACTTCGTCGATGGTCCTGATGCCGGAGACGGTCTCCAGCAGCATCCCGGGCGCGGAGTGCTCGTAGAGCAGCTGCCGGCACCGCCCGCACGGCATGATCGTCTCGCCCTCGCCGTTCACGCACAGGAAGGCGACCAGGCGCCCTCCACCCGACATGAACAGGTCGCCCACCATCGCGCACTCGGCGCACAGGGTCACGCCGTACGAGGCGTTCTCGACATTGCAGCCGGCGACGATCCGCCCGTCGTCGACGAGCGCGGCGGCGCCCACCCGGTAGTGCGAGTACGGCGCGTAGGCCTTGCGCTGAGCCTCGTCTGCGACGCGGCGCAGCTCATCCCAGTCGATGTCCACGAGAACCTCCTAGGACTTGATGTACGGCTTGCCGTCGGCGGCGGGCGCCTTGATCTGGCCGACGAAGCCGACGACCGCGAGGATCGTCACCACGTACGGCAGCATCAGCATGAACTCGCCGGGGATCGGCGTGCGCAGCACGGCGAGCAGGTTCTGCAGGTTGGTCGCGAAGCCGAACAGCAGCGCGGCGAGCGCGGCGCGCACCGGGTCCCAGCGACCGAAGATCACGGCCGCGAGCGCGATGAAGCCGAGCCCCGCGGTCATGTCCTTCGTGAACTGCGGCACCGAGACGAGCGTGAAGTACGCGCCGCCGATGCCGGCGATCGCGCCCGCGAGCTGGAGGTTCCAGAACCGCGTCGGGTTCACCTTGATGCCCACGGTGTCGGCGGCGTGCGGGTGCTCGCCGACGGCGCGCACGCGCAGGCCCCAGCGGGTGCGGTACATGCCCCAGGCCACCAGCGCCACCACGACGTACATCAGGTAGACGAGGAACGTCTGATTGAACAGGGCAGGGCCGATCACGGGGATGTCGCCCAGGATCGGGATCTTGATCAGCGAGAACCGGGTGGGGCTGTTCAGGGCCTGCGCGTTCGGAGCGAGGACGCCCTGATACAGGAAGCCGGTCAGACCCGACGCGAAGACGTTCAGCACGACGCCGACGATGACCTGGTCGACGAGGTACTTGATCGCGAAGGCGCCGAGCACGAGCGAGATAAGGATGCCGCCGAACATCGCGCCGATGAGGCCGACGAACGGGTTGTGCGTGAGGGAGCCGAGGATCGTCGCGGTGAAGGCGCCGAGGAGGAACTGCCCCTCGATCGCCACGTTCACGACGCCCGCGCGCTCGCCGATCACTCCGGCCAGGGCGCCGAAGACGAGCGGCACGGCGAGGGAGATGGATCCGCCGAGCAGCCCGGCGAGCGTGATCGCGCCGGCGGCGCCCGCGCCCGCCCAGGTCAGGAACGCCGTCATCGCCAGCACCGCGTACACGATCGGCACCCACAGGGGGATCTTCCGGTACTGCAGCGCGGCGATCAGGGCCAGCACGCCGAGCGCGACCGCGATCGCCCAGGTGATCCAGAGCACCGGGCCCGCGGGCACCGCGATGTCGCCCAGGCGGATCACCGCGCTCGCCTCGGAAAGCCGGAACGTGGTGGTGCCGTAGCGCGGCACGAACAGGAACAGCAGGCCGAGCAGCGCTACGATCGCGAGCAGCGTGATCGGGACCTTCAGCGAGCGGACCTTGACGACGGTCGGCGCGTCGAGCACGGGTGCCGAGGAGAGGGAGGTGCTCATGCTGCCGCCGCCTTCGTGTCGGAGGAATCGGAGTTCTTGGCCGCCCTGCGCGCGATCCGCGCCTTGGAGCGCTGCGAGCGCTCCGAGTCGTCCTTGGGCAGGAAGAAGATGGTCCGGATCAGCGGGGGCGCCGCGATGAACAGCACGATGAGCGACTGCACCACGAGCACGATATCGACCGGGATCGACTGCAGCGCCTGCATCGGGAAGGAACCGGCCTTGAGCGCGCCGAACAGCAGACCCGCCCAGAACGTGCCCCATGCGCGGCTGCGTCCGAGCAGGGCGACGGTGATGGCCGTGAACCCGATGCCCGCATCGATGCCGCCGTCGAAGCCGCTCGTGATCGTGCTCTGGATCTGGAACATGCCGGCCAGGCCCGCCAGGCCGCCGGAGAACAGCATCGCGTAGATGTACACGCGCGGGACGCTGATGCCCGCGGCGCGGGCTGCGCTGGGGTTCTCGCCCACGGCGCGCATCCGGAAGCCGAGTCCGGAGCGCTCGACGAGCCACCACACGAACAGCGTCGCGAGGATCACGATCGGGAAGCCCCAGTCGATCAGGTCGAGGCCGGGCAGCTTCGGCAGCACCGCGCTCGGCGGCGTGGGCCGGGTGATCGGCTGGATCTGGCCGGGACGCTGCAGCAGCTGCGGCACCTGCACCATCCACGTCACGAAGTAGAACGCGACGTAGTTGAGCATGATCGTGAGGATGACCTCGTGAGCGCCGGTGCGGGCCTTGAGCAGGCCCACGAGCCCGCCCCAGAGCGCACCGGCCGCGATGCCGACGATGAGCGTGAGCGGGATCTGGATGAGCGCGGGCAGGTTCAGCTGGAACGTCACGAGAGCCGCGGCCGCGCAGGCGATCAGCATCTGGCCGCGGGCGCCGATGTTGAACAGGCCGACGCGGAACGCCACCGCGATGCCGAGACCGGCGGCGATGAGCGGCGCGGCGAACCCGATCGTGTTGCCCAGCGGCTTCACGGCCGACCAGAAGTCGGAGGCGCCGAAGTCGATGATCGATCCGTTGAACAGCGCGGAGTACGCGCCGATCACGGCGCTCCATGCGGCACCCAGCGTGTCGGTGGGCCGGGCGAAGAAGTAGCCCGCCGCGGTCTGCACATCGGGGTTGGTGACGGCGATCAGCACGCCGCCGACGATCAGCGCGAGGAGGATGGCCAGCACCGTGGTGACCGCGCTGCCGCGCAGGATCTCCCGGAGCACGCGGTTCGAGACCGGGATCTCCTGGATGTTGCGCGTCATCGGGGGCTGCGGTGCGGGCGCCGCGGGTCCGCCGTCCGCGCTGGGCGCGGGCTCGGGTGCGGGCGTGCCGGAGGTCGGCGCGGACTCGGTGCTCATGCGGGTGCCTCCGTGGGGTTCTCGCCGGCCATCATCAGGCCGAGCACGTCGCGCGGGGTGTCCCCCGGGACGATGCCGACGATGCGGCCGCGGTACATGACCGCGATGCGGTCGGCGAGGGCGGTGACCTCGTCCAGTTCGGTCGACACCACGATCACCGGGATCCCGGAGTCGCGGGTCTCGACGATGCGCTTGTGGATGAACTCGATGGATCCGACGTCCACGCCGCGGGTGGGCTGCGAGGCGAGCAGCAGCTTGAGGTCGCGGTTGAGCTCGCGCGCGATCACGACCTTCTGCTGGTTGCCGCCCGAGAGGGATCCCGCGGCCTGGCCCGGTCCCTGCGTGCGGATGTCGAACTCCGCGATGCGCTCCTTCGCGAACGTGTCGAGCACGCCGCGCATGATGGTCCCGAAACGGGTGAAGGCGGGGTCGTCCGAGCGGTCGAGGATGAGGTTCTCCGCGACGGAGAAGGCGCCCACGAGTCCGTCCTCGTTGCGGTCCTCCGGGACGAACCCGACACCGGCGTCGAGCACCTGGTGCACGTTGCGGCCGATCAGCTCGACGCCGTCCAGCGAGATGGACCCGGTCGAGCGCGCACCCAGGCCCATGATCGCCTCGGCCAGCTCGGTCTGCCCGTTGCCCTGCACGCCGGCGACCGCGAGCACCTCGCCCGGGCGCACCTCGAAGCTGATGTCGTCGACCACGACGACGCCGTCCGGCGCGATCACGCGCAGGTCCTTCACGCGCAGGCCGCCCTCGCCGATCCTGGGCGGGTCCTTGTGCACCGTCAGCTCGACCGCGCGTCCGACCATCATCGACGCGAGCTCGGTGTTCGAGGACTTCGGGTCGGCCTCGCCGACCACCCGGCCCAGGCGGATCACGGTGATCTTGTCCGCGATCGCGCGCACCTCGCGCAGCTTGTGCGTGATGAACACGATCGCCGTGCCCTCGTCGCGCAGCTGCTTCATGATCTCCATGAGCTCGTCGGTCTCCTGCGGCGTGAGCACCGCGGTCGGCTCGTCGAACACGAGCACCTTGGCGTCACGGCTCAGGGCCTTGATGATCTCCACGCGCTGCTGCACGCCGACCGGCAGATCCCCCACGATCGCGTCGGGGTCGACCTCGAAGCCGAACCGCGAGGCGACCTCGCGGACGTGCTCGCGCGCGGCGGCGATGTCGAGCACGCCGAAGGCCTTGGACTGCTCGTGCCCGAGCATCACGTTCTCGGCGACCGTGAACACCGGGATGAGCATGAAGTGCTGGTGCACCATGCCGATGCCGGCGGCCATCGCGTCGCCGGGGCCGCGGAAGTGCTGCGGAACGCCGTCGAGCAGGATCTCGCCCTCGTCGGCCTGGTAGAGGCCGTAGAGCACGTTCATCAGCGTCGACTTGCCGGCGCCGTTCTCGCCCAGGAGTGCGTGGATCTCGCCGGGTTCGACGACCACGTCGATGTGGTCGTTGGCGACCAGGGATCCGAAGCGCTTGGTGATGCCGCGGAGCTCGAGCTTCATAACTGTGACCCTATCCGGGAAGGGGGGACTCAAGAAGAGCGCGGGGCGCCGGATCCCGCCGTCGCGCCGGTCGGCGACGACGGCGGGATCGGAGCGCCCCGCGTCAGAGGGGGATTACTTCGGGGAGGCGGCCGATTCGACCTTGATGTCACCCTTGATGATCTTGTCCTGCAGAGCCTTCAGCTCGTCGGTCAGACCCTTGGGGAGCTTGCTCTCGAAGTCGTGGAACGAGGACAGACCCACGCCGTTGTTCTCCAGCGTGCCGACGTACGGGGTCGGGTCGAAGCTGCCCTTGGCGGCGTCGAGGACGGTGGTGTTGACCGCGTCGTCGATGCGCTTCATGACCGAGACCAGGATCTGGTCGGCGACGGAGGGGTCGGCCACGGCGAGGTCGGAGTCGACGCCGAGCATGACCGTCTTCTTGCCGCTGTCCTTGATCGCGGCGCTGGCCGACAGGTAGATCGGACCGCCGACGGGGAAGATCACGTCGACGCCCTGACCCAGGATCGAGTTCGCGGTCTGCTTGGCGGTGTCGTTCGCGGCGAAGGCGCCGGTGAACGAGCCGTCCTGCGCGGCCTTGTCCCAGCCGACCGAGGCCACGGAGGTGCCCTTGTCCTCGTCGTACTTCTTGACGCCGTCGACGAAGCCGTCCATGAAGATCGTCACCGGCGGGATCTTCATGCCGCCGAAGGTGCCGACCTTGTTGCCGCCCTCCTGAGCGGACCATGCCGCCGCGGCGTAGCCGCCGAGGTAGGCCGCCTGAGCGGTGTCGAAGAGGATCGGCTTGATGTTCGGCGCGTCGGGCTTGCCGTCGCCGTTCTTGTCGGCCAGCGAGTCGATGATGCCGAAGTTGACCTTCGGGTTCGCGATCGCGGCATCCGCGATCGCCGCATCGAGCTTGAAGCCGACGCCGACGATCATCGTGCACTTGCCGGCGATGAGCGAGTCGATGTTGCTCTTGTAGTCGTTGTCCGACTTCGACTCGACCTCGAGGGCCTTGACGCCGAGCGTCTTGGCCGCCTTGTCCATGCCGATCTTGGCCGACTCGTTGAAGGACTTGTCGTTGAAGCCTCCGCTGTCGGAGACGAGGCAGGGCTTGAAGTTCGCGTCGGCCGGCTTCGCGCCGCCGGTCGAGCTGGCCGGAGCAGGAGCGGAGCCGCAGCCTGCGAGGGCGACGATGACACCGGCAGCGACGGTCGCGCCGATCAGCTTCTTGGTGAGGGAGATGGTCACTCGGGCCTCCAGAAAACGAGCCCGCGGCCATCGCGGGTCACTTGAAAGTTACCGACTGTGACGAAGATCGGGCATCCTCGTCCGTGTCGCTGGAGTCAATGGTTACAAACATGAGATCACATGCGCTCGTCTTTGCTCACATGAGCAGACGGGTAGGGCGTCCCCCGCTTTCGTGCACTGCCGTGCGCATCTGCAGGTGACCGTGGCGGCGTCAGAGCACGTCGCCACGTCCGTTGAGCTTGAGCGACTCGACCACGCCCTTCACCCGCTGCGCATGCTCGGTCGTGGTCACGAGAAGTGCGTCGGGGGTGTCCACGACGACGATGTCCTGCACGCCCACGAGGCTGATCACCCGGGACGTCTGGCTCACCAGGATCCCGCTGGCCGCATCCGAGAGCACGCGCGCGGACGGGCCCAGCACGGCGAGGTCGTTCTTGCGCCCGTTGAGGATGAGCTTGGTGAGCGAGGCGAAGTCGCCCACGTCGTCCCAGTCGAAGTGACCGGGCACCACGGCCAGGCGTCCGTGCTCCGCGGCCGGCTCGGCGACCGCGTAGTCGATCGCGATCTTCGGCAGCGCGGGCCACACCCGATCCACGACCGGGCCGCGGCGCTCCCGGTCGTCCCATGCCTCGGCCAGCTCGAGCAGGCCGGCGTGCAGGGCGGGCTGGTGCTGCGCGAGCTCCGCGAGGAGCACGTCGGCCCGGCTGATGAACATGCCGGCGTTCCAGAGGTAGTTCCGGTCCTCGTAGTAGGTCTTGGCGGTCGCCAGGTCCGGCTTCTCCACGAAGCGCTCCACGAGCGACGCCTCGCGCACCCCGTCGACCTCCAGCTCCTCCCCCTGCTGGATGTATCCGAAGCCCACCGCGGGCTCGGTCGGCGTGATGCCGATCGTCACGATGTAGCCCTGCCGCGCGACCTCGACCGCGTCGCGCACGGCGAACTCGAACTTGCGCGTGCTGCGGATGACGTGATCGGCGCTGAAGGAGCCGATGATCACATCGGGATCGCGGCGGTGCAGGATCGCGGCGGCCAGCCCGATCGCCGCCGCGGACTCCCGCGGCTCCGATTCGAGGAACACGTTCTTGTCGGGGATGCCGGGCAGCTGCGCCTCGACCGCGGCGCGATGCGCGCGCCCGGTGACGACCGCGATGCGGTCGTGCCCGGCGAGCGGCTCGATCCGGTCCCACGTGTCGCGCAGCAGCGACTGCCCGGATCCGGTCAGGTCGTGCAGGAACTTGGGCGCATCGGCGCGCGACAGCGGCCACAGCCGGCTTCCGATGCCCCCGGCGGGGATGACGGCGTAGAAGTCGGGGATCGGCTCGCGCATGGCTTCAGGGTATCGGTGCCCCCCATCGGCGCGTCGGAGGATGCGGGGAACGATCGCGGATGTGCATCGTCACGATCGCAGAACCGCATCGCGCTAAGGGTCCCCTTCGTCGCTCCCAGCGAGCTGACAGGAATAGGATGTGGGAGATCGGACGCCTGCGCGCCTCGATCCGCCGCTTAGATCAGGGAGGACGACTGTGTCCGCAAGCACGCGCTTGACACCTTCGATTGCGGAAACCACGTCCAAGACGCCGCGCGGCACCCTCTACCGAGGGCGCGAAGGCATGTGGTCGTGGGTTCTGCATCGCATCACCGGAATCGCCATCTTCTTCTTCCTCCTGGTGCACGTGCTCGACACGTCGCTCATCCGGGTGTCGCCGGAGGCCTACAACGCGGTCCTCGGCACGTACAAGAACCCGATCATGGGGCTGGGCGAGACGGTCCTCGTCGCCGCGATCGTGTTCCACGCGCTGAACGGGCTGCGGATCATCCTGGTCGACGTCTGGTCCAAGGGCGCCCGGTACCAGAGGCAGATGTTCTGGTGCGTGATCGGGGTGTGGGCCGTGCTCATGCTCGGCTTCGCACCGCGCCACCTGATCAACGTGTTCTCGAACGTGGGAGGTGGGCACTGATGGCCGCCGACGTCTTCACCACCCAGCACCTCGCCGCTCCGCGCCGCAACAAGGGCGTGAACCTCGAGAAGTGGGGCTGGATCTACATGCGCGTCTCGGGCGTCGTGCTCGTCGTGCTGATCTTCGGCCACCTCTTCGTGAACCTCATGCTGGGCGAGGGCATCCACGCCCTCGACTTCGCCTTCGTCGCCGGAAAGTACGCCACGCCGTTCTGGCAGTGGTGGGACGTGCTGATGCTGTGGCTCGCGCTGATCCACGGTGCGAACGGCATGCGCACGGTCGTCAACGACTACGTCGGCCACGCCGGCGTGCGCAAGACCCTCCTCGTCGTGCTGGGGCTCGCGGCCGCGCTGCTGATCCTCCTCGGCACCCTGGTCGTCTTCACGTTCGACCCGTGCAACGGCGTGTTCGAGAACGGCGCCATGTGGGACACCTGCAAGGCGCTGGGCAAGTAGCCCCGCGACACCGGCGACACACGCTCCCCCGCCGCAGCGGCGACAAAGCTCAGAGAATAGGCAGAACCAGTGACCACTGAGACCCAGGATTCCGTCGTCAAGAACGGCGTGCACCACCACCAGTTCGACATCGTGATCGTCGGCGCCGGCGGCGCCGGCATGCGCGCGGCGATCGAGGCCGGCCCCGGCGCGAAGACCGCGGTGATCTCGAAGCTCTACCCGACGCGCTCCCACACGGGTGCGGCGCAGGGCGGCATGGCCGCCGCGCTCGCGAACGTCGAGGAGGACAGCTGGGAGTGGCACACCTTCGACACCGTCAAGGGCGGCGACTACCTCGTCGACCAGGACGCGGCGGAGATCCTCGCCAAGGAGGCCATCGACGCGGTCATCGACCTCGAGAACATGGGCCTGCCGTTCAACCGCACGCCCGAGGGCAAGATCGACCAGCGCCGCTTCGGCGGCCACACCGCCGAGCACGGCAAGACCCCGGTCCGCCGCGCCTGCTACGCCGCCGACCGCACCGGCCACATGATCCTGCAGACGCTGTTCCAGAACTGCGTCAAGCTCGGCATCAACTTCTTCAACGAGTTCTACGTGCTCGACCTCATCACGGTGAAGGACGAGGCGGGCAAGACCGGCATCGCCGGCGTCGTGGCCTACGACCTCTCCACCGGCGAGCTGCACGTCTTCCACGCCAAGGCCGTGATCTTCGCGACCGGCGGTTTCGGCAAGATCTTCAAGACCACCTCCAACGCGCACACCCTCACCGGTGACGGCGTCGGCATCGTGTGGCGCAAGGGCCTGCCGCTGGAGGACCTCGAGTTCTTCCAGTTCCACCCGACCGGGCTCGCCGGTCTCGGCATCCTGCTGACCGAGGGCGCCCGCGGTGAGGGTGCGATCCTGCGCAACGCCTCCGGCGAGCGGTTCATGGAGCGCTACGCCCCCACCATCAAGGACCTCGCACCGCGCGACATCGTGGCGCGCTGCATGGTGCAGGAGGTCGCGGAGGGCCGCGGCGCCGGGCCGCACAAGGACTACGTGCTGCTGGACTGCACCCACCTGGGTGCCGAGGTGCTGGAGACCAAGCTCCCGGACATCACCGAGTTCGCGCGCACCTACCTGGGCGTCGACCCGGTCGTCGAGCCGGTTCCCGTGATGCCGACCGCGCACTACGCGATGGGCGGCATCCCCACCAACAACAACGGCGAGGTGCTCGCCGACAACGACACGATCGTGCCCGGGCTGTACGCGGCCGGCGAGTGCGCGTGCGTCTCGGTGCACGGCGCCAACCGCCTCGGCACCAACTCGCTGCTGGACATCAACGTGTTCGGCAAGCGCTCGGGCCGCAACGCGGTCGAGTACGTCAAGACCGCCGACTTCCTCCCCCTCCCCGAGGCTCCGGAGACCGCGGTCAAGGAGATGCTCGAGGGCCTGCGCAACAACACCGGCACGGAGCGCATCGCCGTGCTGCGCAAGAAGCTGCAGGAGGAGATGGACAAGGGCGCGCAGGTGTTCCGCACGCACGACTCCCTCCAGCACGTGCTCGGCGTGATCGCGGAGCTGCGCGAGCGCTACAAGAACGTGCACGTCGACGACAAGGGGCACCGGTTCAACACCGACCTGCTCGAGGCCGTGGAGCTGGGCTTCCTCCTCGACATCGCCGAGGTCGTCGTCTACGCCGCGCAGAACCGCGAGGAGAGCCGCGGCGGCCACATGCGCGACGACTTCCCGAAGCGCGACGACGAGAACTACATGCAGCACACGATGGCCTACCTGACCGGCGACCCCCACTCGTCCACGCCGAGCGATCACATCAAGCTCGACTGGAAGCCGGTCGTGTTCACGAAGAACGAGCAGGGCGAGTTGAACTACCCGCCGATGGAGAGGAAGTACTGATGTCCGCCCAGGTCGTGGAGGAAGTCGTCACCGAGACCGTCGTCGAGGACACCGGCGTGCAGTCCTTCCTGGTCACGTTCAACATCCGCCGCTTCGACCCCGAGGTCGACAGCGAGCCGCACTGGGTCGATTACGACGTGGAGCTCTACTCCACGGACCGCGTGCTCGACGCGCTGCACAAGATCAAGTGGGAGGTCGACGGGTCGCTCACCTTCCGCCGCTCCTGTGCGCACGGCATCTGCGGATCCGACGCGATGCGCATCAACGGCCGCAACCGCCTCGCCTGCAAGACGCTGATCAAGGACCTGGACATCTCCAAGCCGATCTACGTCGAGGCGATCAAGGGCCTGCCGCTCGAGAAGGATCTCGTGGTCGACATGGATCCGTTCTTCGCCGCCTACCGCGATATCAAGCCGTTCCTCCTCGCCAAGAGCGAGCCGGAGAAGGGCAAGGAGCGCGTGCAGTCGATCGCCGACCGCGCCGTCTTCGACGACACCACCAAGTGCATCCTCTGCGCCGCGTGCACCTCGTCGTGCCCCGTGTTCTGGACCGACGGGCAGTACTTCGGTCCCGCCGCGATCGTGAACGCGCACCGCTTCATCTTCGACTCCCGCGACGACGGCGCCGACGTGCGCCTGGACATCCTCAACGACAAGGAGGGCGTCTGGCGCTGCCGCACGACCTTCAACTGCACCGAGGCGTGCCCGCGCGGCATCGAGGTCACCAAGGCGATCGCCGAGGTCAAGCAGGCGGTCCTTCGCGGTCGCCCCTGAGACCAGGTCCTGAGACCGTCGAACGGTCCGAGAGGCGCCATCCCCGCAGCGGGGTGGCGCCTCTTCCCGTTCGCGGGCGAGCGCGGCAGGACGAGGGCCGGCGGTCGCTAGGGTGAAGGCGTGGCGGAATCCGATTCTGAGCTGAGAGCGCGGCTCGAGGCGCCGATCGAGCGCGCCGCCGCGCTCACCCGCCGCACGATGCAGGCGTTCCCGATCAGGGTCTGGCGCCGGTTCCTGCAGCGCAACGGCTTCCTGCTCTCGGCGGGCATGAGCTACCAGGGGCTCTTCGCCGTGTTCGGCCTGCTCTACATCGGCTTCGCCTCGGCCGGGCTCTGGCTCGGCGGAAGCGCGCGGGCGATCGCCCTGCTCACCGCGATCGCCAACAGCTACATCCCCGGCATCATCAGCGATCACGGCCTCGTCCATCCCGAGGACGTGCAGGCGCTCGCCTCCGAGGCCAGCGGCGTGCTCAGCGTCACGGGCATCGTGGCCGCCGCGGTCGTCGCCTGGACCGGCATCACGGCGGTCACCTTCACCCGGCGGGCCGTGCGCGACATCTTCGGCCTGCCCTACGACAGCCGCAGCTTCGTGCTGCTGAAGCTGCGCGACGGCGTGGCCGGGATCCTGTTCGGTCTGGCCCTGCTGGTCGGATCCGTCCTCGGCTTCGTCGGGGTGTGGGCGCTGCGCCAGATGCTCGACCTGCTGGGGTGGCAGCTCGGCGCCGCAGTGTTCGACTTGCTGACGCGCGCGGCATCGGTCGTGGTCATGTTCGCGCTCGACTCTGCGGCGATCGCGCTGCTGGTCCGCTTCCTCACGGGCACGCGGCTCGCCTGGCGCACGATCCTGCCCGGCTCGATGCTCGGCGGCGGCGCGGTGGTGGTGCTGCAGCTCGGCGCGGGCCTGCTGCTCGCGCACACGCCCGGCAACCCGCTGCTCGCGACGTTCGCCGTGGTCGTGGCCATGCTGCTGTGGTGCCGCTGGGTGGCGGTCGTGATCCTGGTCGCCGCCGCATGGATCGCGCTGACCGCGGAAGACCGCGACCAGCCGCTGCAGGAGGTCGACGAGGACGCCGCTCGGCGCGCCGAGCTCGCCGCCCTCTCGCTCGCGGCCGAGGTGCGCCTGCGACGCGCGGAGCAGGAGTACGACGCCGCACCCTGGTGGCGCCGTCGATCGGCCGCCAGGGCCGTGCGCGCGGCGCGCGAGGAGTGGGGCGACGCGCTCGCCGACGAGGCCGCTGCCGCTCCTCCCCCGGCGGACGAAGAAGGCCTGCTCCGCCTGCTGCTCGAGGGTCCGCGACGCGGCGACGCCGGCCCTGCGGCGGCGGACGGCGATGTCGGAGGCGCTCGTTAGGCTGGATCCATGCCCCACCTGCGTATCGCCACGGTCAACGTCAACGGGATCCGCGCCGCGGTCCGCAACGGAATGCACGGCTGGCTCGACGACGCAGAGGTCGACGTGCTGACCCTGCAGGAGGTGCGCGCCCAGGACGAGCACCTCGAGGCCGCGTTCCCCGGCTGGTCGATCCTGCACGACGAGGCCACCGCGAAGGGCCGCGCCGGCGTCGCCGTGCTGAGCCGCGAGCCCGCGCTCGCCTCGCGGACCGCGTTCGGGCCCGACGAGTTCGACTCCAAGGGGCGCTGGCTCGAGGCCGACTTCGCGCTCGGCGGCACTCCCCTCACGGTGGTCAGCGCCTACGTGCACAGCGGGGAGGCAGACAGCCCGAAGCAGGACGAGAAGTGGAAGTTCCTCGACGCGATGACCGTCCGCATGGGCGAGCTCGGCGCCGACGGAGCCCTGGCGCTGGTGACGGGCGACCTGAACGTCGGTCACCGCCCCCTCGACATCCTGAACTGGAAGGGGAACGTCAAGAAGGCCGGCTTCCTCGCCCGTGAACGGGCCTATTTCGACCGATTCCTCGGAGCCGCGGGCGAACCGGCGATCGGTCAGGAGGGCGTCGGCCGCGGAATGGTGGGCCAGCTCAGCGACACGCGCCCCTTCGTCACGGAGGGTGATGGCAAGGGGCTCGGCTGGGTCGACGTCGGGCGCGCTGCAGCCGGCGAGGTCCCCGGTCCGTACACCTGGTGGACGATGCGCGGCCAGGCCTTCGACAACGACTCCGGCTGGCGGATCGACTACCACCTCGCCACGGCGCCCCTCGCGGCACGGGCGACGAACTACCGCGTCGCCCGGGCCGCCACGTACGCCGAGCGGTGGAGCGACCACACGCCGGTCATCGTCGACTACACGTACTGACCGAGGCTGCGGTCGGGGGGCTGTGTGCCGTCCCCGTAGGATTGGTTCGTGACCAAGCCCCGCCTCTACTCCGGAATGCAGCCCTCCGCCGACTCCCTCCAGGCCGGCAACTACATCGGGGCGCTCCTGCAGTGGCGGGACCTGCAGAACTCCTACGACGCGTTCTTCTCCGTCGTCGACCTGCACGCGATCACCGTGCCGCAGGATCCCGCCGAGCTGCGCGAGAAGACCCGTCGCACCGCGGCGCAGTACATCGCCGCCGGCATCGAGCCCTCGCAGTCCACGCTGTACGTGCAGTCGCATGTGCGCGCCCACGCCGAGCTGGCCTGGATCCTCAGCACCATCACCGGCTTCGGCGAGGCCGGCCGGATGACGCAGTTCAAGGACAAGTCCTCGCGCTTCGGCGCCGACGCGACCTCGGTCGGGCTCTTCACCTACCCGGTGCTGATGGCCGCGGACATCCTGCTGTATCAGACCGACGTCGTGCCGGTGGGCGACGACCAGAAGCAGCACGTCGAGCTGACGCGCGACCTCGCGGAGCGCTTCAACTCGCGCTTCGGAGAGACGTTCGTGGTGCCGATCCCCGTGATCCAGAAGGACACGGCGCGCATCTACGACCTGCAGAACCCGACGTCGAAGATGTCGAAGTCGGCCGAGTCCGACGCGGGCGTGCTGTGGCTGCTGGACGATCCGGCGAAGTCGGCGAAGAAGGTCATGCGCGCCGTGACCGACAACGAGGGCTCGGTGCGCTACGACCGCGAGAACAAGCCCGGCGTCTCCAACCTGCTCACGATCTACGCGGCCCTCACCGGCCGCCAGATCGCGTCGATCGAGGACGAGTACGCGGGACGCGGCTACGGCGACTTCAAGAAGGGCCTCGCCGAGGTCGTCGTGAACGAGTTCGGCCCGGTGCGTGAGCGCGCGAACGAGCTGCTCGCCGATCCGGCGGAACTGGACCGGATCCTCGCGGCCAACGCCGCCCGTGCCGACGAGGTCGCCGACAAGACCCTCGCCGACGTGTACGACCGGGTCGGACTGCTCCGCCGCGTCTGAGCCCGGTGCCGTGGGTTGCACACCCGCGAACCGACGCAACGCAGGAGATTCCGCTCCCCTCGGGCGATCCGGGGCCCTTCGGTGCCGATTATCCTGCGTTCTGTCTCTCCGCCTCAGCGGCGAAGGGCCAGAAGAGCCCGGACGGCATCCGTGAGCACGCGGGGCGTGGTGAGGACCATGCTGGCGGTGGGCCGGATGCAGACATGCCCTCGTGCAGCGAGCGCGAGGTCGCGCCATCGATCCCGCTCCTGCGGGGCCCACCCGGAGAGGGAGCGGTCCAGCGGAATCCCGAACGCGTCGACGTCAGCCATACGGCGATCGTTCCCGTGCGCGCACCGACATGGAGGCGCCCTCACGTGATCGGTGGACAACTGCTCCGTGGCCTGATCTGTGCAGGAGGTCCTGGTCAGCGGCCCCGCGCGAACACAACGCAGGAGATCAGGTCCCTGCCCGGACTCATCCGGGAGTTGGACCCCTTTTCTCCTGCGTTGTGTACGCGGGTGGTCGGGACAGCCACCAGGGGAGCCGGCGGCGGGGCCTAGGCTGGGCCGATGGAACCGGTCGAGCTGCGCACACCCCGCCTGATCCTGCACGCCCCGACGTCCGCCGATGTCGACGCGATCACGACGGCGTGCCAGGATCCGGAGATCCCGCGGTGGACCACAGTGCCGAGCCCCTACGTCCGCGCCGACGCCGAGGACTTCGTCCGCCTCATCGGCGAGTGGTGGGAGGACGGATCCGAGACCGTGTGGGCGGCATACGCCGACGGCGAGCTCGTCGCATCCATCGGCCTGCACCACATCGTCGATCACCCGACCGGCGACGATGCCGAGCTCGGCTACTGGGTCGCCGCGCCGGCGCGCGGCCGCGGGTACCTCACCGAGGCGGCCCGTGCCGTCATCGACTGGGGGTTCGCCGAGCTGGGCCTGGCCCGCATCCGGTGGCGCGCGGTGGTCGGCAACGTCCCCTCGGCGCGGAGCGCCCGGGCGCTCGGGTTCCGCTATGAGGGTCTCCTGCGCCAGGGACTGGCCGGTCCGCGCGGGCGGGACGACGGATGGAGCGGCGGGCTGCTGCGCACCGACGACCGCACGCCGGTGGACTGGCCGATCGACCTCGGCTGACCGGCCGCGGTCCCGGTCGGCGGCCCCGATGTCGTCCTCCGGTGGCAGGATGTTCCCATGCCGGAGATGCCAGAGGTGCAAGGGCTGGTCGACTTCCTCGCCGAGCGCGCGGTCGGGCTGAAGGTCACGCGCGCGTCCGTGTCGGCGATCTCCGCGCTCAAGACCTACGACCCGCCGGTGACGGCGCTGCCCGGGTCCACTGTCCGCGCGGCGACGCGGCATGGCAAGTACCTGGATCTGACGCTGGAGAGCGCCGCGGAGCCGGGGCTGCACCTCGTGTTCCACCTCGCCAAGGCCGGCTGGCTGCGCTGGTACGACGCCCTGCCGACCACGCTGATCCGGCCCGGGAAGTCTCCGATCGCGCTGCGCGTGGCGTTCGACGACGGCAGCGGGTTCGACCTCACCGAGGCCGGCACGAAGAAGTCCCTCGCCGTGTACGTCGTGCGGGATCCGGCCGAGGTCCCCGGAATCGCCCGGCTCGGGCCGGATCCGCTGGACCCGGCGTTCACCCGTGACGCGTTCGCCGCGCTGCTCGAGGGCAGGCGCACGCAGATCAAGGGGCTGCTGCGCGACCAGGGCGTGATCGGCGGCATCGGCAACGCCTACTCCGACGAGATCCTGCACGCCGCCCGGATGTCGCCGTACGCGCCCGCCGGAGGCCTCGGCGACGACGACGTGACGCGGCTGTACGACGCGATGCAGACCACGCTGCGCGAGGCCGTCGCCGCCGCGAGCGGCAAGCCGCCGGCCGACCTCAAGGACGCGAAGAGGCGCGGCATGCAGGTGCACGCCCGCCGGGGCGAGGCCTGTCCCGTCTGCGGCGACACGGTGCGCAGCGTGTTCTTCGCCGACCGCTCGCTCGAGTACTGCCCCACCTGTCAGACCGGCGGCAAGGTGCTCGCGGACCGGCGACTGTCCCGGCTGCTGAAGTAGCCGACCGCGACATGGGACGTCATAGATGCATCCGCCGGAATGAAACCGGAACCGGCGCGTTGACTAAGCTGAGAGCAACACAACGTGCTCCGGGGTCGGTGAGAATCCGAACCGGCGGTGACAGTCCGCGAACCGAGGATCCGACCGGGATCCGAGGCCGATCCGGTGGAATTCCGGGACCGACGGTGATGCGAGCGAGAGCTTGCGAGTCCGGATGAGAGGAAGCACGCACGATCGTCGTGCGCCCGACCCCGACTCCCTGAACAAGGACGAAGAAGGCGACATGACGGCGACAGCGGCAGAGCGCGCAGCGATGGCGCACGCTCTCGAGGTCGCGCGCCGCGGACCCCGTGGCCTGAATCCGCAGGTCGGCGCCGTGATCCTCTCCCCGAGCGGCGAGATGCTCGCCGACGGGTGGCATCGCGGATCCGGCACGCCGCACGCCGAGGTCGACGCGCTCTCGAAGCTCGCCCCGGAACAGCTCCGCGGCGCCACCGCCGTGGTCACGCTCGAGCCCTGCAACCACACGGGCCGCACCGGACCCTGCGCACAGGCGCTCATCGACGCCGGCGTCGCCCGCGTCGTGTACGCGCTGGACGATCCGGGAGTCGTGTCCGGCGGCGGCGCAGAGCGGATGCGCGCGGCCGGCATCGATGTCGAGTCCGGGGAGCAGGCCGATGCGGCGGAGGCGCTCATCGGCGACTGGCTGACGGTGCAGCGCCTGGGGCGCCCGCACGTCACCGTGAAGTGGGCGCAGAGCCTGGACGGCCGCGCCGCCGCGGCGGACGGATCCAGCCAGTGGATCACCGGCCCCGAGGCACGGGCCGACGTGCACCGCCGCCGCGCCGCCGCGGACGCCATCGTGGTGGGCACCGGCACGGTGCTCGCCGACGACCCCGCGCTCACCGCGCGCGACGGCGACGCACTGCTCCCCCATCAGCCGATCCCCGTCGTGATCGGCTCGCGGACGACACCGGCCGACGCGGCCGTGCGCCGGCACCCGCACGCCCCCCTGTTCTACTCCGGTCACGAGCTCGACGCGGTGCTCGCGGAGCTGCGGGAACGCGGCGTCCAGCGCGTGTTCGTCGAGGGGGGTCCGACCCTGGCGAGCGCCTTCGTCGCGGCCGGCCTCGCCGACCAGGTCCTCGCGTATGTCGCCCCGGTCCTGCTCGGCGGCCCGCGGCTCGCGCTCACCGACATCGGCGTGACCTCGATCGACGAGGCGCACCGGCTCGTCGTCGACGAGTGGCTGCCGCTGGGCCCGGATCTGCTGGCGATCGCCCGCCCGCTGACGTCGGGCGAGAACACATCCCGGAACGAAGGAGACGCCTGATGTTCACCGGAATCATCGAGGAGATCGGCGAGATCACGGCGATCACGCCCGAGGGAGACGGCTGGCGCCTGACCGTGCGCGCCCCCCGGGCCGCGTCCGACGCGGTGCACGGCGAGTCGATCGCCGTGAGCGGGGTGTGCCTGACCGTGGTCGCGTCGACCGCCGAGACGTTCGACGCGGACGTCATGAAGCAGACGCTCGACGTGGCCGCGATCGGCGGCGCGACGGTGGGCACCCGCGTCAACATCGAGAAGGCCATGCCGGTCGGCGCCCGGCTGGGCGGGCACATCGTGCAGGGCCACGTCGACGGCGTCGGCGAGGTGCTCGAGGTGCGACCCGGCGCCGAGTGGAGCGTGCTGCGGATCTCGCTGCCCGGCGACCTCGCACCGCTCGTCGTGGACAAGGGATCCATCTCGGTCGACGGCACCTCCCTGACGGTCAGCGCGGTGAGCGCGCCGGCCGCGGACGCCGCGTGGTTCGAGGTGTCCCTCATCCCCGAGACCCTCGCCGCCACCACGCTCGGAACCCGCGCCGTCGGCGACCGCGTGAACCTCGAGACCGACATCCTCGCCCGGCACGTGGAGCGCCTGCTCGCCTTCCGTGCCGCGGGCGACCCCGAAGTCCCCGGCGCCGACCGCGCCGTCACAACGGAAGGAGGCTCGCGATGAGCCTTTCCACCATCGAGGAGGCGCTGGAGTCGCTCCGCGCCGGACGCCCCGTGCTCGTCGCGGACGACGAGAACCGCGAGAACGAGGGCGACGTGATCCTCTCCGCCGAGCTCGCGACCCCCGAATGGGTCGCGTGGACGGTGCGCTGGACCTCCGGCTACCTGTGCGCGCCCATGCCCGCCGACATCGCCGACGCGCTGAACCTCCCGCCCATGGTCGAGGCCAACGAGGACGCCCGCAGCACCGCGTACACGATCAGCGTCGACGCGGCGAGCGGCGTCACGACCGGCATCAGCGCCGCCGACCGCGCCCGCACCCTGAACGTGCTCGCGGACGCGGCGTCGACGCCGTCCGATCTCATCCGCCCCGGTCACGTGCTGCCGTTGCGCGCCGTGGACGGCGGCGTGCGTCAGCGCGGCGGGCACACCGAGGCCGCGGTCGAGCTGATGCGTCTCGCGGGGCTGCGCCCCATCGGCGCGATCGCCGAGGTCGTCGCCGAGGACGGGAGCATGATGCGCCTGCCCGGACTGCTGGAGCTCGGCGAGCGCGACGGGATCCCGGTGATCACGATCGAGCAGCTCGTCGCACACCTCAACGAGGTCGACCCGCGGGACGAGGCCGACTGCGTCGCGAACAACACGCGCCGCCGGGTCAGCCTACGCGCGGACGCGACCGTTCCCACCACGCACGGGGTGTTCCGTTTCCTCGCCTACAAGGACCGCATCACCGGCACCGACCACATCGCGGTCGTCTCCGGCGAGCCCACCGAGACCGCGCTCGTGCGCGTGCACTCGGAGTGCCTGACCGGCGAGGCGTTCGGTTCGCTGAAGTGCGAGTGCGGCCCCCAGCTGGACGCCGCGCTCGACGCCATCGAGCAGGACGGCGGCATCGTCATCTACATGCGCGGCCACGAGGGACGCGGCATCGGCCTCATCAACAAGCTGCGCGCGTATGCGCTGCAGGAGGAGGGGCTCGACACGGTCGACGCGAACCTCGCCCTGGGTCTGCCCGCGGACGCCCGCGACTATGCGGCGGCGGCCGGGATCCTCAGCGACCTCGGGGTCAAGAAGGTGCGGCTGCTGACCAACAACACCGACAAGGTCGCGCAGCTGCGCCAGCTGGGACTGGACGTGATCGAGCAGGTTCCCCTGATCGTCGGCGTCGGCCCCAACAACCACCAGTACCTCGAGACCAAGCGCGACCGCATGGGCCACATCATCGGCGAGTCCGAGCTCGCCGCCGCCCTGGCCGCCAACACGGCCGACAACGCAGAGGAGCACGCATGAGCGGCGCGGGAGCACCGACCACCGGAGGATTCGACGCGAGCGGCCTGAACGTCGTCATCGTCGCCGGCACCTGGCACGAGACGATCACGAACGGCCTGATCGCCGGCGCCCAGCGGGTGCTCGAGGAGACCGGGGCGAACCACCGTCTGGTGCGCGTCCCGGGATCGTTCGAGCTCGCCGTGGCGGCGCAGGCGGCGTTCGCCGGCGGCGCCGACGCCGTGGTCGCGCTCGGCGTGATCATCCGCGGCGGCACCCCGCACTTCGAGTACGTCTCGGCGGCGACCACCGACGGCCTCACCCGGGTCTCGCTGGACGCGGGCAAGCCCGTCGGCTTCGGCGTGCTCACGCTGGACGACGAGCAGCAGGGTCTCGACCGCGCCGGGCTCGAGGGCTCCAAGGAGGACAAGGGTGCCGAGGCGGCGGACGCCGCGCTGCGCACCGCCCAGGTGATCCGGTCGCTGCGCGGCTGAGCGCCCGCGGCTGAGGCGAGCCTGCCTGGCGAGGGGGCGGACGCGGGCATAGCCTGTGCTCATGCAGACCCTCCGCGAGATCGTCGTCTTCATCCACCTGATCGGCTTCGCCACGCTGTTCGGCGCCTGGCTGGCCCAGGCGTTCGGGGGCAAGCGCCAGTTCACGCAGCTCATGAACATCGGCCTCGCGATCGCCGGTGTCGCGGGCCTCGCGCTCGCCGCCCCCTGGGGCATCGACTGGACGCCCGGGATGAGCTTCTACATCAAGATCACGGTGAAGCTCGTGGTCCTGATCATCATCGGCGCCCTGCTCGGCATCGGCATGGGTCGCCAGAAGCGCGGCGAGACCGTTCCTGGCGGCATGTTCTGGACGGTCGGGATCCTGGCCCTGCTGAACGCCGGGCTCGGCTTCTTCTGGCACTGAGCGCTCCGCACCACCTCGTCGAACGCGGGATCCGGTCATCCGGGTCCCGCGTTCGTCGTTCATCCGACAGGGCGCATACGTCCTCGTCGTCATACTCCGCGGTGGTCGCGTGTCCGCCTGTGGATCGGCTGAACGCCGGGCGTAGACTCCCCCGTGCTGCCGCACGGCTGGGGGGCCCGGCGAGCGTGATCGACGTACCGACCGGAGGACTGCATGAGCACCGCCACGACCGCACCCGCCAATCCTCGATCGCGGGTGATCCTCGCCAGCCTCATCGGCACGACGATCGAGTTCTACGACTTCTACGTCTACGCGACGGCGGCGGTGCTGGTCTTCCCCATCCTGTTCTTCCCGACCGGGAACGACACCACGGCGCTGCTCGCGTCGTTCGGCGTGTTCGGCGCGGCGATGATCGCCCGCCCGATCGGCGCGATGGTGTTCGGCCACTTCGGCGACCGTTACGGCCGCAAGGCCACCCTCGTCGCCTCGCTGCTCACGATGGGCATCGCGACCTTCCTGATCGGCGTGCTGCCCACGTTCCAGCAGATCAACTGGTGGGCGGCGCTGCTGCTGCTCATCCTGCGTCTCGCGCAGGGATTCGCGCTCGGAGGCGAGTGGTCGGGCGCCGCGCTCGTCGCCACGGAGAACGCCCCGGAGGGCAAGCGCGCCTGGTACGGCTCGTTCCCGCAGCTGGGGGCGCCGCTCGGCTTCATCATCGCGAACGGCCTGTTCCTGATCATCAACGCCCTGCTGCCGCACGCCTCGGATCCGACGCAGAAGTCGGAGGCGTTCCTCGGCTGGGGCTGGCGGGTGCCGTTCCTGTTCTCGGCCGTGATGGTGATCATCGGGCTGTGGGTGCGGCTGAAGCTCGTCGAGTCGGACACCTTCAAGCGCGCCGAGGTCAAGGGCACGATCCGCAAGCTGCCGCTTGCGACCGTCTTCCGCCATCACTGGAAGCACCTGATCCTCGGCACGTTCGTGATGCTGGCGACCTATGTGCTGTTCTACCTGATGACGAACTTCACGCTGTCGTTCGGCACGAAGCCGTGGTCGGTCGAGATCGCGTCCGCCGCGGCGCAGAAGGCGGCCGAGGCGAAGGGCGCCCCGTTCGACCCGGCCGCATTCGCGGCGCAGTTCTACCCGGGTCAGGGGTTCGGCTACACCGACTTCGTGGTGATGCAGATCATCGGCGTCGTGTTCTTCGGGATCTTCACGCTGCTGTCCGGTCCGTGGGCGGATCGGATCGGGCGGCGCACGCTGCTGATCTGGACGACGGTCGCGATCATCCTCTTCGGCTTCACCTTCCCGCTCTTCCTCGGGCGGCACGCCGGTGAGCCGTTCGCCGCGGTGCTGACCCAGTCGTTCCTGATCCTCGGCTTCCTGCTCATGGGCACGACGTTCGGGCCGATGGGCGCGCTGCTGCCCGAGCTGTTCCCCACGAATGTGCGGTACACCGGCTCCGCGGTCGCGTACAACGTCTCGTCGATCCTCGGCGCCGCCGTGGCGCCCCTGATCGCGGTGTGGCTGTGGCAGCTCGCCGACGGCTCGCCCGTGCTCGTGGGCATCTACCTCTCGGCCATGGCCGTGCTGACGCTCATCGCCCTGATCCTCATCCCCGAGACCAAGGACCACGACTACGAGGACGACCTGGGCGTGCCCACGCTGCCCTGATCGGGGCCGTCCTCCCTGCGCGGCGATCGGGATCCGCCGACGGATCCTGTCCGCCGCAGGCGAAAGGGAAACTGTCAACATCGATTGACAGACCTCGCGGCGTCAACAAGCATTGACACCAGGAGGTCACCATGATGAGGACGGCGAACGATCTGGATCCCCAGGGCGAGCCGCTCGCCGAGCTGCACCGGCTGGTCGCGGTGCGCCGCGACATCGCCCGCGCCGAGGAGGTGCAGGTGCGCCGCGCCCGTGCGGCAGGCTACTCGTGGCAGGCGATCGCGAGCGCGCTGGGCACCACCCGGCAGGCCGCGCATCGCCGATTCGGCCGGCGCTGAGGCGGCTCACGCGTAGTCGGCCACGACACGGCGCGCGGCGCCGTCCAGCGCGACCGCACCGCCGTACGGAACGATCCACTGCGGCCGGGTGTGCCCGAACGGCACGCCGATGCACACCACGGCGTCGGGGTTGTAGCGCTCCATCGCGGCGAGCACGGCATCGCGCTGCTCAGCGCGGATCCTGCGCCGCTCGCCCGCCTCCGGGATGACCTCGTGCGTGCTCGCCGGCGGCCGCGCGACCACGACGCCCGCGACGCGCTCCAGAAGCCCCCGCTCCCCATAGGCGCGGAGCTGCTCCGCCACCGCCGATGCGGGCGTCAGCCGCTCGCTCGTCTCCAGGAGCAGGATCGTGTCATCCAGCAGCTCCGCCCGCGGGAACCGATCGGCGAGGGCGAGCTGGCCGAGGACCTCCACGCAGCCTCCCCAGGTCGACCCTGCCCGCTGGGCCGCGGGCCCCGCCCAGGTCCACGAGTCGGCGGGCTCACGGTCGCCGAACCGGACGAGCGCAGCCGGATCCGCCCAGCGCACGCCGAAGTCCTCGGACTCCCCCGGCTCGTCGAGCTCGAGCCGCCCGCCGTCGAGCAGGGCTGCGCGCAGCGAGCGGGCATGGATCGGGTCCACCGCGGGCCCAGGACCGAGGTGCACCTGGGTCGAGCCGCCGTAGAAGCCCGCGATCCCGTTGCGCCACAGCCAGTTGAGGATGTTCGTGTTGTCGCTGTAGCCCAGGAACGGCTTGGGATCCGCCTGCGCGGCGCCCGCATCGAGGTGCGGGGTCACGAGGATCTGGTCGTCGCCGCCGATCGTGGCGATGATCGCCCGGATCGAGGGGTCGGCGAAGGCCGCGTTCACGTCGGCCGCGCGCGCCTCCGCCGACGCCCCGAGCATCCTCGTCGTGGGGAACTCGACCGGGATCAGCCCGGTGAGCTCCTCCAGCCGGCGCAGGGCCTGTTCGTGGACGGGGACCGAGACCGCCGGCGCCGCGAACGCAGGCGAGAGGACGGCGACTCGATCGCCGGGGCGGGCCTTGGGCGGGAGGAGCATCGCCCCAGCCTAGGCGGGCGGCGTGCTCGCACCCGACCGGGACGCCCTCACCCGATCGGGTCGCCGGCCCAGCGCAGGATGCGGAGGGCGCGCAAGGTGACCCATCGGCTGGGGAGCCCCTCCTCCTCGCCCTCCATGGCGAACGGCGTGGGCCCGGAGTGCTCGTTCGCCAGCGTCCAGCGCCCGTCCGCACGGCGTGCGGAGCGCAGCAGCGCGAGCGCCTCCTCGCAGCGGGGGTCGGGCTCCGGGTACGTACGTCGCAGGTACTCCAGCCCGCGCACGACGTCGTAGTACCACCGCACCGGGTAGGACGCCATGGTGAACCGGGGGTCGATGACCGCCCCGGTGCGCCGGCTCAGGAACAGGCGTCGCTCGAGCAGGTACTCCTCGCCGGCCAGGCGCGCGGCCCGCGACCTGGCCGTGCCGCCCGTCGCCTGCTCCCAGTCCCGCAGCCCCTCGAGCACGCAGATCGTCGAGTGCAGCGACGAGACCTCCGCCCCGTACTCGGCCCGGCAGTTCCAGCCGCCGTCGGCGAGCTGGCCGTCGAGGAGCGTCCGGACAACGGTGTCGCCCGGCTCGCCGAAGGCGGTGGCGACGGTCAGCACGACCCCGTTGACGCACGGCTCCGTCTCGCCGTCGAAGTACGCAGGCGCCCCGGGCTGATCCCAGCGCACGTGGTCGCGCACGCGGCCGATCGCCCGTCGCACACGCGCATCGGCGGGATCCGCACCGAAGTCCGCCAGCTGCTGGAGGCCGAAGTGCGTCGCCGTCCAGGCGTCGTACATCGGACGCTCCCGATCGACCCAGCCCGGACGGTACACACCGCCGTCCCACAGCCCGTCCTCGGCCTGCAGCGCCAGCAGGCGCGCGCCCCAGCCCTCGTCCGCGACCCGTGCGCGCTCCACGGCGACCGCCTCGGGCGCCGCATCGGCCAGATCCCGCATCGCCTGCCAGCGGATCGCGGGATCCCCCTCCATCAGGTACTCGATGACGTCCATGATGCGACGCTACCCGCGGGACCGCGCCCCGCGGGCACTCTCGAGGACCGGCGCACACGAACGCGGCGGCAGGATGCCGGGGACCACTCAGCTTTTCGTCCCTGACATCCCGCCGCCGCGGGTCTTGGTGGACCCGGCTCCTCCCCCGCGTCTCCGAGATCCTCGGGGCGGGGGCAGGAGCCGGATCGCGTCTCAGGCGTTCGCGAGACGGTAGCGCAGCGAGGCGAGCTCGCTCGTCAGCGCTGCGGGGAGACGGTCGCCGAAGGTGGCGAAGAACTCCTCGGTCGAGTCGGCCTCACGGCTCCACGACGCGGTGTCGACGCTGAACAGCTCGGCGAGATCCTCGTCGCTCACCTGCGCGCCCTCGAGGTTGAGGTCCTCGATGCGGGGCAGGCGGCCGATCGGGCTGTCGACCGCGTCGACCTGCCCCTCGATGCGGCGGATGATCCAGTCGATGACGCGCGCGTTGTCGCCGAATCCGGGCCACAGGAACCGGCCGTCGGAACCGCGGCGGAACCAGTTCACCTGGAAGATCCGCGGCGCCTTGTCGAAGCGGACCGCGCGACCCATCTTCAGCCAGTGCGCGAAGTAGTCGCCCATGTTGTAGCCGCAGAAGGGGAGCATCGCGAACGGGTCGCGGCGCAGCTCGCCGACCGTGCCCTCGGCCGCTGCCGTGCGCTCGGACGAGATGGTCGCGCCGAGGAACACGCCGTGGCTCCAGTCCGTCGCCTCGACGACGAGCGGGACGTTGGTGGCGCGACGTCCGCCGAACAGGATCACGTCGAGCGGCACGCCCTCCGGATCCTCCCAGTCCTCCGCGATCTGCGGGCACTGGGCGGCGGAGACGGTGAACCGGGAGTTCGGGTGCGCCGCGGGGCGACCGCTCTCCGGGGTCCAGGGGTTGCCCTCCCAGTCGATGAGGTTGGCGGGCGCCTCGTCGGTCAGGCCTTCCCACCACACATCGCCGTCCGGACGCAGCGCGACGTTCGTGAAGATCGTGTTGCCCCACAGCGTCTCCACGGCGGTGACGTTGGTGGACTCGCCGGTGCCGGGAGCGACGCCGAAGAAGCCCGCCTCCGGGTTGATCGCACGCATGCGACCGTCGGCACCCGGACGGATCCAGGTGATGTCGTCGCCGAGCGTCTCGACCTTCCAGCCCGGGATCGTCGGGCGGAGCATGGCGAGGTTGGTCTTGCCGCACGCCGACGGAAAGGCCGCAGCCACGTGGTAGGCCTTGCCCTCGGGCGAGATCACGCGGATGAGCAGCATGTGCTCGGCCATCCAGCCCTCGTCGCGGGCGAGCACCGAGGCGATGCGCAGCGCGAAGCACTTCTTGGCGAGGATCGCATTGCCGCCGTAGCCGGAGCCGAACGAGTAGACCTCGAGCGTGTCGGGGAAGTGCACGATCCACTTCTCGTCGTTGCACGGCCACGTGGTGTCCGCCTCACCCGGGGCGAGCGGAGCGCCGACCGAGTGCACGGTGCGCACCCACGGCGCGCCCTCCGCGATCTGGCGGACGACGGCGGTGCCGACGCGGGTCATGATGCCGATGGAGGCGACCGCGTAGGCGCTGTCGGTGATCTGCACGCCGATCTGCGAGATCGGGCCGCCGACGGGACCCATCGAGAACGGCACGACGTACATCGTGCGGCCGCGCATCGAGCCCTCGAAGATCTCGGTCATCTTCGCGTGCATCTCGGCGGGGTCCGCCCAGTTGTTGGTCGGGCCGGCGTCGATCTTCTGGCCGGAGGCGATGAAGGTGCGCGCCTCGGTGCGCGCCACGTCGCTCGGGTGCGAGCGGGCCAGGTAGGATCCGGGACGCCACTCGGGGTTGAGCTTGATGAGCTTGCCCTCGTCGACGAGCTCGTGCAGCAGGGCGTCGTTCTCGGCCGCGGAGCCGTCGACCCAGTGCACGCGGTCGGGCTGGGTCAGCGCGCGGATCTCCTCGACCCAGGCCGACAGCTCGGCGAAGGCCGGGGTGTCGTACTCGGGGGCCGCACCGTACTCGCGCACGAGAGCGAGCGGGGAGGTCCGCGGGGTGGAGGTCTCGGCGATTGCCATGGTCTGCTCCTTAAAGGTCGGGGCGTTGAACCCATCTTGCGCCAGTTATCGCCACTCTTTGAGCCAATACCGGCATCAAGAACATGGTTTCTTTCGCTAGTATCAATTCCATGGCCTCAGGACTCGAGCTCACGACCCTCGGACACCGCATCCGTCACCACCGCACGCGCAGCGGCATGACCCTGGACGAGCTGGGCGCCGCGGTCGGCGTCGCCGGATCGCAGCTCAGCCTCATCGAGAACGGGAAGCGCGAGCCGAAGCTCTCCCTGCTCCAGGCGATCGCCGACGCGACCGGCACCGAGGTGAGCGACCTGATCTCGGGCGAGCCGCCGAACCGCCGCGCCGCCCTGGAGATCGAGCTCGACCGGGCGCAGTCCAGCTCGGTGTTCCGCCAGCTCGGCATCGCCCCGGTGCGGGTGAGCAAGGGCATGCCGGACGAGACGATCGAGTCGATCCTCGGACTGCACCGCGAACTGCACCGCCGTGAGCGCGAGGCCATCGCCACCCCCGAGGAGGCCCGTCGCGCCAACACGGAGCTGCGCCTGAAGATGCGCGCCCTGGACAACCACCTGCCCGACATCGAGGCGCTCGCCGAGAAGCAGCTCAGGGCCGCGGGGCACTCCTCCGGAGCGCTCACGCACCGCACGGTCAGCATCATGGCCGAGCAGCTCGGCTTCGAGCTGCTCTACGTCGACGACCTGCCGCACTCCACCCGTTCGGTGACCGACCTGGAGCACGGACGCATCTACCTGCCGCCGGCCTCGATCCCCGGCGGCCACGGACTGCGCTCGATGGCGCTGCAGGCCATGGCGCACCGGCTGCTCGGGCACACCCCGCCCACCGATTACGCGGACTTCCTGCAGCAGCGGCTCGAGATCAACTACTACGCCGCGTGCTGCCTGATCCCCGAGACCGCCGGTGTCGCCTTCCTGCAGCAGGCGAAGAAGGACCGCAACCTCGCCGTGGAGGACTTCCGGGACGCGTTTGGCGTGACCCATGAGGCGGCGGGCATGCGCATGACCAACCTCATGACGACCCACCTCGACATGCGCCTGCACTTCCTGCGCGTGGACGAGTCCGGCGCCCTCACCCGCGTGTACGAGAACGACGACCTCCCGCTGCCGATGGACGTCACCGGATCCGTCGAGGGCCTCACCGTGTGCCGCAAGTTCTCCGCTCGCGCCGCCTTCAGCCAGCGCAACCGCACGACCGAGCACTACCAGTACACGGACACGCCGTCCGGCACGTTCTGGTGCTCGACGCAGACCGGATCCACCGACGGCGGCGGGTTCTCGATCACGGTCGGCGTGCCGTTCGACGACGCGCGCTGGTGGCGCGGCCGGGAGACCACCGATCGCGCGCAGTCGACCTGTCCGGACGAGGCGTGCTGCCGGCGCCCTCCTGCCGGCATCGCGGAGCGCTGGAGCCACAAGGCGTGGCCGAGCGCACGCGTGCACACCCACATGTTCTCGCCGCTCCCCCGCGGCGCGTTCCCGGGCGTCGATGACAACGAGGTGTACTCGTTCCTGGATCGGCACGCGGCGCAGTAGGAGGCACCGCCCTGCCTCAGTGCACCGACACGAAGTCGGCGTAGCGGCGCAGGGCCGCGGCCACGGCGCCGGGATCCGGGGCCTGCTCCTCGTCGAAGAGCTCGGCGACCGGATCCTCCCGGTGCCGGCCGACCGCCGCGGAATGCGTCCACGCGCCGGCGATGCGCCCCGCGGTGAGCAGGCTGGCACGCACCATGCCGTTCTTGCCGGGCCCGATCAGCGCCATGCTGTCCGGCGACGCCACGGATGACCGGTCGGCGTAGGAGATGTAGTACTCGTCGAACATCGGCAGCGCGAGCGTCGCGGCATCGTCGGCGCCCGCCGCTCGCCGCGGACGGACCGCGCCGACGAAGACTCCGTCGTCCTGCTCCGTCACGCGTGCGCGACCGCGCTCCGCGGCCTCGCGGGCGACGGTGATCGGCAGCCCCGACCACCAGGCGAAGTCGTCGACGGTGGCGGGGCCGTGCCCGTCGATGAAGCGCACGAAGAACTCCGCGAGCGGATCCGTGGGCGGGACGCTCTCGGGGATCCATTCCTCGGCGAGCATGAAGAGCTGCTCGCGCGAGACCGCGTCGTCGCGATGCACGACCGGCCCCTGCACGAGGACGCCCCGCACGTTGAGCGCGTAGATGAGATGCACGCCGCGCTGACCGGACGGGTCGACGCCGATCTCGACGAGGTCGTCGAACAACTGCGCCCTGGTGCGCCCTTCCTCGGCCAGCCGCTCCCGGAACGCGGCCTCGACCCGGGCGACCAGCGCGTCGTCGATGCCCAGCTGGCGCTGGCGCGAGGCGTCCTGACGGAGCTGCCGGTCGCCGGTCACGGACAGCACCCAGCGCACGTCCTCGGCGGGGATGACGTGCAGCGTGCCCCGCATCGTGTGCGTGCGCACCAGCTCGCCGCGGTCGAACGCAGCGTCGACGGCGGCGAGCGTGGGCGCGCCGGAGGACCGGACGCCGAGCGCCCACCGGCCGGCGAGGAACTCCTGGGCCTGCACCGCGAGCATGTGCCGCGCGGCGGCCACGGGCGTGCGGGCGGGGGCGGTGAGCCGATGCGAGCGCAGCCGTTCGCGCAGGAGTGCCGTCATGCCCCCATGATGCCGCGCCGGACGGACATCCATCGACGGCGGCCCGAAGCACGATCGGTCGCAGGCCCGGTCCCTGCCACGAGACGGATCCCCGGCCGTTCCGATGAGTTCGCTATGACTGCGCTCAAGGACCCCGATTCTTGGACTTCTCTGTCAGCACGGCCTCGACGATGGTGCCATGGCAACCCTCACCACCCTCGCCCCGGCCACCCGGCGGTCTGCACCGCTGCGCCGACCGCAGCCGGAGCGCTGGCGCCTCGCCGCGGTGACGTTGATCTGGGCGACGAGCCTCTTCGTGCTCGCGCTCTGGGTGGCGGGCGCCGGCGTGCAATCGCTGCTCGCGCTCGACGGCGACTCCCTCACCACGCTCGGACGCCTCACGGGACTCGTCTCGGCCAACCTGCTGCTGTACCAGGTGCTCCTCATGGCCCGGATCCCGGTGTTCGAACGCGGCTTCGGGAGGGACGGCATCACGCGTCTGCACCGGCTGGTCGGGTTCTGGTCGTTCTGGCTGCTCATCGCGCACCTGGTGCTGATCACCGCCGGCTACGCGATCACGTCGCACACCGACGTGCTCGTCCAGGCGTGGGACTTCGTGTGGGACTACCCGGGGATGCTCCTCGCCACCGCGGGCACCGGGCTGCTGATCCTGGTGGTGGTCACCTCGATCCGCCGCGCCCGGCGCCGGCTGCGCTACGAGTCCTGGCACCTGCTGCACCTGTACGGCTACCTCGGCGTCGGCCTCGCGATCCCGCACATGCTGTGGACCGGGGCGGACTTCACCGCCTCCCCCGGCGCGACCGTCTACTGGTGGGCGCTGTGGGGCGTCACGGCTGCGGGCGTCCTGTGGTTCCGCGGGGCGGTGCCGCTGATCCGCAGCGCCCGCCACGGGCTCCGCGTCGTCGCCGTCACCGCCGACGGACAGGACGGGGTCTCGGTGCGCGTCGCCGGGCGCGCGGTGCACCGGCTCGGCGCCCGCGCCGGCCAGTTCTTCGTCTGGCGCTTCCTCGACGGCCCGGGCTGGACGCGTGGCCACCCGTTCTCGCTCGCCGCGGATCCGGCCGGCGGAGAACTGGTGATCTCCGCCCGCCGCGTGGGCGATGGGACGGACCGGCTGGCCGAGCTCCGCCCCGGGACCCGCGTCATGGTCGAGGGCCCCTACGGCCACATGACCGGTGAACGGCGCAGCGGATCCCGGCTCCTGATGATCGGCGCGGGAGCCGGCGTCGCCCCGCTGGTCGCCCTGCTGGAATCGGAGGCGTACGCCCCCGGGGAGGCGATCCTGCTGACCCGGGACCACTCGGCCGCGCACGGCCTGCGCCGCGCCGAGATCGACCGGCTCGCCGTCGAGCGCGGGCTCGTGCACTACACGCTGCACGGCCGGCGCGGGGGCACCGGCACGAGCTGGGTGCCCGCGACGCACGCGCAGTGGGACGGTGCGCAGCTGCTGCAGCGCATCGCCGGCGACCTGAGCCGCTACGACGTGTACCTGTGCGGCCCGATCCCCTGGATGGAGAGCATCCGCGCCGATCTGCGCCGGGCGGGCGTCGCACGATCCCGGATCCACAGCGAAGCGTTCGCCGTCTGAGACGCACGAGGAGAACATCATGAAGAAGATCGTCTACGCCGTCCTCGCCACCCTCACCGGGCTCGTGCTGCTGTTCAGCTACCGCACCTCGCTCGAAGCGGTCGCCCCGACCGCTGCAGGCAGCATCGCGCCCAAGACCACGACCGGCACGTCCGGCGGCACGAGCACGAGCGCGCCGTCCGCCTCGGGGACCGGGACCTCCGCATCCGCACCGTCCGGAACCTCTGCGTCCGGATCCTCCACGTCCGGATCCTCGTCCGGCGGATCCACGACGACGAGCGGACTCAAGGACGGCACGTTCACCGGCCAGGCGGCCGACACCCGCTACGGCGCGGTCCAGGTCGCGATCACGGTGTCCGGCGGACAGATCACCGACGTCTCGGTGCCGCAGTACCCGAACACCGAGCGCCGCGACGAGGAGATCAACGCGCAGGCGATCCCGATCCTCATCTCCGAGACCAAGAGCGCCCAGAACGCGCAGATCGACATGGTGTCGGGCGCGACCTTCACGTCGGACGGGTACACGCAGTCGCTGCAGAGCGCGATCGACCAGGCGAAGGCATGAGCGCCGCTCCCGCGTCCGGACGACGCTCCCCTGCGCGCCCGCTCGCGTCCCCGCACCGTCACGTCCGCACCGCCGAGCTCATGGGCACGGTCGCGAGCGCGCACGTGCTGACCGTCGGCTCCCCCGCCGACGGGGCGGCCGAGCGGATCTCCGCGGCCCAGGACGCGGCGCTGGACGAGCTCCGCCGCCTTGACGCGCTGTTCTCGCCGTTCCGCTCCGACTCGGAGATCTCGCGGCTGCGCGACGGCGGCCTGTGTCTCGAGGACGCGGATCCGCTGGTGCGGGAGGTCTTCGACGCGTGCATCCGCCTCGCCGCGGCGAGCGGCGGACGCTTCGACGCCGCACGGCAGGGCTGGTTCGATCCGACCGGCTATGTCAAGGGCTGGGCGGTCGAGCGCGCCGCGGCGCACCTGACGCCGCTGCTCGCGGAAGAGGGGGTGGTCGCCGCGGGGCTCTCCGCGGGCGGCGACATGCAGCTGCACACCGCGCCCGGGGCGGACTGGACCTGGGACGTCGGCATCGTCGACGCGCGGCGTCCCGGCGCGCTGCGCGCGCGCATGCCCCTCCGCGACGGGGCGGTCGCGACCTCCGGCCCCGGGGAGCGCGGCGCCCACATCGTCGATCCGCGCACCGGCGCACCGGTCGCCGACGCCGCCACCGCGACGGTCATGGCGAAGCGGCTGAGCGACGCGGACGCCTGGGCCACGATCGCGGTGGTGGCGGGGTTCGACGACCTGAGCTGGCTGCGGCAGGCACCGGACACGTCCGGGATGATCCAGGCACCGGACGGCCGGATCCGGCGGTGGACGCACGGCGTCGAAGTCGGCCCGTCCGCGGACGCGCTCCTCACCGTCGGCGGCTGACCGCCGCGGGAAGGCGCAGCAGGAACGTCGTGCCCGCCGCCGTCGTGCTCTCCAGGGCGATGGATCCGCCGTAGCGCGTCGCCACGTCGCGCACCAGCGCGAGCCCCAGGCCGAAGCCGCGCCGGCGCCCCGTCTCGGGCCCGCGCGCGAACCGGGTGAAGATGCGATCCCGCTCCCCCGCGGGGACGCCGGGTCCCTGGTCCGTCACGCGCACCTCGACGACCGCCGCGCCGACGGCGACCGCGGAGATCGCCACCGCCGTACCGTTCGGGGCATGCTGCACGGCGTTGTCGAGCAGCGCGGTGCACAGGCGTGTGAGCGTCACGGCGGGCACCGCGACGGCGAGCTCGGCAAGGCTCCCGGCCTCCAGGTTCACGCCCGCGCCGTCTGCGATCGGCCGGACCAGCTCCATCGCCTCCCGCGCCGCGTCGGCCGGGTTCGACACCGCCTGCTCGACCGGCTCCTGGTCGGCCTGGGCCGCGAGGAGGAGCTCGGTGAGGATGTCGTCCATCGCGGCGGCGTCCTTGCGCAGCCGGCCGAGGGCGTCGCCGATGTCCTCGCCGCGGGCGACGCGGCGCTGGAGGATCTGCACCCGGCTGGACAGGGCCGTGAGCGGGGTGCGCAGCTCGTGGCTCGCATCGGCCACGAAATCGCGCTGCGCCTGCAGCGCCACCTCCAGCGGGGCCACGGCCCGGCGGGCGGTGAGCCACGCGATGATCCCGAGCACCGCGACGCCCAGGATCCCGAGCACGATCACCCAGGGCAGCACGCGATCCACGTCGACGACGACATGGTCGGGATCCCGCAGCTCGAAGCCGCCCGGCCTCGACCCCGCCGACACCGGATCCCCGCCCTGCGGCCGGGACGTCCCGAGGATCACGGCGACGAGGATGCCGACGCCGGCCGCGATCACGACGGCCGACGCGATGCCGGTCCACAGTCCGATCTGACGCGCCGAGCGCCGCACGCGCGCGCGATCGGCCGAGGCGCTCACGCCGCCCGCCCTTCGGCCATGCCGCGCTCGGTCATGTCGGATCCCCGGCGCGGTAGCCGCGGCCGCGGACCGTGTCGATCATCTCGGGCGTCGTCTTGCGCCGGATGTAGTGCACGTAGGTGTCGACGGTGCCGACCCCGTCCGCCGAGGAGAAGACGCCGCGGAGGATCTCCTCACGGCTGAAGACGCGCTCCGGGCTCGCGGAGAGGAACTCCAGGAACGCCGCCTCCGTGGCCGTCAGCGAGACCCGCAGGCCGGCCGGGGAATGCACCACCCACGAGTCCGGGATGAAGATCCAGTCGCCGATCGTCCTCCGCCGCCCCTCCGCCTGGAACCCCCGGCGAAGCGCCCTCAGCCGGGCCAGCAGCTCGTCGAAGTCGAACGGCTTGGTGAGGTAGTCGTTCGCGCCCGCATCGAGACCCTCGACCCGGTCCGGCACGGCGCCGAGGGCGGTGAGCATGAGGACGGGCGTGGTGATCCTCGCCGTGCGGATCGCGCCGACGAGGCTCGCTCCGTCCATGCCCGGCAGGCGCCGGTCGACCAGCATCACGTCGTAGCGCTCGTCCAGCGCGCGGCGCAGCGCCACCGTCCCGTCGGTCACATGGTCGACGAGGTATGCGTCGCCGAGCACCTCGAGCGTCATCTCGGCGATGGCGGCGTCGTCCTCGACGTAGAGCAGCCGAGGTCGCGGGTCGGTCATGCGGTCCTCCTGTCCTCAGGATCGCACCACACCGCTTCCAAGACGAAGCCCAGAAACGCGCCGCCCGCTGGATCCGTCCGGATCCGTCTATTTCTGCGGAACTGCGGCTCCGGGGCCCCGAAAGCCGCAGTTCGGCAGAAATAGACGGAAGGAGGGGGACGGTTTCCGGCCGGTCAGCCGTGCAGGGTCACCTCGCGGCGCACCGGCAGCACGATCGGGTGGGATCCCGCCATCACCTCGAGGACGCGGATGACCTGACTGGAGTAGCCGTACTCGTTGTCGTACCAGACGTAGAGGATCACGTCGGTGCCGTTCGCGATCGTCGCGAGGCCGTCGACGATGCCGGCGCGGTGCGAGCCGACGAAGTCGGTGGAGACGACCTCGGGCGACTCGACGTAGTCGATCTGCTGGCGGAGCTTGGAGTGCAGCGACACGCGGCGCAGGTAGTCGTTGATCTCGGCCTTCTCCGCCGGACGCTCGAGCGTGAGGTGCAGCACGGCGAGCGAGACATCGGGCGTGGGCACGCGGATCGCGGATCCGGTGAGCTTGCCGGCGAGCTCCGGGAGCGCGCGGGCCACGGCCTTCGCGGCGCCGGTCTCCGTGATCACCATGTTGAGCACGGCGGAGCGGCCGCGGCGATCGCCCGAGTGGAAGTTGTCGATGAGGTTCTGATCGTTCGTGAACGAGTGCACGGTCTCGACGTGCCCCCGGACGATGCCGTACGCCTCGTCGACGGCCTTGAGCACCGGCGTGATCGCGTTGGTGGTGCAGGACGCGGCGGAGAGGATCCGGTCGGCATCCTCGATCGTGTCGTGGTTGATGCCGTGCACGATGTTCTTCAGCTCGCCCTTGCCCGGGGCCGTGAGCAGCACGCGTGCGACGCCGGTCGACTCCAGGTGGCGGCTGAGGCCGGCCTCGTCGCGCCAGCGGCCGGTGTTGTCGACCACGATCGCGTCGTGGATCCCGTAGGCGGTGTAGTCGATCGCCGCAGGGTCGTCCGAGTAGATGACCTGGATCCGCGTGCCGTTCGCGATGATCTGCGAGTTCTCCTCGTCAACGTCGACGGAGCCCTCGAACCGGCCGTGCACGGAGTCGCGCAGCAGCAGCGAGGCGCGCTTGACGAGGTCGTTCTCGGCACCCTTGCGCACGACGATCGCGCGCAGGCGCAGTCCGCTGCCGCCGCCGGTGTGCGCGATGAGGATGCGCGCGAGCAGGCGGCCGATGCGCCCGAAGCCGTAGAGCACCACATCGGTCGGCTCGGCCGGGGAGGCCTCGCTCAGCGCCGGGGCGAGCTCGGTGCGGAGCCGGTCGACGAGGCCCGCGACGTCCCCCTGCACGGACTCGGCGAGGCGGCCGACGTCGAGCGAGGCGGCCGAGGGCGACAGCTGCCGAAGCGCCTCGAGCACGGCAAGCGTGTCCTCGAGCGCCAGCTCATCGTGGCCGAGGGCGGCGACCCGCTCGTGGACCTCGAGGATCTCGGTGGTGCCCAGCCCCAGCAGACGGTGACCGTGCAGCGACGTCACCACGTCTCGCTCGCGGTTCAGGCCGCCGATCAGCGGGATCATCCGCTCGGCGAGTTCTTCTCGGGCCTTCCAGTCGTCGCGGCGCGCGGCGAAGTCGTTCATCAGCGTCCTTGCAAGCACATGCGCCAGGGATGAGTGGCGCGGAATCGGGAGGGGCGGATCCGCCCTCTCCCAGGCTAGGCGCCGGCCTCGCGCCGATCCGGCCATTCCGGGTCGCAAGAAATGCGCTTCTTGACGCCAGGCTGAAGCAGGGCCCCGACATGTCCTCGGCGGCCCAGGCAATTGCGCGGGATCCTCCGTGGATCGCGCACGGCGGCGCGCCGGATCCGCTCGTCCTCGATCATCTTCGTTTTCGTCTACACTGGTGGAATAATGAATGGGACACCGCGCGGCGACGAGGCCGATCTCCTCCTCCACGGCGGACGGATCCGCACCTTCGATGCGCAGGGCTCCGTCGTCGACGCGCTCGCCGTCCGCGCCGGCCGCATCGTCGCCACCGGCAGGGACACACTCCGGCTCCGGGCGGCGCAGACTCTCGACCTCGACGGTCGCACGGCGATCCCCGGGGTCAACGACGCGCACCTGCATGCCGCCTGGCTCGGCGCGCGCTGGCCGCACCTGTTCTTCTCCGAAACCCCGCCGCACGAGCAGCCGTCCGGGCGGCTCGTCCACACGCAGGAGGAGCGCCGCGACGCCCTTCGCCGCGCCTGGCGCCTGCTCGCCGAGCTGGGCATCACGAGCTACACCGAGCCTGGGATCGGCCCCGGCGAGGACGAGGGCGAGACCGGCTGCTTCGGCACGGCGATGATGGACGCCTACCTCGAGCTGCACCGCGCCGGATCCCAGACCGCCCGCGTGACCCTGCTGCGCCTGTTCGGCGAGCTGGACGGCACGGCGGACCTCGCGGCCTTCGAACGCGGGATCCGCACGCCGAAGCCGGACACGGATCTGCGCTGGCTCGCCGTCACGGGCGTCAAGATCTTCGCCGACGGGATACCGCCCATGAGCACGGCCTGGGTCAGCGCGCCCTACCCCGACGGAACGACGGGCGCGCTGCTGCCGCGGGGCGCCGACGGCGCGCTGCACGCCTATCGGCGGATGATCTCGCTCGCGCTCGAATGCGGCGAGCAGGTCGCGGTGCACGCCACGGGCGACCGCTCGATCGAGGAGTTCCTCCGTGTGCTCGAGGACCGGCCGGCATCCGGATCCGCCCCGCACTACGTCGTGCACGCCGACCTCGCCTCCGCCGAGCAGATCGCGCGCATGCGGGCGGTCGGCGCCGGATTCGCGGTGCAGCCGCTCATCGCCGAGCACACCCGCGCCTGGGCCGGCGCGCAGCTGGGCCCGGCCCGCGCCGCGGCGGCCTGGCCGCTGCACGAGATGATCGCCTCCGGGACGCTCACGACGATCACGAGCGACGCCCCGATCGCGACGCCCGATTGGCGGGTCGGGCTCGACGCCTCGCTCGCCCTGCTCGACCGCGACGACGCCGGCACGCGCGAGCAGCTGCTGCGGCGCGTGACCGTCGACCCGGCCCGCCAGGACGGCGCCGACTCCTGGAAGGGCACGCTCGAGGTGGGCAAGGTCGCCGATGTCGCCGTCCTGGACGAGGACCCCGCCGAGCCCGGTCGCGCGATCGCCGCCATCGGGATCTCCCGCACGATCGTCGACGGCCGCACGGTGTTCGCCGCCGACCGCTGACCCCCGGTCGCCGAGCCCCGGTCGCTGAGGCACTCGAAGCGACCCCCGGCGCCCCCTTCGGTCGCTGAGGCACTCGAAGCGACCCCCGCGCCCCCTTCGGTCGCTGAGCCCCGGTCGCCGAGGCACTCGAAGCGACCCCCGCGCCCCCTTCGGTCGCTGAGGCACTCGAAGCGACCCCCGTCCCTTCGAGAACCTCACGGACCAACCCACACCCGCGCCCCCTTCGGTCACTGAGGTTCTCGAAACGACCCCCGTCCCTTCGAGAACCTCAGGGACCAACCCCACCCCCGCGCCCCTTCGAGAACCTCAGGGACCAACCCCACCCCCGCGCCCCTTCGAGAACCTCAGGGACCTATGACGACCTCAGAGACCGGGGCGGGACCGCTCGTCCGGAGTCCGGCGCAGCGACAGCCACGGCAGGTCGGCACCGCGCTCCTCGATCAGTGCGATCTTCTTCGCCCTCGACCACCCCTGGATCTGCTTCTCCCGCGCGAACGCCAGATCCACAGTCTCGAACCACTCGGCGCAGACCAGGCGCACGGGCCGGCGCCTGCGCGTGAAGTTCGCCCCCATGACGTCGTCGTGGTTGTGCTCCCAGATCCGAGCCTCCAGGTCGCGCCCCGTGCTGCCCGTGTAGAAGGCGCCGTCACTGCACTCGACGATGTACGTCCATGCCATGCGGCGATGCTCGCAGAACCCCGGAAGCGTCGGGCGCGTTGTCCACAGGGGCTTTTCGGGGCAGCGCCTCTGTCCCTTCGAGAGCCTCAGGGACCCCCGCCACCGCCGCCCGGTCGCTGAGGCACTCGAAGCGACACCCCGGCCCCTCCCGGTCGCTGAGGCACTCGAAGCGACCCCCGGTCCCTTCGAGAACCTCAGGGACCTTCGAGAGCCTCAGGGACCGGCGCCGCGCACCCCGTCCCTTCGAGAACCTCAGGGACCAAACCCGCCGGGCCCTTCGAGAACCTCAGGGACCATATGGGGCGGGCGACGTGTCCGCTCGTCGCCCGCCCTGGATCCGATCCCGTCCGCAGGTCCGGATCCTGATGCGCCGCCCCGCCCGCACAGGAGCAGGACGGGGCGACGCGGTCTCACACCGCCGTCGCGACGAGCACGCGGGGGCTCGCCGGAAGCGCGATCTTCTCGCGCACCTGCCAACCCGCATCCTCGAGCCAGCCGCGCACCTGCGCCTCCGGATAGACCACGGTGCCGTCGATCACGAGGTACTCCCCCGCGTGCAGCGCGTCGATGGCGCGCTGGCCGGGGTCGTCGTCGAGGAAGAAGTCGAGCACGGTGAGGGTCGCCCCCGGCACCGCCGCCGCACGCAGGTTCCGGAAGATCTGCGCGTTCTCTTCGGCGGAGAAGCGGTGGATCACGTGGTTCGCGAGCACGGCATCGTAGGACCCCTCCGGCTGCGCCGTCGCCGTGTCGCCGACCTGCACGCTCGCCCGGTCCGCCAGGCCCGCAGCCTCGACCGCCTCCGCGACGCCGTCCTCGAAGCCGGGGGCGTAGAGGAACGTCGTGCGCAGGGCGGGGTTGCGCGTCATCGCCTCGACCGCGAAGCCCGCGGACAGCCCGCCGAAGTCGAGCGCGTTCGTCGCCCCGGACAGGTCGACGAGGCGGCCGAACTCCTGCGCGTGCAGGGCGTTGTACGTCATCACGCCGGCCATGAAGGTGCCCCAGCGCGCGTCGTCCATCTGCAGCTCGCCGGGCTCGGCGGTGTCCACCGTGTGCGCGAACTGCAGCCAGTGCGGGTAGCTGATCTCGCCGAGGAAGGTGAGGAAGGGCGCGAGGTCGAGCTCGGCGGCGCCGCCGGCGAGATAGGCGGCGGCGTCCGCCTCGAGCGCGTAGCGCCCGTCGGTGCGGGTGAGCAGGCCCTTGCCCGCCATCGCGTCGGCGAGGATGCGGGCGATGCGCTCGCTCACGCCGGTGCGCTCCGCGATCGCGGGCACGGTGTCGGCGCCGTCGGCGATCGCGCCGAAGAGGCCGATCCTGCTCGCTTCGAAGAGCTGCTTCGAGGCCATGTAGCCGGTGGCAATGTCCAGGATCCGCGCGGCGTCGGGGGTGGTGGTCATGTGTCTTGCCTTTCGTGTTTCTACGATTGTAGGAATTAAAGGTCGAGGGTGTCCAGGGATTGTTCGGGAACCGCGTCTCGTCTCGGGCGCCTTCGGCGTCCTCGCTCAACGCCCGGAGCGGGCCGGCATCTTCGGCGTCCTCGCCCAACGGCCCCGGGGCACCGGGCCGGGCTCAGTCCTCCGCGAGGAACTCCGCCACGGCCACGCGGAACTCCGGCGCGTGCAGCGCGGCGCCGTGATCGCCCGGCACACGCACGACGCGGGCGTGCGGCACCGCGGCGGCGAGGGCGTCGATCCCCTGCGCCATCGGGTCCTCGCTGCCGCCGATCAGCAGCACCGGCTGCTGCGGGACTCCGACCGCCGGGTCGAACGGCTCGGAGGCCAGGCCCGCGATGAGGTCGAGCAGTGCATCCGGCCGGTTGCCGGGCGATGTCGCCATGCCGAGGATCATGCCCGTGATCGGATCCGCTGGCGCCTCGCCGCCGGCGAGCGCGGCGCGCGCAGACGGCAGATCGACCAGCGTGAACGGCTCGATCGGGCTGAGCCCGCCCAGCACCAGGCGGCGCACGGTCGTCCCCGGGTGCCCGGCGAGCGCCCAGGCGAGTCGCGCTCCGAGGGAGTAGGCCACGACGTCGACCTCCTCCCCCGCGACGGCATCGGCGATGAGCTCGACCACCCCGCGGGTGGGGAGCACGCCGACCCGCGGGCTGCGGCCGTGCGCAGGCAGGTCGATGCGCACGGCCGGCCTGCCGCCGAGCACGGGCGCCCAGTCCTGCGCGGGCCAGTCGAGGGCCGCGTGGGAGGCGAGGCCGTGGAGGAACAGCACCGGACGGCCGGTCCCCCCGCTCCGGGTGACGGACAGGGTGGTCTCGGGTGCACCGGTCATCGGGCGCCCTCCTCTCGGTGAGGGGTGGAGGCCGCCGCGGAGCCGGTCAGCGCAGTCGCGCGAGGAACCGGTCGATGTAGGCCTGATAGTCGGGGATGCGGTCGCCGTCGGGGTACATGAGGTTGATCACGGTCGCCCCCACGGCGACCGAGATGAACTCGTTCGCCATCGCGATGTAGTCCTGGTCGCGGATCGCGCCGGCGTCCCTGGCCGCTTCCATCCGCTCCACGAGCATGGATCTCCAGCGCGCCAGGTGCACCTGGTAGAGCTCGGCGAGCGACTCGTTCGACATCGCGTACTCCCACAGGGCGAGCAGGACGCGTCCGCTGGCGATCTCGTCCCGTCCGCTGGGGAGCGTGCCGATCAGGACCTGTCGCAGCATCTCCTCCGGTCCGAGCTCGGCCGAGATCGACGCCTGCAGCCACAGGTCGTGCTCGTGCAGCACGGTCTCGAACGTCGCCGCGACGATGCTCTCCTTGCCCGGGAAGTAGTGCTTCAGCGCCCCGTTCGCGAACCCCGCCTCCGCGGCGATGCTGCGCATGGTCGCCGCCTCGAACCCGCCCTTGAGGATGATCCCCTTGGCGACCTCGACGATCTCCCGACGGCGCTGGTCGTGATCGATGATCTTCGGCATGGGTTCCTTTCGACGAGACGCCGGGCGACGACGCGATGCCGGGCGCGGCCCGGCGGGACCGCTGCCTGCTACCGTACCGGCGCATCCGCGGCCTCGCGCAGCGCCAGCCATTCGGCACGGCGCGTCCTCTGCACGACGGGGTCGGCCACCGGCGAGGCCAGCCGCAGCCGCTCCGCGTACGGATGCCGGGGCGCCCGGGTGATCTGCTCGCCCTCCCCCGTCTCGACGATCTCACCGCGGTACATGACCGCGACACGATGGCAGACGCGCCGCACCACCCCGAGGTCGTGCGAGACGAAGAGGTAGGAGACCCCCGTGTCGCGCTGCAGCTCGATGAAGAGATCCAGGATCGTGGCCTGCGTGGTGAGGTCGAGCGCGCTGACGGGCTCATCGCACACGATCAGCCGCGGCCGGCGCACCAGAGCCCGGGCGATCGCGACGCGCTGACGCTGCCCGCCGGAGAACTCGCTCGGATAGCGGTCCATCGCCGCCTCAGGCAGGCGCACGCGATCGAGCATCTCCCGCACCCGCCGCTGCGACTCCGCGCCGCCCAGTCCGCTGGTCAGCAGAGGCTCGGTGAGGATCTCGCCGATCGTCATCGCCGGGTTGAGCGAGCCGTAGGGATCCTGGAACACGACCTGCACGTCGGCGGCGAGCGCGCGGCGCTCCGCCCGGCCGAGCGCCGTGATGTCCCTGCCGTCGAAGCGGATGCTGCCCGACGTCACGGGAGCGAGACCCAGGATCGCCTTGCCGAGCGTGGACTTGCCCGAGCCGGACTCCCCCACCAGGCCCATGCACTCGCCCGACGCGACGTCGATCGAGACGCCGTGCAGGGCGCGGAAGGCCTTGCGTCCGCGGCCGTACTCGACGACCAGATCCTGCACCTCGAGCAGCGCGGTCATGCGCGCACCTCCGTCGTCGTCGCGGCCGCGGAGGCGGCGGTCGCATCCAGTTCTGCGCGCCCTGCCGCATCGTCCAGGGACGCGGCGATGAGCTCTCGGGTGTACGGCTGCTGCGGACGGGCGAACAGCGGATCCGCGTCGCCCTGCTCGACGATCTCGCCGCCGCGCATCACGATCACGCGATCGCAGATGTCGGCCACCACGCCGAAGTTGTGGGTGACGATGAGCAGGGCCATGCCGTATTCCTGCTGCAGTTCGCGCAGCAGCTCGAGCACCTCGGCCTGCACGGTCACGTCGAGGGCCGTGGTGGGCTCGTCCGCGATCAGGATCGAGGGCTTCCCCGAGATGGCTCCGGCGATGAGCACGCGCTGCGCCATGCCGCCGGAGACCTGGTGCGGATAGCTGCGCATCACGCGCTCCGGATCCGCGAGCCCCACGCGCAGCAGCACCTCCCGTGCGCGCGCCTTCGCGTCGGCGGCGCTCATGCCGTGCACGCGCCGCAGCGGCTCGATCAGCTGGTGCCCGATCGTGTACGAGGGATCGAGGTTGCTCATGGGCTCCTGCGGCACGTACCCGAGCTCGCGGCCGAGGAGCGCCTGGCGCTGCTTCGGCGCCGCCGCGGTGACCTCGCGCCCGGCGATGAGGATCGCGTCGGCGGCGCTCGCGCCGCTGGCCGGCAGCAGGTCGAGCACCGAGAAGATCGTCTGCGACTTGCCGGATCCGGATTCGCCGACGATCCCGACGACCTCGCCCGGGGCCACGTCGAAGGTCACGCCGTGCACCACCTCGACCACCCCGTTCGGCGTCGCGTGGCTCACGCGGAGGTTCTCCACGCGCAGCGCCGACGCCTCGGCGGCGTGCCGCACGGCGCCGGTCGCCGGGGCGGCCGCCGCGTCCGCGGTGACGGCGGAGCGCCCGCGCCGGCGCAGCCGCGGCGTGCGCACCTGCGCGAGCTCGGCGAGCGTGGAGCCCATGATCGCCAGCACGGCGATGGTGAGGCCGAGGGCGACGGAGGGCCAGAGCAGCATCAGCGGGTAGGTGAGCATGAGCCGGAAGCCCTCGAGCATCATCGCGCCCCAGCTCGGCACGTTCGAGTCGCCGATGCCGAGGAACTGCAGGCCCGCCTGCATGCCCATCGCCATCCCCGCGGTGAGCGCGGTCTGGATGATGACGGGCGGATAGACGGCGGCGACGACGTGGCGGGAGATGATCCGCAGGTCGGAGAGCCCGGACACGCGCGCCGCGTCGATGTACGGCTCCTCGCGCACCGCGAGGGTCTGCGAGCGGGCGATGCGGAAGTAGCCGGGCACCATGAAGACGCCGACCGTGACCATGAGCAGCTCGAAGTTGTTGCGGCTGCCCGCGGCGACCACGAGCAGGATGATCATGCCGGGGATCGACTGCAGGGCGTCGCTCACCCACAGGGCGATCCGGTCGAAGACGCCGCGGAAGTAGCCCGCGGCGACGCCGGACGGCACGCCGATCACGACGGCCGTGACGATCGTGACGAGCGCGCCCCAGATCGTGATCCGGGTGCCGTAGATGAGACGGCTGAGGATGTCGCGGCCGGTGGAGTCGGCGCCGAGCAGGTGCGCGGCCGAGGGCGGGGCCTTGGCGGCGGCGAGATCGACGAAGTTCGGGTCCATCGGCGCGAGCAGGGTCGCGAACACCCCGACCAGCACGATGAGCACGAAGACCGCCAGCGGGACGTACCCGCCGGGATGGCGCAGGAAGCGGCGGAACAGGCCGGAGCGGCGGCGCTGCTTCGCGCGGTCGAACGCGACGCGGATGTCGGTGGTGGTCATGCGACGCGCACCTTCGGGTTGATCCAGCCGAGCACGAGGTCGAGCAGGAGGTTGATCAGGACGACGAAGACGATCGACACCACCGTGATGCCGAGGAGCATGGGGATGTCGCCGTTCTGCGAGGACTGGTTGGTGAGCATGCCGATGCCGGGGAGGCTGAAGATCTGCTCGACCACGATCGCGCCGCTGAGCAGCCCGACGAACATGAGCGCGATGACGGTGAGCGCCGCCGGCGAGGCGTTGCGCAGGATGTGCAGGTTCACGCGCGTCGCCGACAGGCCCCGGCTGCGCAGGGTGCGCACCCAGTCCTGCCGGCTCTGCGCGATCACGGCGTTGCGCAGCTGCTCGGAGACCGCGACCACGCCGCCGAGAGCCAGCGAGACGGCGGGCAGCGTGAGCGAGCGGATCCACCCGTCGACCGACTGCGACGGCTGCACGTAGCCCACGGCGGGGAACCACTTGAGCTGCACGGCGAACCACAGCACGAGCACGAGGCTGACCCAGAAGCCCGGCAGGGCGAACAGCACGACCGAGACGCCCTTGAGGATCCGGTCGAACCAGGTGCCGGGCCGCAGACCCGTGATCATGCCGAAGGCGATGCCCAGGATCGCGGTGAGCAGCGTCGCGAACGTCACCACGGAGAGCGTCACCGGGATCTTGATCGCGAGCTGTGCGCCCACGGGCTGGAAGTTGCGCCAGGAGGTGCCGAAGTCGCCCGTGAGCAGGTGCGAGAACCAGTCCCAGAACTGCACGAGCAGCGGACGGTCGATGCCGATCTTCGTCGCCAGCGCCGCCTGCTGCGCCGGGCTCGCGGTGGTGCCGAGGAGCGCGGCGGTCGGATCCTTGATCGCCAGGTGCGCGAGGAAGAACGTCGCGACGGAGACGACCACGAGCAGCACGATGCCGGACAGCAGCCGCTTCGCGGTGAACAGGAGCATGGGGGCCTCTCGGGGGTGAGGAGGAGCGGGGGCCGGACCCTGCGACGGGCCCGGCCCCCGGGGCGTCAGCCCTGGGTGATGTAGCGCAGCGTCGGGAACATCATGCCGATGACCGGCTGGATCTTGATCCCGGGCACCGTGTAGTAGGTGTTGTCCGCCTGGTACCAGACCGACCACCAGGCCTGATCGACGAGGGCCTTGTTCAGCTCCTTGATCGCCGCGGTCTGGTCGGATCCCTTGGTCTCCTGGACCTTCTTCACGAGCGGCGCGAGCACGGTGTTGCTCGCGTAGTCGGGGGCCGGGTTGAACCACTGCTTGCTGGTGACCTGCCGTGCCACCGTCGCGACCTCGTTGCCGTCCATCGCCAGGAAGGAGATGAACATCGGGTAGTTGGGCGCGTTCAGCTGGTAGTCGGGCATCTGCATGTTGTCCCAGGTGACCTTGACGCCGATCGCGGTCAGCGCCTGCTCGGCCGCCGGCTTCCACTGCTCGAAGATCGGCGACATCGGCATCGAGATCTCGAACCCGTTCGGGTAGCCGGCCTCGGTGAGCAGCTGCTTCGCCTTGTCGACGTTGTAGGCGTACTGGCCGTTGAGCGATTTGTCGTTGACGGATCCGCCGTCGGGGAACACCTGGTTCGTCGCGACGCCGGCGCCGTTGCCGACGGCCTTGAGGATCGCCGCGCCGTCGAAGGCATAGTTGAGCGCCTGACGGACCTTGAGATCCCCCAGCGCCTTGTTCTTCGCGCCCGTGTGGTCGGTGATGACGAGACCGGCCCAGCCGGAGACCCGCGAGACCGTGTTCCAGCCCTGCTGCTGGGCGGCGTCCTTGTTCGCGATGTCGCCGTACTGCACGTTGATCTGACCGCTGAGCATGGCGTTCTGCCGGGCGGTGGCGTCCATGATCGGGAAGATCGCGACCTTCGTGAAGGCGTAGGCCTTCGCATCCCAGTAGCCGGGGACCTTGGTGAAGTGGTACTCGGATCCGGCGACGCTCGTGCTGCTGTCCAGCGTGTACGGGCCGGAGCCGACCGGCTCCTTGCCGAGCGTGCCTGCGGCGATCGCCTTGGGCGACATCACGTAGCTGCGGCCGAGCCCCATGAAGTACAGGATCGTGTCGTCGCGCTGGGTCAGGTTGATCTTCACCGTGTGGTCGTCGACCGCCTCGAAGGAGGACACGTTCGTGTAGGCCTCCCCCGAACGCGCGCCGGCCTTGAGGTACTCGAGGCTCTTCACCACGGCATCGGCGTCGACCGGGGCGCCGTCGCTGAACTTCCCGCCCTTGTGCAGGGTCAGGGTGATGCTGAGGTCGTCGGAGGCGACCTCCCACTTCTCCGCGAGGGCGGGGACGGGCTTCCCGTCCTTGTCGAGCGCGATGAGGGCGTCGTAGACGGCGGACAGGTACGGACCGTCGAATCCGATGTCGGCCACGGCCGGATCCCAGGACGTGACGTCCAGGAAGTTGCCGATGTTGAGGTCCTCCGGCGCGTTCGCGACCGCCGCGCCGCTCGTCTGCGTCGCGGCGCCTCCGCCGGAGCAGCTGGTGAGGGCGAGGACCGCGGCTACGGCCGCGGCGATCGCGAGGGGAATTCGCTTCATGGTTCCTTCTCTCGGTGCGGGTTGAGGTGAAGAAGGTTCGAAGAGCCTTCGGCCGCGCTCCGGGGAGCCTTACCGACGTCACTTCGATGTGTCGTTGCGGTTAGTCTACATGTGTGGAAAAAGAACGCAAGCCGTCCGCTCCCGGCGTGGCCGCCAGACGGCCGGCCGGCTTGCCGCCGGACGCGTCCAGCATGACCGTGAACGCATGATTCCGCTCACCATGCGCCGTCGTCGCGGACGTCGACGTCGGCCTGCAGGCCCGCAAGCGCCTCCCGCACTTCAGGTCCACGCTCGGCGACGAGCGCGAGAGCGGCGTGATTCTGCTCGAGCTGCTCGATCCGGGAGGCGCCGAACAGCACGTTCGCCGCGGCCGGGTGGGTGAGGCAGAAGGCGATGCCGAGCGCCGCCGGCGTCACGCCGAACCCCGCGGCGATGCGGGCCACCTCCGGATACAGCGCAGCGATGCGCGCCCGGATCCCGCCCACGTCGGCGCCGATCTTGCGCCCCGGCGTGCGGCCGGTGGCGAGGATCCCGCCCTCGAACACGTCAGAGGCCTGCAGGGCGAGCGTGCCGTCGGCGAACAGCGGCCCGTACGAGGCGCCCTCGGCCATCGCACGGCGCGCGATGCCGTACTTGAGCTGCGCGAACGAGGGACCGACGAGACCCGCATCGGAGGCCGCGGCCAGAGCCGCCCGCGTGTGCTCGATCCGCCAGTTGTTGATGCCCCAGCCGCCCACGAGGCCCTCGCCGACGAGCGCGTTCACGTCGGCGACGATGCGCGCCACGTCGGGCTCCGTCGCATAGTCGCCGACCACGAGGGTGTCGAAGCGCTCGAGGCCCGCGCGCTCCAGGCTCTCGGTCAGCTGCGCGCGGAACGACTGGCGCGGCCAGTCCCACAGCCAGAGCTTGCCGCACAGCACGATCTCGTCACGGCCGACGCCGCTCTCCCGCAGCGCCTGGCCGAAGAGAATGTCGGTGCGCGAGTTCTCGGCATGCGGCCCCATGTTGTAGTACGCGACGTCGAAGAATCCTGCATCCAGGTCGGCTGCCCGGCGGATCATCGCCACCGCGTCGTCGGGATCCATCCGGTCCCAGGTGTTCCAGGACCCGAGGGCCAGCGGGGGGACGGCGAGGCCGCCGAGGGTCTTGCGGGGCAGCGCGTGCGCGGTCATGAGGCTCCTTCGGCTCGGTGCGCGAACCCGGCGAGCCCGGGTTGCGTTTTTCTATGCTTGTAGAATATAACGGAGGAGCCCCGTCAGAGAGGACGTGAGATGACCGTCTCCCCCCGCCGCATTCTCGTCACCGGAGGAGCCTCCGGGCTCGGCCGCGGCATCGCCGCCGCCTTCCGCGAGGCCGGAGACGAGGTGATCATCGGCGATGTGAACGCCGAGGCGGCGGAGGCCGTCGCCGCAGAGCTCGGTGCCACCGCGCTCGCGCTCGACATCGCCGATCCCGCCTCCGTCGCCGCGGCCGGCGCCACGCTCGGGAGCGTCGACGTGCTCGTGAACAACGCCGGTGTCGTGCTCGGCGGCGGCACACAGCAGCAGGTACCGCTCAAGGTGTTCGACGCAGCCGTCGCCGTGAACATCCGAGGCACGTTCCTGATGCTCCGCGAGTTCGGCCCGCGTCTGCCCGACGGCGGAGCGATCGTCAACACCTCCTCGATCGGCGGACGCCAGCCCACCCCCGGAATGGGCCACTACGAGATGACCAAGGCCGCGGTCGACGCGATGACCCGCACCGCGGCGATCGAGCTCGCCGGCCGCCGGATCCGCGTGAACGCCGTCGCGCCGGGGCCGATCCTCACGCCGCTCACCGCGGGCTTCGCGACCGACCCGCAGGCGCGCGCCGCCTGGGAGGCGCGGATCCCGCTCGGCACGATCGCCGAGGTCGCGCAGGTCGCGCCGCTCGTCGTCTTCCTCGCGAGCGCGGCCGCGAGCCACATCACGGGCGTCTCCGTGCCCGTCGACGGCGGGCAGCTGCTCGTCTGAGCCACGGCATTCCCCGCTTCCGCCCCGGAAAGGACCCGCATGACCCTCCCCACCACCACGCGCGCGGCCGTATTGACGGAGCACGGCCGGCCGTTGACCCTGCAGGAGCTCCCCCTGCCCGCCGAGATCGCGCCGGGCGCCGCCCTCGTCCGCATCGCGGTATCCACCCTGTGCGGCACCGACATCGAGATCTGGGAGGGCCGGATGACCTTCCCCGGGATGCTCCCGATGGTGCTCGGCCACGAGATGGTCGGTGAGATCGTCGCCCTCGGCGATGGCACCGTCGACGCCCTCGGCCGCCCCCTGAGCGTCGGCGACCGGATCGGCTGGTCCGAGTCCACGTGCGGCGAGTGCTACGGCTGCGTCGTGCTGCGCGAACCCGTGCACTGCTCGCGTCGCGGCTACGGCTTCCTGCAGCGCTCCGACGTGCCGCCGTATGCGACCGCGGGCCTTTCTGAGTACGCCTACGTCACGCCCGGCGCCGCCAAGCTGCTGCTGCCGCCGACGGTCAAGGACACCTGGGCGTCGATGGCCGGCTGCGCGGCGAAGACGGTGCTGCGCGCCTTCGAGCGCGGCGGGCGGATCCGCCCCGGCTCGACGGTCGTCGTGCAGGGATCGGGCGCTCTCGGGATCTTCGCGACGGCCGTGGCGAAGATCTCCGGCGCCGGTCGTGTGATCACGGTCGGAGCCCCGGCGGCGCGCCTCGAGCTCGCGGCCCGGTTCGGCGCGGACGCCGTCGTCGACTTCCGCGAAGGACCGGTCGCCGCGCAGGTCCTGGAGCTCACCGACGGCCACGGCGCCGATCACGTGTTCGACTTCGCCGGCTCCCCGGCCGTCGGGCCGGACGCCGTCGAGATGGCCGCGCGCCGAGGAACCGTCGTGATCGTCGGCTCCACCGGCCCCGCCGGCGATGCGTTCCCGATCAGCACGGTGATGGGCAAGGAGCTGACCCTGGTCGGCTCTCTCAACGGCGACATCGCCGACTACGCGCGCTCGATCGACTTCTTCCAGGCGTTCGCCGACCGGTTCCCGTGGGACGACCTGTTCAGCGCCCCCGTCGGTCTGGATCAGGCCTCCGCGAAGATCGCCGACATGCACCGGCTCGATGAGGTCAAGGCCGTCATCGATCCCCGACGGTGAGGACACCACGATGACCACGACCCTCCCCCTGCGCGAGATCGGCACGAGCGGCATCCGCGCGTCGCTGTTCTCCCTCGGCTCCTGGCACACCTACGACCGCATGGACTTCGGCGACGCGACCGCCATGCTCCGCGAGGCCGTCGACCGCGGCGTGAACCTCTTCGACGTCGGCGTCTACACCGGTCCCGGGATGCCTCCCGCGTTCACCGACGTGATCTTCAGCGCCATGGTGCGCGCGGCCGGGCTGCGTCGTGACGAATGGCTGCTGTCGTCGAAGCTGTGGCTCGAGACCTTCGGCGCCGACGGCTTCCGCCCCCAGCTCGAGAACGCCCTGTTCCGCGTCGGGACCGAGCACGCGGATCTCGTCATCCTCGGCGACCTGCGCCGCGACGACCTGGAGCTTCGCGACCTCGTGCTCGACCTCGCGGCACTCGCCGACGCCGGCCTGATCCGCGCGTGGGGCGTGAACAACTGGTCGGCGTCGTCGATCCAGACGCTGATCGACATCGCCTCCGCCGAGGGCGTCCCCGGCCCGCAGATCGCGCAGCTCAAGTACAGCGTCTCGCGACGGTCGATCCCCGACGGGGCGCCGTTCGCGCGGCTCTGGGAGCAGGGGCTCACCCTCCAGGCCTCCGACTGCCTGGAGGGCGGCGTGCTCGCCGGCAAGGTGAACGGCGACCGCCAGATCGGTCGGGATCCGGGCGACATCCGGCAGCGGATCATCGATGACGTTCCCGCGTTCACCGCCCTCGCGGAATCGCTCGAGGTCACCCCGGCACAGCTCGGGATCGCCTTCACGCTCACGCATCCGGCGCTCACGACGACCCTGTTCGGGGCGTCGAGCATCGCGCAGCTGCGCGCCAACCTCGAGGCCGCCGCCCTGGTCGACCGCACCGGCGCCGACGAGCTCCGCCGTCTCGTCGCCCCGTTCTGGGCCGACCGTGACGTCGTGGATCCGGAGGGCCCCTGACCTCCCGTCCCCCTTCTTCCCGCGAACGTCCTCACGAAAGGCACCCCCGCATGACCGTCACCGCCACCGGCCACCCCACCGTCGCCCCCGTCCCCTTCGACCCCGAGGTCCAGGCCGTGCTCGACGCGATCGCGCAGAACCCGCAGCCCGCCCTCACGCGCGAGACCCTGCCGCGCGAGGGCGTGGACCGGATCTTCCCGGACAACGACACCGTGATCGCCGGCCGAGCCGTCGACTGGGAGGACCGCGCGATCCCGGGCCCCACGGGCGCCCCGGACATCGAGATCACGATCTTCCGGCCCCGCGCCGCCTCCGGATCCGCTCGCCCCGGGTTCCTGAACATCCACGGCGGCGGCCAGATCGTCGGGCACCGCAGCTGGGAGACCGGCCGCGTCGTCGACATCGTCGCCGAGCACGGCGCCGTCGCGATCAACGTCGAGTACCGGCTCGCACCCGAGCATCCCTCCCCCGCCGGCCTCGAGGACTGCTACGCCGCGCTCCTCTGGCTGCACGCCCACGCCGCGGAGCTGGGCGTCGACCCCGACCGGATCATCGTCGGCGGCGGAAGCGCCGGCGGCTGCCTCGCGGCGGGCGTCGCACTGCTGGCCCGCGATCGCCGCGGGCCCGTGCTCGCCGGCCAGCTGCTGCTGTGCCCGATGCTCGACAACACCAACACGACCGTCTCCAGCCGGCAGTACGACGGCATCGGCACCTGGCAGCGCGAGACGAACCTGCTCGCCTGGTCGTGCCTGCTCGGCGACGAGCTGGCCTTCAGCCCGGACGCGTCCGGCTACGCCGCGCCGGCGCACGCCGCCGACGTGTCGGGACTCGCGCCGGCCTTCATCGAGGTCGGGGAGGCCGAGATGTTCCGCGACGAGGACACCCAGTACGCGCTGCGGATCTGGGCGACCGGCGGACAGGCCGAGCTGCACGTCTGGGGCGGCGGGGCGCACGGCTTCGACATGTACATGCCCGACGCCGAGGTCTCCCGGGCGGCCCTGGCGGCGCGGGCCAGCTGGCTGCGGCGGATCTGGAGCCGCGCGTGACCGCCGCACCGGCCGCGACCGGATCCGTCGTGCCCGTCCCCTACGACCCCGAGCTCGTGGAGGGCCTCGCCGCGTTCCTCGACCTCGTGGAGATCATCCCGCTGCGCGCGGACACGATCCTGGCGAACCGCGCGCACTTCGCGACGATCATCCCGCCGATCGAGGTGCAGGCCGCCGGTCGGCCGGTGACGTGGGAGGACCGCCTGATCCCGGGTCCCGACGGCGCGCCGGACCTGGAGGTCACGATCGTCCGGCCGTCGACCGCGAGCGCGGATCCGGCCCCCGCGGTGCTGTCGATCCACGGCGGCGGCATGGTGCTCGGCACGCGGTTCTTCGGCACCCCCGAGCTCATCGACCTCGCGGAGCGCCACGGCGTCGTCGGGGTGGCGGTCGAGTACCGCCTCGCCCCGGAGCACCCGGGGCCGGCCCAGGCGGAGGACTGCTATGCCGCCCTGCGGTGGATGACCGCGCACGCCGCAGAGCTCGGCATCGACCCCGACCGCGTCATCGCGTCGGGGCAGAGCGCGGGAGGGGGCCTCTCCGCGGCGGTCGCGCTCATGGCCCGCGACCGCGGAGGCCCGCGCCTCGCCGGGCAGCTGCTCGGCTGCCCCATGCTCGACGACCGCAACGAGACCGTCTCGGCCCGGCAGTACGACGGCATCGGCGCCTGGGACCGCAACAACAACGACACTGCCTGGACCGCGATCGCCGGTGCGGACCGGTTCACCGACCGGGTCTCGCCGTACACGGCTCCGGCTCGGGCGAACGACCTCGCCGGCCTCGCCCCCGCGTACATCGAGGTGGGCGCCGCCGAGACGTTCCGCGACGAGGCCGTGGACTACGCCTCGCGGATCTGGGCGACCGGCGGGCAGGCGGAGCTGCACGTCTGGGGCGGCGGGTATCACGGCTTCCACGGGTTCTCGCCGGACGCCGTCGTGTCGGTGGCGGCCAACGCCGCCCGCGACAGCTGGCTGCGCCGCGTGCTGCGCCTCGGCGGATGAGCGGGGTGCTCGCGCGCCCGCGCATGGGCACCCTGCGGGCGATGCTCGTGCTCGGGATGCTGGAGGCGTTCGGCCCGCTCTCGATGGATCTGTATCTGCCGCAGCTGCCGCAGCTCGCCTCGGCGCTCGGCACCAGCGACGCGCTCGCTCAGGCCACGATGTCGGCGTGCATGATCGGCCTGGGGCTGGGGCAGCTCGCCGCGGGTCCGCTCAGCGACCGGTTCGGACGCCGCCGTCCGCTGATCGTCGGCGTCTCGGCCTTCGCCGTGCTGTCGCTCGTGTGCGCGCTCGCGCCGGGCATCGAGGTGCTGCTCATCGCCCGGTTCCTGCAGGGCCTGGCCGGATCCGCGGGGATCGTGATCTGCCTCGCGATCGCCCGCGACCAGTTCGAGGGCGCGGAGCTCAGCCGCATGCTGTCGCTGCTGTTCCTCGTCTCGGGCGCCGCACCCGTGGTCGCCCCGGTGGTCGGCGGCCAGCTCGCCCGGTTCATGGACTGGCGCGGCATCTTCGGCGTGCTCGCCGGCATCGGGGCGGCCCTGCTCCTGGTGGTGCTGCTCGCCCTGCCCGAGACGCTGGACCGCGCCGACCGGCACCCGGGCGGGCTCCGCACGCTGCGCACGCACACGGGGGCGGTGCTCCGCGACCGCCTGTTCGTGGCCGTCCTCTGCGCGGGTGCGGGCGGCGGCGTGGCGTTCTTCACGTACCTGTCGCTGACCTCCTTCGTGCTGCAGGACGAGTTCGGACTGGATCCGCAGTCCTTCGGTCTCGCGTTCGCACTCGGAGCACTCGCCAACATCGCCGGCACCCAGGCCAGCCGTCTGGTCGTGCGGCGCACGGGTCCGCTGCGCGTCTACCTGCTCGGCGTCACGGCGACCGCGGGCGCCACCGCGGTACTCGCGCTGCTCGCCCTGCTCGGCGTCGGCGTATGGGGCGTCGTCGCCGCGCTCGTGGGGTTCATGCTCTGCGCGGGTCTGGGCGGCCCGAACTCGTCGACCCTCGCGCTCGCACACCACGGAGCCAGAGCCGGCACGGCGTCGGCGCTGCTCGGCATGTCGACGTTCCTCGTCGGCCCGCTGCTGTCACCGCTCGCGGTCGCGATCGGCGGCGCGAACGCGGTGACGATGGGCGTGACGATGGCCGCGGCAGCGGTCGTCGCGGCCCTCATCGCGTGGTGCGTCGTGCGCCCCGCCGCGGGCTGAGCGTCCCGCCTGCCACGCGGGCCCTTGTCAGCTCAGTGCGGCGATCGCGTCACGCAGCACGCCGCCCGCGGCGGACAGCGCCGCGGCCGCTGCCTCGGCGGACGCACCGGTGAACAGCATCAGCAGGGCGAGCTTCACGGATCCGCCGGCCTCGCCGAGCGCACGCACGGCGTCGTCCTGCGCCGCGCCGGTGAGCTGGATCAGCGTGCGGACCGAGCGGGCGCGCAGCTTCTCGTTCGTGGCCTGCAGGTCCACCATGACGCCGCGATAGGTCTTGCCGAGGCGGATCATCGACAGCGTGGAGAGCATGTTCACGACGAGCTTCTGCGCGGTGCCGGCTTTGAGGCGGGTGGATCCGGTCACGAACTCGGGCCCGACGACGACCTCGATCGGCACGTCGGCCGCTGCTCCGATCGCGGAGTCCGCGTTCGCCGCGATGGCGACCGTGAAGGCGCCGGCCTCACGGGCGTAGGCGAGGCCGCCCAGCACGTACGGCGTCCGCCCGGAGGCGGAGATCCCGACCACGGTGTCGTCGGCGCCCACTCCGAGCGCGCGCAGCGACTCGGCCGCGGCGCGGTCGTCGTCCTCGGCGTCCTCGACGGCGTTGCGGATGGCGGCCTCCCCGCCGGCGATGAGGCCGACGACCATGTCCGGATCCGTGCCGAAGGTGGGCGGGCACTCCGAGGCGTCGAGCACGCCGACGCGGCCGGCGGTCCCGGCCCCGAGGTAGATGAGACGCCCGCCGCGCCGGAACCGCTCGGTGATGCCGTCCACGGCCTCGGCGATCCGGTCGGCCTGCGCCGCGACGGCGTCGGGCACGCGCTGGTCCTCGGCGTTCATCGCCCGCACGAGGTCGAGCGTAGGCAGCAGGTCGAGGTCGCCGCGCGCGGTGTCCGCCTGCTCCGTGGAGAGCCCGGAGAGCTCCCCGATCAGCGCCGCCAGGCGCGCCTGCTCCGTGGCAGGACTGTCTGCGCCTGCACCGGACTCGTTCTCCTCGGACACGTTCTCAACGGGCACGGTGCACGAACCTTTCATGGAGAGGGGCACGGCCCTCGGCGATCAGGGCGGCGCCGTCGAGCGCGTCGCCGTGGGAAGGGACCGCTTCGAGTCCCCGGCCCTCGAGCGCGGACGAGACCGCGGCGCGGAAGCCGTCGTGCGCGGTGAGGCCGCCGTGCAGAGCGACCGCGGAGGACCCTCCGGCGGCGGCGAGCGCCGTCTCGGCGAGCAGCCGCGCGGCCTCGTCGCGGATGCCGACGGCGGCGGCGTCGCCCTGGTCGGCGGCATCGAGCACCGCGGGGGCGAAGGTGGCCAGCAGCCGCGCGGAGGCCGCCGCGCCGCCCACCCAGGCGATGGGCGACGAGCCGTCGCCGATCAGCAGCGTCAGCACCTCGGACAGCACGGTCGCGGGGCCGAGGCCGTCGCGGGCGCGGAGCACCGCCCGCACGCCTTCGCGTCCGAGCCAGGATCCGCTGCCCAGATCGCCGAGGTCGGGCCCCCAGCCGTCGACGCTGCGGTGGGTGTCCGCGGCGATCCCGAGGCCGACGGCGCCGGTGCCGGCGATGAGCAGCACGCCCGCCTCGCCCCCGAGAGCGCCGGCGTGCGCGGTGACGACGTCGGAGGTCACCGCGACGGCGCACCGAGGTCATCGGCGAGTGCACGCGCCAGGGCGTCGGCCTCGGCGTCGGCGTACATCGCACCGGCGGCGCCGACGCCGATCCGCTCGGCCCGGGCGTCGGCCAGCAGCGGCAGGATCGAGGCGAGCGCGAGCGCCACCCCGTCGCGGGCGGCGAGGCCGGGCGCTCCCCCGCCCTCGCGTCGCAGAGGGGCGCCGTCGATCGCGAGCCGTGCGCGGCACAGCGACTTGCCGAGGTCGATCGCGGCCGTGCCGGAAAAGGTCATGCACCAGAATGTACGGGATCCGAACGATCCGCGAGAAGTCGATCGCTCGCCGGGCCGCGTCTCAGAGTGCGAGCACCATCGCGCCCATCACCGCCAGGGACACCGCCATCGCGACGCCCTCCGCCGCGAGCAGGATCCTGCCGCTCCCCGTTCCCGCCTCGGCGGCGGAGACGGCGCGGCCGCGGCGGACGACGCGCAGCAGGGCAACGTGCCGCCCCGGGGCGTCGACGCCGGAGCCATGACGCACGCGGGCGGCGAGCATCAGCACGAGCAGGCCGACGACGCCCGCGACGGCCACGAGCGCGAAAGGCACGACGACGCCGTGACCGGCGTGGACGCCCGCCGTGCCGCCGCCGGAGCGGACGGCGACCCCGGCACGGAGCGAGGCGCCGAGCAGCGCCAGAGCGCAGACCGCCATCACGACGCAGCCGAGCGCGCGATGGAAGCAGGCGGCGGCGTGCGGGCGGCCGCGCGTGCCCACCACGCCGAGCATGGCCGAGGCGAGCCCCGCCACCGCCACGAGCAGCGCCGCACGCGCATCGTCCTCCGCCGCGGCCAGAGCGACCATGCCTGCCGCCATCACCACCGCGCTCTGACGCGCCTGCCACGGCACGTCGCGCGGCGCCAGGCGGCCCGCGACGAGGCAGCACCCGGCAGCCGTGATCGCGGATCCGATCATCAGCAGCATCGCCGCCGCATGGAGCATGCCGCTCAGCATTATTGATCGCTCGCTCAAAAACAATACCCCCGGGAGGGATCCGTTCGACGCGAGGGGGGCTCGCCCGTCCACGAGGAGGCTCCGCCGTCCGCGAGGATCCCGCCGCGGTTTGCGCCAGGATGGACGCATGCCCCGAGTCGTCGATCACGATGCGCGCCGGCGCGACATCGCCGCGGCGCTGCTCACCGTCGCCGCGCGCGACGGCCACGACGGGGTGAACTCCCGCGCCGTGGCCCGCGAGCTGGGCGTCGCCGTGGGATCGCTCTGGCACTACTTCGACGGCTTCGACGACGTCATCCGCGCCGCCGCCTCCGAGGTCACCCGCCGCACCGAGGATCGGATCCGCACCGCCACCGAGGGACTGCGCGGACTCGCCCGCCTCGACGCGATCATGCGCGAGGTGCTCCCCGTGGATGCGACGACGCGGACCGAGGCGCACGTCGTCGTCGGCTTCTGGGGCCGGCTCGCCTCCCTCGCCCCGACCGCGGACGGGGCCGCCCCCACCCTTCCGCTCTGGCGCACCGAGACCGCCGAAGCCCTGGCCCAGGCCGTCGCCGACGGCGATCTGCGCGCAGACACCCCGATCGAGGACGTGCTCGCACTCCTGCGGGCCATCACCTACGGGCAGCAGGTCGTCGAGGTGGCGGAGCCCGCGGACGCGGCCGCGCACCTGCGCGTGCTCGCGGCGATCCTGGATCCCTGGCGCGCCCGTCGCGGCCGCTGAACCACCCATTGCGCGAGCGCTCCGGCGGCCCTATCATCGATCCAACCCGTTTCTTGAGCAATCGCTCAACTAAACCGCAGAGGTCGACGATGTCCCACCACGCCCCGCAGCCGATCACGCTCGAGACCATCCCGGCGCCGCACCCGCTGGATCCGCTCACCGGGCCCGAGATCGCCGCCGCCCGCGCGATCCTGGTCGCTGCGGGCCTGCTCGGCGACACGGTGCGCGTGCCGATGCTGCTGCCCGACGAGCCGACCAGGGCGGAGCTGGCGTCCTGGGCGCCCGGAGCGCCGATCGACCGCCGCGTGGATGCCACCCTGCTCGACACGGCGACCGGCGTCGCGACCGACGTGGTCGTCTCGATCACGCGCGGCGAGGTGCTGCGCGCCGAGCAGGTGCCGAACGACGCGCCTCCCTACGGCCAGCCGCAGTACCTGTTCGAGGAGTACGAGCGGGCCGAGGCGATCGCGAAGGCCTCCCCCGAGTGGCGCGCCGCGATGGAGCGCCGCGGTCTCGCCGAGCACATCGACCTCGCGTTCTGCTCGCCGCTCGCCCCGGGCTTCACGGGCCGCGCCGACGAGGTCGGCCGCCGGGTGATCCGCTCGCTCACGTTCCTGCGCTACGACGAGCTCGACTCCCCGTGGGCGCATCCGGTCGAGGGCCTGATCGTGCACATCGACCTCACCGATGACAGCGTGATCCGCGTCGAGGACATCGGCGACGTGCCGGTGCCCGCGGGGCACGGCAACTACTACCCGGAGGTGCAGGGCGAGGCGCGCACTTCTCTCAAGCCGATCGAGATCGTGCAGCCCGAGGGTCCGAGCTTCGCCGTCTCCGGATCTCTTGTCGAGTGGGAGAACTGGTCGATGCGGGTGGGCTTCAACGCCCGTGAGGGGCTCGTGCTGCACGATGTGCGCTTCGACGGCCGCCCCGTGCTGAACCGCGCGAGCGTGCCCGAGATGGTCGTGCCGTACGGCGACACCGCCCCGGGTCGCTTCTGGATCAGCTACTTCGACGCCGGCGAGTACCTGCTCGGCAAGAACGCCAACCACCTCGCGCTCGGCTGCGACTGCCTCGGCGTGATCCGCTACCTCGACGGCTACGTCGCCGACGACCGGGGCCACCCCGTGCGCATCCCGAACGTCGTGTGCATGCACGAGGAGGACACCGGGATCCTCTGGAAGCACACGAACCTCGAGGGCCGCAGCGACGTGCGGCGCGCGCGCCGCTTCGTCGTGTCGTACTTCTCCACCATCGGCAACTACGACTACGGGTTCTACTGGAACTTCGGCCTCGACGGCACGATCGAGGTGGTCGCGAAGGCGACCGGCATCGTGTTCGTCGGCGCCGGCGAGCCCGGCGTGCCGCAGCGGCACGCCACGGAGCTCGCGCCCGGGGTGTTCGCCCCGGTGCATCAGCACCTGTTCTGCGCGCGGCTCGACGTCGCGGTGGACGGACCGGACAACCGCCTGGTCGAGGTCGACGCCCAGCGCGTGCCCATGGGCCCGGAGAACCCGTTCGGCAACGCGTTCAGCTGGAGCGAGACCGTGCTGGGCTCCGAGTCGGCGGCGCAGCGCGAGGCCGACAGCTCGGTCGCCCGCGTGTGGGAGGTGCAGAGCGCGTCCCGCACGAACGCCGTGGGCCGCGCCACCGCCTACCAGCTCGTGCCGCAGCCGACCGCCCTGCTCATGGCCGACCCGGCCTCCTCGGTCGCCGCCCGCGCCACGTTCGCCACCAAGCACCTCTGGGCGACCGCGCACCGCGAGGGCGAGCTGTGGCCCGCCGGCCGCTTCCCGAACGCGCACCAGGGCGGATCCGGCCTGCCGGAGTACTCCGCGGCCGATGCGCCGCTGGACGGTCCCGACGGCGCGGATCTCGTGCTCTGGCACACGTTCGGCCTCACCCACTTCCCGCGCCCGGAGGACTGGCCGATCATGCCCGTCGACACGGCAGGCTTCGCGCTGCGCCCGTACGGCTTCCTCGACCAGAACCCCGGGATGGACGTGCCGGAGTCGTCGCAGGCCCACGCGGTCGCCGGCGCCACGGGATCCTGCTGCGGCGGAGGCGAGGCCTGCACCTGCGGGCACTGACGACCCTCGGCCGCCGGCCGTCGTCAGTCCGCCCGGGAGACGAAGCCTCCGGATCCGGCGAGCGCGTCGGCGGTCGTGATGATCGTGTCACGCAGGGCCGCCGCCGCGCGCGTCGGCGCCATGTCTGCGCGGTGGGCGAGGCTCACGGTGCGCGTCAGCCTCGGCGCGGCCAGGGGCACGGCGCGCAGGGCGGGCCGATCGAGCGCGACCATCGCGGGGACGACCGCGACGCCCACGCCGCGCTCCACGAACCGCAGCACGGTGTCCATCTCCGGTCCCTCCACGACCACCTCCGGCACCAGCCCCGCCGCGGCGAAGGCGGCGTCGGTCGCGGCGCGCAGCTCATAGCTGCGCGGGAAGGCGATCAGCGGCAGATCCGCCACCGCGGCGAGCGCGATCTCGCGCCCGTGGCTCACCGGCGACTGCTCCGCCGAGGAGATCACCACCAGGTCCTCCTCCAGGAGCGGGATGCGGCTGAGGCTCACCGGGGAGCCGGCGGCGGCGTCCGAGGACGCCAGCAGCGCCAGATCCAGCACACCCTCGGCGAGCGCGGCGACGAGTCCGCGTGAGCCCCGCTCGGTGAGCTCCAGCTCGATCCCGGGGTGGGCGGTGCGGAACGCGCCGACGACCTCCGGCACGATGCTCGCGCACAGTGAGGGCGGCGCACCGAGGCGCACCCGCCCGCGGCGCAGCCCCGCGATCTCGGCCATCTCGCGGCGCACCGAGGCGGCGTCGGCGAGCATGCGGCGCGCATAGGGCAGCAGCACCTCCCCGGCCGCGGTGAGCGAGATGTGCCCGCGCGCCCGGTGGAACAGCTCCGAGCCGAGCTCCCGCTCCAGCGTCGAGATCTGCCTGCTCAGCGACGGCTGCGCCAGGTGCAGCTCCTCCGCAGCGCGCGTGAAGTTTCCGAGGCGCGCGATCTCGACGAAACCGCGGAGCTGATCGAGGTTCATGGCCATAGCCTAGACGCATTCTCTTCAGCAGCATTATGCATTGGAGTAATGGCCGGCGGATTCCTAACGTGGTTCGCATGACTGAGAACTCATCCCGCGAGCGCCTTGTCTCAACGACCGTGCTCGTGATCGGCACCGGCGGCTCCGGACTGCGCGCGGCCATCGAGGTCGCCGAGCAGGGCGTCGGCGTGCTCGCCGTCGGCAAGCGCCCGCGCCACGACGCGCACACCTCTCTCGCCGCCGGCGGCATCAACGCGGCCCTCGGCACCATGGATCCGCAGGACAGCTGGCAGCAGCACGCCGCCGACACCATCAAGGAGAGCTACTTCCTCGCCGACCCGCGCACGGTGGAGATCGTGACCCGGGGTGCGGAGGAGGGCATCCGCGACCTCGAGCGCTACGGCATGGGCTTCGCCCGCGAGGACGACGGCCGCATCTCGCAGCGCTTCTTCGGCGCGCACACCTTCCGCCGCACCGCGTTCGCGGGCGACTACACCGGGCTCGAGATCCAGCGCGCGCTCGTCGATCGCGCAGAGCAGCTCGAGATCCCGATCCTCGACACCGTCTACATCACGCGCCTGCTGGTCGACGACGTCCCCGCACCCGGGGGCGGCACCGTGCCCCGCATCTTCGGCGCCTACGGCTTCGACCTGGTCTCCGGCGAGCGCTACCTGATCCACGCCGATGCCGTGATCCTGGCCGCCGGCGGTCACAACCGCATCTGGCGGCGCACGTCGTCGCGCCGCGACGAGAACACGGGCGACTCGTTCCGGCTCGCCGTCGAGGCCGGAGGGCGCATCCGCGACCCCGAGCTGGTGCAGTTCCACCCCTCCGGCATCATCGAGCCGGAGAGCGAGGCGGGAACGCTCGTCTCGGAGGCGGCGCGCGGCGAGGGCGGCATCCTCCGCAACGGCCTCGGCGAGCGGTTCATGGGCAAGTACGACCCGGAGCGGATGGAGCTGTCCACGCGCGACCGCGTCGCCCTGGCGGCGTACACGGAGATCGCCGAGGGGCGCGGCACCCCGAACGGCGGCGTGTGGCTGGACGTGTCGCACCTGCCCCGCGAGACGATCATGACCCGGCTCCCGCGCGTCTATCAGACGCTGCTCGAGCTGCAGATGCTCGACATCACGAAGGATCCGATCGAGATCGCGCCCACCGCGCACTACTCGATGGGAGGCGTCTGGGTGCGCCCCGAGGACCACCGCACCGACGTGGACGGCCTGTACGCGATCGGCGAGGCGTCCTCGGGCCTGCACGGCGCGAACCGGCTCGGCGGCAACTCCCTCATCGAGCTGCTCGTGTTCGGCCGCATCACCGGGCGGGCGGCCGTCGCGCACGCCTACGGCCTCGACGCGCAGCGCCGCTCGACCGACGCGGTGCGCCGTGCGCGAGCGGAGATCGACGACCTGCTCGCCGCCGACGGCCCCGAGAACGTGCGCGCCCTGCAGCGGGCGATCCGCGACACCATGACGGCCCACGCCGGGGTCGTCCGAGACGAGCAGGGGCTGCTCGCCGGTCTCGCCGAGCTCGACGCGATCGAGGAGCGGATGACGCGGATCGGGATCCACCCCGACATCGCCGGGTTCCAGGATCTCGCGCACGCGTTCGACCTGCGCTCCTCCGCCCTCGCGGCGCGGGCGACCCTCGAGGCGGCGCTCGAGCGCCGGGAGACGCGCGGCTGCCACAACCGCAGCGACTTCCCGGCGATGGATCCCGCCCTCCAGGTCAACCTGGTCTGGTCTCCGTCCACGGGCGTCGTGCGCGAGGAGATCCCGCCGGTCCCGGCCGAGATCGACGCGCTGATCCGCGAGGTGGACACCGCGGGCAAGCTCGTGGAGTAGCGCACGCGACGGCGTCATCGCGGCCCGGGCGGCCACGGGAGGGAGATCCCACCCGCCGCACGGGCCGCGGTGGTAGAGTGCCTGAACGGATCGTATACAAAGTCGTCGATCCACCCCTGCATCTTCCCGAGGTGATCAGCCGTGGCAGCAGTTCCCGTCGCTCCCGCAGAGTCCGTCTCGACACTCGTCGCGCGCAACGTCAGCGAGTTCCGCTCCGCGGTCTCCGACTCCTTCGTGCCGCTCCAGGTGAGCGGCACCGGAGCGGACCCGTTCCGCGGGCTGATCCGCGGCGCCTCGGTCGACGAGGTGCATGTCAACGACGTCCGCGCGACGCGTCACGTCGTGGAGCGCACGCCCGAGCTCATCGCCCGCGGCGACCGCTCCTACTTCAAGCTGAGCCTGATGCTCGCCGGCACCGGCCTTCTCATCCAGGACGACCGCGAGGCCGTGCTGACCGCGGGCGACCTCGCCGTCTACGACACGGATCGCCCGTACTCGCTCGTCTTCGACGAGGACTTCCGGACGATGGTCGTCATGTTCCCGAAGCACCTGCTGAGCCTGCCGCCGGAGATGGTCGGCCAGCTCACCGCCGTGCGGATCTCCGGCCAGGAGGGCCTGGGCGGCATGGTCGTGCCGTATCTGCGTCAGCTCGCGACGAACCTCGACCAGCTGGCCGGCGCCACCGGCGCCCGGCTCGCGCACAGCGCCCTCGATCTCGTGTCGACCGTGTTCACCCGGGAGCTGGGCCTGGACGAGTCCGCCGCCGACCCGCATCGCGCCCTCATGCAGCGCATCCGCGGCCACATCGATCGCAACCTCGCCTCCACCGACCTGGGACCCGCCTCGATCGCCGCCGCGCACTTCATCTCCACCCGGCACCTGCATGGTCTGTTCCAGGAGCAGGGCACCACCGTGTCGACCTGGATCCGCACGCGCCGCCTCGAGCAGTGCCGCCGCGACCTGCTGGATCCGGTGCTCGCCGACCGCCCGGTCGCCGCGATCGCCGCGCGCTGGGGCTTCGTCGACGCCGCGCACTTCAGCCGCGCGTTCAAGACCGCCTACGGCGTCTCCCCCAGCGAGTACCGCTCGACGCACTGACCCGGCGCGAGACCCCTCAGCCGCGATCGTCCGGCGCGTAACGCAGCTCGAGAACTCCGCTCGGATAGGCGGTGCTCGCACGCAGCCGCAGCCGCAGCGGCCCTTCCCCCTCCGGGAAGAGCGCCGTGCCGGACCCCGCTGCGGCGGGCAGCACCCAGAGCCGGTACTCGTCGACGAGGCCCGCCGCGATGAGCGAGCGCTGGAAGGAGTCGCCCGCGATGGCGAACAGGTCCTTCCCCGCCTGCGCCTTGAGCCGCGCGACCTCGTCGGCGAGGTCTCCTGCGGCGATCGTGGTCGGCCCCCATTCGTCTGCGGAGGCGAGCGTGCGCGAGAAGACGACCTTGGGGATCTCGTTCATCGGCGCCGCCGACGGGTGGTCGACGACCGGCCAGAAGCCCTTCATCGCCTCGTACGACGTCCGCCCCATCAGGAAGGCGCCCGCCTCCCACAGCTGCTGGACGTACGCGCGCTCCTGCTCCGGGTCGTCGATCGACTCCATGACGGCGCGCATGCCGTTGCCCGCATCGACGCTCTTGCCGTCGATCGAGACGTGATAGCTCAGGACCAGATCCCGCCCGTTCTCTGCCATGCCGGATGTCTCCTCCGGTTACTTGTTTTTTGCAAGCACTCCGGGCGGATCCGGTTCTTGCCCGTGCGGGCACGCCGGTTGACTCTCGGCGCGCGATCGCATCCCGGCCGTTGAGCGGTGCGGAGCGCGGGAACAGCATGGACCCACGCCCCGCAGTCCGGCGGGGACAGGGTCGAAGGAGTCCCCCGTGTCCGATGAAGTGACGGTTGCCGATCCCGCCCTCGACGAGTGGCGCACCTACGACGAGTTCGCCGCGGGCATCGACACCTACCGCCTGCCGAACACCGACCTCGCGGGCACCGCGCTCGCGCTGACGCTGGAGGACGGCCAGTCGCTGACGCTGGACTTCGGCCCTTCGACGGGCTCAGGGACCGAGGCTCTGGTGACCTGGTCCGGCCTCGGGGCCTCCGGCACCGACCCGTACGACGCCGTCGCCGTGCGCGACGACGTCGTGTTCGTCAACCTGCCGCTCACCTCGCGCGAGCGCGAGGCGCTCACGATCGTCTACTCGACCACGACGCACCGCGCGGCCGTGATCCGCTCGCGCATCGCGGCCGAGGCCGTCGAGGGCACCCCGCAGGTCGGTCAGGAGTTCTGGGCTGCGACGACCGACGGCGGCACCCCCACCGGGGAGGTCCCCGGACCGAGCCGCGACCTCATCGGCAAGCGCAACGTGTACCGCTACAGCCCGCACCACCTGTACGAGCACGTCTACGTCTCCAGCCAGCGCTACGCGTGGCAGTGCCTCGAAGGCGTGCAGCGCGGGCACGGCGACATGGATCTGTCGACCGTGTGGCGCTTCGCCGACGGCCTGTACCTGTTCTGCTTCCGCGAGTTCCGGATCGCGGTCGCGAGCGTCTGGCTGCACGACCTCGGCTACCAGCTGCGAACGACCGGCATCTTCCTCGGCCTCACCGGCGAGGGGGCGTCGGAGCACTCCCGTGCCGGCGGCCACATCTACCCGCTCGGCTCGGTCTCCTACCCGGACGCCCAGCCCGTTTGACCACCCGCCGGTCCCTGAGGCTCTCGAAGGGACCCAGACCGCCTGACCACCCCGCCGGTCCCTGAGGCTCTCGAAGGGACCCGACCGTCCTACCGCCCGCCGGTCCCTGAGGCTCTCGAAGGGACCCGACCTGAGGAGTCCCGCCATGACGAACGCCGACATCATCCGCGCGCACTACGACGCCAGCGACCGCGGCGACCTCGACGGGATGCTGGCCCCGCTCGCCGCCGACGTGCGCTGGACGGAGGCCGCGGGCTTCCCCTACGCGGGCACCTACGTCGGTCCGGAGGCCGTCGCCGCGAACGTGTTCAGCCGCATCCAGGAGGACTGGGACGACTACACGCTCGCCGTCGACGAGGTCGTCGACGGCGGCGACACGGTCGTCGGCATCGGCACCTACTCCGGCACGCACAAGCGCACCGGACGGTTCTTCGCCGCCCGCGTCGCGCACGTCTGGCGGCTCGAGGGCGGCGAGGTCGTCGCGTTCGAGCAGTTCACCGACACCGAGATGGTGGCCCGCGCCCTGCGCGACTGACCCACGGACCGCCACCGAGACCTGCACCACACCGCGGGATCCGCCCCGCACCCGAGAGAGACAGGAATCACATGAAGAAGCGCATCACCGCCGCAGCAGCGCTGCTCGCCGCGGGCATGCTGGCCCTCGCCGGCTGCTCGGGCGACGGAGGCTCCGGATCCGGATCGGGCGACCCGATCGTCGTCGGATCGGTCAACACGATCAGCGGCGCGGCCACGTTCCCCGAGGCCTCCCAGGCGGCCAAGGCCGTGTTCGACAAGTTCAACGCCGACGGCGGCCTCAACGGCCGCAAGATCGACTACAAGGCGCTGGACGACAAGGGCGACCCGGCGACTGCCACCGCCAACGCCCGCGAGATCGTCGGATCCGACAACGCCGTGGCGATGGTCGGCTCCGCCAGCCTCATCGAGTGCGATCTGAACAAGAAGTACTACGAGCAGGAGGGGATCCTCTCGATCCCCGGCATCGGCGTCGACACCGGATGCTTCGACAGCAAGAGCATCTCGCCCGCCAACGTCGGCCCGTACAACGACATGACCCTCACGCTGCTGTACGGATCCGAGCAGCTCAAGCTCGACAACATCTGCGTGCTGCTCGAGATCGCCGGATCCACCCGCCCGACCTACCAGGCGGCGATCGACCGGTGGACCGCGATCACCGGCAAGAAGCCGCTCTACGTGGACGACACCGTGCCCTACGGCGCGAGCGACTACACGCCCTACATCGTCAAGGCGAAGCAGGCCGGCTGCAAGGCCCTCGCGATCAACCCGGTCGAGCCGGACGCGATCGGCCAGGTCAAGGCCGCCAACGCCCAGGGCTGGAACGACGTCACCTGGCTGTACCTCACCAGCGTCTACAGCGAGAACTTCGCGAAGGCGATCGACAACGCCGGTGCCGGGATCTACGTCCCCGCCGAGTTCTACCCGTTCACCGAGGAGAACGACGTGAACAAGGACTGGCGCGATCTCATGACGAAGAACAAGATCCCGCTCACGTCGTTCAGCCAGGGCGGCTACCTCGCCGCGACGTACTTCATCGAGGCGCTGAAGTCGGTCAAGGGCGACATCACCCGCGAGTCCGTCTCGGCGGCGATCAAGAGCATGCCCGCCGTCGACAACAAGATGATCGGCGACCCGTACAAGTTCGGCACGATCCCGACCGCCGGCTGGCCGATCGAGCTCAAGAGCGGCACGCACGCCTGGGAGAAGGTCGCCGACGACTGGTACCGGATCCCCAAGAAGTAGATCGATCCCCGGGTCGTCGAGCGAGGTCGCCTGCCGCGTCCTCGCTCGACGGCCACCCGAAAGGAAGAAGCACGATGATCGAAGGCGCCCTGGCAGGGCTCGCGGCCGGCGGCCTGTACGCCGTGCTCGGCGTCTGCCTGACCCTCATGGCCCGGCTGGTCCGGGTCGTCAACTTCGCGCAGGCGGCGACCGGCATGTTCGGCGGCTTCTGCGCCGTGTGGCTGGTCACCAAGGCGGGCATGCCGGTGTGGATCGGATCCGTGATCGGCGTGCTGATCGGCGGGCTGCTCGCGGCGGCCATCGGGTGGATCGCGGCGACCTGGCTATCGGAGGCGTCCACGACGACGCGCTCCGCGATGACGGTGGGGCCGCTGCTGCTGCTGATCTCGCTCTCCTTCATCCTGTTCGGCAACAAGCCCCAGCCCTTCACCCCGATCATCGCGGGACCGGCGTTCTCGCTCGGCGGCGTCGTGATCAGCCAGGTCACGGTGTGGACCGTCGGCATGGCGATCGTGGTCGCCGTGGGCGTGCGGATCGTGCTCACCCGCACGCGGGTCGGCACGCAGCTGCGGGCGCTGTCCGAGCGCCCCACGACCGCCGAGCTGCTCGGGATCCGCTCCCGCCCCCTCTCGATCGCGGTGTGGTTCGTGACGGGCATCATCTCGGCGATCGCGATCGTGATCGTCGCCCCCTCGCAGTCCAACGACGCGACCAGCCTGTCGCTGCTGATCATCCCCGCGGCGGCCGCCGCGCTGCTGGGCGGGTTCAAGCGCCTCGACCTCACCGTCATCGGCGGGCTCGTCCTGGGGGTGCTCGGCGGCCTCGTCGCCCAGATCAACGAGATCTCGCTGGTGCGCAACTTCCTCCCGTTCCTTTTCATCGTGGTCCTGCTCCTGTGGACCCAGCGCAAGGAGGTGTGGGATGCCGCACGCTGAGCCGCTCTCGCCCGCCCGCCCGTCCCTCCCGTTCCTGCAGAGGCCCGTGGTGCGCACGGTCTGGCCGTTCGTGGTCGGTGGCCTCGCGATCCTCGTGGGCCTCCTGCTCTCCAACGCCCTGCCCGGCTACTTCGTCTACCTCGCGATCAGCGCCGTCATCGCGGCGATCGCGATCATGGGCCTCGGCGTCGTGACCGGATCCGCCGGCATGATCGCGCTGTGCCAGCTGACCTTCGCCGCCATCGGCGCCTGGGTCGTGGCGCTCATGAACATCTGGCACGCCCCCGGCGGCTTCATCGTCTGGCTCGTGCTCGGCGCGCTCGTCGCGGGCGTGGCCGGGGTGCTCGTGGGCCTGCCCGCGCTGCGCCTGCGCGGGGTGAACCTCGCGGTCGTCACGCTCGGCTTCGCCGCCGCGGCCGACGTCACGCTCGTGCAGATCCAGTTCCCCGGATCCGCCGACGCCATCTCGGTCGACCGGCCGATGCTCTTCGCCAACGACAAGAAGTTCTTCTTCCTCTCGATCATCGTGCTGGTGGTCTGCGCCCTGATCGTGTTCTTCCTGCAGCGCAGCCGCTGGGGCGCGAGCTGGAAGGCCGTCGCCTTCTCCGAGCGCGGCACGGCCGCCGCCGGCCAGAGCGTGCAGGCGGCCAAGCTCACCGCCTTCGCCGTCTCCGCCGCGCTCGGCGGCGTGGCCGGGGGCCTCCTCGCGGGTCAGGTGCAGCTGCCGTTCGCCGCCAGCTTCACCCCGCTGCAGTCGCTCGCGCTGTACGTGCTGGCGATCATGAGCGGCGCGCACCTGATCGACATGGCGGTGTTCGGCGGGATCCTGTGGGTGCTCGTGCCCGAGCTCCTCAAGCGCTGGCACATCCCGCAGGACTGGGGCTTCGTGATCTTCGGCGTGCTGGGCGTGCAGGCGCTGACGAGCGGCACCAGTCTCGGCCAGGGCATCCGCAACCTGATCTGGAAGCGGCAGGACCGCCGGACCGCGAACGCCGAGCTCACGGCGCTGCCGGCGGACGCCGCGGACGACGCCGAGGAGATCCGCACGACCACCACCGCCACGATGGATCCGGCGCTCCTGAGCGGCGAGCCGGTGCTGACGGTCGAGCATCTGACGGTCCAGTTCGGCGCTCTGAAGGCGCTCGACGACGTGTCGTTCTCGGTGGCCGAGGCCTCGATCATGGGCCTCATCGGCCCGAACGGCGCCGGCAAGTCCACGTTCGTGGATGCCATCAGCGGCTTCCTGCCGAAGCACGGCGGGCGGGTGCTGCTCGGCGGTCGCGACCTCGCGGGCCTCTCCCCCACCCGCCGCGCCCGCCTCGGGCTGCGACGCACCTTCCAGCAGGACCGGGTGCCGCCGCTGCTCACCGTGGGCGCCTACGTGCGCTTCGTCGCCCGGCGCCGGCTCTCGGCGGCGGACATCGAGGAGACGCTCGCGTTCTTCGGCTGCCCGCCGGCGCGGTCCCGGCTCTCCAGCGTCGACGTCGGCACCCGGCGTCTGGTCGAGGTGGCCGCCGCCGTGCTGGCCGGGCCGCGGCTGCTGATCCTCGACGAGCCCGCCGCCGGGCTCTCGCACGACGAGCACCTCGCACTGGCCGCACGGCTGCGCGAGCTGCCGCAGCGGTACGGCGTGGCGCTCATCATCATCGAGCACGACCTGGATCTGGTGCGCTCCGTGTGCCCGATGCTCACGGTGCTGAACTTCGGCCGGGTGCTCGCGACGGGTCCGCAGGACGAGGTGCTCGCGAACCCCGACGTCGTCAAGGCCTACATGGGAGAGACGGAGCTGCTGTCATGAGCGAACTGGTGCTGGACGCGGTCGCCGTCAGCCGCGGCGCGGGCCCCGTCATCTCGGGCGTCTCGCTGACCGTGCGCGGCGGCGAGGTGCTCGCCCTGGTGGGCCCCAACGGCGCAGGGAAGACGAGCCTCATCGAGTCGATCTCGGGCGTCGTCGGCCACTCCGCGGGGACGCTGTCGCTCGACGGCGAGCGCATCGACCGGATGTCCCGCGTCGCGAGGGCCCGGCGAGGGATCGTGCACATCGAGCAGGGGCGGGCGGTGTTCCCGTCCCTCACGGTGCGCGAGAACCTGTCGCTGACGGCCCGCACCCCGGCGGAGCTCGAGGCGGCGCTCGCGCCGTTCCCCGAGCTGGAGAAGCGCATCGACTCCCCGACCGCCCTGCTCTCCGGCGGAGAGCAGCAGATGGTGGTGCTCGCCCGGGCGTTCGCGGCGAAGCCGAAGATCCTCCTCATCGACGAGATGTCGCTGGGGCTCGCCCCGGTCGTGTTCATGCGGCTGGTGCCGATCGTGCAGTCGATCGCCGAGTCCGGGGTGGGCGTGCTGCTCGTGGAGCAGTTCACGCAACTCGCGCTGGGCATCGCCCAGGAGGCGGTCGTCGTCGCCGGAGGCCACGTGTCGTTCCAGGGGACGGCGGAGGATCTGCAGGCAGATCCGCAGCTGCTGCACCGCGCGTACCTCGGGGGTTAGGCCCGACTGTCGCGGCCGCTGCGCCAGTGTGTCCCAGGTGGACGTTTTCCATCCTCTGAGCTGCGATTTTCCCCGGGGAATGTCGGTGCCTCCGGGTTGGATGGGGGCATGACGAACTCCATGGCGATGGCGGATCCGGGTGTCGACCCGGCCAGGCTGCTGGACGCTGTGGTGAGCGGTCTGCGGGCGACGGAGGCGTCGATCGTCCGCCTGCAGGCGGTGAAGGAGGGCTTCCTCGCCGTCGCGCACCGGATCGCCGACGATCTCGCCGGCTCCCTGGAGCACGGGCCCTCGGCGGAGCTGGCGCATCGGTCGGTGGCGGCGGAGCTCGCGGCCGTGCTGCACATGTCGGATCGGGTCGTGCAGGGGCGGATGTCGCAGGCGGCGGAGCTCGTGCACCGGTTCCCCGAGACGATGCGGGCGTTCGCGGAGGCGCGGATCGGGCTGCCGCACGTGCGGCAGATCCAGGACGCGGGGGCACGGTTGAGTGACGCCGTCCGGGCGGAGTTCGAGGCGGTCGCGGTCGCCGCGTCGGAGGGCGAGACCCCGCACCGGGCGAAGGCCGTGGTGCAGCGGGTCGCGGAACGCCTCGCACCACGGTCTCTGACCGAGCGACACCGGGTCGCGCAGGCCCAGCGTCGGGTGTGGCGGGAGGACCTCGGCGACGGGCAGAAACTGCTCGGGCTGATCCATTCCGCCGCGATCGTCGACGGGATCTACGACCGCCTCACCCAGCAGGCCCACGAGGTCACGACCGCGAACACCCGCGCCGTGCGGGGCGAGACGGCACCCGAAGCGCTCGGCGACCCGGCCGATGATCGCACGACCGACCAGCTGCGGGCGGACCTGTGCGCGGATGTGCTGCTCACCGGCACCCCGTCCGGACACGACACCACCGCGGGATTGCTGGGTGCGATCCACGCGCGTGTCGAGGTCACGGTCCCCGTGCTCACCCTGATCAACGCGACCACCGGCTCCGGTGGTCGGGAGGAGCAACCTGGCGAGCTCACCGGCGGGCCCCCGATCGACACGGACACGGCACGGATCCTCGCCGGCGACGTCACCTCCTGGGAACGGGTACTGACCCACCCCGTCACCGGCGGGGTCCTCGCGGTGGATCGGTACCGGCCCGGCGCAGATCTGCGCCGCCTGCTGCACGCCCGGGACGCCCGCTGCCGGTTCCCGACCTGCGGGCTCCCCCCGAGCGCACACGACCTCGACCACACCATCGACGCGGCATACGGCGGGCCGACCGAGGCGGGCAACCTCGGCGGCCTCTGCCGACGACACCACGTCCTCAAACACCACACCTCCTGGACCGTCACACAACGCGGCGCCGGGATCCTCGAATGGACCAGCCCCACCGGGCGCACCTACATCGACACCCCACCCGCACCCGTCACCTTCACCACCACAGACCCCTACCCGCCACCGGACGCCGCCCCGTTCTGAACCGAAGCCGGAAGAGCGCGGACGCTCTTCCTCCGCGCCGGTCCCGGCGGTACGATGCGCTCGGGGACCGCTTTCGCGCGCCCTGATCGCCACAGCGCCGTGCTGGGCCGGCGTGGGGAATGACGTGTCCCCGGACTGGGGATCATCATGTTCGAGAACCTCATGGCCACGGCCGTGCTTCCGGCGGCGGACCTCGACCGCGCGAAGGCCTGGTGGCACGACGTGCTGGGCCGGGACCCGATCCACGAGGACGCCGCGTCCGGCAACGTGTTCTACGACGTCGGCGGCGTCGTCGTGCTCGTGTACCTGACCGGCTTCGCGGGCACCGCGCAGAACACCGCCTTCAATCTGGTCACCGACGACCTCGACCGCGACGCGACCGCCCTGCGCACGCACGGGGTCGTGTTCCACGAGTACGACTTCCCGGGGCTGAAGACCGTCGACGGGATCGCGCAGCTCGGAGACACCCGCGGCGCGTGGTTCAGCGACAGCGAGGGCAACATCATCGCGATCAGCGAACCGTCGCCCGAGATGATCGCGATGACGAAGAGGACACGCGACGAGGTCGGCTGAGGCGCCCCGCACCGTCCCGCGGTCCGCGCGGGCGTACGATGCGCGCATGACGTTGGAACGCTGGCGGCGGATCACCGAGTGGCCGCTCATCGTCGCGTCCCTCCTGTTCCTCGTCACCTACTCGATCCAGGTGATCGTGGATCCGAAGGGCGACGTCGGCGCGCTCCTGGAGGACCTGCTCTGGGTGTCGTGGGGAACCTTCCTGATCGACTACATCGTGAGCCTGGTGCTCGCGCCGCGCCGGTGGCACTGGTTCCTGACGCACCTGTTCAACCTGGCGACGGTCGTGCTGCCCATGCTCCGCCCGCTGCGGGTGCTGCGCGTGGTCACCCTCCTCACCGTGCTCCAGCGCACCGCGGGACGGGCGGTCCGCGGCCAGATCGTGATCTACGTGACCAGCGCCACGCTGCTGCTCGTCTACGTCGCCTCGCTCGCCGTGCTCGACGCCGAGCGAGCCGGCGGCGGCAGCATCTCGACGTTCGGCGACGCGATCTGGTGGGCGTTCGCGACCATCACCACGGTGGGCTACGGCGATCTGGCGCCGATCACCCTCCAGGGACGGATCATCGCCGTCGGCCTCATGCTCAGCGGCATCGCCCTGCTCGGTGTCGTCACCGCGACCTTCGCCTCCTGGATCGTCGAGCAGCTCTCCGAGGAGAACACCAGCCGGCAGGCGGCCACCGTCGCGCACGTCGACGCGCTGCGCACGGAGATCGCCGAGCTCCGGGCGACGCTCGCGGCGATGGCGCCGGCCGCCGTCGCGCCGACCACCGCGCGCGGCGAAGCGTCTACCGCCCCGACACGCTCGCCCGCGGAGCCGGGACCGCCGCCCGAGGCCTGATCGGCCGGGGCCGCCGACGTCAGGAGAAGGTGCGCCCGTTCCAGCGGAGCCAGCCCGCCTGATGCCGACCGGACGGGTCGTGGTGCGTCCAGTGCACCGTGCCGCCCTTGTCGCTCCACTCGTAGTCGCCGAGGAAGTCGACCCGATCGCCCTTCGACAGCCCGTCCAGGCGCGGGGCGATGTCGATGTTGTGGGCGATGAGGATCGAGACTCCGGACGGAGTGGTGAGGAGGAACTTCTGATGCCGGGACCCGTCGTCGTCATCCGGCAGGATGCGCGAGACCACGCCCGTCCCCTGCACCTCCACGCCGCTGCGCTGCTGCTCGAACAGGCCGCGGACCGGATCCTGCGCGGAGCCTCCCGGCGATCGGGTCGCGCCGGCTCCGGCCACCGCCGGCGACGAGGTGGCGACCGCTGCGGGAGGACCGGCGGCGAACCGCCCCGACCCGACGGCGAGGAGCGCGAGCACCGCGACCACCACCACGACGGCGATCGTCGTCCCTCTCGCCCTCCGCGCCACGGCGCCCAGCCTAGACCGCGGCGCGGTCCGTCACATCCCGGCGTGCTCGAACGCGGTCGTGGGGAGGTCGACGATGTGCGCGCCGCCGTCGACGACCAGCACGGATCCGGTCATGTACGACGACTCGCTCGAGCCGAGGAACCGCACCACGGCCGCGATCTCGGCGGGCTGCGCCGGCCGGTGCAGCGGCACGTCCGCGGTCACCGTGGCATACGCCTCCTCCCGCGAGGTCAAGCCCGCGTGCGCGGCGAACTCGTCCATCTCCTCATCCGCCATCGGGGTCTGCACCCAGCCGGGGCACACCGCGTTCACGCGCACGCCGTGCTTGCCGTAGTCGCGGGCGAGCGTGCGGGTGAGCCCGATCAGCGCGTGCTTGCCCACCGTGTAGCCCGCGACCGAGGGACCGGCGAACAGGCCCGCGAGCGAAGAGATCACCACGATCTGCCCCTTCGCCTCGATGAGCGCGGGAAGCGCCTCGCGCGCCATGACGAACGCCGTGGTGAGGTTGGCGCGGATCGCCGCCTCCCATCCGGCGTCATCCGTCTCCCCCACCGGGGCGAAGCCGTGGCCGCCCGCATTGGCGACGAGCACGTCGATGCGCCCGAACGTCGCCAGCACCTCGGCCACGGCGCGCCTCGCATCCTCGGTCGAGGCGGCGTCGGCGATCACGGGGTGGGCCCCGACCGCGCGCTCGACCTCGCGCAGGGGCTCCTCGCGCCGGCCGACGACCACGACGTGCGCCCCTTCGCTCGCGTAGCGGGCCGCGATCGCGGCGCCGATGCCGGTGCCGCCGCCGGTGATGACGACGACGCGTCCGGTGGATCCGTTGATGGTCATGAGGTCTCCTGTCGGGGAAATGCGGGATGCAGGGAGGAAGCAGGGGGATGCGGCATGGTCAGGCCGGGAACCCGGACCGCGCGGAGTAGCCGAAGTCGCTGAGGATCCCGGATCCGTTCACCGCGCGGGCCCGAGGGGAGGCGAGGTAGACGACATGAGCGGCGACCTCCTCCGCGCTCTGCACGGGGAAATCCGGCGCGGAGAACGCGTCGTCTCCGAGATCGCCGCGGCTCATCGGGGTGTCCACGACCGACGGCGACACGCTCGTGACGCGCACGTCGTCGCCCGCGAGATCGACGCTGAGGGCGCGGCCGAACTGCACGAGCGCCGCCTTCGACGCGCAGTACGCGGCCATGCCCGGTGACGCGACGAAGGCGGAATCGCTCGCCACCAACACGACGGCTGCGTCGGGCGCCGCGCGCAGCGCCGGGAGCGCCGCCCGCACGACGAGGAACGCCCCGGTCACGTTCACGGCGAAGACCCGCTGCCAGTCGGCGAGCGACGTCTGCTCGACCCCGGATCCGACCGGACCGGAGATCCCCGCACAGCACACGACGATGTGCAGTGCGCCCAGCGTCCCCACCGCGGCGGCGACCGCCTCGGCGACCTCCTGCTCGTCCGTCACATCGGCGACGAGAGGGACGGATCCGGCGCACAGCGCGGCGGTGTCTTCCAGGCCCGCGGCCGAGCGGTCCACCAGCGCGACCCGCACGCCCTCGGCGGCGAGCGCCTGCGCGACCGCACGGCCGATCCCGCCGGCGGCACCGGTGACCAGGGCGGTCCTGCCCTGCAGCTGCAGCTCCATCGCCGCTCCCTTCCGTGCGGGAGACGGTGAGGGGATCGCCTCCGCTCCGCCATCCTGCTCCGCCGCGGCGGCCGGTGACGAGGTGGACGGACGCGGGTGTGCGCGCTGGCACCATCGTCCTTCGCTCCCGGGCAAGCCGCGCAGGACCCCGAGCGGGCAGACTCGCAGAGTCCGCACATCGCATGCGTCCGTCTGCCGGAGCCACCCCGCTCCGACACCGTCCCCCGGGCGCGCACGCATGCCTCGTCACCCGAGCGAAGGAGCCGACGTGACCGCAACATCCGAGCACTCCCACACCACCCTGCGCCCCGGTGCGCTGGGCGTCGCGGGGATCGTCTTCCTGGTCCTCGCCGCCGTCGCACCCCTCACCGGGATCGTCGTCGTCGCCTCCCTCGCGATCGCACTCGGCAACGGCGGCGGCGCGCCGATGTCGTTCTTCCTCGTCGCCGCGATCCTGCTGCTGTTCGCCGTCGGCTACGCGCAGATGTCGAAGCAGCTCGTGAACGCGGGCGGCTTCTACGCCTTCGTCGTCAAGGGCCTCGGCCGCACCGGCGGACTGATCGCCGGCCTCATCGCGACCCTCGGCTACAACTTCTTCGTGGTCGGCACGATCGGCACGAGCGGCTTCTTCATGCAGTCGATCATCAAGGAGCTCACCGGCTTCGACATGAGCTGGATCCTGTGGGGCCTGCTCTCGATCGCCGTCTGCTTCGTGCTCGCCCGCATCGGCGTCGACTTCTCCTCCAAGGTGCTCGGCGTCTGCCTCGTCCTGGAGACGACGATGCTGCTCGTCTTCGACGTGTCGGTGTTCGTGCAGAAGGGCTTCTCGTTCGCCGCGTTCAGCCCGGAGTGGGTGTTCTCCGGATCCCTCCCGATCGGGATGCTGCTCGCCGCGACCGGCTTCCTGGGCTTCGAGGCGACCGCGCTGTTCAGCGAGGAGGCCAAGCAGCCGCTGCGGACCATCCCGCGCGCCACCTACACGGCGATCGTCGCGATCGGCGTCATCCTCGGCGTCACCACCTGGGCGGTCGTGAGCGCGATCGGCGTGCCGGACGCGCAGGGCGTGGCCGTCAAGCACCTGCCCACGGGAGACCTCATCTTCGTGCTCGCGCAGCAGTACCTGGGCGGCCCCCTCACGACGGTGATGATGATCCTGCTGCTGGTGAGCCTGTTCGCCGCGATGCTCGCCTTCCACAACTCCGCGAGCCGCTACCTGTACGCCCTCGGCCGCGCCCGGATCCTGCCGGGCGTGCTCGCCCGCACCCGCGCGAGCGGCTCCCCCGCCGTGGCAGGCATCGTGCAGGCCGGGTTCGCCGCGATCGTCGCGCTCATCTTCTTCCTCGCCGGCGCGGACCCGATCGTGCAGGTCGTGCCCGCCATGCTCGGCTTCGGAACGCTCAGCGTGCTGATCCTGCAGGGCCTCGCGGCGCTGTCGATCGTCGTCTACTTCCGGCGGCAGCACGACGGGCGCTGGTGGAGCACGTTCATCGCCCCCGGCATCGGCTTCGTCGGCATCGCCGCCATCTCGATCCTCGCCATCGTCAACTTCAACATCGTGGCGGGATCCGAGGAGCTGTGGATCAACCTGCTGCCGCTGCTGCTCGTGCTCGCCCTGATCGGCGGGATCGTCTACGCGCAGTACCTCAAGCGCACGAAGCCCGCCGTCTACGACGGCCTCTCCGCCGACCTCGAGCAGTTCAGCGCGCGCTGACCCTCCCCCGCACCACTCACCAAGGAGCATCATGACCACCATGAACCCCGCCGACACCTCGACCTGGCTGCCGCTGGACGGCCTCGCCCCCGGATTCGACGCGAACAAGGCGCCGCACACCACTGCCCTGTCCGGCCGTGAGATCGACGTCACCGCACCGAACGGCACCCGCATCGCGCACCGGTTCGCCGACGACGAGGTCACCTGGACCTACACGCCCGGCGAGGGAGACCCGACGGAGGCCGCGACCGACACCGACGCATACGAGGCGGTCGAGGTCGACCAGGACCTCTTCTACGTGCAGTTCCACCACCGCTACCTGCCGAACGAGGCGGTCTCGCTCGTGATCGACCTGCGCGCAGGACGGGTGCTGTCGATCATCAGCGAGATCCTGCCGACGGCCGAGCCCGGGCGCACGCGGGTCGTGCACCACTTCGGCACCGCGACGATCGACGGCGCCGAGGTCACGGGCGACGAGCCGCACCCCACGACCGCCCTGATCGGCCGTCGCGTCGAGTGGGTGTACAGCACCGAGCACGCCTACGAGCACGTGTACCTGTCCGAGCGCTGGTACAGCTGGCAGTGCCTGGCCGGCCCCGAGCGCGGCCTCGCCGACACCGACGAGAACAGCGTGTGGGAGATCCGCCCCGGCATCTACCTGTTCGCCTGGCGCGAGAAGGTCATCCCGTGCGCCTCGGTCACGATCGCCGACCACCGCGACGTCACGAGGATCCGCTCGCACGGCGTACTGTTCGGCCTCGACGAGACCGGCGAGGTGCCCACGCACTTCACGTTCGGCGCCTGGGGCCGGCTCATCTCGGTGACGCACCACACCCCCGAGCTGGAGCCCGCGAACTTCGGCGCGCAGGACGCCGCCGGAACCGGAGCCTGACATGACCGCCCCCGCCGAGCTCATCGTCGTCGCAGGGACGATCCGCACCCTGGACGCCGCCCGGCCGACCGCCGAGGCGTTCGCCGTGCGCGACGGACGGATCGCCGCGATCGGCACCCGCGCCGAGGTCGAGGCCCTGCGCGGCGACGGCACCCGGGTGCTGGAGCTCGGCGGGGCCGCGGTCTACCCCGGCTTCGTCGACGTGCACAACCACCACGCCCTCGCCGGACGCACGGAGCTGTTCGAGCTGTCCCTGCCGCCGTCGCTCACGCTCGACGAGATCCTCGACCGGGTGCGGGAGAAGGCGGCCACCCTTCCCCAGGACGCCTGGATCATCGGCGGCGTCGTCGCCAGCACGATGCTCCCGTCGCTGCAGAGCACGGCCGTGCGCCTCCGGCTGGACGAGGCCGCCGGCGGACGCCCGGTCGTGATCGCGGAGGACTCGCGGCACAACCGCTGGGCGAGCACGCGCGCGCTCGAGCTGGCCGGGATCACCGCAGAGGCGATCCCGGAGGGCGGGGTCACGATCCTCGACGCCGAGGACGGCACTCCCACGGGCGTCCTCCTCGAAGCCGCGGGGATCCCCGTGCAGGAGGCCTACGACCGCTCGGGCGGCCTGACCGCCGCGCAGCACCGGGCCGCTTCGGCGCACGGCGTGCACCTCGCGAACAGCTACGGCATCACCGCGTTCCAGGACGCGGGCGTCTCCACCGACATCCTCGATGCCCTCCGCGGCCTCGACACGACCGGCGAGCTCAACGCCTGGGTGGTCTCGTCGCTGCTCGTCAACGATGAGATCTTCGGATTCGACCCGATCGGATCCGCCCTCATCGCCCGCGGTGAGGAGTTCCGCACCGCGCACCACCGGCCCGACTTCGTGAAGATCTTCCTCGACGGGGTGCCGCCCGCCCGCACCGCGTCGTTCCTGGAGCCGTACGTCCCCGATGCGGCCCACGGGGCGCACTTCCACGGCGAGACCACGATGACCGCCGACGAGCTGCACGGGTGGCTGCGACAGGTGGCCGAGCGCGGCCTGGGCGCCAAGGTGCACTGCACCGGCGACGGATCCGCCCGGCTCGTGCTGGACGTCGCCGAGCGGCTGCGCGCCGAGGGCTTCACCACCCCGATCCAGATCGCGCACGGGCAGTTCCTCGCCGAGGAGGACATCCCCCGCCTCGCCGCGCTCGACGTGGTCGCGGACATCTCGCCGTTCATCTGGTTCCCCGGCGTCATCCCCCAGATGCTCACCGAGGTGCTCGGCGAGCGGGCGGAGCACTCGCAGCCGAACCGCGCCCTCATCGACGCCGGCGCTCTCGTCGCCGGCGGATCGGACTGGCCGGTGAGCGAATCGCCGAACCCGCTCGAGGGCATCCAGGGGCTCGTGACCCGCGCCGACCCGCTGCGGCGCGCGCCCGGCACGCTGTGGCCCGAGCAGGCGATCACCGCCGAGGAGGCGCTGCAGGTGTTCACCCGCAACGCCGCCGTCGCGATGGGCCTCGGTGCCGAGACCGGATCCCTGGAGCCCGGCAAATCGGCCGACTTCGTGGTGCTCGATCGCGACGCGATCTCGGGCCCCTCCGACGCCATCATCGACGCCCGCGTGCTCTCGACCTGGTTCGCCGGCCGCGAGGTCTACGCCGCACGCTGACCGGGGGCGCGCACCGCCGCACAGTCTGCACGGAGTCCGTTCTCAGGCCGTCGCGAGGGCCGCGTCGGAGCCGGCGACCGGCAGCGGCAGCGCGTCGGTCGCGTTCTCGGCGAAGGCGCGCTGCATCAGCGGCCGCAGCGGCCGGGAGAGCATGATGCGCGTCGTGAGGCGGCCCAGCGCCGCGCCCGTGCTCGTGCGGGGGACCGCGCGCTCGAGGCTGCCGAACGGGATCTTCTTGCCGTCGGCGATGAACGGCTCGATCCGCCGCGCATAGCGTGCGAGCGCCGCGGGCACGTCCTCCGCGTGCGCGTCCACGAGCTCGCCGGCGAGCACGTACGCCCCCACGAGCGCCATGGCCGTGCCCATGCCGCTGAGCGGGGTTCCGCAGTACCCGGCGTCGCCCACGAGCGCGACGCGGCCGTTCGCGACGTCCGGCACATCGACCCTCGCGAGCTCGTCGAAGTAGAAGTCCGCGGCGTCGCCCATCGCCGCGAGCACGGCGGGCGCCTGCCAGCCGGCATCCGCCAGGAGCCGGCGGATCAGCGCCTCCTGTGCAGCGCGGTCCCCGCGCAGCGCCGCGTCGTGGCCGACGCGCAGCGTGAGCATCGCCTTCGCCGTGGCCGGATCCCGGTCGGGACGGATCCCGAGCATCGCACGCGGCACGATCCGCATCGAGAACCAGCCGTCCTCGATGCCGGCCGGGGTCGGCATCGTGAAGAACGCCGCATAGCCGCCGAGCCGCGTGGCGAACCGCTCCTCCGGCCCGAAGGCCAGCCGCCGGGTGGCGGAGTGCACCCCGTCGGCGCCGAGCACGGCATCGAAGCGCTCCGCGCCGCCCGACCCGAAGCGCACCTCGAGACCGGCGTCGTCCTGCGCGAGCGCCTCGATCCGGTCGCCGTAGCGCAGCGAGAGGAGTCCCGGAGCCTCGGCGGCGGCCGCCGCGAGCGCGTCCAGGAGCACCCGGTTCAGATCGCCGCGGGCGATCTCCACATCCGCGACCGCGCCGCGCCCGTCGAAGAGCGCGACCGGCATGCGCCCGTAGGGGCGCCCGTGACCGTCGACGTAGACCATCCCCTTCTCGTGCAGCCGGTGGGCATCGATGCCGGGCATCAGCCCCATGCGCTCCGCCGCCTCGCGGCTCGCGCCGCGCAGGTCGACGGCCTGGCCTCCCGGGCGGGGCTCGGGCGCGCGCTCGACGACCGTGGTGCGGATCCCGCCGCGGACGAGCTGCAGGGCCGTGGCGATCCCGGCGATGCCGCCGCCGGAGATGAGGACGTGGGGTGCGGACATGGCTTTCTCCTCGGTGCAGGTGATTTAGACGTTTGTCTAAGACGTATGTATACACGCCTTTGGGACGACTGTCTAGTACAAGCGTCTAAGACGCGCCTAGGATGGCGGTATGGGAAATCGTGAGGATCTGCTCGCCGGGGCCCGCCGCGTCATCGTCGAGCGGGGCGTCGCGAACGCCACGGCCCGCGACATCGCCCAGGCGGCCGGCGTCAGCCTCGCGGCGATCGGCTACCACTTCGGCTCGAAGGATCAGCTCGTCACCGAAGCGCTCCTCGACACGCTCGGCACCGGGATCGGCGACGGCATGGAGGCCGCCATCCTCGAGGCGAAGGACCTCCCTCGCCTCGAGGCCTTCGCCGCCCTGTGGAACCGCATGCCCGACGTGTTCGCGGCGAACCGCGAGACGCTGCTGGCCAGCATGGAGAACGCGGTGCGCATGATGCGGGATCCGGCCGCCCTGACCCGCATGCAGGCGGCTGTCGAAGAGGGGTACCGGGGCGTCGCCGAGGGCCTCGTCGCGGCCTATCCCGACCTCTCCCCCGAGCAGGCGCTCGCACTGGCCCAGCTGGAGTTCGTGCTCTCCCAGGGTCTCGGGATCCTCTGGCTGCTGAGTCCCGAGGGGCGGATCCCCGACGGTGACACCCTCGCGTCGGCGGTCGCGCTGCTGCAGGACGAGGCGCACTCGGGCTGACCCGGCCCGAGCTCCGTAGGCTCGGCCCCGAGGCCGGGGTCCGGCGGCCGGTCATACACTGGACCGGGAAGCCGGATCCGGTCCGGCCGTGCCCGCGTCACGGAAGGGTGGGGCATGCCGATCACCAGGACCGTGCTCTCCACCGCCGCACAGCGCCCCGCGCAGCCCGCCATCGTGGGCGCCGACGGTGCTCTCGACTACGCCGGCCTCGTCGAGGACTCGCGCCGCGTGTTCGCCGTCGTCGACGCCGCGCACCGCGCGCAGGACGCTCCTCCGCAGCCCGCGCCGGAGACCGACGGCATCCCGGTCACGGCGGTCAGCGTCGGCAGCGCCTTCCACGCCGCGCGGATCGTCGCGGGGCTCGCCGGCTACCGCGCCGTCTCGGCCGTGATCGATCCGCAGTGGCCGCTCGCGCACCGGGTGCACGTCGTGACCGCCGCGGGGATCGGGCTCGTGATCGGCGACGACCCCGCCCTCGCGCCGGCGCTGCGGGACGCGGGGTGGACGGGCACCGTCCTCGCACTCGACGAGTTCCGTGACCGCGAGGCCGCAGCGACCCCCGCCGAGCCGCCGACCGTGCGCGACGCCGATGAGGCCTTCCTGCTGCTGTTCTCCTCGGGCACCACGAGCGATCCCAAGGCCTTCCTCAAGACCCGCCGGCAGTACCGTGCGAACGTCGCCGTCTCCAGTGCACACCTCGAGCCCCTCCCGGGCGTGCGCACCCTCGCGCCGGGCCCGCTGTCGTACAGCCTCACGCTCTACGCCCTCATCGAATGCCTCGCGACCGGGGGCGGCGCCCACCTCGCCGACGCGTTCGACCCGGCCCGGCTGGCGTCGCGCGTCGCCGCCGAGGGCATCACCCGGATCGTCGCGGTGCCCGCCGTGGTGCAGGTGCTCATCGACGCGGCGCGGCGGGATCCGGGCGCGTTCTCGGCCCTCGAGCTGGTCGTGACCGGCGGCGCGAACCTTCCGACAGCGTTGCGCGACGGACTCGCCGCCGTGCTCCCGCACGTGCGGCTGATCAGCTACTACGGCGCGGCCGAGATCGGCTTCATCGGCGACAGCCGCGGCGGCGACGGCACTCTCCTCGACGTCTACGACGGGATCCTGGCCGAGATCCGCGACGACACGGGCGCGCGCGTGCCCGACGGCGAGCTCGGCACGCTGTGGATCCGCGCCGCCGCGTGCTCGGACGGCTACCTCGCCGCGACGACCGACGCCGCGCTGCGGGGCCCCGACGGCTGGGCCACCGTGCACGATCTGGCGCGGATCGTCGACGGCCGGCTGCAGCTGGCCGGACGCGCGGGCGACGTCGTCGCGACCGGCGGCCACAAGGTCTCACTGCCCGAGGTGGAGCGCGCCTTCGACACGATGCCGGGGCTGGGCACGGCGTGCGCGGTGGCGCTGCCCGATCCGCGGCTCGGAAACGTCGTCGCGCTGGTGATCGAGGGCGGGTCCGCCCCGTCGAAGGCCGAGCTGCAGGCCTGGGCCCGCGCGCGTCTCGCCCCGCAGTTCGTGCCGCGGCGATGGTATCTGCTCGACCGGCTGCCGCGCACGGCCGGCGGCAAGATCCGGCGGCCGGCGACGGCCGCCCTCCTCGCCGACGGCGAAGGGATCCGGCTGTGACGACCGGGCGGCGCGTCGTCGTCACCGGGCTCGGCGCGGTCACGCCGAGCGGCCTCGACGTCGCCGCACTCTGGGAGGCCGCGTCGACCGGGCGCAGCGCCGTCGTCGCCCTCGACGCGCCGGAGTTCGCCGGCCTCGCGGTGCGGATCGGCGGGCGCATCGTCGGCTTCGACGGCACCGGCATCGTCGACCCCCCGCTCGCACGACGCCTCAGCCCGTCCCAGCTCTGGGCCGTCGGCGCCGCCGACCAGGCGCTCGCGCATGCCGGAGTCGACGCCGTGCGCCTCCGCGACGGCGCCGCGCTGCCGTGGGATCCCGCCCGCACCGCGATCCTGGTCGGGACCGGATCCGGCCCGATCGACCAGATGCAGGCGGCGACCCGCGCGCTGGACGCCCGCGGCCCGCGCGGTGTCCCCGTGAGCCTCGTCGTGCACGGCGCGCCCGACGCGGCGGCCGCGCTGCTGAGCGAGCGCTACGGCGCACGCGGCACCGCGCACGGCGTGACCGCGACCTGCGCCTCGAGCGCGATCGCGATCGGCGAGGCGCTGCGCCGCATCCGGCACGGCTATGCGGACGCCGTGCTCGTGGTCGGCGTGGAGGACTGCCTGAATCCGGTGAACCTCGCCTCCAACGCGAACCTGCGCGCGCTCGCGAGCGGGTACGAGGAGGATCCGACCGCCGCGAGCCGACCGTTCGACCGGGGACGGCGCGGCTTCGTCATGGCGCAGGGCGCCGCCGCGCTCCTGCTCGAGGCGGAGGATGTCGCCCGGGAGCGCGGAGCCGCACCGCTCGCGACGGTGGCCGGGTTCGGCGAGGCCAGTGACGCCCACCACCCCACGGCGCCGCATCCGGCGGGCCGCGGCGCGGCCCAGGCCGTCGCCGCCGCGCTCGCGGACGCCGGACAGGATCCGGACGACCCCGCGTCCGTCGACCACATCAACGCGCACGGCACGGGCACCCCGGCGGGTGACGCGGCCGAGCTCGCCGCCTACGCCGCCGTGTTCGGCGAGCGCGCCCGGCGCATCCCGATCACGGCGACGAAGTCGAGCACCGGGCACCTGCTGGGCGCCTCGGGGGCCGTCGAGGCGGTCCTCGCGATCCGCACCCTGCAGACCGGCCTGATCCCGCCCACCATCAACCTGGACGATCCGGAGTTCGACGACTGGGACGTCGTGCGCGAGGCCCGTCCCGCGGTACTGCGCCGGGTGCTGTCGCCGTCGTTCGGCTTCGGCGGCCACAACGGCGCCCTCATCTTCGAACACCCCCTGGAGGCACGATGACCGACCGTCTCACCCGCCGCGCCGAGCTTGCCGACCGGTATCTCCCCGACGACCTCCTGGACCGGTTCCGCGAGCGCGCCGCGGTGTACGACCGCGAGAACCGGTTCTTCGACGAGGACTTCGCCGAGCTGGCCGAGCGCGGCTACCTGCTTCTGTTCGTGCCCGAGGAGCACGGCGGCCCCGGGCTGAGCCTCGACGAGGTCTCCCACCTGCAGCAGCGCCTCGCGACCGCCGCCCCCGCGACCGCGCTCGCGGTGAACATGCACCTCATGTGCACCGGGGTCGCGAAGGCGCTTGCCGACCGCGGCGACCACTCCCTCGACGTCGTGTTCGCCGAGGCGATGGCGGGCGAGGTCTTCGCCTTCGGGATCAGCGAGCCGTCGAACGACTGGGTCATGCAGGACTCCCGGACGACCGCCGCCCCGCAGCCCGACGGCGGCTACCTGCTCACCGGCGTCAAGATCTTCACCTCCCTCTCGCCCGTCTGGACGCGCCTGATCACGCACGGCAGGGACGACACGGATCCGGAGAACCCGATGCTCGTCTACGGGTTCGTGGAGCGCGACGCCGATGGGATCGCCGTGTCCGACCAGTGGGACGTGCTCGGGATGCGGGCGTCGCAGAGCCGGGCGACCATCCTCACCGACGTGCGCATGGAGCCCGCGCGCGTGAACCGCCGCATCGCCGTGGGGCGGGTTCCGGATCTGCTCACGTTCGCGATCACCAGCAACTTCCAGCTGCTCATCGGATCCGTCTACGCCGGGGTCGCCGCTCGCGCGCTCGAACTCGGCGCGGCCGGCCTCAAGAAGCGGCGCTCCGCGAAGTCCGGCACGACCTATGCCGAGGTGCCCGAGTCGCGCACCCGCCTCGCCGACGCGCACCTCGAGTACCTGGCGGTGCCCGCGCAGCTGGAGGCGTACTGCCGCGACTTCGACGAGCTCGTCGATCACGGCGCGCGCTGGCCGCTGCTGCTGGTGAGCGCACGGCTCAACGCCTCGACCGCCGCACGCCGTGCCGCCGAAGCCGCCCTCCTGTGCACCGGCGGTGCCGGCTTCGACAACGGCCATGAGCTGAGCCGGCTGTACCGCGACGCGACGGCGGGCCTGTTCCATCCGCCGAGCGCCGACGCCGCCCGCCCGATGTTCGCCGCCGCGCTGCTGGACGACTGAGGACGGCTGCCGAGCCCCGATCCGGTGCGCCTCCGAGCATCTCCGGATCCGGGTAGCCCAGCACCTCCGGAACACAACGCAGGAGGACGCGCAGGAAGTTGGCCCTGGAACCAGGTTCCGGGGCCATCTTCCTGCGCTGTGTCACGGCTGTCCCGGTCAGTGCTCCTCGGCCTGCGCGGCCGCGGGCCGGCGCACGCACAGGGCGAGCGCGATGACGACGAACGACAGGATCGCTCCGGCGAGGAACGCGAGGTGGGAGCCGTGCGCGGCCGCCGCCGGCGAGGGCAGCTCCGGGTTCGCGGCTCCCGTCGCCGCGACGCCCGTGGCGTAGAGGGCGACGAAGATCGCGGTGCCGGCGGCCCCGGCGACCTGCTGCAGGGTCGCGATCGTGGCGCTGCCGTGGGAGTAGAGGTGCGGGGCGAGCGAGCCGAGCGAGGAGCTGAACGCCGGCGTGAACAGGAACGCGAGCGAGAGCATCAGCACGATGTGGGCGCCCAGCAGCACCACCCAGGACGAGTGCTCGCCGAGCCCGAGCGCGAGGGTCCACAGCGATGCGGCCAGGCCCAGCGAGCCGGGGATCACGAGCGGACGCGGCCCGAAGCGGTCGTAGAGCCGCCCGACGGTGGGACCCGCCAGGCCCATCAGCAGCCCGCCCGGGAGCAGGATCGCGCCCACCCACAGCGGGTCGAGGCCCAGCGTGTACCGCGCGAACTGGGGAAGCACGATGAAGGCGCCGAACAGCGAGACCATGCTGACCGTCATCATCGCGACCGCGACGGCGAAGTCCCGCGAGAGGAAGGTGCGCAGGTCCAGCAGCGCCGCATCGGTGCGCTGCAGCACCAGCTGACGCCATCCGAACAGGCCCAGCGTCGCCAGACCGAGCACGATCGGGATCCACGGCTGCAGCGCCGCCTGGCCCACCGCCGCCGCACCGATCTGGCTGAGGCCGAACACCAGCGCCGAGAAGGCGATCGCGGCGAGCACGACGGAGAGCACGTCCAGCGGGACGGCGCGGGTCTCGGAGACGTTCGGGATCCGGCGGATGCCGATGGCCAGCATCGTGAGCGCGATGGGCAGCATCACCCAGAACAGGCCCTGCCACGGCAGCACCTGGATCAGGGCGCCCGAGACGATCGGGCCGACGGCGGGAGCCACCGACATGACGATCGAGACGCGCCCCATCACCCGGCCGCGCTCGGCGGCGGGGACGATCGTCATCACGGTCGTCATCATCAGGGGCATCATCACAGCGGTCCCCATGGCCTGGACGACGCGTCCGACGACGAGCATCTCGAACACGGGCGACACGGCCGCGATGACCGTGCCGACGAGGAAGCTCGACATCGCGACGGTGAACACGGCCCGGGTGCGCAGGCGCTGCATGAGCCAGCCGGTGGTCGGGATGACGACCGCCATGGTCAGGGCGAACGCGGTGGTGAGCCACTGCCCGCGCGTGGCGTCGATGTGCAGGGACTCCTGGATGCGGGGCAGCGCGACGGCCATCATCGTCTCGTTCAGGAACACGACGAACACGGCGGCGAGGAGCAGGCGCAGCGCCGTGCGGTTGCGCGCCTCGAGCGCGGAGTCGGGGGCGGTCGAGGCGTCGACCTCGGCCGGGGCGATCGTGGCGGTCATGTCCTTCTCCTTCAGTGCTGCGGATGCGAGCTGGTGCCTCTGTGAGCGGCCCCGGTTCCGGGTTACTGCAAAAAATAAAGCACACTGCAAATAGTGAAGTCAAGTGGTAATCTGAGATCCATGACGAATCAGCACTACGGCCAGTTCTGCGGCCTCGCCCGTGCGGCGGAGATCGTCGGGCAGCGCTGGACGCTGCTGATCCTCCGCGACCTCAGCGTGGGACCGCGGCGCTACTCCGACCTCGTGGCCGGGCTGCCGGGCATCCCGACGAACACACTCGCGTCGCGCCTGAAGGAGCTCGAGGACGAGGGCATCGTCGAGAGGGCGGCACCCGCGGGCGCGGAGCGCTCCGTCGTCTACGCCCTCACCCCGCGCGGGCAGGAGCTCGGACCGGCGCTCGACGCGCTGTCGCGCTGGGGCGCGGGCGGCATGCGCACCCCGCGCGAGGGCGAGATCGTGACGACGTCGTCGATCACGGCGGCGCTCCGCGTGGCCGCGGGCGACGGCGTCGTGCCCTCCGACTGGGACACGACCTACAACGTGCGCGTCGGCGACATCGAGACGCACGTCGTCATGCGCGACGGCAGGGTCACCGCCGATCCCGGGCTCCTCGAGGATCCGGATCTCGAGATCGTGGCGGGCCCGGGGATCCGCAACCTGCTCGCCGGCACGCTGAGCCCGCAGGACGCCCTCGCCACGGGCGTCGTGCAGATCCAGGGGGATCCGGCGCTCTTCGAGCGCTTCGCCCAGGCCCTGCACGTGCCGTACAGCGCGAACGTCGCGGAGCCTCAGCCCGCCGCATCGGCCGCGGGCTGAGGCCGTCCGTCAGTCGACCAGGTCGCGCATCTCCCGCTCGATCGCCCGCAGCACGGTCGCATCCTCGGGCGAGGCCTCACCCGGCACGTAGCGCAGGGATGTGATCCTGCCGCCCCGGAAGCGATAGGAGCGATGCCGCTCGGAGAGCTCCCAGTCCACGGGGCCGCCGTAGTCGTAGCCCACGCTGATGCCGGTGAAGGGCGCCATGCCGACCAGCATCGGCATGTCGTCGAGGCGTACCCGCTCCACGCCGTCCACATCGACCGCGAAGCTCCAGCGCAACCCGAGCGCCGCGCGCGCGCGCAGATCGATGCGACAGGCCCCCGGCCCCGGCGCGGTCGTGCGGACCCGGCGCATCGCGCCGTACGCGTTGTAGGAGAGCAGCAGCTCGTCGCCGTCCAGCGCCAGGAGGTATCCCCCGCCCTGGTCGCCGTGCGCGAGGAGCACGCCCTCCGCGCCGCGCTCCAGGTGCAGCTCGGCGTGCACGTCGAACGAGCGCAGCACCGTGAGGCGCGCGGAGCGGAACCGCTCCAGCGGCGGGCGGAACGGCACGAGCTCGACCGGCTCCGACAGCGGCGCCTCACTGGCGGGCCGCACAGAGAACAGGGTGCCGTCGTCGTCGAGCGGGAAGACCGTGTTGCGCCACGCCTCGTGGCGCCAGCGCTCCGCGAGCTCCCGCACGCGGTCGGGCTCGTGCGCGGCGCGATCCCGCGTCTCGGTCGGATCGCTCGGCAGGTGGTAGAGCTCCCAGGCGCCGCCTGCGGCGCCCTGCCCGGGCGTCGGAGGGATCGGCGAGACCGCCTTCCACTCGCCGTCGACGAGCGCACGACGACCCACGCATTCGAAGTACTGCTGCGCCCGGCCCGGTGCGGCCGGGTCGGCGAGGACCTCGGCGATGCTGCCGCCGTCCACCTCGGGCGCGGCCATCCCGTTCCACTGCGCAGGGCGGGCGACGCCCGCGAGCTCGAGCAGCGTCGGGGCCAGATCCGACACGAAGACGAACTGGTCGCGGAGCCCCGGCGATCCTGCTCCCGCCGGCCAGGAGATGACCAGCGGGGCGTGGACGCCGCCCTCGTAGGTGCTCGACTTGAAGGAACGGAACGGCGTGTTCGACACCCGCGCCCACCCTGTCGGGTACTGGCCGTACAGCCGGGGCCCGCCGATCTCCGACACGTCGCGCGGCACGTCGCTCACCCAGCCGTCGGGGACCGCGCCGTGCAGACCGAACTGCGCGAAGTAGCTGCGCGTCCCGGTCGGGCCGCCCTCGGCGGTGCCGCCGTTGTCGCTCGCGATCACGATGATCGTGTTCTCCCGCTCGCCGAGTTCGTCGAGACGTGAGAGCAGGCGCCCCACGCTCTGGTCGATCTCGTCGACGGCGGCGGCGTAGACCTCCATATGGCGGGCGAACAGGGCGCGCTCCTCGGCGCTGAGATCGTCCCAGTGCGGGATCCGGTCGCCGTCCGCGAGGGCGTCGCCGGGCAGCTCCGCGTGCGCGGGCACGATGCCGCGGAGGCGCTGGCGCTCGAAGCGCTCCTCGCGCAGCGCGTTCCAGCCGCGCTCGTACCGCCCGCCGTGGCGCTCGATGTCCTCCGCCTTCGCCTGGATCGGCCCGTGCACCGAAGTGTGCGCGTAGTAGAGGAAGAAGGGCTTGCGGCGATCGTTCACGCGCAGCTCGTCGACCATCGCGATCGCCCGGTCCGTCAGCTCGTCGGTGAGGAAGAACCCGTCGGGGAACTCGGCGACGTCGACCACGGAGTTGTCCTGCACGAGACGATGCGGATGGTGCAGCGACGTGAACCCGTCCATGGATCCGAAGTAGCGGTCGAAGCCCCGCTGCAGCGGCCAGGACGACCGGTCCGCCCCGTCGTGCAGCCGCGACTCCAGGGTCAGGTGCCACTTGCCGACCATGAAGGTCGCGTATCCGCCCGCCCTCAGCGACTCCGCGAGCGTGGGGGCCGCGGCGGGGAGCTCGCAGGCGAACCCCGGGTAGCCCGGATCGATGTGCGCCACGAACCCGAACCCCGCCCGGTGCGGGTTCAGCCCGGTGAGCAGCGCGGCGCGGGCCGGTGAGCACATCGGCGCCGTGCGGTAATTCGTGAACACCCAGCCCTCGTCGGCGAGGCCGTCGATGAACGGCGTGGGGATCTCGCTGCCGAACGGACCCAGGTCACTGAAGCCGAGGTCGTCGACGAGCATGACGATGATGTTCGGCGCCCCCTCGGGGGCGGTCGGCCGCACGCGCCAGGCGGGGTCGGACGCGGAGGTGAACTCCTCGACGCGCCCCGCGAAGCCCTCGTACCCGCGCGCTGCGCGATCCATTCAGCCCGCCTTCCGGATGAGCCCGAAGATCCGCGTGCGCAGCTCGGCGAACTCCGCGGTGGCCCGCGTCTCGAGCTGGTCGCGAGGGCCGCCGAAGTCGATCTCGATGATCTCGGTCACCCGGGCGGGCCGCTCTCCGAGCACGATGACCCGGTCGGAGAGGTAGACGGCCTCGTCGATGTCGTGCGTGACGATCAGGATCGTCATGCCGAACTGCTCGCGGATCCGCAGGCACAGGTCCTCGAGCTCGAAGCGGGTCTGCGCGTCGACCGAGGCGAACGGCTCGTCCATCACGAGCACCTCGGGGCGGTACGCGATCGCCCGGGCGATCGCGACGCGCTGCTGCATGCCTCCGGAGAGCTGCCAGGGATACTTGGCCCCCGCGCCGGCGAGCCCGACGGCGGCGAGCGCCGCGGTGATCCGCTCCTCGCGCTCGGCGGCGCTCAGCCGCAGGTGCCGCAGCGGCAGCCGGACGTTCTTCTCGACCGTGAGCCAGGGCATGAGCGAGCGCGTGTACTCCTGGAACACGAGCGCCATCTCCTCGGGCGGCCCGTCGATCTCCACGCCGTCGATCCGCGCGGACCCCGAGGTGATCGGCTGCAGGCCGGTGAGGCACTTGAGCAGGGTGGTCTTCCCGATGCCGGAGGGACCGACGATGCAGGCCACCTCCCCCGCCGACACGTCGAACGTGAGGTCGGCGATGACGGGCACGTCGCCGCTCCGGGTCCGATAGGTCTTCGCGAGGCCCTGCACGCTGAGTCGGGGGACGGCGGTGATGCTCATTCGCTCTTCTCCAGTTGTTGTGAGGCGATGTACCAGCGCAGGACGGCGCGGCGGAACAGGACGAACAGGGCGGTGGACAGGTACCCGAGCACGCCGAGGACGATGATCCCCGCCCACATGTCGGCGATCGCGAACGACTGCTGGGCGAGGAGGGTCGCGGCGCCGAGACCCGCGGACGAGCCGAGCATCTCGCTCGCGATCATGACGACGAAGGCGGTGATGAGGCTCACCTGCATCCCGGACAGGATCCGGGGGCTCGCCGCGGGCAGGGTGACCTGGAACAGCCGCTCCGCGCGGGTGAGCCGGTACACCTTCCCCACCATCTGCAGGGTGGGTTCGCCGGCGCGCACGCCGTCGATGGTCGAGATCAGGATCGGGAAGAGCGCGGCGAGCGAGATCGAGAGGATGCGCGTGCCGTTGCCGAAACCGAGCAGCGACACGAAGATCGGCACGAGCGCCACCGGGGGGATCGCGCGGAAGAAGTGGATCGTCGGCTCGACGAACCAGCTCAGCGGCGCGATCAGGCCGAGCGCGCAGCCCAGCAGCACCCCGACGACCGTCGCGATCAGGAACGACAGCACGAGGTTCAGCACGGACAGGCCGATGTCGCCGAGGAACGCGGGGGTCGTCAGCAGCTCGCCGAGGCGCGACACGATCGCCGACAGCGGCGGGAAGAACGTGTTCGTCGATCCCGCGGAGACGATCCACCACAGCGCGATGAGCAGCACCGGGACGGCGACCTCGACGAGGATGAGCAGCCAGCGCGGTGCGGCACTGACGCGACGGCCGCGCCGGAGCCGGGCGCCGGTCTGGACCGAGGTGGTGAGGGTCACGCGATCTCCGCCTTCCGGTACTGCGGGTGCCAGTGCAGCAGGCGCCGCTCCGCCCACTGGCTGAGGCCCTGGATCAGCAGCCCGAGGGCGCCGAGGATGAGCACGATGCCGAACAGATCCGCCTGGTTCCCCGAGATCTGCGCCATGAGCAGGCTCTGCCCGAGCCCCGGTCCCCCGCCGAGGAGGCCGGCGACGACCGCGATCACGAGCGATGTCGGTGCCGCGACCCGCAGCGCCGTGCCGATGTAGGGCAGGGCGCTGGGGATCACGATGCGCGCCAGGATCTCCGCCCGCCCCATGCCGTAGGAGGCGCCGGTCGCGCGGGCCACGGGGTCGGTGTCGAAGACGCCGGCCGAGGACTGCACGGAGATCGCGATGAACGAGCCGAAGAACACGAGGAACGTCCCCATGCCGGCCGTCGGACCCAGCACCAGCACCACGACCGGGAGGATCACGATCGGCGGGATGGGCTTGAGGAACTCGAGCGGCACCCTGGTCGCGTGCATGGCGAGCGGAGAGGATCCGATCGCGATGCCCAGCAGCACGCCGACGACGGCTGCGGCCAGGAGACCGGTGAGGGCCATGACGAGGGTGTCCGCCGTCGCCTGCCACAGCGGCGGCGTCCCCAGCAGCCGGCCCGCCGCACCCAGCGCCTCGAGCGCGGAGGGCAGCGGCGCGCCGGCCAGCGGGCCGGCGGTCGCCGCGAGCTGCCACCCCGCGAGGGCGGTCAGCGCGCCCGCGGCGCCGAGCAGCGCGGGGAGGATCCGGGAACGGTTCACGGGTCTCACTTCGCCAGGATGACGCCAGAGAGGTCGACCGGCTTCTTCAGGAACCCGAGGGCGACCATCTTGTCGTCCGGGCGCTGCAGATCCTCCGGGGCCACCGCGGTCGGCCACACCGGCACCTTGACCTCGGCGACCGAGAGCTTCGACTTCGTGTACGCGAGACCCGCCGTGATGGCCTCCTCCGGGTGTGCCGTGGCGTACTCGTTGGACTTCACGATCGCGCGCTGGAAGGCGCTGATGACGTCCTTCTTGGACTGGATCGTCGTCTCGCCCGCGGTCCACAGCCCGGTGGCGCCGGTCTCGAAGAACCCGATAGAGGGGGCCGCGAGCTGCGGTCCGCCGTCGGCCGCGGCCTGCGCGGTGAAGGGGCTCACGAGGCCCGCGGCGTCCACGTTGCCGCTCTTGAGGGCGGCGACCGCGGACGTGAAGTCCAGCACGACCCACTTCACGCCGGTCGCGGGATCGATGCCGTTCTTCTTCAGCTGCTCGGCGATGACCACCTCGAGCTGCGCCTTGCGCGCCGGGATCGCGATGGTCTTGCCGGCCAGCTCCTTGACCGAGGTGATCCCGCTGGCCTTGCTCGCGAACAGCCCGGTGTCGTCGTACTTCGCCGGATCCGCCGCGCTCGTGGCCGTGTCGGGGTAGCCGTCTGCGGCCCCGATCACCTTCATCTTCACGCCCTGGCTGAGCGCGTTCAGCAGCGGGATGCTCGGCGAGTACGCCACGTCGACCTGGCCGCTCTGCGCGGCGGCGAGGCCCGCGGGCGGGTTGGCGACGATCGACGTCTCGATCTTCAGCCCTTCGTCGGCGAAGAACCCCTTGGCGATGCCGGTCAGCAGGCTGCCGTCGGACGTGAGTCCGATCGTGGCGACCTTGACCGTGGTCAGATCGCCCTTCTTGCCCGGCTCGGCACCCCCGGACGAGGACGAGCAGCCGGAGAGGGCGACGGCCGCGCCGACGGCGGCGACCGCGGCGACGGCACGGAGTGCGCGCGTGATGTGCATGTGTGCTTCCTGTCAGAGCGAGGGAGGGGATCTCGGATCGGAGGCGTCGCTGCGGTGCGACTTCATCGTCTTTAATCACCACTTGGTCACTTAAATATCCAGCAAGGAGTTACTCTTGTCAAGATGTTTCCGAATCTTACGTGTCCACGTGGATACGCAAGGCGGAATGGTGCTCCCCCGTACCGGTCCTAGGATCATCAGCATCGGAGGAGGACGGACGTGCCCAAGATCGTTGATCACGACGAACGCCGCAATCACATCGCGGATGCGGCGACGAAGGTGATCGCCCGGGAGGGCTTCGAACGGCTCACGATGCGTCAGATCGCGGCCGAGGCCGGGTACACCCACGGCGCCATCGCCCGCTACTTCCCCACCAAGGAGAGCCTGCTGACGGCGTCGTTCGTGCGCCTCCACGTGCAGGCCAACGGACGGATCCTCACCGAGGTCGCGGGCAAGCGGGGGCTGGACGCCCTCGAGCAGATGTGCCGCGAGATCCTGCCGTTCGGCGAGCTCGGTCCCAAGTACGCCCGCGTCGTCATCGCCTTCTGGGACCACGCCTCGCAGGACACCCGCGTCACCCAGATCCACCGCGAGAACAACCAGAGATGGCGGGACCAGTTCCGCCGCTTCCTCGTCGAGGCCCGGGAGGACGGCGAGCTCGCCGCCCACATCGACATCGACACCGCGGTCGGCGAGGTCGCCTCGCGCAACGCCGGGTGGCAGATGGTGTCGGTGCTGCTGCCCGAGGCCGCGGGCGACGAGCGCATCGAGGCCGGGCTGCAGGCCCTGCTGGCGGAGCTGCGCGGCCGGGACCGCTGACGATCCCGGCCGCCGCACACTAGACCGCGTCCTCGAGTGCGAACCGAGCGCCGAACTCGCCGATCACCGCCGCGGGGGCGTTGGTGTTGCCGGTCGTGATCGTGGGCATGACCGAGGCGTCGATCACACGGAGCCCTGCGACCCCCTTGACGCGCAGACGCGGATCCACGACCGCCGCAGGATCCGACCCCATCCGGCAGGTGCCGACCTGGTGGTGGTACGTGATCGCGGTGCGGCGCACCCAGTCCTCGACATCGGCGTCCGAGACCTCCGGCCCCGGGTACGCCTCGACCGCGCCCCAGGCGTCGGCCAGCGCCGGACGCGCACCGATCCGCCGCACCTGACGCACCGATGCGGCGAGCGCTGCCAGGTCGCGGTCGTCCTCGAGGGCGGCGAGATCGATGAGCAGCGGATCGGCGGCCGACGGCCCGGAGAGCCGCAGCGTGCCGCGGCTGTAGGGCGTCACCAGCCCGGCCATGAGCGTGAAGCCGTCGCCGGGGCCGTGCGCGCCGGGGCGCGGCTCCAGCTCGCCCCACATCGGCACCGAGAAGTGGATCGGCTGAGTGTCCGGCTCGGCGAGGTCGTCGCGCGAGCGCCAGAACAGGTGCGTCTGCGTCACGGACACGCCCGGCTGCGGCGCGCCGACGGGCCGGTCGGTGGTGAAGATCACCGGTGAGAGCAGGTGATCGTGCAGATCGGCCCCGACGGCCGGGGCGTCGCGGACCACGCCGATCCCGAGCGCCTCGAGCTCCTCCCGCGGTCCGATGCCGCTGCGCAGCAGGATCGCGGGGCTGCCCAGGGCGCCGGCGGCGAGGATCACCTCGTCCGCGCGGAGCTCGGATCCGTCGCTCAGACGCACGCCCACGGCGGCGCCGTCCTCCACGATCACGGTCTCGACCTCGACGCCCGTGACGATGCGCAGGTTCGGCGCCTCCTCGATCGGCCGCACGTAGGCCATCCAGGTGTTCACGCGACGGCCGTCGCGCATCGTGACCTGCTCCTGCGAGACGCCGTCCAGCGTGCCGCCGTTGTAGTCGGGGTTGTGCTCCAGCCCCTCCTCGACGGCGGCGTCGATGATCGACTGCTGGATCGGCACGAGCGGGTAGTCGCCGGTCACCGGGAGGAGGTCGTTCTCGATCGCCGCGTACACCGGCTCGACCTGCGCCCACCCCCAGCCGGTCGCGCCCGCGGCCTCCCAGCCGTCGAAGTCGCTCGCCGCACAGCGCACCCAGATCATGGCGTTGAGCGCGTGGGATCCGCCGGTGACCTTGCCCCGGGGCAGGTGCAGGCGGCGGCCGGCCGCGTGCTCCTGCGGCACCGTGAACAGGTCCCAGTCCTCGGCGGCGTGCCACAGCTCGCCCGCCCGGGACGGGTCGTGGATCGCGGGGTTCGTGTCGTAGCCGCCGGCCTCGACGAGCGTCACGTCCCACCCGGCGTCCACGAGACGCCGGGTGACGATGCTGCCCGCGGTGCCGGCTCCCACCACGAGGACGGAGCGCGTCCCGGTCGCGTCGGACACGCCTCAGCCCTTCCGGCCGGGTCCGGAGACGACCTGCGGCACGCCGACCGACTTGAGCCCTGCCACGCCGAACTCGAGGCCGTAGCCCGAGCTCTTCACACCCCCGAAGGGCACCATCGGGTGCAGGCCGCCGTGGGAGTTGATCCACACGGTGCCGGACTGCATGCGCGTCGCCGCCTCGCGCGCGGCCTCGGGGTCGCTCGACCAGACCGAGGCGCCGAGCCCCACGTCCACGCCGTTCGCGAGCGCGAAGGCCTCGTCCACGTCGGAGTAGCGGATGATCGGCAGCGCCGGCCCGAACTGCTCCTCCTGCACGAGCGCGGCGTCGTTCGGGATGTCGGCCACGATCGTGGGGCGGTAGAAGAGCTCGCCGAGCTCCGGAGCCGCCTCGCCGCCGGTGACGATGCGGGCGCCGCGCGCCTTCGCGTCCTCGACCAGGCGCGACACGATGTCGAACTGCTGCTTGTTCTGCAGCGGTCCCAGCACGTTGCCCTCGTCGAGGCCGTTGCCGATCGGCACCTGGGCGGCGATGCCGGCGAGCGCGTCGACCACCTGGTCGTAGAGCGAGTCGTGCACGTAGAGCCGCTTCATCGCCGCGCAGGTCTGGCCGGTGTTGATGAACGCGCCCCAGAACAGGTCCTCGGCGATCGCGGCCGGGTCGGTCCCCGGCAGCACGATGCCGGCGTCGTTGCCGCCGAGCTCGAGCGTGAGGCGCGCGAGGTTGCCGGCCGAGCTCTCGATGATCTTGCGGCCCGTCGCGGTGGATCCGGTGAACATGATCTTGTCGATGTCCGGGTGCGAGGCGATCCGCGCGCCGACCTCGCGGTCGCCCGAGATGCCGATCAGCACGTCGGCGGGCAGCACGTCGTTCATCACGGCGAGCATCGCGAGCACGCTCAGCGGCGTGTACTCGCTGGGCTTGACGACCACCGTGTTGCCCATCCGCAGGGACGGGCCGATCTGCCAGATCGTGATCATGAGGGGCCAGTTCCACGGACCGATCGCGCCCACCACGCCGGCCGGCTTGTAGACGAGCTCGGCGTGCAGGTTCTCGTCGTCGACCAGCACCTCGGGCTCCAGCACCGTGGTCGCGTTCGTGCGCAGCCAGGCGGTGCAGGCGCCCAGCTCGAAGCGGGCGTTCGGGCCGTTCAGCGGCTTGCCCTGCTCGCGGGAGAGCAGGTGGGCGAGCTCCTCCGCGTGCGCGTCGATGGCGTCGGCCGCGGCGAGCAGCAGCTCGCTGCGCTTCGCGTGGCCGAGCGCGTCCCAGCCGGGCTGGGCGGCCTTGGCGCGGGCGATCGCGTCGTCCAGGTCGGCGACGGTCTGCACGGGAGCACGCCCGATGACCTCGCGCGTGGCGGCGTCGGGGATCTCCCGGCCGCTGCCCTCGGGGGCCTGGATGCGGTCGAGCAGCGCGGACGCGGCGGACATGTCGGTCATCGGTCTCTCCTTCGAGTGTGCGGACGACGATGCGTCCTCCCATTCTCGGCGGGGAGCATCGGCCGGACTTGTCATGCAGTGCACGGCGCTCGTCCAGCCGCGAAGGATCCGCCGGCTCAGGTCCGCGCGGCGGCCTCGCCGTGCCGGTCGCGGTCCGCGTCCCACGCGCCGTGGTCGGCGCCGGCCGTGCGCAGGAACACGATGATCCAGCTGAAGATCAGCACCGCGGCGATGAGCTCCACCGCGGTGAGGTTGTAGTAGCCGGTCGCGAAGAACACCCCGAGCAGCGCGATGACCAGCACGTACACCCAGCCCAGCACCACGAACACGCGCGAGATCCGGCGCAGGAGCCACGGCAGCGCGATCACGACCCCGGCGAAGCACACCGCCATGCCCGTGGCGACCGTGTTGTGCAGCAGGAAGAAGCGGTCCACGGGGAAGATCCCCACCAGCGCGAGCAGGACGCCGATGAGGATCAGGCCGACGCGCACGATCGTGCGGCCGCGCTCGTCCCGGGGCTCCGGCACCGGCAGGGCCGCGGTGGCGTAGCGGGCGATCGTGGTCACCATCACCCCGGCCACGATGAGGGTGCCGTTGAAGGCCGGCGAGGACGCGTTGCTGGACATGCCCAGCGCGGAGAGGTTGTCGCGCCACCAGTGCGGATCCGACGCCTCGAGCATCGCCGTGAGCGCCCCGATCACGAGGTAGACCGCGAGGATCAGCGAGATCGACGTGGGGCTCAGCGCGATCGCGCTGAGATAGCAGACGTAGCCGGTGAGCGCGAGCGCGACCGCGACGAGCACGGCGCCAGGGAACGGGAACACCGGGGCGTCGCGGAAGCCGGCCTCGAGCAGCGCGGCGAGGCCGAACCAGGCGAGCAGCGCGACCGCGGCGTGCGCGAGGGCGATCGCGATCAGCTCGTACCAGCGCAGCCGCTGACCGGGTGCCGCGAACCCGTCGTTCGCGGCGTCCGGGTCGCGCTTCTCCGGCGCCTCGACCGCCTCGAGGCGCAGGCCGATGCGCCCCGCGAGGAAGCTCAGCAGCGCGACCGCCGCACCGCCGTACGCGGCGACCTCGCCGACCGACCAGGCACCGGTGATCGACAGCGTGCGGTTCCAGAACACGACGGATGCGACGAGGAAGCCCAGCACGAACGCGATCGCCCCGGTCAGCAGGGCGTCGGTCTCCCGCATCTGGTGCAGCGTCGCCGCGGCGCGCGCCTCGCGCAGACGCCTGATCAGCCGGTCCCACTCGCTTCGCATTCGCCCCGCCCTCCCTGTCACGTCCACCCTAGGCGCGCGGCGACGACGAGCGTCGAGACCGCACCACGATCCGTCCGCTGCTGCCCCGATAGCCTGGGAGCATGACCCAGACCTTCCGCGCCCGCGCCGCCCTGCTCGACATGGACGGCACGCTCGTCGACTCCACCGCCGTCGTGGAGCGTCTCTGGCTGGCCTGGGCCGAGCCCCACGGGCTGGATCCCGAGTTCGTGCTGAGCGTCGTGCACGGGCGCCAGGGCCACCAGAGCATGGCGATCATGCTCCCCGACCGCCCGCACGAGGAGAACCTGGCCGAGAACCAGGCCATGCTCGAGCGGGAGAGCGGCGACGTGGACGGCGTCGTCGAGGTCCCCGGTGCCGCGGCGTTCCTGCAGGCCCTGGCGCCGTTCCCCCACGCGATCGTCACCTCGGCCGACGACCGGCTGATGCGGGCCCGCATGGGCGCGGCGGGCCTCGACGTGCCGGACGGGCCGGTCACCGCCGAGTTCGTCTCCGCCTCGAAGCCGGATCCGGAGGGCTTCCTGCTGGGCGCGACGCGGCTCGGCGTGGATCCGGCCGACTGCCTCGTCTTCGAGGACTCGGAGGCGGGGATCCAGGCCGCTCAGGCGGCGGGGATGCGCGTCATCGGCGTCGGCACGGGATCCGCGGCGCACGCCCCGGACGCCGTGGTCGCCGACCTCACGCACGTCACGATCACCCCCGACGGCGACGGCTTCCTGCTCACGCTCGACTGACCGCGCTCGGAGCGGAGTTCAGAGCGCGCCCCGGGTCTCAGCCGAGCACGGCGGCCGCGGCCGCGCGAGCCTCGACGGCGGTCGGCGCGCCGAGCGCGGCCTCCGCGGCCCGCCGGCACTCGTCCGCGGTCACCGTGCGCAGCCGCGCCGCGACGCGGGCGAGCGAGCGGGCGGTCATCGACAGGCTCGTGACCCCGAGGCCGACGAGCACCGGCGCGATCGCCGGGTCTCCCCCGGCCTCGCCGCACACGCCGACCGGCTTGCCCCGCGCGCGCCCCGCGGCACCGACCGTGCCGATCAGGCGCAGCACGGCGGGCTGCCAGGGGTCGTTGAGCGCGCCCAGCGGTGCGGACAGCCGGTCCGCGGCCATCGTGTACTGCGTGAGGTCGTTGGTGCCGAGGCTCACGAAGTCGACGACGGCGAGCATCTCGGCGGACAGCAGCGCCGCGGCGGGCGTCTCGATCATGATCCCCGCCCGCGCGATCCCTGCGGCCCGGCACGCGGCGACGAAGTCCCGCGCCTCGTCGACCGTGGCGACCATCGGCGCCATGACCTCGACCTCGGCGCCCTCCTGCGCCGCCGCGTCCGCGATCGCCGTGAGCTGATGCGAGAGCAGGGCGGGATGCGTCCTGGCGACCCGCAGCCCCCGCACGCCGAGCGCCGGGTTCTCCTCGTCCGCGCCGGTCGCGAACGGGAGGGGCTTGTCGGATCCGGCGTCGAGCGTGCGCACCACCACCGTGCGTCCGGCGAACGGCGCGAGCACGCCGCGGTAGGCCGCGACCTGCTCGGGGACGGTCGGCTCGGCCGCGCGGTCGAGGAAGCAGAACTCGGTGCGGAACAGACCGATGCCCTGTGCGCGCGCCGCAGCAGCCGCGTGTGCGTCCACGGCGCCCCCCACGTTGGCCCGCAGAGTCACGGGCGTCCCGTCGGCGAGCTGTCCGCGGCCGTCGAACTCGGGTGGATCCTCGGAGGTCGCGGCGCGCTGCCGCTCCGGCGGGTCCAGCTGCACGGTCCCGCTCTCGCCGTCGACGAGCACCACGGTCTCCGCGGGGATGGCGGTCGCTCCGGCGGCTCCGACCACCGCGGGGATGCCGAGGGCGCGCGCCAGGATCGCGGTGTGCGAGGTGGGCCCGCCCTCCTCGGTGACGAGCGCGACGCACCGGCTGCGCCCGAGAGCCGCGGTCTCCGCGGGGGCCAGATCCCGCGCCACGAGCACGAACGGCTCAGCGCGATCGGGGATCCCCGGCACGTCGGCTCCGGTGAGCCGCGCCACGAGGCGGTCGCGCACGCTGCGCACGTCGGCGACGCGCTCCGCCATGCGCCCGCCGAGGTCGCGCAGCAGCCGGGCCTGCGCCTCGGCCTCGTCCCAGACGGCACGGGCGGCGGAGACGCCCTCGGCGCGCACACGCGCGGCGGCGCCCGCGGCGAAGTCGGGATCCGCGGCGAGCAGCGCCGTCGCCTCGAGGATCTGCGCCGTCTCGCCCTCGGATCGAGCGGCGTCGGCCCGCAGCGCGGCGACGACCTCCGCCACCGCGGGGGCCAGGCGCGCCGCCTCGGCCTCGCGCCGATCCTCCGGGACCTCGTCCGCGGCAGCGGGCTCGGCGATCGCCTCGCCGAGCTGAGCCACGGGTGCCACGGCGACGCCCGGGCTGACGCCGAGCCCGTGCAGGGTCGCCCCGGGAACCAGGTCGGCCGCAGGGCTCTGCGCGGCGGCGGGCGCGCCGCTCCGTTCGTCGGTCGTGCTCGGCGCCCCGGTCGTGCTCGGCGCCTCGGTCGTGCTCGGCGCCCCATCCATCTCGCCGAAGCCGTCGTCGAACAGGGCGGCCACGCGCTCGACCGCGCCGCGCTCGCCCTCCAGCTCGACCTCGTCGCCGCGGCGCGCCCCGAAGGCGAGCAGCCGCATCATGCTCGCCGCCGGGACCGGCTCCCCCGCGGGAAGCAGCCGCAGCCGGAGCGGCGCCCCCTGCGCCGCCTGACCGATCATGGCCGCCGGGCGCGCATGCACCCCCGCGGGATTGCGCACGACGACCGTGCGCACGACCTCCCCGTCCGCCCGCGGCGCCGCCGGCATCGGCGCGGCGGCCGGCGGCTGCTGCTCGTCCTCCAGCTGGGCCGACTTCGCGACCAGCGCGCCGTTCGCCTCCGCCGCGACCGCGTCCAGGGACGCCCCCTGTGCGGCGGTCACGGCCGCGGCGAGCAGACCCTCGACGAACGGCGCCGACGCGAGCCGCACCGGCACGACGCTCGCCCTCAGTTCGAGCGCGAACTCCGCGCTCATGACCGCGGATCCGAGATCCATCAGCACGAGCACGCCGTCGCAGGTGCCGGCGAGCTCATCGATCGCCTCGGCGACCCGCGTCGCATCCGTGCCCAGGATCGGCGAGCCGTCGGCCTCCGTGCCCGCCCCCGCGGCGAGCGCGATCGGCACCCCCGCCCCGGGGACCATCTGCGCGGCGAGCTCCTGCGCGGCCTCCGCCAGCCGCAGGCTGTGCGACACGGCGACGATCCCGACGGCCCCCATCAGCGCGCTTCCCCTCTGCTCCGGGCGATCAGCCGGCGACGGCCGCGGCCAGCGTCTCGAACAGCAGCGTCGCGGAGGCGGATCCGGGATCCATGTGCCCGGCGCTGCGCTCCCCGAGGTAGCTGGCACGGCCCTTGCGGGCGACGAGCGCGATCGTGGCGTCGCGTCCGGTCGCCGCGGCCGTCGCCGCATCCGCCGTGGCGGTGCCCGCCGAGGCGCCCCCGGCGAGCGCGGCGTCCATCGCGTCGAGAGCCGGCGCCACCGCGTCGAAGAGCGTCTTGTCGCCGGCCTCCGCCTTGCCGCGCGCGACGATGCCCTCCAGCCCGGCACGCAGACCCCCCGCGAGCGCGGCAGGGTCGACGTCGCTCACGGGGCCGAGGGTCGCGCCCAGTCGCAGGAAGAACGTGCCGTACAGCGGTCCGCTCGCCCCGCCCACCGTCGAGACGAGCGTCATCCCCACGGTCTTGAACAGCTCGTCCGCCGTCGCCGGGGCGGTCTGATCCGCCTTCTCGACGGCCGCGGTCATGCCGCGCGCCATGTTCGCGCCGTGGTCGGCGTCGCCGATCGCGGAGTCGAGCTCGGTGAGCCAGTCGCGCTGGGCGACGACGGCGTCGCGGAAGCGGTGCAGCCAGTCGGTGAGGACGGTGAGCGGGATGGAGTCGGTCATGCCGGTGTTCTCCTTCGATCGGATGGTGATGCTCCCGTCGCGGGAGTCGTCGTTGCGGGCTCCGGACGGCCGCGTGCCCTGCGACGGGAGTGCGGGCGACGGGCGGGTCGGTTTCAGGCGCCCCAGCGCAGGCCGGGCGTCACCACGGGCGCGTCCCAGAGCCGGAGGAGCTCGTCGTCGGCTTTGAGCACGGTCACCGAGCAGCCGGCCATGTCGAGCGACGTGATGTAGTTGCCGACCAGGTTGCGGGCGACGCGCACTCCGGCCTTCTCCAGGAGCGTCGCCACCTCCCCGTACATGAGGTACAGCTCGATGAGCGGCGAGGCCCCCATGCCGTTGAGCATCACGATGGCCGGGGAGCCGGTGAAGTCCAGGTCCGCCAGGATCGGCTCGACCAGCTGCGCCGCGATGTCCTTCGCCGGCGCGAGCGGCACGCGGTGCCGCCCCGGCTCGCCGTGGATCCCGATGCCGATCTCCATCTGGTCGTCGGGCAGGTCGAAGGTGGGCTTCCCGGCCGCGGGCACCGTGCAGCTGGTCAGGGCCATGCCCATCGAGCGTCCCTGCCCGTTCACGCGGGCCGCGAGATCCGCGACGGCGGCGAGGTCCTGACCCTCCTCCGCCGCCGCGCCCACGATCTTCTCCAGCAGCACGGTGAGGCCCACGCCGCGACGGCCCGCGGTGTACAGGGAGTCCTGCACGGCGACGTCGTCGTCCACCACGACCGAGCGCACCTCGATGCCGTCCATCGCGGCGAGCTCGGCGCCCATCTCGAAGTTCATCACGTCGCCGGTGTAGTTCTTCACGATGTGCAGCACGCCGGCGCCGCGGTCGATCGCCTTCGTGGCGACCTGCATCTGGTCGGGGGTGGGCGAGGTGAACACCTCCCCCGCGCAGGCGGCGTCGAGCATGCCGGTGCCGACGAAGCCCCCGTGCAGCGGCTCGTGGCCGGACCCGCCGCCGGAGAGCAGCGCGACCTTGCCCTCGTCCTTGCGGGTCGCGCGCAGGATCACGCGATTCGCCGGATCGACCTCGAGCTCCGGATGCGACAGCGCGAGCCCGCGCAGGGACTCCGCGAGCACGTTCTCCGGGGCGTTGATGAGCTTCTTCATCCTGCGACCTCCTCGTTGCAGTTCTTCCGCACCATCACCGTCCGGCCGGTGCCGGAACGGGCGGATCCGTATCCGAGCCGCCTTCCTGCGTCGTGCGGCGGCAGTGAGGATCCGGCCTCTTGCGTCCTGCGTGGCCGCACTCCAGAATCGGAATGCTTTTCGTTAATGTCGAATATGCGATGAGGATGTCGGATTGTCAAGGATCTGGCTCCCGAACGCCGTCGCCGCCGAAGCCGTCGAGAAGGGAGCCGCGTCCGATGATCCAGGCCATCGATCGCGCCGCGAAGGTGCTCGAACTGCTGCAGGGCTCCCGGCACCTCGGCATCACCGATCTGGCGACCGCGCTGCAGCTGCCGCCGTCCACCGTGCACGGCATCGTGGCATCGCTGCGGGAGCACGGACTCGTCGCGAAGGAGCGCGGCGGCCAGCGGTACATGCTCGGGCCCACGCTGCTCAAGCTCTCCAGTGTGTACCTCGACACCCTCGACGTGCGTGCACGCGCCCTCCGCTGGACTCAGGACCTCGCGCGCCGCACCGGAATGGCCGTGCGGCTGGGTGCGCCGCACTTCGCCGAGGTGCTGGTCATCCACCACGTCCTCCGCCCCGACGACAGCCCGCAGATGCTGGAGACCGGGGCCGCGCTTCCCGCCCACGCCTCCGCCATGGGCAAGGTGCTGCTCGCCTACGACCTGGGCTTCCAGAGCGCGGTGTTCGCCGAGCCCCTGCTCAGCCTCACCGGCGACACCGTCACCGACCCGTCGGCACTGGCCGCCGCCCTCCCGGCGATCGCGGAGCACGGCTTCGCGACCGAGACCGACGAGGCCGTGCTCGGCGAATCGTCGCTGGCCTCGCCGATCGCGGATGCACGCGGAGACATCGTCGCCGCGGTCGCGGTCGTCTTCCCGAGCGCCGACGGCCCCGCACCGGACGCGGTGCTGCACGCCCTGCGCGACACGGCGCGCAACATCTCGCGGGAGCTCGGCGCGACGGCCTGGCCGCCGCGGATCGCTCCTGCCGACGGTTAGAGACGGTAGCGGTAGGCGAGCAGATCAAGGATCCGCTCGCCGCCGATCCACAGCCCGTCGTTCTCCGGCGCACGGTCGAAGCCCAGCGTCTCGTACAGCCGGTGCGCGCCGTGCATCGCGGGCCCGGTCTTCAGCGCGACCGCGTCGAAGCCGTCGGCCCCGGCCTGCCGGATCGCGTGCCGCATGAGCGCCGCACCGATGCCCTGTCGCCGCGCGTCCGGCGCCACGGCGAGCAGCCGCAGATCGGCGTCGCCGTCGCCGAAGTCCTCGTGCAGCGGATCCCCGCCGGCGCGTCGCGTGGTGACGCTGCCGAGGATCCCGCCGTCCGCCCCGGTCGCGATCCACACGTCGAACCCCTCGGCGCGCACCGCGGATCGGTGCATCGGGTCGCCGCCGCCGCTCGCGCCGTAGTCGTGCGCGTACGCGGCGTCGACCACGCGGTCGATCTCGGCGTACTCCGACGGATCGGCGCGACGGATCAGCGGGGTCGCGGCGGCGGCGGCGCCGAGGGGGCGCAGCGGTCGGGCGTCGGTGGTCACAGGCATGCCTTTCGGATCCGGGGATCGATCAGCAGGTTAGGCGCCTGTGACAGCGCGGGCGCAGCCGGGGTCCTCGTCTTACCGGCTGTTGCAGAACATGTCGGAGCGGGAATGCGTCCGCCCGACCCGCGATCCTGCTCAGGCCGTGGGCGGAAGGCCCTGGTCCTCCTCGCGGACCGTGCCCTTGGCCGACCACGGGAAGTCGATCCAGCGATCGGTGTCCTTCCACGCGTAGTCGGGCTGGATGATCGTGGTGGGCTTCGTGTAGATCGTGACGGAGCGCACGTCGGCGCCCTTCTCCTTGAGCAGCTCGACCGCGAGGGCGAGCGTGCGCCCGGAGTCGGCGACGTCGTCGACGAGCAGCACGCGGCGCCCGTCGAGGTACTCCATGTCGAGCGCCGGGGGCAGCACCTCCGGCGCGTCCAGCACGGTGCCGATGCCGGTGTAGAACTCGACGTTGATCGCGCCGCAGTTCTTCGCACCGAGGCCGTACGCGATCGCGCCCGCCGGCAGCAGGCCTCCGCGGGCGATCGCGACGACCACCTCGGTCTCGAAGCCCGAATCGAGGACCGTGCGGGCCAGATCCCGCATCGCCTCGCCGAAACCGTCCCAGGTGAGCACTTCGCGCTCGATCGCCGTGTCCGTCATGGATCCATTCTGCCGTGCGATCAGTCCGGGCAGAACCACGGATCCCGTGCGGGCGCGGGGGATCCGTTCACCGCTGGTCGAAGTCCTCGAAGATGAGCGTGGTGCGTGTCGAACGCACCGCGGGGATCGCCTGGATGTCCTCCAGCACGATGCGGCGGAGGTCGCGCGCATCGCTCGCGCGCACGAGCAGGATCACGTCGAAGTCGCCGCCGACGAGGGCCATGTGCTCGATCTCGGGGATGCGCTGCAGCCGCTCCTGCACCTCCTGCCATGCGGGCTGCTCGAGCGAGAGCATGACGTAGGCGGACGCGTGGTGCCCGAGCAGCACCGGATCCGTGCGCACGGTGTACCCCGTGATGACGCCCGAATCGGTGAGCCGCTTGATGCGCGCGTGCGCCCCCGCCCGCGAGATGTGCACGGCCTCGGCGATGCCGGTCATCGAGGCACGCGCGTCGCGTCGCAGCTCGTCGAGGATCGCGCGGTCGACGTCGTCCAGCTCCGCCATGTGAACACCCTCCTGCGTACGCCGCCTCGCGTGCATGCCGCGTTGACACTCTGCACCATCATGACGCCTTGGTTGAGCAATCGTCCAGAACTGGATGGATCCTGTTGGACGACTGATCCCTGCGACGCACACTGGAGACATCACGTTCGGCAAGGAAGGCGGACCCGATGCAGCAGACGACGCCCGCGATGAGCCCCCCGCGCGACGAGGATCCCCGCGCGCTGCTCCCCCGCGACGAGCCGGTGCGGCTCATCGACGAGACCGGCGCCGCGCACGGCGACGCCGACTACCCGATGCCCGCCGACGAGCTGCTCGGGCGCGCCTACCGGGGTCTCGTCGAGGGCCGCCGCATCAACGACCAGGCGAACGCCCTGGTGCGCCAGGGACGCCTGGCGGTGTATCCGTCGTCGCACGGGCAGGAGGCGTGCCAGATCGCCGCGTCGCTGGTGCTCGGCGAGCACGACTGGCTCTTCCCCACCTACCGCGACTCCGTGGCGGTGATCGCGCGCGGCGTCTCCCCGGCCGACGCCATGGTGCTGCTCAAGGGCGACTGGCACTCGGGGTACGACCCGCACGAGCACCGCGTCGCCCCGCAGACCACACCGCTGGCGACCCAGCTCCTGCACGCGGTGGGCTTCGCGCAGGCGGCCAAGCACCGCGGCGAGGACACCGTGGTGCTCGCGCTGTGCGGCGACGGATCCACGAGCGAGGGCGACTTCCACGAGGCGCTGAACTTCGCCGCGGTCTTCCATGTGCCCGTCGTCTTCTTCGTGCAGAACAACGAGTTCGCGATCTCGGTGCCCCTGAGCCGGCAGACCGCGGCGCCCTCGCTCGCGCACAAGGCGATCGGCTACGGCGTGCCCGGACAGCGCGTGGACGGCAACGACGTCGCCGCGCTCCTCGCCGTACTGGGCGAGGCCGTGGACCGCGCCAGGGCGGGCGGCGGCCCGTCGCTGATCGAGGCGCACACTTATCGCATGCAGGCCCACACGAACGCGGACGACGACACCCGCTACCGCGAGCGCGCCGAGGTGCAGGCATGGGTGGCGAAGGATCCGCTGACGCGCCTGCGCGCGCACCTCACCGCGCGCGGCCTGCTGGACGACGCCCGGGAGCAGGAGCTCGCCGACGGCGCCGAGACGATCGCCGCCGCCCTCCGCGACGCGCTCAACACCGACGCGGACCTCGACCCGGAGGACCTGTTCCGGTTCGTGCACAGCGCCCGCACCCCGCAGCTGCAGGAGCAGTGGCATCGGCTGCGCGACGAGCTGGAGAGATCCGCCGCGTCCACCGAAGGAGGAGACCGATGACCATCGCGCACGAGGACGTCCGCACCGACGCCGCCGTCGCCGCGCAGCTCCGCACGCCCACGATCCAGGTCATGACCATGGCGTCCGCGCTCAACCGCGCCCTCGCCGACGCAATCGAGGCCGACCCCGAGGTCGTCGTCTTCGGCGAGGACGTCGGAGCCCTCGGCGGCGTCTTCCGCATCACCGACGGCCTCACCGAGCGCTACGGCGAGGACCGCTGCTTCGACACCCCGCTCGCCGAATCGGGCATCATCGGCACCGCGGTGGGCATGGCGATGAACGGGATGCGCCCGGTGGTCGAGATGCAGTTCGACGCCTTCGCGCTCCCGGCGTTCGAGCAGGTCGTCAGCCACGTCGCCAAACTCGGCAACCGCACGCGCGGCACGATGCGGATGCCGATGGTCATCCGCATCCCCACCGGCGGCGGCATCGGCGGTGTCGAGCACCACTGCGACTCGTCCGAGGCCTACTACGCGCACACGCCCGGCCTGACCGTGGTGTGCCCCTCGACGCCGCAGGACGCGTACTCGCTGCTGCGCGCGGCGATCGCGTCACCGGATCCGGTGGTCTTCCTCGAACCCAAGAAGCTGTACTGGACCAAGGGCGAGGTGGACACCTCGATCGTCGGCGAGATCGGATCCGCCCGCATCGCCCGCGAGGGCACCGACGTCACCCTCATCTCCTACGGCGCCTCCGTCGCGACCTGCCTCGAGGCCGCCGAGATCGCCGCCGGCGAGGGCCGCAGCGTGCAGGTGGTCGACGTGCGCACCCTCACCCCGCTCGACGACGCCGCGATCACCACCGCGGTGCGCGCGACCGGCCGCGCCGTGGTCGTCGCCGAGGCGCCGGGCTACGCGAGCGTGGCCAGCGAGATCCAGTCCCGGGTGTTCGAGCGCTGCTTCGAGTTCCTGGAGGCGCCCGTGCGCAAGGTCACGGGGTTCGACACCCCGTACGCGCCGCCGAAGTTCGAGCACTGGTACCTGCCCGACGCCGACCGCGTGCTGGACGCGATCGACACGCTGCACTGGCTCGACGAGCACGGGGAGGAATCGTGAGCACCGCGACGACGAAGGTGTTCCGCCTGCCCGACCTCGGCGAGGGCCTCACCGAGGCCGGCCTCGTGCAGTGGCTCGTGCAGGTGGGCGACACGATCCGCACCGACCAGCCCATCGCCGAGGTGGAGACCGCGAAGAGCGTCGTCGAGCTGCCGTCGCCCTTCGCCGGCGTCGTCCTGGCGCTGCACGGCGAGCCCGGGGAGACCATCGACGTCGGCGCTCCGGTGCTCGAGGTCGCGGATCCCGATGCCCCGGCCGGTGCCTCCGGCGGCGAGGTGGAGAAGGAGTCGTATCGCGCCGAGGAGCGCGCCGGGTCCGGATCCGGGAACGTGCTGATCGGCTACGGCACCACCGAGCGCGCGGGTTCGGGCCGCCGTCGCGCGCGCCGCACGGCCGGCCCCGTACGCGGGCAGGGCGGTCCTGCGGGGCGGCCGGGCCCGTCCGATTCCGCTGCGTTGCCGGTCCTCGAGCGACCGGACGGTCCTGCAGAGCCCGCCCCGGGTCCGGTCGCCGTGCGCTCGCCCATCGTCCGCCGCCTCGCGCGCGACCTCGGCCTCGACGTGCGCCGCATCACTCCGAGCGGTTCCGACGGCGCCGTCACCCGGGCGGATGTGCTGCGCGCCGCGGTCGACCAGGCCGTGGACGGGATCTCCCTGCACGCGCTCGGCGCCCCGGACGGCACCGCCGTCGCGAGCGTCGACGGGCTCGCCGTGGTGTCGCGCGAGCGGATGTCCCCGCTGCGCAAGGCCGTGAGCGCCAAGCTCACCCGCAGCAGGGCGGAGATCCCCGAGGCGACGGTGTGGGTCGACGTGGACGTCACGGAGCTGTGGAACCTGCGCGCCGCGATGGCGCCCGCCGACGGCCGCGCGCCGTCGCTCACCGCCCTCGTCGCGCGATTCGTGCTCATCGCGCTCGCCGAGCACCCGCTGCTGGCGGCGCGGCTCAGCGACGACGCGGGCGAGATCGTCTCGTTCGACGGCGTGAACCTCGGCGTCGCGGCCGACACCGACCGCGGCCTGATGGTGCCCGTGATCCCGCGCGCGCACGAGCTGAGCATCGACGAGCTCGACGCGGCGCTGCGCGAGCTGGCGGCGACCGCGCGTGCCGGATCCATGCCTCCGGACCGCCTGCGCGGGTCGACGTTCACGCTGAACAACTACGGCGGCCTGGGCGTCGACGGATCCGCGGCGATCATCAACCATCCCGATGTCGCGATCCTCGGCATCGGACGCATGATCGAGAGGCCCTGGGTCGTCGACGGCGCGATCGTCGCCCGCCGCATCGCGCAGCTCTCCCTCGTCTTCGACCACCGGGTGTGCGACGGCGGATACGCCGCCTCGTTCCTGCGCCGCGTGGTCGAGCTGCTCGAGCATCCCGCCCGGGCGTTCGGCCGGGTGCGCTGACGCGGATGGCCCGGTCCTCGGGCGCGCCCGGATAGGCTCGCCCGGGGAGACGGCACCGGAGGGGGCGTGATCCGATGATCGGCCGAGAGCTCGCACTCGCCCTGCGCCACGCGGGGCTCGTCTGGCACCCCGCCGCGGGCGACCGCTTCCAGCTCGATCTCCCGGACGAGGTGGAGCTCGAGGTCGAGGCCGAGGTGTTCCTCGTGAGTCCCATGACGATCGAGCCGCGCACGACGCCGACCGGCACGATCATCGCGTTCAACGGCACGACCGAGTGGGCGCTCGACGCGGTCGCGCTCGGCGACGCCGTCTGGCTGCCGCGCGAGGATCAGCTCCGCGAGCTGCTGCGCGGCACCTTCCGGCGCCTCGAGCGGATCCGCGACGCCTTCCGCGTCGAGATCGAGATCGGCGGCGAGACCCTGACGTTCGAGCACCCGGATCCGTCCGAGGCGTACGGGCGGGCGCTGCTGGCGCTCATCCGGCGTTCGGCCTGAGCCGCCCGCTCCGCCGATGTCCGAGGCCGGTGCGAGAATTCCCGCATGAGGCTCGCAGAGGTCGTCCGCACGACCGCCGAGGTCGCCGCCACGTCGTCCCGGCTCGCCAAGATCGACGCCCTGGCACAGCTGCTGCAGGGCGCCGCCCCGGAGGACATCGTCCCGGTCATGGGGCTGCTCCTCGCCGCGCCGCGGCAGGGACGTCTCGGAGTCGGCTGGCGCGGGCTCATGGCCGTCGACGTCGCGCACGCCGCGGAGCCGGTGCTCACGATCGCGGATGTCGACCGGACGCTCGACGAGCTGGCAGCCGTCTCCGGATCCGGATCCGCGGCCGCGCGCGCCGGTCTGCTGGGAGACCTGGCGACGCGCGCGACGGCGGAGGAATGGGATCTCCTCGCGCGGGCGATGCTCGGGGAGCTGCGCACCGGGGCGCTGGCGGGCCTGCTGCTCGACGCCGTCGCGAAGGCATCCGATCGCCCCGTCGCCTCCGTGCGCCGGGCCGCGATGCTCTCCGGCGACCTGGGGGCGACCGCCGTCCTCGCCCTCACCGGCACGGCGGAGGAGCTCGACACGGTCGGCCTCGCCGTGGGGCGCCCGGTGCTGCCCATGCTCGCGGCGAGTGCCGCCACGCCGACGGCCGCACTCGAGATCACCGGCGAGGCCTCGGTCGAGTACAAGCTCGACGGCGCTCGCATCCAGGTGCACCGTCACGGCGACGAGGTCGGCGTCTACACGCGCAGCCTCGCCGACGTCACGCACCGGCTCCCCGAGATCGTCGAGATCGTGCGCGCACTGCCCGCGCACGACCTCATCCTCGACGGGGAGACGCTGTCGCTCGACGAGGACGGCGGCCCGCGACCGTTCCAGCAGACGATGTCCCGCTTCGGCGCCGACGTGTCGCGCGAGCTCGTGCTGAGGCCGTGGTTCTTCGACGTCCTGCACGTCGACGGGCGCGACCTCATCGACGAGCCGCTCTCGGTGCGCCTCGCCGAGCTCGACCGCATCGCCGGCGACTGGCGGATGCCCGGCGTGGTCACCGCGGATCCCGAGACGGCGGAGCAGCTGTCCCGCGATGCGCTGGCCGCGGGGCACGAGGGCGTGGTCGTGAAGGCCGTCGGATCCCCGTACACCGCGGGCCGGCGCGGCAAGAGCTGGGTCAAGGTCAAGCCGGTGCTCACCTACGACCTGGTCGTGCTCGGCGTCGAGTGGGGGTCGGGACGGCGGCGCGGCCTGCTCTCCAACCTGCACCTGGGCGCCCGCGACCCGGAGGGCGAGTTCGGCGACCCCGGCGGCTTCGTCATGGTCGGCAAGACCTTCAAGGGACTCACCGACGAGCTGCTGCGCTGGCAGACCGAGACATTCCCCGCGCTCGAGACGCGCCGCACCGCCTCCGCACTGTTCCTGCGCCCCGAGATCGTCGTCGAGATCGCCATCGACGGCGTGCAGCACTCGCCGCGCTACCCCGGCGGCATCGCGCTGCGCTTCGCCCGCGTGAAGCGCTATCGCCCCGACAAGACCGCCGCCGAGGCGGACACGATCCAGACCCTGCGCGCCCTGCGGCGCGAGTGATCCGCAGGGGCTGCGCCCCTCGGCCCGGGATCGGCCGGCGGCCGCGGCCGCGATAGAATCTCCAGGTCCGGCGCCCGCGCGTCATCCGCATCCCGCGCGCCGGTGCTCGAAAAAGGGGCACGAAGCCCGCAGCGCGACCCGCCGACGACGGCGGGCAGGCGCTCCGGCGAGACACATACGGATCCGTTTCCGTTGTCGTCTCGAAAGGACGTTCCGCATGTCCACCGTCTCCGCCCACGTCGCCCTCACCCTCGCCCAGCACATCGACGCCGTCTTCGGCGTGATGGGAAACGGCAACGCCTACTTCCTCGATGCGATCGAGAAGCAGACCGGCGCCGCGTTCACCGCCGTCCGGCACGAGCAGGGGGCGGTCGTCGCCGCCGACGCGCACTATCGCGCGTCGGGACGCATCGCCGCCGCGACCAGCACCTACGGCGCCGGCTTCACGAACACGCTCACCGCCCTCGCCGAGTCGGTGCAGGCGCACATCCCCCTGGTCCTCGTCGTCGGCGACGAGCCGACGAGCGGGCCCCGTCCGTGGGACGTCGACCAGATCGCGCTGGCCTCGGGCGTCGGCGCCCGCACCTACACGGTGGGCCGGGCCGACGCGGCCGCGACCACGGTCATCGCGATCGAGCACGCCCTCACCTACCGGGTGCCCGTGGTCCTGGCCATCCCGTACGACGTCGCCGCCCTCGAGGCGGGCGAGGTCCCGGCCGCACCGGCGCCGCGGGTGCCTGCGCCGCTGGCCCCCCGGGGCGAGTTCGCCGAGGGCATGCTCGACCGGATCGCCACGGCGCTGCGCACGGCGGAGCGCCCGTTCCTGCTCGCCGGCCGCGGCGCCTGGCTCGCCGGCGCGGGCGATGCGCTGGGAGCGCTCGCCGACGCGACCGGCGCTCTCACCGCCTCCTCCGCGCTCGGCCGCGGGGTGTTCCCCGACCAGCGCTACGACCTCGGCGTGACCGGCGGCTTCGGCGCCGAGGGCGCGATGGAGCTCGTCCGCACCGCCGATGTCGCGGTCGTGTTCGGCGCGTCCCTCAACCAGTTCACGATGCGGTTCGGCGACCTGTTCGCCCCCGGCACGCAGGTGTTCCAGATCGATGTGGCCCCCGCGGCCACCCACGCCCACGTCGGCGGCTTCGTGCGGGCCGACGCCCGGCTCGCGGCCGAGGAACTGGTGGCCCGCCTCGCCGGCGCCCCGGGCTCGGGGTGGCGCGAGAGCGTCGACGTCGCCGCCGCCCGTGCCTACGAGACCGGAGACCCGGCCGCCCCCGACGGGCGTCTCGACCCCCGCTCCACCGCGCGCCGTATCGCCGACCTGCTCCCCGAGGACCGCGTCGTGGTCTCGGACGGCGGGCACTTCATCGGGTGGGCGAACATGTACTGGCCGGTCGCCTCGCCCGACCGGATGATGATGATCGGCACCGCGTTCCAGGCCATCGGCCAGGGCTGGCCCAGCGTGGTCGGCGCGACCCGCGCCCGCCCGGAGGCGACCGTCGTGCTCACCTCCGGCGACGGCGGGGGCCTCATGGCGATCGCCGACCTGGAGTCGGCCGTGCGCTCCGCCGGCGGGCGCGGTCTCGCCGTGATCTGGAACGACGCGGCCTACGGCGCCGAGGTGAACCTGTACGGGCTCAAGGGCCTCGCCCGTGAGCCGATGCTGATCCCCCAGGTCGACTTCGCCGCCTTCGCTGCGGCCGTGGGCGCGGAGGGCGTCGCGGTGCGCACGCTCGCCGACCTGGACCGGCTCGCCTCCTGGACGGCCGAGGATCCCGCCACGCGCCGGTTCCTCGTGCTCGATCTGCGCATCTCGGGCGACGTGATCGCGCCGTACCAGCAGGAGATCATCCGCGTGAACTCCTGAGTCGCTGGCCGGATCGGATCCGGTCCCGCGACTGCGCGCTCCCCCTAGGCTCGAGCCATGAGCTCTGAGCCGTCGCCCCGGATCCTGCGTTACGCCGCGTTCGCCGACGCCCCCGGCGGGGGCAACCCTGCAGGGATCGTCCTCGACGCGGAGGCGCTGGCCGACGCGGACATGCGCAGGATCGCGGCCGAGGTGGGCTACCCCGAGACCGCGTTCCTGCGGGGCACGGAGACCGTCGACGGCGTCCGCCGGCATCGTCTCCGGTATTGGTCGCCCGAGGAGGAGGTGCCCTTCTGCGGGCACGCGACCGTCGCGACGGCCGTGGTGCTCGCCGAACGCGACGGGGCGGGCGCCATGGTGTTCGACACCCCGGCCGGCGAGGTGGCGATCATCGCGTCCGACGTCGACGGGGCGATCGCGGTGTCGTTCACCAGCGTCGAGCCGGTCGCGCGGGAGCTGGATCCGGCGGTGCTCGATCGCACCCTCGGCCTGCTCTCGCTGCGCGTCGACGACCTTCATCCGGCCTACCCGCCGCGCGAGTCGTTCGCGGGCAACCGGCACCCGATCCTGGTGCTCGAGGATCCGGAGATCTTCCACCAGTTCCGGTTCGCGCCGGATCCGGTCGCCGCGCTGATGCGGGAGCAGGGCTGGACCGGGACCGTGACCGTGCTGCTCCCCCTCGCCGACGACGAGTTCGCCGCCCGCAACATCTTCCCCGTCGCGCGCATCACGGAGGATCCCGCCACAGGATCCGCCGCGGCAGCCACCGGCGCCTACCTGCGGGCGATCGGCCGCGTGCCGGCGTCGCGCACCCTGCGGATCCATCAGGGTGCGCACGTCGGCCGCCCGAGCCTGCTCACCGTCGAGGTCCCGGAGACCGGCGGGATCGTCGTCACCGGCGGGGCAGCGCCGATCGGCTGATCAGCCACGCTGCCCTGTGCGTCGATATCACGTCTCCGCGATATCACTCATCAGTGATATTCTGAGTCGCATGAGCAGAGCCGCCGAGGTGATCCGCGAAGCGCGGAAGCGCGCTGCGCTCACCCAGGCGCAGCTGGCCGCGCGGAGCGGGATCGCGCAGAACGTCATCAGCGACTACGAGCGCGGCAAACGCGAACCCTCCTTCGGCGCGGTCGACGTGCTGATGAGCGCGGCCGGCCTGTCCCTCGAGTACGCCCCGCTCTCCGAGCTGGAGCGCATCCAGCGGCGACGGGACGAGATCGTCGAGCTCCTCGCCGAGCACGGGCTGACGAACGCCGGCGTCTTCGGGAGCGTGGCACGCGGCGAGGAGACGAACTCGAGCGACATCGATCTCCTCATCGATGTCGCTCCCGGCACCGGGCTCTTCCCCCTGCTCCGCGCCCAGGGAGCACTCGAGTCGATGCTCGGACGGGAGGTGGATCTGGTGCCGCGCGCGGGCCTGAAGCCCGACGTCGCCGCGAACATCACCCACGAAGTGGTGCCCCTGTGACCCGCGCTCCCCGCGAACGTCTGCTCGACATCCTCGCCTCCTGCAAGGCCATTGCCGAGCACCTCGAGTGCAGTGATACCGAGGACGGCCTTCTCTTCGATGCGCTTCGTATGCGCCTGCTCGAGATCGGCGAGGCCGCGAAAGATCTGCCGACCGCCCTCACCGACACCGAACCGGGGATTCCCTGGTCGATGATCGCCCGTCAACGTGATCACCTGGCCCACCGCTATTTCGACACAGCGCACGCCATCGTCTTCGAAGCGGCACGCCACGAGGCTCCCGCAGTCGCGCAGGCGGTGCGCCGGATGCTGGCCGTCATCGCCGAAGAGTGATCCCGGCCCTCGGGCTCGTGACTCAGCGCTCCGCGACGCGACGCCACGGCATGTACTGCAGCACCCAGGTGTTGCCGTCGGGATCCGCGAATCCCGCGTACAGGATCCCACCGGCGTCCACCACCGGAGCCACCTCGACGCCCCGGGAGATCAGCGCGTCCCGGGCCGCCTCGATGTCGCTCACGACCAGATGCAGCCCGTGCAGCGAGCCGGCGGCCATGCCCGGCCCTGGCAGCCCCTCGCTCAGGGTGATGGAGCAGTACGAGCCGGGAGGGGTGAGCTGCACGACGCGGACGCCCTCGCGCGGACGCACGTCGACGTCCTCCGCGAATCCCACCTGTCCGGTGTAGAACGCCTTGGCCCGGTCGATGTCGCTCACCGGCACGAGCACGAGCTCCAGCAGCATCGCGCCCGGCAGGACGTCGGGTTCGGGGCTGTCCACCATGATCACGACCTCCTTCGGGCGCTGCGATGCGCGTGCAGCCGAGGCTACCCGAGCGGAGCAGGTCCGGACCACCGAACCGTCAGGCCTCCAGGAAGGCGCCCTCCAGGAACGACTCCAGCTCGCCGACGGCGTCCAGCGGCAGGATCGCGGCGACGTACTGGTCGGGCCGCACCACGATCACGACGCCGTCGCGCGACAGCTCGCGCGCGTCGAAGATGTCGGTCTTGGACCAGTGCGACGGGGCGGCGGCATAGAGCTTCTCCCAGTCGGTGAGCCCGAGCGGCCCCGTCTTCGGCTGGAAGAGCGCCGGCGCCGTCGTGACGTCGAGGTCCTCGTACGACCGCTGCGAGATCCCCTTGACGTCGAACACCGCGTCCACGTCGCCGTCGGCCGGCGTGAACCGGGCGAATACGGGCGCCGCGGCCGCGGCCCAGGCGTCGAGGCCGGCGCCGGACGTGTCGCCGAACGCGTACACGCGCCAGCGGCCGTCCGCCTTCGCGTGGTGCCCGAGGTGCACGACGTTGCCGTCCGCGACGCGCACGACCTCGGCGCTCTTGAACCGCTTGCCGAGCGGGAAGCCCGCGGCGAGCGCCTGATGGGCGTCGGATCCGACGATCATCGACGAGCCGTACTGCGTCATGAAGCCGGAGGGGAACTCCGCGGTGCCCAGGTAGAACGTCGCGAGCTCCTGCGGGTCGGAGATCTCCTCGGGCTTGCGCGCCATGAGCGAGGACCACTCGCGGTCGAAGTCGATGAGCTGTTGCGCGACCGGCTTGCGCTCGGCCCCGTAGGTCGACAGCAGAGCCGCCGGAGCGCGGCCGGTGAGCACGGATCCCAGCTTCCAGCCCAGGTTGAACCCGTCCTGCATCGACACGTTCATGCCCTGGCCGGCCTTGGCGCTGTGCGTGTGGCAGGCGTCACCGGTGAGGAAGACGCGCGGGCTGGCGGCCGATCCGGGGTCGACGTCGTCGAAGCCGTCGGTGATGCGGTGGCCCACCTCGTAGACGCTGTGCCACGCGACCTGCTTCACGTCGATCGCGTAGGGGTGCAGGATCTCGTTCGCCTTGCCGATGATCGCCTCGATCGGGGTCGCGCGCACGGCGTGGTTGTCGTCGGAGGCGACCTCGCCGAGGTCGATGTACATGCGGCTGAGGTATCCGCCCTCGCGCGGGATGTGCAGGATGTTGCCCGCCTCCGCGTTGATCGCGCACTTGGTGCGCCAGTCGGGGAAGTCGGTGTTCACGAGCACGTCCATGACGCCCCACGCGTGCGCCGCCATCTCGCCGACGTGCGTGCGACCGATCGCCTCGCGCACGCCGCTGCGCGCCCCGTCGCAGCCCACGACGTATTTCGCGCGGATGGTGCGCTCCTCCCCCGCCCGCTCGCCGGCGGAGTACCGCACCCGCACCTCGACCGGGTGCTCGCCGTCGGCCCCCGAGCCCGTCGAAGGGTGCACGGTGAGCCCGAGGAACTCCACGCCGTAGTCGGGGCGGATGCGGCCCGGACCGTCGGCGGCGGCCTCGGCGAAGTAGTCGAGCACGCGGGCCTGGTTGACGATGAGGTGCGGGAACTCGCAGATGTCGTACGCGTAGTCGGCGGTGCGCGCCGTGCGGACGATGTTCTGCCGGTTCTGCGGATCCGGTCCCCAGAAGTTCATCCAGCCGATGTTGTACGCCTCGGCGATGATCCGCTCGGCGAACCCGAACGCCTGGAACGTCTCGACGCTGCGCGGCTGGATGCCGTCGGCCTGCCCGAGCACGAGCCGGCCGTCGCGCTTCTCGATGATGCGCGTCGTGAGCCCGGGGTACTGCGACATCTGCGCGGCCAGGAGCATGCCGGCCGGGCCGGATCCGACGATGAGCACGTCCATGACATCGGGGAGCTCGTCCGGACGGTCGACGCCGGTGCCGGCGGCCGGGAGCACGCGGGGGTCGTGGGAGACGTATCCGTGGTGGTGGAACTGCATCGTCGTCGATTCCTTCCTGACGGCGTCGTCGGGGCTTCGCTGCGGATCGCGAGGGCTCTTGCCTCGGCTCATCGCGTGTTCTATATTCGAACGCAACGTTCTACTATTGAACACAGACTAGCCGAGGTCGCGACCGCGATCAAGACCGGAGGATCCATGGCCGACACCCCCGCCGCACCGGCGACGACGTCGGGCGCCCAGTCGCAGACGCTCAGCCGCGGGATCCGGATCCTGGAGATCCTGGGCGACGAGCGCGGACCCCTGTCGATCGACGAGATCGCCGCGCGCCTCGGCGTGCACCGCTCGATCGCGTACCGCCTGCTGCGCACGCTGGAGGACCACCGCCTGGTGGGGCGGGACGCGGCCGGCCTCGTCGCCCTCGGACCGCGCATGGCCGCTCTCGCCGCCGGTGTCGCGCAGGACCTGCAGGCGGAGGCACTCCCCGAGCTCACCGCCGTCGCCAACGAGCTCGGCATGACCTGCTTCCTCGCCGTGCTCGACGGCGCCGAGTGCATCACGCTGGTCAGCGTCGAGCCGCGGCACACCGTGGCGAGCGTCGCGCAGCGCCCCGGCGCGCGGCACCCTGTCACGGTCGGCGCGCCGGGCAAGGCGATCCTCGCGCAGGTGCCTGAGGCCGAGTGGCCGGACGATGCGCCGGCATCGCTGCACGACGAGGTGGCCCGCTCGCGCCTCGCGGGGTTCGCCACCAGCCACGACGAGGTCATCCCCACCGTGCAGTCGATCGCGGTGCCGCTGGCCCTGCGCGGTCAGCGCCCCGCCGCGATCGCGGTCGTGCATGTGGCGACCGACCGCACCGACGCCGAGATCGCGATCCGCCTGCAGCGCTCGGCCGCATCGATCCGCGACGCCCTCGGAGCCTGACCGCAGCCCCCTCGCCGCTCGCCGAGCGAGGCCGCCGAAGGCGACCGAGACGAAACGCGGCACCCCCTCGAGGGCACCGCGTTTCGTCGTCGACCCGAAGGACTCCCGGCTCAGGCCCGGGACAGTCCGTAGATCGGGCTCACCGCCTGCTCGGTCTCGTGGTCGGGGCCGAGCGGGATGCCGCTGCGGTCGCGCAGCAGCAGCGTCGCGAGGAGGCCGATCACCGTCATCCCGGCGAGGTACCAGGTGACCGCCTGCGTCGAGCCCGTCGCCTGCACGATCGCGGTCGCGATGGTCGGCGCGAAGGCGCCGCCGGCGATCGCCCCGATCGCATAGGAGATCGAGACCCCGGAGAACCGGATCGAGGCCGGGAAGAGCTCGGTGTAGAGCGCCGCCTGCGGTCCGTAGGTGAAGCCGAGGCCGACCGTCAGGATCGCGAGGGCCGCGAACAGGAGCCCGATCTGCCCCGTGTTCACCAGCGGGAACAGCGTGAACACGCCGACGAGCTGCAGGATCCACCCGACGATGTAGGTGTTCCGGCGTCCGATGCGGTCCGAGATCCAGCCGGCGACCAGGGTCGACAGCAGCCAGGTGACGGCAGAGCCGGCCACGGCCCAGAGCACGGGACCCCGGTCGAGCTTCAGCGCGCCCTCGGGATTCGTCGCGTACCCCTGGATGTAGCCGCCGGTGGTCATGTAGCCGACCGCGTTGTTGCCGGCGAAGACGAGCGCCGCGATGATCACGAGCAGCAGATGCTTGCGGAACAGCTGCACGATCGGCATCCGCGCGGCCTCCTTGCGCTCGGCGAGCTCGGCGAACACCGGGCTCTCCTCGACCCGGCGCCGCACGTAGTAGCCGACCACGATCAGCACCACGCTGAGCAGGAACGGGATGCGCCAGCCCCAGGACAGGAACTGGTCGCCGGGCGCGACCAGCGCCATGATCGCCATCACGCCGGAGGCGATCAGCAGCCCGAGCGGCACGCCGATCTGCGGCGCCGCGCCGAAGATGCCGCGCTTGGCCTTGGGCGCGTGCTCGACGGCCATCAGCACGGCGCCGCCCCATTCGCCGCCGGCCGAGATCCCCTGCAGGATGCGCAGCAGCACCAGCAGGATCGGGGCCGCGACGCCGATCGCGTTCGCGTCGGGCAGCACGCCGATGAGCGCGGTGGCCGCGCCCATGAGGATCAGCGTCCACATCAGCACCGCCTTGCGGCCGAACTTGTCGCCGAAGTGCCCGGCCAGGAAGGCGCCGAGCGGGCGGAACAGGAAGCTGACCCCGACCGTCGCGAACCCGATCAGGGCGCTGCTGGCCCCCAGATCCTTGAAGAAGAGCTGGCCGAACACCAGCCCCACCGCGGTGGCGTAGATGAAGAAGTCGTACCACTCGACCGTGGTGCCGATGACGGTGGCGAAGACCACCCTGCGCCGATCGGCCGCCGAGGCGATGGTCCCGGTGGGCGTGAAGCCCGGTGAGGATTCTGCGGACATTGCGTTCTCCTTGTCGTGACGACGTCGTCTGGCCCAGCGGATCGGGCGACGGGGATCCTCTGCGGACAGGATCCGGATCGACGCTTGCCGGGGCTCGGCACGATGATATACGATTTCGGATACGACGCCAAGGGAACCCCCTCCCTGGCCCCATCCGCGCGAGGAGGCGCCCATGCCCGCACCGATCGACCGGCCCGGCAAGATCATCGCGATCCACCTCAACTACCGCTCCCGCGCGGACCAGCGCGGCCGCACCCCTGCGGCGCCGTCCTACTTCTTCAAGCCGTCCTCGTCGGTCGCCGGCACGGATGGCGTCGTGGAGCGCCCCGCCGGCACCGAGCTGCTGGCGTTCGAGGGCGAGATCGCCCTCATCATCGGCACCCCGGCGCGGCGCGTGAGCGTCGAGGACGCCTGGTCGCACGTCGCCTGGGTCACCGCGTCCAACGACCTAGGGCTGTACGACCTGCGCGCGAACGACAAGGGCTCCAACGTCCGCTCCAAGGGCGGCGACGGCTACACGCCGCTCGGTCCCGAGCTCATCCCCGCCGCCGAGGTCGATCCGACTCAGCTGCGCGTGCGCGCCTGGGTGAACGGAGACCTGCGCCAGGACGATGAGACCGGCGACCTGCTGTTCCCGCTTCCGCAGCTCGTCGCGGATCTCTCCCAGCACTTCACCCTCGAACCCGGCGACGTGATCCTCACCGGCACGCCCGCCGGCTCCAGCGTGATCGTCCCCGGCGACGTCGTCGTCATCGAGGTCGACGCCCCGCACTCCTCGAAGACCTTCAGCTCGGGCGGCCTGCGCACGACGGTCGTGCAGGGCGACGTGCCCTTCGACGGCGCGCTCGGATCGCTCCCCGCCGTGGACGACCTGCAGCGCGCCGAGGCGTGGGGGTCGCGCGAGGCCGCAGGGCTCGCGCCGGAGGCCGCGACGGCCGCCACCGCGCCCGCGCTCGACCCCGCGCTGCGCGAGAAGCTCCTCGCCGCCCCCACCGCCGGCCTCAGCACCCAGCTGCGCAAGCGCGGCCTGCACGCCTGCTTCATCGACGGGGTCTCGGCGAACGTGCCCGGCGCGAAGATCGTCGGCACCGCCAAGACGCTGCGCTTCGTCCCCGCCCGTGAGGATCTGTTCACGACCCACGGCGGCGGCTACAACGCGCAGAAGCGCGCCTTCGACGCCGTCGAGGAGGGCGAGGTCATCGTGATCGAAGCCCGCGGCGACGCGAGCACCGGCACCCTCGGCGACATCCTGGCCCTGCGCGCCAAGGTCCGCGGGGCGGCGGGCGTGGTGACGGACGGCGGGGTGCGCGACTACGCCGCGGTCGCCGAGATCGGCCTGCCCGTGTTCTCCCAGGGCGCGCACCCGTCGGTGCTCGGCCGCAAGCACGTCCCGTGGGACGTCGACGTGACGATCGCCTGCGGCGGCGCCGCCGTCCAGCCGGGCGACATCATCGTCGGCGACAGCGACGGCGTCATCGTGATCCCGCCCGCCCTGGCCGAGGAGGTCGCCGACGCGGCCCTCGCCCAGGAGGAGGAGGACGCCTGGATCGCCGAGCAGGTCGAGGCGGGGCATCCGGTCGATGGGCTGTTCCCGATGGACGCCGCCTGGCGCGCCACATACGACGCCGCGCGCGCGACGGGGTCCGAGGAGGCGTGATGGCCGAGGTCCTCACCGGCAGCAAGTCGGAGCAGGCGTACGCCTGGCTCCGCGCGCGCATCGCCTCGCACGCCTACGGCCCCGGCTTCCGGCTCGTGCTCGGCACGATCGCCGACGAGCTGGGGATGAGCGTGGTCCCGGTGCGCGAGGCGATCCGCCGGCTCGAGGCCGAGGGCCTGGTCACCTTCGAGCGCAACGTCGGCGCCCGGGTCACCCTCGTCGACGAGAGCGAGTACGCGCACACCATGCAGACGCTCGGGCTCGTCGAGGGCGCGGCCACGGCGCTGTCCGCGCCGTTGCTGGACGCGGCCGCCCTGGACGCCGCGCTCGAGGTCAACGACCGCATGACGCGGCTGCTCGACAGCTTCGACGCGCACCGCTTCACCGAGCTGAACCGCCAGTTCCACTCCGTGCTGTACGAGCCGTGCCCCAACCCGCACATCCTGGATCTGGTCCAGCGCGGGTGGGCCCGCCTCAGCGGCATCCGCGAGTCGACGTTCGCGTTCGTGCCCGGCCGCGCCGAGCACTCCGTCGAGGAGCACGCGCAGATCGTCGAGCTCATCCGCACCGGAGCGGATCCGCTCGAGATCGAGCTCGCCGCCCGCAACCACCGCTGGCGCACGAGGGATGCGTTCCTCGCCGCGCTGCACCCCGATTCCGCCGTCGAGCCCCCCGCCTGACGAGCACGAGACCACCCACACCACCCGGAAGGACGATGATGACCGAGGCCTACACCCCCGCCGACCTCCCCACGAGGATCCAGCACTACATCGACGGCGAGTTCGTCGACTCGATCGACGGAGACACCTTCGAGGTGCTCAACCCCGTCACGAACGAGACCTACGCCCACGCTGCGGCCGGCAAGAAGGCCGACATCGAGAAGGCCGTCGCCGCCGCCAAGCGCGCCTTCGACGAGGGCCCGTGGCCGCGCATGCTCCCCCGCGAGCGCTCGCGCGTGCTGCACAAGATCGCCGACATCGTCGAGTCGCGCGACGCCCGCCTCGCCGAGCTCGAGTCCTACGACTCCGGCCTGCCGATCACCCAGGCGCTCGGGCAGGCCCGCCGTGCCGCCGAGAACTTCCGCTTCTTCGCCGACCTGATCGTCGCCCAGTCCGACGACGCCTTCAAGGTGCCGGGCAAGCAGATGAACTACGTCAACCGCAAGCCGATCGGCGTCGCGGGTCTCATCACCCCGTGGAACACGCCCTTCATGCTCGAGTCGTGGAAGCTCGGCCCTGCGCTCGCCACCGGCAACACGGTGGTGCTCAAGCCCGCCGAGTTCACGCCGCTGTCCGCCTCCCTGTGGGCGGGCATCTTCGAGGAGGCAGGGCTGCCGAAGGGCGTCTTCAACCTCGTCAACGGCCTCGGCGAGGATGCAGGAGACGCCCTCGTCAAGCACCCCGACGTGCCGCTCATCTCCTTCACCGGCGAGAGCCGCACGGGCCAGATCATCTTCGGCAACGCCGCACCGTTCCTCAAGGGCCTCTCGATGGAGCTCGGCGGCAAGAGCCCGGCCGTCGTATTCGCCGATGCGGATCTGGACACCGCGATCGACGCGTGCATCTTCGGGGTGTTCTCCCTGAACGGCGAGCGCTGCACGGCCGGATCCCGGATCCTGGTGCAGCGCGACGTGTACGACGAGTTCGTCGAGAAGTACGCGGCGCAGGCGAAGCGCGTCAAGGTCGGCCACCCGCACGACCCGTCCACCGAGGTCGGCGCGCTCGTGCACCCCGAGCACTACGACAAGGTGATGAGCTACGTCGAGATCGGCAAGACCGAGGGACGCCTGGTCGCCGGCGGCGGCCGTCCCGACGGCTTCCCCGAGGGCAACTACGTCGCTCCGACGGTGTTCGCCGACGTCTCCCCCGACGCCCGGATCTTCCAGGAGGAGATCTTCGGCCCCGTCGTCGCGATCACCCCGTTCGACACCGACGAGGAGGCGCTGGCCCTCGCCAACAACACCAAGTACGGTCTGGCCGCCTACATCTGGACCAACGACCTCAAGCGCGCGCACAACTTCGCGCAGGCCGTCGAGGCCGGCATGGTGTGGCTCAACTCGAACAACGTCCGCGACCTGCGCACCCCGTTCGGCGGCGTGAAGGCCTCCGGACTCGGCCACGAGGGCGGCTACCGCTCGATCGACTTCTACACCGATCAGCAGAGCGTGCACATCACGCTCGGCGCCCCGCACAACCCGACTTTCGGCAAGCAGGATCCTTCGACAGGCGCAGGGACCCACACCGAGACCGACATCGACGACCCGGACCCCCGCTGAACCGGATCCCGGACCGAACATCTAGCAAGGACGCTGACATGACCAACCGCGCCGACATGACGCTCACCTCCTCCGGCTTCTACACCAGCCAGGAGGCGCCCATCACCACCGGAAACCCCATCCCGACCCCGCAGTCCAGCCCGCCGGACGTGCTCCGCTGCGCATACATGGAGCTCGTCGTGACGGACCTCGCCGCGTCGCGCGTCTTCTACGTCGACGTGCTCGGGCTGTACGTGACGGAGGAGGACGAGGAGACGATCTACCTCCGCTCCACCGAGGAGTTCATCCACCACAACCTCGTGCTGCGCAAGGGCCCGGTCGCCGCCGTGGCCGCGTTCTCGTACCGCGTGCGCACCCCCGAGGACCTCGACCGCGCGGTCGAGTTCTACACGGAGCTGGGCTGCGATGTGCGCCGCAACCCGTCGGGCTTCGTGAAGGGGATCGGCGACTCGGTGCGCGTCGTGGATCCGCTCGGCTTCCCGTACGAGTTCTTCCACCAGACCGACCACGTCGAGCGGATGAGCTGGCGCTACGACCTGCACATCCCCGGCGAGCTCGTGCGCCTGGACCACTTCAACCAGGTCACCCCCGACGTGCCGCGCGCGGTGAAGTACATGCAGGATCTCGGCTTCCGCGTCACCGAGGACATCCAGGACGAGGAGGGCACGGTCTACGCCGCCTGGATGCGCCGCAAGCCCACCGTGCACGACACCGCGATGACCGGCGGCGACGGCCCCCGCATGCACCACGTGTGCTTCGCCACCCATGAGAAGCACAACATCCTCGCGATCTGCGACAAGCTCGGCGCCCTGCGCCGCTCCGACGCGATCGAGCGCGGCCCCGGCCGCCACGGCGTCTCCAACGCGTTCTACCTGTACCTGCGCGACCCGGACGGTCACCGCGTCGAGGTCTACACGCAGGACTACTACACGGGCGACCCGGACAACCCGGTCGTCACCTGGGACGTGCACGACAACCAGCGCCGCGACTGGTGGGGCAACCCCGTCGTCCCGAGCTGGTACACCGACGCGTCGCTCGTGCTCGACCTGGACGGCAACCCGCAGCCCGTCGTCGCCCGCACCGACAGCAGCGAGATGGCCGTCACGATCGGCGCCGACGGTTTCAGCTACACGCGAGCCCCCGAGTCCGGCGGCGCCGCCGAGACCATGCCCGAGTGGAAGCAGGGCGAGTACAAGCTCGGACACCAGCTGTGAGCCTCGACGCCGGCACCATCGCCGCCCTCGCCGCAGAGCTCGCCGAGGCCGACCGCACGCACGGCGTGATCCCTCGGATCACGGCACGGCATCCGGAGGCGACCGTCGAGGACTCCTACGCGATCCAGGGCGTCTGGCGCGACGCCCAGGTGGCCGCGGGCCGCACGCTCGTCGGCCGCAAGATCGGGCTCACCTCGAAGGCGATGCAGCAGGCCACGGGCATCACCGAGCCCGATTACGGCGTCATGTTCGACGACACCGTGTATCCGTCCGGATGCGAGATCCCCACCGGGCACTTCTCGAACGTGCGGATCGAGGTCGAGCTGGCCTTCGTGCTCAAGGAGCCGCTGGAGGGCCCGGACTGCACGCTGGAGGACGCGCTCGCCGCGATCGACTACGCGGTGCCGGCGCTCGAGGTGCTGAACTCGCACATCGAGCTGGAAGGCCGCACGATCGTCGACACGATCAGCGACAACGCCGCCTACGGGGCGATGGTGCTCGGCACCGTGCACAAGCGCCCCGACGAGATCGACCTGCGCTGGGTGCCCGGAGTGCTCAGCCGCAACGGCGAGATCGAGGAGACCGGGGTCGCCGCGGGCGTGCTCGGGCACCCCGCGACCGGCGTCGCGTGGCTCGCGAACAAGTTCCACCAGCACGGCGCCCGTCTGGAGGCCGGCGAGATCATCCTGGCCGGATCCTTCACGCGGCCGATGTGGGTGTCGCGCGGCGACGAGGTGCGCTGCGACTATGGCCCCATGGGAGTGATCGAATGCCGCTTCGTCTGAGCCCGACGTTCCGCGACCGTCTCGCGGAGCGGGCCGGGAGCCCGGCCGGTGCGCGCCCCCTCATCGGGATGTGGGCGTGCACCGGCAGCGCGCTCGTGACCGAGATCGCCGCCGGATCCGGCCTGGACTGGCTGCTGATCGACGGCGAGCACTCGGCGAACACGCTCGACACGCTGCAGGTTCAGCTGCAGGTGGCGGCGGCGTACCCGATCACGCCCCTCGTGCGCGTGCCGTGGAACGACCCCGTGATCATCAAGCAGGTGCTCGACCTCGGCGCGCAGAACCTCATCGTCCCGATGGTCTCCTCGGCCGAGGAGGCGCGCGCCGCGGTCGCCGCCACGCGGTACCCGCCCGAGGGCGTGCGCGGGGTGGGCTCCGCCCTGGCTCGCAGCGCCCGGTGGAACCGCGTGGACGGCTACCTCCGCGACGCCGCGGAGCATGTGTCGCTGACGGTGCAGATCGAGACCGCGGCCGGCGTCGCCGCCGCGGCAGAGATCGCCGCGGTCGACGGTGTGGACGCGGTCTTCGTGGGCCCCTCCGACCTCGCCGCCTCGATGGGCCTGCTCGGACAGCAGACCCACCCCGACGTAGTCGCCGCGGTCGAGCGGGTGTTCGCCGAGGCGACCGCCGCCGGCACTCCCGTGGGCGTGAACGCGTTCGATCCGGCCGCTGCCGACGCGTACATCGCCGCCGGTGCCGCCTTCGTCGCCGTCGGCGCGGACGTCGCCCTCCTCGCGCGGGCCTCCGAGGCCCTCGCGGCCCGCTTCCTCCCCCCGTCCACCCCGGCCCCCTCCTCCCCCTCCGCCAGCTACTGACCCGGATCCCGGTTTCACGTTCGAGGAGCGATGTTCGCTCTGTATCGGGCAGTTTCGGCGCGAACAATGCTCCTCGAACGTTCGAGATGATCGAGCGGCTGTGGATAAGTGGGACCGGGGTTTCCGGGAGGGGCAGAGTGTGTCGCATGCGCCGACATTCAGATCTGCCCGAGGAACTCGGATCCACCTTCTCGGTCGCGCTGGCACGCCGGCATGGCATCGGTCACGGCCGATTGCGCGGGTCCGACCTGCGAGCCCCGTTCCCCGGCGTGCGCACGCGACGGGAGGCTCTGGATCCGGCGACGATCACCGACCCTTACGAACGTCAGCGGCTGTTGCGGCTCTCACGAGCTGCCGACTACGCCCCGCGGATGCACTCCGGACACTTCTTCAGCCACCAGACCGCTGCTGCGATCTGGGGCGCCCCGCTCCCGCGCGTTCTGGACGAGCGGGGCGAGCCGGCGGGCGCCGCGGGACTCGCACTCCATGTGTGCGCGCTCGGCCCTGTCGCGCTCCCCCGCATGGCAGGTGTCGAAGGCCACCGCTCTCTCCGCAGGATGACGGAGGTCTGCGACCACCGGGGCTTCCGTGTCGCATCACCCGCGGCGACCTGGGTATCGCTCGCGGCTGAACTCGGCGCGGTTGACCTCTTGGCCGCCGGCGACCACTTCTGCCGTGAGTGGAAACCCGGAGTGGGCCGCCCCGCCGTCGGCAGACGTCCGCTCGCCACGATCGAGCAGCTGAAGGAGGCCATGAACGCGGGGAGACGTCAGGGCATCGCCAAGCTGCGTACGGCGATCGAGCTGATCCGGGTGGACTCGTGGTCGCCTCGTGAATCGCGCCTGCGGTGGCTGATCATCACGTCAGGTCTTCCCGAACCTCAGCTCAACCAGGACGTCTTCGACGATCGCGGCCGGTTCCTCGGCTGCGTCGACCTGGTCTATCCGGCGCAGAAGGTGGCCGTCGAATACCACGGCCTGCAGCACTCCGCACAGTGGAGCAGAGACGTGGAGAGGGCGGCAGCTCTCCGTGCCGCAGGATGGACGGTGATCGAGGTGACGGCCGCCCTGCTGAGAGACGAGACGACGCTGCTCCGCCGAATCCGGTCCGCGCTGGGCGCGTGATCGGCAGGTTTCGAGGAGCGATGTTTGTCGCCAAATGCCCGAATCGCGGACGAACATTGCGCCTTGAACCGATCGGCGCGGCGGTCGATCCCGAGATCGCCTGACAGGATGGGGCGAGTGAGGATGGGCATCGCGGCGCTGCGGGATCGGGGATTCCGCTGGTTCTTCCTGGCCCGCACGATCACCCTGATCACGGGATCCATGTCGTCCATCGCGCTCGCCTTCGCCGTGCTGGGGATCGACAACGACGCGGCCGCCCTCTCGATCGTGCTCACGGCGTTCACGGTCGCCAACATCGTGTTCCTGCTGCTCGGCGGCGTCGTCGCGGATCGGCTTCCGCGCGCCGTCGTCATCCAGACCAGCTACGTCGTCGACATCCTCTCGATCGGCGCCACCGCCGCGCTGCTGTTCACGGGCACTGCCACCGTGCCGGCCCTGGCCGCCCTCGCCGCGGTGAACGGCGCCTCCGCCGCGTTCGTGATGCCGGCGATGCAGGGGCTCATCCCGCAGCTGACCACGCCGGACCACCTGCAGCAGGCGAACGCGCTGCTGTCCTTCGCCCGCTCCGCCACCACGATCGCGGGTCCCGTCGTCGCCGGCGGCATCGTGGCCCTGGCCGGCCCGGCCTGGGTCATGGTGATCCAGGCCGCGGGCTGGGCCGCCGCGATCGTGTTCCTCGCGATGGTGCGGCTTCCTCCGCCGATCCGCGGGCAGCGGGCGGGGCTGTTCCACGATCTCCACGACGGGTGGCGCGAGTTCTGGTCCCGTCCCTGGCTGTGGATCGTCGTGCTCGCGTTCATGGTGCTCAACGCGATCCACGTCGGCGCCTGGGGCGTCGCGGGACCGTACATCGCCAAGAACGATCCGCTGCTGGGCGTCGCGGGCTGGGGCTGGGTCGTCAGCGCCGAGGGCGCGGGCGTGCTGCTGATGACGCTGCTGCTGATGTGGATCCCGCTCCGACGTCCACTGCGGCTGGGCATGCTCGGGATGAGCGCCCTGGCGATCCCGCTCACCCTCCTCGGCCTGCATCCGGCGGTGCCCCTGCTGGTCATCGCCGCGCTCGTCGCGGGCGCGGGCGTCGAGGTGTTCAGCACCGGCTGGAACGTGACGATGATGGAGCAGATCCCGGAGGAGAAGCTCTCGCGGGTCTCCAGCTACGACATGCTGGGGAGCTACGTCGCGATCCCCGTCGGCACGCTCGCGTTCGGATGGCTGATCGCCCGGGTGGATCTGCCGGCGCTCATGGTGGCCTCCGCGATCGTCTACGCCGCGATCGCGCTCGGGACCATGGCGGTGCCGAGCATCTGGCGGATGCGCCGACGCGCGGACGCGGTGCCCGAGGACGTCCCGGTCGCCTGAACACCCGGCGCGCGACGCGGCACCCGATGAACTGGCGCATTCATAGGCGGTGACGGCAGGATGAATCCATGACCTTCCCCGCCCTCGCGCCTCTCGCCGACCGCGCGGCACTGTTCGCCGCCCTCCGCCAGGACCAGCTCGTCGCTGCGACCGACGCCCTGGGCGAGCACCGCTGGGACGTCGATCTCGCGGCGGGCACCCTCGCCTTCACCTCCGAGGCCGACCCGAGCCGTCGCATCGTCGCGCGCGCCTCGCTGGTCGCGACCATCGCCCCGGGGCCGCGTTCGCTGATGTGGGCGTGGGCGCACCCCCAGGGCGGAGCCGACCCGCAGATCGCCGCTCTCCGCGACTACGGCACCACCTACGGGATCGCCGAGCTCTCGCAGCCCGAGCTGCCGTTCCCGGCCGAGGCCGACGCCGACGTCGACGGATGGATCTCGGGGGCCGCCCACCAGGTCGCCGCGATCGCCGAGGAGATCACCGGCCGTTCGCCGTACTACTCGGCGCCGGTCGGCAGCGGCACCCGCGCGGTGTTCCTGCTCGACGCTCCGCTGCCCGCGCTCACCGTGGCCGACGCCGTGACGGCGCTGCCGCGGATCCTTCCCGAGCTCTCGCTGTCCGACGCGCGCTCCTCGGTCTGGGATCTCGCGCGTCTCGCGGGCTGGAGCATGCAGTGGACCGACGAGGCGTACTCGGGCGCGGTCGTGAGCGATGCGACCGGGAGCGCCACGTTCCGCTTCGACGAGTACGCCCGCATCGCAGGCGTCGAGTCCACGCTCGGTCAGGTGCCGCAGGGCTGATCCGGGGACGGGGCTCCCGCCGATGCGCCTCCTGTCGCGCGGCGCGCTCGTCCTCGTACTCGTCGGCGCGGCGGTGCTGCTGCTGGCCCGCCCGGCCGACGCCCATGTGACGACCGTCGCATACGCCGATCTGTCGGCGGCGAGCGCGACCGACGTGCGGGTGGCATTCGATCTCCAGTACCCGTTGCTGAGCGCTTCCGCCGCCCGGGCGGAGAAGGATCCTGCCCTCTTCGCCGATGCGGTCGAGCATCCGCATCCGGGGGCGGAGAACCGGGTGCTGGCGGATCACGCGGCGGCGATCGTGGCGTATGCGTCCGCGCACTTCACCGTCGCCGTGGACGGCGGCGGCCCCTGCCGACCGCGGGCCGACGGTCCGGCGGAGTTCCACACCCGGGACGCCACGGACTACGCGCGCTTCACCGTGCGCTACGCCTGCACGGCCGCGCACCACGGCGCCGTCGTCGTGAGCAGCACCCTGTTCCCCGACAGGGAGGGCATGGTCAAGGACACCAAGACGATCGTGACGTACGCCCTGGACGGCCGCAGCGGCAGCGCGGCGCTGGACGCGAGCCACCCGCGGTTCTCCACCGTGCAGCCGTGGACCGAGCGCTTCGCGGAGTTCTTCCTGCTCGGCGCCGAGCACCTGCTCACCGGGATCGACCACATCCTGTTCCTCCTCGCCCTCATCGTGAGCTCCCGGCGCCTGCGCGACGTCGTCTTCGCGGCCACGTGCTTCACGGTGGCGCACTCGATCACGTTCCTGCTCGCCGCGCTCGGTCTCGTCCACGTCGGGTCGGACATCGTGGAGCCGGCGATCGCGTTGTCGATCGCCGCGGTCGCGGCCTGGCATCTGTGGGAGGAGCGACTGCGGCGCGGCGCGCGACGCCGAGGCGAGCCGGTGCCTGAGCCGTCCCGCCGGGCTGCGCTGCTGCGCCTCGGGATCGTGTTCGGCTTCGGGCTCATCCACGGACTCGGGTTCGCCAGTGCGCTCCACATCACCGAGCCGTGGTCGTGGACGCTGCTGTGGTCGCTGCTGGTGTTCAACCTGGGCATCGAGGCGGTGCAGCTGTCGATCATCCTGATCGTCTTCCCGCCGTTGATGCTGCTGCGCCGCCGGATGCCGCGCACGGCGACCGTCGCGGGCATCGTCGTCACGGTCGTGGTGCTCGCGCTCGGCCTGCTCTGGTTCTTCCTGCGGGTGCTCGGGCTGCCCGGCACGCCGTGACGCCCGGCAGCGACCGTCAGCGGCCCAGCCGCTGCCGCGCGGTGTTCCGGCCCGGCCCCACGGGCTCGTGCGCCGTCGCCGCGGCGAGTCCGAACAGCGGCATGTCGGCGTAGATCGCCTCCATCCCTCCGGCCGGGACCTGATAGGTCTCATGCCAGACGCCGACGCTGCCGGATCCGAGCAGAGTGTGCATGAAGTCGCGCCACGGCTGCAGGTGCGGTGCGTCGCGGTCCGCCGCGAACCGCTGCAGATGCTCCGGACTCTCCCAGTAGGAGAGCAGGATCGTCGTGCGGCCCAGCCAGCTCTCGCAGCCGAGCATCCCCGCCTCCGGATGGCTCGAGAGGTGGCGCAGCATCGCGGGCATCCGCCGCGCCACGCGCAGCACCCGCCCGACCTGCCACCACCGATTCGCCCGCATGCCGATCACGAACACCGTGATGTCGGTGCGGTCGACGGCCGCCGTGTACCGCCCGGGGAAGACCTTCGCACCCATCGCCGTTCCTTTCTAACGTTGTTATAGAACGTTGTTACAGAACGACGTTACGATAGGATCCCTCGTATGGCAAGACCCGTCACGCACGATGCGAACCTGCGCTCCCGACTCATCGCGGTCGCCTCGTCGATGATCGACCGCGACGGCCCTGAGCGCTTCTCGGTGCGCGAGGTCGCACAGGCCGCGGATACGTCGACCTCGGCCGTCTACACGCTCTTCGGGAGCAAGGCGGATCTGATCTCCGCGGTCATCGCCGACTCGTTCGCCTCGTTCGCCGAGGCGCAGCGGGCCGCGGAGCCTGGGGGGCTCCGCGCGCTCGGCGAGGCGTACCGCTCCTGGGCCCTGCAGCACCCCGACCGGTACCGGCTCATGTTCAGCGGGGCGGTCAGCACGGCGCACGACCCCACCGACCACACCGGCGAGCTCGACGCCCTGCTGCCTCTCGCCCGCACGCTGACCGGCGCGGCAGAGGTCGGGCCGGACGTGGATCTCCGCAGCACCCTGGCCGTCTGGGCGCAGGTGCACGGCGCCGTGGGCCTCGAGCTCGCCGGCGTCGCGCCGCCGTGGGTCGACGCCGATGCCGTGTACGCCGCCGTGCTGGACGCGATCGCCGCTGTGCACCCTGGCCGCTGACGGCGCACCCGCGCCGCGCACTCCACGCCCCGGATCCCGGTCGGGGCGGTCGCTACCGGCACGCTTCCCCTCATGACAGGGTGGAGGCATGAAGAATCTGATCGTGCGGTTCGCGTCGCTCTACGTGTTCAACGTCGTCGTGCTGCTCGTGATCGGCTGGCTCACTCCCGCCCGCGTCGGCCTGCACGCGCTCTGGGCCGCCGTGATCCTCACTCTGGCCGCCCTGTTCCTCAAGCCCCTGCTGACCAAGGCCGCGACATCGCTGTCGGCGAGCGGCACCAAGTTCGTGCAGTACCTCGCCGTGTTCGCCGTCGAGCTCATCGTGTGGATCCTCACCGTGTGGCTGAGCGGCGTGACCGCCGGCAACGTCTGGGGCTGGATCCTCCCGCCCGTGATCCTGCTGATCGGCTGGGTCGTCTACGACCAGGTCGACGACGCGCTGTCCCGCAAGGCCGGCGAGCTCTACGACGCCGCGGGGGCCAGGATCTCCGGCTCGCACTCGGGCTCCCGGGGCGCCGGCGCCGCGCCGACCGCCTCGACCTCGGAGGCCCGCACGGAGCTCGACGACGGACTCACGCCGGAGCAGCGCCGGATGTTCGACGAGCTCGGCTGACCGCGGGCGCCCGGATGCGGAACGGGCGGACCCGACATCGGTCGGATCCGCCCGTTCTTCGTGGCGCAGGGAGACTCAGGCGACGGCGCGCTCTGCCGCCTCGACCACGTTCGTCATGAGCAGGGCCACGGTCATCGGCCCGACGCCGCCGGGGTTCGGCGAGATCCAGCCCGCGACCTCGGCGACCGCCGGATCCACATCCCCGTAGACCCTGCTCCTGCCGGTCTCCGGGTCGTCCTCGCGCGTCACGCCCACATCGAGCACGGCGGCGCCCGGCTTGACGTCCTCGGCACGGATCAGGTGCTTGACCCCGGCTCCGGCGACGATCACATCGGCCTCACGCAGGTACGGCGACATGTCCGGAGTACCGGTATGCACCTGGGTGACGGTCGCGTTGATGTCGCGGCGCGTGAGGAGGAGCCCGATCGGGCGACCGATCGTGACGCCGCGGCCGACCACGACGACGTGCTTGCCCTTGAGGTCGTAGTCGTTGCGCAGCAGCAGCTCGATCACACCGCGCGGCGTGCACGGGAGCGGAGTGTGGATCGGCGCGTTCACGTTCAGCACGAGGCGGCCGAGGTTGGTCGGGTGCAGGCCGTCGGCATCCTTGGCCGGATCGATCCGCTCCAGGATCGCGTCCGTGTCGAGGTGCTTCGGCAGCGGCAGCTGCACGATGTAGCCGTGGCACGCCGGATCCGCGTTGAGCTCGTCGATCACGGCCTCGACCTCGGCCTGGGTCGCGTCGGCGGGCAGCTCGCGCTGGATCGAGTTCATCCCGATCGCCTCGGACTGTCGGTGCTTCATGCCGACATAGAGCTGCGAGGCCGGATCGGCCCCCACCAGCACCGTGCCGATGCCGGGGACGACCCCGCGCGCGGCGAGGGCCGCGACGCGCTCGGCGAGCTCCGCCTTGATCTGGGCCGCCGCCGCCTTGCCGTCGAGGATCCGGGCCGTCACTGCACGAGGTCCGGGTAGAGCGGGAAGGCCGCGGCGAGCGCGTCCACGCGGGCGCGCAACGCCTCGACATCGGCGCCCGGCTGCAGCGCGAGCGCGATGACGTCAGCGACCTCGGTGAACTCGGCGTCGCCGAAGCCGCGGGTCGCGAGCGCGGGCGTGCCGATGCGCAGACCCGAGGTGACCATCGGCGGACGCGGGTCGTTCGGGACGGCGTTGCGGTTGACCGTGATGTGGATGTCGTGGAGGAGATCCTCGGCCTGCTTGCCGTCGATCTCGGCGTCGCGCAGGTCGACGAGCACGAGGTGCACGTCGGTGCCGCCCGAGCGCACGGCGATGCCGGCGTCCTTCACGTCCTGCTGGGACAGGCGGTCGGCGATGATCGCCGCACCGCGCAGCACGCGCTCCTGACGCTCCTTGAACTCAGGCGTTCCGGCGATCTTGAAGGCGGTGGCCTTCGCGGCGATCACGTGCATGAGGGGGCCGCCCTGCTGGCCCGGGAAGACGGCAGAGTTGATCTTCTTGGCGATCTCGGCGTCGTTCGTGAGGATGAAGCCGGAGCGCGGGCCGCCGATCGTCTTGTGCACGGTCGACGAGACCACGTGCGCGTGCGGCACCGGGTTCGGGTGCAGGCCTGCGGCGACGAGGCCCGCGAAGTGCGCCATGTCGACCCAGAGGAGAGCCCCGACCTCGTCGGCGATCTCGCGGAACGCGGCGAAGTCGAGCGTGCGCGGGTAGGCGGACCAGCCGGCGATGATCACCTTCGGCTTGTGCTCGAGGGCGAGACGGCGCACCTCGTCCATGTCGATGGTGGAGGTCTCCGGGTTCACGCCGTAGGCGACGATGTCGTAGAGGCGGCCGGAGAAGTTGATCTTCATGCCGTGCGTGAGGTGGCCGCCCTGATCGAGGGAGAGGCCGAGCAGGGTGTCGCCGGGGCGCGCGATCGCGTGCAGCACCGCGGCGTTCGCAGTGGCGCCGGAGTGCGGCTGGACGTTCGCGAACTCGGCGCCGAACAGCTCCTTGGCGCGGGCGATCGCGAGCTCCTCGGCGACGTCGACCTCCTCGCAGCCGCCGTAGTAGCGGCGGCCGGGGTAGCCCTCGGCGTACTTGTTGGTCAGCACCGAGCCCTGCGACTGCAGGACGGAGACGGGGACGAAGTTCTCCGAGGCGATCATCTCGAGGAAGGTCTGCTGGCGCGTGAGCTCCCGGTCGAGGACCTGGGCGATCTCGGGATCCACCTCGGAGAGAGGCGCGTTGAAGAAACGGTCGGTCATGGCGTGCTCCTTTGACATAGCGAAGAGAAGGGTGCTCATCGGCCCAGGCGCGCGGTCGAATCCATGACGGTCGCTCCCCGGTGGTGACCCACCCAGACGCCAGTCGCGACATCGACGAGCCTACCCGATCGCGACCGGGATCCCGAGGGCGATGACAGGACGCGGTCCCGATGACGACGCGGGTTCGCGATAGGTTTTGTTCATGGTCCTGCATGATGCGCTGCCGCTCATCCCGTTCCCCGCCTCCGTGATCCGCGGCGAGGGCTCCGTCCCCGTGACCTCCGTCCGGGTCGAGGGAGAGGCGGACACGGCCGCGCTCCTGCGCTCCGAGCTCTCCGCCCGCCTCGGCGCGAGCGCGGTCACCGCAGAGGGCGTCACGGGGATCACCCTCGCGATCGGCCCCGGCCCCGTCCGTACCGAGGGCTACCTCCTCGAGGCGTCGGACGAGGGGATCCGGATCACCGGGCACGACGCGGCGGGCCTGTTCCACGGCACGCGCACCCTGCTCCAGCTGCTGCACAGCGACGACGCGGGGTGGAGCGTTCCGCGGGTGCGGGTCGACGACGCCCCGCGGTTCGCCTATCGGGGGGTCATGCTCGACGTCGCGCGGCATTTCTTCTCCGTCGCCGACGTGCAGCGCTTCATCGACCGCGCCGCGGCGCTGAAGTTCAACCACCTGCACCTGCATCTCACCGACGACCAGGGCTGGCGCATCGAGATCGACGCCTGGCCGCAGCTGACCGGCGCGGGCGCCGGGGGCGACGCCACCGGCGGTCCCGGCGGCTTCTACACGAAGGACGACTACCGGGCGATCGTCGCCTACGCCGCGGCGCGGCACGTCACGGTGGTGCCCGAGATCGACCTGCCGGGGCACACCCACGCCATCGGGCTCGGCTACCCCGACCTCGTCGAGCAGCCGGCGATCACCGAGGCGAACATCGCCGAGGCGGCGGCGCTGCACCAGCCGCTCCCCGTCCACGGCGAGCAGTACTCCGCCTGGGGCGTCGGGCACTCCTCGGTGCGGATCCATGAGGAGCGGACGTACGAGCTGATCCGGGATGTGCTGGACGAGCTCGCCGCCCTCACCCCCGGCCCGTACCTGCACATCGGCGGCGACGAGTGCCTCGGCACCTCGGCGGCCGACTTCGCCCTGTTCTTCGAGCGCGCCGGAAGGCTCGCCGCCGACACGGGCAAGACGCCGGTCGCCTGGCACGAGGCGGGCGTGGTCGACGGCCTTCCCGCGGGGATGATCGGCCAGTACTGGGGATCGGCGGTGCCGCAGGGCGACCACGCCGCGCACGCACGCCGCTTCGTCGAGCGGGGCGGCGCGCTCGTCCTCTCGCCGTCCGACCGCGCCTATCTCGACATGAAGCCGCGCGCCGACCATCCGCACGGCCTGGCGTGGGCCGGCATCGTGCCGCTGCGCACCGCGTACGACTGGGATCCGGCGCAGGTGATCCCCGATGTGCCCGCCGAGGCGATCCTGGGCATCGAGGCGCCGCTGTGGACGGAGTCCGTCTCCACGCTCGCCGAGGCCGACGGTCTCGTCTTCCCGCGCATCGCCGCCCAGGCCGAGATCGGCTGGTCGCCGGCGACCGGTCCGGAGCGCTCCTGGGCGTCGTTCCGCACGAGAGTCGCGCAGTCGATCCCGGCGTGGGAGGCTTCCGGCATCGCGGTCGATCGCGCCGCGCTGGACGACGACGCGGAACCCGCGCCGAACGCCGACCCCGCCGCCACGTCGACCACCGCTTCCGAGGAGAACGCATGACCGCCCGCACCGAGAGCTCCGCCCACGGGTCGCTCGTCGTCCACTCCGCCCGCATCGTCTCGGGCGGCGCCGTCGTCGAGGACGGCTGGGTCCGGATCGAGGAAGGCGTCGTGGTCGCGCGCGGGACCGGATCCGACTGGGCGCCGGCGGATTCCGTGATCGACGCCCGCGATGCGGCGGGATCCGGGGCGATCCTCGCCCCCGGGTTCGTCGACATCCACGGCCACGGCGGGGCGAACGCGGCCTTCGACGACGGAGTCGACGCGATCCGGACGGCCCGCGCGATGCACCGCGCGCACGGCACCACGCGCGCGGTCGTGTCGCTCATCACCGCGCCCCTGGACCAGCTCGCCGAGCGCGTCGGCATGGTCGCCGACCTGATGCGCACCGATCACGACCTCCTCGGCTCCCACCTCGAGGGCCCGTTCCTCGACCCGGGGCACAAGGGCGCGCACGACCCCGAGCTGCTGCGACTGCCCGAGCGGGCCGACGTGCAGCGGCTGCTCGACGCAGGGCGGGGCACCGTCCGCCAGGTCACGCTGGCGCCCGAGCTGCCCGGCGGCATGGAGGCCATCCGTCTGGTGGTCGCGGCGGGCGCCGCGGCCGCGGTCGGCCACACCGACGCGGACGACGCCACCCTCCGCGAAGCGTTCGACGCAGGGGCCACGATCCTCACCCATGCGTTCAACGCGATGCGCCCGCTGCACCATCGCGACCCGGGCCCCGTGCTCACCGCGGCGCACGACGAGCGCGTGACGCTCGAGGGCATCGCCGACAACATCCATCTGCACCCGCACGTGATCAAGTTGCTCTTCGACGAGGCCCCGGGGCGCGTCGCCCTGGTCACCGACGCGATGGCCGCGGCCGGCTCCGCCGACGGCGACTACATGCTGGGATCGCTGCACGTGACGGTGCGGGACGGGGTCGCGCGGGTGGACAGCGGCTCGATCGCCGGTTCCACGCTCACCCAGGACGTCGCGCTGCGCCGCGCCGTCGAGGCAGGCGTGCCGCTCGCGGACGCCGTCGATGCGCTGACCCGCACCCCCGCGCGCGCGATCGGCGTGGACGCGCAACTGGGCGAGCTCACGCCGGGGCGACTGGGCGATGCCGTGCTGCTGTCCGGCGATCTGGACGTCGTCGCCGTGTGGACGGGCGGTGCGCCGGCCCGCTGAGGCCCGGCCCCGGAGACGACCCGGGGCCGGGGGCCTGCCACTCCCCAGTGGCGGCCCCCGTGCCCTCGGTCTTTCCCCAGATCCTCACAACCCGAATCGGAGGATCCCCCCGTCGTAGAGCGGGGCGGCCCGGAACTCCTCCCCCGAGGTGCCGGGCCGACCCCGCCGGCGGATCCCCATCCGCCGGAGTCCGTGTTCGCCGCCCCCCGGTGGCTTTCGCAGACTGTCTCTGACAGGAGAGATGGGGTCGCGCGGGATCCATTACGCGAGTTCGCAAGATTTCTTCAGAAAAGTTCTGGGACGCTGTCTCATGACGTTCGGAACGGAGTCCGACCCGCGTCTTCCCGACAACGACGCGGCGATTTCGTTCACACCCTGGCGCGTTCCCCCGCCGAGGGTGAAGAATGGAGAATCCGCGTGATGAGAAGCCTGGGTCTGCGTCTCCTTCTATGAGAGCGCTTCCGACCTGAGAACCGAGAGATGACCGACCACACCGAACACTCGCATGATGCCGCGCCCGCATCGGCGCGCAGCGACGCCGATCTGGTGTTGCGCACGCGCTCGGGCGACCCCGACGCCTTCGCGCAGCTGTGGCGTCGCCACTACGCATCGGGCATCACCGTGGCGCGTTCGATCACGAGCACGTTCGATGCCGACGACCTCGTGCAGGAAGCCTTCGCACGCATCTATCAGGCGATCCAGAAGGGCGGGGGCCCGACCGGCTCCTTCCGCGCCTATCTGTTCACGAGCATCCGCAACACGGCGGCCGGCTGGGGCCGGGCACGGCGCGAGGCGCCGATCGACGAGCTCGACACCGTCGCCGATCCGTCCTCGACCGAGCAGGCCACGAACGACGCCCTCGACCGCAGCCTCTCGGCGCAGGCCTTCCGCAGCCTCCCGTCCCGGTGGCAGGAGGTGCTCTGGTACTCCGAGATCGAGCAGATGAAGCCGGCCGAGATCGCGCCGCTGCTCGGCATGACCGCGGGGGCGACCGCGCAGCTCGCCTTCCGGGCCAGGGAGGGTCTGCGCGAGGCGTGGATCCAGGCGCACCTGAGCACCGCGGTGCCGGGTTCGGTCTGCGAATGGACCATCGAGCGTCTCGGCGCGTACACGCGCGGCAACCTCGGATCCCGTGACCGCACCAAGCTCGAGAACCACCTCGGCGAATGCGCGCGCTGCCTGATCGTGGCCGCGGAGGCCAAGGAGGTCTCGCACCGGCTCGCCTTCGTGCTGCTGCCGCTCGTCCTCGGCGTCGGCGGCTCGGGGGCATACCTCGCGATGCTGCAGAGCGGCTCGCTGCCCGCCGTCGCCCTGGCCGCGATGCCCTCGAGCGTCGTGCAGGGCGCTGTCGTCGTCGGCTCGACCGGCGTCGGCGCCGTCGGCGCGGCGCACGGCGCCGCAGCCGCCGGGTCCTCGGCCGCCTCCGGCGGGGCCTCCGGCTCCTCGGGCGGCGCCGTCGCGGGATTCGGCGCGCTGGTGGGAGCGGGGTCTGCGGCGCTCGTGATCGCCGGAGCGATCGTGGCCGCGGCCGTCGTGCCCGGCCTCTCGGCGAACCCCGCGTCGACCTCGGCCCCGTCCGCCGCCGACCAGGGAGAGTCCGGCATCGTCGCGCAGGTGTCGCCGCCGACGCCGACCACGGTCGCCCCGCCCGCACCGGCCGATCCGCCGGCCGACCCCGCGCCGCACGTCGATCCGCCCGTCGCACCGCCCGTCGCCGCGGCACCCCCCGCGGCCGATGCCGCAGCCGTTGCGCCGCCGGCACCGCCAGTCGACTCCTCCAAGCCGGGCACCGGCCCTGGGACGGGTCCGGGGACCGACCCGGGAACAGGCCCGGGGACAGGCCCCGGCACCGATCCGGGTACAGGCCCTGGCACCGGTCCGGGAACGGATCCCGGGACCGATCCGGGAACGGATCCCGGGACCGACCCGGGGACCGCGACACCGCCGTCGACGCCGCCGATCCTGGGCACCGCGACGCTCACCTGCAGCCTTCTGCCGCCCTTGATCGAGGACAGGGTACGAGTCGCGATCTCGGTGAGCGGCGTGCAGGGCGCGACGGTGCGCGTCACGCTCGACGGCGAAGCATCGACAACGAAGACGCTCGACGGAACGTCTACGGTGACCGTCTTCGTCGCTCCGACCTATGCGCAGGTCAACGGCGGAGCGAAGGTCACCTTCACGTACGTCCTCGGTGACAAGTCCGGCGGTTCCGTCGTCTTCGATCTCGCCAGGCTCGCACCGGCGAGTTGGCCCGAGTGCTGGACCGACCCGACGCCACCGGTCCCGGCCCAGCCGCCGGCGACTGACCCGGCATCGACGCCCGCTGCCACTCAGGACACCAGCGGCCCCGCTTCATCCACGACGGTGGTGACCCCTCCAGTGGCCTCGACCGATCTGGCGGCTCCGGCCTCCGACGCCGCCCCGGCGGCACCGGCCCCCGCACCTGCGTCGCCTGCTCCCGTCGAGCCACAGAACGCTGCACCGGAAGAGACGCCGCTGCCTGAACTCCCCGCGCAATCGGCAGCGATTGATCCCTCGCCGACGACGGCGTCCGCATCGCAAGACGCCTCCGCTCCAGCGGCGTCCGTCCCGCTCCCCTGATCCACAGCCGCTTCGCGCACTCTCCGGCACCGCCTCGGCGGAGCCGGAGAAGCGCCCATCCGCGACGCGTAGAATCGTGATCATGCCCGCCGACATCCCTGCTGCCGAGAGCCCCCGGGCGACCCCGTCCCTCGCCGATCGCACCGCATCCGAGGCGCAGGGTCTGCTTCCCCGGGTGAGCGCGCTCGACGTCGTCCGGGTCGTCGTCCTCGTCGCGGCGCTGGCGTCGCTGGTGCTGTGGGGTCTTGTCGTGTGGCCGCTGCCGTGGAACCTGGTCGCCGCGATCGGAGCACCGGTGATCACGCTGCTGCTCTGGGCCCTCTTCCTGTCCCCGCGGCCCGTGCTCGCCGTCCACCCGTTCCTGCGCGCCGCCGTCGAGCTCGTCCTCTACGCCGCCGTCACCGTGGCGTGGTGGACCATGGGGCAGGCCTGGATCGGCCTCGGCTTCGCGGTCGTCGCGATCGCGACGGGCCTCATGGCCGGCCGGCGCGCCCTGTCCTGAGCGCGTCGTGGACGCCCCCGTGCTGAAGCGGCTGCGCGCCGCGCTGGGCGACCGCGTCGACACCTCGCCCGCCGCGCTCGACGCCGCTCGCGCCGACCGCTCCGGGCACGCCTCTCCTGCTCCTCCCCTCGCCGTGGTGCACGCGGAGTCGACCGAGGACGTGCAGGCGGTGCTGCGCATCGCGCACGACACCGGCACGCCGGTCGTCGTGCGCGGGGCGGGAACCGGGCTCGCCGGCGCGTCGATCGCGGGCGACGGCGAGATCGTGCTCTCCACCCTCCGCCTGCGGCGCGTGCTCGAGGTGCGCCCCGACGACCTCCTCGCGGTCGTGCAGCCGGGCGTCCTCAACACCGAGCTCGACGAGGCGCTCGCCCCGCACGGGCTGTGGTGGCCGCCCGACCCCGCGAGCCGGGACATCTCCACCGTCGGCGGCAACATCGCGACCGGCGCCGGCGGCCTGCTCTGCGCGAAGTACGGCGTCGTCCGCGACTCCGTGCTGGCCGTCGACCTCGTGCTCGCGGACGGCCGGCTCCTGCACCTCGGTCACCGCAGCGTCAAAGGCGTCACGGGCCTGGATCTCACTTCCCTCGTCGTCGGATCCGAAGGACGCCTCGGCGTGGTCGTCGGCGCCACGCTCAAGCTGCGCCGGATCGAGCCCGGCACCCCGTGCACGGTCGTGGCGACCTTCCCGACCGTGCGCGACGCCGCCCGGGCGTCGGCGGCGGTCACCGCCTCGGGCGCGCAGCCCGCGATCATGGAGCTCATGGACGCGCGCTGCGTGGCCGCGGTGCACGCCCTGCTGGAGCTGGCGCCGCCCGCGGCGAGCACCGCGCAGCTGACGATCCAGACCGACGGCCGGTCGGCGGCGGTCGAGGCGGAGCAGATCGCGACGGTGCTGCGACGGGCCGGCGGCGCGGTGGCCGTTACCGACGACCCCGTGGAGGGCGAGGAGCTGCTGCGGATCCGTCGCTCCATGCACGCCGCGATGGCACGGCTGGGCACCACCCTCATCGAGGACGTGTCCGTGCCGCGCAGCGCCCTGCCCGAGATGTTCGATGAGATCGCGCGGATCGAGCAGGTCTACGGCATCGAGATCCCCACCGTCGCGCACGCGGGCGACGGAAATCTGCACCCGAACTTCATCGTGCAGGGCCCCGAGGTCCCGGAGCGGATCTGGCAGGCGGCCGACGACCTGTTCCGCGCCGCGCTGCGCCTGGGCGGCACGCTCACCGGCGAGCACGGCATCGGCACGCTCAAGAGCCGCTGGCTCGCGGACGAGCTCGGCGAGGACCAGTGGGCGCTGCAGCAGGAGATCGTGCGCGTCTTCGACCCCCGCGGAATTCTCGCGCCGGGACGGGTCTTCGCTCCGCGGCCCCCCGGAGCCGCCCTTCCCGAACCGCATCCCGCCGAGGAGCCCCATGCCTGACATCCACGTCTCCGCCGCGATCATCACGGACAGCGCAGGACGCGTCCTCGTGGTCCGCAAGCAGGGCACCGAGCGCTTCATGCAGCCGGGCGGCAAGCCCGAGGCCGGCGAGACCGCCGCGCAGACCCTCGCCCGGGAGCTGCACGAGGAGCTCGGCCTGCAGATCGCCGAGGACCGGCTGCGCCCGCTCGGCGTATTCGTCTCCGCCGCGGCCAACGAGCCGGGGCACCGCGTCGTCGCGACCGCGTTCGCGACGACGGCCGAGCCCGCCGACGTGCGGGTGCAGGCCGAGCTCGCCGAACTGCGCTGGATCACCCCCGCAGACGCCGCGACGCTGCCGCTCGCCCCGCTCAGCGAGGAGCACCTGCTGCCCCTGGCCTGGCCGGATCCGCTCCGCTCCCCGCGTCCGCCTCAGGCGGATTGACCCGGCTCCGGAGGACTGACCCGGATCAGGTCGATCGCGCGAGGATCCGCCTGATCCCGGTGATCCCGCCTGATCTCGGGAGATGTCCGCGCCGGATGCGGGCTGCACGACGGCCGGTCAGATGCCCTGCCACGCCGGCTTGTTGGCGAACGTGTAGCGGTAGTAGTCGGCGAGCGTGAGCTTCGAAGCCGCGGCCTCGTCCACCACGACCGTGGCGTGCGGGTGCAGCTGGATGGCCGACCCCGGCAGGATCGCCGAGAGCGGTCCCTCCACCGCGTCCGCGATCGCCTGCGCCTTGCCCTCGCCATAGGCGAGCAGCACGAGGTGCCGCGCCTCCAGGATGGTGCCGAGTCCCTGGGTGATGCAGTGCATCGGGACGTCGTCGGGCGAGTCGAAGAAGCGCGCGTTGTCCTCGCGCGTCTGCTCGGTGAGGGTCTTCACCCTGGTACGGGAGGCGAAGGAGCTGCCCGGCTCGTTGAAGCCGATGTGGCCGTCGGTGCCGATGCCGAGCAGCTGCAGGTCGACGCCGCCGGCCGCGCGGATCTTCGCGTCGTACTCGGCGCCCGCATGCTCGATGCCGTCCAGCGATCCGTCCGGCACGTGCACGAGCGACGGGGTCAGCCCCAGCGGCTCGACCACCTCGCGGGTGATCACCGAGCGGTAGCTCTCGGGGTGGGACGGGTCGATCCCGACGTACTCGTCCAGCGCGAAGCCGCGCACGTGCGACACGTCGACGCCCTCGAGCTGTGTGCGCAGGGCCGAGTACACCGGCAGCGGCGTGGACCCTGTCGCGAGGCCGAGCACCGCGTCCGCGCGGCGCGCGATGAGCCGTCCGATCTCGGCGGCGACCAGAGCGCCGGCGGCGGCGGGGTTCTCGACGATGACGACTTCAGCCATGGAGGGCTCCTTCTGATGCGGTTTCGGCTCGTTCGGACGGTGCGGGCTCGTTCGGCGCGGTGCTCCCGGCCAGGACCACGCGCCCCGTGTGCGGGCCCTCGCCGTGCAGCAGCGCGGCTCCCACCAGGGCCGCTCCGAGCGAGGCGGCCGGCGACCCCGCCGGCAGCAGCTCGATGCGCTCGTCCAGGCGCAGCGAGGCGAGGAACGGCGACGCCGCGTTCTCGCTCCGCAGCCGTGCACGCACGTCGCCCATCAGGCGGTCGCCGAGCGCGGTGATTCCTCCGCCGATGACGACGGTCTCCACGTCGGCGCTGAGCACGAGGCTGCGGATCGCGGAGGCCGCGCCGAACGCGATCCCCTCGCGCAGCTCGACGGCGAGGTCGTCCCCCGCCTCGGCCAGATCGAAGATGTCGCGGATGGGGAGCTCGCCTCCGCGTCCCCAGGCCTTCATGACCGCCCCGCCGCCGCAGAACGTCTCGATGCAGCCGCGCTGCCCGCAGCCGCACACGCGCCCTGCCGGGTCCACCGACAGGTGCCCGACCTCGCCGGCGGTCCCCCGGGCGCCGCGCCAGAGGGCGCCGTCGATCACGATGCCGGCGGCGACCCCGGTCCCGAGGTTCAGATAGGCCATCGAACGGGCGTCCCCACGGAGGGATCCCGCACCGACCGCCGCCGCCTTCACGTCGTTCTCGATCGCGACGGGGACGGGGATCCGCGCGCGGATCGCGGCCGCCAGGTCCAGGTCCTCGACACCGAGGTTCACAGCATGCAACACGCGACCGGCCGGGGCGTCGACGAGGCCGGGGATCCCGATCCCGATCGAGCTCACCTCGGAGACGGCGAAGCCTCCCGCGACGGCCAGCGCCTCGATCGCCGCGAGCACGGCGGCGATGACGGCGTCGTCGCCCCAGCCCGTGGGGATCCGCGTGCGCGCCAGGATCGTGTCGTCCTCGCCGAGCGCCAGCGCCTCGATCTTCGTGCCGCCGACGTCGAGGCCGACCCTGATCGCGCTCACGAGACGCCCAGCTGACCCGACAGCACCATGACGGCCGCGCCGCGCAGCACGATGTCGTCCTGCGTCGTCAGGCGGATCGCCAGGTCGTCGAAGACGCCCTCGAGGGTGCGCGCGCTCAGCGTGCGGCGCGCCGCGTCGATGAGGGTGCCCGCGAGCAGGTCGGCGGGCCCGGAGAGCACGATCTCGGACAGGTCGAGGGCGGCGACGATCGGCGCGATGGCCACGCCGAGGCGGATCCCGGCCTCGCGCAGCACCTCTTCCTCCGCCGCGGGGTCGGCGGCGATGCGCTCGCGCAGACCCGGGGCGTTCAGCCACGCCTCCAGGCAGCCGTCCTTGCCGCAGGCGCAGCGCGGGCCGCCGTCGGTGCCGACCACGACGTGCCCGATCTCGCCGGCCGCGAACCGGCTGCCGATCAGCGGCTGGCTGTCCGTGATGAGTCCGGCGCCGACGCCGCGCCCGATCCGGATCAGCAGCATGTCGGGGCGCGCCTGGCCGAACGTGTACTCGGCGAGCACCGCCGCGTTGGCGTCGTTGCGCACCAGCACCGGCAGATCGAGGGCGGCGCTCAGAAGTCGCTCGAGCGGGAAGTCGGTCCAGCCGAGGTTCGGCGAGTTCAGCACCATGCCGTCCGGCCGGACGATTCCCGGGGCTCCGACGCCGACGCCGAGCACGGGGACGGTGGACAGGCCGACCATGCCCTCGGCGAGGGTGCGCACCGCCTCATAGGCGGCCGTGCCGCCGCTCGGGCGCGGGATCTCGCGGCGCTCGAGTACGACGCCGTCGAGCGTCATCAGAGCTCCGGCGAAGACGTGTGGCTCCGCGAGGTCGAGCCCGACGATGCGGTGGCCCTCGCGATCGATGTCGATGAGGATCGGGGGCTTGCCCGGTCCGGTCGTCTCGCGGATGCCCTTCTCGACCACGATCCCGTCGTGGATGAACTCGCCGACGAGATCGGAGATGGTGACGCGGGTGAGACCGGTCTCCCGGGAGAGGTCGGCGCGGCTCATCGCACCGGCGTGATAGAGCGTCTGCAGCACGAGGGCGCGATTGTGGCCGCGGGCGTGCTCGGGAAGCACCTTGGTGCTCGTGCGCAGCTTGCGCGCGGACCCGAAGCGGTGCGGGCTGCCGCTGCTCTCGGCGCTCACAGGGCGACCCTGCTCATCCGTGGGACCATGTTTGTTAGTACACCTTACGAACGGGGTGAAAAGCAAGCCCTCCCCCGCGTGGCGCGAGTCGGGGCTCTGCACACGTTACCGGATCCCGGCAGCCGCGGACCGTGCGCGCGCATCGCGTCCCGGAATTCGCCGAGCATCAGCCGCTTCGGCCCGGTGATGTGCTTCCGTTGCCGTTTTGTGATATGGCATCCCCTATCCTTGAAAGACTGACAGAACTCTGACTCAAGGGGGGTGTGCACGTGACGGATCTGGCAACGGCAGCGGGGGCTCCGACCGAGGAGAACGCGATCGTCGACGGCACGGACGCGAACACGGCTGCAGAGGCCGTGGGCGACGGCGGCGCGGGCGACCGCCCCGTGGAGTGGGCTCCCTCCGAGGAGGCACCCCGGAAGAAGCGCCACATCGGACGCTGGGTCGGCATCGGCCTGGGCGTGCTCGCACTGGGCCTCGGTGCCGCCTCCACCGTCCTCATCGCCCCCGGCACGGCCATCGCCGGCGTGCAGGTCGGCGGGATGACCCCGGGAGCCGCGGCGGAGGCCGTCAGCAACCATCTCAACGGGATGCAGGTCACGCTCACCGGCGAGGGCGCCGGCAAGCGCGTCACCGGATCCGACCTGGGCCTGCGCGTCGATGCGGCGAAGCTCGCCGACAAGGCGTTCGCCGACCGTCCGATGTGGAACATCACGACCTGGATGGGCGCACCCGTCGCCGCGACGATCAGTCTCGACGACCGGGCCGCCGATCACGCGCTGCGCGCTCAGGTGCCCACCGTCTACCAGGACGCGACCGACGCCACGGTGGCTTTCAACGGCACCGGCTACGTCGCGACCCCGGCGAAGAACGGCTCGGGGATCGACCTGAAGGCACTCACCACCGCGATCACCGCCGCCGCCGAGAAGGGCCAGGGATCGGTGTCCTTCCCCGCCAAGGCCGCGACGACCGCGCCGGCGATCACCGACAAGGACGCCACGGCGACCGCAGCGCAGCTCAACACGATGCTCTCGGCCCTGGGCTTCTACGTCGGCACCGAGCGCACCGTCCCGATCGACCCGGCGACCGCCTCGAAGTGGATCACCGTCACCCCCGAGGACGGCAAGCTCACCATCCACGCCGACCAGGCTGCCATCCAGAAGTCGGTCGACGCCCTCCCCGCTCTGGTCAACCGCGCTCCGGTCAATGCGACCAGCATCGTGGACTCCTCGGGCGCCGTGCTCGACGACGTGACCCCGGGCGTCACCGGACGCCAGCTCGGCGACGTCTCCGGCGTCGCGGCGGCGTTCGCGTCGCAGATCGCCGGCGGGAACGGCGCGTTCGCCCTTCCGGTCAAGGACACGCCCTTCGCCTCCACGACGCTGCTGCGCAAGATCGACGTCAACCTCAGCACCGAGACGCTCACCGTGACCGAGAACGGCAACGTCGTCGACTCCTGGCTGATCTCCTCGGGCCGCGGCGACTTCGCGACGCACACCGGTTCGTTCGCCGTGAACTGGAAGCTCGAGACCCAGAACATGGGCAACACCGACCTCACGAAGGCCCCGTTCTACTACCAGCCGGACGTGAAGTGGATCATGTACTTCAACGGCGACGAGGCCCTGCACGGCGTGTACTGGCACGACAACTGGGGCACGCCGATGAGCCACGGCTGCGTCGGCATGCCGGAGTGGCGCGCCGAGTGGCTGTTCGACTGGAGCCCGCAGGGCACCGAGGTGAACGTGCACTACTGAGCCGGATCCCGGTTCCGTCTTCGAAGAGGCCCGGCGCAGCGCGCGTCGGGCCTCTCCGCATGCGTCGGCGCATCGTCCCGTGCCGACGACGAAGGGGGCGGTCACGACTCGCGACCGCCCCCTTCGTCGTCTGATCAGCTCAGGCCGTCGATGACCGCGTTGAGCGTGGCCGACGGGCGCATGACCTTCGCCACCAGCGCGCCGTCGGGGCGGTAGTAGCCGCCGATCTCCGCCGGCTTGCCCTGCACCGCGGTCAGCTCCGAGACGATGCGCTCCTCGTCGGCCGCGAGCGCGGCGGCCACCGGCGCGAACGCCGCGGCGAGGTCGGCGTCCTCAGTCTGCTTCGCCAGCTCCTGGGCCCAGTAGAGCGCCAGGTAGAAGTGGCTCCCGCGGTTGTCGATCGTGCCGAGCGCACGGCCCGGCGAGCGGTCGTTCTCGAGGAACGTTCCGGTCGCGGCGTCGAGCGTCTTGGCCAGGATGGCGGCCTTGGCGTTGCCGGTGCGGTCGGCGAAGTGCTCGAAGGAGGCGGCCAGCGCGAAGAACTCGCCCAGCGAGTCCCAGCGCAGGTAGTTCTCCTCGACGAGCTGCTGCACGTGCTTGGGCGCGGATCCGCCCGCGCCGGTCTCGAACAGGCCGCCGCCGGCGAGCAGCGGGACGATGCTCAGCATCTTCGCGCTCGTGCCGACCTCGAGGATCGGGAACAGATCGGTGAGGTAGTCGCGCAGCACGTTGCCCGTGACGGAGATCGTGTCCTCGCCCTTGCGCATGCGGGCGAGCGAGTAGCGCGTCGCCTCCTCCGGCGTGAGGATCTCGATCGTGAGGCCCTCGGTGTCGTAGTCCTTGAGGTACTCGGTCACCTTGGCGATCAGCGCGGCATCGTGGGAGCGCTCCGGGTTCAGCCAGAACACGGCAGGGGCGCCGGTCGCACGGGCGCGGCTCACGGCGAGCTTGACCCAGTCGCGCACGGGGACGTCCTTGGTCTGGGTCGCGCGCCAGATGTCACCCGCGTGCACCTGGTGCTCGAGCACGACCGCGCCGGCCGAGGTCACGACCTGCACGGCGCCGTCCGCGGCGATCTCGAAGGTCTTGTCGTGGCTGCCGTACTCCTCGGCCGCCTGCGCCATCAGACCCACGTTCGGCACGGTCCCGATCGTGGCGGGGTCGAGCGGCCCGTTCGCGATCACGTCCTCGATGGTCGCCTGGTACACGCCGGCGTAGGACGAGTCGGGGATCACCGCGAGGGTGTCGTCCTCCCCGCCGTCCTTGCCCCAGAGCTTGCCGCCGTTGCGGATGAGCGCGGGCATCGACGCGTCGACGATCACGTCGCTCGGCACGTGCAGGTTGGTGATCCCCTTGTCGGAGTTCACGTAGCTCAGGCGCGGGCCGTTCTCCATGGCGCGGAAGAACGCCTCGGCGATCGCCTCGCCGCCCTCGAGATCCGCGAGTCCCGCGAGGATGGACCCCAGTCCGTCGTTGGCGGTCAGGCCCGCGGCGGCGAGCTGCTCGCCGTACTGGTCGAAGACGTCCTTGAAGTAGGCGCGCACGACGTGGCCGAAGATGATCGGGTCGGACACCTTCATCATCGTCGCCTTCAGGTGCACGGAGTACAGCACGTCCTCCGCCTTCGCCTCGGCGAGCGTCTCGGTCAGGAAGGCGTCGAGGGCGGCGGCGTCGAGGAACGTGGCGTCGACGATCTCGCCGGGGAGGACCTTCAGGTTCTCCTTGAGCACGGTGACCTGCCCGTCGGCCGACACATGCTGGATGGTCAGCACATCGTCGCCCGGGGAGACCCAGCTCTTCTCGTTGGCCTTGAAGTCGTCGTGACCGAGCGTCGCGACGTGCGTCTTGGATCCGGCGCCGAACGCCTTGTTGCGGTGCGGGTGCTTCTTCGCGTAGTTCTTCACCGCCAGCGGGGCGCGGCGATCGCTGTTCCCCTCGCGCAGCACCGGGTTCACGGCGGAGCCCTTGATGCGGTCGTAACGGGCGCGGATGTCCTTCTCCTCGACCGTGGACGCGTCGTCCGGATAGTCGGGGACGTCGAAGCCCTTCTGCTGCAGCTCCGCGATCGCCGCCTTGAGCTGCGGGATCGAGGCCGAGATGTTCGGCAGCTTGATGATGTTGGCCTCGGGCGTGGTCGCGAGTCCGCCCAGTTCGGCGAGCGCGTCGCCCACGGCCTGCCCTGCGCTCAGGCGCTCGGGGAACGCGGCGAGGATGCGGCCGGCGAGCGAGATGTCGCGGGTCTCGATGTCCACGCCCGCCTGGTGGGCGAAGGCCTGGACGATCGGCAGCAGCGAGGCCGTGGCCAGCGCCGGCGCCTCGTCCGTGTAGGTGTAGATGATGGCGTCGTCGGTCACCGGGGTCTCCGTTTCACGCAGGAAGGGTTTCAGACAGCGGCCTCGCGCAGATGCTCACGCGGGGAAACGCGCACGATTTGTCTCGATACCAAGATACCTGCCGCGCGCCTCCCGTGCGGAGACCGTCCCCGGGGCGGCCGAGGTGAACTTCTCCCCACCTTTCGGCGACGACCGACATGCGGGCCGTCCAGGGTTTAGCCTGGGTCCATGACGGAACTGCGACTGGTCGAACTGTCCGCGGCGACGATCGTCGCCGTCAACAACCTCTCCCTCAAGCCCGGGCAGGAGCAGTACCTCGCTCCGGTCTCGTACGGGATCGCCGCGACCGTCATGAATCCGCAGACGAGCTGGCAGCGCGTCGTGCTGGACGGCGACGAGGTCGTCGGCTTCGTCAGCGCGAACTTCGACCACGACGCCCCGGAGGAGCACTTCCGCTCGGTGCTGTGGCGCATCAACGTCGACGCCGACGACCAGGGCCGCGGCGTGGGCCGCTTCGCCGTGGAGAGCCTGATCGAAGAGGCTCGCAAGCGCGGCTTCGAGCATCTGAACGTGATCTACGAAGCCGGTGCCGGCGGACCCGAGGCGTTCTTCCAGCGGGTGGGCTTCACCCCCGTGGGCGAGACCGAGTACGCGGAAGTGATCGCAGAGATCCGTTTCTGATGCGTGCGCAGGCGGGTGCACAGTACTCTGAGACAGGCGGCGGGGTTTCGAATCCCCTCCCCCATCGAAGCCCCGTCGTCCTCAGCCGCATCGACACCCGCTCCCGGCGTCACCCGCACCCCGGCCCCGGAACCGCGACCGGCTGACCGACGGCCCTCCGCCGCCCGCTCTCAGCCGCGTCGCTTGGGCCCTCGGTCGCGCGCGTTCCACGCCGCCACCCACGACGCGGCCGCATCGGTCGCCCGGTCCAGCGCGTCCGCCGACAGTGCGATCGCCTGCTGCGCAGCGTCCTGCCAGGCGCCGGAGCGCGCGGCGCGCTCGCGCTCGCGCACCGGATCCCGGCCGGCGGCCCGCGCTCGAGCGTCCTCCTCGGCGGTGTCGAACGCACGGCGGAGCTGTTCGACGGCGTCGCGGTACGCGCCGAACTCCGCTGGGGTGATCCGTGCGGTCGGCGCGGGACGGGCGTCGCGGGCCTGCGCCATCGCGGTGAGGAACGCGCTCGTCGAGGGATCTCGGGCGTCGCCCATCGCCGGATAGGCCAGCAGCAGTCCTGGATCGGTCTCGTACGCCATCCAACGCGCGAGCACGGCGTCGTGGGCGGCGATGGTGCGCGGCAGCGGCCGGCGCTGCGGGTCCGCGCCGAGTGCGAGCTCCGCGCGCGCCGCCTCGAGCCGTGCCCGCCGGGCGCGCACCGCGGCTGCGGCGGCCCGCGAGCCCTGCTCCGCTTCGCGGGCCCTCCGGCGCGCGTCGGAGACCGCCGCCGGGTCGGTGGCACCTGCGGCGCGGCCCGCGAGGAGCCCGGCGAGCTCGGCGCGCGCGACACGCACGGCGACGCGCGCCTCGTTCGCCTGCCGGAGCGCGTTCTGCAGGTCCAGGCGCGCCGCGTCGTACCCGAGACGGCGCCCGCCGGACGAGAGCCTGCGCCGCACGCCGGCCACGCTCACGACCGCCCCGCCGGCGACGACCGGCGCGACCCACCAGAACTCCGCGGCCGCGGCCCAGAACGGATCCACTCCTCGAGCCTACCGATCGGGCCCGCGTCGCCACGGTCCGGTGAGCCGCGCCCCGTCATCCCGGCGCCCCTCAGACCAGCGTCTGCTGCCAGGCGGCGTGCAGCTGGGCGAACTTGCCCGTGCCGGCGATGAGCGCCGCGGGGGCGTCGTCCTCGATGATGCGACCGTGTTCCATCACCAGCACCCGGTCGGCGATCGCCACGGTCGACAGCCGGTGCGCGATGATGATCGCGGTGCGGTCGGCGAGCAGCGTCTGCAGCGCATCCTGGATGAGCCGCTCGGACGGGATGTCCAGCGACGCGGTCGCCTCGTCGAGGATCAGCACCGCGGGATCGGCGAGGAAGGCGCGCGCGAACGAGATCAGCTGGCGCTGCCCCGCCGAGACGCGGCCGCCGCGCTTGTTCACGTCGGTGTCGTAGCCGTCCGGGAGCGAGTCGATGAACGTGTCGGCGCCCACCGCGCGCGCTGCGGCGCGGATCTCCTCCAGTGTCGCGTCGGGCTTGCCGAGGGCGATGTTGTCGGCGACCGTGCCGCTGAACAGGTACGCCTCCTGCGTGACCATGACGATCGCGCGGCGCAGGTCCTTCGGGTGCAGATCGCGCAGATCCACCCCGTCCAACGTCACCGAGCCCGCCGTGGGGTCGTAGAAGCGCGACACGAGCTTCGCGAGCGTCGACTTGCCCGCGCCCGTGGTGCCCACCAGCGCGATCGTCTGCCCCGCGGGGATGTCCAGCGAGAAGTCGGGCAGGATCACCCGATCGGCCGCGTAACCGAACTCCACGTCGTCGAAGCGGACGTGCCCTTTCGCCTCCCAGAGGTCGGTCGGCGCCGCCGGGTCCGGAACCGTGGGCACCTCGTCCAGCACGCCGGACACCTTCTCCAGCGCCGCCGTGGCGGACTGGAAGGAGTTCAGGAACATCGCGATCTCCTGCATCGGCGCGAAGAAGTTGCGCACGTACAGCACGGCGGCGAGCAGGATGCCGACCTGGATCTGGCCGTCCGCCATGCGCACGCCGCCCCAGACCACGACCACGCCGAGCGTGAGCGCGGCGACCGCCATGAGACCGGGCTCGAACGTGCCGAACAGCAGCATCGAGCGCCGGTTCACATCGCGATAGTCGCCCGCGACCTCCTGGAAGGAGACGTCGTTGCGCGGCTCCTTGCGGAAGGCCTTGACGGCGCGGATGCCGGTCATGGTCTCGACGAACTGCACGATGACCTTCGCGCTGATCACCCGCGACTCCCGGTACACGAGCTGCGAGCGCTGGTAGAACCAGCGCATCAGGTACGCCAGCGGGACGCCGGCGAGCACGAGCACCACACCCGACTGCCAGTCGACGAGCACCAGCGCGATGAACGTGAACACGCCATACAGCAGGCCCGAGACGAGCTGGTTCAGTCCGCCGTCCAGAAGCTCGCGGATCGAGTCCAGGTCGCTGGTCTGGCGCGAGATGATCCGGCCGGACGTGTAGCTCTCGTGGAACTCGAGGCTGAGCCGCTGCGTGTGCAGGAACATGCGCTTGCGCAGATCCAGCAGCACGGCCTGGGTGATGCGCGCGGTGAGCACGGCGTACCAGCCGATGAGCGCGGATCCGACCCCGCCGACGATGAGGAACACGATGCCCACGACGATCGTCGGCATCCAGTCCGCGTGCTTCAGCACCGCCGGCAGCGCCGTGTTGAGCCCGTACGCGACCAGCGCGGGACCCGCCACCTGGGCGGCCGTCGAGACGACGAGCACCAGCGCCGTCAGGGTGATCTGCGCCTTGAGCGGCGAGATCAGGGATCCGAACAGCCGCAGCGATCGACGCCGGATCGCCCGGCTCTCCTCGTGCGTGAGGTCGGAGCGGTCCTCGTCCTGGGTTCCGATGACGCTCATGCCTGCACCTCCTCTGCGTCGACGCGGGTTTCGTCAGCATCGTCCTGTTGTTCGGCGACGACCGGGATGGCCCCGGTGCGCGCCGCCTCCTCCGCCTCGAGGCTGGAGATCACGTGGCGGTAGTGCGCGCTGGTGCGCAGCAGCTCGGAGTGGGCGCCCACCGCGGTGACCTTCCCGTCCTGCAGCAGCGCCACCCGGTCGGCGAGCGCGACCGTGGACGGACGGTGCGCCACGATGAGCGCGGTGGTCTCGGCGAGCACGTGACGCAGCGCCTCCTCGACCAGGGCCTCGGTGTCGACGTCGAGCGCCGACAGCGGGTCGTCCAGCACGAGCACCTTGGGCTTGGCCGCGACGGCGCGGGCGAGGGCGAGGCGCTGGCGCTGTCCGCCGGACAGGCTCAGCCCCTCCTCGCCGATCATCGTCTCGACGCCTTCGGGGAGGGTGTCGACGAACCCGGCCTGGGCGACCTCGAGCGCCTCCCGGAGCACCTGCTCGGCCTCGGGGCTGTGGATGTCGAGATCCGCCCGGCCCAGCAGCACGTTCTCGCGCACCGTGGCCGAGAACAGCGTCGCGTCCTCGAACGCCATCGCGATGTGCGTGCGCAGCTCGGCCAGCGTCAGGTCACGCACGTCGACCCCGTCGAGGGTCACGCGCCCGCCGGTCACGTCGTACAGGCGCGTCGGCAGGGTCGTGAGCGTGGTCTTCCCGGATCCGGTGATCCCGACGAGGGCCATCGTCTCGCCGGGACGCAGCACCAGGTCGATGCCGTCGAGCAGGTCGCGCTCGCCAGGGCGGGCGTCCTGGTAGCGGAAGCGCGCCCCCTCGAACGCGAGCTCGCCGCGGGGCTCCGCGATCGTGAGCGGCTTCTCGGGGTCGACGATCGTGTTCTGCTCGTCGTAGATCTCGAACACGCGGTCGGTGGCCGTGCGCGCGTCGAGCATGAAGGAGAACAGGAAGCCGATCGACTCGATCGGCCAGCGCAGCACGGTCGCCATCGCGAAGTACGCGAACAGCTCGGGCGCGGTCAGGGCGCCCTGCGCGATCAGCCAGATGCCTGCGACCAGGTTCAGCGCGAAGGCGATCTCGGGCATGAGCACGAGCCAGAACCAGATCCACCCGACGGAGCGGGCCTTGCTGAGCTCGGTCTCGCGCAGGGACTCCGCCTGCCGAGCGAACTTGACGAGAGCATGCTTGCCTCGGCCGAACGCCTTCAGCACGCGGATGCCGTGAACGCTCTCCTCGACGCTCGTCGCGAGGTCGCCGGCCTGGTCCTGGCTGCGGCGCGTGAGCACGCCGTAGCGCTTCTCGAACAGGAAGCCGGAGATCCACAGCGGCACCGCGGTGAGCAGGAAGATCGTGCCGAGCAGCCAGTGCCACCGGAACAGCAGCACGGCACCGATGAGCATCGTCAGCAGATTGACCACGAGCAGCACGAGACCGAAGGCGAGCCAGCGGCGGATCAGGCCGATGTCCTGCATCATGCGGCTGAGCAGCTGGCCGGACTGCCAGCGGTCGTGGAACGCGACCGGGAGGCGCTGCAGGTTCGAGTACAGCTGCGTGCGCATGCGGTACTCGACCTGGGTGGCCGGGTTGAGGACGAACTGGCGGCGCAGCCAGACCATGAGCGCCTCACCGAGGGCGAGCACGGTGATCGCGACCGCTCCCCAGACGATGGCGCCGATCTCGCCGCTGGCGATCGGCCCTTCCAGCACGACCTGCAGCAGCAGCGGCACGCACAGGGCGATGACCGCGGCGGCGAGCGCCGAGAGCCCACCGCCGACCAGGCGCCAGGCGACCGGCTTGACGAAGGGCGCCAGGCGCGCCAGGGCGCGGGGCGTGGAGAGGGTGGAGGCGGACGAGGACGAGGATTCTTCAGACATTGTTCTCAGCAGTGACGTATCGCATCAGGGATGGCAGGGGACGAGAAGGAGCGGATGCGATGCATCCGTGCGATGAGCGGCCGGTGGGCCGGGGAGGAACCGGAGGGGTTCAGTCCTCGGCCGACGCGAGAGGCGAACCGGCGACAGCGCTGATCGACGACGCAGTGGTGATCGTGGGCATGGTGTCCTCCTCGGTTCGACGGCCGCCGGGTCGGTTGACGCGACAGCCGTCCAGCCTACGTTTGCGGACCGGCGGAGCGCAAGCGTTTTCCCGAAACCGATCTCACCAGCGCGTGACACCCAGTACGCCCCGACACCACCACCGGCGTCTGGCTCAGCGTCTCCACAGCGCAGGACCCCGCGATCGCTTCTACATCGGACGAGGGAAGAGATCCGGGCTCAGAATCTGGACAACTCGACGCGCCTTCGGCGGCGCAGCCGTCTCCCCATCCCTGGTGTGGCGCCGTCGTTCATTTGGGTTGCGTCATCGCACCATGGCGTCGCGCAGCTTCCGGGGAGACGGCAGGCCGGCCCAGGCGAACGCGCGCCGCATCTTCGCTGCCTCCCCGAAACCCGAGAGCCACGCTATCTCTGCAATATCCAGAACCAGGTTCTCAGGGTTGGATATCAGCCCACGCGCGAGATTGACCCGTGCCCGACGCAGTTCGCTCGCGACCGTGCTACCTTCTGCCGCAAAGAGCCTCTGCAGATGACGGATCGACATATGCATGTCGCGCGCCAGCGCCTCCACGTCGTATTCCGGATCGGCACGTCGCGTCAGCAGGAGCGAGCGCGCCTTCTCAATCGCGTGCCTATGGCCGCCGACCAGATCAACTCGGGGCGCTGCTTCGACGAGAACACCGAAGACCATTTCCGTGAGCATCTGCTCAACAAGATAGTCCGTGAGCGGAGATTGCGTGGACGGTTCTGCGAGCAGGGAGACAATAAGTGCATGTAGTCCACGCCCCAGTGCGCTCGGGGCGATTCGGGTCGAGGGAACTCGAACGCTTGTCTCGATCTCCCCCAAGGCCTCCCACGGGATCCACGCGGATACGACCGTACCGCTTTGCCCCGCGTACAAAGCGGTCGGTCGATGCGGATGAAGAAACACCAGAGTGCCGGGCGGCACATTCTTAGGGTCCGACCCGGCGTTCTGCAATCGGATAGGTGCAGAGGGCACGAGAACCACGGCGGTTTCTCTCCCCGCAGGCGTCTGCGTTCCCCAACGCCATCTCTCTCCGGGACCGATCGCATGCAGCGCGGTAATGACGTTGCGGAATTTCAACGCAACAACCGGATCCGGCATACCAGCCAGCAGATGCGTCTCAGCCGCGCTTACAGCGATCCCCATGAGGCGATCGTCCCATCGGTCTCATGGCCAACCTGAGGCGCCCCCTCAAACCCCCCAAATAACCCCCAAGGAGGCGCGGGCGCGCCCGACTCCGGCGCGAAGCGCCCGCGGCGTCCCACAGCCGCACCGCTACGGCTGCGGCTGCGGCTGCGGCTGCGGCTGCGGCATGATCGAGCCCCGTCGCGGAGCGCCTCCTCGCCCGGTCCGCGCGGCCAGGATGGTCACGCGGCGATCGCGTGCGCGGCCTCTCGGTCCAGCAGCCGGCGCTTGACGTCCTCGCCCCAGGCGAAGCCGCCGAGGGTGCCGTCGGTGCGCAGCACGCGGTGGCAGGGGACGAACAATGCGGGGGCGTTGCGTGCGCAGATCGACGCGGCGGGGCGCACGGCCCCGGGCTTGCCGAGAGCGACGGCGAACTCGGTGTACGTGAGCGGCTCGCCCGGGACGATCCGGCGCAGCGCCTCCCAGCCGGCGGTCTGCATGTCGGTGCCGAACTGGTGCACCGCGACCGTGTCGATCGCCGAGAGATCCCCCGCGTAGTATGCGGCGACGGCGTCCGCCGCGGCGGTGCGGCCCTCCGTGACCTCGGAGGGACGGTGCTTCTCCGCGAGTCGCTGCAGGATGGCTTCGTGGTCGGCCGTCCACCCGGAGGCGAGCACCCGGTCGTACTCGTCGGCGAGGATCGTGAACGGCCCGTCGGGGGTGTCGACGGTCTGGATGATGGCGGTCATTTCGTGCCTTCCGTGATCGAGATGGTCGGTGCGGTCTTCGGGGCGAGGGCCGACGGGGAAGCGTCGACGGCGCTCGGTGCGCCGCCGCCCTTCCGCACGGCCTTCGCCGGGGCCGCGCGCCACAGGTGGGCGGTGAGATAGCTGCGCCAGGGCGCGACGCGTGTCGCCCACGCGGTGAGCGGCCCGGCGTCGGACGGGATCCCTGACGCGCCGGCCCCCGCGCGTGCGGCGACGTCTCCGGGCAGGAGCACATCGGGGTCGCCGAGCACTCGCATACGCACGTAGTCGGCGGTCCACGGCCCGATCCCGGGCATGGCGAGGAGGGCTGCGCGCTGCGCATCGCCGTCGTCGCCGAGCGTGAGCGTGAGCGAGCCGTCGGCGAGGGCGGCGGCGGCGCCGGTGACGGCTCTGATGCGCGCCGCCGGGCCGCGCAGCACCTCGTGGCCGTGCTCGGCGATCGCCGTCATGGTGGGGAAGAGGATCCCCTCCCCCGAACCCTCGGGACCGGATCCGACCCGCTCCCCCAGCTCCTGGGCGAGAAGGGTCAGGGCGGTGCGCGCGGCGGCGACCGTGATCTGCTGGCCGATCATCGCGCGGATGAGCATCTCGTGCGGATCCGCCGCACCGGGCACCCGGATGCCGGGCACCGCGGCGACGAGGGGCGCCAGCGGTTCGTGCCCCGAGAGCGCCGCGTCGACGGCCAGCGGGTCGGCGTCCAGGTCGAACAGCCGGCGGGCGCGTGCGACGAGCGGCGCGAGGTCGCCGAGCTGGGCGAGTCGCGCCCGCAGGTGCAGGCGGTCGGCGTCGTCGAGGCGGAGCTCGAACCAGGCGGGTCCGCCGCCGAGGCGCAGGTGCCGCGCGAACGAGCGCTCGCCGGCGGTCTCGACCCCGGGCAGCGCCCTCGCGCGCATCCAGGCGAACAGCCCTTCCGCGTCGAGCGGACGGCGGTACGGCAGCAGCAGCTCGATCTCACCGGGGACCACCGCCGCCGCGCTCGCCGTGTCGCGGCCGTGACGCCGCGCGCGCAGCTCCCCCGGCGCGAGACCGAAGACCTCGCGCACCGTGTCGTTGAACTGGCGCACACTCGCGAAGCCGGCCGAGAACGCCACGTCGGCGATCGGCAGATCGGTGCCCACCAGCAGCATGCGGGCGGTGTGCGCGCGATGCGCACGGGCGAGCGCGAGCGGCCCGGCGCCGAGCTCGGCCGTCAGCAACCGGGTGAGGTGACGCGCCGAGTAGCCCAGGCGGGCGGCGAGCCCCGGCACGCCCTCGCGTTCGACGACCCCGTCGGCGATGAGGCGCATGGCCCTGGCCGTGACGTCGCCGCGCAGGTTCCACTCCGGCGAGCCGGGCGCCGCCTCGGGGAGGCAGCGCTTGCAGGCGCGGTAGCCCGCCTCGTGCGCCGCCGCGCTGGTCGGGAAGAAGGTGACGTTCTCGGGCTTGGGCGTGCGTGCAGGGCAGCTCGGTCGGCAGTAGATCCCGGTCGAGCGGACCGCCGTCACGAACTGCCCGTCGAAGCGGGTGTCCCGCGCGTCGATCGCGCGGTACCGCTCGTCGAAGGTCATCGCGGGGAAGCTCATGCCTCCACTCTGGCACGTCCGTTTCCCGCAGGCTCGCGGAAATCGGACACGGCAGTTCCGGCTCCCCGGAGCCCCAGCGCAGACCCCCGGATCCCCGACCCCGCCGGTGCCGAGACCCCCACGGCGCGCCGAGACCCCCACGCGGCGGCGTCCCCCTGTGGGGGTATCGACGCTGCGTGGGGTCTCGCGAGAGATCTGGCGGGGATCCGGCAGGGATCCGCGGGGATCCGGTCAGTGGAAGAAGTGGCGCTCTCCCGTGAAGAACATGGTCACGCCGGCCTTGCGGGCCGCGTCCACGACCTCTTCGTCCCGCACGGATCCGCCGGGCTGCACGATCGCCGTCACGCCGGCGTCGATCAGCACCTGCGCGCCGTCGGCGAACGGGAAGAACGCGTCCGACGCGGCGACGGATCCGGCCGCGCGGTCACCCGCGCGCTCGACCGCCAGACGGCAGGAGTCGACGCGGTTGACCTGACCCATGCCGACGCCGACCGTGGCGTTCGCCTTGGCGAGCACGATCGCGTTCGACTTCACGGCGCGGCACGCCTTCCACGCGAAGATCAGGTTCTCCATCTCGAGGTCGTCCGGGCGCTCGCCGGAGACCAGCTCCCAGTTCTTGGCGACCGAGACGATGTCGTCCGGGAAGCGGTCCGCGTCCTGCAGCAGCAGGCCGCCGGACACCAGGCGCACGTCCATCCGCTCCTGCTGCCAGTCGTCGGGCAGCTGGAGCAGGCGCAGGTTCTTCTTCGCCTTGAACACCTCGAGCGCGGCCGGCTCGAACGCCGGCGCGACGATGACCTCGGTGAAGATGTCCTTGAGGTTCTCCGCCATCTTCAGGGTCACGGTGCCGTTCGCGGCGATGACGCCGCCGTAGGCCGAGACCGGGTCGCACTCGTGCGCACGCAGGTGCGCGCTCGCGATCGGGTCCAGCGCATTGGGCGCCGTGGTCGCGATGCCGCACGGGTTCGCGTGCTTGATGATGGCGACGGCCGGATGCACCATGTCGTACGCCGCGCGCAGGGCCGCGTCGGCGTCGACGTAGTTGTTGTACGACATCTCCTTGCCCTGCAGCTGCGTGGCCTGCGCGATGCCGTGGCCGCCGGCGCGGGTGTAGATCGCCGCGCGCTGGTGCGAGTTCTCGCCGTAGCGCAGCGTCGCCAGGCGCGAGGCGGAGATCGTGAGGTGCTCGGGGAGGTCGCTGTCGCTGGACAGGGTGCCGTCGGAGAACCACTGCGCCACGGCGGTGTCGTAGGCGGCGGTGTGGGCGAACGCGCGGGCGGCCAGCTCACGGCGCTGGGCGAGCGTGGTGCCGCCGTCCTCGAGGGCGCGCAGCAGCGACGGATAGGACTCGGGCGAGACCACGATCGCGACGTTGGCGTGGTTCTTCGCGGCGGCGCGCACCATCGCCGGCCCGCCGATGTCGATCTGCTCCACGACGTCGTCGCCCACGGCGCCCGAGGCGACCGTCTGCACGAAGGGGTACAGGTTCACCACAACGAGCTCGAACGGGCTGATCCCGAGCTCGGCGAGCTGACGCTCGTGGTCCTCCAGACGCAGATCTGCGAGCACCGCGCCGTGGATCGACGGGTGCAGGGTCTTCACGCGCCCGTCGAGCATCTCGGCGACCCCTGTGACGGCGGCGACGTCGGTGACGGCGATGCCCGCATCCCGGATGGTCTGCGCAGTGGATCCGGTCGACACGATCTCGATGCCGTTGTCGGCGAGCGCCTGGGCCAGCGGCACGAGCCCCGTCTTGTCGCTCACGGAGACGAGCGCACGGCGGATGCGCACGGCATCGCGGGGGCGGTAGAGGGACGGGTCGTGGGCAGGACCAGCCATCGGGACTTCCTTCCGGGGGTGGGCGTCAGTTCGGGGAGGGGCGGGCGCCGAGGTCGAGCTCGCCCTCGGCGATGCGGCGGACGACGTCGATCAGGAGTCGTCGCTCGACGGGCTTGATGCGCTCGTGCAGCGTGGCCTCGGTGTCGCCCTCGTGCACCGGCACGCGCTCCTGCGCGAGGATCGGTCCGCTGTCGACGCCGTCGTCGACCACGATCACGCTGGCGCCGGTCTCGCCGACGCCCGCGGCGAGGGCGTCGCGCACGCCGTGCGCTCCCGGGAACTCGGGCAGGTAGGCCGGGTGCGTGTTGATGATGTTCGGCGCCCACGCCGCCACGACGTCGTGCGGCAGCAGGCGCATGAGGCCGGACAGCACGATGAGGTCCGGATTCCAGACCCTCAGCTGCGCGTCGAGCTCGGCGCCCCACTCCTCGCGGCTGTCGAACGCCTCCCACGGCACCACGAACGACGGGATCCCGAACGCCTCGGCGTGCGCGAGACCGTCGGCCTCGCGATCGGCGCCGATCACGATGATCCGGGCGGGGAATCCGGGGTCGTCAGCCGCGTCGAGGAGGGCACGAAGATTCGAGCCGGTGCCCGAGATGAGTACGGCGACCGTCAGCACCCGAACAGTCTAGCCGGGAGCCCGCGGCGCCCCGGCCGCGGTGACGCCGCCGCTCAGACGCGCTCGGAGCGCAGCACGTCCTCCGCGTCGTCGAACCCTTCCTCGCCGAAGAGCCCCCGGCGACGCGGCGCGAGCAGCAGGATCCCGGCGCCGACGAGCACCTCGAGTCCGAGCGCGAGGGCGACGGGACCCGGCTCGGGACCTGCGACGGCGAGGCGCCCCGGTCCGAGCGAGCCGCGCGACAGCGCGGCGAGCAGGGCGCCCGCGCCGCCGGAGAGCACGGCGATCCCCACGGCCGTCGCCGCGCGGGCGCCGAACGACGCCTCGGCGCCCGCGGAGACCTGACGCGAGCGGATCAGCCACCCGGCGAAGGCGCCCGCCGCGATCGGCACCAGGACGACGATGAGCAGCCACGGGGACGTGCTGTCCGGCACGAGTCCCAGCAGCGGAACGCTCGGGACCACGCCGAGCGCGGTGCCGGCGGGCGAGACGGCCGTGCCCGCGCCGATCGCGAAGCCGGGGCCGGCGATCCAGGCGACCGCCCAGGCCACGAGCGTCGGCAGGTATGCGAGCTGCGCCAGTCCGATCACGACGACGCCGAGCCCGTCGGCGCGCAGCGCCTCGAACAGCGCCACGGTCTGACCGCCGCGCACGAGGGCGGCCACGGCGACCGCCAGCCCCGCCGCGCCCACGACTCCGACGACCGCGGCGGCAGCGCCCCGCACGATGTCGCCGGGCACAGGGGCCCAGTCGGGCCGTCGGTCCAGCGCATCCTGCACACGGTCGACGATCCCGCCGTCGCCTTCGCCCCACGCGGTCGCGACGGCTCCGGCGAGCGCGCCGCACAGGAACACGAGCGGCGGGAACAGCATCGCCGCCCACAGCGGCGCCCGCAGCACGCCGAGTCCGCCGGTCAGGGCGGTGAGGGCCGAGATCGCCGCGAAGACGACCGTGCCGCCGATCACGCCTGCGGGCCAGGATCCGGCGAGCGCGGCACGACGGCCCGAGCGCGCCGCGAAGATCGCCGTGAAGCCGAGCAGGAGCAGCGGCGTCACCGACAGTGCGAAGCGCGCGGCGGACGGATCCAGCCCCGTCGAGCGCACCAGCGCGTCGGGCAGCGAGACGGCCAGCGGCACGCCGTGCCCGAACTGCCACAGAGTGGCGGTCGCCGGCCACAGCGCGCCCCAGTCGGCGCGCGTCCCGAACGCCACCGCCCAGATCACGGTGAGGGGCGCGAGCAGCGCGGCGAGGCCGATCGCAGCCGCGACGACGGCATCGACCGCGGCCAGGAGCACGATGAGGAGGCGTTGCATGACGGCTTCGAGCCTACGTGCTCCGCCGCACGACACACGGACGACATCCGCGACGCGATACGGTTTTCCGCGGAGGTCCCCCATGACAACAGTCCCCCCGCCCACGACCGACGAGACCGCCGCAGAGCCCAAGAACGCGCTCGACCGGTTCTTCGAGATCACCCGACGCGGATCCACCCTCGGCACCGAGGTCCGCGGCGGCATCGTCACCTTCGTGACGATGGCCTACATCGTCATCCTCAACCCGATCATCCTGGCCACGCCCGACGTCGCGGGCCACACCCTGCCGGGCACCGCGGTCGCCGCCGCCACGGCGCTGACCGCGGGCGTCATGACGATCCTGTTCGGGCTCGTCGCCCGGCTGCCGTTCGCCTTCGCCGCGGGCCTCGGCATCAACGCCTTCCTCGCGTTCACGGTCGTCAAGTCGGTCACCTGGCCCGAGGCCATGGCGCTCGTGGTGATCAACGGCGTGATCATCGTGCTGCTCGCGGCGACCGGGCTGCGCAAGCTCATCTTCGACGCCGTGCCCGTGCAGCTCAAGCTCGCCATCACGGTCGGCATCGGCCTGTTCATCGCGTTCATCGGGTTCGTGAACGCGGGCTTCGTCACCTCGACGAAGCAGGCCTCCCCTCCGGTCGACCTCGGCATCGGCGGATCCGTCGCCTCGATCCCCACCCTGCTGTTCGTGCTCACCTTGCTGATCGGCGGCGTGCTCATCGCGCTGCGCGTCAAGGGCGCCATCCTCATCGCGCTCGTGGGCGGCACGGTGCTGGCCGCGATCCTCAACCTCATCTGGCCGTTCGGGCAGAAGTTCGGCTTCACGGGCAGCATCGTGGGCCTGCCGGATCTGAGCCTCATCGGCCGGGTGGACTTCGGATTCGACCTTGCGAAGGTCGGCGGCGTCACCCTGGTGATGTTCGTCTTCACGCTGCTGTTCTCGAACTTCTTCGACGCGATGGGCACCATGACGGGTCTCGCCAAGGAGGCCGATCTCGCCGACGAGAAGGGCGACTTCCCGCGGATCAAGTCGGCCCTGGTGGTCGAGGGCGTCGGCGCGATCGTCGGCGGCGGCACCTCCTCCTCGTCCGCGACCGTGTTCGTCGAGTCCGGCGCCGGCATCGGCGAGGGGGCCCGCACGGGCCTGGCGACCACCATCACCGGCGTGCTGTTCCTGCTCGCGATGTTCTTCACCCCGCTCACGGCCCTCGTGCCCAGCGAGGTCGCCGCGGCCGCGCTCGTGCTCGTCGGCGCGATGATGCTGTCGCAGATCAAGAACATCGACCTCGGAGACTTCCGCGTGCTGCTCCCGGTGTTCCTCACGGTCACGGTCATGCCGATGACCTACTCGATCGCCAACGGCATCGGCGCCGGCTTCGTCAGCTGGATCGTCGTGAACGCCCTCACCGGCCGCGCCAAGACGATCCATCCGCTGCTGTGGGTGGTGGGCGTCGGGTTCGTGCTGTTCTTCGCCCGCGGCCCGATCGAGGCCCTGCTCGGGGCGTGACCGCCGGCTGACCCCCGGATCCGACGAGGCCCTCTCGCCGCACGACGCCCGGATGGGCGGTGCCGTGAGAGGGCCTCGTCGCGTATCCCTCCCGGGCGCTCCGCTCAGAGCGCGAGCGGCACGCCCGCCTCGGGCACCCGCAGCCGCCCGGCGAGCCCCGCATAGCCGAACTCGCGCACGAGGCGCTCGCGCGTCTCGGAGAAGTGGTGCCATCCTTCGGCGTGCACCGGCACGATGAGGGCCTCCCCCAGCTCCCGGGCGGCCTCCACCGCGGTGCGCGCGTTCAGGGTGAGGTCCGCGTCGCCGAAGCGGCCCACGTTCGCGGCCCCGGCGAAGAGCACGGCCACGTCGATCCGCCCGATCCGCTCGGCGATCGCCGACACCACCGCGACGGACGCGTTGTCGCCCGACACGTACACGACGCGCTCGCCCGGGGCCGAGAGCACGAAGCCCGTCACGGTGCCCGACAGCGCCTCCGCACCCTCCGGCCCGTGCAGCGCCGGGACCGCGGTGATCGAGACCTCTCCGACGCGCTGTGTCTGCCACGGCGCGAGTCCGGTCACGCCCTCGATCCGCTCCTGCGCCTCGGGCGTGGAGAGCACCGCACCGGCACGCGGCAGGAACGCGCGCCCCGCCTCGTCGAGGTTGTCGGGGTGCTGGTCGTGCGAGAGCAGGACAGCGTCGATCGCCCCCACCTCCGCGGGGCCGAGCGCGGGTCCCGTGAGCTTGTGCAGCGCGATGCCGCCCTCATAGGTCCGCGGGGCGTCGAAGGTCGGGTCCGTGAGCAGACGCAGGCCGGCGTATTCGAGCACGACGGTCGGTCCGCCGACGAGGGTCAGGGTCAGAGGGTTCTGGGTCATGGATCCATCGTGCCGATCCCGTCCGCTCTCCGGGAGTGGCCCTGAAGTCACCTTTCGATAAGATCGGGCCATGCGCACCGCCGCCGTGCTCGCCTTCCCCGGCCTCAGCCCGTTCCACCTGTCCGTCCCGCTCATGGTCTTCGGCGGTGTGGGCGTGCGCTCGGTCGAGGCCGCCTACCGCGTCGTCACGGTGGCCGAGGAGCCGGGCGCGATCCGCACCGCCGCCGGACTCGACCTCGTCGTCGGCGAAGGGCTCGATGCCCTCGCCGGCGCCGATCTCGTGGTCATCCCCAGTTGGGATCCGGAGGTCGCGCCGAGCGCCGCCCTGCTCGACGCCGTCCGCACCGCGCATGCGAACGGCGCGCGGGTGCTGGGCCTGTGCCTGGGTGCCTTCGTGATCGCCGCGAGCGGCATCGCGGACGGCCGCGAGGTGTCCACGCACTGGTCCGCGGGTCCGCAGCTCGCGGCCCGTCATCCCGAGCTCACGGTGCGCTGCGAGGCCCTCTGGACCGACCTGGGCGACGTGGTCACCTCCGCCGGGGTGGCCGCCGCCCTGGACTGCTGCCTGCACATCGTCCGCACCGAACTGGGCAGCGCCGTCGCCGCGGATCTGGCCCGATCGCTCGTCATGGCGCCGCACCGGGAGGGATCCCAGGCCCAGTTCCTGTCCCGTCCGATCGCCGCCGACCGGGACGGCGACGAGATCGACCGGGCCATCGCCTGGGCCATGGAGCGGCTCGACGCGCCGGCTCCCCTCGACGACTGGGCCGGCGCCGTGCACCTCTCCCGCCGCACGTTCACACGGCGCTTCCGCGACCGCACCGGCACGAGCCCGGGCGACTGGCTGCTGCAGCGCCGTCTGGACGAGGCGCGCCGCCTCCTGGAGGCGTCGGACCTGCCCGTCGACGCGGTCGCGCAGCGCACCGGATTCGGCAGCGCGGTCACGCTGCGCCACCACTTCCGCGCACGCTTCGGCACGACGCCGGGTGCACACCGCCGGGCGTTCGCCGACCCGGCCTGACCCCGCCCGAGCGGTTCGGCGCGACCCGAGATCAGGCGAACCGACCGAGATCAGGCGGATCCTGCGCGGATCCCCGGATCTCGGTCGTTCCACCGCATCCCGGCAGGGCGGCCACCTCCCGCTCTGCACGACGAAGGGCCCCCGGCGCGAAGCCGGGAGCCCTTCGTGTACTGCGGTGCTTTACAGCGCAGCGCACTTCGACTCGTCGCTACGCTCCTCGCTCAGCAACCGGGTCGAAGCCGCTTCGCGCCTACAGTGCAGCAAATACCTCGCGCAGCAGTGCGGCGGTCTCGGACGGCGTCTTGCCGACCTTGACGCCGGCGGCCTCGAGGGCCTCCTTCTTCGCCTGCGCCGTGCCCGCCGAGCCGGAGACGATGGCGCCGGCGTGGCCCATGGTCTTGCCCTCGGGCGCGGTGAAGCCCGCGACGTAGCCGACGACCGGCTTGGTGACGTTGGCCTTGATGAACTCGGCCGCACGCTCCTCGGCGTCGCCGCCGATCTCGCCGATCATGACGATCGCCTTGGTCTCGGGGTCGGCCTCGAACGCGGCGAGCGCGTCGATGTGCGTCGTGCCGATGACCGGGTCGCCGCCGATGCCGATGGCGGTCGAGAAGCCCAGGTCGCGCAGCTCGAACATCATCTGGTAGGTCAGGGTGCCCGACTTCGAGACGAGACCGATCGGGCCCTTGCCGGTGATGTTGGCCGGGGTGATGCCGGCGAGCGCCTCGCCCGGGGTGATGATGCCGGGGCAGTTCGGCCCGATGATGCGGGTCTTGTTGCCCTTCTCGGTCGCGTACGCCCACGCCTCGGCGGAGTCGCCGACCGGCACGCCCTCGGTGATGACCACGAGCAGCGGGATCTCGGCATCGATGGCCTCGACCATCGCGTCCTTCGTGAACGCCGGCGGCACGAAGGCGACCGAGGCGTTCGCGCCCGTCTTCTCGATCGCCTCGGCGACCGAGGCGAACACCGGCAGCTCGACGGCGTTGCCGTCCTTGTCGGTGTGCGAGACCGTGGTGCCGGCCTTGCGCGCGTTCACGCCGCCGACGACGTTCGTGCCCGCCTTGAGCATGAGCGCGGTGTGCTTGGTGCCCTCGCCGCCCGTGATGCCCTGGACGATGACCTTGGAGTCCTTGTTGAGATAGATCGACATGTCTCTAGTCCTTTCAGGCGTTCGCCAGCTCGGCGGCCTTGTCGGCGCCCTCGTCCATGGTGGCGGCGAGCGTGACGAGGGGGTGGTTCGCGGCAGTGAGGATCGCACGGCCCTCTTCGACCTGGTTGCCGTCGAGGCGGACGACCAGCGGCTTGGTCGCCGCGTCGCCGAGGATCTCGAGGGCCTTGACGATGCCCTCTGCGACGGCCACGCAGCTGGTGATGCCGCCGAACACGTTCACGAAGACGCTCTTGACCTGCTCGTCGCCGAGGATCACGTCCAGGCCGGAGGCCATGACCTGCGCGTTCGCGCCGCCGCCGATGTCGAGGAAGTTGGCCGGCTTCACGCCGCCGTGGTTCTCTCCGGCGTACGCGACCACGTCGAGGGTCGACATGACCAGACCCGCGCCGTTGCCGATGATGCCGACCTGGCCGTCGAGCTTGACGTAGTTGAGACCCGACTCCTTGGCCTTGGCCTCGAGCGGGTTCTCGGTCGCCTTGTCGGCGAGCTCCTCGTGCTCCGGGTGACGCACCTCGGAGGCGTTGTCGTCGAGGGTGACCTTGCCGTCGAGCGCGATGATGTCGCCGTCCTCGGTCTGCACCAGCGGGTTGACCTCGACCAGGGTCGCGTCCTCGCCCTTGTAGACCTCGAACAGCTTCACGAAGACGTCGGCGACCTTCTCGGCGAGGCCGGGCTCGAAGTTCGCGGCCCGGGCGATCTCGAGCGCCTTGTCGAGCGTGATGCCCTCGATCGGGTTGACCTCGACGCGGGCGAGCGCCTCGGGCTTCTCGACCGCGAGCTGCTCGATCTCCATGCCACCCTCGACCGAGGCGAGGCTCAAGTACGAGCGGTTGGCCCGGTCGAGCAGGACCGAGAAGTAGAACTCGCGCGCGATGCGGGCACCGGCGGCGACCATGACGCGCTTGACGACGTGGCCCTTGATGTCCAGGCCCAGGATCGCCTTCGCGGCCTCGTACGCCTCGTCCGGGTTCTTCGCGACCTTCACGCCGCCGGCCTTGCCGCGGCCGCCGGTCTTGACCTGCGCCTTGACGACGACCACACCACCGAGCTTCTCCGCCGCTGCCTTCACCTCCTCGGGGGTGTCGGCGACGATGCCGGCGAGGACCGGCACTCCGTACTTTTCGAAAAGGTCTCGTGCCTGGTACTCGTAGAGGTCCACGTGCAGTCCTTCGCTGGTTGCGACGAATGGGACGCGACAGGAATTCTGTCGGGTGTCGATGTGATTCGACCCGATCAGCCAGCTTACTACCGCGGAATCGCGGTTCCTGACCGCCGGTACAGCCTTCCGGAGGGGGCCGGCGACCCGCAGCGACGCACATCGGTGCACGGAGGGGCGAGGGAACTAGGCTGTGCTGCTATGACAGAGCACGCCGACGTGTCCCCCGCCCGCACCGCCGTGGTGCGCGCGGCGCTCGAGCTGTTCTCCGCCCAGGGCTTCGACGCGACCTCGGTCGAGCAGATCGCGCGCGCCGCCGGCATCTCCCGATCCACCTTCTTCCGTCAGTTCGGCGGCAAGGACGACGTCGTCTTCGCCGATCACGAGGAGCTGCTCGAGGGGCTGCGCCGCTACCTGGACCGCTCCCACCCGAATCCGTGGACCGCCGTGTGCGACGCGTCGATGATGGTGTTCCGGGCGTTCGCCGCCGACCCCGAGCTGGCGCGCCTGCGCTATCAGGTGGTGCGGGAGGTGCCGACCCTGCGCGAACGCGAGATCGTCGCGGTGTTCCGCTACGAGCGCCTCTTCGACGAGTACCTGCGGCGTTCGCTGCCGGATCTGGATCCGCTCGACGCGGTCGGCTTCGCGGCGCTCGTCACCGCCGTGCACAATCACGTGCTGCGGCGCCTGCTGCGCGGATCGCGCACCTCGGCGGCGGCTCTGCGCCGTGCGCTCGACGACGTGCTGCGGCGGTACGGCGTGCACCCGGACGGCATGAAGGAGCCCGGCGACGACGCGGTCGTGGTGGCCGTGTTCCCCCGGTCGATGCCGATGGCCGAGATCAGCCGGCGCCTGCGCGACGAACTGGGCTGAGGTCCGTACCGCGCCCGCGCGATCCCCGGTGGATCCGATATCGGTCGCGCGCGCGAATGGCGGTACGCTGTCTCATGAATCCTGAGACTCAGTCTCACTCCTGAGGTTGGAGATCCCATGAGCAACGACGCCCCCCGCTTCCCCGGCGAAGCCGTCACCTCCTATGACCTGACCGGTCGCGCCGGCACCGACTACTACGAGGTCTTCTCCGACATCCCCGCCGCCGATCGTGCGCACTGGGAGCGGGCGCAGGCGTACGTCGATGAGGTCGCCCCGCAGATGCTCGACGCGTGGGACCGTGCCGAGTACCCGCTGGACGCCGCCCGCCGCATGGGCGAGATGGATCTCGTGGTCGACGGCATCGAGCACCCCGCACTGACCCGGATGAGCCCGCTCGCGGCCGGCCTGGTCAACATGGAGATCTCCCGCGGCGACGGCTCGCTCGGCACCGTGCTGGCCGTGCAGGGCGGGCTCGCGCTGCGCTCCCTCGCGCTGTTCGGCAGCCCCGAGCAGCAGGAGCGCTGGCTGGTCCCCCTCGCCGACGGCTCGGTGCTCGGATCCTTCGCGCTCACCGAGCCGGACCACGGATCCGACTCGGTCTCGCTGGAGACCGTCGCCCGTCGCGACGGCGACGAGTGGGTGCTGCGCGGGGCGAAGAAGTGGATCGGCAACGGCGCCTCCGGCGGCATCACCTTCGTGTGGGCGCGCGTCGACGACGAGGACGCCGCCGAGCACGGCGCCGTGCGCTGCTTCCTCGTCGAGCAGGACCGTCCGGGCTACCAGGGCACCGTCATCACCGGCAAGGTGTCGCTGCGCGGGATCCACCAGGCGCACATCCGCCTCGATGACGTGCGGATCCCTCGGGATGCGGTGCTGCCGGGCACGCACAGCTTCAAGGACGCGTCCACCGTGCTGTACGCGACCCGCTCGGGCGTGGCCTGGTCGGCCCTCGGGCACGCGACCGCCTGCTACGAGGCGGCACTCGCGTACGCCAAGACGCGGATCCAGTTCGGCAAGCCGCTCGCGAAGTTCCAGATGGTGCAGGAGCGCCTCACCCACATGCTGGAGGAGCTCACGGCGATGCAGCTGTACTGCCGCCGGATGGCGGACATGGACGAGGCGGGCACCCTGCGGCCGACGCAGGCCTCGCTCGCCAAGTTCCACAACACGCGCGCCGCACGCCGTATCGCCCAGACCGCGCGCGACCTGCTCGGCGGCAACGGCATCCTGCTCGAGAACGGCGTGATGCAGCACATGGCCGACATCGAGGCCATCCACACCTACGAGGGCACCGAGAGCGTGCAGGCGCTGCTCATCGGCCGCGACATCACCGGGATGAGCGCGTTCGCCTGATCCGGCGCCGAGCCGAGCTCGGTCTTGCCGCTGCGCAGGGTCCGGGCGCGGTTGTGCAGGGCGCGGACGCCGTTGTGCAGGGGCGGGCGCCGTTGTGCAGGGGCGGGATCCGCTGTTCCGGTCACACCTCCGCGCGGCGGCCGCGGCGCGCCCGGCCTAGAGCTACGGCACGACCGGGGCTCCCTGCAGAACGACCGGGGCTCCCTGCAGAACGACCAGGGCTCCCTGCGTAATGGCTCGGGCTCCCTGCGGAACGGCTCGGGCTCGGGCTCAGGTGCAGGCGCAGCCGCCGGAGGGCGTCTTCACCATGAAGCACACGTTGCACACCCCGTAGTCGCGCTCGTCCAGCGGAGTCGTCTTCGGCGCGCGGGGCTCGGACTTGGGCTTCGCCGGAGCGCGGGTCCCCGCGGTGCGCGACGGACGCGCGACGCCGGCCGGTGCGCTCGGCAGCTCGCTCGGATGCGTCACGTAGAAGTACGGCGCGCGGCCCTCGCTGGGCGCGAGCGGCAGCGGCCGCCCGCCGACGACGACGATCTCGTCCTCGGTGAAGCCGTTCGTGTAGGTGCGCCCGATGTGCAGGGCCGCACCGTCGCCGCGGCGGATCGCCTCGATGTAGCGGCCGCGGTCGATGAAGGTGCTGACGCCGACGGCGTCCACGATCGCGCGGATGAAGTCGTGGTTCACCGGGTCGATGCGCTGACCGCGCAGAGCCTCGGTGAGCGACTTGTAGGGACGGGAGGTGCCGGTGGGGGTCGGGCCCTGGACTTCGTTCATCCCCTCTAGGATCCCACGTTCTGCTCGGAGCGGCCTGCGCGCGTGCGAGACTGGCCGCATGCCCCGCGCGACCGTGATCGGCAGCGGACCGAACGGCCTGACCGCCGCGGTCTCGCTCGCCCGTGCCGGATACGCGGTCGAGGTGATCGAGGCGGCGCCGACGATCGGCGGCGGCGTGCGCAGCGACACCTCGACGCTCCCCGGATTCGTGCTCGACGTGTGCTCGGCGGTGCACCCCGCGGCCTACTCGTCGCCGTTCTTCCGCGCCTTCGGACGCGACCGCATCGACTGGATCATTCCGGAAGCGGCATATGCCCATCCGCTCGACGGCGGGCGGGCCGGGATCGCTTGGCACGACATCGAGCGCACGGCTGACGCGCTCGGCCCGGACGCCCGCGCCTGGCGGGCCCTGCTGCGCCCGCTGAGCTCTCACATCGACGGGCTCCTCGACTTCACGGGCGGTTCTCTGCTGCGCCTCCCGGACGACCCCGTCACCGCCGTCCGCTACGGGCTCCGCGTGCTCGAGCAGGGATCGGCGATGGCCGAGCGCACCTTCCGCACCGCGGAGGCCGCCGCGCTCGTGGCCGGCGTGGTGGCACACGCCAACTCGGCGCTCCCCTCCCTCAGCGGCGCCGCGGCCGGCCTGCTCCTCATGGCGCAGGCGCACGCCGGCGGCTGGGCGTATCCGCGCGGCGGGGCCCAGCGGATCGCGGACGCGCTCGCCGACGACCTGCGTGCGCACGGCGGCAGGATCCGCACCGACGCGCCCGTCGCCGACCTCTCGGCCCTGGACTGGGGGGATCCGCGGCAGGGCGACGTGCTGCTGCTCAACACGGCGCCCCGGCTCGCGCTGACCCTGCGCGACGTGCCTGTCCGCTACGCCGACGCCGTGCGCGCCTACCGTTACGGCCACGCTGCCGCCAAGGTCGACTTCGCCCTGGACGGTCCGGTTCCGTGGACGAATCCCGACGTCGCGCTGGCGCCCACCGTGCACGTCGGCGGCACCCGCGAGGAGGTGTGGGCCAGCGAGAACGCGGTCGCCCAGGGGCGGATCTCCGATCGACCCTACGTCCTCGTCGTGCAGCCTTCCGTGCTCGACGACTCCCGCGCGCCCGCGGGCCGGCAGGTGCTGTGGGCGTACATCCACGTGCCGGCGAACTCGGATGCCGACGCGACGGAGCTGATCGTGCGGCAGATCGAGCGCTTCGCGCCGGGGTTCCGCGATCGCATCCTCGCTAGCCATGCCGTGAGCGCCCGGGAGCGCGTGCACCTGAACCCGGCGGAGATCGGCGGCGACATCTTCGGCGGCGCGTTCACGATGCGCCAGGCGTTCGTGCGGCCCGTGCTGTCCCGCACCCCCTGGCGCACGCCGATGCCCGGCGTGTACCTCGCGTCGGCGGCCACGCCGCCCGGTCCCGGGGTCAACGGCATGGCCGGCTGGCACGCCGCACTCACCGCGCTCGCGGACGCCGGCGAGCGCGTCGCCCTCCCCGACCTGTTCGCCCCCTGATCCCCCCTCGTCGCTCCGTCTGTTTGCGTCAAACGGTGGGCTCAGGGCACGAAACGCCACGGTTCGGCGAAAATAGACGGACCGACGAGGCGGGCGGGCAGGCAGGATGGGATCCATGCGCTACGAGATCCCCGCACCGATGCTCGCGAAGGCCTCCGCCGCCGTCCCGGATCCGGCGAAGTTCCCGGACGGCCTGCTGTACGAACCCAAGTGGGACGGCTTCCGCGGGCTCGTGTCGTGGGACGGCGAGACGGTCGAGATCGGCTCCCGCGGGGCGAAGCCGCTCACGCGCTACTTCCCCGAGCTCGTCGAAGCGATCCCCCGCCTCCTTCCGGGACCGTGCCTGCTCGACGGCGAGATCGTCGTCGCCACCGGCCCCGCGGGATCGCAGCGGCTGGACTGGGAGGCCCTGAGCCAGCGGATCCATCCCGCCGCGTCCCGGGTGCAGAAGCTGTCGGCGGAGACGCCGGCGATGTTCATCGCGTTCGACCTGCTCGCCGACGGCGACGAGGATCTGCAGCAGCTCGCCTTCGGCGAGCGCAGGGCGCGGCTCGAGCGCCTGCTCGCCGAGGTGCCGCACCCGCTGCACCTCACGCGCACGACCACGGATCCCGATCTGGCCCGGCGCTGGCTCGCCGAGTTCGAGGGCGCGGGTCTCGACGGCGTCGTCGCGAAGCCGCTGGACCAGCCGTACGCGCCGAACAAGCGCACCCTGTTCAAGGTGAAGCACGCGCGCACGGCGGACGTGGTCGCGCTCGGCTACCGCATCCACAAGAGCGGCTCGGGCGTCGGATCCCTCCTCGTCGGCCTCTACGGCGACGACGGCGTGCTGCGCCAGGTCGGCGGAGTGGCGGCGTGGAGCGACGCGACGCGGCAGCAGCTGGTCGAGGACCTGGCGCCCCTCGTGGAGCGCGACGAGTCCGGCGTCGCCGTCACCGGCGAGGGCGAACGATCCCGATTCAGCGGGAGCAAGGACACGTCGTTCGTGCGGCTGCGCCCCGAGCGCGTGCTCGAGGTGCGCTACGACCAGCTGGAGGGGTGGCGGTTCCGGCACACCGTGCAGTTCGAGCGCTGGCGCGACGACCGCGAGGCGCGATCGTGCACCTACGAGCAGCTCGAGACCGTCGCCGGCTACGACCTCGCCGACGTGATCGACTGACGCCCCTCCCGGCAGCCGCGCACCCGGGTTCCTGATCCAGGACGCCCCGCTCTAGCGGGGCTCGCCGTTCTCGTCCCAGTTCGCCGCGACCTTCTTCGAGGGCTGCACGCGCGGGGGCTCGCCGGGCATCTTCGGGAACTCGGGCGGGAACGGCATCTCGCCGAGCCCGTTCTCCACGTCGCGCTCCCACCAGCCCAGCAGCGTGTCGATGCGGCCCGGCGCGTCCTGCATGCGCGCCCAGGGATCGCCGACGTCCGCGAGACGCTGCGGCACCGTGCGCACCGTGAACCGCCGGGGATCCACGTCGTCCAGCTCGTCCCACGCGATCGGCGTCGAGACGGTCGCGCCCGGCAGCGCCCGAGGGCTGTACGCACCCGCCATCGTGCGGTCGCGGTTCGCCTGGTTGAAGTCGACGAAGATCCGCTCGCCGCGCTCCTCCTTCCACCACGCGGTCGTGACGCGATCGGGCATCCGCCGCTCGAGCTCCCGTCCGGCGGCGATCACCGCATGCCGCACCGTGAGGAACTCCCACTCCGGGACGATCGGGCAGAACACGTGCAGACCGCGGTTCCCGCTGGTCTTGATGAACGCCTCCAGCCCCGCCTCGCGCAGCACGGTGCGCAGCTCGTGCGCGGCCGGGATCGCCTCGGCGAAGCCGGTGCCCGGCTGCGGATCCAGGTCGATGCGCAGCTCCACCGGGTTGTCGGTGTCGGAGGCGAGAGATGCCCAGGGGTGGAAGACCACCGTGTTCATCTGCACCGCCCACACGATCGCGGCCGGCTCGGTGAGCACGATCTGCGGGTGCGAGCGACCGCTGTTGTAGGTGCACATCACGCTCTGCACGAAGTCAGGCGTGCCCTTGGGCGGGTTCTTGGAGAAGAAGCTCTCCCCGCCGATGCCGTCGCGGTAGCGCTCGAGCGACACCGGCCGGTCGCCGGTCGAGGTGAGGAACGGCGTCGCCACGGTCTGCACGTACTCGGCGAGCTCCGCCTTCGTGATCGGGCCCCCCTCGGCCTCCGGCCAGACCGCGCGGTTGGGGCTGGACAGATCCAGCGAGCGGTCCCCGTCGGGGCCGGGGATGGTCAGCGTGATGCGCTCGGATGCCATGACTCGACCCTAGGGTGCGGCGCGGACGTCTGGCCAGGCCCGCGGATTCAGCGCAGCACGCGTCCCGCGGCGGCACGGATCTCGGCGGCGATGGCGTCCAGCAGCTCGGAGCGCAGGTTCCACTGCTGCCAGAACAGCGGCGACGTCGTCTCGGCATCGTCGAGGCGCACCAGCCGCCCGTCCGCGAGACCGGGCTCCGCGTGCGGCACGGGCAGCAGCGCCCACCCCAGTCCCAGCTCCACCGCGATCGAGAAGTCCGCCGACGCGGGCACGTGGTGACGGGGCACGGCCCAGGGATCCACGCCGCGTGCGCGCAGCCAGTCCTGCTGCATCAGATCCCGGCGGTCGAAGTCGACGAACGGCGCGAGCGAGAGCGCGTCGGCGGTGACGCCCTCCGGGAACCAGCGCCGCGCGAACGCCGGGGAGGCCGCCGCCACGTAGCGCAGTGCGCCCAGCGCCTCCACGCGGCAGCCGCCGACCGGCTCCGACTCGCTGGTGACGGCGGCCATCACCGTGCCGGATTCGAGCAGTCGCGCGGTGAAGTTCTGATCGTCGCGATGCAGGTCGAACTCGACGTCGTGCCTCTCGGACAGGCGTGCGAGAGGCGTGAGGAACCAGGTCGCCATCGAATCCGCGTTCACCGCGAGCGGGATGCGCACGCGAGCGCCCTCGGCTTCGCCCGCGAGGCCGAATCCGGCGATCGCGTCGCGCTCGAGCAGGGCCACCTGCCGGCCGAACCGCGCGACCGCCTCCCCCGCCTCGGTCGCGCGCGCCGGCTTGCTGCGCACGAGCAGGATCCGTCCGAGCTGCTGCTCGAGCGTCTTGATCCGCTGGCTGACCGCGGAAGGGGTGAGCAGCAGACGGCGCGCCGCGCCCTCGAAGCTGCCCTCGTCGAGCACCGCGGCCACGGTGCGCGCCGATTCCGGATCCACCTGCACATCAGAGATCCTAATCTTGCTTAAGGAATCTTCGCTGGTGTTGAAGAGCGCGCGGACCGTATCGTCGATCCGTGCTCACCCTCCTCTCCGGCCTCGGCCTCATGTTCTCGCTCATCATCGCCGTCGGCGCGCAGAACGTGTACGTGCTGCGCCAGGGGCTGCGACGGGAGCACGTGCTGCCGGTCGTCGTGATCTGCGCGGCGTCCGACGCGGCGCTGGTCCTGGCCGGCACGGCGGGTCTCGGGTACCTGGTCAAGACGCTTCCGTGGCTCATCGTCGTGGCCCGCTGGGCGGGTGCCGCCTCGCTCGTGCTCTACGGGATCCTCGCCGCACGTCGGGCATGGACGTCGGGGGGCGAGGCGCTGATCGCCGACGGCACGGAGGCGACCGCGGGAGCCGCCTCCGGGTCCGGGGGCGCCGCCACGCTCACCCGCACGGCGCCGCTCGCGCCCGTGATCCTGGCCACGCTCGCGTTCACCTGGCTGAACCCCAACGTGTACCTCGACACGGTGCTGCTCATCGGCGGGATCGCCGCCACGCACGGCGACGCGCGGTGGCTGTTCGCGGCGGGCGCGATCACCGCGAGCGTGGTCTGGTTCTTCGGGCTCGGCTACGGCGCGCGCCATCTCGGGCGCTGGCTCCGCACGCCGCGCGCCTGGCGGATCCTCGACACGGCGATCGCCGTCCTGCTCGTGGTGATGGGCATCGGCCTCGTGCTCCCGCTCTTCGTCGTCTGATCGGAGCGCCGATCCCGGTCACTCCGCGGCGTCGCCGCCCGTCGGTCCGTCCTGCGTGCTCTCCGTCCGCTCGGTCGCGGCGAGCGCGCGCAGGAAGCGCGTGACGATCGACCGCTCGCCGGACGACAGCCCCGCGGCGACCTCGAACCGCCGCGCGTGCACGCGCCCGACGCTCTCCCGGGCCGCCTGGCGCGTCTCCGGCGTCACGCTCAGGGCGATCGCGCGTCGATCCACGGGGTGCGGCCGCCGCACGACGTGACCGCCGCGCTCGAGGCGGTCGAGCATCTTCGTCGTCGCGGCGCTGCTGATGCGCAGGTGGCCGGCGACGGCCCGGGCCGTCGCGATCTCGCCGGCGTTCTCGGCGGCGATCATGAAGCGCAGCGCGCGCATGTCGTTCTCGTTCAGCTTCATGTACTGCCGCGAGGCCTCGCTCATCCGCGCGGCGGCACCGTGCCACGCGCGCAGCGCCGCCATCAGCTCCACGATCTCGTCGACCTCGGTGTCCGAGAGGTCGGTGCGGGGGACGAGCTCGCGGCGCGGATCGATCACGCGCGGATCGATCATCGCCCGGCCGAGGCGGTCTTCAGGCTCGATGTCTTCCACGGGAGGACTCTATGCCATAGTCTTTGTCCCTAACCAGGTTAGTAATATTCCTAGTGAGCAAAAGGAGACGTCCGATGACCCCTGACAGTGAGATGGTCGTGCTCCTCGACGCAGAGGGCGCACGGATCGGCATCGCTCCGAAGAGCAGCGTGCACGGCGCCGACACCCGCCTGCACCTGGCGTTCTCCTGCCATGTCTTCGATCGGCACGGCCGGCTGCTGGTCACCCGTCGCGCCCTGACCAAGACGGCATGGCCCGGTGTCTGGACCAACTCGTTCTGCGGGCATCCCGCACCGGGTGAGGAACTGATCGCCGCGGTCCGCCGCCGCGCCGAGCACGAGCTCGGCATCGCCCTGGACGGGATCGATCCGGTGCTCCCCTTCTTCCGCTACCGGGCGACCGACGCCGCCGGGATCGTGGAGAACGAGATCTGCCCTGTCTATCTGGCCGTCACGTCCGACACTCCCCGACCGCATCCGGACGAGGTCGTCGAGCACCGCTGGGTGGACCCCGACGACCTCGCCGAATCCATCCGCCGCGCGCCCTGGGCTTTCAGCCCCTGGCTCGTCCTTCAGGCGAGGCTGCTCCCCTTCCTCGGCGGTCGCGGACTCGAGGAGCTCGCCTCATGACCGACAGCGCGGTGGCGGAGGACGGGCTCGCCGAGGTCGGGGCCGTGATCGACGAATGCTTCCAGGACGCGGCGGCCCGTCTCGGCGATCTCGCCGGATTCGGCGCCGTCTGGGAGGAGACGCGTCGCGCGGCCGACGGCGGCAAGCTGCTCCGTCCGCGCCTCCTCCTCGCGGCGCACCGCGCCTTCGACGCGGGGTCTCCGGAGGACGCGATCCGCGTCGCCGCGGCGCTCGAGCTGCTCCACCTCGCTTTCCTGCTGCACGACGACGTGATCGACCGCGACGTGCTGCGCCGCGGCGCACCGAACCTGATCGCGCGTCGCCGCGACGCCGCGCGCGCGATGGGGGCGGACGAGGCGGAGGCGCTCCGCTACGGGGACAGCTGCGCGATCCTCGCCGGCGACGTCCTGCTCTCGGCGGCGCACCGGCTGATCGCCGAGCTGGACGCACCGGCGCCCCGGCGCAGGGCGCTGTGGGGCGTGCTGAGCGACGCGATCGGCGCGGCGGCCGTGGGCGAGCACGCGGACGTGCTGCTGGGCCTGCAGGGCGGCGCCGACGAAGAGGCGGTCCTTCGCACCATGGAGCACAAGACGGCGCGCTACTCCTTCAGCGCTCCCCTGCGGATGGGCGCCATCCTCGGCGGGGCGGATGCGACCGCGGTCGAGACGCTCGGCGTCGTCGGCACGACGGTCGGGATCGCCTTCCAGGTGCGCGACGATGTGCTCGGCGTGTTCGGCGACCCGCAGCACACCGGGAAGTCGGCCCTCTCCGACCTCCGCGAGGGCAAGATCACCCTGCTCGTCGCGCACGCCGCCGCGGATCCCTCCTGGCAGAGCGCCTCCGCGCTCTTCGGAGACCCCGGTCTCGACGAACGCGGTGCGGCGGTGCTCCGCGCCGCGATCGAGAGGTCCGGCGGCCTCGCACGGGCTGAGGCGGCGATCTCCGGCCTCGTCGCCGAGGCGCGCGCCACCCTGCTGCTCTCCGCGCTCCCGGCCGCCCTGATCGACGACCTCGAGCACATCATCGCGAGCGCGGCGGAGCGGGTCCGATGACCGCGGGCACCGGCCTCGCGCTCTACGACCGCGCGGCGGCACGGGGCTCCGCGCAGGTCCTGGACAGCTACTCGACCTCCTTCCGCCTCGCCAGCCGGCTCTGCTCGGGCCCGGTGCGCGCCGATCTCGCCGCGATCTACGCGCTCGTGCGCGTCGCCGACGAGATCGTCGACGGATGCGCGGCGGACGCAGGCCTGTCCTCGGCGCAGTGCCGCGAGGTGCTGGACGGCCTCGAGCGCGAGGTCGGCGCGGCCCTGAGAACCGGATACAGCGCCAATCTCGTCGTGCACGCGTTCGCGACGACCGCCCGGGCGACCGGGATCGGCGAGGACCTCACCCGTCCCTTCTTCGCGTCGATGCGTCGTGATCTGAGCCCGCTCGCGTTCGCCGACGAACGGGAGCTCGACGACTACGTGCACGGGTCGGCCGAGGTGGTCGGGCTCATGTGCCTGGCCTCTTTCCGTCGCGGAATGGACCCGGATCCGGTCCGCGACGCGCGGTGGGACCGCGGCGCGATCGCCCTGGGCTCGGCGTTCCAGCGGGTGAACTTCCTCCGCGATCTCGGCGCCGACGCCGATGGGCTCGGCCGGCGCTACTTCCCCGGCATCGATCCGCACTCCGTCACCGACGCGCAGCGCGACCGGATCCTGGACGGGATCGATGCGGAGCTCGCGATCGCCGGCGCCGTGATCGGCGAGCTGCCCACGTCGTCGCGCCGGGCGGTCGCCGCCGCGCACCTGCTGTACTCCGAGCTCTCGGCACGGCTGCGACGCACTCCGGCGCGGGTGCTCGCCGACCGCCGGGTCCGGGTTCCGGCCCCGCGCAAGGCGGCGCTGCTCGTACGCGCGGCCCTGCGCGGACTCGAGCCGGGGCTCGGAGCGGCACGATGAGCCGGGTGGCCGTGCTCGGCGGTGGGATCTCCGGGCTCGCGTCGGCCGCTCTGCTCGCCGCCGACGGGCACGACGTCTCGCTCTTCGAGCAGTCCTCGCGGCTCGGCGGCAGGGCGGGAAGCTGGGAGCGCGACGGCTTCCGCTTCGACACCGGACCCTCCTGGTACCTCATGCCCGAGGTCTTCGATCACTGCTTCCGGCTGCTCGGCACGAGCGCCGCGGCCGAGCTCGATCTCGTCCGGCTCGATCCCGCCTATCGGGTGTTCGCCGAGGGCGCCGAGTCGCTGGACGTGCACTCGGAGCGGGAGCGCTCGCTCGCGCTGTTCGAGTCGGTGGAACCGGGCGCGGGCGCCGCCCTCGCGCGTCACCTCGACTCGGCCGCGCGCACCGCGCGGATCGCGAGCGACCGCTTCCTCTACACGGACTTCTCACACCCGGGGGCCTTCCTGCCCGGGGGCGAGCTCGGCGAGCTCCCCCGGCTCGCCGGGCTGCTGGGCACGTCGCTGCAGGGGATGGTCGAGGCGTCGTTCTCGGACCGCCGGCTGCGCCAGATCCTGCAGTACCCGGCGGTGTTCCTCGGCGCAGCCCCCGGCATCGCCCCCGCTCTGTTCCATCTGATGAGCTCGTTCGACCTCGAGGATGGAGTGCTCTACCCGCGCGGCGGCTTCACCACGGTGATCGACGCGTTCGCCCGGCTCGCCCGCGAGGCGGGCGCGCGACTGCACACCGACACGCAGGTGCACCGGATCCTGATCCGGGGCGGAGAGGTGCGCGGAATCATCGTCTCCCAGGACGGCGTCGCGCGTGAGGCGCCGTTCGACCAGGTCGTGAGCACGGTCGACATGCACCACAGCGACACGGCCCTGCTGCCGAGGAGGGCGCGCGAGCGCCCGGCGTCGCACTGGCGCCGGGCCAACCCCGGTACGGGCGCCGTCCTCGCGATGCTCGGCGTCCGCGGAAGGCTGCCCGGCCTCACCCATCACAACCTCGTGTTCACCGAGGACTGGGACGAGAACTTCGACGCGATCTTCGGATCCGCGCCCCGCGTGCCGGAGCCGGCCTCGTTCTACGCCTGCATGCCCAGCGCGACCGACGACACCGTGGCTCCGCAGGACCACGAGAACCTGTTCCTGCTGATCCCCGTGCCCGCGGACCCGGCGATCGGCGGCGGCGAGATCGACGGCCGCGGGGCCGCGGAGGTGGAGCGCATCGCGGATCGCGCGATCGCGGAGCTGGCCGTGCAGTCCGGCAGCCCCGATCTCGCCGAGCGGATCGTGCTGCGGCGCACGGTGGGCCCGGCGGACTTCGCCCGGGACCTGCACTCCTGGCGGGGCTCCGCGCTGGGTCCGGCGCACACGCTGCGGCAGAGCGCGTTCCTGCGCGGCCGCACGCGCTCCCGCACGACGCGCGGGCTGTTCTACGCGGGGGCGACCACGCTGCCCGGCATCGGCCTGCCGATGTGCCTGATCAGCGCCGAGCTCGTGCTGAAGGCGTTCCGCGGCGACCGCAGCGTCGGCCCCCTGCCCGTTCCTGCGGGGGCGTGATGGGCCTGCTCCACCTCGCTCTGCTGCTCACCGCGATCCTGTGCGTCGGGCTGGTCGACGCGCGCTGGCGGCTGTTCGTCTGGGCGCGGCCGAGACGGGCGCTGCTCGTGCTGGGCGCGGGCGTCGCGTTCCTGCTGCTCTGGGACGCGGCCGGCATCGCCACGGGGATCTTCTCCCGCGAGGGCAATCCGTTCTCGACGGGGATACTGCTCGCGCCGCATCTGCCGGTCGAGGAGCCGGTGTTCCTGCTGTTCCTCGTGCAGCTGACCATGGTGCTGTACTCGGGGACGCTGCGGGTCCTGCGGCGACGGGCGGAGCAGCGCCCGTGAACGCGACCTACCTGATCGTCGACGCCCTCTTCCTCGCGCCCTGCGTGCTCGTGCAGGCGCTGACCTGGCGGCGCCGGCCGCGCGGGCACGGCGCGGCGCTCACCGCGGCCGTCGTGGTGCTCGTCCTGCTCACGGCCGTCTTCGACTCGCTCATGATCGCGGCGGGTCTGTTCACGTACGCCCCCGACCGCATCAGCGGGATCCGGATCGGGCTCGCGCCGATCGAGGATCTCGCCTATCCCGTCGCTGCGGCCCTGCTCGGCTCGGCCCTGTGGAACGCTCGTCGTGCGGCGCCCGCCCCGGCCCCGAGGCCCGCGGCGCACCCGGATCCGTCGACCGCCTCGGAGGAACGCCGGCGATGAGCACATCCCTCACATCCTCCCTTCCCCGCGACCTGCTGCTCGCCTCGCGCCCCGTGAGCTGGATCAACACCGCCTACGGCTTCGCGGCGGCGTACCTGCTCACCTCCGGACGCGTCGACGCGGCCTTCGTGATCGGCACCCTGTTCTTCCTCGTGCCGTACAACCTCGCGATGTACGGGATCAACGACGTCTTCGACTACGCGTCGGACCTCGCGAACCCCCGCAAGGGCGGCGCCGAGGGCGCGATCCTCTCCCCCGCCCGTCATCGGGTCGTCCTGACGTGGTCGACGCTGCTCCCCGTCCCGTTCGCGGTGGCGCTCGTCGTGCTCGGCGACCCGCTGTCCTGGCTCGTCCTGGCCCTCAGCCTGTTCGCGGTGGTCGCCTACTCCGCCCCGGGGCTGCGGTTCAAGGAGATCCCCTTCGTGGACTCCCTCACCTCGAGCACGCACTTCGTCTCGCCGGCGGTGTACGGCCTCGCGCTCGCCCACGCGACGACGACCGTCCCGCTCGTCCTCCTGCTGCTGGCCTTCTTCGCCTGGGGCGTCGCGAGCCACGCCTTCGGGGCGGTGCAGGACATCGGTCCGGATCGGGAGGCGGGGATCTCCTCGATCGCCACCGCCCTGGGCGCGCGACGGACCGTGCGCTTCGCCCTGTCGATGTGGGCCGTCGCCGGGGTGCTCATGCTGTTCACCACGTGGCCCGGTCCCCTGGGCGCGCTCCTCGCACTGCCGTACCTCGTCGCGGTGTGGCCGTTCCGCTCGGTGACGGACGCCGAGGCGGCGAGCACCAACCGCGGGTGGCGGCGGTTCCTGCTCCTGAACTACGTCTGCGGCTTCCTGGCGACGATGCTGCTGATCTGGTGGGCGTTCGTGGGCGGCACGGCGTTCTGAGGCCCGATGCGGTCACGCGCTGGTGGTCAACGCCCGTCGATCTCCGCGAGGCGGAAGGAGACGAGATCGCGGATCAGATCCTCGGGGATCTCGGATCCGAGGGCGAAGCGGACGGCGCCGGTGCTCGCATCCGCGCCCGGGATCGTCGCGACGCGGCCCGCGACCGCCGCGACGGCCGCCGCGCTGAACGGGTAGACGCCGAGGTGCTTGGCGGCGCGGATGGCCGAGATCAGCACCTTTCCGTCGTGCTTGAGCGCGGGCATCCGGTGTCCGGTGCCCTGCTCCGCGTCGGGGGCGAGCTCGCCCGCGATCTCATAGACTCGCGCGAGGGCGGCCCGATCCGCCGGATCCGAGACGGTCGCCAGGTAGTCGTCCACTGCACCCATGCGCTCATCCTGGCACGCGGACCGGGAACGACGAAGGTCCGCCCCGGCGAACCGGAGCGGACCTTCGTGACGCGACGTCAGCCTCAGATGGCGTTGACATCCAGCGGGATGCCGGGGCCGAACGTGGTCGACACCGCACCCTTCTGGATGTAGCGGCCCTTGGAGCTGGACGGCTTGAGGCGCACGATCTCCTCGAGCGCGGCCTTCATGTTCTCGTCGAGCTGCTCGGCCGAGAACGACGCCTTGCCGACGACGAAGTGCACGTTGGCGTGCTTGTCGACGCGGAACTCGATCTTTCCGCCCTTGATCTCCTCGACGGCCTTGGCCGCGTTCGGGGTCACGGTGCCGGTCTTCGGGTTCGGCATCAGGCCACGCGGACCCAGCACCTTGCCCAGACGGCCGACCTGGCCCATGAGCTCGGGGGTGGAGACGGCCGCGTCGAACGCGGTCCAGCCGCCGGCGACCTTCTCGATGAGCTCGGCGCCGCCGACCTCGTCCGCACCCGCGGCGATCGCGGCCTCAGCGGCCGGACCCGTCGCGAACACGATGACGCGGGCGGTCTTGCCGGTGCCGTGCGGGAGGATGACGGTGCCGCGCACCATCTGGTCCGCCTTGCGCGGGTCGACCGAGAGCTTCAGCGCGACCTCGACGGTGGAGTCGAACTTCGCGGAGCCGGTCTCCTTCGCGAGGGCGACGGCCTCGGCGGGGGTGTAGAAGCGGTCTGCCTCGATCTTCGCGGCAGCAGCGTTGTAAGCCTTGGACTTGGTAGCCATTGTTATCTCCCTCAGCCCTCGACCGTGATGCCCATGGAACGGGCGGTTCCGGCGATGATCTTGGACGCGGCGTCGATGTCGTTCGCGTTCAGGTCGGCCTGCTTCTGCTCGGCGATCTGACGGACCTGCTCGGCGGTGATCTTCGCGACCTTGACGGTGTGCGGAGTGGCGGAGCCCTTCTGCACGCCCGCAGCCTTCTTGATCAGCTCGGCGGCCGGCGGGGTCTTCAGGATGAACGTGAAGCTGCGGTCCTCGTAGACGGTGATCTCGACGGGGATGACGTTGCCGCGCTGCGACTCGGTGGCCGCGTTGTACGCCTTGCAGAACTCCATGATGTTGACGCCATGCTGACCGAGCGCGGGGCCGATCGGCGGCGCCGGGTTGGCAGCGCCGGCGTTGATCTGGAGCTTGATCAGGCCGGTCACCTTCTTCTTCGGTGCCATAGTGATTCCTTTCTCGAGCGGATGCTCGCGCATCCCTCTCCCGCGGATCCGGCATCTCCGGAACGCGGTGCCGTCTGCACGCACGACGAACGGGCGCACAAACCATAGAAGTCTACCCGATCCGCGACTCCGGCGCACATCGACGGTCCCGGACAGACGAGGAACGGCCGCCCCCTCGGGGACGGCCGTTCCGCAGGCGCTTCGGGAGAAGCGTCAGATCATCTTGGTGACCTGGTCGAACGAGAGCTCGACCGGGGTCTCGCGCTCGAAGAGCGACACGAGCACGGTGAGCTTGCCGCTCTCCGGCTTGATCTCGGAGATCGATCCCGGAAGGCCGGCGAACGAGCCCTCCTTGATCGTGATCGTCTCGCCGATCTCGAAGTCGACCTCGGCGGTGAGCGGACGCGCCACGGCGGTGCCGCCCTTGGCCGCGACAGCCTTGGCCGTGGGGACGTCCTTCACCTCGACGAGCGACTTCAGCATGTTGAAGGCCTCTTCGAAGCGCAGCGGCGTCGGGTTGTGCGCGTTGCCCACGAAGCCGGTGACGCCGGGGGTGTGCCGCACGACGGACCAGGTGTCCTCGTTCAGCTCCATGCGCACGAGCACGTAGCCGGGGATCCGGACGCGCGTGACCATCTTGCGCTGACCGTTCTTGATCTCGACGACGTCCTCCATCGGGACCTCGATCTGGTAGATGTCGTCCTCGACCTCGAGCGTCGACTTGCGCTGCTCGATGTTGGCCTTCACCTTGCGCTCGAAGCCGGCGTAGGAGTGGATGACGTACCACTTGCCGGGGAGCATGCGCAGGTCCATGCGGAAGGCCTCGTACGGGTCCTCCTCCGCGTCGGCCGCGTCGACGTCCTCAGGGACGCTCGCTGCATCGGCCGGGTCAAGCTCGGACTCCACCGCGTCGACCACACCGGCGGCCGCGTCGATCTCGGCGACCTCCTCGGGGTCGAGCACGGGTGCGTCCTCGTCGCCGTTCACGTCGGGGCCGTCGTAGGGCGTGACCTGGTCGGCGGCGGCGGCCTCACGGTCTGCGGCCTCCTCGGCCACGGCGTCGTTGAGGACCTCTGCGGCAGCCTCGGACTCGGCCGCCTGGTCCAGGTTGAGAGCGTCGTTCACGATGGCGTCTGCCTCCGGGTCTTCTTCGAAATCGATGTCTTCGTCGTCCACGTCGCCGTCGTCATCGCCCTCGATGTGCAGGGCGACCCGCTCGGCGGCGGTGACGGCGCGCTCCTCGGAGGCGAGCACGTCGCCCTCCTGGGCCTCGTCGTCCTCGCTGGACTGCTCAGCGGCGGTCGCCCAGTCGACGTCGTCTCCGAGGTATCGTTCGCGTTCGGACACTTGCTCTTCTCTCCTTCAGGTTCGGCCCGGGGTCAGCTGCCGCCGGGCCGCGGGATCACGCGGTTTTCCCGGGAACCCCGAAGACTTGCGTCGTCAGCCACGAGAAGGCCATGTCGAGCCCGTACACCAGGGCCATCATCACGATGACGAAGCCCAGAACGACCAGGGTGTACTTGACGAGCTCCTTGCGCGTGGGGGTGACCACCTTGCGGAGCTCCGCGATCACCTGACGGAAGAACAGCGCGATGCGACCGAAGAAGCCCAGCTTCTTGTCGCGGCTCGCGCCGCCGTTCGCCGTGGGAACCACGGCGCCCGATGCGTCCTGAACCATCCTCGAGTACCTTTCGTGTGCCGGCTGCGCGCCGACGCGCAGGGCGGACAGGAATCGAACCTGCAACCTGCGGTTTTGGAGACCGCTGCTCTGCCAATTGAGCTACCGCCCTAGAGATCCGGAGATCTCTGTCCGCATCCTCTCTGCGCTCGGGATGACCCGGGGCACGGCGAAAGAATGCAGACAACAACTGCTCGTCCAGTGTACGGCATCCGCACGGACGGTCCGAACCGAGGGCGCATCCCGGGCGCGGCCGGGCGTGGCGGACGGGGCACCGGCGAGGGTTGTTAGGCTCGGAAGACGGGCCTGCGGCGCCCGCGGCGGACGTGGAGACGAGGGGGGCCGATGGGGACGGAGGACGGCGCTCGGGCGGAGGCGCAGCAGTTCCAGGTGGACCTGCGCGGAGTCGTCGATCTGCTGAGCCGGCACATCTACTCGAGCCCCCGGGTCTACCTGCGCGAGCTGCTGCAGAACGCCCGCGACGCCGTCACGGCGCGGCGCGAAGTCGACGGCGGCGGCGGCACCATCCGCATCCGGCCGCTCCCCGCAGCGGATCCCTCGGACGCGAGCGGAGCGGACGCGGAGTTCGTCCTCAGCGACGACGGCGTCGGACTCACCGCGACCGAGGTCGCGGAGCTGCTGGCCACTGTCGGACGCAGCTCCAAGCGGGACATCTTCGACCTGCCCCGCAGCGACTACCTCGGCCAGTTCGGCATCGGGCTGCTGAGCTGCTTCATGGTGGCCGACACCATCCGCATCCGCTCGCGCAGCGCCCGCGGCGGCGCCCCGGTCGAGTGGATCGGATCCGCCGACGGCACGTTCCGCGTGCGCGAGCTCGACGAGGACCTGCCGGTCGGCACCAGCGTGCACCTGATCCCGCGGTTCGACGCGGGCGACCTGCTCCGGGCCCGCGCTGTCCGCGAGCTCGCGGAGACGTTCGCCGAGTTCCTGCCCGTCTCCGTGCTGCTGGAGACCGGCGGCGGCACCGACTCGATCACGCACGCCGCTCCGTTCCTCGCCCCGCGGGAGGATCCGGCCGCGGTGGTGCAGTACGGCCGCGAGCTCCTCGGCGCGACGCCGCTGGACGTGATCGAGCTGGCCGATGCCGCCACCGGCACGCGCGGCATCGCCTACGTGCTGCCCTTCGCTCCCCCGCCCGGCGCCCGCCAGGCCACCCGCATGTACCTCGGCCGGATGCTGCTCTCCGAGCGCGCCGACGACGTGCTCCCGGACTGGGCGTTCTTCGTCCGCGCGGTGATCGACTCGACCGGCCTGAACCCGACCGCCAGCCGGGAGGCCCTCGTCGAGGACGAGGCGCTCGCCCGGGTCCGCGAGGAGCTGGGTGCCGCGATCCGGCGCTGGGTGCTCGAGCTGGGCCTGCGCGAACCGCACCGGCTCGCGCAGTTCGTGGCGGTGCACGAGGTGGGGCTCAAGTCCCTCATCCGTCACGACGAGGAGCTCGCGCGCTTCATCACGCGCTGGCTCACGGTCGAGACGACGCACGGCACGATGAGCGTGGGGGATCTGGTCGAGCGCTTCGACCGCATCCGCTACGCGGACACCGTGGACGAGTTCCGCCAGGTGGCCGGCATCAGCCGTCCGGAGCACGTGCTGGTCAACGGCGGCTACCTCTACGACGCGGATCTGATCCGCAGCCTGCCGGAGCTGCATCCCGCCGTCGCGGTCGAGCGCGTCGACGTCGTCGGCGAGCTGGACCGGCTGGATCCGCCGCCGCTCGACGACCGCGCCGATGCGGTCGCGCTGGAGGACCGCGCCTCGGCGGTGCTCGCCGAGGTGGGCTGCCGCGTGGTGGTGCGCATGATCGATCAGCCCGAGCTCCCCTCGCTGTACGTCGCGGACCCCGCCGTGCTGCGCCGCCTCGACCGCACCCGCACCAAGGGCGCCAGCGGGGCGCTCTGGGGCGGCGTGCTGGACCGGATCGACGAGGCGGTCTCCCCGGCGGGCGACGACGCGTCGGCCGCCCGCCTCTGCCTCAACGGCGCCAACCGCGCGGTGCGGGCGCTGCGCGACGTCGCCGACGACGCCGTGTTCGCGCGCACCGTGCAGCTGCTCTACATCCAGGCGCTGCTGGCGGGGCACCGCCCGCTGAGCGACGCCGACCGCGCGCTGATGACCGGCGCCCTCGCCGATCTCGTCGCGCTCTCGGCCGGCGTCGTCCCGGGCGCCCCCGATCCGCTCCCGGTCGTCCTCTCCGACGACGATCCGACCGCTCTCGACCCCGAGGATGGATGATGACAGGCCAGAACACGCAGCTGACCCGGCTGTTCGAGGAGATCGACCGCACCCCGTGGGGACCGCACGAGCAGGAGCTCGTCGCACAGGCCGTCGCGCTCGCCCAGGAGCTCGGCGACGAGACGCTCGAGTACCAGGCCCGCATGAGGCAGACCGCGTCCGCGAACATGGGCGGGCTGACCGATCTGATGCTGAGCTCGTTCGCGTGGTGCCTGGCCCGCCATGACGCCGACCCGGCGCGCTTCCCGGCCGACATCGACAACGGCGCCGCCGACCTGATGTGGCAGTTCAAGTGGATGGCGTCGTCGCTGCGCGGGTCGCCCGCCTTCGCCCCCGAGCAGATCGCCGCCGTGCTCGACGACATGGAGTCCCACTACCGCGCCGCGGGCCTCGGACCCAGCGGCGTGCTCATGGCCCGCTTCGAGGATGCGCACGCCGCCGGCCGCCTGGACGAGGCGGAGCAGCTCCGCATCCGGCTCGAGACCACGCCGCGCGACTCCCACAGCCACTGCGACGCGTGCGGGCGCAGCCAGATCGCCGGCTTCTTCGCCGACACGGGCCGCGACGAGGAGGCGATCCGGCTCGTCGAGGAGATGGTCGAGGGCGGCTTCTCCTGCGGCGAGGAGCCCGAGCACGCGCTCTCGCTGGCTCTGCTCCCCTACCTGCGTCTCGATCGCGGCGAGGAGGCGAAGGCCGCGCACCTGCGCAGCTACCGCCTCGCCAAGGACAACCCGGACCTGCTGACCGCGATCGCGAACAGCATCCGCTTCTGCGCCATCACCGGCAACGAGGCGCGCGCGCTCGCGCTCGTCGAGCGGCACCTGCCCTGGCTCGCGCACGACGCCCTCAACGCGCAGGGGCACTTCGGGATGCTCACCGCGGTCGGCACCGCGCTCGACGCCGTCGCCGCCGCCGGACACGGGACCACACCGGTGCGGGGTGCGGACGCGGCCGAGCTGGAGCGGTTCTTCGGACCGCACGAGGGCGTCTGGACCGCGGCCGAGCTGGCCCCGGTCGCCTGGGCCGGAGCGGAGCGCCTCGGCGCGCGCTTCGACGAGCGCGACGGCACCGACAACCATGCCCGTCGCCTGCAGAACGCGCGGCAGAGGGCCGCGGAGCGCTACGAGGTGCCGATCCGCAGCGACGTGTTCACGGCCCCCGCGCCGGAGACGACTCCGGCCGACGCCGACGGCTGGTACCGCCGCGCGCTGGACATCTCCGGCTACGGGGCGGCCGCCGAGACGCTGGACATCCTGCCGCACGTGATCGACGAGGTGGATCCCGAGCGCCGCGCCGTGCTCACCGGACAGCGCCTGGCGGCGCTGGTGAATCTGGAGCGGATCGACGAGGCCCAGGAGCTGCTGCCCGACCGGATCCGCACGCTGCGCGCCGCAGGACGGCACGCCCAGGCAGACCTCGAGGAGCGGTTCGGGCTGGCGCTGTTCGGCACGGCCACCGCGGAGGACACGGCCGCGCTCGCGGAGCTCCTCGCGGAGTCCGCGGATCCGGCCGCCGTCCTGCCGCCGGACACCCGGGGCGACATCGCCCTCACGATCGCCTTCGGCCGGATCGACGACGCCCCCGACGCCGCGCTCGAGCTCGCGGAGCAGGCGGGAGCGCTGTTCGCCCGGGCCGGGGACGCCCGGATGGGATACGGCGCCGAGTTCGCCGCGATCATGGCGCTGCTGCGTGCGGACCGCACCGAAGCGGGGAACGCCCGGATCGAGCGTCTTCTCGCCGACCCCGAACTCCCCCGCGGCGTGCGCGCGCGCACGCTCGAGCTGCGGGCACGGATCCGCGGCGGGCGCGGCGAGTTCACCGAGGGCGCCGCCGACGCCGACGAGGCGAGCCGCCTCCTCGCGGAGCTGGGAGGACGGGTCTCGCTCGCCAACGCGCAGATGCTCGCCGGAGCGCTCTGGGAGGACGCGGAGGCGCCCGAGCAGGCGCTCGCCCGCTATCGCGTCGGCGCCCGCCTCGTGGAGCAGACCGGCGGAGACGTCGCCGGGGCGAAGTACCGCGTGGCGCGCACGATGCTGAGCTCCGGAGCCGCCGACGAGGCGGCGGAGCTGTTCGGCGAGGTGCTGCAGCTCGAGGAGCGCACCGACGTCCCAGCGGGAAGCCGCGCGATGACCGCGCTCATGCTCGCCCGGGCCTTCCGCGCCGCGGGAGAGGGCGGGCAGGCGTACGGCGTGTTCGGCTATGCGGCGGAGCTCTTCGGAGAGGCCGAGAACCCGGCCGACCAGGCGCTCGCGCTGATGAGTCGAGCCCAGATCCTCGCGCAGTACGAGGAGCCGGAGCAGGCGGTGGCGACGCTCGAGGAGGCTGCGCAGATCGTGCGCGCCGCCGAGGACGCCCCAGCCGCCGTCGTCGAGGTGCTCCACAACCTCGGCCAGTCCTACGGGGCGCGGCGCGACGACCGCGCCTTCGCCCTGTTCGACGAGGTCGAGGAGATCGCCCGCGCGAACGACGCCGCCTGGGTGATCGCAGACGTCCGCGACTCCCGGGCGAGGGCCCTGCTCGCCGCCGACCGCATCGACGAGGGCGTCGCCGCCGCGCTCACCGCCTCGGACGCGTTCGCCGAGGTCGGCGACCCGCAGTCCGCCGGCGGGTCGGCCCTGCTCGCGGCGCGGGCGCTGCACGGCGTCGGCCGCGCCGCGGACGCCGTCGCCGCATACCGGGCCGTGCTCGACCAGGCCGAGCAGATCCCGCCGCTGCGCCAGATCGCCGCGCTCGAGCTCGGCGACGTGCTGCAGGGCCTGGGCCGCGAGGCCGAGGCCGCCGAGGTGCGCCGGCTGGCGGAGGACTGAACAGGGTCCGGATCCCCTCCCCGCATATCCCAGAGGACGGCGGCGGACGGGATCCGGATCGGCTCAGAACAGCTGACGCCAGTTGGCCTTGGCGAGATCGAGCAGCTCGTCGCCACGACCCGAGAGCACGGTGCGGATCGCGTACAGCGCGAAGCCCTTCACCTGCTCCGCGATCACCGCGGGCGGCATCGACAGCTCCTGCCGCTCAGTGACCACGTCGAGCAGCGCGGGGCCGTCGTGGGCCAGCACCTCGGCGAGCGCCGCGGGAAGATCCTCGCTGCGCTCCACCCGGCGGGCGAAGATGCCCATGGCTTCTGCGACCGCAGCGAAGTCGGGGTTGCGCAGCTCGGTGCCGTAGTTCACGAAGCCGGCGGCCTTCATCTCGAGCTCGACGAAGTTCAGCGAGGAGTTGTTCACGACGATCGTCTTGACCGGCAGGTCGTTCTGGGTGAGGGAGATCAGCTCGCCCAGCATCATCGTGAGCCCGCCGTCCCCGGCGAGCGCCACGACCTGGCGGCCGGGTTCGGACGCCTGCGCGCCGATGCCGTGCAGCAGGGCATTCGCCATGGACCCGTGGTTGAAGGATCCGATCAGCCGGCGCTTCCCGTTCATGTGCAGGTAGCGGGCCGCCCAGACCGTAGGCGAGCCGACGTCCGCCGTGAACACGGCGTCGTCGGCGGCCGCCTCGTCCAGCAGCCGCGCCAGGTACTGCGGATGGATGGGCGCCTTGCCCCGCGACGGCACCGCCAGCTCGTCGAGCTTCGCGCGCGTCTTGCGGTAGTGCGCCGTGGCGTCGTCGAGGTGGGCCCGTCGACGATCGCCCTTGAGGCGCGGAAGCAGGGCCGCCGCGGTCGCGCCGACGTCGCCGACCAGGCCCAGATCGAGCGGGTGCCGCCGCCCGAGGTTCTCGCCGCGGATGTCGACCTGGATCGTGGTGGCGTCCGCCGGATAGAACTGCGGATAGGGGAAGTCGGATCCGAGGATCAGGAGGGCGTCCGCGCCCTCCATCGCACGGTAGCCCGACGCGAAGCCGAGCAGCCCCGTCATCCCCACGTCGAACGGGTTGTCGTACTCGACGAACTCCTTGCCGCGCAGCGCGTGCACGACCGGTGCGGCGAGACGGTCGGCGAGCGCCACGACCTCGTCGTGCGCGCCCTCCGCGCCCGCGCCGGCGAGGATCGTCACCTTCGACGCCGCGTTCAGCAGGGTGGCCGCCTGCTCCAGCTCGTCCGGGGCGGGCACGACGATCGGGCGGCTGCGCTCGATCACGGCGACGCGGTCGTCCACCGCCTCCGCCAGGGCGATGTCGCCGGGGATCACCAGCACCGCGACGCCGCGCCGGGCGATCGCCTGGCGCATCGCGACCTGCAGCAGCCGCGGCATCTGCACCGGATCCGAGACGTACTCGACGTACACGCTGCACTCGCGGAACAGCTCCTGCGGGTGCGTCTCCTGGAAGTACTGGGTGCCGATCTCGCTGGTCGGGATGTGCGCCGCGATCGCGAGCACCGGCACGCGCGAGCGGTTCGCGTCGTAGAGGCCGTTGATCAGGTGCAGGTTGCCCGGCCCGCAGGATCCGGCGACGACGGCGAGGTCGCCGGTGAGCGCGGCCTCCGCCGCGGCGGCGAAGGCGGCGGTCTCCTCGTGGCGCACGTGCACCCAGCGGATCGTGCCCTCCTTGCGGAGCGCGTCGGTGAAGCCGTTCAGGGAGTCCCCCGGGATCCCGTACACGCGCTTCACCCCGTTCGCGTGGAGGGAGCTGACGATGTTCTCGGCGACGGTGGTCATGGATGCCTCTCGTGAAAGCGAACAGGACATCTCGAGGCTACGCCCGCAGGCGTGGGCGAGGGCCGGAGGGATCCGATCCCCGGTTCTCGAACCGTCTCCTGATGCTTTCTTCGAGGTGTGCGCACACTCCGGGCGGGACACGACGAAGGGCCGGACGACGTCGGTCACGTCGTCCGGCCCTTCCTTCCCGCTGAGTGCGGCGGGACGGGATCCGAGTCGCCGGAATCAGGCCACGCGGATGAGCTTCTTGTTCACGAACTCGTCCGCGGCCAGCAGACCGAGCTCGCGCGAGGTGCCGCTGCGCTTCACGCCGCCGAAGGGCAGCTCCGGGCTGTCGGCGAGCACGACGTTGACGTAGACCATGCCCGCATCGATGCCGTTCGCCACACGCTCGGCCTGCGCCTCGTCCGTGGTGTAGACGTAGGAGCCGAGCCCGAAGGAGGTGTCGTTGGCGAGGGCGACGGCCGCATCCTCGTCCGCCACGCGGTAGACCACCGCAGCCGGGCCGAACAGCTCCTCGCGGTACACGTCCATCTCCGGCGTCACGTCGGCGAGCAGCGTCGGCGCGTAGAACGCCCCCTCGCGCGTGCCTCCGGTCAGCAGCGTCGCCCCCTGAGCGACCGCGGTGTCGACCTGCTTCTGCAGGTTGACCGCGGCGGCCTCGGACACGAGCGGGCCGAGGACGGTGTCCTCCTGGGTCGGGTCGGCCGGCGTGACCGCGGCGAGAGCGGCGACCGCCTTCTCGACGAACGCGTCGTACAGGCCGTCGACCACGATGAACCGCTTGGCGCCGTTGCAGGCCTGGCCGTTGTTGTCCAGGCGCGCCGCGACGGCTGCCTCGACCGTGGCGTCCAGGTCGTCCGTGGAGAGCAGGATGAACGGGTCGGATCCGCCGAGCTCCAGAGCGACCTTCTTCAGGTTGCGGCCGGCGATCTCGGCGACCGCGGCGCCCGCACGCTCGGAGCCCGTGACCGAGACGCCCTGCACGCGCGGGTCCGCGACGATCGCGGCGGACTGCTCGTTGGTGGCGTAGACGTTCACGTAGGCGCCGTCGGGAAGGCCCGCGTCGCGGTAGATCTCCTCGAGGATCGCCGCGGACTCGGGGCACTGCGGCGCGTGCTTGAGGATGATCGTGTTGCCGATCGCCAGGTTCGGGCCTGCGAAGCGCGCGACCTGGTAGGCCGGGAAGTTCCACGGCATGATGCCGAACAGCACGCCCAGCGGGGCCTTGCGGATGACCGCCGAGCCGTCGCCGAGGATGTCCAGCGGCTGGTCGGCGGTGATCTTCTCCGCGTTGTCGGCGTAGAACTCGATGATGTCGGCGGCGAAGTCGACCTCGCCCGCGGCGGCGGCGAGCGGCTTGCCCATCTCCCGGGTGATGATCGCGGCGAACTCGTCGCGGCGGGCGCGGTGGCCCTCGGCGATCCGGCGCACGACCGCGGCGCGCTCGGCGACGGGCGTGCGACCCCAGACCGCGGCGGCCGCGTGGGCGCGCGCGACGGCGTCGTCGATCTGCGCGTCGGTGAAGGTCTCGTAGGTGGCCAGGGTCTCGCCCGTGGCCGGGTTGACGACGGCGTAGTCGGTCATTCCGGTTCCTTTCAGTGGGTTGTGTGGCCCGTCTGTGTGCGTCGAACCGTTGCAGGCGGAGGCCTCGTCCAACAGTTTGACGCAAACAGACGGGAAGGGGCCGGCCCTCGCCGTGGAGCGAGGACCGGCCGGGGAACTCAGTCGACCGGGATCAGCGTGTACTTGGTCGAGAGGTACTCGTGGATGCCCTCGAAGCCGCCCTCGCGGCCGACGCCGGACTGCTTGACGCCGCCGAAGGGGGCCGCCGCGTTGGACACGACGCCCACGTTCAGGCCCATCATGCCCGTCTCGAGCGCGTCGATCATCCGGTGACCCCGGGCCAGATCCTGCGTGAAGACGTAGGAGACCAGGCCGTACTCGGTGTCGTTGGCGAGGCGCACCGCCTCCGCCTCGTCCGCGAAGGTCGCGATCGCCAGCACCGGGCCGAAGATCTCCTCGCGGAGGATCTCGCTGCCGGCCTGCACGTTCGCGAGCACGGTGGGCTCGTAGAAGGATCCGACGCCCTCGACGGCCTTGCCGCCCGAGAGCAGCGTCGCGCCGCGCTCGACCGCGTCGCCCACGAGCTCCGCGGCCTTGGCCACGGCGTCGTCGTCGATCAGCGGGCCGATCGTGACGCCCTCCTCGGTGCCGCGGCCGATCTTCATCGCGTCCACGCGCTCGGTGATGCGGCGCGCGAACTCGTCGGCGACGTCCTTGTGCACGATGAAGCGGTTCGCCGCGGTGCAGGCCTGCCCGATGTTGCGGAACTTGGCAGCCAGCGCGCCCTCGACGGCCTTGTCCAGATCCGCGTCCTCGAAGACGACGAACGGGGCGTTGCCGCCGAGCTCCATCGACACGCGCAGCACGCCCTCCGCCGCCTGGGCGATGAGCTTGCGGCCGACCTCGGTCGAGCCCGTGAAGGACAGCTTGCGCAGACGCGGGTCGGCGATGATCGGCGCCGACAGCGCGGACGAGCGCGAGGTCTGCACGACGTTCACGACGCCGGCGGGGAGACCGGCCTCTTCGAGGAGCTTCACGAAGTAGATCGTGGTGAGCGGCGTCAGTGCCGGGGGCTTGATGACCACGGTGCAGCCGGCCGCGAGCGCGGGCGCGATCTTGCGCGTCGCCATCGCGAACGGGAAGTTCCACGGGGTGACGAAGAACGACGGGCCGACCGGTCGCTGGGACACGACCATGCGCCCGGTTCCCTCGGGGTTCAGGCCGTAGCGGCCGGAGATGCGCACGGCCTCCTCGCTGAACCAGCGCAGGAACTCGCCGCCGTAGCCGACCTCGCCGCGGGCCTCGGCCAGCGGCTTGCCCATCTCGACGGTCATGAGCAGCGCCAGGTCCTCCTTGTGCGCCTGCACGAGGTCGAACGCGCGGCGGAGGATGTCGCTGCGGGTGCGCGGCGGGGTCGCGGCCCACGCGTCCTGAGCGGCGACGGCGGCGTCGAGGGCACGGATGCCGTCGGCCGGCGACGCGTCGGCGATCGTGCGCACCACCTCGTTGGTCGCGGGGTCGCGCACGTCGAAGGTCTTGTCGCCCTCGGCGGCGATCCACTCGCCGGCGATGTAGAGCCCCGTCGGGACGCTCTCCAGCAGGGTCTTCTCCAGATCGGTCATGCGATCCTCCTTGTCAGATGCTTCGATTCTCATGCAATCGGATGGTGCGGGTCCGGTCAGGACCCAGAGTCTGCGCTGTCGTCCAGGCGTGTGCGCGGTACGACGATCATCGGCACAGGGATGACGTCGAGCATCTTCGCCGCGGTCGAGCCGAGGAACAGCCGCCGAGGCTGCGCGAGCCGGCTGGATCCGACCAGGATCAGCTCCCCCGGCAGCCAGGTCAGCCGGGCCACGGCCTCCTCGACCGTGTCCCCCGGGGCCCGCTCGAGCTCGGCGCGCACGCCCTGGGGCAGCTCCGTCTCCGCGCGGGCGAGCACGTCGTCGCCGTGCGCCGCGCTCACCAGCCGGATCGCCTGCGGGTCGAACCCGCGCGGCACGTCGAACGCGACCAGCGAGACGAGCCGCAGCGTCGCCCCGGTCGCCGCCGAGAGCGCGACGGCGGCCTCCAGGAGCGCATCGGCTCCCGGGCGGTTGCCGATCGCGGCCGTGATCCGCGAGATCGGCGCCTGCACGTCGGCACTGTGCGCGAAGCCCGCGGGCGCCAGGGCCACGGGGATCGGCGACGAGTGCAGCAGCGCCTGTGCGACGCTGCCCATCCGGTGCAGCCCGATGGTGGCGCCGTTGGCCGCGCCGACGACGATCAGAGCCGCATCGAGCTGCTCCCCGGCGAGCACGAGCCCTTCGGCGAAGGAGTCGTGCACGCGCACGTGGGCGGTGTGCGCGACGTCGGCGGGGATCATCCCCTCCGCCTCGTCGAGCCACTGCCGCGCCTGCCCCTGGATGGGGCTCTCCCGCACCGGCTCCGCCGCGGACGTGTCGCCGTGGCCGGGCAGGACGATGAGCACGTGCAGGTGCCGCCGCGTGGCGCGAGCGAGTCGCACGCCCAGCGCCAGCGCGTCGGAACCGGTCTCCGTCGCCGTGTAGCCGACGACGATGGAGGTGGTCATCAGACCTCGGCGACGACGAGCTCTGGCGCGTCGTCGGCCGCCGTGTCGTCACCGCGGTCCGCCTCGAGGATCTGCGCGGCGGCGAGGCGACCCATGCGGATCGCGCCGTCGACGTGCTGGTACCCCGCGCCGGCCAGGTCGGAGCACGCGAAGTGGATCGGCCCGACGGGCGTGCGCAGGTCCTTGCCGTAGCGGTGCAGACCGCCCATGTCGAAGCTCGCCGCGTAGGCGCCGCGCGTCCACTCCTCGGTGCCCCAGTCGCTCTCGTAGTAGACGACCGGGTTCTTCGCCTCGGGACCGTAATAGTGCGAGAGCGACTCGAGGATCCGCTCCTTGCGCTCCTCGGCGCTGAGCTCGAACACGTCGTCGGCGTTCTGGTCGCTGACGAAGCCGACCAGGGTGCCGCGCTCGTCGCCGTGGTTGGTGTTGTCGTACGCCTCGTGGGAGAGCTCGTACGGGCTGAACGCGGTGCCGGACAGGCCCTGCTCGCGCCAGAACGGGCGGTCGTAGACGGCGTGCACCTTGATCACGAAGCCCATGGAGAGGTGCTGGTGCATCTGGTGCTGACGGCGCGGCAGCGACGGCACGAACGAGATCCGGTCGTACAGCACGGGGGCGTGCGCGAGGATCGCGTAGCGGGCGCGGACGGTGAGCGAGTCGGTGGTGGCGGTGACGCCGGCCCCAGAGCCTGTCGAAGGGTCGTCCCACTCCAGGGTGCGCACGGGCTGGTTCAGCAGCACGTCGTCGCCGAGGCGCTCGGCGAGCAGCAGCGGAACCTGCTGCAGACCGCCGACCACGCGCTTGTCCAGGATGAAGTCGGCGTCGACGAGGTGCGAGTAGGAGCCGGCGGACGCGGCCATGAGCAGCGACTGCAGCAGGGAGAACGCGTGCGTCGGCTTGGTGAGCATCGCGGATCCGGTCGCGAATGCGAGGTTGCGCACGGCCTCGTCGTCGTCGGTCTGCTGGCGCAGCCACGCGTCCCAGGTGATCGAGTCCCACTCGGCGGCCTTCGGGTGCGCGTACGGACGGTCGGGGTCGATCTCCGCCACCATCGCGTCGAGACGCTCGGTGATCTCGGCGATGACCTTCTCGGTATCGGCCGAGACGGGGAACATCTCGCCCGTGAAGCGGTGCAGCGTGCCGTCGGGGCCGACGTAGACGCTGTCGCCCTCGCGGTAGCGGCTGAAGGTCTCCAGCCCGAGCTCGTCGATCGTCTCGATCAGCGCGTCCTGGTCGGGCGACACCCACTGGCCGCCGATCTCGAGCATCGCGCCGTCGATGACGTCGGTCCAGAGCCGGCCGCCGACCCGGTCACGGGCCTCCAGCACCACGACCGACAGACCCGCCTTGCGCAGTTCGTTCGCGGCGGTGGTGCCTGCGGCGCCCGCTCCCACGATGAGCACGTCACGGGTGATATCGGCCAATTTCGACTCCTTCATCGGTCTCGCACCGGGGCGGTGCGCAGTGCAGGTCTCCCTGCGGTTTTGTTGGAAAGTTGCCGGGCGCGATCCAGCATCCCCCGATCCCGATCGCGCCCGGACGTCTCAGTGGGCCGCGAGCGCGGCGGCGATGACGTCAAGACCCTCGTTCAGGAGGGCGTCGCCGATCGTCAGCGGGGGCAGGAAGCGGATCACGTTGCCGAACGTGCCGCAGGTGAGGACGATGACGCCCTGCGCGATCGCGGCCTTGGCGACCGCGGCGGTGAGCGCCGCGTCCGGGGCGCCGGTGGCCGGGTCGACGAACTCGGCGGCGATCATCGCACCGTGTCCGCGGATGTCGCCGAGGCGCGGGTCGCCGGCCTGGATCGCGGTGAGGCGGTCCTTGAGCAGAGCGCCGATCTCGACCGCGCGCTCCAGCAGACCCTCGGTCTCGTAGGCTTCGATCGCGGCGAGCGCCGCGGCACACGCCACCGGGTTGCCGCCGTAGGTGCCGCCGAGGCCGCCCGAGTGCGAGGCGTCCATGATCTCGGCGCGGCCGGTCACGGCCGCGAGCGGCATGCCGCCGGCGATGCCCTTCGCGGTGGTGATGAGGTCGGGCTCGATGCCGAAGATCTCGCTCGCGAACATCGCACCGGTGCGACCGAAGCCCGTCTGCACCTCGTCGGCGATGAACACGACGCCGTTCGCGCGGCACCACTCCACGATCGCGGGGAGGTATCCGTCGGCCGGGACGATGAAGCCGCCCTCGCCCTGGATCGGCTCGATGATCACGGCGGCCAGGTTGTCGGCACCGATCTGCTTCTCGAGCTGCAGGATCGTGCGGGCCGCCGCCTCAGCGCCGGAGAGCCCGTCGCGGAAGGGGTACGAGGCCTGCGCGCGGTACACCTCGGGGGCGAACGGGCCGAAGCCGCTCTTGTAGGGCATCGCCTTCGCGGTGAGCGCCATGGTGAGGTTGGTGCGGCCGTGGTAGCCGTGGTCGAAGGCCACGACCGCCTGGCGACCGGTGTGCTTGCGGGCGATCTTGATCGCGTTCTCGACGGCCTCGGCGCCGGAGTTGAACAGCGCGCTCTTCTTGGCGAAGTCGCCGGGGGTGAGGCGGTTGAGCGCCTCGGCGACCTCCACGTACGACTCGTACGGGGAGATCATGAAGCAGGTGTGGGTGAACTGCGCGGCCTGCGCGGCGATGGCCGCGGCGACCTTCGGGTGCGCGCTGCCCACGGTGGTCACGGCGATGCCGGACCCGAGGTCGATGAGCGAGTTGCCGTCGGCGTCGACGACCACGCCGCCGCCCGCGGCGACGGCCGCGACCGGCACCGTGTGACCGACTCCGGCGGGGACCGCGGTGGCCTTGCGGGCGAGGATCTCCGCCGAACGGGGGCCGGGGAGCTCGGTGACGAGGCGACGCTCCTGGGGAAGGGAGGGTCCGCCGAGGGGAAGGGTGTCAGCCTGCGCGTCGATGGTGCTCATGGCGTCGAGACTACGGAGGTCGACACCGCGGAGCATTCGCCGGCGCGTACAATCTGGTGGATGATTTCGCCGGCACGGCCACGTCGCTGCCGGCCAGGAAGGAGCACTCCGTGGACCAGGATCCCACCCTCCGCACACTGCTGGGACGGCGCGATCTGCACCTGCGCCTGGTCGGCGACGAGTCGGCGCTGCCCGCGGGATCCCTCGATCACCCGCTGCGTTGGGTGCACAACTCCGACCTCACCGATCCCACCCCGTTCCTCACCGACGATCTGGCGCTGCTGACGACCGGCACGCAGTTCGCCGACGACGACGCGGCGGGCGTCCGCGCCTACGTGCACCGGCTCGTGGACCGCGGGGTGGTCGCGCTCGGCTTCGGTACCGAGGTGCACCGCAGCGGCATCCCCGCCGACCTCGCGCACGCGTGCGCGCAGGCGAGCCTGCCCCTGTTCGAGGTGCCCTACGGGACGCCCTTCCTCGCCGTCGCCCGCGCCCACGCTGAGGCCATCGCCGCACAGGCGTACGCGCGTCGCACCTGGGCGCTGGAGACGCAGCGCGCCCTGTCCGTCGCGGCCCTGCGCCCGCACGGCCTGGAGTCCACGCTCACGGAGCTCTCCCGGCGCCTCGGCTGCTGGGTCGGCATGTACGACGCCGCGGGGCAGCTCGTCCACGAGCATCCGGAGGGCGGATCCTCGCCCGTCGTCGACGAGGCCGCCGCGGATCTGCTCGCGCGCGGCGGATCCGCGAACCGCGTCGTCGACGCCGGCGAGGCCGCGCACACCCTGCTGACCGTGGGGCGCGCCGGGCACCTCCGCGGCATCGTGGCGATCGCGAGCGGCACCCTCGATCCGGAGACCCGCGCCGTGGTGACCTCGGTCATCGCGATGGCCGGGCTGTCGCTCGAGCAGAGCGAGCAGCTCGCGCGCAGCCGTCGGCGCCTGCACCGTCAGCTGCTGGCCTCGCTCCTCACCGATGACCCGACCCTCGCGCGCCGCGTTCTGGGGGCCCTCCCGCCGGCGCCCGTGGTGGTCGCGGTGGCTGCCGGTCAGCGCCAGGGTGCGGTCGTGGAATGGTGGGAGCGGCAGCCGGCCGACGCTCCCGCGGCCTTCCTCGCCGAGTCGGAGGACGGGCTCGTGATGTGCCTCGCCGTCGGCGACGCCGGCGTGCTGGACGAGCTCGCCGCGCGGACGGACGTGCGCATCGGCGTCTCGGCGCCCGAGGAGTACTCCGCGTTCTCGCGTGCCCACGCGCAGGCGCTCACGGCGCTGCGGCGTTCGGGCGACGGGGTCGCGCGCTACGCCGACAGTGCCGAGTCGAGCGTGCTCGCGGCGTTCGCGACTGACGAGGCACGGCTGATCGCGGAGTCGCGCCTGGCCCCGCTGCGTCAGCACGACGCGCACGAGGGCTCCGAGCTCGAACGGTCGCTGCGGGTGTGGCTCGAGCACGACACGCGATTGGAGCCGGCCGCGGCCGCCCTGGGCGTACACCGTCACACGCTGCGCACGCGGATCGCTCAGGCGGCGATGATCCTGGATGCGGATCTCACGTCGTTCCCCGCGCGCGCCGAGCTGTGGGCGACACTCCGCACGGCCGGCGACTGAACCGCGCCTCCGCATCCGTCTATTTCTGCCAATCCGTCGGTTTGGAGCCCGAGGAACCACGGTTCGACAGAAATAGACGGCGCCCGGGGCCAGGGCCGGAGCCCCGTGTCAGCGCTTGAGCACCGCGAGCATCTCGGCGGCGGTGCCGTGGAAGATCGGACCGTGACCGACGACGATCTCGCGCTCGGGCAGCGCGCGCAGGCGCTCGAGGCTGCCGGGCGTGGCATCGGGGTCGTCGCTGAACGGACCGACCTGCACGTCGGACGAGCCGTTGAGCACGTGCCGGGTGGTGATCGCGTCGCCGACGAAGATCGCGTCGACGGCGGGGACGCGGATCGCGATGGATCCGGCAGAATGCCCCGGCATGCCGATGATCTGCGGGGATCCGGGCAGGTCGAGCACGTCGCCGTCGCGCACCGTGCGCACCTCGCCGAGGTGCTTCGGACGCAGGCCGCCACGGCGCAGAGCGGCGGCGAAGAACTGCAGCGTGGGACCGAGGCGCATGGCGCCGCCTGACGCGGAGGGCGTCTTCTCCCCCTGGGCGCGGCCCGCGTCGGCCTCGTGCACGTACGTCGGCACGCCGTGCTCGGAGCGCAGCCACTCGGCGACGCCGATGTGATCGCTGTCGCCGTGGGTCAGCACCACGCCGCGGATGTCGGAGACGCTGCGACCCGCGGCGGCGAGAGCCTGCTGCAGGATCCGGCGGTCGCCCGGAAGCCCTGCGTCGATGAGCGTGACGCCCTCGTCGGTGACGACGGCGTGCATGGCGACGATGTCGTCGCCGATCCGGAGGAGTTCTGCGTTCATGATGGCTACGCTACATAGCTATCATGGCTACTGTCAATAGCCTTATGATGAGGTTCCGGGATCCCCGCAGGACGTCGCCGCAGAGGAGGACACGATGCCCGCACCGCAGCGCGTCACCCGCGCCGCCCTCACCGACGCCGCCCGCGCGATCGCCGAGCGCGACGGGATCGACGCCGTCACGATCAGCGCCGTGGCCGCCGCCGTGGGCGTGCGCGCCCCCAGCCTGTACAAGCACGTCGCGCACCGGCACGACCTGTTGCGCCTGATCGCCGACGACGCGGCACGGGAGCTGGGCGAGGACATCGCCGCGCTCTCCGGATCCGACGAAGATCCGGCGACCGGACTCCGCGCGATCGCCCGCGCCTTCCGCGCGTTCAGCGCACGCTCCCCGCGCGCCGCGTCGCTGCTGTTCGCCGGGGCCGACCTGAGCGCCCAGCCCCCGTCCGAGGGCATGGCGGCGCTGACCGCGACGCTCCTGGGCGCGGTGCGGAAGGCGGCGCCGGGGGATCCGCTCCCGGCCGCGCGGACCCTGACCGCCTGGGCGCACGGCTTCTGCACCATGGAGCAGGCCGGGGCCTTCCAGCTCGGCGGCGACGTGGACGAGGCCTTCGAGTTCGGTCTCGCGACACTCGTGGACGCGCTGGTCGTCCGGCGGGACACCGCCCGCTGATCGAGGCGCCGCGCCGCCTGCCCGCATCGCACCTGCCCGCATCGCACCGCCTGACGTAGGGTGGCGACATGGGCTGGAGCGAGGATCTGGAGCGCGTCGTGACCGCGGCCGAGGCTCCGGGTGCGGCCGAGCGGGCGCTCGCGTCGTCCGTGCTCCTGGCCTCCGCGATCGACGCGGACCGCGACGCCGGGCTCTTCGCGCGGTGGGGACGCGCCGCGGCCCCCTCCGACGATGCGGGCGAGCCGCTCCTGCGCCGAGCCGTCTTCGAGGCGCTGCACTCCCGCGCCGGACTGGAGGCGGCGTGGCCCGTGGGCAACGCCGGACTCCTCCGCACGTACGGCGATCCGCTCGCCGCCGCGGCCCACGGCACGACCGCGGAGCCAGGGCACTCCCCCGCACTGGCGCGGGCGCTGGGCCTCGACGATGCCCGTTTCGCGCCCGACGGCGACTCCGGCACGCTGCTCGCCCGCGCCACGGACGCAGCGTCGGTGCTGCTCGCGTCCGGCGGCGAGTTCTCCTGGTACGCCCTCGTGGACGGCCGTGCCACGCGCACCGTGCTCGGGCCCGCGCGCGGCGGCGCGCGGGCGCTCGCCTACGCGGTCGCCCCGACTCCGGGCTACGCGCCGCTTCTGGTCGCTCTGTTCCTGATCACGGATGCGGAACCGGTGCGCCGCGAGCTCGACGAGGCCTCGGCGCGCCTGCGCTGGGGCGCCGTCTGAGCACCCCGCCGCAACGGCGGATCAGTCCGGCGCGTGCGCCTCGAGGAACTCGTACACGTCGGTCGTGTCGACGCCGGGGAACGCCCCCGTCGGCAGCGTGGCGAGCAGGGTGCGCGGGGTGCGCACGTTCGGCCACGACTGCTCGCGCCACCGCGCCTCGAGATCCGCCGGCGCCCGCCGGCAGCACACCTCGACGGAGTGCTTCGAGACGCCGCGGTTGGGGGTGTCCCGCCCGATGAACCACTTGGTGTCGTCGAAGCGCACGCCCACGCTCACCGAGTGCAGCCCCTCGCTCGACGGCTCCACGCGCGCCGTGCACCAATACGTGCCGTTGCCGGTGTCCGTGTACTGGTAGTACGGGTTGAACCGGTCCTCCTCGTCGAACACGACGCGGCTGGTCCACTTGCGGCAGCACATCTGCCCCTCGATGGACCCGAGCCGATCGGTCGGGAAGTTCACGTCGTCGTTCTCGTACGCCTTCGTGATCGTGCCCGACTCATGCACCTTCAGGAAGTGCACCGGGATGTCCAGGTGCCGGGTGGCGAGGTTCGTGAAGCGGTGCGCCGCGGTCTCGTAGGACACCGAGTACGCGTCGCGCAGATCCTCGATGGAGATGGCCCGGCGCTGCTTGGCGTCCTTCAGCACCGGCACGAGGTGCTCCTCCGGCATGAGCAGTGCACCCGTGAGGTAGTTGGTCTCGACTCGCTGGCGCAGGAACTCGGCGTAGCTGCGCGGCTCGGAATGGCCCAGGATCCGGCTCGACAGCGCCTGCAGCACCGCCGTGCGGGCATCGCCCTTGCCCGGCACGCGGCTGGAGAGGTACAGCCGGCCGTGCGCGAGGTCGGCGACGCTGCGCGTGGACTGCGGCAGGTCGGGCGCATAGTGCAGCGTGAACCCGAGGTGCGCGGCGATGTCGCTCGCGGTGCGCTGCGTCAGCGGGCCTCCGGGGTGGCGCACGGCGGCGAGGATCTCGGCGGCCTTGCGCTCCAGATCCGCGAAGTGGTTGTCCTGGCTGCGCATGAGATGACGCAGCTCGAGGTTCGCGCGCCGGGCCTCCTCCGGGGTGGCGGCGCGCTCGTCGCGCAGCCGCTCGATCTCGCCGTGCAGGGCGAGCAGGGCCTTGAGCGCCTCGTCGGGCACCGTCTTCGCGATCCGGAACGGCGCGATGCCGAGCGCCTGGAACGTCTGCCCCTTCATCGCCCGCTCCACGGCGATCTCCATGCCGCTTCTCTCGTCGAGCGGGGCCTCGGCCAGGATCTGGTCGATCGTCGTGTCCAGCGCCCGGGCGATCGCCTGCAACTGGGTGAGCTTGGGCTCGCGCTTGCCCGTCTCGATCATCGACACCTGGCTGGGCGCACGGTCGATCTCGGTCGCGAGCTGCTCGAGGGTCATCCCCCGGGCGGTGCGGAGCTGCCTGATGCGCCGCCCGATCGTGAGCGCGTCGACCTCTTCTGCCGTGTCTGCGGTGACCATGCGGCCGATTCTGTCATGAAAACAGAAATCTCTTCAAACTTCTCAGCAAGATCCGACAGTCGGCCGCGCGAACTTCACGCAGAGTGGTCTCCAAGCCGCCCGGCACAGCCCCTCGGCCCCTGAGGCTCTCGAAGGCCCCTGAGGCTCTCGAAGGTCCCTGAGGCTCTCGAAGGGCCGACCGACATCTCACGGAGGAGACAGATCATGACCATTCCCACGGCGTCGCCGACCGCCCCGATCCGGATCGTCGGCACCGTCGCGTCCGCCGAGGGGCCCTCGATGCGCATCACCGGACCGATGCACGAGCGCTTCTCGGAGATCCTCACGCCCGCTGCGGTCGCGTTCCTCACGGAGCTCCACCACCGCTTCGGCGGACGTCGCCACGACCGTCTCGCCGACCGCATGCGCCGCCGCTTCGAGATCGGCAACGGCCACGACCCGCGCTTCCGCGACGACACCCGGCACATCCGCGAAGACGCCGACTGGCGCGTCGCAGGCGCCGGGCCCGGCCTGGAGGACCGCCGCGTCGAGATCACCGGCCCCACCGATCCGAAGATGACGATCAACGCCCTGAACTCCGGCGCGAAGGTGTGGCTGGCCGACCAGGAGGATGCGACGAGCCCCACCTGGCGCAACGTGATCGGCGGGCAGCTGTCGCTGCGCGACGCGATCCGCGGCCGCCTGACCCACACGAGCGAGGACGGCAGGGAGTACCGCGTCACCGCCGAGCAGACGCCCACGATCGTGATGCGCCCGCGCGGCTGGCATCTCGTCGAGAAGCACCTCGAGTTCACCGACCGCACCGGCCGCCGGATGGACGCGTCGGGCTCGCTGGTGGACTTCGGCCTCTACTTCTTCCACAACGCGCAAGCGCTCATCGAGGCGGGCCGCGGCCCGTACTTCTACCTCGCCAAGATCGAGTCGAGCGAGGAGGCCAAGCTCTGGAACGACGTGTTCACGTTCAGCGAGGAGTACTTCGGGATCCCCCGCGGCACGATCCGCGCGACCGTGCTCATCGAGACGCTTCCGGCCGCCTTCGAGATGGAGGAGATCCTGTTCGAGCTGCGCGAGCACTGCGCGGGCCTGAACGCGGGCCGGTGGGACTACATCTTCTCGATCATCAAGAACTACCGCGGACGCGGCGCCCGGTTCGTCCTGCCGGACCGCAGCGAGGTCACCATGACGGTGCCGTTCATGCGGGCCTACACCGAGCTGCTCGTGAAGACCTGCCACAAGCGCGGCGCCTTCGCGATCGGCGGCATGAGCGCCTTCATCCCCAACCGGCGCGACCCCGAGGTGACCGCGCGCGCGATCGAGAAGGTCGCCGCCGACAAGAAGCGCGAGGCCGGCGACGGCTTCGACGGGACCTGGGTGGCGCATCCCGACCTGATCCCCACGGCGCAGGCAGAGTTCGACGCCGTGCTCGGCGATCGCCCGAACCAGCTCGACCGGCAGCGCGACGACGTGCAGGTGCGCGCCGAGGACCTGCTCGACGTGCACATCGGCCGGCCGATCACGGCCGACGGCGTGCGCGACAACGTCTCCGTGGCGATCCGCTACATCGAGGCGTGGCTGCGCGGCATCGGCGCCGTCGCGATCGACAACCTCATGGAGGATGCGGCGACCGCCGAGATCAGCCGGTCCCAGGTCTGGCAGTGGATCCACCAGGGTCAGTCCACCCAGGACGGCACGCTCATCACCGCGGAGTACGTCGAGGGCCTGATCGACGCGCTGCTCGCGGAGACCCCGCGCTCCGAGGCCGACCGCTTCGACGACGCTGCCGAGGTGTTCCGCGAGGTCGCGCTGCGGCCCGAGTTCCCCGCGTTCCTCACTCTCAGCGCCTACGCGAAGCACCTCGTCGAGGACTGAGCGCTCCCCTAGGTCGGTCGTTGAGCGAGGACGCCGAAGGCGACGTCCTCGCTCGACGATCGCGAGGGCCGTGAAAGGATCCCCACCATGACCTCCACCGCAGATCTCTACGACGAGCAGGGCGACGCCCTGCAGTCCCTCGCCCTGCCGCTACGGGACTTCGGCGGACGGCTCGCGTTCGACGGGCCGATCCGCACAGTGCGGTGCTTCGAGGACAACCAGCTCGTGAAGGAGCTGCTGGCGACCGACGGCGACGGCGCCGTCCTCGTGATCGACGGGTCCGGCTCCCTCGGCACGGCGCTCATGGGCGACATGATCGCCGAGAGCGCCGTCGAGCACGGCTGGGCGGGTGTGGTCATCCACGGGGCGATCCGCGACAGCGCCGCGATCGGCCGGCTCCGCCTGGGCGTCAAGGCCCTGGGCACCAACCCCCGCAAGAGCGCGAAGACGGGATCCGGCGAGATCGACGCGGTGCTGCGCTTCGGCGACGTCGAGTTCCGGCCGGGCGCCCGGCTGTACGCCGATGAGGACGGCGTGCTCGTCGAGCGCTGAGCGCCCGCCGGCCGGATCCGGCCCGCGACCGCTCGTACGCGCCTACCCTGGACCCATGACCGATCCCTCCGCGCGGCGCACCCTGTTCGACGGCATCGCGGACGAGTTCCTCCGCGACTACCCCCGGGGCGCCCGCCTCGTGGCGGTGGCGAGCCCCGACGGGGCGCGCTCCGCGGCGGCGGCCGCGAGCCTGCGCGAGGCGCTCGCCGGTCGCGGCGTCGACGCGCGGGTCACCACCGCGCCGGGCGAGGGCGCGGAGCAGCTGCGCACCGAGGTGGTGGCGCCGTTCCGCGCCGCCGGCGCCGACGCGGTGCTGATCGTCCCCGGCTCGGCGAACCTCCTCGCCGGGCGGGCACGCGGCCTCTGGCACTACTCCGTGTGGGTGATCGAGGGCGACGAGGTGCCCCACACGGCCGCGACGGCGCTCGTCGACGTGACGGATCCGAATGCCCCCGCGCGACGCTTGGCCGACTACTGCGCGGTCCCGCCGTCGTTCCTGACCTGAGCGCCGCGCGGCTCTGACCCGGGCGCCGTGCAGCCCGCTCGACGGCGGAGCGGCGCCGTTCGCCTTGTCGGACAAAGAGCGCCCTTTCTTGTACGTCATGGCCATTTCACGCGAGTGCCTCCCGAGTACGCTGGGAGCGTGACCGAACGCGCGCCTCTCTCCCGCAAACTCTCCGCCATCGCCGAGTCCGCCACGCTGAAGGTGGATGCCAAGGCCAAGGCCCTCAAGGCTGAGGGCAAGCCCGTCGTCTCGTACGCCGCCGGCGAGCCCGACTTCGCCACGCCGCAGTTCATCGTGGACGCGGCGGCCGAGGCCCTGGCGAACCCGGCGAACTACCGCTACACGCCGGCCGCCGGGCTTCCGGAGCTGCGCGAGGCGATCGCCGCGAAGACGCTGCGCGACTCCGGCCTCGAGGTGTCCCCGTCGCAGGTGATCGTCACCAACGGCGGCAAGCAGTCGGTCTACCAGGCCTTCCAGGCCGTCGTGAACCCGGGCGACGAGGTGCTGCTGCCCGCCCCGTACTGGACCACCTATCCCGAGGCCATCCGCCTCGCCGACGGCGTCCCGGTCGAGGTCTTCGCCGGCGCCGACCAGGACTACAAGGTCACGGTCGACCAGCTCGAGGCGGCCCGCACCGAGCGCACCACCGTGCTGGTGTTCGTGTCTCCGTCCAACCCGACCGGATCCGTGTACTCCGCGGAGGAGACGAAGGCCATCGCGGCCTGGGCCCTCGAGCACGGGATCTGGATCGTCTCGGACGAGATCTACCAGAACCTCACCTACGAGGGTGTGAAGGCGACCTCCGTCGTCGAGGCGCTGCCCGAGGTCGCCGGCCAGACCATCCTGGTCAACGGCGTCGCGAAGACCTACGCGATGACCGGCTGGCGGGTGGGCTGGATGGTCGGCCCGGCGGATGCGATCAAGATCGCGGGCAACCTGCAGTCGCACCTCACGAGCAACGTGAACAACGTCGCGCAGCGCGCCGCGATCGCCGCCCTGAACGGCCCGCAGGCCGAGGCCGAGCAGATGCGCGAGGCGTTCGACCGCCGCCGTCGGCTCATCGTCTCGGAGCTGTCGAAGATCGAAGGCCTCGTGGTGCCGAACCCGACCGGCGCCTTCTACGTCTACCCCGACGTGCAGGGCCTGCTCGGGCGCACCTGGGGCGGTGTGACGCCGACGACCTCCCTCGAGCTCGCCGACCTCATCCTCGACCAGGCCGAGGTAGCCGTGGTGCCGGGCGAGGCCTTCGGCCCGTCGGGCTACATCCGCATGTCGTACGCGCTCGGCGACGACCAGCTCCTCGAGGGCGTGCAGCGCCTGCAGCGCCTCTTCGCCTCCTAACCCTCGCCTGCTTCCGTCTATTTCTGCCGAACCGTGGCTTTCAGGGCCTGAATCCCACGGTTCGGCAGAAATAGACGGAGAGACGGGGAGCGCTCAGCCCTCGTAGCCGATGAGCCAGCGCACACCGAAGCGGTCCACGAGCGTGCCGTCGTGGGCACCCCAAGGGCGCTCCTGCAGCGGGTCGATCACGCGGCCGCCGTCGCCGAGCTGCGCGAACCAGCGCGTGAGCGTCTCCGGATCCGCGGTGCCCAGCAGCGAGAAGAACATCCCGTTCATGTGCACCGCATCCTCGTCCGGCGCCGCATCGGCGGCGGCCAGCGCGACCGGCCCGCCGGTGAGCATGCCGTGCGCGATGGCGTCGCCGGGTCCGTCGGCGCGCCCGAACTCGGCGTAGGTGTGCAGCACCGCCTCGCCGCCGAAGATCGTCTGGTAGAACGGCAGCGCATCGGCCGCGGTTCCGGGGAACAGGAGGTAGGGCACGAGTCCGGTCATCCTGCGAGCGTACGCCGCGGATCCGACCTCAGCCGAGCATCCCCGGCTCCGCTTACAGCTCGACGTCGACGAGGACGGGCTCGGGCTGCAGCAGCAGGCCGAACTCGGAATGCACCCGGCTCTGGATGAAGCGGGCGAGCTCGGCGATCTCTCCCGCCGTCGCCCCTCCGCGGTTCGTGAGGGCGAGGGCGTGCTTGGTGGACACGCCGGCGCGTGAGCGCGGCAGCCTGAAGCCCTTGCGGATCCCGGCGTGCTCGATGAGCCATGCTGCGCTCACCTTCACGTCGCTCGGCGGTGCCTCGGGCTTGGGCACGAGGCCGTAGTACGCGTCGAGCGGGATCACGGTGATCGTGTCGAGATCGGGCGTGACGGGCCAGCGCGGGCACTCGGGCGGCAGAGTCCGCGCCACGGACTCCGGCACGATCGCGTTCTGGAAGAAGGATCCGGCCCCGTGCGTGTCCGGATCCGCGGGGTCGAAGAGCATCCCCTTCGCGGCCCGGGTGGAGAGGATGCGCTCGCGCACCCAGGCGAGCGGCACGGGGTCGTCGTTCGTGAGTCCGAGCGCCCGGCGCAGCTGCTCGCCGCGCACAACCCGTCCGGCGTCACCCGTGACCGCGAGGTCGAGGGTGACGGAGAGGATCACGGCCCGGCGCTCGGCGACGGATCCGTAGTGGTGCTTCAGCACGGAGGTGCGGAAGCCGAGCCCGAGGTCTGCCGCAGGCGTCGTGACGACCTCGCCGGAGTGCTCGTCGAGGAGTTCCACCTCGACGAGGGTCTCCTGGATCTCCTGCCCGTAGGCGCCCACGTTCTGCACCGGAGCGGCGCCGACCGTGCCAGGGATGCCCGACATCGCCTCGATGCCGGCGTACCCGCGCTCGACGGCGTACGCGACGAGCGCATCCCAGTCATGACCGGCCTGCGCGCGCAGACGGATCCGTCCCGGATGCGGCGACGGCAGCTCCTCGATCCCGTTCGTGCGGATGCGCACGACGGTGCCGTCGAAGGGCGCGTCGCCCGCGAACAGGTTGGATCCGCCGCCGAGCACGAACCACTCGTCCCCGCTCGCCCACACCTCGCGCAGGGCGGCGACGAGGTCGTCCGCGGTCGCGGCCTCGACCATCCGCGCAGGGGCCGCGCCGGTCTGCAGCGTGGTCAGCTCGGCGAGGCGGATCGGCTCGATCTGCGTCATGTCAGAGCGAGTCCGCCGCGATGCGGAGCTGGGCCTTCACGAGCACGGTGGTGTCGGCGTGCGTGACGACGAGATCGATGCGCACCGCGGTCCCGTCGACGGCTCCGACCTTGGCCGTGATCGCGACGTCGGCGCCCGCCTGCGGGTCGACGACCACCGGACGGGCGAAGCGCACGCCGTAGTCGAGCACGCGCGCGGTGCCGGGAAGCGCCGCGATCGCGACCGACGAGGCCACCCCCATCGTCAGCATCCCATGGGCGAGAACGCCCGGCAGACCGACCTCGGCGGCGACGTCGTCGCGGTAGTGGATCGGGTTGAAGTCGCCGGATGCCCCGGCGTAGCGCACGAGCGACTCGCGCGTGAGATGCACGGTGCGCTCGGCGATGATGTCTCCGACGTTCACGCGCCGGCCTCCTCTGCGTCTTCGGCGGGCGCGTCGCTCACGAGCAGGACGCTCGTCGCGGTGACCACGTGCGCGCCGGACGCGTCACGGATCTCGGCGTCGCTCGTGATCATGGCTGCGGGGCCCATGGCCCGGATCCCGGTGACGGTCAGCTGCGCGGTCAGCTCGTCACCGGCGACGATCGGACGCGTGTAGGCGAAGCGCTGCTCGGCATGGATGGTGCGCGACAGCACGATCCCGGAGTCCTCCAGCCCGAGCAGCTGCTGCAGGGTGAGGTCCTGGACGACCATCGCGAACGTGGGCGGGGCGACGACGTCGGAGAACCCGAGCGCCTGGGCGGCCGCCACGTCGGTGTGCTGGGGGGCGTCGGCGAACACGGCGCGCGCGAACTCGCGCACCTTCTCGCGGCCGACGAGGTAGGGGGCCGTCGGCGGGAACTCCCGGCCGACCAGTTCAGGATTCACGGGCACCCCTCGATCCTATCGACCGGGATCCCGGCGCCGCCGAGCAGGCGCTCAGGCGGTGCGGGTCCGGCGACCCCGGATCGCCTTGAGCGCCATCTGCACGGCGATGAAGACGAGGTAGACCGCGAACAGCACGTTGCCCCAGAACGGGTCGATGAGGGTGGCGAGCCAGGCGCCGAGCGCGGTCGTGGTGCACGCGGCCACGCCCACGAGGGCCGCCGCGAGCAGGTCGACGTTGTGATGGCGCAGGTTGCCGATCGTGCCCGAGATCGCCGTGGGGATCATCATGAGCAAGGACGTCCCCTTCGCGACGAGATCGCTCGTGCCGAACGCGAGCATGAGTGCGGGGACGACCACGATGCCGCCGCCGACGCCGATGAGGCCCGCGAGCACGCCCGTGAACAGTCCGAGCACGAGCAGCAGCGGGCCGCTCACCCAGGTCAGCTCCAGCACGGCGCCGCGCGACGGGATGACGAGGAACAGGCTCACCACCACGACCGCGAGGAAGCCGACGAATCCCCAGCGCAGCGCGGTCTGCGAGATCCGGGGCAGCAGCCGGGTGCCGATCTGCGCGCCGACGACGGATCCGGCCGCGAGGATGATCGCGGGGATCCAGGCCACCGCATCGTGCACGGCGTAGGAGATCACGCCGACCGCGGCGGTGGGCACGATCGCCGCGAGCGAGGTGCCGGCGCCGAGGCGCTGGTCGAATCCCAGCAGGAGCACCAGCAGCGGCACGATCACGGTGCCGCCGCCCACGCCGAACAGACCCGAGAGGAGTCCCGCGGCGAGGCCGATCCCGATGAAGGAGGCGACGGCCCGCGGTCCTCGCATGCGCTCCACGACGCCGTCTCCCACATCCGCTCCCGTCCGCCGTCCGGGGCCGGGCAGCATCGTCCAGCGTAGTCCGGGCCGGCTCAGCGCCCGGCGAACCGCGGCGAGCGCTTCTCCTGGAAGGCGGCGAAGCCCTCGCGGTAGTCCTCGGTGTCGCAGAGGGCGGCCTGTGCCGCGTTCTCCTGGCTCATCGACTCCCAGAGGCCCAGGCGCTGGTCCCGCAGGGCCGCGACGAGACGCTTGCTCGCGACGAAGGCCGCCGTGGCGCCGTCGGCGGCGCGCGCGGCGGCGGCGAGCGTCGCGGCGAGCACGTCCTCCGCCGGCAGGGCCTGCGAGAACAGTCCCGCGGCGACGGCCTCGGTGCCGGTCATCAGGCGCCCGCTGTAGATCAGATCGAGGGTGCGGTGCGCGCCGAGCCGCTCCACGAACAGGGCGTGCCCGCCCGAGTCCAGCGTCGCGCCGAGCGCGGCGAACGGGGATCCGATCTTCGCGGAGTCGGCGACGTACACCACGTCGGTGGCGATGAGCAGCCCGAGGCCGACACCGAGGCACGCGCCCTGCGCGGCGGCGAACGTGGGCGCGGGGAACGCCGCCATCCGCTGCAGCACGGGCGTCACCAGGCCGTCGAGGTAGCCCATCACGTCGTCGTCGCGCGGATCCACGCCCGAGATGTCGCGTCCGGCGCAGAACGCCCGGCCCTCGCCGCGCAGCACGAGCGCGCGCACCCCGGCGCGCTCCGCCTCGGCGTAGGCGTCGCCGAGGTCGCGGACGGCCTGCTCGTCCAGTGCGTTGAGCTTCGAGGGGTTGTCCAGCACGACGTGCGCGATGCCGGCGCCGGACGGCGTGCGGACGATGTCGAGGTCGATCACGGGCTGCTCCGTTCGGTTCGGCGGCTCAGACGTCGTAGTCGACGACGACGCGGTCCGTCGTGGGGTGGGACTGGCAGGTGAGCACGTAGCCGCGGTCGAGCTCTTCCTGCTCCAGCGCGTAGTTCTCGGTCATCGTGACGGAGCCGTCGACGAGGCGCGCACGACAGGTGCCGCACACGCCGCCCGCGCAGGCGAAGGGCACGTCCGGCCGCACGCGCAGCGCCGCGTTCAGGATGGACTCGTTCGCGGACACCGGAGTGTCCACCGAGCCCGACTGGCCGTCGAGCGTGAACTCGATCGTGCGCACCGGCTCGTCCTCGCGCACCTCGACGGGACGACCGGCCTCGGGCCGCTCCTGCCCGGGCTCCCCCGTCGTGAACAGCTCGTAGCGCACGTGCGCGGGCTCCACGCCGATGTCGGCGAGGGTGTCGCGGCACAGCTGCACCAGGTCGAACGGCCCGCACAGGAACCACTCGTCCACCGTCGCGGGGAGCACAAGCGCATCCAGGATGCCGCGCAGGCGCGCTTCGTCGATCCGCCCCGACAGCAGGGGTGCGGAGCGCTGCTCGCGGGTGAGCACATGGTGCACCGCGAAGCGCGTGGGATAGCGGTCCTTGAGATCGGCGAGATCGTCCAGGAACATGACGTCGGTCGCGCGGCGGTTCGTGTAGACGAGGGTGAACCTGCTGCTCTCCGACCGCGCCAGCACGGTCGCCGCGAGCGCCATGAGCGGCGTGATCCCGGATCCGGCCGCGATGCCGACGACATGCGCCTCGTCCAGGGCGTCCAGCGCCGAGGTGAACGTGCCCTGCGGGCTCATCACGTCGATCCGGTCGCCCTCGTGCAGCTCGCTCTGCGCCCAGGTCGAGAAGCGTCCGCCGTGGTCGCGCTTGATCGCGACGCTGACCGACCCGCGCGCGGGCGGGCGGCACAGCGAGTAGGAGCGCCGCACCTCGTGCCCGTCGAGCTCGGCGCGCAGGGCGACGTGCTGCCCGGCGAGGTAGCCGAACTCCCCCGCGAGCTCCTCCGGAACCGCGAAGGTGACCTCGATCGCGTCGGCGGTGAGCGGGCGCACCTCCTGCACGGTGAGCGTGTGGAAGCGCGCGCGCCGCCGCGGCGACGTCGCCGGGGAGCCGCCGCCCGAGGCTCCCCCGACGACGCTGTGGAGCAGGGCGCCCGCGATGCGCTCGGCGTCGGCCTCCGCGGCGCGGACCGGCGAGGCGGGGGCGGCCGGATGCCAGAGCGCCATCAGATCGCCTTGAAGTGGTCGAAGGGCTCGAGGCAGGCGCGGCACTCGTAGAGCGCCTTGCACGACGTGGAGCCGAAGCGGGAGATCTCGCGGGTGTCCAGCGAGCCGCAGCGCGGGCAGCGCACGCCGAGCGCGATGCGCACCGGGCCCTGCCGGTGGGCGGCGCCCCCGGTGGGCGGCGCGATGCCGTATTCGGTGAGCTTGCGCTTGCCCTCGTCGCTCATCCAGTCCGTGGTCCAGGCCGGCGAGAGCACGAGGCGCACCTCGACCTCGCCGAAGCCGGCGTGGGTGAGGGCCAGCTCGACATCGTCGCGGATCGCGTCCATGGCCGGGCATCCGCTGTAGGTCGGCGTGATGTCGACCCGGATCCGGTCGCCCTCGACGGCGACGTCGCGCAGCACCCCGAGGTCCTCGATGGTCAGCACCGGCACCTCCGGATCCTTCACCGCGGCGGCGGCCTCCCAGGCGCGCTCGCGCAGCCCGGTCACCACGTCGCCCCCGGGTGGCGGCGGGCGAGCACCTGCATCTCGGACAGCAGGTGCCCGAGCCCGGTGGCGTGGGATCCGTGACGCCCCCCGCCCGCCGAGACCGATCCCGAGGGGATCCCGAGCTCCGCCTCGGCGAACACGGCCGCGATGACCGCATCGAAGCCCGGCCGCAGGGACGAGGGCCGCACCGCCGCGCCGTCCAGGCGGTCGATGAGCGGCTCGTCGCGGAAGAGCTCGGCGGCGTAGGGCCACACGTCGGCGAACGCGCGGACGATCCGGCGTCGCGACTCGTCGGTGCCCCCGGCCAGGCGCAGCGTCCACTGCACAGCGTGGTCGCGGTGGTAGTCGACCTCCTTGACCGCCTTCTCGGCGATCGCGGCGAACGTCGGATCCGTGCTGGCGCGCAGGGCGGAGTACAGCTCGAGCAGGTAGGTGCTCGCGAGGAGCTGCCGGGCGATCGTCTGCGCGAAGTCGCCGTTGGGCTGCTCCACGAGCCAGCAGCTGCGGAACTCCGGCTCGTCGCGGAAGTAGGCGAGGTCGTCTTCGCTGCGCCCGTCCCAGGACCCGGCGTAGCGCAGGAACGAGCGGGCGTGCCCGAGCAGGTCCAGGGCGATGTTGCCCAGCGCCACGTCCTCCTCCAGCTCGGGCGCGTACGTGATCCACGCGCCGAGCTGCTGCGACAGGATCAGGGCGTCGTCGCCGAGCCACAGCGCGTACTCTGCGATGTCGGCCGAGGCCGCGCGCTCCCCCGACCCGGCGAGCTCGGCGCTGAGCCAGAGCTCGTCGACCGTGACGTCACCGTGCGGGTCAGACCATGACGGAGGAGATCCGGTCGCATCGGCCGCTGGGGACGGTTCCGGCGGCAGGATCTCCTGCGTCGTATCCCGGGGCTCGGCGTTCACAGGTGCGGCACCCCCTCGGATGCCGTGTAGTACACGGCGTGGCGGTAGTTCTTGCCGGCGGGGCTCTCGAAGAACGCGCCCTTGTCGTCCGGGTCGCTCGTGGTGATCGCGTCGGCAGGAACGACCCAGACCGACGTGCCCTCGTTGCGCCGGGTGTACAGGTCGCGCGCGTTGCGCAGCGCCATATCGGCGTCGGGGGCGTGCAGGGATCCGACATGCACGTGGCTGAGCCCGCGGTTCGCGCGCACGAACACCTCGTACAGGGGCCAGGTCTCCTCCGGGGATGCGCCGGGGGTCGTCATGCCGCCACCTCCTGCCGCACGGTCTGCTTGCGGGCGTACTCCGCCGCGGCCTCGCGCACCCAGGCGCCCTCTTCGTGCGCGTCGCGGCGACGCTGCAGCCGCTCGGCGTTGCACGGGCCGTTGCCGCGCACCACCTCGAAGAACTCGTCCCAGTCGATCTCGCCCATCGCGTACTGCCCGGTCTCCGCGTCGTAGCGGAGCTCGGGATCCGGCAGCGTCACGCCGAGGATCTCCGCCTGCGGCACGAGCATGCCGACGAAGCGCTGGCGCAGATCGTCGTTCGAGAAGCGCTTGATCTTCCACTGCATCGACTGCGCCGAGTTCGGCGACTGGTCGTCCGGCGGACCGAACATCGCCAGCGCGGGCCAGTACCAGCGGTTCACCGCGTCCTGCGCCATCGCCCGCTGCTCCTCGGATCCCTGCATGAGGGTGAGCAGGATCTCGAACCCCTGCCGCTGGTGGAACGACTCCTCCTTGCAGATCCGCACCATGGCGCGTCCGTACGGTCCGTACGAGGCCCGGCACAGCGGCACCTGGTTGCAGATCGCGGCGCCGTCGACCAGCCAGCCGATCGCGCCCATGTCCGCCCAGGTCGGGGTCGGATAGTTGAAGATCGAGGAGTACTTCGCCTTGCCGTCGATCAGCTGCTGCATCATCTCGTCGCGCGTGATCCCGAGGGTCTGGGCGGCAGAGTAGAGGTAGAGCCCGTGCCCGGCCTCGTCCTGCACCTTCGCCATGAGGATCGCCTTGCGCTTGAGGCTCGGGGCGCGCGTGATCCAGTTGCCCTCGGGCTGCATGCCGATGATCTCGGAGTGCGCATGCTGGGAGATCTGGCGGATCAGGGTCCTGCGGTACGCCTCGGGCATCCAGTCGCGCGGCTCGATCCGCTGCTCGTTCGCCACGAGCTCGTCGAACAGCGCCTGTGCGCCGAGGTCCTCGGCCGCCGTCACCGGTGGAACAGTCATCGTCGACTCCCTGTGCTCATCCGTCTGCGGTCATCCACGCATCGTGAATTACCTACCGTTCGTACAGTAATTATGGCACACTCGTATCGTTCGCAGAAGAACAGCCCTTCTCGAACCGGATCCCGCCCGTCCGGATCCGCACGCATCGTTCGAAGGAGAGCCGATGACCGAGCCTGTCGCGCAGCTGCGCCCGATGATGCGGCGCGATCGCGCATCCCACGCGCTCGGCATGCGCGTCGTCGTGGACGAGCCCGGTCGCGCCGTCGTCTCGATGGTCGTGCGCGACGACATGCTGAACGGCTTCGACATCACGCACGGCGGGCTCGTGTTCGCGCTCGCCGACACCGCCTTCGCGATCGTCTGCAACGAGGACGAGCAGGTGACGGTCGCGGCCGGCGCCGACATCACGTTCCTCAAGTCCACGCACGCCGGCCAGGAGCTGACCGCCACGGGCGCCCGCCGTGCGCGCAACGGCCGCACCGGGCTCTACGACATCACCGTGACCGACGAGACCGGCGACGTCGTCGCCGAGTTCCGCGGCCGCTCGATCACCACCAACCGTCCCTTCCCGGAGGAGAGCGCATGACCGACATCGCGGCGGAGCCGGCGTCGAACGCCGAGGCCGTGCACCTGGACCCCGAGCGGCTGCGCGCCCTGCAGCTCGAGCGGCTGCAGTGGTCGGTGCGCCACGCCTACGAGAACGTGCCGTTCTACCGGCTCGCGTTCGAGCGCGTCGGCATGCTTCCCGACGACGTCCGCTCGCTCGCCGACCTCGCGCGGCTCCCGTTCACCACCAAAAGCGATCTGCGCGAGTACTACCCGTTCGGCATGTTCGCCGTGCCGATGTCCGACGTGCGGCGGATCCATGCCTCCTCGGGCACGACGGGGCGGCCGACCGTGGTCGGCTACACGCAGGCCGACCTGGACAACTGGGCCGACCTGATCGCGCGGTCGCTGAGCGCGGCCGGCGTGCAGCCGGGCTGGAAGGTGCACAACGCCTACGGTTACGGCCTGTTCACCGGCGGCCTGGGCGCGCACGCGGGAATCGAGCGCCTCGGCGCGACGGTGATCCCGATGTCGGGCGGCCAGACCGCCAAGCAGGTGCAGCTCATCCACGACTTCGAACCCGACGCGATCATGTGCACGCCGACGTATCTGCTCACGATCGCGGACGCGATGGAGGAGGCCGGGATCGATCCGCGCTCCACGTCGCTCAAGGTGGGCATCCTCGGGGCCGAGCCCTGGACGAACGAGATGCGCCATCAGATCGAGCAGCGGCTGAACATCGACGCGGTCGACATCTACGGCCTCAGCGAGGTCATTGGGCCCGGCGTCGCGATGGAGGCGGCCGCCACGAAGGACGGCCCGCACATCTGGGAGGACCACTTCCTGCCCGAGATCATCGATCCCGCCACCGGCGAGCCGGTGCCCGACGGCGAACCCGGCGAGCTCGTCTTCACCTCGCTGACGAAGCAGGCCTTCCCGGTGATCCGCTACCGCACCCGAGATCTGACTCGGCTGCTGCCCGGATCCGCCTATCCCGCGATGCGGCGGATGGAGAAGATCACGGGGCGTGACGACGACATGATCATCCTCCGCGGCGTGAACCTCTTCCCGACGCAGATCGAGGAGATCGCACTCGGGATCGAGACGCTGACCCCGCACTTCGTCCTGGAACTGACGCGGCAGGGGCACCTCGACGCGCTGAAAGTGCGCATCGAACGGCATCCCGAGATCGACGCGGCGAGCGCGGTCGCGGCCGCGGAAGTGCTGAAGCTGCGGATCAAGACGTCGATCGGCACCTCGGTGGACGTGCAGGTCGAGGAGCCCGGCGCCCTCCCCCGCAGCGAGGGCAAGTACAAGCGGCTCTACGACCTCCGCTGACCCCGTCCCGGTCGGCTGCGCCGGCCTCGCTCGACGACCTCAGGCCGCGGGGGTGAGCTCCTTCTCCACGAGCGTCAGCACATCGTAGGTCGCGACGACCTCGTCGCGCTGGTTGTGGATCACCGCGTCCCAGCGCACCTCGCCGTAGGCGTCGGTCTCCCTCGGGGTGATCTGCTTGGCGGTGAGCGTGACCCGGATCGCGTCGCCGGGCTTCACCGGGGTGACGAACCGCAGGTTCTCCAGTCCGTAGTTCGCGAGCACGGGTCCGGGCTCGGGCGAGACGAACAGGCCCGCGGCCCACGACACCAGCAGATAGCCGTGGGCGACCCGTCCGCCGAAGAACGGGTTGGCCTCGGCGGCCTCCTCGTCCATGTGCGCATAGAAGGTGTCGCCCGTGGAGTGCGCGAACGCCTCGATGTCCTCCAGCGACAGCGGACGCAGTCCCGACTCCACCTGGTCGCCCAGCCGCAGCTCGGCCAGGGACTTGCGGAACGGATGCACGGCGCGGTCGGTGCCCGCGCCGGTGTGCCACACGCCTGTGATGGCGGTGAGGATCTCCGGCGTCCCCTGGATCGCCGTGCGCTGCATGAAGTGCCGGACGGCGCGGATCCCGCCGAGCTCCTCCCCGCCCCCGGCACGGCCGGGACCGCCGTGCACCAGGTGCGGGACCGGCGAACCGTGGCCCGTCGAGGTGCGCGCGTCGTCGCGGTTGAGGAAGAGAACCCGGCCGTTGTACGCGGCGATGCCCGCCAGCAGCTCGGTCGCGACCTGCGGGTCGTTCGTGGCCACGCTCGTGACGAGGGACCCGCCGCCGCGGCCGACGAGCTCCGCGGCCTCGGCGACCGTCGAGTACCCGAGCACGCTCGAGACCGGGCCGAACGCCTCGACCTCGTGCACCGCCGGCGCCGAGGTGTCGGCGAACCCGACGAGCATCGGCGCGACGAACGCCCCTTCCGGGGCGGGCCCGGTGGTGCCGTCGGCGCGCAGGACCTCGGGTGCGTCGGTCGATCCCAGGAGCAGCTCGCCGCCGGCGGCACGGAGGGCGTCGACCTGGCGCAGCACCTCGTCGCGCTGCGCGGTCGAGACGAGCGGGCCCATGGTGACCTCGGCGACGTGCGGATCGCCGATGACCACGCGCTCGGCGATCTTCGCCCGCAGCGCGTCGACGAGCGGAGCCACCAGCGGCGCCGGCACGATCGCGCGCCGGATCGCGGTGCACTTCTGTCCTGCCTTCGTGGTCAGCTCGATCATGAGCTGCTTCACGTAGGCGTCGAACTCAGGAGTGCCGGGCACCGCATCGGGGCCGAGCACGGAGGCGTTGATCGAGTCGGTCTCGCTCGTGAAGCGCACCCCGTCGGCGGCTTGGGCGCGCAGGCCCGCGGCGGTCGACGCGCTGCCGGTGAACGCGACCAGGTCGCCGAGGCGGAGCAGGTCGAAGATCCCGGGGAGGGATCCGCTCACGAGCTGCAGCGACCCGTCCGGCAGCAGTCCCGAGTCGACCAGGATCCGCACCCAGGCCTCGGCGACGTACGCGGTTGGCGTCGCGGGCTTCACGATCGACGGCACGCCCGCGAGGAACGCGGGGGCGAACTTCTCCAGAGCGCCCCACATCGGGAAGTTGAAGGCGTTGATCTGCACGGCCACGCCGGGCAGGCGCGTGTACACGTGCCGGCCGAGGAAGGATCCGTCCTTCGACAGCGGCTCGACGGGGCCGTCCAGGAGCACGGTGGCGTTCGGGAGCTCGCGACGCCCCTTCGAGGAGTAGGTGAACAGCACGCCGATGCCGCCGTCGACGTCGGCATCGGAGTCACGGACGGTGGATCCGCTGCGCTTGGACAGCTCGTAAAGCTCCTCCTTGTGCTCGGTGAGCACGACGGCCATCTGCTTGAGCAGCAGCGCGCGCTGGTGGAAGGTGAGCGTGCCGAGGCTTCGCTGCCCCACGGTGCGCGCGTACTCCACCGCGCCCGCCAGGTCGATCCCCGTGGCGTCGATCCGGACGATCTCCTCGCCGGTGGACGCGTCGCGGACCACGGTTCCTCCCGTCCGGGTGCCGTCCTCGTCAGTGGTTCCGCGAGGGGACGTCCACCAGGCGCCCTGCAGGTAGCTCGGCAGCAGATCGGTCATCTCACTCGCTCCATTCGTAGAATCCGCGGCCGGTCTTGCGGCCCAGGTGTCCGTCGGCGACCAGATCGCGCAACAGCTGCGGCGGCGCGAACCTCTCGCCGAGCGCGGCGTGCAGCTCCTCCGCGATCCCGAGGCGCACGTCGAGTCCGACGATGTCGGTCGTGCGCAGCGGGCCGGCGGGATGCCGGTAGCCCAGCTCCATGGCGGCGTCGATGTCCGCCGCCGTCGCGACGCCCTCCTCGAGCATGCGGATCGCCTCGAGCGCGAGGGCCACGCCCAGCCGGCTGGACGCGAAGCCGGGTGCGTCCGCCACGACGACGGGCGTCTTGCCGAGGGCCTCGGTCCAGCCCCGGGCGTCGTCGACGAGCTCCTGGTTCGTGGATCCGCCGACGACGATCTCGATGAGCGACGAGGCGGGCACGGGGTTGAAGAAGTGCAGTCCGAGGAAGCGCTCCGGGTGCTGCAGCGCCGCGGCGAGGTCGTCGATCGAGATGGACGACGTGTTGGAGGCGATCGCGGCCGTGCGGCTCACCGCCGCCTCGATCCGGCGCAGGCTCTCGGACTTGAGCGCGCGGTCCTCCGGAACCGCCTCGATCACGAGCTCGGCATCGGCGAACGAGCCCGCGTCGACGCCCGTCTCCAGCGCGTTCTCGAGCGCCGCGATGGCCCGCGTGGTGCTGCCGCGGTCCACCGAGCGCTGCAGACTGGCGCGGATCCGCTCGCCCGCGGCCGCGGCGCTCGCCTCATCGCGCTCGACGACGACGACCTGTGAGCCGGCGAGCAGGAACGCGTGCGCGATGCCCGCGCCCATCCGCCCGCCGCCGAGCACGCCCACGCGCGCCGGCGTCGAGGTCTCGCTCAGGGGTTCCGGATCCTGTCCGCTCATCGGCGGCTCCTCCGTTCCAGGAAGGCGGTCATCCGCCGATGCTTCTCGGGGCTCTCGAACAGCTCGGCCTGCAGCTCCAGCTCGATCGCGGGATGCGCGTCCGGCGCCGCACGGAGCGCAGTCTTGGTGCACCGGGTGGCGAGCGGGTCGTTGGCGGCGATGCGATCGGCGATCGCGTGCGCCGCGGCCAGCAGATCCTCGGACTCGTGCAGCGACGACAGCAGCCCCCACTGCAGCGCTTCGGCCCCGGTCAGCGCGCGTCCGGTGAACAGCAGCTCCGCCGCTCGCGCCTCGCCGACGATCTGCGGGAGACGCCACGTCGCACCGGCCGCGGCGATGATGCCGAGTCCGGTCTCCGGGTTGCCGATGCGCACCCCCGGCGTGCCGATGCGGATGTCGGCCGCGTACGCGAGCTCGGCGCCGCCGCCGAGCGCATAGCCGTCGACCGCGGCGATCACCGGCATCGGAAGATCCCTGATGCGCCGGAATGCCGTCGTGTTGATGCCTGCCCGGGCGTCCTGCGCACGGCGATCGCGCAATTGGGCGATATCGGCCCCCGACGCGAAGACGCCGTCGGCGCCGATCAGGATCAGGATCCGCGGATCCGCCTCGAGCTCCGCGCACAGGGCGTGCAGCTCGTCGATCATCGCCTGGTCGATCGCGTTGCGCGTCTCGGGGCGGTCGAGCGTCGCCGTGACCCGCTCGGCGGTGCGCTCGATGCGCAGCCGGCGCTCGACGCCCGTCACCGCACCCGCTCCAGGATCATCGCGGTGCCCTGGCCGACGCCCACGCACATGGTCGCGAGACCGTACCGGGCGCCTTCCCGCTCCATCCGGCCGAGCAGGGTGAGGAGGAGACGGCTGCCGCTGGAGCCGAGGGGGTGGCCGAGGGCGATCGCGCCGCCGTCCGCGTTCACGATCTCGGGGTCGAGGCCGAGGCGGCGCATCGAGGCGAGCGACTGAGACGCGAACGCCTCGTTCAGCTCGACCGCGCCGAGGTCCGCCGCGGTCAGCCCGGCCTTCGCGAGCGCCTTCTCGGTCGCCGGCACCGGCCCGAGGCCCATGATCTCCGGGGCGAGCGCGGCCGACGCCGACGCCACGATACGGGCGCGCGGCGTGAGACCGTGCCTTTCGATCGCGGCGGATCCGGCGACCACCAGGGCCGAGGCTCCGTCGTTGAGCGACGAGGAGTTGCCCGCCGTGACCACGCTGCCGCCGGCGACGACCGGGCGCAGTCCCGCGAGCGCCTCCAGGCTGGTGTCACGGCGCGGCCCCTCGTCGGTGTCGACGACCGCTCCCCGCGGTGCGGGCACGGCCACGATCTCCGGGGCCAGGCGCCCGGCATCGATCGCGGCGATCGCGCGCTCGTGGCTGCGCAGCGCGAAAGCGTCCGCGTCCTCGCGGGTGATGCCGTCCCGTCGCGCCACCTCCTCGGCGGTCTCGGGCATCGAGAAGGTGGCCTTGTCGCGCGCGACCAGACGCGGGTTGGCGAATCGCCAGCCGATCGAGGTGTCGAACGCCTCGCCCGGCTTCGCCCATGCCCGCTCCGGCTTCGCCTGCACCCAGGGGGCCCTGGTCATCGACTCGACGCCGCCGGCGACCATCACGTCGGCATCGCCCGCGCGGATCGCCTGCGCGGCGAGCGCGACCGCGGACATGCCCGATGCGCACAGACGGTTGACGGTCATCGCGGGGACCGAGTCCGGCAAGCCCGCGAGCAGCACCGCCATGCGCGCCACGTTGCGGTTGTCCTCTCCCGCCTGATTCGCCGCGCCGAGGAGCACCTCGTCGATCGCCTCGTCGCCGACGCCCGCGCGGTGCACCGCCTCGCGGACGACGAGCGCGGCCAGATCGTCGGGGCGGACACCGGCGAGCGCACCGCCGTAGCGGCCGACCGGCGTGCGCGCTCCGTCGATCAGGTAGGCGTCCGACATGCTGGTCCTCCGGGTCTTCGTCGACGGGGCGATCCCGGCCGGGAGCGAAGAGCGCTTGTTTCCCGACCGATCGTTCAGTAAAAAGGATGACAGACGGATCCCACCCGGGCAAGTCCGCGCGCCGGGGCCGATGGGAGAGAATGATCCCGATGAGCACCCCACCCGCGAGCATCGCCGCAGCGGCCGACGAGGCCGCTCCGCGCTCGCGCCGCGGCCGCCCCGGCTACGACCGCGCGCAGGTGCTGGAGATCGCCGTGCGCCTGTTCAACGAGCAGGGCTACGACGCGACGAGCGTCTCCTCGCTCGCCGCGGAGCTCGGCCTCAGCAAGGCGGCGCTCTACCATCACTTCTCCTCGAAGGAGCAGATCCTCCAGATCGCCCTCGACGACGCCCTCGGGGGACTGGAGGCCGTGCTCGAGGACGCGCTGTCCGGCGAGCAGCCCACGGCCGCTCGGCTGGTCTCGGTGATCCAGGGAGCCGTGCGCGTGCTCACGAGCAGGCTCCCCCAGGTCACGCTGCTGCTGCGGGTGCACGGCAACAGCGAGATCGAGAGGGCCGCCCTGGAGCGGCGGCGTATCTTCGATCAGCGCGTCGCGAAGCTCGTGGCGCAGGCCCAGCGCGAGGGAGAGCTGCGCAGCGACATCCGCCCGTCGGTGGCGACGCGGCTCATGTTCGGGATGATCAACTCCCTCATCGAGTGGTACCGCCCGGCGCACACCTCACTGACGCCGGAAGAGCTCGTCGGCGACGTGACGCGCGTGATCTTCGACGGGCTGCGCGCGCGCTGAGCGATCCCGGATCCCGGCCGATCCGCCACGGAGGAGAAAACCCGCGGGAACAGCGGAACGCCCCGCACTCGATCGAGTACGGGGCGTTCCGGGAGGGTATGGATCAGGCGGAAGCCTTGGCGTCGTTGCTGCTCAGCACGCGGAACAGCAGCGCGGCGACCGCGGCGCCGACCAGCGGGGCCACGATGTAGAGCCACAGGTTCGCCCAGTCGAACTGGCCGCTGATCGACAGGCCCAGGGCGACGGCCGGGTTGAAGCCGCCGCCGGAGATGCCTCCGACCGCGGTCGCGCCGACGAACACCGTGCCGCCGATCGCGAGGCCGTAGAAGGAGTTGTTGTCGTTGTCCTTGGACGTCGCGACGTTCAGCACCACCCAGACGAGCACGAGCGTGAACAGCGCCTCGACCAGGAACGCGGGGCCGACCGAGATCTTCGTCGCCTTCTCCGCGTGCGGCCACACCACGAAGCTCACAAGGGCCGCCAGCGCGCCACCGATGAACTGGGCGACGATGTACGCCACGAAGTCGACGACGCTGATGCCACCGCGGAGGAGGACGCCGAAGGAGACGGCCGGGTTCAGGTGCGCACCGGAGATATGGCCGGCGGCATAGACGAGCACGCCCAGCGCGAGACCGATCGCCAGCGGGGTCAGCGGGCTGCCGCTGTTGACGGCGCCGATGATGCTGAACACGAACAGGAACGTGGAGATCGCCTCGGTGAGCGCCTTTCCAGCAATACCAGTCATTTCGAATGCCTTTTCTGTCAGGTCGAGGGTGAGGGCGGAGGTTCCCGCACGCCGGCCGGCGCACCCTGGATTGCCGAGCCAGAATACCGGGTTCCTGTCAATCAGCTGGGAACGACGCAACATTCGGGCACATCCGGCCGGAAACCTCTTGACCCCGGAGTCACATCATCCTACGATTTCATTATTCGATAGAGCAATTCCACTATTCGGAATGTGCACGCGAGAGAAGAGGCGATGATGCCCGAGACCCCCGACACCGTGGATCGCCGCCCGGAGTCTGCCGGCGTCGTGCCGCACCGCGCCGCGATCTACCCGCTCATCGACGTCGACCCGGACTTCCACATCCCCGCTCGCCGCGACGGCGCCCTCACCCGCCTGCTCGTCGCGCTGCGGATCCTCCCGCAGGCCTCGTGAACCACGACGGTCGGGGCGCGATCCCGAAGGACCGCACCCCGACCACTGCGCGATCAGGCGCGCTCGTCCAGAACGCTCCGGAGACGCTCGGCGAAGCCGGCCGGGTCGCTGGGGAAGCCCGGCTGATCCGTGAACCCGCCGTGGTTGCTCGGGAACTCGGTCGCCTCGATGCCGATGACCGCGGCCACGGCGCGTGCCGCCCGGGCAGGCATGGTCTCCCCCGACTCCGCGCCCGCCGCGATCACCAGCCGATCGCCGTGCGCCTGGAGGGCGGGCACGTCGGGCTGATACGCGATCGTCGCCGGCATGTTGCGGAAGAGCGGATCCGTCCTGCTGCCGTCATCCGCGGTCGGCAGTCCGAACAGGGCCGGATCCGGTGCCGGGCCGTCCAGGTAGCCGTCCGGCACGACGCCGTCGAGCATGACGAACTGGATGAACTTCGCCAGGGCCGGGCCGTCTCCCTCGTCCGCGAACGTGCGCTTCATGTCGGCCGTGACGGCGAGCACGGCGTCGCGGTCGGGCAGGAACTCGGCGACCGGCGGCTCGTGGACGACCGCGATCCGGACGTCCTCCGGATGCGCGGCGATCAGCGCGAGCAGGTTCACGCCGCCGCCGCTGCTGCCGAACGCATCCACCGCTCCGACGCCGAGGGCCGAGATGACGCGGTGCAGGTCGTCGGCGTGCTGCGGAACGGCGATGTCGGAGCTGTCGACGGGGTTGCGACCGGCGCCGCGCGGATCGTAGGTAACCACCGGCCGGTCGGCGAAGTGCGCGGCGAGGATCTCGAACCCCGTGGCGTCCATCGGCGCCCCGAAGAGGAACAGCGCGGGGCGCTCCGCGGTGGCCGTGGCCAGATCGCCGTGGACGTCGTAGGTGATCGCGTCGTCACCCTCACCGACGGTGCGGGTGACGACGGTCCGTACTGCGCTGCTCTCCGACATGGTTTCTCCTCCAGATAAATACAACTGATTGGTTGTAGATTACGGGTCGGCGGGGCTGCTCCGCAAGACCGCATCGGGCACTGCTCTCGCCGCAGCGGGTCACGCGATCTAACGTGGAGTCATGGCAGGGCGAGCCGAGACGTTCATCGAGGTCGACGGAGCCGAGGTGCGCGTGTCGCATCCCGACAAGGTCGTCTTCCCGCACGCGGGGCTGACGAAGCTCGACATCGTCGAGTACTACATCGGAGTCGCGGAGGGGGCCCTGCGCGGCGCCGGCGGACGCCCGATGGTGCTGAAGCGGTTCGTGAAGGGCATCGACGCCGAGCCGTTCTTCCAGAAGCGCGTCCCCGCGCATCCCGACTTCATCGGCACGGCGGTGCTGCGCTACGCCTCGGGCGGCTCTGCCGAGGAGGCGGTGCTCTCCGACGCGGCGGGACTCGCCTGGATCGTGAACCTGGGCTGCCTGGACCTCAATCCGCACGCCGTCCGCGCCGGCGACCTCGATCATCCGGACGAGCTGCGCGTCGACCTGGATCCGATGCCCGGTGTCGACTGGTCCCAGATCGTCGACACCGCCTTCGTCGTGCGCGAGGTGCTCGACGACTGCGGCCTCGTCGGCTGGCCGAAGACGAGCGGATCCCGGGGCATGCACATCCTCGTCCGCATCCGGCCGGAGTGGGACTTCGCCGCGGTGCGCCACGCGGCCGAGACGCTCGCCCGAGAGGTCGAGCGTCGTGCACCGGGGCTCGCGACCGCGCGCTGGTGGAAGGAGGAACGCGGCGAGAGCGTGTTCGTCGACTTCAACCAGAACGCGAAGGACCGCACGGTCGCCTCCGCCTACTCGGTGCGTCCGCTGCCCGACGCGCGGGTGTCGACACCGCTCGCCTGGGACGAGGTGCGCCTGCGTCGACCCGAGGAGTTCACGGTGCCGAGCGTGCGGGCGCGGTTCGCGGACATCGGGGACCCCCACCGCGGCATCGACGAGGCGGCCGGATCGCTGTCCTCGCTGCTCGCGCTGGCCGACGAGCTCGGCCCGGCGGAGAAGCCCCCGCGCGGCGCCGACGGCTCCGGGCGGCGGGTGTCGAGCATGCCCCTCATCGAGATCGCCCGCACGAAGACCAAGCCCGAGGCGCTCGCCGCGCTGGAGCGGTGGCGCGAGACCCACCCCTCGCCGAGCGGGCTGCTGCACCCCGCCGATGTCCTGATCGACGGCATGCGCGGATCCAGCTCGCTCTGGTACCGGGTGCGCATCAATCTGCAGCACATCCCCGAAGAGGAGCGTCCGCCGCAGGAGCCGCTGCTCGCCGACTACGACCCCTGGGCGGGGAAGGTCTGGCCCGGCTGAGGGCCGGGCGCCGCGGATGCGGCCCCGACCCCCAGCGGTCCGACCCGCCGGCACGGGTGACGGCTCAGATCTCCCGATCCGCCGACACCGGCACCGCGATCGACTCGGTGAGCGCGAGCTCGTAGCGGCGCTGTCGACGCTTGAGCCAGAGCCCTCCGGCGATGAGCAGCGCCAGCACACCGTATGCCGACGCGGCGAACGGATGCATCACCAGCGTCGTCAGATCCCCCTGGCTCAGCTGCAGCGCTCGACGCAGCTGCGCCTCGCCCATCGGCCCCAGGATCATGCCCACGACCAGCGGCGCGACCGGGTAGCCGTACCGGCGCATGAAGAACCCGAGCACGCCGATGATCAGCAGGATCAGGATGTCGACGACCGAGAAGTTGACCGCGTAGGCGCCGAAGCAGGCGAACAGGAGGATCCCCGCGTACAGGTAGGGTCGCGGGATCTGCAGGAGCTTGACCCACATCCCCACGAGCGGGAGGTTCAGGACCAGCAGGATCACGTTGCCGATGTACAGGCTCGCCACCAGGGCCCAGACCAGTCCCGGCTGGCTGCTGAACAGCTGCGGGCCCGGCTGGATCCCGTACGACTGGAACGCCGTGATGATGATGGCGGCCGTCGCGGTGGTGGGCAGCCCGAGCGTGAGCAGCGGCACGAGCACGCCCGCGGCCGCAGCGTTGTTCGCCGCCTCCGGGCCCGCCACGCCCTCGATCGCACCACGGCCGAACTCGCCCTTGTGCCGGGACAGCTTCCGTTCCGCCGCATAGGAGAGGAACGTCGCCACGTCGGCGCCGCCCGCCGGGATCGTGCCGATCGGGAACCCGATCGCCGTGCCGCGCAGCCAGGGCTTCCATGAGCGCTTCCAGTCCTCGCGGCTCATCCAGCTGCGCCAGCCCCGCGCCACCGGGATGAGGGCGATCGGACCGTGTCGCAGCCGGGCTGCGACGTAGAGCGTCTCCCCCACCGCGAAGAGGCCGACGGCCACGAGCACGACGTCGATCCCGTCGGCGAGCGGCAGCAGGCCCAGCGTGTACCGCTGCTGGCCGGACAGCACCTCGGTGCCGATCAGGCCGAGGAACAGGCCGACCCCGAGCGACACCATGCCGCGCGGCACCGACGAGCCCAGCAGCGCACCCACGGTCACGAACGCGATCACGATGAGGGCGACGTAGTCGGCGGGACCGAGGTTCACGGCGAACCGCGCGAGCACAGGGGCCAGCAGCGTGAGGCCGAGCGTGGCGATCGAGCCGGCGACGAAGGATCCGATCGCGGCGGTCGCGAGCGCCGCCGCTCCCCGGCCGAGCTTGGCCATCTTGTTGCCCTCGATCGCCGTCACGATCGAGGCGGATTCTCCGGGCGTGTTCAACAGGATGCTCGTGGTGGATCCGCCGTACATCCCGCCGTAGTAGATCCCGGCGAACGTGATGAGCGCCGCGGCGGGTTCCAGCGTGTAGGTCAACGGCAGGAGCAGCGCCACCGTCATCGCGGGGCCGATGCCCGGCAGCACGCCGACGGCGGTGCCCAGCAGCACGCCGAGGAAGGCGAACACGAGGTACTGCGGCTGCAGCGCCGTCGCGAAACCCTCCATGAGCAGGTTCCAGCTGTCCATCAGAACATCCCTCCCAGCCAGCCGAGCAGCGGACCCCACGGAAGCGAGAGCCCCAGCAGGCCGCCGAACACGATCTGCACGACCAGCGCCACCGCGGCCCCGATCACGAACGCCAGCCACCAGCGCTTCGCTCCGAGCGACCAGGCGACGCCGCCGAACAGCAGTGCGGCGGCCGGCGCCCAGCCGATGTACTCGAGCAGAGCGAGGTGCGCAACGACGAGCGCGGTGATCTTCGCGAGCGTGAGCCAGTCGGTCGGCAGGCTCTCATCGATGTCCTCCCCCTCCTCCGCCTGCGCCCGCTGTCCGCGGAGCACGCCGACCAGCACGGCGACCGAGGCCACCAGCAGGATCGCGGACACGAGGATCGGGAACACGGTCGGCCCGACCGTGGCCCCGGCGGGCACGCGGATCCCGAAGACGCCGACGAGGGCGAAGATCCCGAGCCCGAGCATGATGAGGGCGAACACGAGCTCGCCCACCGGGACGGACGGTCGTGCGGGCCGGATCTCGCCGACCCGCACGAGCGAGGGATCCGTCCCCGGAGTCCCTGTGGTCATCTCAGCCGACCAGGCCGATGTTCTTCAGCGTCGCCGAGACGTCCTTGATGTTGCCGGCGAGGAACTCGTCGAACTCCGCCCCGACGAGGAAAGCGTCGTTCCAGCCGCGCTCCTTCAGCACGCCGCTCCACGCGCCCGTGTCGTGGAGCGCGGTGACGACCCGCTCCAGCTCGGCCTTGCGGGCCTCGTCGATGCCGCCCGGGGCGACGACACCGCGCCAGTTCGTGAGCACGACGTCGTAGCCCTCGTCGGTGATGGTGGGGGTGTCGGGGAGCTGCGCCACCGTCTTCTCGGACGAGACGGCGAGCGCGCGCATGTCGCCGGACTCGATGTGCTGCACGAACTCACCCACCCCGGAGATGCCCGCCGACACCTGGTTCCCGATGATGAGCGACGTCGCCTCTCCGCCGCCCGAGTTGGGCACGTAGTTCAGCTTCTGCGCGATATCGGCGCCCTTGAGCCCGGCCGCCTCGAGCAGCAGCCCCGCGAGGATGTGGTCGGCGCCTCCGGCCGATCCACCGGTCACGGTGACGCCCTGGCCCTTGGCGACGATGTCCTTCACCAGGTCCTCGAGCGTCTTGTACGGGGACGCGGCGGGGACGACCACGACGAGCGGCTCGTCGGTGAGCCGAGCGATCGGAGTGGTGTCCTCGATCCGCACCTTCGCCTTGTTCGTCTCGACCGCGCCGACCATCACCAGACCGGTGACCATCAGCGTGTCGGGGTTCTTCTCGTTGGCGAGCTGTGCGAGGCCCACCGTGCCGCCGGCGCCGCCCACGTTGGTGACCGATGCCGAGGTGACGATCTTCTCGTCCAGCAGGGTCTTCGAGATCGCACGGCCGGTCTGATCCCAGCCGCCTCCGGGGTCGGCCGGGACGACGATCGACACGGCCGTCGTCTTCTTGGCGGACTCCTTGCCGGCTCCACCCGCCGACGCTCCGCCGGAACAGGCGGACAGGGCCAGCAGGCCGGCCGCGGCGAGGGCCAGGGCCCCCATCGAACGCTTCATCGCAGTTCTCACTTCACTCCTCCTCGAGTGCTCTTGGTGCCCTGCCACGGTAGGGATCGGCCGAGGGCCCGCGAGAGTTCCGGAAGCATTGGTCCGAGTTACGCAACTATTGGTCGTGATCGGCATCGTCAGGCGGGCTCCGGTCCTCGCGCGCGCGTGCACAATGGACGAATGGCCTCGAAGACGATGCCGGCGCGCATGACGCTGCGCGCACAGCTACTCGCCCTGCAGGCGCTGATCCTGTGCGTCGTGACGATCGCCGCGGGCCTTGCTGCGGGCGCGTTCCAGGAGCGGGCGATCCGCGACTCGTACCGGGATCGGATGCAGGCCGTCGCACAGTCGATCGCGTCGCTGCCGACGATCCGCGAGGCCTTCCGCGATGCGGATCCGTCCTCGACGATCCAGCCGGTCGCCGAGGTGATCCGAGAGGCCTCCGACCTCGCTTACGTGGTGGTGGCCGACGCCCACGGCATCCGGTACTCCCACCCGAACCCGGCACTGATCGGCAAGAAGGTCTCCACCGATCCGTCGATCCCGCTCTCCGGCGAGGTCTACGTCGGCACGCAGACGGGCACGCTCGGCACGAGCTGGCGGGTGAAGGTGCCGGTCCGGAGCGACGCGGGATCGGTGATCGGCACCGTGTCCGTCGGGATCCTGGAGTCGGAGCTGCGCGCCGACTTCATCGGCAATCTCGCCTGGCTCATCGGCGCCATGCTCGCGGCCGCCCTCATCGGCCTGCTCGGCGCGGCGTGGGTGACCTCGGTCATCCGCGCCCGCATCCATCGCCTCGAGCCCGAGCAGATCACGGCGCTCGTGAAGAGCCACGAGACCACGATGCACCGTCTCAGCGAGGGCGTCATCGTCGTCGACGAGGACGGCGTGATCACGCTCGTGAACGACGCCGGAGCCGACCTGGTCGGCCGCGATGCCGACACCCTCACTGGAGCCGCGGCCGCGGAGGCCCTGCCCCCGGAGCTCGTGAAGATCCTGGACGAGGGCGAGCCCTCGGGGCGGCCGGTGATCCTCGGTCCTCGCGTCGTGGTCGCCCGCAGCACAGGGTCGACCGTGGACGGGGCCCGCGCCGAGGCGACGCTGCTCCTGCGCGATCACACCGAGCTGCACGACGTGGTGCGCCGGGTCGACGCCGCCGACGCCATCATCGCGTTCCGGCAGCGTGCGGGCGTTCCGAAGGGCCTCAGCACCGAGACGCTGGACCGCGTGGTGCGGGCGCTCGCCGCCCGCGACGACGCCTCCGCTACGGAGGTCGCGGAAACGCTGTCGATGTCCCGGGTCAGCGCACGGCGCTATCTCGAGTACCTGGCCAGCGTCGGCCGCGCCTCGCGCAGCCTGGACTACAGCACCAAGGGCAGGCCAGGCAGCCGCTACCGCCTGATCGACGCGCCCTCGCCGGGCTGAGCATCCGCTCCTGCGCCCTGGACAGCGTCGGGCCGACGGCGTAGAACGGTGCCTGGAGGAAGGGGCGCATATGTCCGATGACGCCGCGACGCTCTTCCGGGGCGGAGTGCCTGACGCCTACGAGAAGCTCATGGTGCCCTTGATGTTCCAGCCCTACGCGGACGACCTCGTCGCGCGCGCGGTCGCCCTGCGCCCGATCGCCGTGCTCGAGCTCGCCGCGGGGACCGGTGCCGTGACGCGCGGCCTGGCGGCCGCCCTGCCTCCGGCGACCACGCTCGTCGCGACAGACCTCAACCCCGGCATGCTCGCCGTCGCCGAGGCGCGGGGTGCGGCCCGCCCGAGCGGAGCGCCGGACGTGGTCTGGCAGCCGGCCGACGCGCAGGACCTCCCCTTCGACGACGACTCCTTCGATCTCGTCGTGTGCCAGTTCGGCGTGATGTTCTTCCCGGATCGGCCGGCCGCGCATCGGCAGGTCCACCGGGTGCTGCGCCCGGGCGGCGCGGCGCTGTTCTCCACCTGGGACGCGGTCGAGACCAACGCGGTCGCGCGGGCCGTCGACGAGGCGTACCGGCAGGTGCTTCCCGATGCGCCGCCGAACGTGATCACTCGCGTCGCGCACGGGTATCACGATTCCGAGGAGATCCGCCGCGATGCCGAGGCGGGCGGCCTCGTGGTCGACGCCGTCGAGGCGGTCGACCTGATCGGAGCGGCGCAGTCGGCGGCCGCCGCGGCCGCCGCGCTCCCGCACGGCAGCCCGCTGCGCGCAGAGCTCGAGCCGTACGGCGACCGGGTCCGCGCCCGGATCGAGGCGATGGCTGCGGAGCTCCTCGCGCAGCGCTTCGGCACCGGCCCGATCCGCACGCCGCTCCGGGCCTTCGTGGTCACGGCGCACCGCTGACAGAGGCCGATGCCGAGCGTCGCTCCGAAGGGCAGTCGTTCTGCATCGCGGAGCCGTCAGGATGTCGCGTCGTTCTTTCGTGGGTAATCGCGGCCACGGGGTCGAACGTAGGTTATCCAGATGGGGAAAAAATTCTGGCATACCGGAACCGCGAAATCGGATCGCACGTCTCGCTCGAGCCAGGAGTATTCGACACCCTGGCTTCTGAGAGAGGTCGCGGGTGCCCCGGTGTGGGCGATGATCGCATTCGGCGCGGTGATTCTCGGAATTGCGGCGCTTTACATTCTGCACAGGTGAGCACGAACGACTGAAGCGCCATGGACGAGGTGAAGGTGCCTCACGCATTCCGCTGGCACGCGAGCCGGTGAGGCACCTCCTGGGAACCTCGCAACGCCGGGTTCCTGTGCCGCTGACTGCGAATCGCGACAGCTAGATCCTCGGCGAGGGAGTGCCGACGGCGCCACCCCGCGCACAAACGAGGGACATTCACGCAGCTTGCAGCGACAGAGCGCCCTGGCCGCAGGACGTCGCCACGGTCTTCCGGCGCGGATCGGACATTCTGTCGCAGGAAACTTAGTCATTTGTCGCAAGGAACGCGAGCGGCCTTCCGCGCCGTCGAGGGCACTGCGAACCTGGGCACACCTCCCCACCTGGTACGAGCGCTGTGTCCCCCGATGCGCGTGCCGACTTGTTCCATACACGCGAGGACCATTCATGAACTCTTCTGCCCGGTGCTGCCCGGAGTCGACCCGTTGCGCTCTGGACCCGCTCCCGCTCTTCGAAGACAGCCTGCGGTAGAAGCGGTCCGGCTCCCCGCCACGAGCACCTCACCCGCACCGGCACGGAAGCCGCTGACCGGTGACGGCACGCATGCTCGCTCGCGGCGACGCCGCTCCACGACGAACCATGACCTCGATCGAAAGAACCGCCGCGTCGACCGTGCCTGTCCCTCCCCCGCGTCCTGAACGCAGTTACGCGTACTACGGAATCGCATCGCACGGCGACGACGTCCGCACGGACTTCCGCCGACTGGGCTGGACCTTCTCTCACGGCCACAGCGACTCTCACCTGTTCGCCGACCACATCGTCTTCGCCAACGTCCAGTTCTCACGGATCTGGTCTAGCTGCGGCGTGCGCACATCCCGCCCGTCGGAAGGTCGGGTGCTGGTCGTGGGATCGGTCGAAGGCGCCATGACGATCGAGACGCCTTTGGGTTCGAAGGTGCTGCACCACGGCCAGCTCGCGGTGCTCGACACCTCGCTGGGCGTCACCATCGGACACCGCGCGCATGTCGCCGTGTACGAAATCGGCCTCCCTTCACGGGAGATCGCCGTGCTCGCCGAACGCCTGCGCCTCGGCGACATCGTCGTCCTGGAACGTGCGACGCCGCAGGCGCTGATCTCCACGTTGAACGCGATGTTCAACGAGCGCCTCGACGTCGCGCTTCCCGGCAACGCCTACCGGCGTCGCGCCGTGGTCGATCTCCTGGCAGCCACGATGCTCGACGAGCTCGGGGGCGACAAGGAGACGAAGCCTGGTGCGCACGACCGACTCGTCCGCGATGCGAGGATGATCATCGATCAGCACTTCAGCTCCCCCGGCTTCAATGCCGCGACCCTCGCGAAGATGCTGTACCTGTCCCGATCGCAGCTGTATCGCGCGTTCGAGAGCCACCACTCGACTCCTCGCACGGAGATCCTGCAGCGCCGGCTCAAAGAGGTGGCGCGCCAGCTGGGTGTGGATCCGCACACTCTCAGCGGACAGTCCGGACGACTGCTCGACGCCGCACTCGAGTCCTCGGGCTTCGGCAGTCGACGCGCTCTCGCTCGGGCGATCGCCTCGCTCAACCCGGCGCGGGCCGGGCTCGCCGTGCCCGCCGACCCGGACCTTCCGGGCCCGGCGGATCATCCTGATCGAGACCCGCGCTGAGATGCCGGACGAAGTGTTTGCATCCTGTGCCGACATGTCGCGCGTTCCCTCCTCGCTGGCGTCGAGGCGCGACACGCGAACTAGCTTTTTCCTAGTCGACCGGGGCGTCGGTGAACAATCGCGACTCTGGGAGGGCGGAGCATGATCGGCAGGGGGAATGCCGCGACCGTTCTGGGTCGTCTGGGCGCCGAGTGGACTCGCCCTATCGCGACGGCTCCCTTCAGACGCGTCCTGACGACTCATCACCTTTTCGACGCGGGCTCGAGGCTCTCTTGGCCGGCGCAGTCGGCACACGACGACTCCGACGCCGTCGCCGGAATGCTCTTCTCCCAGCGGCCGATCCGTCTCCTCGGACGAGACCGCGGCGGCGAGGCACGCGCCGTCTTCCTTCACCCTCGCCACCCGATCCAACTGTCCGCGACGGCGGCGACCAGCGTGATGGCGGTCTGGCTCCCCTGGTCCTCTGTCCGCGAGATCGAGCCGGTGATGCGTCCCGCGACCCGCATGGAGACGAACTCTCCTCTGATTCGTGCCGCGTGGTCGTTTCTCGCCTCTCTGCTCACGGAGCAATCCGATCCCACCCTGTATTCCGACTATCTGGTCGAGCGACTTCTTGTGGAGATGGTCTTCGGCATGCTCGTGGAAACGGCGCCGGCCCCGTTGCCCGGCCCCAACGACACCGCGATGATCGCGCGGGCGCGAACCTTGATGCTCATGAACCGGAGCGACCCGAGCTTCACCGTTCAAGCCGTATCGAAGGCGCTCCATCTCTCGCTGCGACAGTTGCAACGGGTCTTCGCCGCCGCCGGCAGCAGCCCGGCTGCCGAGTTGCGCATGCTCCGGGTCGACCTGGCGTGCGAGCTGATCCGCGATGAGGACTACGCCGGAATGGGTGTCCTCGACATCGCCTTGCACTCCGGCTTCCGCAACAGCAGCGGGATGAGGCGCGCGTTCGCCGCCGCGGGGCTCGCCACCCCTGGGAGAATGCGCGCAGAAGGCACGAGCTCCCGCTAGCCACGACGACCGCGCGCAGACGACCGGCCGCCGCCTGCCACAGTCCTCGGAACGGGGGCTCCCGGCGTTACGCCTACGCGGGGTCGTTCAACGCCTTGAGGGCACGGCGCAGGGTGCTCGCGGAGCCGAAGCCCGACTGCCGGCTGAGTCTGGACACCGGAATGTCCTCCTCCTCGGCGAGGCTTCGCGCAGCGGTGAGCGCACGCTGGTGCCGAAGCTCTTCGGCGACGCCGCGCGGGCGATCGGCGAACGCTCGATACAAGGTGCTCGTCGACACGTTGAGCTGATCCGCGATTCGTCGTGCGTCGAGCCCACTGTCGGTGTGCTGATCGGTGATGATCTCGATCGCATCCTCCCAGAGGGACCTCGACGGCACCCGAGCCGCCCGGACGAGCGCGCGCGCGGAGCCTTTCAGGAGGCTGCGCATGGCCGCCGTGCTCTCGCCCTGCTCCGGGGAGCTCGAATCGATCAGCGCCCGCAGAAGAGAGTAGGAAGCCTGGAACACGCTCGATGACGGATGCAACGCCCCCACGGTCTCAGGCGTCAGGTCGAAGGGCTGGACAGCGTCCGTCTCGAACGCGAACGCGATCGCCTCGACCGGCGACGACGTCCCCAGGGTGATCGCCGTCTGCTCCGGAAAGGGCATCAGGATCGCCTCGCCCGACGCGACGTGGCGCGAGCCGTCGGCTCCGATCGCCATCCTCCCTCGAGCGACGAACACCACCGCGAATCGGTGCTTGCCCGAGCGCGCGCTCGGCCTCCAGACGATGTGACCCGTCCTCGCGCGCACGCGAGCGACGACGTATTCGTCCAGTCGGAGGATCCGCGCGAACACCGAGCTGATCTCGCCGTCACGCAGATGCACATTGGCCCCCGCGAGCAGGGTGTCCAGCCGTCCCCGTTTCATCGTCCTCGGGTCGAAGACCGCACGCTCGTATCCCGAGAACGACGACTCGTCGAGCTTCGATCGCCGGATGGCTCCCTCTAGTACCACTACGAACTCCCCCCGTGTCGGCCGTCGCGGAGCGCTGCCCCGCAGGCGCAGGGGTCGAGACCACCCCCGCACCGTCGAGCGCCCCCAGGGGTCGACGACTACCCCCCGATTATCAAGATCATCGCCGCAGAGAATCGCCGCCCGACGCAACATCGACAAGATGCGCCAGGATGGTTCGGCTATGAGTCAGAATGGCGACCGGAAACGGAATGACACGCCTTTCGACGCCGGATCCGAAATTCACGTCGAGCTCGGTCAGCAAAATGCGCGAAAAAGCGTGCGGCGCTTCGCAGCGATGCCGTAAGACGACAGAAGATGCGCCCTTCCGTGCAAATCGTGTCAGATGCACAGCACTCCAGGCCGCGACGAGGAGCATGCCGCGATACACGGCACACCAAGCACGACGCTTGAACTCGAATCGCGGCCTGAATCATGGCCGACCTGCTTCTGAGAAGCAGAGTCCTCTGCGCGCACCATCGCCGCGGGAGTGGCCGCCGCGACATCACACCACATCACAACCATGGGGGAAAAATGCGCAGACGCAAGATCGCGTCGACGATGATAGCCGCGCTGCTGTTTACCGGTGCTGCCGGAGTAGCGACGGCCTCCGCTGCTCAGGCGGTGGAACAGCCGGTGACCATCACCAACGCGAAGGTGCTGCTGAACGGCGTCGAAGTCGATCCGAACACGGTGATCAAGACCGGTCAGCAGCTGCGGTTCCAGGCAGACTGGAGCGTGACCGGCCAAGTGTCCGCGGGCGACACCTTCAGCGTTCCGCTTCCCACCTCCGTGCAGCTCGTCTCCTCCGCTCCGTTCTTCCTTGTCGAGGACGGGGTGAACCTCGCCCGTTGCGTGTACAACCAGGACAGCATCCTGTGCACGTTCCAGCCCGGGGGGCCGTACGGCAGCCCCCACGGCGACATCTGGTTCGTCGCGTCGTTGAAGGCGTCGACTGCCGGGGAGACCCCGAAGTGGGACGTCGGCGGGTCTCCGATCGCCCTCCCGGTGCCGATTCCGGCGACCCAGGGCCCCTGGACGCCCCCGTTCGGCACGAGCAAGAGCGGCTACGGCGAGATCGTCGACGGCAAGGCTCTGATGACGTGGAACGTCTACATGTGGCCGGGATCCGGCCCCGCCGCGAACGAGGCTGTGCGGAAGTTCGACGTCTCCGACACCCTCGATTCGAGCTCCCCGAACCAGCCCCACGTGCTCGTCCCGGACTCGTTCGTCCTCACCCGCTGGCAGCGGGATCCCGCCGATCCGACACAGGGCGTGCCCGGGTCGTCCGTGACGCTGCCGCTGGACGGAAGCTACCAGGCCGGCAGCGCGGGATATCTGGGCGAGACGTTCAGCGCCCCCGTCGTCGACAGCTCTCGGACCAGCTACAGCTTCACGCTCGACAACCTCGTCTACGGATACGAGTACCGGCTGAGCTACAAGACCGAGGCGACCGGCGCGGTTTCGTTCGCCACGGATCTGTTCGCGAACACCGCGACCGTGAACGGCAAGCCCCTGCCCGCGACCGCCACACCGCGCGCGTACGGCGGAGGAGGTGCCGAGGCGAGCGGGTACACGTCCTTCTCTGTGTCGAAGCACCTCACCAACAACTCCCGGGCCACGATGCCGGATTCGTTCGACCTCGTCGCGAACGCGGGGAGCGCGACAGAGACCGTCCACGTTCCCTCGGACGGCACTCCGGTGAACTCGGGCTACTTCCCCGTGGGCACCACCATCTCGCTCTGCGAGACGGCCGCCCACGTGTCCGGAGTCACGTGGCGGAAGTACGTGATCACGGGTGACGGCATCACCGGCCCGGATGCGAAGGGGTGCTACAGCCTCGACGGAAAGGGCGGCGAGCGCATCTCGCTCGTGCTGACCAACGTCGCCGACGCCGTGGTCGTCCCGCCGAAGCCCACGCCGACGCCCACCCCAACGGTGAAGCCGACGCCCACCGTGACGCCGACCCCGGCGCCCTCGACGACCCCGAAGCCCACCTCGACCCCCGTGCCGTCGACGCCGGCAACGGCGCCTCCGACCGACAAGTCGGGTCTGGCGAGCACGGGAGTCGACGGCGCCGTCCTCGCCGCCGTCGTCCCGGCCGCGCTTCTCCTCGTGCTGATCGGCGGTGGCGCGATCCTCCTGGGTCGACGTCGCTCCGCCTCGAACTAGCCGACGCGCACACAACGAAGAAGAGGACGACGGGCGATGGTCCGTCGTCCTCTTCCGCGCGCCTGGGCCGTGGCGAGATGCCGTGAGTCGGATGTGCGCGGCCGACGTCCCCCGAGGTCGGCCGCGCAAGGGCCTCAGCGAAGAGGAACCGCAGCCGAGAACGCCGCCGGATGGTCCCCAATCCGGCGCGTCGAATCCGGCGACTCAGCACCCTCACCCTGGGAAGGAAGGCAAAGCAGGGTGCCCGCCGCCGGAACTGCGGTCCGGGCCGAAGTCGGCCCGCCCGGGAACAATCCTCGGATTGATTCAGCCGCGCGACCAATCTGTCGCGTTCCCCCCACGCGGAAGAACTCGAATGTCCCTGTGACCGTCCACGGCCACGTGCCCGCTGTCAGGATGGGTGGGCTTCGGCGGGCGAGGGGTTCTCTCGGACCATGACGATTTGGGGGACGATGTCTTCAGGGCGCAAGGAGCGGTTGCTCGGTCTCCTGATCGAAGACAACGGCTGGATCAGTTCCCGGCGGTTGGCGGACCACGTCGGCGTGACGACGCGCACCGTGCGCAACTACGTGGCTGAGCTGAACTCGCGGGGTCCCGACCTTGTCATCGAATCGGGTCCGGGCGGATATCGTGCCGCTGAGGGGGCTCGAGGCCTGCGAGACCGAGGGTACGGAAGCTCTCCTCGAGCACGTCGTGACGTCCTTGTGCGCCGGCTCGTCGATGTCGATGAGGGCTTCGACGTGTTCGAGATGGCGTCGGAGCTGTTCATCAGCGAGTCGACCCTGGAGACCGACCTGGGCAGGGCCCGAGCGATGCTCGCGGGGACGCCGTTGAGTCTGAGGCGGATCGGGGATCGCGTTCGGCTGTCGGGAAGCGAGATCGCGCGCCGGCGACTGCTGAGTCGCCTCGCACACGATGAGCTCGACGCGTCGGCCGAGCCCGCGGCCGCCTATCGCGGGACGCGAGGCGGCCGCGGGCCGTCAGCGCAGGCTATGGACCCCTTCAAGGTCGATCTCGTCCGCAGCCTCGACGCGCTCGGCTACTACGTCAACGAGCTCGCGATCTCCGATGTGCTCCTCCACATCGCGATCTCAGCCGAACGCGTCATGGCCGGCCACCCGATCGATGCCCCGAGCGCGCCCAAGGATCCCGAGGTCTCAGCGATCGCCCACGTCCTGCAGGAGCTCGTCGAGACCGCGTTCGGACTCGAACTGGGGGAAGGAGATCTCGACCATCTTGCACGGCTCGTGCTCTCTCGGCTGGTGACCCCCGGCAGGACGAAAGTCGAGGCGGCAGGACTGATCGATGCGGACGTTCACGGAGCCGTGCGTGCGGCGGCGGCTCACGTCGCACGCGCGTACGCCGTCGAGTTGGACGACGAGCAGTTCTTGCTGCGGCTGGCCTTGCACGTGCAGAACCTGCGGCGGCGCGTCAACGAGCAGACCACGGCCCGAAACCCGCTCACTCGCACCCTCAAGAGCGCATACCCGCTGCTCTTCGAGATCGCCGTCGCCTTCGCGGACGACCTTCATCGGCGTCTGGGTCTGCCGTCGGATGAGGATGAGATCGCGTATCTCGCGATGCACATCGGCGGGCACCTGGAGCAGGCGCGACGCACAGCCGACGTCGTCACCGTCACCATCGTGTGCCCGGGGTACTACGAGCTCCACGAGATCCTGCGGTCGCGGGTGGGCCGCTCGTTGGGCGTGGCCATCGATGTGATCCAGGTGCTCACGCGAGTCGATCCCGATTGGGACAGCCTCACGACCGACCTGGTGCTGAGCACCATTCCGTCACCGCTGCCACCCGATCGCGTCGTGCGGATCCACCCGTTCCTGACAGAGGCCGACGTCGAGACGACGCAACGAGCCGCGGCGCGCGTGCGGAGGTCGAGACGGCTCGGTCGTCTTCGCGCCGAGCTCTCCCGGTATCTGTCGGAGGCTGCCTTCCTCTATCCGTTGCCCGACGACGGCGAGGAGGTCATCATCCGGAAGCTGGGTTCGCTCCTTCTCCACGAGGGAGTCGTCGATCAGACCTACATCGACAACACGATCGCCCGAGAGCAGATCTCGTCGACGGCCTTCACGGCGGCGTTGGCGGTGCCTCACGCCCTGCAGATGACGGCACGCCGGACGGCGATAGCGATCGGCGTCGCCGACGGTTCCGTGCGATGGGGCTCCGGGCGGGTACAGGTCGTGGCATTCGCGGCCTTCAGCGGGAACGATCGGGCGGCTTTTCAGACCGTGCTCGAACAACTCGCGGAGGTCTTCAGCGAGGGCGAGAGTGTGCAGCGCATCGTCCGCCGCGGCAGGACGTTCGCCGTGTTCTTCGATGAGCTCGTCGCCGCCATCGACCGGTGAGCCGGCAGCGCTCCCCGGTCGGAACACGGTCAGCGCTGACGAGCCGGGATCACGCCGACCTCGTGGAGGAAGCCCCAGAGACGGAACGCGGTCAGCGTCATGCCCCCCTCGTCGATGACGACCCGCTCCTGCCCGACCACGCGATGCACACGATGGGAAACCAGCAGGGCGGCCGTCGGCGCATGCGGAGACGGACCGCGTCCGATACGCATCACATCGCGCCCCAGCGGATCGATCGCTGATCCGAGGATCAGCAGGTCGTCCGCCAGCAGCACTCGACGAAGCAGCTGCCTGTGCTGCTCATCGGTCAGCGTCCAGTGCCGGAAGATCCTCCCGACGGTCTGCACCAGTTCGTCGCCGTTGACCCCTGCACGAAAGCCGTAGTCGAACAGAAGCCGATCCACGTCCTCGGCCGACGCACGGGGAAGACGTCTCCGGGGAGTCAGCAGCTCTCCCTCGGCATAGCGCCGCGTGTCGACCACCCGGCCGGCCAGACGCTCGGCCGTCAGCACAGGACCATCGATGGTCGGATCGTAGAAGTCCCCCTCATGGATCACCCGTCGGCCGGAGCCGCCCTTGGTCCATTTCAACGTCTCGATGACGAGCCGACCGTCGCCTCGTTCGGATCTCTTCCAGGACAGGGTGCGCGACGCTCTCATCGGCCGGGCCACGTCGTGCCCCGCGCCGTCACTGATCGGAGCAAGCGGGTGGATCGACATGGATGTTCTCTCTCGGGTCAGCCGACCCGCACAGGGCGGCCAAGGCTCCCCCAGTGTGGCGTCCCCGCGGGGCGGCTCGACAAGCGGTTTGTTTCCGCGGATACGGAAGTTCGCGGCCGCTCGTCGATGCACCGCGGTCGACAGCAGATCGCGTCCAGAGACTCGCGTAATAATCCCTGCGTTCGCGGGTCTCCTCATTCGACGGATCAGCCGCTACCCAGACGATCTCGGATCGGACGTGGCTGACGATCGTTGGGCACCGTATCCCCGATGCCCGATGCGGCCGGTGTCCCACAGTTCCGCCGGCCGCATCACACCCACGATGGCGGCGTGCGATGCGAGCTCAGACAGGCCGGGACTGGACTGTGCGGGCGCCGGTTTCGAGGTCGGAGCCGTTGCGAGAGCGACGCATCGTCGCGACGACGATGACCATCAGGATCGCGCATCCCAGGGCGACCCAACCGGAACCGACCCCGACGCCGCCCTCGGTCGTCGGCTTGCCGAGCGCGTCGGCGATCGAGGCGCCGAGCGGCCGGGTGAGCACGTACGCCGCCCAGAAGGAGAGAGTCCCGTTCCAACGCAGGAACCGGAACCCCAGAGCGGGAACGAGGATGAGCACGGCGAACAGGACGATCGACGGCACGTAGCCCAGCCCGAGGCCCACCGCCGCGAGGTCGCCCGCGGCCGTGCCGAGAGCGAACGTGGCCACGACGGCCGCCCAGTAGAACAGCTCTCGACGCGTCGTGCGGACTTCGTGCACCGACACGGAGCCCTCGATCCGCGACCACAGCAGGAACACGACGCCCAGGGCGAGCGCGTAGACGACCGTCGTCACCGCATACGGAAGCCCGATCACGACGTGCACCACGTCGGCGGCCATGGTGCCGAACACCCCGACCATCGCCACGGTGAGCCAATACACCCCCGGAACATGACGGCGGCGGGTGAGCTGCCAGGTGAGGGCTCCGCTGAAGAGCACGAAGCCGAGAAGCACAGCGAGCACCGGCGGCATCACATGAATCGAGAAGTCCGACGCCGCTTCACCGAACGCGGTCGACGCGGCCTTCGCCAGCCAGAAGCCGGCCGTGGGATCGGGGACGCGAGATGCCGTTCGCGCGTCGTCATGTCCGGTCATGGTCGCTCCCCGGTCTGCGGCCCGTCTCGTCCCGCCGACTGCGGATCCGCAAGGACGCTATCGGCGGCGTTTAGGCGTGCGCTGACAGCCGCAGGCGCTTGGCGCTCGAGCGCGCGGCGTCCGTGGCGGTCCATTGCGGAGGACGACACCCGGTCAGGTCGCAGACCAGCTGATGACGACGACGCCCCCGCCGCGTTCCGCCACGGCGCAGCCGATCTTCACCAACCGCTGCTCGGGAGGAAGGTCGGGAGCGACGGGCGGGAGCGTCACGGTGGCCAGGTAGGAGAGGCGGTAGAGATCCCCCTCCCAGACGCCGTCGGGCGCCGCGGATGAGCGTTGCGCGACGAAGCCTTCGGGATACTGCGCGACCCCCTGGGCGTCGCACGTCGTGAGAGACCCGGTTTCGACGCGGGACTTCGGATCGGTGGACGATGCGAGGGTCTCCGTGGGGCTCGGGGTGGGCGAGGCGCTCGGAACCGACGCGCGAGCGCCGTCCATCTCAGAATCGGTGCCAGAACACGAGGTCGTGAGCAGTGCCATGGCCACGATCCCAAGGACAGTCAGAATCCGCATGCGGTCATCCGGGCATCTCGAGTACCCGCGCGAGGCGGTGAGATCCGGGTCCGAAGCCCACCGGCGAAACCGTGGCATCAGGATCCGACTCGCGTCCTCGACGCTCGGCGCGGCGCTCTCGGTCTCGTCGGTGCAAGGAGGTCGCCGTGTACGGTGCCGGACGGCAGCTCCTGCTCATCACTGCGGTAATAATCCCCGTGGTACTGATACCCGTAATACGCAGCACCACTACCCCGACGCGGAACCTTGTTCAACACCAAACCCAAAGCACGCGCCCCCGCACGCTCCAGATTCCCGATCGCCTTCCCCAACACCTCGAACGTCGTCTTCCCCACCGTGCCGACAATGATCGCGCCGTCGGCGCTGTGGGCGAGCACGGCCGCGTCCGTCACCGGAATCAACGGCGGCGCATCGATGATTACGATCGCCTCCCGCGCGATCGACTTCAACAACTCCCGCATCCGCGCCGACCCCAACACCTCACTCGGATTCGGCGGCACCTTCCCCGCCGTCACCACCAACAACTGCCCATTACCGAACCGCTGCGCCACCTCCGCGATCGTCGCCCGCCCCGCAAGCACATCCGAGATCCCCGCACCCTTCGGCAAACCGAACACCGTATCCACCATCGGACGCCGCAGATCCCCATCGATCAACACCACCGGCTGCCCACTCGACGCCAACGTCACCGCCAGATTCGACGAAATCGTCGACTTCCCATCACCCGGCAACGGACTCGTCACCACAATGATCCGCGGCGGATTATCCACATCCATGTACTGCAGATTCGTCCGCAACTCCCGCATCGCCTCACCGATACCGAACAGATGCGCACCCTCACTACCCCGACTCGAGCCCCCATCAAACGGCAACAACCGGTTATCCGCCGTGAACGACTTCTCCTCCGGGATCGTGCCCACCACAGGCTTACCCGTCTCCCGCTCCACCTGCTCCACCGAACGAATCCGACGATCCAACGTGTACCGCAACAGGCCATACCCCACCGCGACCGCCAAACCCACCAACGCCCCCAACGCCAACGCCAACCGCGTATTCGGCGACGACGGCGCATCCGGCAAACGCGCCGAATCAATCGGACTCAAAAACACCGCCCCCTGTCTGTCGGGGTCGCCCGTTTCGAGGCGATTCACTTCGGAAGCCATGGACTTCACCCACGCCTCCGCGATGCTGCGCGCCATCTCCGGCGTGCTCGCCGTGACGGTCACCTGCAGATTGACGGTGTCGACGACATTGGTGACGGCGACCTTGGTGACGAGCTGCTCGGGACTGGCGCTGAGGTGGAGGTCGTCGATGACTCCCTGAGCGACAGCGCGGGACTGACCGAGCGTGACATAGGTCTTGACACGACCCGCGGTCAGAGTGTTCCCGAGCATGGCCGAGCTCAGATCCGACGACGGGCCGGTCGATGAGGAGGCCGCCTGCACGATCGCGGAGGCGTCGGCCGTATACGCCTTCGGCTGCAGCAGACTCCACCCGAACGCGACGGCGACGCCGAGGAAAGCGATGAGGACCATCCCGAGCCAGTGCGCTCGGAACACCCGGAGATATTCACGCAGATCCATCAGTCCGCCCCTCGTTATTCACCAGACGAGGCGAACCCGCATCGATGAGGAAAAGTACCCTCCGTCGATTCTGAAACTTGCAGCGCTCCGGGTTCTTCTGTCGCGCCCCTTCAGAGGAGACATGTCGCGAACTCGGATCATGAGGTGTCGCGAAACAGACGGAACTCGATCTCTGCGCTCCGGTGCCGCCCGAGGAAGGGAGAAGGCGTGCGCGAGGCTGCTCCGGTTTCGTGCGGAGAGCTATCCCTCTTCGGACCGTTCCGTAGGCGAGCGCCGGCCGACACCGAACCAGGCCGCCGCCCCGAGTCCGGGCGCGGCGATGATCACGACGGCCCACACCATCGCCCTCATCGACGAGAGCCGGTGCGCTCGTCGGATCAGGGAGGTCAGGGCGGTAACGGTCAACGCGATGAGCAGCACGGTGAACACGGTCCACGCCACGTCGTAGGCGTCCGGCAGAAGCGGATTGTGCGGACTCATGCGCTCACGCTACGACATCGACGCGTCAGGCAGGAGCGGACCGGCGAGACGAACAGGAGCTCGATGCGCGCGGGCGGCGATTCGGACGTCTCCGGGAACGAGAAAACCCCCGGAGATCCGGGGGTTTCGATCGGTAGCAGGAGCGGGGCTTGAACCCGCGACCTCACGATTATGAGTCGTGCGCTCTCACCAACTGAGCTACCCTGCCGCACGGCATCCGATGGATACTGCGAGCCCCGAGTCAGGATTGAACTGACGACCCCTTCCTTACCATGGAAGTGCTCTGCCACTGAGCTATCGGGGCGTGCTGCCCTCGCGGGCAACCAGTCGAGAATACCAAAGATTCGGCGCGCCACCGAATCGAGGCGACGCTTGCGTCACACGGGCGTGTCCACCCTCCAGAGGGCCGCGCTCAACCGGCGTCGAGGATCCTCCGCCGCAGTTCCTCGACCACACCCGCACCGCCCGCGAGGTTCAGCCGACGGGCCACCTCACGCCCCTCGGGACGCAGGAACACCCCGCCGGCCTCCTGCACGAGCAGCGCGCCCGCCGCGAAGTCCCACGGCGAGAGCCCTCGCTCGAAGTAGCCGTCGAGACGCCCGGCGGCCACGTACGCGAGATCGGTCGCTGCGCTCCCCCCACGCCGCAGATCGCGGGCGATCGGCATCACCCGACCCACGGTTGCGAGGTCGCCGGCGTGGGTGGACGGGTCGTATCCGAAGCCGGTCGCCAGCAGCGCGCCCGCGGGGCCCGGTTCGGCGACGCGCAGTCGCACCCCGTTCACGTGCGCGCCTTCTCCGCGCGCGGCGGAGAACGTCTCGCCGACGACCGGTGAGTGCACGACGCCGGCGACCGCGTTCCAGCCGTCGGGATCCGCACCGCCTTCGACCGCGGCGATGCTCACGGCGTACAGCGGGATGCCCGAGGCGTAGTTGACGGTGCCGTCGATGGGATCCACGACCCAGGTGATGCCGGTGGTGCCCTCGCCGCCACCGGACTCCTCTCCGAGGAAGCCGTCGCCCGGCCGTTCGGCGTCGAGCCGCGCACGGATCAGGACCTCGACTTCGCGGTCGGCCTCGGTGACGATGTCGGCGAGGGTCGACTTGCTCGCCGCGATCGAGACCCCCTCGTCGCGCCGCCGGCGAGCCAGATCCCCTGCCTCTCTGGCGATGTCCGCGGCGAGCTCGCGGAGTTCCGCGGCACTCACGACGCGGACGGAGGTGCGATCGGCGGGGCCGGCGGAGCCTGCGGGAAGCCCGGGGCCTCGCCGCCGCGCTCCGGACTCGACGGCGCTGCACCGCCCGAGGAACCCGCCCCTTCGAGTCCATGCCCACCGGAGAACGGCTGGGGCGCCGGCGCCGCGAGCTCGGCCGGCGCGGCAACCGTCGCCGGGGCCGCCTGACCGGGGATCGTGGCGCCGGGAGAGGGGATACCCGTGTAATAGGCGTTCCAGTCGGGCGTGCCGTCCGGGAGGATCGGCAGGGGCGTGCGGCCGTCGGCGAAGGTCGGCCACGCCTGCAGCTGAGGCTGAGGAGCCGGGTACGCGGCCGGGTGCGGGGCGGCCGCGACCTGCGCCGGACGCTTCGGGGCGAACAGGGCGTTGAGCAGCGGGATCAGCATCGTCCCGACCGCGGTGAGGATCGTGAGGGCCACCACGATCCTCCAGTACAGCTCGTCGTAGTGGAACGTGTGCGGGAAGGTCAGGTAGAACACCAGCATCGCGACCAGGGACGCAAGGAACGCGTACGTCACCCACACGATCGCGCGCGTGAACGTGGTCTCATGACGGGCTGCGGCCTTCTGGAACAGCCGGACGTGCAGCAGCGCGAGCTGCAGGATGGCGACGACGAGCACGAGGTGGAAGAACCGCTCGATCCCGCCGAAGAAGAGCGTGTGGTCGGGGAGCCAGATCTTGACCGCGCCGACCAGCAGCGCGACGATCCACGAGATCATGCTGAGCAGGGCCAGCCAGTCCTCGCGGTGGGGCGCGAGGCTCGCCTCGAGGATCGCGATCGCGGCGAAGCCCGCGAGCAGCAGGATCGTGAGGAAGGCGCGGCCGATGAGACCCTGCTGGTCTCCGATCAGCACCCAGACCACGCACACCAGCGCAGCCGCGATGAGTGCGCCGATCGCGATCCAGATGGCCCCGCGGATGAGCAAGGAGGTGTTCGGTCCGGACTTCGCCGGCGTCGTCGTGTTCGCCATGGGATCCCCCGTCTGTCGTGCCTTCATCCTCGCATGCCGGATGCGGCGGGCTCAGGATGAAGCGTCGACGGTGGAGAAGCGGCGTGCGCGCGCGGTTGTGCGGAGCGATGCGTCAGCGCGCGGCCGACCGCTGGGCGAACGCTGCGATCAATCCTTGCGCCTCGGCACCGCTGAAGGCCGCGGCGATGCTGCGCGCCTCTTCATCGAGCTGCCCGGCGAAGGAGCGCTCGGGCCGCGAGCGGACGAGACGCTTCGCCTGTCCGTACGCACCGAACGCCCCGGAGAGCCAGAAGCGAGCGATCTCCTCGGCGCGGGCGCGCACCGCCGCGGCGATCGCAGGCGCGTCGCCCTCCCCCACCGCCTCGGCCGCGATGCCCCACTCCACGCCCTCTTCGGCGGTGAGCATGCGGTCGGTGAGCAGCAGCTGCAGGGCGCGCCGCTGTCCGACGGCGGCGGCCAGCTGCGCGCTGACCGACAGGTCGGGCGTCAAGCCGACGTTGGCGTAGAGACTGCCGAAGCGCGAGTCGGATCCGACCACCGCGTAGTCGCTCGCGAGCAGGATACCCAGCCCTCCGCCCGCCGTCGTGCCGTGCGCGGCGGCCACGACAGGCACCGAGGACGAGACCAGGGAGGAGATGCCGGAGTGGATCACCTGGGCGAGGCGCTCGATCTCGTCGGGGCCGCCCATGCCCGTCGCCATGTCGATGACGTCGCCGCCGGCGCAGAACGCGCGCCCCTCGCCCTCGATCAGGATCGCGCCCACCGCGCTGTCCGCCACCGCGGCCGCGGTGGTCTCGGCCCAGGCATGCGCCAGCTCGGCGTTGAAGGCGTTGAGCCGCTGCGGGCGGTTCAGGGTGATCCTGGCGAGGCCGTCCTCGACACGGTAGAGCAGCGGCTCGGACATGGGGCTCCTTAGATCAGCGGCGATCGCGCGGCCGTCGACCGCCCGTTCAGCCTACCCGCGCTCGGCGGATCATGGCACCGAGTCCCAGACTTCGTGAGCCTGAGGTTCAGGCGGAGTCGCCGAGGACCGAGGCGACGAAGGCGTGCACCCGGCGGTGGGTGCCGTCGAGGCGCCGATCGGCGAGCCGCTCCGCGCGGATCTCGTTGGGCGCGAGCGGCGGCGCCAGCCGGACGCTCTCGTGGCAGGACAGGTCGGCGCAGATGTAGGTGCCGACGACCGACCCCTTCCGCCCCTCGGGCCCGCCGCGGCGGGCCGCGAACAGGGCGACCTGGTTGCCGGGCTGCATCGTGTGGCAGAGGTTGCACATGCCCGAGCGCACGCGGGACGGATCCGCCGCGCGGAGCACGATCCCCACCGCCTCCCCGTCCTGCTCGATCACGATGTAGCCGCTGCGCGCGGCGATCGGATCCCGCCAGGCGAAGAAGTCGAGATAGTCCCACTCAGCGAGGAGCAGGTCGTGCGGCATCGCGATCTCGGCGACCTCATCGGGCTCGGCGTTGCGGAAGGACGCCCGGAGCTGGTCTTCGGTGAGGGCATGCATGGCCTCCAGTCTAGGAACGCCGTCGACGATGCCGGTGGCCGGGCGGAGGATGAACTCGTCGCGCCGCGCGGCCTGAGGAGCGGAAACCGCTGTGGGGTTCGCATCGATCCGCATCATCACCGAAGACGTTGACCGTCTGGCCGGCTTACACGACGAACCGCCTGAACGACCCACCGAACGGCGGAAGGCCCCCGCAGTGCGAGGGCCTTCCGTCTGGGGTGGCGAGTGAGGGATTCGAACCCCCGAAGCATTCCGCGGCTGATTTACAGTCAGCTCCCTTTGGCCGCTCGGGCAACTCGCCATGCACGCCCGCCCCGCTTCTTCAGCCGACCGGGGGCGCGAAGATCAAGCATACCCGGCGGATACGGTCACCGGAAATCGAGCCCGACAAGGCGCGTCGGCGCGTCGCTCAGACGCCGAGCGTGGAGGCGCGCGCGACCAGCTCCGGACGGTAGAGCACGCGCTCCGCGGCAGCGGATCCGACGTCGGCGGCACCCAGCAGCAGGTCGACGGCGGTGGACCCGATGAGGCCCGCCGGCTGACGGATCGAGCTCAGCGGGATCACCGCCGCCTCGGCGAAGTCGATGTCGTCGTAGCCGATGAGGGCGATGTCCTGCGGGACCCGCACGTCGCCGGCCATCACCAGGCTCTGCAGGATCCCCAGCGCCAGCAGATCGTTCGCGGCGAAGATCGCATCCGGCCTCTGCGCGACCGGCCGCTCCATGAGCAGGCGACCGGCCCGGCGCCCCTCCTCCACGCTGAGCGCGCCGGTTGCCATGAACTCGAGTCCCACCCCCGCCTCCGCGGCGACCGCCTGCGCGCCGCTGAGGCGATCCGAGACCTGGCGGAGGGACACGGGCCCGCCGACGAAGGCCGGGCGGCGACGGCCGGCCTCGAGCAGGTGCGCGGCGGCGATCCTGCCGCCCTCCACATCGTCGACGGCGACCGAGGAGAAGCCGGGATCGCTCGTCTCGCGGTCCACGAGCACGCTGAGCGTGCCGCGCTCGCGCATCTGCTGCAGTCGCGGCAGGGCGTCGGCGACGGGCGTGATGAGCACGCCCGCGACCCGCTGCTCCTCGAAGAGGTCGAGCAGCAGGCCCTCGCGACGGGCGTCCTCATCGCTGTTCGCGACGAGGACCGACAGGCCGTGTTCGTCGGCGCGCTGCTCGGCGCCGCGCACCACCTCGGCGAAGAACGGGTTGCGGATGTCGAGCACCACCAGCCCGATCGTGCGGCTGCGCCCCGCGCGGAGCTGCCGCGCCGCGTCGTTGCGCACGTAGCCGAGGCGGGCGATCGACGCCTGCACCCGGGACACGGTCTCGGCGGAGACGCGCTCCGGACGGTTCAAGACGTTCGAGACGGTGCCGACGGACACACCGGCGTCCTCGGCCACTTCCCGGACGCTCACGACCATCGCCGCCCCCTTCTCTCGCACAGCGAGCCTAGGGCATCCCTCGGCCGGAGCCGGGGCGGGCCGCGCCCGCAGATCGGGGCGCGGCCGCGCGTCACGCGACGAAGCGGTGCTCGCCTCCGACGACCTCATGCGCCGCCCCTCCCGGGAGCACGATCTCCGCGGGGACCCCGTCGGGGATCCGCACGTCGAGCACGAACCCCTCGTCCTCGGTGCTCCAGTGGGCGGCGATCTCGCCCGCCGCGGATTCGTAGCGGGTGCGCGCCCAGGTGATGCCCGGCCCGGGGACCGGCTCGATGCGCACCTTGGCGTAACCGGGCTCGGCGGGCCGGACGCCTCCGACGACCTGGTGGATCCAGTCGACGACCGCGCCGAGCGCGTAGTGGTTGAAGCTCGTCATCTCCCCGGGATTGATGGATCCGTCGGGAAGCATCGAGTCCCAGCGCTCCCACACCGTGGTCGCGCCCATCGTCACCGGGTAGAGCCAGGACGGGTTCTCCTTCTCCCGCAGCAGGCGGTACGCATCCTCCACGTGACCGGTGTCGGAGAGCGCCCAGGTGACGAACGGGGTGCCCGCGAAACCGGTCGTGACCCGGTAGTCGCCGGCGCGCACGAGCTCGGCCAGCCGGTCGGCCGCCTTCTCGCGATCGACGTCGTCGAGGAGCCCGAAGCAGATCGCCAGGGCGTAGACCGTGACGCAGTCCGAGCGCACCCGGCCGGCTTCCACGTAGTGCTCCTGGAACGCGGTGCGCGTGCGCTCCGCCAGAGCCCGCCAGCGCTCCGCATCGGCGGCCTTCCCGAGGATCTCCGCCGCCTCCGCCGCGAACGAGGCCGACCGGTACAGGCACGCGGTCGCGACGACATGCGGATCCGCCTTCGCCGCGGCCGGGTTCTCCGGGGGCGCATCCGGATCCAGCCAGTCGCCGAACTGGAAGCCCTCGTCCCACAGCCCGCTCGGCGAGAGCGCACGCTCCACCGACTCGAGATGCAGCACCATCGCCGGGTAGTGCGCCGCCAGCCGATCGCGATCGCCGTAGGCCCACCACAGCGCCTCGGGCACCCACACCGCGGCATCGCCCCAGATGGCCGTCGCACCGAGGGCGGGGAAGGCGAAGTCGTCACCGAAGTGCGCGTACTTGAGAACGTCCGGCACGACGATCGGAACGATCCCCGCCGAGGAGTGACGGGTCTCCGCGTGCAGATCCTCGAGCCAGTCGTGCAGGAAGTCGGACGTGTCGAACTGGAACGAGGCCGAGGCCGCGTAGGCCGCGATGTCGCCCGTCCAGCCCAGCCGCTCATCCCGCTGCGGGCAGTCGGTGGGGACGCTGAGGAAATTGCCCTTCTGTCCCCACACCGAGTTGCGCACGAGCTGGGTGACCAGCGGGTCCGAGCATTCGAAGGAGCCGAGGCGGCGCATCTCGGAGTGCACGACGACGGCCTCCAGATCCTCCGGGCGCAGCTCTCCGGGCCAGCCTGTGACCTCGGCATAGCGGAAGCCGTGGAAGGTGAGCGTCGGCTCGAACACGTCCTCGCCGCCGGAGAGCACGAACACATCGGTCGCCTTAGCAGCGCGCAGCGGCCGCGTGCCCAGCTCGCCGTCCTCGAGCACTTCGGCGTGCCGCAGCACGATCTCGGTCCCGCGCGGCCCCTGCAGGCTCGCGCGGATCCAGCCGACGAGGTTCTGGCCGAAGTCGACGAGCGTGCGCCCGGCGGGCGACGTCCAGATCCGCACCGGCCGAAGCGTCTCCTGGCGGCGCACGGGAGGCCCCGCCTGCGCGATGAGCCGGCTGCGATCGACGTCGACCGTCGAGACGGCGAGCTCCTCCCCCGGCTCTCCGCGCAGGCGGGCGTCGATCGTCTCGCCGTTGTACAGCGAGTTGCGCAGCACCTCGGTGGTCTCTGCACGCCAGGACGGATCGGTCAGGACGGTCTGCACCGCGCCGTCCTCGAACACGAGCTCCAGAGCGAGGGCGAGGGCGATCTGCTCCCCGTAGTTGGCGTTCGCCCCCTCGAAGCCCAGGTCGCCGCGGTACCAGCCGTTGCCCACCAGCACGTCGAGGGAGAGCTCCCCGGATCCGCCGCGCACCGCATCCGTGACGTCCCACGTCTGGAACGGCAGCCGCCACTCGTACGCGTTCCAGCCCGGATCGAGCACCGAGTCCGAGACGGGAGCGCCGTCCAGACGGGCCTCGTACACCCCCAGCGCGGTCGCGACGAGCCTGGCGGAGACCACCTCCTCGCGCGGCTGCTCGGGCACGATGGTGCGCCGGAAGCGGATCGCGGCCTCGCGCGGGGCCTCCGCGGTGAGGAAGTCGGCGTGGGTCAGCGGGTTTTCCATCTCGGTCCTTCCGGATCGTGGGCGTGCAGGGGGATCAGGACTCGACCGGGGCCGCGTCCGCCTCGGGCTCGGGCTCGACGGCGACCGTGCGCAGCGACTCCGTGACGAACTGGCTCTCCCCCGCCTTGCGGAAGGCGAACCAGGCCACGATCAGCCCCACCGCGACGACGCCGCTGAGCACCGCGTACAGCCCCTGCGGGCTGACCGCGATGAGGGCGGGCGTGACGAACGCGAGCAGAGCCGCCACGACGCGGGCCACGGCGATGACCGCGCCCTGCGCGGTCGTGCGCAGCAGCGTGGGGAACGACTCCTGAGTCCACACCTTCATGATCCCCTCGAACGCGAACGCACCGCCGACGCCCATGAACAGGTTCATCGCGATGATCGTGGGCAGGCTGAAGCCCAGCACCGCCGGCGTCAGGTAGCCGAGCAGCAGCACGATCGCTCCGAACACGAAGTAGGTCATGCGGTGCTTGCCGTCGACGATGCGCATGAACCACAGCCCCGCGAGCAGGCCGATCGGGAACGAGAGCAGGCCGATCGCCGAGTTCGTCTCGACGGGGATGCCCGCGACGTTCACCGCGAGGTAGGTGCCGAACTGACCGCCGGTGTTCGCGCCCACGTTGGTCAGCGCGTAGAAGACCAGCAGGGCGAGGAACGGCGCGAGGTAGGGCTTGCGCAGGAGGTCGCGCACCGATGCGCGGTCGGCGCGGACCGTGACCACGCCGCGACGGCGCTCGTCACGGGCGGCCAGCCAGAACGGCGACTCGGGGATCGTGAGGCGGGCGAGGAAGACGAGCGCCGCGATGATGCCGACCTGACCGAACAAGAGCTGCCCGCCGATGCGGCCCAGTCCGCCGGCGAAGGTCGCGATCACGATGGTGCCGAGGATGCCGACGACCCACAGGATGTTGGACAGGCCGATGATCGCGCCGCGGTTCTTCTCGGAGGCCGCCTCGGAGATCGTCGAGAGCGACACCGGCAGATCCGCTCCCGTGCCGAGTCCCGCGAAGACGACGCCGACGAGCAGTGCGGGGAACGACGAGCCGAAGACGAGCAGGGCGATCCCGACGATGACGACGAGCATCGTCACGAGGAAGACCCGACGACGACCGAACGCGTCGCCCAGCCGGCCGCCGAAGATCGCGCCGATGGCGATCGAGAGCGTGAGCATACCGGACAGGATGCCGATCTGGTCCGGCGTGATGCCGATCGTGTGCTGATAGATGACGAGGGCGATGCCGGTCGCGACGATCGTGGCGGCATCGATGTACGACGCCATGCCGCACACGACGCCGACCCACCACGGGTTCGGCTGGCGGACGGCGGGGGACTCGACGGTCATGGTTCTCCTTTGAACGGGACGAGGCGGTGCGCGGCGGCCGAGGGGCGCTGCGGATCCGGGGTGTCTGCACGCTAGCAAGCCTTGAATCGATTCACAACCCCCGTTGCACGAAACTGTTTCCGACTGACGGCTCCGCCAGAATCCGGTCAGCTTGACGACGGACTTCGCAGGACGTATCGTCGACCTCAGTTTTTGAATCGATTCAGAGCAAAGGAGCCCCGTCGATGCCCCTCGTCCTCTCCGACCTCCGCGCGGATCACCTGGAGAATCCTCTCGCCCTGCGCCGCGTCACGCCGCGGCTCACCTGGCGGGTGCGCGCAGAGGGAACGGCATCCGCGCCCCGCGCGCACCGGATCCGCATCACCGCCGCTGACGGCGCCGTGGCGCACGACTCCGGATGGATCGACTCGGACGCGACCGCGCTCGAAGCCGTCGACTTCGAGGGAGCCCCCGGCTCGGACTACCGCTGGCACCTCGCCGTGCGCGATGCGGACGGCGCGGAGGTCGAGGCGTCGGCCGGCTTCGGCATCGGGCTCGCCGACTGGGACGCGCCCTGGGCGGAGCCGGTGCAGGAGCGCGTGCTCGCCGAGGGGCCCCTCGAGATCGGCCCCGAGGTCTTCGCGCCTGCCGCCGACGCCGCGCCGCCCGGTGAGCGCCTGCACCCGCCGCGGCACCTCCGGCAGGCCTTCAACCTCCCCGCGACACCGGTGTCGGCGCGACTGCGCATCAGCAGCCAGGGCGTGCATCAGCCCTCGCTGAACGGCCGCCCCGCCGGGGACGGACTGCTCGCCCCCGGCTACGAGAGCTACCAGCACGAGATCTCGGTCATGACGCACGACGTCACCTCGCTGCTGCGCGAAGGCGCCAATGTGCTCGGCGTGATCCTCGGCGACGGCTGGTACGCCGGCCGGATCTCGATCCTCGGGCGCAGCGCACAGTATGGCGACATCCTCCGCGCCACCTGGCGCCTGGAGGTGGACCTCCCGGACGGCAGCCGACACGTGATCCGCCCGGATGCCTCCGTGCGCAGCTCCCGCGGGCCCATCGACTGGTCGGACATCTTCATCGGCGAGCGCCACGACGCGCGTGCCGAGATGCCGGGCTGGGATGAGCCGTCCGCCGACGCCGAGGCGTCCGAGGGGTGGACGCCGTGCGCGCTCCTCCCCGTCTCCGTGCCCCTCGTGCCGTTCGTCGGAGAGCCGATCCGGCGCGTCCGCGAACTGCCGGCGCAGCGCATCCTGACGACGCCGGCCGGCGAGACCGTGATCGACTTCGGTCAGGTCATGGCGGGGCGCGTGCGGATGCGCGTCCGCGGCGAGCGCGGAACGGTCGTGCGGTTGGAGCACGCCGAGGTCATCGACGCGGAGGGCAACTTCCTCGACAACATCCTCGGCGTGAACAAGGACCAGGCCGACGAGTACGTGCTCGCCGGCCGCCCCGAGGGCGAGGAGTGGGAGCCGCTGTTCACGTTCCACGGGTTCCGCTACGTCAAGCTGATCGGCTACCCCGGAACGCCCGAGCCCGAGGACTTCACCGCGGTCGTCATCGCCAACGACCTCGCGCAGACCGCCTCGTTCTCCTCGTCCCACGCGCGGCTGGACCGCCTGGTGGAGAACACGATCTGGTCGCAGCGCTCCAACTTCCTCGCGGTGCCGACCGACTGCCCGCAACGCGAACGGGCCGGCTGGACCGGCGACCTGCAGATCTTCGCGCCGACCGCGGCGACCCTGATGGGCGTCGCCGCGTTCCTCGACCGCTGGCTGCGCAACGTGCGCGTCGACCAGGACGCGCACGGCGGCATCGTGCCCATCATCGTGCCGATGCCGCCGGCCATGGACGATCCGGACCGCCCGAACGCGGGCCTCGGCGACATCAGCGACGCGGCGGGATGGAGCGACGCGATCACGATCGCCCCGTGGGAGCTGTACCGCCACTACGGCGATCCGCGGTTCCTGCGCGACAACCTCGAGGCGATGCGCACCTGGGTCGAGCACCAGACCGCCGGCGCCGCGGCCTCGCTCCCGGCAGGGCTCGATCCTGCCTCGCTCTCCCCCGAGCGGCTCGCCCGGCAGCGCCTGCTCTGGAACGGCCGGATGAACTTCGGCGATTGGCTGGCGCCGTCCACGCTCGACGGATCCCGGCCCGAGGCCGCAGGGCTCGACGAGTTCTCGGCGATCATGCTCGCACCGCAATTGACCGCGGAGCTCACCGGCCCCCTGTTCCAGATCCGCTCCCTGGACCTCTACGCCGCCTCCGCCGAGGCGCTCGGAGATGCCGTGACCGCTGCGCAGGCGCGTGAGCACGCGGCGGCGGTGCGTGCCGCCTTCGCCGCGGAGTACGTGGGCGACGACGGGCGGATCGGCCCCGACATGCAGGGCATCGCCGTGCTCGCCCTCGCGTTCGACGCCGTGCCCGACGAGATCCGCCCGCGCGCGGTGGCCCGCCTGGTCGAGCTCGTGCAGGAGGCGGGGGTGCATCTGGACACCGGGTTCGTCTCCGTCCCGTTCCTGCTGGACGTGCTGTGGGATGAGGGTCATGCCGACCTCGCGCGGGCGCTGCTCGTGCAGGACACGGCGCCCTCATGGCTGTACGAGGTCGACCACGGCGCCACCACCATCTGGGAGGCGTGGAACGCCGTGCACGAGGACGGCACGGTCGAGCGGATGTCGATGAACCACTACGCCTTCGGCTGCGTGGTCGACTGGATGATGCGGCGCCTCGCGGGCATCGAGCTCCTCGAGCCCGGCTACCGGCGCACCCGCATCGCGCCCGACCTCGACGGCGTGCTCGACCACTGCCAGGCGCACGTGGACGCTCCCGCCGGCCGGATCGCCGTGGACTGGACCCGTACCGGCGCCGAGGCGCGTCTGACCGTCGAGATCCCGCTCGGCGTCATCGCCGAGGTCGCACTGGCCCCGGGCTGGACGCTGGACGGGCCCACCGAACTCACCCCTGGCACGCACACGCTGCGCGCCGCCCGCACCGAAGAAGGCAGCGCATCATGACCCTGTCCCCCGAGATCCTGTCCGCGCTCGAGACGCAGGCGATCGAGCTGCCGAGCTGGGCGTTCGGCAACTCCGGCACCCGCTTCCGGGTGTTCGGCACGCCCGGCACGCCCCGCGACCCGTACGAGAAGATCGCCGATGCGGCGCAGGTGCACGCCCACACGGCGCTCGCCCCCACCGTGGCGCTGCACATCCCGTGGGATCTCGTCGATTCCTTCGACGACCTGCGCCGCCACGCGGAGGACCTGGGCGTCGCGCTCGGGACGGTGAACTCGAACACGTTCCAGGACGAGGACTACAAGTTCGGGGCCCTCACGCACGAGGACGACCGGATCCGGCAGAAGGCCATCGACCACCACTTCGCCTGCATCGATGTGATGCACCGGACCGGGTCGCGGGATCTCAAGATCTGGCTCGCGGAGGGGTCCAACTACCCCGGTCAGAACGACATGCGCGCCCGTCAGGACCGGCTGCAGGACTCGCTGCAGCAGATCTACGCGCGCCTCGGCGACGAGCAGCGCCTCGTGCTCGAGTACAAGTTCTTCGAGCCGTCGTTCTATCACACCGACGTGCCCGACTGGGGCACGAGCTACGCGCAGGTGGCGGCGCTCGGCGAGCGGGCGATGGTGTGCCTGGACACCGGTCACCACGCCCCCGGCACGAACATCGAGTTCATCGTGATGCAGCTGCTGCGCCTCGGCAAGCTCGGATCCTTCGACTTCAACTCGCGCTTCTACGCCGACGACGACCTGATCGTCGGCGCTGCGGATCCGTTCCAGCTGTTCCGCATCCTCGCGGAGGTGATCCGCGGCGGCGGGTTCGGCAATCCCGACGTGGCGTTCATGCTCGACCAGTGCCACAACATCGAGGCGAAGATCCCGGGCCAGATCCGCTCGGTGCTGAACGTGCAGGAGATGACCGCCCGCGCCCTGCTCATCGACCGCGACGCCCTCGCCGCCGCCCAGCGCGCCAACGACGTGCTCGCCGCCAACGCGGTGCTCATGGACGCGTTCTACACCGATGTGCGCCCCGCCCTCGCCGCCTGGCGCGAGCAGCGCGGCCTGCCCGCCGACCCGATGGCGGCGTTCCTGGGCTCCGGCTACCTGGAGCGCATCGCCGCCGAGCGCGTCGGCGGCACCCAGGCCGGCTGGGGCGCCTGAGCGCCTCCCTCCTCGCCCACGTCTATTTGCGTCAAACGGTGGGTTTCACGGCCCGAAACCCACCGTTTGACGCAAATAGACGGAATGAATAACACGGATCCCCCTGGAGAGAACCATGACCAACCCGACCGCCGCCGCCCTGATCGCGCGGAGCAACCGTCTGGGCGCCGACCCGAAGAACACGAACTATGCGGGCGGGAACACGTCCGCGAAGGGGACGGACACGGATCCCGTGACCGGTGAGCCCGTGGAGCTGTTGTGGGTGAAGGGCTCGGGCGGCGATCTGGGCACCCTCACGGAGCAGGGGCTGGCGGTGCTGCGACTGGACCGGCTGCGGGCGCTGCAGGGCGTGTATCCGGGTGTGGACCGGGAGGACGAGATGGTCGCCGCGTTCGACTACTGCCTGCACGGCAAAGGCGGCGCGGCACCGTCGATCGACACGGCGATGCACGGGCTCGTCGACGCCGCGCATGTCGACCACCTGCACCCCGATTCCGGGATCGCGATCGCGACCGCCGCGGACGGGGAGGCGCTCACCGCGCGGATCTTCGGAGGGAAGGTGGCGTGGGTGCCGTGGCGGCGTCCCGGTTTCCAGCTGGGCCTGGACATCGCCCGGATCAAGGCCGACAATCCGGACTCGGTCGGCTGCATCCTCGGCGGGCACGGGATCACCGCGTGGGGCGACACGTCCGAGGAGGCGGAGGCGAACTCGCTCTGGATCATCGAGACCGCGGCCGCATACATCGCCGAGCACGGCGCGCCCGCCCCGTTCGGGGGCATCCGCGCCGGGTTCGAGGCGCTCCCCGAGACGGACCGGCACGCGCGTGCCGCGGCGCTCGCGCCCACCATCCGCGGGCTCGTCTCGACCGATCACCCCATGGTCGGGCACTACACCGACGCCCCCGTGGTGCTCGACTTCCTCGCCGCGGAGAAGGCTCCCGCCCTCGCCGCCCTGGGCACCAGCTGCCCCGACCACTTCCTGCGCACCAAGGTGAAGCCCCTGATCCTGGACCTGCCCGCCACGGCGACGGTCGAGGAGCAGCGCGCCCGCCTCACCGAGCTGCACCAGGAGTACCGCGCCGACTACCAGGCCTACTACGACGCGCACGCGGTCCCTTCGACAGGCTCAGGGACCGGGAGTCCCGCGATCCGGGGCGCGGATCCGCTCATCGTCCTCATCCCCGGGATCGGCATGTTCTCCTACGGCAAGGACAAGCAGACCGCCCGCGTCGCCGGAGAGTTCTACGTCAACGCGATCAACGTGATGCGCGGCGCCGAAGCCGTCTCCACGTACTCCCCGATCTCGGACGCGGAGAAGTTCCGCATCGAGTACTGGGCGCTCGAAGAGGCCAAGCTGCAGCGGATGCCGAAGCCGCGCTCCCACCAGGGACGGATCGCGTTCGTCACCGGCGCCGCGTCCGGCATCGGCAAGGCCATCGCGACCCGCCTCGCCGCCGAGGGCGCCTGCGTCGTGATCGCCGACCTCGACCTCGACAAGGCCCGCGCCGCGGCCGCCGAGCTCGGCGACGCCGACGTCGCGATCGGCGTCGCCGTCAACGTCGCCGACGCGGCCGCGGTCCAGGCCGCGCTGGACGAGGCGGTGCTCGCGTTCGGGGGCGTCGACCTCGTCGTCAACAACGCCGGCCTGTCCCTGTCCAAGCCCCTGCTGGAGACGACCGAGGCGGACTGGGATCTGCAGCACGACGTGATGGCCAAGGGATCCTTCCTCGTCTCGAAGGCTGCGGCGCGGATCCTCATCGACCAGCGCCTCGGCGGCGACATCGTCTACATCTCGTCCAAGAACAGCGTCTTCGCCGGACCGAACAACATCGCCTACTCCGCCACCAAAGCCGACCAGGCCCACCAGGTGCGCCTGCTCGCCGTCGAGCTCGGCGAGCACGGCATCCGCGTCAACGGCATCAACCCCGACGGCGTCGTCCGCGGATCCGGGATCTTCGCGTCCGGCTGGGGCGCGAACCGCGCCGCGACCTACGGCGTCAAGGAAGAAGACCTCGGCCAGTACTACGCGAACCGCACGATCCTCAAACGCGAAGTCGTGCCCGAGAACGTCGCCGACGCCGTGTCCGTGCTCACCGGCCCCGACCTCACCCGCACCACCGGCCTGCACATCCCCGTCGACTCCGGCGTCGCCGCCGCCTTCCTCCGATGACCCCACCGCCGCCCGTCCGGGCGTTCGCCGCCGTCGATCTCGGCGCGACCAGCGGCCGCGTCATGATCGGCCGTGTCGGCGGCGATCGGCTCGACCTGGAGCAGGTCGCCCGGTTCCCGAACGGACCCGTCGAGCGCGAGGACGGGCTGCACTGGGACTTCGAGGCCCTCGCGGAGCACGTCATCGACGCTCTCGCCGAGGCCGTGCGCCGGGAACCCGCGATCGAGAGCATCGGCATCGACACGTGGGCCGTCGACTACGGCCTCCTCCGCGACGATGCGCTCCTCGCCGAGCCGTTCCACTACCGGGACGCGCGCACGGCCCGCGGCGTGGAGGCCGTGCATGCGCGGATCCCGTTCGGCGACCTGTACGCCCGCAACGGCCTGCAGTTCCTGGCTTTCACCTCGCTGTATCAGCTCGCCGCCGACGAGCGGGCCGCCGACGCCGACACCCTGCTGCTCGTGCCCGACCTGCTCGCGCATCGCCTCACCGGAGCGCGCGTCGCCGAGCGCACCAATGCCTCGACGACCGGGCTTCTCCGCGTGCACGACCGCGAATGGGACGTCGCGCTGGCCGAGAGGATCGGGATCCGCCCTGCGCTGCTGCCCGCGCTGGTCGAGCCAGGCGAGCGGATCGGGCGGCTGCGTCCCGAGCTCGCCGCCCGGATCGGCGCGGATCTCCCCGTCATCGCCGTCGGATCGCACGACACCGCCTCGGCGGTCGTCGCCGCGCCGCTCGCCTCTCCCGACTCCGCGTACATCTCGTGCGGCACCTGGGGACTGGTCGGCGTCGAGCTCGCGGCTCCGGTGCTCACCGAGGAGGCGCGCGCCGCCGGCTTCACCCATGAACTCGGCGTCGACGGACGGATCCGGTTCCTGCACAACGTCACCGGCCTCTGGCTGCTGAGCGAGACCGTGCGCACCTGGGAGGCGGAGGATGGCGCCTCGATCGACCTCCCGGCGCTCCTGCAGGCGGCCGCCGCCGCGGCGCCGACCGTGCTGTTCGACACGGAGGACCCCTCCCTCAGCGCCCCCGGCGATATGCCCGCCCGCATCGCGGCGCTCGTCCGCGCGACGGGCGAGGAACCACCCGGCGACCGGGCCGGGTTCGCGCGTATGATCGTCGCCTCGATCGCACAGGCGTTCGCCGACGCCGTCCGCGCGGCGGCCGCGCTCTCCGGCCGTTCCCTCGACGCGATCGACCTCATCGGCGGAGGCGCGCTCAATGGCCTGCTCTGCCAGGAGACCGCCGACCGCACGGGCCTCCCCGTGCTCGCCGGCCCGGTGGAGGCGACCGCCCTCGGGAACGTGCTCGTGCAGGCCCGGGCGGCAGGCGTGTTCGGCCGCGATGCGTCCCTGGAGGAGCTGCGCGACGTCGTGCTCCGCACGCACGCCCCGGTGCGCTACGTGCCGCGTCCCTGAGCTCGGGCGTCAGGTGGCGATGCGGGCGAGACGCGCCTCGAGGCCGTGCCAGTCCTGTGCCGGTGCGTGCGCGACGAGCGGCTCGGGAATCAGGCGCACCGGCGCGTGACGGACGGTGCCCGCCACGATCGGCGCCGGCAGGAGCACGGCGGTCGTCGCTGCGGCGGACGGCGCCGCGGAGACCGCGGCTCCGGCGACGGACGCGTCGTCCGATCTCGTCGCGGCGGTCGCAGCGTCCGGCGCGGGGGTCGTGGCGTCCGTCGACACGTCAAGCGGGCGCGACGTGCCGGGAGCCGCCGATGCGCCTCCTTCGCGGACCGGCTCCTCGGGAGCATCGGCCAGGCCCAGGGCGCGCAGCACCGCGTCGCGCTCCTCGGCCACCGTGCTCTCGATGCCCTGGCGGAGGTCGACGATCACGTCGGCCTCGGCCTGCGCCGCGAGCGAGCGGCGGGTGTCGGAGAACGCGCCGCCGCCTCGGCGCAGCTCGACCTCGGCGCCGCTGCGGTCGCGTACGAGCGAACGACGCGGCGTGCCCTCGGGCGCGGGGACCACGACGAGCCGGATGCCGCGATCCTGCAGCACCGTGCGGATCCGCTCTCCGTCGGAGTCCTCGCCCACGGGGGCGACGATCGTCAGCGCGAGGCCGTGGCCCCGCAGGGCGTCCGCCAGCTCGACGGCGTCGCCGCCCACGCTCTCGCGCATCCCGCCGGGATCGCGGATCTCGTCGATCCGCGTGTCACCCAGGATCACCACCCGTTGCTCGGCCATGCCGCCCCCTCTTCCCCCATGCTTCCCCCAGGCTACTCCGGAGAGCGGCACGCCCCCTCGGGCACCGGTGCTCGGGCGCGGCGCGCCGAACCGGTGCACGGCGCTGCCGCTCCCCCGAACCGACGAGCCCTATCCTTGCGCCATGAAGAGTCGCAGCGTCGCGGTCGTGCCGGCCCTCCTCAGCCTGGTCGCGATACTCGCCGCGTGCACGCCGGCGGCGACGGATCCTGCTTCGTCGACCCCCGCGACCGCCGGCGCGAGCGCGACCAGGCCCGGGAGCAGCACGTCACCGTCACCGAGCCCCACGCCGACGCCGGCGCCGGTGGCGCTTCCCACCGACTGCAAGGCGCTCCTCTCCGCGCCCGTCCAGGCACAGCTCGGCGACCTCCCGCTGAACTCGCCCGCGTACGGGCCGAGCGGCGTGCAGGGAGACGGCAGCCTCATCTGCATCTGGGCCGACCCGAAGTCGGACACCACGAACATCTCCACGACGATCTCACGGAAGGCCCGCGGCGAGGCTCTCGACCTGCTGAACGGGCTCGTGAAGACACAGGGCTTCTCCTGCTACACACCCGACAAGGGCACACGCTGCGAGAAGGAATGGCCTGACGCCCAGTACCCCGTCACCGACGGGCGCACGCTGTTCTGGCGCGACGACGTGCTGATCGACACCCGCTACTCGAACCTCGCCCCCACCGGTTTCACGTCGAGCATCATCGCGAGCATCTTCGGATCCTGAGGCCGACGCGGGGTCAGCCGGAGATCTCCTCCAGCACACGCTCCTTGGTCTCGACCGCCCAGCGCAGCACCACGAGCACGCTCACCGCCGCGACGACGGCGAACACGCCGCACGCGATGCCGAAGCTCTTGCTCGCGAAGAAGCCGACCACGATCGGGCCGATCATCGACGCGATGCGCAGCCAGCCCGTCGCGGTGCCGACGCCGACGGCACGGATCCGCGTCGGGTAGATCTCCGGTGTGTACAGATACAGGCCGATGCTGGCGGCGCCCGCGAAGAAATAGGCGAGCGATCCGAAGACGAGCACCTGCCAGGCCGCGCTCGCGCCCAGCACCGCCAGGATCGCCATCATCACGGCGGTGCCCGCGAGAGAGAAGACGAAGAGTCGCTTGCGCCCCAGGCGATCGATCGTAAGCGCGCAGAGCGCGGCCCCCAGGAATGCGCCGATGTTGCCGATGAGGGCGTAGTTCAGAGCCTGATCCAGCGGAAGCCTGAACGTGCCCTGATAGAGCGAGGGGAGCCAGGTGCCGATGCCGTAGTAGACGATGTACGTCGCGAACCAGATCACCCAGACCGTGAGCGTGCGCCGACGGTACGCGGGGCTGAGGAGCTCCGCGAAGCGCCCTCGCCCCGCGGCGACGGCGACCGAGGTCGGCTGTGGTGCGGGCAGCTCTGTGCCGCTCGCCCTCCGCACGCCGTCCTCGATCCGCGACATCTGCCGATCCGCCTTCGCCGGGTCCGGGAGCGCGGCCAGCCAGCGCGGCGACTCCGGGATCCCGCGCAGGATCAACGGCACCGCCAGGATCGGCAGCGCGCCGATGAGGAACAGCACGTGCCAGCCGAGCGTGGGAACGACGAGTCGCCCGACGACCGCGCACAGCACCACCCCGAAAGAGAACACGAGCTCGAAGAGCAGCACGAACCGACCGCGTCCCTGTGCCTTGGTGATCTCGTTGATGTAGACGGCGCCGATCGGCACCTGTCCGCCCAGCCCGATGCCCTGCAGGAAACGGGCGACGAGCAGAACCCCGTAACCGGGCGCGAACGCGCAGGCGATCGAGAACACGGAGAAGATGACGATCGCCAGCGCCATCGCTCTCGTCCGCCCCAGCCTCTCGGCGACGTATCCGATGGCCAGGGCACCGATCAGCTGCCCGAGGTAGCCGATCGCGATGAGCATCGAGATCTGCACGCCGTTCAATCCCCACAGCGGCGCGAGGACCGGGAGCACCTGTGCGATCGCCAGCGCGTCGAACGCGTCGAAGAAGGTCCCGGTGCCGATCAGAAGGCGGGTGCGCACCTGCCAGCGGCTCAACGGCAATCGCTCCATGCGGCTGACGATGTTCTCCGGCGCGCCGGGCCGCCGCCACGCGACCGAGGTGTCGTCCCGCTGCTCTGCTGCGTGCGTCATCGCATCCTCCTCCCGTGCGCTCTGCCTCGAGAGCACGTACCGGAAAGCGTATACCGAAACTGGGAAAGCGCATACCCATTCCGACGTCTCCGATGTCTCCGACGCCCCGCGCGCATCGCCTTCGACGCAACGGGAAGGGCCCCGGATCCGAAGATCCGGGGCCCTTCCGTCAGACGATCAGTCCGTCACTCAGCGCGGCTCTCGCCTCGCTCAGTTGTAGGTGCCGGGGGTGATGTCGTCGGTCGAGAACGCGTCGAAGTCGACGTAGCCGAAGTCGCCGTCGGCGTACGCCCCGTCGGATGCGAAGATCCGGTTCGGGTAGCGCTCGCTCTTGGCCTCCTCGGTCGCCTCCACGGTGATGTCGCGGTAGCGGCGCAGACCGGTTCCGGCCGGGATGAGCTTACCGATGATGACGTTCTCCTTGAGGCCGACCAGCGGGTCGCTCTTGCCCTCCATGGCGGCCTGCGTGAGCACGCGGGTCGTCTCCTGGAAGGACGCGGCCGACAGCCAGGACTCGGTCGCCAGCGACGCCTTGGTGATACCCATCAGCTCCGGACGGCCGGACGCCGGGCGCTTGCCCGCCGCGACGGCCTCACGGTTGACGTCCTGGTAGCGACGGGCGTCGAGCATCTCGCCGGGGAGCAGGGTCGTGTCGCCGTGGTCGACGACGGTGACCTTGCGCAGCATCTGGCGCACGATGACCTCGATGTGCTTGTCGTGGATCGGCACACCCTGGGAGCGGTACACGTCCTGCACGCCGCTGACGAGGTAGCGCTGCACCTCGCGGGCGCCCATGACGCGCATGACCTCCTTGGGGTCGAGCGTTCCGACCTGCAGCGGGTCACCGACCGAGACGTGCTGGCCGTCCTCGACGAGGAGTGTCGCACGCTTCAGCACCGGGTAGACCACTTCCTCGTCGCCGTTGTCGGGCGTGAGGATGACCTTCTTGGACTTGTCGGTCTCCTCGATCGTGATGCGGCCGTCGGCCTCGGCGATCGGGGTGGCACCCTTCGGGGTACGGGCCTCGAAGAGCTCCTGCACACGGGGCAGACCCTGCGTGATGTCACCGGCCGACGCGAGGTGGAAGGTACGCATCGTCAGCTGTGTGCCGGGCTCACCGATCGACTGGGCCGCGATGATGCCGACGGCCTCGCCGATGTCCACCGTCTTGCCGGTGGCCAGCGAGCGACCGTAGCACTGCGCGCAGACGCCGACCGCCGAGTCGCAGGTCAGCACGGAGCGGACCTTGATCGACTCCACGCCCGCCGCGACGAGCTTGTCGATGAGCACGTCGCCGACGTCCTCACCGGCCGTGGCGAGAACCTCGCCGGCTGCGTTCACGACGTCGGACGCGAGCGTACGGGCGAACACGGAGTTCTCCACGTTCGCGTCGCGCACCAGCTCGCCGGCGCTGTTCGGCGCGGCGATCGGGAGCTCGAGGCCCTTCGACGTGCCGCAGTCGTCCTCACGGATGATGACGTCCTGCGAGACGTCGACCAGACGACGGGTCAGGTAGCCCGAGTCGGCCGTACGCAGAGCGGTGTCGGCGAGACCCTTACGGGTACCGTGCGTGGCGATGAAGTACTCCGCCACCGACAGGCCCTCGCGGTACGAGGAGATGATCGGACGCGGGATGAACTCACCCTTGGTGTTGTTCACCAGACCGCGCATACCGGCGATGTTACGGATCTGCAGCCAGTTACCACGAGCACCCGACGACACCATGCGATTGATGGTGTTGTCCTCGGGGAAGTTCGCCTGCATCTCGGCCTGGACCTCGTTGGTCGCCTTCGTCCAGAGCTCGACGAGCTCCTGACGACGCTCGGCGTCGGTGGTCAGACCCTTGTCGTACTGCGCCTGGATCTTCTCGGCCTGCTTCTCGTAGCCCGCGACGATCTCCGCCTTGTTCGGCGGGGTGATGACGTCGCTGAGCGCGACGGTCACACCCGAGCGCGTGGCCCAGTAGAAGCCGGCGTCCTTGATGCGGTCCAGCGACGCGGCGGTCTCGACCTTGGGGTACTCCTCGGCGAGCTTGTTGACGATCTGCGACAGCTTGCCCTTGTCGGCGACCTCGCGCACGAACGGGTAGCCCTTCGGCAGGGTGTCGTTGAAGATCGCCTGGCCGAGCGACGTGTCCACGAGCCCGTGGTTGTCGTAGCCCTCGGGGGCCTCGCCCTCGAGGAACGTCAGCCCCGGGATGCGGATGCGGACCTTGGCCTGCAGGTCGAGGGTGCCCTCGTCCTTCGCCAGGATCGCCTCGCCCACCGAGCCGAACGCACGACCCTCTCCGAGCGCACCTTCCTTGACCGTGGTCAGGTGGTGCAGGCCGATGATCATGTCCTGCGAGGGCAGGGTGACCGGGCGGCCGTCGGACGGCTTGAGGATGTTGTTCGACGCGAGCATCAGCACGCGGGCCTCGGCCTGAGCCTCGACCGAGAGCGGCAGGTGCACGGCCATCTGGTCACCGTCGAAGTCGGCGTTGAACGCCGCGCAGACGAGCGGGTGCAGCTGGATGGCCTTGCCCTCGACGAGCTGCGGCTCGAAGGCCTGGATGCCCAGGCGGTGCAGGGTGGGGGCGCGGTTCAGCAGCACGGGGCGCTCGCGGATGATCTCCTCGAGCACGTCCCAGACCTCGGGACGCATGCGCTCGACGGCGCGCTTGGCCGCCTTGATGTTCTGCGAGTGGCCCAGGTCGATCAGGCGCTTGATCACGAACGGCTTGAACAGCTCGATCGCCATCGTCTTGGGCAGACCGCACTGGTGCAGCTTGAGCTGCGGGCCGACGATGATGACCGAACGGCCCGAGTAGTCCACGCGCTTGCCGAGCAGGTTCTGGCGGAAGCGCCCCTGCTTGCCCTTCAGCATGTCGCTGAGGGACTTCAGGGCGCGGTTGCCGGTGCCCGTGACGGGACGACCGCGGCGGCCGTTGTCGAACAGCGCGTCGACGGCCTCCTGCAGCATGCGCTTCTCGTTGTTGACGATGATCTCGGGGGCGCCGAGGTCGATCAGACGACGAAGACGGTTGTTGCGGTTGATCACACGGCGGTACAGGTCGTTCAGGTCGCTGGTCGCGAAGCGACCACCGTCCAGCTGCACCATCGGCCGCAGCTCCGGCGGGATCACCGGCACGACGTCGAGCACCATGGCGGCCGGGCTCATGCCGGTCTCCAGGAACGAGTTCACGACCTTGAGGCGCTTGATCGCGCGGATCTTGCGCTGGCCCTTGCCCTCGGAGATCTGCAGGTGCAGCTTCTCCGACTCGGCGGCCAGGTCGAACGCCGCGAGGCGACGCTGGATCGCCTCGGCGCCCATGTGCGCCTCGAAGTACTGGCCGAAGCGGTCCTGCAGCTCGTGGAACACGTCGTCCTCGGGACGCAGGGCCCCGACCTCGAGGGTGCGGAAGTCCTCCCACACGCGCTCGAGCTTGACGATCGCCTCGTCGGCGCCCTTGCGGATCAGGGACATCTCCTTCTCGGCGGCGTCCTTGACCTTCTTCTTGGCGTCGGCCTTGGCGCCCTCGGCCTCGAGGGCCGCGAGCTCCTCCTCCAGCTTGGCCAGGCGCTCCGCGATCTTGGCGTCGCGGCGGTCGCCGAGCGTCTTCAGCTCGAGGCGGATGTTGTTCTCCTGGGTCGCCAGGTCGCGGTGACGCGCGTCCTCGTCGACCGAGATGACCATGTACGCGGCGAAGTAGATGACCTTCTCGAGGTCCTTCGGCGCCATGTCCAGCAGGTACCCGAGGCGCGAGGGCACGCCCTTGAAGTACCAGATGTGGGTGACGGGCGCGGCAAGCTCGATGTGGCCCATGCGCTCACGGCGGACGGAGCTCTTGGTGACCTCCACGCCGCAGCGCTCGCACACGATGCCCTTGAAGCGCACGCGCTTGTACTTGCCGCAGGCGCACTCCCAGTCGCGGGAGGGGCCGAAGATCTGCTCGCCGAACAGGCCGTCCTTCTCCGGCTTCAGCGTGCGGTAGTTGATGGTCTCGGGCTTCTTGACCTCACCGTACGACCACTTGCGGATGTCGTCTGCGGTGGCGAGGCCGATGCGAAGCTCATCGAAGGTTGTTGCGTCGAGCACTAGTTCTCCTGTGTCGAAATTCTCTTAAGAAAAGTGGGGAGTTCGGGGAGCCCGGAGTGGATCCGGGCCCCCGAAGGCTCAGATCTCGTCGATGGATGCGGACTCGAAGCGGCTGGAGATGTTGATCCCCAGCTCCTCGGCGGCGCGGAAGGCCTCGTCGTCGGTGTCGCGGAGGTTGACCGCCGTGCCGTCGGCCGAGAGGACCTCGACGTTCAGGCAGAGCGACTGCATCTCCTTCATGAGCACCTTGAACGACTCCGGGATGCCCGGCTCCTGGATGTTCTCGCCCTTGACGATGGCCTCGTACACCTTGACGCGGCCGAGGATGTCGTCGGACTTGATCGTGAGGAGCTCCTGCAGTGCGTATGCGGCGCCGTAGGCCTCGAGCGCCCACACCTCCATCTCACCGAAGCGCTGGCCGCCGAACTGGGCCTTACCGCCGAGCGGCTGCTGGGTGATCATCGAGTAGGGGCCCGTCGAACGCGCGTGGATCTTGTCGTCGACCAGGTGGTGGAGCTTCAGGATGTACATGTAGCCCACGGAGATCTGCCCCGGGAACGGCTCGCCGGAGCGGCCGTCGAACAGGGTGGTCTTGCCGGAGGAGTCGATCAGGCGCACGCCGTCACGGGTCGGCAGGGTCGAGTCGAGCAGACCCTCGATCTCCTCCTGGTGAGCACCGTCGAACACCGGGGTCGCGACCTTGGTGCCCGGGGCGACGTCGAACGCCTCCGCGGGGAGGTTCGCCGCCCACTCCGGGTTGCCCTCGATCTTCCAGCCCTGCTTGGCGACCCATCCGAGGTGGGTCTCCAGCACCTGGCCGAAGTTCATGCGGCCGGGGATGCCGAGCGGGTTCAGGATGACGTCGACCGGGGTCCCGTCGGCGAGGAACGGCATGTCCTCGACGGGCAGGATCTTCGCGATGACGCCCTTGTTGCCGTGACGGCCGGCGAGCTTGTCGCCCTCGGTGATCTTGCGCTTCTGGGCGATGAAGACCACGACGCGGCGGTTGACGCCCGAGCCGAGCTCGTCGTCGCCGTCCTCGGCGTTGAACTCCTTGACCGCGATGACCGTGCCCTGCTCGCCGTGCGGCACCTTCAGGGACGTGTCGCGGACCTCGCGGCTCTTCTCGTTGAAGATCGCGCGGAGCAGACGCTCCTCGGCGCTCAGCTCGGTCTCACCCTTCGGCGTGACCTTGCCGACGAGGATGTCGCCGGGGCGGACCTCGGCGCCGATGCGGATGATGCCGCGCTCGTCCAGGTCCTTCAGGAGCTCGGGGCTGACGTTGGGGAGGTCACGGGTGATCTCCTCCTTGCCGAGCTTCGTGTCGCGCGAGTCGACCTCGTACTCCTCGATGTGGATCGAGGAGAGGGTGTCGTCCTTCACCAGGTCCTGGCTGAGGATGATCGCGTCCTCGAAGTTGTGACCCTCCCACGTCATGAAGGCGACGAGGAGGTTCTTGCCGAGCGCGAGCTCGCCGTTCTCGGTGGCGGGGCCGTCGGCGATGACCTCGCCGACCTCGACGCGCTCGCCGGCCGAGACGACGACCTTCTGGTTGTAGGACGTGCCGTGGTTCGAGCGGTCGAACTTGCGCAGGTAGTACTCCTGCGTGCCGCCCTCGTCGAGCATGACCACGACGCGGTCTGCGGAGACCTCGGACACCACACCGGCCTTGTCGGCGGTGATCACGTCACCGGCGTCGATGGCGGCGTAGCCCTCCATACCGGTGCCGACGAACGGCGACTCGGAACGGAGCAGCGGCACGGCCTGACGCTGCATGTTGGCGCCCATGAGCGCGCGCTGCGCGTCGTCGTGCTCGAGGAACGGCACGAGCGAGGTCGCGACCGACACCATCTGGCGCGGGGAGACGTCGATGTAGCCGATCTCCTCGGGGAGGAACATGTCGACCTCGCCGGATCCGCCCTTCGGACGCGCCAGGACGTGCGCCTCGGTGAAGCGGCCGTCCTTGTCGAGCGGTGCGTTCGCCTGCGCGATGTTGAAGTCGACCTCCTCGGCGGCGGTCAGGTAGTCGATGTGCTCGGTGACCTTGCCACCCTCGACCTTGCGGTACGGCGTCTCGATGAAGCCGAAGGAGTTGATCCGCGCGAACGTGGCGAGCGAGCCGATCAGACCGATGTTCGGGCCTTCCGGGGTCTCGATCGGGCACATGCGGCCGTAGTGCGAGGGGTGCACGTCGCGCACCTCGACGCCGGCGCGGTCGCGGCTCAGACCACCGGGGCCGAGGGCCGAGAGGCGGCGCTTGTGGGTCAGACCCGCGAGCGGGTTGTTCTGATCCATGAACTGCGACAGCTGCGAGGTGCCGAAGAACTCCTTGATCGCGGCGACGACGGGGCGCACGTTGATCAGGGTCTGCGGCGTGATCGCCTCGATGTCCTGCGTGGTCATGCGCTCGCGGACGACGCGCTCCATGCGGCTCAGACCCGTGCGGACCTGGTTCTGGATGAGCTCGCCGACGGCGCGGATGCGGCGGTTGCCGAAGTTGTCGATGTCGTCGGTCGCGAGACGGATCTCGGCCTTCTTGCCACCGCGGATGCCCTCGAAGGTCTCCACGCCGGCGTGCAGGCGCACCAGGTACTTGATGGTCTCGACGACGTCCTTGACCGTGAGGACGGACTCGTCCAGGGGCAGGTCGAGGCCCAGCTTCTGGTTGATCTTGTAGCGGCCCACCTTGGCGAGGTCGTAGCGCTTCGGGTTGAAGTAGAAGTTGTCCAGCAGCGCGCGGGCGGCCTCGGCGGCGACCTGCTCGCCCGGACGGAGCTTGCGGTAGATGTCGCGGAGCGCGTCCTCCTTGGTGAGGATCGTGTCCTTCGCGAGCGTCTCCTCGATCGAGGTGAAGCCGGCGAACTCGGCGAGGATCTCCTCGCTGGTCAGGCCGAGGGCCTTCAGGAAGACCGTGACGGACTGCTTGCGCTTGCGGTCAATGCGCACGCCGACCTGGTCGCGCTTGTCGATCTCGAACTCGAGCCAGGCGCCGCGCGAGGGGATGACGCGAGCGGACACGATGTCCTTGTCGCTCGTCTTGTCGGGGGTCTTGTCGAAGTAGACGCCCGGGGAGCGGACGAGCTGCGACACGACGACGCGCTCGGTGCCGTTGATGATGAAGGTGCCCTTGGCGGTCTGGAGCGGGAAGTCGCCCATGAAGACCGTCTGGGTCTTGATCTCACCGGTCTGGTGGTTCATGAACTCGGCCTCGACGTAGAGCGGGGCCGCGTACGTCTTGCCGCGCTCCTTGCACTCCTCGATGGAGTACTTCTCGGGCTCCAGGTACGGGTTCGTGAACGAGAGCTGCATGGTCTCGCTCAGATCCTCGATCGGGGAGATCTCCTCGAAGATCTCCTCGAGGCCGCTGGCCTCGGGCACGTCCTTGCGGCCGGCCTTCTTGGCCTCCGCGACGCGCTGCTTCCAGGACTCGTTGCCCACGAGCCAGTCGAAGGACTCGGTCTGCAGGGCCAGCAGGTCGGGGACCGTCAGCGTGTCGGAGATCTTGGCGAACGAGAGGCGGGAGTGGCCGCGTCCGTTCTTGGTGGTGGTGGGAGTGGATGCGTTGCGAGCAGCAGCCAAGGGAATAACCTCCGTGAGCCCCGAAGGGCGTCTCGATTCCTCGTCGTCAGGTGGAGTGCGCCGCGTCACACGGCCGCACGCTGAAGGCGCTCTGTCGAGGAGCGAGGAACGTACGGAGTCTGCCGACCACCATATGAGGGCAGGGAGGAGCGAGGCGCAAAGATCAACTATAGATCGGAAATCGCGACATGGCAAGCGCGATTCTTGACCTTCTGCGCCGACAGGGGTATAACCCGGGCGCGCGCCTCCTCAGAGCGGCGTCCCGGAGTCATCGAACGGCGCCGACGAGCGCCTCCCGGGCGAGCTCGGCACCGATCCGGCTGCTCGCCCGCACGTCGACGACCGGGAGTGCGAGATCGGGTCCGGGGAGGCCGACGTTGACCACGACCGCATCCGGATCCGCTGCCGCGACCGCGTCCACGAGCCGGCGCTGCGCCTCGTCGGTGTCGATGCGGTCGACGAGCACGACGACGCGCGCGTCGCGCTCCGCGGCCGCGGCGCGGGCTCCGGCGACCGCATCCGCGATCTCCGCGTCGCCCGCCCGCTCGGCGTCGACCCGGAGCGACCAGCCGCCGCCGGTCAGCGCGTCGACGACGTAAGGCGCGGCGCTGTCGACGGCGAGGGTGGCGCGGCGGCGCGCGTCCAGCGCCACGAGCTCCGCCGCAGGGGATCCGAGCGCTCCCCGCACGGTGAGCGAGCGGCGCACGACGTCGCTCAGGTCGACCGGCGCGGCCACGGGCGTGCGCGCCCGCTCCGCCGCGAGCTCGTCGGCCAGCCGCGCGACCCGCGCCGCGGCCTCCGCGACGCGCTCGACGCTCAGCGCGCCGTCGGCCAGGGCCTGCACGATCGCGTCCTTCGCCGCGCGGAAGTCGCGCCGATCCTGGTCGGCCGCCGCCGCGGCGCCGGGGTTCGTGGGGTTGCCGATGCAGAGCAGATCGGCCCCCGCGGCGAGCGCGCGGACCGCTCCCCCGCCGATGCCCACCGACTCGCGGATCGCGGCCATGTCGAGGGCGTCGGTGACGATCACGCCGTCGAACCCCTCGGCGCGGAGCATCCCCAGCACCTGCGGGTTGAGCGTGGCGGGCGCCTCGCCCCACGCGGGCACGACGATGTGCGCCGTCATGACCGACCGCGCGCCGGCGGCGATCGCGGCACGGAACGGCGCGACGTGCACGCGGTCGAACTCCTCCGGGTCGCCCGTGATCCGCGGCAGGTCGTGGTGCGAGTCGAGCGCGGTGTCGCCGTGGCCGGGGAAGTGCTTGACGCACGCCGCGACGCCGGTCCCCTGCAGGCCCTCGACCTCGGCAGCGGCGTGCCGGGACACCAGGTCGGTCTGCGCGCCGAAGGACCGCACCCCGATGACGGGGTTGCGCGGATCGGTGTTGACGTCGGCGACAGGCCCGATGAGCACGTCGGCGCCCGCCGCGCGGACCCGGCGGGCGAGCTCGGCTCCGGTCGCCCTGGTGGCGGCGGGATCGTCGAGCGCGCCGAGCTGCGCGGCGCCGGGGACCGTGGATCCGGTGCGCGCCTCGAGGCGGGTGACGCTGCCGCCCTCCTCGTCGACGCCGATGAGCGCCCGCGGGTTGGCCTCGTGGATCGCGGCGCTCAGCGCGTCGAGGCGCGGCGAGAGGTTCTGCGCGAAGTACACGACGCCGGCGAGCCCGTCCCGTAGCTCCGCGGCGAGCCACTCCGGCAGCTCGGTGCCGAGGAATCCGGGCCACAGCACGCCGTTGGCGAGGCGGGCGAGCTCGTCGGCCGGGAGGGCGCGGGGGGCGGGGGTCATGAGGTCTCCTCGTCGATCCGTCGGCGCGGCGCGCCGCATTAAGCATCCACTACTAACAAACCCCGGTGCAAGCGTTCCGTGCCCTCCTGTGCGCCAAGCCCGGCGCAGGCGTCCTACGCTCGTCCCATGGGCAGAGCGCGCACGAAGGACACCGAGCACCCGGCGGCGCGACTGGGATCCGGCGGGATCGCACGCGTGGTGCCGGCGGAGTTCGGCGGCGGGTTCGAGCTGCTCATCGACGAGACGCCCCAGTCGCACGTGGACCCCGCCGACCCGACGCATCTGCACTTCGAGTACATCGTGCGGATGGGCGCGCTGATCGACCAGCTCGCCACCCCCGGCGCGCCGATCACCGCGGTGCATCTGGGCGCGGGGGCGCTGACCATCCCCCGCTACATCGCCGCCACCCGCCCCGGATCCCGCCAGCAGGTCATCGAGCTGGAGGCCCCGCTCGTCGACCTGGTGCGCGAGCACCTGCCGCTGCCGCGCGGCGCCGCGATCCGGATCCGCATCGGCGACGCCCGCGAGGGCGTGCGGCGGCTGCCTCCGGCGCTCGCCGGCGCGGTCGACCTGGTCGTCGCCGACGTGTACTCCGGCGCGCAGACGCCGGCCCATCTCACGAGCGTCGAGTTCTACGCGGAGCTGGCCGCCCTGCTCGCGCCGACCGGCGTGCTGCTCGTGAACGTCGCGGACGGCCCCGGGCTCGCCTTCGCCCGACGCCAGGTGGCCACGATCCGGACGGTGCTGCCCGAGGTCGCGATCCTCGCCGACGCGCAGATCCTGAAGGGCCGCCGGTTCGGCAACCTGGTGCTCGCCGCATCGGCCGCGCCGCTGCCGTCCGACGCACTGCCGCGCATCCTCGCCGCGGGCCCGCATCCGGCCAAGCTCGCGCACGGCGCCGAGGTGACGGCGTTCGCGAAGGACGCGGCGATCGTCACCGATGCGACCGCGGTCGCCTCCCCCCGGCCCGACGCCGGCCTGTTCCTGCGCTGACGCGCGCGCCCCTCCGCCGTCTCATCGCACTCACCGGTCGGGTCGGAGCCCCCCTCCCGCGGTCGGATCCACGGCACGCCTGGGGACCTTCGCGGATGCTCGGGATCCGCAGGCAGACTGGAGGACACGGCGAGCGGTACAGGAGGGCGGCGCGTGGGCTACATCAAGGGATACGACCCGGACTCTCTGCGTGAGCTCGTGGATCCCTCCGAGTGCGGGGCCCGTCTCGAGGAGATCGGCGACCAGCGCAGCCTCCCGTCGATGCTCGAGCGCGTGTGGCTGCTGAAGGTGCTCGGCCGCCTCGACGACGCGCTCGTGCTGGCCGACGAGGCGGTGCGCCAGGCGCGCATGGCCGGCACCCGCAAGGATCTGATCCGCGCGCGCGTGCTGCACGCGACCGTGCTGCAGTACCGGCGCGCGCACGCCGCCGCCGATCACGAGCTCGCCACCTGCGTGGCAGAGGCCGAGGGCCAGGGCTGGATCCCGATCGCCGCGTTCGCGCACCAGCACCGGGGCCGCAACGCCTTCGAGGCCGGCGATTACGAGCAGGCCAGGGAGAGCTTCAAGCGCACGCTGTTCCTGCGCCGGGAGGCGGGGGCCGCCGACAGCGAGCTCGAGGCGGCGCTGCTCGCCATCGAGACCGTGGAGCGCCACCGCGACCCGGTCGCCGTCAACGGCTGACCCTTCGCCGGCGCTCGCTGCAGAACGGCGCGGCTCCCTGCGGACCGTCGTGCCGCGTAGTGCGCCCGGATGTCCGGGGCATCCCCTAACGTGAGTGCATGGCCGAGTTGGAACGTGTCCGGGTCTGGGGCGAGGCGCTGATCCGGCTGCATCTGGATCCGACGTGGTCGTTCGGCTTCGACAACGCCAAGCGCCGGGCGGGAGCCTGCAACTACCGCGACAAGCGGATCACGGTCTCGCGCTATCTCGCCGCGCGCTTCGACGACGACGAGATCCACCAGGTGCTGCTGCACGAGGTGGCCCACGCGCTGGCCGGCCACGACGCCGCGCACGGCACGGCATGGAAGCGCGTCGCCCGCTCGCTCGGCTACGTCGGCGGCACCACGCACCGCGGCGAGACCGCCGTCGAGCTCGCCCCCTGGGTGGGCCGCTGCCCTACCGGCCACGTGACCTACCGTCATCGCCGCCCGACGCGCGCGTCGTCGTGCGCGCGCTGCTCGCGCCGCTACGACGAGCGCTTCCTGCTGGTGTGGACGCGGCGCGAGATCACCGCGGCCGACCGCCGCGCGGCGGTGATGCCCCGATGACGCCGCGACCGCGACGGCACCAGGTGCAGCTGCGATTCCGCATCCACGCGAGCGCCGACGCGGCGTGGGCGGCGCTGCACTCGCCCGCCGTGCTGACCTCGCTCTACGCCCCGGTGCTCGTGGTCGAGCCGCTCACGCACGCGGACGAGGGCTCGCTGCTGCACTCCGCCGTGCGGTTGCGCCTGTTCGGGCGGATCACGGTCGGCACGCAGCTCATCGGCGCCTACGACGAGACGCGCGAGCACCACGGCGAGACGGTGCGGATCCTCCGCGACAGCGGCATCCCGTTGACCGGGCCGCTCGCCTCGCTCGACATCTGGGACCACCGCATGGCCGTCTCGCCGCTGCCGGACGGGCGGGCGCTCTGGAGGGACCGCCTCGTGTTCGGCGGACCCGGATCCGCGCTGCTCCTGCCCGTGCTGTGGGTGGCGTGGCAGTGGCGCGGCCTGCGGATCCGCCGTCTCGCCCGCGGCTGGGACAGGGCCGCCGCCGAGGACGACGGCCCCGCGTCCGCAGGTCGTGCGCCGGTCAGTCGGCGGCGAGCGCCTCGACCGGGGCGACCCGGGTCGCCAGGCGCGTCGGGGCGACCGACGCCACGAGAGTGAGCACCGCCGTGGCCACGACGATCGCGACCACGGGCACCCAGGGGACGACCGGGGCGATGAGCCCCGCGGGCTGGAAGTCGGGCATCGACGGCACGGATCCCAGCAGCGACTGTGCCGCGATCCACCCGTAGGCGACACCCAGCACGAGGCCCGTCGCTGTGGCGGCGATCGTCACGTGCGCCGCCTCGAGGAGCACCATCCGGCGCACCTGCCGGTTGGTCAGGCCGATGGCGCGCAGCAGGCCCAGCTCGCGCCGGCGCTGCACGACCCCGATCGTGAGCAGGTTGACCAGCCCGACCGCCGCGATCACGGCGGAGACGGCGACGAGCACCATCATCACGGTGCCGAACACGTCGAAGGGGGCGAAGTACTCGGGCGGCAGCTGCTCCGCGCTCGTGCGCACCACGAGCGCCTTGGCCGACTCCATCGCCACCGCGAACATCGTCACCAGGGTGACGCCCATGACCACGCCGATCGCCATGCGGCTCGACCGCTCCGGGTGCCGCAGCGCGTTCTCGGCCGCGAGCCGGGCGGTGGCGCTGCGCCCGAACAGGCCCCCGACCATCCGCAGCACCGGCGGCATGATCAGCGCGGCGCCGATCGCGAGGCCCGTGAACGAGAAGACCCCGCCGAAGAACGCCACCACCACGCCGAGCGGCGAGGTCAGCCCGTAGACGACGCCGCCGGCGAGCAGCGCTCCGCCCAGCACGAACATCGTGATCGCGCCGAGGTGCCGCGAGGAGATGCTGCCGATCTCGGCGGCGCTGCGCTCGGCCGACCCGGCGAGCGCCTGCAGCGGCGTGACGGTCAGGACCCGTCGGGATCCGGCCCACGCAGCGAGCCACGTGGTGAGCGCGACCCCGACGGCCGGGATCAGCACAGCGGGCTGCAGCGGCGAGAAGCCGAGCGGTGCGTGCGCGAACGCGGCGGATCCGATAGCGATCCCGGCCCAGCTCAGCAGCACGCCCGCGACGAGCCCCAGGGCGGACCCGAGGACGCCGACGGCGAGCCCCTGTCCGGCCACCTCCGTGCGCTGGGCCTTCGCCGAGGCGCCGATGAGCCGCAGGAGCGCGATCCTGCGCGTGCGACCCGCGACGATCGTGGAGAACGTGTTCGCGGTGACGATCGCGGCGACGTACATCGCGACGGCGGTGAGCAGCACCGAGAGGATCTGCACGACGTACGCGAGGGTCTTGCTGTCGCCGATCGTCGGATCGCTCTGCAGAAGCGCGCCCAGGAAGGCGGTGGTGTCGACGAGGATCACGCCGAATGCGGCGGTGAGCGCGGCGACGAACACGCTCGAGCCCATTCCGCGCTCGCGGAGGAACGCGAGCCGCGACGGGGTCAGCGGCGTCTCCAGGAGCGTCGGCGCGACCGCGGTCATGCCGTCACCCCCACCGGGGCCGCCGCGGCGGGCGTGCCGCCCGACAGCATGAGGGCTGCGATCTCGTCGGCGCTGCGGCGCGGATGGTCGGCGACGATGCGGCCGTCGCCGAGGAACAGCACGCGATCGGCGTAGCTGGCGGCGATCGCGTCGTGCGTGACCATCGCGATCGACTGCCCCTGCTCGCGGCTCGCGGTCGAGAGCAGCTGCAGCACCTCACGGCCGGACGCGGAGTCCAGGTTTCCGGTGGGCTCGTCGGCGAACACGAGATCGGGCGCGGTGGCGAGGGCGCGGGCGATCGCCACGCGCTGCTGCTGCCCGCCGGAGAGCTGGTGCGGACGATGACGCAGCCGCGGGCCGATGCCGAGGATCTCGACGAGCGAGTCGATCCTCGCCCGCTCGATCGCCGAAGGGCGACGCCCGTCGAGCTCGAACGGCAGCAGGATGTTGCCGAGCGCGTCGAGGGTCGGCACCAGGTTGAACGCCTGGAAGATGAAGCCGACCCGGCGGCGGCGCAGGATCGTGAGGTCGAGGTCGCCGAGGCCGGTGATCTCGGTGTCGCCGATCCACGCGCGGCCGCGCGTCGGGGTGTCCAGGCCCGCCATGATGTGCATCAGGGTCGACTTGCCCGACCCGGATGCCCCCATGATCGCCGTGAACTGACCGCGACGGATCCCGACGCTGACGTCGTCGAGAGCACGCACCGCGCCCTCTCCGGATCCGTAGGTCTTGGTGAGGTGCTGGACGCGGGCTGCGAGTCCCAGGTCGCTCGTCGTGATCTCCATGGCTTCGACGCTACGGATCCGCCTCCGACCGGCGCGTCGGCCTCCGGGATCATCCGCGTACATCTGCAGGATGATCCCGGTGGTCCGGATCCCTCGACGAGGATCAGGCGGCGGGGCGCGCCGCAACGCCGCGTCGGGCGAAGCGCACGACGAGGATGACGGCGACGACGCCCGCGACCAGGGCGATCGCGCCGTCGCTGAGCCGCACGCCCACGCCCGCGACCGCCAGACCGCGCGCGAGGTCGAGGAGCACCGAGAGCACACCCGATCCGAAGCCCGCCATGCCCACGCCGAGATAGGCGACCGCGCTCGCGATGAGCAGCAGGCGGCGGTCCTCGCGGGCGATCGGCACGGCGCCGCGGATGCTGCGCACCAGAAGCCAGACCAGCAGCAGGAGCAGGCCGAGCACCCCGGTCGCGAGACGCTCGGACACGATCTCCTCGGAGTGGTGCATCGCCGCGGCCGCGGCGCAGCTGCCGGCGTCCGGGAAGAACCCGAGGAAGTCCGCACACCGCGCAGCGGTGTACGTCACCCCGTTCACGTCCCCGGCGAGGAACGCGGGGCCGAGGAGCGCTTCGAGCGCCCACGAGACCAGCCCGCTGACGCCGATCACGACCAGCCCGAGCGCCACGACGAGCCATGCCCCGCTGAAGAGGCCGAGAGCGCGGCGGCGCGGCGACGGCGCCTTCGCGACCACGGCCGGGTCGCCGAACCGTGCGACGGCCGAATCGGCCGCGGCGTCGGCGGCCATCCCCTGCGCCTGCAGCGCCGCCTGCGCGTCGCGCAGGTGCGCGTCGGTCTCGGCCAGAAGGCGCCATGTGTCACGGCCCGCGCCCAGGCGGTCGGCGAGGCCGGCGACATAGCGGTCGATCGCGTCGCTCATCTCACACCCCCTGCCCGACCGCGGGTCGGATCGCACCCGCGGCGAGCGTCGAGGCCACGCCGTCCGCGAAGCGCCGCCACGCGCGTGTCTCGCGGGCGAGCTGCGTCGCACCGTCGGCGGTGATCGCGTAGACGCGCCGCCGGCGACCGTCGTGCACCCACTCGCTCGCGACGGCGCCGCTGCGCTCCAGCCGATGCAGCGCGGGATAGAGCGAGCCCTCCGGCACGTCGAACTCGCCGCCGCTGGTCGCGCGCAGGGCTTCGGCGAGCGCGTAGCCGTGGGCGGATCCGCGCGCGAGCGTCGCCAGGATCAGCATCTCGAGGTTTCCTCGGAGTCGGTCGTCAGCCATGCGTCGACTTTACCCAGACTGTCGATGCATCGACAGTCTGGGTTCCTGAGAGTTCACCCTCAACGACGGCCGCGCTCGTGCCGATCCGGAGCGGCGCGAGCGCGGCACCGGATCACATCGACCCGGTCCAGGCGTGCGTCGAGACGCCCACAGCGTTCCAAGCATTGATCACGACGATCAGCGAGACGAGGGCACCCAGCTCCTCCGGCGAGAACCGCGTCGCCGCAGCCGCCCAGTCCGCATCGGGCACGTGGGTCTCCGACAGGCGCGTGATGCTCTCTGTCAGCTGGAACGCCGCCCGCTCGCGGGCGGTGAAGAAGGGCGACTCCTGCCACACGGCGACCGCCGCGATCCGGCGCGCCGCCTCCCCCGCCTTCGCCGCGTCGCCCGAGTGCAGGTCCACGCAGTAGCTGCAGCCGTTGATCTGCGAGGCGCGCAGGCGCACCAGCTCCCGCAGTCCGGCGTCGATGCCGGCCGCGTCGAGCTCGCGGACCATCGCGGCGTCGAGCCCGGCGAGCGCGCGCGAGAAGCGCGGGGCCACCGTGTCGATGTCCAGACGCACCGGCACCGGGACGAGGTCCTCGTGCACGGCGGTGTTCTCGATCGTGTTCATGGCGTTCCTTTCGTCCCGTTCAGGATCCCGCCGGGGCGCACCATCCGTCCAACAGCTGGATCCGATGGCTATCATCTGTCGGAGAGATGGAACTGCATCAGCTGAGATACGTCCTCGCCGTCGTGGAGACCGGGTCCTTCACCGCGGCGGCCGAGGTCGTGCACGTGAGCCAGTCCGGCGTGAGCACGCAGGTGCAGAAGCTGGAGCGCGAGCTCGGCGTCGCCCTGTTCGACCGCAGCGGACGCCGGGTGACTCTCACCGACGACGGCCAGCGCCTGCTCCCCGTCCTCCGCGCCGCGCTCGAGGCGATCGGCGAGATCAGTGCGACCGCTGCGGATCTGCGCGGGCTCCTGCTCGGCTCCCTGCGCGTCGGCACGGTCTTCGGCCTCACCTGGCCCGCCTTCTACGACGCGCTCGCGGAGATCGGCGCCGCCCATCCCGGACTCGACCTGCGGCTGCGCGAGGACACCTCGAGCCGCCTGGCCCAGGCGGTGCGCCGCGGCGAGCTCGACGTCGCCCTCGTGGCCTGGGCGGAGCAGCCGCCGGACGGCCTCGAGGCCTTCGCGATCTTCGACGATCCGCTCGTCGCGGTGATCTCCCCCGATCACCCCTGGGCGGCGCGACGCAGGATCCGCCCGGCAGAGCTGGCCGGGATGGATCTCATCGCCCTTCCCGAGGGCACCGGCGATCGGGCGGCCCTGAACGCCCTCCTCGCCGGGCTGCACGGGGCGACGGCGCCGCGCTGGGAGGTGTCCACTCCGGCGGTCGTGCAGAAGCTCGCCGTGCGCGGGCTCGGCGTCGGGGTCGTGAGCGCCGCGACCTGCCGGCGCTGGGACGACATCCGCGCCGTCCCGATCGACGCCCCCTCGGTGCGCTCCCGCCTCGGCGCCGTGTGGCGGCCGGGCCCGACGCGGGCCGCGCGCGCCCTCCTCGCCCTGTTGCGCGATCGGAGCGCACTCGCGGGAGCGCGTCGGGACGGATCCTGAGCCGGGGCCCGTCCCGCCGGGCTCAGTTGAGGCCGTGCTCGAAAGCGAACACCACCAGCTGCACGCGATCGCGCAGGGCGAGCTTGGTGAGGATGCGGCTGATATGCGTCTTCACGGTCGCCTCGGAGAGGAACTCGCGGGCCGCGATCTCGGCATTGGACAGGCCGCGCGCCGCGAGCGCGAAGATCTCCTTCTCGCGCTCGGTGAGGTCGAGGTAGCTCGGCGGCACCGGCACCTGCTCGGGAGCGGCGAAGTGCGCGAAGAGCTCCCGGGTCGCCGAGGCCGCGATCACGCTGGAGCCGGAGTGCACGGTGCGGATCGCCGCGAGCAGGAACTCCGGATCCGCGTCCTTCAGCAGGAAGCCGCTGGCCCCCTGACGGATCGCCCGTGCGGCGGCCTCGTCGAGGTCGAACGTCGTGAGCATGACGATGCGGGGCGGATCCGGCTCCTCCAGGATGAGGGCGGTCGCGGTCAGGCCATCCATGACGGGCATCCGGATGTCCATCATCACGACGTCGGGGCGCGTGGCCCGCACGACCTGGAGAGCCTCCTGGCCGTCACCCGCCTCGCCGACGACCTCGAGGTCGGGCTGGGAGGCGACGAGCATGCGGATGCCGGCGCGGAACAGCGCCTGGTCGTCGACCAGCACGACCCGGATCATCCCGCCTCCTCGTCCCGCGCGGATCCCCCGCACCTCTCAGAAGAGTCTGTCATCCTTCCGGCGCCGGTCTCGTCCGTCCCCGTCGCGGCCTCCGCGCAGACGGCGGGCGCCGCGGTCACGCGGGAGCCGGTCCGACAGGCAGGGCTGCGCTCACCACGAAGTCGGATCCCTCGTGCTCGGCCACCAGCGTGCCGCCCACGAGCTGCGCGCGCTCGCGCATCCCGATCAGGCCGTGCCCGCGCTCGGCCGACGTCTGGCGCGGCGTCGCCGGCACCCCGTTGCGCACCACGAGGTGCACCGCATCGGCGTACCAGCTCAGCCGCACGTCCACGTCGCCCGTCCCGTGCCGGATCGCGTTGGTCAGTGCCTCCTGCAGGATCCGGTACACGGCCAACTGGATCGAAGCGGGGGGCTCCCCCGGCGGCGTGGGATCGACGGTCACCCGCGGCTCGACGCCGGCGGCGCGCACCTGCGCGTAGAGCGTCTCCAGGTCGGCGAGGGTCGGCTGCGGCCCCTCGCCCTCGCTGTGGCGCAGCTGCGCCAGCAGCAGCCGCACATCGGACAGCGCAGCGCGCGCGGTCTGGCCGATCGTGACGAGGGCGGCCGTCGCCTGGGCCGGATCCGCGGCCGCCGCGTATCGGGCCCCGTCGGACTGCGCGATCACGACCGCGAGCGAATGCGCGACGACGTCGTGCATGTCGCGCGCGATCCGCACGCGCTCTTGCTCCGCGACCGCCACCGCCTCCGCCCGCACCTGCGCCTCGCGGGTCCTCCGCCCGCGCAGCACGACCCGCCAGAGCAGTCCGCCGCCCCAGGCCATCACCAGGGTGAGCACCGACACGGTGCCGAGCAGCACCGCGACCAGCGCGACGCGCAGCCCCGTCTCGGCATCCTGGATCAGGGCCTGCTCGTTGATCAGGGACATGTAGATGCCGGCGAGGAGGCCACCGCCCAGCGCAGAGGCGCCGCCGATCCAGAGCAGTCTCACCGACCCCCACGCCGACGTCGCGAAGACCACCGCGAGGATCGCCAGGTCGTAGGCGCCCGGCGAGAAGCCGCACGCCATCTGCACCACGGCGCCGAACCACGCCACGCCGAGGGCGAGCACCGGGGAGAGCCGGCTGATCGCAGCCGCGCCCCACAGGATCACCGCGACCAGCAGCACGAGCAGGTACGACGCGGTGCCGTCGGGGATCCACCGGCTCATGGTGCCGGCCTCGAAGGTGAACGTCAGCGGCAGCGTGAGGAGCAGGCCGACGGCGCTGCCCACGATGTCGAAGACGAGCCAGAAGCGCGGGACGGAGCGGAACACCCCCTCACGGTACGCGACGGGGTCCGCCCCGGTCATCCGCCCGGAGATGTATCCCCGGGCGCGCCGCTCACTGGTCGAAGATGGCGGTCATCCTTCGCGGATACCCGCAGAACGCGACCAGCGAACGGGATGAGGGCGGCCCGGGGGGCGGGGCGGGGGCCCGGGGCGGCTCAGCGGGCGTTCGCCAGGGCGGCGATCGCGCGGCGGTCGGGCTTGCCCGAGGTGAGCAGCGGGACCTCGGCGAGCATCAGGATGCGTGAGGGGCGCGCCACTGTGCCCACTTCGGCCGCGACCCTGTCGCGCGCAGCGGCGAGGAGCGCCTCCCCCTCTGTCTCCGGGCCGGCGGCGACGATCGCGGAGCCCTGGCCCCAGCGCTCGTCGTCCACCGCGACCACCACCGCGCCCTCCAGCCCCGGGACCGACCGCACGGCGCGTTCGACCCGGTCCAGGGAGACGTTGATCCCGCCCGACACGATGACGTTGTCGAGGCGGCCGGTCACCGCGACGCGGCCGTCCGCGACCGTGCCGGAGTCGCCCGTGCGGTACCAGCGCACCCCGTCCGCGTCGACGGCGAAGGCGCGCGCGGTCAGGCCGGGATCGCCCAGGTAGCCGTCGGCGAGCATCGGCCCGGTCAGACGGATCTCACCGTCGACGGCCTCCGCCCGCACACCGTCGAGCGGCGCGCCGTCGTACACGCACCCGCCCGCGGTCTCGCTGGAGCCGTAGGTGCGCACGATCCGCGCACCCACCTCCGCGGCCCGCTCCCGCAGGACGGGCGGGAGCGCCTGCCCTCCGATGAGCACCGCGTCGTACGAGGCCAGCGCGGCGCGCACCTCCCGCTCATCGGCCGCGTCGACCAGCGTCGCCAGCTGCGCCGGCACGAGCGAGGTGTATCGGGGTCCCGCGCCGAGGCCGCGGGTCGCCGCGACGAACGCCCCCGGTGCGAACCGCCCCTCCAGCAGCGCCGGCTCGGTGCCGGCGAGGTGCGCGCGCACGAGCACCTGCAGCCCCGCGACGTAGCCCGCCGAGAGCGCGAGGGTCCAGCGCCCGGATCCGATCCGCTCCGCCGTGGCCGCGGCGCTCGCCCGCAGCGCGGCGGCGGAGAGCACGACCCGCTTCGGCACGCCCGTGGATCCGGAGGTCGCGATGACCGCCGCGGTGCCCTCGGGCACGACGTCGTCGGGCCCCGGCTCGAAGCCGAGCGCGAGCGGCGCCGTGCCGTCGAGCGCGGCAGGAAGCGCCGCCTGCACCGCGATCGGATCCGCCCCGTCGGTCCCCCGCAGCCTCACGCCCGGCCGCCTGCGAGACTCGCGTTCAGAGCGCGCGAATGGCTCCACCCGGGGCGCGGATCCAGCCAAATGCGCGCTTTCAACCCCTGGGGCATGGCGTCAGAAGTGCCAGGGGTAGGGAGACCAGTCGGGCTCCCGCTTCTCGAGGAAGGAGTCGCGGCCTTCGACGGCCTCGTCCGTGCCGTACGCCAGGCGCGTCGCCTCGCCCGCGAACACCTGCTGGCCGACCAGCCCGTCGTCGACGGCGTTGAAGGCGAACTTGAGCATGCGGATCGCCGTGGGCGACTTGGTGAGGATCGTGCGCGCGATCGCGACCGCCTCGCGCTCGAGGTCGGCGTGCGGCACGACGCGGTTCACCGCGCCCGCCCGCATCGCGCGCTCGGCCGAGTACTCCTCCGCGAGGAAGAACACCTCGCGGGCGAACTTCTGCCCGGTCTGGCGCGCCATGTACGCGGATCCGTATCCGGCGTCGAAGGATCCGACATCCGCATCGGTCTGCTTGAACCGACCGTGCTCGGCGCTCGCGATCGTCAGGTCGCAGACGACGTGGAGCGAGTGACCGCCGCCGGCCGCCCATCCGGGCACCACGGCGATGACGACCTTCGGCATGAAGCGGATGAGCCGCTGCACCTCGAGGATGTGCAGGCGTCCCGCCCTGGCCTGCGCGTCGGCAGGCACCGCGCTCTCGTCGTCGGAGTACTTGTAGCCGTCGCGGCCGCGGATCCGCTGATCACCGCCCGAGCAGAATGCCCAGCCGCCGTCCTTCGGGCTCGGGCCGTTGCCGGTGAGCAGCACCACGCCGATGCGGGGATCCTGCCGCGCCGCGTCCAGAGCCCGGTACAGCTCGTCGACGGTGTGCGGCCGGAAGGCGTTGCGCACCTCCGGCCGGTCGAACGCGATCCTTGCGATCCGGCCGTCGTTCGAGACGTGCGCGGTGATGTCGGTGTACTCCCCGGCACCGGGCGCGAGCGTCCACTCGGCGGGATCGAACAGGTCGGAGACGTGCGTGTCGGTCACAGGATCAGCCTATTCCGCGCGACCGGGACGCGGATGCGGCGTCGCTGTGCGGCGTACGCGACGCAGCTTGAGCCAGCCGTCGACGATGTCCCACGCGGCGAACAGCACGAGACTGAAGCCGACGACGACGCCGAGGATCCCGAACACCCCGCCCTGCGCCGCCGATGCGCGCTCCCCTCGCGCGAAGCCCTCGCCGCCCGCCTCCGTGATGAAGGCGATCAGCGACGGGTTGACGAGCTCACCGCGGACCAGCAGCGTGAGCGTCGCGGCGGCGAACGCGAGGGCCAGCACCGTGTTGATCACGGCGAGTCCCGTCGTCCATCGCCGTCGCACGAAGAGGGCGACAGCGAACGCGGCTTCGAGGACGAGGAACCCCCACACCACGATCCAGGGCCACGGCTCCGGGGCGAGCACCGGGATCGGGGATCCGCCCGTCGGGAAGAACCCGAGAAGGCGATCCCACACGATCGCGCCGGCCATGACGGCCAGGAAGACGAGCGAGGCGATGAGGTCCGTGCGCCCGGAGCGGGCCTCGGCCGTGGGCGGCAGCTGCTCGGGGGTCCAGTCCAGGATCGTGTCGCCCGTGGAACCGGTGCGTTCGAGCACGAAGAAGACCAGGGTCGTCCAGAACACCACGTGCACGACCGTCTGGATCAGCACCGCGACGGCGCTGCCGAAGACCGCGCCCACGGATGCCCGTGCGATGAGCTGACCGAGCACCACGCCGCCGACCCCGCACAGCGGCACGATCCAGAGCAGCAGGCGGAGCAGGCGCAGCCAGGCCGCGTAGTAGCGGGGCCCGACCACCCACATGGGCCGGTCGAGCAGGGAGGACGCGTACGCGATGGGCTCTCCGAGCGCGGCGACGACCTCGCGCTCCGCGCCGTCCCGGTCCTCTCCCTCGGCGATGCGGGGCTCGACCTGCTCGGCGATCGAGGCCTCGAGCTCGGCGAGGATCTCGGCGCGCGAGGAGGCGGGCACGGCGCGGGCGACGGCGGCGACGTAGCGGTCGGCGTAGGCGGATTCGGTCATGATCGGATCTCCTGGTCAGGGAAGCGTCTTCGCGGCGGCGGCGATGGCCTCCAGCTCGCGGATGAGGGTGTCGGCCAGGCGGAGCCCGGCGTCGGAGGTGCGGTAGAACTTGCGCGGCCGGGCCTCGTCGGTGTTCCACTCGCTCGTCAGGTATCCCTGCTTCTCGAGCCGGCGGAGCAGGGGGTAGAGGGTGTTCGCGTCGGTGGGGAAACCGGCCGAGCCGAGCTGCTCGAGCAGGCCGTAGCCGTATCCGGGCTCGCGCAGCAGACGCAGGCTGGCCAGCACGATCGTTCCGCGCCGCAGCTCCTGCAGATGCCCGTCGAACTCCTCATCGCTCATGTTCGACACCATATTGTGCGTCACACACTATTGTCAATCGCACGTCTCGCCCCGGACCCCGCGACTGCGCCGGCGGCGGCCACGATCCGCACACGGTGCGACGATCCGCACACGACGAGCGCGGATCCCTGTGCGGATCGTCACCCGGGGTGCAGATCGTCGCGCGCACCTGCGGGCAGGGCGGATCCGGTCGGCGGATCTGCGGGTGCATGATGGGGGCATGACCGACCTCCCCGCCCTCGCCGAGCTCCTCGAGACCGCGCGGGTTGTCGCGTTGCCGATGCACACCCGGTTCCGCGGAGTGGACGTGCGCGAGGCGCTCCTGTTCGAGGGACCGGAGGGGTGGGCCGAGTTCTCGCCCTTCCCGGAATACGGCGACGACGAGGCCGCGACCTGGCTCGAGGCCGCGATCGCCGACGCCTGGCATCCGCGCCCGGCAGGGCTGCGCGACCGCATCCCGGTGAACGCCACGGTGCCGGCGGTGCCCGCCGAACGGGTGCCGGCCGTGCTCGCGCGCTTCGACGGGTGCCGCACGGCGAAGGTCAAGGTCGCGGAGGCGGGGCAAACGCTCGCCGACGACATCGCCCGGGTGCGCGCCGTGCGGGCGGAGATGGGGCCGGAGGGGCGGATCCGGATCGACGCGAACGCCGGCTGGAACGTCGACGAGGCCGAACGGGCGATCCATGCCCTGGCGCCCTTCGACCTGGAGTACGCCGAGCAGCCGTGCGCCTCCGTGGCCGAGCTCGCCGAACTGCGCGAGCGGATCCGCTATCTGGACATCCTCGTCGCGGCGGACGAGAGCGTGCGGAAGGCGACGGATCCGCTCGAGGTCGCCCGCGCGGGTGCGGCCGACCTGCTCGTCGTCAAGGCACAGCCGCTCGGCGGCATCCGCCGCGCGCTCGACATCGTCGCGGACGCGGGGCTCCCCGCCGTCGTCTCCAGCGCTCTCGACACCGCGGTGGGGCTGTCGCTCGGGGCGGCGCTGGCCGCGGCGCTCCCCACGCTCGAGTTCGACTGCGGCCTGGGCACCGCGTCCCTGTTCGCCGACGACGTCGCCGACGCCCGCCCGCACGCCGGGTGGGTGTCGCCTGCCCGTGTCATCCCGGATCCGGCCGCCCTGACCCGCCTCCAGGCTTCCGCCGATCGCCGCGACTGGTGGATCGCACGCCTGACCCGCTGCCGCACCACCCTCGCACAGCGCTGACCCCCGCCCCCTTCCGTCTATTTGCGCCAAACCGTGGGGTTCAGGGCCCGAATCCCACGGTTTGGCGCAAATAGACGGGAAGGAGGAAAGGGGTGCGCTGTCAGCCGAGCAGCAGCGTCACCAGGCGGCCGAGCTCGGTGCTGCCGGTGCGTCGCAGCTGCGCGTCGTCCTGGCCGGCCATCGCGCCGCGCACGGTCATGCCCTCCCACACGATGAGGAGCATGCGCGCGGCGATCTCCGGCTCGACCCGCAGCGACATCGTGCCGCTCGCGACGATGTCCTCGATGATCCGGGCGATGCCGGCGACCATCTCCTGCTCCTGCTTGAGATAGGCCTTGCCCCAGGCGTGGTCGCGGAGCGCCCGGAGCCGGATCTCGCTGAGCAGCATGACGCCGAGGCGGTCGTCGCTTCCCGTGTCCATGACCTGCTGCACGAGCGTGGTCGCGTCGCAGTCCTGGGCGAGCGCACCCGACTCGTTCAGCTCGGTCACCCGCTGCCGCACGGCCGTCAACCGCTCGGCCGAGACCGTGCCGGCGAGCTCGAGGAACAGCTCGTCCTTCGACTCGAAGTTCGAGTAGAAGGCGCCGCGCGTGAAGCCCGCGCGCTCGCACACGGCCTCGACGGTCGCGCCGTCCAGTCCCGCCTCGGCGAACACCAGCGCCGCGGCCTCGAGCAGCCGTGCCCGCGTGTTCTCCCGGCTCCTGGTCGCACTGCCGGTCATCCGCACCTCCGTCGTCGCGCGCCTCTGCGCGATTCACATCCCGCGCACAGATTATCCCGCGGCCTTCGTTCTACGATACATTCACGTATCGAATACACAAGTGTATCGAACCCGCCCGTGCATCCCTCGGAGGAACCCGTGTCCACACTGCTCTCGTCGCTCGGACGCTGGTCGTTCCGCCACCCCTGGCGCGTGCTCGTGGCCTGGCTGCTCGTGCTGGGCATCGCAGGCGGCGCCGCCCTCGCCCTCGGCAAGGGCACCGACAACACGTTCAAGATCCCTGGCACCGAGTCGCAGGCGGGCCTCGAGCAGCTCGAGCGCACCTTCCCCCAGGTGAGCGGCACGAGCGCGCAGTTCATCGTCGTCGCGGCCCCGGGAGACCGGGTCACCGACGCCGACTACAAGGCGCCGATCGAGCGGACCGTCAAGGACCTGGGCGACGTGCACGGCGTGCTCGCGGCGACCAGCCCCTACGACGAGCACGTCACCGGCATGGTGAGCGACGACCGCTCCGCCGCGATCGTGCGGATGCAGTTCGACGGCCAGGCGTCCGACGTCTCGGCAGCCACCAAGGACACGCTGCGCACCGCCGTGAGCGACCTCGAGAAGGAGCTGCCGAGCGGATCCAGGGCGGTCATCGGCGGCGACCTGTTCTCGATGTCGATCCCCGCGATCTCGATCACCGAGGGCATCGGCCTCGTCGTGGCGCTGCTCGTGCTGATCGTCGCCTTCCGCTCATTCGTCGTGGCAGGAATGCCGCTGCTCACCGCGATCCTCGGGGTCGGCGTCTCGATGGCCGCGATCTTCGCCGCCACCGCCTTCGCCCCCGTCTCCTCGACCACGCCGCTGCTCGCCCTCATGCTCGGGCTCGCCGTGGGCATCGACTACGCGCTGTTCATCACCGCCCGACATCAGGATCAGGTGCGCGCGGGGGTGGATCCCGAGGAGTCCGCCTCGCGGGCGACCGGCACCGCGGGCTCTGCCGTGGTCTTCGCCGGCATCACGGTGCTGATCGCCCTCGTCGGGCTGGGCTTCGCGGGCATCCCCTTCCTCACCACGATGGGGATCGCGGCGGCCGTCGCCGTGCTCATCGCCGTGCTCATCGCGGTGACCCTGACGCCGGCGATCCTGGGCTTCCTGAAGGGACGTGTCGCGGGGCGCCCGGTGCGGCCGCGTCGTCCCCGCAAGGGAGAGAAGGAGGCGCGTCCGCGCCGCCCCTTCTCGGAGCGCTGGGTGACCGGCGTCACGAAGCATCCCGTGCTCGTGGCGATCGCGATCGTGCTGGGTCTCGGCGTCGTCGCCGTGCCGGCCGCGAACCTGGCGCTCGCCCTGCCGAACTCCGGTGTGCAGCCGCAGGGGTCCGAGGCGCGGGAGAACTACGACCTGACCGCGGAGCACTTCGGCCCCGGCTTCAACGGCCCGCTCATCCTCACCGGCACCATCGTCACCTCGAAGGATCCGGTGGGTCTGATGAAGGATCTGGGCGACGCCGTCGGGAAGCTGCCGGGGGTGGCGGAGATCGCCCTGGCGACCCCGAACCAGACGGCCGACACCGGCATCGTCCAGGTGATCCCGACCACCGCCCCGGACGCCCCGGCGACCGCCGACCTCGTGCGAGAGCTGCGCTCCCATCACGACGAATGGCTCAAGGAGTTCGGGATCGACGTGAAGGTGACCGGCTTCACCGCCGTCGCGATCGACATCTCCGATCAGCTGGGCGCCGCGCTGCTGCCGTTCGGGATCTTCGTGATCGGCCTGTCGCTCGTGCTGCTCACGATCGTGTTCCGCTCGATCTGGGTGCCGGTCACGGCAGCGCTCGGCTACCTGCTCTCGATCGTCGCCGCATTCGGCGTGGTGTCGGCCGTGTTCGAGTGGGGCTGGTTCGCGGATGCGCTGCACGTGGCACGGGTCGGACCGATCATCAGCTTCATGCCGATCATCCTCATGGGCGTGCTGTTCGGGCTCGCGATGGACTATCAGGTCTTCCTCGTCTCCCGCATGCGCGAGGACTACGTGCACGACGCCGGCTCCCGCAGCGATGACCGCGCCGAGCGCCGCGCGGCCGCCCTGCGCGCGGTGCGCAGCGGCTTCACCGGATCCGCGAAGGTCGTCACCGCCGCCGGGCTCATCATGTTCGCCGTCTTCGTGGCGTTCGTGCCCGAGGGCGACTCGTCGCTCAAGCCGATCGCGCTGGGACTCGCGGCGGGCATCGCGATCGACGCCTTCCTCGTGCGGATGACCCTGATCCCCGCTCTGATGGCGATCCTCGGCGAACGCGCCTGGCGCATCCCCGCCTGGCTCGAGCGGATCCTGCCGAGCGTCGACATCGAGGGCGAGGCGGTCGAGCGCGAGCGGCACCTGGCGTCCTGGCCGGGCGACGACTCCGTGATCGCGGCCGACGGCCTCGCCGTCGCCGGCATCGTGCAGGGGCTGGATCTGCGGGTGCCCGCGGGCTCCGCGCTCGTGCTGACCGGAGGCGACGGCACCGTGCGCCGCGCCGTGGCGCTGGCGGTCGCCGCCCGCGTGCCCTCCGAGGGCCGGCTGCGCGTGGCCGGTCATCTGCTGCCCGGGCGGGCCGCCTGGGTGCGCGCACACGTCGGGTGCGTGCTCGTCGACGCGGAGCGCGACGAGTCCGCGGATCCGCTGCACGAGCTGCGGGACGCCCTGCGCGGGCGCACCTCGCTAGTCGTGATCGACGGTGCCGACCGCCTGACGCTCGCCCAGTCCGAGCAGGCCTCCGCGATGCTGCGCGACGCCGCGGAGCGCGGCCCGCTCGCGGTGCTCGCCACCGCGGCGGACGCGCCCGCCGCCGCCCGCCTGCTCGCCGACGCCGGCTGGGCCGATCCGCGGATCCGCGATCTCGACGCCCCGCAGCCGTCGTCCGATCTGCCCGCACAGACCACCACCGACCTCGACGAGGTGTCCGCATGACGAACCGCCTGTCCGCGCTGATCGAGCGCGCACGTTCGCACAAGCCGATCACGGCCCTCACCCTGATCGGCGTGCTCCTGCTGCCCGCGATCCTGGGCGGCGTGCTCGTCGCCGCGCTGCAGGACCCCACCCAGCGGCTCGACACGATGACCGCCGCGATCGTGAACGACGACGAGCCGGTGACCGTGAACGGCCAGCTCGCCCCGCTCGGGCGTCAGCTCTCCGCCGGGCTCGTGGACGGCACGGGGAAGAAGGACGAGAACCTGACCTGGGTCGTCTCGAACGAGAAGGACGCGACGGCGGGACTCAAGGACGGCACCTACCAGGCCGTCGTCCGGATCCCGAAGGGCTTCTCCGCCGCCGCGGTGTCGGGCGGGAGCGCCGTGCAGGATCCTTCGAGGCCGGCGGAGAAGGCCACGATCTCGGTGACGACGGCGCCGCAGGCGCGCGCCGCGGACGGCCTGATCGCCAACCAGATCGCCGCGACCGCGGCGTCGACCATGGGCACGGAGATCTCCAAGAGCACCCTGCAGAACGTGCTGGTCGGCTTCAGCACCCTCGGCGACAAGATCGGCGAGGCGGCGGACGGCGCCGACAAGCTCGCGAACGGCGCGAAGTCGGCCGCGACCGGAGCGGCCGCCCTTCCCGACGGCGCGACCAAGCTGGCCGACGGCGCCGGGCAGCTCGCCGACGGCGCCTCCCAGCTGTCGAACGGCCTCGGCACGATCGCGAACGGGATCACGTCGGCGCAGACCGGCGCGAACCAGGCGGGCGCACAGCTCGCGCAGGGTGCGGACACGCTGCAGGCGCAGGGGCTCGTGCCGGCGGAGGTCTTCGCCGGCGTCAACGGCACGAAACAGGCGACGGATGCAGTGAGCAGCGGCGTGAGCGCTTTCGCGACTGACCTCACCGATCTGAGCAAGGATTGCAACACCGCACTGCAACCTGAATTCTGCGGAAGGCTCGCGGCCATGGCGAACGGGGCCACCAACAACCTCGTACCTGGAGCGGCGAAAGCTGCAGCGGCCGCTTCACAGACAGCTGGCGGTGTCGCACAGTTCAACACCGCAGCCACCGCCACGATCGCGGGTCAGTTCCGTGCCGCCGCCGACGGCGTGAACCAGCTCTCCGACGGTCTCGGTCGGCTCGCCGACGGCACCACGCAGAGCGCGACCGGTGCAGGGAACCTGGCCACCGGCGCGACCGGCCTGCAGTCCGGCGCGACGCAGCTCGCCGACGGCGCCGCCCAGCTCAGCACCGGCGTCGGATCGCTCGCGACCGGCACCGCGGGCCTCGCCACGGGACTCCACCAGGCGGCGGACTCGCTCCCGAAGCGCACCGACAGCCAGGCGTCATCCCTCGCCGAGGTCGTCGCGGATCCGGTCAAGGCCGACACCTCCGGCGGGATGTTCGGCCCCACGGCGATCCCGCTGCTCGCGGCCGTCGTGCTGTGGTTCGGCGGACTCGTGTCGTTCCTCGTGATGCGGGCGTTCACGGCGCGTGCGCTCACGTCGCGCCGCCCATCGGCGCTGCTCGCCCTGCGCGCCTTCGCCCCCGCCGCGGCGCTCGGCGCGGGTCAGGGACTGCTCGTCGCGCTCGTGGTGGAGATCGTGGCTAAGTACGACCCGGCGCGCTGGTGGGCATTCGCGGGCGTGGCGGTGCTGGCCGGCGTGGCGTTCGCCGCGGTGAACCAGGCGCTCGTCGCCGTGCTCGGCGGGATCGGCCGCTGGATCGCCGCGGTCATCGGCGTCGCCGCTCTCGGCGCGGGCATCATCTCGACGCTGCCCGGATGGCTCGCCACGATCGCGGGCGCATTGCCCACCTCCCCTGCGGCGACCGCGCTGCTGGGCGACCAGGGCACCGGATCCGCCGTCGCCGCGCTTGTGGTGTGGACGGTCCTCGCGCTCGTCGCCACGACCCTCGCGGTGACCGCGCGGCGCACCACCTCGACCAGGGCGCTCCTGGCCCCGGCCGTCTGATCCGGACGGCGGGCGCGGCACGCCCCTCGCTGCCGCGCCCGCCGTCTCGTCGGTCAGGCCGTGCGGGCCTGGTCCGGCGGCACGAGCTTCGCGTCCTGCGCCGGGAACAGCACCTTCTGGATGATGATGATCGCGGACGCCGCGACCGGGATCGCGACGAGCGCCCCGAGGATGCCGCCGAGCGCGCCGCCGCCGACCGCGGCGATCACGACGAGCGCACCGGGCACGGCCACGGCCCTGCTCATGATGCGCGGGCTGATGACGTAGGCCTCGATCTGCATGTAGACGAGGTAGTACGCGAAGGCGATCAGCGCGGTCAGCGGCGAGACGAACAGGCAGATGAGCGAGTTGATGACGGATCCGGTCAGCGTCCCCACGAGCGGGATGAGCGAGCCGATGAATGCGATCAGCGCGAGCAGCGCCGGCAGCGGCGCCCCGATGATGGTGAGGAAGATCAGGCTCAGGACGCCGTTGATGAGCGCCAGGCTCGCCTGGCCGATCACGTAGCGGCCGACCGCACCCGACACGTCCTCGACGAGCTCGGTGAAGCGAGGACGCCGGTACGCCGGCACGAAGCGGGCGGCGGTGCGCTTCATCGTCCGCAGGGAGGCCATGAAGTACAGCGTCAGGATCAGCACGATCGTGAAGCCCGTGAACCCGCCCGCGATGCCCGCGCCGACGGCGAGAACACCGCCGCCGATCTTGGTGATGTTGGCCGGATCCTTGAAGAACTTCGCGATCCCGTCCACCGCCTGGCTGAACGAGTCGCCGTACTGCGCGGCGAGCTGGCGGTACCAGTCGCTGCGCAGCAGATCGTCGATCATCTTCGGGCCCGTCTCGACGAGGTGCGCGATCTGCTGCACGACGATGGGCACGATCGCCAGCAGGATCCCGGCGAAGGCCAGCACCACCACGACGACCACGATCGCGACGGCCGCGGCGCGCGGGAGCTTCCTCTCGATCAGCCGCACGATCGGGTCGAGCCCGAGTGCGAGGAACAGCGCGATGCCGATGTACACGAGCACCGTCGACAGCTGCCCGACGATCGTGCCGATGAGGAGCGCGACCAGGACCCCGAGCGCCCCGACGAGACCGAACGTGAACGGCTCGATCCGCACCCCGCCGGCCGACGGACCGGGCTCTCCCGTGATGATCGTGACCTGACGTCTGCGCATGCTGCCCCCTCGTGCCGTGTCGTCGTGCTCTTCGTCGAGCGTATGGCACGCACGACGCGGATCACGAGGGCCGCCGACGACGCGGGCCGCTAGACGCTCGCCGTACGGATCCTGACCTCGCGCTCCATGCGCTTCTCGTGCCGCTGGCGTCCCTTGACCGCCTCGGCCTCGCGATTCTTCGGCGGGGCGTTCGTGACCAACTGATCGAGCATGCGGCGGGTGGCCTGCGCAATCTCGTCGATCGCCTGCTCGAACGCCGGTGTGTTCGCCCGCGACGGATGCGTGGAGCCGCTCACCTTGCGGACGAACTGGAGGGCGGCCTCGCGCACCTCGTCATCGGTGGTCGGCGGCTCGAAGTTGTGGAGGCAGCGAATGTTCCGGCACATGCCGCGACGATAACCCGGATCCGCGGATCAGGAAACGGCCGCGAGGGCGAGCACGGCGACGAGCACGGTGGACGCCGCCGCGACGAGCCCCCACAGTGCGAAACGCCCCCAGGGCACGGTCACGCCCAGGGCGGTGATCCGGTGGTGCCAGAGCAGGATCGCGAGCGAGGCCCACGGCGTCACGAGCGGGCCGAGGTTCACGCCGATCAGCAGCGCCATCAGGGCGACCGGGTCGTGCGCCGCGAGCGGCTCCAGCACGAGGTAGGCCGGAAGGTTGTCGATGCCGTTGGCCGCGAGCGCGCCGATGCCCGCGACGCGCAGCAGCTCCCCCACGCCGTGGCCGTCCGCGGCGAGCGGGGTGAGCAGCGCGGCGAGCCCGCGCGCGTGCGCAGCCTCCACGATCACGAACAGCCCGGCCGCGAGGCCGAGGGCCTGCCACGGCACGAGCGCGAGGCGCAGGGCCCGGCGCCGCCGGAACGCGAAGACCACCACGAGGATCAGCGCGGCCGCCGCGGCGGGGATCCACACCTCCTGCACGAGGGCGAGCAGCGGCAGCAGTGCGACGAGCACCACCGCCGAGACCACGAACAGCACGCGATCCGTCGGGCGGGCCTGCGGCGGAGCCGTGTAGCGGCCCCGGAGCGTCCTGCGGTGCGCGATCGTGAGGATCGCGACCGGCACGAGCACCCCGGCGAGCGCCGGCGCCCAGCTCAGGGCGAGGAAGGCCGCCGGATCCGCCCCGATCCTCGACGCGGCGAGCAGGTTGGTCAGGTTCGACACCGGCAGCAGGAGAGACGCCGTGTTGGCGAGCCACACGGTCGCGAGGGCGAAGGGCAGGGGCGAGACGCCCACGCCCTGGGCGAGCAGCACCACCACCGGCGTCACGATGACCGCGGTCGTGTCCAGCGAGAGGAACACCGTGCTGACCACCGCGAGCAGGATGACCGCGCCCCACAGCGCGAGCACACGTCCTCGACCCCAACGGGCCAGGTGCTGCGCGACCACGTCGAACACCGCCGCGTCCCGCGCGAGCTCGGCGACGATCGTGATCGCGACCACGAACCCGAGCACCGGGGCGGTCCGCCCGGCGAGCGCCCCCGCGTCCGCGGCGGGCAGGATCCCGGTCGCCACCACCACGGCAGCGACGATCACGAGCAGGATCACGAGCAGCGCCCCCGGGCGCAGCCTGCGGCGTCCCGCCTTCATCGTGCGCGCCCCGCGGCCCGGCCGCACGGCGCGGTGCGCCGCCGGTTCAGCTCAGACCCGAGTAGACGTGCAGGCCCTTGAAGAACAGGTTCACGATGGTGAAGTTGAACAGCACCGCCGCGAAGCCGACGATCGAGAGCCAGGCCGAGCGGGATCCGCGCCAGCCGCGCGTCGCGCGCGCGTGGATGTAGCCCGCGTAGAGCACCCAGATGATGAACGTCCAGGTCTCCTTGGTGTCGAAGCCCCAGTACCGGCCCCAGGCGTCGTTGGCCCAGATGGATCCGGCGATCAGCGTGAACGTCCACAGGATGAAGCCGACGGTCGCGAACCGGTAGGCGAGGCTCTCCAGCCGGTCGGCCGTCGGCAGCGTCGCGAGGAACCGGGGCCCGGGCTTGGACGCCTCGGCCAGGATCCGGGACTCGCGGCGGGCCTGCATGAGCTGGAAGACGCTCAGCGCGAAGGCGAGGGCGAAGAAGGCCGTGCCGAGCGATGCGACGAACACGTGGATCACGAGCCAGACGCTCTTGAGCGGATCCGCCAGCGGCACGACCTGCGTGTAGAACCCGGTGGCGGCACCGCCCAGCAGCACCACGACGAGACCCACGATGAACGTGCCCAGGTACTTCAGGTCGTACCAGATGTTCACCGCGATGTAGACGGCGATGATCAGCAGCGTGCCGGTCATGGAGAACTCGTACATGTTCGACCACGGCACCCGGCCCGCGGCGATGCCGCGCAGCACGACGCCCGCCAGGTGGAACAGGAAGCCGAGCGTGGTGAGCGCCGTGCCGATGCGGGCCATCACGTACCGCGGCGGGGCCGCGGCCTCGGCGCCCGAGGCGGTGCCGGCCCCACCCGACGACGACGCCGAGGAGCCGCCCACCGCCGCGCCGACGAGCTCGCGCTCCGGCACGGCGACCTTGGCGTCCGCGGCGGCCTGGGAGCGCCGGGCGAGATCGAGCGCGTAGGCGATGAACGCGGCCGCGTAGATCGCGACAGCCGTCCAGATCGTCAGGATCGACATCGAGTCGAAGTTCATGCTGTCAGCCTACTTCCGCGGAATTCCGCTGTCATCGGCCTCGGAGGGGCCATCGGGTTCGGAGGTGCCGCGGGTCTCCGCGACCGCCGCGGTGGTTCCCGCGGCGTCGAGCAGGCGGGCGTGACCGTCGCGGAGGTCCTCCACGGCCGCGGCCAGGGTCGGGTCCTCGCCGCGGGCCAGCCCGGCGTACTCCAGGTGCACGGCGCCGTCGACGACCACGGCCTTGACCCACATCCGCCTCCGCGGCACGAAGAGGGCGAGCACGAGGCCGAGCACGGCGAGCGCCGCGAAAGCGAGCACCCACTGCTCGGAGGGGTCGTGATGGATCTGCAGCGAGACGTAGCGCTTCACCGACTGGGCGTAGTCCTTCGCGTCCTTCGGCGCCTCGTTCTCGAACGTGATGGTGCCCATCCCGTTCGGCAGGGCGGTGGTCTCCCCCGGGGCCAGCTCGATCGACTTCACGCCGGTCTTGCCGCCCGTGAGCTGCGTCATCTTCGCGGTGTCGAGCACGTACACCGACCGCGGCGTGCCGTCGTCGATGCCGAGGTCGCCCGCATAGACGTTGAGCGTGAGCGTGGGGTTCACCAGCGCCGGATACACCGAGGTGAGCGCGCCGGAGGCGAGCTGTCCCGCCGTCGGGTAGAAGAAGCCCTGCAGGCCGAGCTGCTCCGGCAGGCCGTCGGCGACCTTGACGATGCCGATCGACATCATCGTGCTGTTGTTCTGCGGGAGGAACGGGACGGAGTCGTGGTAGACCACGTCGCCCTTCGCGTTCTTGACGGTGATCGTGGGCGCGTAGCCGTTGCCGAGCAGGTAGACGCGGTCTCCGGCGATGCCGAGCGGGTGGTTCACCTGCACCGAGGCGTCGCGCGGCTTCTGCCCCGGCTCCGTCACGGAGACGTTCGCGGAGAAGTCGCCGGCCAGTCCCGAGGACGGGCTGCCCTTCTCGAAGGGCTGGTACGTGACGTCGAACGAGTCCAGCGTCATCCGGTACGGGGCGAGGGCGTCGTCGGAGACGAAGCGGCCGCGGTTCATCGACGAGTAGTCCAGGAGCGTGTTCACGAAGCTCGTGCCCTGCACGACCACGCGCTGCCCCGTGTAGGCGAAGCTGCCGCCCACGCCGACCGAGACGAGCACGCCGACGAGGGCCAGGTGGAACAGCAGGTTGCCGGTCTCCCGCGCGTAGCCGCGCTCGGCCGACACGGAGAACCCGCGCTTGTCGTCGTAGCGCTCGACGCGGTAGCGCAGCGCGCGCAGCTGCTTCTCGGCGATCGCGACGGCCTCGGCCGCGGCGGCCTGCGCATCCGTGCCGGAGACGGTGCGTACGGCCTCGCGATGGTCGTCGAGACGGGACAGCCGCACCGGCGTGCGGGGAGGGCGCGAACGCAGTGCCTTGAAGTGATGCTTGATGCGCGGGATCACGCAGCCCACGAGCGAAAGGAACAGCAGCAGGTAGATCGCCGAGAACCACGCCGACAGGTAGACGTCGAACAGCTGCAGCGAATCCATGATCGGGAACAGATCCGGGTGGTCGACCTTGTACTGCGTGACGCCGTTCGGATCCGCCATCCGCTGCGGGAAGATCGAGCCGGGGATCGCGGCGATCGCGAGGATGAGCAGCAGCACGAGGGCCGTGCGCATGCTGGTGAGCTGCCGCCAGCCCCAGCGCAGCCAGCCGACGACGCCGAGCCGTGGCGACTCCACGCCCCCGTCGACGGGCTCCGCCACCGCGTCGATGTGGTCGCCGGGGCGCAGCGGATCCGTCGAGTCCCCTCGTGCGGACGCCTTCTTCTTCGTGTCTTGGTTCGTCACGTTCGATCCCTGTGCTTCGTAAGGCTCAGCAGCCGTGTGCCCGGCCCACGGTCAGAGCGGGAGCTCGACACTGCCGACCACCGCCCCGATGCTCGACATGATCGTCTTCCAGACCCCGGTCACCATGAGCAGGCCCAGCACGATGAGCAGCGCGCCGCCGACGATGTTGACCACGCGCACGTGGCGGCGCAGGAACGAGACCGACCTGGTCGCCCAGCCGAAGCCGAGCGCGACGAGCAGGAACGGGATCCCGAGTCCGAGCGAGTAGGCGACGCCCAGCCAGACCGCCCGGCTCACGTCGCCGACGTTGACCGACAGCGCGACGATCGCCGACAGCGTGGGGCTGAGGCAGGGGCTCCACCCGATTCCCAGGGCGATGCCGAGCAGGGGGGCACCGATGAGGCCGGCACGACCGGAGACGTTCATCCGGATCGTGCGCTGCGCGACGCCGAACACGCCGACGAACACGAGGCCCATCACGATGATGACCGCGCCGAGCACGCGGGTGATCACGTCGCCCCAGCGCAGCAGGAACACGCCCGCCGCTCCCCCGACCACCGCCATGAGGATGAAGACGAGCGTGAAGCCCAGGATGAACAGCAGCACGCCGAGCACCATCTGACGACGGGTCGGGGCGTCGGCCGTGCCGTCCTGGCGCTGTCGCGCGCCGCTCACCGCGCCGCCGACGAAGCCGAGGTAGCCCGGCACGAGCGGCAGCACGCAGGGCGAGAGGAACGACAGGAGCCCGGCGAGCATGGCGACGGGCACGGCCGCCCAGAGCGCGCCGGTGCCGACGATGGCGTCGATGTTCACGAGATCGGATTCACTTCTCGCGCGTCACTTCTCATCCAGGGCGTCCTGCACGAGCGTCTCCAGGATGGAGGCGGATCCGATCGGCCCGATCACGCGGGCGGCCACCCGGCCCTGCTTGTCCAGGACCAGCGTCGTGGGGGTCGCCTGGATCGAGGTGACCTCGGCGAAGGCGTACTTCGCGTCGCCCGTGTTCACGTCGATGATGCTGGGGTAGGTCACCCCGTACTTGTCGTTGAACGCGACCGCGGTGCCGGCCTGGTCGTAGGTGTTCACGCCGACGAACGAGACGCCCTTGCCGTCGAACTTCTGCCACACCGCCTGGAGGTCCTTCGCCTCGACCCGGCACGGTCCGCACGCGGCGTACCAGAAGTTCACGACCGCGACGTCGCCGGCGATCTCGGCGCTGCTGAACTTCTTGCCGCTCTCCAGCGTGCCCGAGAAGGCGACCGGCTTGGTGCGGTCGCCCGGCTTGATCTCCTCGACGCGCATGCCGTCGGAGCCGATGTAGCCCTTGTTGTCGCCGTTGCGGTACTGGTCGGCCACCGGATCGGCGGCGCAGCCCGCGAGGCCTGCGGCGAGCACGGCGCCGAGCACCAGGGCGCCCGCCGTCGCGGTGCGCGGCCGCCGGCGGCGTGCGCGCGGACGATCGGACGCAGTCCCGAGGGGCGCGGACGGGCGCGACGAACTCAGAGGCATGCTCTGAATCCTACGAAAAGACTCTATGCACCCGGTGGGCGCGGGCTGGGCGGGGTCCCCTGCGGGGCGTGGGCGCCGCGTCAGACCGCGTTCGCGATGAACGCCCAGAACAGCGCCCCGGCGTAGAGCAGCGTGCCGAGCGAGGTGAGGGCGAGCGCGATCACGAGCTCGCCGGGCTTGCCGTACGCCCACACGATCACGACCGCGGGCAGGATCGCGAGCAGCGCGAGCAGTCCGATCCAGGCGACCGGATAGAACAGCGCCAGCAGCACGAGCCCCAGGAACGGCAGGATCACGAACAGCGTGTAGAGGATCTGCGTCGCGCGCCGGCCGATCACCACGGTCAGCGTGCGCTTGCCGACCACGCGGTCCTGGTCGATGTCGCGGAGGTTGTTGGCGAGCAGCACCGCGCAGGCGAAGAGACCGACGGCGACGGCCCCGATCCAGGCCTCCTGCGGCAGCTTCAGCGACTGCACCCAGGTGGTGCCGAGCGTGGCGACCAGCCCGAAGAACACGAACACGAACACCTCGCCGAGCGCGTTGTAGCCGTACGGGCGCTTGCCGCCGGTGTAGAACCAGGCCGCCACGATGCACACCGCGCCGACGGCGATCATCCACCACTGCTGCGTGCGGATCACGATCCCCACGCCCGCGATCGCGGCGAGCGCGAAGAAGGCGAGACCCGTGTACAGCACGCTCTTCGCGCTCACCCGCCCGGAGGCGGTGAGGCGCGCGGGGCCGACCCGGTGCGCGTCGGTTCCGCGCACGCCGTCGCTGTAGTCGTTCGTGAAGTTGACGCCGATCTGCAGGCACACGGCGACGGCGAGGCACGCCAGCGCGATGACCCAGTGGAACTGCGGATCGCCCAGCCGGGCCGCTCCCGTGCCGACCAGCACGGGAGCGATCGCGAGGGGAAGCGTGCGCGGACGCGCCGCGCCGATCCAGTCGCCCGCGGTGACCGGCGCCTGCGCCTCGACGGGGCGCTTGGCGGGATTGCCGGAGCGGGAGCGCGTCACCGGACGTGCAGACGCGGACGCGGTCTTCTTGGTGCGGTTCTGGGACTTGCGGTTCGCCACCCCGGAATCCTAGCGGCGCCGCGTGTGCCCGGCCGCCGGAGCGGCGCCGCGATGCGCCGGGGTCAGCGGCGCCGCGATGCGCCGGGGTCAGCGGCGACGCGCGTCGGCGATCGCGGCGCGCAGGTCGTCGGCGAGGGCGCGCAGCTCGGCGTCGTCGAGGGTGTGCGCGGTCAGCCGGATCTGCGGCGAGGCCTCGTCCGGCTCGAGGAGGAACCCTCCGCCCGTGCGCACCAGCCAGCCGCGGCGCATCATCGCCTCGGAGACGGCGCGCCCGTCCGCCCCGCACTCGACCCACACGTTGAGGCCGTCGTCGCCGCGCACCGTGATGCCGCGCTCGCGCAGCAGGGCGCGCAGGGCGTCGCCGCGTTCCGCGTAGTGCGCCCCGGCGCGCTCGAGCGCGGCAGGGGTGTCGGGATGGTCGAGCATGCCGACGGCGACGCGCTGCAGGATCCGGCTCACCCAGGTCTTCCCGGGCGAGAGCCGGGTGCGCAGCTGCGCGGCGGTGTCGGCGTCCGAGGCGAGGAGCGCCAGCCGCAGATCCGGGCCGAGGAACTTCGACATCGACCGCACCAGCGCCCACCGCGGGTGGCCGTCCGGGATGACCGAGTGGTACGGCCGCCGCGAGAGCAGCGAGTAGTGGTCGTCCTCGACGATGAGCACGTGCGGCGCCTCGGCGAAGACGGCACGCAGTCCGGCGGCGCGCGCGGCGCTCATGCTGATCCCCGTCGGGTTGTGCGCACGCGGCGTGCAGACGACCGTGCGGGCGCCCGCGTCGATCGCGGCGCGGAGGCCCGCGACGGTCATCCCCTCGTCGTCGAGCGGGATCCCGACCGGGCGGTATCCGCCGAGGCGGACCACGTTGATGCTGGAGAGGAAGCACGGATCCTCGAGACCGACGACGTCGCCGTGCGCGAGGGAGGCGACCAGCAGGCGCTCCAGTGCGTCGACGGCGCCCGAGGTCACGGACAGCTCGAACGGACGCGGCTGCGCCTCGGCGAGCCAGGACGCGGCCCAGGTGCGCAGCCCCTCGTCGATGAGGGCGTCGCCGTACAGCGCGGGCGTGCGCAGATCGACCTCGGCCAGCACCGGGAGCGGCAGCAGGTCGGGATCGGGGTTGCCGCTGCCGAGGTCGCGCAGCACGGTCTCGGCAGCGAACCCCTCCTCCTCGGTGCGCAGCGGCTCGGTGACGACCGTGCCCCCGCGGCCGCGGCTCTCCACGGCTCCCGCACGGGCGAGAGCGCGGTAGGCGGCGGCGACCGTGTTGCGGTTCACCCCGAGCAGGTCGGCCAGCGCCCGCACGGTCGGCAGGCCGGCGCCGGGCCGCAGCGCCCCGGATCCGATCAGGGCGCGGATGGAGTCGGCGATCTCGTGCGCCGTGCTGCCCTGGATCCTCGCGTCTGCCACGGCTCTCAGCCTATGGGCACGCCGGGCACGGCGCTCCGCCGCCGCGTCGCGGCGCTCCGCTCCCCGGGATCGGCGGTCAGGACGAGGCGGCCGGCACGATCGGCCGGTGCTCGTAGAAGGTCTGCAGCACGACCGTCGTGCGGGTGCTCACGTTCGCGGCGAGGCGGATGTCGCGCACCAGCTGCTCCAGCGCGCGCGGCGAGGCGACGCGCACGAAGAGCATGTACGCGGCGTCGCCGGCGATCGAATGGCAGGCCTCGATCGCGTCGAGGTGCTCGAGCAGCTCGGGTGCATTGTCCGGCTGGGCGGGGTCGAGCGGCGTGATCTCGATGAACGCGGAGAGCGGCTTGCCCACCGACTCCGCATCGATCACCGGACGATACCCGGTGATCGCGCCCCTCGATTCGAGCCGCTTCAGGCGGGACTGCACGGCGGACACCGAAAGGCCGGCGGCCTCGGAGAGGTGCGCGAGCGTGGCACGCCCGTCCTGAGACAGGGCGGCGAGGATCGCGAGGTCGACAGGATCGTCCATGTCTGGAATAATATCCTGAGTTGATCCACTTTTGCAGGAATTTTTCCTGCACGTCCCTCGATCGGAGGTCCCGATGTCCCTCACCACCACCCCCAGCAACGCTCTCATCGGCGAACCCGAGGTCGTCGAGGACGCGGCGATCGCCGAGACCTCCGAGGCCTGGCGGATCCTCAAGGACGCCGCCATCGCCATGCGCCCGCTGCAGATCAAGGACGGCTCCGTGCCGAACGCGGACGACCACGAGGCCGCCCGCGCCCACGTCGCCGCCATCATCGCCGGCATCACGGCCCTCGCCCCCGCCTTCCCGCACGACACCGCGTATCTCGAGGCCTCGGTCAAGGACTTCCAGCGCTGGGCCGACGAGGGCTTCGGCGTGCCCGACTTCCTCGACTCTCTCGTCGCGTTCCAGCCGCAGGAGCACCGCGTCGACGGGATCCGTCACCTCGTCGTCTTCCCGATGTACACGCAGAACGGCTCGAGCGACCGCCTCGTCGAGGCGCTCATCGTCGAGACCATCTGGCCCGAGTTCATCGCCGACCTCGAGGCCGGCGACTACGGCAACAAGCTGTTCGTCTCGCTGCGCCTGGTCGACTTCACGCCCGGCTACGACACCAACTCGGCCGTGCTGTTCCCCGAGACCGTCGCCATGCGCGAGATCCCCTCGTTCACCTGGGGCGCGATCTTCCAGGACCGCGAGGCCGCCCGCTACCGCCGGGTCGTGCGGGCCGCGAGCGAGATCACGAACCTCGAGCTGCCCGAGCGCGCGGCCGCCATGCTCGACGACCAGCAGATGACCGAGAAGACGTTCGTGATGTGGGACATCATCCACGACCGCACGCACATGCGCGGCGACCTGCCGTTCGACCCGTTCATGATCAAGCAGCGGATGCCGTTCTTCCTCTACTCGCTCGAGGAGATGCGCTGCGACATGACCGCGTTCCGCGAGTCGGTCAAGATCGAGCGCGCGTTCGACGCCCGCATCGCCGCCGGCGAGCAGCTCACCGCCAGCGAGCAGGAGATGCACGACTACGCGCACCTCGTGCAGTACGCAGTGATCTTCGACCGCATCTTCCGCTTCGCGATCACCGGCACCCGCACGCGCAACTACGACGCCGTCGGCGGCCAGCTGCTGTTCGCCTGGCTGCACCAGCGCGGCGTGCTGCACTGGACCGACACGGCGCTCGCCTTCGACTGGGAGAACGTGCCGGACGCCGTCGTGGCGCTGGGCGACGCGATCGACGACCTGTACTGGCACTCGATCGACCGCCCGAAGACGGCGCACTGGCTCGCGGCGTACGAGCTCGTCCGCGGCACCCTCACGCCGCACCCCGCCTCGCAGTGGGCTCGCGGGCTGTCCGACGAGATCCTCGCCGGAGCGCCGAAGGGCTACACCGACGCGGTGCTGGACGACGAGTTCCCGCTGTCGATGTTCTTCGAGACGCTCGACAAGAAGATGAAGCCGGTCATCGAGTCGACCGTGGGCATCCGCGGCACCGACGACTGAGCAGGATCCGGCACAGCCGCGCAGGATCCGGCACGTGATGGCGGGAGGATCCCGGATGGATGGACAATCGATCCGGAATCCTCCCGCCATCCGTCTCTCCTGCCCCGGCCGCCCCTCCCCTCGGCACCGGCGCCGAACGACCTGAAGGAGCACCGCATGACCGCCGCAGGACGCACCGTCCTCCTCGCCGGGGCGACCAGCCCGTCCGGCCTGACCCTCGCACGGGCCCTCCTCGCCGCCGGAGCGCGCGTGATCGCCGTCGGCCGCGACCAGGAGAAGATCGACGCGCTCGCGGCCGCCGCGCACCCGGCCGCGGATCGAGCCGGCACCGGCTCCGGCACCGGCTCGATCCGCGTCGAGCGGTGCTCCCTCACGAACGAGGCCGAGGTCGCCGCGCTCGCCGACCGCCTCGCCGCCGACGGCGAGCACGTGGACGGGCTGGTGCCGCTCGTGGGCGGCTGGCGCGGCGGCGGCGGTCTCGCCGGGCAGACCGAGGAGGACTACCGCGCGCTGGAGCAGTCGTTCACCGCGGTGCGGGTGACGAGCCGTGCCTTCGACGCCGACCTGCGCGCGTCCGACGCCGGCCGCTTCGCGATCGTCTCCTCCACGGCTGTCGCCCGGCCGCTCGCGGGCGGCGCGAACTACGCGGCCGTGAAGGCGGCGAGCGAGACCTGGACCCGGGCCGTGGCGCAGGGCTTCGCCAAGGCCGCACGGGACGCCGGAGAGCCGCTGCGCGCGGCCGCCGTGGTGCTCCGGGTGCGCAGCCTGGACGACGTGGTCGACGCCCTCGCAGCGCGCGTCGTCGCGCTGTGGGACGAGGATGCGGCCGCCCTCAACGACCGCATCGTCGACGTGGCCTGAGCCGTCAGCGGGTTCTCGCGCGCCCCGCGTCCCGGTGCTCGCGCGTCCGCCACACGCGAGCGATGAGCGCCTGCGCGGGCCCCGAGAGCAGCAGCAGGAACATCGCCGCATAGCCGATGTCCGGCAGCAGCACGGCGACCACGAGGGCGACCGCGAACAGCGCGCTCATCACGACCTCCGCGATGATGCCGCGGCGCAGCGACGCCGGCGGGATCCGATGCAGATCGGGATGACGGCGCAGATAGAGCCGGGTCACGAGCATGAGCAGCGAGGAGAGCAGCAGAGCGCCGATGTAGAGCGCCTTCTGCGTCGCGTCGTTGCCCATCGATCCGAGCATGGCCGTGGCCACGGGCAGCCACACGATCGTGAACATCCAGCCCACCTGCAGCCAGACGAGCGCATTCGTCACCTTCTCGACGCGATCGAAGACGCGGTGATGGTTCATCCAGAAGACCGCGATGATCAGGAAGCTCAGCCCGAAGCTGAACAGCTGATCGCCCTCCTGCTGGACGTAGTCGAGCGCGCCCTTGTGCTCGCGGGCGAACTCCGCCACGTTCTCCAGCAGCGGCAGGATCAGCAGGGTCATCGCGATCGCGACCACCGCATCCACGAACGCCTTCAGCCGCTCGGCGGACAGGGGCGGACGTGTGGCGTCGTCGATCGGCGTCTCGTCATCCGTGGCGGGCTGAGTCACTCCCGAATGCTCCCGTACCGGCAGGACCGGGTCAAGGCGCCGCGCCCCGGCACCGGGCGGCGCGGCCGTGACGGCCGACGGGACCGCATCGTCTCCCCGTAGAATCGATCGGTGAACATCGAGCACGACCCCGCGGTCCGGGGCTTCGCATCCGACAACTACTCCGGCATCCACCCCGAGGTGCTCGCAGCGATCACGGCGGCCAACGGCGGCCACCAGATCGCGTACGGCGAGGACCGGTACACCGAGCGGCTGCAGGAGGTGTTCCAGCACCACTTCGGCGAGGGCGTCGAGGCGTTCCCCGTCTTCAACGGCACCGGCGCGAACGTCACCGGCCTGCAGGCGATGCTGCCGCGCTGGGGCGCCGTGATCGCGGCGACGACGGCGCACATCAACGTCGACGAGGGCGGCGCGCCCGAGCGCATCGGCGGGTTCAAGATCCTCTCCGTGCCGACCGACGACGGCAAGCTCACCCCCGAGCTCGTCGACCGCGAGGCCTGGGGCTGGGGCGACGAGCACCGCGCCCAGCCGCTGGTCGTCTCGATCACCCAGTCCACCGAGGTCGGCACCCTCTACACCGCCGACGAGATCCGGGCGCTCGCCGACCACGCGCACGAGCGCGGCATGAAGCTGCACCTCGACGGGGCTCGCCTGTCCAACGCGGCCGCCGCCCTCGACCTGCCGCTGCGGGCCTTCACCCGCGACGCGGGCGTGGACGTGCTGAGCTTCGGCGGCACCAAGAACGGCGCGATGCTCGGCGAGGCGATCGTCGTGCTCACGCCCGGCGCGGCCGACGGCCTCGTCTACTCGCGCAAGTTCAACATGCAGCTCGCCTCGAAGATGCGGTTCGTGTCGGCGCAGCTGATCGCGCTGCTCGAGGGCGACCTGTACCTGCGCAACGCCCGTCACGCGAACGCGATGGCGCAGCGACTTCGTTCCTCGCTCGAGGCGGGGATCGCGGACGGCACCATCCAGGGCGTCGGATTCACCCAGCCGACCCAGTCGAACGGCGTCTTCGCGACGCTCCCCGACGGCGTCGCCGACCGCCTGCGCGAGACCTTCCGGTTCTACGACTGGGACGCCGCCCGCAACGAAGTGCGCTGGATGTGCGGATTCGACACGACCGAGGCCGACATCGACGCCCTGGTCTCCCTCGTCGCCGACGAGACCACCCGCTGAGGAACGATCCGCCGGGATGAGCCGGCGGACGGTGGGGGCGCGGCGCGGCTAGCGCAGCAGTCCGAGGTGCGCGAGCGCCTGCCGGATCAGCGTGCCGCGCCCGCCCTCCATCTCGGCGGCGAGCGCATCGCTGGCCGCCTCCTCCGGGCTGAACCAGGTCACCTCGAGCGCGTCCTGACGCGGCTCGCAGGTGCCCGTGACGGGCACCACGAACGCCAGCGAGACGGCGTGCTGCCGATCGTCGTGATAGGCGCTGACCCCCGGGAGGGGGAAGTACTCGGCCACCGTGAAGGGCGCGGGCGACGGGGGCAGCATCGGGAACGCCATCGGCCCGAGGTCGTTCTCCAGGTGCCGGAACAACGCATCGCGCACGGTCTCGCCGTAGCGCACGCGGCCGGAGACGATCGTGCGCGTGATCTCGCCGAGCGGCGTGGCGCGCAGCAGGATCCCGATGTCGGTGACGACACCGGATCCGTCGGTGCGCACCGGCACCGCCTCGACGTACAGCATCGGCAGCCGGCGCCGCGCCTGCGCGAGCTCGAAGTCGGTGAGCCAGCCGGGGTTCGCCCCGCCTGCGGCACCCAGACCGTCGAGCCCCGACGGGAGCCCTCCCGCGAGCGCGTCGGGGAGGCCGTCGTCGTCGGCCGGATCGGGGTCGGGTGTGCGTACCGCCATGATCCCTTTCTATCAGCGTCTCCCCCGCCTCACCCTGACATCTGCGGCAGGATGGTGACATGGCCGAACCCGTGGAGATCGATCGCGCCGCCGTGCGCCGGGCCCGGCACGGCGAACCGCTGCCTCTGCTCGTGCTGCTGCACGGCTACGGATCCGACGAGCGGGACCTGTTCTCGCTGGTCCCCTTCCTGCCCGAGGGCGTGGCGGTGGCGTCGCTGCCCGCGCCGCACGACGCGCCCTGGCCGATGCCCGGGCGCTCCTGGTACCCGATCGACGAGCTGGAACGGCGGGATCCCGCGTCGGTGACGGCCGCCGCCGACGCCGTGCTGCGCTGGCTCGACGAGGAGGCCGGCGGCGCGCCGTCGATCGCGCTCCTCGGCTTCTCGCAGGGCGCCTCGGTCGCACTGCAGGTCGCGCGACAGGATCCGGACCGCATCGCCGCGGTCGTGAACCTCAGCGGCTACGCGGCCCCGGGCGAGCTCCCCGGCGACGCCGCGCTGCGCGAGCGCCGCACCCCCGTGTTCTGGGGCCGCGGCACGCGCGACGACGTGATCCCGCCCGCGCTCGTCGACCACACCGCGCAGTGGCTGCCGGATCACTCCGAGCTCACGGGCCGGGTCTACCCGGGGCTGACGCACAGCGTGTCGGAGGACGAGCTCGCCGACGTGCGCCGCTTCCTCGAAGGCTGGCTCGCCGAGGTTCAGGCGTCGTCGTCGCGGGAGCCCGCGGAGGGCTGATCCGGGTCGCCGCCCGGCTCGGCCTCGGTGCCGGCCTCGGCTCCCGTCTCGGCCTCGGCTCCCGTCCCGGCCTCGGCACGGCGCCGCTGCTCATCGCGCTGCATCCGCGCGCCCGCCCACGTGAAGAGCACCATGACCGCCGCGCCGATCACGAGGCCGAGCGCGATGCCGGTTCCCATGTTGTGCAGCCCGGCGCCGAGCGCCACCCCGACGCCCATCCCGATCGCGAGCCCCGCACCGAGGCCCACCCGCCGCATCGCCTCGCCGGATCCCGGTCGTTGCTCCACCATGCCTCCAGGCTAGATCCGCGGGCGACTCTCCCCCTCCCCCGCACGGCGGATCTTCCCGGGACCGGCGCTCACCCGACGCCGAGGCGCCGCCCACCCCGACTGTTCCGGCGCCGCGACACGCCCGGGTTGCACGACGGCGGCGGGCCCGGTATCGTCGTCCGGGTCCTGTCCGCCGTGTAAGGAAGTCCCTTGATCTGAGTCGTCGCCTCCGCGTTCCATCCACGCGCTGATCCGACACTCCTTCCTGCCTCGCTCTCTTCGGCACAGGCTCTCCGGTCCTCGATCCGTCCTCTTCGCGACGGATCCGCCCGCCACGGGCTCCGCGCCGGATCCGGCATCAGCGCACCCGAACACCTTCCGGGAGTCGCCCCATGTCATCACCCACCCTTTCCTCCGCGGTCGTCCTGGACCGTCTCACCTTCCGCTGGCCCGACGGCTCCACCGCCCTCGACGCGGTCTCCGGAGCCTTCGGCACGGGCCGCACAGGTCTCGTCGGACGCAACGGATCCGGCAAGTCGACGCTGCTGCGCCTGATCGCCGGTGACCTCGCGCCGACGTCCGGTCGCATCACCGCGACCGGCGACGTGGCGTACCTGCCGCAGCGCCTCACCCTCGACACCCACGCCCGCGTCGCCGAGCTGCTGGGCGTCGCCCGTGCGCTCGACGCCGTGCGCGCCATCGCGGCCGGCGACGTCGACCCCGACCGGTTCGACGAGGTCGGCGACGACTGGGACGTGGAGGCCCGCGCCGCCGCGGCCCTCGCCGAGGCCGGCCTGGATCCGACGTTCCTCGACCGCACGGTCGGCGAGCTGTCCGGCGGCGAGGCGGTGCTCGTCGCGATCGCCGGGATCCGCGCCCGTCGTGCGCCCATCACGCTGCTGGACGAGCCGACGAACAACCTCGACCGCGAGGCGCGCGCACGCCTGGGCGAGATGGTGCAGTCGTGGCGCGGCACGCTCGTCGTGGTCAGCCACGACGTCGCCCTGCTCGAGCTCATGGACGACACGGCCGAGCTGTACGGCCACGAGCTCAGCGTGTTCGGCGGCCCGTACTCGGCCTGGCGCGCCTGGCTGGACGCCGAGCAGGATGCGGCGCGCCAGGCCGAGAAAGATGCCAAGCAGGCGTTCAAGAAGGAGAAGCGGCAGCGCATCGAGGCGGAGCTGAAGCTCGCGACCCGGTCGCAGATGGCCAAGAAGGCCGCTGAGGAGAAGCGCGTCCCGAAGATCATCGCGAACGGCCGGAAGATGGCCGCTCAGGTGTCGGCGGGGCGGCTGCGCACGGAGGTCGCCGAGAAGGAGGGCGCCGCGCGCAGCGCCCTCGACGAGGCGGGACGGCGCATCCGCGACGAGGCGACGATGAAGATCGAACTGCCGGATCCCGGGGTCTCCCGTGCGCGGCGCATCGCGACGATCGGCGATGCCGAGCGCTCCTGGACGATTCAGGGCCCGGAGCGGGTCGCGCTGATCGGCCGCAACGGCGTCGGCAAGACGACGCTGCTGCGCCGGCTGGTCACCGGACCCCACGACGAGCCCGGGCCGGAACACGCCGCCGGAGCCGACGCCGGGCCCGGGTACCCCGCCGGCCGAGCCGACGCCGGGCCCGGATATCCCGCCGGAGCCGAACACAGCGCAGGAGAATCGGCCCCCGCCGAGGCCGGATCCCCCGTCATGGCGCAGGATCTCCTGCGTTGTGTCGCGCACACCGATCGCATCGGGTACCTGCCGCAGCGGATCGACGGGCTCGACGAGCACGCGACGGTCGTGGAGAACGTCGCCGCGCGGGCGCCGGAGATCCCCGACAAGGAGCTGCGCAACAGGCTGGCCCGGTTCCTCATCCGCGGCGCCGCCATGGACCGGGAGGTGGGCTCGCTCTCGGGCGGGGAGCGCTTCCGCGTCGCCCTCGCGACCCTGCTGCTGGCCGACCCCGCCCCGCACCTCGTGGTGCTCGACGAGCCGACCAACAACCTCGACCTCGACACCGTCGACCAGGTCGTGCAGGCGCTGCGCGCCTACCGGGGCGCCGTGCTGATCGTGAGCCACGACGACGCGTTCCTGCGACGGCTGGATCTCGACCTCACGCTCGAGCTCGACGCCGACGGGATGCTCACCGAGGTCGACCTCGGCGCCTGATCCCTGGCTCCGCCTCGCCCCGCACCCGCCCGATCCGCGCGCCGGATCGGGCGGGTGCGCTGTGTCGCGCGGTTACGGCGCGTCGGGAATGCCGCCGCGGGAGGCTGCTGTTGCGCACGTCATGACAACCATCGGAATCATCGGAGCAGGACACATCGGCAGCGCCCTCGCGGAGGCGTTCGCGGGACTCGGCTACGACGTCGTGATCGCGAACTCCCGCGGCCCGGAGACGCTCGCCGAGCTCGTGGCGCGACTCGGACCGCGGGTGACCGCATCCACCGCGACCGGGGCGGCCGAGGCCGCGGACGTCGCCGTCGTCACGGTGCCGCTCAAGGCCCTGAAGGACATTCCGGCGGCCCCGCTCGCCGGGAAGATCGTGCTCGACACGAACAACTACTACTTCGAGCGGGACGGTCACATCGATGCGCTCGACCGCGGCGAGACCACCACGTCGCAGCTCCTGCAGGAGCACCTGCCCGACTCCACGGTCGTGAAGGCGTTCAACCAGATCCGCGCCGGTGAGATCCTGACGACCGGTTCACCGGTGGGCACCCCGGATCGACGCGCTCTCGGCACGGCGAGCGACGACGACGAGGCGGTCGCGTTCGTGACCGACCTCTACGACCGCCTCGGGTTCGACACGGTGAGCGCGGGGCCGCTGAGCGAGTCGTGGCGCCTCGAGCGAGACCGTCCCGCCTACGTCACCCGGCAGAACGCCGAGGAGCTGCGGGCCAACCTCGCTGCGGCGAACCGCCTGCCCTGATCCAGGAGCCGCCCAGGCGGCGGGGGCAGGATGGGGCCATGAGCGACCTCGTCCGCCCCCGCAAGGGCCGTTTCATCGCCGGCGTCTGCGCCGGTCTCGCCCGCCGTTTCGGCATGCCCGTCGCGCTGGTCCGGATCATCGCGATCGTCGCGATGATCTTCGCCGGGCTGCCGCTGTGGGTCTACCTCGTGCTCTGGATCCTCATCCCCAGCGAGCGCTGAGCCGATCGGCGCTCAGGCGCGCCGCGCCCGCATCGCCCTGGTGTGGCCGAGGGCGGGGTCCGCGGCGAGCAGCGCGTACTCCTCCGATTCCCGGGGCACGAGCGCGACGCGTCCCTCCGCGTCGCTGACCACGCCCCAGCCGTAGCGCTTGCCGAGCGGCGAGGAGCGCAGACAGGCCTGCCCCTTCGCGAAGAAGGCGGCGCGGGCCTCGGCGTCGGACGGATCGATCCCCCGCCGCAGCGCCCAGGTGGAGAAGATCACGTCGTCCGAGGTGTGCACGAACGGGTGCTCCGCGATCAGCCGGTAGTGCAGCGCCGCGATCGTGGGGGCGTCGCCCGACGGCGGCTCCTCCGCGTGATCCGTCGGGCAGTCCTCCGCCACCTCGATGAACGTGCTCCGGTAGTTCGTGGTGTGCTCGGCCATGCCCTCATGCTCGCACCGCGCACCGACGCCGGGCGTGAAGTTCCGCGACAGTCCTGCGGCGGGGTTGCGCCCTGGGCGGATCCGCCCAGAATGTCGGCGGCACCGGGGAAGATGGACGGATGAGCGACACGGCGACCGGCACCGGGCACGAGGTGCTCGACCGGTTCACGCCCGCGACGCAGGACTGGTTCCGGGGGGCGTTCACGGCGCCCACGCCGGCGCAGGCGGGCGCCTGGGAGGCCATCTCCGGAGGGCGCAACGCCCTCGTCGTCGCGCCGACCGGATCCGGCAAGACGCTGTCCGCCTTCCTCTGGGCCATCGATCGCGTGTTCCGCGAGCGCGTGGCGGAGGCGGGATCCGCGTCCGCGGCGCCGTCCGCCGCCGGGGCGAAGGGCCGCAGGAAGAACGACGCGGAGCGGCCCGGCCGCACCCGGATCCTCTACATCTCGCCGCTCAAGGCCCTGGGCGTGGACGTCGAGCGCAACCTGCGGTCTCCGCTCATCGGCATCGGCCAGTCCGCCCGGCGCCTCGGCGTCCCGGCACCGGCGGTGACGGTGGGCGTGCGCTCGGGAGACACGACCTCGTCCGACCGGCGCAGGCTCGTCGTCGATCCGCCGGACATCCTCATCACCACACCCGAATCGCTGTACCTCATGCTCACCAGCCGCGCGGGCGACACCCTGCGCGACGTGCACACCGTCATCATCGACGAGGTGCACGCCGTCGCGGCCACCAAGCGCGGCGCCCATCTCGCGGTCAGCCTGGAACGGCTCGACCAGCTGCGCCGCGCCGCCGGTGCCGAGTCCCCGGTGCAGCGCATCGGGCTCAGCGCGACCGTGCGTCCGATCGACGAGGTGGCCCGCTTCCTCGGCGGCGCGCAGCCGGTCGAGATCGTGGCGCCGCCCGCGTCGAAGACGTTCGACCTCCAGGTCGTCGTGCCGGTCGAGGACATGCTCAACCCTCCACCGCCGCCCGGAACCGACGAGACGCCCCGGCCGTCCGGGGCCGAGCGGATCGACCAGGCGGTCGGCGGAGCGGACGCGTTCGGCGAGAACACCGAGATGACCGGATCCGTCTGGCCGCACGTGGAGGAGGCGATCGTCGACCGGATCCTGCAGAACCGCTCGACGATCGTGTTCGCGAACTCCCGGCGTCTGGCGGAGCGGCTCACCGGGCGGCTCAACGAGATCTACAGCGAGCGCCTCGGGCTCGACCTGCCCGCCGCCATGGTCCCCGCGGCCATGATGGCGCAGGCCGGTTCGACGGCCGGCGCGGATCCAGTGCTCGCCAAAGCGCACCACGGCTCGGTCTCGAAGGAGCAGCGCGCGCTCGTCGAGGAGGAGCTGAAGTCCGGGGTGCTGCGCTGCGTCGTCGCGACGAGCAGCCTCGAGCTCGGCATCGACATGGGCGCGGTCGACCTGGTGATCCAGGTGGAGGCGCCGCCGTCGGCCGCCTCGGGCCTGCAGCGCGTGGGGCGCGCCGGCCACCAGGTCGGCGAGATCAGCCGGGCCTCGCTGTTCCCGAAGCACCGCGGCGACGTGCTGCACACCGCGATCGTGACCGAGCGCATGCTCGCCGGGCAGATCGAGGCGATCTCCGTGCCGCGCAATCCGCTCGACATCCTCGCCCAGCAGACCGTCGCCGCCTGCGCGCTGGATCCGCTCGACGTCGAGCAGTGGTTCGACACCGTGCGCCGCAGCGCGCCGTTCGCCGCGCTCCCCCGCTCGGCGTACGAGGCGACCCTCGACCTGCTGGCCGGACGCTTCCCCTCCGACGAGTTCGCGGAGCTGCGCCCCCGCCTGGTGTGGGATCGTGACGCGGGCACCCTGACCGGTCGTCCGGGAGCGCAGCGCATCGCGGTGACGAGCGGCGGGACGATCCCCGACCGCGGCCTGTTCGGCGTGTTCGTCGCGGGCGAGACCACGGGGGCGCGCGTCGGCGAGCTCGACGAGGAGATGGTGTACGAGTCGCGGGTCGGCGACGTCTTCACGCTCGGCACCACGAGCTGGCGGATCGCCGAGATCACGCACGACCGCGTCAACGTGATCCCCGCGTTCGGACAGCCCGGCAAGGTGCCGTTCTGGCACGGCGACGGGCTGGGCCGGCCCTTCGAGCTCGGCGAGGCGCTGGGCGTCTTCAACCGGGAGGTGCACGGCGCGACCCCGGAGAAGGCCCGCGAGCGTCTCGCGGCGGCGGGGCTCGACGATCTCGCGCAGGCGAACCTCCTCGCGCATCTGAACGAGCAGAAGGAGTCGACCGGCACGCTGCCGACCGATCGCGCGCTCACGGTGGAGCGCAGCCGCGACGAGATCGGCGACTGGCGGGTGATCCTGCACTCCCCCTACGGGCAGACCGTGCACGCGCCCTGGGCGCTGGCCGTCAACGCCCGCATCCGCGAGCGCCTGGGCGTGGAGGGGTCGGCGGTCGCGAGCGACGACGGCATCATCGTGCGCGTGCCGGATGCCGACGCCGAGCCGCCCGGGGCTGAGCTCTTCGTGTTCGATCCCGAGGAGCTCGAGCGGATCGTCACCGACGAGGTCGGCGGGTCCGCCCTGTTCGCCTCCCGATTCCGCGAGTGCGCGGCGCGGGCGCTGCTCATGCCGCGGATGAACCCGAACCGGCGCACACCCCTCTGGCAGCAGCGGCAGCGTTCTGCCCAGCTGCTCGAAGTCGCGCGCAAGCACCCGACGTTCCCGATCATCCTGGAGACCCTGCGCGAGGTGCTGCAGGACGTGTACGACCTGCCGTCCCTGCGACGCCTCGCCACCGGCATCGCCGACCGGCGGATCCGGCTCGTCGAGGTGCAGACCGCGCAGCCGTCGCCGTTCGCCCGCGATCTGCTGTTCGGATACGTCGGCGCGTTCATGTACGAGGGCGACTCCCCGCTCGCCGAGCGCCGGGCTGCGGCGCTGTCGGTCGACCCCGCCCTGCTCGGCGAGCTGCTCGGCACGGTCGAGCTGCGGGAACTGCTGGATCCGGAGGTCATCGCGCAGTTCGAGCGCGAGGCGCAGCGCACGGATCCGGCCCGTCGCGCACGCGGCGTCGAGGGCGTGGCCGATCTGCTGCGCCTGCTCGGCCCGCTCGACGCGAGCGAGGTCGCGGCACGGCTGGAAGCTGATCCGGCGTCGGAGTCCGGCCGGTCCACGGAGGGCGTGGCCGCCGGGCACCTCTCGGCGCTGATCGACGCGCGCCGCGCGATCGAGGTCACGATCGGCGGGGTGCGCCGCACCGCCGCGATCGAGGACGCCGGGCGCCTGCGCGACGCGCTGGGCGTGCCGCTGCCCGTGGGGATCCCGGTGGCGTTCCTGGAGCCGGTGGCGGATCCTCTCGGCGATCTGGTCGCCCGCCACGCGCGCACGCATGGCCCGTTCCTCGGATCCGCGGTCGCCGCCCGGTTCGGGATCGGACCGGCCGTTGTGCGGCAGACGCTGCAGCGGCTCGAGGCCGACGGGCGCGTGACGAGCGGGTTCTTCCTGCCCAGCCCAGACCCCTCGTGGGAGGCGGAAGACGCGGAGCCCGATGCCACGAGCGGACGCCGCGCGTCGGCCACCTCGGCCGGGCCCGACGAGACCGAGTGGTGCGACAGCGAGGTGCTGCGCCGACTGCGGATGCGCTCCCTCGCGGCGATCCGGGGCAGCGTCGAGCCGGTCTCGCCCACCGCCTTCGCGCGTTTCCTGCCGGAATGGCAGCATCACACCCGCCCGCTCGAGGGCGTGGACGGCGTCGCCGCGGTGATCGAGCAGCTCGCCGGCGTGCCCATTCCGGCGAGCGCCTGGGAATCGCTGGTGCTCCCGCAGCGCGTGCGCGACTACACCCCCGCGCTCCTCGACGAGCTGACGAGCTCCGGCGAGATCGTCTGGGCCGGCCATGGAGCGCTTCCGGGCCGCGACGGCTGGGTGTCGCTGCACCCCGCCGACCTCGCGCCGTTGACCGTGCCCTTCGCCGAGGAGGCCCCCGAGGAGGGGTCCCTCGAGGCGCAGCTGCTCGCCGCCCTCGCCTCGGGAGGCGCCTACTTCGCGGCGCAGCTGCGTGAGGCCACCGGCGCCGAGAACGAGGCCTCCGTGGTCGAGGCGCTGTGGAATCTCGCCTGGTCGGGGCACGTGACGAACGACACGTTCGCACCGATCCGGGCGCTGTTGAGCGGTGGCAGCCAGGCGCACAAGGTCACCCGCCGGGCCCCGCGCACGCGGACGTTCCGCGGGATGTCGCTTGCGCGCCCCGCCTCGACGCCGCGGCCGCTGTCGGTGGGCGGACGGTGGTCGCTGCTCCCGGAGGCGGAGACGGATCCCGCCCGGCGCGCGACGGTCTCGGCGGGACTGCTGCTCGACCGCTACGGCGTCGTCACCCGCGGATCGGTGCAGGCCGAGGGCATGCCGGGCGGCTTCGCGCAGGCCTATCGCGTCCTCGCCGGCTTCGAGGAGGCCGGGCACTGCCGCCGCGGCTACGTGATCGAGAAGCTCGGCGCCGCGCAGTTCGCGGCCTCCGCCACGATCGACAGGCTGCGCACCTTCGCCGGCCTCGCCGATCCGCCGCCGCGCACCGCGCGCACGCTCGCCGCGACCGACCCCGCGAGCCCCTACGGCGCCGCGCTCGGCTGGCCCCGGCTGGACGAGGTCTCGCACCGCCCCGGCCGCAAGGCGGGCGCGCTCGTGGTGCTCGTCGACGGCGCCCTCGTGCTGTATCTGGAGAGGGGCGGCAAGACCGTGCTCGCGTTCTCCGACGACGAGGAGGAGCTGCGCGCGGCGACGGCCGACCTCGCCGCGACCGCTCGCGCCCGGCGGCTGGAGACCCTCACGGTCGAGAAGGTGAACGGCGAGGGCATGTACGACCGCGGCGCGGACGGATCCGGGCGCGGCCCGGTGCTCGGCCGGCTGCTGCAGGAGGCCGGCTTCGTCGCGACCCCGCGCGGCTACACCCTGCGCAAGGCGCTGTGACGGCGCCCGTGCGCAGGAACGCCGCGCATACGCTGGGGACATGATCCGCGAGTTCGCCGCCGGCGTCGGCACGCTGCTGCGCGGGTTCGGTCTGTGGCGCACCCGCCCGCGTCTGCTCGCGCTCGGGCTGATCCCGGCCGTGATCGCCTTTCTCGTGCTCGCCGCCCTCCTGATCCCGCTCGGATTGTCGCTGGGCGGGATCACCGCGTGGATGACGCCGTTCGCCGACGGCTGGATCTCCGGCTGGCGTGACGCCCTGCGCGTCGCGCTCGGCATCGTGCTGTTCGTGGCGGGCGCGGTGCTGTCCGGCCTGGTCTTCACGGCGCTCACGCTCACGATCGGCGACCCGTTCTACCAGCGCATCTGGCGCGAGGTGGAGCGCGAGCTGGGCGGCCCCGAGCCCACGGGGGAGACGGGCTTCTGGTCCACCGTCGGCGAGGGCCTGCGCCTCATCGTGCTCGGCGCCCTGGTCGCGCTGCTCACCCTGGTGCTGGGTCTCGTCCCGGTCGTCGGCGGCGTGCTCGCCACCGTCGTGGGCGTGCTGCTCTCCGGGCGCCTGCTGGCGCGGGAGCTCACGGGCCGGGCCTTCGACGCCCGCGGCCTGAGCGGCGACGACCGCGCACGGCTGCTCGCGTCCGGACGCGCGCGGGTGCTCGGCTTCGGCGTGGCCGCACAGCTGTGCTTCCTGGTGCCGCTGGGCGCCGTCGTCACGATGCCCGCCGCCGTCGCCGGATCCACGATGCTCGCCCGCGCACTCTCGGACCGCGCGGCGGACGTCGCGACGGAGGCGGCGCGCCATGCCTGAGGGCGACACCGTCTACCGGGTGGCGCACCGCCTGGACCGCGCGCTGCGCGGCGGCACGATCACCCGTTTCGACCTGCGCGTGCCCGAGCTCGCGAACGCCGACCTGACCGGATCCGTCGTGCACGGCGTGGTTCCCCGCGGCAAGCACATCCTCATGCGCATCGGTGCGCACACGCTGCGTTCGCATCTGCGCATGGACGGCGCCTGGCACCTGTACCGGCCCGGGGAGCGCTGGCGGGCGCCCGCGCACACGGCCCGCGCGATCGTCGGCACCGCCGATGTCGAGGCGGTCGGCTTCGAAGTGTCGATGCTCGCCCTCGTGCCGACCACGGAGGAGGCCTCGCTCGTCTCGCACCTGGGACCGGATCCGCTGAGCGACGACTGGGATCCGGCGGAGGCCGCGCGACGGGTCGGGTCGGATCCGCGACCGATCCACGTCGCGCTGCTCGATCAGCGCAACGTCGCCGGTTTCGGCAACGAGTACGCGGCGGAGCTGCTGTTCCTGCGCGGCGTGCTGCCCACGCGCCCGGCGACCGAGGTGGATGCGGCGGCGCTCCTCGATCTCGGAGCGCGCACCATCCGCGCCAACCGCGACCGGATCGACCGCACGTTCACCGGCGTCGCCCTCCGCGGCCGGACCACCTGGGTCTACGGGCGAGGGCGGCGCCCCTGCCGCCGCTGCGGCACGCTCATCCGGACGGGCGAGCTGGGCGCCGACCCTACCGAGGAACGCCGCACCTTCTGGTGCCCGCGCTGCCAGCGCTGACGCCCGGGCCACGCCCCCTCCTCCCTGCTCGCTGGTCGCGATTGGCGGGTTTCCGCGGCACAAAGCCGCAGTCCGCGACCAGCGAACCGCCCCCTCCGCCGGGAACGAGAGGACCCTCTCCGCCGGGAACGAGAAGACGCGCACCTCCCCGGAGGAGATGCGCGTCTTCGGTGCGGCCCGCGGGCCGCGGCGTTCAGGCCGCGAGCCAGAGGCCCTTGCGGTCGGTGTCCAGATTCATGCCGGCGGCGACGGTCTCGTCATCGCCGATCTTCGCACCGCGGGCGATGTGCGCGCCGGTGCCGATCTCGGTGCGCACGCCGATCGTGGCGCCATCCCCGATCACGGCGCCCTGCCCGATGTGGGCATGGGCCTCGATCCGGGCGTTGACGCCCACGATCGCCTCGGGCTCGATCCAGGCGCCGCGCGCGACATGCGCGCCGGCCCCGACCTTCGCACCCGGTTCGACATAGGCGCCGGCCTCCACGACCGCCTGCGGGTGCACCTTGGCACCGTGCGCGATCAGACCACGGCCGTTGGCGTGCTTGCGGTAGCGCAGCGTGCCTCCACGGCCGTCCTCGATGTCGACGTAGTTCTTACCCACGAAAACCTCCCGTGCCCGGGACTTTCCCCGGATACATCTGCAACCTCGCGCGCGTCGGATCTATTCCCGCGCACGCATTTCGCGCGTGTCGGGTCCGGACCGCCGCGCGATGGTCGGACCGCCGCTGCCACGGCCGCGCCGGTACGCTGAACGCATGAGCAGGCGAGGCGGTTCCGGCGGACGCAAACCCGCGGTGCGCTCCGCCAAGGGCGGCGCCCGCAGCACCGCCGGCGGCCGGAACGCCGCGAAGACCGGCAAGGGCGCACCCAAGAGCGCGTCGCAACGGCCCGCGAAGAAGGCCGAGAAGGTCGTCTTCGACGCCCCTCCCGTCGTGCCCGAGGAGCCCCGCACCCTGCGCCTCGGCGCGGTGCCCGGCGCGACGCCCGGGCGCTGGATCGACACCTGGAACACCCGGATGCCGAATGTCACGCTCGAACTCGTGCCGATCCCGTTCGCCCGACAGCGCGCCGCGCTGACCGAGGGCGGGATCGATCTCGCCCTCGTGCGCGCCCCGTTCGACGACGACGGCATGCATGCGATCCCTCTCTACGAGGAGCTTCCCGTGGTGATCGCCTCGGCCGACTCGCACCTGCTCGCCGCCGACGAGCTGGTTCCTGCCGATCTCGAGGGCGAGACGCTGCTGACGACCGCGGAGGACGTGCTGGGCGTGCTGGCCCTGCCGACGACGCCGTCCGCGATCCCGCCCCTCGACACCATCGAGAACGCGGTGGAGACGGTCGCCGCCGGCGTCGGGATCCTCGTCGCCCCCATGTCGCTGGCGCGCCTGCACCACCGCAAGGACGTCGAATACCGGATCCTGCGCGACGCGCCCGTCTCTCCCGTGCTGCTGGCCTGGCCGAAAGGGGCGACGACCCCCGACATCGAGGCCTTCGTCGGCGTCGTCCGCGGCCGCACCGCGAACTCCTCGCGCTGATCCCGCGCTCACCTCGCTCCTCTCACCGTCCTCCGCGCGGCCCCCGCGCCGTTGTGCAGGGAGGCCGCGCGTTATGCAGGGCCGGCGGCCGTGGTGCGCCATCGGCGAACCGTCGTTCCGCGGTCTTCCGCGCCGGTCCCCCGGCACCGACCGCTCCCTCCCTGCACAACGCGAGCGTTCCCTGCACAACGGCCGGCACCCGGCGAGGCCCCGGCAGCGGCCCGGGCCTCGGCGCGCGGGTCAGGCCGCCCGGGCGGGCTCGGCCTGCGCCACCTCTGACGGAGCCGTGACGCGCAGGGCGCCGTCGACGGCGTCGACACGCACCCGGCCGCCGTCGCGGAGCTCGCCGGAGACGAACAGGTCGGCGATGCGGTCGTCGACCTCGCGCTGGATCAGGCGGCGCAGCGGTCGCGCCCCGTACTCCGGCTCGTAGCCGTGCTCGCCCAGCCACGCCACGGCGGCGTCGGTCACGTCCAGCGCGACCTCGCGGCCGTCGAGCCGTCGCTCCGTCGCCTGCAGCAGCAGGCGGACGATGCGGCCCAGCTCCTCGCGCCCGAGCTTCTGGAACAGCACGATCTCGTCGATGCGGTTCAGGAGCTCGGGGCGCATGGCCTCGTGCAGCTTGCCCATCACTCGCGCACGCAGATCCTCCTGCGAGGCGAACCCGTTCGCCGACGCGTCCTGCGAGGCGACGAAGCCGAGCGCCCCCGACCGCGAGGCGAGGAACTCGGATCCGATGTTCGAGGTCATCACGATCACCGTGTTGCGGAAGTCCACGGTGCGTCCCTGGCCGTCGGTGAGGCGTCCGTCGTCGAGCACCTGCAGCAGCAGGTTGAACACGTCGGGGTGCGCCTTCTCGATCTCGTCGAACAGCACGATCGAGTACGGGTTGCGCCGCACGCGCTCGGTGAGCTGCCCGGCCTCGTCGTAGCCGACGTATCCCGGAGGAGCACCGACGAGTCGCGACACCGTGTGCCGTTCCCCGAACTCGCTCATGTCGAAGCGGATGACGGCGGACTCGTCGTCGAGAAGGCGATCGGCGAGGGCCTTGGCCAGCTCGGTCTTGCCGACGCCGGTGGGCCCGAGGAACAGGAAGGATCCGACCGGCCGGCGCGCGTCGCCCATGCCCGTGCGGCTGCGCCGCACGGCACGGGCCACGGCCGTGACCGCGTCGTCCTGCCCGATCACCCGGGCGTGCAGCTCGGCCTCGAGATCGGCCAGCCGCTCGCGCTCGCTCTCGGAGACCCGGCTCACCGGGATCCCCGTCGCGCGGGCGATCACCGCGGCGATCTCCGCCTCGTCCACGATCGCGTCGCCGGTCTGCGACACGGGCGAGGGGGCGCCCGCGTCGTCGATCCGCGCCTGCACGGCGGCGATCTCGTCGCGGATGCGGGACGCCTCCTCGTAGTGCTCGGCGCCGACCGCGGCGTTCTTGCGCGCCTCCAGGTCGGCGAGCTCGGCGAAGAGCGCGGCGACGTCGGTCACGACGCCGAGGCGCAGCCGCAGGCGCGCGCCGGCCTGGTCGATCAGGTCGATCGCCTTGTCCGGCAGCACGCGGTCGGGCAGGTAGCGGGCGCTCAGCTCCACGGCGGCGCGCACGGCGTCGTCGGTGTAGGTCACCGCGTGGTGCTGCTCGTACGCGGGCTTCAGCCCCTCCAGGATCCGCACGGCGTCCTCGATCGACGGCTCGGCGACCTTGACCGGCTGGAAGCGGCGCTCGAGCGCCGGATCCTTCTCGATCCGCCGGTACTCGGCGAGGGTCGTCGCGCCGACCAGGTGCAGGTCGCCCCGCGCGAGGCGCGGCTTGAGGATGTTGCCGGCGTCCATGCCGCCGCCCTCGCCGGATCCTCCGGCGCCGACGACCGTGTGCACCTCGTCGATGAACACGACGATCTCGCCCTTGTGCGCGGCGATCTCGTCCATCGTCTGGGTGAGGCGCTCCTCGAAGTCGCCGCGGTAGCGGGTGCCCGACAGCATGGCGGGCAGATCGAGCGCCACGACGCGGCGGTCCTTCAGCGGAGCGGGCACGGCGCCGTCGACGATCGCGCGGGCGAGGCCCTCGACGATCGCGGTCTTGCCGACGCCGGCCTCTCCGATCAGCACCGGGTTGTTCTTGGTGCGACGGCTGAGGATCTCGATGGTCTGCTCGATCTCGTCGGCACGCCCGATCACCGGATCCAGCTCACCGGCCCGGGCCCGGGCGGTGAGGTCCAGGCCGAAGCGGTCGAGCATCGGCGTCTCGGAGGCGGGCTGGGTCGCGTCGGCCTCGGGAGCAGCCCCCGCGGTCACGGGTTCGCGCAGGCTCTGCGTCAGCGCCTCGGCGGTGACGCCGGCGCGAGCGAGGATCTGCCCCGCGGGCGCGTCCTGCCCGAGCACCAGGGCGAAGAAGATGTGCTCCGGCTCGATGTAGGTCGCCCCGGAGGATCGTGCCACCTGGTAGGCGTGGAACAGCGCACGGCTGGCTCCGGGGGTGATCGTCGCCGCCTCGACGTCGGACGCGTCGGCGGGCGCGGGCAGCCGCGCCTCGACGGCATCGACGATCGCCTTCGGCGTCACGCCGATGTTGCGGATGGCCTGGTCGACGGCGTCGTCCTCGACGACGGTGCGGAGGACGTGCAGGGCGTCGAGCTCGGTCTGGCCGCGCTCGAGCGCGAAGCGGCCGGCGCGCTGCAGCATCCGCTGGGCGCGCACGGTCAGGAACCGGCTGAGGTCGATGGACCGGGTCTGCCGGGCCTGCTCACCGGCCAGGTAGCGGGCGAGGAACTCGTCGAACGAGCCCGAACCCGCGTCGGTGAAGTCGTTGGGCATTTCGCTTCCTCTCAAACTTGAGCGTAGTGCTGTCAAGTTCAACGCGAGTCCTCCCTCCGTATTCCCGTCCGTTGCATCCGGACTTCGGCGGATCTCGCTGCTCGCCTAGAATCCAGGGATGGCCTCGCTCCTGTACGTCGGCGTGCGCCCTGAGCTGGATGCGGCCACGGCGGAGCGCGCGTCCTTCCGTGTCGCCCTCGGTGTCGGCCCCGAGGCGCTGGACCGCGTCGACCTCACCACCACGCCCCTGCCGGAGGACGCCTTCGACCGCTATGCCGGCTTCGTGATCGGGGGCTCCCCTTTCAACGTCACCGACGTCCGCAAGTCGGAGACCCAGCGACGGGTCGAGGCGGATCTCGAGCGGATCGCCGCGCGGGCGATCGACGGAGCCACCACGGCGTTCTTCACCTGCTTCGGGATCGGCGTCGTGACGCGCCTGCTGGGCGGCGTCGTCGGCAGCGACAACCCCGAGGAGGCCGCCGCCGCCGAGATCCGCACCACGCCCGAGGGCACGGAGGATCCGCTGTTCGCCGCGGCCGGACCCCGCTTCCATGCGTTCACCGCGCACAAGGAGGGTTCGACCCAGCCGCCCCCGGGCGCCGTGCTGCTCGCCGGCAACGACGCCTGTCCGGTGCAGGCCTATCGCGTCGGGGCCGACCTGTATGCGACGCAGTTCCACCCGGAGCCGTCGCCGCGCGACTTCGCCGACCGGATGGTCTTCTACCGCACCACCGGGTACTTCGACCCCGACGCGTTCCACACCGTGCAGGAGGCCATCCTGGAGTCGGTCGTCACCGAGCCGTCCCGGATCCTGCACCGGTTCGGCGCCCGCGCCCTGGCGCGCCATCGCGATCGCTGAGCGCCGGTCGCCTCAGCGCTCGCCGTGCAGCAGGGCGATCCGCTCGTCGAGGTAGGCGGCGAGCGGCATGAGCCCGCCGCCGACCGACCAGCGCACCGAGGGAACGCCGTCCGTCAGGACGAGCGGGCCGGAGGCGCCGCCGGCCGCGACCGCATCCAGGTCGATCGGTGCCCAGCCCACGTGCACGGTCTCGCCGTCGCGGAACCCGCCGCGGGAGGCCTCGGCGCGCCGCTCCGCCCTCGCGCGCGCCGACTCGGCCGCGTAGCCGCGGCGCACGGGCGCAGCCGCACGCAGCACCTCCGCGGTCGCGAAGACGGCGTCGTCGGCGATCAGCAGCACGCCCACATGCCACGCGGATCCGACGCGCACGATGCGCGGCGCCCGCCAGCGCGAGGTCTTCTCACGCCCGAGCGCCTCCCGGGGCACGTCGGAGAGGGCGGACCTGGCCCGTTCCAGAAGGGATCCGAGCGAGGCGGTCGATTCGGCGGTCACGCCTTCAGGCTAAGCCTCGCCCCGGGCAGCGCGGTGCGGACCGGCACGGTCCCTCGCGCCGCGCCCGGGTGCACGGTGACGACCCGCGACCGTGTGATCGATATCATGCACGTGGGCGGGAGGCTGCTCCCGTCCCTCGTCCACGAACGGATCCGATGACGACCGCCGCCCCGCCCGACCCCCGCCGCGTCCCCGCGATGGCCGACGTCGCGCGCCTCGCCGGGGTGTCGGCCCAGACGGTCTCCCGCACGCTGAGCGGCAACCCGAGCGTGCAGCCCGAGACGCGCGCCCGCGTGCTCGCCGCCGTGGAGCAGCTCGGCTATCGACGCAACAACGCCGCACGGGCCCTCTCCTCCGGGCGCAGCAGGGCGATCGGCGTGATCTCCCTGCGCACCGGGTTCTACTCCCGTTCGGCCGTGGCCGTCGGCATCGAGACGACCGCCGCCGACGCCGGCTACATCGTGAACTCGGTGACCACGCCGTCTCTCGACGCCGCCGAGATCGAAGCTGCGATGTCGCGGCTCGCCGATCAGGGCGTCGAGGGGATCGTTCTCGCGGTGCCGCTGATCTCCACGTCGCGGGCCATCGACGAGCTCACCCGCGCGGTGCCGACGATCACGATCGACGGGTCGCGCACCGCGTCGACCCAGGTGGTCGCGGTCGACCAGCGCGAGGTCGGCCTGATCGCGACCCGCCACCTGCTGGAGCTCGGCCATGAGACGGTCTGGCACGTCGCGGGCCCGCCGCAGTGGCTCGACGCGTCGAGCCGCGCCCAGGGCTGGCGGGACGCGCTCGCCGATGCGGGCCGCGAGGCCCCGCCCGAGATCACCGGCGATTGGTCGCCGGAGTCGGGGCACCGCGCGGGGCAGCTCCTGGCGCGGATCCCGGAGGTCACCGCGGTCTTCGTCGCGAGCGACGAGATGGCGTTCGGCCTCGCCCGCGCCTTCGCCGAGCACGGCCGTGCGATCCCGGACGACGTGTCGATCGTCGGCGTCGACGACATCCCGCTCGCGGAGTTCTGCTCCCCCGCCCTCACCACGGTCGCCCAGCCCTTCGGCGACGTCGGACGCGTGGCGGTCGAGCACCTGCTGCACGCCATCGCGCATCCGGATGCCGTGCCCCCGGCCGAGTCGATCGCCCCGCGGCTGATCGTCCGCGCCTCCACGGCTGCCCTGCGGCGCTGACCCTCGCGAGGCCCGCCGGTTCCGCGAGGACCGCGAGGGCGGCGCAGGCCGGAGCGCGGCGATGTTTGCGGTATCCGACCCGGATTGCAAGGCGCCGAATCATCGGGAAAAGCTTGATGTTAGCGATAACTTGCGCGTAGCGTGTCCCCTGTTCTCCCCGCCTCGACGATGCAGCAAGGAAGACCGATGTCCCCACAGAACCCCTCCTCCCCGCGCCGCTCGCGCGGCGTGCTCGCCGGCGGCGCCGTGCTCGCCGTCGCGGCCACCGCCCTGACCTTCGGCGCGGGCGCACCCGCCTACGCCGACGCCGCTCCTCCCGCCGGTGCCGCGATCCCCGACACGGGCTACACCCTGCTCGACGTCGACTCGGAGTCCGCCCCCTATCCGGCACCGCCCTCGCTCGACGGCACCGCCAAGGGCGCCTTCGACGGCGACTACTCGACCCAGTGGGCGTCGAACTACAACGGCGGATCCCCGGATCCGATGCCGCACTACCTGACGTTCGACATCGGCGCGGAGCACGCGCTCACCGGGCTCGGCTACTCCGTGAAGGTGCAGGGCAACGGCCCGGCCAAGAACGTGCAGGTGCTCACCACGAACGACGCCGCGGTCGCGAAGGACGGCAAGAGCAGCGGATGGGCCCTCGCCGGCACGGCGACGTTCGCGCAGCCCACCAGCAGCACGCAGATCCAGTACGTGACGTTCGCACAGCCGGTCTCCGCACGCTACGTCGAGTTCCGGATCCTGGACGCGGTGAACGGATCGAACAACGCCTCGGCCTCCGAGATCGTCGCGTACACGACCGACCCGATCGTCACGCCGACGCCGACCCCGACGCCGACGCCGACGCCCAAGCCGGCGGCGGCGACGGTCACGACCGACTCGGTCGACGACACCACGTGGCAGTATCCCGACGACACCCCGGCGAGCCCGTTCATCGACGCCGACGGCACCTTCCACTTCGGCGAGTCGCACGCCAACTACTACAACGAGCCCGACGGCAGCAACGGCGACATCCGGCAGTGGAACTGGTACACCGGGACGAACTTCGACACCGCCACACCGGACGACGCGCTCAACGCCGCCGGCACGAACCCCGACACCACCGACTTCTGCAACGCCAGCCCGACCGGCGTGGAGTCGACCAAGGCGCCCGCCGGATCCAGCTACACGCAGCCGAACTACTGCGACATCACCCAGATGTGGGTCGACCCCGACTCGGGCGACTGGTACGGGCTCGTGCACAACGAGTTCACGCCCAAGCCCTTCGGCGACGGCCTGCACTACGACGCGATCGACTACGCCGTCTCGACCGACAAGGGCCGGACCTGGAAGATCCCGGGCCACGCGATCACCTCGCCGTACAGCACCACCCGCGGCGACACCACGGCGTTCCCGCAGCAGACCTACTCCTACGGCGACGGCGATCCCCGCCTCTACGTCGACTACGCGTCCGGCTACTTCTACGCGTTCTACGGCTCCCGCATCGTGAACAAGACCGGCGGCTGGGTCGCGTTCTACGAGCACGTCGCCCGCGCCCCGATCTCCGGGAAGATGGCGACCGGCACCTGGCAGAAGTGGTACGACGGCACCTGGACCGAGCCCGGCATCTCCGGCAAGGAGAGCAACATGGTCCCCGTCGCCGACGACAGCGAGACCGGCTACACCCCGGTCGACAAGGAGTACGACCCGAACACGCCCGGCACGGCTCAGCAGCAGATCAAGAAGGGGCAGATGCCCGCGACCTCGCCGCTGTTCGTGATGGACGTCACCTACGACGCCTACCTCGGCCTCTACATCGGCCAGCCGCAGAACCCCGACCAGTCGGGCACGGCGCCGCAGGAGTTCTACGCCACGAAGAACCTCGCGACGCAGAAGTGGTTCCGGCTCGGCGACACCGGATCCGCCTACACGACGGCGTCCTGGTACCGCTGGTTCGTCGACCCGGCCAACAAGACGAGCTCGGCGATCGTGGGCAAGTCGTTCCGCTCCTACTGCTCGTTCGGCTGCATGGGCGACGCCTACGCGCAGCTCGCCAACGTCACGATCGACGCCGGCCCCTCGGTCGCGGCGGCGAGCCCGATCGACACGACGAAGGCGTACACGATCGCCAACGCCGACGGCCGCAAGCTCGCCGCCTCGGGCAACGGGAAGAAGCTGACCACGGCCGGATCCGTGAACCGCAAGAACGGCGCCTGGACCTTCACGGCCACCGGCGACGGCGCGTACACGGTCTCGACCCAGGCCGGAGCCCTGCTCGGCGTCGACGCGTCGTCGACCGCGGGCCGCGCCTGGGGCGCCGGGCTCACGCTCACCGCGAAGGACTCGGCCGGCGTCGGGCAGCAGTGGTTCCTCGTGCCGAACACCGATCCCGAGACCGGCAAGGCGACCGGATCCGTCCGCCTCGTGAACCGGTACTCGGGCCTCGTCCTGGGCATCGACGCCTCGACGGCGGCGACCACACCGGGGCGCACCTGGGACAAGCCGGCGTCGCGCGGCGCGTCGAGCACCGCGCAGGCGGGGCTGTTCACCCGGCCCGGCGACCAGACGCTGAGCATCGCGGAGTTCACCGGCGGCCACTGAGCCGTCCACGACAGGAGGGGATCCGGGCCGCGGGCCCGGGTCCCCTCCTGCGTCGCCTGCCGGTCGATCCGCCGCGATTCGCCTCCGCTGCGCGGGCACGGCAGAATCGACGCACACCCCGCTTGCAAGGAGACGACGCCATGGCGCAGCCCGACACCGCACGACTGCTGATCACGTGCGCCGACCAGCCCGGCATCGTGGCCGCCGTCGCAGGAGTGCTCGCCGCGCACGAGGTGAACATCATCTCCCTCGACCAGCACTCCACCGACGCGGAGGGCGGCCGCTTCTTCCAGCGCACGGTGATCCACCGCGAGGGGCTCGCCGCCGCCCGCCCGGCGCTCGAGGCCGACCTCGCCGCGGTCGCGGAGCGCTTCGGCATGGAGTGGTCGCTGCACGACGCGTCCAAGCGCAAGCGGGTCGCGATCTTCGTGTCGAAGTACGACCACTGCCTCATGGAGCTGCTCTGGCGCACCCAGCGCGGACAGCTCGACATCGACGTCACGATGGTCGTCTCCAACCATCCGGATCTCGCCGAGTCGGTGCGGTCGTTCGGCGTGCCGTTCGTGCACATCCCCTCCGGGGACAAGGCGGAGATGGAGCGCCGCCAGCTCGAGCTGCTGCAGGGCAACGTGGATCTGGTCGTGCTCGCGCGCTACATGCAGATCCTCACGGACGACTTCATCGAGAGCCTCGGCGCCCCGGTGATCAACATCCACCACTCGTTCCTGCCGGCGTTCATCGGCGCCAACCCGTACGCCAGGGCCAAGGAACGCGGTGTGAAGCTCATCGGAGCCACCGCGCACTACGCCACGGCCGACCTCGACGAGGGCCCGATCATCGAGCAGGACGTCACCCGCGTGACCCACGCCGACTCGGCCGCCGAGCTGCAGGCGCGCGGCGCCGACGTGGAGCGGCTCGTGCTCGCGCGCGCGGTGCAGTGGCACGCCGACGACCGCGTCATCGTGCACGGCCGCTCGACCGTCATCCTCTGACCCGGAGCATTCCCCCTCGCTCCTGACCGGCGTCAGACCGCGGGGATCCCCGCGGCGAGCTCGGCGAACGCCTCGGCCGCGGTCGCAGCACGCGCGAGCGGCGCCGCCTGTCCCATCCACAGCGACTGCAGGTCGGTCTTCTCCTGCTCGCCGGCCGCGGTGCGGAAGCGTCCGGTGATCCAGTTCTGCGCCGGGAAGGGCGCGATCGTCCCCGCGGCCTCGATCTCGGTGATGGCCCGGTTGCGCGCGCCGCGGGCGAGCCGGCCGCTCATCGCCCGGGTGAGCACCGTCTGCTCCGGCGGTGTCGCGCCGATCGCGGCGCGGTGCCCGGCGTTCGCGGCCGACTCGGCCGTCGCGAGGAACGCAGTGCCGACCTGCACGCCCTGCGCGCCGAGCGCGAACGCCGCGGCCGCTCCGCGGCGGTCGGCGATCCCGCCTGCCGCGATCACCGGCACATCGACCGCGTCGACGACCTGAGGCAGCAGGGCGAACAGTCCGATCAGCGACTGCTCGGAGCTCCCGAGGAACGACACGCGGTGCCCGCCCGCCTCGAGCCCCGTCGCGACGATCGCGTCGACGCCGCCGTCCGCGAGCGCGCGAGCCTCCGCCACGGTCGTGGCCGTGCCGACGACACGGATGCCGCGGCGCTGCGCGTCGGCCACGAGCGCGGTCGACGGCACCCCGAACACCACGCTGAGCACCGCGGGAGCCGCCTCGAGGATCGCGTCGATCTGCTCCTCGACCGGGGGCAGGTAGCGCTCCGGGCGGGCAGGCGGCTCGAGGCCGACCTCGGCGAAGAACGGGGCGAGCGCCGCCGCGTACCCGTCGTGCTCGGGCCCGGGAACGACTTCGTCGCCCGTGGGCAGCCAGATGTTCACCGCGAAGGGCGCGTCGGTCGCCGCACGGATCCCGGCGATCGTGGTGCGGATGCGGTCGCCGTCGTAGCCGTACAACCCGTACGACCCGAGACCGCCGGCGTCGCTCACCGCCGCCGTGAGGGGGATCGAGCTCAGCCCGCCGAACGGACCGAGGATCACAGGGGTGCGGATGCCGAAGATATCGGTGAGGGCGCTCATGCCTCCGAGGCTACGCCGCGACCCGCCTCGCAGAAGGCCGGTGGTAACCTCCCGAAGGAGAGGAGGGCGGATGAAGCACCGGATCGGCGTCGTACTGAGTCTGCTCCTCGCCGCCCTCGGCATGGTGTCCCCGCCGGACGCCGGTGCGCTCGGGCTCGCGATCGCCCTCGTCGCCGTTGTCGCCCTCACCGTCGCACTGGCCCTGGCGCCGGCCAGGCCTCGTGGCCGCAGCGTCCCGGATCCGCTTCGTGCGATCAGTCGTTCCGCCCTGCCGTCGCAGAGTCATCCGGATGCCGCCGGTCACCCGCGTCCCCGGGCGCCGGGAGCGGCCGTCGCCGCGTAGTCCCTCCCCTCGGGCTGCGCGGTCTTCGACGACCCCTTCCCGACGACGAACGGACTACTTGTGGACCCCTTCACCTTCCCTCCCCTCGCCGCGCTCTTGAACGCGGCATCCGTGGCCCTGGCCGGCCTGACGGATCTGCTCTCCCCCGCGGTCGGCACGACGGCGGGCGCTCTCGCGGTCGTGCTCGTGACGCTTCTCGTGCGCGCTGTGCTGATACCGGCCGGTGTCTCGCAGGCGCGATCCGAGCAGGCGAGGGCGCGGCTGACGCCCCGGCTGCGCGAGCTGCGCCGCCGGCACGGAAAGGATCCCGAGCGGCTGCAGCGCGAGACGCTCGACCTCTACCGTGCGGAACATGTCTCGCCGTTCGCGGGCATGCTGCCGACGCTCGCGCAGGCGCCCGTGCTCGGCCTGCTCTACGCGATCTTCGTCCGCTCCGAGATCGCCGGAAGAGCCAACCCGATGCTGGAGCACGACCTGTTCGGCGCACCCCTCGGGACGAGCCTCGCGCAGCTGCTCGTCACCGGCGGAGGGCCCGCCACCGCCTTCCTCGTCTACGGCGCGCTGCTGGCGACGCTCGTCGTGGTCGCGGAGCTGTCGCGGCGTCTGCTGCAACCCGTGCAGGACGGCTCGCCGGTCTCGCCCGGCATGCGGCTGCTCACCGGCGCGCTGCACCATCTGACCGCGGTGGTCGCCCTTTTCGTACCGCTCGCGGCGGCGCTCTACCTCACCGTGAGCGGAGCGTGGACGCTCGGCCAGAGGCTGCTGCTGCGGCGCCGGCATCCGCTCGACGCCGCAGCGTGAGACCGATCCGCCTCGCGGGCCGAGACTCAGTCGGGGACGACGGGGATGGATCCGGTGAGCGGAGAGGGCGGCTCCTCGTCAGGGCCCGAGCCGCGGCGACGGCGGGCGCCCGCGGTGACCCCGATGCTGGCGATCACGACCAGGGCCACCGCGGCGAGGCGCAGCGGCGACGCCTGCTGCCCCAGCACGAGCAGACCCGCGAGCGTCGCGAAGACCGGCTCCAGGCTGAGCAGGATCCCGAAGATCCGCTGCGGCAGCCGACGCAGAGCGGCGAGCTCGAGGATGTACGGGATGACCGAGGAGAGCAGCGCCGTGAGCGCGGCGAGCCCGAGCAGATGCGGATCCGCCACCGCCGTGATCGCGGCGGGCACCCCGAACGGCAGCAGCAGCACCGCGGCGACCGCGAGCGCCACGGCGAGCCCCTCCGTGCCGGTGGTGAGCGCGCCGACGCGAGTGCTCATCCGGATGTACATCACCCAGAACGCCGCCGCGATGAGGGCGAACAGCACCCCCAGCGGGTCGAGGGCCGCCGCCCCGAGCAGCCCGTCGACCCCGAGCAGGGCCATGCCGACCAGGGCGACGCCGACCCAGACCGCATCGGCCAGGCGACGCGTGAGCACCGCGGCCAGCACGAGCGGTCCGAGGAACTCGATCGCGACGGCCGGGCCGATCGGGATCCGGTCGATCGCGGCGTAGAAGCTGCCGTTCATGGCGGCCAGCGAGATGCCGAACAGCACCGCGGCCGTCCACTGCGCGCGATTCCAGCGGTTGAGCCGGGGGCGGGCGATCACCAGCACGACGATCGCGGCGATGAGCACGCGCAGCGCGGTGACGCCCCACGAGCCGAGGGCCGGGAAGATCGTCGTCGCGACCGCCGCGCCGAACGGCAGCGAGAGGCAGGATCCGACGACCAGCAGCACGCCGAGCGCGGGCTGCTGCCGCGGTTCCTGAGAATTCACCCCTCAAGCCTGGCACGGGAGCCGGGTCCGGCGCGCCGTGCGACGTCCTCAGCGCGGGGTGAGGCCGACCCGCAGCGGGGCGCCCGGCGCCGCCGCCTCCACGAGCGCGGCGTCCACCGCCGCCAGCGGATGCACGGCGCCCACCGCGTCGGCGAACGGATAGGCCCGGCCGCGTCCGCCCATGAACGCCGCGGCGGCCTGCAGCTCGGACCCCGTGTAGTTGTGCACCCCGGCGACCGAGACGAGTCCGCGCACGATGCGCTCGGCGTCCAGCGGCACCGGATCCGCGGGGAACACGCTCCCCAGCAGCACCACCGCCCCGCCCACGTCGACGGCGTCGAGTGCGGCGCCGACCGCGTGACCCGAGGCCTCGACGACGAGGTCGAACCCCTCCTCGGCGACGTCCTCCGGCTCCAGCGCGGTGAGTCCGAACCGCTCGGCGAACGCGCGCCGGGCCGGATCCGGATCCGCGATCCGCACCTGTGCGCCCAGCTCGGCGGCGATCACCGCGGCGGTGAGCCCGACCAGTCCGGCGCCGAGCACGAGCACGCGCTCGCACGCGAGCACGGCGGCCTCAGAGGCCGTGGGAGACGGATCCGGACGGCTCCGTCCGCGCAGGGCGGCGCCCCGGGCGATGCCGGCCCAGGCGGTCGCGGTCGCGCACGAGACCGGCGCGAGCGCGGCCGCGGGCAGAGCCTCGGGGACGCGGACGATCGCCGTGCCCTCCCGCAGGTGCACGTGCCCGGCGAAGCCGCCGGTGAGCTCCCAGCGCGGCTCGATGCGCGCGTGCCCGTACTTCGCGAGCGTCCGGCACTTCTGCGTGAGCCCCGCCACGCAGCGGTCGCAGTGCCCGCACGACACGGTGACCGACCACACCACGCGGTCGCCGATGTGCAGTTCCGCACCCTCGACGGATCGCGCCCCCTCGTCGCCGATCGCGATGATCCGGCCGACGCTCTCGTGCCCGAGCACGAGCGGCGCGGGCGCGTGGCGGCGCCCCTGCACGGTGTGGATGTCGGATCCGCAGATCGTCGACATCTCGACCGCGATCAGCACATCGTGCGGGCCGAGGGCCACGCCGGGCACGGCGAGCGCCTCGTGCGGCATCCCGACGCCGAGCCAGGCCATGGCGACGGCGGCCGGTCGCAGCGGCACGTCGTGCCGGTGCACTCCTTCGGCGGGGCGGGCCAGCGCCGCGCGCACGTCAGCCCGCCGCGATCGGCGCGAGGGCCGGGAGCAGCCCGCGCTCGGAGAGCGCCGCAGCGAGGGCGGTCACATCGGGCAGCACCGCGTCGGGCTCCGCCGCCTCGAGCGCCGCGGCGTCATGCGCACCGCTGAGCACTCCGGCCACGAAGCCGGCTCCGGCCCTCCGGCCGGACTCGACGTCACTGACGGTGTCGCCGGCGACGGCCACCGCCTGCACCGACGAGGCGCCCGCGCGCAGCAGGGCGGTCAGCACCAGGTCGGGCGCGGGGCGGCCCCGACCGGCGTCGATCGGGGACAGCACGCCGTCCACGAGATCGCGCCAGTCCAGCGCGTCGAGCAGCGCGTCGCGCGTGACGGGGGCGAAGCCGGTGGTCAACCACACCTTCAGCCCGGCGCCCCGCAGCGCGCGGATGGCGTCTGCGGCGCCCGGGATCTCCGTCGCGCCCTGCTCCGCGACGATCTCGGCGTAGGCGGTCTCGAACTGGGCGGTGGCCCGCTCCGCGGCGGCGACGTCTCCGCCCGCGAGATGGGTGAACACGTCGATCTTGGACTGCCCCATCGTGTCGCGCACGTACTGCAGGGCGTCGCCCCAGCCGATCCGTGCGGCGACGCCGGTGCGCTCGGCAGCGCGCTGGAACGCCTGCTCCACGATGCCGTCGTCGAGCACGGTGGTCCCCGCCATGTCGAGCACGACCAGTTCGATGGGGGTGTGCGGGCTCATGCGTTCTCCTCCTGTGCGATGCCGCCGACGGTGGCGGACGTTCCGATGCCGCCGACGATGGCGGGCGTGTGTGCGTCTGCGGATCCGGCTGCCGACGCGGATCCCGCCGCGTCCCAGTCGAAGACGCGAGACGTCTCGAGCTCGGCGAGGCCGAGCCCGGTGGTCATGCCGATGCCCGTGGTCGCGGCGAGCGCGAGCACGCGCGGCGCGACCTCCTCGACGAGGAACTCCGAGCCGGCCGCGGCGTACACGCCCTGCCAGCGTTCGAGCACCCGGACCGACCGCACGTCGAACAGGGCCTCCGCCTCGGCGAGGAAGGCGTCGAAGGCGGCCTCCGGCTGGAACGGCCCCGGCTGGACGGCCTTGTGATGCGAGTCGCCGAGCAGCAGCGTGCCGTCGGGGAGCTGGGTGTACATCTGGTTCAGGTCGAGCGCGGCGAGCTCCGGGCGCTCCGCGTGCAGGCGCTCACGCAGCGGCGTCGCCGATCGGAGCTCCGCGAACCGGCGATAGCGCACGAGGGACCAGCCCGTGAGCAGAGGGGCGGGGAGCGGCCGCGGCAGGTCGGCCGAGACGCGCATCATGTCCAGAGCGCAGCGGATGACGCCTGCGCGCTCGGCGAGATCGGGCAGCAGCTGGTCCAGGTCGTGGTTGACGGCGACGACCACGTCGGCGGCGGCGATGTCGCCCCGGGTGGTCCGCACGATGCCGGTCCCCACGGCGGTCACGGCGGTGCGGAAGCGGAACTCCACGCCGAGGCGCGCGAGGTGGCGCACGATCGCGCCGGCGGCCTCACGCGGGTTCACCTGCAGATCCCCGAGCACCTGCGCGCCGCCCCGCGCGACGTCCGGCCGCACAGGGGCGAGCGCGACGATCTCGGCGGCGGTGAGCAGCCGGATCCCCTCACCGGCCTGGGCCTGCGCCGCCTCGTCGAGCAGGGCGAGCTCGTCGTCGGCGCGGGCGACCACCAGCGTGCCGCTCTCTCGCGCCCAGAAGCCGGCGTCGGCGGCCAGGTCCAGCCAGATCGCCCGCGACGCCTCGCCGTAGGTGCGCGCCGGCCCTTCCTGGGCGCCGATGCAGAGGTGCCCGAAGTTGCGGATCGAGGCGCCCACCGGGCGGTCGGTGCGGTCCACGACCACGACGCGCAGGCCGCGCCGCACGGCTGCGTACGCGGCGCCGAGGCCGACGATGCCGGATCCGACGACCGCGACGTCGAAACGGTCGCGCACGGGGCTCTCCCCGGAACCGAAGGCGCTCATCGGAAGACCCTCCGCATCCACATCGCCAGTGCCTCCACCACGAGCACCGTGGCGAGGATCATCAGCACGATCGCGGTGACGACCGGATACCGGGAGCCCTGGCCCGCGTTCAGCAGGTAGTAGCCGACCCCGCCGCCGCCCACGATGCCGAGGATCGTCGCGGCGCGGATGTTGGTGTCGAGCATGTAGAAGCTGTGCCCGATGAGGGCGCGCGTGCCCTGCGGCACGGTGGCCGCGGCGTAGGTCTGCAGGCGCGTCGCGCCGACCGCGCGCAGCGCGCGCTCCGGTCCGCGGTCGACCTCCTCGAACGAGTCGGCGATGAGCTTGCCGAGCAGTCCGATGCCGCCCACGGCGAGCGCGACGATGCCGGCGGTCGGGCCGAGGCCCGTGACGACGATGAGCACGATCGCGAGGATGAGCTCGGGGATGCCGCGGATCCCGACGAGGAGGAACCGGGCGATGCCGCGCACGGTGCCGTTCGGCGCGACGTTGCGCGCTGCGAAGGATCCGAGCAGCAGCGACGGCAGCAGGGTGAGCACCGTGGCGGCGAGCGCGATGGCCACCGTGTCGCGCATCGCGCCGAGCATGACCGCCGCGTCGTAGGCGCCGAAGCTCGGCGGCCAGAACTTCGCCGCGGTCTCCGGGATCTTCGCCCACACCGTGAGGAGGTCGCCCCACTGGATCTGGCACACGAGCACGCTCCCGACGACGATCGCCGCGGCGACCCATCCGGCGATCGTGTTGCGACGGCGCTCCGGCGTCCACGGTCGGCGCAGGGCGGTCGCGGGCGATGCCGCCCAGCCGGGCGCAGCGGGGCGACCGGTCGTCTCGGCCGCGGTCGACGAGGGCGCCGCGGCGGTGCCGCGCAGCCGCGGATGCAGGATCCGGTCGATCCACGAGCGCGTCTGCGCCGTCTCGCCCAGCATCGCGCCGCGCACGGCGCTGGAGACGATCTCCATCACGACGCAGAGCACGAAGATCACGAGGGCGATCCCCAGTCCTCGTCCGTAGTTCAGCGCCTTGAAGGCGTACGACATCTCCAGGCCCAGGCCGGCGACGCCCACGTAGCCGAGCACGACACTGCCGCGCAGGTTGATGTCGTTGCGGTGCAGCACGGTGGCGACCCAGCTCGGCAGCACCTGGGGCAGCACGCCCGCTGTGAACTGCTGCAGCTTGGTGCCGCCGGCGGCGCGGATCGCGAGGCGCGGACCCTCGTCGATCTGCTCGATCGCGTCCGCGAACATCTTCGAGATCATGCCGATCGAGTGGATCCCGATCGCGAGGATGCCGGGCAGCGTGCCCAGCGAGAAGACCAGCACGAACGCCATCGCCAGCACGACGTCGGGGATCGAGCGGGTGAGCACGCCGAGGAAGCGGGCGATGCCGCGCCAGACCGGGCCGGGCGTGGTGTTCGCGGCCGCGAGGTAGGCGATCGGCACCGAGAGCGCCGCGGCGACCAGCGTGCCGACCAGCACGAGCCCGACGGTGAGCGCGATCAGCCAGAGCAGGTCGAGAGGAGCCGGGAAGCTCAGCGCCCCGACGCGGGTCATGAACCGCTGCGCGTTGCCCCAGCTCTGGAACACGCCCGCGAGCGAGAAGCCGCTCTGCGCGAGCGAGACGATGCCGAGCCCGACGAGGGCGATGAGCGTGAGCGACGCGGCGATGCGCTCCGGGGAGACGCGCGGGCGCGGGGCGCGCGACAGCAGACCGCCGGTGTACCCGTGGCGGCGCGGGGCGGCGACCGACGTCATGCGCGCGCCTCGGCGGGGGTCGCGACGCCCTGCTCGATGAGCTCGTTCGCGACGGCGGTCAGGTCGGCCGTGGTCGTGGCGACCCGGCCGTAGATCTCCATGACCTCCGCCTTGCTGAGGCCGGTCGTCGGGGTGTTCAGCACGACCTCGCCGTGCCGCAGGCCCACGATCCGGTCGGCCCAGCTGATCGCGAGGTCGACCTGGTGCAGGCTGCACACGACCGTGAGGCCCTGGTCGGCGGCGATCTCGCGGATGAGCGCCATCACCTGGTCGCTGGACTCCGGGTCGAGCGAGGCGACCGGCTCGTCGGCGAGCAGGATCTCGGGACGCTGCATGAGCGCACGGGCGATCGCGACGCGCTGCTGCTGCCCTCCCGAGAGCGTGTCGCTGCGCTGGTAGGCGCGCTCGAGCAGGCCCACCCGCTCGAGGTGTCCGAGGGCGCGCAGCTTCGCGTCCCTCCCGTAGCCCCAGAGCCCGAGACGCGGACCGCGCACGGAGGACAGGGATCCTGTCAGCACGTTCTCCAGCACGGTCAGCGAGGGCACGAGCTCGAACTGCTGGAAGATGAAGCCCACCCGGCTGCGCAGCGCGCGCAGGGCTCTGCCCTTCAGGGACGGCACCGAGGCGCCGAGCACCTCGACGGCACCCGAGGTCGGCGTCTCCAGGCCGTCGAGATGCCGCAGCAGCGTCGACTTGCCGGATCCGGAGAGGCCGAGCAGCACGACGATCTCGCCGCGTGCGACCTCGAGGTCGGCGCCCTTCAGGGCGGTGGTGGCGCCGAACTGCTTGGTCACGCCGGCGAGACGGATGACCGGCTCTGACGAGGCGGGGGTGCTCATGGTGGTGTGCTCCTGGGTGTGAGACGGGGTGGCCGCAGGGCCGCCGGACGGTGCCGACGACCCTGCGGAGGTGATCCTCAGATCACTTCTTGCACTGCTCGGCCTTCGTCTTCTCGCAGATGTCGCGGATGATGTCGTAGTACTTGTCGTCGACCGGCTTGGTGGCGTAGAAGGTCGCCTTGAACGCGTCGCTGTCGGCGCCCTTGATGCCCGCCTTCACGATGTCGTCGATCGTGATCTCCTTGAGGGCGGAGACCACCTTGTCGGCGGTCTCCTTCGGCAGCGCCGAGTTGTAGACCAGCGGCGCGCCGGGAACCATCGTCTTGTCGACGACGGTGACCTTGTCGCTCTTGGCGACCTCGGAGTCCTCGGCGAAGCCCGCCTCGCACTCGGTGCCCTCGCCGACCTTCTGCACGCTCACGTCGTGCTTGCCCGCGAAGTCGGGGGTGACGCCCGTCTTGGGGTCGATGCCGTCCTTGAGCAGGTTGTAGCTCGGGAAGAGGTAGCCCGAGGTCGAGGAAGGGTCCACGAAGCAGACCTTCTTGCCCTTGAAGTCCTTGATCGAGCTGATCGAGGAGCCCTTCGGCACGATCGCCTCGGAGTAGTAGCCCGGCTCCTGCCCCTGCTTGGTCACGATCGACGAGATCGGGGTCAGCTTGGCGCCGGCGTTGGTGGCGGTGATGTAGGTGAAGCCGGAGAACGACGCGACGTCGACCTTGCCTGCGACGGCGGCCTCGATGAGCGCGGCGTAGTCGGTCGACTCGTGGTACTCGACCTTCTTGCCGGTCTGCTTGGCGATGTAGTCCATGAGCGGCTGGTAGTTCGTCTGCGTGTCGACCGAGTCGGGCACGACGCCGAAGACGAGGGTGTTCGCGTCGACGGCGTAGCCGCCGTTCGCGGCGGCGGGCGTGTCGGTGCCGGTGGCGGCGCCGGCGGTGCCGGAACACGCAGCGAGACCGAGGGCGAGCACGGCGGCGCCGGCCGCGACGGTGAGAGCGCGAAGCTTCATGAGGACCTTTCGGGTTCTGGTGCGGAGGGAATCCTCGAAGACTCTCTCAAGCTCGGCGACGAGATGTATACCTAACTCGGCACTGTTCCCCGACTGTTCACCGGCGATTCTCCTGAATGAACACGGCAGGAACAGGGCAGCCTCCAGACCGTGCGACGAAGTAGTATGCCTATGTGCCCGAGGTTGTCTACACCCAGATCGCCGACGACCTGCGCGCCAGGATCGCCTCCGGCCGGCTGCGCCCGGGCGACGCCGTGCCCACCGAGGCCGAGCTCGCCGAACGCTGGAGCACCTCGCGCGGCCCGATCCGCAACGCGCTCGCGGCGCTGCGTGCGGAGGGTCTCATCGAGACGGCGCGCGGACGCCCGGCCCGCGTCGTGGAGCGCAAGGCCACGCAGGCCGTGGACGTGTCCGTGCCCTTCACGCGGTGGGCGCGCGAGCTGGGCGCGCGCCCGGGGGCGCGCACGCAGGAGCTGAGCCTGCGCCGTGCGGGCGTCGAGAAGGCGCAGGCGCTCGGCGTGGATCCGGACGACACGATCGTGAGCGTCACCCGGCTGCGCTTCCTCGACGACCGCCCGACCATGCTCGAGCGGCTGTTCTACACGGAGGAGGTCGGCCGCCTGCTGCTGTCGGTCGACACGGACGCGATCTCGATCACCGAGTTCCTGGCCTCGCAGGGGCATCCGATCGTCGGTCTGCAGCACGAGATCGACGCGGTCGCGGCCGACGAGCAGGACGCCGCGCTGCTGCAGGTGCCCCCGGGCACCCCGATCCTGCGCCTCAGCCGTACCTCCCGCGATGCCGGGGGCCGGATCTTCGAGGCCAGCGAGGACCGCTACCTCTCCAGCATCGTGCGCTTCACGGTCTCCGGATCCGGGATCTCCCCCGACGGCCAGTACCTGCGCGCGGTCGGCGGCTGAAGCCCGCGCGGGGCGGGTGTCGGGCCGCACGTCCGCCAACTAAGCCGACCGGCTTGATTGAGTGTACGATGTGTCGCACGACCGGTGGCTCTCCGGGCGTTCCTCCCCGGGGGGCGGAGTGCGTCCGGAGGAGCCGGCTCTCACACCGCGAGCAGGGCGATCCCGGCGACGACCACCGCCGACGCGCCCACCCGCCACGCGGGCTTCCCCTCGTGCAGCACGAAGGCGCCGAACAGGCTGACCAGCACCACGCTCACCTCGCGCAGCGGTGCGACGAGCGCGACCGGGGCGAGCTGCACGGCGTGCAGCACCAGGATGTACGACAGCGGCGAGAGGATGCCGAAGGCGAGGATCCGCCGCCACTGGATCCGGCCGAGCGCCGCCACCGCCCTCCAGCGCCCGCGCACCGCGAACGAGTAGAACGGGATCTGCACGAGCGTCGTCCCCACCATGAACGCGAGCGGGTTCAGCGACAGCGAGCGCACGACGAACGCATCCCACACCGTGTAGCCCGCGATCGCGACGCCGGTGAGCAGCCCGAACAGGAGTCCCGGGTCGATCCTGGGCCGTACCGCCCCGGCGCCCCTTCCCTCGATCTCCGAGGCCCTCGCCGTCGCGGATCCGGCACGGTCGACGAACCCGATCGCGACGATTCCCGCGATCACGACGCCCACGCCCACCAGGGCGAGAGGGGTGGGCCGCTCGCCGAACAGCAGCATCGCGATGATCACCGACAGGAACGGCCCGGTGCCGCGCGCGGTCGCGTACACGGTCGAGAGGTTGCCGACCCGGTAGCCGTGCTGGAGCACGACCATGTAGGCGACGTGCAGCACGCTCGACACGAGCACGCCGAGCAGGAAGGCGCCCAGATCGGTCGTCCCGACGCCGCCCGTGACGGGCACGGCGCCGATCCAGACGATCGTGCTGGAGACGGCGCCCCACCACAGGAACGGATAGCCGGCGCGGCTGACGCCGTGCGCGAGCACGTTCCAGCCGGCGTGCGCGACGGCGGCGGAGAAGACGAGGACGAAGGCGAGAAGCGACATGGGGAACCCTCCATCCGCCGCGGGCGCGACGGACGTGGTTCCTCCAGGCTTTTGTCCGTTCAGATGACGCCCGCCCCACGGAGGGCCGACGTGGCGCCGCTCGGACCAGGCGGGCGGACCCCGGAACCCTAGGCGCTGTCCCCCTCACCCTAACCCGGCTCAGGATCCTCCACAGTCACCGATGGAATACTGGAGTCGTTCACGACGAGGAGGTCGCCGGTGGCGGACAACGAACGCGCGCTCGAGGAGGGCATCGTCACCGATCTCAAGGATCGGATGACCTACGGCTCCTACCTCGACCTGGATCGCCTGCTCAGCGCGCAGCATCCGGTGAGCGTGCCGCAGCATCACGACGAGATGCTGTTCATCATCCAGCACCAGACGACGGAGCTGTGGCTCAAGCTCGTGCTGCATGAGCTCGGCACCGCGCGCGACCGCCTCGCCGAGGACGACCTGCGCTCCGCGCTCAAGCACATGGCCCGGGTGAAGCACATCCAGGAGGTGCTCACCCAGCAGTGGTCGGTGCTCGCGACCCTCACGCCCACCGAGTACGCGGAGTTCCGCGGCGACCTCGGAAACTCGTCCGGGTTCCAGTCGGTGCAGTACCGCGCCGTGGAGTTCGCGCTCGGCAACAAGAACGAGCGGATGCTGGGCGTCTTCCGCGACCACCCCGGGAACCTCGCGATGCTCACCGCCGAGTGGGAGCGCCCCACGCTGTACGACGAGTTCCTCCGCTTCGCCGCGCGGCGCGGGCTGCCGATCCCGGCCGAGATCCTGGAGCGCGATGTGCGCGAGCCGTACCGGATGCACGACTCTCTGGTGCCGGTGCTCACCCAGGTCTACGAGAACCCGCACGAGCACTGGGACCTCTACGAGGCGTGCGAGGAGCTCGTGGACGTCGAGGACAACTTCCAGTTCTGGCGCTTCCGGCACCTGCGCACCGTGACGCGCACCATCGGCCGCAAGATCGGCACCGGCGGATCCAGCGGCGTCGACTTCCTGCAGCGCGCGCTGGATCTCACGTTCTTCCCCGAGCTGTACGCCGTGCGCACCGAGATCGGGCGGTGACCGCATGGCGGAGGCCCTGTACATCGGCGGATTCACCGATCATCATGTGCATCTGCAGCTCGTGGACACCACGCACCTCGAGGAGACGCGCCTCGGCCGCGGCCTCGACCTCGGCTCGGACCCCGTCGAGATCGCCCGCATCGCCGGCGCGGTCTCCGCACGCTTCGGCCACGACCCCGGCGGCATCTCGATCTCGTATGCGGGCGCGTTCCTGACCCCGCCGGGCGGATACCCCTCCGACCGGGCGTGGGCGCCGCGCGGATCCGTGCGCGAGGTGGCGACCGTCGCCGATGCCGCCGCCGCCGTCGCGGAGATGAAGGCGGCGGGCGCCTCGGTCATCAAGGTCGCCAGCAACAGCACCGCGGGACCGGTGTTCAGGGACGAGCTCCTCGCCGGGATCGTCCGCGCCGCCGACGAGCTCGGGCTGCCGGTCGTCGCGCACGCGGAGGGGCCGGGCGAAGCGCAGCGCATGCCACGGCTCGGCGTGCGGGCGCTCGCGCACGCCCCTTTCACGGAGCGGCTGAGCGACGACGAGGTGGCCCGTCAGGCCGGCCGGATCGCCTGGATCTCGACCCTCGGCATCCACGACGGAGACGCGCGCGAGATCGCGCTCGACAACGTGCGCCGCTTCCACGCCCACGGCGGCACCGTCCGGTACGGCACCGACATGGGCAACGGCGACACCCCGGTCGATCTGAACCCGCTCGAGCTCGACGCGCTGCGCGAGGCCGGGATCCGCGGCGCGGCGCTGATCCGCGCCCTCGTCCCCGTGGCCGCCACGACCGGCCGGCGCTTCCTCATGCCCGCGCGCGACGCCGATCCCTTCGACATCGAACCCGTCCACCTCGAATCCGCCGACCCGGAAGGCACCTGATGAGCGACCACGCCGTCCCCTCCCCCACGGACACCGCCGCAGCGCTGCTCTCCGAGGCGCGCGCCCTCGACGCCGCCGACCCGCTGCACGCGCACCTCGACGCGTTCCTGGAGGCGCCGGGCGTGCAGGCCTACCTCGACGGCAACTCGCTGGGCCGTCCGCTCGCCGTGGTGCCCGAGCGGCTCGCCGCCTTCGTGCGGGAGGACTGGGGCACCCGCCTCATCCGCTCCTGGGACGAGCAGTGGATGGACCTCCCCGAGCGTCTGGGCGACCGCATCGCCGAGGTGACGCTCGGCGGCGCCCCGGGGCAGACGATCGTGGCCGACTCGACGAGCGTGCTGCTGTACAAGCTCATCCGCGCCGGAGCGGCCGCGGCCGGCGTGCCGGCGGGCCCGGACGGCGCGCGCACCGAGATCGTGATCGAGGAGGGCAACTTCCCCACCGACCGCTTCATCGCCGCCGGGATCGCCGCGGAGCTGGGCATGGATCTCGTCTGGGTGCAGCCGGATCCCGTGCGCGGCGTGACGGTCGACGACCTGGCGCCGGTGCTGTCCGCGCGCACCGCGCTGGTGGTGCTCAGCCACGTCGACTACCGCTCCGGGGCGCTGGCCGACATGGCCGCCATCACGGCGCAGGTGCACGACGCCGGCGCGCTGGTGCTCTGGGACCTGTGCCATTCGGCCGGGTCCGTGCCCATGCAGCTCGACGCCTGGGGCGCGGACCTCGCCGTCGGCTGCACCTACAAGTATCTGAACGGCGGGCCGGGATCCCCCGCGTTCGCCTACGTGCGCCGGGATCTGCAGGCGCAGATCCGCCAGCCGATCCAGGGCTGGTGGAGCGCCGCCGACATCTTCGCGATGGGGCCGCAGTACGCGCCGACGCCCGGCATCCGGCAGCTGCTGAGCGGCACCCCGCCGGTGACGAGCATGCTCGCGATGCAGGCGATGCTCGACCTGATCGCCGAGGCGGGCATGGCGGCGGTGCGTGCCAAGTCGGTCTCCCTCACCGACTTCGCTGTGCGCGCCGCGGACGAGCTGCTCGCCCCGCTCGGCGTGCGGCTGCTGAGCCCGCGCGACAGCGCGCTGCGCGGCGGTCACATCACGATCGGCCACCCCGACTTCCAGGCGGTGACCCAGCGCCTCTGGGGCGAGGGCGTCATCCCCGACTTCCGGTTCCCGGACGGGATCCGCCTCGGCCTGTCCCCGCTCAGCACCTCGCACGAGGAGACGCTGCGCGGCGTGGTCGCCGTGCGGGACGCGCTCGCCCTCGGGGGCCGCTGAGCGGCACGCGCGTCTAGACCGCGCCGAGGTCGATGCCGACCGGCGCGGGCTCGGCGTAGGCGACCTCGCGCCACACGTCGCCGAGGCGCTCGAATGACGTGACGCTGCTCAGCGCGCAGCGTCGGGTACGCGGATCGTGCCGCAGCGGCAGCCCCGCGACGGACAGGTGGGTGATCCAGATCGGCGCCTGATGCGAGACGAACACCACGTCTCCGCCGTCGGCGTCGTGCCAGGCCTCGTCCATCGCGTCGCGCATGCGCGCGGCGATCGACGCGTAGGGCTCGCCCCAGCTCGGCAGCGCGGGGCGGCGCAGGTGCCGCCAGTTCCACGGGTTCATCAGCGCCCGGCGCATCTGCGTGCCCTCGAACACGTTCCAGGGCTCGATGATGCGCTCGTCGAGCACCGGGGCGATCCCGAAGAGGTCCGCGAACGGCGCGGCCGACTCCTGGGTGCGCTCCAGCGGGGAGCAGCGCAGCGTCGACACCGGCCGCTGGAGGGAGGCGACGTGGTCGGCGGCGGCCTGTGCCATCCGCCGACCCTCGTCGCTGAGGTGGTACCCGGGCAGCCGCCCGTACAGCACGTGCGCAGGGTTGAAGACCTCTCCGTGCCGGACGAGGTGCAGGCGATCCGCGGGCATCAGCTCAGAAGGCGTCCGCTCAGGCGCGGCGGTACTGGGCCGAGCCGAACCCGATGATGAAGTACCCGATGAACGAGAACAGCCAGAGCAGGAAGAACGAGAAGACGCCGCCCTTGCCGAAGTTCTTGCCCAGCTTGATCGCCACGATGATCGACATCACGATGTTCACGATCGGGATCAGGTACAGCAGCACGAACCAGCCGCTCAGGCCGGCGATCTTGATCAGGAAGATCAGGTTGACGATCGGGATCAGTGCGAGCCAGCCGGCGTAGCCGGCCTTGGTGAAGACCTTCCAGAGCGCGATCACGACGATCACGTAGAAGATCAGCGCGAAGACGCTCGTGGTGCCGGAGAACAGCGAGGCGTAGATGTTGCCCGCGGCGTCGGTCGGGTCGTCGGTGGGGAGGATGTGCATGTGTAGCGCCTTCCAGGGGGTCGGACGATGGGTGGTGCTGCCGCGAGTCTAGTGATGCGCATCCGCTCCCCACGAGGCATCCGGCCCGTCCCCGTAGAATGACGGGGATCCCTTTTCCCTAGTTGGAGGCGTATTCCGTGCTTCGCACCCACACGGCAGGCTCACTGCGAGCCGAGCACATCGGTCAGACCGTCACCCTTGCGGGGTGGGTCGATCGCCGTCGTGATCACGGAGGAGTCGCCTTCATCGATCTGCGGGACGCCTCCGGGATCGCCCAGGTGGTCATCCGTGACGAGGAGATCGCGCACCCGCTGCGCAGCGAATTCGTGCTCCGGGTGACCGGCGAGGTCTCCCGCCGCCCGGCCGGGAACGAGAACCCCAACCTGCCGTCCGGCGAGATCGAGATCGTGGCGCAGGACGTGGTCGTGCTGAACGAGTCGGCCCCCCTGCCGTTCCAGGTGTCCTCGGGCCTCGCCGAGACCGACGCCGTGGGCGAGGACGTGCGGTTCAAGCACCGCTACCTCGACCTGCGCCGCCCGGCCGCCATCGCCCCGCTGCAGCTGCGCTCGAAGGTCTACAAGGCGGCGCGCGACGTGCTGCACGAGCGCGGCTTCACCGAGGTGGAGACGCCGACCCTCACCCGCTCCACGCCGGAGGGCGCGCGCGACTTCGTCGTGCCCGCGCGCCTGCACCCCGGCAGCTGGTACGCCCTGCCGCAGAGCCCGCAGCTGTTCAAGCAGCTGCTCATGGTGGGCGGCGTCGAGAAGTACTTCCAGATCGCGCGCTGCTACCGCGACGAGGACTTCCGCGCCGACCGTCAGCCCGAGTTCACCCAGCTGGACATCGAGATGGCCTTCGTCGACCAGGAGGACGTCATCGAGATGATGGAGGCCGTCGTCCGGGCGATGTGGGCGACGATCGGCGTCGAGGTGCAGACCCCGCTGCCGCGGATCACCTACGCCGAGGCGATGGCGAAGTACGGCTCCGACAAGCCCGACCTGCGCTTCGGTCTCGAGCTGGTCGAGGCGACCTCGTACTTCTCCGAGACGACCTTCCGCGTGTTCCAGGCCGACTACGTCGGCGCGGTCGTGATGCCCGGCGGCGCCGCGCAGCCCCGCAAGGTGCTGGACGCCTGGCAGGACTGGGCCAAGCAGCGCGGCGCCCGCGGCCTCGCCTACGTCCTCTTCAACGAGGACGGCACGCTCGGCGGCCCCGTCGCCAAGAACCTCTCCGAGACCGAGCAGGCGGGCCTCGCCGAGCTCGTGGGCGCGAAGCCGGGCGACTGCGCCTTCTTCGCGGCCGGCTCCGCGAAGGAGTCGCGCGCTCTGCTCGGCGCCGCCCGCGTCGAGATCGGACGCCGCCTGGGCCTGCTCGACCCCGACGTCTTCGCGTTCACCTGGGTCGTCGACGCGCCGATGTTCGAGCCGGCCGCCGATGCGGTGGCGTCGGGCGACGTCGCCGTGGGCGCCGGCGCCTGGACGGCCGTGCACCACGCGTTCACGGGTCCGAAGCCCGAGTTCGAGGCGACGTTCGACACCGACCCCGGATCCGCTCTCGCCTACGCGTACGACATCGTCTGCAACGGCTCCGAGCTCGGCGGCGGCTCGATCCGCATCCACCGCGAGGACATCCAGAAGCGCGTCTTCGAGGTCATGGGCCTCTCCGACGAGGTCGCGCAGGAGCAGTTCGGCTTCCTGCTGGACGCGTTCAAGTTCGGCGCCCCGCCGCACGGCGGCATCGCGCTCGGCATGGACCGCGTGCTGCAGCACCTGTCCAAGACGGACTCGATCCGCGAGGTCATCGCGTTCCCGAAGACCGGCAACGGCTTCGACCCGCTCACCGCAGCGCCCGCCCCGATCACCGCGGAGCAGCGCAAGGAGGCCGGCGTCGACGCGGTCGCGGAGGACGACGCCCTCGAGCCCGTCGAGGCCTGACCGACCCCCGGGGTCGTCGAGCGAGGACGGCGAAGCCGCCCGAGACGAGACGCGGTCCCTCAGCGATACCGCGTCTCGTCTCGCTCCGGCCGCGCCGCCGCTCGCTCACTGTCCGGAGGGGCGGGTCTTCCTCGCGTGAAAGGATCGGATCATGCTCGCCGCACTGACGCTCCCGGTCCCGCTCGACACCCGGATCGGCGCGGTGACGCTGCGCCGCGCGCACGGGGAGGACACCGCCGCAATCGTGGCGCTGCTCGCCGATGACGCGATCAGCGCCGCGCGCGGCGACACCGCATCGGACGACGACCTGCCCGCCTACGCCGCGGGACTGCAATCGGTGCTCGCCGACGACTCCAACGACCTGCTCGTGGCCGAGCACGACGGCGCCGTCGTCGCCACGTTCCAGCTGACCCGCATCCCCGGGATGTCCCGCCAGGGATCCACCCGCCTGCTCGTCGAGGCCGTGCGCGTGAGCTCGGAGCTGCGCTCGAGCGGCGTCGGATCCGCGCTGATGCGCTGGGTCATGGATGTCGCCACCGCGGAGCTCGGCAGCCCGCTCGTGCAGCTCACGTCCGACGCGAAGCGCATCGATGCGCACCGGTTCTACGAGCGCCTCGGCTTCGCCGGCTCCCACCGCGGCTTCAAATACCAGGCGCCTGCCGGGCGCTGACCGACTCCTCGTCGCGGCGCGGCGCGCCTCGCTCCGGGCCGGGGCGTCACGCCTCGTCGGGATCCGACAGGTCCTCGACGGCGACGGGTGTGCGGCCCGCGAACATGACGCCGATCCCGTACTCCTCCCCGATCTCCAGAGCGCTCTCCGCGAAGCGCAGCATCCAGGTGCCGTCCTGCCACACCACCGCCTCGGGCGCGCCGAAGGGCGGCTGCTCCCCCGCCAGGAGCGCCTGATCGCGGGCGGACAGCGCCGGCCCGGCCAGCTCCTCGGCGAGGAACGCCGTGGCCGCGTCGACGAGCGTCGCGAATTCGGATGCGATGCCCTGAGCCGTCTCGAGCGCCTCCGCGGTCGGTGCCTCGGCGGGCTCGGCCACGATGCTCACGGTCCCGCCGCCGTCACCGCCTTCGATCCCCGCCACCCAGCACGCGATGCCCTCGGGCGCGTCGATGCGGATGAGGGTGGCGGCGTCGAGCTCGATCGCGTCGGGAAGGTCCATGCCTTCGATCCAACCAGTCGCGAGACGGGGACGGTAGTCGAGCAGGCCTCCACGGAGCGGATCGGATCCTTGCCGTTCATCGCACGTTCACCCGCCTCCGCAACGCCGGTAACCCGCCCGCCGTACATTCCTCTCGACCCGACCCCGGCGCCCGCGCCGGACACCGAGAGGAAATCATGCTCATCAGCAACCGTCGCGCGCGCATCGGCGCCGGCATCGCGCTGGCCGCCAGTGCCGCGCTCCTGCTCTCCGCCTGCTCCGGATCCGCGTCCGCCGACCCCACCGGCAGCGCCGGCACCGGCGCGAAGGCGTCGGCCGCGACGTCCCTCAAGGACTTCGGGTCGCTGGCCGACCTGCAGAAGGCCGCCGAGGCCGAGGGCAAGCTCAACGTGATCGCGCTCCCGCACGACTGGGCCAACTACGGCGAGATCATCGACGCGTTCAAGAAGAAGTACCCGAAGATCTCGATCAACGAGGCCTCCCCCGACGCCTCCAGCGCCGAGGAGATCCAGGCTGCCAAGACCAACGACGGCCTCGACACCGCTCCCGACGTCTTCGACCTCGGTCTCACCGTGACGCTGCAGAACACCGACAAGTTCGCGGCGTACAAGGTGGAGAAGTGGGACGACATCCCCGAGAACCTCAAGGACAAGTCCGGCCTGTTCACGGGCGACTACGGCGGGTACATGTCGATCGGCTACGACTCCTCGAAGTTCCCGGAGCCCAAGAAGCTCGACGACCTGAAGAAGTCCGAGTACAAGGGCGCCGTCGCCCTCAACGGCGACCCGACCCAGGCGGGCGCGGCGTTCGCGGCCGTGGGCCTGGCCACCGTGCAGTCCGGCGGCAAGCTCGACGACTACCAGAAGGGCATCGACTTCTTCTCGGAGCTGCAGAAGGCGGGCAACCTGCTCAAGGTCGACGTCACGACCGCGACGGTCGCCAGCGGCGAGACCCCCGTCGTCTTCGACTGGGACTACCTGAACGCCGCGCACGTCAAGGACAACAAGAACTGGAAGACGGTCGTCCTGCCCGGCACGGGCTACGCGGGCTACTACAACCAGGCGATCAACAAGACCGCCCCGCACCCGGCCGCAGCGCGCCTGTGGCAGGAGTTCCTCTACAGCGACGAGGGCCAGAACCTGTGGCTCAAGGGCGGCGCGCGACCGGCCCGCATGGACGCGATGACCAAGGCCGGCAAGATCGACAAGACGCTCGCGGCGGCGCTGCCGGCCGCTCCGAAGGACACCGTGGTGCCCACCGAGGCGCAGAGCACGGCTGCCGGCAAGCTGCTCGGCGAGAAGTGGGCCGCGGCGGTCCAGTGACCTCCTCCACCCTCGCGGCATCCGCCGCACCCCGCGCCGGGTCGAAGCCTCGTGCTTCGGCTCGGCGCGGGTCGTCCGCGCTCGCGGCCCTCGGTCTCGTGCCGTTCGCCGCGTACCTGCTGCTGTTCCTCGCCCTGCCGACGCTGCTCGCGGTGGGCACCGGGTTCTTCACCCGGGACGGATCGTTCACCTGGAGCAACCTCTCCGCGCTCGGGGATCCCACCGTCCTGCTCACGTTCGCGAACTCGGCGGGCCTGTCGCTGCTCACCGCCGCGATCGGCGCCGTCGTCGGCGCCCTCGTCTGCTACGCGCTGCTCGGCCTGAGCCCCACGGGCGCGGTGCGCACCGTGGTGGATGCGGCGTCGGGCGTGCTCGCGCAGACCGGCGGCGTGATGCTCGCCTTCATGTTCATCGCCTCGATCGGCCTGCAGGGCGTGATCACCCAGCTGCTCAAGGACGCCGGGATCCTGCTCTACGCCGACGGCCCGTGGATCTACGAGCTGCCGGGGCTCGTCCTGCCCTACCTCTACTTCCAGATCCCGCTCATGGTCATCACCTTCATGCCCGCACTGTCGGCGCTGAAGCCCCAGTGGGCCGAGGCGAACCTGACGCTCGGCGGCACGCGGACCAGCTTCTGGCTGCGGATCGGGATCCCCGTGCTCGCCCCCGCGTTCCTGGCGAGCTTCCTGCTCCTGTTCGCGAACGCGTTCTCGTCCTACGCGACGGCCGCGGCGCTCGCGAGCCAGGGGGCGCAGATCGTGCCCCTGCAGATCCGCGCCGCGCTCACGAGTGAGACCGTGCTGGGCCGGGAGAACCTCGCCGGTGCCCTCGCGCTCGGCATGATCGCGGTCGTGGCGGTCGTGATGTGGCTGTACTCGCTGGTCCAGCGCCGCGCGTCGAGGTGGCAGTCATGAACCGTCTCGGCGCCTCTGCTCTCACCCGCTGGATCATCGGGATCGTGGTCGGCCTGTTCTTCCTGATCCCGCTGGTCGCGACCCTGCTCTACACGTTCCGCGCGCAGGACGGGTCCTTCACCCTGAAGCACTGGGCCGCGCTCGGCGACCCCGCGCAGGCCTCCGTCTACCAGCCGATCTGGACCGGGCTCGGCAACTCGCTGATCCTCGCGGTCGTGACCGTGCTGATCGTCCTGCTGCTGCTCGCACCGACGATGATCCTGGTGAACCTGCGCTTCCCACGCCTGCGCCCGGTGTTCGAGTTCGCCGTGCTGCTGCCGATCACGATCCCGGCGATCGTGCTGGTCGTCGGCCTCACCCCGATCTACCTGCAGATCGGGCGCTCGCTCGGCACCGGCGCCTGGACCCTCGCGTTCGCCTACGGCATCACCGTGCTGCCGTTCGCCTACCGCTCGATCCAGGCCTCCATCGACGCGGTCGACATGACGACCCTCGCCGAGGCGGCGCGCTCGCTGGGCGCCGGCTGGTTCACGGTCGTGCTGCGCGTGCTGGCGCCGAACCTGCGTCAGGGGCTGCTGGCCGCATCGCTGCTGTCGATCGCGGTCGTGCTCGGCGAGTTCACCATCGCCTCCCTCCTGAACCGCGAGGTCCTGCAGACGGCGCTCGTGGTCGTGCAGAAGCAGGACGGCTGGGCCCCGGCGATGTTCGCGCTGATGGCACTCGCGTTCAGCTTCCTCCTGCTCCTCATCATCGGACGCGCCGCCGGCGGCCGCTCCGGAAAGGCCGACTCATGAGCGACACCGCGCTCCCCCGCACTGCGGACAACTCCTTGCTCGCCGATCGCGCCGACGGCACCCGCGTGCAGTTCGACGGCATCGTGAAGAGCTACGGCCGCACCCAGGTGCTGCACGGCATCGACCTCGACATCGCGCCCGGCGAGTTCGTCTCCCTGCTCGGCCCCTCGGGCTGCGGCAAGACGACGCTGCTGCGCGTGCTCGCCGGGCTCGAGAGCGCGGACGGCGGGGCGGTGCTGCTCGGCGGGAAGGACGTCTCCGGCGTCCCGACGAACAAGCGTGACCTCGGCATGGTGTTCCAGTCGTACTCATTGTTCCCGCACCTGCGCGTGCTCGACAACACCGCGTTCGGCCTGCGCCGGCGCCGTGTCGCCACGGCCGAGGCCCGCAAGCGGGCTCTCGACGCGCTGGCCCTGGTGGGCCTCGACGCGCACGCCGACAAGTATCCGCACCAGCTCTCCGGCGGCCAGCAGCAGCGCGTCGCGCTCGCCCGCGCCCTCGTCACCGAGCCGCGCGTGCTGCTGCTGGACGAGCCGCTGTCGGCGCTCGACGCGAAGGTGCGCGTGCAGCTGCGCGACGAGATCCGCCGGATCCAGCTGCGCCTCGGGATCACGACGGTCTTCGTCACGCACGACCAGGAGGAGGCGCTCAGCGTCTCCGACCGCATCGCCGTCATGGACGCGGGCAGGATCGACCAGATCGGCACCCCCGAGGAGCTCTACCTGCGCCCCGCGACCGCGCACGTCGCCGCCTTCGTCGGCCTGTCCAGCGTGGTCCGCGGGCTCGCCGACGGGTCGAGCGTGCGCGTGTGGGGCACGGAGCTCCCCCTGCAGACGCCCGCGAGCGGCGAGGTCGACGTGCTGCTGCGGCCCGAGAACGTGCGCCTGGTCGAGGCCGCGGGCGCGGCGGTGACGGGATCCGTCGAGGAGAGCATGTTCCTCGGCAGCATGCGGCGCACGCTCGTGCGCACGGCGGACGGCGCGCTGGTCCGCGTGCAGCACGCGGCGCGGATCCGTCCCGCCTACGGCGACGTCGTGGGGCTCGCGGTCGACGCCGAGCCCGTGGCGGTGCGCCGGAGCGCGCCCGCCGCCTCCCGCTGAGTACGACGAAGGCGCCGTCCCCGAGGGGGCGGCGCCTTCGTCGTGCCGGCCTCCGCCGTTCGCCGGCGCGTCCGGCTCAGCCGGCGAGCGAGCGCGCCAGCGCCACGTACTCGGCCGGCGACGCGTCGGGCAGATACGCCCGGCCGATCGCGAGCCCGATCGCGGGCAGCTGCGAGTTGTCGGCGTAGAACAGGTACATCGGGCGATACTCCGGGTTGAACTTGCCCTTGTACCGCAGCAGCGAGGCGAAGCCGTAGGCCGGCTCGAGCACGCGGCTGAGCCAGCCCAGCAGGCGGGTGATCGTGTCGCCCTCGGCGTCCGCGCTCCCGTCCACCGTCTGGGCGAGCGGCGCGCCGGACAGGCTCATCACGGCGAGCCCCTGCTCCTTCATGTGCAGCGCCGCCGACGCGATCGCGAACTCCATGACCCCCGGCATCGCGCCGTCCGCCCGGCGCATGAAGTCGAGCGTGCGACCGATCAGCTCCCCCTCACGCCAGACCGGCATCCAGCTGGTCACCGCCTGGAGCTCCCCCTGCGGGCCGATCGCGAGCAGGATCTCGACATCCGGATCCTTCAGCTCCTCGACACCGCCCAGGGTGAAGCGCATCTCCGGCAGCGCCTTCTCGGCGATCCACTGCTCGCTCAGCGCGTCGAGCTGGGCGACCAGGCCCGCCGGCAGCTTCTCCCACGTCGTCCAGAGCGTCGTGAGGCCGTCGCGCTGGCCCCGGTTGTACGGCTGGCGCACCTTGGTCCACACCTTGCCGGTGAGCTCGAAGCGGTCCAGCGGCACGACCGTCTCCTCGGCCACCGAGATGTCGCGCCAGCCCAGGGCCCGGAAGACCGGCCGGAACTCCTCGTGCGTGCTGTAGAACACCGGCGTCCACGCGTTCGCGTCGCAGAAGTCGAGGAACCCGCGCACCGTCTGCGCGGCGTCGCCGGGCGTGCAGACCGGATCCGCCACGGCGATCGCGATGTCGTTGACCACCCGGTACGCCACGGCGCCGCGGCCGTCGCGGGTGAACCAGTGCTCCGTGCCCTCCCAGGTGCCGAGGAATCCGAGCGTGCCGCCGTCGGTCTCCCGCAGCTGGGTGCGGAAGCGCTCCGCGTCCTCCACGGTCTTCCGGGATCGGCCCAGCAGCAGCCCGATCATGGCGACGGCGAAGACGATCCAGAACACCGCACCGACGTCGCGGTGCAGCACGAGCGCGAACCCGGTGAGCGGGGTGTGCGACCCGGGCCGGCCGATGATGGTCGGCAGGAACCGGCGCAGCGTGGTGCCCAGCGACGACCAGAACGACGGCGACCGCGAGACGGCGGTCACCAGGATCATGTTGGTCGTGGTGAGCACCAGGAACGCGATCCCGATCGTGAGGGCGAACCGCCGTGCCGCGCGCCGAGAGGCGCGCACGGCGAACCGTCGGTGGGTGAGCGCCAGCAGGATGCACATCCCCACCGGGATCAGGATCGCGAGCACCGAGAACCCGGGGAACTGCCGATCGATCTCGACGACGTCGGTCGTCTCCTTGAGCGAGTGCACCGCCACGCTGATACCGGTGAGCAGCGCCATCACCGCGTTGACGCCGATCGCGAGGAACCACGCCGCCCTGCGGCCCGAGCGCAGCCCCCAGGCGGCGATCAGGCTGAGCAGCAGCGGCACGAGGCTCATCAGCACGACCCCGGTCCCCGCGGCGAAGGCCGTGGTCACGCCTGCGACGCAGTGCGCCGAGGCGTTGTTGCGCGCGCACGCGTCGGCGATCCCCGAGATGTCCACGCCGCGGAGTCCCGCGACCACGGGGGCGAGCGGTCCGATGCCGACGCCGGTGAGCAGCACGATCAGGGGGCCGAGGCCCGTGACGGCCACCATCGCCGCGATCAGCGTGCGCGTCTCCCGATAGGAGCTGCGGTAGGCGGCGGGGCGGGGCGTGCCGCTCGTGAGCACCACCCCGAGCAGCAGTCCGGCGAGCGCGGCGAGAAGGCGGTAGACGCTGTCGGCGTCGCCGCCGTAGAGCGTGAACGTCACCAGCAGGGAGAGGCCGAGCAGGCGGATGCGGCGACGGTAGAGCGCCGGGGCGTAGCCGCTTCCGGCGAGGATCGCGCCGAGGATGCCGATCGACGGGTCGAAGACGACGCCGCGGGCGTCGATGCGCGCCCAGACCTGACCCCACGACCACGCGAGCGACTGGATCCCGACGCCGAGCAGCACGCCGAGCACGCCGGTCACGAGGAACGACACGACGACCCGCAGGGTGCCCATCAGGCGCTCGGCATAGGCGAGCAGGGTCAGGGCGAGCAGCAGCGCCAGCAGGAGGCCGCCCCAGGAGTTGGGCACGAGCAGGGAGGTCAGCGGCGTCCACCACTGCCGTTCCCGGCCCAGCACCAGCGGGCTGACGCCGAGTCCGATCGGCCGCCGTCCCCAGAGGGTGCCAAAGGAGAGGCCCGTGATCACGAGGAGAGCGCTCAGCGAGACCGCGAAGGGGTGCTGTCGCACGTAGCGCGCGACCCGGCGGCCCACGGCGTCGGCGGTCGTCCGCAGCGTCTCGCTCATCGGGCCAGCCCCAGCCGCGGGTACAGCACGTCGAACGCCTTCTCGAGCCCGCCCCGCAGCCCCGGCCCCGTGTGCGTGGCGTTCGGGACCAGATAGAAGGTGGTGGTGAACCCGGCCGCCTCGGCGAGGTCGGCCGACGCCCGGTTCGCCGGTCCGTACTTCTTGTCGAGCGCGCCGGCGGCGAAGATCGCGTAGTGCCCGTCATAGGCGCCGGGGTGCTCGGCGAGGATCGCCTGCGGCTTGTTCGCGTCGAACGCCGCCTTGTCGCCCCGGAAGACCTTCTCCACCGACTTCGGATCCCCGAAGCCCGCCCACGGCTCTCCGGACGCGGTGGCGATGTTCCCCCAGATGTCCGGATGCCTGGCGCCGTAGATGAAGGCGCACGCGCCGCCGTTCGAGTACCCCGAGATCGTCCAGTACTTCGGATCCTGCAGGACGCGCAGGTGCCCGCGGATCCAGTTCGGGATGTCGGTGTTGAAGTACGTCTCGACGCCGCCGTAGGCCGCGGAGTCGATGCAGCCCGGGTTCTGGTTCTGCGCGCCGAGCTGGTCGGCGATGATGACGATCGGCGCGAGGCCGTCGTGCTTCGCGGCGAACTCGTTCATGACGTCGACCATCGGGTGCGGGTTGGGGTAGCCGGGCAGCCCCATCATGAACACGACGACGGGCAGGGCGGGCGGATCCTTCACGAGCGCGGCCGGCGGCAGGTAGATCGTCGCGTTGCGGGGCCTGAAGCCATCGGTCGAGCGGGGCGCATTGTCGCCGCTCAGTGCACCGTACCGGCCCCGGGCGGGCATGTCGGCGGGAGCCTTCCAGACCGCTGCGAGCGACGCGGGCGGATCCTCACCGGGCTTCAGGGGCGGCGCGAAATGGTCGAGTGCGCCCAGGGTGTTGACGCCGAGGATGTCGCCCAGGGTGCGGTCGAGCCCGAAGGCCTGGTTGATGCCGATGCCCATCGACAGCACCGCGCCGATGATCGTCAGGATCGCGACGACCTTGCGCCACCAGCGGGAGTCCCACAGGCTCACGATCGCCAGCCCGATCGCCGCGAAGCCGCCGATCGTCCACCACTTGACCGCGGAGGGCAGCGGAAGCTCGAACGCGTTCGTCGCGTCCGACACGGCGACGATCGCCCAGCCGAGGACGCCGCCGATCACGAGAGCGATCAGCGCGCGCACCGCCCAGCGGCGCCGGAGCGGGCGGATCAACAGCGCGATCACACCCGCGGCTGCGATCCCCCAGACGACCCAGGGCACGGGTCCGTCGACCAGGTTCAGCTCCAGCAACCAGCGCGGCATGAAGGGCGTGCTCCGTTTCCCGCCTCCGGACGGGGCGACGACCCATCGTAATCCGTGCCGCCTCGGGGGAACCGGTGCCCCCGCCCTGATCGGGCTTGGAGAAACCTATGAGACGCTCCGGGGACGGGTAAAGCCCTCGGAGCGTCTCACCGGGTCACAGCACGCGGGCCAGGAAGTCCTTCGTGCGCTGGTGCTGCGGGTTCGCCAGGACCTCGCGGGGGTCGCCCTCCTCGAGGATGTGCCCGCCGTCCATGAAGATCAGGCGCGAGCCGACCTCCCGCGCGAAGCCCATCTCGTGCGTGACGACCATCATCGTCATGCCCTCGTCGGCGAGGGTGCGCATCACCTGGAGCACCTCGCCCACGAGCTCGGGGTCGAGCGCCGAGGTGGGCTCGTCGAAGAGCATCATGTCGGGATTCATGCACAGCGAGCGGGCGATGGCCACGCGCTGCTGCTGACCGCCGGAGAGGTGGCTCGGGTAGGCGTCGGCCTTGTGGCCCATGCCCACCCGCTCCAGCATCTCCTTGGCGACCTTCTCCGCCTCGGCCTTTCCGCGCTTCTTCACCTGGCGCTGGGCGATCGTGAGATTGCCGAGCACGCTCATGTGCGGGAACAGGTTGAAGCTCTGGAACACCATGCCGATGCGCGCGCGCACTCGATCGATGTCGATGTCGGGATCGGTGATGTCGATCCCCTCGATCACGATCTTGCCGCCGGTCGGCTCCTCGAGCATGTTCACCGAGCGCAGCAGCGTCGACTTGCCGGATCCGGAGGGGCCGATCACGCAGACGACCTCGCCGGCGTTGACCGTCAGGTCGATGCCCTTGAGCACCTCGTTGTCGCCGTAGTGCTTGACGAGCCCTTGGATGTCGATCGCGGGCGCGCTCAGGTTGATCAGGTCGGTGGTCATCGTTCCCTCGCCATCCGTCGCTCGAGCCATGCCGTCAGCCGCGTCAGCGGGATCGTGACGATCAGGTACAGCAGCGCCGCCATGACCATCGGCGTGGCGTTCGCATAGGTGGACAGGCCGTTGCGCGCATAGGTCGTCAGCTCATAGGTGAGCGGGGTCGCCCCCGCGATGAAGAACAGCGAGGTGTCCTTCAGCAGCAGCACGAACTCGTTCGTCAGCGGCGGGATGATGATGCGGAAGCCTTGCGGCAGCACGATGAACACCATGGTCCGCGTCGGCGACATGCCGAGCGACCGCGATGCCTCCGTCTGCCCCTTCGGCACGGCCTGGATCCCCGCGCGGATCGTCTCGGCCATGTAAGCCGAGCTCACCACGATGAGTCCGAGCGTCGCAGCTCCCACCGGGCCGCCCGGGATCTTGACGTGCAGGGCGATCGGCAGCATGAGCGCGAAGCCGAAGATCGTCATCAGCGCGGGGATGCCGCGGAAGAACTCGATCCACACGGTCGCCGCCCAGCGGAACGGCGGGATGCTGCTGAGCTTCATCAGCGCCAGGACGATCGCCAGGACGAGGCCCCCGGCGAAGGACTCGATCGTGAACAGCAGCGTGTTCTTGAGGCCGACGGTGATGATGCCCGGGAGCATCTTCAGCGCGACCTCAGGATTCGCGAACTGCTTGGCGACCGTCGGCCAGTCGGTGGCGAGCAGTGCCCACACGACGAGCGCGACGATCACCGCATAGACGGTGTAGTGATAGACCCGCGTGCGGGTCCGCTTCTTCAGAGCCATCGGCGTGAGTCAGACCCCGGTCACTTCGAGGTGCTGAAGTACTTGTCGTAGATCTTCTTGTACTCGCCGTTGTCCTTGAGCGCCTTGAGCTGCTCGTTGACCGCCTTGCGCAGGGACTCCTTCTGCCCCTTGGCGAACGCGAAGCCGTACTGCTCGTCCGTCTTGTAGGTCTCGACGACCTTGTAGGACGCGTCGTCCTTCTCGTGCTGCAGGTTCACCGGCAGGTCCTGCAGGATCGCGTCGATCTGACCGCCCTGGAGGGCCGGCCACAGCACGCCGTCGTCGGAGAACTGCACGAGGTTGGCGCCCTTGGCGTGCTCCTTCGCGTAGTTCTCACCGGTCGTGCCCTGCTGCACGCCGACGTTCTTTCCGGAGAGGCCGTTGATGTCCTTGATGCCGGAGTCGGTCTTGACGAGCAGCGACTGCAGCGAGTCGTAGTAGCCGTCGGAGAAGTCGATGTTCTTCTTGCGCTCGTCGGTGATGGTCATCGCCGAGGCGCCCATGTCGCACTGACCGGCGAGCAGGGCGGCGCCCGACTGCAGCGTGTCGAAGTTGGTCACCTGGAACTGCGTCTTCACGCCCAGCTTGTCGCCGATCGCGGTGAGCAGGTCGACGTCGAAGCCGGTGTACTTGCCGGAGCCGGCCGACTCCTCGTACTCGAACGGCTTGTACGGGATGTCCGAGCACACGGTGAGCGTGCCCGCCGTGATCAGGCCGTAGTCGGTGCCGCCGGCAGCGGCGGATCCGCTCTCGGTGGGCGTGGCGCCTCCTCCGGAGCAGCCGGCGAGGGCGAGGGTGGCGGCCGCCGCGAGGGCGAGTCCGTAGGCGATCTTCGAGCGACGTTCCATGTGCGACTCCTGTGTCGAGGACGCGGGCGTCCTGGTGCGGGTTGCCGACAATCTTGACACGGTGCAGTTACCACCGTGTAACGGCGCGGGCCCGAGGACGTCTCGGTTCGGTATCGACAGCCCGCCCTGCCGCGGAATCACGCGGCGCGCGTCGGTGCCGGAGGCGCCAGAAAGTCTCGAATACGAGACAATGCCTGAGACACCCTCGCCGGAAGCGTCGTCTCAGGGCCTACCGGACGAAGGTCCGAGCAGGTTCAGACCTCGAAGTCCACGGCCGAGCGGCCGCCTGCGACCGAGCGCACGTAGCCGACGACCTCCTGATGCGCCGGGTGCACCTGGTAGGCGTCCAGGCCCGCCGCGTCGTCGAAGTCGGCGACCAGCGTGACGTCCCAGTTGCCGTCGATCTCGAGCGCGTTTACGCCGGTCGACAGCGCCCGGATCGAGGGCACCACGCCCACGAGCCCTTCGAGCCTGGCGACGATCCCCGCCGCGTGGGCGGCCCGCTCCGCCGGATCCTCGGCCGCCATCTTCCAGGTCACCACATGTCGCAGCGTCATCGCTCCCCTCCTCCTGCCGCATCCGCGGCCTGTGCGGGTTCCTGCCCCGCCGTCGCATCCGCCTTCGCGGCGAGCGCCTCGCGCAGTCGCTCCGGCGAGATCCGCCAGTGCGCGTGCTGCTCGCCGTCGATCAGCAGCACCGGGATCTTCTCCCAGTACTTCTCGTACAGGGCCGGGTCGTCGAGGATCGACAGCTCGGTGATCTCCATGTCCTCGGCGAGCGCGTCGGGCAGATCGGCCACGACCGCATCGACCACGTCCGACGCGACCTCGCAGAGGTGGCAGTCGGGCTTGCCGATCAGGGTCAGCGCGATCACGACGCGGGGACCTCGATCTCGCGGCCCTCGGCGATCCACTCCGCCGTGCCGCCCTCGACGTTGGTGACGTCGTATCCGCGTGCCTCGAGCGCCTCGACGACGCGCGCCGACCGACCGCCGAGCTGGCAGATCACGTCGAAGGCGCCGTCGGGCAGCTCGTGCAGCAGATCGCCGATCTCCGACATGGGCAGATTGACGGCGCCGGGCACGTGGCCCGAGGCGAACTCGCCGCGCTCGCGCACGTCGATGAGGGGCGTATCGGTGCGCTCGGCCAGCTGCGCGACGGTGATCGTCTTCATGGATCCGATTCTTCCAGACTGCGCGGGCGTGGGGCGCGGTGGACGCGGGGCCAGGAGGCGCGGTCCGTGGATGCACGAAGCGCCCCGGCGATCGAGTCGATCGGGGGCGCTCAGTGACTTGCGCTAGGCGCAGCCGCTCACTTCTTGTTGCGGCGCTGGTGGCGAGTCTTGCGAAGCAGCTTGCGGTGCTTCTTCTTCGCCATGCGCTTGCGGCGCTTCTTGATGACAGAACCCACGGAAACCTCACTACGTCAGGGGCTGGGCGTCGCACACGGACGACGCCCGGGATCGGGGCATGGAAAAATGCCTCGGAACAGTCTAGCGCACGCCGCCGCCGTCACCCGACGATGTCGTCCGGGCGGTGGCGCGCATCCGGAATCGAAGGGTCAGCCCGCGTCGGCGATGGGCTTCTGCAGCGCGGCGGTGACCGCGGACTCCGGCACCCGGTAGCTGCGCCCGAAGCGGATCGCGGGAAGGTCGCCCGCGTGCACCAGCCGGTACACGGTCATCTTGGACACGCGCATGATGGCGGCCACCTCGGCGACCGTCAGGAAGCGCACATCCGGAAGCTGCTCGGGCATCCCCACTACCCCCTCATCCCGCTGCACGCCCTGTGCGACGGGTTGCGACAACTGTAGGGGCTGATGGTGACGCATGTAAACCCATGTGATCCCTGTGATCTCGCGGGTCTCAGCCCGCCGAGCGCGCGATCCGCTCGGCGGCGTCCCGGCGCACCTGCCGGAGGTTCTTCTGCGCCGCGCGCAGTGCCTTCTCCGCCTCGCGCACAGTCTTCGCCGCCGCCCGCACCCTCTTGTCCGCGGCGAGCGCGGGGTCGTCCGGCAGGGGGGCGCGCTCGACGGCGCGGGCATCGGGACCCGTCGCCGCGACGCGATCGATGTAGGCCGCGATGCCGTCGAGGAGGCGCACGATGCCGAACGCCATCGAGTCGCGATCGCTGGTCATCACGCCCGCCTCGAGCGCCGCGCGGGTGTGCGGATACGCGTCGGCGTCGACGAGGGTCAGGAACAGCGCGGCTTCGCGGGAACCCACCTCGGCGACGCTCAGACCGCCCGCCCGCGCCGCCTCGGCGTAGCCGGCCGCGACCGTGCCGTACCAGCGCGCCTGCCCCATGATCGCGAGCATCGCGGCCGTCCGGTCGTCGAGGTCGAGCGGAGTGTCCGCGAACGCCCCCAGGTACGCATCCATCCAGGCGACCGTGCTCGGGGTCGCCGGCGTGCCGTTGATCGGCAGGCTCAGCAGCCACGGATGCGCGAGGTAGATCTCGAGCTGGGCCCGGTACAGCCGCTCCGCCTCGCCGCGCCAGTCCCCGCCCTCGGTGCCGGCATCGGGCAGTGCCGGCGCACCCGACGCCTCCTCCTGCATGAGCAGCAGGAGGTCGTCCTTCGCGGAGACGTAGCGGTAGAGCGACATCGGCGTGAAGCCCAGCGCCTTCGCGACGGCCGCCATCGACACGGCTCCGAGCCCCTCGCGGTCGGCGAGGTCGACGGCCGCCTCGACGATGCGCTCGACGCTCATCTCGCGCTTCGGCCCGCGCTGCGGACTGGCGGCCATGCCCCAGGAGAGGGCGATGCCGCGCGGCAGGTCGGGGAGGTCCACGGGATCCGGCTCATCGGTCATGGCTCCAGGATAGGACTGTTTATCTTGTAAACAGTGTGTTACGGTCATAAACAGTTTCATCCGTACACAGAAAGGAAGGGCGATGACGACGACCATCGAAGTCGCAGGCCTCACCAAGCAGTACCGCGGCACCCCCGTGCTGCGCGGCGTCGATCTCGTCGCCGAGCAGGGCGAGATCGTCGCACTGCTCGGCTCGAACGGCGCCGGCAAGACCACGACCATCTCGATCCTCACCACGCTCGCCCGCGCGGACGGCGGCACCGCCGTCGTCGCCGGGTGCGATGTGCGGCGCGACCCCCAGGGCGTGCGGCAGCGGATCTCGCTCACCGGGCAGTCCGCCGCGGTCGACGACGCGCTCACCGGCGTGGAGAACCTCGTGATGCTGGGCCGGCTGTCCGGCCTCTCCCCCCACGCCGCCCGGAGCCGCGCGGACGAGCTGCTCGCCCGGTTCGCGCTCGTCGACGCCGCGGGGCGCAGGGTGAAGACCTACTCCGGCGGCATGCGGCGTCGCCTCGACCTCGCGCTCAGCTTCGTCGTCACCCCGCAGGTGCTGTTCCTCGACGAGCCCACCACGGGCGTGGACCCGCGCAGCCGTCGTGATCTGTGGGAGGTGATCCGCGGCCTCGCCGATGCGGGCACCACGGTCTTCCTCACCACCCAGTACCTCGAGGAGGCCGACCAGCTCGCCGACCGCATCGCCGTCCTGCACGAGGGGACGATCGTGCGCACCGGCACCGCCGCCGCGCTCAAGGCGCAGTTCGGCAGCGACGTGCTCGTGGTCGAAGCCCCGGACGGATCCCCGCTCGCCGAGATCGCCACCGACGGCTCGATCGACGGGATCCGCCGCGCGCTGGACGACTTCGACGCCGCGCATCCCGCCGTCGCGCGCGAGGGCGGCACCGTGCAACTGCGCCGGCCCACGCTCGACGACGTGTTCCTCACCCTCACCGCCGGCGACGCCGGTGCCCGCACCGCGGCCGGCGAGACCGACCGCACGACCCTCCGGGAGTTCGCATGACCGTCCTGTCCGCCCCCTCCGCCCCGCGCCCGCCGGCTCGCGTCGCCGCAGCGGCTTCCGGGATCCGCCCCCGCCTGCGCGGGATCGCCGCCGAGCGCGTGTTCGTCCGCCGCAGCCTCACGCTCTCGCTGCGCGACGGCGAGACCCTGTCGATGTCGATCATGCTGCCGGTCACGCTGATGCTTCTGTTCACCTTCGTGTTCGGCGGCGCGATCGAGAAGGACGGCTCCTACGTCGACTACGTCGTACCGGGCATCATCCTGCTGTGCGCCGGCTTCGGTGCGGCCTCCACGGCGACCTACGTGTCGCGCGACATGTCCACCGGCATCATCGACCGGATCCGCACGATGCCGCTGCGACCGGGATCCGTGCTCACCGGGCACGTGATCGCGAGCCTGGTGCGCAACCTCGTCTCGACCGCCGTCGTGTTCGGCGTCGCGCTGCTGGTCGGCTTCCGACCGAGCGCCGGGCCCCTGCAGTGGGTGGCCGCGTTCGGGGTGATCGCCGTCTACATCCTCGTGATCACCTATCTCTACGCGGCGATCGGCCTCGCCGCCGGCAGCCCGGAGGCGGCGGCCGGATACGGCTTCATCCTCATGTTCGTGCCCTACCTGTCCAGCGCCTTCGTGCCCGTGGACACCATGCCGGCCTGGCTGCAGTGGATCGCGGAGAACCAGCCGATCACGCCGATCATCGAGACGATCCGCGGACTCCTCATGGACCGTCCGCTCGACGCGCAGCCGTACTGGGCGCTCGGCTGGTGCGCGCTGATCCTCGCGGTGTCCGTGCTGTGGGGGCGCTGGCTGTTCGGGCGCGCCCGCCACTGACCGCGCGTCCCCGACGGGAGGTGCGGGCGGCGCTCAGGCCCCGAGTCGCTTGAGCGCCGTCTGCACCACGTGCTTGGCACTCGCCGCGGCGCGGCCGACGACCTCGGCCGCGTGCGCGGCACCGTCGGGCAGCGGCGGCACGACCCCCAGGGCCGCGAGGTCGGGGGCGGAGTCCCCGTAGGCGTCGGCGAGGAAGGGGACGAGCCAGTCGTCCACCTCTTCCAGGGGCGCCGCCTCGATGCTGTAGAAGCGCCGCTGCCCGTCCTCGCGCACCGTGACCAGCTCGGCGTCGCGCAGCACCTTGAGGTGCTTGGACACCGTCGGCTGACTGATCCCGAGCTCGCTCACGATCTGCGTGACGCTGGTGCCGGCATCCCCTTCCTCGGAGCGTCGGCGCAGGAGTTGGAGGATGTCCCGTCTCGTGCCGTCGGCGATCACGTCGAAGATGTCGGTCATGCCTTCACAGTAGCCGCGCCGGGGGCGGAGTACCATGACGAAGGCTTGGCGGGCGGAGGATCGGAGGGGCTGGACCATGGCGCGCAGCACTCCCGCTCGATCCTTCTCCGATGTCGCCCGCCGCACGGTCCGGGTGACGAAGACGCTCACCACCTCCTCGCCCTCGCGATTCGCGATCGTGGTGTTCTCCGCGCTCATCCTCATCACCACGGCGCTGCTCTCACTGCCGATCGCGACCACGGACCGCACCGTCACGCCGCTCGCCGACGCCCTGTTCACCGCGGTCTCCACGATCTGCGTCACCGGCCTGTCCACGGTCGACATGGCCACCCACTGGTCGGGCTTCGGCCGCGCGGTGATCTTCATCGGCGTCAACATCGGCGGCCTCGGCGTGCTCACCCTCGCGAGCGTGATGGGTCTCGCGATCTCGAAGCGGCTCGGCCTGCGGGCGAAGCTCATCGCCGCCGGCGACACCAACCCGATGCGCGCGCACGGCGGCCCCGTGAACGAGAGCCAGACCGTGCGCCTCGGCGAGGTCGGCGCGCTGCTGCGCACGGTCGCGATCTCCGCGTTCGCGATCGAGGCGGGCCTGATGGTGCTGCTGTACCCCGCGCTGCTGACCGCGGGGGTGGATCCGCTCACCGCGCTCTGGGAGGCGCCGTTCTATGCGGCGATGGCGTTCACGAACACCGGGTTCACCCCCAACCCCGGCGGCCTCGCCCCGTTCGCCCAGAACTACTACGTGCTCACCGTGCTCATGCTCGGGGTGTTCCTCGGCAGCCTCGGCTTCCCCGTGATCTACACGCTCGCCCGGCAGCGCTGGCACGTGCGGCGCTGGTCGCTGCACACCAAGCTCACGATGATCACGACGATCGTGCTGTTCGTGGTGGGGGCCGGCGTGTTCCTGCTCCTCGAGTTCGACAATCCGAAGACCTTCGGATCCATGGACGCGGCGGACACGACGTTCCAGGCGTTCTTCCTCTCGGCGATGACGCGGTCGGGCGGATTCAACGTGGTCGACATGGGCGACCTCAACGGATCCTCGATGCTCGCCGCCTCCATGCTCATGTTCGTCGGCGGCGGCTCCGCCTCGACCGCCGGCGGCATCAAGGTCACCACCCTCGCGGTGCTGGCGCTGGCCGTGGTCAGCGAGGCCAAGGGGCGCCCGTCGGTGCAGGCGTTCGGCCGCCGGATCCCCTCCGATGTGCAGCGCGTGGCCCTCAGCGTCGTCGCGTGGGGCTCGACGATCGTGGCGGTGTCGACCATCGCGATCAGCCAGATCACGAAGTTCCCCGTGGACGAGGTGCTCTTCGACGTGGTGTCGGCGTTCGGCACCGTCGGCCTGTCCACCGGCGTCACCGGGAACCTCCCGGATCCGGCGACCTACATCCTCGCCGCCACGATCTTCATGGGCCGCGTTGGTACAGTGACCCTGGCCGCCGCGGTGGCCGCGACCAATCGCACGCAGCTGTACTCGCTGCCCGTCGAAAGGCCCATCGTTGGTTGAAGTGCTGCGCAACGACGCTCCGGTGCTGGTGATCGGGCTCGGTCGCTTCGGTGCGGCCTGCGCCGGCGAGCTGGATCGCCTGGACCGCGAGGTGCTCGCGATCGACACCAACCTCGAGCTCGTGCAGAAGTGGTCGGAGCGCGTCACCCACGCCGTGCAGGCCGACACCCGCAACATCGACGCGCTGCGTCAGATCGGCGCCCAGGACTTCCAGGTCGCGGTGGTCGCCGTCGGCTCCTCGATCGAGGCGTCGGTGCTGATCACGGCGAACCTCGTCGACCTCAAGGTGCCGCAGATCTGGGCGAAGGCGGTGTCGCAGTCGCACGGCAAGATCCTCGCCCGCGTCGGCGCCAACCACGTCGTCTACCCCGAGCGCGAGGCCGGGGAGCGCGTCGCGCACCTCGTCAGCGGCCGCATGCTCGACTTCATCCGCTTCGACGACGACTTCGCACTGGCCAAGATGTATCCGCCGAAGTTCATCCGCGGCGTGCCCCTGAGCCAGTCCGGCGTGCGCAGCAAGTACAACGTCACGGTCGTGGGGGTCAAGACCCCGGGCAAGCCGTTCCGCTACGCCGAGGCCAGCACGGTCGTCACCAACCACGACCTCATCATCGTGTCGGGCACGAACAGCGACATCGAGCGCTTCGCCGCACTCGACCGCTGAGCGGGCCCCGCGATCCCGGGCACCCGCCCCGACGATCCGATATCCGTCGCACGACGGATGACGTCGCCGCCTGCGGCATGGTCGGATGGAGAGATGACCGACTCCCCCGCGCCCCTCGCCGCCCCGCCGGTGCTGTCCCTGCAGGGCCTTCGCAAGCAGTTCGGCCAGAAGGTCGCCGTCGATGACCTCTGGCTCGACGTGCCCGCCGGATCCATGCTGGGACTGCTCGGCCCGAACGGCGCCGGCAAGACCACGACGCTCGCGATGACCACAGGGCTGCTGCGGCCGGACGCCGGCTCGGCACAGGTGCTCGGCGCCGACGTGTGGCACGACCCCGCGGCGGCCAAGGGGCGCATGGGCGTGCTCCCCGATGGCGTGCGCATGCTCGATCGGCTGAGCGGTGCGGAACTGCTGCGCTACACGGGCCTGCTGCGCGGGATGACCGAGGCCGACGTCGCGGCGCGCTCGGCGGAGCTGCTGGAGGCGCTCGGTCTGGCCGACGCCGGCAACACCCTGGTCGTGGACTACTCCGCCGGCATGCGCAAGAAGATCGGGCTCGCCTGCGCCCTCATCCACGCACCCCGGCTCCTCATCCTGGACGAGCCGCTCGAGGCGGTGGATCCCGTCTCCGGCGAGACCATCCGGCAGATCCTGCGGGCCTACGTCGCCGGCGGCGGGACCGTCGTGATGTCCAGCCACGTGATGGAGCTGGTGGAGTCGCTGTGCGACCGCGTGGCGATCGTCGCGGACGGGCGCCTGCTCGCCAACGGCACCCTGGACGAGGTGCGCGCCGGCGAGACCCTGCAGCAGCGCTTCCTCAGCCTGGTCGGCGCCCATGAGCTCGGATCGGAGACGCTCGCATGGTTGCGCTCCTCGTAGGCCTGCGCTGGAAGCAGCTGGGGCACCAGCTGACGCGCAACCCGTGGATGATCGTCTCCCTCGTCGTCTCGGGACTGATCGCCCTCGGCCTCCTCACGACCCTCGCCGGAGGGCTGGTCGCCCTGCGCGTCGCCGCCCCCGACGCCGCCGTGCGCACCCTCGTGGTGGTGGGCGCGGCCATCGTGCTCGTCTGGTGGATCGGGTCGATCGTCGTGAGCGTGGACGACTCGCTCGCTCCCGAGCGCTTCGCACTGCTGCCGGTCACCGCCCGCTCCCTGCTGCCGGGACTCGTCGTCGCCGGCGCCACCACGATCGGAGGCATCGGCACGACGGCCGCCCTGCTGCTCATGCTCGTCGGCTGGTCGGTCAGCCCGCTCGCGCTGGCCTCCGCCGCGGTGCTCGTCCCCCTGGCGCTGGCCACCTGCGTGCTCGGCGCGCGCGTGGTCAGCGGGCTGCTGGCGGGCTGGCTCGCCGGGCGACGGATGCGAGACCTGGTGATCACGGTCGGCGTGCTCGTCGTGGCGTGCTCCGGACTGTTGATCAACGTCGTGATCCGCGCCTTCGGGCAGCTCGCCGATCCCGCCGCGCTCCTTCCGGTGATCGCCGACGCCGCCGGATGGACGCCCCTGGGCGCGGTGTTCGGAGTGTCCGCGTCCCTCGCCACCGACGACATGGCCGGCGCGGGACTGCGCCTCCTCGTCGCGCTCGCCACCGTGGCAGGCCTGTGGTTCGCCGCGCGCGGACTGCTCGCCGCGCGCCTGGTGGCGCCGATCCAGAGCCGCGGCGGCGGGCGGGTGCGCTCCGGCGGACTCCTCGACCGGATCCTGCCGGCGTCCGCGGTCGGCGCGATCGCGGCGCGCACCCTGCGCTACGCGCGGCGCGACCCGCGCCAGGTCATCAACACGGCGATGATGCTGCTGCTGCCCGCTCTCCTGATCGGGATGACGCTCATGAACGGACGGGGCAGCGACTCGTTCACGCTCGGTCCCGCGACGATCCTCATCCCCGCGATCAACGCGCTGATCATCGGCACGATCGTGCAGATGGGCATCGCCTACGACAACGACGCGATCGCGCTGCACATCCACACGGGCGTGCCGGGGCGGGCCGATCGCGCCGGGCGTGTGCTCGGGTTCGGGATCATCGCCGTGCCCGTCACGATCGTGCTGTGCGTCGCGGCGAGCTTGCTGGCGGGACGGGCCGACCTGATCCCCGCGAGCCTCGGCGCGGCTCTCGGCATGGGCGCCGCGTCCGCCGGCGTCGGGATCTGGGTGGGCACGTTCCTGCCCGGCCGCGCCCCTGCGCCGGAGGCGAACCCGCTCGGGCGCGGATCGTCCGGCGGCGTGCAGTCGATGTTCGCGATGATCATCATCGCGCCGCTCAGCCTGCTCATCGGCGGCACGGCCTTCGGTCTCGCGATCGCCGCGATCTGGACCCCGTGGCTGGGCTGGCTCAGCCTCGCGAGCGCCGTGCTGTTCGGCGGCCTCGCGATCTGGGCCGGCACGGTGCTGGGCGGACGGATCCTGGACCGCCGCTGGCCCGAGGTGCTCGCCGAGGTCGCCAGCGAAGCCTGACGCCCGGAGCGGTACGGCGCTCAGGCCGCGGCGCTCTGGCACGGGCGGTCTGGCGCGGAGCCCCGGCGGGGGTGGTCTGGCGCGGCGGCCCGGCGGGGCGGCCTGGCGGGGGTGGTCCGGCGCCCGTGCTCAGGCCCCGGCGGCGAGTTCGCGGGCCCGGGCGAGCGCCGCGTCGGTGGCGCGGGCGAACAGGGACGCGAGGTCCGCATCCTGGAGCACGGCGACGGCGCGCTCGGTCGTGCCCTTGGGGCTCGTGACGCGTCGGCGCAGCTCGGCCGGGTCATCCCCCGACGCCTCGAGCAGGGCCGTGGCGCCGATGAAGGTCTGCTCCGCCATGAGTCGCGCCTCCGCCTCGGCGAAGCCCTTGCCGATCGCGGCCTTGGTGAACTCCTCGATCAGCAGGAAGACATACGCGGGACCGGATCCGGAGATCGTCGAGAGCGGGTCGATCTGCTCCTCCGCGACCTCGATCACGGTGCCGACGGTCTCGAACAGGCGGCGCACGAGTGCGCGCTCCTCCGCCGTGACGCCCGCGGCCGCAGCGAGGCCGGTGACCGCACGGCCCACCGTGGCCGGGGTGTTGGGCATCGAGCGCAGCACGCTCGTCGACGCCGGCAGATGCGCCGCGAACGTCGCCAGCGTGACGCCGGCCGCGATGCTCACCACGATGGCGTCCTCGCGCAGGTACGGGGAGATCTCGTCGAGCAGATCCGGGACCATCGCGGGCTTGACGCCGACCACGACGATGCGCGCGGCAGCCGCGACCGCGTTGCCGTCCGGCTGCTGCGCGAGGGCGATCGAGCGCACCCCGGGGAGACCCTCGAGCTCGGCGGCGCGGGCCGTGGTGCGGTTCGTGGCGGTGATGCCTCCGTCGACGGGGATCCCGCTCGCGACGACGCCGCGCAGGATCGCGCCGCCCATCGACCCGGCACCGAGGAATGCGACAGAGGGGAGCGCTTCGAGCATGCCGCCATCCTACGAGGCCGAATCCCAGCCCGCCCCGGAGCACAACGCAGGAGGACCGCCCGTCGGCGTCGGATCCGGCCGGAAGGCCCCGATCCTCCTGCGTTGTGCCCGGCCGCCGGCCGCGTCCCGCCCGAGCGCCGACCGTGTCCCGTCCGAGCGCCCACCGCCCCGTGTCCGACCGCCGGCATGACGGCGTCGGTCGCCGGGTGGGATGCACCGCGTCGGCCTAGACTCGTGGCATGAGTGCATCCGGTGGCGGCAAGGCGATCCTGGCGGCGTTCCTCGCGAACATGGGCATCGCGCTCGCAAAGCTCATCGCGTGGCTGCTCTCCGGATCCGCCTCGATGCTCGCCGAGGCCATCCACTCGGTCGCCGACTCCGGCAACCAGCTGCTGCTCATGCTCGGCGGCCGCAAGGCGCAGCGGCGCGCGGATCGCGAGCACCCGTTCGGCTACGGCCGGGAGCGCTACGTGTCCGCGTTCGTGGTGTCGATCATCCTGTTCTCCGTCGGCGGCGTGTTCGCGATCTACGAGGGCGTGCAGAAGCTGATCGAGCCGCACGAGCTCGACAAGACCTGGTGGTGGCTGCCGCTCGCCGTGCTGATCGTGTCGATCGTGCTGGAGTCGTTCTCGCTGCGCACCGCGATCAAGGAGAGCAACCACGTGCGCCCGCAGGGGCAGTCGTGGATCTCGTTCATCCGGCGGGCGAAGGCCCCGGAGCTGCCGGTCGTGCTGCTCGAGGACACCGGCGCACTCGCCGGCCTGCTCTTCGCCCTGCTCGGCGTCGGCCTCACCCTCATCACCCACAACCCGGTCTTCGACGCCCTCGGCACGCTGATGATCGGCCTCCTGCTCGTGCTCATCGCGATCGTCCTGGGCATCGAGACCAAGAGCCTGCTGGTCGGCGAAGGCGCCAACGAGGCGGACTACGACCGCATCGTCGACGCGATCCACGCGGGCGACGAGGTCGAGAAGCTCATCCACATCAAGACCCTCTACCTCGGCCCCGACGAGCTGCTCGTCGCCGCCAAGATCGCGCTGACCTCGGATAAGACCGTGCGGGCCGCGGCCGACGACATCGACGCCATCGAGGCGCGGATCCGCGAGGCTGTCCCCGCGGCGCGCGTGATCTACCTCGAGCCCGACATCTACCGGCCCTCGCTGGATCCCTCCCCCTCGACCGACGCGTTCGTGCTGCGCTCCGCCGACTGACCGGACGGTCATGGTCGACCCGCTCGCGAAGGCGCTGGCCGATCCCTCGGTCTCGGCGGACGCGCGGCAGAAGCTGCAGCACGTGCAGGACGTGCTGCACGCGGATCCGCAGGCCCAGCTGATCTCGCTGTTCTTCGAGGGCGAGGAGCCGCGCGCGGCCGTCGCCTTCGGCGACTTCGACGGGGCCGACCTCATCGTCGTCGTGCTGCACGGCATCGACACGGATCTCGCCGCCTTCCCCGCGTGGGCCGAGATCGCGCAGGACCTGTGCGCCGACACCATCCGCGCGAGTCTGCTCCGGGGCGGATCCGCGCGGATCGCGACCGTCGCGTGGTTCGGCTACGACTCCGGGACGCATCTCTCCGCGCTCGCGACCAAGCACGCCACGGTGGGCGCCGCGCGTCTGGCGGGGGACCTCGTGCGCATGCGCCACCGTCATCCGAGCGCGCGCATCGCGGTGCTCGCCTACTCGTACTCGTCCACGCTGTTCGGCGAGCTCGTGCTCCTGGACGGCGCGGGCCCCGTCTCCATGGCGTTCTCGATCGCTTCGGCAGGGATGACGCGCATGGCCGCGGACGCCGTGGCGGCGGGCATCTCGGCGCGGGAGTTCTCGTTCTACGCCACGGAGGCGTCCACCGACGCCACCGCCCCGCTGGGCCGCCTGGGGGCGCACCCGGTCGATCCCCGCGACATCGAGGGTGCGATCGTGTACTCGTCCGACGGCGGGCCGATCCCCGGATCCGGCGGGAAGCAGGGCGAGGCGACCGACGGGCACGCCTCGCGCACCGAGGTCGACGACCGCGGCGTGCGTCACCGCGGCTACTTCGACCGGCGCGCGCAGGCGTATCTGTTCGCCGTGGAGCGCCTGGGCAGGCTCGCCGCCCGCCGCCCGAAGCTCTGACCGCCCCCGTCCCGCTTCCGTCTATTTGCGTCAAACCGTGGGCTTAGGGCCCTGTACGCCACGATCTGACGCAAATAGACGGAAAGAGGAACAGCGCCGGGCCGGGGGGGTCAGCGGCGGGGGGTGAAGAACGTCCGCAGGAGGGAGACCGCCTCAGCCTCGCGGACTCCGCCCACGACCTCCGCCCGGTACGGGAGCCTGCGGTCGCGCAGCACGTCGTAGAGCGACCCGGCCGCCCCCGCCTTGTCGTCCCAGGCGCCGAACACCACGCGACCGACGCGCGACTGCAGGATCGCCCCCGCGCACATCACGCACGGCTCCATCGTGACCACGAGCGTGCAGCCGCTGAGGTTCCAGGATCCGCGCGCCGCGGCAGCCGCCCGCAGCGCGACGATCTCCGCGTGCCCGGTGGGATCCGCGGTCTCCTCGCGGTTGTTGCGCCCTTCGGAGAGGAACCGCCCCTCCGGATCCAGCACGACCGCGCCGACCGGGATCTCGGCGGCGGCTGCGGCATCGGCGGCGAGCCGGAGCGCGCGGTCCATCGCCGCCGCGTCCGTCACCGGTTCCGCCGTCTCGCCCACCGTCACTCCCGCCGTCGTCCCGCGGGACGAGCCTAGCCGCACGTCCGTCACCGGATACTCTGTCTCTATGCGCGTTCACGTGGCCGACCACCCCCTCATCACCCACAAGCTGTCGGTGCTGCGCGACGAGCGCACCCCGTCGCCGGTGTTCCGCCAGCTCACCGAGGAGCTCGTGACGCTGCTCGCCTACGAGGCGACGCGGAACGTGCGGGTCACGCCGATCGAGATCACCACGCCCGTCACCACGACGATGGGCGTGAAGATCTCGGAGCCGCGCCCGATCGTCGTGCCCATCCTGCGCGCCGGACTCGGCATGCTCGAAGGCCTGGTGAAGCTGCTGCCGACGGCCGAGGTGGGCTTCCTCGGCATGGTCCGCGACGAGGAGACCTTCGAGCCGACGACCTACGCCGAGCGGCTGCCCGACGACCTGAGCGGCCGGCAGTGCTTCGCGATCGACCCGATGCTCGCGACCGGTGGCTCCCTCGCCGCCGCGATCCAGTTCCTCTTCGACCGCGGCGCCGACGACGTGACCGCGATCTGCCTGCTCGGCACCCCGGAGGGCGTCGCCGCGATCGAGAGCCTCGTCGGCGACCGCAACGTCACCCTCGTCCTCGGTGCGCTCGACGAGCGCCTGAACGAGAAGGGCTACATCGTTCCCGGCCTGGGCGACGCCGGCGACCGCCTGTACGGCACGGTCTGACCTTCTGCCCGATCCGCTCGCTCACACGGCGAGCACGTAGCTGCGATCCTCGCCGTACGCGGTGAAGCCGCAGCGCTCGAGGATCGGCGCCGACGTCTCGACGCGTCCCTTGACGAGCGCCGTGCGCGCTCCGCGCTCGGCACCGACGCGCAGCCGCTCGGCGAGCACCGCGCGGTAGGCGCCGCGGCCGCGGAACCGGGGCATCGTCGCCGCACCCCACAGCCGGACGAAACCGTCGACGATGGTGCAGCCACCGGTACTGGCCGGGCTCCCGTCGATGCGGGCCAGCACCCGCGCGCCGGTTCCCGCCGCGGCATCGGCCGCGACCTCCGCGAACTCTGCGCGCAGCCCGCCTTCATCGAGAGGGGCCTGATCCCAGACCGCGACGTTGACGACATCGACGTCCCGCACATCCTGCAGAGTCTGCACGACCTGCGCCGCCCGGCCCTCCGGCACCGCGATCGGGTCGCCGGGGACCGGACGCGCGAAGACCGTCAGTGTGTCGTCGTGCACGGCGCCGCGTCGTCGCAGCTCGTCCTCGAGGTCGGGGTTGTCGGCCGCATTCGTCCATACGACGAGGCGTTCCTCACCCCATGCGCGAGTGCGCGCGATCGCATGGTCGAGCACCGCTGCCGCGTCGAGCTCCGACGCGATCTGCGAACCGCGCACTCCACCCCCGAAACGGGCCGGGTAGCGGACCAGCTGCAGGGCGGACCGCTCGTGCTCGCTGTCACGCGGGAACCAGATCCACGCCGCGGACGCCCGGGCGATCTCGGCCTCAGTGTGCATCGGCGACGCCGGCCGTGACGAGCTCATCCGCCTCAGCAGAGCGTCGGCCACCCGGTGCGTCGGCATCGCGGTCGGCACCCACCAGGTGGGCGAACGCGCTGAGCCGCGCGACCCCCTCCGGCGTCCACGGCAGGTCGTCGAGAAGCGCCGGCGAGTGCACGAGGTACGCGGCGACCTTGGCGCGGGAGATCGCCACGTTGAGCCGGTTCTGCAGCAGCAGGAACTCCGGGCCGCGGGGAGCGTCGCGACCGCTCGACGCGGCGAGGGACGTGATGGACACGACGGCCTCGCGCCCCTGGAAGTTGTCGACCGTGCCGACGGCGACGTCGCCGAGACCCGCGGCCGCGAGCTCGTCGAGGATCAGCTGCTTCTGGGCGTTGTAGGGCGCGACCACGATGATGTCGGCCTGCTGGAGCGGCCGGGGCGCCGCGCCCTCCATGCCGTCGGAGTAGGCGCGTCCGACCAGGTCGCGGACGATGCGCACCACCTCGGCCGCCTCCTCGGGCGACTGGGTGGCGTTGCCCCGATGCCGGATCCGACGCACGTGCAGGCCCGGTTCCACTCCGTCGATGGTGCGGCGCTCGGCGCCCGGCGCCGAGGCGAGGGCGCCGGCGTAGGCGAGCTCCGAGACGGGGGCGGCGACGGCCGGATGCATGCGCCAGGAACGCGCGAGGAAGGATCCGTGCGCGGGATCGATCACGGCCTTCTCGTGCATGACCCAGCCCAGCGCCGAGGTGTCGACGGGTTCCGGATGCGTGCCCTGGCTCACCTGGGGAAGCTGCTGCGGATCTCCGAGCAGCAGCAGGCGCTGCGCGGCGCCGGCCACGGCGATCGTCGACGCGAGCGAGAACTGCCCTGCCTCGTCGATCACGAGCAGATCCAGCTCTCCGCGCTGCACGCGCCGCGTGTTCGAGAAGTCCCACGCCGTCCCGCCGACGACGCAGCCGACGCCGGCGGCGGCCTGCTCGGCGAGGTATCCGGCCATGCCGTCCTTGCGGATCGCGGTGAACACGGGTTCCGCCTCCGGATCCTTCGGCGCCTTTGCGACCTGCGACGCCGGCACCCCTGCCTCGACCACCCGCTCCAGCAGGTTCTCCACGATCGAGTGGGACTGCGCCACCACTCCGATGCGGTAGCCGTGCTCGTTCACCAGGCGGGCGATCACGTGCGACGCGGTGTAGGTCTTGCCCGTGCCGGGAGGGCCCTGCACGGCGACATAACTGCGGTCGAGGTCGAGCACGCCGCGCACGATCGCGTCGGCCGCGTCCCCGTCGGCCACCGGGATCGCCGCACCGGAGACCGTGCGGGGCACGGCTCGGCGCAGCACATCGGTCGCCGCGTCCTCCGGGAATTCCGGCGCGGCGTCGAGAACCGCACCCGCCCACTCCTCGATCGCGCTCTGCAGGGAGTTCACGCGGGGCGGAGCGGCGGGAGTGAGCGCCAGCGGCAGCTCGTCCCACGTCTGCCCGCCGATCGAGCGCTCGCGGATCCGGTATCCGTCGTCGCGCACGTCGACGATCTCCACCTCGTGCGGCACGTGGATCACACGCGACGGGAACTCCCCGAAGAACGGCGGCGGGGAGGCGTACAGCGCGAACGGGCTGCCACCGACGCCGAGCGTGCTGCCCGGAGCGAGCTCGCCGTGCAGGTCGACGAGGCGGGTCACGGCGCGCGCGCCCTCCTCCTGACCCCAGTCCTGCACGACCGTCGAGCGATCCGGATCGATCCGCAGCACGTCGCGCGTGGACTCCCACAGGGTCACCGGCTCGCGCAGGCGCTGGAAGTGCGAGATCCAGAAGCTCTTCGCCTCGCGCGGGAAGTAGTCGATCGCGGCGGCCGCAACCCGGTGCGTCTGACCTGCCCGCTCGAGTGCCGCGCCGGTCTCCCCCGCGTCCCGGGCCGCCTCGTGCACCCGCTGTCCCTCAGCCTGCAGCGCGAGCGAGAGCGGCGCCGGCTCGTAGGCGCGGGTCTCCGGCTCGTCCGGGGGCGCCGGAAGCACCCCGGCCTCGCGGGCGAGACCCACGAGCCAGTTGCGCAGCCTCCGCGTGGACACGCAGTCGTACCGGTTGTAGTCGGCGAGGTCGGCGAGGATCCGGTCGGCCTCCTCGGTGCGGCCGGAGGCGGCGAGCCCCCGCGCCTGCACGTACTGGACGATCGAGTCGTCGCCCTTCTGCACGTCGCTGGTGCGCACCTCGGCGCCCATGTACAGCGGCTCGAGCTTCTTGATCGAGTAGGAGCGGGATCCGATCCGCACCGTGCGCAGCACCAGCGGGTAGAGGTCGACGAACACGCCCTCGCGCAGCAGCCGGTCGACGGCGGCCTCGCCCACCCCGTACCGCTCCGCCATGTTCTGCAGATGCGAGGTCTCGTACGGCGCGTAGTGATAGATGTGCATGTCGGGATGCGCCGCCCGGCGCGCGGCCACGAAGTCGAGGAAGTCGAGGAGCGCCTGCTTCTCCGCGGCGAAGTCGTGCGCCCACAGCGCCGAGTACTGCTCCGCATCGTCGACCCAGCCGAACAGGTAGTCCAGCCCCCAGGGCTGTCCCTCCCCCGGCTCGGTGTAGAGCGGATCGCCCTCGAAGTCGAAGAACAGGTCGCCGCGGCTGGGTCGCGGCATCATCCCGATCGCCGCGGCGGAGACGACCTCGAAGGGCGGCACCGGATGGGCGTCGGCCTCCCCCGCCTCCATCGCGGCGGCATCGGCGGACATGGCGGCGAGCTGCAGCCGGGCCTGCGCGCGCAGCGCCTCGAACGTCTCCGCGCTCATGCCCTCGGGGGCTTCCGCGGCCGCGGCGAGATCGTCGATCGTCGTGATGCCGTTCGCGCGGAGCCGCGCCCTCTGCACGGGCCGCATGCGCGCGACGAGCAGCAGATCCCGGTGGGCGATCACCTCGGCCTCGCACGTGGCGCAGCGCCCGCAGGCGACCACCTGCAGGTCTCCGCGGTCATCGCCCCAGGGGAGCGGCGCGCCGGCAGCGCCCTCCTCGACGCGCCGGTCCGCGATGAGGGCGCGCAGCCGCGCTCTGCGCACGTGGAACAGCGGCAGCAGGTCGCGCACGGCATGGGTGGACACGCTCCGGTCGCCCAGGATCAGGTCGACCTCATCCGCGCGGGGGATCCCGAGCCGATCGAGCTGATCGACGTATGCCGCCAGCTGCATGAGAGCCGTCACGCGCGCCGTGCGGGCGAGCTTGGAGTCCTGCACCCGCCACCGGCCGTCCGGATCCCGCAGCAGGAAGTCCGCGAACCCGACGAACTCGGGCGTCGAGAAGGCCGCCTGGTACACGACGGTCGCCTCGGAGCGCAGCGCGCGCCCGGTCTCCGCGACCGCTGCGGCGAGCGCCTCGGCGTCGGTCGACGACACCTTCGGCAGCTCGACGACTCCCGGCCCTCCGCCCTGCGAGCGCCCGTGGCTGCGGACGTAGTCGTCGAGCACGACCAGCTCGTGGGCGTCGCCCATCGCCGCAGCGCGGGCGAGCGTGGCGTCCTCCGGATCCTCGACCGCCTCGATGCGACCGAGTTTGGCGTCCAGCGCACGCGCCCAGGCGAACTCGCACTCGGCGGCGAGCTTGAGGTCGGTGGCGCTCCAGATCACCCGGCGTGCGGAGCCGGCCGCGCCCTCATCGGATCCGGTCGTCTCGGATCCGGAAGGGGTGATCACGCGCACGAGGGCTCCTGTCGTTCGGGGGCGACGGATCGGGCCGTCCCTTCGACCCTAGACGGGGCCGCGGACAGTGCCGGGGTCGTCGACGACGAGGGCGCGGACGCTCAGCGCCACCAGGTGTCGTCGGGCGTGACCGGCTGGCGGCGCTTGTGCGAGGTCGCGAGGTAGCGCGCCTCGATGCGCTGCGCCACGTCGGCGGCGACCTCACGGCCCTCCAGGTAGTCGTCGATCTGCTCGTACGTGAGGCCGAGCTCGTCCTCGTCGGCGCGTCCGGGCGTGCCGTCCAGCAGGTCGGCCGTCGGCACCTTGTACGCGAGGCGCTCGGGTGCGCCGAGCTCGAGCAGCAGCGCGCGGCCCTGCCGCTTGGAGAGGCCGGACAGCGGGGTGAGGTCGCACGCGCCGTCGCCGAACTTGGTGAAGAACCCGGTCACGGCCTCCGCCGCGTGGTCGGTGCCGATCACGAGCATGCCGCGCTGCCCCGCGATCGCGTACTGCGTGACCATGCGCAGGCGCGCTTTGATGTTGCCGCGGTGGAAGTCGGCCACGTCCTCCAGGCCTGCCGCCTCGAGGTCGCTCTCGAGGCCGTCCACGCCGTGCTCGATGTTGACCTCGACGCCCTCGTCCGGCGCGATGAACGCCATCGCCGCCGTCGCGTCGTCGGCATCGTGCTGCACCCGGTACGGCAGCCGGACCGCGATGAAGGCGGCCTGGCCGCCCTCGGCGCGCACCTTCTCCACCGCGAGCTGGGCGAGCCGGCCGGCGAGGGTCGAGTCCTGGCCGCCCGAGATGCCGAGGACGTAGCCCTTCGCCCCGGTGTGCTGCAGGTAGTCGACGAGGAAGCCGACCCGCCGGTCGATCTCGGCGACGGGGTCGATGAGGGGGCGCACCCCGAGGTCGGCGGCGATGTCCTGCTGCAGGGTCATGCTTCTCCTTCGGTCGTGGATCCAGTATCGCCCCAGACTGGTTGCTGAGCCCGTCGAAGTACGGGTGTGTGAACATGCGGGAGGATGGATCCATGAGACTCCTCGTCGCCGCCCTCGCCTCCGAACTGCAGGCCTTCCCCGAGACGCTGGAGGGCTTCGACCGGCTCGTCACCGGCCCCGGCAAGCTCAAGGCGGCCTACGGTCTCACCCGCGCGCTGGACGCGACCGCCTACGAGGAGATCGTCGTGGTCGGCACCGCCGGCGGCGTGGATCCCGCCCTTCCCGGCGGCGTCTACGAGATCACCGCGGCCATCCAGCACGACGTGCAGGATCTGGACGGCGTGATCGGCCAGCACGTCTCGCTGCCGCCGCGGGTCGCGACGGGCCGCGACGGGCTGGTCATCGCGACCGGCGACAGCTTCGTCGACGACGTCTCCGTCGTCGAGCGCATCCGCGGCCTCGGCGGCGTCCTGGTGGACATGGAGACCTACGCCTACGTCTGGGTCGCCGATCAGTTCGGCGTGCCGATCCGGGTGCTGCGCGCCATCTCCGACACCGCGCAGGACGGCGCGACGACGGTGTGGGACGAGACGGTGGCGGCCTGCAGCGTGCAGCTGCGCGACCGGATCCGCGCCGAGTACGCAGTCTGACGCCGGGCGGCCCCGCCGCCCCGGTCGCCGCGCACTCCTCCTCGTCGTGGACATTTCAGTTAACGCTCGCTAATCTGAATCCCGAGTCCACCGACTGCTGCAACGTCGCCCGATGGAGGGTGCTGTGTCCGAATCAACCGCGCCGAGCGTCGCTTCGCCGACCTACCGCGAGCTGGTCGAGGAGCTGCGCGAGCGTCGCGCCCAGGCCGCGCTCGGCGGCCCCGAGAAGGCCCGCCTGCGGCACACCGAGCGCGGCAAGCTGCTCGCCCGCGACCGGGTCGACCGCCTGCTCGACACCGGGAGCCCGTTCCTCGAGATCGCACCTCTCGCCGGCTACGGCCTGTACGACGGCGACGCCCCCTCCGCAGGCGTGATCGCCGGGATCGGGCTGATCCACGGACGGCACGTCATGGTCGTCGCCAACGACGCCACGGTCAAGGGCGGCACCTACTACCCGATCACGGTCAAGAAGCACCTGCGCGCGCAGGAGATCGCGGCGGAGAACCGCCTCCCCTGCGTCTACCTGGTCGATTCCGGCGGCGCGTTCCTGCCGATGCAGGACGAGGTGTTCCCGGATCGGGACCACTTCGGCCGCATCTTCTACAACCAGGCGCGGATGTCGCGCGACGGCATCCCGCAGATCGCCGCCGTGCTCGGCTCCTCGACCGCGGGCGGCGCGTACGTGCCCGCGATGAGCGACGAGACGGTGATCGTGCGCGGCCAGGGCACGATCTTCCTCGGCGGGCCACCGCTCGTGAAGGCGGCGACCGGCGAGGTCGTCACGGCCGAGGAGCTCGGCGGCGGCGAGGTGCACACGAGGATCTCCGGCGTCGCCGACCACCTCGCCGAGAACGACGAGCACGCGCTGCAGATCGTCCGCGACATCGTGGCGACCCTGCCGGACGCCGCGCCGACGCCCGAGCCGCCCGCCGCGGTCGTGGATCCCCCCGCGGTCGAGCTGCAGGACGTCGTCCCGGTCGAGCTCACCGTTCCCTACGACGCACGGGAGATCATCCGGGCGATCGTCGACGGCGGCGCGTTCAGCGAGTTCAAGCCCGAGTACGGCACGACGCTGGTGACCGCGTTCGCGCGCATCCACGGGCACCGCGTCGGCATCATCGCGAACAACGGCGTGCTGTTCGGGGAGTCGGCGCTCAAGGGCGCGCACTTCATCGAGCTCTGCGAGCAGCGCCGCACTCCGTTGCTGTTCCTGCAGAACATCACGGGGTTCATGGTCGGCCGCGAATACGAGGCCTCCGGGATCGCGAAGCACGGCGCGAAGATGGTGAACGCCGTGGCGACGGCGACGGTGCCCAAGCTCACTGTCGTCGTGGGCGGATCCTTCGGCGCCGGCACGTACTCGATGTGCGGCCGGGCGTACTCCCCGCGGTTCCTCTGGCTCTGGCCCGGCGCGCGGGTCTCGGTGATGGGAGGCCCGCAGGCCGCGTCCGTGCTGTCGACCGTGCGGCGGGACCAGATCGAGGGCGCGGGAGGCACGTGGTCCCCTGAGGAGGAGGCCGCGTTCCAGGCTCCGATCCGCGCCGCCTACGAGGAGCAGGGCAGCCCCTACTACTCGACCGCACGGCTGTGGGACGACGGGATCATCGAGCCGGGACAGACCCGCGACGTGCTCGGGCTCGCGCTCGACGTGGTGCTCCGCGCACCCCTCGACGAGACCGGCACAGCGGCGAGCCGGCGCTTCGGCGTCTTCCGGATGTGATCACGATGACCGAGACGCCCCGCACGGAGATCCCCGAGATGTTCCACACCGTCCTCATCGCCAACCGCGGCGAGATCGCCTGTCGCGTCATCGCGACCCTGCGACGCCTCGGGATCCGCTCCGTCGCGGTCTACAGCGACGCGGACGCCGGAGCACGGCACGTCGCGCTCGCCGACGTCGCCGTGCGGATCGGGCCCGCCCCGGCCGCGCAGAGCTACCTCTCCATCGAGGCCGTGCTCGACGCCGCACGCGCCACGGGCGCGCAGGCGATCCACCCGGGCTACGGGTTCCTCGCCGAGAACGCCGCCTTCGCGGAGGCCTGCGAGCAGGCGGGCATCGTCTTCATCGGCCCCACCGCGGACGCCATCCGCACGATGGGCGACAAGATCACCGCCAAGCTCGCGGTGACCGAGCGCGGGGTGCCCACCGTGCCCGGCATCGCCAGGCCGGGGCTCACCGACGCCGAGCTCGCCGCCGCGGCCCCCGGGATCGGGTATCCGCTGCTCATCAAGCCGTCCGCGGGCGGCGGCGGCAAGGGCATGCACGTCGTCGCCGAGGAAGCGGAGCTCGCGGACGCGATCGCGGCCGCACGGCGCGAGGCGGCGGCGAGCTTCGGCGACGACGCCCTGTTCCTGGAGCGCTACCTCACGACGCCGCGCCACATCGAGGTGCAGATCCTGGCCGATGCGCACGGGAACGTCGTGCACCTCGGCGAGCGCGAGTGCTCGCTGCAGCGCCGGCACCAGAAGGTCATCGAGGAGGCCCCCTCCCCTCTGCTGGACGCGGCCACGCGCGCCGCGATCGGAGCCGCCGCGTGCGAGACCGCGCGCAGCGTGGCGTACCGCGGTGCGGGCACCGTCGAGTTCATCGTCGAGGCGGCCGCGCCCGACGAGTTCTTCTTCATGGAGATGAACACGCGGCTGCAGGTCGAGCATCCGGTGACCGAGCAGGTCACCGGGCTGGATCTCGTCGAGCAGCAGCTGCTCATCGCCGCGGGAGCCCCGCTCGCATTCGGACAGGACGAGGTGCGGCTGCGCGGGCACAGCATCGAGGCGCGCGTCTACGCCGAGGACCCGTCCGCGGGCTTCCTGCCGACCGGCGGGCGGGTCCAGCGCGTGCTCCATCCCGCGGGCGAGGGGATCCGGGTCGACACCGCGATCGCCGACGGCCTGGACGTGTCGATCGACTACGACCCGATGCTCGCGAAGGTCATCGCGCACGGATCCGACCGCGACGAGGCCCTGCGGCGTCTCGTGCGCGCGCTCGACGACACGGCCGTGTTCGGGTTCCCCACGAACGTCGAGTTCGTGCGCGCGCTTCTGGAGCTGCCGGAGGTGGCCGCGGGCGATCTGGACACGGACCTCATCGCGCGACGCTTCGACGACCTCGCCTTCGCCGAGGCGGATCCCCGGCTGTTCGCCGAGGCCGCCCTGCTGCTGGACGCGGCGGCGACGGCGGCCGCCGCGACACGACCCAGGAGTTCGGGGGTGTCTTCGGCTGCGGCGGGGTCGGAGCATGCCGGTTCTCCTGCATCGTGCTCGCCCGAGCCGGCTGCCACGGGGCCGTGGACGCGCCACGACGGCTGGCGCCTCGGCCCCGCCGCGCCCCGCCGGTACCCGCTGGTCTGCGGCGAGCGCCGCGCCGAGGTGCGGGTGACGGGATCCGGGGCGTCGCTCGCCGTCGGCGTGGACGGATCGGATCCGCTGCCCGCGTCGCTGCGCGAGGGAGACGGCCTGCGCCGCACCATCGCGATCGACGGCGTCTCCCGCACCGTCGCCGCGCTGGCCTCGGGTGCCGGCGGCGTCGCGATCGCCCACGGCGGCGCCGTGCTCGAGGTGTCGGTCGCCCGGGTCGCGCACGGCGGCGGGGCCGCGGCTGCCGGCGAGCCGCACCTCGACTCGCCGATGCCGGGCACCGTCGTGCTCGTGCACGCCGCCGACGGCCAGCAGGTGGCCGAGGGGGATCCGGTGCTCGTCGTCGAGGCGATGAAGATGGAGCACGTGCTGCGCGCGGGCGTCGCCGGCACGGTGCACGTGCACGCCGCACAGGGCGACACCGTCGCCCGCGGGCAGACGCTCGCCACGATCACCCCCGCGGCGGACGAGGCGGCTCGGACCGGTTCAAGGATCGAGGAGGAGCGCCGATGACCGGAAAGCGCATCGAGCAGCGCGGCCTGTACTTCGAGGAGTTCGAGGAGGGCGCGATCTATCTGCACCGGCCCGGCCGCACGGTCACCGAGGCCGACAACGTGCTGTTCACCACTCTGACCATGAACACGCAGGCGCTGCACCTCGACGCGGCCTGGAGCGCCGGCACCGAGTTCGGCGAGCGCCTGGTGAACAGCATGTTCACGCTCTCCACGCTCGTCGGGCTCTCGGTGGCCCAGCTCACGATGGGGACGATCGTGGCGAACCTCGGCTTCTCCGACGTCTCGTTCCCCGCACCCGTGCGGATCGGCGACACCCTGTACGCGGAGACGCTCGTCGTCTCGAAGCGTCTCTCGGCGTCGCGTCCCGGCCAGGGCGTCGTGCAGCTCGCCCACACCGGACGCAACCAGGACGGCACGGTCGTCGCCCTCGCCACCCGGTCCACGCTCGTGCGGTGCGTGCCTGCGGAGGCGGGCGCCTGATGGCGGGGCCCTCCGGCGGGCTGCCGGCCCGCCCGTTCCCGGGGCCGGCGCTGCTCTTCTGCCCCGCGGACCGCGACGACCGGTACGCGAAGGCGCTCGCGGCGGCCGACATGGTGATCCTGGATCTCGAGGACGCGGTCGCCCCTGCCGACAAGCCCGCTGCTCGCGAGCGCCTCGGCGGGTCTGCCCTCGATCCGCAGCGCACCATCGTGCGCGTCAATCCCGCCGGCACCGCCGACCACGCGCTCGATCTCGCGACGCTGTCCCGCACGCCCTACCGGACGGCGATGCTGGCCAAGGCCGAGTCCGCCGCCGACCTCGACGCGCTGCACGCGGCGGGCCTGCGCGTGCTCGCCCTGTGCGAGACGGCACGCGGGGTGGCGCGCGCCGAGGAGATCGCCGCGCACCCCGCGACGATCGGCCTGATGTGGGGCGCCGAGGATCTGGTGGCGAGCATGGGCGGCCGGTCGAGCCGTCTCACCACGGGGCCCCATGCCGGACGCTACCGCGACGTCGCGCGGCACGCCCGCTCGCGCGTGCTGCTGGCGGCCAAGGCGTCCAGCCGGGCCGCGATCGACTCCGTCCACCTCGACATCGCCGACGCCGACGGACTCCGCGCCGAGGTCGAGGACGCGGCCGCGAGCGGCTTCGACGCGACCGCGTGCATCCACCCGAGCCAGGTCGCCGTCATCCGCGAGGGCTATGCCGCGACTCCCGAGGAGCGGGCCTGGGCCGAGCGCGTGCTCGCCGAGGCGGAGCGGCAGCCCGGGGTGTTCCGGTTCGAGGGCCGGATGGTCGACGAGCCGGTGCTGCGCCAGGCGAGAGCGGTCCTCGGGCGCTGACCGTCACTCCCAGACGGCGGTGTCGGGATCGACGCCGTGTGCGCGGGCGCTCTCGTCGACGATCGCACGGAACCAGTCCGCGAGACCGGGGCGGATCCCGTCGTAGTGGGCGGCGAAGGCCGGATCCGCCCGGTACATCCGGGCCAGGCACACCTGCATCGAACGGCTGAGCGGGAAGTATGCGGAGAACACCTCGCGGTGGCGGTCGACGAGGCGGTCCGCCGCGGGCTCACCGGGCGCTACCCCGTGGTCGAGCGCGTCCGCGAGCGCCCCCTCGAACTCCGCCATGGCGTCCGCGATCGTCTGCCACTCCTCGGTGCCGCGTTCGGCCGAGCGCTCCGCGTACTGGGCCCACTGGGCCGTCGTGCCCCAGCGCATGCGCGCGCCCTCGACCCACGCGGGATCCCAATCGGGCCCGAACACCGCCCGCTGCTGCTCGGATGTGAGGAGGATCCCGCGCTCGTGCGCCGAGATCATCCGCTCCAGCCCGGTGTCCAGCTGCTCGAGGCGGGCGATGCGCTCGCGGATCCGCTCCCGGTGACGCCGCAGCTCCGCCGGCGCCGCCGCGTGCGAGTCGTCCAGCAGCGCACGGATCCCGGTGAGGCCCAGACCGAGCTCGCGGTAGACGACGATCCGCTGCAGCCGCTCCACGTCCGGGGCCGTATACAGGCGGTAACCTCCGGGCGTGCGCAGCGACGGACAGGCGAGTCCGACCGCGTCCCAGTGGTGCAGGGTGCGCACCGTCAGCCCCAGGGAGTCCGCGACGCGGCCGACGGTCAGCCCGTCCGCCGACGCCGCGGCTCCTCCGAGGCCGGCGGGGACGGGGGAATCACGCATCTCCCTCATTGTGCCCTTCGTGCGCGGGACCGACGATGCCCATCGCAGCGAGGTTCTGCGCCTCGTGGGATCCGGGGATGTAGGGCTTGGCCGCGGTGAAGACCACCCGCACATTCTCCGGTGTGATCACCTCAAGCTCCCGGGTGTTCCAGAAGGTGTCGGCCGGTCCCCGCACGGCGTCCGGTCGAAGCGCGCGGCAGGCCGCGGCGATCGGATCGAGCTGCTGCAGAACGCAGGAGAAGCCGATGCCGATCGCCGGCGCCGCCTCCTGGACCTGGTCGGAGAGCACGAGCAGCACGTCCTGGAACGCCCAGCGGCGCAGGTGCACGAGCCGTCCGGGAGTGCGGAACAGCTCGAAGAAGTCGAGTCCCTGCGTCCAGAAGGCGACGGACGCATCCAGATCCCGCGTCGGGACGGTGACGTAGGCCGGCATTCCGTAGATGCCGCGATACGGCTCAGGCGGCACGGCGTCGGGGCCGGGAGCCGGCACAGGACTGATCTCGAAGGCTTCGTAGTAATCGCTCATGAGGCCACGTTGGGCCCTCACGTCACGTCAGGGTCAAGCGCGGCCGGTCGGGGGCCCCGGACGCCATCGCTCAGACGGAGCCCGGGGCCGACCGGCTAGCCGTCCAGACCCAGCTTGATGCCCGTGTACAGCGGGTTCACCGACGAGTCGCGCGTGCTGAGCGGCGCCAGGTGATACGAGCGCTCGATCGTGGCCAGGATCGAGGTCGTGTCGTACAGGGTGTGGTCGACGCTCGACGCCTGGAACTTGGCGCTGATGAGCAGCGCCGGGATCCGGGTGCCGGGGCCCCACTTGTCCACGACCGGCGGGGCGACGTGGTCGGCCTGTCCGCCGAACTCGTCGTAGGTCACCACGACGAGCGTGTCCTTGGCGTCGGGGCCGCTCGTGATCGTCTTGATGAGGTCGACGAGGTGGTCGGATCCGTCCGGCTCGCTGGCGTATCCGGGGTGCTCGTTCTCGTCGCCGTAGGGCTTCACGAAGCTCACCGTCGGCAGCGTCCCGTTCTGCGCGGCCGAGATGAAGTTCTTCTCGTCCTGGAGGTGCGCGCGGCCCGGCTGTCCGGGAGCGTAGGCGGCGAAGTAGTTGAACGGCTGGTGGTGGTACTGGAAGTTCACGCCGGGGTGCCCGGCCTCCGCATCGTCCCAGCCGCCCGCGTACCAGTTCCAGGAGATCCCCGCGGTGCTCAGCCGGTCGCCGATGTTCGGGTACTGGGTGTCGTCGATGAGCGGCAGCTGCGTGCCGCTGTTGTGCGGTGCGGACGCGGGCTGGATCGTGTTGATGGCGAAGTTGCCGCATGCCGCCGCGTAGTCGTTGCCGCCGGCGGGGCACGCCTGCGTCCACTGGCTGTCCTTGACGGGGCCGGTCGCCGTGTACTTCGGGTAGTTGTTCGGCATGCCGTTCGCGTCGAGCACCGAGTTGGCCACCGACGGGGTGGTGTCCAGCGGGGTGCGCGCCGCGATGAGCCACTGGTGGTTCAGGAAGGATCCGCCGAACGCCGCCTGGAAGAAGTTGTCGGCGACGACGTAGTTCGGGGCGCCGTCCGCGTGCAGGTACTGGTAGATCGGCAGCTTCGTGGTGTCGTACTGCCCCTGGGTCAGGCCGACGGCGTCGGACCCGGTGACGTACCGGTCCATCTTCCCGCCGTCCTGCTGGTACTGCTCCTGGTAGAAGCGGTGCACGAGGTCACGCGTGCACCCGCCGGGCTCTCCCGTGCCGTTCAGCCAGCCGTTGGGCTTGTACGGGGTGCCGGCCACCGCGGGCGGGCAGGTCGTGTCGGTCGGGTGGATGTAGTCGTCGATCGTGAACGTCTGGTTGCCGAAGTGGCTCGCCGCGATGCCGTGCGTCGCGTCCTGACAGGTGTCGGACAGCGGCGGCGACGTGAGGTTCGCGTCCAGCTGCGGCAGGCACGCGTAGGCGCTCCCGTCCTGCGCCACCTGCGGAACGCTCTGGGTGCCGCGGACGGCGACGCCGCCGACCTCGCCCCACTTCCCGTACAGGTTGTCGAACGAATGGTTCTCCTCGTAGATCACGACGAGGTGCTTGAAGCCGCCGGGGATCGTGGTGGGTCCGCCCTTCGCGGAGTGCGACGACCCGCCGCCCGGTGCGCCGGGGGATCCGCCCGGCGCACCGAGTGCGGCACTGGCGGGGAGCAGCGATCCGGCGACGGCGAGAGCCGCGACGGCGAGGATGGCGAAGCGCTGGGACACGAAGGACCTTCCCTCTGGGTCTGCGCCGGCGGAGGCGCCGGACAGAGGGAGAGTAGATCCCCGGCCGCGCGAGGACAAGAGGATCCCGGATCGTTCTCCGGATGTTCTCCTGACGCGCCTCCGTCGCCGGCTACTCCCCGTTCAGCAGCTCCTGCACCCGCGCGACGGGCAGGCCCCGCACGCTGTGCCGGTGGCCGACCGTGTCCTCCCCCGCCACGAGCACGTTGAGCACGGCCTCCTCCGTCGCCTCGACCACCGCCGTGTACAGCGGATCCATCCGCCCCCAGGGCACGGCGCGCAGCGCGTCGAGCACGACGTCGTCGCCGTCTGCGGGGAAGCGGCTCGCCAGAGCGCCCTCGTTCGCCGTCGAGAAGGCGAGGAAGATGTCGCCCGAGAAGTGCGACCCTGCGGTCCCGGTGCGCGCGAGCCCGAGCGAGACCCGCCGCGCCATCGCCGTGCACTGGCCGGGGAGCAGCGGCGCATCGGTCGCGACCACCACGATCACGCTCCCCGCGCCCTGCGGCGGTGTCGCCGACCCCGTCGCCGGCGATGCGACGCCGCCCGGTTCCGCGGGCGCTTCGTCCTTGAGCACGGGCCCCACCGGCACCCCGCGCACCGTGAGCTCGGTCATCTCGCCGAAGTTCGCCTGCACGAAGACGCCGACCGTGTACTCCGCGTCGCCCAGCGCCACCCGGCGCGAAGCCGTTCCGGATCCGCCTTTGAACCCGTAGCAGATCATGCCGGTGCCGCCGCCGACCGCGCCCTCGTCGAGCGGCCCCGATCGGGCGCCGTCGAGCGCGCCGACGGCGTGCTCGGGACGCACGTGCAGTCCGTTGATGTCGTTCAGGCGCCCGTCCCACGTCTCCGCGACCACGGGGAGGAGCCACTGGTCCGCCGCGCCCGGCACGGCCTCGAGCATCCAGCGGATCGCGCCCTCGTGCGCCGCGCCGACCGAGTGGGTGTTGGTGATGAGCACCGGGGTGCCGAGGCTTCCGGACTCGGCGATCCACACCGAGCCGGTCATCTCGCCGTTGCCGTTGAGGGAGTGCACGCCGGCGGCCACCGGAGAAGCCGCTCCGGCCCGCCCCCGGGGCAGGATCGCCGTGACGCCCGTCCGGACGACGGCGGAATCGTGCTGCTCGATGAGCGTCGTGTAGCCGACCTCGACGCCGGATACGTCGGTGATCGCGTTGTGCGGGCCCGGGATCCCGCCGCGCACCAGCCCGAGGTCGCGGGCCCGTGCCCGGCTCACCCGCGCACCTCGTCCTCGAGCTCTTCGTCCGCCGGCAGCGGCAGGGTCCAGCGATCCGGCTTCCCGCGCAGGTAGAGCGCGTAGTACAGCAGGCCGATGCCGAAGATGCCGACGGCCACCGCGACGGGGACCCAGTCGGCGATGAGGCTCATGACGAGGATCACCAGGGTGGCGAGCGTCATCAGGATCGGCGCGACCGGCCACAGCGGCATCCGGTACTCGGCGGCGTCGGTGGTGTGGTTGAGCCGGCCGACGAAGGCGGCGAGACCGACCAGGGCGTAGAGGATCACGATCCCCGCACTCGTGGCGACGAGCAGCACGCTGAACGGGACCAGCCACAGGCAGAGCGCGGCGATGACGCCGACGATGATCGTCGCCACGACCGGCGTGCGCAGCGTCGGATGGATCCGGCCCAGCGGGCGGTTGATCGCGTCGGGCCAGGAGCGATCCCTGGCGGAGGAGAACAGGGTGCGGCCGAACTGCAGGATGATCGCGAGCACCGCGTTGATCACGGCGACGGCGATTCCCACGCTGACGAGGGTGTTCACGACCGGGCCCGCCCGTTCGGTCAGGAACTGCGTCATCGGCGAGGGGGACGCCACGAGGGCCGCGAGATCCTTCGACCCCAGGAGCACGGCGATCGTGGGCACGATCTCCGCGACCACCGCGATGAGCAGCGACCAGAGGATCGCGCGCCCGATCGTGGAGCGGGCGTTCTTGGTCTCCTCGGCGTAGTAGACCGCGGCGCCGTAGCCGTTGAACGCGAAGAGGGCGGTCGCGGTGTACGAGACGACGAGGCCGGCGGACGCGCTCACGAGCACCCCTCCGGGACCGCTCGTCGCGACGGTCCACAGCGTGGAGATCGGCTGGCTGACGTGCAGGAAGCCCACGACCGTCAGCACGACCAGGGCGCCGATCTCGAGCACGAGGAAGACGCCCGTGACCCACGCGTTGGTCTTGATCCCCAGGCAGGCGATGACGGTGGTCACCAGGATGACGACGATCCCGACCCATCCGCCGCCGAGGGCCTCCGAGAGCACCCCGAGGTACTGTCCGGCGCCCGAGGCGATCACGCCGATGATCAGCACGCCGCTGACCAGGTTCAGCAGGAACAGCCCGAAGCCCCAGGGCTTGCCGAGGGTGCGCGCGACGAACGCGTACTCGCCGCCCGTGATGGGGAAGGCGCTGGACAGTTCGGCGTAGCAGAGCGCGACGAACACGCCGACGAGCGCCCCGATGAGGAAGGCGAGCGCCGACGCGCCGCCGATGCCGTTGATGATCGCCGGAACGATGATGAACACGCTCGACGCCGGCGTCACCGCCGAGAGCGTGATCAGGATGTTCTCCTTGAAGGTCAGTCCGCGGGAGAGCTGCTGCTCGTACTTCCCGGTGTCGGGGACGATCCCGGGGGCCTTCGCCCCGAGCGCGCCCGCGGCTTCGCCGAGGTCCTCCTGCAATCCGTCGCTCATCGTCGAGCCTTTCGTCGAGTTGGCTATTTGATTGCCCAGTCAAAAGTACGATCCTTGTTAAGTCAACGGTTGAGTCCAATCTTTTGACTCGCGAATCAAACTCGTAACATTCGGAGTGGATCCGGATCGGATCCGCGGCGCGACTCGTCACCCTGAGAGGATGGGCGCATGGCAAGTGCGAAGAAGACGCCGGAGCGTCGCGACCAGCTGATCCTGGCGACGCTCGACGCGATCCGCGATCGCGGGATCGCGAACCTGCGCATCCAGGACGTCGCCGAGCGGGCCGGCGTGTCGACGGGCACCGTGCACTACCACTTCAACGACCTGGATCAGCTCATCGACGACGTCTACACGTGGGCGTGCGAGCGGTTCTACACGACGCGCCTGCAGGCCCTCGCCGACATCCCGGACGCGCGGGAGCAGCTCGCCGCGATGATCGACGCCGGCATCCCGAAGAGCGAGGACGACGCGCTCGTCATCGCGATGCACGACATCGACCTGTTCCGCCGGGGCAGCGCCACGATGGGGCCGCTCCTGCAGGCGCTGTACGACCGGCAGGTCGCGCTCTACTTCGCCGCGCTGCAGCTCGGCGTCGCGCAGGGGCACTTCCGCCTCGCAGGTCCCATCATCGATCTCGCGCAGAACTTCGTCTCGCTCGAGGACGCGTACGAGCTGCACATCATCAGCGGCAACCGCTCCGCGAGCCCCCGTCGCGCGCGCGAGCTCGTGCTCGGCTACGCGCGCATCGTCACGGGGTGCTCCGAGCTGTCCCTGCACCACTGAGGACGGCGGCGCTCACCCTCCCAGGAGCACGCAGCGCGCCGCGGTCGCGAGGATCGCGCGCTCGTTCGCCGATCCCGCGACGGTGTTGTGCGCCGTGGAGTTCAGCAGCCCGAACACCGCATGCATCATGACCTGGCGATCGGCCTTCTCGATCTCGGGCCGGATCCGCCCGACGACCTCGGCCCACAGGTCCAGATACTGGCGCTGCAGCTTGCGCACCTGGCGGTTCGCCGCCTTGGGCAGCGTTCCCAGCTCGCGGTCCTGCACGCGGATCACGTCGCGATGGGCCAGCGCGAACGTCAGGTGGAAGTCGATGAGCTCGTCCAGCAGCTCCCGATCGGACGCGTGCGTCGCGACGACGATCGCTGTCCCCCCGTGCAGCAGGAACTCGCTGGTGCCGAGCAGGATCTCCTCGAGCATGGCCTCCTTGCTCGGGAAATGCCGGTACAGCGCGGGCCCGGAGACCCCGACGGCGGTGCCCAGCTCGCCGATCGAGACGGCATGGAATCCGCGGTCCGCGAAGAGCCGGGCGGCGGCGTCGAGGAACAGCTGCCTCGTGCGTGCCTTCCCCTGCGCCCTCGCGGTGGTCATCCCGCAAGGATAGCGATCCTGGACAGTCGAGTGAATGCTCGCTAACATCTATTTCAGTTACCGATCGTTCACTGAGGAGCTGATCTGCGTGTCCGAGGCGATCCCGTCCGAACTCCCCGACGAGTACCGCGAACTGTCCGCGACGGTCCGCGACTTCGCCGAGCAGGTGGTGGCGCCGGTCTCGGCCCAGCACGATCGCGAGCACAGCTTCCCGTACGAGGTGATCGCCGCCATGGCGGAGCTCGGCCTGTTCGGCCTGCCGTTCCCCGAGGAGTACGGCGGGATGGGTGGCGACTACTTCGCGCTCTGCCTCGCCCTCGAGGAGCTCGCCAAGGTCGATCAGAGCGTCGCCATCACGCTCGAGGCCGGAGTCTCGCTCGGCGCGATGCCGATCTACCGGTTCGGCACGGAGGAGCAGCGGCAGCGCTGGCTGCCCTCCCTCGCCGCGGGCACGACCCTCGGGGCGTTCGGACTCACCGAGCCCGATGCCGGCAGTGACGCCGGTCGCACGCGCACCGCCGCACGCCTGGAAGGCTCCCCCGCCGACGGCGAGTGGGTGATCAACGGCGCGAAGCAGTTCATCACGAACTCCGGCACCGACATCACGGCCTTCGTCACCGTCACCGCCGTCACCGGCGAGAACGAGCGCGGCAAGGAGATCTCGACGATCATCGTGCCGTCCGGCACTCCGGGCTTCACGGTCGCGCCGCCGTACGACAAGGTCGGCTGGAACGCCTCCGACACGCACGGGCTCTCGTTCGACGACGTGCGCGTGCCCGCGGAGAACCTCCTCGGCGAGCGCGGCCGGGGCTACGCGAACTTCCTGCGGATCCTGGATGAGGGGCGCATCGCGATCGCCGCCCTCTCGGTCGGCGCCGCGCAGGGATGCGTGGACGAGGCGGTGCGCTACGCCAAGGAGCGACAGGCCTTCGGCACCCACATCGGCGGCCACCAGGCCATCGCGTTCAAGATCGCCCGGATGGAGGCGCGCGCGCAGGTCGCCCGCCGCGCGTACTACCACGCCGCCGCCCTGATGCTGGCGGGCAAGCCGTTCAAGCAGGAGGCGGCGATCGCCAAGCTCACCGCCGGCGAGGCCGCGATGGACAACGCCCGCGACGCGACCCAGGTGTTCGGCGGCAACGGCTTCATGAACGAGTACCGCGTGGCCCGCCACTACCGCGACTCGAAGATCCTCGAGATCGGCGAGGGCACCACGGAGGTGCAGCTCATGCTCATCGCGCGCGGCCTCGGCCTCTAGCGGCCTCCTCGCTTTTCGAAGCGCGCACCTGACCGCATCCGACGGCCCGATCGGGCCATTTGCGCGCTTCGAATCCGAGAGCGCGGGGCCGGAGACGCGGTAACCGACAAGAATCTGCCCGAAATCGGGCAGATTCTTGTCATTCGGGATCCTGGATCCGCATACTCGACTCATGACCGACGATGACCTGATCCACCGGATCGCGGCATCGACCGGTCTGCCGGCGAGCGTCGCCGCGCGGGTCGTCGACGACGTGCTCGCCTGGTACGACGAGTCCGTCGAGGCGTATGTGCGGCGCCGCCACGCCGAGCTCCAGCTCTACGGCACGCGCAACGCCGAGGCTTTCGCGCGCATCGCCTCCGAGCTCCGTGACCGCCGAGTGGCGGCCCCCGAGCTCTCGGAGCGGCAGCTGCGCCGCATCGTCTACGGCTGAGCGGCCCGCCCGTCCACCCCTTCATCGATCCCTGAGGAGCTCCCCATGTGCGGAATCGTCGGATACATCGGCCACCAGGCCGCCGCCCCCGTCCTCGTCGAAGGCCTCACCCGCCTCGAGTACCGCGGCTACGACTCGGCCGGCCTCGCCGTCCTCGGCGCCAAGGGAACCACGGCGATCCGTCGCGTGGGCCGCGTGCGCGAGCTCGAGGCCGCACTGCCGAAGCGGCTGACCGGCACGGTCGGGATCGGCCACACCCGCTGGGCGACGCACGGACCCGCGGTCGAGCAGAACGCGCACCCGCAGCGCAGCCAGGACGGCCGGATCAGCGTCGTGCACAACGGCATCATCGACAACGCGGCGGCGCTGCGCGCGCAGCTCGCGCAGACCGGCGTCGAGTTCTCCAGCGACACCGACACCGAGGTCGTCGCGCACCTCATCGCCCAGTCCGAGGCCGCGACGCTCGAGGAGGCGGTGCTCGCCGCGCTCGGGCGGATCACGGGCACGTACGCCCTCGCCGTGCTGGACGAGCGGCATCCGGACCGGATCGTGCTGGCCCGGAGCGGGTCGCCGCTGATCATCGGCATCGGGGACAAGGAGATGCTCGTGGCCAGCGATGTCGCGGCGCTCGTGCGGCACACCGATCGCGTGGTGCACCTGGACGACGGCGAGCTGGCGACGGTCACCGCGACCGGGTTCCGCACGTTCGACCGCGGTAACAGCCCGACCAGCTCGGAGCCGGTCGAGATCAGCGTCGCCGCGGAGGACCTCGAGCTCAGCGGCTACCAGCACTTCATGCTCAAGGAGATCCACGAGCAGCCCGACGCCGCCGCGATGGTGCTGCGCGGCCGGCTGGACGAGCGGTTCGCCACCGCCCGCCTGGACGGCCTCGGCCTCGACCCCCGTGAGCTGCGCGGGTTCCGCCGGATCAAGATCCTCGGCTGCGGCTCCGCGTACTACGTCGGGCAGCTCGGCGCGCAGCTCATCGAGGACCTCGCTCGGATCCCGGCCGACGCGGAGGCCGCCTCGGAGTTCCGCTACCGCCAGCCGATCATCGAGTCGGACACGCTCTACGTCGCGGTGAGCCAGAGCGGCGAGACCGCCGACACCGCGTTCGCGGTCGAGGAGATCAAGCGCAAGGGCGGCCGGGTGATCGGCGTGGTCAACGTCGTCGGCTCGACGATCGCGCGCACCGTCGACGGGGGGATCTACCTGCACGCAGGGCCCGAGATCTCCGTCGCCTCCACCAAGGCGCTCACGAACATGGCGCTGTCGTTCGCCCTCCTCGCCCTGCATCTGGGACGACTGCACGATCTCTCCCACGCCGACGGACAGCGCATCCTGCGCGGGCTGCAGCGCATCCCCGAGCAGATCCGCGAGATCCTCGACGGCTCCGAGGCGATCGCCGCGGTCGCCGACGACGTCGCCAAGGCGCAGAGCGCGTTCTACGTGGGGCGGGTCCGCGGGTTCCCGGTCGCTCGGGAGGGCGCGCAGAAGCTCAAGGAGATCAGCTACATCCACGCGGAGGCCTACCAGACCAGCGAGCTCAAGCACGGGCCCCTCGCGCTCATCGACCCCGACATGCCCACGGTCGCCGTGATCCCGGACGACGAGCTCACCGACCGGAACCTCGCCGCCGCCGAGCAGATCCTCGCGCGCAAGGGGCCGCTCATCGCCATCACGCACGCCGGCGTCGACCTCGGCCATCTGGCTGCCCGCACGATCCTCGTCCCCAAGAACGAGCCCGAGCTGGATCCGATCCTGCTGACGATCCCGACCCAGCTCCTCGCCTATCACGCCGCCGTGCTGCTCGGGCACGACGTCGACAAGCCGCGGAACCTGGCCAAGTCGGTCACCGTCGAGTGACCCGCCTTCCCTCCGCCCGCGCCGGCACAGCCGGGCGGAGGGAGAATGGCAGCATGAGCACCCCTCTTCTGTCGTCCGGGCGGGACGCGGTCATCGTCGCCGCACGGCGCACCGCGGTCGGCATCGGCAAGCCCGAGCGCGGTGTCTTCCGCGGCATCCACCCGGTCGATCTGTCCACGCACCCCCTCCGGGCGGTGCTGGACGACACGGGACTGGATCCGGCGCTCGTCGACGACGTGATGTGGGGCTGCGTGTCCCAGGTCGGGGAGCAGTCGTTCAACGTGGGGCGCAACGCCGCCCTGGCCGCGGGGCTGCCCGAGCACGTCCCGGGGATGACGATCGACCGGCAGTGCGGCTCGTCGCAGCAGGCCATCCAGAGCGCCGCCGCGGCGATCATCGCGGGTTACGCCGACATCGTCGTCGCCGGGGGCGTCGAGGTGATGTCGCGGGTGCCGATGTTCTCCAGCGTCGCGGGCGCCGACCCCTACGGGCCGCTCATGCACGAGCGCTTCCCCGACCTCGGCAACCAGGGCGTGGGCGCGGAGCTGATCGCGAAACGGTGGGGGCTCACCCGCGGCGAGCTCGACGAGTTCTCGGTGCGTTCGCACCGGCGGGCGGCCGCGGCGACCGCGTCCGGGCTGTTCGCCGACGAGATCGTCCCGGTCGAGACCGGCGACGGCGAGGTCGTGACGGACCAGGGCATCCGCGGCGACTCCACGGTCGAGCGGCTCGCGACGCTGCCGACGCCGTTCGTCGCCGACGGCGTGGTGACCGCGGGCAGCGCCTCGCAGATCTCCGACGGGGCAGCGGCCGTGCTCATGATGACGAGCGCCAGGGCTGCCGAGCTCGGACTCGTGCCGATCGCGAGGGTGCACAGCGTCGCGGTCGTGGGCTCGGATCCGATCCTCATGCTGACCGGGCCCATCCCGGCGACGGCGAAGGTGCTGGAGCGCGCCGGCCTCGGCATCGCCGACATCGGCGCGTTCGAGGTGAACGAGGCCTTCGCGCCGGTCGTGCTGGCCTGGCTGCGCGAGACAGGGGCGGATCCGGAGCTCGTGAACCCGCGCGGCGGCGCCATCGCGCTCGGGCACCCGCTCGGCGCGTCCGGCGCGAGGCTCACCACCACTCTGCTGCACCACATGCGCCAGAACGGCATCCGCTACGGACTGCAGACCATGTGCGAGGGCGGCGGCATGGCCAACGCCACGGTGTACGAACTGGTTTAGCCCGTCTCGTCGGCGGGGTCAGGCGTCGATCACGCTCGGGCCGTCGGGGGTCGTGCGCACGGTGATCTGCGCGGGGATCTGCTCCTGCATCGCCTCGACGTGGCTGATCACGCCGACCGTGCGGCCGCCTGCCCGCAGTTCGTCGAGCGTGCGCATCGCGACGTCGAGCGTCTCGCCGTCGAGGGAGCCGAAGCCCTCGTCGATGAACAGGGTGTCGAGCTGGATCCCGCCGGCGCGGGCGGTCACGACCTCGGCGAGGCCGAGCGCGAGCGCGAGCGACCCGAGGAACGTCTCCCCGCCCGACAGCGACTGCGCCGGACGCGTCTGCCCGGTGAACGCGTCGAACACGACGATGCCCAGTCCGCTCGCCGCCCCGCGCGCGGCACGGGCGTCGCTGTGCTGCAGCCGGTACCGCCCCGACGACATGTCGGCGAGGCGCAGGTTCGCGCTCGCGACGATCTCCTCCAGTTCGGCGGCGAGCACGAACGTCTCGAGGTTCATCCGATAGGCGTTGGCTCCGCGCCCCGCGAGCGTGTCGGCGAGCTGCTGCAGGATCTCGTGCTCCTCGGCCGCCGCGGCACCGTGGGTGTGCGCGGCCGTCGCCGTGGCGAGGAGGGATCCGAGCTGAGCCGCGATCGCGTCGGCGCGACCGGCGGCGTCGACGGCCCCGGTCCACGCGGTGCGGGCGGCTGCCTCCGCCGTCTCGTGGGGTGCGAGGTCGATGGGCTCGTCGGGCAGGGTACGCAGCTCGAGCTCGAGCAGGATCGCCCGCTCCTTGGTGCGCTCGGCGGCGTGGATGGCGATCCGCTCCTCGAGCGCCGCCTGGTCGGCGGGGCTCCGCAGGGCCGCCCTGGCTGCCGAGGAGTCGTCGAACGGCGAGGCGGCGAGGGCCTCGTCCCGTTCGGCGCGGGCGGCTGCGGAGGTCTCCGCGCGGGCGTCGCGCTCCTCCAGCGAGGTGGCGAGCGCGAGCGCCGCCACGATCCGCACCGATGCGTGCTCCAGCCGCTCGGCGACCGTCTCGAAGCCGCCGCGGGCACTCGCCACGGTCTCCTCCGCGGCCGCGAGAGACTGTCGCGCGAGCGCGAGCCGTTCGCGCGTCTCTGCCTGGCGCGCGGCGAGGCCTCCGATCTCTGCCTCGAGGACGTCGTCCTGCGCCCGGAGCGCGGCGAGGCGCTGCTCCACGTCGGCGGCGGACGCACCGGCCGCGGCGGATGCGGCGCGTTCCTCCGATGCCGCGGTCAGTTCCGCCTGGGCCTCGTCGACCGTGCGCCCGTAGGCGCGCGCGGTGGCCGCGGCGAGCGCGGCGTCCCGTGCGGCGAGGGCGGCCGTGGCCGCACGCACGCGCTCGGCGGCGCGCTCCCGCGCCTCGGTCGCCTCCGCGACGTCGTCGGCCGAGACCGGATCCGCGAGCGCGGCGGGGCTCGGGTGCTCGGTCGACCCGCAGACGCTGCAGGCCTCCCCCGGCACCAGAGCGGCAGCGAGTTCGCCCGCCATCCCCGCCTCACGGCGACGCCGCAGATCCGCGGCCCGCGCGAAGGCCTCGGCCGCATCGCGCTCGCGATCCGCGACCGTCTGCACCACCGCGGTGCGCTCCTCGGTCAGAGCCGCGGCCTCGCGAGCGGCGGTGAGCCGCGCAGTGGCGAGCACGACCGCGGCGTCTCGCTCGGTCAGCCGATCCGCCGACCGGCGCAGGTCGTCGCGTTCGGCCGTCAGCGCCTCGAGCGCGGCGGGCAGAGCCGCCCGCTCGTCCTCGCGGGCCGCGCGCGCGGCTGCGACGGCCTCCGCGTCGCCCTGTGCGGCGATGACCGCTTCCTGGAGGGCGCCGAGGCGTGCCTCGGCATCGGCCGCCTGCTGCCAGGCGCCGCTCGCACGGGTCAGCGCCGCGGCCCAGTCCCGCAGCGCCGGCGCCTCGGAGCCGTCGGGAGCCCCGGAGCCGTCGGGGGTCTCCGCGTCCTCGGCGGACGCGGCCTTCCAAGCCACGGCGGCGTCCGCCGCCTGCGCCTCCGCGGCCTCCGCGCTGGCCGCCGCGCGCTCCGCCGCATCCAGCACGTGCCGGAGCGCCTCGGCGGTGCGCGCCTGCTCGAGCGTGCGCCGGTCGGCGTCGATGCGCGGCGCCTCGGCGTCCAGTGCGGCGAGCGCGGAACGGGCGCGGTCCCGCTCGATCTGCGCCTGGCGCTCCTCACGCGCGACGACCAGCGCCGCGGTCGCCGCGCGGTGCGCGGTCTCGGCGATGTCACGCTCCTGGCGGCGCTGCTCGGCGCGGTAGTCGGCGCGCGCGCCCGCTCGGCGCAGGGCCTCCAGACGCCCCTCGACGGATGCGCCCTGCGCCTCTCCGCCCTGGGCGACGGCGTCGGCTCCGCCGAGCTCGTGGTCGGCGACGAGCTGCTCCGCGTCCTCGATGCGGGCGAGCACGGCGGCGCGACCGGCGCCGAGCGCCTGCTCCGAGGCGCGACGGCGCTCGTCGAAGCGCGCCTGATAGTCCTCGAACCGCCCCGTGCCGAACAACCGGCGCAGGAGCGACTGCCGCTCGCGGCTGTCGGCGAGCAGGAAACGCGCGAAGCGCCCTTGCGCGAGCAGGATCACCTGGAGGAACTGCTGCAGGTTCAGCTGCAGGATCTCGTCGAGCGCGTGCGCGACGTCGACCTCCCGCGCGGCGCGGCCGATCCAGGCTCCGCCGACGAGCTCCTCGAGGGCCACGGACGACGCCTGCTTCGTCAGCCCTCCGCCGCGCTTGGCCGGTCGCTGGTACTCGGGGGACCGGGTCACCCGGAACCTCCCCGCGACCGTGCTGAACTCCACGACGACCTCGGTCGGATCCGCGGGCTCGCAGTGGTCGCTCCGCAGCCGCTTCTCGCCGCCTTCGTAGCGCGGGACGTTGCCGTACAGCCCGAAGCAGACCGCGTCGAGGATGCTCGACTTGCCGGCGCCCGTGCGGCCGCCGATCAGGAACACGCCGTCGTCGGCGAAGGCGTCGAAGTCGATCGTCTGGCGGCGGAGGAACGGGCCGAAGCCCTCGATCTCGAGGCGGTGCAGTCTCACGGCGTGCGGGCCCTCCTCAGACCAGCGCCTCCGCGAGGGTGCGGTCGTCCAGCACCTCGCGGATCAGCTCCCGCTCGCGCGGGCTCGCTCCGGCTCCCGCGCGCACGTGGGCGAGGAACGCGTCGATGCGCTCCTCATCGGTGACCGCGGTTCGCAGCCGCTCGCCGTAGGAGCGCTCCTCGGTGGTCGCCGTGACGGCGGGCTCGTGCTGCACGAGCGCGCAGAACGGGTACTTCTCGCGCAGGCGTCGCATCGGCTCGGTCTGCGGGAGGTCGTCGGTGTAGACGGCGCACACCCAGTCGTCGGCGTGCGCCGCGACGAGGTCGGCGGACAGGATCTCGTCGAAGGATCCGGTGAGCGTGACCAGGCGGCGCGGCACCGGGAGATCGAGCCACGACGCCTCGACCGCGCCGGCGGCGTCGAGGTCGACCAGCCAGGATCCCCGCGGCTTGTGCTGCTCGCCGAAGCTGTAGTGCAGCGGCGCCCCGGCGTAGCGGACACGCTCGGTGAGCGCCTGGCGGCCGTGGATGTGCCCGAGCGCCACGTAGTCGATGCCGTCGAAGACCGACACCGGGACCATGTCGATGCCGCCCTGCCGGATCTCGCGTTCGAGCCCGGTCGTCGCGTCGACGCCCGCCGCGAAGCAGTGCGCGATCACGACCGAGCGCCCGGGGTGCTCAGCGAGCCCCGCGCGCACGAGCTCCATGGCGCGGGCGACGGTCTGCGCCTGGGTGCGCAGCGGACGCGCCTCGGCTCCAGCCTGCTCCTGCGGCTGGAAGGCCGCGTGCTGGCGGACGATGGCCGGCTCCAGGTACGGCACTCCGAAGAAGCGCACCGGGCCGTGCTCATCGGAGAGGGTGATCGGCTCGCCGACCGTGCGCGGATCCGTCACGACGTGGATTCCCGCGCGCAGCAGCCGCGCCTGGAAGCCCAGCCGTGCGGCGGAGTCGTGGTTCCCGCTCGTGACGATCACCTGCGCGCCGGCGTCGGACAGGCCGACGAGCGCGTCGGTCAGCAGGGTGTATGCCTCGGCGGCGGGGGTCGCGGAGTCGAACACGTCACCGGCGACGACCACCACGTCGACGTCGTTCTCCCGCACCTGCGCCACGAGCGCGTCGAGCACCTCGGCGAGCGCCCCCAGGGTGGAATGCCCGTGGAAGCCCCGGCCGATGTGCCAGTCGCTGGTGTGCAGGATCCTCATGCCCTCCACGCTACGGACGGCATCCGACATTCCCTCCGAGGCGTGCCGGGGTCGGCCGCGACCCCTGTGCCGCGGCGTGCACGGCGTAACAGAGCGTCACAGAGGCCGGATCCGCGGTAGGGCTCAGCGCGTGCGCAGCAGATCCGCCCGCTCGGGGTGCGCCTCGAACCAGTCCGCGACGTACCAGCAGACTGCGTCGATGCGCCGGTCCCCGCGGCGCGCGATGTCGTCGACCGCACCCTCGACCACGACGGCCGCATAGCCGGATCCGCGGAAAGTCGGGATGGTGAAAGCCCTCGTGAGCGCCATCGTGCGCCCGTCGTCGCGGTAGTCGAGCACGCTCACCAGCACGCCGTCGCGCGTCAGCGTGTACCGCGACGCGTCGTCCTCCCGGGTGAGCACGAACCGGTCCGAGTCTGTGAAGATCGCCACCGTCTCACGGTACGCCCGCATTCTTCGACCGGGTCCGTTTTGACACACGAGGTCACCGTCGGTCATAATCGGGCCCATGACCACCAACGCACGCCCCTTGTCCGCCCAGGAGGCGAACGGGACGACCGGGATGATGATGCCCGGTTGCGTTGGCATGTGTTGCCGAATGTGTCGCTGAAGCCACAGAACTCTGTCTGACTCGCTCGTCGTGATCTTCGCGGGCTGAGTCTCGAGCACCCATCCGCGTGCTCGTTCCACCGGCTCGCCGGTCTCTTCGCAACACTCTCCGAGTCTTCCGACTGACTCCTTCCTTTCAAGGACCCATCATCATGTCGAACACCGCACTCCTCGAGCGTCCCCTCACCGCTTCCCCCGCCGCCCCGCGTCTTCACGCCGTGCCGCGCACCCAGATCGACACCCCCGCTGCGCCCGCCGTCGACGCCCCGCCGTCCCGCTCGCCCCGCGGCTTCGCCCTCTACGTCGGCATCGACGAGCTGAAGGCCGCCACGAACGGGGTGAGCCTGCCGCTGCTGGTGGACGCCCTGCGCCGCACCCTCGCCGAGCTCGCCCCCGACGCCGAGACGCACGCCACCGTCGCCCTCGCCCCGCAGGGCACCGGAGGCCGCGACCTCGACGTCGTCCGCCTCGCCCTGCACGAGCCCGGCGCGATCGCCCGCTCCAAGGCCGAGGCCGAGGAGCGCGAGCCCCAGGACGGCGGAGGCGTCGTGGTCGACATCTCCCGCAAGCGCGTGCTGATCGACGGCGAGTCGGCGGCGTTCACCTACAAGGAGTTCGAGCTCCTGCAGTACCTCGTGCTGCGCGAGGGCTCGACGATCGAGCGCTCCGAGCTGGTCTCCGCGCTCTGGCAGACCTCCGACGAGGAGGCTCCGGGCGAGCGCACGATCGACGTGCACGTGCGCCGGCTGCGCGCCAAGCTCGGCCGCTACGAGGACATCGTCCGCACCGTGCGCGGCGTGGGCTACCGGTTCGACCGGCACGCCGACGTCGCGATCCGCTACGGCGTGGGCACCCCCTCCCCCGACCGCTTCTGAGCACCCCGGCGGGTGGTCGGCCGGGATCCTGAGTCCCGCTGTCGGCCCGCGGATCTAGGGTGTTCCCATGACCCTCGCCGCGGATCCCGCACCCCGCGCGTGGCCGGTGCGCGAGAGCGCATACCGCCCGCGTGCGGCGCTCGATCTGCACGAGACCGTCGGCATCCTGCGCCGCGGTCCGAAGGATCCGACGATCGTGCGCGACGGACCGGTGCTCTGGCTCGCGCTGCGCACGCCGGCCGGCATCGCGACGCTCGCGCTCCGGCCCGGCTCCGGCGAGGTGCGCGCGAGCGCCTGGGGTCCGGGCGCCGAGGAGGCGCTCGCCCGGGTTCCCGCACTCTGCGGGGCGCTCGACGACCCGGACGGCTTCGACCCGTCGTCGCATCCCGTGCTGGCCGACGCCGCACGACGCCTTCCCGGCCTGCGGCTCAGTCGCACCGACGCGGTCTTCGACGCGCTGGCGGGGGTCGTCCTCGAGCAGAAGGTCACCGGGTTCCAGGCGTACGGCGCCTGGCGTGTGCTCGTCTCCCGCTTCGGCGACCCCGCTCCCGGCCCGACGCCGCGCGCGATGGCCGTCGCGCCCGACGCCGCGGGATGGCGCCGGATCCCGTCCTGGGCCTGGCACCGGGCCGGAGTGCAGCCGCCGCAGTCCCGCACGCTCGTGCGCGCTGCTGAGCGGGCACCCAGCCTCGAGCGCGCCGTGCTCGCCGCCGCCGACGGCGACGCCCGCGACGCCGCGCTCACCAGCCTGCCCGGCATCGGCCCGTGGACTGCGGCGGAGACCCGGATCCGCGCCCTCGGAGATCCGGACGCCGTGAGCGTGGGCGACTACCACCTCGCGCATGAGGTCGGCTTCGCGCTCACCGGCCACCGCACCGACGACGCCGGCATGCTCGAGCTGCTCGCTCCCTGGGCCGGCCATCGGCAGCGGGTGGTACGGCTCATCCGCCTGAGCGGCGTGGCAGAGCCGCGACGCGGTCCCCGGCTCGCCCCGGAGGACCACCGCTCGCGGTGAGCCCCGGGCCGGCGGGTCCGCTCAATGCCACACGGCGAGCGGTCCGTCCGGGCCCTCGATCACAGTGACGGGCGTCTCGAACACCTCGGTGAGCACGTCGCCGCGCATGATCTCGGATACCGGACCGAAGGCGACCACGGCGCCGTCCTTCATCGCGCAGATCCGGTCGGCGTAGCGCGCGGCGAAGTTGATGTCGTGCAGCACCACGACGACGCTCTTGCCGAGCTCGTCCGAGATCCGCTGCAGATGCCGCATCATGCGCACCGCGTGCTTCATGTCGAGGTTGTTGAGCGGCTCGTCCAGCAGCACGGTGCCGGTGTCCTGCGCGAGCACCATCGCGACATACGCGCGCTGCCGCTGACCGCCGGAGAGCTCGTCGAGGTACCGCTGCTCCAGCTCGCCGAGCCCGAGGAAGTCGATCGCCCGGCTGACCGCGTCCTCGTCGGCGCGCGTGAGGCGGCCCCTGCTGTGCGGGAACCGGCCGAACCCCACCAGCTGGCGGACCGTGAGCCGGGTCACGAAGTGGTTCTCCTGGCGCAGGATCGACACGACCGTGGCCAGATCCTTCGAGCGGGTGGCGGCGACGTCGAGTCCGGCGATCCGGATGGATCCCTCGTCCATCCCGAGCAGCCGCCCGATCATGGTGAGCAGCGTCGACTTGCCGGCGCCGTTGGGGCCGATCAGCGCCGTCACGCCTTCGGCGGGGATCTCCAGGTCGACCGGACCGATCGACACCTCGTCGCCGTAGCGCTTGCGGACGCCGGCGATCGAGATCCCGGCGTCGGCTCCGGTCCGCCGGCCGTGCGGAGCTCGAGTGCGGACCTTGTTCATAGACGTCCCTTCCTGAGCAGGACGAGCAGGAAGACGGATCCGCCGACCAGCTCGATGATGATGGAGACGGCGCCCTGCGCCGCGAAGACGTGCTTCATCACGAAGTACGCGCCGCCCAGCACGGCGATCGCGGCGAGGATCGCGACCGGGAGCACGAGGCGGTGGTCGTGCGTGTCCGCCAGCTGGTACGCGAGCGTCGCGACGAGGAAGCCGAGGAACGTCATGGGCCCCACGAGCGCGGTCGAGGTCGCCATGAGCACGGCCACGAGCAGCAGCACCCTCAGCTGCTCGCGCCGGTGGTCGACGCCGAGCGCGTTCGCGGCGTCGGATCCGAGCGCGAGCACGTTCAGCCGGCGCGAGCGGAGCAGGAGCAGCACGGATCCGGTCAGGCACAGCGGGATCGCGAGCGGCAGGTAGGACGCCTCGGCATTGGCGATGCTCCCGAACAGGCGCGCGGAGAGCACGTCGAACTCGCTCGGCGTGAGCATCCGCTGCAGGAACGTCGACACCGCGCCGAGCCCGCCCCCGATCACGATGCCCACCAGGAGCATCACGTGCATGCTGCCGCGCCGCCCCGACAGCAGCCATCCGTACAGCGCCACGGCGAACCCGGTCATCAGCACGATCTGCAGGGCGAACTGGGGCACGCCCTGCAGCGCGGTGACGCCCGCGGCTCCGAGCGCGAACACGGCCGCGGTCTGGATCGCCGTGTACAGCGACTCGAACCCCATGATCGACGGGGTCACGATGCGATTGTTCGCCGCGGTCTGGAACGCGACCGTCGCGGTGGCCTGCGCGACCGCGACCACGAGGATCACGACCACGCCGGTGACGCGCAGCTGCACGATCCGCCAGAAGCCGTCGGTGCCGAACGGCATGGGGTTGCCGTGCACGAGCAGGCCGGCCAGCGCCGCCCCGGCGACGACCGCGAGCATCGCGACCACGAGCGCGTAGCGGCGTCGCGCACGGGCGGTCGGGAACGCTCCGGACGTGCGCCCGCCTGCGGATCCGACCCGGGCAGGGCTCGCGGTCAGCGCCTCAGCCACGGGGCCGCGTCCTCAGGATCAGCACGAGGAACACCGCGCCGCCGACCAGGCCCAGCACGAGGGAGACCGGAACCTCGAACGGCATGATGACGGTGCGCCCGATCAGATCGCACACGGTGACCAGGCCCACGCCCAGCAGGCACACCCACGGCAGGTTGCTGCGCAGGTCGTCGCCGCGGACCATCGACACCACGTTCGGCACGATCAGTCCCACGAAGGGCAGATTGCCGACGACCACCGTCACCACGCCCGTGGTCGCGGCGATGAGCACCGTGCCGAGCAGCACGACCCTGCCGTGGTTCAGGCCGGCGTTCGTCGCGATCTCCTCCCCGAGCCCCGCGATCGTGAAGCGGTCGGCGACGACGAAGACGATCACGCCGACGATCGCGACGATCCAGAGCAGCTCGTACTGCCCGCGCAGCACGGAGGTGAAGCTGCCCGCGAACCACACACCGAGGGTCTGCAGGGTGTTGGTCGCGAGGGCGAGGTAGGTCGAGACGGATCCGATCACCGCGCCCAGCATGATGCCCACGATCGGGACGATCAGTGAGGAACGCAGCGAGACCCGGCGCAGGAAGGCGAAGAACACCAGCGTGCCGACGAACGCGCAGAGCACCGCGCCGGCCATCCGCAGCGGGATGCTCGGATGGGGCACGAGCACCGAGACGGCCAGCAGCCCGAGGCCCGCCCACTCCGTCGTCCCGGTCGTCGTGGGCTCGACGAAGCGGTTCTGCGTCAGCATCTGCATCACGAGGCCCGCCATCGCCATCGAGGCGCCGGCCAGCACGAGCGCGGTCGTCCGGGGGATCCTCGTGATCGCGAACATCTCCGCGCCGCCGGCGGATCCGGTCACGTCGTAGACGCCGACGAACAGCGACAGCACGAGGAGCCCCGCGATCACGAGGACGCCGACGAGCAGCGCCGGATCGAAGAGCCGCGCCCGACGGCCCACAGGACGCAGGATCCTGTCGGTCGTCGAGCGCTGGCGAAGAGTCAGCATGCGCTTTCTCCTGCGTTGTGTCAGCTCTTCTTCGCGCTCTTCTCCAGAGCTTCGGCGAAGGAGTTCAGGAACGTCGTGTACGTCTGGATGCCCTCGTTGAGGTAGGTGTCGGTGGGCATGTAGACGACGTGCTTCTGCTGGATCGCGGCGACCGAGGCGAGCGCCTGATTCTTCTCGAGGATGTCCGCGGCCTGCACGTACGAGGCGTCGTCCTTCGCGAACACCGCGTCGCGGTCCATCACCAGGATCCAGGACGGGTTCGATGCGGCGATCGCCTCGACCGAGATGTCATCGCCCTTGTGGTTGTCGTCGGCCCCCTGGACCTCCAGCGCCGGCGTGAGACCGAGGATGTCGAACAGCGGGCCGAGCGTGCGACCGACGGTCGGCGCGAGATAGCCGATCTTGCCGCCCGAGGTGGTGACGGCCATGACGCCGGATCCGTCGTAGGCCTTCTTGGCGCGGTCCACCGCCTTGTCGAAATCGTCCGTGAGCTTCTTCGCCTCCTTCTGCTCGCCGAAGACCTCGCCGAGCACGGTCACCTGGCGCTTCAGCTCCGCGTCGAACGGCTTCCCGTCGCGCGGGTCGAGCTCGAGGATCGTCGCGTCCGGGACGAGCGCGGCGAGCTTGTCGTGGTGCTGGGTGAAGCGCTGCCCGTTGACGATGAGGTCGGGGGCGACCGCGACGACGGCCTCCAGGTCGGGCTCCATATGCGTGCCGAGGTCGACGATGCTCTTGTCGCGGACGTACGAGACGGTCTCGGGCATGAGCGACACCGCGGCGGCCTTGACCGGGATGCCCCAGTCGGCGAGCGTCTGGAACGTGCGGTTGTCCGTGGCGACGACCGAGGCCGGAGGCGCGGAGAGCGTGTGCTCGCCGTTGTTGTCCTCGACGGTCACGGTGCGCGCGGTCGCGCTCTCCGTGGGCGCGGCGGCGGGGCCGGAGGCGCAGCCGACGAGGGCGACGGCGGCGGCGAGGCCGAGCGCAGTGGCGGTGAGGATCCGAGGCACGGACATGGAGATGCTCCTGTTCTGCGGGATGTGCGGGACGACCCGGCGCTGGTAAGGGTTACCTAACTTCGCCCGAGGTCTTACACAGGTTAGCCTTACCTTATGAACATCGCGAAATCCGGCTTCGCCCTGACGCGACGCCCTCTGGAGCTGCGCTTCCGCGTGCTCACGCTCACCGCACGCGATTGGCTCGCCCCCGATTTCGTGCGTGTGCGCCTCTCCGGATCCGACCTCGCCGGCTTCGACTCGCTGGGGGCGGACGACCACATGCGGCTGTTCTTCGTCGATGCGCCGACCGACTCGGTCGAGGAGCTGCGCGCGGCGCCGAGCCGCGAATACACGCCGCTCGCATGGGGCGAGGACTGGCTCGACGTGGAGTTCGCGGTGCACGGGGATGAGGGCGTCGCGGCGCCCTGGGCGGCGAGCGCTCCCCTGGGCTCCGTCGTCGGCGTCGGCGGCCCGCGCGGCTCGCTGGTGCTGGAGGGCGAACCCGACGGGTGGCTGCTCGCGGGCGACGAGACCGCGATCCCCGCGATCCGCCGCTTCGCCGCGCGGATCCCCGCGGGCGTGCCGGCCCGCATCGCGATCGAGGTTCGCTCGGCCGAGCACGAGCCGCCCTTCGACGCGCCGGTTCCCGTGGAGTGGATCCACCGCGGCGACGCCCCCGCGGGGTCCGCCCTGGCGTCCTTCCTGGAGTCGCAGCGCACCGCCGATCGACCGGGCGAGGCGCCGTTCGTCTTCGTCGCGGCCGAGTCCTCGATCGTGAAGCCCGCTCGCGCCCTGCTGGAGCGCTGGGGCGTCGATCCCGCGCAGGCCGTGGTGAAGGGCTACTGGCGACGCGGCGAGGCCGAATACCACGCGCCGCACTGACGTACGCTCCGCACAGGCGCGGATCCGGCGCAGTTCTGCACCGATCTGCGCCGTCGAGTGATCGACCCGTCGGCGCGATGGCAGCCTCGGAGGATCAGTGCGACGATGAGGGAGTGAGCTCGATGAACGATGCGCAGATCTGGACCATGATCGGGACCTTCACTGCGCTCATGTTCGGCATGCTCACCGTCGTCTCCACGCTGTTCGTCCGCGTCGTGCGTGCCGAGATCGGCGGCCTGCGCAACGAGATGAACGGCCAGCTCGGCGGCCTGCGCAGCGAGATGAACGGCCAGATCGGTGGCCTGCGCAACGAGATGAACGCCCGCTTCGACGCGGTCAATGTCCGCATGGACGGACTCGACCGCGACGTGCAGGCTCTCGTCAAGCGCACCTTCGGGCTCGATCGCGAATAGCGATCGTCCGGATCAGCGCGGATCCACGACGGCGGCGATCGCCTCGATCTCCACGAGCTGGTCCTCGTAGCCCAGCACCGTCACGCCGAGCAGCGTGCTCGGCACGTCGTGCTCTCCGAACGCCTCGCGGACGACCGCCCAGGCCGCGCCGAGATCCGCACGGTCCGTCGAGGCGACGAGCACGCGCGTGCTGATCACGTCGGTGATCGCGGCGCCCGCGGCGGCGAGCGCTCCCCGCAGATTCGCGATGCACGCCGCGGCCTGCGCGGGATAGTCGCCGACCGCGGCGGTCGTTCCGTCGCGGTTCAGCGGGCAGGCGCCGGCGAGGAAGATCAGCCGTGCATCGGCCGGTGCGGTCGCCGCATACGCGTACTGCGCGACGTCGGACAGCTCTGCGGCTCGGATCAGGGTGACGGCGGTCATCCCGCCAGTCTGTCGCACCGGGCGGGCTCCGCGCCGTCGGGCAGACTGGGATCATGCCGCTTCTCGATCACCTCGGCCTCACCGTCAGAGACCTCGACCGTGCCTTCGCCCAGTGGAACCCGGTGCTGACCGCTCTGGGCTGCGTGTCCGACGGCAGCGAGCTGGAAGGCGGGATGGCCTGGTCGCGCGAGGACGAGACCGAGCTGATCCTGTACCGCGCGCAGGACCCCGACGCCGAACCGCACCGCCACGGACGGATCGGCTGGCAGCATCTGGCGTTCGCGCTGGACTCGCGCGCCGAGGTGGAGCGCCTGCACGCGATCGCGCTCGGCGCCGGCTGGACCTCGGTGCGCGCCCCGAAGGTGTTCACCCGGTTCTCCGACCGGTACTACGCCTCCTTCGTCGAGGACGAGAACGGCATCCGCCTCGAGTTCGTGCACAACCCTCCGCGGGACGGCGTCACCGGCTGAGCCGCGCCCCGCCGGGTCGGCCGGGCGATGTCGGCAGCGTCCGGGATGCTGGAGGCATGGCTTCTCTCGATCACCTCGGCGTCAGCGTCGACCACGTCCCGAGCGCTTCGGCGCAGTTCGACCCGGTGCTGCGCGCGCTCGGCTACACGCGCGCCTACGACGCGCCCGATCACGCCTACTGGCGCCAGGACGGCCAGCCCGAGATCCTGCTCTACCCGGCACGCGAGAACGCGGAGGGGCCGCATGAGCACGGCTTCGTCGGATGGCAGCACCTCGCATTCGCGGTCGACTCGCGCGCCGAGGTCGACCGCGTGCACGCCGTCGCGATCGAGGCCGGATGGTCGGCGGTGAGGGCTCCCAAGGAGTACCCGCGGTTCACCGCGCGCTACTACGCCTCCTTCATCGAGGACGACAACGGGATCCGGCTCGAGATCATGCACAACCCGCCGCGCGACGCAGCCGGCAGCTGATTCACGACACGCCTTGCCGATGTCGGAGGGCGGCCGCAGACTGAGTGCGGCGCCGGTGCGGCGTCGTCGATCCGAGCACGGAGGACACCGATGACCATCCTCAATCCGTACATCTCGTTCCGCGGCGACGCCCGCGCCGCGATGGAGTTCTATCAGCAGGCCCTCGGCGGCGACCTGCAGGTGATGACGTTCGGCGACATGCCGGGCATGGTCGAGGACGAGGCCGAGCAGAAGCTCGTCATGCACTCGATGCTGACCACCCCGGGCGGCCTCGTGCTGATGGCCTCCGACACCCCCGCGCACTACGAGTACAAGGCGCCGCAGGGCGTCTCGGTGTCGCTGAGCGGCACCGACGAGGCCGAGATCCGCGCGGCGTGGGACAAGCTCTCCGACGGCGCGACCGTCACGCAGGAGTTCGGTCCCGCCCCCTGGGGCGACCAGTTCGGCATGCTCACCGACCGGTTCGGCATCGACTGGATGTTCTCCGCGGGCCAGAGCCAGGCCTGAACCGATTTCGAGCGCTGAGCACGGGCGATGCTCGGGCTCAGCGCTCTTCGTGTGCCCGGCGCTCTTCGTGTGCCCCGTCCGCCCAATCGACCCCGTCGAGCGCGAGCTCCTGGGTCATGTCGCGCAGGAACCGGATGACGACCTCCCGTTCCGCTTCGCTGAGGCGGGCGGCCGCATGGAAACGACGCGCCTGCTGGCGGCCGACCGTCTCCATGGCCGCCGCCTTCGTCTCGGGCGTGATCGAGATCGCCAACGCCCGCCGATCCGACGGATGCGCGGAGCGCACCACGTGGCCGCCGCTCTCCAGCCTGTCGAGCAGCTTCGTGGTCGAGGCCGTCGAGATGCCGAGGTGCTGCGCGATTCCGCCGGGTGTCGCGACCGCATCGGTGTTCGCGCAGACGATGAGGTAGTGCAGGGCCCGCATGTCCGTCTCGTTGAGGCGCATGTATCGCCGTGACGCCTCGGCGACACGCTGCTCGGCATCGCGCAGCTCCGCGAGGGCCGTCATGATCCGGGTGATCTGGCGGAGGGACTCTGCGTCGACGCCGCCGCGGTCGAGCAGTATCCCCGTGGGGTCGCTCGCCTCGATGTCGTAGACGGCTCCCGCCGCCGCCCCCTCGGACGCGGGCGGTCCGGCAGGGGTCGCTGCAGGCGCTTCGTCTGCGCCCGCGCGACCATCCACCATGACGCCATGGTACACCGGGCTATCTTTGACACTTGGGTTATTACTTGCCTAGCTAGCTAAATCCGCCTATCCTGCTGGAGACGGAAGGATCCCGATGACCGCCCCTCAGAACCCCGCCCGGCCTCGCGGGCCGCGTCGCGCGCTGCGCATCCTGCTGCCTGCCCTGATCATCCTCGGCTGGCTGGCCGCCGCATCGTTCGGGGGCCCGCTGTTCGGCAAGGTCGACGAGGTCTCCTCCAACGACCGCACGGCGTACCTGCCCTCCTCCTCCGACTCGGCGCGCGTGCAGGAGCTGCAGACCCGCTTCGCCGGATCCGACGAGATCCCGGCGATCGTCGTCGCAGTGTCGGACGAGAAGCTCACGGACTCCCAGCGCTCCACGCTCTCGGACGCGGTCGCCGCCACGACGGACCTCGCCGGCGTGGGCGACGACGTCTCACCCGCCCTCGCCTCGGAGGACGGGAAGGCGCTCCAGGCGTTCATCCCGATCCGCTCCGGAGCGGACCTCGGCGACGTGGTCACGGAGATCCGCGCGCACCTGGAGGATGCGGCGCCCGCAGGGGTGAGGGTATACGTGACCGGGCCTGCCGGCTTCAGCGCCGACCTCGTCGCCGGCTTCGCGGGCATCGACGGGATCCTGCTCGGCGTGGCCCTCGCCGCCGTCCTCGTGATCCTCGTGCTCGTCTACCGCTCTCTGCTGCTGCCCGTCGTCGTGCTGGCGACGAGCCTGTTCGCGCTGTGCACGGCTCTGCTGCTGGTGTGGTGGCTGGCGAAATGGGGCGTGCTGCTGCTGAGCGGGCAGACCCAGGGGATCCTGTTCATCCTCGTGATCGGCGCGGCGACCGACTATGCGCTGCTTTTCGTCTCGCGGTTCCGGGAGTCGCTGCGCGTCGAGCAGGACCGCGCGAAAGCGGTGCTCTCCGCATGGAAGGGCTCGTTCGAGCCGATCGTCGCCTCGGGCGGCACGGTGATCGCGGGTCTGCTCTGCCTGCTGCTGAGCGATCTCAAGTCCAACAGCGCGCTCGGCCCGGTCGCGGCGATCGGGATCGTGTTCGCGATGCTCTCCGCACTCACCCTTCTGCCCGCGCTGCTCATGGCGTTCGGCCGAGCCGCGTTCTGGCCGCGACGGCCGCGTTTCGACCCCGAGGCCGTCGCCGCGGAAGGCGGCATGCCGACCGCCGGGGTCTGGGCGCGCCTGGCCGACCTCATCCGCCGGCGCTCGCGCGTGATCTGGATCGCCACCACGCTCGTGCTCGCCGTCGGCACGCTCGGGGTGCTGCAACTCGACGCCTCCGGAGTGCCGCAGTCCGACCTCGTGCTCGGCTCCTCGCAGGCGAGAGACGGTCAGAAGGTCCTGGGCGAGCATTTCCCGGGAGGATCCGGCAGCCCCGTCCAGGTGGTCGCCCCGAAGGCCGCGCTGCAGGATGTCGCCGACGTCCTGCTGGCCGACTCGGGTATCGACGGCGTCTCCGTGACCGCGAAGGACTCTCCGAGCGGCACCGCGCCGGTCACCGCCGAGGGCGTGCAGCCCGTCGGACGTCCCGGCAGCCCCGCACCGGAGCCGACCGTGGTCGACGGCGACGTGATGCTGCAGGGCACGCTCACCGCCGCCGCGGACTCGGCGGCCGCCGAGGACACGGTGCGCCGGATCCGCTCCGCGGTGCACGGCAGCGGGGCTGTGGTGGGTGGCGTCACCGCCACCGCGGTCGACACCGACGACGCCTCGGTGCACGACCGTGCGCTGATCATCCCGGTGATCCTCCTGGTGATCCTCCTGATCCTGATGATGCTGCTGCGCGCGATCGTCGCACCCCTGTTGCTGATCGCGACGACCGTGCTGTCGTTCGGCACCGCCATGGGGGTCTCGGCGCTCGTGTTCCACGGCGTCTTCCGCTTCCCGGGGGCGGATCCGGCGGTGCCCCTGTACGGCTTCGTCTTCCTCGTGGCGCTCGGGATCGACTACAACATCTTCCTGATGACGCGGGTGCGGGAGGAGTCCCGCCGGCACGGGACCAGGGAGGGCGTGCGTCGAGGGCTCGCGATCACGGGCGGCGTGATCACCTCCGCCGGCCTCGTCCTCGCGACGACGTTCGCGGCCCTCGCGGTGATCCCGATCCTGTTCCTCGCCCAGCTCGCGTTCATCGTCGCCTTCGGGGTGCTGCTGGACACCTTCGTGGTGCGGTCGCTGCTCGTCCCCGCGCTCGTGCACGACGTGGGCCGCACGGTGTGGTGGCCGTCGAAGCTGTCCCGCGGCGAGCGCTGACCAGGTCCGAGGTCAGCCGGCGACGGCGTCGATCACGTCCTCGCCGGCCGGGTGCCCGGCGCGGTCCGTGAACGCCTGCTTCGGCACGAACAGCAGCAGCACGGCCGCGGCGAGCGCCGTCACGCCGCAGACGACCCACACGGTCACGTAGCCCGAGAAGGATCCGGCCGTGCCCGTGGTGGCGGATCCCGCGACGGCGTGCATGAGGGCGATCCCGAAGACGCACGATGCGATGGCGCCGCCGACCGTCTTGACCGAGTTCGTCAGCCCCGTCGCGACGCCGGTCTGGGTGTGCGGGGCGGCCGAGGCCGCTGCCGCGGGAAGGGCGGCCACGAGTGCGCCGGATCCGATCCCGACGACGATCATGTTGGTCACCACCTGCAGGTAGGCGCCGTGGAAAGGCAGGAACAGCAGGAACCCCGCGCCGACGAGCACCGAGGCGCCGATCAGGGTGACGCGTGGCGTCGCCAGACGCGCGATCAGCGGGAACAGCAGGGCTCCGGCGATCATCGCGATGAGGTACAGCCCGATGATGAGCGAGGTCTGGAAGCCGGTGGTCCCGAGGCCGTAGCCGTAGACCGACGGGTCCGTGCGGGCGAAGGTCGACAACGGAGCCTGCGCGCCGAGCACGCTCACGCCGAAGAGGCCCGCAGTGAGGAAGACCGGCCCGAGCGCGGGACTGCGGAACATGCGCACGTCGATGAGCGGATCCTGCTGTCTCAGCTCCCACAGCACGAACGGGACGACGATCAGCACGCCCACGGCGATGACGATCCACGACAGCGGGTTCGCCACTCCCCCGGGCAGACGGAGCAGGCTGAGCCCGCCCGTGAGGCCGATGAGCGACAACGAGATGAGCACGAGGCCGACCGTGTCGAAGGCGCCGCCGGTCTTCTCCGGCGACTCCTGCACACCGAACAGGATCACGAAGAAGCATGCGGCGATGAGCACGGCGGGCACGAGCAGCACGACCGTCAGCGGGAGCACGTCGACCAGCGCGCCGCCGACCAGCGCGCCGATGATCGCGCCGCCCTCGAGGGCGGCGACGAGGATGCCCGCGGCCTTCGCGGTGATCGCCGAGCTGCCCTCGATGCGCCGCGCGCGCGACCAGATGAGGGCGATCTCCAGAGGCAGCCACACGACGTAGAAGCCCATCAGCGCCCACGCCACGAGGAAGACCCCGAACGTCGCCGTGAACGGCAGCACGAACGCGGCGATCGCGGTGAGCACCGTGGAGACGAGCAGCATGCGCTTGCGCCCGATCATGTCGCCCAGCTTCGCGAACGCCGGCACCACGAGGGCGGACAGCATCAGCTGCGCCCCCTCGAACCAGTTCACATCGGCGTCGTGGATCCCGAGATGCCGCGCGATGTCGCTCAGCATCGGCGTGTAGTAGCCCTGCAGCACACCGCTGGTGAACTCGACGAATGCGAGGAATCCCACGACGGCGACCAGGGCGCCGAGGGTGGCGGTGCGCGACATCGCGGCTCCTTGAGGACGGCGACGGGGGACGTCGCAGACGGGTCAGATCACTGTAGCCGCTGCAGGAGCGCCCGGTGGAACCGCTCCCCGCGTTCGAGGGCGGCGATCTCGACGCTCTCGTCGACGCCGTGGATGGCCGCACGCTGAGCGTTCGACATCTCCAGCGGAGCGAACCGGTAGACGGCCGGCGCGAAGCGGTGGAAGTGCCGGGAGTCGGTGGCCGCCATCATCACGTACGGGACGGCCGGGACCCCGGGGTGGGAGACGGCGAGCGCGTCGGCGAGCAGCGCGAACTGCGCGTTGTCCGTGGGCGACTCGGGCGACGGGTCGCTGCCCTCGAGCACCTCGACCGCCACCTTCGGGTCGGCGATGCGGCGCCGCACCCGCGCAGCCGCCGAGGACACCGTCTCGCCGAGCGCGATGCGCAGGTTCACGGTCGCGGTGGCCTGCGAGGGAAGCACGTTCGCCGCAGTGCCGCCGGACTGCATGGTGGGCGCGACCGTGGTGCGCACGAGCGCCGCGGGCTCTCCACCGAGCGCCGCGAACGCCCGCGCCGACAGCAGCGGGACCGCGCCGAGCGTGCGCAGCAGCAGCCGAGCGGGGCCCGAGGCGGAAGCGGAAAGCTGCACGAGCATGCGGGAGATCGCGCGGGGGGTGCGCGGACGGAACGTGCCGGGCCCGAGCCGCTCGACCGCGCGCGCGATGCGGCGCACCGCGGTGCGGCTGGGCGGGGCGGAGGCGTGCCCGCCGTCGCCGCGCGCCGTGAGACGCACGGTCATCACGCCCTTCTCCCCCACGCCGATCATCGCCGCGCTCCCGGGCACGAACGGCAGCGGGGCGTCGACCACCGCGCCGCCCTCGTCGACGACGAGCCACGGCACGATCCCGCGATCCTTCAGCGCCGCGGCGATGGCGATGGCGGCGGATCCGTAGGTCTCCTCGTTGCCGCCGAAGGAGAGGTACACGTCGCGGGCGGGGGTGAACCCCTCGGCGAGGAGGCTCTCGACCGCCTCCAGGATCACGATGAGCGGGCCCTTGTCGTCGAGCGCACCGCGCCCGTAGACGGATCCGTCCGCGATCACGCCGGCGAACGGCGGGTGCGTCCAGTCGTCGGACTCGTCCACGGGGACCACGTCGTAGTGCGCCATGAGCACGAGAGGGCCGTCGGCGGCGTCCCGGCGCCCCTTCCAGTGGAACAGCAGCCCGAACTCGGTGTGCCGCTCCCGCGTGAGCGTCGCGTGGACGCGCGGATAGCACTCGGCGAGGAGCGCCACGAACTCCTCGAACGGCGCGGACCCGCGCTCGCCCAGCTCGGCGGACACGGTCGGCAGCTGGATCATCCGGCTGAGCCGCTCGGCGATCGGGGGCACGTCGTTCATCGTCGCCATGCTAACGGGCGGTCGGCTCATGCTCGGCACCCTTGTTCGCTCGGCCTTCTAGGCTGGGGCCATGAGCACCCCCGCGACTTCCTCCGCTTCCTCCCGCCCGCTCTCCTCCTCCCGCCCGCTCGCGGTGATCAGCGGCGGAGGCACGGGCATCGGCCTGGCCTCGGCCCGGCGGCTCGCTCGGGACGGCTTCGATCTGGCGCTGATCGGGCGCCGCCCGGAGGTGCTCGACGCCGCGTCCGCGCGGATCCTGGAGGGGACGCCCGAGGCGCACGTGCAGACGATCACCGCCGACCTGCAGGATCCGGCGCAGGTGGAGGCGGCGGCCGCCGCCATCGGCGGATCCGTCGACGTGCTGCTCAACAACGCGGGCGGCAACGTGCTGGATCGCGGCGAAGGCCTCGCCGGCATCGCCGCGAACTACGAGGCGAACATGCGCCTGAACGTGGTCACGGCCGTGCTGCTCACCGAGGCGCTGCTGCCGCGCATCACGCGGCCGGGCGGACGGATCATCTCGATCAGCTCGATCGCGGCGCTGCGCGGCGCGAACGGCTACGGCGCCGCCAAGGCCGCGATCCACGGCTGGATGATGGGCCTCGCGGCCGACCTCGCTCCGGAGGGCGTGACCGTGAACGCCGTGGCACCGGGCTACGTGCCCGACACCGGCTTCTGGGACGGACGGCGTACGCCCGACATCGTGGCGTCGCGCCTCGCGCAGGTGCCCATGAACCGCGCAGGCACTCCTGACGAGGTGGCCGGGGCGGTCTCGTATCTCGCGGGCCCCGAGGGCGGCTGGACGACGGGGCAGATCCTGCAGATCAACGGCGGAGCGCTCTTCGGCCGCGGCTGAGCAGGCCCCCGGCCCGCGTCGCCGGCCAGGTCGCGGGCGGCGCGGGCTCGGCGCCGGGTCCGCGGATGTCAGGCCGTGCGGGTGTACCGGTGCTCCGGCCGGCCGGTGGCGCCGTAACGGAGCCGCACCTCGACCGCGTCCCGCTCGGCGAGCGCCGCGAGGTGGCGCTGCGCCGTCGCCCGCGAGATGCCCACGCGCTCGCCGATCTCGGCGGCCGATGCCTCGTCGTCGCCGAGGGCCGCGAGCACCAGCTGCTCGGTCGCCGATCGCGACGTCGAGACCTGTTCCGCCGACCCGTGCAGGATCCCGAGCGCGCGATCCAGATCCTTCTGCTGCAGGGGCCGGGATCCCGCCAGCAGGTTGCGGTAGCGGGCATACCGGTCGAGCGCGCCGACGAGGGCACGCCGCTCGAACGGCTTGATCAGGTAGGCGTGCGCGCCCGAGCGCAGCGCCCGCCGCACCGTCGCCGGATCGTCGGCGGCGGAGATGTGGATCGCGTCGATCCCCGCCTCGCGCACCAGGGCGATCCCGTCGCCGTCCGGGAGGTAGACGTCGGCGAGGAGCAGCTCCGGCGCCAGGTCGCGGACGGCCGCGCGGGCCTCGGCGATGGTGCGCACCGGCTCCAGGGCGAGATAGCCGGGACGCTCGTCGACGATGCTCCGGTGCAGCTGCCCGACGCGGAAGTCGTCGTCCAGCACGAGTGTGCGGATCGGATCCGTCATCTGCTCTCGTCCTCGTCGGACGGCTCGCCGTCCTGTTCGTCCCCTGGTCGCGGTGCGGAGCCGGGCAGCGGTGCGGGGCCGATGCTGCGCGCAGGCGCGACCACGCCGCCGAGCCGTGCCGCGAAGACCGCACCGTGCGCTTCGCCGCCGCGATCGATGACCCACAGGTCTCCGCCGCCGCGCCGGGCGATCTCGCGCGACAGGCGCAGCCCCAGCCCGTGCCCGTGCACCGGCCCGGCGCTGTCCGTCCCGTCGTCCGCGGCGCCGTCGTCCGCGGCGCCGTCGTCCGCGGCACCGTCGTCCGCGGCACCGTCGTCCGCGGCACCGTCATCCGTGGCGCCGCCGTCGTCCTCGGCACCGTCGAGTCCCGCACCGGAGTCCGCGACGGTGACGACCAGGGCATCGCGGTCGTCGAGCACCGCGACCTCGACCCAGCGCGGCGGTGCGCCGTCGACCGCCGCGCTCACGGCGTTGTCGACCAGGTTCCCCAGCACCGCCGCGACGTCCTCGGCCTCGCTCACCGCGCCCAGCAGGTGGGTCTCCTCGGAGATGCGCAGCGTCACGCCCCGCTCCGTCGCCTCCAGTGCCTTCGCGCCGAGGAAGGACCGCAGGAACGGATCCCGCAGCCGGGCGATGCCGGGCACGGGGAAGTCGACGGAGCCGCGCTCCGCGAGCTCCGCGAGGAACTCCCTGGCGTCCTGTACCCGCTCCGCGTCGAGCAGCCCGGCGGCGACATGGATGCGGTTCGCGAACTCGTGGCGCTGCACCCGCAGGGCGGCCGTCATCGTGCGCACGGTCTCCAGTCGCTCCGACAGCGCGACGAGCTCGGTGCGATCGCGGATCACGGCCACCGTGCCGAGCGGACGTCCGTCCCTCTCGACCGGACGCGTGTCGAGGTAGAGCACGCGCCCGTCGACCACGGCCTCCGACAGCGCGCGTCCCGCGGACACGACGTCGCGCACCGGATCCGGCAGCCCGATCCGATCCAGCGGCCGGCCGACCGCGTCGCGCACGGCGAGCAGGCGCTCGGCGGCGGCGTTGCACACCCGCACCACGCCCTCGGCGTCGACGGCGAGCACGCCGTCGTCCACGCCGTCCAGCACCGCCGTCTGGTTCTGCACGAGGGCGACCAGCTCCTCCGGCTGCACCCCCAGGGTGAGCCGCTCCCAGCGCCGGCGCAGCAGCAGCGCGCCGATGCCCGCCACCAGCAGGGAGCCTGCCGCGGCAAGGCCGATGACGGCGAGCAGCGGCGGCAGGTCGTCGAAGACACCCGCCCGGGCGAAGCCGACGCTGACCTCGCCCACGGGCGTTCCGGCGGCGTCGCGCACCGGCACCTTCGCCCGCACCGACTCGCCCAGTGTGCCGGTCTCCCACTCGACGACCTCGTGACCGGCCAGCACCTCCTGGAACGGCGTGCTCACCTCCTGGCCGAGGCGGCCGGGATCCGGATGCGCGAGGCGGATGCCGTGGTCGTCGGTGACGACCACGAACAGCGCGCCGGTGCGGTTCGCCGTGGCGGTCGCCGTGCGCTGCAGGTCGCCGTCGCGCAGCAGCTCGGCCCGCGGCGGTCCGGGATCCGCGGACTCCTCGGCGACCGCGGCACGGAGCTCCGGATCCTCGGCCAGGGTCCGCGCGATCCCCAGGGCGGAGGATTCGGCCTCGGCCCGCAACTGCTGCGTGGCCAGCACGAGGTACACGCCGGTGCAGAGCGCCACGACGAGGACGACCGTCGCGAGCTGCAGCAGGAGCGTCCGCGTCGCGAACCGCATCCGGCGTGTGCGGGGCATCCGTCCTCCTCGAGGGATCTGCCATGAGCGTGAGCGAAATGCCTGGACACAACGTCCTGAGCAATATGCGCAGAAGTCACGCTACGCGCACAACGCGTCGGAATGCGACTTAGCGGATCCGACGGGCGCGCGTTCCCTACTCTCGGCGAGGTCCGTCGAAGACGACAGGCGGATGACGAAGGAGTCACTTCATGCCCACGGTTCTCAGCATGCCCACGGCTCTCGGCGGCCTGCTCGCCGCAGCCGACGAGAAGCCCTCGTACGACATCGCCTTCGCGCCCCCGGAGTGGGTGCTCGTGGCGCTCGGCTTCGCGATGGTGCTGGTTTTCATGACGCTGATCATGACCAAGCGCCTCACCCCCATGGTCGCGCTCATCCTGGTGCCCACGGTGTTCGGCCTCTTCGCCGGCGCGGGGCTCGGCCTCGGAGACATGATCCTCGACGCGATCGGCAAGATGGCCCCGACCGCGGCGCTGCTGATGTTCGCGATCATGTTCTTCGGCATCATGATCGACGTCGGCCTGTTCGACCCGCTGATCCGGATGATCACGCGCGTCCTGGGCGACGACCCGGCCAAGGTCGTCCTCGGCACGGCTCTGCTCGCGGGCGCCGTCTCGCTGGACGGCGACGGATCCACGACGTTCATCATCACGACGTCGGCCATGCTGCCGATCTACCTGCGCCTGGGCATGAGCCCGGTGGTGCTGACGTGCGTCGCCGGACTCATGAACGGCACGCTCAACATCGTGCCCTGGGGTGGCCCCACGGTGCGCGCCGCGACCGCGCTGGGCCTGCAGCCGACCGATGTGTTCGTGCCGATGCTCCCCGCCCTCGGCGTGGGCCTGGTCGTGGCGCTCGGCTTCGCCTGGATGCTCGGCCTGCAGGAGCGCCGCCGCCTCGGGGTGCTCGACGAGAGCCGCCTGACCGGCACCGCCGAGGGCGGGCTGCTCGCCGCCGTTCCCGCGATCTTCCGCGGTGCGGATGCCAAGCCGGGCGCGCGCGCCTCGCTCCGCACCGGCAACATCGTCACGGTCGCGGGCGGCCACGGTCCCGTCGCGGCGAGCGGCGTCGACCCGACGGACACCGCGATGGCCGACACGATGCTCGACCCGGACCGCGCCACGCTGCGTCCACGCCTGATCTGGTTCAACCTCGTCCTCACGGTCGCCGTGATGGTGCTGCTCATCGTCGACGTGCTTCCGCTGCCCTATGTGTTCATGGTGGGCGCCGCCGTGGCGCTGCTGGTGAACTTCGGCAAGCTCAAGGACCAGGCGGCCGAGATCGTCGCGCACGCGCCGAGCATCGTGGGCGTGGTGTCGATGGTGATCGCCGCGGGCGTGCTCGTCGGCGTGCTCACGGGAACCGGCATGGTCGACGCGATGGCGTCCTGGATCACGAACGTGCTGCCGCCGGCGATGGGACCGTTCCTCGCCCCCATCACCGGGGTCCTGTCGATCCCGTTCACGTTCTTCATGTCGAACGACGCGTTCTACTACGGGATCCTGCCGGTGCTGTCGCAGAGCGCCGCGCACTTCGGCATCGACCCGGTCGAGATGGCGCGCGCGTCGATCACCGGTCAGCCCGTGCACCTGCAGAGCCCGCTCGTGCCCGCGATCCTGCTGCTGGTCTCGCTTGCGAGCGTGAACCTCGGCGACCACCACCGCAAGGTGCTGTGGCGGGCGCTCGTGGTGTCGCTGGTGATGCTGGGCGTCGGGATGCTGACGGGCGCGATCCCGTTCTTCGTCGCCCCGTGACGACCGGCCGCCGGTCGCCGGTGACGACAGCCGGCTGACCGCTGACCGCTGACGGCTGACGGCTGACCGCTGACAGCTGACAGCTGACAGCCGCCGGCTGCAGCCGGCGGCCTCAGGGCCGATGTGCGCCGTTTCAGGCCGCATCGGCCCCGTCGTCGTCGGCATTCCCGAACATCACCCGGGGCGGCGGGACATCGGTGTACGGGACACCGGCGGGCGTGGTCCAGACGATCACGCCGCCCGGTCTCTGCTCGGCGGTCCAGCGCCAGCGCGGATCCACGTCGGGGTGCTTCAGGGCGTGGTGGGTCTCGCAGAGGCAGGCGAGGTTGCCGAGGTCGGTGGCCCCTCCTCGGGCGAAGTCATGGGTGTGGTCGATCTGGCATCGGCGGGCGGGTTGTCGGCACCCGGGGAACCGGCAGGTGCGGTCACGTGCCCGCAGGAAGCGACGCATGGCCTCGGTGGGCTGGTAAGTGCCGGTGCGCGTCACCATGCCCGCATCGTCGAGGAGCATCCTCTGCCATGACGGCGCGGCGACCGCGAGCCGGCGCGCGAGCTCCGGATCCATCGGCCCGCGCCCGTCGAGCTCGGCCATCCACTCGTCGCGCCCGCCGAGGGTGCCGGTGGCGACCGTCACCTGAACCACCGGCCGGATCGCATCGAGGACGTCGGCGTCGCCGGCGACGCGGCCGGTGAGCACCCGCAACAGGAACCGGTCGAACCGCACCTGATCCAGCCGCCGCTCGTCCGCGGGGTGTCCCGATGCGGCCGCGTGCTTCGCCCGGTCGAGGACCGTTCGGCCTTCCTGGGTGAGCAGGTCGTGCGCGGCATGGATGAGGGCGGCAGGACCGGTCGCGCGCAACGTGGCCTGCCCCGCACCCTCGTCGCTCACCGACACCGTGCGGTCGGCATGGGCGCGGCGGTGCACCTCGATCAACGCGACCGGGGCGACCGCGGCGGCCACGGTTTCGGCGAGAGCCTTCGTCCGCGCACGCGACTCGGCAGCCGCGAACGGCACGACCTGCGCTTCATAGGCGGCGAGCGCCGCGTGATCGTCGTGCGGGATGTGGGCCGCCGCTTCGACGACGGCCTCGACATGCCCCGAAGACACTTCTCCGGCCGCGAAGGCGGAGCGGGTGGCGGGGAATCGCTCCTGCAGCGCATGGCCGGTCGCCAGCAGCTTCGCGGCCGCATAGCGCGACAGGCGGAGAGCCGCAGCCAGCTCGCAGATCATCGACCGCTCGGCCTGGTCGAACCCGGCGGATCCCGGGCGGACCTCGTCGAGGAGCAGGCTCACACGCTCGTGCGCGAGCGCGGCCTTCTGCGCCTGCAGCCGCGCGATCTCCCGCTCCAGCTCCACGCACTCGGCGACGATCTCCGCGCTGCGGCGGAGGTAGCGGTCGAGTGAGTGATCCATGCCTCCAGTTTAGAACTTATCTTCGAACTCGGAGGAAGTTGTCCACAGGCTGATCCGCTTCAGAACAGCGCCGGCGGCAGAGCACCCTCGTGCTCGAGCAGCCAGCGCTTCGTGCGCAGCCCCTCGCCGGGCGTGCCCCCGGAGTAGCCGCCGAGGCCGTCACTGGCGACGACACGGTGGCACGGGACGATGATCGGGATCGGGTTGGCGCCCATGATCGAGCCGATCGCCCGGGCCGGCACCGCCGTGCCGCTGCGTTCGGCGAGCTCTCCGTAGGTGACGGTCTCTCCCTGCAGGACCGTGTCGTACAGCGCGTGCAGCACCGCACTCGTGGTCTCCGACTGCGCCCCCAGGTCGAACGGCAGGTCGAAGGCGGCGCGCTCCCCCGCGAAGTAGGCGCCGAGCTGCGCCAGCGCCTCGGCGAGCAGCGGATCCCGCGCCGCATCGGACGCGCCGCGCCCCGCGAGCGCCCGCCCCGGGCGCGGCCACGTGACCCGGCGGATCGCGATGCCGTCGCTGTGCACCTCGAGCACGCCAACGGGCGTGGAGATCGAACCGGAGAAGGTCACACGCAGATCGTACGCAGGGCGTCGGACATCGACGCAGCGGATCCGCCTCCCGAGTGCGACGATCCGCACACGCCGCGACGATCGGCACACGGATCCACGTCGACGCGCGTGCGGATCGTCGGACCGCGTGCAGATCGTGACGTCCCTCGCCGGGAATCGTGACTCGGATCCGGCGATCGCGCACGTGTCACACTTCCGCGCCGGGATCCGACATCCCGATGAGAGCCGCACGAGCGCCGACGAGATCCGTCGGCGGAGACGGCCAGGAGAGGAATCACGATGACCCGGATCGACATGGGCCGCACCAACAAGCTGGGCTACGCCGCGGTGCTCGGACTCGAGGCGTACTCCCGCAAGAGCGTGGAGCCGAGGCTGTACGAGCTGATCAAGCTGCGCGCCTCGATCCTGAACGGATGCGGCTTCTGCGTCGACATGCACGCGACCGAGGGCGCGAAGCGCGGCATCCCGCAGCGCACCCTGCATGCCGTCGGGGCCTGGCAGCATGCCAAGGCGCTCTTCGAGGAGCGCGAGCTCGCCGCCCTCGCACTGACCGACGCCGTCACCCGGCTCGGTCCGGAGACCGTGACCGACGAGATCTGGAACGCCGCCGCGCAGCACTTCGACGACGGGGAGCTCGGGGCCCTCGTGCTCGCGATCTGCACGATCAACGTGTGGAACCGCGTGGCCATCGCCACCGAGATGACGCCGCCGATCGACGACAAGCATCCGATCGTCTGAGCCGTGCCGGGACGCTACCGTGAAGCCATGACCCTCGTCTCGCCTGCGACCCGCGCGTGGCAGGCCGAGCGGGGGCGGCTGATCGGCATCGCCTACCGCATGCTCGGCGACTACGGCCACGCGGAGGACGTGGTCTCGGAGGTCGCGATCGAGGCGCTGCAGCAGGAGCGCGCCGAGGACGCCGGCGGATCCTCCGACGCTCCGTCGAAAGCCCGCGTGCGGTCGTGGCCGGCGTGGCTCACGACCGTGTGCGTGCGCCGTTCGATCGACCGCGTGCGCGCGCTCGCCGCGGTGCGCGAGGACTACATCGGCCCCTGGCTGCCGGAGCCCGTCGCCACCGAGCGCCTGCCCGAGGATGCGGTGGCCGACCGCGAGCTGCTCTCGCTCGCGCTGCTGCACATGGCGGAGCAGCTGACGCCCGAGGCGCGGGCGGCCGTCGTGCTGCACCGGGCGTTCGGGATGACGGCGGTGGAGATCGGGCGGATCCTCGAGAAGACGCCGGCCGCCGTGAGGCAGCTCCTCTCGCGCGGCGAGCGGCGGCTGCGCCTCGCCGACGAGCCCGGTGCGCGAGCGGCGGATCCGGCCGCCCTCGGCGCGCTGCTCGCCGCGGTCGAGCACGGCGACGTCTCCGGCGTGCTCGCGCTCCTCGCCGACGACGCCATCCTCTGGAGCGACGGCGGCGGTCGGGTGCGCGCCGCACGCAACCCGATCTTCGGCGCCGATCACGTGCGCCGGTTCCTCCTCGGCGTGCTGGGCAAGGCCACCGCCGACCCGGGTCTGCCGTTCGGCGTGGCGCTGCTCGACGTCAACGGCGAGCCCGCGGTCGCATTGACCCACTCGGGGCGCACCGACGTGCTCACGCTGGAGTTCGGCGACGACGGCCTGATCCACGGGCTCCGCCAGGTGTGCAATCCCGACAAGCTCGCGCACGTGCTCTGAGCACGCCGCCCGCGGCACGCGGCACGCGGCACGCCGCTGACGGACCGCGACGATCTGCACGCCCTGTGACGATCTGCACACGGATCCGGCCGGAGCGGGTGCGGATCGTCGCATCATGTGCAGATCGTCGCCGGGGCTGGCGTCACCCCCGGCGGACGACGGCACCCACCGGCGCCACGCGAGCCGGCAGGCCTCAGTCCAGCAGGTGCCGGGTGTACCGCGCGGGCGCGTCGAGGAACGCGCGCCAGTGCTGGACGAGCTCCAGATCCTGCCACTCGACCGGGCGCAGCCCCCAATCCCCGACCTCGAGGATCGTCGCGCCGGGAAGGGCGGCGAGCACCGGCGAATGCGTGGCGCAGAGCACTTGGCCGCCCTCGTCCGCGATCCTCCGCAGCACCGCGATGAGGCTCAGGGTCGACGAGAACGACAGCGCCGCCTCGGGCTCGTCGAGACAGTAGAAGCCCGGGTCGTCGAAGCGGGTCTCGAGCAGCGCGAGGAACGATTCGCCGTGGCTCATCTCGTGATACCGCGGCTCCGGTCCCTTCGACGGGTTGTCCTCCAGATAGGTGTAGAACGAGTGCATCGTCTCGGCCCGCAGGAAGAAGCCCCACCGGTTCGCCCCGACGCCGCGCTGGATGCGCAGCCACTCCGACAGCGGAGACTCGGTCGCGCGCGTGCTGTGCCGGGCCTGACGCGAGCCGCCCTCCGGGGACAGCCCGTAGGCCACGGCGATCCCTTCGACGATGGTCGACTTGCCGCTGCCGTTCTCGCCCACGAGGAACGTGATGCCGGGATCCAGGTCGATCCCCTCGCGCAGCACCTGGGCCACCGCCGGGATGCTCGCCGGCCACTCTCCGCCGGGCGCCGGAGCGTCGTCCGCCGGACGCACCGCGACGACCGGCTGCTGCCGGCGGCGCCGGCTGCGCGGCTCCCAGAACGGATCCATCTCACTCCTCGGACTCGGATCCATTCTGCGGGTCGTCGCCGACACGCGACCGTCAGGCGTTGCCCAGAACGGAGCCGGAAGGATGGACGCATGACCCAGGCGACGAGCGAACCGACCGGGACGAGGCGCGCGACGCCGCGCCGCGGTGCGGTCGTCGCGCTGCTTCTGACGAGCGTGCTGCTGACGGCGATGGTGCTGCTGGGGGCGGCGCCAGGACCGCTCGGCACCGCGATCGCCGTGACGCTGCCCTGGCTGGGCTTCGTCCTCGTCCCGCTCGTGATCGGCGCGCTGGTGGTGAGGCCGCGCACGGCGTGGACCGCGGCGGTGCCCCTGGTCGCCTGGACGGTGGCGCTGTGGGGCTTCCTGCCCGTGCCCTGGCAGGGCGACCCGGCCCCGGCGGACGGCCGTCTGCTCGTCGCCACGCAGAACGTCGAGGCCGGATCCGGCACGGGCGCGGAGTCCGCGCGTGTCCTCGCCGCCGACGGCGCCGCGATCCTGGCCTTCACCGAGCTCGACGGCGACTCGGGCTCCGCGATCGCCGACGAGCTCGCCGACGCCTACCCGCACTCCTACCGGGTGGGCACGGTCGGCGTGTGGAGCCGGTACCCGATCGTGGACGAGGAGGCGCTCGACCTGGGCCTCGGCTGGAAGCGCGCGCTGCGCGTCGAGGTGGACGCACCCGGCGGCGCGGTGAGCGTCTACGCCGTGCACGCCGCGTCGCTGCGGCCGGGCGCGCAGGGTGCACGCGACGCCATGCTGTCCGCCCTGGGCGAGCGGATCCGGAAGGATCGCACCCCTCGGACGATCGCGCTGGGCGACTTCAACGCGGTGTCGACGGATCCGGCTCTCGCCGCCGTCTCCCGGGAGCTCGGCGAGGTGCGGTTCGGCGGTCTCGCGCCGTCGTTCACCTGGCCCGCGTCGTTCCCGGCGGTGCGGATCGACCACGTCTTCCAGCGCGGATTCGCCTCGGCCGCCGCCAAGACCACCGCCGCCGGCCGCAGCGACCATCTCGCGATCGTCGCCGCGCTGCAGGGCTGAGAGCCGGGCGGATCCGTCGGGTCTCGGATCCGCCCCCGGCCGTCAGCCGACGACCATGAGGACCCGGGCGTCGTCAGCGACGGCCCCGGGTCCTGAAGCGACCGCGCCGTCGCTCCGAGTCGCGTCCGGCAGCACCAGCGCCTCCATTGCTGTCGCCGTGCTACCGCCCGCGCTCACTCTCCCCGAACGCACCACGACCGCACGCACGTCGGCCGGCAGAGGGGTCGTGCCGTGCAGGTCGGAGAAGACGAGGGAGGGCGTCGCCCTGGCCGGCACCGAGGAGAGCACCAGCACCCGGCTCAGCTCGGCCGCGCGCAGCTGCGGGCGGCGCAGTTCGAGGAAGGCCCCCGCGTAGTGCAGCACGCGCTCCTTGCGCAGACCCACCGCGGCCCCCGGCCCGACGCCCACCTGGGGCCCGCCGATGCCGGCGAGCACGTGCGCCGCGTCCGGCGGGAGGTGCAGCACCCCCTCCGGGCCGCGCAGCTCGACGAGCTGGAGCATCCAGTGCAGCTCCCCGCCCGCCCCCCACTGACCGCAGATCTCGCGGACGTGTCCGCCGCCGGCGACGAGCCCTCGCCGGGGCAGGTCCCGCAGGCGTGTGAGCCTGGTCGGGGCCGGCCCCGGAACGAAGGTTGCCGTCGTCATCGGATCAGACCCGCGCTCCGATGAGGACATAGCCCTCTTCGCCGTGGACCACGGTGTCGAGGCCGGCGATCTCGTCCTCGTCCTTGACCCGGAAGCCCATGGTCTTCTGGACCACGAAGCCGATCACGAGCGCGAGCGCGAAGGAGTAGACCAGCACCGCTCCTGCGGCGAGCGCCTGGGCCGCGAGCTGCGCGAAGCTGCCGCTGTAGATGAGGCCCGTGCCGTTGGCGAAGAAGCCGAGGTACAGCGTTCCGATGATGCCGCCGATGAGGTGGATGCCGACCACGTCGAGCGAGTCGTCGAAGCCGAGCTTGAACTTCAGGTCGATCGCGAGCTGGCAGACCGCGCCGGCGAGGAGGCCGAGGACGACCGCCCAGATCGGGGTGAGGGCGGCGCAGGCCGGGGTGATCGCGACCAGACCGGCGACCGCGCCGGACGCGGCGCCGACCGACGTGGGCTTGCCGTTGCGGATCTTCTCCATCACGAGCCAGCTGAGCAGGGCGGCCGCGGGGGCGGCCAGCGTGTTCACGAACGCGATGGCGGCGGTGCCGTCGGCGCCGAGCTCGGAGCCGGCGTTGAAGCCGAACCAGCCGAACCACAGCAGGCCCGCGCCCAGCAGCACGAACGGCGGGTTGTGCGGCACGTCGGCGCCCTTCTGGAAGCCGATGCGACGACCGAGCACCAGGGCGAGGGCGAGCCCTGCCGCTCCGGCGTTGATGTGCACGGCTGTTCCTCCCGCGAAGTCGATCGCGCCCACGCCGAGCATGTCCTGCAGACCCTTGGTGACCCAGCCGCCGTAGGCGTAGCTGCCGTCCTTGTTGAGTCCGAAGTTGAACACCCAGCTGGCGACCGGGAAGTACACGACGGTCGCCCAGATGCCGGCGAAGACCATCCAGGATCCGAACCGGGCGCGGTCGGCGATCGCGCCGGAGACGAGCGCGACGGTGATGATCGCGAACGTCGCCTGGAACGCGACGAACGCGAGCGGCGGGTACGCGGCGCCCTTCGGCACCTCGAGCAGGCTGTTCAGGCCGATCGCGGACCAGTCGATGGTCCACGGGGCGATCAGGCCCTTGCCGCTCGGGAAGGCGATCGCGTAGCCGAAGACGACCCACAGCACGCCGATGAGCCCGATCGCGCCGAAGCTCATCATCATCATGCTGATCACGCTCTTGGCCTTGACGAGGCCGCCGTAGAAGAACGCCAGACCTGGCGTCATGAGCAGCACGAGGGCTGCACAGATCAAAACGAAGGCGGTGTTCCCCTGATCCATGGGTCCGCTCCTCTCTCAGTGAGAACGCTCCTGCAGCGTCGGGTGCTGAAAGGCTCCCACCGGCGCGTTTCGCCTCGACGCGCACTGTGTTTCCGGGGCGTTTCGGCATCGGCGTGCCGCGTGAACACCTCGTTACAGGATCCGGATCCGGCGCCTCCCGTGCGTCTCCCGCGCCCGCCCCGCCGCCGCGGCACGGCGACCTGAGAGGATGTGGTCATGCGCGCGGTGGTGTTCGATGCGGTCCGTTCCGTTCCCGAAGTGCGAGCGGTGGCGGAGCCGGAGCTGCCCGCCGACGGCGTCCTGGTCAGGGTCGCGGCCACGGGTCTGTGCCGGAGCGACTGGCACGCCTGGGCCGGGCACGACGACATCGCGTTCCCGCACGTGCCGGGGCACGAGCTGGCGGGGACCGTCGCCGCCGTCGGCCCCGAGGTGACCCGGTGGCGCGTGGGCGATCGCGTGACCGTGCCGTTCGTGTGCGGCTGCGGACGCTGCGAGTGGTGCCGATCCGGCAACGCCCAGGTCTGCCCCGACCAGCAGCAGCCCGGATTCACGCACTGGGGCTCGTTCGCCGAGGTCGTCGCCCTGCACGCCGCGGATGTGAATCTCGTCGCGATCCCGGACGAGGTGGACTTCGCGACGGCGGCGAGCCTGGGCTGCCGCTTCGCCACCGCCTTCCGGGCCGTCGCCGGGCGCGCCCGGGTACGCGAGGGCGAGTGGGTCGCCGTCGTCGGCGCGGGCGGCGTGGGCCTCAGCGCCGTGATGATCGCACAGGCGCACGGGGCCAGGGTGATCGCCGTGGACCGCAATCCGGAGGCCCTCGCGGTGGCCCGCGAGGTCGGCGCCGAGCACACCCTCCTCGCCGACGGGCGGGACATCCCCGCCGCCGTCCGCGCATTGACCCACGGCGGCAGCCACGTCTCGGTCGACGCCGTCGGCAGCGAGCAGACCCTCGCCGACGCGATCCTGGGCCTCCGGCGCCGCGGCCGGCACGTGCAGATCGGGCTGCTGCCGCCGATCGACGGGCATCCCCGCGTGCCGATGGACCGCGTGATCGGCTGGGAGCTCGACCTGCTCGGCAGCCACGGGATGGCCGCCGCCGACTACCCCGCGATGATGTCGATGATCGCCGACGGGCTCCTCACCCCGCAGCGGCTCATCGAGCGCACGATCGGACTCGAGGAGGCCGCCGCGCTCCTGCCCGGCTTCGACCGTGCGACCGTGGCCGGCATGACCATCATCGATCCGCAGCGGGCCGGCTGAGAGGTCGCCTCGGACGCCACCGCCGCGCGCGCACATGCCGTCCGGTGCATACGTGTGCGCGTAGCGTGAGCCTCAGCGAACGGCGCCCGCCCTTGGCTTCCGCCCGGCTCCGGCCGGAGACCCGTTAGGCGCCTCGCATGACCTCCACTTCCGTCAGTCCCCCCTCCCAGCTCGGACCGGTGCGCCAGACGTACGCGCGGCAGGAGGACTTCCCGCCGATCGCCCGCGCCTACATCGAGGTCTCGCGCGTGGTACGGGAGACCGGGCTGATGCGCCGCACGCCGCGGTTCTACGCACTGATCGGGGCGGCGGTCGCGGTGGGCTTCGGAGCGGTCGTGACCGGATCGGTGCTGCTCGGCGACAGCTGGTTCCAGCTGCTGATGGCCATGGCTCTCGGGATCCTGTTCACGCAGGTCGCATTCCTCGCCCACGAGGCGGCGCACCGGCAGATCCTGGCGAGCGGGCCGGCGAACGACCGGCTCGCGCGCGTCCTCGCCGCGGTCGTCGGGATGAGCTACTCCTGGTGGGACTCCAAGCACAGCAGGCACCACGCCAACCCGAACAGGGTCGGCAAGGATCCCGACATCGAGGTCGACACGATCTCGTTCCTGGACGAGGACGCCGCGCAGGCTCGGGGCCTGCGCCGGTGGATCACGCGCCGCCAGGGCTGGCTGTTCTTTCCGCTCCTCACCCTCGAGGGGCTGAACCTGCACTACCTCGGGATCAGGCACCTCGTCGGACGCCAGCCCGTGAAGGGCCGCTGGGCCGAGATCGGCATGATCGCCGCGCGCTTCGCGCTCGTGCTGACCCCGATCTTCCTGCTGCTGCCGCTCGGCAAGGCGGCGGCTTTCGTCGGGGTGATGCTGGCGGTGTTCGGCGTGTACATGGGCGCTTCGTTCGCCCCCAACCACAAGGGCATGGCCGTGATCGCGCCGGATGCCCGGCTGGACTTCTTCACGAAGCAGGTGCGCACCTCCCGCAACATCCGCGGCGGCTGGTGGGCGACCGCGCTGATGGGCGGCCTGAACCATCAGGTGGAGCATCACCTGTTCCCGAGCATGTCCCGGATGCACCTCGGCCGGGCTCGGGAGATCGTCCGCGAGTTCTGCGACACGCACGGCGTCCCGTACACCGAGACCTCGCTCTGGCGCTCCTACGCGATCGTGATCGACTACCTGAACCGCGTCGGGCTGGCCGCGCGCGATCCGTTCGACTGCCCGATCACGGCGCAGTACCGGCGGGCCTGACCGCCCTCAGGATCCTTCCGCGCGGGCGAGTCCCGGCGAGGGCTCGCCGACCGGGAGCCCCAGGCGCCCGCGCGTCGCGACAATCAGCACGAGCGCCGTGGCCGTGAAGCCGATGAGCACCGGCAGCAGGCCGTACTCGTCGAAGATCGGCGCGGGGAACAGCGGCGAGGCCACCCGGTTCGCGAACGTGTTGAACGAGGCGTGCATCAGCATCGTGATCAGCAGGCTGCCGCCGGCGTGGTTGAACACCCAGGTCATCATGATCGTGAGAGCCGTGATCATGACCACGAACATGACCACGTTGGCGATCGTGGGCGGCGTCCACACGCCGCTCCAGAACAGCGGCAGATGCCAGCAGGCCCACAGGCCGCCGAGGAGGACGCTGCCCCGCAGCGGTCCGAAGCGGTCCTGGAGCCGCGGCAGGGCGAACCCGCGCCAGCCCGGCTCCTCCCCCAGCGGCCCGCCGAGCAGGAACGTCATCAGGAACGCGAGCGGGTACGCGGCCAGCAGGGCCGGGAGGATCGGCCGGTAGGTCTGCAGCGCTCCGGGCACGACGATCGTGCCCAGGATCACGATGAGCGGGACGCCGATCAGCAGGAACAGGTACCAGAGGATCCCGACGCGCCACTGGACGTAGCGGCGCAGCAGGCGCACCACACCCGCCCTGCCGTCCGTCACCGCGGTCACGACGAACGCGCCCACGGTCGGACCGAAGGTCGCCGCCACCACGGCGATCGCGACGGCCGGCTTGGGGAGTGCGGGCAGAGCGCCCTGCGCAGACAGGGCGACGGGCACCTCGATGACCCAGGAGACGAGGTACGCGATCACGAAGTACGCCGTGAGCGGGTGCCGGGCGATCACGCCCTGCGGCACCGCCGGGGAGGAACGATCGATGTTGCCGACGACAGCCATGAGGATGACCTTTCCGCCAGCGACGGGGCCCGAGGACAGGTCAGCCGTTCGCCATGTCTCATGGTCCCACCCGGCGCGCCCCGCCACCAGATCCATCCGCGAACGCGTCCACCGGCAGGACGCTCATGATCCTCCCCAGCGGATCCCGAGGACGCCGGGGCCGAAGCCGTGCCGCATCGCGTGCGCGATGCGACCGTGGACGACCGCCCGCTGCGCCCACACCTCGTCGCCGGTGTCCGACTCCACGTACTCCTCGCACCAATCGGGATCCGCCCCCTCGGGGAAGACGACGCGGATCAGGGTCTCCTTGGTCGGACGCGCCGTCGCATGCCACGCGCTCCTCCGGGCGGGGTAGTCCCGCGGAAGCTCCTCGGTGAACTGCAGAGTGAACGTGGATCCCGCGGTCGCGGGCTCGTCGAGCTCGATCACGATGCCGGAGACCAGGCGGCCCGGATGCTGGTACTCACGCACGAGACGCCCTCCGACCACATCGAGGATCCTGCTCATCGCATCCGTCTCCTCCGGCGCGACGTCGATGAGCGGCAGCTCCGTGACCACGCCGCGCACCACCTGGACCACGGAGACGAACTCGGTCCGGTCCACGCTCCCGTCCCGATGCGTGTAGGCGGTCATGTGGGTCGAGATCTCGCGGATGTCCGCCTGTGCGGCGGCGGCCAGCGCCGCGAAGGTCTCCTCCGTCTCCCGACGCGCCCGCTCTTCGAAGGGCACGAGCGGCTCCGGCTGCACCCCCAGCCGCGCGGTGGGGTTGACCAACGAGGACAGGGATCCCGGATCCAGGCCCAGGATCTGCTCCAGATCGTCGACGGCGCTGAGCGATGCGGCGGCCTCGGGTCGGCGCTGACCGGATCGCCAGTAGCTGAGCGTCGCGATCGAGATCGGGTTGCCGTGGTCGGCGAGAAGCGCGTGCACGGCGGTGAGCGTCAGGCCCCTGTGATCGAGTGCGCGACGCAGCGCGCCCGCAAACGTCTCGGGATCCGACGTCGACTCGTCCGCCACAGCCACCTCCCCGGGAAGCCCGCCGATCCCAGTTGTACAACACGGCGGCCGCTCGGAGGGCCGCGAGCGCCCCAACGTCGGCGACCGGGGGATTTCACACCGGGCCCGTCCGGCTGTGAAGGCGCACCTCCTAGCATCGCCGTGCTGCCCATGCCCGGGGGCGGCACGAGGGGAATGAAAGATGCCCGACGCCCCGTCCGAGGACGACGATGCGACCCCGCCGCGGCGGCCGATCGTCACAGGCGCGGCCTGGGACCTGGCCGTGATCCTGTGGGTGACGGCGGACCTGCCCGCGACGGACGAGGAGACGGATCCATGACGGTCGCGGCTTACGCGTCCGCCGAGGCCCGCAGCGCCCGCTCCAGTGCCGCGCGCGCGGACGCGTCCACCGTCGGCGCCGTCACGAGGAAGATGCGCCGCTCGAACACGGCGTCGGCGATCTCCACGGTCGCAACCGCGTCCAGGTGCGCAGGCAGCGCGAGCTCCGGCACGAGCGCGACCCCGAACCCGGCGGCGACGTACGCCGCCACGACCGCGTAGTCGTCGCTGCGCATGGCGATCCGCGGAGCGAACCCCGCCTGCTCCGCGGCCCGGGCGAGTGCGGCGTCGACGGGATCCTCGTCCGTGGCGCCGGCGATCCATGCCTCGCCGCGGAGGTCGGCGAGCGGCACGCCCGTGCGCCCGGCGAGGGGATGCGCGGGGGGCACGATCACCGCGAGGTGCTCCTGGCGCACCGGGATCATCCGGAAGCCGGGCGGCAGGATCGTCGGCCGCCCCGGCGCGTCGTACACGATGGCGGCGTCGAGGCGGAGCCCCGCGACGGCCGCCATGAGCGGATCCAGCTCGGCCTCGGAGACCACGGGCTCGAAGCCCGCCTGCTGCAGCGCACGCACCACCTGGGGCAGCAGGCGCGCTCCGGCGGAGGGGAACACGCCGATCGCGATGCGCCGCCGGCCCGCGGCGACGAGCTCGCGCACCTCGTCGACGGCGCGCTCGGCCCGGTCGAGCATCGCCACGGCGTGCGGCAGCATCGCCTCGCCGACCGGGGTGAGCCGGGTGCCGCCGGATCCACTCGTCACGACCGGAGCGCCCAGCTCGCGTTCGAGACCGCGGAGGTGGTGCGTCACCGTCGGCTGGCTCCAGTGCAGCGCCGTCGCCGCGCGCAGGACGGATCCCTCCTCCGCCACGCTGCGCAGGGCTCTGAGCTGCCTCAGGTCGAGCATGCCGTGCTCCATAGTGGGTATCGATCAATGAAGATATGTCTCTATTCCTCATCGTAGCCCGCGTCGCCAGAATCGATCCGTGACGACCACGCCCTACGCCGACGCCCTCCGCCGATTCGCCGCCCGCGACCTGCAGCGCCTCAACGTGCCCGGGCACAGCGCGGATCCCGCCGCCGCTCCCCTGCTCGCGGACTTCTTCGGCGAGGACGTGCTGCGCTACGACGTGGAGCCCCTGCTCGACGGCATCGACAAGGGCCGGGAGAACCCGCTCGAGGAGGCGCGCGAGGCCGCGGCGCGGGCGTGGGGCGCACGCCGCACCTGGTTCCTCACCAACGGCGCGTCCGAGGCGAACCGCATGACCGCCCTCGCCCTGTCCGCGTTCCGCACCCCCGACGAGATCGTGGTCGCGCAGCGCAGCGCGCACTCGAGCTTCTTCGACGGCATCATCCTCGGCGGACTGGACCCCCGCTTCGTGCAGCCCACGATCGACGCCCACCACGGCATCAACCACGGGGTCACGCCCGAGGCCATGCGCGAAGCGCTCGAGGGCGTGGACGCGAAGGCGGCCTACATCATCAGCCCGAGCTACTTCGGCGCGGTCGCCGATGTGCAGGGCATCGCGGCCGTCTGCCATGAGGCCGGCGTGCCGCTGGTCGTCGACGCCGCCTGGGCCGCGCACTTCGGATTCCACCCGGAGCTCCCCGCCAACCCGATCGCACTCGGGGCCGACCTCGTCGTCTCGTCGACGCACAAGATGGGCGGCAGCCTCACCCAGTCCGCCATGCTGCACCTCGCCGACAGCCCGTACGCGGACGAGCTGGAGCCGCTCATCGACCGCGCCTTCATGTTCACGCAGTCCACGAGCGCGAGCTCCCTGCTGCTCGCCTCGCTCGACCTCGCGCGGGCGGCGCTCGAGGACGGCCACGACCGCATCGGCGCATCGATCGCCGCGGCCGCGGCGCTGCGCGACGCGGTGCGGGCGACCGACCGCTTCCCGATCGTGAGCGACGGCTTCGACGCCTTCCCCGACATCGTCGGCCACGATCCCCTCCGGGTGTCGATCGACGTCGGCGCCGCGGGCCTGCACGGGCACACGGTGCGCGAGGAACTGCTGCGCACCGCCGGGATCATGACCGAGATCTCGACCGGATCCTGCATCGTCGCCTTTGTGGGCCCCGGAACGACACCGGATCCGGTCCGCTTCGTGGCGGCGCTCGAGGCGCTGCAGCCCGTGGGCGCCCTCGCCGCGCGCGACGACGCCGCGTCCGTGTCGCTGCCGTCGCCCGGGCCGGGGGTGATGCGGCCCCGCGATGCGGCGTTCGCGCACACCGAGGTCGTCCCGGCGGCCGAGGCTGTCGGACGCGTCTCCGCCGACTCCCTCGCGGCGTACCCGCCGGGGATCCCGAACGTGCTGCCCGGCGAAGTGCTGACGGCGGAGACGATCGCGTTCCTCCGCGGGATCGCGGCGACGCCCGGCGGGTACGTGCGCGGTGCCGTCGACGCCCTCGTGGACGGGGTGCGCGTGGTCGTCGGCGACCACGGCTAGACCTCGTCGATCGGGCGCTCGTCCACGATCCGCCGTCTTCGAGTGGAGCGAGGGCGATCCGTGGGACTACCGTGGGTGCACCCCCGATCGACACCAGCCAGGACCGGTCCCGGTCCGAACGAGCGGGCGACGCGCGACGATGCCGCCGCCCTGAAAGGACGCAGCACCATGACGTCGATCGCCCAGCAGCTCCTGCGACGAAAGCCGATCCCGCGAGAATCGGGGGACTCCCGCTGAGACGCACGATCGGCCTCTTCCCCCTCATGGCGATCGGCATCAGCGCCACGATCGGCACGGGGATCTTCTTCATCATGTCGCAGGCGGTGCCGCTCGCGGGGCCCGCCGTGGTGTGGTCGTTCGTCATCGCCGGCATCGTCGCCGGCCTCACCGCGCTCTGCTACGCGGAGCTGGCCGGGGCCGTCCCCGTCTCCGGATCCACGTACTCCTACGCGTTCGCGACCCTCGGCGAGGGCACGGCGATGGTCGTCGGCGCGTGCCTGCTGCTCGAGTACGCGGTCTCCGCCGCGGCGGTCGCCGTGGGCTGGTCGCAGTATGTGAACGAGCTCATCGGGAACCTCTTCGGCTGGCACCTGCCCGCCGCGCTCAGCAACGCCCCCGAGGAGGGCGGCGTCGTGAACCTCCCCGCCGTGATCCTGGTCGCGCTCTGCGCGGTCCTGCTGATCCGCGGCACCAGGGAGTCGGTGCTGACGAACGCGATCATGGTGTGCATCAAGATCGCCGTGCTGCTGTTCTTCATCGCCGTGGGCGTCACGGGGTGGAACTCCGACCACTTCGCCGACTTCGCGCCGTACGGGATCGGCGGCATCGCGGCCGGCGCGGGCGTGATCTTCTTCTCCTTCGTCGGCCTCGACGCGGTCTCCACCGCGGGCGAGGAGGCGAAGAACCCCCGGCGCAACCTGCCGCTGGCGATCATCGGGGCGCTCCTCGTCGTCATCACGCTCTACATCGGCGTCGCCGTGGTGGGCATCGGGGCGCAGGATCCGAAGAAGTTCGAGAACCAGGAGGCCGGGCTCTCCGAGATCCTCACCCACGTCATCGGCAGTTCCTGGCCCGGCACCGTGCTCGCGGCCGGCGCCGTGATCTCAATCTTCAGCGTGACCCTCGTGACGATCTACGGGCAGACCCGGATCCTGTTCGCCATGGCGCGCGACGGGATGGTGCCGAAGGTGTTCGCGAAGGTCAACGAGCGCACCCGCACCCCGATCCAGAACACCATCATCGTGTCGACCGTGGTCGCGGTGCTCGCCGGCGTGATCCCGATCAACTTCCTCGCCGAGATGACGAGCATCGGCACCCTCGCCGCCTTCCTCGTCGTGTCGGTCGGCCTCATCATCCTCCGCGTGCGCGAGCCCGAGCTGGAGCGCGGCTTCAAGGTGCCGCTGTACCCGATCACGCCGATCCTCTCGATCCTCGGCTGCATCTGGATCATCACGCAGCTGCGCCCGATCACGATCGCGGTGTTCGCGATCTGGGTCGCCGTGTTCCTGGTGTTCTACTTCTTCTACGGTCGACGACGCTCGATCCTGGAGCCGGGCAACGAGCTCGGCGACCCCGATGTGCCGTTCACGGCCGTGGTGCGCCAGCCCGGCACGCACGACGGGGTCGAGCGATGAGCGTCCTCGTCGGCGTCGACACCGGCCGCCGCTCCGAATCGGTGCTCGCGCTCGCCGCTCAGCTCGCGAACTCGCTGCAGACCGATCTCGTGGTCGCCGCGGTCGTGGCGTCGGCCTGGCCTCCGTCGCGCGCCAGCGTCGACCACGAATGGCGCGAGCACCACCATGCCGCCGCCGATCTGGTGCTGGACCACGCCGCGAGCGTCTTCGGCGGCCAGGTGAAGGCGCGCTATCTCGTGCACGAGGCCTCGTCGGCCCGGCGCGGACTGCTCGAGCTCGCGGAGCAGGAGGCACCCGATGCCCTCGTGCTCGGCTCGTCGGCCCAGGGCGAGACGGGACGCATCGCCCTCGGGGCCGTGTCCGAAGCCCTGCTGCACGCGTCGCCGGTGCCCGTCGCGATCGCGCCCGTCGGCTACCGCGCGGGCCTGGACTCGCGGATCGTGCGACTCACCGCCGGCTACGGCGGGACCGAGGCCGCGGAGGATCTGGTCCTGGGTGCAGCGACGGTCGCCGCCCGCGCCGGCGGCGCGCTGCGGATCGCCTCGTTCGCGGTGCGACCCGAGGCCGAGACCGGCATCCTCTCGGGTGCGGGCGGCCGCGCCGAAGACCCCGTGCTGATCGAGTGGGTGGAGCAGATCCGGCGCCACGCGTCGGCGATCATCGACGAGGTCGAGGAGCTGGATCCCCGCCCGCGCGTCGATGACGCCGTGATCGGCGTCGGCGGCTCCTGGGCCGCCGCGATCGACGACATCGGCTGGGGCGAGGGCGAGCTCCTCGTCGTCGGCTCGAGCAGCCTGAACCCGCTCGCCCGCGTGTTCCTCGGCTCGCACGGCGTGAAGATCGTGCGCAACTCCCCGGTTCCGGCGCTCGTCGTGCCGCGCGCCGCGGCGTGGGGCTGATCAGCGACGACGGAACGTCCGACCGGAGACGCCGGTGGGTGTGATCCGCACCCACCGGTCCTTCGGCTCGGGCGCCCAGGGCGTGACCCCGGTGTCTTCGGCAGCCAGGGTCTCGGCGTCACGATCGAACTCCTCCGCCTCGCCCTTGACCACGACGCTGAAGGCCTCGGCGGCGTCGGCGCCGTCGACCTCGAACGCGACGCGCTGCCGGATGGTCAGCTCCAGCAGCTTGGTTCCCGCCGCAGTGCGGAAGACGATCGCGCCGTCGAGCACCGCGTGGTTGATCGGGAAGATGTCGATCTCGTCCGCCGCGGCCGCGGCGATGCGGCCGTACGGCGCGGCGAGGATCCGCTCCCAGCACTCGCTCTCGGTGAGAGCCCGTGTCGGCTCCCGTCCTTCTTCGATGTCCATGCCCCGATGATGATCCGCCCTCGCCGCCGACGATGGGCCGAAGGTCCCGTGGTCACCGCGGATCCCCGGGGCGGGCCGTCCGCTCAGCGGGCGCCGCTCCAGCTCCAGTCGGCCACCTCGGGGATGTCCTCGCCGTGCTCCCGGGTGTACGCGCGAGCACGCAGCCGCGCGTCCTGGAGCTCCTGACGCAGCCCGGCGCAGCGCTGGGCGAGGCCCGGCACGCGGTCGATCGCGTCGATCGCGAGCTGGTACCGGTCCAGGTCGTTGAGCATGACCATGTCGAACGGCGTGGTGGTCGTGCCGTTCTCCTTGTACCCGCGCACATGGAGGTTGTCGTGCCCGTGGCGCTTGTAGGCGAGCCGGTGGATGAGCCAGGGATAGCCGTGATACGCGAAGACGACCGGGCGATCCACCGTGAAGATCGCGTCGAACTCCCGGTCCGGCAGTCCGTGCGGATGCTCGCTCTCGGACTGCAGCCTCATCAGATCGACGACGTTGACCACCCGCACCCGCAGGTCGGGAAGCGTCTCGCGCAGGATCTGGGCGGCCGCGAGCACCTCCAGGGTGGGGATGTCACCGGCTGCGGCGAGGACCACGTCCGGATCCTGCCCGGTCACCTCCGTCCCGGCCCACTCCAGGATCCCGAGGCCCCGCGTGCAGTGGTCGACGGCCTCGTCCATGGTGAGCCAGTTCGCGGCGGGCTGCTTGCCCGCGACGACGACGTTGACGTAGTCGACCGAGCGGAGGCAGTGGTCGTACGTGGACAGCAGCGTGTTCGCATCGAACGGCAGGTACACGCGCACGACTTCCGCGCTCTTGTTCACGACGTGGTCGATGAAGCCCGGATCCTGGTGGCTGAAGCCGTTGTGGTCCTGCCGCCACACGTGGCTCGTCAGCAGGTAGTTGAGGCTCGAGATCGGCCGCCGCCAGGGGATCCGCCTGGTCACCTTGAGCCATTTCGCATGCTGGTTGAACATCGAGTCCACGATGTGGATGAAGGCCTCGTAGCAGGTGAACAGGCCGTGGCGACCGGTCAGCAAGTACCCCTCGAGCCACCCCTGGCACTGATGCTCGCTGAGCATCTCCATCACCCGGCCGACGCGGGCGAGGTGGTCGTCGGTGGGGAGGATCGCCGCGGCCCACTGCTTCTGAGTCGCCTCGTAGACCGGAGGCGCGAGGCGGTTGGAGGCGGTCTCGTCAGGACCGAAGATCCGGAACGTGGAGGGGTTGCGTCGGATGACCTCGGCGAGCCAGGTGCCGAGCACTCGCGTCGCCTCCGCCGTCGTGGCGCCGGGTGACGGCACGTCCACGGCGAAGTCGCGGAAGTCCGGAAGCGACAGTGGAGTGCGCAGCAGCCCCCCGTTGGCCACGGGGTTCGCGCTCATGCGGAGCTCGCCCTGGGGGGCGAGTCGATCGATCGACGCGGAGGGCGCCCCGGCGTCGTCGAACAGCTCCTCGGGGCGATACCGCCGCATCCACTCTTCGAGGATCCGGAGATGCTCCGGTGTGTCCCGCGCGCTGGCGAGCGGCACCTGGTGGGCGCGGTACGTCCCCTCCACGAGCACGCCGTCGACCTCGTGCGGGCCGGTCCATCCCTTGGGCGTGCGCAGAATGATCATCGGCCACTCCGGGGTCGCCGTCACCGGGTCGTCCGAGTGGTAGCGGCCCACCCGCGCGTCCGCCCGGATCCGCGCGATCTCGTCGAAGACGGACTCGAGCAGCGCCGAGAACCGGCGATGGATGCTGATCGGATCCTCACCGTCGAACCCCGCCGTGAACACGTAGGGGGTGTAGCCGTAACCGCGGAACAGCTCGACCAGACGGCGCTCCGGGATGCGTGCCAGCACCGTCGGGTTCGCGATCTTGTAGCCGTTCAGGTGCAGGATCGGCAGCACCGTGCCGTCCTGCACCGGGTCGAGGAACTTGTTCGAGTGCCAGCCCGTCGCCGCCGGTCCCGTCTCCGCCTCGCCGTCGCCCACGACGCAGGTCACGACCAGCTCCGGGTTGTCGAAGGCGGCGCCGAACGCGTGGCTGAGCGAGTAGCCGAGCTCGCCGCCCTCGTGGATCGACCCCGGCGTCTCGGGCGCGACGTGGCTCGGGATCCCTCCCGGGAAGGAGAACTGACGGAACAGCGCACGCACACCGTCAGCGTCGCGCGTGATACGCGGATACACCTCCGAGTACGTGCCGTCCAGATAGGTGTTGGCGACCATGCCCGGCCCGCCGTGACCCGGCCCTGTGACGAAGATCGAGCTGAGCGCGCGATCCCGGATGACCCGGTTGAGATGCGCATAGAGGAAGTTCAGCCCCGGCGTGGTGCCCCAGTGCCCGAGCAGTCGCGGCTTGACGTCCTCGGGCACGAGAGGCCGGCGCAGCAACGGGTCGTCCAGCAGGTAGATCTGTCCGACGCTGAGGTAGTTCGCCGCCCGCCACCAGGCGTCGATGCTCCGCAGGTCCGCATCGGGGACGACGCGTTCGGAGGCGGAAGCGGGATGGTTCTGCGGGGTCTCGCTCATGCTCACAGCCTGGTCCTCTCATCGTGGTCGGCACGGGCCTTTGGTCCCGGTTCGGTCGCGGACTCCGTCAGCGCGCTCTCCGGCGTCAGCGGGCCGCGAAGGGCGCGCAGGGCGTAGAGGATCGTGGCGAGATCGACCAGCTCCTGGATCAGCGCCCCCGCGACGGCAGGGATCACGCCGCTCATGGCGACGACCATGAGCGTGATGCTGAGCGCGATCCCGATCCAGATCGCCGTCAGCGCCACGCGCACCGTGTGCCTGCCGATCTCGACCGCGTGAACCACCTTGGCGAGGGAGTCCACGAGGATCACGGCGTCGGCGGCCTCCCCCGCCGCGGTCGCACCCTTGGCTCCCATCGCGATCCCGACGTCCGAGGCGGCGAGCACGGGGGCGTCGTTCACTCCGTCGCCGACCATCACGAGCGGGCGCGGACGCAGGTCCCGGGCGAGGCGCACCTTGTCGTCGGGAAGGAGCTCGGCGTGCACCTCGTCGATGCCGACCGTCTCGGCGATCGACGCAGCCGTCGCGTGCGCGTCGCCGGTGAGCATCACCACACGGTCGATGCCGTGGCGCGCCAGCCATGCGACCACGCCTCGAGACTCGGCGCGAGGCGCATCGGCCAGCACCAGCGCCCCGGCGTGACGGCCGTCGATCGCGACATAGGCGGCCGCCTCCCCCGGCGCGAGGTCGGTGCGCGAGAACGCCGGCACGAGCGACGCGACGTATGCGGGCTTTCCGACGACAACCACCCGTCCTCCGATGCGCGCCATGACGCCGTTGGTCGCGACCTCGCCGGCGTCCTCCGCGGTCAGCAGAGCGAGCCCCCGGGACCGGGCTGCCGCGCGGATCCCCTCGGCGAGCGCATGGGAGGAGTACTGCTCCGCCGATGCGGCCAGCTGCAGCACCTCGTCGGCCGAGAATCCCGCCTCGGGGCGGACGTCGATCAGTGCCGGACGACCGCGGGTGAGCGTGCCGGTCTTGTCGAACGCCGCCGACCGCACCCGCGAGAGGGTCTCGATGACCGCTCCCCCCTTGAGCACGATCCCCGCCTTCGCCGACCGCGACAGCCCGCCGAGGAATGCGACGGGCGCGGCGATCAGGAGCGGGCACGGCGTGGCGAGCACCAGCACCTCGGCGAACCGCACGGCGTCCCCGGACACCGCCCACGCGATTCCTCCGAGCAGCAGCGAGACGACGGTGAACGGGATCGCGAACCGGTCGGCGAGCCGCACCACGGGTGCGCGCGACTCCTGCGCCTCGCGCACCAGCATCAGGATCTGCTGGTACTGACTGTCGACGCTGCGCCGCACGGCGCGCGCCCGGACGACGCGACTTCCGTTGACCGCGCCCGACAGCAGGATCTCGCCCGTGCGGCGCGTCACCGGCAGGCTCTCCCCGGTGAGCGAGGACTCGTCGAACGCCGCCTCGTCCGTGACCATCTCACTGTCGACGGGCACGATCTCGGACGGACGGATGAGGAGGAGATCGCCGACGGCGACGTCGTCGACCGGCAGATCGCGGACGCTCTCGGCACCGTCCTCGCCGTCGACCGAGACGACGTGCGCGCTCTGCGGCGACCGTTCGAGGAGCGCGGTGAGCTCGCGCTTGGCGCGGCGGGCGGCGAAGTCCTCCAGCGCCTCGCCCCCCGAGAGCATCAGCACGATGATGAGCGCGGCCACGTACTCGCCGACGAGGAGGGTGGCGGCCATCGCCACGATCGCGAGGACGTCGAGTCCGAACCGGCCGCGGATCATCTCGCGGATCATCCCGACGAGGGTCCAGACCACGAAAGCGCCGACGACGATCGTCGCGAGCCAGCGGGCCGCGGCGTGACGGCCGGTCGCATCGAGCACCAGGACCACGACGAGGGTGAGGAGGGCGAGGGGGATCGCGGGTTGCCGCCTCATCGTCTTCCACACCATGCTCTCGCGTTCTCCTCCCCGACGGCACATCTCTGCGTCCCCCCAGCCTTGCGCTCCCCCTCGACGGCGGCAAGTGACTTTCGTCCCGGCGCGCCTGCGGAACGCGTCGCAGGGTGAGGGCATGAACACCACTGCGAACGCGCCGATCCTCGTCGGCGTCGACGGATCGGAACCCTCGCTCGACGCCCTCCGCTACGCGGCCACGCTCTCCGAAGCGCTCGACCGCCCTCTCCGCGTCGTCATGACGTGGGACTACGCCGCTCTGATCGATCTGTACCCGACGCCCGATCGTTCGCCGGACGAAGAGACGGCGGTGCTTCTGGACGCGGCGATCAAGGACGTGTTCGGCGAGGATCCCCCGGCATCGTTGAGCGCTGCGGTGATCGCAGGCCCGCCGCCGTCCGTGCTGATCGACGAGAGCCGCGACGCGGAGATGCTCGTGCTGGGCAGCCGGGGCCGCGGCGGCTTCGCCGGTCTTCTGCTCGGCTCTGTGAGCGCGACCTGCGCGACGCACGCGCACTGCCCGGTGCTCATCGTGCGCCACGAGAAGCGGAAGGGCTGACGAACGGGGTCGACCTCGTCGGAGCTAGCCCTCGTGGCGCCGGCCGCGCTCGATCTCGAAGACGGCCGCCTGCGTGCGGTGGTCCAATCCCAGCTTGCTGAGCAGCCCCGACACGTAGTTCTTGACCGTCTTCTCCGCGAGCCCCAGCCGTTCTCCGATCTGCCGGTTGGTGAGACCGTCGGCGATGAGGGCGAGGATCTGCCGTTCCCGCAGCCCCAGGGATCCGAAGCGGGGGTCCTCCCCGGGGGCATCGCGCATGCGCTGCATCGCGGTACGCTCCGCGCTCGGGTGCAGGAGCCGGCGCCCCGCGGCGACGCCGCGGATCGCCTCGAGCAGCTCGGCGGCGCGGACGCTCTTCAGGAGATACCCGGCGGCGCCTGCCATCACGGCGGCGAACATCGCGTCGTCGTCGTCGTAGGCCGTCAGGATGAGGCACTGCACGCGCGGGAAGTCCTGACGGAGCTGCCGGCACAGATCGATCCCGTTGCCGTCGGGGAGGCGGACGTCGAGCACCGCGACGTCGGGCTGCGTCGCGGCGATCCGCCCGAGCGCGTCATGGACACTGGCTGCCTCTCCCACGACCGTCAGGTCAGATTGGCCCTGGATCACTCCCGCGAGCCCCTGACGGACGATCTCGTGATCGTCGACGAGAAACACACCGCTCATCGGATCTCCCCTTGCTCTGCGCTCATCATGCCGCACCGCGACAGCGGATCCACAGGCCGTAGGTCCCTCGGATGCCTAGACTCCGTAGTGTCAACGGCAGGACGGCGGCGATGGACGAAGAGCCTCTCACGTTCCCCGATGTCCCCCGCCTCGAGCTGGAGCGGACCATCGCGGAGCTGATGGACCGCGCCCAGCAGGTGCTCGCGGCTCAGGGTCGGCTGCGGAGCCTGCTCGGCGCCACCCGTGCGGTGAGCGAGGACCTGGACCTCGATGCGATGCTCCGCCGGATCGTTCGCGCCGCGATCGAGCTCGTCGGCGCACGGTACGGCGCCCTCGGCGTGATCGATGAGGACGGGCTGCTCGAACGGTTCATCCATGAGGGGATCGCCGACGAGGTCGTGCAGGAGATCGGCGCTCCGCCGACGGGGCACGGACTGCTCGGCGCCGTGATCGAGCAGGGACAGACCATCCGGATCCCGCGGATCGCCGACGATCCCCGCTCGGTCGGCTTCCCCGCGCACCATCCACCGATGGACGCCTTCCTCGGCGTTCCGATCCGCGTCAGGGGGCGGACCTTCGGCAACCTCTACCTCACGGACCCGCAGAAGGAGCGCTTCTCCGACGAGGACCAGGAGATCATCGAAGCGCTCGCCGTCACCGCAGGGGTGGCGATCGAGAACGCGCGCCTGTATGCCGAGACGCACCGTCGTGAACGGCTCGGCGCGGCCCTTTCGGGCATCACCGCAGCCCTGCTGTCGCCCGACAGCGGGGACGCGCTCGGCATCGTCGCCGACGCCGTCGCGACCGTCGTGCCGGCCGAGCTCGTCGCGATCATCACGCCGGAGGAGGACGACCGCCTGCGCATCGATGTCGCCCGGGGCTCGGGGGGCCCGGCGATCGAGGGAACCCACTATCCCGCCGAGGGTGCGCTCCCGGCGCGGGCGATCAGAGAGAACGCGCTGATCGTCGAGCGGCTTCCCGCACCCGTCGACGCCGTCCTGCGCCCTTTCGGCCATACGGTCGCGGTCCCGCTGGTCGTGGCCGGCGCCCCCGTCGGCGCCCTCTGCGTGTCCCGGAGCAGCGCCACCTACAGCCCTGCCGAGCTCCTCACCATCTCCGACTTCGCCTCCCAGGCGGGGATCGCGATCTCACTGGCCAGGGCCCGAGAGCAGCACCAGCGGCTCGAGATCGTCGAAGACCGAGGGCGCATCGCCCGCGACCTCCACGACCACGTCATCCAGCGGCTGTTCGCGACGACGCTGGGCTTGCAGGGGATCGCGGCCGCCGATCCGTCGCTCGCGGTGGCCCTCGAGCGGCACATCGACGAGGTCGACGGGGCCATCGCGGACATCCGGACCGCGATCTTCGCTCTGCGGCATCGCCCGGACAGCGATGATGCCCTCCGCAGTCGCCTGCTCGCGCTGGTCTCGGGGGTGTCCCCGCGCCCCCGGATCAGCTTCACCGGCCCCGTCGACCTCGCGGTCACCGGAGACCTCGCAGACGATCTCGTCGCCGTCGTCCGCGAGTCGCTCGCGAACATCACCCGGCATGCGAACGCCACCACGGCGCTGGTCACCGTGGTGGTCTCGGAGGCGGAGGTCGTCGCCATGATCGAGGACGACGGCGACGGCCTGCCCCCGACGATCGACGCCAGCGGCATCTCGAACCTCGCCGCGAGAGCGGAACGCCTGGGCGGCGCGTTCACGGTCGCGAACCGCGAGGAGGGCGGCGTCCGCGTGCGCTGGAGCGCACCGCTGCCGCGCGGCGGCGACGCCCGCCCCTGACGTTCCGTCCCTCGGGTGACCAAAGTCCCGCACGGGGACGCCCGGCGGGTGTGGAGTCGCAGCATGAGCGCCACACTGAGATTCCTCGGGGCGACCGACACGGTCACCGGATCCCGCTACCTCGTCGACACCGGCACGACGCGGATCCTCATCGACTGCGGTCTCTTCCAGGGCTACAAGACCCTGCGCGAGCGCAACTGGGCCCGGTTCCCCGTCGACCCGTCGAGCATCGACGCCGTCGTCATCACCCACGCGCACCTGGACCACACCGGCTATCTGCCGGCGCTGGTGCGCGACGGCTTCGACGGCCCGATCCACACCACCACCGGCACCGCCGAGCTCAGCACCCTCATCCTGCCGGACAGCGGACGCCTGCAGGAGGAGCAGGCCTCGTACGCGGCGCGGCGCCACAGCTCCACGCATGCGCGCCCGCTGCCGCTGTACACCGAGGAGGACGCGACCGCCGCACTCGAGCACTTCGCCCCGCACGCGTTCGACGCCCCGGTCGAGATCGGAGATGCCCGGGTCACGTTCGTACCGGCCGGGCACATCCTCGGCGCGGCGCAGGTGCTGCTGGAGGCGGACGGCTGCCGGGTGCACTTCACCGGCGACCTCGGACGCACGGACGATGCGCTGATGCGCCCGCCGCGGGCATTGGAGCAGACGGATGTGCTCGTGTCGGAGTCCACCTACGGCGATCGGACGCATCCGGGCACGGATGCCGAGGCCGCCCTGGCCGACATCATCACGCGCGTCTGCGCGCGCGGGGGCGTCGTGCTGCTGCCCGCGTTCGCGATCGGCCGCGCCGAGTCGCTGCTGCTCCACCTCAGTCGGCTGCGCGCCACCGGACGGATCCCCGAGGTGCCGGTGTTCCTGAACAGCCCGATGGCGGTGAGCGGCGCGGAGATGTACGCCCGCCACCCCGAAGAGCACCGGATCTCGCCCGAGGAGTTCCACCGCATGTACGAGGGCGCCACGCTCGTGCACTCCGTCGAGGAGTCCAAGGCGCTCAACACCCGGGGAGGACCGGCGATCATCATCTCGGCCAGCGGCATGCTCGAGGGAGGGCGGATCCTGCACCACATCGCGTCGTACGGGCCGGATCCCCGGAACGCGATCGTGCTGACCGGGTTCCAGGCCGGGGGGACTCGCGGGGACGCCCTGCAGCGCGGAGAGCGCACGCTGCGCATCTACGGGCAGGACATCCCGATCCTGGCGGAGGTGCATTCGCTCGAGATGATGTCCGCGCACGCCGACGCCGGACAGATCGTGGAATGGATGCGGACTGCGCCCACAGCGCCTCGACAGGTCTTCCTGACCCACGGCGAACCGACCGCCGCCGACGCGTTGCGGCGGCGCATCAGGCGCGACCTGAACGGGAACGTGCGCGTGCCGCGCCTCGACGAGGTCGTCCCGCTGAGCGCATCCCGGAACGGTGCTGCGGTCGCGGCGGCCGACACCGCTCCTGCGAGCGTGCCCCCGGCGGCGGCACCGACGAGGCACGAGGAGCGCGGTTCCACGCCGGCGACCATGCGCGCCGCCGTGGTGTCCTCGTTCACGGAGCCCATCGCCGTGCAGGAGGTCCCCGTCCCCGTTCCGGGGCCCGGGCAGGTGCTCGTGCGCATCGAGACGAGCGGCCTCTGCCACACCGACATCCATGCTGCGCACGGCGATTGGCCGGTGAAGCCGTCTCTGCCGTTCATCCCCGGGCACGAGGGGATCGGCCGCGTCGACGGGCTGGGCGAGGGGGTCTCCGCGCCGTCGATCGGCACCCGCGTCGCGCTGGCCTGGCTCGGCTCGGCCTGCGGCTCCTGCCGGTACTGCGTGACGGGGCGGGAGAACCTCTGCCTCGCCCAGAAGAACACCGGCTACGCGGTGAACGGCGCTCATGCCGAGTACGCGGTGATCGATGCCCGTTTCGCCGTCCCCGTTCCTGACGCCGTCACCTCGCTCGACGCCGCGCCGCTGACCTGCGCCGGCGTGACGACGTATGCGGCGATCAAGGCCGCGCGGGTGACGCCGTCCGAGCGCGTCGCCGTGTTCGGCATCGGCGGCCTCGGACACCTGGCGATCCAGTACGCCCGGCTGGTCGGCGCCGAGGTCATCGCGGTGGATGTGAGCGACGAGAAGCTGAAGCTCGCCACGATGCTCGGCGCGGACCACGTCGTCAACGCGGCCGAGACCGACCCGGTCGCCGCGATCACAGCGCTCGGCGGCGCCGACGCCTGCATCGTGCTCGCCGTCGCGCCGGCGGTGTTCGATCAGTCCTATCGAGCCCTCGCGCGCGGTGGCCGGCTCGTGCTCGTGTCCCTTCCCAAGGACGGCACGCTGACGTTCCCCGTCTTCGACACGGTGCTCAACGGCATCCAGATCATCGGATCCATCGTCGGCACGAGGGAAGACCTCGCCGAAGTGTTCCGCCTGCACGCGCTGGGGCGCACCACCGTCGTGGCCCAGACCCGCGATCTCTCGTCGGCGGCCACGTCGATGCAGGAGGTGCTCGACGGCACCGTGCCCGCCCGCCTCGTCTTCGACTTCGACGTCGAGACCGCCGACTGAGCGGATCCGGATGACCTTCGTCCCGACCGCGGGGCGACGCACGGAGGAGCGTGATCCCATGGAAACCAACGAGAGAAAGCGCATCATCGTCGGCGTCGACGGGTCGGATTCCTCGATCGCCGCACTCCGCTACGCGGCCCGGCTCGCGGACGCCCTGGACGCCCCGCTCGAGGCCGTCACCACGTGGTACTACTCATCGCTCTCGGGCGCGAGGCTCGTGATGGAGTGGACGCCCGAACAGGATGCGACGGACACCTTGGCGGCGGCCGTCGACCAGGCGTTCGGCGACGACCCGCCGGCGGGGCTGATCCGCACCGTGGCCGGCGGACCGCCGGCGCGCACCCTGATCGAGATGAGCAGGACCTGCGAGATGCTCGTCCTGGGCAACCGCGGCCACGGCGGCTTCGTCGGCCTGCTGCTCGGCTCGGTGAGCGCCGCGTGCGTCCTGCACGCGCACGCACCGGTCCTGGTGGTCCACCCCCGGGAACTCCCGGACGAGGCGTGATCACACGCTCGGCGGCGTCGCGAAGGCACTCTGGGTGATCGCCCTCGTCTTCCTTCCCGTGCTCGCCCTGCTCACGTACCTCATCTTCCGAGGTCCGGGCATGCAGCACCGCGCGAACCTCGAAGCCGAACGGACTTTCGTCCCAGCCAGTGCGCATCGGGAGTCGAAGGATTGCACCATGAACACGATTGCAAACGCTCCCGTCCTCGTCGGTGTCGACGGCTCCGAATCCTCGCGTGACGCCCTTCGCTACGCGGGACAGATCGCGGCTGCACTCGGGGCGCCGCTGCGGGTGATCACGACGTGGGACTACCCGGCTCTCATCGACCTCTATCCGACCCTGGGCTGGGCGCCCGACGTGGATGCCGCCACCATCCTGGAAACGGCAGTCAAGGATGTCTTCGGAGCGAATCCGCCGGCGGAACTGTCGACCTCCGTCTTGGCCGGTCCGGCGGCGGCCGCACTGATCAAGGAGAGCGGCGGTGCAGAAATGCTCGTCCTTGGCAGCCGCGGACGCGGAGGTTTCGTCGGTCTGCTTCTGGGTTCTGTGAGCGCAACCTGTGCCACACATGCGCACTGCCCGGTGCTCATCGTGCGACGCGAGCAGCGCGATGAACGCGAGGAGCATTCCGTCGACTGAGCGCGATCGACGACGGCCACCAGGGGTTCCTGCGCGCAGGACGACACGGAGCCGTTCAGCCGGCCGCGCGCGCCCGCGCCACGACGATGCCCCGCTGCGAGGCAGGGAACCGGTCGAGCATGGCCCGCAGCTCGGCGGCGCCGACGTCCGCCCCGAACGCCTCCGCTCCGGGCTCCAGCATGATCCCCGCGGCAAGGTCGCCGGCGATCACGGGGTCGAACCCCAGGTCGTCGACGAGCCGCGCCACGCGGGCAACGTCCGCGGGATCGTCTCCGGCGACGGCGATGGCCTTGCGGTCGGGCGCCCCCGCCGGACGCGCCTCATCCTCCAGATCCTGGTAGCCCATGTGGTTGAGGGCCTTGACGACGCGAGATCCGGCGAGGAACCGCTGGACGATCTCGCTCGTCGACGTGCGCGGGTCGTCGAGCTCGGCGCGCAGGCCGTCTGCGCCCCACCAGTAGTTCATGGCGTCGATCACGAGCGTGCCGTGCAGCCGGTCGGCCGGCAGCGTCGTGTGCCGGCTCAGCGGCAGCGCGAGGAGCACCGCGTCGGATCGGTCCACGAGCTCTGCGACATCGACGGCGGCGGCGCCGAGCGCCTTCGCCGTGCGCTCGATCCTCGAGGGATCGGACGAGCCCGCGAGCAGCACGCGGTAGCCGGCCGCCACGGCGAGCCGGGCGAGCACGCCGCCGGCCCTGCCGGCACCGATGATGCCGAGCGTCTCGATCCGGGGTGCCTCGTCCGCCACGCCGCCATCGTAGCCAGCGCATCCCCCGCGCGGCCGGTCAGCGACGCAGCGCAGCAGGGCGCGGCAGCCCGATCTCCTCGAGGAGGTCGCCGAGGGCGCGATCGAGTTCCGCGCCCGCCTGCGTGATCTTGTTGACGCCGAAGCCGGCGAGCCGGGCGCCCGGCGCCTCGAAGCTCAGCGTGGTCCCCGGAGCGCCCGAGGTGTGCGCCTCGATGCGCAGCGGCGCATAGAGCATCGTGCCGGGATCGTGCCGGAACAGCCGCGCGGCGATCCCGTGGTGCGCGATCAGCCACACCGCGCTGCGGGAGCCGCCGCCGGCGCGCTCCATGAGCGCATCCGGGCGCCAGGTCCAGACCCGGACGAACCCGCTCGGCGCCTCCCACTGCAGCCCGCGCACGAAGGCCGCCCAGTCGCCGCCGCGCACCTCGGCGAGCGCATCCTCGTCCGACAGCGCGGGGACCGCGGCCTCGAACGCCCCGACCAGCGCGTCGAACTGCGCGTTCGTCTCGAGCCGGATCCGTCGCCCGGCGTGTTCGAAGACGGACTCGGCCGCGTCGTAGCTCACCGGACCATCCTCTCGCAGCGCCGGCGGGCCGACGCCGTCGCGGCACGCCGCTACGCTCGATCACGGAGAGGACGCACCCATGTCAACCGACGAGCACACGTCGCGCGTGAACGCCTCGCGCCGTCAGAGCCGCGCCCGCGTGATCACGATGGCGCGGATCCTGCTGCCCACCTGGGACGGATCCCTCCCGGCACTGACCGCGGAGCTGCGCCGCGAGGCCGGTCTCACCGACGGCGCGTTCCGCACTCTCTTCCCCGGCGACCGCGACCTCCTGCACGCCGTCGACCACGAGCTGCTCGAGGAGTGCGCCCAGCGCGTGCGGTCGGCCGCCGAGTCGTTCGATCCGCAGGCGCACCCCGGCGAAGCACCGGAGGTCGCGATCTCCGCCGCGCTCGCGCAGGCACGGCCGCTCGACTGGAGCTCTCTGACGATCCGGCTGCGGGAGCGGCAGCTCGCGGCCTCCACCGGCGCGCGCAGCGAGGACGTGATCGAGTCCGAGCGCGCGTTCCTGCCCGCGCTGCTGGAGGCGTTCGAGCTGCTGCTGTCGCGCATCGGACGCCGGTTCGAGTGGCAGCCGGCGCTCGGCGTGCGGGTCGTGATCCTCACCTACGAGCGGTCGTTCGAGTCGTGGATCGCCTCCGGCGGCAACGAGAAGTCGTTCCCGGAGTCGAGCTACGTGCGCCACACCCTGCCGGCGCTGCTGCTCGGCGTGAGCCGCCCGCAGGACTGACGGCCCCGGCTCCGCGCCTCCGGATCCGACGAGCAGGCCGGTTCCGACGCATCACCCGCGACCAGGCCAGCATCCTTCGATTGGCCGGGCCCCGACGCGAAGCGGACGGCCCCTCCCCGTCACGAACGGTGCAGGCTCGAAGCATGCCGACTCCCGAAATCCGCATCACGCCCCTGAGCGACGCCGCCGACGCGCGTGCGTTCCGGGAGATCAACGAGGACTGGATCTCCCGCATGTTCACCCTCACCGACTCCGATCGAACGCTGCTCGCGGATCCGGTGACCCGCATCGTCGAGCCCGGCGGGGATGTGCTGATCGCCCGCGACGGATCGGGTGAGGCCCTCGGCTGCGTCGCGGTGATCGCGTACGGCGACGGCGTGTTCGAACTCGCGAAGATGGGGGTGCGACCGGAGGCCCAGGGCGGCGGGATCGGACGGCGCCTCGTCGAGGCGGGCGTCCGTCGCGCCGCCGAGCTGGGCGGCCGACGGCTGTTCCTCGGGACGAACGGCAGACTCGCCCCCGCCGTGCACCTGTACGAGGAGGCCGGGTTCCGGCGCATCACCCGCGAGCAGCTGCCCGTCGCCGACTACTACGCGCGGGCCGACATCCTCATGGAGCGGCGACTGGATCCGGATCCGCGGTCCGCGGACTCCGAGGAGGCGGGCACCGCGCCGCTCCCCGTGCTCGACTATCTGCGTCGCGAGATCGACGGCACGCTGCGACCCGGCGACCGCACCCACCTGCGCTATCCGACCGCCATCTCGGGGCTGCTCGGGTTCCGCACGACCGCGGTCGGCCGCGGATCCGCGACGATCGAGGTCGAGGCGGATCCGCGATCGCACGGCAATCAGCAGGGCACGGTGCACGGCGGGTTCCTCGTCGAGCTGGCCGACGCCGCGATCGGCACCGCCCAATCGACCCTGCTGACCGAGGGCGAGTCGTTCGCGAGCGTGGAGCTGAGCGCCCGATTCCTGCGCCCGGTGTGGTCGGGGCGCCTCACCGCCGTGGCGACCGTGACGCATGCGGGGCGCACCCTCAGCCACTTCGACTGCGCGATCACGCGGGCCGACGGCAAACCCGTGGCGGCGGTGACGAGCGTCGTGATGACGCTCCGCGGCGATGACGCTGCGGGGAGGTAGCGGCCGAGGCTGAGCCCTCGGGACCCGGACAGAACCGGCTACCCCGCGGCGCCCCGCAACTGCGCCGTCACCAGGTCGAAGCTCTCGAAAGAGCGCTCCGCGCGGGAGATCGCGACGGCTCCTTCGGTGGCCGCCAGCACCTGCGCAGCGAATCCCTGCGCCCGCGCGGGGTCCATCCCGCCCGCCACGAAGAGCCGCGCCAGCAGCCCGCGCCAGTCGCGGAACAGACCGCCCGCCTTCGCCCGCAGCTCCCCCTCGCCCGTCGACGTGCTCACCGCGAGCAGAGAGCAGCCGACGGCGAAGTCGGTCAGCTCGAGCCCGCGCCGCCAGCCGTCCGTGAACGCCCGCACGACCGTGACCGGATCCTGCCCCGTCAACTGCTCGAGCCGCTCGAAGGTGCGCGCGCTCTGCACGTCGAGGGCCGCGGCGACCAGCTCGTCCTTGCCTCCGGGGAAGTGATGGTAGATGGATCCCCGGGGTGCTCCCGATCGCGCGATCACCTCGGTGAACGACGCCGCCTGATAGCCGTCCTCCGCGAGGATCCGGATCGCGGCGTCGATCATCGCCGCGCGCGCATCCGTCGCCATGGGTCAGGCTCCCTGCAGTTTCGCGATCTCGGCCCTGGCCGCCTGCACGAGGTCCGCGTTCGTGTGCGCCGTGCCCCACAGGCCCCAGCCGCCTTCGACCGCCTCGGTGAGCAGCACCCAGGTGCGCTCCGCCAGCGACGGGTCGCCGGCGGCCTCGGCGACGGCATCGGTCAGCCGTGCGACGACTGCGAGCTGCTTGTCGCGGTCGAGCGCGCCGGCGTTGGTGAGCACCTGGACCCGCACGTGGTCGCTGTCGCCGTCGACGTTGCGGATCGCCCCGGCGGGGAGCTCGTGCACGAACGCCGCCGTGTTCTTGCGGAACATCGGGATGTCGGGCACCTGCTCGACCTGCATCACGATCTCGGCCAGACGGCGCCCCAGGGTTTGCGGATCCGCGAACGTGCCCTCCGTCGCGTACAGATCGATCATCGGCATGACGAGCTCTTTCGTTCTATGATGATCGTCATAGTATGACGAGCGTCATAGTCCGCGCAAGAGGCGCCCTCGGGCGCTCCTCCGCCGGCCGGGCGGATCAGCGCGTCGGCCGACCGGGTCAGCGCGCCGGGATCTCGATCGCGCCCGTGCCGGTGAAGTTCACGAAGGTGCGGTCCCCGGTCTCGACGATCGTGAGCAGCACCTGTCCGCAGGCGGGGCATCGCGCGACGATCCCGGCGCCACTGCGGAACACGATCGTCGTCGCGATCTCGCCGACGTTGCCGCAGCCGTTGCATCGCGCCCGCGCGGTGGTGGCATCGAAGGCCAGCAGGTCGGTCAGCGCCCCCGCCAGCAGGTTCCCGTCGAAGTGCTGCATCAGGTTCCTCCGTAGCGCTCGGTGCGGATCGCGCGCGGATCGTGCCCCCGGTCGACGAGCCACGTCGCGACCTGCTCGACGAAGGCCGTCGCGCCGCACACGTAGACGAGAGGGTCGCCCTCGGGGCCGAACGTCGCCGCGGCGAGGCGTTCGCGCGTGAGGCGTCCGACCGGGGCGTCGTCGCCCGCGGGCGCGCGTCGCGTGTAGACGTAGTCCGCGACGAACGGCACGGATCCGTGCGCCGCCGCATCGAGCTCCTGCGCGAAGAACACGTCATCGGGCGTGCGTACCGAGTACAGCAGGCGGAACGGCGTGGCGTCCGCCGCGTCCAGGTGCGCCTGAGCGATCGCATACAGCGGGACCACCCCCGATCCGCCGGCGATGAGCTGCACCGGCCGTCCTGCTCCGCCGTCCGCAGGGGCGCGCCAGACGAAGTACGCGCCGAGCGGCCCGTGAACCTCCAGCCGGTCCCCCGCCCTCAGCTCGTCGATGAGGAACGGCGACACCTCGCCGTCGGGGACCCGGGCGACGGCGAGCACGACCCGGGCGCCATCGCCCGCGGAGGCGATCGAGTACGACCGTGTCGCCGTGTAGCCGTCGGGCGCGGTCAGGCGCACGTCGAGGTGCTGGCCCGGCAGGTTCCCCGGCCAGCCCGCCACGTCGAGCACGATGCGCGCGGCCGTGGGCGTCTCGCGCCGCACCTCGACGACGTCGGCCGTGTGCCAGGCCGCGCGCGGCAGCACGCGCTCCGTCACGACGCTCACCAGTAGCGCTCCTCCTTCCACGGATCCCCGTGGAGGTGGTATCCGTTCTGCTCCCAGAAGCCCGGCTCGTCGTCGGAGAGGAGGTCGAGTCCGCGGATCCACTTCGCGCTCTTCCAGAAGTACAGATGCGGCACGAGCAGCCGGGCGGGCCCGCCGTGCTCGGGATCGAGGGGCTCGCCCTCGAACTCGAACACGACCCAGGCCTTGCCGTCACGAAGATCCTCGAGAGGCACGTTCGTCGTGTAGCCGCCGTAGCTGTGCGCCATCGCGAACTCCTCCGACGCCTCGACGTCGGCGAGCAGTGTGTCGATCGAGACGCCCCGCCAGCGGGTTCCGAGCTTCGACCAGTGCGTGACGCAGTGGATGTCGACGACCACGTCCTCGACCTCGAGCTGCTGGAACTCGCCCCAGCTCCACCGCCGCACGCCCGCGGCGCTGCGGATCGTGAACTCCCAGTCCTCGGTGAAGACCTGCGGCGTGGGACCGGCCGAGAGCACCGGGAAGTCGTGCACGAGGGTCTGACCCGGCGGGAGCCGGTCGTCCTGATCCCGGCGCCGACCGGTGAAGCCTCGGGTGATGAACGACATCGCGAACCCCTCTCGCGGGAAGACGCCGGGACGTGAACACGCTCAGCCTGTCACTCGCGGACGGCCGGCGCCAGGGCTGCATCAGACTCCTGGCGTGGCGATGCGCAATCCGTCGGAGGACGGGCGTTCGGCAGTATGGGCGCTCCACGACATCGGGAGGAGGCGATCGCAGGATGCTCCCAGGTCTGCGGCCAGATCCACCTGTGGATAAATGGGAACAAATCTTCGAATCTCGCTAGAATCGGAGCATGACCAGCACCCTCGACCCGATCCGGGAAGCCACTCGGCTCCTGGATGAGGCATGGGCGGGCGCGGAGTCCGGGGCGGCGTTGTCACGGACGCAGCTGCTGGCGGTGAACGAGGCGATCGGGCGGCTCAAGCGCGCTGCGGATGCGGTGCACGCGGAGGTCGCGGCCCGGATCGCGCGGGAGTCGCGGCACGAGCTCGGACCGGCGTCGCTGGCGAAGCAGCAGGGTTACCGGAACGCGGCACAGCTGATCGCGACGACCACGGGGGCGTCGACCGGGGAGGCGCTCCGACTCGTGACGGTCGGCGAGGCGACCGCGCCGCGCACGAACCTGATCGGCGAGGCGCTTCCTGCGAAGTTCCCCGCTCTGCAGGAGACGCTGTCCGCGGGACGGGTCGGCGCCGCGGCGGCGGGGATGATCGTCGCCTTCCTGGATCGCATGATCCCGAAGGTCGGTCGCGACGCGGCCGCAGAGGCCGAACGGCTGCTGGTCGGCCTCGCTCCGGGGTTGTCCGCCGACGAGGTCCGCCGAGCGATCACCCGGACCGAGGCACATCTGGATCCGGACGGGGTCGCTCCGCGGGAGGACGCACTGCGTGCGCAGGCGGGCCTGTCGATGTTCGAACGGGGCGGGATGCTGCACGTGAACGCCACCCTCGACCCTGCCCGGGCCGCCTCCGTCAAGACCGCGATCGAAGGGTTCGTGTCGGCCGGGTTCGCCGCGAAGCACGAGAGCGACGACCCGGGCTCCGACCGCCGCACCGTGGCGCAGATCCAGGCCGACGCGCTCGTGCACCTCGCCGAGCACGGCCTCACCTGCCTGAAGAACCAGACTCTGAACGGGGCGACCGTCGTGGTACGGGTGAACGCGGCCGATCTGGAAGCCGGGACCGGATCCGGGCGGATCGACGGCATCGAGCAGCCGGTCGGCATCGACACCGTGCGGCGGATGGCCGGCGGCGGCAGCGTCATTCGGTGGACCTGCGGACAGGAGGGGGAGATCCTGAACTGGGGGCGCAATCGGCGCCTGTTCAGCAGGACCCAGCGCCTGGCCTTGACCGAACGCGACGGGGGATGCGCCTTCTGCGGGCTGCCGCCCTCGATGACGAAGGCCCACCACATCGAATGGTGGGCTCGAGACCTCGGCACGACGGATCTCGCCAACGGGGTCCTGCTCTGCGAGACCTGCCACCACCTCGTCCACGACAACGGATGGGTCATCCGCATCGACGGCGTCGGGATCCGTGCGAAGGTCTGGTTCCTGCCGCCGCCCGGCACCGGTGCGCCGCCCCGGCTCGGCGGGCGCGCCCGCACCGAACGCATCGCGTGAGCAGATTCCTCCCCGCCTGTGTCCGGATCCGCCCTGCCCGTTCGACGGAACAGGTGAAGGGGCCGAAGGGCGGCCCCGCACCGGAAGGAAACGCACATGCGAAAGATCGTGGCTTTCGACCACATGACGCTCGACGGATACGTGTCGTCGGGCAAGGGGATGGGGTTCGAATGGACGAACCGCGCGTACGACGAGGAGCTGTCCGCCTACGCGCAGCACATCCAGGAGGACATCGACCTCCCCGTCTACGGGCGCGAGACGTATCTCGGGATGTCCGGGTACTGGAGCACGCAGCCCACCGCCGAGAGCACGCCCACCGAGCGCGCGCACGCGGAGTGGGTCAACGCGGTCGACAAGATCGTCGTGTCGACGACCCTCGAGTCGGCCGACTGGAACAACACGCGGCTCGTCCGAGGGAACCTCGCCGAGGAGTTCGGGCGCCTGAAGGAGCAGCCGGGAGGCACGATCGCGATCTACGCGAGTCCCAAGCTCGTGCACTCGTTCCTCGCCCTGGGCCTGATCGACGAGTTCCGCATCGTCCTGCATCCCGTCGTCATCGGCGGTGGCACGCCGCTGTTCCCGACGGGCACCGACCTCGAGCTGACCCTCGAGGAGTCCCGCTCCTTCGCCGCCGGGGCGACCTACCTGCGCTACAGCGTCGCCTGAGAGAGGATCAGACCATGCGATACCTGCTGCTCATCCGGCCCGACGTCGAGGAACTGCCCGCCGACTGGGGTCCCGACCCCCGTCTCGAGGAGGAGATGGGCCACCTGCTCGAAGAGATGACGAAGGCCGGTGTGCTGCTGGACACGGCCGGGCTCCGTCCGCCCGAGGAAGGCGCGGTGCTCCGGCTCTCCGGCGGTGACGTGACCGTCGTCGACGGCCCGTACACCGAGTCGAAGGAGATGGTGGGCGGCTACTGCCTGCTCCAGACCCGCACGCGCGACGAGGCCGTCGAATGGGGCACGCGGTTCCTGCGCATCCACGGCCCCGAGTGGACGATGGCCCTCGAGCTGCGCGAACTCGACGGCGAATAGTGGCGACCGACCCGCCCGTCGACCGCGCGGTGCCGCGCGCGGTCGACGCGGCGTGGCGGATCGAATGGCCGCAGCTCGTCGCCGTGCTGACCCGTCTCGTGGGCGACATCACACTGGCCGAGGATCTGGCGCAGGACGCGCACCTGGCGGCGCTGGAGCAGTGGCCCCGGGACGGGATCCCGCACAATCCGGGCGCCTGGCTGACCGTCACGGCGAAGCGCCGGGCGATCGACCGGATCCGCCGCGACGCGACCCTCGCCCGCAAGCTGCCGCTGCTGGAGGGCGAGCTGCTCGCCGACGCCGCGTCGGCACCGGATCCGGGGTCGGTCGTGGACGGCGAGATCTCCGACGACCTGCTGCGGATGCTCTTCACGGCGTGCCACCCGGTGCTGCCGCGCACCTCCCAGGTCGCGCTGACGCTGCGCATGGTGGGCGGGCTCACGACCGAGGAGATCGCCCGGGCGTACGTGACCGCGACCCCGACGATCGTGCGCCGCATCTCGCGCGCGAAGAAGACGATCCGCGACCAGCGGATCCCCTACGAGGTGCCCTCGGGCGCCGAGCTCGCAGCCCGGCTCGACGCAGTGCTCGAGGTGATCTACCTCGTCTTCAACGAGGGCTACGCCGCGACGGCCGGCGACGACTGGATGCGCATCGATCTGTGCACAGAGGCGCTGCGCCTCGCCCGGCTCCTGTGCGCCCTGATGCCCGCCGAGCCGGAGGTGCACGGGCTCGCCGCGCTGCTGGAGCTGCAGGCGTCCCGGCTGCGCTCCCGGCACGACGCGTCCGGGCGCCTCGTGCTGCTGCGCGACCAGGACCGCACCCGCTGGGACCGGCTGCTGATCCGCCGCGGCTATGCGGCGCTCGCGCGTGCGCACGCGCTCGCCCGGGACCGCGGACGGCCGCCCGGCCGCTACGCGCTGCAGGCGGCGATCGCCGCCGCGCACGCGATGGCCGCGACGCAGGCCGACACCGACTGGCGCCGGATCGCCGGCCTCTACGCGGTGCTCGCCGCGCGGTTCCCTTCGCCGATCGTCGAGCTCAACCGCGCGGTGGCCGTCGCCGAGGTGCACGGGCCCACCGCGGGCCTCGAGCTCGTGGATGCGCTCGTCGACGGCGGTGCGATCGACGACTACCACCTGCTGCACGCCGTGCGCGGCGACCTGCTGCAGCGCCTCGGACGCTCGGCCGCGGCGCAGGCGGAGCTCCTGCGGGCGGCCGAGCTCACCGCGAATGCCGCCGAGCGGGCGATGCTGCTCGACCGGGCGGGTCGCTGAGCCCGCGGCACGGCGGCTGAGCCCGTGCGGCACCGCATCGCGACCGAGCGCGGACCACCGGCGAGGCGCACGAAACCGTTCGCTCCTGAACCCGTAACGGCGCCGAAACACCGGGGTGCGACGCTGGGCACGGCGAAGCTCCTCGAGTCGGCGTCGCGATGGCGGGATCCTGTTTCGCCGCATCGTCCCGCCTCCCGGAGAGGACTGCTCATGGATCCGCTCACCACCTTCGTCCTGATCGGCGCTCTCGTCGTGGCCGCCGCCTGGCTCGCGCCACGGCTCCGGCTGCCCGCGCCGCTGGTGCAGCTCCTGCTCGGGCTGCTCGTCGGGCTCCTCCCCCAAGTGCGCAGCATCCACCTCCCCTCCGACGCGGTGCTCGTGTTGTTCCTGCCTGCCCTGCTGTTCTGGGAGGCGCTGATGACGCCGCTGCGCGAAGTGCGCCGCGACCTGCGGGTCATCCTCCTGCTGAGCACGCTGCTCGTGGTCGCGACGACCTTCGGCACCGCCGGCATCGGCGTCGCGCTCGGATGGGGATGGCTGCCGGCGCTCGTCCTCGGCGCCGCGCTGGCCCCGACCGACGCCACCGCCGTCGGGGCGCTCGCCCGCGCCCTCCCCCATCGCAACGTGATCCAGCTGCGGGCCGAGAGCCTGGTCAACGACGGCACAGCCCTGGTGATCTACACGATCGTGATCGGACTGGCCGCGAGCGGCGCGCACTACAGCGGCTGGGAGATCACGGGCCTGGTCGGCCTGGCGTACGGCGGCGGAGCGGTCGTCGGGCTCCTCGCGGGTCTGCTGGGGACGTTCGTGCTGCGCCGCCTGACCGACCCGCTCCTGCACAACGCCGCCCTGGTGCTGGTGCCGTTCGCATCGTTCCTCGCCGCGGAGCAGATCCACGCCTCGGGCGTCATCGCCGTCGTCATCGCCGGCCTGTACCTGAGTCGCACGGGTCCGCGCTCCGGCACCCCGCAGTCCCGGCAGCAGCGGGACGGCTTCTGGACCCTGGCGACCTCGACCCTCAACGGCGCCCTCTTCGTGCTGATCGGGATCGAGGCGCAGTCGGCGATGCGCTCGGTGCCGCTCACGAGCATCCCGATGCTGCTCGTGCTGTGCGTGCTGATCTGGATCGCGATCCTGCTCATCCGCTTCGGGTTCCAGATGATCACGACCTGGGGGATCCGGCTCGTGGACCGGAGCCCCGCTCAGCGCCAGAAGCGCATGACGCATCGCGCCAGGGTCGTCTCGACGGTCGCGGGCTTCCGTGGCGCGATCTCCCTGGCCGTCGCCCTCGCCGTGCCCGCCGACATGCCCGGTCGCGCGGAGATCATCTTCGTCGCCACGGGCGTCATCATCCTCACGATCCTCGCGCAGGGGATGCTCCTGCCCGCCGTGATCCGGTGGGCGCGCTTCGAGCCCGACACGATGGTGGCCGCCGAGTTCACGCGCGCGCACCGCGCCGCACTGCTCTCCGCGATCCACGCCTCGCCCGGGCTCGCCCGGGAGATCGACGTGCCGGAGCACGTGCGCGAGCGCGTGGTGGAGGAGTATCGCGACCGTCTCGAGCGGATCGGCGCCGCCCCGGAGCCGGGGCGCAGCACCCGCCGGGATCTCGACCACGACTACGCCGCGCTGAGCCTCGCCCTCGTGGACCACACGCGCGAGGTCGTGATCCGGCTGCGCAACCACGGCGCGATCAGCGACGCCACGCTGCACCGGCTGCAGACGCGCCTGGACCGCGATGCCCTGCACCTCACCCCGGCGTCAGCGGAGCGGCACGACTGAGCCCTGCTCCGCCGCCGGAGTCGGATCCGCGGCGAGCGCCCGATCGAGCGCCCGGTCGAGCTCCGCGGCGGTCGGGGGCATGGCGCCGGCACGGCCGACCGTCAGCGCGGCCGATGCGGCGGCGACGGCGCCGATCTCGGCGAGCTGCGCCCGGGTGAACCGGCCCGCTCGCGCGTCGTCGATGCCGACCCTCCGCACGATCGCGGCGATGAGCCCCGACATGTACGCGTCTCCGGCGCCGATGGTGTCCACGGCGACCGTGGGCCGCACCGGCACCTCGACGCGCAGATCGCCCGTATGCAGCACGCTGCCCTCCGCACCTCGGGTCATGACGACGAGGCGCGCCCCGGCCGCGAGCAGGCGCTCCGGCGCGGCCTGGGCATCGTCGGGGTACAGCCACGCGGCGTCCTCGTCGCTGAGCTTGACCACCGCGGCGCGCGCGGCGTACGCCTCGACCCGCGCCCTGGTCTCCTCGCGCGGCGGCATGAGCGCCGCGCGGATGTTCGGGTCGAACGTGACGAGCACCTGCTCGGGGAGTCCCGCGACGAGCTCCCGCACGCCGTCGGCGCCGGGCGCGCGCAGCGCGCCGATGGATCCGACGTGCACCACGTCGAATCCCGCGGTCGCCGGCGGGGTGGAGAACGCCCAGGTGAGATCGAACTCGTAGCTCGCGGATCCGTCCGCGCCGATCCTGGCCAGCGCGGTCGACGTCGGCCGGCCGGCGTCGGCGGTGCGCACGATCGCGACTCCGGCCTCGGCCAGATGCCGCACGATCGCGGATCCGCCCTCGTCCGTGCCGAACGCCGTCGCGAAGGTCGTGGCGAGCCCGAGGCGTGCGAGCCCGAAGGCGACGTTCAGCGGGCTGCCGCCGACGTGGCGGGCCTGCCGGCCGCCCCGGTCGACGATGTCGATGAGCGCCTCGCCGATGACGAGGATCCGCTCGGCGCCGGCCGTCATGCGACCGCCGCCTCTGCGACGCCGTGCGCGTCCGGGATCTCCGCCAGCCAGGTCAACCGTGAGCCGCCGCCGACCACGAGGGGTGCCAGGGCGGCGTTGAACACCGCGTTCGCGGGGGCCGAGACGTGCGCGCGGAACGCCGCGTCGTCGGCGTACTCCTCGTAGACGAAGAAGCGGTCGGGATCGTCCCGCAGCCGATGCGCGTCGAAGCGCACGGCGCCCGACTCCTCCGCCACGCTCCGGCGGTACCCGGCCACGAGGGACGCCACCGCGTCCCCCGCACCGGGCACCGCCTGGAACTCCGCGTAGAGATGCATCGAGGTCACAGCGTCTGCGCGCCCGTCATGATCGCCACGGCCTCGCCCATGGTGTGCGACTGGGGCGTGATCGTGCCCGCGCGCTTGCCGAGCCGCTGGATGTGGATCCGGTCGGCGACCTCGAACACGTGCGGCATGTTGTGGCTGATCAGGATCACGGGCACGCCGGTGTCGCGCAGGCGCTTGATGAGCTCGAGCACCTGGTTGCCCTCGCGCACGCCCAGCGCGGCGGTCGGCTCGTCGAGCACGACGACCTTCGAGCCGAAGGCGGCGGCGCGGGCCACGGCGACGGCCTGACGCTGTCCGCCGGAGAGGTTCTCGATCGGCACCGTGACGTCCTGCAGCGTCGAGATCCCGAGCCGGGTGAGCTCCTCGCGGGCGTTGCGGCGCATCGCCTTCGTGTCGAGCATGCGCAGCGCGGATCCGAGGAAGCCCGGACGGCGCAGCTCGCGGCCCAGGTACATGTTGCTGGCCACGTCGAGCGCCGGCGAGACGGCCAGCGACTGGTACACGGTCTCGATGCCGGCGTCGCGAGCGTCCTGCGGACGGCGGAAGTGCACCGGCTTGCCGTCGAGCAGCAGTTCGCCGCCGTCGGGGATCTCCGCGCCGGTGAGGCACTTGATGAGGGTGGTCTTGCCGGCGCCGTTGTCGCCGATGATCGCGAGCACCTCCCCCGCGTACAGGTCGAGGCTGACGCCGTCGAGACCGACGACGTGCCCGTAGGTCTTGACGAGCCGCTTGGCCGAGAGGACCGGCGTGCGGGTTTCCGTGGTGGTTGCGGCGTTCACTTGCGCACCTTCCGAATCCACTGATCGATGGAGACCGCGACGATGACGAGGATGCCGACGGCGAGGGTCTGGTACAGCACGTCCAGGCCTGCGAGGGCGAGGCCGTTGCGGAAGACGCCGACGATGAGCGCTCCGAGCAGGGTGCCCCACACGTTGCCGCGGCCGCCGAAGAGGCTCGTGCCGCCGATGACGACGGCGGTGATGGCGTTGAGGTTGGCGTCGACGGCAGCGTTCGGGCTGGACCCGAAGTCGCGGCCGATCTGGATCCAGGCGGCGAGCGCGACGATCGCGCCGGCGACCACGTAGACGCTCAGCAGCACGCGGTTCACCCGGATGCCGCTGAGGCGGGCGGCCTCGGGGTCGTCGCCGACCGCGTACACGTGACGGCCCCACGCCGTGCGGCCGAGCGCGAACGCGACGACCACGTAGAGCAGGATCATCATGAGCACGCCGTAGGTGACGTCGACGCCCAGGTGGAACGTGGATCCGGTCCAGGTGATGATGTCGGGCAGCTTGCTGCCCTGCACCGTCGCGCCGTTGGAGAGCAGCAGCGTGAGCGCGGTGAAGATGCTCAGCGTGCCGAGCGTGACGATGAACGGCGGCAGGTTGAGCCGGGTCACCAGGAAGCCGTTGATGACGCCGGTGACGACACCGGCGACGAGCCCGACCAGGAGCGCGAGGATCCCGGGGATCCCCAGCCCGGCGGCGGCGTTGCCGATCACGACCGAGCTGAGCACCATGGCGGCTCCGACGGAGAGGTCGATGCCGGCGGTGAGGATGACGAGGGTCTGGGCCACGCCGAGGGTGCCGATGACGGCGACCTGCTGGGTGACCAGGGACAGGTTGTTCGGGGCCAGGAACCGGGGGTTGATGACGCCGAAGATGATGATCGCGACGACGAGCACGATGGCCGGGCTGATCGCCGGGTAGCGGTAGAGGATCGCGCGGATCCGCTGCAACGGCGTCTGCCGGGCGAGGAACTCGTCGGCGAGGTGGAGCGCCGAGGTCGGCGGCCCCGCCTCGGGCGTGGTCGTGGTGGTGTCAGACATGAGGGCTTTCCCGTTCGAGAGAGATCCGAGACAGAGGAGGGAGGGGCGCCGGCTGCTCCGCCGGCGCCCCGGGGATCACTTGCCCCAGCAGGTGCCGGCGGCGTCGGCGGAGGTCAGGCTCTCCAGGCCGGTCTGGGCCTGGTCGGTCACGAGCTTCTGACCGGTGCTGAAGAAGTCGAGGCCATCGGTGGTCTTGGGCTTCTCACCGCCGCGGGCGATCTTCGCGATGGCCTCCATGCCGAGCGACGCCATCTTGGACGGGTACTGCTGCGCCGTCGCGCCGATGATGCCGTCCTTCACGTAGCCGACGCCCGTGCAGCCGCCGTCGATCGAGACGATCGTGACGTCCTTCTCCTTGCCCGCGGCCTTGAGCGCCTGGTACGCGCCGTACGCGGCGGGCTCGTTGATCGTGTACACGACGTTGATGTCGGGGTTCTTGGAGAGCAGCGTCTCCATGGCCGACCGGCCGCCGTCCTCGGCGCCCTGCGTGGCCTGGTGGCCGGCGATGGTGTACTCGCCGCCCTTGCCGCCCGTGTAGCTGCCGCTCTTGGCCTCGGATCCGTTCTTGCTCTTGTCCGGCACCGCGATGCCGAGTCCCTTCAGGAAGCCCTGGTCGCGGTTGAGGTCGACCGAGACGATCTGGTCGCTGAACAGGTCGAGCATCGCGATCGTCGCCTTCTTGCCGTCGAGCTTGGCGGCGGTCCACTTGCCGATCAGCTCGCCGGCGGCGAAGTTGTCGGTGGCGAAGGTGATGTCGACGGAGTCGGCCGGGTCGGGCACGGTGTCGAGGGCGATCACGTAGAGCCCGGCCTTGCGCGCCTTGGCGATCTCGTTGTTGACGGCCGATCCGTTCGGTGTGATCAGGATGCCCTTGTCGCCGCGGGAGATCGCGTTCTCGATCGCCTGGATCTGACTGTCGGTGTCGCCGTCCTTCTTGCCGGCGGCGAGGGTGAGCTTGACGTTCGCCTTCTTGGCGTCGGCCTGGGCGGCGTCCTCCATCGAGACGAAGTACGGGTTCGTGGTGGTCTTGACGATCAGCGTCACGCCGACCTCGTCGTTCGGCCCGGCGGTGGCGCCACCGCCGCCCGTCGACGAACAGGCGCTCAGGGAGAGCGCGGCGATGGCGGCGAACGAGGCCGCGGCCGCGAGCTTCGTGCGGCGAGTCATGTGCAGAGGCATCTTTGCTGTCCTTACAGGAGGGGGGCGTCCATGACACCCTGACAACGGTGTCAACAGCTATGTTTAACCTACCGACGCACGATGCGCAACCCTCCGGAGGAAGATGATGACACCGTTATCGGATCCCCGCCCGTCGCGCACCACGATCCGCGAGGTCGCCCAGCACGCGGGCGTGGGGATCAAGACCGTCTCGCGCGTCGTCAACAACGAGCCGAACGTCGCCCCCGCGACGGCGGCACGCGTGCGCGCCTCGATCGAGGAGCTGCGTTGGGAGCCCGACGCGCTCGCCGCGAACCTGCGGCGCACCACCACCCGCACCCGCACGATCGGCCTGCTGCTCGGAAGCGTGTCCAATCCGTTCGCGGCGGCGATCCACCGCGCGATCGAAGACGTGGCGGCGCACCGCGACGTCGCGGTGTTCGCGTCGAGCCTCGACGACGATCCCGCCCGCGAGGTCGCGGCCGTCGAGGCCTTCGTCCGGCGCAAGGTCGACGGGCTCATCCTCACCTGCGTCGCGGCGAGCCAGGCGTACCTGCGGGAGCTCGTGCCGCCGGACATGCCGATCGTCTTCATCGACCGCGAACCGGCGCAGTTCGCCGCCGACACCGTGCACTCCGACAACGTGGAGGGCGCACGGATGGCGACCCGCCACCTCCTCGGCTTCGGGCACCGTCGCCTGGCACTGCTGATCGACCGGCGCGAGATCTGGACCGCGCGCGAGCGGGAGCGCGGGTTCCTCCTCGCCCTCGACGAGTTCGGCATCGCGCCCGAGACCGCCACGATCCTGGACGGGCTGTCCGACCACGTGGCCGCGGAGCGCGCCGTGCTGTCGGTGCTCGGCGCACCGAACGCGCCCACCGCGATCGTGAGCGGTCAGAACCTCATCACCGTCGGCGCCGTGCATGCCCTGCGCAAGCTCGGCCGCCATCGGGATGTGGCGCTCATCGGCTTCGACGACCTGGAGCTGGCCGACCTGATGGACCCCGGCGTGAGCGTGGTCGCCCAGCGCCCCCAGGAGATCGGCGACGTCGCGGCCGCGCGACTGTTCGCGTCGCTCGACGCCGGGCGACGGCTGGATCCGGCCCCGATCATCGTGCCGGTGGACCTGATCCCGCGCGGCTCGGGCGAGATCCGCCCTCCGTCGGCCTGAGCGGACCGGCTCAGGCGACCGGGACGATCAGATCCGCCGCCTCGCGCGCAGACCGGATCCGCTCGGCGTTGGGGTCGTCGACCGCAGCGACCCATGCCTCGGCCTCGCCCTGCGTCTTGCCGAACGCGACGTGCCGGGCGACCAGCCGCTCGTGCCGCAGCGGTGCCGGCGTCTCGGCGAACCAGACCTCGGCGAGCAGGCGGCGGGCGGCCTGCCACGGCGCGTCGGCGTCCAGGAGGTAGTTACCCTCGGTCACGACGAGGGCGGGCCCGGGCGCGATGCACCGGTTCGCGGCGATCGGCTGCTCGAGGGTGCGCTCGAACCCGGGCACGTAGACCGGGTGCTCGATGTCGGTGAGCACCCGGTGCAGCGTCGCGGCGTACCCCCAGCCGTCGAACGTCTCGATCGCGCCCTTGCGCCCGCGCAGCCCCTGCGCGTCGAGGCTGGCATCGCCGAGGTGGAAGCCGTCCATGGGGAGCCAGGCGACGGCGACGCCGCGCTCTTCGAGAGCGGCGATCAGAGCCAGCGTCAGGGTCGTCTTGCCCGATCCCGGCTCCCCCGCGATGCCGAGGGCGACGCGCTCCGCCCGCCGGGCGAGCCCCGCCGCGCGGTCGATCAGGGCGGGGTCGATGGTCGGCATCCGGGAATGCTATCTGACGGCGAGAGCGGGCGTCCGGTGAGACGTGACCCAGCGGGTCGCCGGGCCCCGTTGCTCTACGCTGGCCGGGTGAGCGCTGCACGAAGACACATCCCCGCGGGAGCCGAGCTCGACGTTCTGATGCGAGTGTATGGATACCGCTTCATCCGGACCGGTGGCGTGGCGGGTGCAGAGAAGTCGAAAGACCACGGAGACATCGCCGAAGCCGAATCCTTCGGCTGGCCGGTCGGCACCGCCGAGCACCTCGCGCCCGTGGAGGTCTTCGAGCGGTCGATCGCCGCTACATCGACGCTCGACGAGGACGCCGTGCTCGGGGCTTTCGTGGCCGGCCTGGGCAGCGCGCCGCATGGCCGCCAGACCTTGATCTCCTTCGCATGGGCACGGCACCTCGCCTCTGCACCGAGGAGGGGGAACGAGCTGCCGGACTGCGGCCTGGGCCAAGACGAGGAGCTCGAACTGGACTCGACCGAGGTGCTTCTCCGTCTCGCGCTCGGCTGGGCCTGGAACGAGCAGCCGCATCGTTACCTCCCGGATCTCGAGACCGCCGCCGCGACGGGTCTGCCCTCTCCCACCGCCGAAGACAGAGAGCGGATGGGCGCTTTGCTCGAGGTGATCTCGGTCCAGCCCGGAGGGACGACCGCGAGTGGGCTCGAGAAGGCGGTCGCCCGCGCCAAGATCGTGCCAGGCACGGACAAGTACCAGCGCTATGGCATCCTCATCGGACTCGCCGAATACGGGCTGCTGCCGAGCACGCTCTCTCCCAGCTGGGATGGGTTCGTGACCCGCACGGCGTTCGCTGAGGCATGGTCGGGCGGACCCCGATCCGACATCACACCGCCGCTCTCCGGCTGGCGCGGCGGTATCGACGCGCAGCGGGCGGCGCGACTGCGGGGTGTGTGAGAAGCACCCCCCGAGTCCCTGACGCTCAGAGCACGACCGGCGGCTCCCGGTTCGCGATCCGGTTCTACGGCGTGGCGCCGCGCTGTTCGCCGGCCAGCAAGTCGGCGTATCGCTGCGCCGCGGCAGCCGCGTCGAGTTCGAGGATCTCGCGCTCGGGCATCCCGAGGCGGGTCAGCTCGCGTACCAGATGAAGCGGGACAGCGCTGCGGATGGGAACCGCATCGGGTGCTCCCCGGTCGGGAATGACGCTGTCCCTCACGCAGCGCCAGAACACCTCCGCGGTGGCTTCAAGCTGCTGGCGGAGAATATGCGACCACATTCCGGCCGAATAGTCGGTGCGATCCACCGGCCGCGAGATCCTCGTGCGGAGGATCCTGCCGTCCCACAGTGCGAGCTCGTACGTCTTGTGGTGGGTGACAGGCCTCCCGACGGCGCCTCTGACCAGGTCCCAGTTCTCGTTGACGCAGAAGGAGTCATGGTCCTCCCGCGTCGCCACCGGATGCTTACTCACCTCCGCGCTCGAACCACTCCAGGAGCTGGGCATCCGAGGAGAGCTTGACCAGCTGCACGAGGGACCAGTTGTCGCGGTGGTTGGGCGCCTGCTGAAGGCGAGCCTCCCAGTCTTCCGCGTATTCACGAAGGGAGAGAACGAGGTCGCTCAGTGCGTCGTCGACCGTGGCGCCCTCCGAGACGAAGGGGCGCCCCGACATCAGGGCGATGATGCGCCCGTGATCGCTCGTCACCTCGACACGAGGCGAAACGGTTCGGAAGAAGAACCCTCGGAGCCTGTCTGCAGGGACGACGACCGAGACCTGCCCGTCACGCGCAACCGTGACTGAACGGCCCTGTTCGGTCGCATCGAGGACGTCCTTGAAGTGGGTCCGAGCAGACGTGAAGGAAGGGTAGTCGACGGCAGCCGAGGGGCTCATGGTGTCTCTCTGGTGTGCAGTGAAGCCGGCGGCGAGCGCCGGCAGATCCGGACGTAACGTACATGATGTACGTGACGTACTTGCCACTATACAAGCTCGCCACAGATCTGTCGCGCGACTCCTCCCCTCCTCTCGACCCAGGCCTGGGTGCGCGGTGCAGCTGCCTACCTCGATTGCCAGATCCGTCCGGTAATGCCGCCCGATTCCGCCTGGCAGCGGCGGCCCGTCGACCGTAGATTTCAAGGGTGTCGAAGCGAATCGTCGTGCTGGTGCTGCCCCATGTGAACCTGCTGGATCTGTCAGGTCCCGTGCAGGCGTTCTCGGCGGCCGCGCGCCTCGGCGCCGGCTACGACCTCGCGTTCGTCTCCTCGGATCCGCTCGTGTCGTCGGCTCAGGGACTGGACCTGTCCGGCCTCGGCGCGCTGGCGCCGGTGCACGACGGCGATCTCGTCCTGATCCCCGGCGCCGACCTGACCATGTCGCTGGAGATCGACCCGGGGGTGATCCGCTGGATCCGGGAGGCCGCGGACGCCGGCGCGCAGATCGCGTCGGTCTGCACCGGGGCGTTCCTGCTGGGCGAGGCGGGCCTGCTCGACGGGCACCGCTGCACGGCGCACTGGAGCGTGATCGACCACATGCGCGAGCGGTACCCGCGCGCCCGGGTCGTGGACGACGTGCTCTTCGTCATGGACGGCCTGATCCTCACCAGCGCGGGCATCGCGTCGGGCATCGACCTCGCGCTCGCGATCATCGAGCAGGATCACGGCGCACCGCTCGCGGCCCGGGTCGCTCGCGAGCTGGTGGTCTATCTCCGCCGCAACGGCACGGCGGCCCCGACCAGCCCCTTCGTCGAGTTCCGCGACCACGTCGTCCCGGAGGTGCAGGCCGTGCAGCAGATCCTCGCCGACGGGTTCGCGGAGCATTACACGCTCGAGGAGCTCTCGCAGGCCGTGCATCTCGCACCTCGCACCCTGACGAGCAAGTTCGTCCGCACGGTCGGCATGACGCCCCTGCAGTACCAGCAGACCCTGCGCATCGGCCACGCGAAGGCCCTGCTGTCATGCACCGGCCTCTCGATCGAGGAGATCTCGCTGGCCTGCGGTTACGCCGACGCCCGCCAGCTGCGGCGCATGTTCTCCCAGGTGCAGGGCCTGTCTCCGCGCGAGTACCGCGCCTCGCTGCGCTAGCCCGACCCGCCGCACCCTCACACCCCGACCCGCGACGTCCCGTCGCGGTCCCTTCACCGACCCATCGGAGCCCCCATGAACACCTTCCTTCGGCGCGCCCTGCTCACGGCCGGCGGCATCGCCCTCTCCGCCGCCGTGCTCGGCGGCACCGCGGCCGCCGGCTTCGCCACGACCATGGCGCAGGACTTCGCGCCGCTCCCCGCGCATGCCGCCGCGACCGCGGCCATTCGGCCGGCCGCCCCCGACCGAATCCAGGTCGCCATCCTCCTCGGACGCAGCGGCACCGTCGCGACCGACGCGATGGGCCCCTATGGCGTCTTCGCCGCGTCGGACCGCTTCGACGTGCGCACGGTCGCGGCGTCGCGCGCCCCGGTCGCGCTGTCCGGCGGGCTCACCACCGTGCCCGACGCGACCTTCGACGACTACGCGTCCGGCCGGCTGCCCCGCCCCGATCTCGTCGTCGTCCCCGCGATCGCCGATCCGTCCGGCGCCGGGGAGGCGGAGCTGCGCGCCTTCATCGAGACCGCGCACGACGCCGGCGCCCGCGTGATGGGCGTGTGCGCCGGCGCCCGCGTGCTCGTCGAGACCCCGGTGCTCCACGGCAAGCGGGCGACGTCGTTCTGGTCCGACATCGACGGGATGACCTCGGCGCACCCGGAGACCACGTGGGTGCGGGGGCAGCGCTGGGTCGAGGACGGCGACGTGCTCACCACCGCGGGCGTGAGCTCCGGGATCGCCGCGAGTCTGCACGTCGTGCAGCAGCGGGCCGGCACCGCCGAGGCCGTGCGGATCGCCGACGAGGTGCGCTACCCGCACTGGGCGCCGGACGGGTCGACGGACATCCCGGTCAACACGGTGTCGCTCGGTGACTACCCGTACGTGCTCGGGGCGACGCTGCCATGGGGGCAGCCCCGCTACGGCCTCGGGCTCACGCCCGGCGTCGACGAGATCGACGTCGCGGCGGCCGCCGAGCTGTACGGCGGGGCGGCCTTCACCGCGCACGTCGTGCCGGTCGCCGAGCGTGAGGAGGTCGTCACCCGGCACGGCATGACGCTCCTCGCCACCCCGATCGGAGACGCCGGCCGGCTCGATCGCCTCGTCATCCCCGGCGCGACGTCACCCGCGCCGCTCGCGGACGCCGCCCCCGGCGTGCCGGTGTTCCTCCCGGCCGCGGCCTCGGGCAGCGGCAACGCGAGCTTCGACCCGATCCTCGCCGACATCGCGCGCACCGACGGGCGCCACGTCGCCGAGACCGCCGCGAAGTACATCGAGTACCCGCTGCCTGCGCTCCCCCGGCAGGACGGGACGCCCGTGCGGGTGACCGTGATCGCGATCACCTCCCTGATCCTCGCGATCGCGGCCGGCATCGTCCCCGCGCTGCTCAGCCGGATCCGCCGTCGCCGCGGCATGCGACCGCAGGCACGGTGAGGGCGAAGCGGGCAGCCGGCCGCCTAGCCTCCCCGATGGGCCAGGATCCACTCTCCGACCGGCGCCGGGTCGTCGAGGATCCCGAGGTGGCTCTCGTGGGGGACGATCGACACGGCCGCCCGGTTCCCCGTGTGCGCCTCGGCGTAGGCGGCGACGCGCGAGGGGTCGAACACCTCGTCGTCGCCCCCGATCCACACCCCGACGGGCCGGTCGAGCCGTGCGAGGACCGCCGCGCTGTCATCGGCGTTCTGGGCGATCGCCATGGCGGCGGTGTACTGCGGGATCAGGCCCGCGGCGATCTGAGCGGGCGTGTAGGCGAACGAGACCGCCGGTGTGTGCGCGCCCAGCAGGCCGTTCGTGAGGGTCGCGGCGATCAGCGGCCGCTGGCAGATCGTCGCGAAGTTGGAGGCGTCGCCCTCGCGCTCGGTGCCCGAGTGCAGTCCGAAATCGGGGGCGAGGAACACGTAGCCCGCGATGGGCGTCGACAGCCGCTGCGCGCTGTTGAGCACGACCCCGGCGCCGGCGGAGTGACCGCCGACGAACTCCGGCACGTGGGGCTGCTCATGGTGCACGAACGAGACCGCCGATGCCGTGTCCTGCTCCAGTTGAGGCGTGCTCGGAGTGTCGCCACGGGGCCCGCCCGAGGCGCCGTGACCGCGGATGTCGAAGAGGTAGACGGCGATCCCCTGCGCGCGGAGGGCCTGGCCGATGCCGAGGTATCCGGCAGCGCTGTTCGCCCCGGAGCCGTGATAGAACACCAGGCTCGCCCGTGGAGCCCGGGGGATGAACGCGTAGTAGGCGAGGCGGACCCCGTCTGTCGCGGGTACGGATCCCGTGGGCGCGGCGTCCGGCTGCGCCGAGCCGTCCGTTGTGTCCAGACCGCTGCGCGCGGCGGGCCCCGGCAGAGAGCACGGCGCGACGGCGGCGACGATCCCCGCGCCGACGCCGACGAGGAGCACGCCCGCGACGAGCCCGACCGCGCCGACGGCCCCCACGGTGCGGCGCACGGCCCCGTGACCGGAACGCCGCTCACGGTGGGCGGCGCGGCGAGCCGCCCAGTCCGCAGCCGGCATGCGCGCCCAGGCGCGGCCTTCGGATCCGATCACCCCGAGGAGAGCCACCACGGGGAGGAGGCAGGCGATCAGCACCGCCGGGGACCCGACCGCCACCGCCTGCAGGACGCGTGCGCCGATCAGGGCTGCGGAGACCGCACCGGCCGTGATCGGGAGCCACCGCCGCGGTCGACGGAGCACGACGACCAGAGCGAGCGCGGCCGCTCCCGACACGATCAGCGGCCACCCGGCGGCCTGCACCGAGGGGCGTGCATCCGGACCCAGTTCGATGACGCCGTTGACGATCCCGATCGCTCCGCCCAGGAGGTAGAGCACGCGGGACACGGTGATCCGCACGGGGCGCAGCGGCGCGGTCATGCGTCGCCGTCCAGCGCGTCGAGGACGCGGTCGCACCAGGCCACGGCGTCGTCGGCGAACTCCAGGCCGTAGTCGCGCACGAGCGCCGGGACGGTCGCCGCGGCACTCCGCTCCGCCTCCGTCCAGGAGGCGCCCGGCGCGACCGCCGCGATGAGGTCCCGGAACGACGCGAACTGCGCCCGGCGCTCCTCCACCAGCGCCCTGGCGAGCCCGCGGTCGAGCGGAGCGGCGAACAGCAGCTTCACCAGGTTCTCGTCCCGGATCACGACGGGCGGCGTCTCCTCGCCGAGCCAGTCTCGCAGGGCCTGCCGCCCCGACGGCGTGATCCGCCAGATCGTCTTGCCCCGGGGCCCGTCCATGCCGTCGGACTCGATGAGCCCCGTGCCCGCCAGCAGCCGCAGCTGCGGATACAGCTGTCCGTCGCTGATGCCCCAGAACGGATTGCGCGAGGCGGCCTGGCGGATCTCGTACCCGCTTCGCGGGTGCGAAGCGACATAGCCCAGGATCGTGTGCGCTGTCGGCGTCAAGTTCTCCACGTGAGCGATGATACCTCTGCCAGAGGCATCATCGCTCACGGCTCACGCCCGCGTGCGCCCCGCCGTCACTCCAGGCGCGTGATGTCGACCGAGACGAACATGTCCGAGGCGCCGGATCCTGCATACACCCCGCGGAGCGGGGCGATGTCGGAGTAGTCGCGGCCGACGCCGACGAACACGTGCGACGGGCCGATCTCCACGAGGTTGGTGGGGTCGTAGCCGCGCCACGCACCGGAGAACCACTCCACCCAGGCGTGCGACTCCCCCGTGACCGTCTCCCCCACCTTCGGATCCGCATCGGGATGCAGGTAGCCGGAGACGTAGCGCGCCGGGATCCCGGCCGCGCGGAGCATCCCGAGCGTCACATGGGCGATGTCCTGGCAGACGCCCGCCCGCGCGGGCCACGCGTCGCGCGCCGTCGAGTTCACCCCGGTCACGCCGCGCCGGTAGGTCATCGCCTCGCCGACGATCCGGCAGATCCCCCGCGCCGCGCCGTCGATGCCGTCGTGCTCGGCGCGGGACCGCGCCGCGAGCTCGCGCATCTGCGCGTCGGGCTCGGTCGCGTGGGTCTGGATCAGCATCTCCGCGACGTCGAGCGAGGTCGCGGCGGCGTGCGCGAGCTCCTCCCAGCCGAGCTCCCGGCCGCGGGGAGCGAGCGCCCGCGTCTCGACGACGCTCGTCGCGACCACTGAGAGCTCGTCGTGCGGTGTGAGCACCTCGAACGAGGCGACGGGCGTGCCCCAGTGGTCGTTGTAGGTGCTCGGATGCGTCGCGGGGGTGGTCTCCACCCGGGCCTGCAGCACGAGCTGGCGGTCCTGCGTGCGCGGGAGCATCCGCGCCTCGTTGTACGAGGCGGTCGCGGGCGAGGCGTACTGGAAGCCCGTGCGATGCACGATCCTGAGCCGGGTCATAGCGTCTCCTCGGTCCAGACGGGAGCGGCGATCGATGGGAAGTACTGGTCCTGCACGGCGTTGCTGATCTCGGAGACGCTCTCCTGCACGTGCCGCATGCTGCTCTCGAGCAGGAGCACGAGGTCTGCGACCGGCCGGTACTCCAGCTCCGACCGCAGGCGGCCGATCGCCCGGCCCACCGCGTCCGGCGGCAGCAGGGGCGAGCTCTGTCCGATCCGCCGCAGGCTCTCCTCGGCGCGGATCACGCTCGACAGGACCGACCGGGGGAAGTGCCGGTCGACCAGCAGGAACTCCGTGGCCGAGGTCCCGGTCGGCATGGCGCGGTGCACCCGCAGATGCGCGTCGTACGCGTCGCAGCTGCGCAGCAGCGTCATCCAGTTGATGGTGCTCCCGCCGTCGGCCCGCGCCGCCGAGACGAGCAGGCGGGCCGTCATGTCCGCGGCCTCGAGGGCTCGCCCCAGCACGAAGAAGTACCAGGCCTCGTCCCGGCTCATCGATGTCTCCGCCACGCCGTAGGTCAGGGCCGCGCGCTCCCGCACCCACCGGAAGAACGAGTGCGACCTCTCGAAGTCGACGCGCTGCGGCAGCCGCGCGTTGGTCGTGTTCAAGACCTCCCAGAGATCCTGCGAGATGACCTCCCTGGCCCGCCGCGCGTTCTCACGTGCCGACGACAGCGAATGCGCGACCGAGATGGCCCTCGTCCGATCTGTGGCGAGCGCGCGGAGCGCATCCGCCCGCCGCGGGTTCCCGCCGGCGGCGTCGGGGACGCCCATCACCGCCAGCACACCCCGGCACACCGACTCCTCGTCGGCCCAGGGGTCTTCGAGCAGCAGCTGCAGATGCACGTCGAGGATGCGGGCCGTGCCGTCGGCGCGCTCCACGTATCGTCCGATCCAGAACAGCGCCTCGGCGATCCGGCTCAGCATGATCCCTCCTGCTGCTGCTGCTGCTGTTGCTGTTGCTGTTGCTGCCGCTGCGGATCGTCGAGCGGCGGCACGGGCAGCGGCGCGACGTCGGCGCCGGCGAGGTCGGCGGCGGACGGCGCGGCGACCCTGTCCGCGCGGATCGTGGACGATCCCCGCGGCATCGCGGGATCCTCCAGCACCCAGGTGTCCTTGGATCCGCCGCCCTGACTCGAGTTCACGACGAGCTGCCCCTCCGGCAGCGCCACCCGGGTGAGCCCGCCGGGCAGCACCCAGATGCCGTCGCCGTCGTTGACCGCGAACGGCCGGAGGTCGGCATGCCGCGGACGGAAGCCGCCGTCGACGAGGGTCGGGATCGTGGACAGCTGCACGACCGGCTGCGCGATCCAGCCCCGCGGATCCGCGGCCAGCGTCTTGCGGGCCGCGTCGAGCTCCGCCCGCGTCGCCGCGGGTCCCATGATCAGGCCCTTCCCGCCGGAGCCGTCCACCGGCTTGACGACGAGCTCGTCCAGGCGGTCCAGCACCTCCTCGAGAGCCCCGGGGTCCTCGAGGCGCCACGTGTCGACGTTCGCGAGGATCGGCTCCTCGGCGAGGTAGTAGCGGATCAGGTCCGGCACGTAGGTGTACACGAGCTTGTCATCGGCGACGCCGTTGCCCACGGCGTTCGCGATCGTCACGTTCCCGAGCCGCGCGGCGTTCAGGATCCCCGCCGCACCGAGCATCGAGTCGGGACGGAACTGCTGCGGATCGAGGTACTCGTCGTCCACGCGACGGTAGATCACGTCGACGCGTCGCGGGCCCGTCGTGGTGTGCATCCAGACCCGTCCGGCGGAGCAGAACAGGTCGCGGCCCTCCACGAGCTCGACCCCCATCAGCCGCGCCAGGAGGGTGTGCTCGTAGTAGGCCGAGTTGAACACGCCGGGCGTGAGCACCACGACCGTCGGATCGTCGGCGCCCGACGGCGCTGCAGCGCGCAGCGCGCCGAGCAGCCGGTTCGGGTAGCCGACCACCGGGAGCACCCGCATGTCCGCGAACATCTCCGGCACCATCTGCGCGAGCGCCCGCCGGTTGGCGAGCACGTAGCTCACGCCGCTCGGCACGCGCACGTTGTCCTCGAGCACGCGCCACCCGCCGGATTCGTCGCGGATGACGTCGATGCCGGCGACCTGGATCCGCACGCCGTTCGCCGCCACGATCCCCGCGGCCTCACGATGGAAGTGGCTCGACGAGGCGATCAGCGGCGCCGGCACGACGCCGTCTGCCACGCAGCGGCGCGCACCGTAGACGTCGGCGAGAAAGGCCTCCAGCGCCCGCACCCGCTGAGCGACTCCGAGATCCACCTCGCGCCACTCGTCGGAGGCGATCACGCGCGGGACGACGTCGAGCGGGAACGGGCGCTCCTCACCGGCGAAGTCGAAGGTCACGCCCTGCGACAGGTACGCTCCGGCGAGCGCCTCGACCCTCCCGCGCAGATCCTCGGCGGACATGTCGCTGAGCGCCCGATGGATCGAGCGGTACGGATCCCGGGCCGCGAGCCCGACGGCCGCGTCGGCGGCGTCGAACATCTCGTCCCAGGGCGAGCCGGAGCCAGCTGCCGCTGCCCGGCGGCTCCAGTAGCCGGCGAAAGACGTTTCCATGCATGGACCCTTCCACCCGCACGTTTCGCCGGCATTACGGGCGCGAGTCGGCCGTGCAACGTCGCGCGTCCGCCGCCGTCAGCGGCCGCTCCGCGTCCGCGCACCCAGGATGCCGGCGATGATCGCGGCGACGGCGCACGCGAGGGCGTCCACGAGCACCGCCGCGCGGATCCCGGCGAGCAGGCCGTGCGCGCCCGACGCGGCGCCGCTCGCGACGATCGCGGCGAGGACGGGCGTCCCCAGAGCGATGCCGATCTGCTGGCTCAGCGTGACCAGCCCGGTCGCGAGGCCCTGCTGACCGTCCGGGATCCCGGTCGTCGAGGCGACGACGTACCCGACGATCGCGACGAGGTTCGCCACCCCGCCGAGGAAGGTGAGCGCCAGCAGGGGGACGATCCAGGCCGAGTCGGCGCCGACGAGCGCCAGCGGCGCCGTCGCCACGGCCTGCACCGCGAACCCGAGGGCGACCGCCCTCCTCGCGCCGGCGCGGCCGATCAGCCGCGGCGCGAGCAGCCCGCCGAGCACGGTGCCGACGCCGAGCACCCCGAACGACAGGCCGGCGAGGAGCGGCGGGATCCCCCGCACCTCCTGCAGGTAGAGGGTGAGGGGGAACACCAGCGCCGTCTCCGTCGCGAAGGCGACGACGCCCGCGGCGTTGCCCCACGCCACGTTCGGCATCCGCAGCAGCGACATCGACACCAGGGGGTTCGGCACGCGGCGCTCGACGAGCCAGAACGCGAGGAGCACCAGCACGGCGACCGCGAAGCAGGCCCACACGAGCGGGCTCGCCCAGCCGTACCGGCCGGCCGACGTCGCCCCGTAGACGATCGCGACGAGGCCCAGCGTCACCGTGAGCGCACCCGGCAGGTCGAGCCGGGGACGGTGCGCGGCGCGACTCTCGCGCAGCACCGCCGGCGCGAGGCAGAGCACCACCGCCGCCACCGCGACGTTGAGGAAGAACGCCCACCGCCAGCTGAGCGAGTCGGTGAGGACTCCGCCGACGACCGCACCGGTCGTGAAGCCGGCAGCCATGAGCGCCCCGTTGAGTCCGAACGCCCGATCGCGCGCCGGCCCCTCCGGGAACGCCGCCGTCAGCAGGGACAGGGCGGCGGGGGTGACCATGGCGGTCGCCAGGCCCTGTGCGACCCGTGCGGTCAGCAGCAGGATCGGCTCGCCCGCCAGCCCGCCGCCGAGCGAGGCGGCCCCGAGCAGCGCCATGCCGATGAGGAACATCCGCTTGCGCCCGACCAGATCCGCCACCCGGCCGAAGAGCAGGGTGAACCCGGCGGCGCACAGCGCGTAGCTCGTCGCGATCCACTGCAGGTTCGCGGTGGGGATGCCGACGTCGCGGCCGATGCGCGGCAATGCCACGGTCAGGATCGAGAAGTCCACCGCGAGCGTGAATCCGGCGGTGAGCAGGATCAGCAGCGCGATGCGCTCGCGTGCGGTCGACGCCGCCCGGGGCGCAGCGGGACGGGAGGAGGTCGTCGTCATGGGACTCCTTGGTCGAGAGGGACGAGGGGCTCCACGGTGCCGTCGGCGACGGGGGGCCAGCCAGATCCCGCGCGTTCCTACCAATGACAGGGTCAGGCACCATCGACGGCATGCGCGGAGAATGGGCCTCATGTCCTCTGCATCGACGACCAGCCGCCCCCGAGGCCCCGGCGAACTCGGCGAGTTCCTCCGTTCCCGGCGCGACGCCTTCCGCCCCGAGGACGCCGGCGTGGTCGGCTACGGCCTGCGCCGGGTGCCCGGCCTGCGCCGCGAGGAGCTCGCCCAGCTCGCGGGCGTCTCGGTCGCCTACTACACGCGCTTGGAGCAGGGGCTCTCGCTCACGGCCTCCGACGGCGTGCTCGACGCGCTGGCCCGCGCCCTGCAGCTGCGGGACGACGAGCGCAGTCACCTCCTCGCCCTCGCCCGCCCTCAGGCCGGCCGCCGGCGCCGCGCGCCGCGCCCCGAGCAGCCGACGCCGGGGGGACTCGCGCTGCTGGACGCCATGCCGGGCGTGCCCGCGGTGATCCTGGGCCGCCGCAGCGACGTGCTGGCCTGGAACCCGCTCGGCCACGCGCTGTTCGCCGGGCACCTGGACATCGCCTCTCCTGCCGACCCCGCCACGCGCCCGAACCTCACCCGCATGATGTTCCTGGATCCGCACACGCGCGACCTCTACCGGAACTGGGATGCCGAGGCGGTCCTCGTGGTCTCGTCGCTGCGGTTCGTCGCCGCACAGCATCCCGACGACCGGGCGCTGGCCGAACTCGTCGGCGAGCTGAGCATGCGCAGCGCGACGTTCGCGACGCTCTGGTCCCGGCACACGGTCGAGCTCTGCTCCCGCGGCGTCAAGCAGCTCCACCACCCCGAGATCGGCGACCTCGACACGCACTATCAGGCCCTGCACCTGCCGGAGGCGGACGGGCAGAGACTCCTCACCCACACCGTCGTCCCGGGAAGCAGCTCCGCCGACGCCCTTCGGCTCCTCCAGGAGAGCATCCTGGCGCCCTCCGTCCCGCGACAGTCGCGTCATGCGGCGGGACTTGCATCGAATTGATCGCGGTGCTATAAAAAATCTACAGCGCAGGGCATAGATCCTGACGACGGGATCCGTGCCCCCGAAGCATCTTCGATGAGGACATGGAGGTGGTCATGATGCTGATGCGCACCGATCCGTTCCGTGAGCTGGACCGACTCACCCAGCAGATCTTCGGAGCAGACGGAACCCTGGCGAAGCCCTCGGTCATGCCGATGGACGCCTGGCGGGACGGCGACGTCTTCCACGTCGAGTTCGACCTGCCCGGAGTCGATCGCGAGTCGATCGACCTGGACGTCGAACGCAACGTGGTGACCGTCAAGGCCGAGCGGCCGATCCGGGCCAGCGACGCGAACATGCTCGCGGCCGAGCGCCCGCGCGGCGTCTTCAGCCGCCAGCTCGTGCTCGGCGACAACCTGGACACCGGCCGGATCAGCGCGAATTACGACGACGGCGTGCTCGCCCTGCAGATCCCCGTCGCCGAGGAGGCGAAGCCGCGCAAGGTCGAGATCTCGAGCAAGGCGGACAGCCTCGCCATCAGCGCCTGAGCCGACGGGACGGAAGACGATGTTCTCCTCCACCCCTGGGGCGAGGATCGATCGACGCGTCGACGAGCAGTTCATCGACCTCATCTGCGCGGACGACGAGCTGATGCAGGCCGAGTTCGATGAGATCGTCGCCGCGGAGTGGGCCGTCCCGCCGCCCGTCGACAGCACGTGCGCGGCCACCGCGGACGGCCGCGCCACCGGCGGCGATCATCGACCGCGCGCGCCCCGATCCCGCACCGAGACGAGGGAGCCGTTCCCGACGAGCAGCGGGCTGGTGTTCGCCCGCTCCCCTCCGGTCGCTCCGCGACCCCGTCACCAGGCCCCGCCGTGCGACGCCGAGGTGACAGCCACCCCGCCCGCGCCTTCGAATCCCGGGTGCTCCCGGTGAACGGCACCCGCGCGCAGTCCGCGCCCCCTCGAGAGCGAGCCGGGTGGCTGCCCTCCTCGCCGCGTCGCGCGGCAGACCCCCATCCCCGAGGAGCCCCGATGTCGAATGACCGTTATCTGCTGCAGCAGCTGACCCCGATCGAGTGGATCGTGGTGGACACGAGCCGCGGGCCGGGCGATCCGTACCGCACCGTCGCGTGCCTCTACGAGACCGACGGATCCGAGTACGACACGATCTGGCTGCAGGACCTCGGGCTCCCCGCCACCTGGGCGTCGCCGCAGGAGGCGCTCCAGGCCATCCGCCTGCACTCCGGGCGCCCGACGCGGATCCCCTCCCGCACGCCGATCCCGATCCCCCACCGGCAGCCCGTGCGCGTGCCGGCCTTCGCCGACGGCGCCGCGCCGTCGGTCGCGTGACCGCTCTGAGCCGCCACGGCCGGTGGGACGGGGAGTCTCTCCTGAAGGGTGTACCAGCGGAGACTCCCTGGTGCGGGGCCGAGCGTCCTACCGTGGGGACATGGACACCAGAGCCGAGGCGCGAGAGTTCCTCATGTCCCGTCGCGCACGCCTCAGCCCGGAAGCGGCGGGGCTCACCGCCACCGGTCACCGTCGGGTGGAGGGCCTGCGGCGCAGCGAGGTGGCGATGCTCGCGGACGTGAGCCCGGAGTACTACGCGAAGATCGAGCGCGGCAACCTCGTCGGAGTCTCGGACACGGTCCTCGAGACGATCTCGCGCGCACTGCAGCTCGATGACGCTGAACGCGAGCACCTGTTCGACCTCGCCCGCACGGCGAACGGCGGGGTGCGGCCGGTGCGCCGCCGCAAGCCGAAGACGTGGGAGCCACGGGCGGGGCTGGTGCGCGCCCTGGAGGCGATCACGCACGGGCCGGCCTTCGTGCGCAACGGGCGCCTCGACGTCCTCGCGGTCAACGCCCTCGGCCGGGCGTTCTACGACGAGGTCTTCGACGGGCCGGGGCAGGGCAACCTCGCCCGGTACTGCTTCCTCGACCCGCGCGCGAAGGCGTTCTACCCGGACTGGGAGACGGCCGCGGACATCACCGTGGCGATCCTGCGCGCCGAGGCCGGACACGACCCGCGCGACAAGCAGCTGCACGACCTCGTGGGCGAGCTCTCGACGCGTTCCGACGCGTTCCGCACCCGCTGGGGCGCGCACGACGTGCGCCGTCACGGATCCGGGACGAAGCAGTTCCACCACCACGACGTCGGCGCGCTGACCCTCACCTACGAGGGGCTCGAGCTGACAGACGAACCAGGCCTCTCGTTCCTCATCTACACGGCCGAGGCCGGCTCGGCGAGCCAGGAGCGACTGGATCTGCTCGCCAGTCTCGCCGCCACCACCGCGACGCCACCGCACACCGCCGTGCGCCGCGAGACCACCACGACGAAGGAGTGAGCATGCACACCAGGACTCTCGGACAGGGCCTCGAAGTCTCGGCGATCGGGCTGGGCGCCATGGGCATGTCGCAGAGCTACGGACCCAACCCCGGCGACCGCGGCGAGATGATCGCGGTGCTGCGGTCGGCGCTCGACGAGGGCGTCACGTTCTTCGACACCGCGGAGGTCTACGGTCCGTACGTCAACGAGGAGCTCGTCGGGGAGGCGCTCGCGACGATCCGCGACCAGGTGGTCATCGCCACCAAGTTCGGCTGGGACATCCGCGACGGGCAGAGCGTCGGCCTGGACAGCCGCCCGGAGCAGATCCGCCGTGTCGCCGAGGCCTCGCTCACGCGTCTGCGCACCGAGACCATCGACCTGTTCTACCAGCACCGGGTGGACCCGGCGGTGCCGATCGAAGACGTCGCCGGCACCGTGGCCCAGCTGATCGCCGAGGGCAAGGTGAGGCACTTCGGGCTCTCCGAGGCCTCCGCCGCGACGATCCGCGCCGCCCACGCCGTTTGCCCGGTGACCGCCGTGCAGAGCGAGTACTCGCTGTGGACCCGCGACCCCGAGGCTGAGGTGCTGCCGACCCTCGCGGCGCTCGGCATCGGATTCGTGCCGTTCAGCCCGCTCGGGAAGGGCTTCCTCACCGGCACCGTCGACACGAGCACGGCGTTCGCAGAGGGCGACATCCGCGCCCGCGTGCCGCGCTTCGAGGCCGAGAACCTCGCCGCCAATCAGGCGCTGGTGGACCATGTGAGAGCTCTCGCCGAGGCGAAGGGGGCGACGCCGGGGCAGGTGGCGCTCGCCTGGCTGCTCGCGCAGCATCCCTGGATCGTCCCCATCCCGGGCACCCGGCGCACGTCCCGGATCCGGGAGAACGCCGCCGCCACCCGGCTCGCCCTCTCCGCCGACGAGCGCGCCGACCTCGACGCGCTCGTCCGTCGCCTCGGCGTGCACGGAGACCGCTACAACGCCCAGCACATGGGCTACGTCGACCGCTGAGGAGGCACCCATGAAGATCCCTCACCGCCTGCGCGGGCTGCTGATCGACGTCGGGCTGCGCCTGGCACCGCTCCCGCTGGCCGTGCCCGAGCTGCAGCGGAGGAACCTGATCGCCCGGTCCGATGCTCTGCTCGCCGAGGCGCTGTGCGATTGCGACACGGGAGACATCCGCACGGTCGGCCGCTGAGAGACCGACCCTCAGCGGCCCGGCTGCGTCCCGCCGGCGAACGCGTGCCGGATCCGCGGCCACTCGGCCTCGAGCCAGTCCGCGACGACCTGCGAACGCTCCTCCACGGCCGCGGCGGGGAACGCCAGCCCGCGGGTCGGCACGCTCGCACCGAGCTCGACGAGCAGCGGGCGAAGGGTCGTCTCCACGGCGAGCGCGTGGGTCGGCGCCCCGATCGTGAGCAGCGGCACCGCGACGAGCCCACGCAGCCCGTCGGATCCGTAGCGATCGAGGAACGCCTTGAGCAGCCCCGTGTAGGCGGCCTTGTACGTGGGGCTCGCGATGACCGCCACGTCCGCACTCGCGATCCGCTCCCGCAGCTCGTCGAGCCGCGGCTCGGGGAAGCGGAACAGCGTCTCCGCCACGTCCGCGAGATCGATCGTGGCGTCGATGTCGGCGCCGCTGCGGGCGCCCAGCTGCGCGGCCACCTCCTCCGCGACGAGACGGGTGCGCGAAGCCGGCTGGGGGTTCCCCACCAGCACTGCGATCCGAGTCATGGGATCTCCCTCCGAGAGTCGTTCCGCCACCCGGAGGGGCGGGTCGGTTGCGTCATGGTAGGTCGGGCCTGCGGCCGCGTGCACGGTCGCCGTCACACGTGGTCATCGGCGGAAGGATCCGCTTCCGCGGCGCATCGTCAGCCGACGAGGACACGGTCGCCCGCGGTGGCCGGGGTGCGCACGGCAAGGAACGTGGTGTGCCGGCGCAGCGTGAAGCCCAGTCGCTCGTAGACGCGGATGGCGCCGACGTTCGTCGCCGCCGCGTGCAGCAGCGCCCTGTCGCCGCGCCGCTGGATGTGGAACGCGACGTCGAGGACGAGACGCGAGGCGAGACCCTGACCCCGGTGCTCGACATCCGTCGAGACCGCGCTGATCTCGGTCCAGCCCTGCGGATGCAGCCGCTCCCCCGCCATCGCGATGAGGCGGCCGTCGCGCCGGATCCCGATGTAGCGGCCCAGCTCGACGGTGCGCGGCCGGAAGGGCCCCGGCTGGTTCCGTTCGACGAGGGCGAGCATCTCGGGCACGTCGGCGGCTCCCAGCTCGATCGCCTCGTCGAACGGCACGGGCTGCAGCGCATCGGTCTGCACCAGCTGCACCCCCTCGCCGCGGCCGAGCTCCTCCCATCCCTCCGGGAGGTCGGGGTCGGCGCCGGAGAGGCCGATCTCCTGCCCGGGTCCGACGAGGTCGACGAGGGCCTGCCACACGCCGGGGTCGTCCCAGGTGCGCACCGCCACGAAGGGGGCGACGTCGGCCGGATACCGGCGCACCAGGTCGCCCCCGAGCGCGAACGACGCGTGCGGGCCGGTCAGTGCATGCCACGCCGGGTTGTCGAGGACATCGTCGGTCGGGGATGTGGACGCCATGATGCGAACCCCTCTCGTCTCTCTGGGATGCGGACCGGGACACCTCACGCTACGGACTGCGCCGGCGCTCCGGGCGAGGGGCGGCGCGGACTGTGTCCTCCGGTGACACGGTGCGACGCCACGTGACGGAGCACGACGCTTCTTGACCGTCTGCATCAGCGCATGACCCCTGCCCGCGATCCCGGTCGCCGCCGATGGGAGCATCGCTCGAACGGAGCCCCTCGGGCACCGCGGAATCCCCCGATCCGTGCCGCGAAGAGCGAAAGGAGCACCCCATGTCGATGACGGACGCGTCTCGATCCCGCATCGCGCGCTACCTCGCGTCGAGGCTCGGCCAGGCGGTGATCGTGCTGTGGGCCGCGTACACGGTGTCGTTCCTCGTGCTCTACGCGCTGCCCAGCGATCCGGTGGCCCTCAAGACCGGCGGCGATGCCAGCGACGTCACCCCGGAGCAGCTCGCCGTCCTGAAGGCGAAGTACGGCCTGGACCAGCCCCTCCTCGTGCAGTACGTCCTGCGCCTGGGCGGCGTGCTCACCGGCGATCTCGGCACGTCGATCGACACCGGACGCCCGGTGTCGCAGGTGATCGGCGAGGCGATCCCCCCGACGCTCCTGCTCGCGGGCTTCGGCCTCCTGATCGCGGTGCTCACCGGCACCGCGCTCGCGGTCGTCGCGACGTACGTGCGCAGCCGCGCGCTCTCGACCTTCCTGCTCGGGCTCCCGCCGCTCGGCGTGGCGATCCCCTCCTTCTGGTTCGGGCTGATCCTCATCCAGCTGCTCTCGTTCCAGCTGCCGCTGTTCCCCGCGATGGGCGACCGCGGGTTCCCATCGCTCGTCCTCCCCGCCGTCGCCCTGGCGCTGCCGACCGGGGCGATGATCGCCCAGCTGCTGTCGAAGAGCCTCGCCGCCGCGCTGCGCGAGCCCTACATCGACACCGCTCTCGCCAAGGGTGCGGGCCGCGTGCGGATCCACCTGCGCCACGCGCTGCGCAACGCCGCGCTGCCCGCCCTGACGGTGACCGGGCTCATCGTCGGCCAGCTGCTCAGCGGCACGGTCGTCACCGAGACGGTCTTCTCCCGTCCGGGGATCGGCCGCGTCACGGCCACGGCCGTGCAGCAGCAGGACATCCCCGTGGTCCAGGGGGTCGTGCTCTTCGCCGCCCTCGTCTTCGTCGTCGTCAACCTCGCCGTAGATCTCGTCTATCCGCTCCTGGACCCGCGGATCGATCTGACCGCGACACCGCGGCCCCCGCGGCCCTCACGTCGCCCGCGCTCTGTGGACCGTACGGCGGTCCCGGCGCACGCGGACACCCCGCCCGTGATCGATGCCGTCCTGGAGGATGCCCGATGAGCGACACGATCGCCCTGCTGCCCGACGGCACGCAGCATCCCGCGGACGGCTTCGGCGGGACCGCCGCGAACCGCTTCGACGACGCGGTCGCCGAGCGGGCGTCGCGTCGCGAGCGCGACGCCCCCGCTCCCCGCGCGGTGACCTGGCTCGCACGACGGCCGGCGGCCGCCGTCTCCCTGATCTGGCTCGTCGTCGTGATCGTCGCCGCGCTCGCCCCGACCCTGCTCGCTCCCGGCGAGCCGCTCGCGGGCGTGCCCGCCGAGCACCTGCAGGGGCCCTCCGCCGCGCACTGGTTCGGCACCGACCAGATCGGGCGCGACCTCTACACGAGGATCGTGCACGGCACCTCGCTGACGATCAGCGCCGCCTCGCTGGCCGTGGCCGTGGGCGTGATCGCGGGTTCCGCGATCGGCCTGCTGAGCGGATTCGCCGGTGGGCGGACCGACGCCGTCCTGATGCGGATCGCCGACGTGCTCCTGGCGATCCCGAGCCTGCTGCTCTCGCTCGCCGTCATCACCGCCCTGGGCTTCGGCACCGTGAACGTCGCGATCGCCGTCGGCACCGCCAGCGTCGCCTCCGTGTCGCGCATCATGCGCGCCGAGGTCATCAAGGTGCGCAGCTCCGCCTACGTCGAGGCCGCGCGCGCCTCGGGGAACAGCTGGATCCGGGTGCTCCTGCGGCACGTGCTGCCGAACTCGACCGGACCGGTCATCGCCCTCGGCGTGCTCGAGCTCGGGGGCGCGATCCTCGCCGTCTCCGCGCTGAGCTTCCTCGGTTACGGCGCGCCCGCGCCCGCCCCCGAATGGGGCGCCCTGGTGTCGGGCGGCCGCGACTTCCTCCGCAACGCCTGGTGGCTCACCACCTTCCCGGGGCTCGTGATCGCCCTGACCGTGCTGGCCGCGAACCGGCTCGCCCGGGCGCTCGACACCGAACGGACGGATGCCTCATGACCGCGCAGGCGCCTCTGCTCGAGATCGAGTCCCTCTCCGTGGCGTACCGCACGGCACGGGGCCGCGTGGACGCGGTGCGCGACGCGAGCCTGTCCGTCGCGCCCGGCGAGACCGTCGCGATCGTCGGCGAATCGGGATCCGGCAAGTCGACGACCGTGCACGCGGTGATCCGGCTGCTGCCGGGTGCGGCGCAGATCGCCTCGGGCGCCATCCGCTTCGACGGGATCGACCTGGCCACCGCGTCGACCTCCGCTCTGCGGTCGGTGCGCGGGCGCCGGATCGGGTTCGTGCCGCAGGACCCCACCGTGAGCCTCAACCCTGTGCAGCGGATCGGCACGCAGGTGGCAGAGGTGCTGCGCGTGCACGGGCTCGCCGACCGGCGCGACGCGGCACAGCGCGCCGTGCAGGCGCTGGAGCGCGCCGGCCTGCCGGACGCCGCCCTGCGCGCCCGGCAATATCCGCATGAGCTGTCCGGCGGGATGCGTCAGCGCGTCCTCATCGCGATCGCGATCGCCGCCGATCCGCAGCTGATCATCGCCGACGAGCCGACGAGCGCGCTCGACGTGACCGTGCAGCGGCAGATCCTGGACCATCTCGACGAGCTCAAGCGCGAACGCGGCGCGAGCCTCCTGCTCATCACGCACGACCTGGGCGTCGCCGCGGACCGGGCCGACCGCATCGTCGTGATGTCCCAGGGCCGGATCGTCGAGCAGGGCACGCCGGATCAGGTGCTACTCACCCCCGAGCACCCCTACACCCGCCAGCTCATCGCGGCCGCGCCCGGTCTGAACGCGCGCCACGAGCCGCTGGTCGCCGACACGTCGTCGCCGATCGTGCTGCGCGGGCGTCCCGGCGATCCGTTCGCTCCCCGCGACGTGGCCGCGCCTCCCGCCCCCGGCGACCCCGTCCTGGAGGTCGACGCGCTGGTGAAGGAGTTCGCGCTGCCCGGTTCGGGCGGCGCCGTCCAGCGCGCCGTCGACGGCGTCGGCTTCCGGATCGAGCGCGGCCGGACGCTCGCCCTCGTCGGCGAGTCGGGCTCGGGCAAGACGACCACCGCCCGGCTGGCGCTGCGCCTCACCGACCCGACCTCCGGCACCGTGCGATTCGACGGCGCCGACGTCACCGCCCTCCACGGCGCGGAGCTGCGACAGCTGCGCCGCCGGGTGCAGCTCGTGCAGCAGAACCCCTATGCCGCGCTGAACCCGCGGCTGACGATCGAGCAGATCATCAGCGACCCGCTCGTCGCCTACCGGCTCGGCGACCGGACGCGGCGCCGCGCCCGCGCCGCCGAGCTGACCGACGTCGTCGCGCTCCCGTCCTCGGTGCTGCAGCGCAGGCCGTCGGAGCTCTCCGGCGGGCAGCGGCAGCGCGTCGCGATCGCCCGCGCCCTCGCGATCTCGCCCGAGCTCATCGTGCTCGACGAGCCGGTCTCCGCCCTCGACGTGTCGATCCAGCACCAGATCCTCACCCTGCTCGGCACCATCCAGTGCGAGTTCGGCGTCAGCTACCTCTTCATCTCCCACGACCTCGCCGTGGTCCGCCAGATCGCGCACACCGTGGGCGTGATGCAGCGCGGTCGCCTCGTCGAGTCCGGCAGCGCCCAGGAGATCTTCGACCATCCGCGCACCGAGTACACCCGCACCCTGCTCGACGCGATCCCCGGCGGCCTGCGGATCCCCCGCTGACCGTCTCCTCCTCCCGAACCCCTTCCGTCCTGCACCGGACCGCACCCCCACCAAGGAGCCACCATGAACCCGACCCGAACGGCGTCGCGCCCCCGCGCCGCCCTGCGCCTGCGAACCACGGCGCTCGCCTCGATCGCCGTCGTCGCCGGCCTCGCCCTGAGCGCCTGCTCGGCCCCCGCGCCCGCGGGAGCCCCGACCGGCGACTCCGCGAAGCCCGTCGACGGCGGCGCGCTCACGTTCGCGATCGCCAACGACCCGATCTCGCTGAACCCGTCCGGGATCGGCTCCGGCAACGACACCTGGTACGTCACGCGGCAGCTGGTCGACTCCCTGCTCTACCAGGACCCCGACACCGGGAAGCTGGAGCCCTGGCTCGCCACCTCGTACAAGAGCAACGCCGACGCCACGTCGTTCACCTTCGAGCTGCGCCACGGCGTCACCTTCTCCGACGGCACGCCCTTCACCGCCGCCAACGTCAAGGCGACCTTCGACGACATCCAGACCGCGGGGGCCCTGACGCAGACCACCAGCAACTTTGTCGGGTACAAGGAGACCAAGGTCATCGACGACGACACCGTCGAGGTCGACTTCAGCACCCCGAACGCCGCGTTCCCCAACTCGACCGCGAGCGTCGGCCTCGGCATCGTCGGCAACGCCACCCTCGCCGTGCCGTTCGCGAACCGCGCCGACGGCAAGGCCATCGTCGGCACCGGCCCGTTCACGCTCGACAGCTACACCAAGAACGTCTCGACCGTGCTCGCCGCCCGCAAGAACTACGCCTGGGCGCCCCAGCCGCTCGGGAACACCGGGCGCGCCCACCTGGACACCGTGACCTTCCAGGTGGCGCCCGAGGCGGGCGTGCGCACCGGAAGCCTGACCAGCGGTCAGGTCGACGTCATCGGCGGCGTCCAGCCCACCGACGTGCAGACGCTTCAGGACGCGGGCTACCCCCTGATCTCCCGCGGCAATCCGGGCATCAGCTTCGGCCTCTCGTTCAACCTCGCCCGCCCCATCGTCTCGGACATCGCCGTGCGGGAGGCGATCGCCGCCGCGATCGACCCGACCGTCGTGCGGGACACGTCCCTGAACAAGCTCTTCGCGGTCGCCACGAGCACGCTGGCGAAGAACACGCCCTCCTGGGCCGACGAGAGCAAGCACTTCTCCTACGACCCGAAGCACGCCGCGGCGATCCTCGACAAGGCGGGCTGGACCAAGGGCTCCGACGGGATCCGCACGAAGGGCGGCACTCCGCTGACCCTGCAGCTGGCGTGGATCACGAACTTCGGGCCGAACCAGACCTCGCTCGAGCTGATCCAGCAGCAGCTCAAGCAGGTCGGGATCGGCGTGGTGCTCTCCGGCAGCACCGTACCCGAGTTCCTCGCGAAGCAGGCCTCGGGCGACTTCGACATCGTGTGGGGCAACCTCTCGCGCGCCGACGGAGACGTGCTGCGCACCCAGTACTCGAAGGCCACCACGAAGCTGCACATCGACGACCCCGAGCTCGAGACCCTGCTGCAGGGCCAGCTGGCCGCGGGGAACCCGGCCGCGCGCGACAAGATCCTCGCCGAGGCGCAGGCGCGCATCGCGGCGCAGTACTACCAGATCCCGGTGCACGAGCTGACGTCGATCCTCTCGACCCAGTCCACCGTGCACGGCATCAGGCTCGGCGCCGACTCGCGCCTGGACTCGCTGGTCTCCGCCTGGAAGGACGCCCGCTGATGAGCACCGCGACCATCGCCTCCGCCGGCTTCACCCTGGCCGGGAACTACCCGGAGACCGACCCCGCGGCGGGTCTGGAGGACACGCTGCGGCTGTTCGAGTTCGCCGAGGAGATCGGGCTCCAGGTGGCCGGGATCCGCCAGCGCCATCTCGAGCGCGGCGTCTCGTCGGCGCTGACCTTCCTCGCCGCGGCCACGCAGCGCACCCGGAGCATCCGCCTGGAGACGGCGGTGGTGCCGCTCGGCTACGAGACGCCGTTCCGCCTGGCCGAGGACTTCGGCACGGTCGACGCCCTCTCCGGCGGCCGGCTCAACGTCGGGATCAGCTCGTCGGCGCCGCACGGAGCGCTGCTGCGGGACCTCGGCCGGGTCGAGGACGGCGACATCGACCCCTACGTCCTGATCGGGCGCTTCCTGGAAGCCCTGGAGGGCCGCAGCCTCGGTGCGGACATCCCCACGCCCTACGGCCCGCAGACGCCACGGGTGCAGCCGCACATCGCCGGCCTCCGGGACAGGGTGTGGCTCGGCGGCGGCTCCGCCCGCTCGGTGCGCTGGGCCGCCGACCAGGGGCTCAAGCTCCTGCTCGGGAACATCACCGCCGCGGCGGGAGCCGCCTCCTTCGAGGACGCGCAGCGCGCCCACATCGACGACTACCACGCGCACTTCGCCGGTCCCGGCACGGGATCGGTCGGCGTCGAGCGGGTGATCCTGCCGGTCGACAGCGCCACGGCCGACCAGCGCGCGCGGTACACGGCGTACGCGGAGAGCAGGCAGGCGCGCACCGAGCAGCCCACGAACGGGCACGTGTTCCAGCGGGATCTGTTCGGCACCGCCGAGGAGATCGTCGAACGGCTCGCCTCCGACCCCGCGATCGACGGCCTCACCGAGCTGCGCATCGCCCTGCCGTACGCGCTGTCGCTCGACGACTACCGCCAGATCCTCTCCGACATCCGCCACGCGGTCCTGCCCCGCCTCGGCTGGGTGCCGGCAGCGGGAGCACTCGCCTCGGCCGCCGTCTAGCGGATCCCCTCGACCGTCCCCTCGACCGCCCCAGACACATCGACCGTCTCAGACAAGGAGCACATCATGAGTTCACGACTTCGCGTCGGCGTCGCCCTCGAGGGCGCCGGCTGGCATCCCGCGGCATGGCGGGAGCCGTCCTCGCGGCCCGCCGAGCTGTTCACCGCCCGGTACTGGACCGACCTCGTCCGCACGGCGGAGGAGGGGCTCCTCGACTTCGTCACCATCGAGGACTCGCTCGCGCTGCAGTCCTCGGATCCCGTCCGCGGGGACGATCGCACCGACGAGGTGCGCGGACGCCTGGATGCCCTGCTGATCGCCTCCCGCGTGGCGCCGGTCACCTCCCGCATCGGGCTGATCCCGACGGTGACGACGACGCACACGGAGCCCTTCCACGTGTCCACCGGCATTGCGACGCTCGACTACACCAGCGAAGGGCGAGCCGGGTGGCAGGCGAAGGTCTCGGGACGGGCCGATGAGGCCGCCCACTTCGGACGCCGGGCCCACCCCGGCGACCAGGTCGGCTGGGGCGATCCGGCCTTCGCCGCCCTGGTCGACGAGCTCTTCGACGAGGCCGCCGACGCCGTCGAGGTCGTTCGCCGGCTCTGGGACAGCTGGGAGGACGACGCCGAGATCCGCGACGTCGCCACCGACAGGTTCCTCGACGCGGACAAGGTGCACGAGATCGACTTCGAGGGTCGCTGGTTCAGCGTCCGGGGCCCGTCGATCACGCCGCGCCCGCCCCAGGGCCAGCCGGTCGTCGCCGCCCTCGCGCACGCCGAGGTGCCCTACCGGCTCGCGGCCCGCTCGGCGGATCTCGTCTTCGTCACCCCGGCCGACGCCGTGCAGGCGGAGCGGATCCTGACCGACGTCGCCGACGCGGCGGAGGAGCGCGAGGGCGCCCCTCTGCAGGTCTTCGCCGACCTCGTCGTCTTCCTCGACGACCCGGACGGCGAGCGCGCGGCCGATCGGCTCCGACGTCTCGACGACCTCGGCCGGCCGCTCGTGAGCGATGCCCGCGTGTTCACCGGCTCCGCCTCCGAGCTCGCAGACCTCGTCGCCGAGCTCGGAGCCCTCGGATACGCCGGGGTGCGCCTGCGCCCCGGGGTGCTGACCGACGACCTGCCCCGCATCGCGGGCGCGTTCGCCGCCGAGCTGCGCGCCCGAGGCCTCTTCCACGACGCCTACGAGGCGGACACACTGCGCGGGCTGCTCGGCCTGCCGGAGCACGTTCCCAGTCGCTACGCCGGCGTCTGACCGATCTGAGGAGAACACCATGACCACGAGAGCACGCAAGCAGATCATCCTCGCCGCGTACGTCGGCGGAGTCAACGAGCACACGCTCTGGGAGCACCCGGATGCGGGCAGCCAGATCGACTTCTCCACCTTCCGTCACGTCGCGCAGACCGCCGAGCGCGGGCGCTTCGACTACTTCTTCCTCGCCGAGGGCCTCGCCCTGCGCGCCCGGGCCGGCCGGATCTTCGACCACGACATCGCCGGCCGCCCCGACACGCTCGCCGTGCTGGCCTCACTGGCCGCGGTGACCGACCACCTCGGCCTGGTGGGCACGCTGAACGCCACGTTCAACGAGCCGTACGAGCTCGCCCGTCAGATCGCCAGTCTGGACCACCTCTCCGGAGGCCGGGCGGGGTGGAACGTCGTCACCTCGTTCGACGCGTTCACCGGGGCGAACTTCCGCCGCGGCGGCTTCCTTCCGCACAGCGAGCGCTACGTGCGCGCCGAGGAGACCGTCGCGGCCGTCCGCCGGCTGTGGGACTCGTGGGCCGAGGAGGCGATCGTCGCGGACAAGGCGGCGGGGGTCTTCCTCGCCGACGCCGACGCCGGCGCGTTCGCCCAGTCCACCACGCAGTTCGACATCGCGGGCCGCTTCACCGTGCCGCGCAGCCCGCAGGGCCGCCCGGTCATCGTGCAGGCGGGGGTCTCCCCGCAGGGCCGCGACTTCGCGGCCGCGACCGCGGATGCGATCTTCTCGCCCTACTCGTCGCTGCCCGAGGGCAAGGCCTTCTCCGCGGACATCCGGGAGCGCGCCGCGCGCTTCGGTCGCGGACCGGACGAGATCAAGATCCTGCCGGCGGCGGGATTCGTGATCGGGGACTCGGCGAAGGACGCGGAGGAGAAGGCGCGCCACATCCTCGAGCAGCAGCTGACCGACAAGACCATCCAGGTGACGTTCGAGCAGGTGTGGAACCGCGACCTGTCGGCCTACGACCTCGACGGACCGCTTCCGGACGTGGATCCGGACCCCGAAGCGCCCTCGATCATCCAGGGCCGGGCGTTCGTGTTCCAGGACCGGTTCGAGACGGTGCGCACCTGGCGCGCGCTCGCCGACGAGCGCGGTCTCACGTTCCGCGAGCTCGCGCGTGAGATCAGCCGTGGCCCCGGATACGTCGGCACCGCCGCGGAGATCGCGGATCAGCTCGACACGTTCGTGCAGGAGGACGGCGGCGACGGCGTGGTCCTCGGATCCCACCTCGTCCCCTCCGGCCTCGACGAGTTCGTCGACCAGGTCGTGCCGCTGCTGCAGGAGCGCGGTTCGCTGCGCAGCGAGTACGAGGGCACGACCCTGCGCGAGAACCTGGGCCTGCCCCTGCCGGTGCGTTCCGCGGAGCTCCTCTCCGCGGAGACGGAGACGGGCCGATGACGCTCCCGGCGCCGGTCGTGACGACGGACTCGCCGGCGCAGGATCCGTTCGCGCGCGAGTGGGACCGCTGGCACGACGCGCACGAGGAGCGCCGGGCGGATCCGCACGGCTTCCTCGCCGTCACCGGCCTGTTCTGGCTGACCGCCGAACCGCGCCGCTTCCCGGGACTCCCCGGGGAGTGGTTCACGGGGGTCACCGGGCCGGTCGTGGTGCTCGCGGAGGACGAGGCCCTGACGGTGGACGGCGCCGAGGCGACCGGGACCCATGCCTTCGGGCCCCTCGCCGAACGCGGCGGCGTGACGGTCGGGTTCGAGGGAGGCGTGGTCGAGGTCGCCAAGCGCGGCGGACAGGACCTCCTGCGACCGCGCCGCCCCGACTTCCCGTTCCTGTCGGCCTACACGGGGACGGCCGCGTTCCCACCGGATCCCCGCTGGCGGATCACGGGCCGGTTCGTCCGGTTCGTGGCGCCGCGGGCGATCGAGGTGGGCGCGGCCGTGGACGGCCTCAGCCACGTGTACGACTCCCCCGGCTACGTCGAGTTCGTCCTCGACGACGAGCCGTTCCGGCTGCTCGCGTTCCGCGGGCACGAGCCCGGGGCGCTGTTCGCCCTCTTCACGGATGCGACCAGCGGCGTCACCACGTACGCCGCGAACCGGACCGTGTCGTTCGAGGTGGACGAGGGATCCGATGCGGTGGTGATCGACTTCAACCGCGCGACGAACCTGCCGTGCGCGTACACCGACTTCGCCACCTGCCCGCTGCCGCCCGCGGAGAACCGGCTCGGCATCCCGGTGACGGCCGGGGAGCGCACGCCCGAGCGGCGCGTGCACGCGGAGGTCTCCGCCGAGGGGCTCGTCCCCCGCGCCTGAGGTCGTTGAGCGAGCACGATCGAACGAAACGCGGCATCTCCTCGAGAGCGCCGCGTTTCGTCTCGGTCGCGCTGCGCGCGCCTCGCTCAACGACCGAAAGGGCCTCGGCGCCGCCCGCGATCGCGGATACGGCGCCGAGGCCCTTTCGTCGTCGCGCCTACGCCACGAGTGCACCCTCGAGAGGCCGCGGCGCGTCGCTCGTGACGCCCCAGGCGTCGGCGAGCAGGGCGAACGAACGCGTGCGGTCCGCGGGGTCGTAGGCGATCGTGGTGAGCAGCAGTTCGTCCGCGCCCGTGACGCGCTGGAGGGTGTCGAGCCGCTCCACGACGATCTCCGCATCGCCCGCGAAACGCGTGTCGAGGCGGTCGCCGACCACCTCGACGAGGTCCGCCGGGTACGGCGCGGCGAGGGCGTCGTCGGGGTGCGGATAGGCGATCGCGCCCTGACCCGCGCGGATGCTGTGCACCCATTCGGCGTACCCGCGGCCGATGCGCTCCGCGTCCGCCGCCGTGTCCGCGACCAGCACGTCGGCCGAGACGATCACGTGCGGCTCGGCGAGCGCACCGGGACGGAACGCGCGCCGGTAGGCCTCCACGGCGTCGAGCACGAAGGTCCCCGCGACGTGGAAGTTGGCGCCGAACGGCAGCCCCAGCCGTCCCGCGAGCTCGGCGCTGATCCCCGCCGTGCTGCCGTGCAGCCACACCTGGATGTCCTGGCCTTCGGCCGGCGTCGCGTGGATCGGCACGCCCTCCGGCGCGACGTAGGTGCCCGCGACGAGGGCGAGGATGTCGTGCACGTCCTGCTCGAACCGGTCGGCGTCGCCGGCGGTGCGGCGCAGCAGTCTCGCCTGCGCGGCGAACCGGGCGGAGTCGAAGGCGAACGGCTTCGCGGCGGGCAGCAGGAGACCGTCGACGACCCTGGCCTCCGCCAGGGCCGGCCCGGCGGACGACGACGGACGCGACGTGGATCCGGACCGCCCGATCCCGAGGTCGAAGCGCCCGGGGTGGAGCGCGGCGACGACGCCGGCGGCCTCGACGACCTGGAGGGCGGCGTAGTTGCCGATGATGGTCGCGGCGGTGCCGATCCGGATGCGCTCGGTCGCAGCGGCGATGGCGGCGAGGAGCACGTGCGGGGCGGCGCCGGCGACACCGGGGTTCAGGTGGTGCTCGGCGAGCCAGAAGCGGCGGTAGCCGAGCCGTTCTGCGGTCTGCGCGAGCGCGATCGTGTCCCGGAGCCCCTGGGCCGCTGTCGACCCTTCGGAGAACGGGGAGAGGTCGAGGATGCTGAGCGGTGCACGGTTGGTCATGTGTTCGTCCTTCTCGGGTGCGGATGCGCGGAAGGGCGCGGACCGGCGCTCAGGCCGGCTCGCGCCCCGTGGGTTCAGGACTTGGGCAGTCCCGGCGGATTGATCTCCGAGGTCGTGACCCCCTCCGAGTCGAGCCCCCAGCCCTTGAGCACCTGGGCGTACTTGCCGTCCGCGATCAGTTCGTTCAGGACGATGTTGACCGGCTCGATGAGACCGTTGCCCTTCGCCGTCCCCGCCGCGATCGCCGCCGCCTGCGGCCACCCGCCGGGCACGATGCCGACGAGCTTGGTCGCGCCGGTCTCCCTGGCCGCCCACGCGTAGGCGGCGTTGGGGCCGAAGACCGCGTCGACGCGCCCCGACTGCAGCGCGAGCGTCGCGGCCGCGTTGTCGTCGTAGTACTGCAGGTCGGCCGGCGCCTTCCCCGCCGTCTTGAGCTCGTCGTTCCACTTCAGCAGCACCTGCTCCTGGTTGGTGCCGGATCCGACGACGATCTTCAGGCCGGAGATGTCCGCGGCCTTCTCGATCTTGGTGATCCTGCTGTCGGACTTCACGTAGAAGCCGAGCAGATCCTGCCGGTAGCTGGCGAAGTCGAAGAGCTCCTTGCGCGCTTCGGTGACCGTCACGTTCGAGGTGATGAGGTCGTACTTGCCGGACTGGATCCCGAGGGGCCAATCGGCCCAGGCGACGACCACCGGGTTGTACTTCAGGCCCAGCCCCTGTGCGATCAGGCTGCCGATGTTCGGCTCGGTGCCCGCGGGCAGGGTCTTCCCGTCGGGGACGTAGCTGAGCGGCGGCACGAAGGCACCGACCGCGACGGTGAGCTTGCCGGGCTCGACGGGGGTGAAGCCGCTCTTCTTCAGGGCCTCGACCGCCTTCGGCACGACGTCGCCCTCGACCCAGGGGACGCTGTCGGCCGAGATCTTGGCCGCGCTCTTCGTGGGCTTCGGGGTGCTGTCGGCGGCCGTGGCGGCCGCCGGCTGGTTGAGGGCGACGACGGCGCCGACGGCGACGATCGCGGCGATCGCGGCGGCGGTGACGCCGACGACCACGCCCTGCTTCTTGCTGAGTGCCATGCTGTGTCTCTCCTTGTGCGGGTGCGGGCTTGTGGGGGTGCGGGTGGTGCGGGTGCGGGTGGAACGTGGGGTCAGTTCAGGACCTTGGCCAGGAACTCCCGGGTGCGAGGGTGCGTCGGGTGGTCCAGGACGTCGGCGGGACGTCCTTCCTCGATCACGGTCCCGTGGTCGAGGAAGACGACGCGGTCGGCGACCTGGCGGGCGAAGCCGATCTCGTGGGTGACGATGATGAGCGTGGTGCCGAACCGGGCGAGGTCGCTGATCACCTCGAGCACCTCGCCGACGAGCTCGGGATCCAGCGCGCTGGTCGGCTCGTCGAACAGCAGCACCTTGGGCTTCAGGGCGAGGGCGCGGGCGATCGCCACGCGCTGCTGCTGGCCGCCGGAGAGCTGCCGGGGGTAGGCGTCGGCCTTGTCGGCGAGGCCGACGCGGTCGAGCAGGCCGAGGGCGAGCTCCCTGGCGTCGGAGGCGCCCAGACGCTTGAGCGCGAGCGGCGCCTCGACGATGTTCTCGAGCGCGGTGAGATGCGGGAACAGGTTGAAGTGCTGGAAGACGATCCCCACCTGCGTGCGGCGCCGCAGGATCTCACGCTCGTGCAGCTCGTGCAGCCTGCCGCCGCGCAGCTCGTAGCCGATCAGCTCGCCGTCGACGGTGACCGATCCGCGATCCACGCTCTCCAGATGGTTGATCGTGCGCAGCAGGGTCGACTTGCCCGAGCCGCTCGGGCCGAGCAGCGCGACGACCTCTCCCGGCTGCACCGTGAGGTCGATGCCGGACAGCACCTCGACCCCGCCGAAGCTCTTGTGGACGTTGTGGATCTCGACGAGTCCGCTGGTCGCGGTCTCTGCGATGACGGTGCTCATGCGCTCGCCTCCCCGGTGGTGCGGACCGCGCCGACGCCCGGTGCGGGATCATCGCCGAGCCGGTTCCATTGCTCCCGCACCCAGCGCCTGGCGCGCTGCAGCGGGGTGGGCGGCAGCGCCCGTGCGGAGCCGCGGGCGAAGTGCCGCTCGATGTAGAACTGGGCGATGCTGAGGATCGTGGTGATGATCGTGTACCAGACGACCGCGACCAGGAGCAGGGGGATGACGCGGCTGTTGCGGTTGTAGATGACCTGCACCGCGTAGAACAGCTCAGGGATCGCGATCACGAAGACGACGGACGCGCCCTTGACGAGGCCGATGACCTCGTTCGTCGCGTTCGGGACGATCGAGCGCGCCGCCTGCGGGAGGATGATCCGGAACAGCCGCCGGCCCGCCGGGATGCCGAGGGCTGCCGCCGCCTCCGCCTGGCCCTGATCGACCGAGAGCAGGCCGCCGCGGATGATCTCCGCCGAGTACGCGGCCTGGTGCAGTCCGAGGCCCAGGATCGCCGCGGCGAACGCGCTGACCAGCTGGACGGTGGGGAACTCGACGATCCAGAAGTCGGTCGTGAACGGGGTGCCCAGACCCAGCGTCGGGTACAGGTAGCCGAGGTTGTACCAGACGATGATCTGCACGACCAGCGGCACCGAGCGGAAGAACCAGATGTACGCCCACGCGGCCGAGCTCAGCAGCGTCGACTTCGAGAGCCGTCCCAGCGCGATGATCGTGCCGAGCACGAAGCCGACGATCGCCGAGACGGCCGTGATCGCGAGCGTGTAGCCGATGCCGATGAGCACAGGTCCGGAAAAGAAGTACTCCGCGAACGTCCCCCACTCGTAGCGGCTGTTCGTGACGAGGCTCCAGCCGAACTGCGCCACGACGAAGAGGATGAGTGCCGCGAAGGTCCAGCGCCACCAGTGGCGGGTGTGCACCACGGGGACGGCACTGATGTCGACCCTGTTCCGGGCCGGATCCTTCGGACGGTCCGGAACGGTGTCGACCGAGCGGCCGAGAGGCGGTGCGGCGGTGTCGGTCATGATGCTCCCTCGTGATTCCCTCAGCACGGGGCGTGCTGTGTGAAGTCACGGTATGAGCACCCGTCGCGCCCTCCACAGCCGGGCATTCACACGCGGCAACCGGCTGATATGCGACGCAATCGGCTGATACGCGGCGTAACGGAGGGATTCCCCGCGTCACCGATGCACGGACGACGCCGGCGCCGGTCCTGGTCGGATCGGCGCCGGCGTCGTGTCGTCGTTCAGGCGTTCCCGGCGCTCAGGCGTTGCGGAGAATGTGATCCGTGACCCGCGTCGAGAAGTGCAGCGCGTCCACCGGGATGCGCTCGTCGGCGGCGTGGAACTCCCCGAACACGTCGAAGTCCGCGGGAACCCGCAGCGGCACGAAGCCGTACCCGTGGATGCCGAGCGGCGCCAGATGCTTGTTGTCGGTGCTCGCCGGCAGCAGGTAGGGGACGACGAGGCCGTCGGGATCCTCGGTCGTGATCGCGTCCTGGAGCACCTCCAGCAGCGGGGTGTCGATCGGCGACTCGATCGCGGGCACCGGCCGCCCCCATGAGAGGTCCACGTCGTCTCCGACGAGCGCGGCCAGCTCCTCCTGCAGGGAGGCGTCCGCTCCCGGCAGCGCGCGGATGTCCAGCCGTGCCGTGGCCTCGGCGGGGATCACGTTGGTCTTGCCGCCGGCGCTGAGCACCGTCGGCGAGACGGTGTTGCGCGCGGAGGACGAGACGATCGAGGAGACGAACCCGAGCCCGGCGAGCTGTCCGTCCAGGCCCTCGTCGGTGAACCGGATCCCGCGGTGCTCGCCGAACACCTGCAGGAACCGCGTCAGGGCGGGTGTCGCCACCACGGGGAAGCGGTGGGCGCCCACCGCCGCGACGGCGCGCGACAGGCGCACCACCGCGTTGTCCGGTGTCGGGCGCGAGCCGTGGGCGGCGTGCCCGCGGGCGGTGAGCGTCGCCCACGTGACGCCCTTCTCGGCGGTGGCCACCAGGTAGGCCCGCCGGTCGTCGGTGAGCGGGATGGAGAACCCGCCGACCTCGCTGATCGCCTCCGTGGCACCGGAGAAGAGGTCGGGCCGGTGGCGCACGATCCAGCGCGCTCCCCAGACGCCGCCCGCCTCCTCGTCCGCGAAGAACGCGAAGATGAGGTCCCGGCGGGGCACGACGCCCTCTCGGCGGTACGACCGCGCGAGGGCGAGGATGGTCCCCGCGTAGTTCTTCATGTCGACCGCGCCGCGTCCGTACAGGATCCCGTCGTGGATCTCCGCGCCGAACGGCGGATGGGTCCAGTCCGCCTCCACCACGGGAACGACGTCGAGGTGCGCGTGCACCACGAGCGCCCCGGCCTGCGGATCCGCGCCGGCCAGCCGCGCGACGACGCTCGCACGGCCGGGACGCGGCTCGACGAGGTCGACGCGGTAGCCGACCTCCTCGAGCTTGCGCTTCACGAAGAGCGCCGCGCGGGTCTCGCCGTCGCCGATCGTGGCGTCGTCGCCGGTGTTGACGCTCTCGATGCGGATGAGGTCGCGGATGAGCTCGAGGGCTTCGGCCTCGACGGGCGACGGGGTCGTCACCGCGCGCCCGCGTGCTCGTGCTCGATCCGCGCGTCACCCGCGAGCTTGAACGCGAGCCGGCCGTGCGCATAGCCCCCGCCGGCGCGGATGGCCGTCGCCACCCAGGCGGCCTCCGCGAGCTCCGCCTCGGTGGCGCCGGCGCGCACCGCGTTCTGCGCGTGCGCGTCGATGCAGTACGCGCACTGCGTGGTGATCCCCACCGCCAGGGCGATCAGCTCGCGGAACTTCAGCGGGATGGCACGCCCCTCCGCGGCGAAGACCGCCTGATCGAACGCGGCGAACGCGGCGAGGATGTCGGGCGTCTCGCTCTTGTAGACGCGGGTGAAGGTCTTGTCTGCGGTGCGATCGAAGTAGTCCGACACGTGCTCTCCTCGGAGTCCCGGCCGCGCAGGGGCACGGCGCGCCCTCACGCTAATCGGGGTGCGCGGCCGTTCCGAAGCACGCCGTCATCGGGCGTCTCACGGCGACTTCCACGACGGAATGTTCCGCCGGATGTCGCCGGGTTTCGCTCGCGGTCCCCTCCCTCCCGCGACCGAAGAGACTCGTCGCATGACGCCTCAGACCGCCCCCGGCGCCGCGCGTCGTCCGCCGGTGCTCGAGCAGAACTGGGGGCGGCTGCTGCCCGAGCTGTCCCGCCCCGTCTCCCCCGCGCGCACGCCCGATCCCCGGCTGATCGTGCTGAACGACGAGATCGCCGAAGAGCTCGGCCTCGACGCCGGCTGGCTGCGGTCGGACGACGGCGTGCGCTTCCTCACCGGTGAGCACCGGGCGGCGGGGACGAGCGCCGTGGCGCAGGTCTACGCGGGCCACCAGTGGGGCGAGTTCCGCCCGATCCTCGGCGACGGCCGTGCCGCTCTCCTCGGCGAGGGACGCGACCGCCGGGGCCGCCTGCGCGATGTGCACCTCAAGGGCATCGGGCCGACCTCGATGTCGCGCGTCGACGGCTTCGCCACGCTCGGGCCGATGCTGCGCGAGCATCTGATGGGCGAGGCGATGCAGGCGCTCGACGTGCCCACGACGAGAGCCCTCGCGGTCGTCTCGACCGGTGCCCCTCGCGACCGCGACGGGCAGGTGCTGCCGGGCGCGGTGCTCGCCCGCACCGCCGCGAGCCATGTGCGCTTCGGCTCGTTCGAGTACGCGCGCACGCACGAGGACCCCGGCCTGCTCCGGCGCCTCGCCGACCATGTCATCGCCCGGCACCACCCGCAGGCCGCGCGCGCGGAACATCCCTACCGCGCCCTGCTCGCGGAGATCGTGGAGGCGGTGGCGGCGCTCACCGCGCACTGGATGCGGATCGGCTTCGTCCACGGAGTGCTCAGCACCGACAACGTCCTGGTCTCCGCCGAGACGATCGACTACGGCCCCTGCGCGTTCCTGGACGCCTATGAGCCCGGCGCGCGCTTCAGCTCGCTCGACGCGCTCGGCCGCTACGCCTACGACCGGCAGCCGGCCATCATGCGCTGGAACCTCGAGCGCCTGGCGGAGGCGATCGCACCGCTGCTCGACGCCGACCCGGCGACCGCCGAGCGGACCGGGGCGGAGATCGCCGCCTCCTTCGACGACCGGTACCGCGCACACCGATCCCTGGCGTTCCGCCGCAAGCTCGGCCTCGGCCGCGGCGCCGATCGGGCGGAGACCGATGAGCTGACCGATGCGGCCCTCGCGCTCCTCGCCGAGCACGCCGTCGACTTCACGGGATTCTGGCGGGATCTCGCGGCGGCCGCGTCCGGCGACGAGCGCCCGGTCCGCAGCCGCTTCCTCGGTACGGTCCCCGGCCTCGACGCCTGGCTGCGCCGCTGGCGCGCCCTCCGACCGGACGAGGACCGGATCCGCGCCATCAGCCCGGTCTACATCGCGCGCAATCACCTCGTGGAGGAGGCACTCGCCGCCGCGGTCGACGGGGACATCGCGCCGTACACACAGCTGCTGGGCCTGCTCCGGGCTCCCTTCGCCGAGCGCGCAGGGCGGGAGTACCGCCGCTTCGCCCTCCCCGCGCCCGGCGGCTCGCCGCGGCATGTCACCTCCTGCGGCACCTGACCGGCCGCCGTCACTCGATCCGGGACGGCTCGCCCAGGGCGTGCCAGGTGCGGCTCACGTAGACCAGCGGCGTTGCCGGCGCCTCGCTCCCGGACGGCTCGGGGAGCGCGGCGTCGAGCGCGTGCACGACCACCAGCGTGGACGTGCCCGCCCGCAGGCGGTGCAGGACGCGCCCGCGGATCCACGTGCGCGCTGCGGGGAAGTAGGGCTCTCCCGTGTCCAGGCGGCTCCAGCTGGCGCGGTCCGCGAACCGGTCGATGCCGCTCGTCGCGCCCAGCTTCGCAAGGCCCAGCTGCGCCGAGGACAGCAGATGGACCACCACCGTGTCGGCGCTGTTGATCGTGGACGACGCCGAGGACTGATCGGAGATCGAGAACACCAGGAGCGGCGGATCGGCGCTGACCGACGAGACGCTGGTCGCGGTCAGCGCGACGGGTCCGCGTCCGGCGTCGGCCGTGACCAGAGCGACGCCCGCGGGATGCTCCCGGAACGCGCGGCGGAAGTCGTCGGCGGAGAGGGCCTCTGCCCGATCGAGGTCGCTGCTCTCCCGCCAGGGGCTCTCCACGCCTTTCGGCCGTTCGATCTGCTGAGTCGCCATGACGGATCCCTGCTCCTGCTCGAGTCGATGCGGGGACGCGCGGCGGATGCCGGCGTCGTGGCGCCCAGCCTGCCTCCGTGACGGCGCGCGCACGCCTCTGTGTCGCCAGGTGCAGAACTGTTGCGCGCGATGACGTCGGGTGACGACATCCGAAGTGCGGCGCGGGACGGCGTCCTAGCGTCGCGGTGAGAAGAGCGCAGCAGTCGATCGCGGGAGGGGTCATGGTGACCGGTGAATGGTATTCGGAGCTGGCGGACGCCACCTTCGCAGGGCTCTCCTCCGCCTCGATGTCGCCCGATCCGCTGCTCTACGACCTCGGATCCGAGAGCTTCGGCTCGTACGTCTTCGCGCAGGACTGGCAGCGCTGGCACGAGGACCTCGACCAGCGGCGACGGGATCCGCTCGGGCCGCTCGCGTACACCGGGCTGCACTGGCTCGGTGCTCGCGCGCAGCGGGTGCCGAGGGTGCCCGGATCCTTCCGCGTGGTCCGCGGAGCCGTGATCCTCTCCCTCGATCCCGACGAGCGCGCACGTTACGCCGGCGTCGAGCTCGCCGGCGAGACCCGCATCGACCCCGCCGAGAACGGCACCCTCGAGTTCGAGGGCGGAGCCGCGGAGTTCGCCCGGCTCGGCGGCCATGCGGTGCTGCGGAGCCGGCTGCGGCCGAGCCCGTTCCTGGAGGCGTTCGTGGGCACGCCCGCCTTCCCGCCGGACGAGGCGTGGGTGGTCCCCGCCGTGTTCCACGCCGATGCGCGCGAGTACGAGGTGGACGCCGCCGTCGGCGACTTCCTGCACCTGCTGCAGTCCCCCGGCACGCTGCGCTTCACCGTCGACGGGCGCGTGCACGAGCTCGCCGTCTTCGAGAGCGTGTCCGGCAACGGCTGGCGCCTGCCGTTCAGCGACGCCACCTCGGGGCGCGAGACCACCGTCTGGGGCCGCGACGTCGTGATCGATCCGGTGTCGGACGGCGAGTCCGTGAGGATCGACTTCACCCGCGCCAGCAATCTGCCCTGCGCCTACAGCGACATGACGACGTGCGCGCTGGCACCGCGCGAGAACCGGATCCGCACGCGGATCCTCGCCGGCGAGAAGACGCCGCACCTGCGCCTCATCGCGGGGGTGGACGGGCCGGTCGTCGTCGCGCAGGCGTAGGACGGCGGCGTCTGATCCCCCGGGAACGCCGGACGCGACTAACGCCGGACGACGGGATCCGGATCGGGGTCCGCCCCTTCCTCGGACAACACGTCGAGCGCATCGGTGGGCAGCTTGTTGTAGCCGGTGACCGCGTCGTTCTCGTCGAAGGAGGCGACCTTGCGCCGGAAGCCACGCGTGAGGACGACGAGATACACGATGCCGATGCCCAGCCAGACCGATCCTCCGATGAGGGCGTCGGCGCTGAGGTTGACCCAGAGCAGCCCCGTGAGCGCCATTCCGATCACCGGCATCACGATGTACCGGAACACGTCGCGCGGCGTGTGCCGCAGGTTCTTGCGCCAGGCGAACCAGGCGATCACCGAGATGTTCACGAAGGTGAACGCGATGAGCGCACCGAAGTTGATGAACGAGGCGATCAGATCCAGGCTGAACGACATCGCCAGCAAGCAGATCGCGCCGACCAGCACGACGTTGAAGGTCGGGGTGTGCGTGCGCGGGTTGATGTAGCCGAACACCTTCTTGGGCAGCACGTCGTTGCGCCCCATGACGAGCAGCATGCGCGAGACCGAGGCGTGCGAGGCGAGGCCCGAGGCGACGGTGGCCGCGAATCCGGCCGCGGTCAGGACGATCTGGAACACACGACCGCCGACGACGTCGCCGATCTGGGTCAGAGAACTGTCCGTCAGCGAGGCGTCGTCGAACTGGTGCCAGTCGGGGAACCGCAGCTGGGTGAAGTAGCTGGAGACGAGGAAGATCGCACCGCCCAGGATCACCGTGTAGAGGATCGCCTTGGGCATGATGCTCGGATGCTTCGCCTCCTCGGCGTACATCGTCACGGCGTCGAAGCCGATGAACGAGAAGCAGACGACGGTCGCACCGGCCAGCACGGCGCCGAGGTCGGCGCCGCCGTGGAAGAACGGCGTGACGGACACGACCGTCCCCGCGCCCGCGCCGCCGGCCAGCTGCACCCACACGAGCGCCACGAACGCGATGATCACGATGCCGGCGAACACGATCAGGATCATGTTCAGGTTCGACGTGCCGCGCATGGTCAGGTAGATGATCGACGTCACGACGACGCAGTACAGGATCACCCAGACGCCCGGCCAGATCCCCGGGATCAGCTGCTCCAGGTAGTTGCGGATGATGAGGCAGTTCACCATCGGCAGCAGGATGTAATCGATGAGCGAGGTCCAGCCGACCAGGAAGCCCAGGTTGGGATGGATCGACTCCCGCACGTAGGTGTAGGCGGATCCGGCGCTCGGGATCGCGCCCGCGATCTTGCCGTAGCTGACCGCCGTGAACATCATCACGACGAGCGCCAGCACGTAGGCCAGCGGCACGAGGTTGTCGGTCTGCTGCGAGACGATGCCGAAGGTGTCGAAGACGATCGTCGGGGTCATGTAGCCGAGGCCGAGGCCGACGATGGCCCACAGCCCCAGAGTGCGTTTCAGCGTGGCGCCGCCCTGCGCGAGCGGTTGTACCTTGGGTGCCACAGTTCTCTCCTTCGGGAACGTTCTCGGGGTTCTCTCAGGATCGGGGGGAAGACAACTAATACCAGGTGCGGCTATGCGGTGCCACCCGCCCGAGCGATCGCTCTCGACCGATGCGTTTCACCCGCCTTCTCAGTGAGCAGGGCGGAGGATCCCCCCGGCTTCACGGATCGCGTAGGCGACGATCACGAGCCCGGCGAGCGGGTCGGCCCACCACCACCCCAGCCAGGTGTTCATCAAGACACCCACCAGCACCGCGCAGGCCAGCAGCCCGTCGATGAACGTGACACGCCCCTCGGTTTCCAGCACCGGATTGCCGAGCGCCTTTCCCGTCCGGGATTTCAGCGCCGCGAGCGTGAACATGCAGACAGCGGTGACGGCGGTCCAGATGATCCCGCCGATGCTTCCCTCCGGCCGGTGCTGAGTGGAGAACGCGAGCACGGACTCAGCCAGGAGATAGAGGGCGAGCAGCAGAAACGCCGCTCCGATGAATCGCAGGGCCCGCTTCTGCCGTTTCGCACCGCTGCCGGAGAGTTCCCACAGCACGACCGCGCTCGCTCCGATCTCGATGAACGAGTCCAGCCCGAACCCCGCCAGCGCCGTGGATGCCGACGTGATCGCCAGGAACGCGAGGACGACGACCCCGACGACGTTCCACGCGAGAGTGATCCACTCCAGCACGAACCCCGTCCGCAGCAACCGATCGTGATCGAGTTCGCTCACCGCAGCATCCCGCCCTCGCTCTGTGCCCGGTCAGTTCCGGACGCTGACGAGGAACTCGTCGACGTTGGGCAGATGCGCACGGACACTGGCCTCGGCCTGCTCCCGGATGCCGGTACGCTCGGCAGTCGCGGTGATGATCGCATCGCCTTCGAGGCGGTGCCCCACCCAGCGCAGCCGAACCCGATCCACGCGATCGATGCCGTCGACATGCGCGAGAGCATGCTCGGCGCGGCCGAGGAGATCCGGTTCGATCGCGTCCATGAGGCGTCGCCCGATGGAGCGGATCGTTCCGAGCAGCAGGATGAAGATCGCGATCGAGATGACGATGCCGACGATCGGGTCCGCGAGCGGGAAGCCGAGCAGGACCCCGGCCCCGCCGATCACGACCGCGAGGGAGGTGAACCCATCGGTTCGGGCATGGACCCCGTCCGCGACGAGAGCCGCGGATCCGATCCGACGACCGATCCGGATCCGATAGATCGCGACGACCTCGTTGCCGGCGAAGCCGATGATGCCTGCGACGATCACCCACCACACGTTCTGCAACGGCTGCGGATGAAGCAGCCTGTCGACGGACTGCCAGGCCGCGACCACCGCGGACAGCAGCACCACGAACACGATGAACAGGCCGGCGAGGTCCTCTGCACGGCCGAACCCATACGTGTACCGGCGGGTGGCAGCGCGACGACCGAGGACGAACGCCACCCAGAGCGGTATCGCGGTGAGCGCGTCGGAGAAGTTGTGCACCGTGTCTGCCAGCAGGGCCACCGACCCGCTGAGGAAGAACACCACCGCCTGCAGGGTCGTCGTCACGAGCAGGATCACCATGCTGATGATCAGAGCACGCACGCCCTCGTGACTGGCTTCCATCGCATCGTCGATCGAGTCCGCCGCGTCATGGGTATGCGGCACGAACAACCCATGCAGGAACCCTTTGAACCCGGTCGGATGATCATGACCGTGGCCGGGTGAGTGGTCGTGGTCGTGGTCGTGGTCGTGAGCACGATGCTCGTGCGGGTGGCTCATCGGGTGTCCTGATCGGCGTGGTGGTGGCGGGGGGTCCCACCGAGAGAATGCTCCGCTTGGAAGATCGCGTCGGCGACGAGACGGGAGGCGTGCTCGTTCTCGAGCCGGTAGAACACCCGCTGCCCGTCCTGCCGCGTCGAGACGATCCGGGCCAGGCGCAGCTTCGCCAGGTGCTGCGAGACCGATGTGGGCGACTTGTCCACGATGTCGGCGAGATGATTCACCGACAGCTCCCCCGAATCCTGCAAGGCAAGGACGATCCGCACCCGGGTCGCATCGGCGAGCATTGCGAACACCTCGACCGCGAGCTCCACGTACGGACTCTCGGTCGAATATCCACATTGCTGCTTATCTGCACTCATACGCAGATATGTTACGCGTCCCGGGCCGGCACGCCGCGCTGCTCGCGGATCCGGATGGATCCTCGTTCGCAACTTGTCTCATGGCAGGTGTCAGGATCGACTCGGCCCGTGCTCGAACACTCCGGAGCAACAACTCATGCTGCCGAGGTTCCCAGACACTCGCATGGTCTCTCGCACGAGCGCGGGCCAGTGCAACGGCGCTGCTCGCACACGCATTCAAGGACGTCCACCGCACCACCATGCGTCGTTGCACGCCCGTACGATGAACGTCCCACCGAACAGGAGCTCAGCCCTGCGTCCCCGGCCCCAAGTTGGTCGAGCTCCTGTCCGGAGTCTACGCGCACTTCACGCGAGAGGGGGGCCGCGCCCGATTCTCCCCTGCGGTTCGCCCCGCGACTCTGTGCACGCCAGGGCTTTCCCGCCCTCGCGGCGCTGCTGCGGCTGGCCGGGCTGCTCGCGGCGTCTGCCGCTGCGAAGTGATCACGAGGGTGCGATATCGAGCACGACGACTCCGCCGGGTTCGTCGAGCGTCGACTCGAGCATCGCGAGAAAGCGATGGTCGAGGCTCACGAGGACGTCCGTGTCGAAATCGACGGGGAGTGGTGATGATGCGTCCGAAGGGGCGCTTCGGGTGGGCACGGATCGGGACTCGACTCGCGTTCCAGGGCATCGCGCGACGCTCGGGGTTCACCGGGAACGCTCACCGCACAAGGACCTCGCTCGCGCCCAGAGCCAAAGCACACCGGCAGGGGCCCACATCCTCCTTGGTGAGCTGGATGCCCCCTGGCGTACTCGCCGAGTACGCCAGGTCCTCGAGATACTGGCGGCTCAGCTCCGTCCCATCGGAGTCTTCGAACTCGAACCTCAGCGGGATGCCCGGGTGGAGCCAGATCGTGCTGCGCCCGGGCGGCTCATCGTCGCGATGCGGCCAGGACAGGGTGAAGCTCTCGCCGCGGCGCAGCTTCGTCGTGACCACGACGTGCACGTGGGCGAGAGTACGGCCTTCGATGTGAACGGCGAACGCCGACCCGCCGTAGTAGATCGTTCCCATGCGGGTACCGCCTCGCTCCCCTCAACGGGGGCGTGCCCTGTTGCGCCCCCTGCCTGCCTCCGATCGCGCTGCGCACAGGCTCACGATGTCGCAGCGGGCTTCGGATCCGCACGCGATGGTGTGCGCCATACCCGGGTGGGCAGGGGGGTGATGTCGATCTGCTGAGTCCGCGGGAGTTCTATATCTGCGGGGCGGATCGTGGAGGCGTGCATCACGCCCGAATGAAGGGGCTGCGGAACGTCCATCGGGTCTCCTGGTTCAGCGTCAGTGGACGCTGCCGGGGACTGGAGCAACGCGCCCAGAGTACGCGCACGCGGAGATCTCGGTCAAGACCTCGCGCCCCCGCGAGTGGGGACGAGTAGGGTGAGGGGACGCGTGAGGGACGCTGACTCCCTCGAGAGCGATGGCGAGCGGTTCATGACGGACGCGTTCTATACGGGGAGCGGCGCTCCCCCGGCGGGTATCCCCGAGTGGGAGTGGGGTGATGACCTCTGTGCGCCCTTCGTTGAGCTGCTGCCGGTCTCCGGTGCATCGATCTCCGTGCTTCGCCGTGACGGCGACGCGACGACGGTGTGCACGAGCGATGCCCTTGCGCAACGTCTCGACGCCATGCAATTCGCCCTCGGTGAGGGCCCGCGCTGGGTCGTGGCGCGCACGGCGAAGCCATCCTTCAGCACAGATGTCGCCCGGGAGAGCCACCCGGACTGGCCTGTCTTCGGCGCCGGCCTCCCGACGCTCGGCGTCGGTGCGTTGTTCGCCTTCCCGATTCTGACCGGCCCGGTGCTGCTGGGGGTCGTCGACCTGTATCGACGGTCACCAGGGGCGCTCGATCGCGATGCGACAGCTCGGGCACTCTCCCTCGCGAGACGCGTCGCGGCCCCGGCGGTGCGGGAGGCGATGCGCGCCGCCGCCGATGAAGGGAGCCCGGAGGCGAAGCGGCATAGCCTGCGCCGCGAGGTGCATCAGGCGGTCGGCATGGTCTTCGTCCAACTGGACGTGACCACGGCCGAGGCTCTCGAGCTTCTGCGGGCGTACGCGTTCTCGACGGGGCGTCCGCTCGAGGACGTCGCCCTCGACGTCGTCGACCGGGCGCTCGATTTCCGCGATCTGCCCGGCTGATCCCCGGCTTACCATGTCAGACAAGGAAGGGCGGCACATGACCAGCGCATCCAGAGAGCACCGTCTCAACGCCGCCTTCGTGATGGTCGCCGACTCGCTCACCGATGACTACGACGTCGTCGACCTGCTTCACACGCTCGTCAGCGAGTGCACGGAGATCGTGAACGTGCAGGCGGGCGGGCTCCTGCTCCTCGATGCCGACGGGGAGCTCCAGGTGGTCGCCTCGACCACGGAGAGCGCCGAACTCGTCGAGGTCCTGCAGCTCGCCGCCGGAGCCGGCCCGTGTCTGGACTGTTTCGCGACGGGCGAGCAGGTCTCCGTGCCCGATGTCGCCGCGGCCGCCCGATGGCCTGCGTTCCAGGAGGAGGCACTGCGGCGCGGCTTCCGTTCCGTGCACGCGATCCCCCTGCGGCTGCGCGGCGACACGATCGGGACGATGAACCTCTTCGGCACGTCGGTCGGCGCGTTGAGCGCCCGTGACGCGAGCGCGGCCCAAGCGCTCGCGGATGTCGCCACCATCAGCATCCTGCAGCAACGCATCTCCGCGCACGCGCAGCTCATCGCTGAACAACTGCAGAGGGCTCTCGACAGCCGGGTCCTCATCGAGCAGGCCAAGGGGGCGGTCGCCCAGGTCAACGGCACGTCCATGGACGAGTCCTTCACACTGCTGCGACGCTACGCCCGCGATCGGAACCTCTCCCTCCACGCCCTCGCGGAGGCGATCACGAACCGTTCCCTCCCGATCTCGGCCCTGACGACATCGCACGAGGACGAGCGTATGAGCTCTCGCCGACCCGCCGCGCGCAAACAGGAGTAGCCTGGGAAGCAGATCCGCTCGAGACCCCGGCGCGACGCCGAGAGGAGCGGGATCATGACAGTCCGGAACGCCGGTCGCCCTGCATCGAGAGTGGGCCCGGTTCGCCAGGCCGGCAACAGCGACTACACCGATCTGGCGCGAATGGTGAAGTCCGCGGGGCTGATGCGCCGCAGATACGGCTACTACTGGACGAAGCTGGTCTGCGTGCCCGTGGTGGTCGCCGCGGCCGTCGTGCTGTTCATCGTGATCGGCGACACCTGGTGGCAGATGTTCACCGGAGTGCTCTTCGCCGTCCTCTTCACGCAGATCGCCTTCCTCGGGCACGATGCCGCGCATCGCCAGATCTTCCGCTCCGGTCGCTGGAACGACTGGGTCAGCGTCATCCTCGGAGACCTGTTCGTCGGAATGAGCTACGGATGGTGGCAGCACAAGCACACCCGGCACCACGCCAACCCGAACATGATCGGATCCGACCCCGACATCGATCTTCCCGTGATCGCCTTCACCCCGGAACAGGCCGCGAGGGAGCGGCCGCCGTTCGCGCGCTGGGTCATCTCCCACCAGGGTGTCTTCTTCTACCCCGTCCTGCTGCTCGAAGGGGTGTCCTTGCATGCCTCGAGCGTGTACCGCGTCTTCCATCGGGAACCGCTCGCGCGGCGCCCGGTCGAGATCGCCCTTCTGTCGATCCGGATCCTGGGATACCTCACGCTCGTCTTCCTCGTGCTCTCTCCGGACAAGGGCGCCGTGTTCCTCGCCGTGCAGCTCGGAGTGTTCGGGTTCTACATGGGCGTCTCCTTCGCCCCGAACCACAAGGGCATGCCGCTCGTGCCGCATGACATGCGTCTCGACTTCCTCCGTCGTCAGGTGATGATGAGCCGGGACATCCGCGGGAACTGGTTCGTCGATGTCGCGATGGGCGGGCTGAACTACCAGATCGAGCACCACCTGTTCCCCTCGATGGCCCGGCCCTATCTGAAGCATGCCGCACCGATCATCGCCGCGTACTGCCGCGGTCACGACGTCCCGTACGTGCAGACGGGACTCTGGGCCTCCTACGGGATCGTCCTGCGTTACATCAACCGGGTGGGCCTCGGAGAGCACGATCCGTTCGCATGCCCCCTCCTGGAAATGAGGCAGAGCATATGACCGTCATCATCCTCCTCGCCGTGATCTGGGCGATCGTCGCGATCGTCGGGTTCGCGTTCAAGGGGCTCCTGTGGCTTGCCATCGTCGGCATCGTCCTCTTCATCGGCACCGTGGCCATCGGCATCACCCGTCGAGTGATCAACCGCAGCCAGAGACGGTGACCGGACGCGGGATCTGGTCGAACCGGTCTTTCTGCGGACCAGAAGTCGTTCGCGGAGGCCTTGGCATAGGTGCGGGCGTGTCGTCGGAGCCATCTCCATGGCGGAACCCGACGCGCAGTTCTCCTGCATCCGCGATCCGTCTCTGTGGACTGCCCTGACGACGAGGCGTGCCCCGGCACGCAAGACAGTCCGCGATGCAGTCAGATCGCGACGAACCGCCGCGCGCCGTCTGTCACGACGATGCGTCCGAAGCGCATCCCGGGAAGGTGCGCTGCGACGAGCAGGTCGCCGGTGACGGCGGCGTCGTCGGCGAGGCGATTGCGGACCGCGGAGGCCGTCTGAGGGTCGACGTCCCAGACGACGGTCCAGTCGGGTTCGCCGAACTGCACCGGCGAATGGACCACGTCGCCGAGCAGCACCGCCCGCTCGGAATCGGACGAGAGCACGAAGACCGTGGTGCCTGGCGTGTGCCCGGCGGCCCAGCGGGCATCGATGCCGGGAGCAACGACATGGTCGCCGTCGAAGAGCTCGAGCTGCTTCCGGAGCGGCGTCAGTTTCTGTGCGGCGGCGCCGACCGCGTGCGCACCTGTGACGAAATGCTCCCAGTCGGCGGCGTGCGCGCGATAGGTCGCGTTCACGAATGTCACCCGGTCCTCGACGGTGGCCCAGCCGATGTGGTCGAAGTGCAGGTGGGTGAAGAGGACGTCGGTGACGTCGGCCGGCGCGACCCCATGACTGCGGAGCTGGACGAGCAGATCGCCGCCACGATAGCCGTCCGCGTCGACGGGGCCCACGCCGGCGTCCACGAGCACGACGCGATCACCGGTGCGGACCAGGAAACCTCCGACGGGAAACTCCCAATGCCCATCGGACCCGAACGATTCCGGGTGACAGCGCCAGGCATCCGGAATGCCGAAGCGAGAGATGATCTCGCTCGCGTCCTCCTGCCCGGTGCCGTCGAAGAGGGGCTCGATGTCGATGTCGCCTATACGCACCGAACCACGCTACCGACGCCCATCGACACGCCGGCCTCATCGGCCGTAGGGAAGCGCCATCCGTTGACGAGCAGGCACGGCCCGACTGCTGGTGCTGTGCCGCCTGAATCGCGCTCGAACGATATCGTCGCACCGCCCCGCGGACAGCACGTCAGGCTCGGCGAGCGCCGCCGGCTCGAGCACGGTCTCCGTCGACTCGGGTCGAGCAGTCACTTTATGAATCCGCCCAGACCGTGACCAAACCGTTGCATTCGTTACCCCGCCGTTATACAGTGATCGCACGGTGAAAGTTTGCTGTGGCTCTCATCGCATGTGATTGCAGGACACTCTTGGTGCAAGGGACAAAGGCCGGCCGGAAGCCTCTCCGACCGGCCTTTACTGCGCTCGCGCCCGACGTCCCCGCCGGCGGATATCCTGAGGCGATGAGCGATCGGAAGCTTGCCCTCTCGGCATGGGAGAGCCTGTTCCGTGCCCAGCACGAGATCTTCGCCGAGATGTCGAACGACTTCGAAGGCGCCGAGCTGTCCGCCGCCGAGTACGACGTGCTGCTCACCGTGACGCGCTGCGCCAGCCACACGGCCCGCCTGCGCGAGGTCACCGCGAACATGCTCATCAGCCAGCCCAGCGTCTCCCGCCTGGTGGACCGGATGGTCGCCCGCGGCCTCCTCGAGAAGTGCCCGGATCCGGAGGACGGCCGCGGCGCCCTCGTGCACGCGACCGAGGCCGGCACGCGCGCCTTCCGCCAGCTGGCCACGGTCCACGGACGCTCGATCGCGCAGCGCATGTCCACGCTCGACGACGATGAGCTGCGCACACTGACGACCCTCGCGGAGAAGCTGCGCGCGCGCTGAGCGGCGACGCCGGTCATGCCATTCCCCCGCCTGATCGGCGACACCGGGCGGCCGTCGGCGGCGCCTGATCCACACATCGGATCGAGGCGAGAACTTCTCCACAGATATCGAATCTCTGTACGAATGTCTGCTCGATCCGCCGTAGAGTCGAGGAATGACCGGACATCTCCACCCGCTGCACGAGGCGCTCGAACGCCTCGATGAGGCGTGGGGCGATGCCGACGAGGCGGGGCAGCTGTCGCGCCGTCAACTGATCGCAGTCACGGAGGCCCTCGGGCTGCTGCATCGCCGTTTGGGGGCGATGCTCGCGGAGGTCGCGGCGTGCGTCGCGCACGAGTCCCGCACCGAGCTGGGCGCCGCGTCGCTCGCCAAGGAGCAGGGGTTCCGCAGCGCCGCGCAGCTGATCGCGACGACGACCGGCGCGACCGCGGGCGATGCGTCACGATTGGTGAAGGTCGGCGAGGCGACGGCGCCGCGGAGGAACCTCCTGGGTGAGGCCACGCCGCCGAAGTACCCCGCAGCGCAGCGGGCCCTCGCCGCAGGAACGTTGAGCGCGCCGGCGGTCGCGGCGATCATCGCACTGCTCGACCGGGTGCGGCTGACGCTCAGTGCGGGCGAGACCGTCGAGGCCGAGCGCCTGCTGGTGGACCGGGCCCAAGGCCTGTCGCTCGATGACGTGCGGCGTCTGGTCACCCGCGCCGAGGCCTGGCTCGATCCCGACGGCGTCGCGCCACGCGAACAGGAGCAGCGCGATCGCACGTCGTTGTCGATCTTCGAGCGCGACGGCCGGATCCATCTCGACGGAGACTTCGATGCCGCGCGCGGAGCCCCGATCGTCGCCGCCGTGAACGGCTACGTGTCGGCGCTGTTCGCCGCACAGAAGGAGCAGATCGATCCGGAAGCGCCCGACGCGGCGCGACGCTCGGTCGCCGCGCTCCGCGCCGAAGCGCTCAGCGTCCTCTGCGCCCACGCGCTCGGCTGCGAGGACGAAGGGCCCGCACTCGCCGGCGCGAGCGTGGTGGTGCGCATCGACCTGAACGACCTCGCCGACGGCACCGGCTACGCCACGATCGACGGATCAGACCTCCCGATCAGCGTCAGCACCGCTCGCCGGCTCGCCGCCGGCGGAGGCGTCATCCCCTGCGTGCTGGGCACCGATCGCGAGATCCTCGACTACGGACGCGAACGCCGGTTCTTCACCAGGGCGCAGCGTCTCGCCCTCGCCGAACGCGACGGCGGCTGCGCGATGTGCGGCCTCCCGCCCTCGATGACCCGCGCCCATCACATCCGCTGGTGGAAGCGCGACGCGGGGCCGACCGACCTCGAGAACGGCGTGCTGCTGTGCGAGAGCTGTCACCATCGGATCCACGACAACGACTGGCAGATCCGGATCGAGGGCACGGGGCGCCGCAGCCGGGTCTGGTTCATCCCTCCCCCGCACGTGGATCCGAACCGGACGCCCCGGCTCGGCGGAAGAGCCCGATACGACGTGGTCGCATGAGCTGCGGCGACCTCTCGACCGGCCCTCGTCTGAGTCGACCAGAGCGACGGCACCCCCTCGGGGAACCGCACGGCAGACTGGACAGGTGACCTCCGCCGCCTTCGATCTCCGCGCGATCGGCGCAGGACTGTCGTTCGCCGCGGCGCTCGACGACGTCTCCGCCGCACTCGACCGAAGCGGGGCGCTCGTCATCACCGCGCCGCCGGGCACCGGCAAGACGACACTCGTCCCGCCACTGCTCGCCTCCCGCACGACGGGGCGCGTGATCGTCACGCAGCCGCGCCGGGTCGCCGCCCGCGCCGCCGCACGTCGCCTCGCGCAGCTCGACGGCTCCTCCCTGGGCGACCGGGTCGGCTTCACGGTGCGCGGCGAGCGCGCGGTCGGTCGCGACACCCGCGTCGAGTTCGTGACCGCGGGCGTGCTGCTGCGCCGGATGCTGGACGACCCCGGTCTGGACGGCGTCGACGCGGTCGTCATCGACGAGGTGCACGAGCGCGCCCTCGAGACCGACCTGCTGATCGGCCTCCTCGGCGAGGTCCGAGAGTTGCGCGACGACCTGACCCTGGTCGCGATGTCCGCGACGCTCGACGCCGCGCGGATCGCCGCCGTGCTCGGATCCGCCGATGCGCCGGCGCCGATCATCGAGCACACCGTGCCCGCACACCCGCTGACCGAGCTCTGGGCGCCGAGCCCCGTGCCGCGGCTGGACGAGCGCGGCGTCACGTTCGGCTTCCTCGACCACGTCGCCCGCACAGCCGGATCCGCCGCCCGCGACCTCAGGCGCGACGACCCCTCCGCCGACGTGCTGGTCTTCGCGCCGGGGGCGCGCGAAGTCTCCGAGATCGCCCGACGACTCCGCGACGACGTGAGCGGGTTCGACGTCCGCGAACTGCACGGGCAGATCCCGGCCCCAGAGCAGGATGCCGTGATCCGTGGCCGGGACGCGCACGACGCCCCTCGCATCATCGTCACCACGTCCCTCGCCGAGTCGTCGCTCACCGTGCCGGGCGTGCGGCTCGTGATCGACAGCGGGCTCTCGCGCCATCCGCAGCGCGACGCCGCGCGTGGCATGAGCGGGCTCGTCACGACCGCCGCCGCCCGATCGTCGGCCGTGCAGCGCGCCGGCCGCGCCACCCGACAGGGCCCGGGAACCGTGATCCGCTGCCTCGACGAGCGCACCTTCGCCGCGGCCCCCGCACGTCCCGCCCCGGAGCTCGCGACGGCGGACCTGGCCGACGCGGCGCTGCTGCTGGCCTGCTGGGGCGCCCCGGGCGGGACGGGTCTCCGGCTGATCGATCCGCTGCCGACCGACGCCCTCGCCGAGGCACGGGCCGTGCTGCACGACCTGGGCGCGATCGACGCCGACGGCCGCGCGACCGCGGAGGGCCGGGCGCTCGCCCGCATACCCGTCGACCCCCGCCTCGCGCGGGCTCTGATCGAAGGCAGCGCGCTCGTCGGATCCCAGCTGGCGGCCGAGGTCGTGGCACTGCTCGGCGGAGACCTGCGTGTCCCCGACGCAGACGTCGCCGCGGCGATCGTCGCGCTGCGCCACGGCCGCGGACCGGACGCGCGCCGGTGGGCGCAGGAGACCGAGCGCCTGCGCCGCTTCACCCCGTCCGCCACGCACTCGGCCCGCGCGGCGAGCGCCGCAGACGACGCGGGTCTCGTGGTCGCCCTCGCCCACCCCTCCCGGATCGCACGTCGGGTCGAGCGGACCGCCGACGGCGCGACGTTCCTGCTCGCCTCCGGCACGCGCGCCGGCGTGCGCGGAACGCTCGCCGGTGCCGAGTGGCTGGCGGTCGCCGACGTGGCGCGCGCCTCCGGCCGCGCGGCTGCGGGATCCGGAGCCGTCATACGCGCGGCCGCCGCGATCACCGAAGCGCAGGTGGAGCGCGCCGCCGATCACCTCGTCACCGACCGTGTCGAGGCCGAGTTCGCGGGCACCCGCGTCACCGCCCGCCGGGAACGCCGCGTCGGGGCGATCGTGCGCTCCTCCGTGCCGGTGCGGCCCACCGCCGAGGAGGGCAGGGACGCGGTGCGGCGGGCGCTGCAGGCGCGCGGGCTCGAGGTGTTCACGTGGTCGGACGCGGCCGACGCGCTGCGCCGCCGGCTCGCGCTGCTGCACCACGCCCTCGGCGCCCCGTGGCCAGATGTGTCGGACGAAGCGTTGACGGCGACGCTCGACGACTGGCTCGCACCGGAGATCGACGCCCTCGCGACGGGGACCTCGACGACGGCGATCGACCTCGCGTCCGCCCTGCGCCGGGTGCTCCCGTGGCCGGCCGCGACGGAGTTCGACGCCCTGGCCCCCGAACGTCTCGAGGTGCCCACCGGCTCACGGATCCGGATCGCCTACCCGCCGCACGACGACCCCGCGGCGCGTCCCGTGGTGGCCGTCAAACTGCAGGAGTGCTTCGGCTGGGCCGAGACGCCGCGCCTCGCGGGCGGCCGCGTGCCGGTGCTGTTCCACCTGCTCTCCCCCGCCGGGCGCCCGCTCGCGGTCACCGACGACCTCGCCTCGTTCTGGTCCGGCCCCTACCGGCAGGTGCGCGCCGAGATGCGCGGACGCTACCCGAAGCACCCGTGGCCCGAGGATCCGTGGCAGGCGGCGCCCACCCGGCACACCTCCCGGCGCGCCGCCCGCGACGAGGACGTCTAGGAGTGGCGGCTTATCCGTCAGGCCTGAAGACGACCGTCAGGATTGACTCCTCGACGACGATCTGGGACCGTGCCGTGCCCCTCTGAATCGGTCAGACTGGTCGAGCCAGTACCAGCGATCACGCCATCAGTGGCCGACATTGGTCGCGGTGCACGAAACAACAGCAGCCTGTCCGCTCGCGGTCTGCTCTGAGACGACCTTGCCATCGACCGTGATCTTGCAACTGATGTCGCCGCTCTCGATGCCGCCGACCGCGCTCACCGAGAAGACGTTCACGTCGAGAAGGCCATCTTTCTTGGCCGTCAGTGTCTTGGTCCAGGGCAGCGCCTGACCAGAAGCTGACGCAGACTGTACGTTGCCATTGTCCAACGTCGAGTACGTGACCGTTGCGTCCGGGACCGTGCCGGTGATCTCGTAGACGATCGTCACGTCACCGGCAAGCGGAGCAGCCGGCGTGCTGTCGGCGCTGGACAACGGGGCGGAACTCGGCCCGGCGCTGGCGGCCGCGGACTCCATGGCATCGCTGACTGCGCTGGCGAATGCAGCGGTGTACACCATCGCCAGCACGATCGAGAGAATGATCGCCACACCGGAGATGATCGTCCCCGCGACGGCGACGCCCTTGCGCCGGTTCTTCTGGACAAGAGCAACGATGCCGAGAATAAGGCCGACCAAACCCAAAATCCACGCGACGTAGTTCAGGAAAGGGATGACCGCACCGACCAGCGCGAGGATGCCCAGGATCAGAGCCGCGATACCCAGACCACTACCCGTCTTCTGTGGTGGCTGCGGCACGTAGGGCTGCTGCTCGGGCGTCATGGGCGGCTGAAAAGTCATAGTTCGGCACCGGCTTCCTGTGTGGGGGACCTGTCACGTCTTACGGGAGATTCAAAGAATATTTGACGCTACCACACAGGTTCTAAGTCATCGAGGCACAGAAATCAGGGACGAAAGTCGCTCAGGACGTGCGCCGGCGCAGCGTGAGCGGCGCGAGCACCAGGAACGCCACGGCGAAGGCCGCGACGATCAGCACCGGATGCCAGAGATCCCCGTCCCCGGTCCCCGCCGTGACCGCCTGGATCGCGTCGATCGCGTGGCTGAGGGGGAGCCAGTCCGAGATCGCGTAGAGCACGTCGGGCATCTTGTCGCGCGGCATGAACAGCCCGCCGAGGATGATCTGCGGGAACACCAGCAGCGGCATGAACTGCACGGCCTGGAACTCGGTCTGGGCGAACGCGCTCGCGAGCAGCCCGAGCGAGGTGCCCAGCAGAGCATCCACGACGGCGACGAGCCCGAGCTGCCACAGCGGCCCGTCGACGGTCAGGCCGCACACGTACACCGCGAACGCGACCGTCACCACGGCCTGCAGCACCGCCATGACCCCGAACGCCAGCGCGTAGCCGAGCACGAAGTCCGCCTTGCCGAGCGGGGTCGTCATGAGTCGCTCCAGCGTGCCCGAGCGGCGCTCGCGCAGCGTCGTGATCGAGCTCACGAGGAACATCACGATGAACGGGAACAGCGCCAGGATCGCGCCGCCGAAGGTGTCGAACACGCCGCTCGAGTCGGTGAAGAGCCAGGCGAACAGCCCGACCAGCAGGCTCGGCGCGACCACCATGAGCGCGATCGAGCGCGGGTCGTGCCGCAGCTGCGTGAGCACCCGGCCCGCCGTCGCGAACAGCCGTCGCCCGTTCATGATCCGACCTCCTCGCGCCGCGCCCGGCGGGTATGCGGCTGCGCGGCGGCCTCGTCGGCCGCGTCGCGCGCGATGAGCACGAGGAACGCCTGCTCCGGGTCGGTCTTGCCGGTGTCCGCCAGCAGCTCGGCCGGCGTCGTGTCGGACACGATCCGCCCCTCGCGCATCAGCAGCAGCCGATCGCAGCGCAGCGCCTCGTCCATCACGTGACTGGAGACGACCATCGTCGTGCCGGCCTCGGCGATCCGCCGGAAGAGATCCCACAGCTCGGCACGCAGCACCGGATCCAGCCCCACCGTCGGCTCGTCCAGCACGACGAGCTCGGGCGAGCCGAGCAGCGCCACCGCGAGCGACACGCGGTTCGCCTGCCCGCCGCTGAGCGCCGCGACCTCCTGCCCGGCGTACGGCGTCAGCCCGACCTGCTCCATGACGCGGTCGGCATCGGCGCGGCCCACCCCGAGCACCGACGCGAAGTAGCGCAGGTTCTGCCGCACGGTGAGGTCGGAGTAGACCGCCGCGCCCTGCGTGCCGTAGGCGACGCGGTGGCGCAGCGCTGCGGATCCCGCCGGCTCCCCGAGCACCTGGACGGATCCGGACCGGATCCGCTGCACGCCGACGATCGCGCGCATGAGAGTCGTCTTTCCGCAGCCCGAGGGCCCCAGCAGCCCGGTCACCTCGCCCCGGGGGATGCTCAGCGACAGGCCGTCGAACACGTCGTGGCGGCCGCGCCGCACCCGCAGTCCGTCGATCACCACCGCGTTATTCATCATGTGATGAATTATGGATCCGGGAGCGCGACGGGTCAAGGGATCCGTTCCGAGAACGGTCACGACCTCCGGGAGTCAGTCGAACAGGTACCGCTGGAGCGTCGGCCCCACGCGCGCCACGAGCTCCTCGACGGGGGCGTCGGCGATCGGCGGCAGCTTCGCGACGTACCGCGTGACGAGCATGCCCGCGATCTGCGAGGCGACGAGCGTCGCGCGGAGGGCGGCGTCGGGGGTGTCCAGCCGTGCCGTGATCCGCCCGATCAGCTCGCGGGAGAGGAAGCCGACCAGAGGCGGCGACATCACCTTGGAGCCGAGAGCGACCCGGATCATCGTCACGCCGCGCCGGCGCACCTCCGGGCGCTCGAACGCCTCCAGCACGTAGCGCACGACGCGCTCGCCGACCTGGTCGCGCGGCCCTTCGAGGATCGCGGGCACATCGACGTCGGGACGCAGCGGGATGCCGATCACCTCGGCGAACAGATCCGCCTTGGTGCCGAAGTAGTGGTGCACGAGCGCGGAGTCGACGCCCGCGCGGCCCGCGATCGCGCGAATGGTCGCGCCGTCATAGCCGTTCTCGCCGAACTCGTGCTCGGCGGCGGTCACGATCCGGCCGCGTGATCCGGACTCGCCCCTGGGGCGTCCCCTGCGCCGTGTCGTGGTCATGCGCCCATCTCAGCACTCGATGACGTTGACCGCGAGACCGCCCTCGCTCGTCTCCTTGTACTTCGTGGACATGTCGAGACCGGTCTGGCGCATGGTCTCGACGACGGCGTCGAGCGAGACGTAGTGCTCGCCGTCGCCGCGCAGCGCGAGCCGCGCGGCGGTCACCGCGGTCGAGGCGGCGATGGCGTTGCGCTCGATGCACGGGATCTGCACGAGACCGCCGATGGGATCGCAGGTCAGCCCGAGGTGGTGCTCCATCGCGATCTCGGCGGCGTTCTCGATCTGCCGGTTGGTGCCGCCCATCACCGCGGTGAGGCCGCCGGCCGCCATCGCGCACGCGGACCCGACCTCGGCCTGGCAGCCGCCCTCCGCGCCCGAGATCGAGGCATTGGCCTTGAACAGGGATCCGAGCGCGGTCGCCGTGAGCAGGAAGCGGCGGATGCCGCGGCGCCGGTTCGCCTCGCTCAGCGCATCGGGGTCCTCGATCGCGCCGACGGCGACGAGCGAGGCCTCGGCCCCGAAGCCCAGCAGGGCGCTGCCGACCAGCTCGCCGTACGGGGTGACGGCGTTGCCTGCGCCGAGGCCCGAGTCGGCGAGGAACCTCCACCAGTACATCGCCACGGCGGGCAGGATCCCGGCGGCGCCGTTGGTGGGGGCGGTCACGACACGGCCGCCGGCGGCGTTCTCCTCGTTCACGGCGAGCGCGAACGCGCCGAGCCATTCGCCCGGCACGGCGGGGTGCCCCTCGGCCTCGACCTCGTCGAGCTGCGCACGGATCGCCCCCGCACGGCGCTTGACCTTGAGGATCCCGGGCAGGGTGCCCTCCGCGTGCAGACCCGCGTCGACGCAGGCGGCCATGGCGTCCCAGATGGCGTCGAGCCCGGCGGCGACGTCCTCCTCGCTGCGCAGCGCCGTCTCATTGAGGCGCGCGAGCTCGGCGATCGTGAGCCCGTTCTCGTCGCACAGCTCGAGCAGCGACGCCGCGTCGCGGTATGCGAACGGGAAGCCCGCCGTCGCCAGGGTGCGCGTGTCGTCCTCGCCGTCGCGGCGGATGAACCCGCCTCCGATCGAGTAGTACGTCTCCTGTGCGACATGGATTCCGTCGGCGTCGAGAGCGCGCAGCGTCATCGCGTTCGGGTGGCCGGGCAGGCGGGTGCGCGGCTCGAAGGTGATGTCGTCCTTCGCGAAGACCACGTCGTGGGTGCCGTCGATCGCCAGCGCGGAGCCGTCTGTCCAGTCCGCCCAGGCGCGGCGCACATCGGCCGGATCGCACGTCTCCGGGGTGAGCCCGCGCAGGCCCGCGACGACCGCATCGGGCGTGCCGTGGCCGAGACCCGTGGCGCCCAGGGAGCCGTACAGCGAGCAGGTGACGCGAGCGACGCGGTCGAGCACCCCGTCGGCCGCGAGCCGCGCGGCGAAGTCGACGCCGGCGCGCATCGGCCCCACCGTATGCGAACTCGAAGGTCCTACACCGATGGAGAACAGATCGAAGGCCGAGACGTACGCAGTCACCCCTCCAGGGTAGTCCGCACGGAACGTCCCGGTCCCTTCCGGGACGTTCCGTGCGCCCCGGCAACGGAAGGACCGCGCAGGGATCAGGCGGCGGGCAGCGTCACCACGAACGTCGCGCCCGGCCCCGGCGCGACGGCGATCGTGCCGCCGTGCGCTTCGACCACGGCGCGGGCGATCGCCATGCCGAGGCCAGTGCCGCCGCCCTCCCGCGAGCGCGACGTCTCGCCCCGGGCGAAGCGCTCGAACACGGCCTCCCGCACCGCATCGGGAAGGCCCGGGCCGTCATCGGAGACGGTGAGTCGCACGGACCCGACCGTCTCTCCGGTGCGCACCTCGTCGAGCCGCACCCGCACGGTCGTTCCGGCCGGGGTGTGCACGCGGGCGTTGGCGAGGAGGTTGTCGACGACGCGGCGCAGATCCGCCGCGTCGCCGAGCACGAGAGCCGGATCCTCCCCGAGCTCCATGACCCAGACGTGGTCGGGGCCCGCGAGGCGAGCGGCGAGCACCGCCTCGGCGACGAGCAATCGGACGTCGACCTCGTCTCGCGCCAGCTCGGGCAGCGCGTCGAGGCGCGCGAGCAGCAGCAGCTGATCGATGAGCGCACCCATCCGCACCCCCTCGACGTCGATGAGCGCCGCGTTGCCGCGGATCTCCCGCTCCTCGGCGTCCGATCGACCCGAGAGCTGGGCGTACGCGCGGATCGTCGCGAGCGGGGTGCGCAGCTCGTGGCTCGCATCGGCGACGAAGCGCCGCATGGTCGACTCGCTGGCCTCGCGTTGGGCGAGGGCGTCCTCGACGTGGTCGAGCAGGTCGTTCAGGGCGGCACCGACCTGGCCGACCTCGGCGGTCGAGGCGATGTCGCGTGCCGCGACGCGCTCTGCGAGCCGCACCTCGCCCCGGTCCAGCGGCACCGCCGTCACCGCGGCGGCGGTGTGTGCGACGCGACGCAGCGGGCGCAGCGCCCGGCCCATCGCGACCGCCGCGGCGGCGAGCGCGAGCACGATGCAGGCGACCCCCACCAGTGCCACCACGAGAGTCAGCCGCCCGGTCACGGCGGTGACCGATTCCAACGGCAGCGCCGTGACCACGCCCGCGCCGGTCGGCGTGGTGCGCCCGGCCACCCGGTACTCGCCGAGGGAGCCGCCGAGGTCGACGGTGACCGGTGCGGTGCGGTCCGCGGATCCGGTGGGCAGGCGCGTGGCGAGGAGCTTCTTCTGTGCGGCGGTGAGGTCGTGCCGCACGCCGTCCGACCCGATCCAGCCGCCGATCTCGAACGTGCCGTCGCGGAAGATCGCCGTGATCGTGCCGCCGGACTGGCCCGGGGCGCCGACCACGTCGTCGCGGTTGGGGCGCGTGGCCGGCGGCGTCGAGGTGGGCCCTGGGCTGATCTGAGGAGTCGAGCCCGGCGTCGAGCCGGGCCCCCGGCCCCCGGCGATGTCGGCCCCCCGCGCGGCGGCGCCGTTCAGGCGGGCATCCACCTGACCCAGCATGTAGTCGTGCAGCGACAGCACCGCGACCACGCCGACGACGATGCTCACCGCCGCGACCAGGGCAGAGGCGATGAGCACCACTTGCAGACGGAGACTGCGAGGACGTCTCATGCGCCTCCCCCGGAGCCGGATCCGGCGCCGTCCGCCACGCGCAGCACATAGCCGACCAGCCGCACCGTCTCGAGGTTCAGCGCCGTCGATGCGGCGAGTTTGCGGCGCAGGCTCGACACGTAGACCTCGACGAGGTTCGACTCGGTACCGAAGTCGTACCCCCAGACCGCCTCGAGGATCTGCGCCCGGCGCAGCACCCGCCCGGCGTTGTTGGCGAGTAGGAGCAGCAGCTCGAACTCGGTGGGCGTCAGCTCGAGCGGCGATCCGGCGAGCTCGGCCGTGGATTCGCCCGTGTCCACCGCGAGGTCGCCGACCCGCAGCCGCGACTCGGCGGGCCGGGCGATCGCCACGGCGGAGCGGGCCAGAACGCGCACCCTCGCCTGCAGCTCGGCGATCGCAAAGGGCTTGGTGAGGTAGTCGTCCCCGCCGGCGCGGAGCCCCGCGATGCGATCGTCGTGGCTGTCCAGCGCCGTGAGGAACAGCACCCGGATCTCCGGCCGGATCGCCCGGATGCGCTCGAGGGTGTCGAGCCCGTCGATGTCGGGCATCATGATGTCGAGCACGACCACGTCGGGCTGGAACTCGCGCACCGCGATGAGCGCACTCCGCCCTCGGTGCTCGATCCGCACCTCCCAGCCGTCGGCCACCAGAGACCCGCCCACCGCCGCGGCGAGCGCCTGCTCATCGTCGACCACCAGCGCCCGCGCCGGTGATCCGTCCGCACGCACCACCGGCGGCAGCCCGAGCGGCATCGGGGCAGCGGCGGATCCGGACTCGGTCGTGGCATCGGCCATGATCTGCTCCCCTCGCCCGTGCCGGTTCAATTCTGCGCCGTCAGGTCGTACACCGTCACGCCGTCGACGGTCTTCGCCGTGAAGTTCGCCTCAACCCACTGCTGGATGCGGGAGGACACGTCGCTGCCGCCGTTCGATCCTCCCATCCGCCCGCCGGCGATGAAGTAGTGGATCCGTCCCGCCGTGACGTAGGCCTGGAACTGGGCGAGCGTCGGCGACGGGTCGCTGCCGTTGAATCCGCCGATCGGCATCACGGCCGCCCCCGTACCCAGCTGATAGCCGGCCGCAGTCTGCGACCCGATCGTCGCGGCCGCCCAGGTGTAGGTCGAGGCGCCGGCGGTGAGGAGCGTCTTCATGGCGGAACCGACGGTGGAGGCCTCGAGCAGTCCGCCCGCGCCGCCCATCCCGCCACGGCCAGCGCCTCCGGCGCCGGTGCCGCGGGGGGTCGCCGCACCGGGCTGGCCTCCGGGGAAGCCGCCGTTCCCGCCGGGCGCGCCGCCGCCGAAGCCTCCGAAGCCGCCGTTTCCACCCGGCGTCCCGCCGGCGAAGCCGCGCCCGCCGAATCCACCCATGCCGCCCTGGACCGTCGGCCCCGCCGTCACGATGGAGCCGGAGTGGGCCGCGCCGACCGTTTCGATCGTGTACGCGGCAGGGGCCAGCAGCGCGCCCACGAGCAGCGCGGACAGGGTCGAGGCGGTGAGGATCCGCGACCGCGGCGGGATGAGGACGAGCAGGGCACCGGCGGCCGAGACGATCAGCACGACGACCTTCAGCCAGGGCAGCCAGGACCCCGCGCGGTCCAGCAGCACCCAGGCCCAGGCGGCCGTGATGACCGCCGACACGGCGAGCAGGATGCGCGCCCACAGCCGTTCCCGGTGCCGGAACAGGACGGCACCGGATGCCCCGAGGAGCCCGGCGAGCGGCGCGGCCAGCGCGACCGTGTAATACGCGTGGAAGATCCCGGCCATGAAGCTGAACGCGAGCATCGTGACGAGGAGCCAGCTCGCGAACGCGACGATCAGGATGCGGCGAGGATCCCGTCGCGGCGCCCGGCCGATGAGCACGAGGGCGCCGACGCAGAGGATCAGGGCCGCGGGGATCAGCCAGGAGATCTGCCCGCCGATCTCGTTCTCGAAGAGGCGGAACAGGCCCGTGGATCCCCACATCCCGCCACCGCCGGCGGCGGCCGCGCCACCGCCCCCGGTGACGCTTCCGGTCTCGTTCCCGGTGAGCCGTCCCAGGCCGTTGTAGCCGAAGGTGAGCTCGAGGAAGCTGTTCGTCTGCGAGCCGCCGATGTAGGGCCGCGCCGACGCCGGCACCAGTTCGACCACGGCGACCCACCAGCCGGCCGAGACGATCACGGCGCCCAGCGCGGCCAGCAGATGCCAGAGCCTCTTCAGGATCGGGACACCCGCGAACGCGGCGTACAGACCGGCGAGCACCGGCAGCACGAGGAACGCCTGCAGCTGCTTGGTCAAGAACCCGAAGCCGACAGCGACCCCGGCGAGCAGCAGCCAGCGCAGCCGATTCCGGTCGATCGCGCGCAAGGTCATCGCCACCGATGCGGTCAGCAGCAGCAGGAGCAGCGCGTCGGGGTTGTTGAACCGGAACATCAGCGCGGCGACGGGGGTCAGCGCGAACACGCCCGTCGAGACCAGCGCCGCGGCCGCGCCGAAACGCCGCCGCACGGTGAACAGGATGATCACGGCCGTCGCCACGCCCATGAGCGCCTCGGGAACCAGGATGCTCCACGAACTGAGCCCGAAGATCCTCGCCGACAGCTCCATCACCCACAGGCTCGCCGGCGGCTTGTCCACCGTGATGGAGTTGCCGGCGTCGCTGGATCCGTAGAAGAACGCGACCCAGTTCTGCGTGCCGGCCTGCACGGCGGCCGAGTAGAACGCGTTGGCCCAGCCGCTCGCGGCGAGATTCCAGACATACAGGATCCCAGTGAGCAGGAGCGCCCCGGCGAAGGCCGGCGCCTCCCACCGCGCGTTCGGGATCGCGGCTGCGACGGAGTTCGCGGCGGCGGGATCCGGTCCGGTCACCGAAGGGGCGGGCAGGGCGGGCGCGACAGCCACGGATGCGTTCATGATCGGTTCGCCTCCTGAGCGAGCAGGGTGAGGTGGTGACGGGTGGACAGCGGTTCGACGGGCTCGTCGGGCGCGGGTTCGCCCCTGCGGCGCCCGGGATCGCGGAACACCCAGATCTTCAGCAGCGCGAACCGCAGCAGCGTGGCGACGAGGTTCGCGATGGTGAGCACGCCCACCTCCACGAAGGCTCCCGGATGCGGATCCGCCGCGTGCAGGAGGACGAGGGATCCGCTCGTGAGCGCCCAGGCGATCCCGAAGACCACGAGCCCCTGCAGATGGTGCGTCGTGGCGCCCGTTCTGCCTCGGATGCCGAAGGTGAAGCGGCGGTTGGCGGCGGTGTTGGCGATCGCGGTGACCAGCAGTGCCAGGAAGTTCGCGGTCTGCGCCGGCATCACGACCTGGAGCACCAGATAGACCAGCGCATAGGCGATCGTGGACAGCGCGCCGATGACGCCGAAGCGCACGACCTGGGCGATCAGGGGAGTCCGGGGCTGCGCGAACGGGTGCCGCCCGATGTCCCGGTAGAGGTCGTCGACGGGGATCCGCCCGCGCGCGAGGCCCGTGCCGACGCGCACCATGCCCTTGAGATCGGCGGTCGCGGTCGCGACGATGTCGACCGAGCTGTGCGGATCGTCGACCCAGTCGACGGGCACCTCGTGGATGCGCAGCCCCGCGCGCTCCGCGAGGATCAGCAGTTCCGTGTCGAAGAACCACCCGGTGTCCTCGACATACGGCAGCAGGCGGCGGGCCACGTCGGCCCTGATCGCCTTGAACCCGCACTGCGCATCGCTGAACCGCGCGCCGAACGTGCCGCGCAGCAGCGCGTTGTAGGAGCGCGAGACGAACTCGCGCTTGCCGCCGCGCACGATGCGCGAGGCGCTCGCCAGGCGGGATCCGATCGCCAGGTCGGAATGGCCGCTGAGCAGCGGCGCGACCAGCGGCTGCAGCGCACGCAGATCCGTGGACAGGTCCTCGTCGAGGTAGACGAGCACCCGGGCCGGCGATGCCGACCAGGCCGCCTTGAGCGCGCGACCCCGCCCCTTCTCCGCCAGGTGCACCACCACCACGCGGTCGAGCCGGGCGGCCAGCCCCTCGGCGATCGCCGCCGTGCCGTCGGTGCTGGCGTTGTCGGCGATCGTGATCCGCCAGGAGCCCGGTGCCTCGGCCCTGAGATGCGCGTGCAGCAGCGCGATGCTCTGCTCGAGCGTCTCGTGCTCGTTGTGCACGGGGACGACGACGTCGAGGTCGAGGTCGGGAGCGGGATCCTGGGTCATGGGATCCATGCTCGGCACCGCCCCGGGACGAGCCCTTTGGCGACCCTATGGACGGGCTAAGACGCGACCGACGGCGCCGTCACGCGCCGGGAGAGTGCGGCGATGTCGGCCGGGCCGAAGCCGCAGCAGCCGCCGATGTAGCGGGCACCCGCGGCGATCCAGGCGTCCACGAGGTCGACGTCGAGCGGTCGCGCGTGCGACCAGGTCTTGGTGGTGCTGTCCCAGACGCCGCCGTGGTTCGGGTAGGCGATCGCGGGAAGCCCGGTCTCCGCCACGGCAGCCTCCACCGCGCCGAGCACGTCGCCCTCATCCGAGCAGTTGACGCCGGCAGCCACCAGCGAGCGGCGGCCGGCGAGCACGGCGAACGCCTCGGCCAGCGGCTGTCCGGCGCAGGTCTCCTCGCCGCGCACGGAATAGCTGAACCACGCCGGAACGCCGAGCTCGTCCAGCAGCGCCGCGATCACCACCGCCTCCTCGAGGTCCGGGATGGTCTCCACGGCGAGCAGATCCGGGCCTGCCTCGGCGAGCGCCTCCAGCCGCGGGCCGTGGAAGTCGCGCAGCCGCGACGGGGCCACTCCGTATCGCCCCCGGTACTCGGAGCCGTCCCCGAGCACAGCGCCGTAGGGGCCCACCGACGCCGCCACGAGCAGCCCCGGCCTCGACGCGGCGCACTCGTCGCGCACCTCCCGCGCGATGGTCACCCCGCGGCCGATGAGCGTCCTCGCCTCGGCGGCGTCCAGGCCCGCCGCGGTGAAGCCGCGCTCGCTCGCCTGGTAGGTGGCGGTGGTCGCGACGTGGGCTCCGGCCTCGAAGAAGGCGCGGTGGGCGCGTGCGATGCGCTCCGGCTCGTCGGCCAGCAGGCGTGCCGTCCACAGCGCGCCGCCCACCTCGATCCCCTGCTGCTCCAGGGCGGTCGACATCCCGCCGTCCAGGATCGTGAGCGGGAGGATCCCGCCCTCCGCGCCCGTCGTCTTCGTCCCGGTCATCGCTCCGCCTTCCCTCCGCCCGAGCCGCCGGACGCGCGCCGGCGGTCGAGTACGCTCATGCCATGCCGTTCGCCGAGGATCCCGACCTGCCCCGGACGAGCATGGGCCGCGGCCTGGACGTGCTCTCGGAGCTCGCGGCGCTGTCGGCCGCTGCTCCGCACGGCGTGGCGGTCCGGGACGTCGCCCTCGCGCTCGACCGGGAACGCTCGCAGGTGTCCCGCACCCTCTCCGCGCTCGCCGATCGGGGCCTCGTCGTGCGCGGCGACGACCACCGCTACCGCCTCGCGTGGAGCTGGTACGCGACGGCGCAGGAGCTGACGGAGCGACGGCTGCACACCGCCGGACTGCCGGTGCTCGACGCGCTCGCCGAGGCCACAGGCGAGGCGTGCTTCCTCGGAGTCCTGCAGGGCGACAGCACGCTGACCGTCGTGGAGAGCATCCCCGCCGGATCCCGCATGATCGGGTCGTGGGTGGGCCGCGCCTATCCCGCGTTCTGCAGCGACGCGGGGCGTGCGGTGCTGTGGGACGCGTCCGACGAGGAGGTGCGCGCCGTGTTCGCCCGGACCTCGTTCTCGAGCCCGGGACCGAACGCCCCCGCCTCCGTCGACGACTTCCTCGATCGGCTGCGCGCCTCGCGTGCGCTCGGATACGCGGTCGTCGACCAGGAGGCCGAGCCGGAGCTGTACTCGGTCTCGGCGCCGGTCTGGGACTTCCGGGACGAGGTGGCCGCGGGCGTGCAGATCGTCGGCGAGCGACGCGCTCTGCGTCCGCGCACAGCGGAGCTCGCGGAGGCGTGCGTCGCGGCCGCGGAGGCGCTGTCGAAAGCGCTCGGCGCCCCCGAGGAGCGCCGCGGGAGCCACACCGCTCACTGAGCGGTCGCCAGCGCGCTCAGCCGATCGCGGGCCTCCGCCAGCGCCACGCGGGCGGCACGGACGGGCCCTCGGCCGTGGCGTGCACCGCTCAGGGCGATCGAGGCGACGATCCCGTCCCGCCCGCGGATCGGCAGGGCGATCTCGGCCACCCCCTCCGCATACTCGTCGGAGGCCACGATCAGCCCGTCCGCCCGGTCGCGCTCCATGAGGTCGTGCACCTGGCCGGCGGTCCGCGCGGCGGCCGGACCGCCGATGCCGACGAACTGCACCTCCCGCAGCCGCTCCTCCAGCTCCGAGCGGGAGTCGTCCCAGAGCAGGGCCCGGCCGGCGGCCGTGCACCAGATCGGGGCGATGCCGTAGGGCACGGCGACGTCGGTCGACCCCGCTCCCGCCGCGGAGCGCAGCAGCAGTGCGCGCGGGCCGTCCGCCGCGGCGAGGAGGGCGGTCATCCTCAGCGTCGAGGCCAGGATCCGCAGCTCCTGTCGCGCGGCGCGCAGCCAGGGCTGGTCGAGGGCACGCGCCGTGCGGAAGTAGGCATCCCCGGCGCTGAGCACGCCGGCCTCGTCGCGATCGAGGAAGCGCAGCGCCCGCAGTTCGGCGGTCAGCCGCGACACCCTGCTGCGCTCGATCCCGGTCGTCTCCGCGAGCCGGGAGGCGTTGTGCCCGGCACGGCCCGAGCGCTCCCGCTCAGCCGCCGATTCGAGCAGCGTCAGTCCCTGCGACAGGGACGAGGGAGCAGACACCCCGCCTCCCTTCGTCGCCCGGCCGCGGCGCGGCGAGCCGGATCCGGCCAGCCTACCCGGCGCTTGCGCGCTCCTCACGTCGGTCCTCCGCGCCGCGCCAGGCGGGGCAGCAGGCGCCCCCACGCGGTGTAGAGGTCGGCCGCGATCTGGCCTGAGGCGCGCTCCAGATCCTGCATCGTGATCGCGTCGCCGCCCTGGGCGCCCGCGAGCGTCACCTCGTCCCCGACCTGCACGGCGGGGTGGTCGGTCACGTCGACGAGCAGGGTGTTCATCGCGTGCCTGTCGACCACGGGAGCCCGCCGCCCGCCCACCAGCACCTCGGCGCGGCCGCCGAGGACACGGTGGAATCCATCGGCGTATCCGAGCGGCACGACGGCGAGGCGCGACGTGCGGGCGGTGTGGTGCGTACGGTCGTATCCGGCCGTGCGTCCGGGCGGATAGACGTTGATCGCGGCGACCCGCGAGAGCAGGCGCATCGCGGGCCGGAGGAGCCCGGGCGCGGCGGACGTGTCGCCGTAGAGCGCGGCGCCCACGCGCACGAGGTCGAACCGCGAGGCGGGCACCGACAGCGCCGCGAACGAGGTCGCGCAGTGCCGCTCGAGCCGCCGCCCTACGCCGGCGGCCAGCAGCGCCGCGGCCTCCGCCGACTGGGAGCGGAACTCCTCGGCCCCCTCGGCGACGTCGTGCTCGTCCTCGCAGGGGAAGTGCGCGCAGACGCCGATCGGATGCACGCCCGGCAGGGCGCCGACCGCGGCGACCTCCTCGGGGCCGCCCGCACGGCGCAGGTCGATGCCGTCCCGGCTGAGCCCCGTCGCGTTGATCGAGACGTGCGCCCCGATGCGGCGACCGATCGCGCGCGCCGCCGCGTCGACCTCACGCGCGTGGGCGAGTCCGCCGATCCACTCCTCGACGTGCGCCGGGGCCGCGTCCTCGATCTCTTCGCGCAGCGCGGTGCGCACGCGCACGATCCGCCCGCGGAACCCGAGCCTCCTCGCCGCGTGCGCCTCGTCGTTCGCGGTGACGCCGATCATGCCGACCCCCGCTGCCATGAGGACCGGGAGGACGAGGTCGACGCCGTGGCCGTACGCGTCCGCCTTGACCACTCCGCAGAGCGGCGTGGTGCCGAGCTCTCGCTGCACCGCCGCGACGTTGTGCGCGATGGCGTCGACGTCGACCTCGATCCATCCCGGCCCGCGGGTCATCGTCCGATGCCGGCGATGGGCTCCTCGGCCGCCGGGTCCTCCGCGCGATCGACCGGGGCCTCCTCGGAGACCGTGTGGACGCGTGCGGCGCCGCGCCGTCCGTACCGCCACCAGAAGTACAGGTAGCAGAGGCCCACGAACGGCAGGCCGAAGTACAGCGCGGCGATCTGGTTCGGGTCGAACGCGATCGCGACGACCGAGACCAGCAGCAGCACGAACGCGACGATCGGCACGATCGGGTACAGCGGCGTACGGTAGGGCAGCGTCGAGACATCCCCGCCCCGGCGCAGGAACGCCCTGCGGTGGAAGAACTGCGCGGCGACGATCGACATCCACACGGCGACGACCGCGAAGCCCGCGATCGACACCAGCGCGAGGTAGACCGTCTCCGCGGCGATCACGCTGGACAGCAGCGAGACGAGCCCCAGCACCATGCTCACGCTGAGGGCGACGATCGGGATGCCGCGGCGGGTGAGCCGGGTGAAGGCCTTCGGCGCATGGCCCTCCTCGGCGAGCGAGAACAGCATGCGCGCGCACGAGAACAGGCCGCTGTTGCCCGCCGACAGCAGGGCGGTGATGATGACGAAGTTCATGATGTCGGGCGCGAACGGCACGCCGACGTACTGGAACACGTCCACGAACGGGCTGCTCGTCACGCTGGCCTTGTCGTAGGGCAGGATCGCGGCGATCACCGTGATGGATCCCACGAACAGCACCAGCAGGCGCAGCACCGTGGAGCGCAGCGCGCGAGGGATGTTGCGCCCCGGATCCTTCGTCTCGCCGGCGGCGACGCCGATGAGCTCGGATCCGCTGAACGCGTAGAACACGGCGAGCGAGGTCATCAGCACGCCGCCGACCCCGCCGGGGAAGAGCCCGTGCGGCGTCTCGAAGTTGCGGAACAGCAGCGCCGCGGGGTGCTCGTCGGACAGCGGCGTGAAGCCGAAGATGGCGGCGGCGCCGAGCACGATCAGCACGACGATCGCGAGCACCTTGATGAGCGAGAACCAGAACTCGGTCTCACCGAACACGCGTGCGGAGATCGCGTTGATCGAGAACAGCGCGGCCGCGAACACGAGGCACCACACCCACACCGGCACTCCGGGGAACCAGCGCTGCATGAGGATGCCGGCCGCGGTGAACTCGGATCCGAGCGCGACCACCCAGCACAGCCAGTACAGCCAGGCCGTGGTGAAGCCGGTGGCCGGGCCGATCGAACGGGCCGCGTAGATGTGGAAGGCGCCGGAGACCGGGTAGGCCGTGGCGAGTTCGCCGAGGCACGCCATCACGAGGTAGACGACGAGGGCGCCGATCAGGTACGCGATGATCGCGCCCAGCGGTCCCGCCTGGCTGATCGTGTAGCCGGAGCTGAGGAACAGCCCGGATCCGATCACCCCGCCCAGGGCGATCATGATGAGGTGGCGTGCGTCCATCGACCGCTGTAGTCGGCGCAGCGGCACCTGGGTGGCCGTGGTGCGGGGCAGCGCGTTGGGGAGTTCCTTCTCCCCGGGCAATGGGCTCATGAGGTCTCGCATTCAAGGTCGGGAGGGGCTGAGACGAAAGGATCGTGCCATATCACCACACCAGTGTGCTGATGTCGCACGAATTGTTTCCGGACATTACCCGGCGTCCCGGCGCCGCACAAGCGTTCCCGCCCCTCGGATCAGCTCCGGCGGAAGGTCGGGGCACATCGTCACCCGCACTGCCGCATCGGCAGCGCGCACGCCCACTCCGGCAGGCGCGGCCTGCCCGTACGCGCACCGAGGATGGGGGCCGCAGTATCCATCCACTCTCGAAGGAGTCCGCCGTGCATCGTCACGACCTCGCCCTCATCGGCTTCGGCGGCGTCAATCGCGCCCTCGCCGAGATCATCCACTCCCGGGGAACGGCGCTCGCCGACGACCTGGGCTTCGAGCTCCGCGTCGTGGCCATCACCGACCTTCGGCTCGGATCACTCATGCAGGCAGACGGCATCGATCTCGGAGCGGTGTTCGCGATGGCCGAGGGCGCCACGTTCGCCGGGATGCCGGGAGGCGCCGCCGTTCCGCAGAACGACTTCGTCATCCGCAGCACCACGGCGGACATCGTCGTCGAGGCCACCTTCACCAATCCCGTCGACGGCGAGCCTGCGGTGTCGCACGTGCGCGCGGCGCTGGAGAGCGGCAAGAGCGTGACCACGACCAACAAGGGGCCGGTCGCGCTCGCGGGCGCCGAGCTGCGCCGCATCGCCGAGGAGCACGGCGCGCGCTTCGAGCACGAAGGCGCCGTGATGAGCGGCACGCCCGTGCTGCGCTTCGCCTCCGACATGCTCCGCGGCACCCGGATCTCCGGGGTCGAGGGGATCCTGAACGGCACGAGCAACTTCGTGCTCGGCCGGATGGAGGCCGGCGCCACGCTCGCGGAGGCCGTCGCCGAGGCGCAGGCGCTGGGCTACGCGGAGGCCGACCCGACCGCCGACATCGAAGGCTCCGACGTGCAGCTCAAGGTCGTGATCCTCGCCAACGAGATCCTGGGCGCCGGGATCACGACCACCGACGTCGTGCGTCGCGGGATCTCCGCCATCTCGCCGGAGGACATCGCCGCCGCCGCGGCGGAGGGACGGCGCTGGAAGCTCATCGGCTCCGCGGTCCGCACGCCCGACGGCGGCGTGGCCGCATCGGTCGAGCCCGTGGCGCTGCCGCTCGCGCACCCGCTGGCTGGCGTGTCCGGTGCCACCAACGCGGTCTCGTTCGACACCGACCTCCTCGGCACGGTGACCGTGTCGGGTCCCGGCGCCGGCCGCATGGAGACGGCGTATGCGCTGCTGTCCGACATCATCGCGATCGACGCGCACCAGCGCGCCGGCGTGGAGGCCGCGCGATGAGCGCTCCCGCCGCGCTGGGTACGGACGCGTCCGCCGACGAGCTGCTCGTCCACGACCCCTACACCGGCCAGGTGATCGGCGCCGTGCCCTGCCGCTCCGCCGAAGACGTCGAGCTCGTCCTCGCGGGCGCCCGGGTGGGCTTCGAGATCGCGCGAGGCCTCACCCGGTTCGAGCGCCACGGCATCCTCGAGCGCGCCGCCGCCCTGCTGCGCGCCCGCGCCGATGAGGCGGCGGGGCTGATCGTGCGCGAGGCGGGCAAGACCATCCGGCAGGCGCGCAAGGAGGTGCGCCGTGCCGTGACGACCCTGTCGCTGTCCGCAGAGGCGGCGCGCTCGAACGCGGGCGAGGTCATCCCGTTCGACGCCTTCGAGGGCTCGACGAACCGGCGCGGCTGGTTCACCCGCGAGCCGCTCGGCGTGGTCGTCGCGATCACCCCGTACAACGACGCCCTCAACCTCGTCGCCCACAAGCTGGGTCCCGCCGTGGCGGCGGGCGACTCCGTGATCCTCAAGCCCTCTCCGTTCACGCCGCTCACCGCCCGGTTCCTCGTCGAGGTGCTCGTCGACGCCGGGATGCCGCCCGAGATCGTCACCGTTGTGCACGGGGCCCGCGAGCTCGGCCAGCGCCTCGTCGCCGCGCGCGATGTGCGCCTGGTGTCCTTCACGGGCGGCTTCGCCACGGGCGAGGCGATCGCCCGCGGCGCCGGACTCAAGCGGCTCGCGATGGAGCTCGGCGGCAATGCGCCCGTCGTCGTGTTCTCGGACGCCGACATCACCGCCGCCGTCGACGCCTGCGTCTCGGGAGCCTTCTGGGCCGCGGGCCAGAACTGCGTCGGAGCGCAGCGGATCCTGGTCCAACGGGACGTGTACGAGCAGTTCCGGGCGGACTTCACGGCGCGGACTCGCGAGCTCGTCGCCGGGGATCCGTCCGACGAGCGCACCGATGTCGGCCCGATGATCTCGCCCGAGGCCGCCGCACGCGCCGAGAGTCTCGTCGAGGACGCCGTCTCCGCCGGGGCGAGGGTGCTCGCCGGGCACCGCAGGGAGGGCTCGGTGTACTGGCCGACCGTCGTCGAGGACGTGCCCTCCTCCTGCGCGCTGTGGTGCGACGAGGCGTTCGCGCCGATCGCCGTGCTGTCGCCGTTCGACACCGAGGAGGAGGCCGTCGCGCGGGCCAACGAGATCGAGTACGCGCTGCACGCGGGGATCTTCACGTCGGATCTGTCCCGATCGCTGCGGGTGTCGGAGCAGATCGAGGCCGGCGGCGTGATGATCAACGACTCGTCGGACTACCGCATCGACAGCATGCCGTTCGGCGGCGCCAAGTACGGGAGCATGGGCCGCGAGGGCGTGCGCTTCGCGTTCGAGGAGATGACGCAGCCCAAGGTGGTCTGCCTCACCGCCTGACCGTTCGCCGTGGCGACGCGGGGAACCGCGTCGTCACGGGCGGTCGATGACCTGCGCGAGCGACACCGACGTCACCGTGTTCGCCACTCCCGGGAGGGCGGCGATGTGCTCCCAGATCTCGCCGACGCGGTCCATCCCCTCGGCCTGCACGATGGCGAGCAGATCGAACTCCCCGGACAGGACGTCGCAGCGCACGATCTCCGGGATCCGGGAGAGCTCGGTCACCACATGCGCGCCTCGCATGCGGTCCTCCCGGTAGACCAGCACGATCGCGGTCACGCGTCGCGGAGATCCCGCCCCCGAGACGACGGTGTAGCCGCCGATGACGCCGTCGCGCTCCATCCGCTCGATGCGCTGCTTCACCGCGTTGCGGGACAGGTGCACCCGCGCTGCGAGGGTCACCAGCGGCGTGCGCGCGTCCGCCGTCAGTTCGGACAGGATCCTGTGGTCCGTGCCGTCCATCTTGCCCCTGCTCGTGTCGTGCAATATAAACAACTGAAGATGCAGATATAACACACTCGATGCCGCGGACGCCACCGTGCCCGCCCCAGCCCAGGAGGATCCCATGTCCGAACGCCCCGACCGCACCCGGCCCGGCACCCTGTCCGATTCGAGCCTCGCCGTGCACGGCGGGATCCAACTCGACTCGACCCTGGCGCTGCGCACGCCGCTCGTGATGGCGAACTCGTACCAGCTTCCGGACGACCCGAGCGAGATCAGCTGGTCGGCGAATGCGCCGGGGCTCTACACGCGCAACACGGGTGTGAACCAGCAGGCCCTGCAGGAGAAGCTCGCCGCCCTGGACGACGGGGAGGACGCGGTGGCGCTCGCCTCGGGCGTGGCGGCGCTTCACGCCGTGTTCTTCACCTACGTCCGCGCCGGAGACCACGTCGTCGTCAGCGACGTCACCTACGAGGCGACGTGGCGTCTGTGGTCGGAGCTGCTGCCCCAGCGCTACGGCATCGAGGCGACGTTCGTCGACATCACCGACCACGACGCGGTCCGCGCGGCCATGCGCCCGAACACCCGCCTGGTGTGCGTCGAGACGATCGCGAACCCCACGACCCAGGTCACCGACGTCGCGGCGATCGCCGCCATCGCGCACGAGGCCGGAGCGATCCTCATGGTCGACTCCACCTACACGCCGCCGCCCGTCTACCGGCCCCTGCGCGACGGCGCCGACCTCGTCGTGCACTCGCTCAGCAAGTACGTCAACGGTCACGGCGATGCGATGGCCGGAGCGGTCGTCGGCAGCCGCGCGCTCATCGACCCGATCAAGGCCGACGCGATGATCGACGTCGGCGGCATCATCTCCCCGTTCAACGCATGGCAGATCCAGCGCGGCTCGGTGACGCTGCCGATGCGCATGCGCCAGCACAGCGAGTCCGCGCAGGCGATCGCCGAGCTCCTGGACGCGGATCCGCGCGTCGCGTACGTCTCCTACCCCGGGCTGCCGTCGCACCCGCAGCATGAGCTGGCCGTGCGCCAGTTCGGCCGCAGCTTCAGCGGGATGATGTCCTTCGCCGTCGACGGCGACCCGGACACGCAGAACCGGTTCGTCGCGAACCTGCGCCTGATCACGTCGGGCTTCTCGCTCGGCCACGACGACTCGCTGATCGTGCACACCGGCACGGAGGGCGGGCGGGTGGCCGCGTACCCGGAGCCGTTCCGCCGGCTCGGGCACCTGCGCCTCTCGGTGGGCCTCGAGGACACGGCGGATCTCCTGGCCGACCTGCGGGCGGCCCTCGACGAGACGTTCGCCTGAGGATCCGACTCGGCCGGCGCGGGGACCCCGTGCCGGCCGAGCCGCTCGCGCATACCTCCGGAAACAGCGAAACGGCCCGCCGAAGCGGGCCGTTTCTTACTGTCTCAACACAGTGTGCGCCTGGAGGGACTCGAACCCCCAACCTTCTGATCCGTAGTCAGATGCTCTATCCATTGAGCTACAGGCGCATCCGGTCTTTCACAAGACCGCCCGCTCTCGCGGGCCTCGTCAACAATACCCCAGAGGCGGCCCCGAACGCGAATCGAGAGGTCCGCGCGCGGATCCCCCGGGCGTGGCGGAGGTCAGCGCAGCTGCTTGGCGGCGCGCTTCTCCTCGCGCTCGGCGGCCTTCGCCGCGGCCTTGTCCGCCTTCTCCGCCGCCTTGTCCGCCTTCTCGCGGTTCTTCTTCCTCGCGCGCTGCTCCGACGCGAGCGCCTGCAGGTCGACCAGACGCAGGGCCTGCATCCGCGCCTCGCGCATGGTCTCGTAGTCGGGATCCTCGTCCGGCCTCATCGCCTCGACGGTGAGCCGGCTCTGCAGGTTGCCCGCCACGTCGCCCCACGCGGCCGCCCGCGCCGCCTCCACGAGGAACCGCAGCGTCTCGGGGTCGTCGGCCATCTCCCGCAGCCGGTCGGCCACGGCGGAGGACTGCTTGGCCCGCTTCTTGAGGTTGCGCACGTCGCGGTCGCGGTAGTCGTGGGTGCCGTGCGGATCGGAGTACCGTCCGTGGGCGCGCTTGCGCAGCTTGTTGGCCAGCTCCGCCGCGTCCTCCGACTCCGCGGCGAGCGCGAGCAGCGCCTCGTGGGCGTCGTTCATGTACTTGGCGACGTCGAAGGAGCCGCCCTGCGCGATCGTGCCCACCAGGATGTGGTTCTTGACGGTCAGTCGGGCGGCCGACGTGGCGATCGCCACGCCCTCGGCGATGGCGTCAGCGCTCTTTCCCACTCCGACCTCCCTCTGCATCGAGCGTACCGGTTCCCGTTCCGCAACAGCAGGGCGATGGGGCAGGATGGGGACCAGCGTTGCGCCCACCCGACGCCCGCGACGACGCGTGCGAGGGCGCAGCCGTAGGAGGAGCGTTGCCCGTTCTCGACGCAGCAGGGCGCAGCAGTGCCATCACCGGTGCCGCCAACGGCATCGGTGCCGAGGTCGCGCGTGCCCTCGGCCGCCGCGGAGCCCGCCTCGCCCTGATCGACCGCGATCGCGCGGGCCTGAACCGGCTCGCCGAGGAGCTGCGCGCATCGGGAGCCGAAGTGACCGTGCACCCCGTCGATCTGCGCGACGACGCCGCCGTGTCGGCCGCCGGGGCCGAGATCGAGGCGGCCCACCCTCAGCTGCAGACGCTCATCACCTGCGCCGGATCCTCGATGCTCGGATCCCTCGATCAGCTCACGATGGAGGAGATGCGCTGGCTGATGGACATCAACCTGTGGGGCACGGTGTCGATCACCAAGGCTCTGCTCCCGTCGCTGCGGCGCTCTCCCGCAGCGCACATCACGCACATCGCCAGCATCTACGCCCTCGCCTCGCCGGGCGGCCGGATCCCCTACGCGATGACGAAGTTCGCGGTGCGCGCCTTCTCCGAAGCGCTCATGCACGAGCTCGAGGGCTCGTCCGTCAGCGTCGGAGCGGTGTATCCCGCCGGCGTGCGCACGGGCATCATCCTGCACGGACGCTACGCGGCGGCGATCGATCCGGGCGTCGCGGGGCGTGCCGCCGCGGCACAGGCCGCGATGTACCACATGGAGCCCTCCGAGGCCGCGGAGCGCATCGTGCGGGCGACCCTCCGGCGACGCCCCCGCACCCTCATCGGGCGCGAGACCCGCCTGGTCGACGCTCTCGTGCGGCTCGCCCCGGTGCGCTACTGGGGGCCGATGCGCCGACCGCTGCGCGAGGCGATCGACACCACCACTCCGATGTCGCCGCGCCGATCGGAGGCCGTCACTCCCCCGCGACGGGGATCTGCTCCAACGCCGGGATAGACTCGGCGTCCACCCGCTCGGCGGCGCCGCGTTCGGCCGCCACCTGCTCCCGGATCGCCGCCGTCTCCGCGTTGTACTCGGCGAGCTTGCGCAGCGCGTTCTCCGTGCCCGCCCTCAGGTGCCGCTGCACGCGCAGGCGCAGCGTGGCCGTGTCGCGGGCGGCGAACGACTCGAAGATGCGCGCGTGGTCCTCGGCCATCCCGACCAGGTCGTCGTGCTCGCGGAACAGCAGCAGGAGGCGTCCGCGCATCATGCCGAGGATCTCGTTGACGGTCGCGTTCTCGGCGAGCTCCGCCATCACCAGGTGGAACTCCGCGCCCGCCGTGTGCGCCGCAGCCGCGTCGCCCATCCCGGCCGCGGCGAACTCCCGCTTCAGCGCCGCCTCGACCTTGGCCAGGCCCTCCGAGTCGTGACGGACCGCGGCGAGCTCGAAGACGAGGACCTCGAGCACGTCGCGCACCTGGGCGATGTCGCGCACGTCGTCTTCGGTGAACCGCCGCACCACGGCCCACGATCGCGGTCGGGCGGTGAGCAGCCCTTCGCTCAGCAGCTGGCGGATCGCCTCCCGCACCGGCAGCCGGCTCACGGCGAGCTCGTCGGCGATGTCGCGCTCGATCAGGCGATCGCCGGAACGGCGCTGCCCGGAGAGGATGGACTCGCGCAGCAGTCGCACCACCCTCGCCGACTCCAGCTCCACGCTCGCCGCGTTCCCCATGGGGACATTGTGGCACCGTCGCCGGAGGCCGCAACCTGTCGCACCGCGTCCGGCTCCGCGTGGCTGCGGGGCGCCGCGCGTCGGCGGCGCCCCGCGGTGGTCGTCAGCGCCCGGTCGGCGTGCCGTGCGCGTCGAGCCAGTTCAGCACCTGCTGCACCGCTTCCTGGGCGGGCAGGGCCGCATCCACGACGAAGCCCGCCTCGTCGGGTCCGAGCGGCTCCAAGGTCTCCAGCTGCGAGTCCAGCAGCGAGGCCGGCATGAAGTGGCCGAGCCGCCGGCCCAGCCGCTCGGCGAGGTCGTGGCGGGTGCCCTCGAGATGAACGAACTCCACGCCCGGGAGCGCCAGGATCTCGCGGTAGCTGCGCCGCAGCGCGGAGCAGGTGACGATCGCGGACTCGCCGGCGTCGATCCGGGCCGAGATCCAGTCGCGGATCAGTGCGAGCCAGGGCCAGCGGTCCTCGTCGGTGAGCGGGATCCCCGCCTCCATCTTGGCGACGTTCGCCGCCGGGTGCAGGTCGTCCCCCTCCTGCAGCGGCCAGCCCAGCCGGCCGGCCAGCAGGCCGGCGAGCGTGCTCTTGCCCGATCCGGAGACCCCCATGACCACGAGGATCCGGGGCGGCGTCTTCTGCGTCGTCATCGTCCGCTCCCTTCGATCAGCCGACGAACACGCCGAGGATCATCGCTCCCGCGAGGCCGACGATCGAGATGAGGCACTCCATGATCGACCACGTCTTCAGCGTCTGCGGGATGCTCAGGCCGAAGTACTCCTTGATGAGCCAGAAACCGGCGTCGTTGACGTGCGAGAGGAACACGGATCCCGCGCCGATCGCCAGCACCAGCAGGGCGGATCCCGCGGACGAGAGGCCCAGGTCGTGCACGAGCGGCTGCAGGATGCCGGCTGCCGTGATGGTCGCGACGGTGGCGGATCCGGTGGCGACACGGATCAGCACCGCGACGAGCCAGGCGAAGAACAGCACGATGGGCAGCGCGCCGCCGATGCCGGAGATCGCGTGCGCGATGACCGTGCCGATCGTGGAGTCGACGAGCACCTGCTTGAAGCCGCCGCCGGCGCCGACGATGAGCAGGATCCCGGCGATCGCGGGCAGCGAGGAGGACACCGAGGCGCCGACCTGCTTCGCGCTCATCCCGCCGCCGCGGCCCAGCACGACCATGCCCACGAGCACGGCGATGAGCAGCGCGATCATCGGCTTGCCGAGGAAGTCGACGATGCCCTTGAGCACCGAGGTGTCGGTGGGCGCGACGATGTCGACGATCGCGGCGAGCAGCATGAGGAACACCGGCAGCAGGATGCTGAAGAGGGTGGCCCCGAAGCCGGGGCGCTTGCGCGCCTGGACCGTCGCGGTCTCACCGGCCTGCGCCGTGTCCTCCGCGGTCTGGAACAGGGCCGGGACCGGCACGTCCACCCAGCGCGCAGCGAGGCGGCCGAACAGCGGACCGGCGATGATAACGGTCGGGATCGCGATGAGCACGCCGAAGGCGAGCGTGAGGCCGAGGTTCGCGCCGATCAGGCCGATGGCGGCGAGCGGTCCGGGGTGCGGCGGCACGAGGCCGTGCATGGCGGAGAGTCCGGCGAGCGTCGGGATGGCGATCTTGATGAGCGAGACGCCGGAACGACGGGCGACGAGGATGATCACCGGGACGAGCAGCACGAGGCCGACCTCGAAGAACATCGGCAAGCCGATGAGCGCGCCGACGAGGCCCATCACCCAGGGCAGCGCCGCGGTGCTCGCCTTGGAGATCAGGGTGTCGACGACCCGGTCGGCGCCGCCGGAGTCGGCGAGCAGCTTCCCGTAGATGGCGCCGAGGGCGATGAGCACTCCGACGCCGCCGGCGGTGGAGCCGAACCCGTTGGAGAAGCTCGTGACGGTCTGCGTCGCGGACATCCCGGCGACGAGGCCGGTCACGATCGCGCCGATCACGAGCGAGAGGAACGGATGCAGCTTCACCCAGGTGATGAGCACCACGATCGTCGCGATGCCGATGAGAGCGGCGAGGATCAGCACCCATTCGGGGGCGGTCGTCGTGGGCGGCACCGGATCGGCGGCGGACACGAGCATTCCGGGAACGGAGGCGAGCAGGTTCGACATGGCCATGAGCTTCCTTGGTCTGGCGGAGAGATTTCGCCTCAGCGTAAATCATAAGTAGGACTTAATCAAGATCGAATGTCGGATATGCCTGATGTCCTAAGAGACATCCGAGGTTTTGCCCGACGATCGCCATAATGGACATATGAGTGAGGGAACTCGCGACGCCGCGTCGGCGCAGCATCGACGGCTGCTCGACACGATCGGCATGCGGATCGTCGAGGGCGAGCTCGCGCCCGGGGCACGACTGCTCACCGCCGACGTCGCCGCCGAACTCGGCGCCTCCCGCTCCGCGATGCGCGAGGTGGTGCGCGTGCTCGAGACCATGGGCATGGTCGAGGTGCGCCGCCGCGCCGGCGTGGAGGTGCTGCCCGCCGACCGCTGGAGCGCCTACGCCCCCGAGGTGCTGCGCTGGCGACTGGACGGATCCGGTCGGCTGCACGCGCTGCACGAGCTGAGCCAGCTGCGCTCCGCGATCGAGCCCCTCGCCGCCCGACTGGCCGCCGCCCACGCCACCCCGCAACAACGCGCCGCCCTCGTGAAGGCCGTGCTCGGCATGGTCGAGCACGGCGACTGCGCGGACGAGCCCGAATACCTCCAGCACGACGTCGACTTCCACGCCGCCGTGCTGCGCGGCTCCGGCAATCCCTACCTCGCCGGCCTCGCCGACGCCGTCGCCGCGCTGCTGCACGGCCGGACCGCGCACGCCCTCATGCCGAAGCGCGCCGACGAGACCGCGCTCCGCCTGCACCAGGAGGTCGCCTCCGCGATCACGGCGCGCGACCCCGAAGCCGCCGCCGCCGCGATGGCCGCCATCGTCGCCGAGGCCGACGACGCCGTCGAGGCGATGGCGTCTTCCGCGTCGTCGGATCGCTGAGCCTACGGCCGGCGACGGCTCGCGCGGCCTTTCTTCATCCGGCTGATAGGCGCCCGCCAGCGCCCGCCTACCGGCGTGCGCGCATAATCGAGCCATGAGCAGAGCGACCGGTACCCCGCGTCAGCACGCCCCGAGCGCGCTGCCACGCCTGCTCGCGGCGAGGATCAAGGGCGTCCGCCGTGTGCGACGCCCCGCCTCGCCCACCTCGCCCGCGTTCGATCTCTCGTATGTGCGCAGCGGACGCAGAGCCGCCGTGCCGATCGTCGTGATCCCGGGCGGACCCGGGCTCGGCTCCGTCCTCCCCTACCGGAGGTTCCGGCGCGAGGCAGCGGCGCGCGGACTCGACGTGATCATGATGGAGCACCGCGGCGTCGGCCTGTCCCGCGCCGACCTCGACGGTCGGAGCCTGCCGCTGTCGGCGATGCGCGTGGTCGACGTCGTCGACGATCTCGCCGCCGTGCTGGATCAGGAGGGCGTCGAGCGCGCCTACATCAGCGGCTCCTCGTACGGCAGTTACCTCGCGGCCGCGTTCGGCGCCCGCCACCCCGAGCGCGTCGCCGGCATGCTGCTCGACTCCGCCCTGCAGTCGGTCGCCGATCGCGACGCGGAACGCGCGATGATCCAGGAGCTGTTCGTCGACGCGGACACCCGCATCGCCGCGGCCGTGCGGGAGCTGCTCGAAGAGGGGTCGGATCCGCGCATCCTCCTGGGCGTGCTCCGCGCCGCCTACGAGCTGGGCGGCGAGGATCTGCTGGAGCGCCTCCTGCGCCAGCGACTGCACGACTCGCACCGTTCGACCCACGACGACGGAGCACGCCGGGGCGGATCCCACGGATCGGTGTGGACCGCGCTCGAGGCGTACGTGGACAAGGCGGAGTCCGAGGCGCACGTGCCGGGGTTCTACGAGTTCGACCTCGTCGGCGCGATCGCCTTCCGGGAGCTCGGCTTCGGCCCGGATCCCGACGGCTCGCCGCTCGACCCGTCGCTCACCTACGCCCCGGTGGCCGACCGGTTCCCCCGCTTCGCCGGAGAGTCGTTCGACCTGACCTCCGCGGCCGCCGGTTTCGACTGGCCGATCGTGCTGCTCACCGGCACGAGGGACCTGCGCACTCCCGCCGCGGTCGCGCAGCGGGTGGCGGCGACGGCTCCCGACACCGTGCTCGTCGAGATCGAGAACGGGCACAGCGCCCTCGAGTCGCACCCGCTCGCCCTCCTGCACGCGCTCGAGCGGCTCGCGCACGGGGAGCAGGAACGACTGCCCGCCGAACGCGATCTGATGAACTCGCTGCCCCGACGCGGGCTCGTCGCCGGCCTGCCCCGGCTGCTGCACGCCGGCGCTCGCTGGGAGGCGGCTCTGCGCTCCTGACACGGCCGGGATGCCCCGCCGGGGCCACGGCACGGGACGGCCGGTGCGGAATGGATCCCGTGTCCATGCGGTTGCATATACCGTGAGACTCTCCGCCGACCTCCTCGCCGCCGACACCGCGATGGGCGCGGTCACGCTGCTCGTCGCCGACCTCGACGCCATGACCGCGTACTACCGCGACGCCGTGACGCTGCGGGTGCTGTCCGCCGAGGGCGACCGCGTGGTCCTCGGCCGCGGCACCACCCCCGTCGTGATCCTGCAGCACAGCCCGGAACTGGCGCACGCCGCACCCCGCGCCGCGGGACTGTTCCACACCGCGATCCTCTTCGAGACGCAGGAGGCGCTCGCGGCCGCGCTGTACTCCGTGGCGCGCCGTGCACCCGGGACCTTCACCGGCAGCGCCGATCACCTCGTCAGCCAGGCGTTCTACTTCACCGACCCCGAGGGCAACGGCGTCGAGCTGTACTGGGATCGCGACCGCACGCAGTGGAGCTGGACCCACGGGCGGATCGAGATGGACACGCTGTCCCTGGATCCGAACGCCTTCCTCGCCGAGCACCTCCCCGAGACCGCGGGCGAGGATCCCGTGATCGGCGGAGCGAGTGTGGGACATGTGCACCTCTCGGTGGGGGATGTCGCAACCGCCCGGGAGTTCTACGTGCACCGTCTCGGCTTCGAGACCACGGCCGAGCTCGGCGGATCCGCGCTCTTCGTCAGCGCGGGCGGCTACCACCACCACATGGCGATGAACACCTGGAACAGTGCCGGCGCCGGCCGCCGCAGCCCCGCACTGGGGCTCGGACTCGTCGACATCGTGCTGCCGGGCGCAGACGACCTCGGCGCCGTCGCCGAGCGCATGACGCACTACGGCGTCACCGTGCGCGACGACGGCCGCACGCTCGCGTTCGAGGATCCCTGGGCGAACGCGATCCGCCTGACCGCCGCGGTCTGAGCCCCGGCGCGGCGGACGCGCCGCGCGCCGCCGTGCACGCGAGCGCGGGCGCTCCGGCCGCGCTGGCGGGCATGCGCCCTCACGCGAGATGGAAAAGGCTGCTCCGAAGGCACCGCGAGCGACGTTTTCCGTCCCGTGCGATCACGCCGGTCGCCGACGAGATGGATAACGCCGCTCTGCTGACGCTCCGAGCCACGTTTTCCATCTCGCGCCGCTCGGTGAGCCCCCGCCGCGCGGCGCCACGTGCGCAGGCGCCGGAGCCCGGCGCCCTCAGCCGATCCGCACGGTGCTGAGCGCCCCGTCCGGCCAGGTGACCTGGAGGATCGCGACGTCGTCTCGCGTCACGACGACCCGCGACGACGGCGCCTCCTCCGCCCCGCGCCCGAGGCGCACCGCCGCGACCACCACGTCGCCCTCGGCCACCTCCGCGAACTCCAGCCGCGGGATCGCGGTGATCCTCCCGATCGGCGAGACGCCCGTCTCGGTGCGCACCGACGCAGCGATCTCCCCGCCGCCGATGCCCGGCAGGGCGCGCAGCTCGGAGCGCAGCCCGTCGGCCTGGATCGCGACCATGCCGTGCCCCGTCTCCGTCACGGCTTCGGCGTCGTCGGTCAGCGGCCAGCCGCTCACCCGCACCGGCAGCGGATCCGCGACCGTGCCGACACGGGGCAGGCGCCGGGTCGCGCGAACCTCCCACGAGCCGCGCACGACGCTCGCCGTCGCGAGAAGCGGGCCGTCGGTCACGCGGCCGGTCCGACCGGCGCCGTGGTCGTACGCGGGGCCGTCGGCGCTCGAGTCCACCCAGTGGGCGTCGGCCACCGAGACGGCATAGGCGGCCACGCCGTCGTCGCCGATCGCGCCGCGCGCGAACCCCGTGCGGTGCGTGGAGCGTCCTGCCGCGTCGACCGCTCCGACCATGCTGTCCGCCGGGTCGTCGATCGCGTCCCCGGTGAGCGGCGGCAGGGTGACGCTGGAGTAGCCGAACCGGCCGTACAGCGCCGAATCACCGGTGCGGTCGCCCTCCAGGGCGTGGTCCGAGCCGTGGTTGATCACCCGTACGATGCCATCCGCCGCGGTGCCGCTGACGAGCCAGCCGGCAGGCCGGATCACCCGTCGCACATCGCCCTGCTCGATCGGCAGGGGCTCCTCGACGGCGGTCCACACGGGATGGTCGGCGGACAGCAGCAGTCCGAGGAAGCCCTTCGACGCCCAGTACGGCGATCCCGCCCCCGAGTACGTCTGCGCCATCGCGGGCCACTCCCCGTACAGCCCCATCGTGAGCAGACCGCGCGCGTCGACGGCTCCCCGTTCGAGGAAGGCGCGCAGCTCGCCCGAGGCGGCCCGGCGCAGCAGCCCGGGCGACTGCCGGGACGCCCCCGAGAGGGCGCCCATCCACAGCGGCGCCGCGGTCGCGAACCGGTAGATCAGACTGCGCCCCTGCAGCACGGGCATGCCGTCCGCTCCGATGAGGGCCGTGAAGTCGTCGAGGAAGTCGGCGAGCCTCGCCCGGAAGACCGGGGCGAGCGACGCGGACCCGAACGCCGTCGATCCCTCGGATCCCGCCCACAGCAGCGGATACAGGTGCATCGCCCAGCCGCAGTAGTAGTCGTAGTTGCGCAGCGCTCCGTCGGCCCACCACCCGTCGCCCTGGTAGTAGTCCTCGATGCGGGCGAGGTCGGCGGCGATCCGGGCGGGATCGTGCGGACCGCCGACCGAGGCGAGGAACGTCTCGACCGTGATCCGGAACCACAGCCAGTTGTTGTCGGGGTACCACCCGACGGGGTTCAGAGCGAGCCAGTCCACCACCCGCTGCCGGGCCTCGTCGTCGAGCGAGTCCCACAGCCACGGCCGGGTGAGCTGCAGCCCGAGCGCGATCGACGCGGCCTCCACCTCCGCCTGCGCCTGCTCCGCAGGCAGGACCCAGCGCTCGGGGTTCCGCGGATCCGTGCCGGCCACGAGCCCGTCCCGATACCCGTCGAGGAAGCCGTGCGGATCCGCCCCCCGCTCGCCGGCGAGACGGAACGCGAACAGCAGGAAGGAGCGCGCGAAGCCCTCGAGCCCGTCGCTGTCGGCACCGCTGCTGCTCACCGGACCCGGCAGGCGCACCTGGCTGCGCGTCGACGTGAAGAAAGGCCGCAGGGACAGCAGCAGGTGGTCGGCCACGGCCGCCCAGTGCGCGCGCGTCCACCCGGTGTGCGGGGAGAGGGCGCGATCCTCGGGAGGAAGGGTGAGACGGGCAGGGTCGAAGGCGGTCACGAGGCTCAGGGTATACGCTTTCCCGAGCACCACGACAGCCCAGAGGATGGATCCCGGATGACCGACGCCCCCGTGCCCGAAGCGCTCGTCGTCATGTCGCGCGAGGCCTTCCGCAACCAGTTCGACTCCGAGCGGATCTCCCGGCTGCGCGCCCTTGCCCGCGTGCCGGATCCGGTCTTCGTGGACGACCTGGACGACCCGGCCGTCGCCGACCGCCTCGCATCGGTCGAGGTGCTGATCACCGGCTGGGGCGCCCCGCAGCTCACGCAGCGGCGACTGGAGCAGATGCCGCGGCTGCAGGCGATGCTGCACAGCGCCGGATCCGTCCGCCCGCACGTCACCGACGAGCTCTGGGACCGCGGCATCCGCGTCGCCGCGGTCGCCGAGGTCAACGCGGTGCCGGTCGCGGAGTTCACGCTGGCCGCGATCATCCTTGCCGGGAAGAAGGCCCCCTTCCTCGCGGCGGATCGCGACCCGCGGCGGGACGGCGAGGCCGGCACCGCCCGCTTCGGGCGACTCGGAAACTTCGGGGTGACGATCGGCGTCGTGGGGTTCAGCCGCATCGGCCGCCGCGTCGTCGCCCTCGTCCAGCAGCTCAGCTCCGTCACGGTCCTCGTGGCGGATCCGTTCGCGGATCCGGACGAGGTCCGCGCCGCGGGCGGCATCCCGACGCCCTTGGAGCAGCTGCTCCCGCGCGTCGACGTGCTCTCGCTGCATGCCCCTGCCCTGCCGTCGACGCGGCACATGATCGGGGCCCGCGAACTCGCGGCGCTGCCCGACCACGCCACGGTGATCAACACCGCGCGCGGCAGCCTCATCGACAACGATGCGCTGGTGCGTGAATGCACCGCCGGGCGCCTCAACGCGATCCTGGACGTGACCGATCCGGAGCCGCTCCCCGAGGACTCGCCGCTGTACGGCCTTCCCAACGTCATGATCACGCCGCATCTGGCCGGATCCCTCGGCAATGAGCTGCATCGGATGACCGATGCGGCTCTCGACGAGCTCGAGCGCTTCGCCGCGGGCGCGCCGCTGCACGAGGAGGTCACCGCCGAGTCCCTCCGGCTGAGCGCCTGACCCGGCTCAGCCGCGCCGGGCGTCGGCCCGCGGGTGCACGAACCCGGAGAGCGCACCGAGCGTCGCGCCCACGAGCGTGTCCACCACCCGCTCCGCGATGAGCGCTCCTGGCGCGGCGCCGCCGCCCGCGGGCGAGGTCGACACGATCAGCAGCAGCACGAGCGGCGTGATGAAGACGAGGGCGAGCGCATAGTTGCGGATCACGAAGAGCTCGGCGCCGAACTGGAGCGCCCCGAACAGGACGGGCAGCGCGAATCCGGGCAGCGGCAGCGCGGCGAGGGCCGCGAAGAGGCCCGCCCCCACCACCGTGCCGACCAGGCGCTGACTTCCGCGGATGAACGCCACCCGGCGTCCCGCGTTCACCCCGATCACCGCCACCCCGGCGCACACCGCCCAGTACGCGCGCTCCGCATCCACGAGCAGCAGGCTGAGCAGCGTCCCGATCGCGGCGACCACGACCACGCGCACCAGCAGCGCCCGCGAGTCGGGCCCCAGGGCGAAGCGGCGCTCGATCGACTGCCCGATCCTCTCGGAGCCCGGCCGCACGACGCGTCGCACCAGCACGAATACGCCCGCCGTGGCGCAGGTGATCGCCACGCCCGCCGTCAGGGCGACGAGGAACAGCACCGGATCCGCGTGCCTGCGCCCGTCGACCACCGCCGTCACGTGCGTGGCGATGCCGTAGGCGAGCACGAAGAAGACCGGACCGGGGGCGCCGAGGCGGAAGCCGAAGTGCAGCACCGCGATCACGAGGGTGACCACGACCAGCCCGAGCGCGGCGAGCAGCGGAAAGGGGGCGAGGGCGACGCCCGCGGCGGCGCAGGCCACCAGCGCGGCGCCGAGGACAGGGAGCGCACGCGCCCTCGTCGCCGGGGCGACCGCGGTGAGGTACGTCGCCACGAACGCCCCGCCCGCCGCCTGCAGGCCGAGGTCGCCGCGGCCCAGCGCGGTGAACAGCCCGAGCGGCAGGAACATCGACAGCGCGGCCTGCAAGGCGATGGACCAGCGCGGGGAGGGCGCGGGCGCGAGCGTCATGAGGCTCCGGAACCAGACGCGCAGGTGCCCGCCGTCGTCGACCGGTTCTTCGCGCCCCGCGTGATCGGGGTCCTCTGCCCGCGCGGCCGATCCTCCCGAAGTCACAGACGACACGGTACTGGACCGGATCCGCCCCATGAGACTCTGGTGGTCTCATCCCACTCTCCGGAGGTCCTCGTGCCGCTGCCCTCGCCCCGCCCGATCGACCCCTCCTCCGCGCCCGCACTGCGCTGGGGCGTGATCGGCACGGGCTGGATCGCGGGTCGCTTCGCCGACGCGCTGCACCGGCACACCGCGCAGCGCGTGGTCGCCGTGGCCGCACGCGATCTCCCGCGCACCCTCGCGTTCGCCGCCGCGCACGGCATCGAGACGGCCGTCACGGACCGGAGGGCGCTGCTGGACGCGGTCGACGCGGTCTACATCGCGGTGCCGCACAGCGCGCACGCCGCCGTCGCCCGGGAGGCGATCGCCGCCGGCCGCCACGTGCTCGTCGAGAAGCCCTTCGCCACGAGCGCCGCCGAGGCGCGCGAGGTCGTCGATGACGCACGCGCCGCGGGCGTGCTCGCGATGGAGGCGATGTGGACCCGGTATCTGCCGCAGAGCGACGTGCTGCGGCAGCTGATCTCCGACGGCGCGCTCGGCGAGATCCACCAGGTCGTCGCCGATTTCGGCTCGGTGGCGCCCTACGACCCGACCGGCCGGATGTGGGATCCCGCTCTCGCCGGCGGAGCCCTGCTCGACCTCGGCGTGTATCCGGTCTCGTTCGCCTCGTCGATCCTGGGCGTGCCGGAACGGATCCAGGCGTCGGGGCTCGTCACCCCCGACGGCATCGACCTGCGCGCCACCGCGCTGCTGGGCTACGCGAACGGCGCGGATGCCGTGGTGTCGACGTCGATGGTCTCGCGCACCGCGGAGCGCGCCGAGGTGATCGGCGCGGCCGCGCGGGTCGACGTGCTGCCGTCCTTCTTCGCGCCGACCGGGCTGCGCGTGACGCGCCGGATCGGCGGCAGGAACGAGGTCGAGGAGTGGCGCGACGAGGCCTTCACCGAGCGCTACGACGGGCTCGGCTACCAGGCCAGCGCGCTCGCCCGGTACGTGGGAGAAGGGCGCACGGAATCGCCGCTGCATCCGCTGGACGAGGTCGTCGCGGTGCTCGACGTGATCGACCGGATCCGGCCCCAGCTGACGGTGGTGGATCCGGCGCGCTTCCAGGACGCCTGAGCGGCGGGCTGCCGGCCCCGGGCCTGGACGCAGGGCCCGGCCGGGCGCATGCTGGAGCCATGACCGGCTTCCAGACCACGCATGCCTTCAGCGGCTTCAGCGTCGACGACATCGATGCGGCCCGCACGTTCTACGGCGACACCCTCGGTCTCGAGGTGAGCACCAACGCGATGGGCTTCCTCGACATCCGGCTGCCCCAGGGCGGATCCGTCCTCGTCTACGCCAAGCCGAACCACACCCCGGCGAGCTTCACGATCCTGAACTTCCCGGTCGAGGACGTCGAGGCGGCCGTCGACGACCTCAACGCCCGCGGGGTCGTCACCAAGATCTACACGGATCCGGATTTCGGCACCGATGAGAAGGGCATCGCCCACGGCGCACCGGGGCGCGGCCCGGACATCGCCTGGTTCACCGACCCGGCCGGCAACGTGCTGTCGGTGCTCGCCGCCGTCTGATCCGGATGCCGCCTTGACTTCGAGTGCGCTCGAAGTCGTAGCGTGAGGCACATGCCGGAAACCACCACGACGCGCTCGATCTCCGAGGCGGCGCACGAGCTCGGGCTGACCGCGCACACCCTGCGCTACTACGAGCGCGAGGGGCTCCTGCTCGCGCCCGTGGACCGCGAATCGTCCGATCGCCGGCGCTACACCGACGACGACATCGCGTGGCTCGGGTTCCTGCGCAAGCTCCGCTCCACCGCCATGCCGATCGCCACGCTCCGGCGCTATGTCGAGCTCGCCCGTGCCGGAGACGGCACGAGCGCTGCCCGTCTCGCCCTGCTGCGCGAGCACCGCGAGACGGTGCTGGCCCGGCGGGCGGAGCTGGACGACGCCCTCGGCGCCATCGACATCAAGATCGCCCTCTACTCCGAAAGGCTCTCATGAAGAACGCGACTCTCGGCACCCTCTCCGTCGGCCGGCTCGGCCTCGGCTGCATGGGGATGTCGGCCTTCTACTCCGGTGCGAACACGGACGAGGCCGAGTCCATCCGCACGATCCATCGCGCGCTCGACCTCGGCGTCACCATGCTCGACACCGCCGAGATGTACGGCCCGCACACGAACGAGGAGCTCGTCGGCCGAGCTCTCGCCGGGCGACGCGACGGCGTCGTGATCGCGACCAAGTTCGGCATCCTGCCGGGAACGGACGGCGGCCGCCGGCTCGACGGCTCCCCCGAGAACGTGCGCCGCTCGGTCGAGGGGTCGCTGCGCCGCCTGGGCACCGACCGGATCGATCTCTACTACCAGCATCGGATGGATCCCCAGACGCCGATCGAGGACACCGTGGGCGCCCTGGCCGAGCTGGTCGCCGAGGGGAAGATCCTGCACTACGGGCTCTCGGAGGCCGGTGAGGAGACCCTGCGCCGTGCGCACGCGGTGCATCCGGTGACCGCGCTGGAGACCGAGTACTCGCTGTGGACCCGGGATCCTGCGGAGCAGCTGCTGCCGGTGCTGCGCGAGCTGGGCATCGGCCTCGTGCCGTACTCCCCGCTCGGGCGAGGCTTCCTCACCGGCGCCATCCGCTCCGCCGACACCCTCGACGCCGGCGACTTCCGCCGGAGCAACCCGCGCTTCGTCGGCGAGAACCTCGACGCGAACCTGCGCATCGTCGATGCCGTCGAAGAGGTCGCCGCCGAGCTCGACGCGACCCCTGCCCAGGTCGCCCTCGCGTGGGTGCTCGCACAGGGCGACGACATCGCACCGATCCCGGGCACGAAGCGGGTCTCCCGTCTCGAGGAGAACGTCGCCGCGGATGCGCTCGTGCTCTCGGAGGAGCAGCTCGCCGCGCTCGGGGCGCTGCCCTCGGCCGCGGGCGACCGCTACGCCGACATGTCGAGCATCGGCCGCTGAGGTCGGCGGCGCCGGTTCACACTCCGTCGGCGAACCGGCGCTGCACCTCTGCGTACGGAAGGGCCCCGTCGAGGAAGCCCAGCGTGCCGCTCTCGAGCAGCTCGCGCCCCGCGCGCTCGACGGCGGTGAGAGCGACTCGTGCAATGCTCCCACCCAGGCTCACCCGTCTCACGCCGAGGGCGAAGAGCTCGGGCACGGGGATGAGGTGCGCGGCGAGTCCCGCCACGATGTTCAGCGGGGCCGGGATCTCCGCGGCGAGGCGCCGAACGGTCTCCTCGTCGTTCACACCGGGCACGAACACGCAGTCCGCTCCGGCCTCGACGAAGCGCTGCGCCCGCGCGACGGTCTCGTCGAACGGATCGTGGACGCCGGACCGGAAGTACGCATCGGTGCGCGCGTTGATCACGAACGTGCTGCGGGGCGCCGCGTCGCGGGCCGCCGCGATCCGCTCGGCCGCCTCATCGATGCCGAACAGCACGCCGTCCACCGCGTCCTCGAGGTTGGCCCCGACCACGCCGACGTCGGTCGCGCGCAGGACGGTGCGCGCGACGTCCTGCGGATCGTCGCCGTAGCCCGCCTCGAGATCCGCGGTCACCGGCACGTCGACCGCCGCGACGATCGCCGCGACCTTCTCGAGCATCGTGTCGAGGTCGAGGGCCCCGCCGTCGGGCACGCCCAGGGACCACGCGATCCCGGCGCTCGTGGTCGCGATCGCGGGGAAGCCGAGCTGGGCGAGGATCCGCGCGGATCCCGGATCCCAGGCGTTGGGCAGCACGAACCCGGTGCCCCGGTGCAGGGCGAGGAAGGCGGCGGCACGGTCGTCGGTCATGGCTTCAGCGCTCCGGGTCGTCGTCGCGATCCCAGGCGATCGCGATCAGCCGCCGCAGCACGCCGAGATCGATGTCGTCGAGCTTGCGCACGTAGACGCACCCGCGCCCCTCGGTGAACGTCCCGAGGCTGGGGAGGAGCGCGGCGCCCTCGGGCAGATCCTTCAGCCCGTACAGCGAGAGCTGCGCCTTGCGGGGCGAGAAGGCCACCCTGGGCCAGTCCCCTTCGCTGCTCGCGCCGCGGTAGCGGTACGTGCCGTAGCCGACCATGCTCGGTCCCCACATCACGGGCTCGGCACCGGTCACCTCGCCGAAGATCCCGGCGAGCGCGAGTCCGTCGATCCTGCGACGCTCCGGAGTCGCCGCCTCGAGGAACGCCGAGACGTCGGCGGCCGTGGGCTGGGTCTTGATCTCGGCCATGCAGCCATCATGGCGCACCGCACGGACACAGCGCAGGGGGTCGCAGCCGATCCGGCGCTCGGCACGCGGTGGCGGCTCAGGCGATGCGCGTGAACCGGGGGCCGCGGTAGCCGTCGCGGTCGACGTGCTCCTCGAACATCGCGAGCGGCCGCGCCCAGTGGCTGTAGTCGTCGTAGAGCTTGCGGTAGAACACCAGCTGCTCCTCCGTCTCGCTGTGCCGTCCGACGGCGATCACCTCGTATCGGGCGCCCTTGAAGTGCTGATAGATCCCCGGCTCGACCGCCATGCGCTGCATCCTCTCCTGCGATCCTCCGCCGTCCGCGCGGCTCGGATCCCGGCGCCCGTCGGCGCCCCGATCAGAGAGCCTTCCATGCCGCTGTCTTCCCCGCCAGCCCGCACGACGCCCTCGGTATCATCGGGTGATGGCCGAATCCTCCGCAGCGCCCCGCAGCACCGGCCGCTACCGCAAGGGCATCGCCCGCCGCCAGGAGATCCTGGACAAGGCCATCGAGGTGTTCGCCCGGCGCGGCTCGCAGAAGACGAGCCTGCGCGCGATCGCCCAGGAGGTCGGCGTCACGCACGCGGCGCTGACGCACTACTTCGGATCGCTCGAGGAGCTGCTCGTCGAGGTCTATCGCGCGTCGGAGAGCGCGACGGACGCGGCGCATCCGCTCCCCGAAGACGTCCGTCCCGCCCTGTCGATGCGCACGGCGGCGGAGCGCAACCGCCGCATCCCCGGCCTCGTGCAGCTGTACTCGACCCTGGTGTCGACCGCCTTGGAGGATACGCACCAGGCCGCGCAGGAGTTCATCACGCAGCGCTTCGCCCGGATCCGCACCGCGATGGCCGCCCAGGTGCGGCGACTCCAGGCCTCGGGAGAGCTGCGCGCGGACCTGGATCCGGAGCTCGTCGCCGCACTGGTCATCGCCGCGTCGGACGGACTGCAGACGCAGTGGCTGCTCGACGACACGGTCGACCACGAGGCCGCGCTCGAGATGCTGGACCGGCTGCTCTCCGGCGGCGCCACCGACTGAGCGGTGATCCAGGATCCTGTCTCCCTCCCCGCACCACCTTTCCCTCCCCGCAAACGCGCGAACACGGGGAGGGAAACATGACCAGGGGAGGGAATCGTTCCTCCCCTGGCCATCACCGTGCTCCGGTTCAGAGCGTGGCGACGAAGGGGTCGAAGCCCTCGGGCAGCAGCGGGACGGGGCCGACGGTGCTCTCGACCGCGACGGCGCGTCCGGTGCGGGCCGACTCCTGGGCGGACAGCAGCACGTCGAGCACGTGGAAGCCCAGCTCGCCGGAGGCGACGTGCGGCCTGTCCGCGGCGATGGCGCGCACCATGTCGAGGGCGCCGAGGCCGCGGCCGATCTCGATGTCCTCGTGGGAGATCTCCACCCACTCCTGCTCGAACGACATGCCGTCGCGCAGCACGCCGAGCGGCTTCACGTACGCGATCCGCCCCGCGAACATGTTGGGGTCGGGGATCACGATCGTGCCCTCGGTGCCGTGGATCTCCACGATGCCGTGGCGCTCCAGCGCGGAGTCGAAGCTCAGCAGGCTCTGCGCCTGGGCGCCCTGCTCGAAGGCCGTGACGATCTGGATCGTCGAGGGCACCTCGACCGGGAACAGGGTTCCGGCGTTCGGACCCGTGCGGATCTCGCGCTCCTCGCGCGCCTTGCTGCCGACGGCCGCGACGCTCGCGACGGGGCCGAGCAGGCTCACGAGCGCGGAGAAGTAGTACGGCCCCATGTCGAGCAGCGGGCCCGCGCCCTCGGCGAAGAGGAACGCGGGGCTCGGGTGCCACAGGTCGGGGCCCTGGGTCTGGAAAGCGGTCTGTGCGAACAGCGGGCGCCCGATCACGCCGCTCTCGATGGCCCTGCGCGCGGCCTGGAACCCCGGGCCCAGCAGGGTGTCGGGGGCGGATCCGACGCGCAGCCCCGCCGCGTCGGCCTCGCGCAGCAGCGCGGCCGCGCCGTCGCGGTCGAGTCCGAGCGGCTTCTCCGTCCAGACGTGCTTGCCCGCGGCGATCGCGGCACGCGACACCTCCACGTGCACGGCGGGGATGGTGAGGTTGATCACGAGGTCCACGCCGGGGTGCGCCAGCACGTCGTCGGCGGATCCGAACGCCGGCACGCCGTACTTCTCGGCCTGCGCCTGCGCGCGGTCGAGCAGCAGGTCGCCGACGATGAGCACCTCGGTGTCGGGGAACCGTGCGAGGTTCTGCAGGTAGGTGTCGCTGATGACGCCGACGCCGATGACGCCGATCCCGACCGCGCTCATCGGGCGAGACCGCCGTCGGTGAGGAAGGCGTAGCTCGCGGCGATGTCCGCGAAGACGTCACCCGGCGCGTTGTCGTACTCGATGACGGCGTACTGCACCGCCGACGCCGCGCGCAGGGCATCGGCGAGCGGCACGTCGCCGTCGCCCGCGTGGCGCTGGTCGAGGCTGTCCGAGCCGAACTCGGCGGCGCCCGGGGCGAACGGGTTGCTCTCGGGCGCGATGCCGTCCTTGACGTGCACGGCGACGAGACGGTCGCCCAGGCGGGAGACGAGGGCGGTGACGTCCTGCCCGCCGACGAGCGCCCAGTACAGGTCGAGCTCGAGCGCGACCCGCGCGTCGGTGAGCGCCACGAAGCGCTCGTAGGCGCTCTGGCCGTCGAAGTCGGCCACGAACTCCTGCGCGTGGTTGTGGTAGCCGACGGCGAGGCCGAAGCCGGCCGCGGTATCGGCCAGTGCGTTGAGACGGTCGGCGATCTCGGTGACGCCGTCGAGCGTGAACCAGCGCTCCGGCGCGACGAACGGGTCGATGACCGTGGTCATGCCGAGCTTCGCGGCGGCCTCGAAGACGACCTCGGGAGCGGGCGTGGGGATGGATCCGTCCGGCGTCCACAGCTCGTCCGAGAGCAGCGGCGCGTGCCCGGTCGGCGAGGCGAGCCCCGACGCGTCCAGGGCGGCGCGGATCTCGTCCGGGCGGCGCACGAAGTCGAACGCCTCGACGTTGCGCAGCCCGATGGCCGCGAGCTTGTCGAGCGAGCCCGACATGTCGGCGGAGAACTCCGCCGCGAGTGTGTACAGCTGAACCGAGGTTTCCGGCAGGGCCACGGTGACCTTCCTTCTCTGCAAGGGCACGGGCACTCCCTGCCCGTGCGGCCAGAGTATCAGAAACCTCCACTTGGAGGTATATGTTTCTTCCCCGCAGGACGCGAGAGCCGCAATCACCCGAGGACCGACCGAGATCCGGGACGACTCCGTTCGTGTCCGAGGGGGCGCCTAGTCTCGACGCATGGCCACGCTCGATGATCTGCGTCGTGTCGCCGCCCGCCTGCCCGGGAGCGAGGAGCGCGCGATGACCGGCGGTGCCGCCTGGTTCGTCCGGAACAAGCTCTTCACCTGGGGATGCTCGCCCTGGCCGAGCATCCCGGAAGACCTCCGTGAGGTCATCGCGTCCGAGCTCGTGGTCGGCGTGAAGGTCGCCGACGAGCTCGATGCGCTCGCGTTGCGCGAAATGGCGCCCGACGTGTTCCTCCGCCGGACGACACGGTGGGGCGAGCCGAAGATCGCGTTCCGGATGCGGGCCATCGACGACGATCATCTCGTCGAGCTCGTGACCGAGGCATGGCGGGTGCAGGCGCCCCAGTATCTGCGCCGCGAGTTCGACGCCAGGTAGATCGCGTCGGGCGGCCGGCCCTCGGGTTCCTGCCCGCACACCCGACGCGGCGCGGATCAACGCGAAAACCCCCGGATCGACCGGGGGTTTCATGGCGGAGACGGAGGGATTTGAACCCTCGGTCCCCTTGCGAGGACTCCACCTTAGCAGGGTGGTGCACTAGGCCTGACTATGCGACGTCTCCAGATGTCCGGCTCGCCGAACACCAGGGACCATCCTAACGGACGCTTCGGGATGCTGCGAACCGACCGCCGAGTCGTGGCCGACCGGGCAGCGGCGTGCAGGGGCGCCCCGGTAGACGTCAGCCGGAGAAGCCGTTGCCGTTCGAGCAGGTCTGCTGCGCGGCGGACTGGCCCGAGATGTTCTTCGACAGCTCGACGGGGCCCGAGGTGGCGCCCGGGGTGGGCGTCGCGGACGGGTCGGTCGTCGCGCCCTGGCCCGCGCTCGGGCCCGTCGCCGGATCCGTCGGCGCGGGAGTCGCGGAGACGACCGCATCGCTGCGCTGTCCGGTGACCTGGATCGGCTCGTTCGCGGCGAGTGCGGCCCAGAGCTGGTCGGCGCTGTCGTAGTCCGGGACGACCTTGTTCGGGTCGTCGGGGTCGGTGAACACCGGGTAGTTGACGAAGTTGATCTGGTCCAGCGGCACGTCCTTCATCGCCAGGGCGATCTGCACGAGCAGCGTCGGGCTGGTCAGGGTGGTGCTGGGCGTGACGTTCGACATCACGGTGTTCGCGAGCTTCAGCAGCGTGCCGGGGTTTCCGAGCACCTTCGCGGAGACCATCTTGCGCGCGAGCGACGACATGTACACCTGCTGGTTGCTGCCGCGACCGAGGTCGCTGCCGTCGCCGACGCCGTGCCGCGTGCGCAGGAACTGCAGCGCCCAGTAGCCCTGCAGCGTGTGGGTGCCCGCCTCCAGGTTCAGCCCGGTGTCGGGGTCGGTGATGCCGTTGGCGACGCACACGTCGACGCCGCCGATCGCGTCGGTGACCTTCATCACGCCGCCCCAGGTGATCTTCGCCGCGAACTGGATGTCGAGGCCGGAGAGCTTGCTGATGGTGCGGGCCACGCAGGCGAGGCCGTTCTTGGGCCCGCCGGTCTCCAGGGTCGTGTTGATCGCCTGCTTCGAGGCCGGGCTCGTGTCGTTCCCGTCGGAGTCGATGCACGACGGGATCGGAACCATCAGGTCGCGCGGGAACGTGATGACGGTCACGCGTCGCGGGCTGTCCGAGATGTGCAGCAGCAGGTTCGTGTCGTTGCGCTCGCCGGCGTTCTCGGGATCGGAGCAGCGGTCGCCGAACTCGGCCGCGAACTCCGGCTCGCAGGCGTCGCTGCCGACGAGCAGCATGTTCACGCCGCCCTTGATCGCGCCGATGTCCGGCGGCACCGACGACTCGCCGTCGAGCGTCACCGCCTTCGCGACGTAGGTGTGCGTGAGGTCGTAGCCCACATAGGCCGCGACGCCGACGCCGGACACCAGCACCACGGCCATCGCGATGCCGAGGACTTTGAGGAGCTGGCTCCACGCACTCGGGCGGCTCAGCTGCCCATGCGCCGCGACCGGGCGCCGGGTTCGGGACGTCACGCTCACTCGATGCCTTTCACGGATCTGCGGGGGAATCGCGCCACCCTGCGCTCACTCGCGGAGAGTGTGGGATTCGAACCCACGGAGTATTGCTACTCACTGGTTTTCAAGACCAGGTCCTTCGGCCGCTCGGACAACTCTCCCTCGGTGTGCCTGCGCACGCCGATCAGGCGTCGAGTCTAACGGAGAACACGGTCGCGCCCGGTGAGCGCTCCCCCATTGTGCCGCGACCGCCTGGGCGACCCCTGAGTGAATGCCCAGGTCACCCCTGGGAACGGGTCAGCCCGCCGCGGGCACCGAGAGCACGATGCGCTCGATCGCGGCCGCGAGTCCGCCGTCCTCGACGTCGTCCGTGACCTCGCTCGCCGCCGCGATGACCTCGTCGGGCGCCTGTCCCATGGCCACCGCCCGGCCGCCGATCCCGCGTGCCCAGGAGAACATCCCCAGGTCGTTGCGGCCGTCTCCGGCGACGAACACCCGGTCTCCCGCATCGCCGCGCGCCTCCTGAACCCGCGCGAGCGCGGTGCCCTTGTCGACGCCCCGCGGGGCGATGTCGAGCCATGCGGTCCAGCCGATCGCATACGACACCTCGTTGAGGCCCGCGTCCTGCACGAGCCGGTGGAAGTCGTCCTCGTCGTGCCCCGGGGAGACGACGACCACGCGCGACACCTCCTGGGCGCCGAGCTCGGCGAACTCGACCTCGCGTCCGCCGTCCAGCGTCCAGTCGTCCAGCTCCGCCGTGTACAGGCGCTGACCGGATCCGAGCTCCACCATGTACCGCGCATCGGGCAGACGCTCGTGCAGCAGCTCCAGCACCGCGGTCGGGTCGAACGTCTCGACGTTCCAGCGCTCGTAGCCCTCCGCGGCCGGGCCGCCGGTCACGTCGTCCTTCCGGCGCATCGTGACCGCGCCGTTGGAGCACACGACGTACTCCGGCCGGATCGCGAGGGCGTCGAGGAAGCGGTGCGTCCCCATCCAGCTGCGCCCGGTGGCCAGCATGACCTCGTGCCCGGCGTCGCGAGCGCGGGCCACGGCGTCGACCACGCCCGGGCTCATCGTCTCGTCCTGCAGCAGGATCGTGCCGTCGATGTCGAGGGCGATGAGCCAGGGCGACGTCATGCGTCCGCGCCCGCGGTCTCCGCGCCGAGCGGCCGCAGCACCTCGAGCCCGCCGAGGTACGGCCTCAGCACCTCCGGCACGCGGACGGATCCGTCGGCCTGCTGATGCGTCTCGAGGATCGCCACGATCCATCGGGTGGTCGCGAGGGTTCCGTTCAGCGTGGCCACGTGCTGCGTCTTCGCGGCTCCCTCGGCCGCCTCCGGACGATGCCGGATGTCGAGCCGCCGCGCCTGATACGTGGTGCAGTTCGACGTGGAGGTCAGCTCACGGAACGCGCCCTGGGTGGGCACCCACGCCTCGATGTCGTACTTCCGCGCCGCACTGGATCCGAGATCCCCGGCGGCGACGTCGATCACCCGGTACGACAGGCCGAGCGCGGTGAGCATCTCCTCCTGCAGCGCGACGAGGCGCAGGTGCTCCGCCTCCGCGTCCTCCGGAGTCGTGTAGACGAACATCTCCAGCTTGTTGAACTGGTGCACGCGGATGATCCCGCGGGTGTCCTTGCCGTAGGAGCCGGCCTCGCGGCGGTAGCAGGTCGACCAGCCCGCGTAACGCAGCGCACCGCGCGACAGATCGACGATCTCGCCCATGTGGTAGCCCGCGAGGGCGACCTCGCTCGTGCCGACCAGGTAGAGGTCGTCGTCCTTGTCCAGGTGGTAGACCTCGTCGGCGTGCTTGCCGAGGAAGCCCGTGCCCTGCATGACCTCCGGCCGCACCAGCGTGGGCACGATCATCGGGGTGAAGCCGGCGGAGAGCGCCTTGTCGAGGGCGAGGTTCATGAGGGCGATCTCGAGGCGCGCACCGATGCCGGTGAGGAAGTAGAAGCGGGCGCCGGAGACCTTCGCCCCGCGCTCCATGTCGATCGCGCCCAGCAGCTCGCCGATCGCGAGGTGGTCCCGCGGCTCGAAGTCGAACGTGGGGGTCTCGCCGACGCGGCGCAGCTCGACGAAGTCGTCCTCGCCGCCGGCGGGAACGCCGTCGATGACGATGTTCTCGATCTGGGCGAGCGCCTCGGCGGCGGCCTCGGAAGCCTCGTTCGACGCGGCCTGCGCCTGCTTCACGCGCTCGGCGAGGTCCTTCGCCTGAGCGACGAGGGCGGCCTTCTCCTCCTTCGGCGCCTTCGCGACCTCCTTGCCGAACGCGTTCTGCTCGGCGCGCAGCTCCTCGAACGCGGAGAGCGCCGCACGACGCGATCGGTCGGCCTCGATCGCCGCGTCGACGGTGTCCGGCGCGTTGCCGCGCGCGGCCTGGGACTGACGGACGAGCTCGGGCTCGTCGCGGAGAAGGGCGAGGTCGATCACCCGTCAAGTCTAGGGCGTCGCACGGCGGGCCCCCGTGGGCCGCGGACTAGGCTGAGCGCATGGATGACGACGCCGGACGCCCGCGCGCCGCGCTCGTCGTCAACCCGGTGAAGGCCGATGCCCCACGGCTCGTCGGCCTGCTGCGCTCGCTGTCCGCCGAGGCCGGCTGGGACGAGCCCCTGGTCCTCGAGACGACGGTGCAGGATCCCGGTCAGAGCGCGACGCGCTCCGCGCTGGACCAGGGCGCCGCGGCCGTGCTCGTCGCGGGCGGGGACGGCACCGTGCGCGCCGTGTCCGAGACGATGGCCGGCACCGGCGTCCCCCTCGCGATCGTGCCCAGCGGCACCGGCAACCTGCTCGCACGCAACCTGGGCCTCGCCCTCGACGCCCCGTCCGCCGTGATCGACGCGGTGTTCCGTGGCGACCGCCATCCGGTCGACATCGGCTGGGCCGAACTGACGCGTGCCGACGGCGAGGTGAAAGAGCACGGCTTCGTCGTGCTCGCCGGCATCGGCCTCGATGCGCACATGATCGCGAACACCCGCCCGGGGCTGAAGAAGTCGGTCGGGTGGGTCGCCTACGTCGACGGCGCAGCGCGCTCCCTGCCCGGCGCCAAGCCGTTCCGCATCATGTATGCGGTCGAGGACCGCCGGCTGCACTCCGTCAAGGTGCACAGCATGCTGTTCGCCAACTGCGGCGCCCTTCCCGCCGGCATCGCGCTCATCCCCGACGCGTCGATCACCGACGGCGACCTCGACGTGGCGGTCATCCAGGCGCGCGGACCCTTCGGTTGGCTGGCGGTGTGGCGCACCGTCTGGTGGCAGAACTCGGTGCTGCGCCGCAGCAAGGCCGGCCGGCGGATGATCGAGCTCACCGGATCCGGCAGCTCGATCCACTATCTGCGCGGGCGCGACGCCGAGGCCGCGACCACCGAGCCCGCGCCGGTCGAGCTCGACGGCGACGAGTTCGGCGAGGCGGTGCGGATCCGCTGCCGCATCGACCCCGGCGCGCTGCTCATCGCGGTGCCGCCGGGGCACGTGATCAGCCCGGCGTGAGCCGGGTCAGCCCAGGACCTTCACCTCGCCGTCCAGGTTCCCGCCCTTGAGCGTGAGCGTGTAGTCCGACGGGTCCGTCGGCGGGTTCACGCCGAGCACGGTGAGCCGGGGCACGTAGTCCATGGTGCAGGGCTTGGTCGCGTCCGCCTGGAACGTCACCGTCGCGCCGGCCTTCTCCTCCGCGAGGTCGGAGACGACGGGAGGGCAGGTCGAGGATCCCCAGGTCAGCAGCACGATCCCGGTCGACGAGAACCAGCCGGCGCTGGGCTTGCCCTGCGTCGATGCGCCGAGCGCGCTGCTTCCCGCCAGCGTCAGCCGCCCCTGTGCGCCCGCGCCGTCGAACGCCACCGTCACGTCCTTGGACGCGTCGATGCCCTCGGGCACCGCGACGTACGTCGCCCGTGGCGCGAAGTCGGCCGTGCACACCGCGTTCGGGTCCTGCTCGGCGAGCGTCACCGTGACCGTCTGCCCTTCGGCCTTCACGTCCTGCACGGCCGGCGTGCAGGCGAGCGAGGAGGAGCCGAACGTCACCAGGCCGATCCCGTGGCCGCCGTCGAGCCAGGCCGCGGAGGGGTCGGTGGACGGCTCCGGCGCCGTGGTCGCCCGATCCGTCGGGATCGGTGCGTTCACGGGTTCGAGCTGCGCGCATGCGGCCAGCACGAGGGACATCGAGGCGGCGAGCGCCGCGGCGGTCAGAGCGATGCGGATCCTCATGGGCTCATGCTATCCAGGCGCGCGCGTCCGGGCTATGGGCCGCGCACCCGTCCTCCTGACTACTGCAGCGAGGAGGTGAGGCGGGCCAGGTTGTCGAGCACGGTCGACCGCAGCGGCTGCTGCAGCCACTCCTCGAGGGTGAGTTCGCGGCTCAGCGCCCGGTAGTGGTCCTCCACCGCGCGCACCTCCTGCACGAACTCCTCGCCGCGCACGAGCATCGAGATCTCGAGGTTGAGACCGAACGAGCGCATGTCCATGTTGCTGGATCCGATGACGGCGATGTCGTCGTCGATCGTCAGGCTCTTGGTGTGCAGGATGTAGGGCTTGCGGTACATCCAGATCCGCACGCCGGCCCGCAGCAGCGCCTCGTAGTAGCTGCGCTGCGCGTGGTAGACGACGGCCTGGTCGCCCTCCTCCGAGACGAACAGCTCGACCTGCAGACCGCGGTCGCAGGCCGTGGACACCGCGAGCAGCAGCGCCTCATCGGGCACGAAGTACGGACTCACGATCATGATTTTGCGCCGCGCGCCGTAGAGCAGGCCGAGGAACAGCCGCAGGTTGTTCTCCGCCTCGAAACCGGGGCCGGACGGCACGATCTGGCAGTCGAGGTCTCCGGATCCTCTGCCCAGGGGGATGAAGTCGACGGTCTCGGGCACGGTGTCGGTCTCGCTGTACCAGTCGGAGAGGAACACCGCGTTGACGCTGGCGACGACCGGGCCGTCGACGCGGACCATGAGGTCGACCCAGTGCAGCCCGCGCTTGATGTTCTTGGGCAGGTTGTAGGTCGAGTCGGTCACGTTCTGCGACCCGAGGAAGGCGACCTCGCTGTCGACGACGAGGAGCTTGCGGTGGTTGCGCAGGTCGGGGCGCTGGGTGCGCCCCTTCAGCGGCTGCACCGGGAGCATCAGATGCCAGTCGGCCCCCATCGCGTCGAGGCGGCGGATGGTCTGCTTGTACCGCGGCTTCCAGCGGTTCGCCCAGTGGTCCAGCAGCACGCGCACCGGCACGCCCCGCGCGGCGGTCTCCTCCATCGCACGGAAGAAGTTGTCGGTGGAGGCGTCCGACTGCAGGATGTAGAACTCCACGTGCACGTACTTCTGTGCACTGCGGATCGCGTCGGCCATCGTGTCGAGCGAGGTCTGGTAGTCGGAGATGAGGTGCGCGCCGTTGTCGCCGGACAGGGGCAGTGCGCCGAGACGCTGGTTCATCCCGATGAGCGATCCCAGCCACTCCGGGGTGCCGGGACGCGGGGTGCCGAGATGCAGATCCTTGGTGACCTCGGCGATCGTCTCGTTGATGAGCTCCTGCTTCTTGCGCCGTGCGCGCGGCAGGCGCGGATTCCCGATCAGCAGGAACAGCAGCACCCCGATGTAGGGGATGAAGTAGATGGCCAGGAGCCAGGCCGTCGCGGCGGTGGGACGACGGTTGCGGGGCACCACGATGATCGCGATCACGCGGATCGTGATGTCGACCGCGATGCCGAAGGCGACGATCCACCAGGGCCACGCATCGGGCGTCATGCACGTACTCCTGAGCCGGGGTGCGCCGCCGATCGGCGACTTCGTCCCACAGTAGCGGCTGACGCGGACAACGCCCGGAGGCGGCTCATCGCCGGACGATCGGTCGGCGGCGCTCCCGGACGCGCTCAGCGGCGCGTCAGGAGGCGCGGGGCGGAAGGCCGCGGGCGGCGCGCTCCTCGGCCTCGATGCGCGCGTGCGTCTGCCGCTCGGTGCGGTCGAAGCGCAGGATCCCCCGCAGCACGAACCAGAACACGACGCAGACGACGATCGTGGGAATCACCGACCAGGCGGCCGCCACCCAGAACTCGTCCATGCCTCGATCCTACCCGCGGGTCCGGTGCGCCGGCTGAGAGCGGCGGCCGCCGCCCTGCTCCCGGGCGCACCGGCGGTCGGATGCGGCGTGGGGCTAGACCATCTCTTCGGCGTGCTCGGCGACCCAGGCGACGAGCGGGAGCATCCTCTCCATGAGGTCGCGCCCGAGCGGGGTCAGGCTGTACTCGACGTGGGGCGGGACGGCGGGGAGCGACTCGCGGTGCACGAGGCCGTCCGAGGCGAGCGTGCGCAAGGTCGACGCGAGCATCTTCTCGCTGATGCCGTCGACCTGACGGCGCAGCTCGCCCCAGCGCAGGGTGTCGTCCGACAGCGCCGAGAGCACCAGGACGCCCCACTTGCTCATGATGTGGTCCAGGACGACGCGGGTCTGGCAGCCCTCTTCGAAAAGCCGGTCCTGAGACGACCGGATCTGCGCAAAACTAACCGTCATGTGGGTACCTTACCGGAAAGTGGGTACCTCTCTTCGGGAAGGTGACGGATCCACGAGGCGTTGCGAGGAGCGAACCCTCTAGGAAAGGAACGCCATGACCATCCTCGTCACCGGTGCCACCGGCAACCTCGGCCGCCTCATCATCGACCGCCTCCTCGCCCGCGGCGTCGAAGCGTCGAGCATCCGAGCGGGCGCGCGCGACATCGCCAAGGCGTCCGACCTCGCGGCGCAGGGCGTGCAGGTCGTCGCACTCGACTACGACGTGCCGGAGACCGTCGCGGCGGCGGCCGCGGGTGCGGATGCCGTGATGCTCGTCTCGGGCAGCGAGGTGGGCAAGCGCGCCCCGCAGCACCAGGCCGTGATCGACGCTGCGAAGAACGCGGGCGTCGCGAAGCTCGTCTACACGAGCGCCCCGAAGGCGACGACCAGCGATCTGGTGCTCGCGCCGGAGCACAAGGCCACCGAGGAGGCGATCGCGGCCTCCGGGATCCCCGCCGTCATCCTCCGCAACAACTGGTACACCGAGAACTACGCCGCGGACGTCGCGCGGGCGAAGGCGACCGGCGTCATCGCGGCCAGCGTCGGCGACGGTCGGATCGCCTCGGCCAGCCGCGTCGACTTCGCGGAGGCGGCCGCCGTGGTGCTCACGGAGGACGGCCACCTCGGCCAGGTCTACGAGCTCGGCGGCGATGTCGCCTGGACTTTCGACGAGCTCGCCGCCGCGGCAGCCGAGGTCACCGGTCGCGACGTGCGGTACACGCCGCTGAGCACCGAGGAGCACACGGCCGCGCTGGAGGGCGCGGGGCTGGACTCCGGGACGATCTGGTTCGTGACCACGCTCGACGCGGACATCCGCCGCGGCGACCTCGCCGAGACCGACGGCACGCTCGCGCGCCTGATCGGGCGCCCCACCACGACGCTCGTCGACGGGCTGCGCGCCGCCGCCTGAACGCCCGCGGGGGCCGGCGCAGCCCGGCCCCCGCGGCACCGTACGCCGCGCCACGGCCCGGGCGACTCCCGATCGGTCCGCACAATCGGATCCGGGAGGATTCTTTCCCCCGTTCCGTTCCTGACGCGGAATCGGATCCGACGGGGTGCCGATCGTGGATCCATGACAACGATCGTCCACGCCGCGGGCGCCGCCGAGCTGCTCGCCGCCATCCCCGTCCTCACCGGCTTCACGCCCCGCGATTCCGTGGTGCTGCTGCCGTTCCGCCGCTCGCGCACCGCGGGCGCGCTGCGCTTCGACCTCCCTCCGGCCGGCGACTCGGACGCCGGGGGCGTGCCGTCCCCCACCGTCGAGCAGTTCGCCGCGACCGCCCTCGGGCTCGTGCGCCGGATCCCCGAGGCGGACGGCCTCGCGATCGCCGTCTATGCCGACGGCACCGAGCAGACGGCGACCGGTGAGGGCCCGCCGGTCCCCGACCTGGTCGGTGCGCTCCTCCGCGAGGCGGTCGCCCGCGGGCTTCACGTCATCGAGGCGCTGCACGTCGGCGCGAGCGCCTGGCGCGACTACCGGGATCCGCTGGCGCCTCCGCATCCGCTCGCCGAGGTCCCCGCGCCTCCCCCTGTCCCGGGGTTCGCCGGCCCTGCGCCGGATCAGTTCAGCGGCACGGACCTCCCCGAGCCCGGACTGTTCGCCACGGAGTCGGTCGGGAGGGCGCTGATCTCGCTGGAGCGGGTGCTGGGCCCGGCCGGACCCCGGCGCACACTCCCGACCGCCGTCGACCGCGTCGATCCGCGAGCACAGGAGACGGCCGCCCTGCTCGACGATCTGCCGTCCTTCCTGGAGGAGCTGCTCGACGCGCCCGAGACGCCGTCGCCGTTCGCGGCCGCCGCGCTGATCTGGATCCTGAACCGTCCCGCTCTGCGCGACGTCGCCCTCGTGCAGTGGGCGAGCAGCATCGAGCACGGCGACCGGGCGCTGGCGGCGCAGCTGTGCCACACGGCCACCGGCCGCGAGGTTCCCGTCGACGTCGGAGGGATCCTGATCGGGCACGGACCGCGCCCCGACCTCGACCGGCTGGGGGTGGCGCTGACCCTGCTGCGCCGTACGGTCGCGCTCGCGCCGCGGCAGGCCCGGGGCGGCCCGCTCGCGGCGGTCGCGTGGCTGTCGTGGGCGACCGGTCGCTCGACCCACGCCGTCCGATACCTGGATCAGGCACAGGAGGTCGAGCCGGGGCTTACGTTCGCGCAGCTGCTGCGCGCCGTCATCGACGCCGGCGTGCTGCCCGACTGGGCGTTCCGCACCGCCGCATCATGAGAGCGCGACGGCGCAGCGCGTCACTTCACGAGCGGGAAGAGGATGGTCTCGCGGATGCCGAGGCCGGTCACGGCCATGAGCAGGCGGTCGATGCCCATCCCCATGCCGCCGGTCGGCGGCATGCCGTGCTCGAGGGCACGCAGGAACTCCTCGTCGACCCGCATGGCCTCGAGGTCGCCGCCCGCGGCGAGCTTGGCCTGCTCGATGAAGCGCTCACGCTGGATGACCGGGTCGACGAGCTCCGAGTAGCCGGTGGCGAGCTCGAAGCCGCGCACGTAGAGATCCCACTTCTCCACCACGCCCGGGATCGAGCGGTGATCGCGCACGAGCGGCGAGGTGTCGACCGGGAAGTCCATGACGAAGGTCGGCCGCTCCAGGCCGCCCTTGACGAAGTGCTCCCACAGCTCCTCGATGAGCTTGCCGTGGGTGGCATGCGGCGGGACCTCGACGCCGTTCGCCTCCGCGAAAGCGATGAGCTCGGCCACCGGGTCGGACGGCGTGAACGTGCGCCCCGCGGCCTCGGACAGCGAGCCGTACATGGAGATCCGGTCCCACTGGCCGCCCAGGTCGTACTCGGTGCCGTCGGCCCAGGTGACGAGCGTGGAGCCGGCGACGGCGATCGCGGCGTTCTGGATCAGCTCCTGCGTGAGATCGGCGATCCCGTTGTAGTCGGAGTAGGCCTGGTAGGCCTCGAGCATCGCGAACTCGGGGCTGTGCGTGGAGTCGGCGCCCTCGTTGCGGAAGTTGCGGTTGATCTCGTAGACGCGCTCGATCCCGCCGACGACGGCGCGCTTGAGGTAGAGCTCCGGCGCGATGCGCAGGTACAGCTCCGTGTCGAAGGCGTTCGAGTGCGTGATGAACGGGCGTGCCGAGGCACCGCCGTGCTGCACCTGCAGCATCGGGGTCTCCACCTCGAGGAAGCCGTGGCTCGTGAAGGTCTGGCGCAGGCTCGCGTTCACCGCGGCGCGGGCGCGCACGGTGCTCCGCGCCTGGTCGCGCAGGATCAGGTCGAGGAAGCGGCTGCGCACGCGGCCCTCCTCGCTGAGCTCGCCGTAGGCGTTGGGCAGCGGGAGGATCGCCTTGGAGGCGATCGCCCAGTCGTCGGCCATGATCGACAGCTCGCCGCGCCGGCTGGAGATGACCTCGCCGTGCACGAACACGTGGTCGCCCAGGTCGACGAGCTCCTTCCAGCGTGCGAGGGACTCCTCCCCCACGTTGGCGAGCGAGATCATCGCCTGGATCCGGGATCCGTCGCCGGCCTGCAGCGAGGCGAAGCAGAGCTTGCCGGTGTTCCGGCTGAAGACCACGCGTCCGGCGACGCCGACGGTGACGCCCGTCTCGGCGCCCGGCTCGAGCTCGCCGTACTCGGCGCGCAGCTGCGGGATCGTGTGCGTCACCGGCACGGCCACCGGGAACGCGCCGCCGGCGGCGTCGGCGCGATCGGCGATCAGGCGCTCGCGCTTGGCCAGTCGCACCGCCCGCTGCTCGAAGGTGTCCTCCGCGGTGGGACCCTCCGCGGGGTCGCTGCTGTCGGGGGTCGGCGCCGGCGCGTCAGTCATGGGTGGGGCTCCTCGGAAGTCGCCGACAAGTCTACCGGCGCGCGCCTGCGCTCCCGCTGCGCCGAGACCGCGCCGGGAGCCCCGCACCCGACAGCCCGGTCAGCCCAGGTCCGGAGGGGAGAGCGGATCCGGCGAGGACGCCTCGCGCAGCGCACGATCGAACGTTGACGAGACGAGCGCCGACAGGTAGCCACCGGGGTTCTCCACCCCGATGCCGCGCAAGATCCCGGTCGCCTGCCCGACGATCGATCGCGCGAACTCCGACGCGGTCGCGATCGCCTCCGCGTAGGCCGGGCGATCCGCCTCCTCGATCACCACGGGCTCGCACCCGAGCTCCACGGCGAGCGCCTGTGCGATCGGCAGCACCATCGCGGGCGCCGTCACCGCCGCGTACGACGCCTGCAGCTGCCGGAGGTCGAGCGTGGTGCCGGTGAAGGAGATCGCCGGATGCACCGCGAGGGGGATCGCCCCGCTCCGCACCGCCGGCTCCAGCACATCGGTGCCGTACGCGGGATCGGTGTGCAGCACGAGCTGCCCCGGCTGCCAGGCGCCCAGCTCGGCGAGCCCCGACACGAGCCCGGGGAGCTGGTCGTGCGGCACCGCGATCACCACGAGCTGCGCGGCGCGGACGAGCTCGGGCGGCTCCATCACCGCGACCCCGGGCAGCACGGCGGCCGTGCGGTCGGGGTCCGAGCCCGCCGTCACCCCGACGAGCGCATGCCCGGCACCGGCGAGCGCCGCACCGATCACCGGTCCCACATGTCCGGCGCCGACGATGCCGACGCTGAGCCGTCCCGCCCGGGTCACGAGGCGCGCTCCCCGGTTCCGCCGAGGCCGTTCGGAAGGCCGTGGCCCGCGGCGTCCGTGGTCACGTCCGGGACGGGGCCGCCCGGAGCGGGGACCGCCTCGCGCCCCTCCGCCCAGCGGTGCGCGCGATCGGCGGCGGCCGCCCGGGCCGCAGCTGCCGGCAGCGTGTTCAGCATGCCGAGCAGAACCTCGGCGTCCAGCCCGGAGACGCCGCCGCGCACCGGACCGATCGCGGAGTGCGCCTGCGCCTTGGCCACGCCCTGGACACGATCGATCGGGCCCTGATGAAGCGAGAAGCCCTGGATCCGCGCGAGGGGGAACACGGCCAGCTGCCGCCAGATGCGCCCGCGCCGCAGCAGCAGGGCGAAGTCCGTCAGCGCAGCGCCCTGGCGCCGCCAGGACAGCGGCCGGCGCCACCAGGCTCGGGGCGGGATCGTGGCGTACGGGTCGTCGGCCACCGGGCCGAGCACGCCCTGCTCCCAGATCAGGGGCAGCACGTCGGCAGGGACATCCGGCAGGATGAGGCCCAGCACCCGCTCCACATCGGCACGGACACCGACCGGCAGCACGATGTTGAACTGCTGCGCCTGGCTGGACTGCTGCTGTGACGCGGTCTTGCCGCTCATCCGGTTGATCCGCACCGACCACCAGCCGAAGGGGCGCCACAGCAGCGGCTGCATCACCTCGACCGCGAAGATGCGTCCGGGCGGGATCGTCTCGGTCACGGTCGTGAACAGGCCGAACGTGATCCGCACCCCGTCCGGCGTCGGCGCGATCGAATAGCGCAGCGCCCGCGCGATCCGGCTCCAGGTGACGGCGATCGACGCGAGCAGCAGCGGGATCCCCATCGCCAGCGCGATCCCGCCGGCGATCGCGCCCGCGGCCGGACCCGCATCGGCGATGACCCCGGGCAGGATCCCGATCATCGCGGCGACGAAGATCGCCCCGAACACCGCGAGCCAGACGAGGCCCGACAGCACGTGCGAGCCGACAAGGCGGCCCGCGGGGATCCGCAGCACGTGCTCGGGCGCGATGTCGTCGAGGTCGACCCCGGCGATGAGCCCGGTGACACCCGCGTCCATCGAGGCCGCGAGCTGGGCGCGCATGGTGCGCGCCGCCGCCGGATCGGCCGCGCCCCTGGTCGCCTCCCGCGCGTGCCGTGCCCCCGAGGCCAGGCGGAGGATGTCGCTGCGCACCGACTCGGCCTTGGCGGTGGAGAGGTACTCCAGCGGGACGTTGGCGTCGTTTCCTGCGCCGTCGACCTCGAGCTTCGCCAGCCCGATGAGACGCGCGGGGAACGGACGGGTCAGGTTCACGCCCTGCACCCGGTCGAGCGGAGCTCGGCGGTGAGCGCGGAAGATCACGCCCTTGCGCACCTCGACGTGGGCGTCGGTGATGCGGAACTGGTGGAAGCGCCACGACAGCCAGAACAGCGCCACGAGCAGCACGGCGAGTCCGAGGACGCCGAGCAGCACCACGATCACGAGGTTGTTGTCGACCACCCAGTCGACGGGGTCTCCCCCGAAGCTCGGCACGTGTGCCGGCGTGACCACCGAGATGAACCACTCCAGGATCCGCTCGCGCAGGTTCGCGATCAGGTAGCCGAGCACGATGACGAGCACCAGCCCGCCCTTCATGAGCGGCGTGAGCGGGTGCATCCGGTGCCATTCGCCGTCCGCGAGCGTCGTCGCCGTCGCGGGCGACCACGACCCGGGCGCGGTCTGCGGAACGGGCGCCGCGGCACCGGGTCCGTGCGCGCCGTGCGGCTGCTCCTCCGGCATGCTCACAGACCCGTCCGGCGCATCTCTGCGACGTCGATCAGGGTGTCGCGCAGGGCCTCGGCCGCGTCCTCCGTCATGCCCGGGATCTCGACGCCGGTGGTCGCGGCGGCGGTGACGAGCTTGAGCTTCGCGATCCCGAACGCACGGTCGACCGGCCCGCGGGTGATGTCGACGAGCTGCATCCGGCCGTAGGGCACGGCGATCATGCGCTGCCACAGGATCCCGCGCCGGAAGACGATGTCGTCAGCGCGCAGCATGTAGCCGATCGCGCGCGCCTGGCGCGGCAGGATCACCAGTTCGATGAGGATCGCGACCGCGATCACGCCGGCGGCGGCCCACGCCCACGGCCACGGCTGCGCCAGGAGCGTCGTCGCCGCGTAGGCGCCGACCGCGATGACGACGAGCAGGATCACGCGCAGCAGCACCTCGGCGACCACGTACTTCGGGGAGATCTGGTGCCATGCCCCGTCCAGCGCCAGTGCGCCGCGCCCCGTCGGGGTGCGCAGTGCGGGATAGGTGTCCTCGTCGAGGACCGGGGCGCCGGCCGGCGCGGTGTGCGCCGACGGCGCAGTGTGCGCGGCCCCTGCGGCGTCCGCAGACGGCGCGGGGTGTGCGGACGGCGGCAGGAAAGCCGGTCCGGCGTTCTCCGTCTTCGGCGTCGCCTCAGTGCCCGGTGTCTGCGGCGGCTCGGGAATCGTCATCGTCGTCCTCCAGGCGCGGCCCGTTCTGGCCGTCGGGGTCGGGGGGCCCGTCTCCGGGCAGCAGGCAGAAGCTTTCGGCGATCACCGCCGCGATGGTCAGCACCAGCGCGGCGACGGCGGTCGCGATGATCGAGCCTATCGGCGGCGTGATCGGCCGCGAGAGCAGGTACGCGCCGAGCCCCGCGCCGAAGCCGGTGATCACGGCGCCGACCAGGCTCGAGGCGCGCGCCAGCATGGCGATCCGCACCGCGCGGAACGGATCGACCCGACGGCTCGTGGCGGAGCGGGTGCTGCGACGGATCGGCCAGGCGAGCGCGAGCACCGCGACCGCGAGCAGGACGAGGAAGATCGGCAGCACGATCGACGGTGTGAAGGTCGGCCGTCCCGCGGTGGTCAGCGCGTGGTCGATGAGGAAGCCCGCCGCCGCGCCGGCGAGCGCCAGCACGAGCAGCAGCACGGGGGAGATCCGCCTCATGAGCCGTCCTCGAGGGCGGCGAGCAGGTCGGCGACCCGACCCCGCCCCGGCAGCTCGGCATCCGGATCCACGTCGAGCCACGGCTCCAGCACGAAGGAGCGCTCGAACGCGCGCGGATGCGGCAGCAGCAGGTGCTCGTCGTCGCTGCGCGCATCGCCGTAGGTGATCAGGTCGAGGTCGAGGGTGCGGTCGCCCCAGCGCTCTGCGCGGACGCGCCCGTGCTCCTCCTCGATCGCATGCAGCATGCCGAGCAGCACTTGCGGCGCGAGGCGGGTGGTGACGATCGCGACCGCGTTGGCGAACGCCGGCGCGTCGGGATCGGGCCCGTCCGGCCGCAGGGCGACGGTGGTGAAGGTCCGGGAGACGCGCACGTCGTCGACGAGCGGCAGCCGGCGGATCGCGCGCACGGCCTCGTCGATGGTGCCGGCCGTGTCGCCGAGGTTCGAGCCGAGCGCCACGACGGCCTCGACCGGCTCCTCCTCGGGGCGCGGGTCGAGCGCCGGCAGCCGACGACCGCGGGGCACGGGCGGGAGGGGACGGCTCGGGGGCGTCATGCTGCTCCTGTCAGGGGGCGCTGCTCATGACCGTGCTGCACGCGCTGCACGGTGACCGACACGTCGCCGAAGGTGAGCGGGATGGGCGCCTGCGGCTTGTGCACGGTGACCTCGACGATCTTGACCCGCGCGTCCTCGAGCACGGCGTCGGCGATCCGCACCGCCAGGGTCTCGAGGAGATTCACCGGCTCTCCGGCGACGATCGCGGCGACGCGCTCGGCGAGCTCGCCGTAGTGCACCGTGTCGGCGACGTCATCGCTCGCCGCGGCGGCGCGCAGCGCGAGGTGCAGGCGCAGATCCACGACGAAGTCCTGACCGTCCTCACGCTCGTGGTCGTACACGCCGTGCCGGCCGAACACGGTCAGGCCCGTGAGCGTGATGCCGTCGAGGAATTCCATGCCCCCAGCCTACGGCGGGCCGCCTCATCGCGGCTGTCCACGACGGCGGCCTTTGTGCAGGGACCACCCGGCGTTCTGCAGGGTCGCCGCCCTCAAGGAACGCTGCACCGCCTCGTCCGCCGCGGAATTCCGGCCGCCCCGTGTCGACAGCACGCCGCGCTCCCTGCAGAACGCCCAGCCTCCCTGCACAACGGCCCGGCTCGCGACGCGCCCGCGACCGCGCGCGGGTGCGTCAGCCGTCCCAGGCGCCCAGCACAGCGAGCGCGTCGCGGGTGGCGGCGACGTCGTGCACGCGCACCGCCCACGCGCCCGCGCGGGCGGCGAGCACGCTCGTCACCGCGGTCGCCAGGTCACGGCGGCGCTCGTCGGCGTCCTCTCCCAGCGCCTCGGCGAGGAACCGCTTGCGCGAGGTGCCCACGAGCACGCGGGGCCCCAGCGCCACCACGTCGGAGAGCTCGCGCAGCAGGTCCCAGTTCTGCCCGGCGGTCTTCGCGAAGCCGACGCCGGGATCGACGATGACGCGCGAGGGCGCGATGCCGGCGGCAGCCGCCGCGGCGACGCGCTCGCGCAGCTCGCCGGCCACCTCCCGGCCGACGCGCGCGTACTCGGCGCGTGCGTACATGTCGGCGGAGGGCCCGCGCCAGTGGCCGAGCGCGATGTCGGCGCCGGTGCCGGCGACAGCCGCCAGCATGTCCGGGTCGGCGAGGCCGCCCGACACGTCGTTGACGATCCTGGCGCCCGCCTCGACGGCGGCGACCGCGGTCGAGGCGTTCAGGGTGTCGACGCTCACGGGGATCCCCTCTGCGGCGAGACGCTCGATCACCGGGAGCACCCGGCGCTGCTCCTCGGCGACGGGCACGCGCTCGGCGCCGGGCCGGGTGGACTCTCCGCCGATGTCGAGCACGTCCGCGCCCTGGGCGCGCAGCAGCAGCCCGTGCGCGACGGCGCCGTCCGGATCGGCGTGGCGCCCGCCGTCGCTGAACGAGTCCGGCGTCGCGTTGACGATCCCCCAGATCGCGGTCATGCGCCGGTCCCCGCGCCGATCAGCGCGATGAGCTCCGCCCGGGCGACAGGATCCGTGTACACGCCGCGGGCCGCGATGGTCAGCGTCGAGGCCTCGGTCTGGCGCCCCCCTCGCATCGTGACGCAGCCGTGCACGGCGTCCATCACCACGAGCACGCCCTGCGCATCGAGGTGCGCGGCGATCGCGTCGGCGACCTGCTCGCCGAGCCGCTCCTGCACCTGCGGGCGGGAGGCGAGGATCTCGACGACCTTCACCAGCGCCCCGAGGCCCACGACCTGCTCCCCGGGCAGGTACGCGATGTGCGCGTGCCCGGCGAACGGCAGCAGATGGTGCTCGCACACCGAACGGAACCGGATCCCGCGCAGCAGCACCGCCCCCGAGGGAAGGGTGTCCGGCGCGGGCCCGTGCGAGACGCTGATGGTGTGCGCGAGCGGCGCCGCCGGATCCTCTCCGACGCCCGCGAAGAACTCGGCGTAGAGGTCGGCCATGCGCGCCGGGGTCTGCTTCAGCCCCGGGCGCTCCGGATCCTCGCCGATCGCGAGCAGCAGCTCGCGGGTGAGCGCGGCGACGCGCTCCCGGTCGACGGTCATGACTCAGGCCGTCGCGGGACGCGGCTTCCCGCCCGCAGCGGGCTTGCGCCCTGCCGCGGTGGACGGAGCGGCCTCGTTCGCGGCGGCGCCGGTCTCGACGCCGCGCTGCGGCATCTCGATCGGGGGCAGCAGCGACACCGGGCGGTCCTCGCTGGACAGCCACTGCGGACGCTCCGGGAGCTTGCGCACATCGGTGAAGATGTCGGCGATCTGGTTGTGGTCCAGCGTCTCTTTCTCGAGCAGCTCGCGCGCGAGCCGGTCGAGGATGTCGCGGTTGGCGCTGAGCACCTCGTACGCCTCGTTGTGTGCCTGCTCGATGAGCGCGCGCACCTGGGTGTCGACCCGCTCCGCGATGGTCTCGGAGTACTCGCGTCCGCGGCCCATGTCGCGGCCGGCGAACGGCTCGCCGCCCTCGGAGCCGAGCTTGACCGGACCGAGATCGGTCGTCATGCCGTACTCGAGCACCATCTTGCGGGCGATCGACGTGGCCTTCTCGATGTCGTTGGAGGCGCCGGTGGTCGGGTCGTGGAACACGAGCTCCTCGGCCACGCGTCCGCCCATCGCGTAGGTGAGCTGATCCTGCAGCTCGTTGCGGGTCACCGAGTACTTGTCGTCCAGCGGCAGCACCATCGTGTAGCCGAGGGCCTTGCCGCGCGGCAGGATCGTGATCTTGGTGACCGGGTCGGTGTAGTTCATCGCCGCCGCGGCGAGCGCGTGCCCGCCCTCGTGATACGCGGTGATGAGCTTCTCCTTGTCCTTCATCACGCGGGTGCGGCGCTGCGGGCCGGCGATCACGCGGTCGATGGCCTCGTCGAGCGCGCGGTTGTCGATGAGCTGCGCGTTGGAGCGCGCGGTCAGCAGGGCGGCCTCGTTCAGCACGTTCGCCAGGTCGGCACCGGTGAAGCCGGGCGTCTTGCGGGCGACGACCTCGAGGTCGACGCCGTTCGCGAGCGGCTTGCCCTTCGCGTGCACCTCGAGGATGTGCTGGCGACCCTTGAGGTCGGGCGCGTCCACGCCGATCTGGCGGTCGAAGCGCCCGGGGCGCAGGAGGGCGGGGTCGAGGATGTCGGGCCGGTTGGTCGCCGCGATCACGATGACGTTCGCGTTCGGGTCGAAGCCGTCCATCTCGACGAGCATCTGGTTGAGCGTCTGCTCGCGCTCGTCGTTGCCGCCGCCCAGGCCCGCGCCGCGGTGCCGGCCGACGGCGTCGATCTCGTCGATGAAGATGATCGCCGGGGCGTTCTCCTTCGCCTGCGTGAACAGGTCGCGCACGCGCGAAGCGCCGACGCCGACGAACATCTCGACGAAATCGGATCCGGAGATCGAGTAGAAGGGGGCGCCCGCCTCACCGGCGACGGCGCGGGCGAGCAGGGTCTTTCCGGTTCCGGGAGGGCCGTACAGCAGCACGCCCTTGGGGATGCGCGCGCCGATCGCCTGGAACTTGCCCGGATCCTGCAGGAACTCCTTGATCTCGTGGAGCTCCTCGATCGCCTCGTCGGCGCCCGCGACGTCGGCGAACGTGACCGTCGGGTTCTCCTTGTTCACGAGCTTCGCCCGCGACTTGCCGAACTGCATGATCTTGCTGTTGCCGCCCTGCGCGCTCGACAGCAGCCACCAGAACAGCAGGCCGAGGAGCACCATCGGGATGAGGATCGAGAGGAAGCCGTCGAACCAGCTCGCCTTCGGCACCGAGTCGTTGTAGCCGTCCTTGGGGGCGGCATCGTCGATCGCCTTCACGACGTCGGCGGCACGCGCCTGGACGTAGTAGAACTGCACGGATTCCGTGCCCTTGTAGGGCTTGGACAGGGTCATGTCCACGCGCTGGTCGCCGTCGGTGTTGACCACCTTGGTGACGGTGCCGCCCTTGAGCAGGTCGAGGCCCTCCTGGGTCGACACCTGCGAAGAGGATCCGAGGCTCGTGATCAGCATGAAACCGCCGACGAGCAGCACTCCGATCAGCACCACATACGTGTACCAGCTGCGCGTGATCTTCTTGACATCCATGATCCGTTCAGCGTAGCGCGCGCGTGCTTGGCCCCTCCTGGGGATTCGCCCACGGCGTACCGGGAGCCGGCTGCCCGCGAGGCGCGGGACGCCGGGACCGGATCCGCGCCGCCTCAGGCGTAGACGTGCGGGGCCAGCACGGCCACGTCGCGCAGGTTGCGGTAGCGCTCGGCGTAGTCGAGGCCGTAGCCGACGACGAACTCCGGCGGGATGTCGAAGCCGACGTACTTGCAGTCGATCTCGACCTTGGCGGCCTCGGGCTTGCGCAGCAGCGCGAGCACCTCGATCGACTCGGCGCCGCGGGAGGCGAAGTTCTCCAGGAGCCAGCTGAGCGTGAGGCCGGAGTCGATCACGTCCTCGACGATGAGCACGTGCTTGCCGTGCAGGTCGGTGTCGAGGTCCTTGCGGATCTGGACGACGCCGCTCGACTTCGTCGACGCGCCGTAGCTCGACACGGCCATCCAGTCCATCGGCACCGAGAACGGCAGCGCGCGGGCGAAGTCGGCCATCACCATGACCGCACCCTTCAGCACCCCGACCAGGAGCAGGTCCTTCCCGGCGTAGTCGGTCGCGACGCGCGCGGCCAGCTCGTCGAGCTTGGCGATGATCTCCTCCTCGGTGACGAGGATGTCGGTCAGGTCGTCGGGGATGTCCGCAGCGCGCATGGATCGATTTTACGGGACCGGATGCGTTCCCCCGCGGGCACCCCCTGAGCGCTACTGTGAGCGGTGAGGCGGGGTGGCGCTTGGGGGAACCGAGCCTCCGCCGTGGACGGAAGGAGTCCCATGGACATCGACGAGATCCTCAAGCAGGTGCCGATCGGCGACATCGCCCAGAAGCTCGGCGTCAGCGAGGACGTCGCGCGTCAGGCGGCGCAGGAGGGCGGTGCCGCGCTACTCGGAGGCCTCGCCAAGAACGCCGAGACGCCCGAGGGCTCCGCGGCGATCGAGGCCGCTCTCGCCAAGCACGACGGCTTCTCCGGCGCGGCGTCGCTCGACGACGTCGACGAGGCCGACGGTCAGAAGATCGTGTCGCACGTGTTCGGCGGCAACGCCGATCAGGTCGCGCAGACGCTGACCAACGACCAGAAGACCGCCGGCATCGACTTCGGCAAGCTGCTGCCGATCCTCGCGCCGATCGTGATGGGGCTCATCGCCAACGGCCAGAAGGGCGCCTCCAACGGAGGCGGCGGCGGTCTGGGCGACATCCTCGGCGGGCTGCTCGGCGGCGGCCAGCAGCAGCAGGGTCAGGCCTCGGGCGGCGGCGGGCTCGGCGACATCCTCGGCGGCCTCGGCGGGCTGCTCGGCGGCGGCGGCAACTCCGGCTCGGGCGGCGGCATCGACATCGGCGGCCTGATCGGCGGCCTCCTGGGCGGCAAGAAGTAGAACCCGCGCAGACGTTCCCGGAACGCGGTGTCCCTCGGGCACCGCGTTCCGTGCGTCCAGGGGCTCCCTCCGCTGGGGCTCTAGCGTGCGGCGAAGACGATGCGGCCGCCGACGCGCGCGGCCGTGCAGCCCGGGAGGTCGATGGGTCCCTGCCCCGACCAGTCCGTGACGAGCCGGGCCACCTCGACGGTCTGGCCGCGGCTCAGGCCGACCCCGAACTCGCTCTGCACCACGAGGCGGATGATGCGGTTCCGCAGCGCCGCCGGGTTCGCCGCCAGGGCCGCCGCGCTCACCGAGATGCCCGCCTCGGCGTGCTCGACGATGTCCTCGATCGTCTCGTGGATCATCTCGTCGAACGCCTCCGCGTCCTCACGCAGCTGCTCGGCGGTGCGGGCGAGGGCCTCGGCGATCCCCGGTCCGAGCTCCGCCTCGAGCACCGGCAGCACGCGTTCGCGCACCCGCACGCGCAGGTAGCGGTGGTCGGTGTTGTGCGGATCGTCCCAGGGCGTCAGCCGCTCGGCCGCGCACGCCTCCCGCGTCGTCTCGCGACGCACCGCGAGCAGGGGCCGGATCCATGTCATCCCGTCGTCGTCGATCCGTGCCGGCGCCATGCCCTGCAGGCTGCCCGCGCCGGATCCGCGGGCGAGCCCCAGCAGCACGGTCTCTGCCTGGTCGTCGAGCGTGTGCCCGAGCAGCACCGGTGCGCCCTCGGCCAGGGCGATCTCGCGAAGCGCTCCGTACCTCGCCGCGCGCGCATCCGCTTCGGGCCCCTCCCCCGTCGGCGTCACCTCGACGCGCTGCACGCGAGCGGCGATGCCCAGCGACGTCGCGACGACGGCGGCGTCCGCGGCGACGCGGTCGGATCCCTCCTGGAGACCGTGGTCGACGGTCACGCTGTGCACGGCGATGCCTGCGGATCGCGCCTCGAACGCGGTCGCCGCGGCCAGCGCCAGCGAGTCGGCGCCCCCGGAGAGCGCGACCACCACCGCGGCCGGCTGTTCGGGCAGCGCGGCCAGCGCGGTGCGCACGGCGCGACGGATCGAGGCGGTGGCGGGGGAGAGCGACGGCACGTCCCCCACGGTACCGGGCGCGCTGCTCCCCGCTCGGTGCGGGGCGGATCCGCGACACGCGGGGAGTTCTGCGCAAGTAGGCTTGTCCGCGGCATCCAACCGTCTTTTCTGAGGAGCACACGCATGGGCGCACACGACGCCGTCATCGAGATCCCGCGCGGCAGCCGCGTGAAGTACGAGGTCGACCACGAGACCGGACGAGTCCACCTCGACCGCGTGCTCTACACGACCTTCGGGTACCCGGCCGACTACGGCTACTTCGACAACACCCTCGGCGAGGACGGCGACCCGCTGGACGTGCTCGTCCTGCTCGACCAGGCGATCTTCCCCGGCGTGGTCGTGAACGTGCGCCCCGTCGCCGTGCTGAAGATGAGCGACGAGGCCGGCGGCGACGACAAGCTCGTGGCCGTGCTGAGCAAGGACCCGCGCTGGTCGCACATCCAGGACGTCGACGACCTGGCCGAGTACACGAAGAAGGAGATCGCGCACTTCTTCGAGCACTACAAGGACCTCGAGCCCAACAAGTGGGTCAAGGTCGACGCGTGGGGCGACGCCGCAGAGGCGCAGCGGATCCTCGACGAGGCCATCGAGCGCTTCAAGAACGACGGCCACTGAGTCCGTCCGGCTGCGATCGCGCGGCCGACGACGCAGAAGACCCCCGGTCCGCTTCGGCGGCCGGGGGTCTTCTGCGTGAGGGATCCGGGGATCAGCCCATGTAGACGCCCTGGTTCTGCATGAAGTCGATGGGGTTGATCGTGCTGCCCCACTGGTAGACCTCGAAGTGCAGGTGGCAGCCGAAGGATCCGCCGGTGTTGCCGGCGAAGGCGATCACGTCGCCGGCGTTGACCCATTGCCCCGACCAGACGTTGAAGCCGCCGTCGAGGATGTGGCCGTAGCCGGTGGCGAGGCCCGAGCCGTCGCTGTTGTCGATCTTGATGTAGTTGCCGTAGCCGCCGTTCCAGCCGGCGTAGACGACCGTGCCGGAGTGCGCAGCGTAGATCGGGGATCCGCAGCTGCCGTCGGCGAGGTCGACGCCCGCGTGGAAGCTGGACGAGCAGCCCCACGAGGAGCAGTCGGGAACGCGCCAGCCGTAGCCGGAGGACTGGTAGCCGCCGAACGGACGCACCCACGCGCCGCCGCTCGAGCCGCCTCCGCCGCCCCCGCCACCGCCGCCGTTGTTCTTGGCGGCGTCGATCGCGGCCTGGCGCTCCGCGGCGAGCTGGGCCTGGCGTGCGGCCTCGGCGGCAGCACGGGCAGCCTCGCCCGCCTGATAGCCGGCGACGGTCTTGGCGGTGGTGTCCTGGAGTGCGGCGAGCTGCGCCTGCAGCTGACCGAGGTTGGCCTGCTGGTCGGCGAGGGCCTTGGCGGCCGCGTCGGCCGCCGCCTGCGCCTTCTGCATCTTGTCTTCGGCGATCTTCGCGAGACGGTCGCGCTCGGTCTTCGCCGCGGTGGCCTGATCCGTCAGCGCTTGCGCGGTGTTCTTCGCGGTGAGCGCCTTGTCGTAGATCGCCTGGGTGCCGGAGAGCACGCGGTCCATCTGGCCGAGGCGGTGCAGCAGCTCGTCCTTGTTGGCCGTGGACTTCGAGAAGAAGAGCTGCAGCGCTGTGGTGTCGCCGCCGTCGCGCGAGAGCTGCGCGGCGATCTGCCCCGCCTTTGCCGCCGCGTCGTCGGCGGCCTTCTTCTGCGTCTCGGCCTGCGACTGCAGATCGGCGAGTCGGCGCGCCTGCGCGTCGACGGCCTGCTGTGCGGCGAAGTATTCGTTGCCCGCTGCCTCGGCCGCAGCCTTGGTGTCGGCGACGTTCTGAGTGAGGCCCGCGATGAGGCCCTGGATCCGGGAGACCTCGCTCGCGGTGGCCGCCTCGTTGGCCTTGGCCGCCTGCACGTCGTCCCAGCTGGGGTAGTCGTCGGCATAGGCGGCCGGCGCCCCGAGGAAGAGACCCAGGATCAGCGCACCGACCGTGGCGATGCTGAGGGCGACGCCGCTGCGGCGCGCGCGGCCGCCGGCGACGGCGCGCGGAACGCCGGACGTCCGTGCCGGGTCGCGACGGACGTCTCTGATGTTCGGATTGTTCACGCGGCTCCCTTTCGCCGGTTTCACTCATGTCACATTAGCAACATCAGTCCCGTGCGCAACCATCGGATCCGGGTCGGGATCGGGAATTCTTCGGATCTTCGGGTGCTGGTCATGTTCAAGGGGACGGAACGGGACCACCCTCCATACTGCTCCTGGACACGCCCGGGATCCAGCCCAACTCGCCCTCGATTGGCGTTTTGCCTCAAGAACCCCTTATGCTTGAGCGTCGGCAAGGGAACCCCCGAGGTTCGCCTCCGGCCCCATCGTTTAGCGGCCTAGGACGCCGCCCTTTCACGGCGGTAGCACGGGTTCGAATCCCGTTGGGGTCACTCTTTCCGATACAATTTCATAGTTCTGGCCCTGTAGCGCAGTTGGTTAGCGTGCCGCCCTGTCACGGCGGAGGTCGCGGGTTCAAGTCCCGTCAGGGTCGCTCCAAGCGACGGGCCTTTCTTCGGAAAGGCCTTTCGTCTAGGACGCAGGTCAGAAGCTTCCACCTTCCGACTTGTGCGGCTCTGTAGCTCAGTTGGTAGAGCGTTCGACTGAAAATCGAAAGGTCACCGGATCGATGCCGGTCGGAGCCACACGGGTGATCGTTACAATCACCCCAGGAACCCTCGCGTAGCTTCTACATCGCGGGGGTTTCGTCTTTTCCTGGGTGAGGTGCGGTCTCTGAGACGCCGCCTGGGGCTGTCCCCCGCCGGCGTTCGCGCTCCAGACTGGCAGCGTGCGCTATGTGGGCAGGAAGCCGGCTCCTCCGCTGGATCGCTACGCCGACGACGTCTACTGCCTCTTCGGCGACCCGGGGCATCGACGCCGGTTGCTCGTGCCTCCGATGCCGTCCGCGCACCTCATGATCAACCTCGGCGATCCGGTCGTGCTCCATGATCCGTCGGGCGAGCGGCCGCCCGAGTCGCTGGTGGACGCGTGGTTCCTCGGGATCTGGACCCGCCGGTACGTGATCGAGTACGGGCGCCACGTGAACGTGGTGGGCGTGCATCTCAAGCCGTGGGGCCTGGCGCCTTTCGTGGACGCGCCGATGGGCGAGCTGCGGGACCGCTGTGTGCCCGCCGACGCGCTCTGGGGGTCGGGGATCCGAGGGCTCCGCGATCGGCTGGCCGACTCAGCCACCCCCTCCGACCGACTCGCCGTGATCGAAGCCGAGCTCCTGTCGCGCCTCGCCGACGCCAGTCCGGACGAGCGGGATCCGGCGCAGCACGCCGCGCGACGGCTCGAGTCGTCCTGGGGATCCGGAACCGTCGCGGCGCTGACGAGCGAGACCGGGCTCAGCAGCAACCGCCTCGCCTCCCGGTTCACCTCGGTCGTCGGCGTCACCCCGAAGCGGCTGGCGCGCATCTACCGGTTCGCGCGCGTGGTGCTGTCGGTCGACGCGGCGAGCCCGCCGGCCTGGGCCGACCTCGCGCAGACCGTCGGCTACTTCGATCAGCCGCACCTGATCAACGAGTTCCGCGACTTCACCGGCCGCACGCCGACCGACTACCTGGCCCTGCGGCGCCGCTTCCCACCGGAGCCGTCGTTCCCGCCCGACATGGGGCCGATGCCCGCCGAGTGATTTTTTCCAAGCCGGCACTCCTGAGGCTCGGCGAGGATCGTCGCACCAGCGTTCAGCAACCGAAGGGATCCCCTCATGGGCACGGTGATCATGCACAGCGTCACGAGCCTCGACGGCTACATCGCCGACGATCACGACGCGGTCGGGCCACTCCACGACTGGTACTTCAACGGGACAACCCCGATCCTCCCCGAGCCGGACGCCGCGGACGGCGACTTCGACCACTCGCGATCCGGAAGCGGCTTCCGGGTGTCCCCGGCATCGGCCGAGTATGTACGCGGGTTCTGGCAGTCGATCGGCTGCATCGTGATGGGGCGGCACCTGTTCGACCTGGTCGACGGCTGGGAGGGGCGCCCGCCGGCGGGCGAGCACGTGGTCGTCGTCTCCCACCGGCCCAAGCCGGAGGGCTGGCATCCCGAGGCGTCGTACCACTTCGTCGACAACGTCGCCGAAGCCATCGCCGTGGCCCAGGATCTGGCGGGCGACCGCATCGTCGCCGTGAACGCGGGCCGGGTGGGCGGCCAGATCTTCGCGGCCGGGCTCGTCGATCAGGTCGCCATGGACGTCGTGCCTGCCGTCTTCGGATCCGGAAGGCCCTACTTCGGCGACCTCGACGGCCCCCACCTGCTGGAGGGCCCGACGGTCGTCGTGCAGGGCGAGGGTGTGCTGCACACCCTCTACACGGTGCCGTCGAGCCGCCCCTGAGCGCCCGCGCTTACTGGTCGCGACGAGTGTACTTCCCGAGACGATCGTGCACCGAGTGAGGCGGGGGTGCACTGCGGTCCGCGTGCTCCGCGTCGGTGTAGGCGCCCTTGTCCTCTCGGTCGGGCCCGGCATGCTCGGTCCGCGTGTACCGGCCGCGCAGCGAGCGGCGCGTCACGGGCTTTCCGTCGACGTCCGTGTAGCGCCCCTCGGTCTGCTCGTTCGAGGCGCCCGTGCCGTCTCCCTGGAGAGCGTCGCCGTCCATGGTTCCTCCTCATCTCCTCCCTCATCGGCACGCTACGTCCGGCGCGAGCGCACCGTCACCCCCCTTGACAACGGCTCGGGTCCGCCGGGGCACCACACCGGTGGACTGCCCTCCGAACATCGCGCTGGATCCCGCCCGGCCCCGGTCGCAGAATGAGACGATGGGCGCCCCTCTCCATGAGACCTCCGACGGACTGACCGTCCGGTCGCTCGACGAGGACACGTGGGACGCGTTCGCCGCCCTGGTCGAAGCCCACGGCGGCGTCTGGGGCGGCTGCTGGTGCATGGCGTTCCACGTGGACGTCAACCACCCCTCGCGCACCGCGGAACGGAACCGCGCCGAGAAGCGGAAACGGGTCACTACCGGAACCACCCACGCGGCACTGGTGTTCGAGGGCGACGCCTGCGTGGGATGGTGTCAGTTCGGCAGCCCGACCGAGGTGCCGCGGATCAAGAGCAGCCGTGCGTATGGGAAAGGCCTCACAGCGCTCCCCGCGTGGCGGATCACCTGCTTCTTCACGGGCAAGGGCCACCGCAAGCGGGGCGTCGCGTCCGCCGCGCTCGGGGGCGCGCTGACGGCGATCGCGGACCTCGGCGGCGGCATCGTGGAGGGCTACCCCGAGGAGACCGACGACCGCCGCGTCTCCGGATCCTTCCTGCACACGGGGACGATGCCGACCTTCGAGAAGTGGGGCTTCCAGCGCATCCGCCCGCTCTCTCCGCATCGCTGGGTCGTGGCGCGGACCGTTCGCGCTTGACCGCACGGACGATCGGCGGATCCGACGCGCGACGAGATCAGCCCGGGCCCGTCAGGCAGATCCCTCGAAGTGCGCGAGCCAGCCGGCCAGCGTCGCCTCGAGCGCTGGGCGTTCCTCGGCGGGCACCATCGACAGGAGCCGCTGCTCGTTCGCCACGTGGTCGGCGAACGCCGCGTCGATCAGCTCCCTCCCCTGCCCGGTGAGCGCGACGACCCGGCCGCGCCCGTCGCCCGATCCGACCCGGCGGCTGATGAGGCCTGCACCCTCGAGACGATCGAGCCGCTTGGACATGCCGCCGCTCGTCACCATGGTCGACGCGGCGAGGTCGCTCGGGCTGGCCTCGAACGGCTCTCCCGTGCGGCGCAGCGCCGCCAGCACGTCGAAGTCGCCCTCCGACAGCCCGTGCGCGCGGTACACGGTCACGAGCTCCTCGGTCAGCGCGAGCGCCAGACGATGCAGCCGCCCGATGGTGCCGATCGGCGTCACGTCGAGGTCGGGGCGCTCGCGGCGCCACGCCTGCTGGATCCGCGCCACCTGGTCATCGATCTCGGTCACCCCTTCACTATATCTTCCTTGGAAGCTATAGTGTCTTCCATGGAAGCTAATTGGAGATGGCTCGGGGTCGCGATGATCGCGCCGATCGCCTGGGGCAGCACCTACTTCGTCACGCGCGAGTGGCTGCCCGACTCCCCGATCTGGGGCGCGGCCATCCGCGCGCTGCCCGCGGGACTGCTGCTCCTCGCACTCGTGCGGCGCCTGCCGCGCGGCTCCTGGTGGTGGAAATCCGCCGTGCTGGGCACCCTCAACGTCGGCGCCTTCTTCGTGCTCGTCTACGCGGCGGCGCAGCTGCTGCCCACGAGCATCGCCTCCACGATCATGGCGACCTCCTCGGTCGCGATCGCCCTCGCTGCGTGGGCGATCCTGCGCGAGCGCCCCGGCGTCCTGCGCCTGCTCGGCGCGACGGTCGGCATCACCGGCGTCGCGCTCATGCTCCTCGGCACCACCACCGCGGCGGATCCCCGCGGCGTGATCGCCTCGATCGCAGCGATGGCCATGTCGTCGATCGGATTCATCCTCGCCAAGCGCTGGAACGGCGAGGTGGGGATCCTCCCCTCGACGGCCTGGCAGCTCGTCTTCGGCGGCCTCGCGCTCCTTCCGATCGCGGTCGCCGTCGAGGGCCCTCCACCCCGTCTCGACGCGGTGACCCTCGCGGCCTACGGCTATCTCGCGCTGGTCGCGACGGCACTCGCCAACGTCGCGTGGTTCGCCGCACTGAAGCACCTGCCCTCCGGCACCGTGGGGCTGATCGGGCTGCTCAACCCCGTGACGGGCGTGCTCCTCGGCGTGCTCGTGGCCGGCGAGGTGCTGGAGGCCCGACAGCTCACCGGACTGGCCCTTGTGCTCATCGGGATCGCCGCCCCGCTCGCCGCCGGGATCCTCGTCGGCCGCCGGAGACGCGCGCGCACTGCTTCCTCCGCCGACCCGCTCCCCGCGGAGCACGCCACGAGCGCCTGATCCGGATCCGGAAAGGACCACGGGAACGAGACCACCCCGCCTCTCCGGGAGGCGGGGTGGTCGTCGCGGATCAGGCGAGAGCGAGGGTCGCCTCTTCCGAAATCAGGATCCCGCCGGACGTGTTCGCCGAATTGGCGATCGCCTGGATGCGCGCCGGGTCCAGCTCGGGCGGATTCGGGTCGTCGAACTCGAACCGGAGCTGGATCGACGGGTGCAGCCAGATCGTGGAGCGACCCAGCGGCTGATCGCCGTCGTGCCGCCAGGACAGGGTGAAGCTCTCGTTGCGCCGGAGCTTCGTCGCGATCACGACCTTGAGGTGGGCGAGGGCGTAGTCCTCGATCTCGATGGCGTGCTCGGAGCTTCCGTAATAGAGAGTGCTCATTCTTCGACGCTACGCGCCGCCCCGGGCTGCCGCCGGGATCGCGGGCTTCTCACACGCGACGCCCAGCGCCCTTCACACGCGATGCTCAGCCTGCAGGACATCATCGGGCGGATCCGGTCGCGGTGTGCGATTCTGCACATCGTGTTCGCCGCAAATGGCCATTGTCGCATCGTCGCGTTGCCCGCAGGCTGGGGAGTCGACAGCCGAACTGGACGTGCAAAGGAGCACTGATGGCATACGAGACAGCATCCCCCTCGGGTCTGCGACGGGTCGTGGCCGCATCGATGGCGGGCACGGTCGTCGAATGGTACGAGTTCTTCCTCTACGCCTCCGCGTCGACGCTCGTGCTCGGCACGGTGTTCTTCCCGCCGTCGGACGACCCGTTCAGCGGCATCATCGCCGCCTTCGTCACCTACGCGATCGGGTTCGTGGCGCGGCCGCTGGGCGGCATCGTGTTCGGCCACCTCGGCGACCGGTACGGACGCAAGCGCCTCCTGCAGGCGAGCATCCTCATCATCGGGGCGGCGACGTTCCTGATCGGCTGCCTGCCGACGTTCGCGCAGATCGGCTATGCGGCACCCGCGCTGCTGGTGCTGCTCCGCTTCGCGCAGGGCTTCGCGATCGGCGGCGAGTGGGGCGGCGCGGTGCTGCTCGTCGCCGAGCACAGCCCCCGGGAGCGACGCGGCTTCTGGGCCAGCTGGCCGCAGGCCGCCGTACCGGTCGGCAACCTGCTCGCGACACTGGTGCTGTTCGTGCTGTCGTCCACCCTCACGCATGACGCGTTCCTCGGATGGGGCTGGCGCATCGCGTTCTGGCTGTCGGCCGTGATCGTGCTGATCGGCTGGTACATCCGCACCAAGGTGACCGAGGCGCCGATCTTCCTGGAGATGAAGGAGCAGCAGGAGCAGGAGGCGGCGAAGAGCTTCGGACCCCTCGAGGTCGTGCGCCGCTACCCCCGCGGCGTGCTCGTGGCGATGGGCCTCCGCGTCGCGGAGAACATCCTCTACTACGTCGTCGTGACCTTCTCGATCGTCTACCTCACGCAGACCGTGAAGGAGGCGACCTCGGCGACGCTGCTCATCCTCGCCGGCGCCCACGTCGTGCACTTCCTCGTGATCCCGCTGTGGGGACGACTGTCGGATCGCTGGGGCCGCAAGCCCGTCTACGCGACCGGCGCCCTGCTCGGCGCCGTCTGGGGCTTCTTCGCCTTCCCGATGATGAGCACCGGCAGCCCGATCGTCATCTGGGCGGCCATCGCACTCGGCCTCGTCTTCCACGCCGCCATGTACGCCGGCCAGCCGGCGCTGATGGCCGAGATGTTCCCGACCCGGATGCGCTACTCGGGAGTCAGCCTCGGCTACCAGGTCACATCGATCTTCGCGGGCTCGCTCGCCCCCATCATCGCGACCAGCCTGCTCGCGCAGTACCACTCGAGCGCTCCGGTCGCGGTCTACGTGGCGATCGCCTGCGCGATCACGCTCGTCGCCGTCGCCGCAGCGCGCGAGACGAAAGGCGCCGACCTGCGCGCGCTCGACGCGGACGATCGGAACCGGCCCGGTCAGGAGACAGGATCCGCGGATCCCGTCACCACGCGACGCTGACACGCACGGACGCGAACGGCGGCGCCTCTGCGGAGGGCCGCCGTTCGTCGTGCGGGCCGCCCGTCGATCGCGTCAGACGGTCGTGACCGGCACCGGACCCGCGCGGAGCCGGCCCGCGAGGAACGGGCGATACGACGCGGAGTGGTCGTGCCCGCAGGCGCAGCGCTCGACGTCGCCGTGCAGCAGCTCTCGCGGAGTCTGCCCCGTCAGCCGCAGGCACTCGCGGCTGAGGTGCGCCTGGTCGGCATATCCCGCATCCACGGCGAGTCCGGCGATGCCGTCGCGGCCGACACGTCCGCTCGGCGTCGCGTGAGCCTGGGCCAGCGCGAGGAAGCCCTGGAACCGCAGGGTGCGCTGCAGCACCTTGGGACTCAGTCCGATGGCACTCAGCGCGCGTCGCCGAAGCTGGCTCTCCGACAGGCCCACTCCTGCCGCGACGGCGCCGACCTCGACCGGCCGCCACGGCATGAGCGCCGCGACCGCGGCCCGCAGCACCGGATCCGCCGCACGGCCGACCCGGAACCACTGCAGGAGGAACGCCTCGAGCGCGCCGATCGCGCGCTCGAGGGTGCCTGCGGCGGCGACGTCGTGCTGCAGACGGTCGGCGAGACCGCCCCACATCTCCGCGAGGGGCACGCTCTGATCGACGAGCTCCTCGAGCGGCAGAGGCAGCGGCGGCGCGCCACCCGGGCGGAAGCGCACCCCCAGGATCGTGGTGCGCGGCGGGATGACCTCGAGCCGATGCCCGGTGAGCGGACCGAGGAGCCGCGCCCCCTGCCCTACCACGACATGGATCTCCACGCCGCCCGTGGGCAGATGGCGATGGACGGCGGGGACCTCGCCGACGCTCTGCACCCAGATCGTGCGCACCGCACCGCCCAGCGCGGCGCTCGGCGCCCGCTCCCGGTACGTGTCGGCCATGACGCCTAGCCCTGCTTGGGGAAGGCCGCCCGCGTCGAGCCGCGGTTCAGCAGCACCGCGATCGCGACGATGAGGATCCCGATGACCCCCTGCTCGATCTTCATCCAGAGCGGATACCCCGAGTCGGGCGAGATGATGATCAGCCCGATCCCGATCGGCGCGATGATCGAGATCCATCGCATCCGCGTGAAGGCACGACGACTGCCGCGCGATGCGGCCCTCGTGACGACGACGAACACGAGGCTGGCCACCGCGACGACCGAACCGCGCAGCCACACCACCCAGTTCACCTCCGCGGGATCCACGATCGCGAGCACCGCGGCGACGGCCAGAGCGATCAGCGAGACCGCGGCGCACAGCCACCACAGCCGGCGCACGGCGTCGAGGGCCGGACGGACCGCGGCGAGGCGGTCGACGGTAAGGGTCATGATCAGGATCCTCCTTCCGGGCGGGTGGCCCGGTGGTAGAGCGCGACGATCTCGTCGATCGCCGCCGCGGTCGCCGCCTCCTCGGATGGCATGGTCATGGCGAAGGCGTCGATGGTGGCGCGGATGGAGCGCGCCATCACCAGCGGATCGAAGGCGCGGAACTCCCCCGCCTCCTGCCCCTGCGTCAGGAGCAGCGAGAGGAGGAGCGCCGAGGTGTCCTCGCGCAGGTCGTTGTCGGTGCGCGGCGCGTTGCGGATGACCTCGATCACGGCCCGGGCCGCGAGCCGGTTGTCGGCGAGGAACCGCAGGTTGCTCGTGAGGTACGCCCCGAGCTTGCCGCGCCACGTGACCTCGGCCTCCATGGCCGGCACCATGACGGCGGCGGCCTGCTGCACGATGTGCTCCACGAGGGCGCCCATGAGGGCTGCCTTGTCGACGAAGTGGTAGGAGATCATGCGGGTGCTGCTGAGCTCGGCGACCTCGCGGATCCGGGCGAACGACGCGGCCGCGAAGCCCTGCTCCGCGAGCACCCGCACCGTCGCCTCGATGATCTCGGCACGGCGCTCCTGCGTCGTCCGGTAGCTGCGCGTCGGTGTCATGGATCCATGATTACTCATTTGAGTAATTTAGGCAAGACCCTGTGCGCGGCGCCTCAGCGCGCGTTCTCCCGACGCCAGCCGACGTAGTGCGCCACCGCCGCGCGCAGGTCGAACGCCGGCGCGAAGCCGGTCTCCGCGCGCAGCCGCGCGGTGTCGAGATACGGCGCATCCTCCGGCGTCCCCTCCGGAGTCTCCACGGGCACCGACGCCCCACCGGATCCGGGCAGCGCGGCGTTCAGCGCCTCGACGAGCTCTCCCGCGGCGAACGGGACACCGCTCGACACGTTGTACACGGTGTGCGCGAGCGAGGGCTCCGTCATGAGCAGCGCGATCGCCCTTCCCGAATCCGGTGCGTAGGCGAAGTCCCCTCCCGCGGCAGGAAGCGGACGCGGGCGCTCACCCCGCAGCATGGCGCCGACCGTCGACGGCACCGGGTTGAACGGCGATTCCGGATCCATCAGCGGCCCCCACGTGCTGCCGATCCGCAGCAGCACGGGATGCACTCCGGTGCCCGCGAGGGCGAACAGGGTCAGCGGCTCGACGGCCTTCTTGAACGCGGCGATCGGATGCGGCGGCACCGCCGAAGGCAGGGCGAGGTCTTCCGTCCACGGCCTCTGCGCGAGCCCCTCGTAGGAGCTGATGCTGCCCGCGACGGCGAAGCGCGCGACCCCCCACGTGCGCGCAGCCTCGAGCGCGGTGAGCAGTGCCGCGGTGTCGCGACGGAAGTACGGGATCGGATCCGGCTCCGGGATGCTGCCGGCGAGATGCACGATGCCACCGATGTCGTAACGCTCGCCGAGGGCGAGGAACGCATCGCGGTCCGCGACGTCGACCGTCTCCACGGTCGCCCGTCCGGCGAGGAACGAGGGCACGTCGGTGCGGCGATGCGCCGTGATCACCACCTCCTCGCCGAGGTCGGCCAGCGCCGCCGCGGTGTGCGCGCCGATCATCCCGAGCCCGCCCGTGACGAGGATCATCGCGCGCCCCCCTCGTCGGCGCGGCCGGCGTGCTCGACGAGATAGTGCAGGTGCGTGACGTCGGGCGCCGGCACCACTTCGTGGATCCGCAGCGCGATGTGCCGCGGGAGCTCGTGGAAGAAGCGCCGGCCCGCCCCCAGCAGCACCGGCACCTGGTGCAGGATGAGCTCGTCGACGAGCCCGGCCTCGAGCGCCTCGGTGACGAGCACGCCGCCCATGAGTCCGACGTCCTTGCCTTCGGCGAGCCGCCTGGCCTCCGCGACCGCGTCGGCGAGGCCGGTGCTCACGATCGTCTGCCGCTCGTTGGCCGGGGCGAACGCCTCATGGGACAGCACCACGAGAGGGGCCGTCGGATGCGGAGCGCCTCCGGCGAAGTCGTCGGAATCGGCATAGGTCGTGCGCCCCGCAAGACTCGCCCCCACGCGCGACGCGAGCGCGTCGAACACCCTCGCACTAGGCGCCGAGAGCCGGAAGCCCGCGAACACCGCGCTCGGCACATCCCCGCTGCCGTACCAGTCGAACAGCACGCCGCCGTCGCCGAGGCCGTGCCCCGGCCGGGGATCACGTCCCGTGATGAACCCGTCGACAGACACGGACAGACCGCAGATGACCTTGCTCATGATCGAACCTCCCGCTCGTGGATGCCTCCGACCGTACGGACGCCCCGCGCCGCACGCTTGAACAGAACGCGCATGAGGACGGGCCGCAGGCTGACGCCGAACTCCCCAGGCGCGAACCTGTGGATAACTTCGAAGCTATCTTCGAATCTCGACTAGAGTCGTGGCATGGAGATCACCCTCGATCCGCTTCTGGAAGCCACTCGGCTCCTCCAGGATGCGTGGGGTGCTGCGCCGACATCGACCGCGCTCAGCCGTCCGCAACTGCTCGCCGTCAACGACGCACTGGGCCTCGTGAAGCGTCTCGCCGAGGGCCTGCAGTCCGTCGTAGGCAACCGGATCTCATACGAGTCGCGCCCCGAGCTCGGCCCGCAGTCACTCGCGCGGCAGCAGGGCTTCCGCAACGCGGCGCAGCTCATCGCGACCACGACGGGGGCGTCCACGGGCGAGGCCGCGAGACTGGTCAAGGTCGGCGAGGCGATCGCGCCGCGAACGAACCTCCTCGGGCAGACCCGCCCCTCCCGGTTCCCGCTGGTGCAGGCCGCGATGCGCGAGGGACGGCTGAGCGCGGCGGCCGCGAGCGCGATCATCGTCTTCCTCGACAGGATCCGACGCACGACGGATGGCGCCCGCGCCGCGGACGCCGAAAGGGCGCTCACAGAGCGCGCACCCGGGCTGTCGCACGACGACGTGCGCAGGATGATCACGCGGTGGGAGGCCCATCTCGATCCCGACGGCGTCGCTCCCCGCGAAGACGAGCTGCGAGCCAGGGCGGCGCTGTCGATGTTCGAGCGCGACGGGATGCTGCACATCAACGCGACGCTCGACCCCGCACGCGGCGCCCCGGTAAAAGCGGCGATCCAGGGATTCGTCTCCGCCGAGTTCGCGGCGAAGCGAGACGGGCGCGACCCGTCCGCGCCGGATGCCGACCGACGCAGCGTGTCTGCGATCCAGGCCGACGCCCTCGTGCATCTCGCCGAGCACACCCTGACCTGCGAGAGCACCGCTTCCCTCAACGGCGCCACCGTCGTCGTGCGCATCGGGCTCGACGACCTCCGCAACGGCACGGGCCATGGCCTCATCGACGGCATCGAGCAGCCGGTCAGCACCACGACCGTGCGGCGCATGGCGGCGGGCGGCGGGGTCATCCCCTGGGTCTGCGGGTCCAAGGGCGACATCCTCGACTGGGGCAGGAAGCAGCGCTTCTTCACCACGGCCCAGAGATTGGCCCTCGCCGAGCGGGACGGCGGGTGCGCGTTCTGCGGTCTTCCCCCCGGCATGACCAAGGCCCATCACATCGCCTGGTGGGCGCGCGATCACGGAAGAACCGATCTGGACAACGGCGTGCTGCTCTGCGAGACCTGCCACCACCTCATCCATGACAACGGCTGGGACATCCGCGTGGACGGCGTGGGCGTGAGGGCCAAGGTGTGGTTCCTGCCCCCTCCCTCGGCGGATCGGCTGCGCACGCCCCGACTCGGCGGGAGGGCCCGCACCGAGATGCTCGTCTGACCTGCGGCGAGCGCTCTCCGCGAGGGGTTGGGGGCGACAGACGCGCGAGGATGCCGGGCGCCCCGCGGGGGAGCGCCCGGCATCAGGTTCCGCCGTGTGGACGGATCTGATCCGGCTCAGCCGTCGGATCCGGCCGGGGTCGTCGACACCTTGGTGCCGGCGTCCTTGTTGGCCTTCTGCGCGTAGTCGTTCGTGAACGTCTTGCTCAGATCGACTTTGGACGTGTCCAGACCCAGCTGCTTCTCCATGTCCAGCACCGTCTTGGGTCCACCGGCGGGCATGATGCCGTCGGGCAGGAACTGGCCCTTGTCGGTGGTGAGACCGGCGATGTACTGGTCCTTGGTGATCGTGGAGTTGTTCACGTACTCGGCCGGCAGCTTGTTCGCGATGTCGGCGGCGGAGTGCTCGTCGATCCAGTGCATCGTGGCCACCAGGGCGTTCACGACGCGCTGCGTCGCGTCCTTGTGCTTGTTCACCCACTCCGAGCGACCGAGCAGGCCGGCGGCCGGCCATGCACCGCCCAGGGCCTTCTTCGCACCCTCGGTCGAGGCGAGGTCGACGACCGTGTCAGCGACCTTCTGGCTCGTGAGCGCGGTCACGGTCGGCTGCGTCGTCATCGCGCAGTCGGCGGAGCCCTGCTTGAGCGCCGCGATCGCCGTCGCGCCGGCGTGCACCGCGACGGTCTGGTAGTCGCTCGTGGAGAGGCCCGCCTTGTGCGCGATGAACTGGGTGAGCTTGTCGGTGCCCGACCCGAGGTCGGTCACGCCCATGTTCTTGCCCTTGATGTCGGCGGCGCTCTTCACCCCGCTCTTGTCGGTGCACATCAGCCGCTCGCCGGGAGCCCCGGACAGCTGCACCACGTCGATGACCTCCTTGCCCTTCGGCTGCAGTTCGATCGTGTGGTTGTACCAGGCGCCCGCGAAGTCGACCTGGCCGGAGATCATCGCATCCTCGGCGCCGACACCGCCGTTCTGCTCGGTGGAGAGCTCGACGTTCACGCCGAACTTCTTGTAGAAGCCGAGCTGATCGGCCAGCTTGTACGGCAGGTAGATCTGCTTGTCGATGCCGCCGACCATGATCTTCACGGTCTCGGGGGTGCCGTTGCCGGCTCCCGCCGAGCTGGAGGATCCGGAGGATCCGGATGCTCCGCCGCTGCAGGCTGCGAGGCTGAGCGCCAGTGCTCCGGCCGCCGCGACGGCGACGATGCCGCGCTTGTTCATGTGGTTTTCCTTTCGTTGCGCCGATCGGGTCGGCGTTCCTGGTGAGGGAGGGTTCTGCTCCGGCTCGTCAGATCGACGACGCCTCGGAGCGGGTGGGGGGACGCCAGCGCAGCACCCGCTTCTCGAGCAGCGAGATCAGGTACTCGGCGACGAGCGTGAACGCCGCGATGATGACCATGCAGGCGAACACCGTGTTCGGATCGAACGACCCCTGCGCCTGGCTGATGATGAGGCCGATGCCGCGCTGGGCGCCGAGCACCTCCGCGACCAGCGCGCCGATGATCGCGAAGCCGAACGCGGTGTGCAGGCTCGCGATGATCCAGGTCATCGCCGAAGGGATCGTGACGTGCCGTGCGACCTGCAGCGGCGACGCGCCCAGCACCCGCACGTTGGAGACGAGGTTCGGATCCACTTCGCGCACGCCCTGGAAGGCGTTGAAGAACACCGCGAAGAACACCAGCACGGCCGCCAGCAGCACCTTGGCAGGCATCCCGAGGCCGAAGGCGACGATGAAGATCGAGCCGAGCACGATGCGCGGGATCGCGTTGACGATCTTGATGTACGGCCCGCATACCTCCGCGAGGTAGCGGTTGCTGCCGAGCAGGATCCCGACGACCATGCCCGCGAGCGTGCCGACCGCGAAGCCGAGCAGCGCCTCCTGCACCGTGACCCACAGGTTCTCCCAGATGGATCCGAACGCCGTGCCCACGGTGAACAGGTGCACCAGGCTGTCCCACACGGCCGTGGGCTGCCCGAAGAAGAACCTGTCCACCCAGCCGAGCTCGGTGAACAGCTGCCAGCCGCCGAACACGACGACCGCGAACCCGATCCGCCCGACCCACACCCACGTGGTGTGACGGCGGCGTGCGCGGCGGCCCGCCGCCTGCAGCTCGGCCTCGGTCTGGGCCTCGGGACGGAAGACGTTGCGCGGGTCGTCGGCCGCGTAGCCGAGCTGACCCGTGAGGTCCGTCTGGGGCGGGGTCGAGAGCACGTCGTTCATGCCGCCACCGCCGCCGTCTGCGCGTAAGCACGGTCGACCTCTTCGCGCAGCGACTCCCAGATCTGCCCCTGCAGCTCGAGGAAGCGGCGCTCGTGCCGGATCTGCTGCACGTCGCCGCGCGGGCGGGGCAGGTCGATGTCGAACACGTCCTTCACGGTGCCGGGGCTCGAGGTCATGATGACCACCCGGTCGGCGAGCGCGACGGCCTCGTCGAGGTCGTGCGTGATGAACAGCACCGAGGGGCGCAGCTCCTCCCAGAGCTGCAGCAGCTCGGTCTGCATGATCGCCTTGGTCTGCACGTCCAGCGCGCCGAACGGCTCGTCCATGAGCAGGATCCGGGGCCGGTTGATGAGCGCGGCCGCCATCGCGACGCGCTTGCGCATGCCGCCGGACAGCTGGTGCGGGTAGCGGTCCTCGAAGCCGGCCAGCCCGACCCGGCGCAGCCAGTCCAGCGCCAGCACCGTGGCCTCCTTCTTCGGCGTGCCGGTGAGCACCGGGCCGACCATGACGTTGTTGAGCACGGTCTTCCAGGGGAACAGCGAGTCTGCCTGGAACATGTAGCTCACGCCCTGCGTGATCCCGTCGACGATGCGACCGCCGACGCTGACGGATCCGGCACTGGGACGCTCGAGTCCCGAGACCTGCGCCAGCGTGGTCGACTTGCCGCAGCCGGTCGGGCCGACGATCGCGCAGAACTGCCCCGGCTCGACGCTCAGGGTCACATCGCGGATCGCGGTGAACGTGTCGCCCTTCGGGGTGAGGAAGCGCTTGGTGAGGCCGACGATCTCGATGCCCGCGGCGGGTCCGCCGGCATCGAGGGTGCGGCCGGCACCCGGGGAACGTGTGTCGCTCATGGCACGAAGACCTCTCTGTCTGTGTCTGCTCGCCGCGGCGACGACGCCGGGCGATGGATCGATGCTCGTCCCGCGCCCCCGGCGCTGTCGCGCTTGCGCGCATTGCCCGTCGTTTCGGGCGTTGCCGCACCTTTTGGGCGTTCTGCGCACGGTTCGCACAGGGGCGACGATGAGAGAATCCGGAGGTGATGCGACGACGGATCCGAAGACTGTCGAGCCTGATCCTGCTGGCTCAGGTCGCGATCCTCAGCGCCTCGCTGCTGATCGGCTTCGTGCTGTTCGCCGTCACCGCCCGCGCCAACCTGACCAGCGACTATCAGGACCGCGCGGCCGACATCGCGCAGACGTTCGCGGAGATGCCCGCCGTGCAGCGCTGCCTCTCGTCAGGCCCCTCCTCCTGCGACGGCGACGTGCAGCAGCTGGCGACCGCGACCGAGCAGCGCACCGGCGCCGCCTATGTCGTGGTCATCGACATGGATCGCGTGCGCCACTCGCATCCGGATCCGACGCTCGTGGGCCGGAAGGTGTCGGAGGACGTCGTCGCCCGTGACGGACAGGTGCACCGCGGCACCGACGTCGGCGCGACCGGCACCACCGCGAACGCCCGGGTCCCGGTGTTCGCGGGCACCTCGCGCACGGTGATCGGCGAGGTCTCGGTGGGCATCAGGGAGTCGAGCGTCGCTGCGGAGCTGCTCGGCCAGCTCCCCATCTACGCGACCTGGATCGTGCTCGCGTTCGCGATCGGCACGGCGGTGTCCTTCGGACTGGCCGCCGTGCTCAAGCGCCGCACGTTCGGCCTCGAGCTGGACGAGATCGCGCACCTCCTTCAGGAGCGCGAGGCCACCCTGCACGGGATCCGCGAGGGCGTGATCGCGATCGACCCGGCGGGACGCATCACGGTCGTCAACGACGAGGCTCAGCGCCTGCTGCGGCTGCCCGACGGCGCCCGCGGACGCCGGCTCGACGACGTGCTCGCGGCGAGCCCGATCCGCGACGCGCTCACCGGGACCACCGAGGTGAAGGACGCGATCGCCGTGACCGACTCCGGCGTGCTCGTGCTCAACCGTATGCCGGTGACGCTGGCCGGCCGGCCGCACGGCGCCGTGCTCACCCTGCAGGACCGCACCGAGGTGACCGGGCTCAGCCAGGAGCTCGACGGCGAGCGCAGCTTCGCCGAGTCGATCAGGGCGCAGCAGCACGAGTTCTCGAACCGGATGCACGCCGTCGCCGGGCTGCTGGAGCTCGGCCGGGCGCCGGAGGCGCTGCAGTACCTGAACGAGATCCGCGGCACGTCGGCCGACCTGGACCGCACGCTGCGCACGCACATCGAGGCGCCGATGATCGTCGGGCTGCTGCTGGGCAAGGCCGCCGAGGCGAACGAGCGCGGCATCGACCTCGTGATCGCTCCCGAGACGGATCTCGGATCCGCCCCCGACCGGCTGCAGGCCCTCGTCACGATCCTCGGCAACCTCATCGACAACGCCTTCGACGCCCTGGCCGACTCCCCCGCGCCGCGCCGGGTGACGGTCGCGATCGTGGAGACCCCGCAGACGCTGACCGTGCGCGTCGCCGACAACGGTCCGGGCGTGCCGGACGGATCCATCCCGCGCATCTTCGAGAGCGGCTACACGACCAAGCGCGGATCCCTCGCCCGGCACGGCGGCCTGGGCCTCTCGCTCGTGCACACCACGGCCTCGCGGCTGGGCGGCACCGTGTCGGTGGCCCGCGACGGCGGCGCCGCCTTCACGGTCGTGATCCCCCGCCCCACCGCTCCGTCTATTTGCGCCGAACCGTGGGAAACCGGGGCCGAACGCCACGGTTCGGCGCAAATAGACGTGAGGGGAGGAGAACGGTGAGCCTGGCGGACTCCACGGTGCTCGTGGTCGACGACGACTTCCGGGTCGCGAGCGTGCACGTCGGCTTCGTCGAGGCGGTGCCCGGCTTCCGCGTGGTCGGACAGGCGGGCTCGGCGGCCGAGGCGCTGCGGCAGGCCCGCGAGCTGCGCCCCGACCTGGTGCTCATGGACGTGTACCTGCCCGACGGCGACGGCCTCGACGTGGTGCGGCAGCTGCTGGCGGATCCGGATCCGGATCCGGATCCGTCGACAGGATCCGGCACGGGGCCTGCCGTGATCGTGATCTCGGCCGCCAACGACCTCGCGACCGTGCGGCGCGCGGTGCAGCTCGGCGCACTGCACTACCTGGTGAAGCCGTTCGGGTTCGCCGAGCTGGCGGAGCGGCTCACGGCCTTCCGCCAGGCGCAGGAGCGGATCGCCGCGCTCGGCGACGCCGCGACCCAGGACGACGTGAACCGGCTCTTCGACCTCCTGCGCCCGGCCCCCGCGTCCGTCCCCGACGAGGGACGCCGCCTCGCGCCCACCCTGCAGGCCGTGCTCGACGCGGTGACCGCGCGGCGCACGGACGCCTCGGCGCAGGAGATCGCGACCGACATCGGCATCAGCCGAACCACCGCGCAGCGCGCCCTCACGCAGCTCGAGCAGTCGGGCCTCGTGCGCCTCGAGCTGCGCTACGGCAGCACGGGACGCCCCGAGCACCGGTACGTCGCGCGGCGTCGGTGACGCCCTTCGTCTCGCGCCGCTCGCTCAGCGACCGACGAGACGAAGGGCGCCCCTGCCCCGGAGGGCGGCTACTGCACCCAGCCGGCGCGGGCGCTGCCCCAGCCGGTCTCCGTGTCCCAGCCCGTGCCGACGGTCTGCGTCGAAGTGGCGCCGTTGAAGGTGCGCACCGAGTAGACGTAGCCGCCGGTGGCGTCGAGGCCGTTGGCGTAGTCGACGCGGATGGCGCCCTCGTCGATGCCGGCGCCCGTGACGTCGTGGAAGCCCTGACCCTGCGTGCCGTAGATCGTCGGGTTCAGCAGGCCCAGCCCGGTGCCGCCGCCCGCCTGGATCTTCAGCGCCGTGATGCCGGCGAGCAGCGGGGATGCCAGGCTCGTGCCGCCGATCCGGTAGGTGTCGTAGGCCGCCTGGCCGGTGAAGGTCTGCGTCTGGCCGACGAGCATGCCCGTGGTCGGATCGCCGTCCATCGAGACGTCCGGCACCGCGCGCCCGCCGTTGGGGCTGACGATGCCCGCGTCCTTCTGGTACTGCGGCTCGGCGATGTTCGACGAGTAGCCGCCGCCTCCGCCGTACAGGAACGCGTTGCTCAGCGACCACGCGCCGTCCTTCAGCACGTACTTCGAGGTCTGCCAGCCGGTCTCGCCCGTGATGCCCGCGTCGGTGATCGCGGTCGAGGTGCCGCCGACGGCCGTGACGTACGGGTCGGAGGCCGGGTAATCGGTCTGCGCGGATCCGATCTTGGCGACGTTGTCGCCGTCATCGCCCGAGGAGAAGACGTAGCTGATGCCCTGGGCGGCGCCCTGCAGGAACGCCGTCTGGTAGGCCAGCAGCAGCGACGGCTTCACGACGTCGCCCGTCCCGCCCCACGAGTTCGTCACGACGTTCGCGACGTTCTCGTCGTTGATGCGCGTGAAGGTGTCGAGGAGATCCGGATCCATGCAGCTCTTGCCCGCGTAGTAACGGATGTTGGCACCGGGTGCCATCGCGTGCACGGCCTCGACGTCGAGGGTCTCCTCGCCGTACCAGCCGGCCATGCCGCACTGGTGATTGGACTTGTTGCTGTTGACGTTCGTGTACGCGTTCGGCAGGTTCTGCGAGAACTGGCCGGCCGCGAACGGCTTGTCGCCCGTGTCGCTCGCGTACCGGTTCGCGTCGGCCTCGATCGTCGGCGACGCGTAGGCGTCGGTGATGGCGACCGTCACGCCCGTGCCGTCCCAGCCGCCGGTGAGCCCGGCTTCGTAGGCGCTGCGCAGCTGCGGTCCGGTGTAGCCGCACGGCGAGTACGGGAGCGTCTTGCCGTCGAACGGCGGCAGCACGGTGCCGTCGGGCGTCGCGAGGTTGCCCGGCGTCGCGGATCCGTAGGTCTTGCCGCAGATCGGCGAGTTGCGGAAGCCGCCGTCCGGCGGTGCGGGCTTCTGCGTCTTCGGCTCTACGAGCGTGGGCGTCGTGTCCAGACCGCCGACCGCGATCACCGCGCCCGCGAGCGCGCCCGGCGTGCTCGCGGCGCCGTCGGGCGCCTGCACCGTGAGCCCGTCGTGCGTGTAGTTCGAGATCGTCACCCCGAACGCCTTGCTCGCGTTGCCCACGCCGCCGGTGACGTCCACGTAGCGGTGCGCGGCGTCGACCGTGGTCTTGAGCCCGGCGCCCTGGAGCCAGGAGGTCACGGCGTCGACGGTGGACTGCGGCGCGTCGAACTTCGCGTGGTACTGGGCCGCCGTGAGGAACTGCTTGTACTGCGCGGATCCGGGCGTCGACACCGCGGACGCGAACGCGGTGAGCGCGTCCAGGCCTCCGGCGGGCGCGAGGTAGACGCGCGCGCTCACCGATCCGGTCGCCGGTCCTCCCTTGGTCGCATGGCTGAGCCAGCCCGGTGTCGAGTTCGGGATGGGACTCTTCGGCGGCGGCGCCGCATTGGCGGCTCCCGCTCCGGCGAACGTGGCGGCGACGGTGGCGACGACCGCGAGGGCGACGCCGAGGACTTTTCTGCGCATCCGGGATCTCCAGACTCTGATTCGGCCATCGGCGGTCGCCGCTGACCGAGGGCGATGCTATTCCCGCGCGCGGCGGCGGCGCGAGAGCTCGCGACCCCGCAGAGCCCGGCTCACAGCGCACGCATCAGGATCTCCCAGCCCGCTCATGTGCGCCGTTCGAGGTCAGGGCCGCCCTACATCGATCGTGACGTCGCTGCGGATCGCGCCCACCGCGACCCGGATCGTGACCCGGCCTGTCCCCTCCGCGCGCAGGCCCAGAGAGCTCGCCACCCCGTCCGCGTCGGTGGTGGAGGTCTCGAATCCGCCCGGGTACTCCGCCGGTCCCGAGACCACCTCGAACGTCGCGTCCCGCCCCGCGAGCGGCGCCCCGTCGTCGGTGGCGCGGACGACGAGGCGCACCTCGTCGCCGGCGCGCACCCCGCCCTCCGGCGAGACCACGCGGATCGTGGGCCCGCGCTGCGCGGCGGAGGACGACGGCGACGGCCCCGCCCCACCGGGCGCCCCCGCGGTGCAGCCGCTGAGCAGCCCCGCGGCGAGCGCGACGAGCGCGACCGCGAGCGCAACGGCGCCGCCCCGCGCGATGCGGGTCACGCCTGCACCAGCGTGATCACGAAGGTGCGGCTCACCGGCCCCACGTGCACCACGACCGGGAAGGTGCCGGCGGCGAGCGCCACGATCGGCAGGATCAGGGTCCCGTCGGGGTCGATCGTCGCCGAGGCCGTCGCACCCTGCAGGAGGACGGACTCGTCCCACGAGGCGATCGCGGCGGCGTTCACCAGCTCTGCGGTGCCGTCGGCGGGGATCGGCCCGCTCCCCGAGACCTGGAAGATCAGGGGCGCGGTGTCCCCGGCGGCGGAGAACGGATAGGTCTGCGCGTCGTCGACGGCGCCGACGAGGTCGACGACGATCGGCGCGGACGCCGCGGCCTGCGGCAGGGCGACGGCCGCCGCGACCACCGGCACCGACCAGGCGCCTGCGGCGAGCGCGCGCCGTCGCGTCCAGCCGCGGTCGCCTGCGACGGCTCCGCCGCGATCCGTCGTCGAGTTCCGGGTGGTCATGGTCCTGCCTCCTGCGTGGGTGTGTGCGCGGCGTCGGGTGGGCCGCGGAGGGGATCCGGTGCCGGCGCTCATCGCGTGGCCGGATACGGGGTCGGGATGGTCGCCATGCCGGATCCGTTCGTCAGCGTGACGGTCACGGTTCCCGCGGGGATCGCCGTCAGGAACGTGCTGACCGCTGCGGACGCCGTGGCCCCCGGCGCGACCGCCGGGAACGAGCGCGTGCCGTACTTGGTGGCGATCTTCACGTCGGCGGCGGCGGATCCGGTGTTCTTCACCGTGACCGAGAGCACGACCTTGCCGGAGACCACGGACGGGGTGACCTGCACGTCGGCGGTCAGCGTCGTGGCGGCGTCGACGACCGTGATCGGCGGCAGGGTCGCGGTGCGGTCGCGGACGGCCGCGGTGATCGTCACCGCGCCGGCCGTCGCCGCCGTCGCACCGGGCGCGACCGCGATGCCCGCGGCGTTGCTCGCGACGGTCGCCGTGGTCGCTCCCCCGGCGAAGACCCCGCCGGCGATCGTGAACACCACGTCGACGCCGGCGACGCCGTTGCCGGACGCGTCGGTCACGCGCGCGCCGAGACCCGTGATGGCCTCGCCGCGCAGCACGGTCTTGGCGGATCCGAGAGGCTGCAGATCCTGCACCGCCTCCGCACCGCCGGCCGCGAGGACCAGGCTCGAGATCGGCCCGCTCACGCCCTGGTCGGTGGCACGGTACTCGACGAGCGCGGCCGCGGTGCCGGGCACCGCGAAGGGCGCGGCGTATGGCTGCCAGGCGCCCCCGCCGACGCGGTACTCGATGCCGGCCGCCCCCGCGGGGACGGTGTGCAGGGTCACCGTGCGGCCGTCGGCGCTCGCCACGACGGCGGGCAGCGACGACGGATCCGGAGCGGCCTTGCCGATCGAGAACGACGCCACCACGGCGCGATGATTGCTCGCCCAGGCGTTGCGCAGCACCGCGGTCGGCGACGGCCAGCCGGCGACGACCGTGTTCGCGCCGAGCACCTGCAGCGAGGATCCGGCGCAGTGCACGGCATCGATGCGGTCCTGCGGCTCGTCGGCGCCGGCCGGCGTCTTGAGGACCAGCGGCGACCACGTGTCGCCCGGGTCGGCCACGGGATCGGGGTTCGCGGTGCGGTACGCGTCCGTGAGGCCGGCCTGGCGCAGGCGCGCGGGCACGGGCCAGTCCACGGCGCCGACCCCGCAGTGCGCATCCGCGGTCGCCGCGGTCCAGTCCGCTCCGGAGGGGGACTCGAGATCCGAGAGGACCACCACGGGGGTCGCGCCGGACGTCTCGCCCGAGATCGCCGACGCGAGCGCGTCGACCTGCGCGTAGCGGGTGCTCCCCCGCTCGGAGGCGACGAGCGCGGCGGGGTCGGTGACACCGGACAGGCACGCGGCCTCGGGACCGTAGCCGGTGCGGTCCAGCCCCATGGCCCACACCCGCACCGGGCGGCCCAGCACGTCGACCGTCGCTCCGAGACCCGGTTGCTCGCCGACGACCGTGCGCGCGGTGAGCGGATGCGGCGAGAGGAGCCCGACGCCACCCGGCCCTTCGAGCGCGTTCCATCCCAGGGCCTTGGCGAGAGCGGTGGCGGCCGTGCCGCCGTCCTGCTGCACGCCGATCACGTCGAAGCCGTTCTCGGCGATCACGGCGAGGTTCTTCAGCGCGGCGTCGTTGACATGCCCTCCGGCGTCCCAGAGGTTCCAGGTCACCGCGTCGAAGGGCGTGGCCGCGTCGGCCGCGATCACGGGGACCTCCACCTCGATCCGCGCCGTGGTCGTGCCGTCCGCGGCCTCGACGACGAGGAAGCCGGGATCGGCCGGGGCCTGCGCGGGCGCGGTGCCGGAGACGACGCCGTGATCGTCCACGCTCAGCCAGTCGTCGCCCTCGACCTTCGTGAACGAGGTCACGGTCCCGCCGTTCCAGAGGCCGGCGACGGTCTGCGACACCTGTCCCCCTGCACGCACGGCCGGGGCGCGCAGCACGCCGGAGACGAAGCCGGTGGCGAGCGTGGATCCGTCCGTCACGACGTCGCCGGAGTGCGTCGCCGTGTAGTCGTTCTGGATCTGCGCCGCCGAGATCGCGCGGTCGTAGAAGTCGAAGGTGTCGATCGCGGCGTTCACGAAGCCGTCGCCGTCGTCGAGCAGCGATCCTTCGGCGCCCACGCGGAACGGGTATCCGCTGACGAGCGAGAACCCCGAGCCGAGGCTCGTGCTCTGCGCGGTCTGCTCCCCGTCGACGAACGTGGTCATCGTGCCTGCAGAGCGATCCACGACCACCGCGACGTGATGCCAGGCGCCGATCACCGAGGTGCGGCTCGCCCCGGCGAGGTAGTTCTGCGTCGTCGAGGTGCCGTCCTGCCCGAAGCATCCGCGCAGGATGCCTGGGCTGCCCGCCGTGTTGTACAGCGTGGATCCGCGGTTGTAGCAGTGCCGGAAGTCCTGGTTCGAGACGATCGGCGAGTCGGAGCTCGACGACTTCTCCTTGAGCCAGAACACGTACGAGAAGCTGCCGGATCCGTCGGTGCGGCCGGGGACGAGCGGCAGGGAGAAGAAGTTCACACCCCGCGTGCTGCCGTCCGGTGCATTGACGTACGCGGCCTTGCCTGTCGTGCCGGCGACGTACGACGGCGTCCCCGACCAGGTCGCGTCGTTGCCGCGCCCCGACGAGTCGGCGATCGTGGCGCCGTCGGAGGTCTCGAAGTCGTAGGAGGCGAACGGCGCGACCGTGTCGCCGGGCGCCCGCAGCCGGCTCCAGATCGCGGAGAGGGTCACCGTGGTGCCGGCGCGGACGGTGAGATCGGCGACCGACTGCCCGTCGGTGTAGACGACCTGGCCGCGCGGGCTCAGGGCCCACCCCTGGAACTGGTACCCGGGTCGCACGAAGGCGTTGGCGGGGAGGGCCGAGGTGCTGCCGATCGTGAGCGTCTGCGTCGCCATCGTCCCCGAGGTCGCGCCGTTGCCGTCGAACGCGACCGTGTAGGTGCCGGTGTCGGGTTTGAGCGCCGCGTAGTCGTCGGCGATCTGCGCCGGCGGCAGCACCGCGCTGTAGAAGCGGAGGTCGTCGATCGCGGCGTTGACGTAGCCGTCGCTGACGTCGTTCTCGCTGCCGCTGAATCCGCCGATGTTGAACGCGTAGCCGCTCTTCAGGTTCGTCGACGCCGTCACCTCGCCGGCGGCCGAGCGCTTGGTCTCGACGCCGTCGGTGTAGACGATGATGACGTTCGCGGTGCGGTCGACCGTGACGGCGACGTGATGCCAGGATCCGGCGATGTTCGGCGACGCGCCGTTGAGGTAGCGCTTCGTGCCGCCCGCCGTCGTGCCCCAGCAGGCCTGCAGCACGCCCTGCGTGGTCTGGTTGTAGAGCGTCAGCCCCGCGTTGTTGCAGGACGCGAAGTCCTGGTTGCTCATGAGCGTGCCGTACGAGGTGCGGTTCTGCTCGGACATCCAGAACTCGTAGGAGAAGCTCCCCGATCCGTCGGTCTTGCCCGCCACCAGCGGCAGCTTCACGTAGTTCGCGCCGAGCCCGATCGTCGCCGCCGACCCCGAGACGCCGGGGCGATACCCCGGGGACCCGATCCACGTCGCGTCGTTGCCGTTGCCGGAGACGTCCTTCACCGTGGATCCGGCGTCGGCGTCGAACGTGTACGCCGCGACCGGCGCGATGGCGCCCGGCACGGCGGCGCGCGGAGCCGGTGCCGGAGGCGCCGCGGGCGTCGTCGGCGAGGGGGCCGAGGTGGGCGCCGGGGCGGGATCCGGTGTCGGCGAGGCGGACGGCGCGGGATCCGGCGTCGGGGTCGGCGAGGGCGCGGCGGTCGACGAGGGAGAGGGGACCGGATCCGCGACCGCGGCCGGAGACGCGGCGAGCGTCGAGACGACGAGTGCGGCCCCGGCGAGGGCGGCGAGGACGAAGCGGCGCAGGGGCCGGCGCGGGAGGGGCATGCGGGTCTCCATCGGATCGGGGGCGGCGAGGACGGCGCTCGGGCGGCGGCCGTCAGGCGGGGAGCTGCGCGACGCGGCCGGCGTAGCGGTGCCGCCAGCCAGCGCCGGTGTCGGCGGTGATGACCACGTCGTAGTAGCCCTCGTCGGTGGGCCAGGTGACCTTCTCGGTCCCGCCCGGCTTCACCCAGACGCGCTGCGCCGTGCCGGCGTGGTCGTTGGGCACGAGCTCGAAGTGCACCCGCTGGCGGCCGTCGTTGTGCAGGGAGATCTCGACGGTCGGGTTCTCACCGGCGACCAGGTCGACCTCGGCCCGGGGGACTCCCGCCCCGTTCTGGCCCGCCGGGACCACCGTGCCGGCGTGCGAGCGCACGAATCCGTCGGGCCCGTACACCGAGAACGCGTACCGGCCGTCCTGCGCGGTCGCATCCCACACGTGCGCCGCCGGCTTCGCCGCCGAGACCGTGTAGGGCGTGTTGGCGAACGGCAGGTACCTGTCGGGGAACGCCTGCAGGCTCACCGCCTTGCCCGAGGGGCCGCCGACGAGGCTCAGCTGCACGCTGACCTTCCCCGTCTTGCGGTCCTCCACGAACACCCCGTGCGGGTGGTATGACAGGGGGCGGTGCTTGAGCGGCGTGCTCGACCACTTGTCCGCCGGGGGCACCTGGGTGCCGATCGTGCCGCCCGCCCTGGCGATCTGCACCAGTGCGTCGGTGTCGGGCAGCGAGGGGATGTCGATCACGGGGTGCGCGAAGTCCATCGCGCTCGTGAGGTCGCCGCTGATCCCGCGCCGCCATGCGGTGATCGTGGTCGACAGCGCCGGGGTGCCGATCGCCGTGGTCCAGGTCTCCAGGAACCGGATCAGCGACGTGTGGTCGAAGGTCTCGGTGCCGACCCAGCCACCGCGCGTCCAGGGCGAGACGAGGATCGTCGGGATGCGTGCGCCGTATCCGATCGGGGTGGATCCGTTGTACTCGCCCGGCGTCCCCGGCTCGGCGAACGGCGGCAGCACGTGATCGAAGTAGCCGTCGTTCTCGTCGAACGTCATGATGAGCAGCGTGCTCTTCCAGATGTCCGGGTTGGACTGCAGGGTCTGGATCACCCGGTTCGAGAAGTGCGCGCCGTGCTCGGGGTTGGCGGAGGGATGCTCCGACCAGCTGTAGGGGGCAACGATCCACGACACCTGCGGGAGCGGGTACTGAGCGCCGGGCTTGCATGCCGCGATGAAGTCCTTCAGCACGCCGTTCAGGTTCGCGTCGCTGTCGTTGTTGACGACGCCGGTCGACGCATAGGGCGCGGAGCCCGCGCGCCAGACGAGGCCCGTGCCGGGGGCGTTCTTGGCCGCATCGCCGCAGTTCGCGAGGTCGGTCGCCGTCGAACCGGAGGTGGTGAACGCCGAGAACCCGCGGATCGGGTTGTCGGTGTAGTCGCCCACCCAGCTGGATCCGTTGTTCGTGTTGTCGACGTAGATGCGCCACGAGACTCCCGCGGCCTGCAGCGCCTCGGGGTAGGTCTGCCACGCGCGGGTGCCGTTGGACTCGCCGCCGTTGTCGACGACGCCGCCCGAGGTGCCGGTCCACGCGTACAGGCGGTTCGGCGTGGTGGGCCCCATCACCGAGCAGTGCCAGTTGTCGCAGATCGTGTAGGCGCTCGCCAGCGAGTACTGCCAAGGGATCTCCTCGCCGGAGACGTAGTGCATGGTGTTGGCGCCCTTCGCGCCGACCCAGTTGTTGTAGCGGCCGCCGGCCCAGGCCGAGGTGCCGCCCGAGTACGAGTGGTCGAGCCCCGTGGTCGTCCCGGCGACCGTGGTCACCCGGCTCGGCTTGACGAAGGACGAGCCCTGCGGCTGGGAGAACACGTCGGTGCCGTTGGGGAAGCGCAGCGCCTGCTTGTCGTCGAAGCCGCGCACTCCGGGGAGGGCTCCGTAGTAGTGGTCGAAGGAGCGGTTCTCCTGCATGAGGATCACGACGTGCTTGATGTCGGTGATGTCGCCCGAGAAACCCTCCGGCAGCGCGTAGGCGCGAGACGTGCCCGCGGCCTGCGCTCCGCCGCGAGCGGCAGCGGCCGCGGCGGACGAAGCCGAGACCCCTGCGCCCAGGCCCGCGCCCACGGCGGCCGCACCGCCGAGCAGGCCGAGCGCGCGCAGCATGCCACGACGGGTCATGCCGCTGCGCAGCACCTCGTCCGGGACGGTCTGCGGCCGGTCGTAGGGGTCCGGGGTGAAGGGGACGGGCTCGCTGGACATGGACGCTCCTCGAAACGGCGGGGCGGCACCCGGATGCGGCGCCGACCTCGAGGAGAGCAAGGGCAGGGGAACAGCCGGTGAACGCACGAGGACGAGCCGGTGGCCCCGGCCGCCGCAGCCCCGGATCCGGCCGCCGAGCGTGCACACTGGGCTGTTCCGGCCGCTTCGCTGGGCTGTTTCGGCCGCTTCGCTGGGCTGTTTCGCCGCGCCCCGGTCGTTGAGCGAGGGCGGCGCAGCCGACCGAGACGAAACGCCCCCGGAGGCCGGTCCGCCGCCTCCGCCCGGCGCCCCGCTCAGAGCGCGGTGCGGACCGTCTGCCCCGCCTCGATCTCGAACGCGATCGCCCCGGCGCGGTAGCGGTCCACGCCGATCTCCACGAGCCGTCCCTCCCGCGTCGTGGTCGTGCGCCCCACCTGCAGCAGCGGGCTGGAACGGCGCACGCCGAGCAGCGCGGAATCCTCGGTGGTCGCGGCGGCCGCCTCGATCCGGTGGTTCGTCGACGCGACGCGGATCCCCGCATCGGCGAGCGCGGCCGTGGTCGACCGCACGTCGTCCGGCAGGAGCGCCACGACGTCGGAGACCCAGGGCGCCCACACCGACCGCTCGATCATGACCGGCAGGTCGTCGAGGGTGCGCAGCCGCACGAAGCGGTGCAGGGGCTCGCCGAGCCGGATCCGGAACAGCTGCGCCTCGCGCGCATCCGCCGGCCCCACGGTGCGGGAGGTGATGGATCCTCCCGGGACCCGGCCGCCCTCGCTCGCCCACTCCGTGAACGACTGCATGCGGTCGAAGCCCTGCGTCTGGTGCGCGGCCTGCACGATCCAGCCGCCGCGTGGGCGGGAGACCACGAGCGAGAGCCGCGCGAGCCGTGCGAGCGCCCCGCGGATCACGCTGCGGGTCGTGCCGTACTCCGCGCTCAGCGCTGCCTCGCTGGGCAGCCGGGTTCCGGCGGCGAAGCCGCCCTCCGCGATCCGCCGGCGCAGATCCGACGAGATCTGCGCCGTCCGCGAGCTGTCGCGAGCGCCCTCCGTCATCTCCCGCCTCCGTGCGCGGGGAGGAGGATCGGCGGCAGGGGCATGCCTCCATTCTCGCGCGCATCGGTGGCCCGCCGTGCGCGGGCATGACGGGCCACCGTGATCGGGCTCAGGCCCGAATCGTCGAGCTCAGGCCTCCGGACGGTTCGCGCGGAGCACCTCGAGCCGCGCCCGGTATTCGGTCTCATCGATGTCGCCGTTCGCGAAGCGGCCGGCGAGCACCTGCTCCGCGCCGCTGGTCTGCGGTCTGGCCGCCCACGGCGCCGAGGCTCCGGGAGCGCCCGGAGCACCGTGCGGTCCGCCCCAGGGTCCGTACCCCCCGCGGCGGCGGCGCACGAGGAGGGCGACGAGCAGGCCGACGATGACGAGGAACATCAGCGGGCCGATGATGAAGACAGGCCAGAAGGGGTGGAACCCCATGTGGCCGGGATGCGCGGCGACGGCCGCGACGGTTGCGATCATGAGTGACCATCCTTGGATCGGTTCGGTCGCATCTCGACCGATGCCTCCAGCCTCGCGATCCGTGCCCGCCGCCGAATCCGGCCCGGGGAGTGATTCCGCGTGCTCCCCGGGGAGTAGTGGTCCTGTTCGAGGAGCGATGTTCGCTCTCCGCAGCCCGGACCCGGAGCAGACTTCGCTCCCTGAATCACGTTCCCGCCACGGACGCCGGGTCCTACTGCCAGCCGGGTGCGACGAGTCCGGTCTCGTACGCGAGCACCACGAGGTGCACCCGATCCCTGGCGTGCAGCTTCGCCATGATCCGCGAGACGTGCGTCTTCGCGGTGAGGGGGCTGAGGAAGAGCTGCACCGCGATCTCGTCGTTCGTGAGGCCCTGTCCGACCAGACGCAGCACCTCGCGCTCCCGCTCCGTGATGCCCTCGAGCAGGCGCTGGTCGGGCGCATCGCGCAGCCCCACCATGAGCCGCTCGAGCAGACGCCGGGTGACCCCGGGCGAGAGCAGCGCCTCGCCCGCCGCGACGACGCGCACGGCGCGCACGAGATCGGCCGGCTCGGTGTCCTTGACGAGGAAGCCCGCGGCGCCCGCGCGCACCGCCCGCACCACGTACTCGTCGAGCTCGAACGTCGTCACGATCACCACGTGCACGCCCGCGAGCGCCGGATCCGCGGCGATCTGCTCGGTCGCCCACAGCCCGTCCCCGTCCGGCATCCGGATGTCCATCAGCACGACGTCCACCGGCGTCCGCCGGATCCCCTCCAGCAGCTCTCGCCCGCCCGCCGCCTCGACGGCCACCTCGATGCCGTCCTCCGCGTCCAGCAGGGCGCGGAACCCCGCGCGAACCAGCAGCTGGTCGTCGGCCAGCGCCACCCGGATCACGAGGCCCTCCCCCACGGAAGCGTCGCGACCACGCGCGCACCTCCCTCGGGGCCGTCGCCCACGTCGACGCCGCCGCCGAGGAGCGCGGCACGCTCCCGCATGCCGAGCACGCCGCCGCGCCCGGAGACCGTCGGATCCGCCCCGGCGAAGCCGCGCCCGTCGTCGGTCACCGTCACGACGAGAACCGGATCCGGCTCGTCCCGCCGCTCCAGTACGACACGCACATGCCCGGCCTGCGCATGCCGCACCGCGTTGGTGAGCGCCTCCTGCACGATGCGGTAGGCGGCGAACTGCGTCGCACGGCTGGGCGCGGTGCCCTGCAGGCGATCGTCCAGCGCGATCTCGAGGCCCGGCGTGGTGAGCCCCGCGATGAGCCGGGGAAGCTCGGCGAGCTCCGCCTGCGGCACGAGCGGCACCTCGCCGTCGCGGAGCACGCCGAGCACGCCGCGCACCTCCTCCAGCGCGAGCTTGGAGGTGTCCTTCACGTTCTGCAGCGCGGCGCGCGCCTGCTCCGGATCCCGATCGAACAGGTGCAGCCCCACGCTGGCCTGCACGTTCATCTGCGACAGAGCATGCCCCAGCACGTCGTGCAGCTCACGGGCGATGCGCACCCGCTCGCGCTCCTCCGCGCTGCGCCGTCGCCGCTGCGCGTCGGCCCGCACCTGCGCCATCCGTGCACCGCGCGTGCGCACGAAGGCGCCGACGGCGAAGCTCAGCGCGAGGCCGACCGTGGCGGCGACGATGAGTCCCGGATGCCAGATCCGCCCGATGGCGACGCCGACGAGGATCGCCGTCGCCCACCCGGTGGCGACGGAGACGGCCGCCCAGATGACGGCGCCGCGCGCGACCGCGAGGGCGATCGCGAAGGCGAGCGCCACGTAGGGCGGGCCGTACACCGGTGCCGTCAGCACGTCGACCAGGGCGAACGCCGAGACCAGCGCGACGGTCGGGCCCGGCAGACGCCGCGCGGCGAGGAGCGCGAACGGCCCGGCGACCGCGAGCGCCAGGTGCAGGGCGAGTCGCCAGTGCAGGCCGTGACCGGGCGCGTGCGCCGCGGCCCAGACGCCCGCCGGCACCTGCACGAGCAGGCTCAGCACCATCGGCGCGATCAGCTGCACACGCTGCGACGGTCCGAGCGGAACGCGACCGGTGTCGGGGCCGAACCACGCGGTCGACGCGCTCGGAGCGCTGTCGTGGGGCTGGTCGGGCATCCTCCGATGCTACGCGCGGCCCCGCGGACGCAGATCCGTCCGCGGGGCGCACCCCGCATACTCCCCGGGGAGTAGCGCCGAGCGGGAGGCGGCCGGACGGCCTCGGGCAGATGCACGTGCCGGACGGTCCATGGCGAAAGGCCGAAGCCGGGATCGGCTACATGATCGACCCGGCGCACGCGGGGCGGGGATATGCCACCGAGATCGCCTCCGCGCTGCTGTCGCTCGCCTTCGACGACCTCGGGGTCCACCGGGTCACCGCCGGATGCTTCGCCGACAACGTCGCGTCGTGGCGGGTGATGGAGAAGCTCGGCATGCGCCGCGAGCAGCACGGCGTCCGGGATTCCTGGCACGCCGAAAGAGGGTGGATCGACGGGTTCACCTACGCGATGCTCGCCGAGGAGTGGCGCGCACGCCAGGCCCGCTGAACCGCGTGGCCTGCGGGCGGGCTCAGTTCTCCCAGGAGCGCGAGCGCTTGGTGGCGCCGCCGGGCTCACGCATCATGTACGCGAGCGCGAGGCTGATCGCCAGGATTCCGGCGACGAAGACGGGGCCCTGCCACGCGGGCAGGCCGGGAGCGATGCCCAGCAGCACGAATCCGCCGAGGAAAAGAATTCCGAACACGATGTAGTGAAGGATCACCGGGCAACCTCCTGTTGAGCCTCTCGAGTCTATCGCGACGTGCGGCCTCGACCCGCCCCCGCTCCCCTGCGTCCATCGCGCATCTGCCGCGACGCCTGCAGGATCCGACGACGCCGGCATGACGGTTCGCCCGATTCCGTCCTGCACGCGTCGCACGGTCCTGCAACCGTCGCACGCCCACGCCCACGCCCCCGGCCCCGCCGCGGTGTCGGCACCCCTCGCTACGCTCGCGCCATGAGCATCTCCTACCCCTCCGTGCCGGGGCTCGTGAACAGCCCGGGCTTCAGCCATGTCGCGGTGATCCCGCCGGGATCCACCCTCATCCACGTCGGCGGGCAGAACGGCGTCGACGAGACGGGCGCGGTCGTCTCGGACGACGTCGCCGTGCAGTCGGCCCGCGCCCTCGAGAACGCCGAGGCGGCCCTCGCGGCGGCCGGCGCGACGCTTGCCGACGTGGTCGGCTGGACCGTGCTCATCCATCAGGACGCGGATCTGCGCGCCGCTTACGGCGCGGTCGGGCCCACGCTCGCGCGCAAAGGGGCTCCGCCGCTCGTCACCGCGGCCCGCGTCGTCGGTCTCGGCGTGCCCGGCGCCCTCATCGAGGTCGGCGCCGTCGCCGCGCTCGCGCCCTGACGCCTGCGCGCCTCGCGGATCCGGCCCGCCCCGCGACAGGACGCGGATCCGTGACGGATGTCATAGCGGATCCGTGACATCGTTCATCGTGCCCCGCGCGCGCTGCGGAGCAGACTGGATGACATGAACGAGGCGACATCATGAGCGACACCCGGACGGCCCCGTCCGTCACCCGCACCTCCGCTACCCCTCCTGCCGCGATCTCCGCGCGTGGTCTCACGAAGCGCTTCCGCGGCTTCACCGCCGTGGACGGCGTGGACATCGAGGTCGCGCAGGGCGAGGTGGTGGCGTTCCTCGGGCCCAACGGCGCCGGCAAGACCACCACGATCGACATGCTGCTCGGGCTCTCCCAGCCCGACGACGGCGCGGTGTCGCTGTTCGGGCTGACCCCGCGGCAGGCGATCGGACGCGGTCTCGTCTCCGCGGTCATGCAGACCGGCGGCCTGCTCAGCGACGTCACGGTGCGCGACACGATGAAGCTGACCGCGTCGCTGTTCGCGCACACCACGAGCATCGACGCCGCGCTGGAGCGGGCGGGCATCGCCGACATCGCCGACCGCAAGGTGCAGAAGTGCTCCGGCGGCCAGCAGCAGCGTCTGCGCTTCGCGATGGCGCTGGTGTCGGATCCGGGCCTCATCGTGCTCGACGAGCCGACCACCGGGATGGACGTCGAGGGACGCCATTCGTTCTGGCAGGCCATCCACGCCGACGCGCAGCGCGGCCGCACGGTGCTCTTCGCCACGCACTACCTCGAGGAGGCCGACCAGTACGCCGACCGGATCATCCTGATCCGCAGGGGCCGGATCGTCGCCGACGGCACCACCGCCGAGATCAAGGCGATGGCGGCTGGCCGCACCGTCGAGGCGGAGTGGGACGAGGCGTCCGGATCCGCGCAGGCCGAGATCGCCGCTCTCCCGGGCGTCGACTCGGTCGAGGTGCGCGGCCCCCGCATCATCATCCGCGCGAACGACTCCGATGCGGTCGCGCGGCACCTGCTCACCCGCACGAGCGCGCACGACGTGACCATCACCAGCCAGAACCTGGAGCAGGCGTTCCTGCAGCTCACGGGCGACGACCAGGAAGGGGAATGACCATGACCACCGCTGCAGAGCGCCTGGACCGGATCGATCCGTCCACCCGCCGCGTGCCGCCCCTGGGCGGCTTCAGCCTCACCTTCCTCGGCGTCGAGCTCAAGCGCATCTTCCGCAACTCGAGCGTCGTCGTGTTCACGCTGATCTTCCCGATCGCGATGCTCGTGATGATCGGGCTGCCGAACAAGAACACGGCGATCACGAACGTGCCGGTCAGCCAGGGCGGCCTGTCGGCCGCCGTGCCGATCATGATCTCGATGGCCGTGTACGGCGCGATGGTGGCGAGCACGATGACCGGCGTCTCCGTCGCCGCCGAACGCGCCCAGGGGTGGAGCCGCCAGCTGCGGCTGACGCCGCTGAACCCGGTGGTCTACATCCTGGTCAAGGTCATCTGCGGCCTGGTGCTCGGCGGCATCGCCGTGGTGGTGACGCTGATCGTCGGCGCGGCACTCGGCATCACCGCCCCGCTGGGGAACCTGATCGCCGCGGGACTGCTGGCCTGGCTGAGCTCGCTCATGCTGACCAGCCTCGGCCTCGCCGTCGGCTACGCCTTCCCGGCGCAGAACGCGATGCGCTACCTGGGTCCGATCCTGCCGATCCTGAGCTTCATGGGCGGCCTGTTCGTGCCGCTCGCGATCATGCCCGAGGCGGTGCAGATCGGCGCGAAGTTCACCCCGCTGTGGGGCATCGCCGAGCTCTCCCAGTCGGCCATCATCGGCGTCGCGCCGAACGGCTGGGCGGTGCCGAACCTGATCGTGTGGTTCGTCGTCTTCACGGCTCTCGCGGTGCTGATGTTCCGCCGGGACACCAAGCGCGTCTGAGATGACGGACGACGTCTGCGACGAGCAGGGCGCGGCGGCTGCGGCCGCCCGCCCTGCTCGTCGCGAGCACCGGTTCGGCCTGCTCGGGCGGATCGGGATCGGCGAGGGCGGCTTCCTCGACGCCCCGTCGCTCGACGGCGTCACCGGGTGGCCGCGGCTGCGCCTCACGCTCGGCGCACCGGGCGCGAAGCGGTGGTACCCCGGCGCGCTCATCAGCCAGCTGTTCATCGTCGGCTTCATCCTCGTCCCGCTGCTCACCCAGCTGCCCGCCCCCGCCTCCTGGTTCTGGGGGCTCGGGGTGATCGTCTACGGCGCGCTGTTCACGGTCTCCTTCCCGATCGCGATGGCCCTGCCCGACCGCTGGCGGTGGGTGCCGCCGGCGGGGCTGCTGCTGCTGTCGCTGCCGTTCCTGCTGGTGCTCGGCCCCGACCTGTCCGGACTCTGGACCTACGTCGCGGTCTCTGCGGCGATGTGCTTCGGCGGAGACCGCCGCGCCGTGTTCTCCGTGTTCGGCCTTTCGGCAGTCGCGTTCGTGATCAACCTGATCGACGGCGCGCTCCAGCCGTCGAACACCCCGCCGTGGACGATGCCGCTCATCATCCTGTCCATCGGCACGCTCATGGCCGCCTTCACCCGCAACCTGCAGACCCTCTCCCAGCTGAGGCGCACGCAGAAGGAGCTCGCCACGGTCGCCGTGGAGGAGGAGCGCAACCGCGTCGCCCGCGACATGCACGACATCCTCGGCCACTCGCTGTCGGCGATCGCCCTCAAGGCCGACCTGGCCGCCAAGCTCTCCGAGCGGGATCCCGCCGCGGCCTCGGCTGAGATCCACGAGGTGCAGACCCTCGCCCGCGCGACGCTCAGCGACATGCGGGCGGTCGTCTCCGGCTATCGGCAGGTGCGCATCGCGAGCGAGCTGGCCTCGCTGCGCACGCTCCTGCCCGCCGCCGGGATCACCGCGCACTTGCCCACCACGACGGATGAGGTCCCCGAGCGCAACCGCGAGCTGTTCGGCTGGGCGCTGCGCGAGGCCGCCACGAACGTGATCCGGCACGCCGGCGCGGAGAACTGCTGGGTCACCCTCGCCCCCGGGCGCATCACGGTCGAGGACGACGGGATCGGCCCGGCCGCGCGCTCCCCCGAGGCCGCGGGCGGCACCGGGCTGCACGGGCTCGCCGAGCGTGCATCCGACGCCGGAGGCGCGCTCACGATCGGCCGCTCCCGCCGTGGCGGGTTCCTCCTGGAGGTCATCGCATGACGCCCGAGACCACCACCGCGTCAACCGGAGGCATCCGCATCCTGCTCGCCGACGATCAAGCCCTCGTGCGCGGTGCGCTCGCGACCCTGCTCGGCCTCGAGGACGACCTCGACGTGATCGCCCAGGTCGGCCGCGGCGACGAGGTCCTCCCCGCGGCCGAGCAGCATCGGCCCGACATCGCGCTGCTCGACGTGGAGATGCCCGGCGTCGACGGGCTCACCGCGGCCGCGCAGCTGCGCCGGGCGCTGCCCGGCGTGCGGATCGTGATCGTGACGACGTTCGGCCGGGCGGGATACCTGTCCCGCGCGCTGGCGGCCGGCGTCGCGGGGTACGTGGTCAAGGACACGCCCGCCTCCGAGCTGGCCGACGTCGTCCGCCGGGTGATGAAGGGGGAGACCGTCATCGACGCCGCCCTCGCCACCGACGCGCTGACGGCCGGGCCTTCGCCGCTCACGCCGCGCGAGACCGAGGTGCTCGCCGCAGCCCGCGACGGCGGCACGATCTCGGACGTGGCCCGCGCCCTGCACCTCTCCGAGGGCACGACCAGGAACCACCTCTCCTCCGCGATGCAGAAGCTCGAGGCGCGCACGCGCGCCGACGCCGCGCGCATCGCACAGGAGCGCGGCTGGCTGCTCTGAGGCGCCGTCATCGCTTCAGGATCCCGACCCCTCGATCCCTTACACTCGGCACCATGACCGGAGCCTCCCCCACTTCGTCGCGCCCTCCGCGCCCTTCCCCCGCGGTGATCCGCCGTCGTCGCCTCGTGGTCGGGCTGATCGTCGTCCTCGCGATCGCCCTGGTCGCGGTGCTCGCGACGATCGCCGTGCGCGCCTTCTCCGGCGGGGATCCCAAGGCTGCGACGATCGGCACCGGAGGCACGCCCACCCCCACGCCGACCTCGACGCCGCTCACCCCGGCCGAGCAGCTGCTCAAGACCGCCGCGGATCCCGCCAAGGCGTGCGCGGTGTCGTTCTCGGGTGAAGGCGTCACCCAGGCGCCGATGCTGCAGACCGAGGGCGTGCTGTACACCGGTCTGCCGATCCCGGAGCGCGCGGGCGCGGTGTTCGCCGGCTGGTATCCGACACCGGAGACCGCGACGTCGCAGGTGCAGACCGACCGCGTGAACGGCTCGCAGCTGACCGCCTGCACGGATCACCAGCGCACCCTGTACGCCGCGTGGACCACGCCGGAGCAGAACGTCGCGACGGCGGCCAAGATCCCGATCCTGATGTACCACCAGTTCACGACCAAGCCCGAGGGCGAGGACAACTGGCTGCGCAACAACTACGTGTACATCGAGGACTTCAAGGCGCAGATGGACTACGTCGCCGCGCAGAAGTTCTACCTGCCCACCTGGGACGAGCTCAACGCGTTCATCGACGGCAAGCTGTTCCTGCCGCAGCACTCCCTCATCATCACCGACGACGACGCGGATCCGACCTGGCTGCAGCTCGCGGTGCCGGTCGTGACCGAGCGGAAGCTGCTCACCACGTCGTTCGTCATCACGGGCGAGCGCAAGGACGGATCCCCCTCCCCTTACGTGCTGCAGCGCTCGCACACCAACGACATGCACCGTGCCGGCGACAACGGCAAGGGGCGGATGGTGAACCTGTCGGCCGACGAGGTCGCCGCGGATCTGGAGGAGTCGGCGAAGGTGCTCGGCGCCAAGGAGGTCATCGCCTACCCGTACGGCCATTACAACGCGACCGCCGAGGAGGGCGTGACGAAGGCCGGGTTCCTGCTGGCGCGCACGATCGAGCACGGCTACGTGAAGATCGGCACGCACAAGCTCGAGCTTCCCGTGATCCGCATCAACTACGGCGACACGGTGCAGGGACTCAAGGAGAACATCGGCTGACCCCGGGGCGGGCCCGTCCTCGGTTACTCCGCCGCGGCGGCCTCCGCCTCGAGGCGCAGACGCTGGCGCTCCTCCGACTTGCGCGCGAGGCGCACCGAGCGCCGCGGTGCGTAGACCACGAGGGAGTGGAAGAGGAAGCGCACGAAGAACGCGGCGATCAGCGTGATCGCGGCGGCGAGGATGCTGGAGATGTGCCAGGTCTCGACCATGAGGGCGAGCACCGGGATCCGCACGGCCGCCTCGACGTTGTTGAACGTGAACGACTGCGCGAACCGCACGCCGATGGCGGAGGCGTCGCCGCGCATGTCGTTGAAGACGTAGCGCTCCTGCAGGATGAAGTTGCCGATGATCGTCACCTCGGCCGCGATGATCGCCGCCCAGACGTACTCGACGCCCAGATGGGTCAGCGCCCACATGATGGCGAGGTTCGCCAGCGCGCCGACGCCGCCGATGATCGCGAACAGCGACATCTTGCCGAACCGCAGGCGCGCAAGGTGCTTGAGGAACTCCATGCCCTGCACGAACGACGCCTTGGACTGCCCGTGCAGCCGCTCGCCGAACTCCATCGGCACCTCGGCGATCCGCACGTCGGAGCGCACCAGGATCTCCAGCAGGATCTTGAAGCCGTTGGGCCGCAGGGCCTCCGGGTCGATGCGCCGGCGGTCGACGAGGAAGTAGCCGGTCATGGGATCCGAGGCGCCGGAGAGCCGGATCGGGAACATGGCCTTGGTGAGCAGGGTCGCGCCGCGCGAGACGCCGACACGGACCGCTCCGGCGAGACCGCCGTTGTCGCCGCCGCCGATGTAGCGGGAGGCGATCACGACGTCGGCGTCGCCCTCCTCGAAGCGGTCGATCATCTCGGGCAGGAGCTCGGGCGGGTGCTGCAGGTCGCCGTCCATCACGATGCAGACGTCGTACGACGCGGCGGCGATCCCCTCGACCACGGCACCGCCGAGACCGCCGACGGGCTTGTCGCGATGCAGGAGCCGCACCGGCACCGGCGCGCCGGCGGCGATCCGCCGGATCACGTCAGGGGTGTCGTCGGAGCTGTCGTCCACGAAGAGGATCTCGACGTCGCGATCGACCAGCGCGCCGGAGACGCGTGAGACGAGGGCCGCGATGTTGTCTCGCTCGTTGAAGGTCGGGATGATGACCGTGGCGCCGAGAATGGGGTCCCCGGCAGACATGTCCTCCATGCCCCTCCTCCGTTCGCCTGACTCGCCATGATCCCACGTGAAACCATGCGAAACCTGCGCGTTTGGTGTCAGCCAGCCTTCCCGACCCAGGCGAACGGCAGGTGAACGGGGGTGCGGAGCCCTTCCCTCCGATCGCGCCGGCCCCTCGGATCCGCCGTACCCTGGATGCATGACCACCCCCGCCTCTGACTCGATCACCCTGTTCGGCGCCGACTGGTGCCGCGACTGCATCCGCACCAAGAAGCAGCTCGACGAGCTCGGCATCGAGTACACCTACATCGACCTCGTGGAGGACCCGGCGGCCGCCGACGTCGCCAAGGAGATCTCCGGTCGCACCAACATCCCGGTGGTCGTGTACCCCGACTCCTCCCACCACGTCGAGCCGTCCAACGCCGACGTCGAGGCGAAGCTGCGCGAGCTCTCGCTGATCTGACGCCGCGCGGTTCCTGAGCTCCACGTCGGCCGGGCCGAGGGCGCCGATACACTGACGCGCATGAGCACCGCCGCTCGCGCCGGACGAGCCTCCACGCGCCTTCCTGCCCGCACCGTCGCCCGCTATGCGGCCGGCTCCCTGGGCACGGGCGGCTTCGCGACGCTGCCCGGCCTGGTGCTGGCGTACTTCCTCACCGACAACCTCGGCGTCGCCGCGATCCTCGCCGGCACGATCGTGACCCTGGCGAAGATCTGGGACGTCGTGATCGATCCGGTGATCGGAGCCTGGTCGGACCGCAGCCTGCGCCGCACCGGCAGCCGCAAGCGGTTCATGCTGATCGGCGCGTTCACCCTGCCGGTGTTCTTCGCCCTCACCTTCGCCGTGCCGCCGGCTTTCGGCCCGGTCGCAGGGGTGATCTGCGTGCTGATCGCGTTCCTCGCCACAGCCTCGGCGTTCAGCCTCTTCCAGGTGCCGTACATCGCCCTCCCGGCCGAGCTCACGCCGAGCTACGACGAACGCACCCGGCTGCTGAGCTGGCGGGTCATCGCGCTGACCGTCACGATCCTGCTGTTCGGCGGCGGCGGGCCCGAGCTGCGCCGCCTCACCGGCGACCCCGTGACGGGCTACCTCGTGATGGGCGTGGTCGCCGGCGTCGTGATCGGCGTGGGCATGCTCATCGCGGCGCGCACCGCCGACGACGCCGTTGCCGCGCCGTCCGCGGTCGAGCACGTCGGCATCCGCGCGCAGTACGCCGCCGGTTTCGCCGCGGTGCGCCGCTCGCAGCCGTTCCGCGCGCTGCTGGGCACCTACCTGCTGCAGGCGCTCGCGACCGGCACGATGCTGGCCGGGGCGCAGTACGTGGCGACCTGGGTGATGCGCTCCGAGAGCGCGGTGACGCTGCTGTTCGTCGCGCTCGTCGCCCCCGCCGTGATCGCGACGCCGGTCTGGGAGCGGGTGTCGCGCCGGATCGGCAAGGAGAGGGCGTTCCGCATCGCCTCGGCGATCTTCCTCCTCGCGTCGGCCTCGATCGTGCTCGCCCTGTGGACTCCCGGATCCTGGATCTACGTCTCGGTCGCGATCGCCGGCGTCGCCTATGCGGGGATGCAGGCGCTGCCGATGGCCATGCTGCCGGACGTGATCTCGCACGACGAGCGCTCCAACGGCCCGGGCCAGGCGGGCACCTTCACCGGGATGTGGACCGCGTCCGAGACGGTCGGGTTCGCGCTCGGCACGACGATCGTCGCGGTCGTGCTGGCGATCACCGGATACGTCTCGCGCACGGCCGGCGACGCGACCGCGATCGCGCAGCCGACGAGCGCCGTCACCGGGATCGTGCTGATCTTCAGCGTGGTCCCGGCGGTGCTCATGCTGCTGAGCCTCGTGACGCTGGCCCGCTACGGACTGCGCCGTCACGACATCGACGGCGCCGATCGCTGAGACTGAGTCCCACGGACGGCGTACGCTGGGCGTGTCTCGCCTCCCAGACCGCGCCGAAGGAGATCCGATGCCCGACACCCTCGCCGACGACGTCCGCGCCCCGATCGAGGCGGACATCACCGCTCTTCGCAAGGGATCCACGGCATGGTCCGCCCTCACCGTCGGGCAGCGCGTCACGCTGCTGCGCGGCGTGCGCCGCACGGTCGCCGCGAACGCGCGCACCTGGGCTCGCACCGCGGTGCGGTCGAAGCAGCTGGGCGACGACCACCCCCTGCGCGGCGAGGAGTGGCTGAGCGGCCCGTACGCGACGCTCGGCGCGCTGGACGCCTACATCGAGACGCTCGACCGGATCGCGAACGGGCGCAATCCGCTCGACGGGATCCCGATCGACCGCACCGCGAGCGGTCAGACCCGCGTGCACTCCTTCCCCCTCGTGGGCATCGACAAGCTGCTGCTGTCGGGCTTCACCGGCGAGGTGTGGCTCACCCCGGGCACCACGCCGGGCGACGCCCGGGCCCGCGCGGGCCTCGCCCAGCGCGCGCCGCAGCCCGGTGACGGCGGCATCGGCCTCGTGCTCGGCGCGGGGAACATCACCTCCATCCCGGTGCTCGACGTGCTGTACGAGCTGCTCGCGCACGATCGGGTGGTGCTGCTCAAGGTCAACCCGACGCAGGACGCGCTCGTGCCCGTGTTCGAGAAGGCGCTCGCGCCGCTGATCGCTCCGGGATTCCTGCGGATCGTGCGCGGCGGCCCCGATGTCGGCGCGTACCTGACCGCGAACGACGCGTTCTCGCACGTGCACATCACCGGATCCGCCCCGACGTTCGACGCGATCGTGTGGGGCACGGGCGCGCAGGGCAAGCGCCGCCGGCGCGAGAACCGGCCCCAGCTCAAGAAGCCCATCACCGCGGAGCTCGGCGGCGTCTCGCCGATCATCGTCGTCCCCGGCGCCTGGAGCGACGAGGATCTGCGCTTCCAGGCGGAGCACGTGGCGACGATGCGCCTGCAGAACGCCGGCCACAACTGCATCGCCGGCCAGGTCGTGATCCTGTCCCACGACTGGGCGCAGAAGGACCAGTTCCTCACCGAGCTGCGCCGCGCCTACGCGATCGCTCCGGAGCGCCCGATCTGGTACCCCCGCTCCGACGAGCGGATGGCGCAGGCGGCGGAGTCGTATCCGGACGCACTCGTGCTCGCCGACCGCCTGCTGGTCGAGGTCGACGACGGCGACGACGCCACCGCGCTGGAGCAGACCGAGTACTTCGCACCCGTCCTGGGGGTGGAGCAGCTGCCCGGCACCGGCCAGGCGTTCCTGGACGCGGCCGTCGCGCACGCGAACGAGCGGCTGCAGGGCACGCTCGGTGCGAACGTGCTGATCGATCCCGCCACCGAGGCCTCGCTCGGGGCGGGCTTCGAACGGGCGATCACGGCGCTGCGCTACGGATCCATCGCGATCAACACCTGGACGGCCTTCGGCTTCATCACCCCCACGGTCACCTGGGGCGCGTTCCCGGGCAACACGATCGCCGATGTGGGAAGCGGGCTGGGGGTCGTGCACAACGCGCTGCTGCTCGCCGACGTGGAGCGCTCCGTGGTGCGCGGCCCGTTCCGGCCGTTCCCGCGCTCGGCGTCGATCGTGCGCGACGGCGGCCGGTTCACGATCCTGCCGAAGCCGCCGTGGTTCGCCTCCTCCCGCACTGCGGCGGAGGTCAGCGAGGGCCTGACCCGCTTCCGCGCCCAGGGCGGGGTGCTCGCGCTGCTGCGCACGCTCGTGCAGGCGATGCGCGCCTAGCCGCGGTCCGCACGCGAGCCGGCTTCGGCGCGGGCGATGGGCGTGGGCCGCGTTCGGCGTGGGCGCGTCCGGTGGCCGCGTTCGGCGAGATGGATAACGTCGCTCGCCGCCCGATCGGAGCAGCGAAATCCATCTTCACGACGGCCCCCGTCGGTCCAGAAGATGGATAAGGTCGCTCCCCGTCCGCCACGATCGACGGCTTCCCTCTTCAACGGCAGGCCGCGATCAGGAGGCGGGCACAGGCGTTCGCACCTCGGACGAGGCGGAGTGCTCATGCCGAGGACTACGGCGTGCCCACCGAGAACGTGTCGCACTGGCCGAGACCGTTCTTGTAGCCGGTCGCGAACCACTTCTTCCGCTGGTCGCTGGATCCGTGCGTCCAGCTCTCCGGATTCGTGTATCCGGCCGACTGCTGCTGGATGTGGTCGTCTCCGACCGCCGCGGCGGCGTCGAGCGCATCGCTGATCTGAGCCTCTGTCGGCGTCTTCATGTACGGGACGCCCTTCTTGTCCTTCTCCTGCGTCATCGACGCGATGAAGGCGCCGGCATAGCAGTCGGCCTGCAGCTCGGTGCGCACGCCGTTGCTCGTGGGACCCGTGCCGTTGTTCGGGTACTTCTCCATCGTGCCGGTGAGGTTCTGGATGTGGTGCCCGTACTCGTGCGCCACCACGTACACCTGGGCGAGATCCCCGGCCTCGGCGCCGAACTGCTGGTGCAGCAGCTGGAAGAACGTGGGATCGATGTAGACGGTCTGATCCGACGGGCAGTAGAACGGACCCACATCGTTGGAGGCGGTGCCGCAGGGGGTCGACGTCGAACCGTCGACGTTGACCTGGCCGGGCTCGACGTAGCCCTTCACGTGCTTGGACCAGTAGTCGTTGAGCACCAGCGAGACGGCGGCGACGCGGCAGTCGACGCTGTTGTTCGCGTCGGTGCCGGTGTTGCAGCTCTGCACCGAGCCCTCGGACGACGACGTCGCCTGCGGCTGCGCGCCCGTCCCGCCGCCGATCAGGCCGGTCAGGTCGACGCCCGTGAACGCGCTGATGAGCAGCACCACGACCGCGCCGAGGCCGACGACGCCGCCGCCGGCGATCGCGGCAGTGCGCCCGCCGCCTCGCCGCTGGACCTTGTTGTCTGAGACATCGGCATCCGGGTTGAACGTCATGAGCACAGTTTTCCACGGTCCGCGCCCCGACGGCGAGGCATAGGCTCGCACTGAGGGTCGCGTCCGCGATCGAAGGGAGCCCGAAAGTGACCACCACGGTGACTCTGACCGGTGCCGGCGGGCAGATCGGATATGCGCTGCTGTTCCGGATCGCCGCCGGCGACATGCTCGGCCCCGACGAGAAGGTGCGTCTGCGGCTGCTGGAGATCCCCGCCGGACTCGCAGCCGCCGAGGGTGCGGCGCTGGAGCTGCAGGACGGCGCCTTCGGACTGCTGGAGCACGTCGAGGTGACGGACGACCCGGCGGTGGGGTTCGACGGCGCCGATCACGCCCTCCTCGTCGGAGCGCGTCCGCGCGGCCCCGGCATGGAGCGCGGCGACCTGCTCGCGGCCAACGGATCGATCTTCGGCCCGCAGGGATCCGCGATCGCCGCGCACGCGGCCGCGGGCGTGCGCGTCACGGTGGTGGGGAACCCCGCGAACACCAACGCCCTCATCGCGGCCGCGTCGGCCGACGGGGTCCCCGCCGAGCGGTTCAGCGCCCTCACGCGCCTCGATGAGAACCGCGCGCGGGGTCAGCTCGCCGCGGCTCTGGACGCGCCGGTCGCCGAGATCGCCGGCGTGACGATCTGGGGCAACCACTCCGCGACGCAGTTCCCCGACGTCGCGCACGCCACGGTCGCGGGGCGCCCCGTCCGGGAGGCGCTCGCCGAGCAGACCGGCGACGTGCGCACCTGGCTCGAGAGCACCTTCATCCCCCGCGTCGCGAAGCGCGGCGCGGAGATCATCCAGGTGCGCGGATCCTCGTCGGTGGCCTCCGCGGCGAACGCGACGATCGACCATGTCCGCGACTGGGCGCTCGGCACCGGCGAGCGCCGCACCAGCGCCGCGGTCGTCTCGCACGGCGAGTACGGCGTGCCGGAAGGGCTGATCAGCTCGTTCCCGGTGCAGTCGGCCGAGGGGGAGTGGCGGATCGTCGAGGGTCTGGATCCGGACGACTGGGCGCGGGAGCACATCGACCGCTCGGTCGCCGAGCTCGTCGAGGAGCGCGACGCCGTGCGCGCCCTCGGCCTGATCTGACGGCTCCCCCTGAAGCAGGGAGGGTGTCAGATCGTGGCGGCGTCGATCACGAAGCGGAACCGCACGTCGCTGGCGAGCACGCGCTCGTAGGCGTCGTTGATGCCCGCGGCGTCGATGAGCTCGATCTCCGCGGCAAGGCCGTGCTCGGCGCAGAAGTCGAGCATCTCCTGGGTCTCGGCGATCCCGCCGATCGCGGATCCGGCCAGCGACCGGCGGTATCCGAGCAGCTGGTTGATCGAGACCGACATCGGCTCGGGCGGCGCGCCGACGCACACGAGGGTTCCGTTGGTGTCGAGCAGGCGCAGGTAGTCGTCGAGCGGCAGCGGAGCGCTCACCGTGTTCAGGATCAGGTCGAACGCGCGGCGGTTCCCGGAGAACGTCTCCGGGTCCGACGTGGCGAGGTAGCGGTCCGCGCCGAGGCGGATCCCCTCGTCCTTCTTGCGCAGCGACTGGGAGAGCACCGTGACCTCCGCACCCAGGGCGTGCGCGATCTGCACCGCCATGTGCCCGAGGCCGCCGAGGCCGATGACGGCGACGCGCGTCCCCGGCCCGACCTTCCAGTGCCGCAGCGGCGAGTAGGTGGTGATCCCGGCGCACAGCAGCGGCGCCGCGCGGTCGAGCGGGATGGCGTCGGGGATCCGCAGGACGAAGTCCTCGGTGACGACGACCTGGCGCGAGTAGCCGCCCTGCGTGACCGTGCCGTCGCGGTCGATCGAACCGTAGGTGCCGACGGAGCCGCCGGTGCAGTACTGCTCCTCGCCGCGCAGGCAGGCGTCGCACTCGCGGCAGGAGTTGACCAGGCAGCCGACGCCGACCCGGTCGCCGACCGCGAACCGCGTGACCTCGGACCCGACCGCCGCGACGACGCCGGCGATCTCGTGGCCCGGAGCGAGCGGATACCGCTGCGGCCCCCAGTCGCCGCGCACGGTGTGGATGTCGGAATGGCAGATCCCGGCGAAGGCGATGTCGATCACGACGTCGTGCGGGCCCGGCTCGCGCCGCTCGATCGTGGTGGGCGCGAGGGGAGCACCCTCGCTCGGTGCGGCATAGGCGGCGACGACAGGCATGCGTACTCCTCGAACTCCGTGGCGGACATGTGCGAGAGTACCCCGCCCCTCTGAGGAGAGGGCCGATGGTCGCGAACTGGACGCCCGGCACGCCGGTGTCGGCGGGAGAAGGCACAATAGTCCTGGAGGCGGATGACATGGAAGCGACCACGCACGCGCACGGCGACGCCGACGGCACGACCGGGGCTCCGCTCGACGCCGCCCTCACCAGCCCCCTGCACCTGCCGCACGCCGCGGCGGAGTGCCCCAAGTGCTTCACCGAGCTGCAGCAGAATCGCGACTGGTGGTCGGCCAAGCCCGACGGATCCCGCCTCGTCGGTCTCGTCGTGGCGCGTGAGGGCATGCCCTCGGTGGTGCAGCAGCGCGACGACCTCACCCGCTTCGGCGTGCCGATCGAGGGCTTCCGCCACCCCGCGCCCGACATCCTGGAGAGCTGGACGGACCGGATCGGCCGGCTCATCGACACCCTGCAGGCGGGCGACGTGCTCGTCGTCGCCAACATCCACGCGCTGGGTCGCGATCTCGACGAGGAGACCCGCACCGTCGCCACCCTCCGTCGGCACGGCGTGATGGTGAAGGTGCTCAGCCACGACGCGCGCCACCTGGCCGACGCCGGTCGCTGAGCCTAGGCTCCCGCGAGCCGCCCTCCCTCCACGAGCGGCAGCTGCACGATGACCTGTCGTCCGGCCTGGACGAAGATCCCGCGCCCCTCGGGGAAGTCGGTGCGCTTGACCTTCGGGAACGGCACCTTGAACACGGCGTCGCCGTCGAACGCGTCGGGCTTGAGCACGATGCCCTTGCGGCCGGCTTTGAAGTCGCCGATATAGCCGAACCCGCTCGTGGCTTGTGTCACGTCGAGATCACCGATCAGCAAGTGGTCACTGCGGTTGATCGCCTGGAACAGCGCCTTCATGTCGCGCTCGGCCGGGGTGTCGGCGAACTGAGGTACGTCCTCGACCACGACGAGCAGGCGTACCGGCATCGACTCGTCACCGGCGAGCTCAGTGAGCTCCGCCGCGAGCTCCTTGGCCGCTTCGGGCGTCGTGGCGCTGCGCGTCCAGTCGGCATAGTCCTTGAGCTGCGACCGGCGTCCGCCGAAGTGGAACAGCTTGATCGCCGGGTCGAAGCGGCGCATCGACGTGATGATGCCTTTGAGCGCCGTCGTCTTGCCCGACAACGGCGGACCTGCCACGAGAAACGTCCCGACCGGGTCGAACTCGCGCGGAGCGAGCGTATCCTCGGCGATGCCGAGCACAGGGAACTCGCCGATCCTTTCGGGCAGGGCGGCAACACCGAGCCGCGTCGGCAGCGCGCCGATCTCGGCAACCTCGCGGGCGCCGTTGGCGCGAAGCGCCGCGGCCATCGCCTCGAGCAGCTTGGTCTGCTCGGCGACGTTCGGGGTGCCACCCAGGGTCGCGATCTGCGTCTCCAACCCGTCCACGATCGCGCGCCCCGGCGCGGAGCGCTCGTCGAGCACGTCCTTCGGCGCGTTCAGCATCGCGTAGCCCGACTCGTCGGACAGCCGCAGCACGACCTTACGCGACACGTTCGCGCTGACCGCGGTGGGCACCGAGCCCGAGCGGTCCGCGGTCGCGATCACGTGCACGCCGAGCGGTCGCCCCTCGCCGAGGATCCGCATGAAGATCTGATAGAACGGCATGCGCGCCGTGGTGGACTCCCAGTCACCGCGGAACTGCGGGAAACCGTCGAGCAGGAACAGGACGCGCGGCTCGTCGATGCCGGTGAGTTCGCGGTACTCCGTGAGGCTTGCGGCGTTGGCGGCGCTGAACCGCTTGCCGCGGTCGTCGAGCACACGCGCGAGCGAGCGCAGGAGGCGCTGCACGCGCTCGGCGTCGTCGCCGGAGATCACGGATCCGACCTGCGGCAGGATCTCCAGGCTCTTCAGCGCACCGGATCCGAAGTCCAGCGCGTACACCTCCACGTTCGTCGACGCCTGCGAGGCCGCCGCGATCGCGAGCGTGCGCAGCACCGTCGACTTGCCGGCGCCGCTCGTGCCGTACACGAGCAGCGAGCCGTCGCGGTCGGGCACGAAGTACGTCGGCTCCTGCAGCTGACGGGCCGGCACGTCGGTCTTGCCGAGCAGGATCTGCCCGTCGCCGAGAGTCGGCAGATCGCGGATGTCGACGGCGTGCTCGAGATCGTCGAGCCAGGGCCGGCGCGGAGCGGGGATCCCGGCCTGCCGAGCGGCGGCGACGAGCGTCGCGACGATGCGCTTCTGGTCGTTGGGGCCGAGATCCTCGTCGTGGCTGTCGGACTCGGGCTCCTGGTCGGGCTCCCACAGCTGCGTGGACCCGAACCGCAGCTCGGCCACGCGCACGTCGGCCGCCTGCACCTCGTCCGTGGACCAGCCGCCGGCATAGGCGGATTGGAACGGCACGAGGCGACCGGGGCCGGTCTTCGCGATGCCGCGGCCCGGGATCGAGGGCGGGAAGGAGGCGGCCACCGGGTCGTCCACGACGTCCTTCGAGTCGGACTCGTCGGCCATGCGCAGCGCCACGCGCAGGTTGGTGTTGGCGCGGAGATTGTCCTTGATGACGCCGGCGGGGCGCTGCGTCGCCATGATGAGGTGGATGCCGAGCGAACGACCGCGCTGGGCGATGTCGACGACGCCGTCGACGAACTCGGGCACCTCGCCGGCGAGGGCTGCGAACTCGTCGATCACCAGCACGAGTGCCGGCGGGGTGTCGGGGTCGCGGCGCTTCTCGAGCTCGAGCAGGTCCTTCGCCTTCTTGCGGTTGAACAGGTGCTCGCGGTGGTGCAGCTCCGCTCGCAGGCTCGTCAGGGCGCGGCGCACCAGGTGCGGGCTCAGGTCGGTGACGAGGCCGACGGTGTGCGGCAGTTCGACGCAGTCGGCGAACGCGGATCCGCCCTTGTAGTCGACGAAGAGGAACGTCACCCGATCGGGGCTGTGCGCGGCGGCCATGCCGAGCACCCACGCCTGCAGGAACTCGCTCTTGCCCGCCCCGGTCGTGCCGCCGACGAGGGCGTGCGGGCCCTGCGTGCGCAGGTCGAGCGTCATCGCATCGGTCTTCGCCTGCCCGATGATCGCGCGCAGGTTGCCGGCTTTCCTGAGGCGCGGCTGCGGCACGCCGGAGCGGTCGATGATCGTGTTGTTCTGCCTCCAGCGGTCGATGACCGCGGTGGGATCGGACGCCGTCTCGGCGCCGACGAGCGACAGGAACATGACCGAGTTCGGGATGTCGGACGAGTCCTCGACGACCGTCGACGCGTCGACCACGGGCGCCAGGCGCTTGGCGAACATCGTCATGTAGGCGTGCGAGACGCCCTCGACCATCACGTCGGGGTAGCTCACGCCGTTGCGCACCGTGCCGACCCTCGCGTGCTCGAGCCCGGCCGACACGTCGATGAAGCTGCGGCACGCGGCCGGGAGCGCCTCGACCACGGGGGCCACGAACAGCGCGTACACGCCGACGTCGGCGCCGCGCTCGAGGATCTGGGTGAGCCGCGCGCGATCGACGGGCGCATCGTTCGTGACGATGACGAGCACCGCCGCCTGCCCCTCGAAGGTCGACTCCTCGGCGGCGCGCTTGACGTCGGTGCCGTAGCGAGTGGGATACCAGTCGTCGCCGTACGGCGGCCGCAGCGACGAGGTCGCGGTCGAGCGACGCATCACGATCTCCTCGAGACCGTTGAGCAGGGCGGTGCCGGTCGAGGCGGAATCGGCCAGCGCCATCTCCTGGAACGGATTGCGCTCGCTGGAGGTATGCGGCAGCCAGGTCAGCCAGTCCAGCTCGTTCGCCCAGCCCGGCTCGGTGAGCGCGACGGCGACGAGCTCGTTCGGAGAGTGCATCCCGAACAGCTGCACGGCGAGCCCGCGCAGCGCGTCGCCGGCGACCGAGGTGGGGCCGGCCACGCCGATGGATCCCACGCTCTGCAGCGACTCGAGGATCGGCACGTCCTCGATCATCCGGTAGCGCTCCTCCAGCCGGTCGACGCGCTCGACGAACTCGGGCAGCGCCTCGGCCGCTTCGGTGCGGGTGATCGAGGTGCGCGACACGTCGGCGCAGGTGCCCAGCCGCACGGCGAGGAAGTTCCAGTGCTCCGGGCGGCGGGTCCACAGCAGCGGACCGAGCTTCATCGCCTCGTCGAACACGACCGCGACCGCGGGCACCTCGCTGTTGCGCACCGCGTGCTCGCGCGGACGGGCGTGGTACAGCTTCTCCTCGAGGCGCTCGAACTGGTCCTCGAAGATCTCGGCCTCTTTGCGCAGACGCTGGCCGAGGTTGGTCTTCTGCGAGATGAAGTTGCCGAACATCATCATCGGGCTCGCCGCCGCCATGAGCAGGGAGAGGCTGCGCCCCGTGAACGCCCACATCGTGATGGCGAGCAGGATCGGGGCCACCAGCATGGGCCACGGGAACAGTCGCTGCACCTGGTCTCGCGGGTACCGCGGCTCGTCGATCTCCTCGCCCGCGAAGCGCTCCTCGACGCGCGGGCTGCGGTTGAACAGCAGCGCGCCGCCGCGTTCGAGCACCGGGTCCTCGTCGGCGGCGGTGCCGTCGAAGTCGCCCACGAGGCGCACCACGATCTCGCTGTCGCCGAGGGTGAACGGCTGTCCCGGGATCACCCGAAGGCGCTGCACCAGCCCGCCGTCGACGAGGATCCCGTTCGCCGAGTTCAGGTCGACGAGCTCGACGAACGTCGCCGCGACCTCGATGCGGGCGTGCCTCTTGGAGACCAGCGGATCGGCGAGGTGGACGTCGGCAGATGCCTCGCGACCGATCACGAAATGGCCGACGGGCAGGGAGAACTCCTGGCCTGCCGCCGGACCGGAGAGCACCCCGAGGTGCGCCGCAGGGCGAGCCCCGGCGGTACCCGTCACGATGCGCTCGGCGCCGAGGTTCACGACCTCGGCGAGGAAGCCCGACCCGACGGGCGCATCGCCGATCGCGAGGTCAGGGTTCAGCGCCACGAGCCGTTCGCTCGTCGGCGGCGCGACCGAGAGCGTGAGCGTCTCGCCCGGCGCCACGTGGATCGAGCGCATCGGGTCGGTCGTCGCGATGTGATGGGCGACGTCCGCGACCGTCGCCGTCGAGTCGGCGGTCACGACGATGTCGGTGAGCGGTGCGCCCGACCGTCGCAGGGTGAGTTTGACCTTCATCGATGTCCCTCCGGGCGCGGCACGCGCGCGTCGACGGCCAGGGGCCGGTGGATTCCCGAGACGGCGCGAAGGGCCGTTCCCCCGGCAGTCGCGATCCCTTGCAGGGCGACGGTGCGGATGCCGCCGGTCATGCCTGCTCCACGCGCAGGCTGCGGTCGCCGAACCGCAGCACGTCGCCGGCGCGGAGTTCGGCAGGGTGCCCCGGGGTCAGCGGGAGCTCGGCCCCTTCGCGGACGATCGAGCTGCCGTTGGTGGAGCCGCGATCGACGACGACGACACCACGTCGTGAGAGCAGGATCGCGAGATGGGTCTTGGAGACCGAGCGCGTCTCATCGGACACGCGCACCAGCTGCGGCTCGCCCTCGCCGGTCGCGGCAACGGACGAGGGTGCGTCGCCCGCGCCAGCCGCCGGGGCGCGGCCGATGAGGGTGGCCGTGCGCACCTCGACGCGCTCTCCGTTGTCGATGACGAGCACCGCCCGGGGCGCGTCAGGTACAGGGGTCGCCGCCGGAGCAGCTGCCGCCGGGGCAGGCGCGGCGACGATCGGGGCGATCTCGGGCGGCTGCCACGCGGCGGGCGCGGCCCCTGCCGCGGGAACCTGCACAGCGGTTTCGGCGGCAGCAGCGGGCACCGGCGTGGCGGGGGCCGGCACAGCCGGGACCGGCACAGCGGGGGTCGGCGCGACGGGAGCCGGCACGCCCGGGGCCGACGCGGAGACCGCGGGCGTCGGAGCCGTCGCGCGATGCGCGCCCACGACGCCGCCGGAGAAACGTCCGGTCGGCACGTACACCGCCGGGGCGTCCCGGTCGACGGGGGTGGCGAGCGATGGAAGGACCGGCGCGGCCTCGTGAACCTCGGCGGTGATCTGCTTGCGGGCGATGCGCATCCGCTTGGCGTCGTACGGGTTGAGTCCGCGGCGCACGTCGACGAGCCAGGTGGCGGCGGCGCGGTCGGCCCAGCCGCGGCCTCGCCGCTCGGCGTCGAAAAGCGGCGAGAGCGCGACGACGAGCAGTGGCCCGATCAGCGGTACCACGAACGATACGGCGAGGATCAGATAGCGCACCACGGCGCCGCGCCAGAAGCCCGGCTTCTCGAGAGTGCGTACGTTGACCGTACGGATCCCGAAGGCGGCCTTGCCGAGCGTCACGCCCTTCAGCCCGTGCAGGACTAGCTGCACGAGCGTGAACACGAACATGAGCACGAACGACACGAGCGGCGGCAGCAGGAGCCAGATGAGATCCTTGCGGGCCAGGAACGCACCCGGGTCCGCGGTGCTCAGCAGCACTGCGTTCACGCCGGCGACTGCTCCGGGGATCGAGACGAGGAGCGCCACGATCAGCTCGAGCACGGTCGCCATCACCCGCATCCCGGCGCGGGCGGGCACCAGGCCGATCGCCTGCGCGTAAGCCGGGTCAGGACGCCCCTGCGCGTCCAGACCCTCGATGTCGGTGGTCTGGGCCGGAATCTCCCAGATGTCGTTCGACAGGCTCATATCCCCTCACGTTATCAATCCGGTGTCCCGCACCCGGACGCCGCGAGGGGCCGGTGTGATGCACCGGCCCCTCGCCTCTGGATCGGCGTGGTTCAGCCGCCGGCGAGCTGCGTGTCCAGATCCTGGATCGCACGCATCATGCCCAGCAGCGACTCCGACATGTCATTGATGCCGTCCACCGCCTGCTTCAGACCCGTCGTCAGCTCCCCATACCCCTCACCGAACTTCCCCGACGCATGCTGCGTCTTGAAATCCTCACCCAGCAGGTTGTCCACCTGACCCTTCAGAGTGTCCAACTGACCCTGAATGTCATCACGAGCCTGCGACAGCGACGACGCCACCTGCTCCATCTCCGCATAAGACGCCCCGAAATCAGCCATCCTCAACACCTCCGGTAATCCACTGGACCGGACCCCACCGGCCCGACACCCACAAAACTAACAACCCCACCCACACCCGTCGATGGGGACAACTCCCCATCCCCCCACCCTCACTCGGCGGGGTCGTCGCCTGCCGGGCCGGCGGGCAGCACCGGCTCCTCGAGCTCGCTCTCCCAGGTGAACGTGGAGATCATCGCGTCGCTGAGCAGCTCCAGCGAGTCGACGACCTCCGCGGGCACGACGTCGCCGTCGGGGATCACGATCGTTGTCGTGAAGACGAGGGCCTTGCGCCGCTGGGTGCCCGGTGCGGGGATCACGTAGGTGAGCGTTCGTCCGCTCACCCCCTCGATACGGCGTGCGTTCGCCGGCCGCTGAGGCTCCGACCGCCAGCGCACGATGTGGGGGGCGTCCTCGTCGAGGAACTGGGCGCCCTTCGTGCGGAAGGCCTCGGACACCCAGCCGTCGAGGTTCTCCCCGTCGGCGGCGTTCAGCGCCGACGCCGTGATCGACATCGGCAGCAGCTCGTCCATCTCGACCTGCTCCTGGCGGTAGATCGCGAACACCTTGGTGCGCGCCATCGCCTGGCTCGTCTGCGCCATCAGACCGCGGAACTCCGCATCCAGATCCGGCCGGTTCGCCTGCCGGAAGATCGCGCTCGCCCGCTTGACGTCCTCCTCCTGCGCCGCGTTGGTCGGCACATGCTGCACCCAGCCCGGCGGCAGGACGAAGCGGAAGGCCGGGATGCCGAACCGCAGCTCGACTCCGAGATCATTCATCGCACCCATGTCAGTTCCCCCTCGTCGATCGCCCGAGCGGCGAGCGATCCTTTTCATCTTCGCCGAAACCGTCGACGATCTCGCCCGCACGACGGCCGCGGGCCGGCGACACTCCCGCGCCGGATCAGCCGTGGATCGCATCATCGCTCTTCACTGCCAGAGCGGCGAGACCTGCTGCCCCGAGGCCTCTCCTGCCCGCACGCCGCCCTTCGGCACCCACCTGGATCTGCAAAGCCTTCGCCGTCAAGGCTGCCAGCTGCTTCCAGCGCTCGGACGGCAGATCGCGCCCCGCTACGAGGAGGCGGCGACCCGACCGCCGCAGCCGGCCCAATGCCCGACCGCCGCGCGCGCGCTTCGATGCGACATCCGAGATCGGCGTGTCACTGGGCACACCGATCTGCTTCTTCTGACGCGCCTCCGTGTCGGAGAGGATCTCCTCGACCCGAGCACGGTACTCCGGGACCAGCGCGAGCAGCCGAAGCTCCTCGGCGCTCCATCGCCGCACCACGAGCTCGCCGCACTCGATGCACAGCCCCTTGGCGATGACCCCGCTCTCGGCATAGCCGCAGGCGCAGTCGATCACAGGAGCGTTCGGAACGACGGGCCGGAGGCCCCACGAGTCGCGAAGCAGGAGCGCGCCGGCGGCGCTGTCACGCACCTCGTCGACGAGCAGTCCTCGTCTGGAACGCGTCAGCCCTTCATCCACGAGCGCCGTCCACCGTGCGCTGTCAGCGCCGTCCGTCACGGCGGCCGCCTGTGCCGCGTACTCCCGCAGAAGCGCGTACACCTCCGCTTCCACGATCGCCTGCCGCATCCCCGACACCGAGGTGGTCCCCTGCCAGGGCGACGGCGCACGCAGCGACCCTGCGGCCCTCAGACGCGCCGCGCCGTCGAGCTGCGCCTGCCGGTGCAGTTCCGCCAGCGGAGCATTCCGTTCCAGGAGCGCCCGTTCGAACTCGGCCGCCGCGTCGAACCAGGGCGCGATGCTCATCGCGCGGCGCCGGGACGGCCGCGCAGGGCGAGTCGCGACAGCTGCGCCATACCGAGGCGACGACGAGCGCGACGCGCCTCGCCGGCCATCGTCGGCATCGAAGCGCGTGCAGTAAGGGCAGCGAGCTCGCGCCACCGGGTCAGATCCAGTCGCGACACCTCATCCCGATGCCGTCGGTTCGCCCGCGCGAGCGCACGCCGCGTCTTGAACAGCAACGCCTCTTCCGTGCTGTACGCATCATCCGTCCCGATCGCACGCGCCTTCGCGATCGCCGACCTCGCCTCGTCGAGGATGCGCACGGTCTCGGCACGGAGGCCCGACGCACCCTGCAGGAGTCGCTGCTCCTCCGCCTCCCACGCGGTGGCGACGGCGGTCGCACACGGCTGGCACAGGCGCTTGGGAACGACCCTCGTCTTCGCGTATCCGCAGACGCACCTGCCGGCGGCGGCCGCGAGACTGCGGTCCAGGTCGTCGGACGGCGCAGCCCCGCCTCGAACGGATTCCACGGCTGCGAGCAGCCTCGCTGCCCCCGGCGTTCCGTGTGCCCGCAGGAGGTCGTTCGTCCGCACCGGATCGAAAGGCGAGTCCGAAGGCAGCGTGGACGCGAGCTCGCGCCAGGCGCGGATGTCCTGCTCGGCGACGAGAGCAGCCGCGCGCGACGCGTAGTCGTCCAGTAGTTCCGCGCACAGCGGTCCTAGCCGGGCCTCGGCCTCGTCGATGTCGATGCCGCCGTCCTGCTGCAGCGCGATCACTGCGGCCCGTGCTCGCTGCACCGCATCTGCGTGGATGCCGCGTAGCTGCCGCGACGCCGCGAGCAACCGCTCCTCTCGGGCGACGAGATCGCGTACCGACGTCATCGAACCACCGCGCCGGGAACGCGGACGCCCACGATCAATTGAGGCAGCTGCTGTTCGAAAAGCAGGAACGCGGGCAGTGTCGTACCGAGCACATCCATCAGGATGGTCCAGGTGCCGTCGTTCAGCAACACGGTCCACTGAGCGACGAGCGTCCCGTCCTGTTCTGCACCGTCCTCTTCCGTACCGTCCTCGAGGAACACCCCCCAGCGCACGATGTAGCCGGCGCCGTGGGTCTCGGTGCGCAGCGGTGTGACATCGACCGCCGTCGACGAGGTGGCCCCGGCGAACAGTTCTTCGGTGTCGGGACGATCTGCCGACGACTCGACGGCGATGCTCACCAGGAGATCGCTGTAGATGCCAGGGGGCGCGAACCACAGGCGCGCCGCACCGGGGCGGGCGTTACCGAGCATCATTCGGGCCGTGGCGGCGATCTGTTCCGCCGGTCCCGGGGCCGCATCGGGACGGATCCCGTATCGATCCAGAACCGTCCCGATCCAGACGTCGGCGCCCTCGGCGTCGGTGGCGTCCACGTATGGAATCTCGACGAACTGGGCGGCGTCGTAGTCAAGCTCCCAGGGCAGCTGACCCTGGTCCGTCATCAGAACAGCCCTCGGACGAAGCCGACGGGCGAGAGCGCACCCGAGGGCTTGCCGTCGACGCCGACGGAAACCCCGCGGTCAGTCCACTTGTACGTGTTCCACATCGCCTCGAACGTGGAGAAGGACGGCGCATCGGCGATGCCTTGGAAACCCTTGGGCAACGACTCGGTCAGCACCTTCTGGAAGAAGGTGCTGCCGGAGCTGACGCTTTCGTGGAAGGCCACCGAGAACGAACGTCCGGGCCCAAACAGCATGCGTTCGGTGACGCCGTCCACGAAGCCCGTGATGGGATTGACACCGAGGCGGCGCAGACCCCTCACACCCGCGTAGTACTCCTTGAATCCCCGCGAGCCGTACTCGATCCCCGCGTCCGCGAAGCTCTTCAAGCCGCGCATCTGCTGGACCGGATTGCGGAACTGCCCGACGAACTCGGACCCGAACTTGCTGAGCATGTTGCCCTTGCCAGCGCCGAAGACCTTCCCGAGTTTGCCTATCGGCAGGATGCCGACCACCGCCCAGGCCAGATCCCACCCGTCTTTCCTGCCGTCGAACATGAGCGCCACGGTCAGGGCCAGCGCGATGACGCCGACGACGAGAGCCGCGATCGCGAAGAACGGGCCGCCGATGATGAGGCCGAGCACGGCGATCGCGAGGCCGATCCAGCCGACCCAGTCAGAGATCACGGCGAGCACGCCCGCGATGTTCTCCCAGGTGCTGTCCTCACCGATCTTGTTGGCGTCGCTGAGGCCGTTCACCGCGTTCTCGTAGGCCTCGTGCCAGGTGTCGTACGCGGTGTCGAAGCGGTGAAGGTTGCCGTCGTGCTCCCTGCCGGCAGTCGCGAGCGTCGACTGCGCCGAGCTCGCGGCCCCGGAGAGGTTCTCGCCGGTCTTCTTGGAGGAGGCCTCCTGATCCGGTGTCGGCGGGTGGTCGGCCACGGCCGTCTCATGCAACGCGAGCGCGTGGTTCGCCTGATCCGCATCGGTCTGCGCGGTGGCCAGGGCCTTCTCGCTCTTCTCGCAGTCGCTGACGATGGTCTTCATCTGCGCCTGCACGGTGGCGAGCACACCCGCGTAGGTCGTGAGCGTGCTGCCCGCGGGCTTGTAACGGCGCCCGGCCTCGTCGAGATCGCCGTGGACGTCGCCGATGACGTCCTTGATCTTGTCCATCGCGTAGCCCTCGCCGACGAGCTTGCCGCTCTTGATGTCCTGCAGCGTCTGCGCCGCCGTCGTCATCTGCGTCGCGAGCGTCGTGATCGTCGTGCCCCGGGCGCTGATCGCGCCCGCATCGCCTTCGACGACGGCGACCTCGTGCCCCTTGTGCGTCTTCATCCCGCTCCCCCTCAGTTCGCCACGGCACGGCCGCGAGCGGCGCCGGCGCCGTGCCCGGACTGCTGCATCGAGTTGGCCATGTCGGTGTCGGTCTTGGTGACCTCCTCGACGGTGCCCTTGACGCGATCCGAGATCTCCTTGAGCTTGGACAGCAGCTTGTCGCGGCTGTCGTTCCAGCTGCCCTCGAAGTCGTGGACGCGGTCCTTCAGGCGGCTGTCGCCGTCCGGGCGACCCACCGCATGCTCGAGATCGTCTCGCCGCGCCGACGCCGCCTCGAACTCGTCGACGATCGCGATCAGCTGCGCGCTCGTCGTCTTCAAGTCGTCGATCGGGTAGAGAACCCGGTCCCCCGCCATGTCATGCCCTCCGTGTCATCGCCCATGCGGGCGCCTGCAAACGTGCCAATGCCGTGATCGAGGGGCGCCGCGCGAAGCGATTCCGGCGCAGCGCCCCCCGATCGCGCGATACGACCGGTTCAGCCGCCGGCGAGCTGCGTGTCCAGATCCTGGATCGCACGCATCATGCCCAGCAGCGACTCCGACATGTCATTGATGCCGTCCACCGCCTGCTTCAGACCCGTCGTCAGCTCCCCATACCCCTCACCGAACTTCCCCGACGCATGCTGCGTCTTGAAATCCTCACCCAGCAGGTTGTCCACCTGACCCTTCAGAGTGTCCAACTGACCCTGAATGTCATCACGAGCCTGCGACAGCGACGACGCCACCTGCTCCATCTCCGCATAAGACGCCCCGAAATCAGCCATCCTCAACACCTCCGGTAATCCACTGGACCGGACCCCACCGGCCCGACACCCACAAAGCTAACAACCCCACCCACACCCGTCGATGGGGACAACTCCCCATCCCCCCCCACCCTCACTCCGGATCCGTCGGGTCCGTCTCGGTCGCGTCGAGCAGCGCCAGATCGGCCTTGCCGACCAGGCGCGAGGCGATCACGTGCTCGACGAGCCGGGCACGACGGTTGGTCGCGGACCCGCCTGCGCCGCCGCGCATCCCGGGCACTCCGATCCGATCGAACTTGTCGCAGACGTTGTCGAGCTTGCGGTTGAACCGCGTCACCGTCCACCCGAGGCGAGCGGCCGCATCGGCGCTGGACGGGATGGCGCTCATCCCGGTGCCGTCGCGCCGCAGCAGCGGCTCCGCCAGGGCGACGAGCAGCTGCTTCTGGCTGAGCGTGAGCGGCACCTCCCCGATCGTGGAGTCGCCGTCGACCTCGCGCTCGCGCCGGGTCTCGCGGAAGGTCGGCTCGGACGCATGGATCGTGAACTCGTAGGTGGTGGGCCCGGCGGAGAACACGACGCTCGTCGTCGCGAACACCAGCGGCAGGCGCGCCCCCGGGGCGAGCCAGGCCTGAACGCCGCCCGACGCATCGGTCACGGTCGCTTGCAGCCGCGCGCCGATGTTCGCCAGCCACCACAGCCCGCCCGACTCCGCGATCTCGAGGAAATGCCGGTGCAGGAACAGATTGTCGTCGATCGCGAGGTCGCCCTCGCGCCCCACCACGAACCTGCCGCCTGCCTCGATCGGGAAATACTCCCCGGCGAACTCGACCGTCACCTGAGCGCGGGACGGATCCTGCGTGGCCTCGGGATCCAGGGTCATGGCGTGCATCCCCTCACCGTCGAGGACGCGGACCCGTTCTCGCGCCGCAGCATCACATCGATGCAGGTCTTCCCACCGGGCTGCGCGGGCACGGTGATCTGGGGCTCGTCGACCGAGGTCGTGTCCCCGTCTCCGGCGAGCGTGACCACGGTGACGAGGTACGAGTCCCCGGTCTTCGGGGTCGCGTTGGTCCACGTGAACCGCACCGAACCGGCGCCGTCGGGCGTCCCCGTGACGTCCTTGGGCGCGGCCGCCATGTCGCCGAGCGGATCCTGCGGATCCGCGCTCTGGGCGGCCGTCGGCTTAGGCTTCGGGGGGCTCGCATTGAGCAGGTTCACGGTCAGCACCGACCCGCCGGCGAGCACCACGACCGCGGCCACGGCGAGCAGTCCCCACACGAGGGCTCGGCGCGAACGGCGCTCGCCGGGAGCGGCGTCGGGCGCGGGCGCCACTCCGACGGATGCTCCCGGAGCGGCGGCGAGCACCGGCGTCGAGGGCGCGCCCGGGCCGGCAGCGAGGGGGCTGACAGTGCGGGGCACCCGCAGCAGCGTCGGGGCGTCGTCACCCTGCTCCGTCGCGGGCGGCACCGGGGGCGTCGGAGCGGGCGGCGCGGCGAGCGTCGGCACGCCGGTGACCGGCGCCTCTGGAGCGGGCGCCTCCTGCGGCACCCGGATGATGGTCTGCTCCGCATCCGCCGCATCGACCGAGGACGCCGTGGGCGCGTCGAACCGCGGTCCGGGCGTCGCCGCGGGGGGCGGCGGGAGCACGGGGCTTGTCGTCGCCGAAGGGCGGGTGGCGGTGTGCCCGGGATCGATGCTGACGACCTCCCGCACCCGGGTGAGGCCGTCGTCGTCATCGTCGTGATCGGGCTCGGGCTGGTGGTCGTCGACGATGTCGATCGGGGTGACCGAGTGCGACAGCTCGATCTGCACCTTCTGCAGCGCGCGGGCGAAGGCGACGGCGCTGCCGAAGCGGTCGTCCTGGTTCTTCGCCATGCCGCGCTCGAGCACCCGCGTGAGGCTCTCCGGCACGTCGGCGCGTCCCAGCGGCGGCAGCGGCTCGCTCTCGATCCGCGAGATCAGGTCGGCCCCGCTGTTGCGCTGCCCCGGCTTCTCGAACGGGCTGCGTCCGGTGAGCAGCGTGTAGAGGGTCGCGGCGAGCGCGTAGACGTCGGAGCGCACCCCGCCTTGCGGCGGATCCGCGAACGACTCCGGCGGCGACCACGGGATCGACATCCCGGCCGCCTCGCTCACGGCACCCGTGGTCGAGGCGATGCCGAAGTCTGTGAGCGCGGGCCGGTTGTAGGCGGTGACGAGGATGTTCGCCGGCTTGATGTCGCGGTGCAGCACTCCGGCGCGGTGCGCCGTCTCCACGGCCCCCGCGACCTGCACGCCGACCCGGAGCGCCTCTGCGACGCTGAACGGCTCCTTGCGGGCGCGCTGCTGCAGGTTCGGCCGAGGGCAGTACTCCATGACCAGGTACGGACGGCCGTCGGCCGCGACGCCGGTCTGGTAGATCGTGACGATGGCCGGATGCGTGGACAGCATCGCCATCACGTTCGCCTCGTCGGCGAACTCCTGCGCGGCGCCGGAGGCCAGCCGGTCGGCGAGCAGCACCTTGACCGCCACGCGCCGCCGCGGCTGCTGCTGCTCGTACAGGAAGACGTCGGCGAAGCCGCCGGTGCCGAGCGGTTCGACGTAGTCGAAGCCCTCCAGCTGCGGCGGCGGAGACGGCGGACGGCTCACGGCAGCTCCTCGAAGGCGACGGTGACTCCGTCGCCGAGATCGATCACGTCCCCGGTGACCACGATGGTCTGCTCCCCGGGGTGCAGCCGCACCGGCTCGGCGCCGGGTCGCAGCAGGGTGGATCCGTTCGTCGTGTGCAGATCGAGCACCACCACCGCGTCGGCCTCGGGACGGATCTCGAGGTGGCTGCGGGAGATGTCCTGCTGCGGGCTGTCCACCGCCACCAGGTGCGGCAGCGTGGACCCGCTGGACCGGGAAGCCCGAGGGCGCCGGCCGATCACGACGGTGCGGTCGAGCGAGACCACCTGCCCGGTGGACAGCCTCACCCGCGGCCCGGATCCGTCGACGCGCGCGGCGACCGGATCCGCGCTGACCGGACGCGCCGGTTCCAGGGTGATCCCCGGCACGGCCGACACGGGCGCCGGGATCGGCGCCGCCGGTGCGGGGGCGGCGTCCGAGACGGTCGGCGCCAGCGGCAGATCGGCGCGCATCGCCCGCGCCTGGGCGAGGGAGATCGTCGCCCCGTCGTGGTCGCCGTCGACGTCCGCGGCGGTGACATGACCCGCGGGCGCCGGGGCGGCCGACGGGCGGAAGTCGAGGGTGTGGCCGCCGACCGGCTCCGCGATGGTGTCGGCCGGAGGCAGGATCGTCTCCGCCGCGGCCGGGGCGCTCAGCACGGTGTCGCCGAGGTCGCCGAGGTCGTCGGCGTCGGCGAGCTCGGCCGGGTGCAGCGCGGGCTCGGGATCCTGGGTCGTGGCGCCGGTGGTCGTGGTGCCGAGGGCGACCTCGTCGGGCGCTTCGGGCCCTTCGACAGGCTCAGGGACCAGAGGAGCGACCTCGTCAGGCGCTTCGGGCCCTTCGACAGGCTCAGGGACCAGAGGGGCGACCTCGTCGGGCGCTTCGGACCCTTCGACAGGCTCAGGGACCAGAGGGGCGACCTCGTCCGGCGCTTCGGGCCCTTCGACAGGCTCAGGGACCAGAGGAGCGACCTCGTCCGGCGCTTCGGACCCTTCGACAGGCTCAGGGACCGACGGGGCGGGAACCCGGACGGCGGCTCCGGCAGCGATCGCGCCGGCGCGCACGACGCCGGCGACGATCGGCAGCGCCGGATCCTCCGCCCCGTCCTCGACGCGGATCTCGATCCCTGTGACGGCAGGGACGAACCGCTCGCTCCAGGTGGTGACCTCGGCGCCGGTGATCTCGCGCTCGTCGTCCGCGGTGGTCACGCGCGCCCGCACCCGGCCGCGCACGGCGATGCGCGCGTGCTCGCCCTCGCGCACGACGGCGGCGAACGGCGGGATGGCGGAGAACGAGCCCCCGCCCGCGGCGGTCAGCGCGTCGACGACCTCGGCGAACGACACCTCCTCGGCGGCGACCCGCTCCCACAGCGTGCCGACGAGCGCGGCGTCCGCGTCCGGAGGGAGCGCCACCACGGCCCGCGGGCCGATCAGCGCGTACCAGGACCCTGTGCGGTAGACGGTGTTCATCAGCGCATCCCTCCCATGGCCTCGGCACGCGGTCGCGTGTCGGAGTCGATGTCCTCGTCGTCGATGCCGGTCGTGCCGTCACTGCCCGGACGCGTGCTGACGTGGACCGCGTCCACGACGACCGCGGTCACATTGTCCCGCCCGCCGAGCTCCAGGGCGCGGTCGACCAGACGGTCGGCGGCGGCCTGCGGATCCTCGTGCACGGTGAGCAGGGTGCGGATCTCGTCGTCGCCCACCTCGCTGCTCAGGCCGTCGGAGCAGACCAGGATCCGATCGCCGACGCGCGCCGGGATCATCCAGTAGTCCGCCTCCCCGGCGCTGCCTGCGCCGATCGCCCGGGTGATGATGTTGCGGCGGCGATCGGTGGACGCATCCGCCGCCCGCAGCTGCCCGGCGTCGATGAGCTCCTGCACCACCGAGTGGTCGACGGAGATCTGCTCCAGCGTGCCGCCGGAGAGGCGGTAGGTGCGCGAGTCGCCGATGTTGACCGCCAGCCAGTAGCCGACCCCGTCGACCGCCGCGATCGTGACCCCGCTGAGGGTGGTACCCGCCTTCGAGACGCCCGTGCCGCCGATCGCGTCGACCGCCGCGCGCACGCGGGCCAGGGTGAAGCTGACGTCGTCGATCGTGAGGACCGGACGGCCGCGCAGCTGCGCGAACCCGTCGATCACGGTACTGCTGGCGACGTCGCCCGCCTGATGCCCGCCCATCCCGTCGGCGACGAGGAACAGCGGCGCCTGAGCGAGCAGCGCGTCCTCGTTGAGCGAGCGGCGAAGGCCGGTGTGCGTGGCGGCGCCGGCGCGCGCCACGATCGCCGGCGTCATGCGTAGCCGCCCACGGTCACGATCCGGTCGCCGATCTCGATCGCGTCGCCGAGGCGGATCCGCACGCGCTCGCCAGGCGGGCAGGCGATGCGCACGCCGTCGCGCACGATCGTCATCCCGTTGGTCGAGTGCCGGTCCATGACCCAGCCGCCCGCGGCCTCCGCCGCCGCCTCGAAGTGGGTCTTGGACAGCGAGAGCGTCTCATCGCGGACCACGACGACCGTCGCGCCGGGCTCGGGTGCCGGGTTGCGGCCGAACAGCGTGCGCCCGGACACCGTGGCCCGCGCGCCGTCGTCCCAGACGAACTGCAGACGGTGCCCCGGGATCGAGATCCGGGTCTCCTCCAGATCCTCCTCCTCGGCGGCCGGCGCGATCGGCCCCCGCGCGAGGGCGTCCGCGACGGTCGCCGGGGGCGCGGCGGGTGCCGGCGGACCCGCGGGCGTCACGGTCTCGGGGCCCGACACGACCGGCGCGGCGGGCGCGGGGACCGACGGGCTCACCCCGGGTACGACCGTGATCATCGCGTGAGCGGCGTCGGCGGCGGCCTGCGCAGCGGCCGACAGCACGGTCGCGTCATGCGGATCGACCTCGGGCTCCGCCGGGACGACGGTGCCCGCGGCGCTGGGGGCATTCGGCAGGGTGTGTCCGGTAGGGGCCCCGCCCTGCGGCGCGAAAGCGGCGGGCGGCGCGAACGAGGCCGTGGGCGCGGGGGCGGATCCGGGCGTCGGCGACGGGATCGGGGAGCCGCCGAACCCCGAGGCGAGAGCACCGCCGGCGGGGGCGGGCTGCGGGGAGCCGAGCGGAGCGGCCGGCGTCGGGCCGGCCGGAGCGGGCTGCCCTCCCCCGGTCGCCGGGGCAGGCGTGGGGGCGGCGGCGCGCGCGTCGCGCACGACAGCCCCTGCGGCGCGATCGTGCCAGCCCTGGAACCGGCCGGAGCCGTCGAAGAGCGGCGTGAAGTACCCCACCACGATCGAGGCGCTGAGCCCGAACACGAGGTTGCGCAGGAGCGCCCGTCCGAAGCCGAGCGGCGCCTCACTGCCCTCGCGCACCACGCGCAGGTGCATGATCCGCATGCCCACCGAGGCGCCGGCGCCCTGCAGGATGGTGGAGATCACGAACCACACCAGCGCGATCACGAAGGTCGTCCCGATGCCGAGCATGAGGACGAACAGCGCGCCGGTGAGGGTGTCCGGCTTCGCCGACATCGTGACCCCCAAAGAGATCAGATATCCGGCGAGGAGGATGACCGCGGGGATGGCGAGGTCGATCGCACAGGCGATCGCGCGCCGTCGGATCGGCGCGACGGGCGCGGCGTCCGCGCCCGTCCCGCTCGGGGCGTTGGTCATGAGTTCTCGCTCTCGGATCCGGGGCGCGCGGCCCGGGTGCCGCTCTGCCGCCCTGCCGTGTTCTCGATCGTGCCAGGTGCGGCCGCGCTCGCGCCAGAGCCGCTCTGCGGTCGGCGGATCCGTTCGGCGGCGGCATCGCGCAGCCCTTGGACGCCCGTCGACAGCCGTGTTCCGCCGAGCAGGGAGCGCAGGCTCAGGCGCGCGAGCATGCGACGCCGCCAGCTCGCCTCCTTGCCCAGCCCGGCCACGATGCCGTCGACCTCGCGCCAGAACGCGTCCACGTCCTCCGCCGTGGGCTCGCTCGGACCGAACACCTGGGCGTCCGCCTGGTCGGCCAGCGTCGTGACCGCGGGCACGGTGAGGGAGGTCGCGACGGTCTGCGCCTCCTCGGCGCGCGTGGCGCCGACGGGCAGGCGCGCCCCGTAGTCGACGGCGCGGTCGGTGAGCTCGTCCCAGCCGCCGCTGATGCGGTCGGCGGCCAGCGCGGCCGCGCGCCGCTTGCGTCGCCGGGCGGCCTTCCACGCGCCGATCACGATGAACGGGGACGCGAGGATCGCGAGCACGAGCAGCACGCTGCCGCCGATGGCCAGCACCGCCCCGAGGATCCCGAGCAGGTCGCTCGGCCCGTCCTGGTTGCCGCGCTGATCGGGCACGCTCGGCGGGAGCTCGACCGGATCCTGCGGCGGGGGCGGCGGCTGCAGCACCTGAGGCTTGGGGACGACCTTCGGCTTGGTGATCTGGTCCTGCGGGACCTTGTCCTTCGGCGGAGTCGGGTCGAAGGCCACCCAGCCCGCCTTCTCGAAGTTCACCTCGACCCACGCGTGCAGGTTGTCGCCGTTGGCCGAGAAGGTGCCCTTCTGGCCCTTGTCCGGGTAGAAGCCCATCACGACGCGCACCGGGATGCCCAGGGAGCGCGCGGCGAGCGCCATCGCGACGGCGTACTGCTCGTCGTCGCCGACCATCTGCTGGCCGCCGATCAGGGTGGAGATCCGCTCCTCGGTGTGTCCGGCGCGGCTGAGCGCCTCGCCCTCCAGCCCGTGGCTGAAGAACCCCTCCTCGGAGAACTTCTTCACGAGCGCGCGCACCTGCGCGATCGGCGTCTTCGCATCCGCCACCGTGTCCGAGGCGAGCGCGGCGAGCTTCTCCGGGGCCTCGGCCGACTTGGGCATCGCGACCGTGCCGAAGTCGAGGCCCTCGAGCTGCTTGTCGGTCCAGGTGCGGGGGATCGTGGTGTCCACCGTGTAGGTGTCGCCCTTGCGCAGCTTCGAGGTGGCGACCGCCGTGCCGGTGGACTCGTTGTAGTAGGTGCCGCGGCGCAGCGCATCCGCATCGGATCCGGCGAAGGCGATCCGGCTCACCTGACCCGCGTCCGGCAGCCACACCCCCTTGTACGCGTCCATCGTGATGTCGAGCGTGGCCGAGGATCCGGTGGCGTCGGCGGACATGTTGTCGCGGATCGGGCTGAACGCGCCCGACGAGCCGACGCCCTTGTCCGAGACGTCGTAGACGACCCCGTTGAAGGCGTCCATCGTGCCGACGCGGATGCGCGCCCCCTCGGGCAGCCCCTTCACCGTGAACAGGGTGTCCTTGCGGTGATCCTTGACGTACCCGCGGTACGACTGCAGCGGGCTCGCGTACTGGTGCACGTCGAACGGCGGCAGCACCACGTCGCGGAACACGTGACGCGGCTCGGCGAGCGTCGTCGCGGTCGCGACCCCGGTGCCGGCGAGGCCTGCGACGACGAGCACCGCGGCGCCGGCGAGGATGCGACGCCGGCGCAGCGCCGTGGAGTGCGTTCCGTCGGCCGCGACCGACACGGCGGCGTCGGTCTGCTCCCCGGTTCCGCGCAGCGCGAGCCAGGCCACCGCCACGAGGGCGAAGGCGACGCCCTGGGCGATGGGCGCCGCGGGCGCCGGAACGCCCATCGCGATCACCAGCATCAGGTGCGCCGCGGCGGGGATCAGCGCCCACGCGGCCCTGCGCAGCCGGAGCGCGAGAGCGGCGGCGACCACGCCGAACACCAGGGCCGCCAGGAACGGCACCAGCGCGTAGCCGTCGGCGACGGCGACCGGGGCGACGGTGGTGAGCATCGCCTTCCAGCTCGTGATCGCGCCGGCCGACAGCGCGCCCAGCGTCTGACCGGTGGGCACGACGCCGAACAGCGTGGTCTGCGGCAGCGCGAGCGCGCCGCCGAACAGGTAGTAGACGAGCAGCGTGAGCCCGGCCGTCGCCAGGACGCCCCATCCGCGCCAGGCGCAGAGCAGCGCGATGCCGAGGCCGAGCACGACACCGCCGATCGCGGCCGGCAGGAAGGAGCCGCCGGCGAACGAGGGCCACCAGCCGACGAGACCGGCGCCCATGAGGAGGGCGACGGCGACCAGGTCCACGACCGTGCGGCGCACGGACAGCGGGCGACGCACGGTCTTCGCCTTCGAGCCGCGGGAGCCCTTCGACGTCTCTGCGGAGCGGTCGGATCCTGGCTGAGCGGGCGCGGTCATGCGAGCACCTTCCCGAGAGCGAGGGGCAGCTGTTCGAGTGCGCCCACGGTGATCACGTCGGCGTCCCCGATGCGACGCAGCGACGGCGGCTCGCCGAGGTCCGCGACGATCGCGAGCACGCGGGAGCCGAACGGGAGCCGGGCGCACGCGGCGCGCAGCTCCTCCGGCGACGTGCGGCTGCCGGCCACCAGCACCACGACGCTGGACAGCGGCATGTGCGCGGCGACCGTGCCGGCGAGCGCAGACAGGGTGCCGTCCTTCGCACGCCCCTCCTCGACGCCGGCGAGCGAGTCGAGCAGCTGCTTCCCGGTGCCGGACGGCAGCGCCCTGCCCTGCACGCGCAGGTCGACGTGCTGCGAGTCGCGGATCGCGCGGAGGCCGACGGATCCGGCGAGCGAGATCGCGAGCTCGAACTCGTCCGGCTCGGCGTACTCGCCCGCGGCACGGCTGAGGCCGATCACGAAATGCGAGCGCCGCGTCTCCTCGTACTGGCGCACCATGAGCACGCCGGTGCGCGCCGACGAGCGCCAGTGTACGCGGCGCAGGTCGTCGCCCGGCTGATACTCGTTCAGCGCGTGGAAGGAGACGTCGTCGCGCGACAGGTCCGCCGCCGGCAGACCCTCGAGGTCGCGCAGGAAGCCGAGCGACTGCCCGTCGAAGACGATCGTCCGCGGGTGCACGAACAGATCGATCGGGTCGTCGCGGCGGTGCGCACGCTCGAACAGCCCGAGCGGATCGCCGCGGACGACGCTGACCGGCCCGACCGAGACCACGCCTCGGCGGTGCGTGGGGATCGCGAAGAGCTCCTCCGCCTCCTCCCCCGGGGCGAGCCGCTTGATGCCGAACTCGCCGCGCCCCGCGCCCACCGGCAGCACCACGCGGGAGGGCAGGATCGCCCGGGTGCCGCGGTTGGCGAGCGTGAGCGCTCCGACCGCGCGCTCCCCCACGACCACCCGGGTGCGGGCGAGGTCGAGCGTGACGTCGTAGGCGGTGCGGCCGATCAGGAACAGCGCGCACAGCGCCAGCACCACGCCCAGCACGAGAGCGATCACCGCGAGCTCGATCCAGCCGAGCGGCAGGGCGATCACGAGACAGCCGAGCGCGATCCCACCCAGCACCCACGCGAGCGGGCGCACGGCGGAGGCGATCAGGCGCAGCCGCGCGCCGGCGCGCGCGAGCACGAGAGCCGCGATGTCGCGCCAGCCGGCGTCGCGGTCGGATCCGGCCGGGCGGTCGGTGCCGCTCGCCTGGGCGGTCGTGGTCATACGTGCTCTCTGTCTTCGGAGGGATCCGGATCGGGACCTGAGCCTGTCGAAGGGACCTGGTCTGGTGGGGGCCCCCTTCGACAGGCTCAGGGACCGGCCGCTCAGGCGGCGGCGCGCGCCTGGGGGGCGGCGACCTTGTCGACGACCCGCGCGATCACGGTCTCGGCGGTGGTGCCGGCGAACTCGGCCTCGGGGTCGAGCAGCAGGCGGTGCAGCCACACCGGGCGGGCGAGCGCCTTCACGTCGTCCGGCAGCACATAGTGGCGGCCGTGTGCTGCGGCCCACACCTTGGCGATGCGCACCATCGCGAGCGCGCCGCGCACGGAGACGCCGAGGCGGATCGCGGTGTCCTCGCGGGTCGCCTCGACGAGCTCGGCGATGTAGCGCAGCACGGCCGGCTCCACATGCACGGCGGCGGCGAGGTCGGCCATGTCGGCGACGGCGCTGGTCGTGATCACGGGGCTCAGCTTCGCCGACGGGTTGCGCTCCGCGGCACCCGCGAGGATCGTCGCCGTGACGTCGAGGTCGGGGTAGCCGATCGAGGTCTTGATGAGGAAGCGATCGAGCTGCGCCTCGGGCAGCTTGTAGGTGCCGGCCTGCTCGATCGGGTTCTGCGTCGCGATCACGAGGAACGGACGGCCGGCCTCGTGGGCGACCCCGTCCACCGTCACGCGCGACTCCTCCATGACCTCCAGCAGCGCCGACTGCGTCTTCGGCGAGGCGCGGTTGATCTCGTCGGCGAGCACGATCGAGGCGAACACCGGACCGCGGTGGAACTCGAACGTGTGCGTGTTCTGGTCGTAGATCGTGACGCCGGTCACGTCCGACGGCAGCAGGTCGGGCGTGAACTGGATCCGCGTGCTCGTGCCCTGCACGGTCGCGGCGAGCGCCTTCGCGAGGCTCGTCTTGCCCGTCCCCGGGGCGTCCTCTAGGAGCACGTGCCCCTCGGCCAGCATCGAGGCGAGCACGAGACTCACCACGTCGCGCTTGCCCTGCAGGGCGCGATCGACATTGTCGGCCAGGCGGCTGAAGGTGCCCTGGAACCAGGTGGCCTGTTCGGGGGTCATCGTCATGTCTGTGTGCTCCTCTGAGCTCGGGGTGTGTGTCTGGGGAGGGCCGGCCGCGGTGAGACCGCGGCTAGCCTCTCGGCCAGAAGTTCTTCTCGGTGTCCACGGATCCGCCCCATCCGATGATGTCGATCCAGACGTCCACGCCGTCGCGGCCCTTCCAGCAGCCGAGCTGCTGGGATCCCGCGCCGTTGAAGTTGATCCGGTAGCTGGCGGATCCGATCTGCCCGTCGACGCTGGAGTGGCAGGTCACGCTGTACGTGCCGATGCCGAGGTTCTGCCAGTTCACGACGAAGTAGCGGCAGCCGTTGACGCAGCCGCTGCCGGCGGCGCCGCCCTCGGTCACCCACACGCGCGGCGGCGGCGGGCTGTCGGTCTTGGCCTGGTCCGATGCGACGTTCGATTGCTGCGGGATGCTCGTGAACGCCTGCGCCCTGATCGAGTGGGTCTGGTCGTAGCCGTTGCCGACCGTCCGGGAGCCGCTGTCTGCCACCGACTCCCAGCCGCCGCCGTCGACGCTGATCTTCATCGTCACCGGACGTCCGTTCGGCGCGGGGGCGTTCCAGGACAACGTGATGCTCTGGCCGTTGTTCCTGGCGTTGACCGTGGGGTCCCCGATCGGCCCGTACGGCCGGAGGCTGCCCCGGGAGCCGGCGGCACCCGGCTGCGACTCCTGGCCCCCGACGACCGAGTAGGCGCGCACCGACACCGTGTAGGTGCCGTTGTTGGCGGCGGGGATGTTGTGTCCGTCCCAGTCGCGGTTCCAGCCGCTGCCGGTCGAATACTCGTAGCGGATCTCGGAACCGCTCGCACCGTTGGCGTCCGCGAGCGAGTACTCGACGTAGATGTTGTTGTTCCCCTCGTCGGCTCTCGTGATCGTCGTGGCGCCCGGCTGCCCGAAGGCGCGCTGCGCGTTCGAGACGGCGGACCATGCACCGGCGCCCGCCTTGTTGTTGCCACGCACCTGGAAGGTGTAGTCCGAGGTCGAGTTGCCGACGGTCACGGCCTGGCTGAGCGTGCTGCCCGGGATCCCGCTGATCGTGCGCACGACGGATCCGCCCTGCATCACCTGCAGGTCGTAGCTCGAGATCGCGTCGCCGTTCGCGCCGGCCGCCGTCCACGTCACGTTCATCTGCGACTGGCTTCCCACCGAGGGCGCGCTCTGCGCCTGCGGGGTCCCCGGCGCCGTCGGCGGACCGGCGGGGATCTCCGACGCCGACCAGCCCGACCAGCTCGACGGCTCGGGGGCGCGGTTCACCGCCTGCACGCGCACCTGGTAGTTCGCGCCGTTCTCCAGCCCGTCCCACTTGAGCGAGTTGCCGGTGACGCCCGTCTTGGTCGCGACGCCGCTCGGCGGGGCGGGCGAGATCTCCAGGTTGTAGGAGGACACCGGGGATCCGGGGGTCGTCGGCGTCGTCCACGACACGGCCAGGGACTTGTCGCCGAACTTCAGGGTCGGCGGGTTCGGGGTGTCCGGACGCGCGTCGGGCCGCGCGACGGCCGACGTCGGCGACGGCTTGCCCTCGCCCACCCGGTTCGTGGCGGTCACCGCGAAGGTGTACTCGACGTTGTTGGTCAGCCCGTCCAGGGTGCACGTCGTCGACGTGCACGGCTTGGTGTAGCTGCCGCCGCTCGTCGCGCGCACCGTGTAGCCCGTGATCTCGGCGCCGTTGTTCGACGGCGGGCTCCAGTTCAGCACCACGGTGCGGTCCTGCACGCTGGTCACCTGCGGAGCGCCCGGCGCATCCGGCACGCCCTGGACGGTGACGACGATGCGCCCGTCGACCTCACGGTCGGGATCCTTCGTCGCGTCCTGGATCCGGTACGACGCCACGATCTGACCGACGAACTTGGCGGACGGGGTGATCACGATCTTGTCGCCCTGCACCGAGGCGCCGTCGGCGTCGCCGGTCTGCACGTCGACGGAGCGGATCTTCAGCGGCTTGTCCGGGAACGGGTTGACGTCGTTCTGCAGCACCGGGATCGTGACGGACTTGCCCTGATCCGCCTGCGGCACGGTGTCCTCGTTGGCGACGGCGAGCGGTCGCGTGGACGCGGCGACCGTCACGGCGACGGTGCCGGACACCGGGTCGGTCTTGCCGTCGGTGATGCTCAGCTGCACCGTGGAGCCCGACCCCTTCGGCGTCGACGGATCCGCCTCCACCCTCAGGGTCGAGCCGTCCAGGCTCGCCTTGATGCCGTTCTCGGGCTGACCGGTGATCTTGTAGCTGATCTTCTTCGCGTCCCCCGGATCGGGGTCCTTCGTGAGGGCGGCGAGGTCGACCTTCTGCGCCTCCTCGCCGGGGGCGACCGACACCTGCGCGTTCGTGAACGCCGGCGGCTGGTTGTCCGGCGGCAGCACCGTGATCGGCAGGCTCAGCGTGGACTTGCGCCCCTTGGGGTCGTCGGGCCCGGTGCCGTCCGTCACCTCGAAGGTGAGCGCGTCGTCGCCGAAGTAGCCCTGCTTGGAGGTGTAGACGAGCGTGTGCTCGTCCTTCAGCAGCGGCGCGCCGTTGCTGTTCACCGCGCTGACCTTGCCCGCCTCGGTGATGCGCACCTCGCCGCCGCCGGCCACGGCCACGTACTTCGAGAGCGGGAGGTCGATCGTCTCGCCGCTCTTGACCTCGACCGGCTTGGTCGAGCGCAGCGTCGGGGCGAGCTCCGAGAGCGCCGGGACGAAGATGAACGCCGAGGCGGTCTGGTCGTCCTGATCCGTGACCGAGTACTGCACCAGCTGGCGCTTGTCGGTCACGGTGACTTGGATCTTCCGGTCGGGCATCACCTTCGCGGTGGGATCCGAGACGCTCAGCTTGAGCGCGTCGACCGTGCCGTCCGGATCCTCGTCGTTGTCCAGCACCGGCACCTCGACCTGCAGGCTCTCGCCCTTGACGTCGGAGGCCTGGATGCGGTCATCGCGCGCGATCGGCGCGACGAGGGGCACGTCCTCGGCGACCGTGATCTGCACCGGCGCCGTGGCCGTGGCGCCGCGCGAGTCGGAGACGGTGTACTGCACCGACGTCTGCAGCGGGCGGTTCGGCGCGGTGATGAGCACCCGGTCGCCCGACACGGTCGCCTTGAGGCCGTCCACCCCCGGCGGCACCTCGATGCCGTTCTTGACCAGGCCGATCGTGTCGCCGTCGGGATCCGAGTCGTTCGTCAGGACCGCGACGGCCACGGTGCGGCCCGGCCGCATCACGATCGAGTCCTTGACCGCGTAGGGCGCCTGGTTGATGTTCGCTCCCGGGGCGATGCCGACGCGGACGGTCGCGGTCGCCTCCTTGCCGAGGCGGTCGCGCACCTTGTAGGTGAAGGTGTCGATGCCGCTCGTCTTGGCGAACGCGTCGTAGGTCAGGTAGTTCGAGCCGATCTCGGTGACGTGCCCCTGCTTCGGGGCGGAGTCGAGCCCCACCAGCTCGACCGAGTCGCCCTCGGCGTCGAGCCCGTCCAGCGGCACGGGGATCCGCACGCTCGTGCCGCTCAGCGCGCGCACCGTGATGTCGTGCGGCCGCGGCGCCGTGTTGGTCTTCTCATCGACCGGCAGGATCTGGATCGTGATGTATCCGGCCGCCTTCTGGCCGTTCGAGTCCACGGCCTCGTAGGTCGCGTAGACCGTGCGCGGCGTGTCGCCCGCCCGGAAGCGCACGGTGTCCTGCGAGACGAAAGCCTCGCCGAACTTGGGGTCCACCAGCGGCTCCACGAGCTTCGGCGCGACGTGCAGGGTCGTGCCCGGCGCATGCTTGTCGTTCGCGAGCACGGGGATCGTCACCACGTCGCCCGCGCGCACCACCGCGGTGTCGTCGTTCGCGGTCGGCGGGTCGAGCTTCGCGGGCGCGGGGATCGGGATCACGATCACATCGCCGTCGGCCGTCTTGGAGCCGTTGGAGATGCGATAGCTGATCCGCACCTCCTTGTCGAGGTTGCCCTGGTCGGTGATGCGCAGGGTCTCGTGATTCAGCACCGACACGGCCACGCCGCTGTGCGGCGGCACCGTCACGGACTGCACGACGAGGATCCCGCCGGCGGGGTCGATGTCGTTGTTCAGCACGCCGGCGAGCACGTCGCCGCCGCTGGGCAGCAGCGCGACGTCGCGCACCGCGATCGGCGGCGCCGCCTCGGCCGTCTTGTCCAGCACGTCGACGCGCACGAGGCCCGGCACGGCGTTCGGCCCGGCGCTGACGAGATACTGCATGTAATAGGTGCCCGGCACCTGCGACTGGAAGGTGAAGGTGCCCTCGGCGAAGTTCGGGGTGATCACGGCGCCCGGCGTCTCGTCGACCCGCGTCAGGCGCAGCTGCTCCTTGCCCGAGCTGGAATCGTTCAGCAGCGGGGTGGCCGTGACCTGCTCGCCGGCGCGCGTGACGTAGTGATCGGCGTTCGTCTTGGGCTCCGTGGTTCCCGCGGGACGCAGGTCCAGGCGGATCGTGCCGCTGGTGAGCTCGCCCATCGCATCGGCGACCTGGATCCGGATCTCCTTGCGTCCGGGCAGGCTCGCCACCGCGCGATAGGTGAGCTGGCCGTCCGGCGTGAAGTCGACCTGGTCGCCGGGGGCCGCCTCGACGTCCTTGAGGTACACGTCGTCGCCGTCGGGGTCGATCCAGTCGGGCAGCGCGTTGTACGTCACGGTGCCGCCGGCCTCGACGAGGAGCGCGGGCGTGCGCCGCTGCTTCGGCGGCGCGTTCACGCTCCAGTCGTGCACGCTGACCGTCGCGGTCGCGATCGCCTTGCCGCCTCGGCCGTCGTCGGCCTGGTACTGGAACGACGCGGAGCCGGTGGCGTCCTCCGGGACCGCGATCTGCAGGGCGCCGCCGTTGTTGATCGGCTGCACCTCCCCGATCGAGGGCTGCTGCTGGGCGAGCGAGGCGACGAGCACGTCGCCGTCGGCGTCCGTGTCGTTGTCGAGCACGGGCAGCATCGTGGTGCGTCCTGGACGCACGCCGAACTCGTCGTCGTGTGCGACGGGCGCCGTGTTCTCCGGCGTGCGCTTGGGCAGCGTGGTCTCGACCTGGTCGTCGGTGGTCTCGTCCTGCTTCTCGGTGTCGCCCTCCGGCGGGACGATGTCCTGCCAGTTGTCGACGCGCTGCAGGTTGTCGGTGGCCATCCAGGCGGCGCCGCTCGCGGTGTCGTTCAGCACCACCACGTCGCGGTTCACGCGGAAGACGAGGGTGGAGCTGCTCTCGGCGCCCTCGATCGAGGTCTTGAGGTCGTTGCCCGAGCCGACGCAGTCCCGGAGGAACTTCGCCGATCCGCCCCAGGCGGCGTAGGTGCAGCCGTTCAGGAACACGGGCGCCGCGGGCGCCCCGGTCCCGCCCGGATCCTGCACCGACGGCGCGGATCCGTCCAGCGGCACGGAGATCAGGGCGTCCGCGGTGGCGAGCACCGCGGACGTGCTCTCGGCGGACGGCTGCTGCAGCACGGCGGCGTCGAGGCTCTTCACGTCCGCACCGTCGAGCGCGGTGCGGTGGCCGGCGGCGAACACGGTCTTGGCCTCGGCGTCGAGCACGACGGGGGTGCTGCCGACGACCGTGATCGTGGGCTTGGCCTTCGCGGCGAGCTCGATCTTCTCGGTGGACGGGGATTGCGGCTCGCCCTGCTCGTCCACGTGCACGGTCACGATGCTCTGGTCCTTGGCGGAGACGGCGTAGACGGTCCCGTCCTTGCCGACCGCGACGTCGGCGTCCTTGCCGAGGGTGGCGGTCGGCTTCGTGCTCGCCGCCTTGAAGCCGCTCAGCGACGACGCCGGACGCACCCAGAGCTTGCCCTCGGGGTCGAGGATCGCGACCGTGGTGCCGCCGAGCGCCGACTTCGCCCCGCCGGGCACGAGCACGGCGTCGCTGAGCACCACCCGCGCGGGGTCGACACTGGTCAGCGTGGAGGCGGAGCGGTCGGTGACGAGCACGGTGCCGCCCGACTGGAGGACGTCGTAGTTCTCCCCGCCGGTGCGCAGCCCGCCGTCCAGCACGCGGGACTCGTTGTTGAAGTGCCCGACGAGGAGGCTCGAGGTCTTCGTCAGCCAGACGCCGCCGTCGTGCAGATCCACTTCCGCGGTCGGGTTGCCCTCGTAGGCGAACGCCATTCCGGTGACGGCGAGAGCCGCCGCGGTCACTCCGGCGACCGAGGCGAGGGTCTTCGGACGCATCCGCAGCCAGGCGAACGACTTCAGCACGAATTTCCCCCCGAAAGTGCGATACAGCCGTCCCATGAGCAATTGTCAGGGGACTGTAAGAGTGTAAACCGCGAGTCTGGGAGCCGCGATGGGGAGGACTACCCATCCATCCTTCGATCGATTTCGCCTTCCGAGGCCCGGATCCGGGCTCCGGGCATAGGCCCGCGACGTACGCTCGGAGCATGTTCCTCGACCCTGTCCTCCGGCGTGCGGAGCCGCTGCTGCTGCGCGTGGACCGCATCGCCGGCGGCCGGAACGCGCACGAGAAGATCGTCGAGTCCGACCGCGACCATGAGCGCACCGTCCGCGCTTTCCGTTGGGTGTTCTGGCTGCTCGCGCTCGAGCTCGTGATCGGCGTCGCCGCGGTCGTGGTGGCCGTCGTGATCGCCGTGCAGGCGGGGTCGATGGCCGCCGTGCCGTTCGCCGTGTGGATGCGGGCGCTCATCGTGCTCGCGATGACGGCCACGCTCTTCTACTTCGCCTGGCGCGCCGCCCTCGGCTGGCGCTGGGCGTATCAGCGGCTGCGGCTGTTCGCCCAGATCTTCCCCGTGATCACGCTCGTGATGGCGGCGATCCCCGGGCTCTACCCGGCGTGGATGGTGACCGAGCAGATCGTGTTCAGCCTGATCATGATCGGCGTCGCCGACTTCCTCACCAGCGACCACATGCGCCGGGTGTTCCGCAAGCCCGAGGCGGCAGCGGACCCCGGCTCCTCAGCAGCAGATCCCGCGTCCTGACCCGGCCCGCGGATCTCATGCCGCGCGCCAGCACCCCTCGAGGTGGTCGTCGACCATGCCGGCGGATTGCATGAGCGCGTACATCGTCGTCGGGCCGACGAAGCGGAATCCCCGCTTGCGCAGAGCCTTGCTCATGGCCTCCGACTCGGCGGTCACCGCGGGGACCTCGGACATGGTCCGCGGGCGCGCACCGCGGACCGCGGCAGGGGCGAACGACCACATCAGCGCGTCGAGCTCGCCGTCGGCCATCTCCCGCACGAGCGCGGCGTTGCCGATGGTCGCCTCGATCTTCGCCCGGTTGCGGATGATGCCCGGATCCGCCATGAGCCGCGCGATGTCGTCCTCGCCGAACTCCGCCACGACCTCCGGATCGAACCCCGCGAACACCTCCCGGAACCGCGGACGCTTGCGCAGGATGGTGATCCAGCTGAGGCCCGCCTGGAAGCCCTCGAGCGACATCTTCTCGAAGAGCGCGCGATCCCCGTGCAGAGGCCTTCCCCATTCCTCATCGTGATACCGGCGGTACTCCGGGTCGTCGCCGGCCCAGGAGCAGCGCACGCGGTCGTCGGAGGCAGGCGTCGTCATGACGACCAGGCTAGGCGAGACCGTCGACATACGGCTCGATCCCGATCCCACACCGGTCGCCGCGCAGACCGGCCGACGACGTCTCACCCGCGCCGACGGATCACCAGCAGGTCCTCGTTCGACGGATCCTGACGGTCGTACCAGATGTCGACCTCCTCGCCGATCACGATCGGGCTGTCGCGATGCACGGTCGCCGTCCGGGTGACGTAGCGCTCCGTGCCAGAGGCGTCGCGGAACGCGTAGGACACCCCGGTGACGATCCACGTCGCCGAGCCCTCGTCATCGTCGAACTCCATGTTCCCCGGATTCGTCACCGTTCCCGTCACCGGGGGCGTGCTGCGCACCAGCGCCCTGCGCGCGGCATCGCGACGCACCCGGGTCCGACGGAAGACCGCCCCCAGCACCAGGAGGGCGAGCGCGGCGACGCCCAGCCCGACGGTGACCGCATCGATGGCCGGCTCCTGCAGGATGCGCGGCGGCGGCGCCGCGACCGCGTGTCCGGTCGCCGCACCGAGCAGGGCGATGCCGACGGCGGTCGCCCAGCCGGGCAGGCGCGGGTTCCGGGAGGCTCCCGCGACCCATCCGCCGAGGGCCACCAGGAGCGGGAAGCTCGCGATGATCGTCGCCGCCGTGGCCGGTTCGTCCTGCTCACCGGGCGCGTCGGAGAATCCCGTGGCGGCACCGCGGGTGAGCCCCCAGCCGACCACGACGGCCGCACCGGCCAGGACCACGCCCCACAGGACCAGTCGCAGGACCATCGCGGGCGTCACCGCGTTCGTCTCCCAGGACCGAGGCCCTGGCGCCGTGACGTCCGGATCGATCAGGCTCATGCGCCGATCCCATCACACTCGCGGTGCGGCTGTCTTCCCGCGTTCGCCGCGCGCCGCGGGGTGCGCTACAGCTGGCGCGCCTTCTTCAGCGCCTTCTCGTCGACCGGCGCCTCACCCGAGGCCTTGAGGGCGGCGTAGTACGCACGGGCCTCGTCCTGGCGCATCTGCTCCGCACCCGAGGCGAGCGGAGCGCGCACGTGCTCGGGCTCGTAGCCGAACGCGTTCACGAGGTCGAGCGCGTGCGGCCGCAGACGGGCGCAGAGGCGGTCGATGTAGCGCGAGACCGAGGCCGCGCGCTGCGTCGACAGGCGCCCGTTGATCAGGTACCACGCGAGGTGCTTCTCGATGAGCTGCAGGCCGAACAGGTCGCGCAGCCAGGTCAGCACCGTCCGGCTCTGCTCGTCCTCGATGCGGCCGAGGGCGTCGGTGAACGCCTCCCACTGCAGCAGCTCGCCGTGCGCGCGCGCCGCCTCGATGAGCTCGGCCTGGTTCTCGTTGAACAGCTTCTCGCCGAGCACCTTGTCCTTGCCCGCCGCACGCAGGCGTCCCGCGATGTCCGCCACCATCTGCTGCACGCGGTCGGTGAGCAGCTCGTGCTGCTGCTCGGCGCGCAGGCCGTTCTCGACCGACCGCGCCGTGGATCCGAGATCCGCGACCGCCTGGCCGAACTGACGCAGCCCGGCGCCGTGGAAGACCTTGCCCGCCGTCTGCCCCACGGCGTACTTCGCGAGCGTCTTGGCGTCCGCCCCCTTGAACTGCCGGGCGAAGTCGGTCAGCAGCCGCTTGCCGACGAGCTGCAGCAGGATGTTGTTGTCGCCCTCGAAGGTGGCGTAGATGTCGAGGTCGGCGCGGAGGCCGACGAAGCGGTTCTCGAACATGAACCCGGCGCCGCCGCACGCCTCGCGGCACTCCTGCAGCGTGTCCAGGGCGTGCCAGGTCGACAGCGGCTTGAGGGCCGCGGCGAGGGTCTCCAGGTCCTCCCGGTCGTCCGGGGTGTCCGTGCGCCCGGAGAAGACGCCGTCGAACTTCTGCAGGAACTCGTCGTGAGCGAACAGCTGGGCGTACGTGGTGGCCAGGCGCGGCAGCAGCCGGCGCTGGTGCTTGCCGTAGTCGAGCAGCGTGGTCTCCTCGCCGCTCGCGCCGTTGAACTGGCGGCGCTGCGTGGCGTAGGTGATCGCGATGAAGAGGCCGAGCGCCGAGGCCCACGACGCCGCACCGTCGAGCGAGACGCGGCCCTGCACCAGCGTGCCGAGCATCGTGAAGAAGCGGCGGCCGGGGCTGTCGATCGCACTCGAGTAGGTGCCGTCGGGCGCGACGTCGCCGTACCGGTTGAGCAGGTTCGTGCGGGGCACGCGCACGTGATCGAAGCTGAGCCGTCCGTTGTCGATGCCGTTCAGGCCGCCCTTGAGGCCGTCGTCCTCGCGGCCGACGCCGGGGAGGTCGATGCCGTCCTCGCCGCGGAGCGGGACGTAGAAGCAGTGCACGCCGTGGTTCACGCCGTTCGTGATGAGCTGCGCGAACACCGTCGCCGCCACGCCGTGCAGTGCCGCGTTGCCGAGGTACTCCTTGGTCGCCGCGCGGAACGGCGTGTTGATGACGAACTCCTCGGTCTCCGGATCGTAGGTCGCGGTGGTCCCGATCGAGGCGACGTCGGAGCCGTGCCCGATCTCGGTCATCGCGAACGCGCCGGGGATCTCCAGGCTCATGATCCCCGGCAGCCAGCGGTCGTGGTGCTCCGCGGTGCCGAGCTGCAGCACGGCGGATCCGAAGAGTCCCCACTGCACGCCCGACTTGATCTGCAGGCTCGGGTCGGCCGCCACGAGCTCCTCGAAGCCGGCGATGTTCGCGCCGTTGTTCTCCTCGCCGCCGAGGCGCTTCGGGAACGCCCGGTGCACGGCCTTGTTCTGCACGAGCAGGTGCATCTGGCTCAGCACGCGCTCTCGGTGCTCGTCCTTGCCGAGGGAGTCGTCGCGCCAGAACGCCGGATCCTTGATCATCTCGCGGGCCTCACGACGGGTGCCCGCCCAGGTGCCGAGCAGCAGCTCTCCGACGGCGTCGACATCGATGTGCGTCGCGGAGTCGTCCGGGGTGCTGTTCGCGGTGTTCGTGCGAAGGGCGGCGTCGACCATGAGGATCCTCTCGTGAGGTTTCTTGGGATGCCTTCATGGTAGGTCTGGCACAACGGGGAGCGAAGCGGGCTGTGCGGATCCGCCAATCCATCCCGGCGACGAGGATCCGGCCGATTGTCGCCTCCCCACAGGACGCCCCGTCGGGCGCCTCGAGCGCGACCGGTGACGCGGGCGCTCAGCCCTCGGCCGCGATGACCTCGAGCACGGCCTCGCCGTACGCCTCGCGCTTCTTCTCCCCGATGCCGCTGATGCCGACCAGGTCCTCGGCACGGGCGGGACGATGCTCGGCGAGCGCACGCAGGGTCGCATCCCCGAACACGACGTACGCGGGCACCCCCTGCTCCCGGGCGGTCTGCGCCCGCCAGGTGCGCAGCGCCTCGAACAGCGTCCGGTCGCCCTCGGCGAGCGCGTCGGCGGCGCTCCGCTTGGTCGCGCGCGACCCGGACGCCCCGGCACGGGTGACCACGTCGTGGCGCAGCTTGACCGGCGTGGTGCCGGCGAGCACGCCGCCGCTCGCCTCGCTCACGGCCAGGGTGCCGTACTCGCCCTGCGCCTGCATGAGCCCCTGGGCCAGCAGCTGCCGCACGACCGAGCGCCATTGCGCGTCGGTGAGGTCGGATCCGATCCCGTAGGTCGCGAGCTCGTCGTGCTGGAACTTGCGGATCTTCTCGGTGGACGCGCCGCGGAGGATGTCGATGAGGTGTCCGGCGCCGAACGACTGGCGCCGCTCGCGCTGCAGGCGCACGATCGTGGAGAGCAGCTTCTGCGCGGGGACGAGGCCGTCCCAGCTGTCCGGCGGCGTGAGGCAGGTGTCGCAGTTGCCGCACGGCTCGGAGGCCTGGCCGAAGTAGCCGAGGAGGTTCTGCCGGCGGCAGTCGACCGTCTCGCACAGCGCCAGCATCGCGTCCAGGTGCTGGTTCTGGCGCTGCTTGATCACCCGGTCGCCGTCGCCCTGCTGGATGAAGCGGCGCTGCTGCACCACGTCGCCGAGCCCGTACGCCATCCACACGACCGAAGGCTCTCCGTCGCGGCCCGCGCGACCGGTCTCCTGGTAGTAGCCCTCGACCGACTTCGGCAGGTCGACGTGCGCGACGAAGCGCACGTCGGGCTTGTCGATCCCCATCCCGAAGGCGATGGTGGCGACGACGACCACGCCGTCGTCCCGGAGGAACCGCGACTGGTGCGCCGCACGCGTCGCGGCGTCGAGCCCCGCGTGGTACGGGATCGCGTCGAGCCCCTGCGCGCGGAGGAATTCCGCGGTCTGCTCCACCGAGGAGCGGCTGAGCGCGTAGACGATGCCCGCGGATCCGGCGGGCTGGCTACGGATGAAGGCGACGAGCTGCTTGCGGACGTCGATCTTCGGATCGATCCGGTACTGGATGTTCGGCCGGTCGAAGCTGGCCACGAAGTGCTTCGCGCTCGGCAGCTGCAGGCGCTCGGTGATCTCGCGGTGCGTCTCGCGGGTGGCGGTGGCCGTGAGCGCGATGCGCGGAACCCCCGGGAACCGCTCGGCGAGACCGCCCAGGGCGAGGTAGTCGGGACGGAAGTCGTGTCCCCACTGGGACACGCAGTGCGCCTCGTCGATCGCGATGACGCTGAGCGCTCCGCGCTGCAGGAGCTGCAGGGTCTGCGCGTTCGAGAGGCGCTCCGGCGCGACGTAGACGAGATCGAGGTCGCCCGCGAGATAGGCCCGCTCGACCTCGGCCCGTTCGGCCGCGCTCTGCGTGGAGTTGAGGTAGGCGGCGCGCACGCCGTTGGCGCGCAGCGCGTCGACCTGGTCGTGCATGAGGGCGATCAGCGGGCTGACCACCAGGCCCGTGCCCTCGCGCACCAGCGCGGGGATCTGGTAGCAGAGGCTCTTGCCGCCGCCGGTCGGCATGAGCACGACGGCGTCGCCGCCGTCGACGACCTGATCGATGATCGCCGCCTGGTCGCCGCGGAACGCGTCGTATCCGTAGACGGTGCGCAGCGCTTCGAGCGGAGTGGCGAACCGGCTCGGCGCCGACGTCGCCGGCTCCGAGGACGGGCGCCGCGCGGCGGGCGGCGCGAAGCTGCCCTGCGGGACGGCCCCCGGAGATCCGGCCCACTCCCCCTCCTCGGGCGGAGGTGCGGCGTCCCAGGGCTCGTCGGCGTACGGGAGGTCGGCGTACGGGTCGTCGAGCGGCGCATCGGACCACGGCAGATCCGCATAGGGGTCTCGCGGATCGTTCTGGGGCATGCCTCCAGGGTAACCAGGTGCGCCGACACCTCGGGCGGCTGTCCACAGGCGCGACCCGGGGTGCGCCGCCGGGCGTAGGTTGGACGCGAACCGCCGCACTGCACGAAGGAGCGTCATGCCCGAGACCGCCGTGACCCTGAACGAGGCCGAGTCCCGCTACGAGATCACCAGCGACGGCGCCCTCGCCGGGTTCGCCGAGTTCCAGCGCCGACCGGGGATGATCCTGTTCGTGCACACCGAGGTGGATCCGGAATTCCAGGGTCAGGGGCTCGCCTCGAAGCTCGCGGCCGGAGCGCTCGCGGACGCGGTCGCGTCGGGCGACACGATCGTGCCCTACTGCCCGTACATCAACAAGTACCTGCGCACGCACGAGGTCCCGGGGGCGAAGGTGCGCTTCCCCTCCGCGCCCGCCGCGGCGGAGAGCGCGGAATGACCCTGCACGGGCCGCGCGCGGTCGTGCTGGAGGCGCGCGAGGTGCCCCTCGGCGGCGTGCGCGCGATGAACGTGATGCGCTCCCTGCCGAGCAAGGACGTGCCGACGATCGGCGCCTGGTGCTTCCTCGACCGGTTCGGCCCGGCGGACGTGCGCATGCGCGTGGAGCCGCATCCGCACATCGGCCTGCAGACCGTGACCTGGCCGCTCGTGGGGGAGATCCGTCACCGCGACACCCTCGACAGCGACGTCGTGCTGCGTCGCGGACAGCTGAACCTCATGACGGCCGGGAACGGCATCGCGCACTCGGAGTACTCCGTGGGCGAGGAGGCGGGCCCGCTCGACGCCCTGCAGCTCTGGGTGGTGCTGCCCGACGGCGCGGCCACCGGATCCCCTGGTTTCGAGCAGCACCTGTCGCTGCCCGGGCTCGCACTGTCGGCAGAGCGGGGATCCGACGCCGACGTCACCGTCGTCATGGGGACGTACGCCGGGGTCGCCTCGCCGGCGACCGCCTACACGCCGATCGTCGGTGCGGAGATCCGCCTCGAGCCCGGATCGCGCGTCGCCCTGCCGCTCGACCCCGCCTGGGAGCACGGTCTCGTGCTCGTCGACGGCGACGCCCGGGTGTCCGCCGCCGACCTCGACGAGACGGCCCTCTCCGCCGATGACGTGCTGTTCCTGGGCGATTCCCGCCAGAGCGCGATCGTGGCCAGCGACGGCGGCGCACTCCTCTTCCTCCTCGGCGGCGAGCCGTTCGAGCAGGATCTCGTGATGTGGTGGAACTTCGCCGCGCGCAGCCACGACGAGATCGCCCTGGCACGCGAGGACTGGGAGGCCGGATCCGACCGGTTCGGCCATGTCGTCGGCCACGGCGACGAGCGGGTGCCGGCACCGCCCATCCCCCCGGTGCAGCTCATGCCGAGGCGCCGCCGCATCTGACCGCTCCCGGCGGTGACAGGCTCGCGCCGCACGAGACCGCCGCGTCGGGCACATCCGCACGAGACCGCCGCGTCGGGGGCCGCCGGTACGCTGGACGGGTGCCCGCCGTCCGCTCCCCGCTGCCTACGCGGATCCTGCTCGTCTGCGCCGCCATCGGGGTCGCCACGGGACTGCTCGGCGCTGCCGCGGGCTGGGTGACGATCCCCGTGATCGCGGGCGCGCCCTTCGCCTACGGCCTGGTGCTGGGCTCGCACGTGCTGCCGGGGATCATCGCGCAGGAGGTGCTGCGCCGCCCCCTGGTCGCACTGCTCACGCACGTGCTCGCCGCCCTCGTCGCGAGCGCCTTCAACCCCATCTGGTTCCCGCGGTTCCTCGGCACCGCCCTGCTGTTCGGCCTGATCCAGGAGGGCGTCGCGGCCCTCACCCGGTACCGGTCGTGGGGAGCGTGGCGGTTCTTCGTCTCTGCGGCGATCATCGGCGTGATCATCGCGGTCGTGGTGTTCTTCGCGGTCGACCTCGAGAAGCTGCCCCTCTGGGCGCGGATCGTGTACCTGCCGCTCGCGGTGCTCGGCCCGATCGCCTGGACGGCCATCGGCCTGCGGATCGGGATCTCGCTGCGCCGCGCCGGCGTCGCCCCGCACTGACCGCGGAGCCAAGGACGGCCCCCGGGACCTCCGGGTTAGGCTTGCCTAAGCTGTCGCCTTCGAAACGGAACCCCATGCCCGCCGTCCCGCTCCTGCGCGTGCGCGATCTCACGATCACGCATCGCGGCGCGGGCGCCCCCGCCGTGCGCGACCTCTCGTTCGACGTGCACGCCGGCGAGGTCGTGCTGCTGCTCGGCCCCTCCGGCTCCGGCAAGTCCACGCTCGCCCTCGCGCTGGCCGGGCTGATCCCGCACTCCCTCGAGGCCGAGGTCACCGGCACGGTCGCGATCGGCGGCCACGACACGGCGACCACCCCGGCCGCCGTGCTGAGCCGGCAGGTCAGCACCGTGTTCCAGGATCCGGATGCACAGATCGTCACCGGATCCGTGCTCGACGAGGCCGCGTTCGCCCTGGAGAACCTGTGCCTGCCGGTCGGCGAGGTGCTGGCCCGTGCAGAGCAGGCGCTGCGCGCGATGGGCCTGTGGGCGCGGCGCGAGGAGAACCCGGATCGCCTGTCCGGAGGCGGGAAGCAGCGCCTGGCGATCGCGGCCGCGCTCGCCACCGCCGCCCCCGTGCTCATCCTCGACGAGCCCACCGCCAACCTCGACCCCCAGGGCACCGCCGAGGTGCACGCCGCACTCGCCGGCATCGCCGCCCCCGAGCGCGCGATCGTCCTCGTGGAGCACGACCTCGACGGCGCCGTCCCGCTCGCGACCCGCGCGATCGTGCTGGACGACACCGGACGGCTGGCCTTCGACGGCCCAGCCGCGGAGCTCCTGCACGAGCATGCCGACGCCCTCGTGGCCCTGGGCGTGCGGCTGCCGACCGCGACACTCGCCGCTCGACGGCTGAACGAGCGGATCCCCGAGCTCGCTGCGGATCCGCTCCCCCTCCCGCTCACGCCCGCGGAGCTCGCCGCGTCGCTGTCCCGTTTCCAGGAGCGATGTTCGACGGACTTCCGCCCCGATCCGGACCGACTTCGCCCCCCGGACGCGGAGACCCGCCCTCCGGCTGCGATCATCACGGCGCGCGGGCTCGACCTGGCGCGCGGGGGCGTCCCGGTGCTGCGCGGCATCGACCTCGACATCGCGCCCGCGTCGATCACCGCAGTGATCGGCCCGAACGGCGCGGGCAAGACGACCCTGGTGCAGGCGCTGGCAGGCGTCATCCCACCGCCCCGAGGGCGCGTGCTCGTCGACGACGTCGATCCGGCGACCGCGTCGCCCCGGGTGATGGCGAGCCACCTGGGGTTCGTGTTCCAGAACCCGGAGCACCAGTTCGTCGCGCACACCGTGTTCGACGAGCTCGCGCACGGCCTCCGGCTGCGCCGCACCCCGCCGGAGGAGATCGCGGTGCGGGTGGCGGCGATGCTCGACCGGTTCGGCCTCGCAGACAAGGCCGACACGCACCCGTATCTGCTGTCCGGCGGCGAGAAGCGCCGGCTCTCGGTGGGCACCGCCCTGATCGCCCGGCCCCGGATCCTCGTGCTGGACGAGCCGACCTTCGGACAGGATCTGCGGCGCACCGACGAGCTGCTGGCCCTGTTCCGCGAGCTGCGCGCCGACGGCACCACGATCCTGCTCGTGACCCACGACCTCGACCTCGTCGTGCGGCACACGACGCACGCGGTGCTCGTCGACGACGGCGCCGTCGTCGCCTCCGGCCCCACGCAGGCGCTCGTCCGCGACGGACGGATCCCGCTCCCGGCGGCCTACGCGGCCGTGCCGCCGCCCCTGCGAGGCCTGCTCGCCGACGAGCCGCCCTCTCCGGCATCTCCCCCGGCCGACCCTTCGGCGTCTCCCTTGATGCCCCCTTCGGCGCCTCCCCGGAATACGACGCAGGAGAATCCGGCTCCTTCGCGGCCACAGCACGCGGACACGGGGGTTTCTCCTGCGTTGCATCCTGAGGGCGCGGGATCTGCGACGGGAGCGGCGGATCCGGCGGGGGCCTGGCTGCACGGACTGAACCCGCTCGCGAAGCTCGGGGCCGTGGTGCCCGCCCTGGTCGTGCTGCTGTTCGTGCGCGACATCGCGACGCCCGCCGCGTTCCTGGCGCTCGCGTACGGCGTGGTCCTCACCGGGGCGCGGCTGAGCCGCCGGGCTTGGGCCGTGCTCCTGCTGGGGGTGCCGGCCGGGGTGCTCGTGCTCACGGCCGCGATGGCGTTGTGGACGGATCCAAGTCAGGTCTCCGCGTCACCGGCCGCGCTGCGGATCGGGGACTGGACGCTGTACACGGGCGCACTCGAGGCAGGGCTCGCCACGGGTCTTCGGCTCGCCGCGATCCTCGGCCTCAGCCTGATCCCGGGGCTGACCACCGTCGGCGCGGACGTGGCGCGCTCCGCGGTGCAGCAGTTGCGTGTGCCGTACCGGATCGGCTACACCGCCCTCGCGGCGTACCGGTTCGTGCCGCGCTTCGGCTACGAGCTCGGCGTGATCCGTGCGGCGCACCGGGTGCGCGGCACGCACGGAGGGCGGGGCCCGTTCGCCCGCCTCGCGCGCGGCTGGGGCTACATCGTGCCACTGCTGGCGAGCGCGATCCGGCATGCCGAGCGCGTGGCGCTGGCGATGGACGGACGCGCCTTCGGCGCCTACCCCGGCCGCACCGAGCGGCACGAAGTCCCTTTCCGCACCCGCGACGTCGTCTTCATCGTCCTGATGCTCGCCGCCTCCGCCGCGATACTCATCGTCACCTGGCGGTCATAGCCGACTTCGAAGCGCGCAATTGGCTGCATCCCTCGGGGAGATCGGGTCAGATGCGCGCTTCGAAACGGGACAAGCCGCGGCCTGGGGCCGAACCGCCTCGAACCGCCTCCGGGCGCACGGGGCGCCGAAGGCGGTTCGATCCGGTTCGGAGGATCCGGTTGCCGAGCCTATTCGCATGAGCGGAGCGGCTCGATCAGCTGATCTTCTTCCGGTAGATGGCGATCGCGGCGATGTACGCGACGACCAGGATCCCGACCATCCAGGCGAGCGCGATCCAGATGCTCGATCCCACCGGCGTGCCGGCGAACAGGGCGCGGATCGTGTTCACGATCGAGGTGACCGGCTGGTTCTCGGCGAACCAGGCCACGGGTCCGGGCATCGAGGACGTCGGGACGAACGCCGAGCTGATGAACGGCAGGAAGATCAGCGGGTAGCTGAAGGCGCTCGCGCCGTCCACGGTCTTGGCGCTGAGCCCGGCGATCACCGCGAGCCAGGTGAGGGACAGGGTGAACAGGATGAGGATCCCCGCCACCGCCAGCCACGCTCCGACCGAGGCTCCGGTGCGGAACCCCATGGCGAACGCGACCCCGACCACGATCGCGACCGAGACGATGTTCGCGACCACCGAGGTGAGCACGTGCGCCCACAGCACGCTCGAACGTGCGATGGGCATCGACTGGAACCGCTCGAAGATCCCGCCCTGCAGGTCGAGGAACAGCCGGTACGAGGTGTAGGCGATGCCCGAGGCGATCGTGATCAGCAGGATGCCCGGGAGCATGTAGTTGATGTACGACTCGTCGGATCCGGTGTGGATCGCGCCGCCGAGCACGTAGACGAACAGCAGCATGAGGGCGATCGGGGTCACCGCGGTGGTGATGATCGTGTCGGGGCTGCGCAGGATGTGCTTGAGCGATCGGCCCGTCAGGGTGCCGGTGTCGCTGAGGACGTGACTGGTCATTTCGATGCCTCCTTCTGGTTCACGGGGCGTGCCTCCGTGGTGTCGCCGGTCGCGTACGGGCCGACCAGGGCGAGGAAGACCTCCTCGAGGGTGGGCTGCTTCTCGACGTACTCGACGGTCGTCTGGGGCAGCAGCTTCTTGAGCTCTTCGAGGGTGCCGTTCTGGATGATGGTGCCCTCGTGCAGGATCGCGATCCGGTCGGCCAGCTGCTCCGCCTCATCGAGATACTGCGTGGTCAGCAGCACGGTCGTGCCGCCGTCAGCGAGCTCCTTCACGGTGTCCCAGACCTCGATCCGCGCCTGCGGGTCGAGACCGGTCGTCGGCTCGTCGAGGAAGATGATCGGCGGGTTGCCGATCAGGCTCATCGCGATGTCGAGGCGCCGGCGCATGCCGCCGGAATAGGTGCCCGCCCGGCGCCCGCCCGCGTCGGTGAGCGAGAACCGGGCGAGCAGGGCGTCGGCGACGGATCCGGGATCCTTCAGGTGACGGAGCTTCGCGACGAGCACGAGGTTCTCGCGTCCGCTGAGGACCTCGTCGACGGCGGCGAACTGCCCCGTGAGGCTGATCGACTCGCGCACGTCGTTCGGCGCGGCGGCGACGTCGTGGCCCTGCACGGTGGCGGTGCCGCCGTCGGCCTTGAGCAGCGTGGAGAGGATGCGCACCAGGGTGGTCTTGCCTGCGCCGTTCGAGCCGAGCAGGGCGAAGATGCTGCCCCGCTCGACCTCGAAGTCGACGCCGCGGAGCACCTGCAGGTCCTTGAACGCCTTGGTGACGCCCTGCACGCGGATCGCGGGGGCGAGGGTGGTGGCCATGATCACTTCTCCTTCCGGGCGGCGTCGTCGACCGCCTTGTTGAGGCGGGTGCGCTCCTTGTCGAGCCACACCTTGCCGTTGTAGGCGCGGGCGAACGTCTCTGCGAACTCGGACGGGTCGTCGCCCACGATGTCGCGCACCGGCGTGCCGTCGGCCGCCGCGCGCTCCCAGAGATCGGCGAGGTCGGTGAGCATCGTGACCATGACATCGCCGTCGACGATGCCGCCGGCGACCATCAGGTAGCGGTCCGTGGCCTTGGCGACCGTGCCGTAGGGCTCGGGAAGGGCCTCGATGCGGGCCTTGTACTGCCGGTACTGCTTCTTCTGCTCGAGGGACCCGGTGAGGGCTTCGATCCACTTGGCGGCCATGTCAGGCTCCTTCATTCGTGTCGGTCGTGCTGCTGTCGGTGTGGCGGAGCTGTTCGATGTGCTCTGCGAGGAAGCTCCACGTCCTCCAGAACTCGGCGAGCTGATCCCGCCCCTGGCTGTTGAGGGAGTACACCTTGCGCGGCGGCCCCTTCTCGGAGGGGACCTTCTCCACGTCCACGAGGCCCCTCTGCTCGATGCGCACCAGCAGCGCGTAGACCGTGCCCTCCGCGATGTCGGAGAACCCTCCGTCCCGCAGCCGCGTGGTGATCTCGTATCCGTAGGCCGATCGCTCGGCCAGGATCGCCAGGACGATCCCTTCGAGAGTGCCCTTGAGCATCTCGGTCATCTGACTCGCCATCGCGATCGCCTCCTTCTTCTACTCAGTGATGTTGACTACCGGTAGACAGTAACACTGAGTACCGGTACATAGCAACACTGAATAGCGATCTTTTTTTCCCGCTCCCGCGGGCACCCTCAGGACGACGACGAACACCCCGGATCCGAGGATCCGGGGTGGCACCGTCGCACGATCAGGTCGACACGAAGGCGGCGAGCGCACGATGCGCGCGATGCGCGCGATCGTCAGGCTCCGTCGACGGCGCGGAGCAGCCGCGCACCGTCCTCGTGGAGCAGAAGCTGCGCGCGCAGGGGGAGACCGAGAGACGACGCCTGCCGCCGCATCGCCCTGGCCCAGAGCCGGACCTCGTCGCCTTCGCCGCCCACCGTCTCATCGCCGACGCGCTCCCACACGAGCACGACGGCCGCGTTGCCGGTGAGCTCGCGGAGCATCTCGATCCGATGCGCGAGCACCTGCGCCTGCGTGACGTCGTCGACATCCTCGATCGAGACCGGGTCGAGCGGGTCGGACGGGTAGTCGGCCATCGGCATGAGCGGATCCCCGAGCCGCCCGCGGCCGTCGAGGAAGAGCAGCCACAGCCGTCGCTGGCCCGCGCGGTGGAGCAGCAGCTCCACCGCGTCGCGGAGGTCGTCGTCTTCCGTGAGCGCCTGATCGCGCAGAGTCTCTGGATTCATGCGGGCCAGCCTGACGCCCGGGCAGGGCCCGCGGTCCGCAGAGCACGCAACCGGTGCACACCTGTGCAGGATCCGCGATTGTGGAGACCGCTCGATCGATCGACGACGAACGCCCCCGGATCCGTGGATCCAGGGGCGTTCGAGAAGGTGCGTCGGGCGCTCAGCGCTTGCCGGCGATCTGCCGACCGACCAGGTCGCGCATGATCTCGTTCGTGCCGCCGTAGATGCGGTGCACGCGGGCGTCGGTGAAGGCCTTGGCGATCGGGTACTCCATGATGTAGCCGTAGCCGCCGTGCAGCTGCACACCCGTGTCGAGCACCTCCCACTCGCGCTCGGTCGTCCAGAACTTGACCTTCGCGGCATCCTCGGCCGACAGCTTGCTGTCCTTGTAGGCGAGCAGCGCGCGGTCGACGTACGCCCACATCACCTCGGTCGTGGTGACCATGTCGGCGAGGCGGAAGCGCGTGTTCTGGAAGTCGGCGATGCGCTCGCCGAACGCCTCGCGATCCTTGGTGTAGGCGATGGTCCACTTCGTCGCCGCCTCGGCCGCGGCCGCCGCGGCCACGCCGATCGAGAGGCGCTCGAGAGGAAGGTTCATCATCAGCTGGATGAAGCCCTGCCCCTCCTTGCCGCTGATCAGGTTCTCGTCGGGGATGAACACGTCGGTGAAGCTCAGCTCCGCCGTGTCCCAGCCGTGGAAGCCCATCTTGCTGAGCTTCTTGCCCTGGTCGAAGCCCTCCATGCCCTTCTCGACGATCAGCAGGCTGAAGGCGTCGGGGCGGTTGCCCTCGCCGGTCTTGACGAACGTGACGACGATGTCGGCCGTGGTCCCGGAGGAGATGAAGGTCTTGGCTCCGTTGAGGATGTACCCGCCGTCGACCTTCTTCGCATTGGTCTTGATGCCGCGCAGATCGGAGCCCGCGCCGGGATCGGTCATCGCGAGCGCACCGAGCACCTCGCCCGTCGCCATGCGGGGCAGCCACTTCGCCTTCTGCTCCGGCGTGCCCATGTGCACGAGATACGGCACGGCCAGGTCGTCCTGGATCCCGAACGCGCCGGCCAGCGACCCGGCTCCGGCCGCGATGACCTCCTCCATCACGATCGTGCGGAAGCGGTAGTCCTGAAGCATCCCGGCGCCGCCGAACTCCTCCGGCACGGAGAGCCCGATCAGGCCCGCCTCGCCGGCCGCGAGCATGGTCGCGCGGTCGATCTCGCCGGCCGCCTCCCAGCGCTCGATGGCCTCATTCGTGACGTGGCGACCGATGAACTCCTTGACGAGACCCCGGAAAGCCTCGTGATCCTCGTCGTAGATGTCGCGTTCCATCGCGCTCCTCCAGATCGTGTGTGCGTCTTCGCACTCGCGATCCTATGCGGACTTCCGGGGATCTCCGCCTCGATTGTGGGAATGCATCCCACCACGGGTGAGACTGCGTGTCACGCTTTGTGCGAACGGTCCATACCCTCTCGCGGCGGCCGTCGCGCTCCGTCATCCCGCGTAGGCGGGAGCCGCGGGGAGCCCGAAGAACTGCTCGAGGGTGGCGTATCCCCCGTCGTGATAGGCGGTCGCGAGGGGAACGCCGACGTAGCGCAGGTGCCAGGGCTCGGCGTCGTACCCGGTGATCGGCGTCTGCCCCGCGACGTAGCGCACGATGAAGCCGTACTGCCAGCCGTTCTGCGCCACCCATGCGCCGGCGTCGGTGCCGCCGAACGAGTCGATGCTGCCGCAGCCGCCCGCGCAGGAGACGACATCGGCGGCCAGACCGGTCTGGTGCTCGCTGTGCCCGGGACGGGCGGACAGCGCGTCTCCCTGCGCCTGCCCGTACTGCGCGATCTGCCCCGAGTAGGTCTGCACCTGGGTGTCGTAGGAGCGGTATCCGCTGGCGAGCGCGATCGAGCCCACGCCCGCGGCATCCGCCCCCGCGGAGAGCCGGTCGAGGGCCTGGGCCACGTCCGAGCGGACGGATCCGGCTCCGTCCACCGAGAGCGCGGGATCGCCGAACGACGACGGCGCGAAGGTGATCGGGTTCAGCGGACGGATCTTGTTCACCACGACCCAGTCGCGGTTCGGGTCGGCCAGGTCGATGCACGGCGCGTTCCCGGTCGCGACCGCCGCGCGGAACGCGGCGCCTCCACCGAACGCACCGATCACGGCGTCGTCCCCGCCGGACGCCAGCGCCTGCTGCACGGCCGGGAGCGCGCACGGATCCGCCGCCGTGACCGCACGCAGCCGCACCGCCGGAAGGCTGGTGGCGGCCGCAGGCATCTCGATGCGCGCCGCGGCGGCCGGATCCGGATCCTTCACGCCCGCGCCGCGCGGCCCGTTCTGCGCCGAGCCGTCGGCGAGCGACCAGAGCGCGCCGATCAGCGCGACCGCCAGACCGATCGTGACGGACGCCACGAGCACCAGACGCGGATGCATGCCGCGACCGCGCGTCGGTTGCCTCGGGTAAGCCACGGCTCCATTCTCACCGCCCGACCTGAAGATCGCCCACTTTCGAATCTTCGACCGATCGATGCTTGACTCAGTATCGTCGTTATGTTCGAATGTCTGCATGAGATGGCAAGGGCAGAGGATCGACGACACCGACGCTCAGGCACTGCCGGGCATGGAGAACCGCACAGGCTTCCTGCGCACCGTGACCACGCCCGACTTCGCCGGGATGACGTTCCACGAGGTGCTCGCGAAGTCCGCACTGAACCACGTGCCCGGTCCGTCGAAGATGCCGTTCTCCTGGACGGTCAACCCCTACCGGGGCTGCAGTCATGCATGTTCGTACTGCTTTGCCCGGGGAACCCACACGTATCTGGACCTGGACGCGGGGCGCGACTTCGATTCGCAGATCGTCGTCAAGGTCAACGTCGTCGAGACGCTCGAGAAAGAGCTGCGGCACGGATCCTGGCGGCACGAGACCGTCGCTCTCGGGACGAACACCGATCCGTATCAGCGCGCCGAGGGACGGTACCGCCTGATGCCGGGGATCATCCGCGCGCTCGCGGAGTCCGGCACGCCCTTCTCCGTGCTGACCAAGGGCACTCTGATCCGCCGCGACATCCCTCTGCTCGTCGACGCGGCCGCGCAGGTCCCCGTCGATGTGCAGTTGTCGATCGCGATGTTCGATGAGACGCTGCGCGAGGCGATCGAGCACAGAGCCCCGTCCACGCAGGCACGGCTCGACACCGTGCGAGCGCTGAGCGACGCCGGATTCCGGGTGGGGGTGTTCCTGATGCCGATCCTGCCGCACCTGACAGACTCGGTGAACGCGATCGACGGCGCGCTGCGCCGGATCAGGGAGGCCGGTGCCGACCATGTGATCTACGGCGCGCTGCACCTGCGCGCCGGGGTGAAGCCGTGGTTCCTGCAATGGCTCTCCGAGCATCGGCCCGACCTGCTGTCGTCGTATCGGGCCCTGTATCCGGGCGCGGCGGCCGAGGCTCCTAAGGACTACCGGCAATGGCTCGGGCGACGGGTCAAGCCCCTGATCCGGATGCACGGTCTGGAGGCGCTGCACTCCGACGACCGCCCGGCCCGTGCACGCAGGACGGCTCCGGAGCGCGTGGTGCGCACTCCGGAGCCGTCGGCGATGCTGTTCTGATCGCGCCCGCGGTCGATGCCGCTGCGGGGCTCAGTACCAGTTCGTGGCCTGCGAGTGACCCCAGGCCGAGCAGGGGGTCCCGTAGACGCTGGAGATGTAGCCGAGACCCCAGCGCACCTGGGTGACGGCGTTCGTCTCCCAGTCATCGCCGGCGCTCGCCATCTTGCCGCCCGGCAGCGCCTGCGGGATCCCGGTCGCGCCGGACGGGTTGTACGCCTGGTAGTCCCAGCCCGACTCCTTGTTCCACAGCGAGTTCAGGCACTGGAACTGGTCGTCGCCCCAGCCGTACTCGCTCGCCATGATCTGCTGCGCGGCGGCGCGGGCGCCGTCGGGGGTGTTCGCGGCAGCCTGCGCCTCGGCAGCGGCCTGCGCGGCAGCGGCGGCCTGGGCGGCGGCCGCATCGGCCGCCTGCTTCTGGGCGACCGCGTTGTTCAGGTTGGTGCGCACCTCGGCTACCTGCGACTCGATCTTCTCCGAGTAGTCGGTGACGACGACGGCGAGCGTGGTGTTCACCGCGCCCTTGTCCGACGCCGCATCCGACAGCACCTCGTGCGCCGACTGCAGGCCGGTCACGTCGACGAGCTTGCGCGCCTGTCCGAGGTCGAGCCCGGAGGACTTGACGTCGGCATTGACCGCGGTGGCATCGGCGATCGCCGTCTTGGCCGTGTCGAGGGCGGCGCGCACCTGCACGCGCTGGTTGTACGAGGTCACATCGTCGACCGGGGCGGCGGCCGGAGCGGCCGAGGCGACGGCCGGCGCGATGAGCACGGCCCCGCCGACGGCGAGGGCGCCGAGCACGGCGGTGGCGCCGACGATGGTGAGGGTCTTGCGGCGGGCAGAGCGGAAGAACGGGTTTCTCGACATGACGAAGTAACGATCCTTGAAGTCCTCGGCGTCACTCGGGTGGTGACGTGAACGCCCTCGGGTCGGGCGCACAAGGTAACGATCCTGCATCACTCAGTCTGGGAGGTTCCCGAGTTTCGCCGGGATGCACCAGAATTTTTTGCCCGATTCCCAGGATCACGTCTCGCCCCGCCAGGGACGCGCGCACACCGATCACCGTGTCCGCACCCCCGGCTACCGTGGCGGCATGGTGACACTGCGCCCGTGGCGCGACGAGGACCGTCCGCTGCTCGACGCCTTCAACACGCCCGCGATGACCGCCCATCTCGTCGCAGCGGAGAGCACGGACGAGCTCGATCGTCGACACCAGCGCTATCTGAACGACGATCTGCCGGGGCGGATGCTCGTGATCGTCGACGGATCCGACGCCGTCGGCTCGATCGGCTACTGGGAGGTCCACGAGGAGACCGGCGACGTCGTCTGGGAGACGGGTTGGAGCGTCCTTCCCGCGCATCAGGGCCACGGCTTCGCGGCCCTGGCCGTGCGGGAGCTGCTCGCGGTCGTACGCGCCGACGGACGGCACGACGAGATCCATGCCTATCCCTCGGTCGACAACGCGCCCTCGAACGCGCTCTGCGCGCGCGCCGGGTTCACGCTGCGCGAGACCCGGCGGTTCCCGTTCCGCGGCGGGGAGCTCGTGGTCAACGACTGGGCGCTGACACTCTGAGACCCCGCCGCGGGGCCGGACTCAGGAGGTGAGGTCTGCCGCGGTCGGCACGCGTCCCGCGATCTCCTCGAGGAGGTCGTCGCCGACGCGCGCCTCCTCGAAGGGCGCGTCGATCTCCGCGCGGTCCAGCAGCTCGCTCATGCGGCGGCGGCGCTGACGGGTGATCAGGGTCACGACACGACCGGCGTTCCCCGCGCGACCGGTGCGACCGGCCCGGTGCAGGTAGGTCTTGTACTCGTCCGGGGCGTCGGCCTGCACGACCAGGTCGATGTCGTCGACATGGATGCCGCGCGCGGCGACGTCGGTCGCGACGAGCACGTTGACCCGGCCCGAGGTGAGCTTCTGCAGGTTGCGCGTGCGCTTGGCCTGATTCAGGTCGCCGTGCAGCGAGACCGCGGGGATCCCGGCGTCCTCGAACTGCTCGGCGAGCTGCTCCGCGAAGGCGCGCGTGCGCGAGAACACGAGCGTGCGCCCGTCGCGATCCACCAGCGACGCCAGGATCTCGGCCTTGTCACGGTGCTCGATCACGAGCACGCGGTGCTCGATCGTGCCGGAGTCCTGGGTCTCGCCCGCGACCTCGAACACAGCCGGATCCACCAGGAACTCGTCGACGAGCGCGGCGACCTCGCGATCCAGCGTCGCCGAGAACAGCAGCTTCTGGCTGGACGCGCCACCGGGCAGCGCCGTGCCGGTGTGGCGCAGGATCCGCTGCACCGGCTCCACGAAGCCGAGCTCGCACATGTGGTCGGCCTCGTCGAGCACGGCGATCCGTACGTCGGAGAGGTCGAGCTTGCCCTGGTTGATCAGATCCTCGATGCGCCCCGGGGTGCCGATCACGATGTCGACGCCCTTCTTGAGCGCACCGACCTGGCGCGCCTGCGGGACGCCGCCGTAGATCTGGGTGGTGAACAGGCCGACGCTGCGCGCGATCGGCTGGATCGTGCGGTCGATCTGCAGCGCGAGCTCGCGGGTCGGGGCGAGCACGATCGCACGCGGAGAGCGGCCGAACTCGCGCTTCTTGCCCTTCTGCGACTGCAGGATGCTCTCCACGAGCGGGGCGCCGAAGGCGATGGTCTTGCCGGATCCGGTGCGCCCGCGGGCGAGCACGTCGCGGCCCTCGAGGACGGCGGGCACCGACGCGGCCTGGATCGGGAACGGCGTCTCCGCCCCCATGTTGCTCAGGATCTCGACGATGTTGGATCCGAGTCCGAGGTCGCCGAAGGTCACGCCCGCGACCTCGGCGGCCTGCACGCTCTGCGCGGCGAGGCGCTCGTGCACCACGTCTTCGATCGCATCGTGCTTCGGGGCGCGGTCGGTGCCGCGGTTCCAGTCGTCCCGAGCCGGGCGCGGGGCGCGACGGTCGTCACGGCGGGCGCGGTCGTCCCGGTCGAACCGCGGACGGTCCGAACGGTCGTCACGGCGCGGACGGTCGTCCCGGCGGGCACGGTCGTCCCGGTCGAAACGGGGCCGCTCGGTGCGCTCGAAGCGTGGACGGTCCGAACGATCGTCACGACGCGCACGGTCGTCCCGGTCGAAACGGGGACGGTCCGAACGATCGTCACGACGCGCACGGTCGTCCCGGTCGAAACGGGGACGGTCCGAACGATCGTCACGACGCGGACGGTCGTCCCGACGCGCACGGTCGTCCCGGTCGAAGCGGGGCCGCTCGGTGCTCTCGAAGCGCGGACGGTCATCCCGACGCGGACGGTCGTCCCGGTCGAAACGCGGACGGTCATCCCGGCGGGCACGGTCGTCCCGGTCGAAACGCGGACGGTCGTCGCGGCGGTGCGGGGCGTCGACACGTCCCGACTCCGCGCGGTTGCGGATCGCGCGCGACTCGTCGCGACCTGCGCGCTCCTGCGCCGACCAGCGCTGCTTGGGCGCCCGCTCGCCGGCGGCCGGCTCCGCGCGGTAGCCGCGATGGCCGGGGGAACGGCTGCCGGGGCGGGCGTCGGCGCGACGGTCGTCGCGCGCTGGGCGGGCGTCGCGGTCGTAGCCGCGGGCGTCGCGCTCGGCGCCGCGGCCGGTCTCGGCGTCGCGGACCGGGCGGCCCTGGCGGTGGCGATCGTGGAAGGAGGTCTTCTTCGCGTAGCGCGGCTCGAAGTTGGCCGAGGGGCGTCCGCCCTTGGGCTTGTGGTTCTTGGGCACGGGGTTGGTCCTTGTCTGGTTCTCGCACGAGAACAGCGCCCCATCGCCCTCGTGGGGCGCGGGGAAACCCGGGCAGTCGTCGGCCGGGGGCCATTCAGGTGATGGATGTCGCGCCCGGCGACGTCCGCCGAGCTCACCATCGGCCCTGGGCCGCCCCTCACGAGAGGCTCACACACATTCGCACACAGCCGCGCACCATCGGGGATCCCGAGGCCGCGGTCGCCCGAAGCCGACACGCGATTCTATCGGATCCGGCTGGGAATCCCCCTGTCCGCGTCACGCGCATGCACGTCCCCCTCGGTCGCGTGCGCCGATATGCAGGACGCCCCGCGGCCCCATCCCGCCCCCTCGCCGCTCTACGATGGCGACATGACCACTCCGACCGGCGTCCAGATCCACCTCGACGCGGGCGGAGTGCGCGCGCAGATCTCCCAGGTCGGCGCGTCGCTGCGCCACCTCGTCGTCGACGGGACCACGGTCGTGCCGCCCTATCCCGACGACCGGCCCGCCCCATCCTGCGCCGGCGTCGTACTCGTGCCGTGGCCGAACCGGATCCGCGACGGCGTCTGGATCGACGGCGACGAGACGCGGGCGCTCGCGATCACCGAGCCGAAGCTGCGCAACGCGATCCACGGGCTCCTCCGCTACACGGCTTACGAGATCGCCGAGCGCAGCGACACCACGGTGCTGCTGCGCGCCGACGTCGTACCGCAGATCGGCTACCCCTACCTCCTGGAGACGAGCGTGCGCTACACGCTCACCCCGGACGGCGTCTCGGTCGAGCACACGATCACCAACCGCTCCGAGGCCCCCGCCCCGGTGGCCCTCGGCACGCACCCGTTCCTCACGATCTCGGGTGCGGATCCGCGGGCGCTGCTGCTGCAGCTCCCTGCCGAGACGTTCTTCGAGACCGACGACCGCCTGCTTCCGATCGGGGAGTCGCCGGTGTCCGGCGGCACCGATCTGCGCACTCCGCGCCGCCTCGGCGACCTGCAGCTCGACACCGGCTTCGCGACGCTGCGCCGCGACCACGACGGCCTCGTGCGCAGCACCCTCACCGCGCCGGACGGCCGCACGGTGACGCTCTGGCAGGGCGAGGGCCTCGACTTCCTCCAGGCCTACACCAGCACGGGCTTCCCCGGTCAGGAGCTCGTGGTCGCGCTCGAGCCGATGTCGGCTCCGGCGGAGGCGTTCAACTCGGGCCGCGGACTGCGCCGGCTCGCACCGGCCGACACGTGGTCAGTCGAGTGGGGCGTGACCTTCGCCGGCTGAGCGGACCGATGGGATACTCTCGTCGGGAAATCACCTTTCCGGCATGCGGATAACCCGCGCCGGAAACCCACGGCGAGAGGATCCGCATGGCCGCTGAGGGCTCGACCGGCGTGAAGTCGGTCTCGCGCGTCTTCGATCTGCTCGAGCTCATCGCCGACGCGGGCGGCGACGCCACGATCAGCCAGCTCGCGGCCTCGGCCGGGCTGCCCCTGCCCACGATCCACCGTCTGCTGCGCACGCTCGTCTCCCAGGGGTACGCGCGCCAGCTGGCCAACCGCCGGTACGCCCTCGGTCCCAAGCTCGTGCGCCTCGGCGAGGTCGCCAATCGCCAGTTCGGACAGCTGGCGATGCCGCAGCTCAAGTCGCTCGTGCAACGCCTCGGCGAGACCGCGAACCTCGCGACGATCGACGGCGACAACGTCGTGTACGTCTCGCAGGCGCCGTCTCCGCATGCGATGCGGATGTTCACCGAGGTCGGCGGCCGTGCGGCGCTGCACTCCACGAGCGTCGGCAAGGCGATCCTCGCCCAGCTGAGCGACGACCAGGTGCGCGAGATCATCGGCCGCGCCGGCATGCCGCACTCGACGGAGCGCTCCCTGAGCACCATCGACGAGCTCCTCGCGGATCTGGCCGTGAGCCGCGAGCGCGGCTATGCGGTGGACGACGGCGAGCACGAGGTGGGCGTCCGCTGCTTCGCGATGGCCGTGCCGAACATGCCGGTGCTCACCGCCGTCTCCGTCTCCGGTCCCATGTCCCGCGTGGGCGAGGACTTCGCGGAGCAGGCGATCCCCATGCTGCGCGAGGTCGTGGCGGACATCTCCGCCGCGACGAACGCGTACTGACGCGCCTCCGCGCGGGGGTCGGCACCCGCGATCGGACCGCGTCTTGACGGATCCGGCCCGTCGTCGTAGGCTGACGATGTTTTCGGAACACGGATTCCGTATATCGGAAACAGCGCGAATCTACTGGCGGTAAGGCCAAGGCGACGACGCCTGACCACACAGCGTTGCGCTCCTCTCAACAGGAGAAAGACCCCACGCGGAGGCCCTCGGGCCTAGGCTCCGTCTCACAGAGGCACGGCCTGCGCCGCATCGCACACTGTCGCCGGAATCGAGGAGATTCGCCATGACCGACATCGCCGTCACCGTCAACGGAGAGCAGCGTCCGCTCGCCGGAACCCCGGCGCACGCGACCGCCCTGGACTGGCTGCGGGACAACGGGCTCTCCGGAAGCAAGGAGGGCTGCGCCGAGGGCGAGTGCGGCGCCTGCGCGATGCTGCTCGCCACCCCGACCCCCGACGGCGGGACCGCGTGGACGCCGGTCAACGCCTGCCTCGTGCCGGTCTACGCCCTCGACGGCCAGGAGGTCGTCACGGCCGAGGGCCTCGGCTCCCCCGACGACCTGCACCCCGTGCAGGCGAAGCTCGCGGAGGCGGGCGGATCCCAGTGCGGCTACTGCACCCCTGGCTTCGCGTGCAGCATGGCCGGCGAGTACTACCGGGCCGATCGCACGCCCGCGGCCGCCGAAGGCGCCGACGACGCGTCCTGCCCGGTCCGCGATGCCGAGCACGGACCGAACGGCTTCGACCTGCACGCGCTGAGCGGCAACCTGTGCCGCTGCACGGGGTACCGCCCGATCCGCGACGCCGCCTACGCGCTCGGCTCGCCCGAGGCCGGCGATCCGCTGCAGCAGCGGCTGGCACAGCCCGCTCCGCGACCCGTGGCCACGGATGCCGAGGTCGACGGCGCCCGCTTCGTGCGTCCCGCCACGCTCGCCGACGCGCTGCGGATCCTGCACGACGAGAAGGACGCCCTGCTCGTCGCCGGATCCACCGACTGGGGCGTCGAGGTCAACATCCGCGGCCGCCGCGCACCCCTCGTCGTCGCGATCGAACAGCTCCCGGAGCTGCGCACCCTGACGATCGAAGACGGGATCGCTTCCGGCGCCGAGGGCTTCGTCGAGATCGGCGCCGCCCTCCCCCTGTCCGAAGTCGAGAAGCGCCTGGACGGACGGATCCCCCTGCTCGCGCAGCTCTTCCCGCAGTTCGCCTCGCGCCTCATCCGCAATCGCGGCACGTTCGGCGGCAATCTCGGCACCGGTTCTCCGATCGGCGACACCCCGCCGGCCCTGCTCGCCCTGCGCGCGAGCGTCGTGCTCGCCTCACTGTCCGAGGACGCCTCGGGCGTCGTCCTGCGCGAGGTCGACCTCGCCGAGTACTTCACCGGCTACCGGCAGACCGTCAAGCACCCCGACGAGCTCATCAAGGCCATCCGGATCCCGCTGCCGCTGTCCACGACGACCGCCTTCCACAAGATCGCCAAGCGCCGCTTCGACGACATCTCCAGCGTCGCCGTCGCGTTCGCGCTCGACATCGACGGCGGCGTCGTCACCGGTGCGACCATCGGTCTCGGCGGCGTCGCCGCCACCCCGCTGCGCGCCCGCGCCACCGAGGACGCGCTGATCGGCAAGCCCTGGAACATCGCAACGGTGAAGGCCGCGGCCGAGATCCTCCGCAGTGAGGGCACCCCGATGTCCGACCACCGCGCGAGCAGCGAGTACCGCTCACTCATGCTCAACACCGCACTGCTCAAGCTCTACAGCCAGACCGCTCTCGCATCGAAGGAGGTGTCGGCATGAGCACCCTCGCCGACCGCCCGGAGAACCCCGTCGTCGGCCTGCGGGCCGCGCACGAGAGCGCCGCCCTGCATGTGACAGGAGCGGCGATGTACACCGACGACATCGCGGAGCAGACGCACGGCGTGCTGACCGCGTGGCCGGTGCAGTCCACCAACGCGCACGCGAAGGTCACGATCGACGTGTCCGGTGCCTACGAGGTGCCCGGCGTCGTGCGCGTGCTCACCGCCGACGACGTGCCGGGTCTCAACGACGCCGGGATCCGCAACGACGAGCCTCTGTTCCCGAGCGAGGCGATGTTCTACGGCCACGCCCTGGTGTGGGTTCTCGGCGAGACGCAGGAGGCCGCGCGCCTCGGCGCCGAGCGCGTCGCCGTCGAGTACGAGCCGCTGCCCTCCCTCATCACCGTCCAGGACGCGCTCGACGCCCAGTCGTTCCAGGGCACCCCGCGCACCGTGCAGCGCGGCGACGCCGCCGCGGGCCTGGCCGGATCCGCCCACGTGTTCGAGGGCGTGACGGAGTTCGGCGGCCAGGAGCACTTCTACCTGGAGACCCACGCGTCGTTCGCGGTGCGCGACTCCGAGGGGCAGTACTTCATCCAGTGCTCCACCCAGCACCCCACCGAGACCCAGGATCTGGTCTCGCACGTGCTCGGGATCCCCGCGCACGAGGTCACGGTGCAGTGCCTGCGCATGGGCGGCGGGTTCGGCGGCAAGGAGATGCAGCCGCACGGCTTCGCGGCGATCGCGGCCCTCGGCGCCAAGCTCACCGGGCGTCCGGTGCGGCTGCGCCTGAACCGCACGCAGGACATCACGATGACCGGCAAGCGGCACCCGTTCCACATCGCGTGGAAGGTCGGCTTCGACGAGGACGGCCTGCTGCAGGCGCTCGACGCCACCCTGACCTGCGACGGAGGATGGTCGATCGACCTGTCGGAGCCGGTGCTGGGCCGGGCGCTCTGCCACCTCGACAACTCCTACTGGATTCCGAACGTGCACGCGTACGGGCAGATCGTGAAGACGAACAAGACCTCGAACACCGCGTACCGCGGGTTCGGCGGCCCGCAGGGCGTCTTCCTGATCGAGGACATCCTGGGCCGGGTCGCCCCGACGCTCGGGATCGATCCGCTCGAGCTGCGCCGGCGCAACTTCTACCAGCCGGGTCAGACGACCCCCTACGGCCAGCTCGTGAAGGACGCCGGCCGCCTGGAGACGATCTGGGGCCAGCTCTCGGACGAGGCGGACGTGCCCGCCCGGCGCGAGGGGATCGCGCGGTTCAACGAGACCAGCCCCCATGTGAAGCGGGCCCTGTCGATGACGCCCATCAAGTTCGGGATCTCGTTCAACTTCGCGGCCTTCAACCAGGCGGGCGCGCTCGTGCACGTCTACAAGGACGGCTCGATCCTGGTCAACCACGGCGGCACCGAGATGGGCCAGGGCCTGCACACGAAGATGCTGCAGGTCGCCGCGACCGCGCTCGGCGTGGAGCTGCACCGGGTGCGGCTCGCCCCGACCCGCACCGACAAGGTGCCCAACACCTCGGCGACCGCCGCGTCGTCCGGCGCCGACCTCAACGGCGGCGCCGTGAAGAACGCGTGCGAGCAGATCCGCGATCGGCTCGCCAAGGTGGCCGGTCGCATGCTGGGCGTCGACGAGCGCGACGTGCGCTTCGGCGGCGGCTTCGTGACCGCGCTCGGCGCCCCGGTGAACCGCGTCTCGTGGAACGAGGTCGTCAAGGCCGCGTACTTCCAGCGCGTGCAGCTGTTCGCCGCGGGCTACTACCGCACCGAGGGCCTGCACTGGAACCCGGAGATCATGCAGGGCTCCCCCTTCAAGTACTTCGCGTACGGTGCCGCCGCCACCGAGGTCGAGGTGGACGAGTTCACCGGCGCCTACCGCGTGCGCCGCGTCGACATCATCCACGACGTGGGCGACTCCCTCTCGCCGATGCTCGACATCGGCCAGATCGAGGGCGCATACGTGCAGGGCGTGGGCTGGCTGACCCTCGAGGAGCTGCGCTGGGACACCGGCGACGGTCCGCACCGGGGCCGGCTGCAGACCCAGTCGGCGTCGACGTACAAGCTGCCGAGCTTCTCCGAGATGCCGGAGGAGTTCCACGTGCGGCTGTTCGAGAACGCGCGCGAGGAGGGCGCGGTCTACGGATCCAAGGCCGTGGGCGAGCCGCCGTTCATGCTCGCGTTCAGCGCCCGCGAGGCCCTGCGCGACGCCGTCGCGGCGTTCGGGCCGGCCGGACACTCCGTCGACCTCGGCTCGCCGGCGACGCCGGAGGCCGTGTTCTGGGCCGTGCGCCGCGCACAGGAGGAGGCGGCGGCGGCCGCGGTCGATCACGCCGACGGGCGCACGCTCGTCGGCGCGGCCGGCGACTGACGATGCACTGGCTCGACGCGCTGCAGGATCTGCGGTCGCGGCGGATCCCCGCGGTGATCGTCACCCTGGCGACGGTGCGCGGGCATGCGCCGCGCAACGGCGGCGCCAAGATGGTGGTCTCCCCCGACGCCGTGCACGGCACGGTCGGGGGAGGCAACCTCGAGCAGACGGCGATCGAGCAGGCGCGGCGGATGCTCGCCGACGGCACCGCGGAGCCGGAGCTGCTCGCGCTCACGCTCAGCGACAAGGCCGTCACCGAGTACGGCGTGCAGTGCTGCGGAGGAGAGGTCACGATGCTGCTGGAGCCGATCCGGGTCACCCCGACCGTCGCCGTGTTCGGCCTCGGCCACGTCGGCCTCGAGCTCGCCCGCATCCTCGCCCGCCACGAGCTCGATCTCGTGCTCGTGGACTCGCGCGACGAGATGCTGGCCGAGGAGCGGATCGGCGCACCCGGCGAGCACGGTCCGCTCGGCGACGCGGTCGCCCGAGTGCGCGTCGTGCACGCGCCGGTCCCCGAGACCGCGCTCGCGGATCTCGCCCCCGGTGCGCACGTGCTCGTCATGACGCACGATCACGTCGAGGACCTCGCGATCGTCGACCAGGCCCTGCGCCGTCCGGGACTCGCATCCGTCGGCCTCATCGGATCCTCTTCGAAGTGGGCGCGGTTCCGCACGAAGCTCCACGAGCTGGGGCAGACGGACGCGGACCTCGCCCGGGTGACCACGCCGATCGGGATCCCCGAGGTCTCCGGCAAGCAGCCCGCGGTGATCGCCGTGAGCGTCGCCGCCCGGATCCTGCAGCTCATCGACGAGGCCGCCGCGGTCGAGTAGGCCGCCTGGCGTCGCCGTTGCCGGTGATTCGCCGACTCTGATTATTGAACATGTTCAGTTCTACCGATAGGGTCGTCCCATGCCCACGATCCCGGCAGCCTCCGCCGTCGCCCTCCCCGCCTCCGACGACGTGCCGTGCACGCCCGACCCGCTCTACGACCCGGCCGGCGTGCGCCACCTCTTCGACCGCATGGCACGCTCCTACGACCGGATGAACGTGATGCTGTCGCTCGGCTTCTCGGTGCTGTGGCGCCACCGACTGCTGCGCCTCGTGCCGGCGACGGGCTCCCCCCGCCGGGTGCTCGACCTCATGAGCGGCCGCGGCGAGACCTGGGCCACCATCGAGCGACGGCTCCCGCAGGCGCAGATCACGGCGCTCGACTTCTCCGACGAGATGCTCGCGCAGGCGCAGCGGCGCAATCTCGGCCGTTTCGCCGGGCGGGTGCGGCTGCGCCAGGAGGACGCCCTGGAGCAGACGACACCGAGCGGCTCGGTCGACGTCGTGGTCAGCGCATACGGTCTCAAGACGTTCGACGCCCGGCAGCTGGAGCGCCTGGCCGCCGAGGTCGCGCGCACCCTTCGCCCGCGCGGATCCTTCGCCTTCGTCGACGTGACAGAGCCCGCCTGCGGCCCGCTGCGCGTGGCCTACCGCTCCTACCTGCGCTGGATCGTGCCCCTCGCCGGGCTGCTCCTGCTCTCGGACCCGACCGAGTACCGCATGCTGCATCGCTACCTCGCCGGGTTCGGCGACGGTTCTCGCGCCGTCGCGGCGTTCCGCGCCGAACCGGGCCTGGAGGTCGAGGTGCGGCGATACTTCTTCGGCTGCGCGATGAGCATCAGCGGACGACGGCTCGGCACCGACGAGGAGGAGTCCCGGTCGTCCGCCGCGGTTCGCATACTGGAGGGATGACGCGCAACCGCTTCCTGCCGATCCACGACCCCGAGCTCCTGGCGGCCGGCGAGCGCGTGCTGGGCGCCGAGTTCCGCGCGATGAGCGAGCGCGTGCTCGCGGTGAGCGCGCTGACCTCGCGTCTCAACCTGCTGCCGTTCGACGACGAGGAGGGCCGCGCGGCAGTGCTCGCGGAGATCCTCGGGCGCCCCCTTCCACCGCGTCTCACCGTCTACCCGCCCTTCTACACCGACCACGGCCTGCGCCTCGAGCTGGGCGAGCGCGTCTTCATCAACCAGGGATGCACCTTCCTCGACTTCGCCGGGATCCGGCTCGGCGACGGCGTGATGGTCGGGCCGAAGGCGACGTTCATCACGGTGGGGCACCCCGTCGATCCCGAGGAGCGGCGGCAGTACCTCTCCGGGGCGCCGATCCTCGTCGAGGACAACGTCTGGATCGGTGCGGGTGCGACGATCCTGCCGGGCGTCACGATCGGCCGGGACGCGGTCGTCGCGGCGGGCTCGGTCGTGGCCGACGATGTTCCCGCGCGCTCCCTCGTGGCCGGCCCCAAGGCGGCCGTGGTCCGGGCGTGGTGAACGGGTGCCGCCGGTGACGTCGCCGCACCGGCGCCGAGGAGCTCAGTCGTCGAGAGACGCGAGGTAGGCCGCGTTGCCGCGGAGCGCCGCCTCGTAGCGCCGCACCTCCGCGGTCGGGAACCGGTCGGCGATCACGGTGAGCACGGCTCCGAGCGCAGCGCTCGGCCGCCCCATCGCGTGCAGCGTGAGGGCGCGGAAGAGGCCGAGCGACTCCGACTCGGGGAACAGCGCGATGCCCTCGTCGAACGCGGCGAGGCTCTCGTCGAGACGGCCGAGATTGCGCAGGGTGCTGCCGAGCTGCAGGAAGCACTGCCGCAGCCGGCGCCCCTCCAGTCCCGCCGCCATCGCCCGCCGGTAGTAGCCGAGCGCCGTCTCCTCCTGACCGTCGGTGTCGTACGCGCCGCCCACCTCGTAGAGCACGGCCGGATCGTCGGGATGCTCGGCGAGCACGTCGAGGAACGCGGCGATCGTCGGCGCCATCCGTGCGCGATCCCGCGCGGCGAAGATCTCGTCCAGCCGGGCGTGCAGTTCGGGGTCGGTGCTCATGGGTTCCTCCTCGTGCCACGCTAGCCGGGATGCACCGCTGTCCGGAGAGGATCGGATCTCGTGTAGGCTCGGGTTCAGGTTATTGAAGTTGTGGTTTCTGCCGGAGTGATCTCCGGACCATCTTCTGGCCCCGGCTGCGCGCCGGGCGGGTATTCAGTTCAGTGGCTCTGGTCGCATCAGCCATTGTGATGCGCTTCGCCGATCGAATCCCGATCTCCCCCCCACGTCGCGGCAGGTTTGCCGCGCACTCGCGGATCACTCGCTGGTCCCAGACAACGAAGGAATGACGTCATGGCCACGGGCATCGTCAAATGGTTCAACTCCGAGAAGGGCTTCGGCTTCATCTCCCCCGACGACGGGACCGCCGACGTCTTCGCGCACTTCAGCGCGATCACCGGCGACGGCTACCGCAACCTCGAAGAGAACCAGAAGGTCTCTTTCGACGCTGAGCGCGGCCCGAAGGGCATGCAGGCGGCGAACATCCAGCTCGTCTGAGCGAGCTGCACGAAACGGCGCCCCGACGATCCTTGTCGGGGCGCCGTTCTCGCGCCCGCGGGCGTCCCCGGCTGTGTGACGCCGTGGATCCTGACCCGGAATTCCCCCAGGCCCCTCCCGCGGCGACGCTCGGGGCTGGGGGGGCTCAGTGGCCGAGCAGCTGCTCCACCGGCCCGCGGACAAAGTACAGGGCGAACCCTGCCGCGACGACCCACATGAGCCAGTGCACCTTGCGCGCGCGTCCCGACAGCGCGTTGACGAGCGCCCAGGAGATGAAGCCGACGCCGATGCCATTCGCGATCGAGTAGGTCAGCGGCATGGTCACGATGGTGAGGAACGCGGGCAGCGCGACCGCGAACTTGTCGAACCTGATCTCGCGGATCTGGGCCATCATCATGGCGCCGACGACCACCAGCGCCGCGGATCCGACCTCGATCGGCACGACCAGCGTGAGCGGTGTGACGAACATCGAGAGCAGGAACAGCGCACCGACCACGAGCGACGCGAGACCCGTGCGGGCGCCCTCGCCGATGCCGGAGGCGCTGTCGACGTAGACCGTGTTCGACGAGGTCGAGGTCACGCCGCCGGCGACGGCGCCGAAGCCCTCGACGACGAATGCCGAGCGCAGCCGCGGGAACGTGCCGTCCTTGTAGGCCAGGCCCGCGTTCTTGGCGAGGCCGGTCATGGTGCCCATGGCGTCGAAGAAATTCGAGAACACCAGGGTGAAGACGAGCATCGTGGCGGACAGCGCGCCGATGCGGCCGAAGGCGCCGAACAGGTCGAACTGGCCGATCAGCCCGAAGTCGGGCACGGTGATCCACGTGCTGGGCAGCTGCGGGATCGTCATGTGCCAGCCGTTGGGATCCTTGAACGAGGGCCCGAGGTTCAGCACCGCCTGCGCGATGAGCGCGACGACGGTCGTGGCCACGATGCCGATCAGGATACCGCCGGGCACCTTGCGCGCCACGAGGATCGCGATGACGACGACGCCCAGCAGGAAGATCAGCGTGGGCACCGAGGTGAGCGATCCGCCGTTGCCGAGCTGGACCGGGGGCCCTGCCGGGGTGCGGTTGACGAAGCCGGAATCGACGAACCCGATGAAGGCGATGAAGAGGCCGATGCCGACCGTGATCGCCGCCTTGAGCGCCTGCGGGACGGCCTTGAAGATCGCGGTCCGGATCCCCGTGGCCCCGAACAGCACGATCAGCACGCCGTTGATGACCACGAGGCCCATGGCCTCCTGCCAGGTGACCTGGCCGACCACCGAGACGGCGAGGAAGGAGTTGATGCCGAGGCCCGCCGCGATCGCGAACGGCAGGCGCGCGACGACGCCGAAGAGGATCGTCATCACGCCGGCGGTGAGGCCGGTCGCGGCGCCGATCTGCGCGGCCTGCAGCGCATGGCCGACCACATCCTTCGTCCCGCCGAGGATCAGCGGGTTGAGGATCACGATGTAGGCCATGGTGACGAAGGTCACGATGCCGCCGCGGATCTCCCGGCCGACGGTCGAGCCTCGGCGGGTGATCTCGAAGAAGCGGTCGAAGGCGTTCGCCGGTTCTGCATCGACGGTGGCGCTGGCGCCGGTCTTCAGCGGCGGGAGGTCTTCCGTGCTGCGGGAGAACACGTCGCCGCCGGAGACGGCGGGCATGCCCTCGGTGTCGGGGGAGGGAGTGTGGGACGTCATTGTCTGCTCCTGGATCGGTCGGTTCGGTCAGTACTCGATACGGGTGGTGGTGAGGCTCCACTCGGTGAAGGGCGCGACGCGTTCCTCGGGAGGAAGCGCGATGTCACTCACGGGCATGATCACCCGGTCCTCGGGCCCGCCCTCGAAGTAGCGGTAGAACACCGCGTCGTCGAAGCCTGCGTCGGCCGCGTCGTCGCGGTTCGCCGCGAAGTAGACGCGGTCGATGCGCGCCCAGAGCGACGTGGCCAGGCACATCGGGCAGGGCTCGCAGCTCGTGTAGAGGGTGGCGCCGGAGAGGTCGAACGTGCCGAGCTGCTGGCACGCGTTGCGGATCGCGGTCACCTCGGCGTGCGCCGAGGGGTCGAGATTCGCGGTGACCCGGTTGACGCCCTCGAAGACCCGGCCGTCGGCCGAGACGATGATGGCGCCGAACGGACCTCCGGCGTTTCGGACGTTGTCCGTGGCGAGGGCGACCGCCTGAGCGAGGTACTCGGCCGGCGTGGTCGCCGCGGCGGCCGAGGGCACGCTGCTGTCCGAAGGCGCACTGCTGTCCGAAGGCACACGGGTGCTGTTCATGGAGAGCTTCCTTGCTGTCGTCGCAGTGATACGGCTTCCGGTCGGGCCCCTCGTCGGGCCCTTCCTCGAGATAAGTACGTCGAACCGCTAGGTTGTCATCCCGCCTTCGGCCGTGGATGCGGCGTCGGGCTGGCTCGACAGTAACAGCGTTCCCGCCACCCGTCCACCACTTTTCGAAATCCCGATTCCACATTGCGGTAATCGCGATTGCCTCGCCGCATCTGCGGCGCTATGGTCATCTTCATGACGCATTTTCGGATCCGCGAGGCCGCCAGCCTGTTGGGAGTCAGCGACGACACCGTGCGTCGCTGGGCGGCCGACGGGATCCTCAGCCTGTCCACCGACGCCACCGGGCACCAGGTCGTGCCCGGTGCGGAGCTCGCCGAGCGCGCCCAGGCGCTCGCAAGCGAACCCGATCCCGGCGACGACCTGGTGCGCAGCGCGCGCAACCGCTTCGTCGGGCTCGTCACCGCCGTGCGCGTGGAAGGGCTGATGGCGCAGATCGAGCTGCAGAGCGGTCCGCACCGCATCGTGTCGCTGATGAGCGCCGAAGGAGCCGCGGAGCTCGGGCTCGAAGTCGGCAGCAAGGCCGTCGCCGTCACCAAGGCCACCATGATGATCATCGAAGCCGAGAGGGCCTGATCTCGAATGACCCGCACCCGACTCCGCCTGGCGGCGCTCGCCGCCACCGCTCTCGCCGCGACGCTCGCCCTGGCCGCGTGCTCTCCCGCCGCACCCGCGTCGACTCCCACACCGACCCCCACCGGCTCTGCGTCGGCGGCCAGCGGGGAGCTCACCGTCTTCGCCGCGGCGTCGCTGAGCAAGGCGTTCGACCAGATCACCGCCGAGTTCGAGGCCGAGAACCCGAAGGTGCACGTCAACCCGATCACCTACGACGGATCCTCGACCCTCGCGACGCAGATCATCGAGGGCGCCCCGGTCGACGTCTTCGCCTCGGCCGACCAGAAGAACATGGACAAGGTCGCCCAGGCAGGGCTGGCCGGGCCGGCGCCGGTCTTCACGACGAACGTGCTGCAGATCGCCGTCGCCCCCGGCAACCCGCGGAAGGTGAAGGATCTGGCCTCCCTCGCCGACCCCGGCCTCAAGGTGGTGCTGTGCGCCCCGGCCGTGCCGTGCGGCAACGCGGCCAAGACGCTGCTCGACGCCGCCGGCGCCACGGTCACGCCGGTCAGCGAGGAGCAGAACGTGAGCGCCGTGCTCGCCAAGGTCAAGGCCGGCGAGGCCGACGCGGGCCTGGTCTACACGACCGACGTCAAGGCGGCGGGATCCGCCGTGACCGGCGTCGCCATCGCCGGTGCCGAGAAGGCCGTGAACAAGTACCCCATCACGGTGCTGAAGGCGTCGAAGAACCCCGAAGCGGCCGCCGCGTTCCAGGCGTTCGTGCTGTCGGACAAGGGCCGGCGGATCCTCACCGGGCTCGGATTCGGCGGGGAATGAGTACGGCGGGCCGGAGCGGACCGCGCACGGCGCCGGAGCGGCCGACCGCGCGCGGCGCCGCCCTGTCCCCGCGCGGCGAGCGCCTGCCCGCCTGGCTGCTGGTGCCGGCCCTGATCGCCGTGCTCCTGCTGGTCCTGCCGTTCGTCGCGCTCCTGGTGCGGCTGGACTGGGCGACCGTGCCCGCTGCGGTCACTTCGCCGGCGGCCCTGCAGGCCCTCGGGCTGTCGCTCGTCACCGCGACGATCGCCACCGCGCTCTGCGCACTCCTCGGGATCCCCCTCGCGGTCGTGATCGCCCGCAGCCCCGCAGGACTCGCGGCCGTGCTGCGCACGGTGACCACGCTGCCCCTGGTGCTGCCGCCCCTGGTCGGCGGGATCGCCCTGCTCGCACTGCTCGGCCGCAACGGCCTGCTCGGCGCGACGCTGGCGATCGCCGGGATCCAGATCCCGTTCACCACCACGGCGGTGGTGATCGCGCAGGCGTTCGTGGCGCTGCCGTTCCTGGTGATCTCGATCGAGGGAGCGCTGCGCGCGATCGGCACCGAGCACGAGCACGTGGCCGCGGGTCTCGGTGCCGGCCGGTTCACGGTCTTCCGCCGGGTGACGCTGCCCCTCGCCGCTCCAGGCCTCGTCGCGGGCACCGTGCTGTGCTTCGCACGCGCACTGGGAGAGTTCGGCGCGACGGCGCTGTTCGCCGGCAACTCCGCCGGTGTCACCCGCACCATGCCGCTCGCGATCTACACCGCGTTCAACGGCGCCGGCGTCGAGGAGGACACGGCGATCGCGCTCTCGCTCATGCTGATCCTCGTCGCCGTCGCCGCCCTGGTGCTGGTGCGCGGATGGCGTCCGGGGGCCGTGCGATGAGGGTCGACCTGCGGGCGCGGCGCGGCGGCTTCGCGCTCTCCGCCGCGTTCGAGGCGCATCCGGGCGAGATCCTGGCCGTGATCGGGCCCAACGGATCCGGCAAGTCCACCCTGCTCGACGCGATCGCCGGGATCCTGCCCGCCTCGGGGACCGTTGAGGTGGCCGGCCGCGTGCTCGATGCGCCGGCCGGCTCGCGGAACGACGACGCGACGGCGCGACGGGTGCACGTGCCGCCGTCGCGCCGCCGCATCGCCCTGCTCGGGCAGCGCCCCCTCCTGTTCCCGCACCTGTCGGTGCGCGAGAACGTGGCGTTCGGGCCGCGCGCGCAGGGCGTCGCCCGCGGCGAGGCGCGGCGCCGTGCCGAGCAGCGGCTCGAGGAGGTGGGTCTCGGCGGACTCGCATCCCGGAGGCCCGCCGAGCTCTCGGGCGGACAGCAGCAGCGGGCCGCGATCGCCCGTGCGCTGGCCTCCGAGCCCGACGCCCTGTTGCTGGACGAGCCGTTCGCCGCCCTCGACGCCCCCTCCGCCGCACAGGCCCGGCGCCTCATCGCCGCGCAGGCGCACACGGCGGGAGCCGGCGGGCGGGCGATGCCGATCGTGCTCGTCACGCACGACCCGATGGATGCGCTGATCCTGGCCGAGCGCACGCTCGTGATGCACGACGGGGCGGTGGAGCAGTCGGCGCGCACCGCCGAGGTGATCGGCCATCCGCGCTCCGACTTCGTCGCCGCCCTCGCCGGGGTGAACCGTCTCGCGGCGGTCGGCGCGGGCGACGGAGCGGTGCGGACGCCGGACGGTCTCGCGCTGCGCGGGAACGGCGACGCCCTGGGCGCGGGGGCGGCGGGAAGCGTCGTGTTCGCGCCGGGGTCGGTGCGCGTGGATACGACGCCGGCGGACGGGGCCGGATCCGTCCCGAACCGCTGGGACGGTCGGGTCACGGAGCTGGAACCGATCCCCGGCGGGATACGGCTGCGCACCGCCGAGCATCCGACGATCGCGGTGGACTGCCCGTCGACGCACGCCGTCACCCTCGGCCTGCATCCGGGGCAGCGCCTGGCGTTCCGCGTCGACGAGGCCGACGTCTCGGTCCGCGCCGGTATCTGAGCGAGCGCCCCGCCGGTTCCTGAGCGAACGCGCCTCGCACGGGACCACGCGCGTTGTCCGCCGGACCGAACCGGCGGCCGTTCGGATCCCGCACTGCCGCTCCGGTGCTACGGTTGCCCCTCGAAAGGAGGCCGACCGATGTCACCCCTGAAGCTGCCGTCGACCGGCGTCCTCGACACCCGCGACCGCCCGCTGCGCGATCTGCGGATCTCCGTGACCGACCGCTGCAACTTCCGCTGCGTGTACTGCATGCCGCGCGAGGTGTTCGGCCGCGACTATGCATTCCTCGAACGGCATGAACTGCTCACGTTCGAGGAGATCGAGCGGATCGCCCGCGCCGCGCTCGCGAACGGCGTCCGCAAACTCCGCCTCACCGGCGGCGAGCCGCTGCTGCGCCGCGGCATCGAGGAGCTCGTCTCACGCCTCGCCGCCCTGCGCACGCTCGGAGGATCCAAGCCCGAGATCGCCCTGACCACCAACGGATCCGCGCTCGCCGTCAAAGCCGAAGCGCTCAAGGCCGCGGGCGTCGACCGCGTCACGGTGTCGATCGACTCGCTCGACGATCAGCTGTTCCGTCGTATGAACGACGTGGAGTTCCCCGTCGCCCGGGTGCTGCAGGGCATCGACGCCGCCCAGGCCGCGGGCATGCCGGTGAAGCTCAACACGGTGGTCAAGCGCGGGCTCAACGACGGCGAGATCCTGAGCCTCGCGGAGCACTTCCGCGGCACCGGCCACGTGCTGCGGTTCATCGAGTACATGGACGTCGGTGCGACGAACGGCTGGAGTCTCGACGAGGTCGTCCCGTCGGCCGAGATCGTCGCGACCATCGCCGCCCGCTTCCCGCTCGAGCAGGTGGCACCGTCCGCGCCCGGCGAGACCGCGAAGCGGTGGCGCTACGCCGACGGATCCGGCGAGATCGGCGTGATCTCCTCCGTGACGAACGCGTTCTGCGGCACCTGCAACCGCGCCCGGCTGTCGACCGAGGGACGCCTGTTCACGTGCCTGTTCGCGACCGAGGGCCACGACCTGCGCGCCCTGCTGCGCGGGGGCGCCGACGACGATGAGCTCACGGCGACGCTGGCGCGGATCTGGGGCGTCCGTGACGACCGGTACTCCGAGATCCGTTCGAGCCTCACGCCGGAGCTGCGCGCCGACCGCCACCGCATCGAGATGAGCTACATCGGCGGCTGAGACGTCCCGCGGACCGGGACCGGGTCAGAGGCCGACCCACTCCGAGACGCCGTCGGCGTAGTGCTGGCGCTTCCAGATCGGCACCCCGCGCTTGATCTCCTCGACCAGGTGCTCGCATGCGTCGAACGCCTCCTTGCGGTGCCCGGCGGAAGCGGCGGCGAACAGCGCGACATCCCCGATCCGCAGGTCGCCGATGCGGTGCGCCGCCGCGACCCGCAGGCCCGTCTCGGCGGTCACGCGGTCGACGATCTCCTCCAGGAAGCGCTGGGCGTCCGGATGCGCGCGGTAGTCGAGGGCGCTCACCGCCTGACCGCCGTCGTGGTCGCGCACGATGCCGCAGAACATCACGGTCGCGCCGTGCGCGGCGTCTCCGACGGCGGCGCGGATGACCGCCTCATCCAGCGGCTGATCGCTGATGAACGCTCGTTCGCTCACTCCGACTCCCCTTCCCGGGTCGGCGCATCGGCGGCGCCCGCGCCTTCGGTTCCGCCGCCCACGGCGGCGTACGCCCTGATCCCGCCCGCGAGGTAGCGCGCGTCGATGCCGCGGTCCCGCAGCACGCGCACCGCGCGCCGCGAGCGCGGATCCCTCTCGCAGAACACCACGACGGGCCCGTCCCCGATCGCCTCCGGGAGTGGCGCGCCGGCCTCGAGCGCCCCCAGGGGCAGCGACGCGGCGCCGGGGATGCCGCGCAGGAGCGTCTCGTGCGGCTCACGCACGTCGAGGAGGCGCACGTCGCCCTCCCGTCGCCGGCGCAGCAGCTCGGCGGACGACACGCTCAGCGCCTCATCGGAGGCGGCACCGGTGCCGCAGAACAGCCCGTAGTCGATGAGCTCCGTGACGGCGGGTGCGTCGTCGGTGCGCTCGTAGGCGATCTCGCGGGTGCGCGCGGTGAGCGCGTCGTAGAACAGCACCCGGCCGACGAGTGGATCCCCGATTCCGGTGAGGAGCTTCACGACCTCGGTGGCCATGAAGGATCCGATCGCGGTGCACAGGCTCGCGAGCACCCCGCCGAGCTCGCACGAGAGCACCTCGGACGGGTCCGGCGGCACGGGGAAGAGATCCCGGAACCCGACCTCGGGCACCGCGACGCCGACCTGCCCCTGGAAGCGCAGGATCGAGCCCCAGACCAGGGGCTTTCCGGCGAGACGCGCGGCGTCGTCGGCGAGATACCGAGTGGGGAAGTTGTCGCTGCCGTCGACGAGGAGGTCGTACTCCGCGAGGATCGCGGGCAGCGTTTCTGACGTGGCGCGCTCGCGGTACGGGCGCACCAGGACGCCGGGATCGATGTCGCGCACCGTGTCGGCGAGCGAGCCGACCTTGGAACGGCCGATGTCGGCCATGCCGTGGCTGAGCTGGCGATGCAGGTTGGAGAGCTCCACGACGTCGTCGTCGATCACGCCGATCGTTCCCACGCCGCTGCCGGCGAGCGCGGGGATGAGCGCGCTGCCGAGGCCTCCGGCGCCGATCACGAGCACGCGGGCGGCCGCGAGGCGGCGCTGCGCGGACTCGCCGAAGCCGGGAAGCATGAGCTGGCGGCTGTAGCGGGCGATGCGTTCGGGCGGCAGTTCCGGCCCCGGCTCGACGAGCGCGATCATAGGATCGAGTGTACGCGGGGATCCCGCGATGGGATCCCCGCTTTTCCAAGATGCGGATGCCGTTTTCCGCAATACGGTCTAGATTGAGAACATGGCCACCATCACCGTGCGATACTTCGCGGCGGCCGCCGAGGCCGCAGGACGCGACCAGGAGGAGCTGACGCTGGTCGGCGACGGCCCCGCCCCGACGGTCGGCGCGCTGCGGGCGGAGCTCCTGGAGCGCTACGGGGCGCCGATGGCGGCCGTGCTGCGATCCGGATCCTTCCTCATCGACGGAAAGGTCAGCCGCGACGACGGTCGCGCGCTCGGCGCCGTCGTCGACATCCTGCCGCCCTTCGCGGGCGGCTGAACCCCGAGGCCACGATTCCCCGAGCCGCCTCGGACGCTCGCTCGGGGGATGGGATCCGCGAAACGTGAAAGGCTCGGTCTTCCAGGACGAGCCGGAGGAGACGAGCATGAGCGACCTGACCCACCTGCGTCCCGACGGCTCCGCGCACATGGTCGACGTGACCGACAAGGCCGTCACCCGCCGCGAGGCGCGGGCACAGGCCGTGCTGCAGACGACGACCGAGGTGGTCGCGAAGATCGCCGACGGCACGCTCCCGAAGGGCGAGGCGCTCGGCACGGCCCGCATCGCCGGGATCATGGGAGCGAAGCAGACCTCGGCCCTCATCCCGCTCTGTCATCCGCTGCCGCTGAGCCGGGTGGAGATCGACCTGATCCCCGAGGGCGATCGGGTGCGGATCCTCGCCACGGCGGTGACGAAGGGCGTCACGGGCGTGGAGATGGAGGCCCTGACGGCCGCCAGCGTCGCCGCGCTGACCCTGTACGACATGATCAAGGCCGTCGACAAGCACGCCGTGATCGGGGACATCCGGGTGCTCGCGAAGTCGGGCGGCAAGAGCGGCGACTGGACCACGGAATGACCGCCGCCGCGTCCGGATCCCGCACGGAGGGGCGCACGGCGACGGTGCTCGTCGTCTCGACGCGCGCCGCCGCCGGCGTGTACGCCGACGAGACCGGGCCGATCATCCGCGACTGGCTGGAGGCCCGCGGATTCGCCACGGGAGACCCGGTCGTCGTGCCCGACGCGGCCGTGGCCGAGGCGCTCGCCTCCGCCCTGGCAGGATCCCCCGACGTCCTGCTCACGACCGGCGGCACCGGCCTGTCCCCCGACGACCGCACGCCCGAGGCCACGGCCGCGCTGCTCGACCGCGAGATCCCTGGCCTCATGGAGGAGCTGCGGCGGCGCGGCCTCGCCGCGACGCCGATGGCGCTGCTCACCCGTGGCGTGGCCGGAGTCGCCGGCCGCACGGTCGTGATGAACCTCCCCGGCTCGCGCGGCGGAGTGCGCGACGGCCTCGCGGTGCTGGATCCGATCCTGGACCATCTGCTCGGACAGCTGAGCGGACGCCGCGACCACTGACCGTTCGGCCGGGCTTCCGCGACGGGGGCACCCCCTAGGGTGGATCTCTATGGCTATCGGGGCGACGATCCACACGTTCGACGTGCAGCTGGCGGACACCGACCGCGGCGTCTACGAGGAGTACTCGCTGCGCGTCGCGCGGCATCCGTCCGAGACCGACGCGTACATGCTCACCCGCCTGCTCGCGTACGGCCTGGAGTTCGTCGAGGGCATCGCGTTCAGCGAAGGCCTCTCCTCCACCGAGGAGCCCGCGGTCGTGGTGCGCGACCTGACCGGGCGCACGACCGCCTGGGTCGAGGTGGGAGCACCCGACGCGGAGCGCCTGCACTACGGCTCGCGGCTGGCCGACCGCACCGTCGTCTACACGCACCGGGATCCCGCGAAGGTCATGGCCCCGTGGGAGGGGAAGCGGATCCACCGGTCCGACGACATCCGCGTCTACTCTTTCGACCCGGGCTTCATCGATGCGGCCGTGCCGCTGCTCGAGCGCCGCAACACCGTGACGATGACCGTCACCGAGCGCGTGCTCTACCTCGATCTGAACGGCACCACGCTCACCACCGCCGTGCACGAGCACGAGCTCGGCTGACCCGCCGCCTTCGTCCCTCTCGACGCTCTCCCGACGCCGCGCGCCGGCGAGATGGATCACGCACCTCCCGGGCGCTCCGGAGCGGCGTTTTCCATCTCGCCGCGCCCATCCTCGACCCGGCGAGATGGATCACGCACCTCCCCGGTGCTCCGGAGCACCGTTTTCCATCTCGCCGACCCCGCGGCCGGAGCCCGCGCCCGCCGCGCGAGGCGGCGACGCCGCGCTACCGCGTCTCGTCGCGGGCGTCTGCGGCGGGCTCGGTGCCCGCGCCCGGGATCCCGTGCTCGCGCAGTTCGCGGCGGGTCGGGTGATGGGTCGGCGCCTCCGCGCCCTCCACGTACGCGGCTGCGATCGCGGACAGCTGCGATGTCGAGGTCGGGGGCTCGGACGAGGTGGCGGGATCGACCGTGTCCGCGGGATGCGTCGCAGGGGCGACGGTCTCCGCAGGAGAAGCGGCCTCCGCGGGAGCGACCGTCGCCGCGGCATCCGTCCCGGTCTCGACGAGGGCGGGAGTGCCGGGATCCAGGGGCGCGTCCGGGCGGGGAGCATCCGGTCCGGGGGCGTCCGGCGCCGCCGGCGAATCGCCGCGGCGACCCGCGCGCTTCGCCGCCCGCCGCTCCCTGGCACCCTCGACGAGGTTGTACAGGGTCGGCAGCACGAGCAGGGTCAGCACGGTGGACGAGACGAGGCCGCCGATCACGACGATCGCGAGCGGCTGCGAGATGAAGCCGCCATGACCGGTGATCCCGAGCGCCATCGGGGTGAGCGCGAAGATCGTCGCGAGCGCGGTCATCAGGATCGGGCGCAGACGACGGGATCCGCCCGCGATCGTGGCGTCGTGCGCGCTCATCCCCTTCTCGCGGTACTGGTTGACGAGGTCGACGAGCACGATCGCGTTCGTCACCACGATGCCGATGAGCATGAGCACGCCGATCAGCGAGGCGACGCCGAGCGGCACGCCCGTGACGATCTGCAGCAGGATGGCGCCGGTCGCCGCGAACGGCACCGAGCTCAGCAGCAGGATCGGCTGACGCAGCGACTTGAACGTCGCCACCATCACGATGTAGACGATCAGGATGGCCGCGAGCATCGCGAGCCCGAGCTGACCGAACGCATCCTGCTGCTGCGTCACCACGCCGCCCAGGGAGGCATCGGCGCCGGACGGGAGGTCGGCCTTCGCGATCGCCTTCGACACGGAGGCCGAGGCGCTCGCCAGGTCGTTGCCCTTCGGGGTGACCGACACGGTCGCCGTGCGTTGTCCGCGCTGGGTCGTGACCGATGCCGGGCTCTCGCTCTGCTGCACGGTGGCGATCTGATCCAGACGGACGAGTCCGGCGCGGCTCGGGACCGTGAGCGCCTTGAGCTCGTCGACGGTCTTCGGCGGGTTCGCGCTCTGCAGGAAGACCGTGAGCGAGCTCCCGTCGATCTCGACGGATCCGATCTGCTGCGGGCGCATGGCCTGCGAGACGATGCCGCCGACCGCCACCTCGCTCAGGCCGCGCTGCGCCGCGGCGGCGCGGTCGACCTGCACCGAGATGTACGGGAGCGACGCGGAGAGGTTGCTGGAGACCTGGTTCACGCCCGCCGAGCCCTTGAGCTCCTTCACGAGCGCGTCGGCCGCCGTCGTCAGGGTCTTGTCGTCGGGCGCGGTGATCTTGACCTGGATGTCGCTGGATCCGAAGCCCTCGCTGGCGGCGATCGTGATGTCGCCCACGCCGTCGAGCTTCTTCACGGCGGCGCGCACGTCGGCCTGCACGGCGTCCTGGTCCGCCGAGGGATCGGTCGTGATCGAGTAGGTGATGCCGGAGCCGCCGCCGGAGAAGGCGTCGCGCAGCGCCGAGCCGCTCGAGCCGATCGAGACCTGCACGGTCTTGATGCCGTGGATGTCCTTGATCGCCTCCTCGACCTTCTGGGCCGCCTTGTCCTCGGCGTCGAGGCTGGGCGACTGCCCCAGCGACTGCGTCATCCGGAACGTGTTCTGCCCGCTGGATCCGAGGAAGTTGACCTTCATGAGCGGCGCCGCCGCCAGGGTTCCCACGAGCACGACGACGGCGAGCAGGACCGTGATCCAGGAGTGCTTCAGCGTCCAGCTCAGGATCGGCAGGTACGCCTTCTGCAGCCGGGTCGGCGGCGCGTCCTCGTGCTCGGGGTCGATCGCGCGGCCGTCCGCGTCGAGCAGCGGCTTGCCCGGACGCAGGAACCAGTACGCGAGCACCGGCACGATCGTGAGGGCGACGAGCAGCGACGCGGCCATCGCGATCGTCACGGTGAGCGCGAACGGGCGGAACAGCTCGCCGGTCATGTCGCCGACGAAGGCGATCGGCAGGAACACGGCGACCGTGGTGATGGTCGAGGCCGTGACGGCGGTCGCCACCTCGCGCACGGCGCTGAGGATCGCGCTCTTCTTGTCGGCGCCCTGCACGTAATGCCGCTTGATGTTCTCGATCACCACGATCGAGTCGTCGACGACGCGTCCGATCGCGATCGTGAGCGCGCCCAGCGTGAGGATGTTCAGCGAATATCCGAACGCCTGGATCCCGATGAACGTGATCAGGACGCTGGTCGGGATGGAGATCGCCGTGACCAGCGTCGAGCGCACCGAGAGCAGGAACACCAGGATCACCAGCACGGCGAAGACGAGCCCGAGCAGACCCTCCTGGGCGAGCGACTCGATGGACTGCTGGATGAACGGCGCCTGATCGAAGACGGTCGTGAACGTCGCTCCCGGCAGGTCCTTCTTGAGCTCGGGGATGAGCCCGGTGACGGCCTTCGAGACGTCGACCGTGTTCGCCGAGGGCAGCTTCGTGACCGCGATCGTGAGGGCGGTCTTGCCGTCGACCCGGGAGATCGAGGTGACCGGGTTGCCGTCGATCGCGACCTTCGCGACGGATCCGATGGTCGTGCCGGGCGTCGTGGCGCCGAGGAGCGGCACGGCCTGGATCTGCTCGACGCTGGTCAGCTTCTCGCCGGTCTGCACCGTGAGCGTGTCGTCGTTCTCGGTGATGGATCCGCCCGGGAAGAGCGTGCCGTTCTGCTGCAGGGCGTCCTTGATCGCGGTGGGGGCCAGTCCCGCGGCGAGCAGCGCCGTGTTGTCGGGGGTGATGGTGACGCGCTTGCCCTGCCCGCCGACGAGGGAGGCCGCGTTGACGCCCTTGAGCCGCTCGATCTTCGGGATGATCGTGTTCGTGAGCCGCTGCTGCGCCGTCTCCGCGTCGGAGAAGCCGGTGATGGCGAGCTGGATCACCGGGAAGTCGTCGATCGAGGCGGTGATGACCTGCGGATCCACGCCGTCGGGCAGCTGCGACTTGATCCGCCCGATCGCCTGGTTGACCTTCTGCTCGGCGGTGGCGAGATTGGTGCCGTACGCGAACGACGCCTGGATCACCGAGGAGTTCGTGGTGCTCGTCGCGGTAGAGGTGTCCAGGCCCGGAACGCCCTGGATCGCCGTCTCGACGGGTGTGGAGACGTCATGCTCGACGACCTCCGGCGAGGCTCCGGGGTAGCTGGCGACGATCGCGAGCTGGGGGAACTCGATCGACGGGATGAGCTCCTGCTTCAGGTTCGTGAGCGCGAGACCGCCGAACACCGCCGCCACGATCGTGACGAGGGCGATCAGCGCGCGGTTGCGCAGACTCAGGACGGCGAGCTTCGACACGGGTCCCCCTTCGTGCCCCGGTGCGGAGGACCGGGCCTACAGGCCAGATTCTAGAGCGCCTCGCCCTCACCCCCGTCACAGGATCCCGGCACTCGCCCGCGCCGGGATCCTGACGCCCGTTACTGGCAGACGCCGTTCTGGTAGTGGGTGTTGAACGAGTGCACCTGCACCCAGGCGACGGGCTTGCCCGTCTCCACGCTCCACTGCTGCGAGCCCTGGGCGGGCGCGGTGCCGTCGTTGGTGCCGTACGACGCCGAGGTGCCGTCTCGGAAGTGGGCGTTCAGCTCGTAGACGTCCGGGGCGCTGTCGTAGCTGACGATCACGCGCTCGCCGGAGATCGTGTAGCTGCCGTTGTCTCCGGCCGCCGCGCTGCCGCACGTCACGACGGGATCCGCGGAGCCCTTCGTCGAGGCGGACGCGAGGGGCACGGCGGCGGCCGCGGCGATCACAGGGAGGCTCCAGGCCGCTCCCTTGACGATCGTGCGGCGGCTCAGCGTACGGGTGGTTCTGGTGACCTGCTCGGACATGGTTCTCTCCCCTGATGTCGTCGCCCGCGGGCGCGCGGGCGCGACGCAGGCATGGATGCGATGACGCGCGGGCATGCGGATGCGCAGCCCCAGGCGCGGCTCGGACGGCGCTCGGGCGTGCCGTCCGGTCCTTCCACGTTCGCCTCCGCGGGGAGGGCGCCCGTGCCGTCCGGCGGAGAATCACCCCCCTTTTCACCCACCTGGCGAAGCGGCGGGTCGCATCGAGCCCGTAGCGTGTCAGTGAGTGTGAGGCATGCGTGCGCAGGCACCGGCGGACCGGGGCGTGCGGGGTGATTCGTGGGGACGAACGTGGATATCGGGGAACGGTTCATCGAGGCGGCGCTGGAGAACCGGGACGCGGACGCCGCCGCGCTCGTGGAGATGTGGCCGATCGAGCTCTGGTACTCGCTTCCCCCGTACCAGCTCGGCACGCTCCTGGCGCGCCTCTCCCCGGAGGCGCACCGTCTGAGCCCGACGGTCTCCTTGCTGTCGCGGGCCCTGACGCCCGACGACACGACCTTCCGGATGCCGCGCCGACGGGGGCCTCTGCCGGCGAACCATCACCGTCGCGCCTCGATCTTCGAGGCGGCGCGGCGACGGGTGGCCGGGGATCCGGTCGGCGCCTACGAGCTGCTCGCGGGCCTCCGGGAGAACATCGCGGGGGCGTCTCGCTCCGGCGTCGGCCCGACCGATCCCGCTCTGGCGTTCGTCCTGATGCAGACCGCCGAGTCGGCGCTCCTCGCCGGACGCCTGCGGGAGGCGCTGAGCCTGTTCGAGGAGCTCGCCGCGGCGCCGCGGTCGGCCGGCATGGAGTTCTTCGCCCGCAGAGCGCACCTGCGAGGCGCGCTCATCCACCACCTCTACGGGAGCACGTGCGCCGCCCGCTCCCATCTGCAGCAGGCGCAGGGGGTGCCGCGCACCGCGAGCTGGGTGGAGAAGCGGCTGGACGGCGACCAGCGGCTGGTCGAGGCCCTGATCGCGACGGAGGATTCCGACGAGGCCTTCTCCGAGCTGCTGGACCTGACGTATTCGGATCTCGGCGAGCTGTGGCCCTTCGCGGTGATCGCGCTGCACGCCTGGGGCTCCGTCACCGGCCGTCGCGACGCCGCGCGCTCACGCATGGAGGCGATGGCGAACGCGGGGTTCGGGCGCGACGGCACGGGCCTCATCGGCTCCGTCCTGCCGCTCATGCTCGCGCTGGACTCGGTCCTCAACGGCGACCTGCCCCGGGCGCGCGCCGAGATCCACGACGTCCACGAGGATCACTGGATCGCGACGGTCGTCCGCGCGCTGATCGACATCGGCTCCGCCGCGCCGGGCCGCGCGAGGGACAGCCTCGGGGCTGCGGCCGATGCGACGACCGGTCTGGTGAAGGCCGACCGGCAGCGGCACCAGGTCACGGCGCTCGCGCACTACCTGAGCGGCGACACGGGGAGCGCCTCGGCCACGATCGCCCTGCTCCCGGTCAGCGCCCGCCGGTGCAGCCCCTACGAGATCTCCGTCCTCGACACCCTGGCGCCGGGCGTCCTCGGCGTGGTCGCGGATCTCGTGCCGGAGCTGCTGCCGGAGGGCTACCCGTTCGACCGCGCGGGCGTGCTCGAGAAGCCGTCGCTCACACGCCCCGAGCTCGAGGTGCTGACGAGACTGGCGCGAGGGATGAAGCGACCGGACATCGCCCGCGAGCTCTTCCGCTCGATCAACACGGTGAAGACCCACCAGCGCTCGCTGTACCGCAAGCTCGGCGCGTCCTCGGCGGCGGAGGCGGTCGCCCTCGCAACCGAGTCGGGGTATCTCTGGCACCCGCCGCAGGCCGCCCCGGTCACGCCGTGACACGGCGCGGGGAGCCGAGGCGCGCGTCTAGTCTGGGAGCATGTCGCGTCTGCTCGTCCGCCGTCCCTCGCCCCGTCTCGCCGAAGGCGAGCTGACCCACCTCGAGCGCGTCCCGGTCGACCCGGAGCTCGCTCAGCGCCAGTGGGAGGCGTATGTCGAGGTGTACCGCTCACTCGGCTGGGATGTGATCGACATCGATCCCGACGACGCGCATGCCGACGGGGTCTTCGTCGAGGACACCGTGGTGATGTTCGGCGACCTGGCCCTGCTCACCCGCCCCGGCGCCGATTCGCGTCGCGGGGAGATCGAGACCACCCGCGCCGCGCTGGAGAAGGCGGGCATCGAGTACGCCGCGATCGAGGCGCCCGGCACGCTCGACGGCGGCGACGTGCTCAAGGTGGGTCGCACCGTGTACGTCGGGCAGACCCTGCGCACGAACGCCGAGGCCGTCCGGCAGATGGATGCCCTGCTGGCGCCGCGCGGCTGGACCGTCGTACCCGTCGAGGTCACCAAGGTGCTGCACCTGAAGAGCGGCGTCACCGCCCTCCCCGACGGCACGGTGATCGGCTACCCGCCCCTCGTCGACGACGCCTCGATCTACCCGGAGTTCCTGGCCGTGCCCGAGGAGCACGGCACGGCCGTCGTCGTCCTGGACGACGACACGGTGCTGATGTCGTCGGATGCGCCGCAGAGCGCGCAGCTGTTCCGCGACCGCGGCCTCACCGTGATCGAGACCCCGATCAGCGAGTTCGAGAAGCTCGAGGGCTGCGTGACGTGCCTGTCGGTGCGGGTGCGCGACTGAGCTGAGCGCGCCCTCCCCCGCGCTCAGCCCGCGAGGGTCGCGCCGAGCGCCAGCCCGCCGATCGCGGCGAGGATCCCGAGCACCAGCATCCCGGCCGCGTTGAACACCGCGGCCGGCCGGGATCCGTCCCGCCAGAGCGCGACCGTGTCGAGCATGGCCGTGCTGAACGTGGTGTAGCCGCCGAGCAGTCCGGCGCCGACGATGAAGGCCGCTGCGGGGAATCCTCCCGTGATCACGCCGAGCACGAAGGATCCGCTCAGATTGATCGCGAGCACGCCCCACGGATAGCGAGCGCCGACGAGCCGGGCCACCCCGAGGTCGACGAGATAGCGCAGCCCCGCGCCGACGCCGCCGGCGAGCGCGGCGACCGCGAACAGGAGCGGGCTCATCCGTGCGCCTGCGCGTGCGCCGAGCGAGGACGAGCCAGCGCGAGTCCGAGCACGGCCGCCCCGATGCCGAGCACGACACTGCCCGCGGCGTATGCCGCAGCGAGCCACGGCTGCGCATGCCACAGCGTGACCGTGCCGACGGCGAACGCGCTGTAGGTGGTGAAGCCGCCCAGCACCCCCGTCCCGAGGAGGATCCGCACGGCGCTCGACCCCGGCAGCCGCGCCGCCAGGACGCCGATGAGGAAGGCCCCGAGGAGGTTCGCCACCAGGGTCGCCCAGGGAACGGCGCCGAGTCCGCCGCCCGCGGGGGCCGGCAGCGCGAGCCCCAGGCCCAGCCGTGCCGCGGTGCCGATCGCGCCGCCCGCCACCACCAGGGCGAGGCGGAGAGGGATCGGCGAGGTCACGCCCGTCAGCCTAACCCCGGGATCCGGGAGCCGCGTCCGGCCGGGTTACGTAGACTCGGCCAGGTGGCGGGAGGACCCGGCCCGGGGTCCCGCCGATCGGTTCGGAGCGACCGAGGAGGACGACGCGCGAGTGACATACAGGTCGGCTTTCGGCTGGGCGCGGCTCCTCACCGCGGCCGTGTGCGTCGTCGCCCTCGTGGACCGGCTGTTCTGGGGCCTGGGCTCGCAGACCATCGCCGGGCAGAACTTCCTCGCGTACCTCACGATCGAGTCGAACATCGCCTTCGCGATCCTCGCCGTGGTCGCGGGCGTGATCGCACTGCGCACCCCCGAGGATCCACGCTGGCTGACCACGGCGCGGGCGGTGGTGCTCAGCTGGACGATCACCGCGGGCCTCGCGTTCGCGCTCATCGTCTGGCAGGCGGGCGTGCACGGGGTGCCGATCTGGGTGCCGTGGTCCGACGTGGTCCTGCACTTCGTGCTGCCGGCGTGGACGATCGTGGCATGGGTGTTCGGCCCCGGCCGACGGGCCGCCTCCTGGCGGATCGTTCCCTACGTGCTGCTGTATCCGGTGCTCTGGGGCGTGTTCACGATCTGGCGCGGCGGCCTCGTGGGCTGGTACCCCTACTACTTCCTGGATCCGCGTCAGGTGTCGGGTCCGCCCGAGATGATCCTGACCTGCGCGATCGCGCTGGCGATCTTCGCGCTCGTGGCATCGGGGCTGGTCGCCGTGAGCCGGCTGCACCCGACCGCACCCGGCGATCCCGAGGATCCCGGTGGAGCGGATCCGGCCGACGCCGCGGATCCGGATCCCGATCGGTCCGACGCGATCGTCAGGGCGTCGGCGTCGCCCTGACGAAGAAGCGCAGCGACTCCCGCACGACGGCCTGCGCCTCACCGTCGCCGAGCTTCGCGAACGCCTCCGCCTCCGGTCCGCCGACGAGACCGACGAGCACGGGCTTGCCGGTGACCGGCTGCAGGTTGAGCCAGGTGCGGATCGGCGCATCGCCGCCGACGACGTGCCAGACGTCGGCGTCGACGTTCCAGAACGTCTCGTCGAACTGCGCCCACACGGTCTCGACGTACCCCGAGGCGAGCGCCGCGATCGCACCGCGCTGCGTGAACGGGAGCGCGGGCGAGAACTCCACGGCCTGATGCTGCAGCACGCCCAGCGGGACCGTGACCACGACCCGGTCGAACGACAGCGACTCGCCCGTGCCGAGGCGCAGGCTCACACCCGAGTCGTCGTGCGCGATCCGCGACACCGGCGAGGCGAGCGTGACCTTGAGCCCCGCGAGCGGGGCGTCCACCAGCACGCCCACGTCGCCGTCGGCCCCGACGAGCGCATCCGGGACGAAGGCCGGCGGGTACCAGCTCGACGCCTTCGCCGCGTCGGCGCCTGTCGTCGCCTGCAGCCAGGAGAGCGCGGCCGCCAGCCCGGGCTCGGCGGGATCCGCACCCGACGCCTTGAGGGCCGCGACGATCGTCGCGTCCGAGGGTCCGTTCGCCGCCTGGGCGACCGCACGCTCGACGGGGCCCTCGTCGACGGTGTGCGCGGCACCGTCCTTCGACCAGCCCGTCGCGGTGTCGAAGCGCAGGCGGTGCACGCCCTGCGCGGCGAGCTCCGCCCCCAGGGTGCCGTCGTCCTCGCCCGCGGAGAGCCAGGCGCCGAGCTGCACCGGGAGCGGCCAGTTCTTATCCGCGACCGAGCGGATCCGCCCTCCGGTGCGCTCCCGCGCCTCGAACACGGTCACCGTCAGTCCGGCGTCGGCGAGCGCACGGGCCGCAGCGGCCCCGGCCGCCCCGGCACCCACGACCGCGATCCGCTCCCCGCCGGCCGCCGCGTCGATCACGGCCCGCGCGGCGCGTCGTCCCGAGGCGATCGCCCCCGGCACGGTGCCCGGATGGTCCTGGTCGGTCGCCTCTCCCGCGAAGAACACGCGGTCGCCGATCGACGCGGCGAGGTCCGCGCGCAGCTGCGGGGACGCCCCCACCGGCAGGTAGCTCATCGCCCCGCGCGCGTAGGGGTCCGTCGACCAGGTGCTGCGCATCCACGCCGACGGCGCGGGCGCGGCGCCCGGCGGGACCGTCGGGGTGGGCGTGGGCGGACGCGAGGTCGGCGGCTTCGTGGGCTGCGGCTCGGGCGTGCACGCCGCGAGCACGACTGCGACGGCACCGAATCCGGCGCCGACGAGCAGGTTTCGCCGCGTGATGCCCATCGTGGTGCCAGCCTATCCCGGGCGGCGTCGGGGCCGCCCTTGGTCTCGCGGCGCCCGGCCACCGTCGTCGCCGTTGCAGGCTGCACGAGATGGGAAACGCCGCTCCCCGGATCTCGGGAGCGGCGTTTCCACCTCTGCGGGTGCCGTCGGCTCGGCACGGGATGGAGAAGGTCGGCAGCAGGGCCGCCCGAGCGCCCTTTTCCCTCTTCTCGGGCCCCGGATCGAGCCCGGGTCCGCCTACGGGTGCCCGGGATCCGCCTACAGGTTCGCCTCGGCGTAGATGCGCAGCGCGTCGCGGACGAACTCCGCCCCGCCCGTCCCCATCGTGCCCGTGTCGGACTGCGCCGCCCGATCGGCGGGCGTCGCGTAGTTCGCGCCGAAGCGCGGATCCGCCACGTACATCTCGCCGAGCCCGGTCACGTAGGCCTTGCGGTCCCCGCCCGCGCCGTACGCGGGGGTGCCGGGGATGCCGGTCAGCCACGCGACGTGACGCCGGGCGACGTCCTGCGCCTCCGGCGATGCGGGATCCGCTCCCGCCGCGGCGAGCGCGATCCAGTCGGCGCCGAGATCGGCGACGCGCTGCTGCCAGGCGGCCTTCTCGTCGGCGCTCAGCCCGCGCCACCAGCGGTCGCCGTCGGCGTAGGCCTTCGTGCCCCAGCGCGTCTCGACCTCCTCCTTGTACTGCGTGTGGTCGAAGCCGTCGAACATGTTCTCAGGCATGAGGTCCTCTCCTTCTCTCAGTGTGGTGATGGTGTGCTCGACCGACGCGATCTGCCGCGCCAGCCGCTCCTGCTCGGCGCGCAGCTGCGCCAGGTGCCTCTCGAGGGCCGCCGCCTCGACGGCGGCTCCGCGGACGTCGGTCGGACGCGGATCCGCGCCGACGACATCCGCGATGGCGGGAAGGCCCAGACCGAGCTCCCGCAGCAGCAGGATGCGCTGCAGGCGCACCAGCGCGCCCTCGTCGTAGTGCCGGTACCCGTTCGGCGCGATCCGGGTGGGCGGCAGCAGGCCGATGTCGTCGTAGTGCCGCAGGGTGCGGCTCGTCGTCCCGGTCAGCCGCGCGATCTCCTGGATCGACCAGTCCCGATGCTCCATGGATCCTCCTTCCGTCGTCGGTGAAACCAGGCTAGAAGTTGACGTCGCGTCAATGTCAACTGCTTCTCCGCGGCGCACCTCCCGCGCGGTACGTTCGTACCGTGACCACCGCCGATGCCCCGCACCCGCACGACGCTGCCGCTCCGCACCCGGAGGGGGCGACGCACCCGCTCGCCCTGGCCCCGGTGACCCCGCCGCCCGCGACCGTGGACGGGTTCGTGGCGGAGTTCCTGCGCACCCTCAACTTCGACTGCGGCGTCGCGCTGAGCGCCTCCACCGCCAACGACCGCTACGTCGCCCTCGCCCACACCGTGCGGGACTACCTGATGGGCCGCTGGCTGGAAGACCTGCGCCAGCAGAAGGAGACGCAGGCCAAGAGCGTCTGCTACCTCTCGGCGGAGTATCTGCTGGGCCGCCAGCTCGACAACAACCTGCTCGCGTCGGGGCTCACCGAGATCGCGGCCGAGGCGCTCGCGGCCTGCGGGCTGAGCCTGGACGAGCTGCGCGAGCACGAGATCGAGCCGGGCCTCGGCAACGGCGGCCTCGGCCGGCTCGCCGCGTGCTTCATCGACTCGCTCGCGACGCTCGGCGTGCCGAGCATCGGCTACGGGATCCGCTACGAGTACGGCATCTTCCGTCAGACCTTCGAGGACGGCCAGCAGGTGGAGCAGCCCGATGCCTGGCTGACGCTGGGCTCGCCGTGGGAGTTCCCGCATCCCGAGCGCGCGCAGCTGGTGTCGTTCGGCGGGCACACCGAGACCTATGACGACGGCGGCGTCACCCGCACCCGCTGGGTGCCGGCGTGGAACGTGAGCGCGATCCCATGCAACTACATGGTCCCCGGGTTCGAGAACGGCCGCGTGAACACCCTGCGACTGTGGCGCGCGAAGGCCACCGACGCCTTCGACCTGCGCATCTTCAACTCCGGCGACTACGAGGAGGCCGTCCGCGCGCAGACCTTCGCCGAGAACATCTCCAAGGTGCTCTACCCCGAGGACTCCACGCCGCAGGGCAAGGAGCTGCGCCTGCAGCAGCAGTACTTCTTCGTCGCCGCGTCGATCCACGACTTCCTCGACACCATGCTCGCCGAGGGGTACGACCTCGCGAAGCTGGGCGACCGCGTCATCTTCCAGCTCAACGACACCCATCCGGTGATCGCCGTGCCCGAGCTGATGCGGGTGCTCGTCGACGAGCGCGGAATGGACTGGGACGCGGCGTGGGCGGTGACCCGCCGGTGCTTCGCCTACACCTGCCACACCCTGCTCCCGGAGGCGCTCGAGGTGTGGTCGGTCGATCTGCTGGGCCGCCTGCTGCCCCGGCATCTGGAGATCATCTACCGGATCAACGAGGAGTTCCTCGCGGCGGTGCGCGCGCGCTTCGGCGACGACGAGCTGCGGATCCGGAACATGTCGATCATCGCCGAGTTCCCCGAGCGCGCCGTGCGGATGGCCTATCTCGCGACGGTCGCCGGCTCCAAGGTCAACGGCGTCGCCGAGCTGCACTCGCAGCTGCTGCGGGAGAAGGTGCTCCCCGACTTCGACGCGTTCTACCCCGGGAAGTTCACGAACGTGACCAACGGCGTGACCCCGCGGCGATTCCTCCGGCTCGCGAACCCCGCGCTGTCGTCGCTCATCACGGAGGCGATCGGCGAGGGTTGGGTCACCGACCTCGAGCGCCTGCGCGAGCTCGAGCCGTTCGCCGACGACGCCGGCTTCCGCGCATCGTTCGCCGAGGTGAAGGCGGCCAACAAGCGCCGCCTGAACGATGTGCTGCACGCCCGGGACGGGATGCGCGTCGGCGACGGGCACCTCGTCGACGTCATGGTGAAGCGCCTGCACGAGTACAAGCGCCAGCTGCTCAAGGTGCTGCACGTGGTGAGCGAGTACGAGGGCGTGATCTCGGGACGGATCCCGCTCGAGCAGCTGCAGCCGCGCACCGTGGTGTTCGGAGCGAAGGCCGCGCCCGGCTACGCGATGGCGAAGAGGATCATCCACCTGATCAACGCCGTCGGGTCCACGGTCAACGCCGATACCCGCCTCGACGGCCGCCTGCAGGTGCTGTTCCCGCCGAACTACAACGTGACGCTCGCGGAGAGCGTGATCCCGGCCGCCGACCTCAGCGAGCAGATCTCGCTCGCCGGCAAGGAGGCTTCCGGCACCGGCAACATGAAGTTCGCCCTGAACGGCGCGCTGACGATCGGGACCGACGACGGCGCGAACGTCGAGATCCGTGAGCTCGTCGGCGACGAGAACTTCTTCCTGTTCGGCATGGCCGAGCCCGAGGTCGAGGCGCTGTCCGCCCGCGGATACCGCCCGAGCGAGTTCTACCAGGCCGACGCGGGGCTGCGGCGCGCGATCGACCTCATCGCGTCCGGCTCGTTCTCGGCCGGCGACCGCTCGGTGTTCGAGCCGATCGTGTCGAACCTGCTCTACGAGGACCGCTTCATGGTGCTCGCGGACTATGCGTCCTACATGGCCGCGCAGGACCGCGTCGACGCCGCCTACCGCGACGGCGACCGGTGGATCCGCTCCGCGATCCTGAACGTCGCGCGCTGCGGGTTCTTCTCCTCCGACCGCTCGATCCACGACTACATCGACCGGATCTGGCACACCCCGCCGATGATCTGACCCACCCCGCGCCCGTCATCCCCCACCACGATTCCCTCCCCGCAGCGCGTTTCCCTCCTCACACGTGCGCCCGCAGGGGGAGGGAAAGACGACAGGAGGAGGGAGACGTCGGACGCACCTGCCCTGGTCAGCTTCGCGAGCGGTCAGCGGGAGCGCGATCCGCAGAACTACGTCGACCTCTGAGCCGGCGGCGAAGGGCGGACTCCTCACAGGGTCCGCCCTTTCTCGGCCTCGGAGCGAACGGTTCTGCGAAGACCTCTTGACGGATTCGAGATATATCGTGTTATGCTCGGAAACACGATATATCTCGATCCTCGGGATATGCATCCCCAACCAGGAGAACAGACATGACCGAGAAGTGGCTCATCGCCCCCGGGCAGGAGCGCGTGATCGACATCGAGCGCGCGTCGAAGCTCAAGATCGGACTCGTCGGCGGGCAGGTCGACGTCATCGCCCACGACGAGCCCGGCATCCGTATCGAGGTGCACAACGTCACCATCAAGGACCTTCGCATCGAGTCCGACGGCACCCAGATCGAGATCGACCACCCGCAGATCGGGTGGGACAACTTCCTCGAGGTGTTCCGCAACTTCGGCGCAGGCGGCCCCAAGGCCGAGATCAGCGTCGCCGTCCCGCGGGACATCGCGCTCACCCTCGGCGTCGTGAGCGCCGGCGCGCTCGTCTCCGGCCTCACCGAGGACGCCCGCCTCAACACCGTCTCCGGCGATCTCATCGTCGACACCCACCGCGGCGACCTGAACGTGAACACCGTCTCGGGCGACGTGCAGGTGCGGGGCCTGACCGGCACCGCCATGGCCAACACGGTCTCGGGCGGCGTCGCGCTGACCGGCGAGATCCGCAAGGCCACGATCGACAGCGTCTCGGGCGCGATGCTCATCGACGCGACCGGCCCCGTCAACACGGTGTCGCTCAACAGCGTCTCAGGCGATGCGACCGTGCGCCTGGACGAGGAACTCGCCGCGAACTACGTGGCCCGGACGCTGAGCGGCCGCATCACGATCGACGGCGTGCCGCGCGGCACCTCCGGCCCGTCGAACTTCGCCGGTTCGCGCGGCGAGCTGTCCGGGACCTTCGCCGACGTGCGCGTGAACACCGTCTCCGGCGATGTCACCGTGCTGCGCCGCGACGCGGCCGAGGCGCCGGTGTCGTTCACCTCCGACGGGGAGGATCTGCTGTGAGCCCCGCGGTCTTCTCCCACGGCGACCTGCGCCTGTACCTGCTGGCACTGCTCGCCGAGTCCCCGCAGCACGGCTACGGCATCATCCAGGCGCTCACCGATCGCACCGGCGGCACCTACACGCCGAGCGCCGGCACGATCTACCCCCGCCTGGCGAAGCTCGAGGAGGAGGGACTCGTCACGAAGACGGCCGACGGCCGGACCACGATCTACGCCATCACCGACGCGGGGCGGGCCGAGCTCGCCGCGCGCGAGGGCGACCTGCAGGGCATCGAGGCCGGACTCAACGACTCCGTGCGCCTGATCGCGAACGAGGTGCGCCAGAGCGTGCAGGAGGCCATGCGGAGCCTGCGCGCCGACCTCGCCGCCGCCGCCCGCGAAGAGCGCTCCGGAGGGACGGCCTCCTCCTACCGGGAGGCGACCGCGCGCGCCGACGAGCGGATCGCCAGCCGGGAGGAGCTGCGTCGCGCCGATGCGTCGATCAACGAGTTCCGCGCCCGCGTGCGCGCCGATCTGCGCACGCACGTCGCCAAAGGCGGCCTGCTGCCCGCCCAGGTGGTGAGCGACCTCGACGCGGCGCTCGACGCCGCCGCCCACGCGGTGACGTCGGCCTTGGCCGGGCTGCGCAGCTGAGGCCCTTCACCGGGTCGGCGAGCGAGCACGGCCGACGGCCGACGGGACGGAACGCGGCGCCCTGGTGGGTGACCGCGTTTCGTCTCGGGCGCTGCGCGTCCTCGCTCAACGGCCGGAAGGGTCGGGCACTGCGCGTCCTCGGCTCAACGACCGGGAAGGGAAGGCGCCGACCCGGATCCGGCTACTCCGGCCAGATCTCCTTCTGCGTGTCGGGTACGGGCTCCTCGAGCGGCACGACGAGGATCGGCCGCGACTGCCGGTGCGACAGCCGTGCCGCGACGGATCCGGTGAAGAACTCGCGGATCGACTCCCCGATCCCGCGGCTGCGCGTGCCGACCACGATCAGCTGCGCATCCACCTCGCCCGCGAGATGCTTGATCGCGAGCGCGGGGTCACCCACCAGCTGACGCGCGGTCCAGGTGAGGCCGGATCCGGCGAGCACCTTCTCGACCTCGGCGCGCAGCTCGGCGAACTCCTCGGCGCCCGTGTCGATGTTGAGGTCGATCGGCGCGGAGTGCACCATGCCGTCCGGATCCTCGAACGTGACGAAGCGCGTGACGTCGACGTGCACGATCAGGAGGGGCGCGGAGAGCAGGGTCGCGTAGCGCATCGCCTCGGCGAGCACGCGCGGCGGCTGACCGGGTCGCAGGGCGACGATCACGGCCTTCTGCAGCTGCGTGTTCTGCAGTTCTCGTTCCTCAGGGGTGGGGGCGGTGTCGCTCATCTCATCGTTCCCTTCCGGCCGGGTTGCTGCGACCCCCGTCACGGCGAGGTGAGGTGGCCCTCGTGCTATCCTGGATGCTACTCTTACCGGCCGCGAGCCGGTGCCGGAAATAGACAGCGGGCCCCGTTTCGTCCGCTGCTTACAGTAAGGGGGTCTCGCGCATGGGCCGTGGCCGTCAGAAGGCAAAGCACACCAAGATTGCCCGCGAACTGAAGTCCTACAGTCCGTCGGTGAACTACTCCGCGCTGGAGCGCGAGCTGGGTCATCCGGAGACCGAAGACCAGTACGTCGACAAGTGGGCGGATCAGTACGCCGACGAAGACGAGGACGAGCTCGAAAGGGCCTGAGCTCTCTCATCCGCAACCCCGCCCGAGCATGCTCGCGGCGGGGTTCGTCGTTGGCACCGGTCGTCCGCGCGTCCCTGCGAGGATGGATCCATGCCTCACGTCGTCGCGCTCTATCGCCACCCCGTCAAGGGATTCACGCCCGAGAGCCTTTCCTCGCTCACCGTGCAGGCGGACGGCCGGATCGCCGGCGACCGGGTGCTCGCGTTCCGCTTCGCGGATGCGGCGACACCCGAGGAGCGCGACGGCCTCGATCACTGGCCGAAGTCGAAGGGGCTCGCGCTCGAGTCCTTCCCCGCGCTCGCGCAGCTGCGGCTGACCTACGACCACGACGCGCGGCGCGTGCGCATCGAGCACGCGGACGAGACGCTGGCCGACGCGGATCTGGACGACGACGGACGCCACGCGCTCTCCGAGGCCGTCACCGCCTTCGTGCTCGACTCCCCCGACGCCAAGCGCCTGCAGCGGCCGGGACGCCTCCCGCTGGCGCTGGTCGGCGACGGCACCCGCTCGCGGTTCCAGGACCGGGGACGCGGCTACGTGTCGCTGCACAGCGAGTCGAGCGTCGCCGCGCTGGGCGCCGCGCTCGGACAGGAGGTGGACGATCGCCGGTTCCGCTCGAACGTCGTGATCGGGGGCGTCGACGCGTGGGACGAGCTGGACTGGCACGGCGAGGTGCGCATCGGCGACGTGCGGCTGCACACAGCCGGCCCGATCGTGCGCTGCCTGGCGACGCACGCGAACCCCGACACCGGCGAGCGCGACGCGAGCGTGCTGAAGACGCTCACCGGATCCCTCGGCCAGGACGAGCCGACGCTCGGCCGCCTGCTCGTGCTGCCCGGGATCAGCGGCGCGGTCGGCGAGTCCGCGGGCGTCGGCGGCACGATCCGCGTGGGCGACGAGGTGCTCGTGGGCTGAGGGCGCGGCGCCTGCGCTCAGTCGACCGCGGTCGCCCTCAGGATGACGGCGGTCTCGGGATGCACCGACGGCATCACGATGCCGATCCGGCCGAGGATCCTCCCGGTCAGCTCGACGCCGTCCTGCTGCCAGGCCGCGGCGTTGCCCGCGAGCCCCCGCAGGCTGAGCGGCTCGATCTCGACGCGATAGCGCCGGCCGTCGTCGAGCCCGGGCAGGCGGAAGCGCCCCGCGCTCGCCGTCGCACCGAGGGCGAGCGCGGTGAACAGGTAGAGCGCGCGTCCGCCGTCCTCGGCGATCACGCCCTGCAGCGCGAAGGCCGGATCCGGTGTCTGCGCGCGCACCGTCCTGCCGCCGTGCAGCAGCGCGCGCTCGCGCTTGTGCAGCGCGATCCACTCCGCCAGCTGGGCGCGTTCGTCGTCGCTCCAGCCGCGGATGTCCGCCTCGACGCCCAGGTGGCCGAAGAGCGCGACGGAGGCGCGGAACGCGAGGGTGTGGGTGCGGCCGGTGACGTGCGAGGGGGCGGACGCGATGTGCGCGCCGATGAGCTCCGGCGGCACCAGCTGGGCCGTCCATGCGTTGATCCGCCGGCGCTCCAGGGGGTCGTTGTCGTCCGATCCCCACACCCGGTCCGTGCGCTCGAGCACGCCCAGGTCGACGCGTCCGCCGCCCGAGGAGCACGACTCGATCTCGAGCCCCGGCTGGTGGCGCTTGAGCTCGTCCACGAGCGCGTAGAACGCGAGGGTCTGCCCGTGCACGCCCGGTGCGCGCCGGGATCCGGTGCCCGCCTCGACGAGGTCGCGGTTGTGATCCCATTTCAGGTACGCGATGTCGTACTCGTCGAGCAGCGCGATCAGCGCGTCGCGCACGTGCGCGTAGCAGGCCGGGTTCGCCAGATCGAGCACCTGCTGATGGCGCCCCGTGAGCGGCCATTCCGAGCGCGCCGACATGATCCAGTCCGGATGCGCGCGGGCCAGGTCGGAGTCGGGATTCACCATCTCCGGCTCCACCCAGAGCCCGAACTGCATGCCCAGGCCGCGCACATGGTCGATGAGCGGATGCAGCCCCTGCGGCCACACCTCGGGCGACACGGTCCAGTCGCCGAGCCCGGCGCGGTCGTTGCGGCGCGCACCGAACCAGCCGTCGTCGAGCACGAAGCGCTCCACCCCGACGGACGCGGCGGCATCGGCCAGCTCCACGAGATCCTGCTCGTTCTGGTCGAAGTACACGGCCTCCCACACGTTGAGGGTGACCGGGCGGGGCGACAGCGGGTGCTGGGGCCGCGCGCGCAGCATCCGGTGCGACTGCGCCGCGAGCGCGTCGAGACCCTGCCCGTGGAAGCCGTACAGCCACGGGCTCCGATACTCCTCGCCGGCACCCAGCCGGATCTCGCCGGGCAGCAGCAGCTCGCCCCCGGCGAGCACCTGGCGGCCCTCGGCGACCCGCTCGACCTGATGCACGTGGTCGCCGGACCAGCCGACGTGGATCCCCCACACCTCGCCCGAGGCCTCGTCGAAGCCGTGCCGGCCGACGGCGAGCACCAGCGCGCTCCCGAGGCCGGTGCGCCCGCGCCGGTTCTCCCTGCGGTGCGCGCCGACGCCGAGGCGGCGCCGCTGCGGAACGCGCTCGACCGCCCAGCGTCCCGCGAAGTCCAGCGCCTCGTCTGCCTCCAGCGGCACGGGCAGCGTCGGCAGGAGCGCGTCGAGCGCGTACCCGTCGACGCCGGCGTTGCGGAGGGCCGCACGGGTGCGGATCGCGCCGGAGGCGGTGAGCTCGACGTCGAGCTCGAGCTCCAGCTGCGCCTCGTCGTCGCGGGCGGACACCTGCACCGAAGCAGGGCCGAGGGAGACGAGGCGGCGTCCGGTCGGCACCGGGCCGGATCCGTCCTCGAGCGGGGCGCCGTCCACCCGGACCCCGGTCACCTCGAAGCGCGGCGACCAGTGCGCGCCGTCCCGGGAGCCGCTGATCCCCGGCGTCCCGCTCCATCCGCGGGAGAGCTCGGGGAGCAGCGACACGGGCACGACCGCGTCGACCTCGCTGCCGGCGTCGGGGAAGACGCCGGTGCGCGTCAGCGCGTCGAAGGACGCGGCGTCGAGGGGTCCGCAGGCCGCGCCCCAGTGCACCACCTCCGGCAGCCCGCCGCCGCGGATGTCCAGGACGAGGGCGACGTCCTCGGTCTGGAGCACGATGCCGAGATCCACGACGGCGTGGTCGACGGTCGATGACGACATGATTCCTCTTCCTCAGCGGTTCGAGTATTGTTTACGTTGCCATGCAAGGGACCAATGTGCAACGGACCAAGGACGGCGCTCCGCGCGCCTCGATCAAGGACGTTGCCCAGCGCGCGGGCGTCTCTCCGCAGACCGTGTCGCGCGTGGCCAACGGCTATGTCCACGTCCGCCCGGAGAAGCGCGAGAAGGTGCTCGCCGCGATGAAGGAGCTCGGGTACCGCCCGAACAGCGCCGCGCGCAATCTGAAGTCCGGCCGCTTCCGCAGCCTCGGCGTCGTCACGTTCAACATCACGACGCTGGGCAACGAGCGCACCCTCGAAGCGGTCGCCGAGGCCGGCGCCGCGGCCGGCTACACGACCACCCTGATCCCTGTGGCCGACCCCACGCGCGTCTCGGTGACGGGCGCGTTCGGGCGCCTCGAGGAGCAGGCCGTCGACGGCATCATCCTGATCATGTCCGCCGAGTTCGGCTCGCCCGACGACTACGCCCTGACCGCGGGCCTGCCGCTCGTGATCGTCGACTCCACGGCGACCGCGGAGCACACCCTGGTCGACACCGACCAGGAGCAGGGCGCCCGGATCGCCATGCAGCACCTGCTCGACCTCGGCCACACCCGCATCGCGCACGTGGCGGGCCCGCTCAAGTCGTTCTCCGCACGCCGCCGTGAGGACGCCTACGCACATGTGCTGCAGGAGCGCGGGCTCGACGCGCCGACGCTGCACCGCGGCGACTGGACCGCCGCCTCGGGCCGCGCCGCCGGTCGGGAGATCCTCGCCGAGAGCCCGCGCCCGACGGCGGTGTTCGCGGCGAACGACCAGATGGCGCTCGGCGTGATGCACGCGGCCCACGAGGCGGGACTGCGGATCCCCGAGGATCTCAGCGTGATCGGCTTCGACGACAGCGAGGACAGCGACAGCTACTGGCCCGCCCTGACCACCGTCCACCAGAACTTCGACGTGGTCGGCCAGCGCGCGACCGAGCTGCTCATCGCGATGATCGACGGCGATCCCCTGCCCGACAACCCGCTCATCCCGACCCGGCTCGTGGTGCGGGACAGCACCGGTCCCGCTCCGGCTCTGACCTGACCGCATTCAGAACTCGGTCGGGCCGAGCCGCGGCCACTCCGCGAAGCGCACCGTCGGCCGCTCCGCGCCACGGAGCTCCAGCACGAGGATCTCGTTGCCTCCGGCGCGCAGCACGGGCGCGGGGACGTACAGCGTCTCCTGCGGGCCGCGCGCGGAGTGGCGGCCGAGTGCGAAACCGTTGATCCACACCGCGCCGGATCCCCAGCCGCTCACGTCGAGATGCAGGTCGCCCGAGGGGTCGGCGTCGAAGACGCCCCCGAGCAGCACCGGACCGGCGACGGGAACGCCGGGGCGCACCGCCGTCCCGTGCGCGGCGAGTGCCGCGCGCACGGCGTCGGCGGTCAGCTCGAGGGGGGAGACGGCCCAGTCGTGCAGCTCCTCGCCGTCCAGACGCACGGGGCCGATCAGGCCCTTGGCCTCGCCGATCCGCGGACCGTAGTTCACGCCGCCGAGATGCTCGACGAGGATCGAGAGCTCGCCCGCCGCCGGCACCGTGAGCACGCGGTCGTGCGCTTCGCGATCCAGGATCCCGACGGGGCGTCCGTCGAGGAACACATGTGCGCGGTCGCGCGCCTCGCCCACGGTGAGCGCGCCGCCGTGCGGGACCGCGACCGCATACCGGGAGTAGCCGCGCGGGGAACCGAAGGCCGTCGCGGCGGGCGCGGTCTCGTGCCGGGTCCAGCTCTCCAGCCCCGCGTCGGCGAGCGCGACGGCGCGCACCAGCGGCCCCTCCAGGACGCGCGCGGGCGTCCGGGGCGCAGGGAGGTCCTCCGGCACCGGCGCATACGCGGCGATCACGTCGCGGAACCGCCAGTACTTCTCGGTGGGCGTGCCGTCCTCGGCGATCGGCGCGTCGTAGTCGTACGACGTCGCGATCGGCCGGTAGACGCCCTTGTCGTTGGCGCCCGCCGTGTAGCCGAAGTTCGTGCCGCCGTGCACCATGTAGATGTTGACGCTGGCGCCCGCGGCGAGGAGGGTCTCCAGCTCTGCCGCGCTGTCGGCCGCGGAGGTGGTGTGGTGCGGCTCGCCCCAGCTGTCGAACCAGCCGCACCAGAACTCGGAGCACATGAGCGGCCCCGTCTGCTGGTGCCGGCGCAGCGCCGCCAGGCGCTCCGCCGCGCGCGATCCGAACGACGCGGTGCTGTGCAGATCGGGCAGCGTCCCGTCGTCGAGCATGGAGCCGGCGGGCTGGTCGACCGTCGTGAGCGGCACCTCGATGCCGGCGTCACGGGTGAGGTCGGTGAGGGCGCGCAGGTACGCCTTGTCGGAGCCGTACGCCCCGTACTCGTTCTCGATCTGCACGAGGATGACTCCCCCGCCGCGGTGGATCTGCCTCGGCCGGACGATGTCGTACACGCGCGTGAGATAGCGCTCCACCTCGGCGAGATAGCGCGGATCCTGCGAGCGGACGCGGATCCCGGGATCCGCGATGAGCCACTCCGGCAGCCCGCCGTTGTGCCACTCGGCGCAGATGTAGGGGCCGGGGCGCACGATCGCGTGCATCCCCTGCGCCTGCACGAGGTCGAGGAAGCGGCCGAGGTCGAGGTCGCCCTCCGCGGAGAACTCACCGCGCACCGGCTCGTGCGCGTTCCACGGCACGTAGGTCTCGATCGTGTTGAGGCCCATCTGACGGGCCGTCCGCAGACGGTCCTCCCAGAGGCCGGGGTGGACGCGGAAGTAGTGCATCGCGCCCGAGATCACCTGGAACGGCGCTCCGTCGAGCAGGAAGTCGGTCTCGCCGATGGCGAAGGTGGGCATTGCGGACTCCGGGAAGGATCGAGGGGTCGTGGAGGGCGGCGGGAAAGGTGCGGGGCCCGCCGCAGCGGACCCCGCACCGAGCGGCGGCGGGTTACTTGTTGACCTGGAAGCCCTGCTGGTTCCCGTAGTCGACGAGCGTCTTCTGCCACTCCTTCAGAGCCGCGTTCAGATCGCCCTTGGCGCCGATCGCCTTGCCGACCGAGTCGCCGAACACGTTGTTGGCGTATCCCTGGAACGGCAGGTACTGCCAGCCCGCGATGACCGACTTCGCCGAGTCCGCGCCGATCGGGTTCGGCTTCTGGTCGCCGTACGCCGCGAAGGTCATGTTCTTCCAGTCGGCGTTGTCGAACTCCTTGACCGTCGACGGGAAACCGTTCTGGTTGATGAGCGTGCGGCCGGTGCCGTCGGCCATGAACTGCAGCACGGCGGCCGCGAGGGCCTTGTTCTTGCTCTGGTCGGTGACGCTCAGTCCGCTTCCGCCGTTCTCGGCGGATCCGGGAGTCCCGTCCCACGTCGGCATCGGGGCGACCTGCCACTTGCCGGCGCCGTGATCATCCATTCCGGAGATCATCCAGGAACCCATCATGAGCGTGGCGAGCTTGTCCTGGTTCAGTGCCTTGCTCCACTCGTCCGACCAGGTGGCCAGCGGAGAGAGCTCGCCGCGCTGCAGCATGCCGCCCCACATGTCGGCGAACTTCTTGCTGCCCTCGTCCTGAAGGTCGATCGTGACCTTCTCGCCGTCGGTCTTGAACGGATGGCCGCCGGACGCCCAGATCATGCTGGTGAAGAATCCGGCGTCGCCGCCGGTGGCGATGTAGGTGTTCGGATCCTTCGCGTGGATGGCCGCGCTGTCCTTGACGAACTCGTCCCAGGTCTTCGGCGCCTCGGTGATGCCGGCGGCGGCATAGAGGTCCTTGTTGTAGATGAAGACCATCGGACCGGAGTCCATCGGGATGCCGACGAGCTTGCCGTTCACGTTCACGGAGCTCCAGGTCGACGCGGTGAACTGGTCCTTGTAGCCGTCGAAGCCGTAGGAGGTCATGTCGGCGAGCGCCCCGGCCATGGTCAGCTGCGGCATGGTCTGGTACTCGACGGGCACGATGTCGGGAGCACCGGATCCCGCCTTGACGGCGTTCTGCAGCTTCGTCACCGCAGCATCCGGGTTGTCCAGCTTCACGACCTTGATCTTGACGTTGGGGTGCTCCTTGGTGAACGCGTCGGCCTGCTTCTGCGTGGCGTCGCTCCAGGTCCACCAGGTCAGCTCGCCGCCCTTCTTGAGAGCGGCGTCGATGTCGGCCTTCGAACCGCCCTGGGCGGCGTCGCTGCCGCCCTGGCAGCCCGCGAGGGCGCCCATCATGAGCGAGGCGGCGCCGACGACGACGGCGGCGCGCATCCAGATGTTCTTCTTCACTGCGGGGTCCTTTCCGGAGGTGATGCAGAGTTTCGTGCGGGGGAGGTGAACAGAGGGGTTGCGGCTACTTGACGCTTCCGGCGGCGAGGCCGGACTGCCAGTAGCGCTGCAGATAGAGGAAGGCGGCCGAGATGGGCAGCACCGTCAGCAGCGAGCCGGTGATGACCAGCTGCGGGATCGGCTGCGTGCCGATCGACGCGGACGCGGACGCCCACTGGCTGAGTCCGACCGTGAGCGGGTACCACTCGGGGCTGGAGAGCATGATGAGCGGCAGGAAGTAGTTGTTCCAGGTGGCGACGACGGCGAACATCAGCACGGTGATGAAGGCCGGGGCGAGCTGCCGGAGCGAGATCGAGAAGAAGATCCGCAGCTCGCCGGCGCCGTCCAGGCGCGCCGCCTCGATGAGCTCGTCCGGGATCGCCTCGGCCGCGTAGACCCAGACCAGGTACAGACCGAAGGCGCTCACGAGCGACGGGATGAGCACCGAGGCCGGGGTGTTCGTGAGCCCGAGCTTGCTGAACAGCAGGAACTGGGGCACGGCGAGCACGGATCCGGGGATCGCGAGGGCGCCGAGGATGATCGCGAACACCGCGCGCCGGCCCGGGAAGCGGTACTTGGCGAGCCCGTACCCGGCCAGGGTGGCCAGCAGCGTGGCGCCGCCGGCGCCGACCACCACGTAGAGCACGGTGTTGAGGAACCAGCGCAGGAACACCCCGTCGTCGTACGCGAACACGTCGGCGATGTTCGTGAAGAGGGAGAACTTCGGCCCGAACCAGAGGCCGGACGTGGTGTAGAGGTCCTGCCGCGACTTCGTGGAGTTCACCACGAGCCAGAACAGCGGGCCCAGGCTGTAGAGCAGCATCAGGGTCATCACGATCATGAGGGTGATCGAGGTGCGCGTGCGGCGCGCCGGTCGCCGGCCGGCGCGGCGGGCGGGACGACCCTGGATCCGGCCGCTCGCGAGCCGGCTGGGTCGGCGGCCGGTGACGACGGCCTCGGTGTTCAGCGGCTCCGCGCCCTGGGACGTCATGACGCTCATCACTTCTGCTCCTTCGATCCGAGGGACTGCGCGAAGAACGCGATGATCATGGTGATCACGCCGGAGATGATCGCGATCGCGGCCGCGTAGTTGAACTGCGATCCGGCGAACGACAGGTTGAAGGCGTACATGTTCGGCGTGAAGTAGCTCGAGATCGAGTTCGGCGCGATCTTCTGCAGCACGGCCGGCTCGTTGAACAGCTGGAAGCTGCCGATGATCGAGAAGATGGTCGCCACGACGATCGCGCCGCGGATGGCCGGGAGCTTGATACTGAACACCGTGCGCAGGGCGCCGGCCCCGTCGATCTCAGCCGCCTCGTAGAGCTCCTGCGGCACGGCCTGCAGCGCCGAGAAGAAGATCAGCATGTTGTAGCCGACGAACTCCCAGGTGACGATGTTGCCGATCGCGGGCAGGATCCACGTCGACGACAGCGGGGAGGGCACGATGTCGCCGAGCCAGCGGTTCAGATCCGCCACGAGTCCGAACTGGTCGCCGTACATGTAGCCCCAGATCATCACCGCGACCACGCCGGGGACGGCGTAGGGGAGGAAGATGCTCAGCCGGTAGAAGGGCACGAACCGCAGCCGTGCGCTGTCGAGCGCCAACGCGGCCACCAGGGCGAGCGCCAGCATGATCGGCACCTGCACGACCAGGAACAGCACGACGCGTCCGGTCGCGTCCCAGAACTTCGGGTCGACGATCGCCGTGGCGTAGTTCTCCAGGCCGACGAAGTGCGTGCCGCCGATCAGCGAGTCGCGGAACAGGCTGAGATAGATCGCGTAGAGCAGCGGCGCGATGAGCACCAGCGCGAACACGAGCATGAACGGACCGACGAACCACCAGCCCGCCCAGGACGGGCGGGAGCGTCGGAGCGGCGTCGCGATCGACATCCGTGTCTCACTTCCTCGTGATTGGTTGCGTTACCAAGAGCACTATAGGCACACTATGGTTACGTAAACAACTCACGCCTCGAAAAAGTGATGTTTACGTTGCCAATCCGTCGAGAATCCACCGCATGGACGATGTGCGGAGGAGACGGAGTCCGACCAGATGGACAGAAGACAAAGGAGTTGGATCCATGCAACGACGACGGAATCAGGTGCTCGCGGCGCTCGGCGCCGCAGCGCTGGCCACGGGCCTCGCCGCGCCGATCCCCGCAGCCGCGCAGCCGCAGGCGCAGGCCACGTCCGCGCAGGCGCGGGCCACGACGATCCCCGTGCTCACCGGCGCCGAGCTCTCCGCGTCATGGACCGCACCGCTGAGCACCCGAGGACGGTACGTGGTCGACGCCGACGGCGACCGGTTCAAGCTCATCTCCGCGAACTGGGATGGAGCGCAGGGGCACTGGAGCGGCAGCGGATCCAAGGACGACCCCGCCACGCACAACAGCGGCGACAGCTACGACATCCCGATGGGGCTCGACCGCGTGGCGCTGCCGACCCTGATGAGCGACTTCCACTCGATCGGGATCAACAGCATCCGCCTGCCATTCTCCAACGAGATGCTCGGGATGACGGCGGCGGTGCCCGATGCGGCGGTCGCAGCCAACCCGCAGCTGCGCGGCAAGACGCCGCTCCAGGTCTTCGACGCCGTGGTCGACGCGCTCACCGCCGACGGATTCGCCGTGATCCTGAACAACCACACCACCACGTCGCTGTGGTGCTGCGGTGTCGACGCGAACACCAAGTGGTACAGCAGCCAGACCACGGAGAAGTGGATCTCCGACTGGGTGATGCTCGCCCAGCGCTACCGGGCCAACCCGCGGGTGGTAGGCATGGATCTGCGCAACGAGGTGCGCCGCGACGTGACCGACGATGCGAACTGGGGAATGGGCGACGGCAACGACCTGTACAAGGCGTATCAGCAGGCGGCGATCGCGATCCAGAAGGTCAGCCCCGACGTCCTCATCGTGATGGAGGGGATCAACTGGCAGGGCGTGCCGCTGGACGGCCTGTTCCACGACCGGCCCATGCTCAAGCCGGTCGCGAACACGTCGAACACGATCCTGCACCCGGACAAGCTCGTGTACTCCGCGCACGTGTACGGCTACACGGGTCCGCAGCACACCGGCGCGACGGGGCTGGGCGAGACCCACGACCTGCGCTATCGGGACATGACCGCGACACAGCTCGCGGACGCGGTGACGCAGGAGGCGCTGTTCGTGACCACGGCCGGCCAGCACTACACGGCTCCGGTGTGGATCAGCGAATTCGGCATCCGCGGAGCCGGGGAGACCGATCAGAAGAACATCGACTGGTGGAACAACTTCACCGACCTCCTCGCGGCGAACGACACCGACTTCGCCGCCTGGCCCCTGGTCACCCAGGCCGACGCCGCGGGCGACTTCGCCGACACCTATGCGCTGCTCGGCTACCGGCCGGACGGCAGCCGGATCAGCATCGCGGACGACTGGCGGTATGCGGGCTGGCAGAAGCTCGTCACCTCCCCCGGCAGGACGGGACACGTCGACCCCGCCGTGCGCTGGAACATGCTCGGCAGCGACAGCTACCTGCCCGACACCAACGCCTCCGCGCTCATGCAGGACCGGCCCGACTGGGATCCGGGTCAGTGGAAGGGCGTCTGCCCCGACACCGAGCGGCTGCAGGGCCTCTCCCGCAGCAGCAACCGCGGTCTGTGCACAGATGCGGGACAGCCGAGCCTCACGACCGTCCGCCATGTCGTGAGCACTGAGGCCAACGTGCAGGTCGACTGGGCCGGCGGCTACAGCAAGCTGCAGTGCGCCAACGGCGAGATCGCCGTGGGCCTCAGCCTGACGATCGGCACCGTCAACCGCTGGGCGGCCTCCCGGCTGCTCTGCGCACCGAGCGCATCCGCGCTGCCGTCGAGCAACGGCCGCACCCTCTGGTTCGACCGCGCCGACAACCGGCCCGCCGGCGGAGGCTCGACCGCGAGCGACTGGGCGCCCGGGCGCTTCAAGGGCCAGTGCGCCGACGGCGAGTACATCGCCGGCGTCGCCTACACCTATCAGCGCCTTCAGGGCGGCGTGCCGAGCGCGCTGCTCTGCAAGCCGCTGCACTGATCCGACGCCGCTGTTCCGGGTGCCATGCGACCCACCCGGGACAGCGGCACGTCCCCCGGCGGCGCGACCGCCGCGATGTTCGACCTGCCTCGCAGGACCGCCCCTGACCCCCGGAAGGATCCGCCGTGATCGACACGATCCACGTCGTCTTCAAGACCCACCTCGACATCGGCTTCACGGCCCTCGCCCGTGACGTGATCGCCGGCTACACCGAGCGCTACCTGCCCCGCGCGATCGAGCTCTCCGAGGAGCTGGAACGCCGCGGAGGACCTGCGCGCTTCGTGTGGACGACCGGTTCCTGGCTGATCGACCACGTGCTGCGCACGGGCAGCGCAGCGCAGGTCGCCCGGCTCGACGCCGCCCTGCGGCAGGGGCGGATCCGGTGGCACGCGCTGCCGCTCACGACGCACACCGAGCTCCTGGATCCGTCGCTCGCCGCGTTCGCGACGTCGCTGTCGCAGGATCTCGACGCGCGCTACGGCCGCCGCACCATCGCCGCGAAGATGACCGACGTGCCGGGTCACACGATCGGGCTCGTGCCCGTGCTCGACGCCGCCGGGATCGAGTACCTGCACCTGGGTGTGAACGGCGCCTCGGCGGTGCCCGACGTGCCGGAGTTCTTCGTCTGGCGCGCCCCCGACGGCGCCGAGGTCGTCGTGAACTACGCGCGCTCCTACGGCTCGGAGGGGCTCGCGCTCGCCGTCGTGCCGGGCGGCACCGACGCGCTGCACCTCGCGCACACCGGCGACAACGACGGCCCGCCCACGGTGGACGAGGTGGAAGAGCTCTTCGCCGCCCTCGCGGCCGCGCACCCCGGGGCGCGCATCGTCGCCTCGAACCTGGACGATTTCGCTCGCGCGGTGCTCGCGCACCGCGACGCGCTGCCCGTGCTCACCGACGAGATCGGCGACACCTGGATCCACGGGGCCGGTGCCGATCCTCTCCTGACCGCCGGCCTGGGCGCCCTGCAGCGGCTGCGGACCGCGTGGGTCCGCGACGGCACTCTCGGTCCCGCCTCCGCGGAGCACCACGACTTCGGGGTGGCGCTGCTGCGCATCGCCGAGCACACGTGGGGCGAGGACCTGAAGACCCACCTCCCCGACTACGCGAACTACCTCAAGGACGAGTTCCGCGCGGCTCGCGCCCGCGACGTCGTCGATCCCTCATCGAACCCCGCGGACACGCACGCCTACGACTGGGCGTGGGCCGAGCACCCGTCGCGGAGCCCCCTGACGTACTCGGGATTCGAGGAGTCCTGGGCCGAGCAGCGCGCGCATCTCGATGCGGCGATCGCCGCACTGGCGCCCGCGCGCGCGGCCGAGGCGCGGGCGGCACTGGCCGAGCTGCAGCCCCGGGGTGACGCGGCGGCGGAGGGCGCGACGCCGGTCGACGGAATCGAGCGCACCCTCGCCGTCGGCGAGGAGGTGCTCCTCGGACGGTTCGCGGTGCGCTTCGGCGCGGACGGGTCGATCACCGGGCTGCGCGACGCACACGGCAGCGTGTGGGCGGATGACGACCACGCGATGGGCGCGTTCCGCCACCAGACCTTCGACGAACGCGACGAGCAGCGCTGGCTGCGGCAGTACTGCCGGGACCTCGACCAGCACGGCTTCTGGGCGATCCCCGACCAGGCGAGCCCCGGCCTGGCGATCGCCGACCGCCTCCCCGCGCGCGTCACGGCACCCGCCGTGCGGACCCTGCGGGTCGTCACGAACGCCGACGGCACCGGCGTCGCGACGGCCGACCTGTCCCTTCCGGCGCGACTCGTCGCGGCGACGGGCGCGCCGGCCCGGATCCGCATCGAGTACCGCTTCCCCGCGATCGAGGGCCCGATCCGGATCCTTCTCGACGTGTGCGGCCGCGAGGCGTCTCGACTGCCGGAGGCGAGCTGGTTCGGCTTCCGCCCGGCCCCCGGCTCACCCGCGGCGGACGACACCTGGACGCTGCACAAGCTCGGTGCGCCCGTGGACCCGCAGCGCGTCGTCAGCCGCGGCAACCGCACCCTGCACGCGGCGACGGCCGTCGTGCGCAGCGGATCGCGGCCTCTGCGCCTGCGCGCGATCGACGCGCCCCTGGTCGCGGTCGGCGCCCCGGCCCTGCTGCGCTTCGACGACGCGATCCCGGATCCCGCCGACGGGTTCTCCGTGAATCTGCACAACAATGTGTGGGGCACCAATTTCCGGATGTGGTTCGACGACGACCTGCGCTATCGGTTCGAGCTGGACCTCGGCGGCGCCCCCGATCCCGATGAGGAGAACCGATGACCCCCGCCCCCCGCGCGTCCACCGCAGACAGCGAGCTCGTGACGAGCCCGCTGGTGATCATGGCGGTGCGCCCGGACGGCTTCGAAGGGGTGTGGGCGGTGAGCCGGCTCAGCCGGGGCCGGCTGGAGTGGCGCACCGACGACGGCGAGGGCGAGGCGCGCATGGACGCGTTCGGCATGACCCCGCAGGGCGATCACGTGCTGCGCGTGCGCACCGAAGGGTTCCGCCCCGGCGCGACCGTGCAGGTGCGCGCCGTGACCGACGCGGTCGCCGCGCCCGGCGCGCAGCACGTGAGCGCCTGGAAGACGGTGCGCCTGGCGGACGGATCCGCCGAGAGGGCCCGGATCGCGGTGTGGAACGACACGCATCAGCGCGACGACACGATCCGTGCGCTCGACGCGCAGACGCCCGCGGTCGACCTCCTCGTCTGGAACGGGGATCTCTGCAACGACTGGACCACACCCGGCGAGTTCGTGAGCACCGTGCTCTCCCCCGCCCAGCGCGACATCAGCGCCGACCGGCCGCTCGAGGTCACGATCGGCAACCACGACGTGCGCGGCGACTGGGCGTTCCAGCTGCAGGACTACGTGGCGATGCGGGATGGCCGCCCCTTCTCCGCCGTGCGGATCGGCCCCGTGGCGTGCGTCTTCCTGCACACCGGCGAGGACAAGCCCGATGCGCATCCGACCTTCCGGGGACGGGTCGCGTTCGAGCCGCTGCGCGCGGAGCAGGCGCACTGGCTGCGTGAGGAGATCGCACGGCCCGAGATCCGTGATGCCCCGTACCGTCTCGTGTTCTGCCACATCCCGCTGCGCTGGACCGACGAGACCCCGGCCGACTACGACCGCGACGGGTACGACTGGTTCAGCCGGATGAGCCGCGACGCCTGGCACGATGCCCTGGTCGCGTGGGGCGCGCAGCTGATCGTCTCCGGCCACACGCACGAGCCCGCCCTGATCCCCGCGGACGCGGCGTTCCCGTACGCGCAGGTCGTCGCCGGCGGCCCGGACCTGGACGCCGCGTCCCCCGAGGCCGCGACCTGGATCGACGTGCGGGCGTATCCCGAGGCCCTGCGCCTCGAGATGCGCACGCTCGACGGCGCCCTGGTGCTCGCGGAGACGCTGACCCCGTCGGAGAGCGTGCGACCGTTCTCAGGGTGACGGAGTCCCGGTGCTACCAGATCCGGCCGTGGCGGCGCTCCCACGCCGCCTCGACGGTGATGTGCCGCCCGGCATAGACGCCGGCGGGGATCGAGGCCACGAGCAGCGCGGTGAGCACGATGAGCGGCACCTGCCAGCCGCCGGTCGTGGTGTGCAGCACGCCGAGCAGGAACGGGAACACCGCCGCGAGCACGTAGCCGGTGCTCTGCACGAAGCCGCTGAGGGCCACCGCCGTCTCCGGCTCGCGGGCGCGGATGCTGATCAGCACGAGAGCGAGGGGGAACAGCAGGCCCGCCAGGCCGTACAGCAGCACCCACAGCCACACGATCGACGGCGCCGGCACGAGCAGCAGGCCCAGGAGGCCGACGACGGCGCCGAGAGCGCCGATCACGTACAGCGCGGTCGTCGCGCGGAAGCGCACGATCAGCACGGGCACGATCAGCGACGCGGGCAGACCCGTGAACGCGAACAGCGAGAGCAGCAGGCCCGCCTGCTGCGGCGTCGTGCCGGCGTGCTCGACGAGGATCGTCGGCAGCCAGGCGAACGCGGTGTAGGCCATGCTCGCGGAGGTGCCAAAGACGCCCGCGAGGGTCCAGGCCAAGGGGATCCGGGCCAGGCGCGAGAACACCCGGGAGCTCGACGGCGCGGTGACGATCGGCCCCGTGGACAGGGCCGTGGCGTCCTCGAACGACAGCCGGTCGGATCCTGCCGCGACCGGATCCCCCGACTCGGCGGGCGGGGCTGCGGCCGCCGCGGCCTCGGTGCGGGAGCGCAGCAGCATCACGATCCACGGGATGGTGCCGGCGAGCGCGAAGACCGCCCACATCGCCAGCGACACCCGCCAGCCGGCCGCGTCGGCCGCGGGGACCGCCACGAGCGGCGGCAGGAACGTCGAGAACGCCATGACCGTCGTGTAGAGCGTCATCATGAGCCCGAGCCGGTCGGGGAAGTACTTCTTCACGAGCGGCGGCATCAGGATGTTCGCCATCCCGACACCCGCGAACACGAGGGCGGTCGCGATGAGCAGGGTGGACGAGTCGACGGCGAGACCGCGGGCGACGAGCCCGACCGTGACGGCGCCGAGCGCGATCACGGCGACCCGCTCCAGGCCCAGGCGACGCTCCATGAGCGGCGTGAGCAGCCCGAACAGGGCGAAGCACACGGGCGGCGCGGTGCCGATCAGGCCGACCACGGCGGACGGCATCGGGAAGTCCCGCGCCACGTGGTCGACGACCGGCGACAGCGACGCCACCGCGGAGCGCAGCGAGAACGCGACGAGCACGATGCCGAGCACCGCCAGTGCCCGCCCGCGCCAGAGCGGCCGGACCTCCGAGTTCCTCAGGGGCCGGTCATCGCCCGTCACGAGGTCTGCGACCCCTCGAGCCAGGCCAGGTACTCCGCCGTCACGGTTCCCGTCACGTACCGCCCGTCGAAGGGGCTCAGGTCGAGGTCGGTGAGCTCGGACCCCTCGGTGATCGCCGCCTTGAGGTCGTCGACCTCCTGGTAGACGAGCCGGTCGGCGCCGAGCTCCTCGGCGATCTCCGGAATGGTGCGGCCGTGGGCGATGAGCTCGTGCTTGGACGGCATGTTGATGCCGTACACGTGCGGATGCCGGATCGGCGGCGCGGCGGAGGCGAAGATCACCGAGGCAGCGCCCGCGTCGCGGGCCATCTGGATGATCTGCTTCGACGTGGTGCCGCGCACGATCGAGTCGTCGATCAGCAGCACGTTCTTGCCCTTGAACTCGGTCGACATCGCGTTGAGCTTCTGGCGCACGCTCTTCTTGCGCACCGCCTGGCCCGGCATGATGAACGTCCGGCCCACGTAGCGGTTCTTGTAGAAGCCCTCGCGGTACTCCTTGCCGAGCTTGCGGGCGACCTCCATCGCGGCGGGGCGCGAGGAGTCGGGGATCGGCATGACGACGTCGATCTCGTCCAGCGGCACGTGCTTGGCGATCGTGTCGGCGAGGCGGTCGCCCATGCGCAGGCGCGACTCGTACACGGAGACGCCGTTCATGACCGAGTCCGGACGCGCGAGGTACACGTACTCGAAGGCGCAGGGGGCGAGGGTCGGATCCGCCGCGCACTGCTTCGAGAACAGCGTCCCGTCGTTCGCGATGAACACGGCCTCGCCGGGCGCGATCTCGCGCACGACCTCGTAGTCGCCGTTCTCCAGCACGAGCGACTCGCTCGCCACGACCCACTCTTCCCGGTCGGTCCCTGAGGTACTCGAAGGGGTCCCTGAGGCACTCGAAGGGGTCCCTGAGGCACTCGAAGGGGTCCCTGAGGCACTCGAAGGGGTCCCTGAGGCACTCGAAGGGCGGATGCGCTTGCCGAGGATCAGCGGACGGATCCCGAACGGATCCCGGAACGCGAGCAGGCCGTAGCCCGCGATGATCGCGATCACCGCGTAGGCGCCCTCGATGCGCTCGTGCGTGCGCGCGACCGCCTCGAAGATGCGCTCGGAGTCGAGGTCGACCGTCGACGTCGTGGTCTGCAGCTCGTGGGCGAGCACGTTGAGCAGCAGCTCGGTGTCGCTCGACGAGTTCAGGTGACGGCGGTCGCGCTGCGCCATGTCGGCCGTCAGCTCGCGGGTGTTGGTGAGGTTGCCGTTGTGGATGAGGATGATGCCGTACGGCGCGTTCACGTAGAACGGCTGGGCCTCCTCCTCGCTCGACGCGGTGCCCTTGGTCGCGTAGCGCACGTGGCCGAGGCCGACGTTGCCGAGCAGCGACCGCATGTCGCGGGTGCGGAAGGCCTCGCGCACCATGCCCTGCGCCTTGGCGAGGTGCATGACCCCGTTCGGCTCGGCGGTGGCGATGCCGGTCGCGTCCTGTCCGCGGTGCTGCAGGAGCAGGAGCGCGTCGTAGATGTCCTGGTTGACGGGGGCGTGCCCGACCATTCCGACGATGCCGCACATGGGGGTCAGTTCGCTCCGTTCGCGTAGGCGCCGACCAGGCGCACGGCACCGCCGTCGACGCCCTTGGCGCCCTGCTCGAATGCGCCGGCCGGGCGCGCGGCGACGGCGTCGAGCCGCACCGTCCCGACCTGCCAGGTGTCGATGCCGCCGGCCGTGAGCGCCTGGGCGATCGCGGAGGCGGACGAGGCGTCGACGACCGCGAGGAAGCCGATGCCGAGGTTCCAGGTGCCCTCGCTGGACTCCAGCGAGGTGCCGGCGATGTCGCTCAGCACGCGGAACACCGGGGCCGGCGACCACGTGGCGCGGTCGACCTCGGCCCAGGATCCCTGCGGGAGCACGCGCGCCAGGTTGGCCGCGATGCCGCCGCCGGTGACGTGGCTGAGCGAGTGCACCGCGCCCTCGAAGCGCTCGGTGAGCCCGAGCAGCGGCGTCGTGTACAGGCGGGTCGGGGTGAGCAGCGCCTCGCCCCACGTGGTGCCCAGCTCGTCGGAGCGGTCTCCGTAGCCGATGCCGGCCTTCGCCAGGATGTGGCGCACGAGCGAGTAGCCGTTGGAGTGCAGGCCGCTGGAGGCGAGGGCGAGCACGACGTCGCCGTCCCGCACGCGCTCCGAGCCCAGGATCCGGTCGGCCTCGACGATGCCGGTCGCCGCGCCCGCGACGTCGTAGTCGTCGACGCCGAGCAGGCCGGGGTGCTCGGCCGTCTCGCCGCCGACGAGGGCGGTTCCGGTGAGCTCGCAGGCCTCGGCGATGCCGCGCACGATGTCGGCGATGCGTTCGGGCACGACCTTGCCGCAGGCGATGTAGTCGGTCATGAACAGCGGCTTCGCGCCCACGACCACGATGTCGTCGACGACCATGCCGACCAGGTCGTGGCCGATCGTGTCGTGCTTGTCGATCGCCTGCGCGATCGCGACCTTCGTGCCGACGCCGTCGGTGCTCGAGGCGAGCAGCGGCCGGCGGTAGCCGAGCAGGGCCGAGGCGTCGAAGAGACCGGCGAATCCGCCGACCCCGCCGAGCACCTCGGGTCCGTGCGTGGCACGGACGGCGGACTTCATGAGTTCGACGGCGCGATCGCCGGCAGCCGTATCGACGCCGGCCTCAGCATAGGTGCGGGAGGACACCAGGCAATCCTACCGGCGGGCGGCTGTGCCGGCGCCCGGCGTCGGACTCCGCCGTCGCCCCGTGCCGGGACCGCCCTGGACCGCCGCAGGGAGGGCCGCGCCCCGGCTCTGGTGCTGCCGCGGGAGAACTGGTATTACTTGACTCCCCCGATCCCGAGAGAACTCTGCAGCGCGGCAACGAGGCCGCGCCTTCGCGAATGGAGAGGACCATCGTGGCACGCACTCAGAAGGACCCGGGGTCGGCGCAGACACCGGCCGAGGAGACATCCGAAGCCGTCACACCGTCGCCTCGCAGACGTGCGTCGAGCGCCTCGCTCGCGAAGAAGGACGCGGCGGGCGCAGCGCCCAGGAAGACGGGCGCCGCCCGCTCCCGGGCCCGCAAGCCCGTGCCGAGCTCCGCCACGACCGCCGGGCCGGCGACCAACCCGCTTCCGGTGGCGCTGCCCACGCTGGATCCGGAGACCGCGCCCGGCGAGAAGCCGGCACGCACCCACGGCCTGCGCAACATGTCGGAGATCCGGCACTTCTTCCGCACCAACCGCGCGCCGATCTTCTTCCTAGGCGCCTCGGCGTTCAACCTGCTGGGCCTGGACCGCTGGGTGCGGGGGTTCTCGTACATCACGTACTACGACGGCTGGCAGGGCGCGCACCCCCGGGTGTTCAGCCCGATCCACAAGCCGTACATCGAGTTCCAGAGCGGCGAGGAGATCAACAACTGGCTGCTGCGCCACCACGAGGTGCGCGCGCACATCGCACGGCTCACGCCCGCGGGAGAGCGGCCGCGGATCGCGATGGTGTTCTTCGACGCGGAGACCGAGGCCATCTGCGAGGAGCTCGGCTACGAGCTGATCCTGCCGTCGGCCGCCCTGCGCGAGCACCTGGACTCCAAGATGGTGACCACCCGCATCGCGGAATCGGTCGGCGTGCCGAGCGTCCCCCACGTGATCACGACGGCCGGCTCCTACGAGGATCTGCAGGAGCAGGCCACCAAGGCGGGACTCGGATCCGACCTGGTCGTGCAGACCGCGTACGGGGACTCCGGCAAGACCACCTACTTCGTCACCGATGCCGCCTCCTTCGCCAAGCACGAGGACGACATCGTCGGGCACGAGCTCAAGGTCATGAAGAGGATCAACAACCGCCCGATCGCCGTGGAGGCGGTGCTCACCCGCCACGGCACCATCGTGGGCCCGTTCATGACGGAGATCACCGGCCACAAGGACCTGACCCCCTACCGCGGCGGCTGGGCCGGCAACGAGATGTTCCCCGACGTCCTCGACGAGCGCACCCGGCGCACGGCCGCGCGGCTCGTGCGCACGCTCGGCGACCGGCTCGGCGCGGAGGGGTACCGCGGCTTCTTCGAGGTCGACGTGCTGCTGGACACCGACACCGGCGACGTCTACCTCGGCGAGCTGAACCCGCGCATCTCCGGCGCCTCCGCCATCACGAACGTCACCGCGGGGGCCTACGCCGACATCCCGCTGTTCCTGTTCCACCTGCTGGAGTACTCCGGCGTCGAGTTCGACCTCGACGTCGACGAGATCAACGACCGCTGGGAGGAGCTCGCCGCGGCCGACCAGTGGAGCCACATGATCATCAAGCACACCGACGCGACGGTGGAGCACATCGACGTGGCGCCCCCGACCGGACGGTACGTCTTCGACGCCTATGGCCGCCTCGCGTTCTCGCAGGGGGATCTCGACTGGCACCTGCTCGGAAACGAGTCCGAGTCGTTCTTCCTGCGGATCTACGGGCCGGGCGACTACCGTTGGAAGGGCGCGGATCTGGGGATCCTGGTCACCAAGGGCCGGCTGCAGACGCCCACGGGTCGTCTGTCCATCCGCGCGAAGCACCTCATCGAGTCCATCAGGGCGATGTACGCGGCCACGCCGCTGCCGCCCGCGATGGAACCCTCTGAGCCTGAACTGATCGGAACCGAATCGACACCATGAGCGGTGATGTGACGCCCCCGTCGACGGACCTCTGGAACGGCATGACCCCGGCCGCGGCAGCCGTGCCCCCGCCCGCCCCGGACGGACGCCCCGTCGACGGGTTCATCCCACCCCTCGAAGCGTGGCAGCAGGAGCCGAACCTGCGCTGGTCGATGCAGCACATGGCCGACTTCCTGCCGGTGCACGAGATCTCCTCGCACGGGCGCACCCTGGCCTTGCCCAGCGTGCCCGCGGATCTCGCGCACATCGACGTCCCGCATCCGTGGGAGCCCCGCTCGGCGCCGTTCGAGGACGTGATGGCCTCGACCTTCACGGACGGCTGGATCGTCGCCCGCGACGGCGCGGTGATGGGCGAGCAGTACGTCGGGACGATGTCGCCGAGCGTGCTGCATCTGCTGATGTCGGTGAGCAAGTCGCTGACCACCGCCGTCGCCGGCACGCTCATGGGCGCGGGAGAGCTGGATCCGGGTGCGCAGGTCACGGCCTACGTCCCGGCGCTGGCCGGCTCCGGGTACGACGGCGCGCGCGTGCGCGATCTGCTGGACATGCGCACCGGGGTGCGGTTCTCCGAGGCGTATCTGGACGAGAACGCCGAGGTGCGCCTGCTCGAGGAGGCCATCGGCTGGGCGCCGCGTCGGCATCCGGACACCCCGCACACCCTCCGCGACTTCCTCGCCACGCTCGGCGCCGACGGCCCGCACGGCGGGCGCTTCGACTACAAGTCGTGCGAGACCGACGCGCTGGCGTTCGTGCTCGAGGGAGCGACCGGGATCCACGCGGCCGACCTGATGTCGGAGCGGCTGTGGGGTCCGATGGGCGCGGAGTTCGGGGCCAACGTCGGTGTCGACGCGGTCGGATCCGGGATGTTCGACGGCGGCGTCTCGGCGTCGCTGCGTGATCTGCTGCGCTTCGGCACGCTGTTCCTGCGCGACGGGGCCGCGCTGGACGGCCGGCAGGTGCTGCCGTCCTCCTGGATCGCGGAGACCGTCGCCGGCGCGCCCGACTCGCGCGCGGCGTTCGCCAACGCGGCCGAACCCACCCTCATGCCGGGCGGCATGTACCGCAACGGCTTCTGGTTCCCGTATCCGGGATCCGACGTGTTCCTCGCGCTCGGGATCCACGGCCAGATGGTCTACGTCAACCGTGCGGCCGACGTCGTCGCCGCCAAGCTCTCGAGCTGGCCGACGCCGCAGGACGGCGAGCGCCTGCTGTGGACCATCCGCGCGTTCGACGCCGTCGCACGCACGATCGGCTGACCCGCCCTTCCGTCCGAGGAGCGGTGTTCGTCGCCTCCCTGCGGCTCCACGACGGACATCGCTCCTCGAAACCGGAATCGGCCGCTCCACGGAGCCCGGGAATCCGTACCATTAGGCCATGACGGAGAAGCCGCAGTGGCTTGTGCGCGAGGAGGCCGGCATCCCGGTGCTGGTCGCCCTCGCCCTGCGTCAGCGGCTCGGGATCAAGGTGCCGGCCGAGCTGCCCCCGCTGCGCGACCATCCGCGCCGGGCCTTCGACGACGGCGAGGCCGACGACGCGCTCGAGCGACAGTGGCGGGCGTACTGGGAGATGACCGTCGAGCCCGTCACCCACCCGTCCGCGACGCCGCTGGAGCTGATCGACGGCTTCGAGACCATCGTGGCGCTGCCCGCCCGCGGCGCCGAGCGGCTGCGCACCGCGATCATGCCGTTCGCCGCCGACGTGCTGCACTACGCGAAGGACGCGCAGCAGCGCTACGCCCGCTCGGTCTCCGGCACCGGGGATCCCTACCGCGCGTATGCGGCGGCGCTCGCGGAGTTCGAGCGCGACACCGGGCGCCGGGCGCACTCGTTCGAGCTGAACGTGCACGTGTTGCCGCTCGCCCAGCGCGGCATCTGGCGCATCGGCGCGTTCAGCATCGCGGTCACGGACACGCTCCGGCACGACCCGGTCGACTTCGACACCGCGATCCGCCCCGTGATCGCCGAAGTGGCCTGAGACGGCCTCGACCTACGGCCTGCGCGTCCCGCGCCTCAGAGCGCCCGCGGATGCGGACTACTCGGCGATCGTCTCGTGGTCGACGCGCACGACGCGCTCGCTGCGGCGCGCGGCGCGCTCGAGCAGCAGGGCGATCACGCCGAACACGGCGATCCCGGCCGGCACCGTCCACAGCAGCAGGAAGCCGAAGACCTGGCCGAACGGATAGGCCACCTGGGTGGCCTTGGATGCCTCGAAGCTGCCGAACGCCGTCAGCAGGAACGCGACGACCACGCCCACGCCCACGCCGATCCCGAGGAAGACGCCCCAGCGCGGCGCACGACGGACACGCGCGATCTCGATCTCGGGCGTGCGGTGCGGCTGCGACGTGCTCATGGATCCATTGTCCCACGCCGGTCTGTGCGCCGCCCCGGGGTCCCCCGGCCTCCCACGGTCTCTCAGGATCGATACCCGGGAACAGGCGAGGTGACCGAGAACAGGAGGATTCGGGGAGGATCGCCTGATCTCGGTCAGGTCACCGGATCTCGGCAGGCGCGCACGGCGCGCAGCGTCGCCGGATCAGGGGCGCAGCGGCAGCAGCTCGGTGAGGTCGGCGCGCGTCCCGGACGCGTGGATCCGGCCCGCGTCGACCGCCGCCGCCCACGTCTCGGATCCGGTCGCGACCGCGATCCACGTGGCGGGATCCAGCTCGACGACGTTCGGCGGTGTGCCCCGGGTGTGACGGGGGCCCTGCACCACCTGCACCGCCCCGAACGGCGGAACCCGCACCTCGACGCTGTTGCCGGGCGCCTTCTCGTCGAGCAGCTGCAGCAGATAGCGCACCGCCGTGGCGTAGTCGGCGCGCGCGGGTCTCTCCCCGGCCGCGAGCGCGGCACGGGCGGCGTCGAGCGCGGCGCGCCCCGCGGTCGTGTCGATCCTGCTGGCCATGGATCCAGCCTAGGCACGCGGGCATAGGCTCGGCGTGATGACTTCCTCGACCGAGACCTCCGCCGCCGGCGCCGCCGCGGGTGCGCGCGCCGATCTGCTCGCGGCGGCGGCACGGGGCACGATCGGGCTCGACCGCCTTCCCGCGGTCGACGAGCCGAACCCGGCATCGGTGCTCATCCTCTTCGGCCGGCTCGACGACGAGCCCTCCGACGCCGACGCGATCACCGTGCCGGCGGACCTCGACGTCCTCCTGCAGCGCCGCGCCGCGACCCTCTCCTCGCATCCGGGGCAGGTGTCGTTCCCCGGCGGGCGCAGCGAGCCGGAGGATGCGGATGCGGCCGCCACCGCACTGCGCGAGGCGCAGGAGGAGACCGGACTGGATCCGTCCGGCGTCGAGATCCTGGCGACCTTGCCGGAGATCCCCCTCGCCGCCAGCAACCACCTCGTGACGCCGGTGCTGGGGTGGTGGCGCGAGCCTTCCCGCGTCGTCGCGGTGGACCACGCCGAGACCGTGCAGGTGTTCCGGGTGCCCGTGGCGACGCTGCTCGACCCGGCGACCCGGTTCACCTCGACGCTGACCCGGATGGGGCAGACGTTCCGCGGTCCGGCGTTCGACGTCGACGGCACGATCGTCTGGGGCTTCACCGCGATGGTCCTGGACGGGCTTTTCGACGCCGCCGGGTGGACGCTGCCCTGGGACCGCGCCGACGAGCGCCCGATCCGCCTCGAGGTCTGACCAGCGCGGCAGAGGTCACGGGAGCGTCCGGGCCGTTGTGCAGGGAGGGCCGGCCGTTCTGCAGGGTGACCCCGCCGAATCCGCGGAGATCCGCCCGGAAGACCGGGCTGGTCGCTCCTCTCACCCTGCACAACACCACGGCGCCCTGCAGAATGGCCGCGCGTCGAGGGAGACGGCCCCGCGAAACGCGCCGCGCCGCCGAAGTCCCGCTCGGTAGGCTGGGCGGGTGAAGATCCTCGTCCTCGGTTCCGGTGCTCGTGAGCACGCGATCATCCTCGCTCTGCGCGCCGAAGGGTCCGCGCACGAGATCCTCTGCGCGCCGGGCAACGCCGGCATCGCGCAGGACGCGACCCTGGTCGAGGTCGACCCGATGGACGGCTCCGCCGTGCGTGCCTTCGCGGACGAGCACGGCGTGGATCTCGTCGTGATCGGACCCGAGGCGCCGCTGGTCGCCGGCGTCGCCGACGTGGTCCGTGAGCATGGCATCCCGGTGTTCGGGCCCGGGCGCGCGGCCGCACAGCTCGAGGGCTCCAAGGCCTTCGCCAAGCGGATCATGGAGGCCGCCTCGGTGCCGACCGGCCGTGCCGTCCGCGCCGCGACCGCCGCCGAGGTCGAGGCCGCGTTCGACGACCTCGGCGCCCCGTACGTGGTCAAGGCCGACGGCCTCGCCGCGGGCAAGGGCGTGATCGTCACCGACGATCGCGAGGCCGCCCTCGCGCACGCCCAGCACTACCTGCCGCACGGCCCGGTGCTGATCGAGGAGTTCCTCACCGGCCCCGAGGTCTCCCTGTTCTTCCTCAGCGACGGCGACACCGTGCGCGCGCTGAGCCCCGCCCAGGACTTCAAGCGCGCCTTCGACGGCGACGAGGGCCCGAACACCGGCGGCATGGGCGCGTACTCACCGCTGCCCTGGCTCGCCGAGCAGTTCGGCAGTGAGGCGGCGTTCGTCGAGGAGGTCACCCGCACCGTCGCGCTCCCCGTCGTGAAGCAGCTCGACTCCGAGGGCACGCCGTTCATCGGCCTGCTCTACGCGGGCCTCATCCTCACCCCCGCCGGCGTGCGCGTGATCGAGTTCAACGCGCGCTTCGGCGACCCGGAGACCCAGGTGGTGCTGCCCCGGCTGCGCACGCCGCTGTCGCAGCTGCTGCTCGCCGCCGCCACCGGCACGCTTGAGGACCAGCCGCAGCCGGAGTTCTCGGACGAGGTCGCGATCACCGTGGTGCTCGCGAGCGAGGGCTACCCCGAGGCGCCGCAGACCGGAAGGCCGATCGAGGGCCTGGCCGAGGCCGCCGCCGTCGAAGGGGTCGGGATCGTGCACGCGGCGACGGCAGGCCCCGACGCGCCCGGCGGCAACCTCATCGCGACCGGCGGCCGCGTGCTGAACGTGGTCGCGACCGGATCCGGCTTCGCGGACGCGCGCGCCCGCGCGTACGAGGCGCTCGGACGGATCCGCCTCGACGGCGCCCACCACCGCACCGACATCGCCGCCCGCGTCGCGGAGTAGCCGCCGTCGCGGAGTAGCCGCCGCCGCGGAGTAGCGGCCGCGGCGCGCGACGCCACCGCGGCGCGAGCGCGCGTTTCCCCCCGCATACCGTCATTCCCTCCCCCCTCCGGGCGTCCGTGGGGGAGGGAATGACGGTCGGAGGAGGGAAACGCCAGGGGTGGAGAGTCCCGACCCGGAGGCTCAGCGCGCGCGGAGGTGCTCCGGGCGCTTCATGAACAGGATCGCGATCACGCCGGCGGCCAGCACCAGCGTCGGCAGCACCATGGTCTGCGACATCGCCGCGGCGAAGCCCTTCACCACGAACTCGGGCAGCTTGCCCGCGCCGAAGTCGCCGCCGTGACCGGCCGCCCCGGGCAGGTTCTCGACGAGACGGTTCTGCATGAATGCGGCGATCGCGGCGGATCCCAGCACGGAGCCGATCGTGCGGGTGGTGTTGTAGATGCCCGCGCCGGCGCCGGCCTGACGCGGCGCGAGGTTGCGCGTCGCGGTGGTGGCCAGCGGCCCCCACATCCCGGCCTGGCCGATGCCCATGAGCGCCGACGGCAGCAGGAACATGCCGATCGGGGTGTCGGGGTTCATCAGCAGCGCGTACCAGACGAGTGCGAGCACGGTCAGGCCGAGGCCGGGCACGAGCAGCAGTCGCGGATCGACGCGGTCGAGGATCCGGCCGGCGAGCGGGGCGAGCACACCCGAGAGCACCGCCATCGGGATGAGCAGCAGCGCCGCCTCCGTCGGGGTGAGGCCGCGGGCGAGCTGGTAGAAGAACATCATCGGCAGCGACATCGACGTGACGGTGAAGCCCACGGCCGCGATGCCGAGGTTCGCGACCGAGAAGTTGCGGTCGCGGAACAGTTCCAGCGGCACGAGCGGCTCGCTGCGCGTCTTGGCCTGCTGCCACAGGAACACGGCCATCACGACGACGCCCGCGGCGATCATGGTCCAGATCCAGCCGGCCCAGTCGTAGTGCTCGCCCTCCTGCAGTGCGAACACGATGAGGAACAGGCCGATGGCGCTGAGGAACACGCCCACCACGTCGAACCGGTGCTCGTGCGTCTGCAGGCGCGGGACCAGGATCCAGGCCAGCACGAAGCCGATCACGCCGACGGGCAGGTTGATGAAGAAGATCCACTCCCAGCCCAGGCCGTCCACGAGCAGGCCGCCCGCCAGCGGGCCGACGAGGGTCGCCACGCCGGCGGTCGCACCCCAGAGGCCCATCGCCGCACCCCGGCGCTCGGCCGGGAAGGTGCGCGTGATCACGGCCATGGTCTGCGGCGTCATGAGCGCCGCCCCCAGGCCCTGCACCGCGCGGAACGCGATGAGCGCGGTGAGCGTGCCGGACAGGCCGCAGCCCAGCGAGGCGAGCGTGAAGATCGTGAGACCGATGAGGTAGATGTTCTTCGGGCCGAACCGGTCGCCGAGACGCCCGGTGATCAGCAGCGGCACCGCATAGGCGAGCAGATACGCGCTCGTGACCCACACGACGTTGTCGAGGTTGCTCGTCGCCGGATCCAGAGCCGCCTTGATGGCGGGGTTGGCGACCGAGACGATCGTGGTGTCGACGAGGATCATGAAGAAGCCGATGACCAGGGCCCAGAGGGCGGGCCACGGGCTCTTCGGCTTGTGACCGGCGGCGTACGCCCCGGTCGACGTGCTGACGGATTCAGCCATGGTGATGTGCCTTTCGCTTGGCAAGAAGGTGGTCCGGATCCGGCCCCCACGCGAGGTCGGAGGAGGCGATCCGGGGGATCAGGGTGTCGAGCCAGTCGACCTCCGCCTGCAGCAGCAGCCGGTGCCGGATGACCTCGATCAGGTACTGCTCGGGCACGGCGCGGGTCGCGGCGCCGTCCAGCGAGGTGCTCAGCGTCTCGAGCTCGTCCCTCAGCAGTGCGAGCCGCTGCGTGAGCAGGTCGACGACCTCGTCCCGCTCGAGGTTGTGCGCCTCGGCGAGCGCCACCCGGAACGGCGTCTGCCGCCGGCTGCCGCCGAGCTCGCGCCGCACCCACTCGCGGACGGCCTCGGTGCCCGCGGGTGTGACGGCGTAGGTGGTGCGCTCGGGGCGGTTGCCGTCGCGGTCGACGCCCACCTCCTCGAGCAGGCCCTGCCCGTGCAGACGGGAGACCGTGTGGTACAGCGTGCCGTGGGAGATCGGGATGATCCGGTCGTCGCGGCGCGCGCGCAGCAGCCGTGCCATCTCGTACGGATGCATGTCGCCCTCGCGCAGCAGTGCGAGCACCATCACCCCCAGGGGGGTGAGCGCCGGATCCTTCACGTTCACTCCATTCCAACTAGTCCATGTGGACTATCCGTTTTGGACTATACGCCGGAACGCCCGCCGGCACCAGCCCGGATCCGCCGCTCATCGCAGGGCCGTGTCGAGCTGGGCGTCGGTCAGCGCGCGGTCGGCGTAGACCAGCCGCATCACGGCGGGATCGGGATTGCCCGCGTCGGGAGCGCGGTGCACGAGGGTCAGCCCCGCCTTCTCCGCGACCGCCGCGGAGGCGCGGTTGTGCTCGACCAGGTAGGCGATCACCGGGCGCTCGGGGGCGATCCCGGCGGCCGCGGTCCGCGCCGCGCGGGCGAGCTCGGTCGCGTAGCCGTGGCCGTGGTGGTCGGCCGAGAGCCGGTAGCCGAGGTTCCACACGTGCGCCGCGGGATCGTCGGGGTCGGGCGCGAGCAGCGTGCAGCCGCCGTTGCCGATCATCTCGCCGGTCTCGCGCAGCCGCACCGTCCAGGTGCCGAGCCCGGCGCGCTCCCAGCTGCGCCGCCAGCGCGCCATCATCGTCTCGATCTCCTCGGGATCCGAGGGCCGAAGGCTCGGGAAGTGCGTCCACACCCGCGGATCGGCGTGGATCCGGAACACCGCGGCGAGGTCGCCGGGCACAGGCCTGCTCAGCAGGAGTCGGTCGGTGGTGATCTCGGAGGGGTCGGCGGCGCTCACCCGTGCACCCTACGCGCGGCCACGGACATCGGCCGCTCCGGGCACCGCGATAATGGACGCGTGAGCACACCCCTCGATCTCCCCGGCTGGCGTCACCTCTACTCCGGCAAGGTCCGCGACCTGTACGCGCCGGAGGATCCGTCCGACGAGCGGCTGCTCGTCGTCGCGAGCGACCGGGTGAGCGCCTTCGACTTCGCGCTCGAGCCCGGGATCCCGCAGAAGGGCGCGCTGCTCACCGCGCTCAGCCGCTGGTGGTTCGACCGCCTCGCGGAAGGATCCGACCCGATCCCGAACCACCTCGTCGCCGGCGAGATCCCCGCCGAGGTCGCCGACCGCGCGATGCTCGCGAGGAAGCTCGAGATGCTGCCGATCGAGTGCGTCGTGCGCGGCTACCTCACCGGATCCGGCTGGGCGGAGTACCAGGCCGAAGGCACCGTGTGCGGCATCCCGCTGCCCGCCGGCCTGCAGAACGGCGACCGCCTGCCCGAGCCGCTGTTCACCCCTGCCTACAAGGCGCCGATGGGCGAGCACGACGAGAACATCACGTTCGCCCGCACCGAGGAGCTCGTCGGCGCCGAGCGCGCCGCGCAGCTGCGCGACGTCTCGCTCGCGGTGTACCGCCGGGCTGCGGCCCTCGCCGCGGAGCGCGGCCTGATCCTCGCGGACACGAAGTTCGAGTTCGGCGTCGAACCTTCGACGGGGCTCGGTGCCGGCGAGGACGGCGTGCTGCGCCTCGCCGACGAGGTGCTCACGAGCGACTCGTCACGGTACTGGGACGCCGAGGCCTGGCGCACCGGATCCACGCCCGCCGAGCGCATGGCCAGCTTCGACAAGCAGATCGTGCGCGACTGGCTCGCCGCGCACTGGGACAAGCAGGGCACCCCGCCCGCGCTGCCCGCCGACGTCGTGGCCCGGACGGCCGAGCGCTACGCGGAGCTGCTGCACCGCCTCACGGCCTGACCGGATCCCCTCTTCCGTCTATTTGCGTCGAACCGGGGTCCCGGAGGCCCAAGTCCCACGGTTTGACGCAAACAGACGGAACACGGGGGCGGGGCGCCGCGCTCCCGTGCCCAGGGAACGCCCAGGATAGGGTTTGGGCAGCCCCTTCCCCCGATCCCGAGGAGCCCGCATGGCCCTGTGGTCCCTGCACGGCGACGGACGCACCGTCGAGCCCGGTGCCGTCGTCCGCCCCGACGAGCGCCTGAACTGGCCCGCCACGATCGCGATCGGCGTGCAGCACGTCGTGGCGATGTTCGGCGCCACATTCCTGGTACCGATCCTCACCGGATTCCCCGTGCCCACCACGCTGCTGTTCAGCGGCGTGGGCACGATCCTGTTCCTGCTGATCACGCGCAACAAGCTGCCCAGCTACCTCGGATCCTCGTTCGCGTTCATCGCCCCGGTCACCGCCGCGACGACGGCGCACGCGACGGGCGCCGACAAGGGGATCGGCGCCGCGCTGGCCGGCATCGTGTCGGTCGGCGTGCTGCTCGCCCTCATCGGCGTCGTCGTGCACGTCGCCGGCGTCAAATGGGTCGACCGCTTCCTGCCGCCCGTGCTGGCCGGCACGATCGTCGCGCTCATCGGTTTCAACCTCGCCGGCGCCGCCTACGGCAACTTCGCCAAGGCCCCGGTCACGGCGACCTTCACGCTGGCGATCACGATCGTGTTCGCGGTGCTGTTCCGCGGATTCCTCGGGCGGATCTCGATCTTCCTCGGCGTGATCGCGGGCTACGTCTTCGCGGCGTTCCGCGGCGAGCTCGACTTCTCCGCGGTCGACAAGGCGGCCTGGGTGGGCCTGCCGACCTTCCACCTCCCGGACTTCGGCACCCCCACGGTGTGGAGCGGCATCGCGATGTTCCTCCCCGTCGTGCTCGTGCTGATCGCCGAGAACGTCGGCCACGTGCGCGGCGTCGCCACGATGGTCGAGGATCCGCAGATCAACGCGCAGACCGGCAAGGCTCTCATCGCCGACGGCGTCTCCACCACGCTCGCCGGCTTCTTCGGCGGATCCGGGACGACGACCTACGGCGAGAACATCGGAGTGATGGCGTCCACCCGCGTCTACTCGACCGCGGCGTACTGGGTCGCCGGCATCGCGGCCATCCTGCTCAGCCTCTCGCCCAAGTTCGGCGCGATCATCAACTCGGTGCCCGCGGGCGTGCTCGGCGGCATCACCACCGGGCTCTACGGTCTCATCGGCGTGATCGGCATCAAGATCTGGGTCGACAACCGCGTCGACTTCTCCCGTCCGGTGAACCAGTACACGGCGGCCGTCGCGCTCATCATCGCCGTCGGCGGCTTCTCGATCTCGATCAAGGACTCGGGCTTCATGCTCGGCGGCATCGTGATCGCCACCGTCGCCGCGATCGTCATCTACCACGGCGGCAACGCGATCGCGCGGTTGCGCAAGAGCGGCGCGGACGACCCGCGGCCCCTCGAGGCGGTCGGCCCGATGGGCGGCGACCCGGCCTGATCAGCGCGAGGCCCGTGCCCGCGGCTCGGATCCCGAGTCCGGCACGGGCATCGTCGTCCCCGGGAGCGGGGCGACGGGCTCGGGCAGCCCGTAGCTGCGGTGCACCCACCGGCGCGCCGCCTCGAGCGGGTAGGACTCGCCGTAGATGATGCACTGCCCGACGATGCCGTCGAGCACGCTGCGCAGCATGATCTCCTCCATGGCGGGGTCGTCGGCACCGCGCTCCCGGAAGATCCCGCGGACCGCGTCCTCCGCGGCGGCCACGCCGGCGATGTGGCGCTGCTCGGCGGCCGCGAACAGGGCCCGGGTCGCCGGCTGCTGCTGCAGGGCGACGACCACGCGCTGCAGCGGCAGCGCGACCGCGGTCATGCCGAGCGCGGTGTCGATGATGGCCGCCAGCCGCACTTCGGCGGGCGCGTCCTCCGCGGGTGCGGGAGAGGCCGCGGGCGCATCCATCCCCTCGCCGCGCGCGATCCCGAGGAGCATCGCGAACCAGCGGTCGATCACGGCCTCGACGAGCTGCTCCTTGCCTCCGAAGTAGTAATTGACCATGCCCTGCGCGACGCCCGCGCGACCCGTGATGTCGGCGATCGTGGCGCCCTCGATGCCGCGTTCGGCGAACACGTCGATCGCGGCCTGCAGCAGGGCCTCATGCGAGCGCTCCCTGGCCAGGCGGTTCTGCTCCGGGGAGCGTGCCATGTGCGGCGCCTTCCGGGTCCGTTGCCGGGTGACGGATCCTTTCGCTACATTAATGACTGAATACGTATTCAACCTACGAGAATCCCCCACGGAGGAACACCCATGCACGGCAGCGCCCGCGTGGACCTGAACGACCTCGGCAGCATCCTCGGCTGGCTCGCCGCCCAGTGGTGGGTGTGGGTGATCGTCGGGGTCGTGGTGCTCCTCATCCTCGTGGTCTGGCTCATGCCCGCCGCGAAGGTCAAGCCCTCCGAGCAGTACTCGACGGATGACCGCGAGGCGAACGAGATCGCCCTCGGCTTCCTGCAGATCGTGAACCAGCCGTCCGGCCCCTGGAACGACCCCACCGCCCCCGCGCTGACGGCGAACGAGAAGAAGCAGCTCGTCGAGATGTGGGGCGTGCCGGACCGCGAGCAATGGCTCGCCGGGATCGAGCGCCTCGTCAACGGCCGTCGTCGCCGCGACCTGTGGGTCTCCTGCCTGTCGATCCGGTCCGAGCTCGCTCAGCGCCTCGGCCGCGTCCCCCGGTCGAAGGAGTGGATCGCCGCGATCGTCGAGGCCGGAGGTGACAAGCGCGACGCCCGGGGATTCGTCGCCGCGATCGAGGGCGTCGAGGCGCAGGTGCGCAAGCTCGTCGGCAAGGACATCGTGACGCCCGACGTGTACGTGCGCACCCTCGACGGCTACGCGCTCGGGCAGGCCGTCGCCCTCGCGACGTGGGGCGTCGCGCTCGGCTACGCCGAGGTGCCGGAGGCGCGCGCCCTCATCCGCCGGATCAACGAGGAGGGACGTCCCGGGTTCACCTCCTGGGCCGACTTCGGCCTCAGCTACATCGTCGGTCGCGTCATGCACTGGAGCGACGGCACGATCGGCGAGAAGACCTTCGACCGCTTCGGCGACGGGTGGAGCGACTTCAAGGCCGCCGCGACCGCCAAGCGCAACGGCCCCTGGGCGAGCCTGCCCTGGCGGATCGGGTGACCGGGGCGACACCGAGCGCACCCGTGCCCCCTGCGGATCCGATCCGCGTCGACCTCTCGCCGCTGCGCTCCGCACCGGGCATCCGCACCCTGCTCGGTTATGAGCGCGCGGCCGGGATCCCCCTGCATCGGCGCTTCCTCGTGGTGCTCGCGGGCGTGCTCCTGCTCACCGCGGCGATCGTCGTCGGGCTCTGGTGGCTGGGACGGATCGGCGTTCTCGCGCGGGTGCCGCTGATCGCCGCGTTCGGGGTGGGCTACGGGCTGCTCGGCGCCGCCGGCTTCCTCTGGTACGCCGTGGCGCTGTCCCGCCGCACCAAGCTCGCGCTCTTCGCCTGGACGAACGGCTGGGCCTACGCCGACCTGCTGCAGGGCACCCGCCGGCCCGGCGGGGCGTTCGCCCGGATGCGGCGCTCGGTCGAGCGTGGCGTCGTGGCGTCCGACGATCCGCGGATCCCGTTCGAGCTCGGCACGGCGCACTCGGTCGGCAGCCGCGACGAGCGGGCGACCCTGCAGCGCCCCTTCGCCTTCGTCGAGCTCCCGCTGGCCGCCAAGGTCCCGCACATCGTGCTGCGCAACCGGCGCCGCAGCATCGTGCCGACGCTCGGGCTGCGCGGCGCGCGCATGGATCTCGAAGGCCATTTCGCGACGACATTCCAGCTGCTCGTGCCCGAGGGGTATCAGCGCGACGCGCTCTACCTCTTCACGCCGGATCTCATGGCCCGCGTCCTCGACCTCGGCTCGGGCGGCGAGCTCGAGCTCGTCGAGGACCGCGCCTACCTGTACCTTCCCGCGCGCACCCGCTTCGACGAGCCGGACGTCATGCGCGGGATCATCGAGCTCGCGGAGGAGCTGCACCGCCGCCTCGCGGCGCGGACGGCCGCCTACCGCGACGAGACCGCCCGACAGATCGCGCACGCGGAGGGCGTCACGATCGGTCTGGGCGGACAGCGCCTGGGCGGGCAGGGCGTGTCCCTGCTCGCCGTCGCCGCCACCGCGGCGGCGGTGATCCTCTCGGCGGGGATCACCGCGTTCGCGCTGTTCGGGGGGAACCTCCTGCGATCCTTCGGAGGGTGATCGCGGGACGCCGGAGTGCTGGGGACTTCGGCGGCCGACGCCCCGCCTCCCGGTCCCCCGGCCCGGAGGCGGGGCGCGCCTCGGCGCCTCAGGCCGAGCCGCGCACCACGAGCTCGGTGCCGAGGATCGTGCGCCGCGGCGGCGCGGATCCGGTGAGGCGGTCGATGAGCACCCCGGCGAGGGCCTCGCCCTGCGCGTGCATCGGCTGACGGACCGTGGTCAGCGGCGGGTCGGTCGACAGGGCCACCGCGGAGTCGTCGAACCCCACGATCGCGACGTCCTCGGGAACGCGCACCCCCGCGCTCCGCAGGGTGCGCAGCACGCCCCGGGCCATCAGATCGCTCGCCGCGAAGACGGCGTCGGGCAGTTCGCCGCCCGGCCCGGCGGCGCGGGCGAGCAGCTCCTGCGCGGCCCGCACGCCGCTGGCCTCGGAGTAGTCCCCCGTGATCTCGGCGAACGGCGTGAGCCCCGCCTCGGCCAGCGCGTCCCGGAAGCCGGCGAGACGGTCCACGGCACCTGCCATCGACAGCGGGCCGGTCACCGTCGCGATGCGTCGCCGGCCCGTGTCCCGCAGATGCCCGACGGCCTGCCGGGCGCCGGCGACGTTGTCCACGTCCACGAACCAGTCCTCCCCGCCCCCGCCGGAGCGGCGTCCTCCGAAGACCACGGGTACGGCCTCGACGATACGGTCGACGAACGCGTCGCTCGTGTGGTGCGACAGGATGATCGCGCCGTCGACGCCGCCGTTGCGCACGAAGCCGGTCATCCGGCCGCCCGGGTCGTCACTGGCGATGAGCAGGTTCAGGATGTAGTCCGAGCGGGCGATCCTGTCGCTGATGCCCGCCACGACCGCGCCGAAGTACGGATCGCCGAAGAAGCGCCGGGTGTCCTCCGGCACGACGAGGGCGATCGCGTGCGTCTGCCGCAGCGCGAGCGAGCGGGCTGCCCGGTTCGGCACGTAGCCCAGCCGGGCGATCGCGTCCTGCACCGCCGTGAGCGCCTCGGGGCTCACGGCGGTCGCGCCGTTCACCACCCGGGACACGGTCGAACGGGAGACCCCGGCCGCCGCCGCGACCTCCTCGATGGTCGCCCTCCCGGACCGGATCGGATCCGGCGCAGGCGCCTCGCCGGATCCGCTCCCCGCGCGCGCCGCCATCGCTCAGACCGCCCGTGCCGCGATGATCCGGGCGTACTCGAGCCCCGAGTCCTTCACGATCCGCTCCTGGGTGTCGTAATCGACCCGCACGATCCCGAACCGCTTGTCGTACCCCCAGGACCACTCGTAGTTGTCCAGCAGCGACCACGCGAAGTAGCCCCGCACGTCCACGCCCTCCTCGATCGCGTCGTACGTCGCGGCGACGTGCTCGCGCAGGAACATCTCCCGCTCGGAGTCGTGGACCCGTCCGTCCTCCAGCACGTCGTCGTAGGCGGATCCGTTCTCGGTCACGTAGAGGGGCAGGCCCGGTGCGTACTCGGTGCCGAGACGCCGCAGCAGGCGGGTGAGCCCCTCGGGCTGCACCTCCCAGTCCATGCCGGTGCGGGGCAGGCCACGCTCGACCCAGTGCACATCGTCGGCTGCGGGGAACGGGGACCGCGTGGGCCGGGCGTTCGCGCCGTCACCACCGCCGTCGTGCGGGGTGCCCTCGCTGCCGGGCTGGGGCGAGCCGGACAGCAGCTCGCCGTGGTAGTAGTTAACGCCCAGGCAGTCCAGGGGTGCGGCGATCGTGTCGAGATCGCCCTCCTGGATCGCCGCCGCCCAGCGGCGCACGGCCTCCGGATCGACGTCCCTGATGTCGGACACGACGTCGGCCGGGTAGGCGCCGCGCAGGACCGGATCCAGGAACCAGCGGTTGAACTGTCCGTCGATGCGACGGGCGGCGTCGACGTCGGCGGGGTCGCGCGCGTCGGCGGGATCGGCGACGGTGAGGTTGAGGGTGATCCCGAGCTCGAGCTTCGGATCCCGCGCGCGCAGCTCCCGGATCGTGCGGCCGTGGGCGAGCAGCAGGTGGTGGGCGGCGAGCATGCCGTCCTCGATGCTGAGCCGGCCGGGGGCGTGCACGCCCGCGGTGTACGAGAGGAACGACGAGCACCACGGCTCGTTGAGGGTGGTCCAGTGCTGCACGCGGTCGCCGAGGACGTCGTGCACGCTGAGCGCGTACTCGACGAAGCGGTCCGCGGTGTCGCGCGAGGTCCAGCCCCCCTTCTCCTCCAGCGCCTGCGGCAGGTCCCAGTGGTACAGCGTGAGCCACGGCACGATCCCGTTCGCGAGCAGCTCGTCGACGAGGCGGTCGTAGAACGCGATCCCGGCGGGGTTGACCGCGCCGCCGTCGGGCCGCACGCGCGCCCACGACGTCGAGAAGCGATACGACTGCAGCCCGAGGTCGGTCATGAGCCGCACGTCGTCGGCGTAGCGGTGGTAGTGGTCGCACGCCACGTCGCCGGTGTCGCCGTTCTGCACGGCTCCCGGCACGCGCGCGAACGCATCCCAGATCGAGGCGGTGCGGCCGTCTTCGAACGCGGCGCCCTCGATCTGATAGGCGGCGGTGGCGGCTCCGAACAGGAACCCGTCGGGGAAGCGGCGGACGGACGGATCCACGGTGCTCATGCGGGCGCATGCTCCTTCGGTGTGTGCGGCTCTTGGGTGGGTGGCTCTGGGTGGGCGACCCTTGGGCGGGCGGCTCTTCGGGTTTGGCTTTTTCGGCCGTGCGGCTCTGGCCTCGGGCCGCTCGTCGGTCGTGTGCGGGGCTGATCGGACCAGGCGCCCGCGCATCCCGGCCAGGCTATGGGAGCGCTCCCACGACTGTCAACAGCCCGCCCTCCGGGAGCCACCCCCTCTCCGGAGACACCACGCAGGAGAGACGCCGGCGAAGCCCGACCGAATCGCCTTAGGGGCGGGATCTCCTGCGTCGTGTTCGCGCGCTACGACCCACCCCGCCCCGGCGCCCCACTCCGGCACGCACACGGGCACACCGGCACACGCGCGTACCCTGGTCCGGTGACCTTCTCGCCCGCCCTGGCCCGCGCCGAATCGCTCATCCGCTCCGTCCCGGACTATCCGGAACCGGGGATCCTGTTCCGCGACATCACGCCGCTGCTCGCCGACCGCGAGGCGCTGCAGGCGACGACCGAGGCCCTGGTGGCGCCGTTCCGCGGGGCCTTCGACGTGGTCGCCGGGATCGAGGCCCGCGGGTTCATCCTCGCCGGAGCCGCGGCGATCGAGGCCGGAACCGGGTTCGTGCCGATCCGCAAGGCCGGCAAGCTGCCGCTGCCGGCGGCGTCGGTCGACTACGCGCTCGAGTACGGCACGGCGACGATCGAGATGCACGACGACCTCCCCGCCGGCGCGCGGATCCTGCTCATCGACGACGTGCTCGCCACCGGCGGCACCCTCGCCGCGGGCCGGCGGATCGTGGAGGAGCTCGGCTACACGGTCGCCGGGATCTCGGTGCTCTTCGAGATCGACGGGCTGGGCGGGCGCGACGTCGTCGGCGACGTGCACACCGTCTTCCACAGCTGACCCCTCCCCTCTCCCGTTTCGAAGCGCTCACCTGGCTGCTTCCGGACCCCGGATCCGGCCAGGTGAGCGCTCTGAAACCGAGATCGGGCGCCCGACGAGGTCGCGACCGAGCGGGGGAGGGCGACGGGTAGACTGGACGCGCCCCGCCCGCGCGACCACTTGAGGATTCCTGGTATGCCCACCATCGTCGTCGACGTCATGCCCAAGTCCGAACTGCTCGACCCGCAGGGCAAGGCCGTCTCCGGCGCGTTCGCCCGGACGGGCGTGACCGCATTCAGCGACGTCCGCATCGGCAAGCGCTTCGAGCTCACCGTCGACGGCGAGGTCACCGACGCCGTGCTCGCCGAGGCGCGCCGCGTCGCCGAAGAGGTGCTCTCCAACTCCGTGATCGAGGACGTCGTCGGCGTCGAGGTCGCGGAGTGACCGTCCGCATCGGGGTCGTCACGTTCCCCGGCTCGCTCGACGACCGCGACGCGCAGCGCGCCGTGCGCATCGCCGGCGCGGAGCCCGTCGCCCTCTGGCACGGCTCGCACGACCTCGAGGGCGTCGACGCGGTCATCCTGCCGGGCGGCTTCAGCTACGGCGACTACCTGCGCTCGGGGGCGATCGCGGCGCTCTCGCCGATCATGACCGAGATCAAGGACGCGGCGGCCAAGGGCATGCCGATCCTCGGGATCTGCAACGGCTTCCAGATGCTGGTCGAGGCGCACCTGCTGCCCGGCGGCCTGATCCGCAACGACCACCAGCACTTCGTGCGCCGCGACCAGAAGCTCACGGTCGAGAACGCCGACACGGCCTGGACGAACGAGTTCACGCGCGGCCAGGAGATCATCATCCCGCTGAAGAACGCGGAGGGCGGCTACATCGCCGCCGACGAGACGCTCGACCGCATCGAGGGAGAGGGTCTCGTCGCCTTCCGCTACGCCGGGGTGAACCCCAACGGATCCCTCCGCGACATCGCCGGCCTCACGAACCCCGCAGGCAACGTCGTCGGGCTCATGCCGCACCCCGAGCACGCGACCGAGCCGGGCTTCGGCCCCGACACGGCCGCCGCCATGCGCAGCGGCGTCGACGGACTGCCGTTCTTCACGAGCGCGATCGCCGCGGTCGCACGCGTCGCCGCATAACACCGGTCCCGCCGTCCCCGCGACGGATGCAGGATCCGGCGACGCCTGCAGGTTCGGATCCGCGATTTCGTCCTGCAGGCGTCGCGCGCTCCTGCAGACGCGCCCCACCGCCCGCACGCGCAGCGCACCCGCGCGCGCCTGCAACCGCGCCCCCTCACCGCGCCACGTCATCGCGTCGCCGGGATCCGTTGCACCCCGTGGCACCGCGGTCTAGCGTCGAATCGACGACGCCGAGGAGCGGAGGATCCCATGGGCCGGTTCGTGTACTGGATGAACGTGTCGCTGGATCTGCGGATCGAGGCCGTGCCGGGAGAGGACGGCGGCGGCGACTGGATGCGGATCGGCGAGCCGCTGCATCGCGAGTTCAACCGGAGGGCCGGCGAGCTGGCCCTCATGGTGCAGGGGCGACGCGTGTTCGAGATCATGGAGGACTTCTGGCCCGCGGCGCGGGACGACACATCCCTCCCCGCGTACATGCGCGAGTACGGCGCGATCTGGACCGACAAGCCGAAGATCCTCATCTCGCGCACCCGCACCGAGGCGCCCTACAACACGCGCGTGATCGGCGAGGACGCGGTCGCCCGGCTCGCGGAGGTGCGGGAGTCGACCGACGGGGACATCGGGGTCGGCGGAGCGACGATCGCGACGGCGCTGCTCGACGCCGGCCTGCTCGACGAGCTGGTGCTGTTCACGCATCCGGCGATCCTCGGATCCGGTCGGCCGCTGTTCGACGATCCGAGGCCCGGAGAGAGCCGCCCACCGGTGATCGTCGACCTCCTCGAGCAGGCCTCCTACGACGAGGGCGTCACGCTGCATCGCTACGCCGTGCGCCGCTGAGCCGCGCGCACGGCCCGCGCCGTCGCGGTGAGCCGCCCGGGTTCGCCGGATCAGTCCTCGCGACGGGTCGGAGGCAGGGGCAGCGAGCCGGGGTATGGCACGTCGGGGCGCAGCTCCTGCAGCCGGCGGATCTCGGCGACGGACAGGTCGCCGCGCTTCGCCCGCGCGGCGACTCCCATGATCGCCAGGTCGTCGACCACCGCGCGCGGGTTCACCGGGTGCCCGTCGGTGCGCGTGGCGTGCTGCTGCATGATGGCCCAGGCGTACACCGCGCGCTGCTCCTTCGACATGCGCCGCCAGGCGCGCAGCATCGCGAAGAACATGATGCCGAAGACGATGCCGACCAGGAGCAGCATGACGCCCTCGCCGCGTCCCTCCGGGGCGCACGTGCGGGTGTTCAGCCAGCAGTCCGGCGCGAACAGGATGAACAGGCCGCCCGCCGTCCCCGCCAGCAGGAAGAACCCCGAGATGAGCAGCTGCGAGACCCAGTACCCGGTGCCCTTGTAGGGACTCTTCGGCTTCGAGGCGGGAGACGTCACCCTGCCACCCTACGGACGGCCGCAGGCCTCCCGCGATGGGGAGCGCTGACCATGCGTCACCAGGGGCTGGGCTCGTAGTCCTTCAGGAACACGCCGTGGATGTCCTCCCCCGCCTCGCCGCGCACGATCGGGTCGTACACGCGCGCGGCGCCGTCGACCAGGTCGAGCGGGGCGTGGAAGCCCTCCTCGGCCAGGCGCACCTTGGTGTAGTGCGGGCGCTCGTCGGTGATCCACCCGGTGTCGACCGCGGTCATCAGGATCCCATCGGTCTCGAGCATCTCGCCTGCGCTCGTGCGAGTGAGCATGTTCAGCGCTGCCTTCGCCATGTTCGTGTGCGGATGCCCCGGGCCCTTGTACCGACGCGAGAACTGGCCCTCCATGGCCGAGACGTTCACGATGTGCTTGCGCCGCGCGGGCGACGCCGCCATCGCGGGGCGCAGCCGGCTGATCAGCAGGAACGGCGCGGTCGTATTGCAGAGCTGCACCTCGAGCATCTCGAGCGGATCCACCTGGTCCACGCTCTGCACCCAGCTGTTGACCCGGTTGACGTCGGGGACAAGACCGCCCGCGTCGATGGCGGTGCCGTCGGCGTGCTTCGCGAGGGACGAGGAGCCGGGGGCCATCGCGAGCCGTGTGAGCTCCTCGGCGGTGAGCGCCTGGCCGCCCTGCTCGGCGATCGTGCCTCCGAGCGAGGCGATCGACAGCAGTGGGTGCGCGTCGACCGAGGCCTGCAGCGCCTCGGGATGCGGATCCGCGGTGTGCCCGAAGGTCTCCATCTCGGGCAGCGGGCCGTCCGGCAGCGGCTGCAGCTCGGCGTCGACGAGCAGCGAGTACGCACCCGGCGAGCGGCGCACGGTCTGCGCGGCGTTGTTGATGAGGATGTCCAGCGGGCCCTGCGCGGCGACCGAGTCGGCGAGGGCGATCACCTGGGCGGGGTCGCGCAGGTCGATGCCGACCACGCGCAGGCGGTGCAGCCAGTCGGCGGAGTCGGGCAGCGCCGCGAATCGGCGCACGGCATCGCGCGGGAAGCGCGTGGTGATCGTGGTGTGCGCACCGTCGCGCAGCAGGCGCAGCGCGATGTGCATGCCGATCTTCGCGCGGCCGCCGGTGAGCAGCGCGCGCTTGCCGGTGAGGTCGGTGCGGGCGTTGCGCTTGCCGTGGCTGAACCGGGCGCAGTCCGGGCAGAGCTGATGGTAGAACGCGTCGACCGTCGTGTACGGCTGCTTGCAGATGTAGCAGTTGCGCGGCTTCAGCAGCTCCCCGGCGACGGGGGCGTCGACCACGCTGCTGGCGAGGTCGAGCCCGCGCGTCTCGTCGTCGATACGGTCCGGCGCGCCGGTGGCGGTCGCCGCGATCACGGCCTTGTCGGCCTCCGCGATCGCGTCGCGGATCTCGCGACGGCGCACCCGCTTGGCGGCCTTGAACATCGCGGACGTCGCGCGGCGCACCGCGATGAAGTCGGGGTGCTCCTGGTCGAGCTCGTGCAGCTCGGCGAGCACCCGCAGGGTGGTGGCGAGATCGTGCGGGTCGATCCCGGATCCGACGACGTCGCCGCCTGTCGTGCCGCTGCGGTCGCTCTGCGTCGACGGGGTGTCGGAGGGGGCGTCGGTCATTGTCACGATTTTACGCGAGCCGGCGGGACGAGAGCCCGGGCCGTCCGGTAATCCGCTCGCGGCGGTACCCGGGACGATTGTCGTTTCCCTCCCCTGACTGGCTTTACCTCCCCGCAGCTGCGTGTCCACGGGGAGGGAAAGACGACTCGGGGAGGGAAAACGCGCACCGGCCCGCCGCGGTCCGGGCGGCTCAGGCGATGCCGCCGCCGTCGACGACGAGGGCGGATCCGGTCACGTACGACGACTCGTCGCTCGCGAGCCACACCACGGCCGCGGCGATCTCGGAGGGCTGACCCATGCGGTTGAGCGGTCGCTCGGCGGCCTCGGCGAGGAAGCCCGCCTGGTCCTGGCCGAGCTGGCGCGCCTCGTCGCGCAGCATGCCGGTGTCGACGTCGCCCGGGTTCACCGAGTTGACGCGGATGCCCTGCGGGCCGTGGTCGATCGCGAGCGCGCGGGTCATGTTCACGACGGCGCCCTTCGAGGCGCAGTACGAGATGGCCTGGCCGCCGCCCTTGAGACCCCAGCCGCCTTCTCCCCGCGGGCGCACCGCGGACGTCCACCGGCGGGCGGGTGGCCCGCCGGACACCGCGCGCACGGGCATACGCTCGAGGGGTGAGCTTCCTCGTCACCGTCCCCACCGCCGAACTCGCCGCCGACGTCATCGCCCGGGGCCCCCTGCCCGACGGAGTGGAGGTGCGCGTGTGGGACATGGCGACGCCGCCCCCGGCTTCGCGCATCGACATCGTCGTGCCGTCGTATCTGGGCCGGCAGCACCTCACCGCGCTCGATGACCTCGACGTCGGTCTCGTGCAGGGGCAGATGATCGGGTACGAGGCCGTGATCGACCGGATCCCGGCCGGGGTCCTGTTCGCGAACGCCGCGAGCGTGCACGAGCCGGCGACCGCCGAGCTCGCGCTCGCGCTGACCCTCGCCGCGCAGCGCGAGCTGCCGCGGTTCGTGCGCGCGCAGGACGCCGGTGTCTGGGATCGGGCGTTCACGTCGAGCCTGGCCGACCGACGCGTGCTGCTGGTCGGGATCGGCGGCGTCGGCAAGGCCGTCGCCCGGCGGCTGGCGGGTTTCGAGGTCAGCGTCACGGCGGTCGCCCAGACCGCGCGCACCGAGATGATCGACGGGCTGGGCGAGATCGCGGTGCACGCGCTGGCCGACCTTCCCGCGGTGCTCCCCGAGGCGGAGATCGTGATCCTGTCGCTGCCGGGCGGGCCGGCGACGCACCGGCTGTTCGACGCCGCCATGCTCGCGCGCATGGCGGACGGCGCCCTGCTGGTGAACGTCGGCCGCGGCACGCTGGTCGACACCGACGCCCTCGTCGCCGAGAACGGCCGGATCCGCGCCGCGCTGGACGTCATGGATCCCGAGCCCCTGCCCGAGGGCCACCCCCTGTGGACGACGCCCGGCGTGCTGTTCACCCCGCACGTCGGCGGCGCGTCGACCGCGATGGCGCCTCGCATCGCCGCGCTCGTGCGCACCCAGATCGACCGCATGCTCGCGGGCGAGCCCCCCGTGAACCTCATCCGCCGCTGACCCCGGATCCCCCTTCCGCTCACTGGTCGCGGATTGCGGGTTACACCGCTCCGAAACCGCAAAGCGCGACCAGCGAACCGCACAAAGAGCACCCCCTCCGCCCGGTGGTCGCAGATTGCGGGTGTCCGGCCCCCTAAGCCGCAGAGGGCGACCACCGAACCAGATGGCGGATCCGCTCCTGCCCACTGGTCGAACGAAATGACGGATCCCCGCCCCTGGCCCTGAGCCCGGATCCCCCTCCGCTCACTGGTCGCGGATTGCGGATTACCAGGCCCCTAAGCCGCAGAACGCGACCGGCGAACGAGATGACCCAACCCGCCCCCTCGCCCTGAGCCCGGATCCCCCTCCGCTCACTGGTCGCGGATTGCGGGTTACACCGCTCCGAAACCGCAAAGCGCGACCAGCGAACCGCGGCAGGGGGCGGGATCGAACCGATTCGATCCGCGAGTTTCCGGGAACAGCGCCGTCCCGGTACCCTGATCGCATGGCCGAGATCGAGCAGCAGTCCGCCCCCGGATCCGAGTGGTGGCGCACCGCCGTCATCTACCAGATCTACCCGCGGTCCTTCGCGGACGCGAACGGCGACGGGATCGGCGACCTGCCGGGCATCACGTCGCGCCTCGACGCGCTCAGCGAGCTCGGCGTCGACGCGATCTGGCTGAGCCCGTTCATGCCGAGCCCGCAGAAGGATGCGGGCTACGACGTCTCCGACTACCGCGGCGTGGATCCGCTGTTCGGCACGCTCGACGACTTCGACGCCATGCTCGCCGCGGCGCACGAGCGCGGGATCCGCGTGATCGTCGACCTCGTGCCGAACCACTCCTCGGACCAGCACGCCTGGTTCCAGGAGGCCCTCGCCGCCGCCCCGGGGAGCCCGGAGCGCGCGCGCTACATCTTCCGCGACGGCCGAGGCGAGAACGGCGAGCTGCCGCCGAACAACTGGCAGAGCGTGTTCGGCGGCGGCATGTGGACCCGCGTGACCGAGGCCGACGGCCGGCCGGGCCAGTGGTACCTGCACATCTTCGACACCAGCCAGCCCGACTTCGACTGGACCAATGAAGAGGTGCGCGAGGAGTTCCGCGGCGTGCTGCGGTTCTGGCTCGACCGGGGCGTCGACGGATTCCGCGTCGACGTCGCGCACGGGATGATCAAGAAGGCCGGGCTGCCCGACTACACGCCCGACGACGGCGCCGACTCGATGGGCGGCGACCAGGAGGACGTGCCCTACTGGGGCCAGCCGGGCGTGCACGAGATCTACCGCGACTGGCACGAGGTCCTCGCCGCCTACGACGGCGACCGCGCGCTGTGCGCCGAGGCCTGGATGCCCACGCTCGACCAGATCGCGCTCTGGGTGCGCCCCGACGAGATGAACCAGGCGTTCAACTTCAACTACCTCATGACGCCGTGGAAGGCCGACGAGCTGCGCGACGTCATCCGCGATTCCCTCGACGCGTTCGGCGCGGTCGGGGCCCCGAGCACGTGGGTGCTGTCGAACCACGACGTGGTGCGGCACGCCTCGCGCCTCGCCCTCACCTGGGACAACCCGCAGGGCGAGGGCATCGGTCCGCGCGACGAGCCCAAGCCCGACCGCGCCGTCGGCCTCGCGCGCGCCCGCGCCTCGACGACCGTGATGCTGTCGCTGCCCGGATCCGCCTACCTCTATCAGGGCGAGGAGCTGGGCCTGCCCGAGGCGATGGAGATTCCGGACGAGTTCCGGCAGGATCCCACCTGGTTCCGCACCGAGGGCGAGCGCTACGGCCGCGACGGCTGCCGCGTGCCGCTGCCGTGGAGCGGCACCACGCCGTCGTACGGCTTCAACGACACGGGCGCCTCGTGGCTGCCGCAGCCGGCCGAGTGGGCCGAGTACGCCCGCACGCTCCAGGAGCAGTCCGACGCCTCGACCCTGTCGCTGTACCGGGAGCTGCTGCGCCTGCGCCGCGCGCGCGGGCTAGGATCCGGCTCGCTGGTCTGGGAGGACCTGGGATCCGACGCGGTCGCGTTCCGCCGCGGCGAGCTGCACGTCGCGGCCAACCTCGGCACCGCGCCCCTCGCGCTGCCCGCCGGGGCGACGGTGGTCGTGCACAGCGCACCGGACGCCGGCGCCGTGCTGCCGCCCGACTCCGCCGCCTGGTACACGCTCGCCTGAGGCCGCCGCCGCGGCTCCGGCGTCCGGGATCCCCCCGCCCGCGGACGAGTCTGCGGAATTCCGGCGCGAGCGATCCCTCCGAGGAGGGATCCGGATCCGCTCAGGCGGGCTCGACCGCCCCGAGCGGCGGCTCGGCGGCGCCGACCACGTCGGACGAGCGACGCCGCCGATGCGTCACCGCCGTGGCGAGCTGCACCGCGAGGGTCACCGCCAGCACGACGCCCGACAGCGGCAGCAGCTGATCCGGCAGGGCGCCCGCGGCCAGGGCGACGCCGCCGAGGGCGCTTCCCAGCGCGCTGCCGAGCATCATGGCGCTGTTGTTCAGAGCGAGCACCAGCGCGGCGACCGCGGGCGGCACCATCGTCGCGAGGCGCGTCTGCGCGGCGACGCCGGATCCGCCGTTGAAGAAGGCGCAGGCGAGGAACCAGGCGAGCCCCGCGACGGCCCCCGCGATGCCGGGCAGCATCAGGCCCGCCCAGCCGAGCAGGGCGGCGGCGAGCACGGTGGCCACGATCACCGTGAGCACGGCGACCGGACCACGGCGGTCGGTCACGCGGCCCGACACGATGTTGCCGACCAGGCTCACGATGCCGTAGCCGAACAGGGCGCCGATCATCGGATACCCCTCGCCGATGCGCGGGCCGAGGATGAGCGTCGCGTAGGTGAAGCAGAGGTAGCTCGCGCACATGAGCCCCATGGGCACCACGAGGACGGCGAGGATCGCCGGCCGGGTGAGCGGACTCAGCGCGGCGCGCAGCGAGAGCGGCGGGAGGTGCAGGCGCGGTACGCGCGCGAGGATTCCGATGAGCGCCGCGGTGCCGACGCCCACGACGAGGAACAGCGGGATCCGCCAGTCGGCCTGGCCGATCACCAGCCCGATCGGCACGCCGAGGGCCGTCGCGAACAGGAAGCCGCCCATCACGAGCGAGAGCGCGCGTCCGCGGTAGTGCTCGGGGGTGCGTGCGATCACGTAGGAGCCGATGACCGCGTTCAGCAGCGCGCCGCCCAGCGCCGAGACGACGCGGCCGGTCATCGCCCAGAAGTACGACGGCGCGAGGCCGACCAGCAGGTTGCCGACCACGAAGACGGCCAGGGCGAGCACGATCGTGGCCTTGCGCTCCCAGCGTCCGGTGAGCGCGCCGAGCACCGGTCCGGCGATCGCCCCGGTCGCCGCGAACACGCTCATGAGCTGTCCGGCGGCGGCGGCGTCCACGCGCAGGTCGGTGGCGATCTGGGGCAGCAGCCCCGCCAGCACATAGCCGTCGATCCCCATCGAGAAGGTCGCGACGGCGAGCCAGATCAGGGCGCCGGCCCGGAAGCCGGTGTCGTCAGCAGTCGTTCGCACCAGGTCATCCAAGCAGAGCGGATCCGCCGCCCGGAAACTTTTGCGAGGATTCCGGACGAATTGTCGGATCCGGCTCAGCCCTGCACCTCGAAGCCGACCGCCAGCAGCGTCTCCTCACGGGACGACGGCCCCACCAGGAGCTCGAACGCCCCCGGCTCGACCCGGCGGATCCCTGCGGCGTCGACGATCGTGCACGCGGCGACCGGCAGCTCCAGCCGAACCCGGGCCGACTCCCCCGCCGCGAGCTCGACCTGACGGAACCCCTTGAGCTCCTTGTCGGTCCAGCTCGCGCTCGTGACCACGTCGCGCACGTACGCCTGCACGGTCTCGCGCACGGGACGGGATCCGGTGTTGGCGACGGTGACCTCGGCGACGATCGTGTCCTCCGCGCCGAGCGTCGCCGAGGCGAGCGCGAGGCCCGAGTACTCGACCGTCGTGTACGACCGGCCCTCGCCGAACGCCCAGGCGGGCGCCTGCGTGAGGTCGGCGTAGCGGGCGCCGTGCTGTCCGCGGATCTGGTTGTAGTAGGTCGGCTGCTGCCCGGCGTGCCGCGCGAACGAGATCGGCAGCCGTCCGGACGGCTCGATCGCCCCGGTGATCAGTTCGGCGATCGCCGCCCCGCCGCGCATCCCCGGGTTCGCCGCCCAGATCACGGCCGCGGCGTTCGCCACCGAGGCCGGCAGCACGAGCGGCTTGGAGGCCAGCAGCACCACGACGACGGGCGTGCCGGTCGCGATCACCGCGTCGAGCAGGGCTTGCTGGCCGCCGAGGAGCTCGAGCGTCGCCGTGGAACGCCCCTCGCCGACGACCTCGATCCGATCGCCGACCACCGCGACGACGACGTCCGCGGCCTCGGCGGCGGCCACCGCGTGCGCCCGCTGCGCATCGTCGATCGGGGCCGCCACCACCACCGGCGGTCGCGGCTGCCCGTCGGGGAACGTCGGCCCGAGCGGATCCTCCTCGAGCGTGAGGATGTCGGCGCCCTGCGCGTACTGCACGGCAAGGCCCTCGACGCCGCGGAGCCCGTCGAGCACGGTGGTGATCATCTCGCGCGGCTGGCCCTCCAGCCATCCGGCCTGTCCCGAGCCGCCGGCCCAGTCGCCCAGCTGCGTCTGCGCGTCGTCGGCCAGTGGGCCCACGACGGCGACGCGGACCGGATCCGCCGTCCCGGCCGCGGGGCTCAGAGGGAGCGTGCCGTCGTTCTCGAGGAGGACGAGGGAGCGGCGGGCGACGTCGAGGTTGAGCACGGCGTGCGCGGAGGAACCGATGACGGTGTCGAGACGCTCGGACGGCAGGCGGGGATCCTCGAAGAGCCCGAGGTCGAACTTCAGGGTCAGGATCCGCGCGACGGCGGCATCGAAGGCATCGGGGGCGAGCATGCCGTTCTGCACGGCTTCGAGCGCGCCCTCGTAGAACCCCGGCGTGGTCATCACCATGTCGTTGCCCGCCTTCACGGCGGCCGCGGCGGCGTGCGCGTGGTCGGGCTGCACCTTCTGCTCCCACACCATCCGGCCCACGTTGTCCCAGTCCGTGATCAACGTGCCCGTGTATCCCCACTCACCGCGCAGCACCTCGCTGAGCAGCCAGTCGTTGACGGTGATCGGCACCCCGTCCATGCTCTGATACCCGAGCATGAAGGTGCGGCATCCCTCCTTGGCGACCCGCTCGAACGGCGGCAGGAACCAGGACCGCAGCTTGCGGCGGGAGATGTCCGCCTCGGACGCGTCCCGCCCGCCCTGCGTCTCCGAGTACCCCGCGAAGTGCTTCGCCGTCGCGAGGATCGCGGTCGGATCCGCGAGCCCCTCGCCCTGATATCCACGCACCATCGCGCTGGCGAGCTCGCCGATCAGGAACGGGTCCTCCCCGAACGTCTCGCCCACCCGTCCCCACCGCAGATCCCGGGCGATGCAGAGCACCGGGGAGAACGTCCAATGGATCCCCGTCGCCGAGACCTCCACCGCCGTCGCCCGCGCCACCTGCTCGATCAGTGCCGGATCCCAGGACGCGGCCATCCCCAGCTGGGTCGGGTAGATCGTCGCCCCCTCCCAGAACGAATGCCCGTGGATGCAGTCCTCCGCCACCAGCAGCGGGATTCCGAGTCGAGTCTGCGCGGTGAGCCGGTTCGCCTCGACGATCCGCTCCGGCGACGTGTGCAGGATCGACCCCGCATGCCGGCGCAGCACGTGATCGGCCAGGTCGTCGCGCGCATCCAGCTGCAGCATCTGACCCACCTTCTCCTCCACCGACATCCGGCCGAGGAGATCCGCCACGCGTTCGGCCGTGCTGAGTCGGGGGTCGCGGAAGGGCAGGGCGTCGCTCATGCAGTGGTGCTCTCTGTATCGGATCCGGTCTTCGCCGGGGAGGATTCGGTGCGCACCGCGGTCACGGCCGCGTTCGCGTCGATGCCGCGCTTCTTCAGGGCGCGGGCCCGCTCTCCGGCGGAGCGCAGGCGGGGGTTCACGTACTCGTCGATGCCGAAGTTGATCAGCGCGAGCGCGACCCCGAGGAGCGCGATGCAGAGGCCCGCGGGGACGTACCACCACCAGTAGTCCGGGAACGCGCTGTTCTGCTGGGCCCAGAACAGGATGGTGCCCCAGTTGAGGTTCGACACCGGGATGACGCCGATGAACGCGAGGGTCGTGAGTCCGAGCACCGCGGCGGTCATGGTGCCCACGAAGCTCGACGCGATGATCGCCATGAGGTTCGGGAGCATCTCCACCAGGATGATCCGGTGCAGCGGCTCGCCGTTCGCGCGGGCCGCCTGGATGAAGTCTCGGTTGCGCAGCGACATCGTCTGCGCGCGCAGCACCCGCGCGCCCCACGCCCACCCGGTCAGGCCGAGCACCGCCGCGATGACGACGAGAGGCGGATCCTGGAACTGCGAGGCGATGATGATCATCAGCGGCAGGCCGGGCAGCACGAGGAAAACGTTCGACAGCACCGACAGCGACTCGCTCTTCCAGCCGCGCAGGTAGCCGGCGGTCACGCCGACCACGATCGCGACCACGGTCGCCATGATCGTGGCGAGGAAGCCGACCACGAGCACGCCGCGCGTGCCGTAGACGAGCTGGCTGAACACGTCCTCGCCGATGTGGGTCGTGCCGAGCAGGTGCTGCCAGGACGGCGGCTCCAGCGTCGCGTCGAGGTGCTGCGCGGTGGGGCTGTAGGGCGCGATCAGGGGTGCGAAGATCGCCACGAGCGTGAACACCCCGAGGATGATCAGCCCGGCGGCCGACTTGCGGTTGCCGAACATCGCGAGCGATGCGCGCAGCTGGGTCCAGAAGGTGCGCCGCGGCGCGGGTCGGCGCTCGGCGGTGAGCAGCGCCGCGGTCTCGGGCGCGCCGGCGGCCGGCTGCGCGAGCTCGGGGGGAACGGGAGTCGTCATGATCAGGCCTCCGTCTGCCGGGTGCGCGGGTCGAGGATGGCGTAGGCGATGTCGGCGATGATGTTCGCCACGAGCACCGCCATCACGAGCACCAGGAAGATGCCCTGCATGAGCGCGTAGTCCTTCGCGTTCGTGGCGCCGAGCAGCAGCAGCCCGATGCCGGGGTAGGAGAACACCATCTCCATGACGATCGTGCCGCCCACGATGAAGCCGAGCGACAGGGCGAAGCTCTGGATCTGCGGCAGCACCGCGTTGCGCGCCGCATAGCGCCAGAGCACCCGGCGGTTGGGCATGCCCTTGGCCTGGGCGACGGTGATGTAGTCCTCGTCGAGCACGGTGAGCATCATGTTCCGCATGCCGAGCACCCAGCCGCCGAGCGAGGCGATCACGATCGTGATCACCGGCAGCGCGGCGTGCGAGAGCACCTGCCCGATGAACTCGGCGTTCCAGCCCGGATCCACGCCGACCTCGTAGGCGTGTCCGGCGGGGAACCAGCCGAGCAGCGTCGAGAACAGCGCGATGAAGATGAGCCCGAGCCAGAAGTAGGGCACGGTGCCGAGGAACGTCGTCACCGGCACGAGCACGTCCAGGCGTCCGCCGCGTCGCCACCCGATCACGGCGCCCAGCACCGTTCCGATGAGGAAGGAGACGATCGTGGCGAAGCCGACCAGCCCCAGCGTCCACGGCAGGGCGGCGGCGATCGCGTCGCCGACCGGCGCCATGCCCGTCGAGATCGACACGCCGAGGTCGCCGCGCAGCAGCATCCCCCAGTAGTCGAGGTACTGCTGCCACAGCGGCACCGAGTGGTCGAGTCCGAACATGAGGCGCAGCGCCTTCTCGGCGTCGGGCGTGAGCTGGCCCTGGCTGCGCGCCATGTACGCGTCGACCGCGTCGCCCTTCATCAGCCGCGGGATGAAGAAGTTGATGGTGATCGCCGCCCATGCGGTGAACACGTAGAAGGCCGCCCTGCCCCCGATGAAGCGCCACGGCACGCGCATGCGTCCGCGCTCGGCGCGGGTCGCGGTGGTGCCGACGAGCGTCGGGTCCACCGGTTCGGGCGCGCCGGGCGAGGCCTCGGTCGCAGGTGCGGACGTGTCGGCGCTCATCGCGCACCTCCCGTGGTCTGTGCCTCCCGGCGGCGGAAGAACTCCTCCGGGTCGGGCGAAGCGGCGCGCAGCTCCCGCGTGTACGGGTCGCGCGGGCGCAGGATGACGTCGTCCGCGGGCCCTCGCTCCACGACCCGGCCCTGGTTGAGCACCATGATCTCGTCGCTGAAGTGGCGTGCGGTCGCCAGGTCATGGGTGATGTAGAGCACGCCCAGCCCCTCCTCGCGCTGCAGATCGGCCAGCAGGTTGAGCACCCCGAGACGGATCGACACGTCCAGCATCGACACCGGCTCGTCCGCGACGAGCAGCGCCGGCCGAGACGCGAGCGCCCGCGCGATCGCGACGCGCTGACGCTGGCCGCCGGAGAGCTCATGGGGCCGCCGCTCCATCACGGCGTCCGGATCCAGGCGCACGCGTTCGAGCAGGCGACGCACCTCGGCCTCGACCTGGTCGCGAGGGACGACGCGGTCCAGGCGCAGCGGGCGCTCCACGTGATGGCGGATCGAGTGGTACGGGTTCAGCGAGGCGAACGGATCCTGGAACACCATGCGCAGCTGCTGCCGGTAGGTGCGCAGGCCCTTGCCCCGCCGCGGGATCGGCGCCCCATCGAGCAGCACGTCTCCGTGCGTGGGGGTCTCGAGCTGGGTGAGGATCTTGGCGATCGTGGACTTGCCGCTGCCGGACTGGCCGACCAGTCCGATCGTCTGACGGGAGCTCAGGGTGAAGCTGACGTCGTCCAGGGCCTTCAGCTGGCCGGAGCCGCGGACGTTGTAGATCTTGGTGACGCCGCGGAACTCGAGCGTGGTCATCGCACCACCACCCCCCGCTCGCCGGTCAGGCGCGGGAACGAGCGCAGCAGATCGCGCGTGTACTCGTGCTGCGGATCCGTCCACAGCCGCTCGGCGTCGGCGAGCTCGACGATCTCGCCCTCGCGCATCACCGCGATGCGGTCGCTGATCTCCAGCAGCAGCGGCAGGTCGTGGGTGATGAACACGACCGAGAAGCCGAACTCGTGGCGCAGCTGGGAGATCTGCTTCAGGATCTCGCGCTGCACCAGCACGTCCAGCGCCGTGGTGGGCTCGTCCATGACCATGAGCTGCGGCCGGAGCGCGAGGGCCATCGCGATCATCACGCGCTGACGCATGCCGCCGGACAGCTCGTGCGGGTAGGACCGGATCCGCTGGCCGCCGACCTTCACGATCTCGAGCAGGTCGACGACCTCCGCGCGCCGCTGTGCACGGCTCATGCCCGGGCGGTGCACACGGAACACGTCGTCGAGCTGCGCGCCGATCGTCGCCACGGGGTTCAGGGCGTTCATCGCGCCCTGGAACACCATCGACACCTTGTCCCAGCGGAACCGGCGCATCTGCTCGGTGTCGAGGGCGTGCAGGTCGACGTCCGTGCCGTCGGCGTCGTGGAAGACCACGCTGCCGCCGGTGATCACGGCCGGCGGCTTGAGCAGCCGCTGCACACCGTATGCGAGCGTGGTCTTGCCGCTGCCGCTCTCGCCGGCGAGGCCGACGATCTCACCGCGACGGATGTCGATCGTGACGTTCTTCACCGCCCGCACGGGCGGATCCACGTCGTACACGACGGAGAAGTCGCGCACGGAGAGAAGGGTGTCTGTCATGAGGGCATGCTCCGGTAGCGGTCGTTGAGCGAGGCCGCGCGCAGCGCGACTGAGACGAAACGCGGGGCGCTCGCTCAACGACCGAGAGGGATGGACGGTTACTTGCCGGCCGGCTTCAGGTTCATGATGACCTGGACGGCCGAGGGCTGCGTCGGGTCGGCGGTCGCGTACTGGTCCTTCTCGCTCGGCCACCCCGTGAAGGTCCGGGTGTTGTACTCGCCGAGCTGGGGGTGCGTGCCGATCGGGATCGCGGGGACGTCCTCGACGAAGATCTTCTGGATCTTGTTGAGCGCGTCGGTGCGGGTCGCGTCGTCGGACGCCTGCGCGTACTGCTTGAGCAGCGCCGTCGCCTCCGGGTTGCTGTAGCGGCCGAAGTTGTCCGAGACTTTGCCGTCGGCCGCCTGCTCCAGGTACGCCCCGTTCATCACGTCGTCGTAGATGTGCCACGGGTTGGAGCCGGAACCCGACCAGTGCAGCGCGGCGTCGAAGTTCCCCGTCGCCATGTTGGTGAACCAGGTGTCGGCGTCCGGCGTGGCCACCTTGGCGTCCGCGCCCAGCGTGCTCTTGACCTGCGTCGCGACGAGCTGGATCCCGGTGACGTAGTCGTTCCAGCCCTGCGGATCCTGCAGCGTGAACGACACGGGGTTGCCGGCCGGGTCGATCAGCGCGCCGTCCTTCCAGGTGTAGCCCGCGTCGGTGAGCACCTTCTTGGCGCCGTCGACGTCGATCGAGAAGGTCTTGTCCTTGTACTCGGGCGCGATGTACTGGTCGCCCGTGGGCTGCGGGATGCCGGTGACGCTGGTGAGCTCGGGGCCGGCGTTGCTGCGTGCCTTCTCCGCGTGCGCCTTGCGGTCGACGACCATGTTCACGGCCTTGCGGAAGGCGACGTCGTTGAACGGCGCCTTCGTGGTGTTGACCAGGACCATGTCCGGGCTCAGCACGTTCGCCCCCCAGAACACGTTGTGCTTCGGATCCTTGTCGACGTAGTTCTTCTGGTAGTCGGTGATGAAGATCTGCGCCCAGTCGGCCTCCTTGCTCTGCAGCGCGCGCAGGAGTCCCGTGTTGTCGTTGTACTCGAGGTACTTGAGCTGGCCGACCGGCACCTTGCCGCCCCAGTAGTCGGTGCGCGCTTTCAGCACCACACCCTGCGAGGAGAAGCTCTTGATCGTGTAGGGGCCGGTGCCGACCGCGTCCTTGACCGGATCCTTGGACGGGTCGGAGATGCTCTTCCACTGGTGCTCGGGGACGATGGTGACCTGCAGCACGTCGCCCTGCTTGACGAACTTCGACTCGCTGAACGAGAGCACGACGTTCCCGCCGTCCTTCTTGACGTCGGCGAGCTTGAGGCCGGCGAGGTCGAGGGCGGGCGTGTTCTTGATCATCGTGTAGGTGAAGACGATGTCGTCGGCGGTGAACGGCTTGCCGTCGCTCCATTTCACGCCGCTGCGCGGAGTGACGGTGAGCTGGGTGTAGTCGGCGTTCCACTCGACCTTGGAGGCGAGCCACGGGGTGGTCTCGTTCTTGCCGACCGGGTTCACGATCGCGAGGGGCTCGTAGATCATCCGGTCGTATCCGAGCGACATCCCCGAGCCCGTGGAGATGAACGGGTTGTTGGTCTGGGTCGACAGGATCGCGGCGCCGTCCGGCTTGGCGACGGTGAGCGAGCCGCCGCCGGACGCGCCGGCGGAGGAGCCCGACGAGCAGCCGGTCAGCGCGACGGCGCTGAGGGCCGCGATCGCCGAGACGACGAGCAGGGTCTTGGTGAGCCTCATTGCTTCTCCTTCTGGGGCACGGCCATCGTGCGCCACCTGGTGCGGGGTCTCGCTTCCGGAACTTTACTTACTAGCGAGAAAGTAAGTAGATGTGAGGTTACCGACGAGTAAGCTGGATGACAAGCGGCGAAGGGGACGAAATGGTCACGACGACGTCGGCGCGCGTGAAATCACGCCCCGAGACCGAGCGCAAGCGCACCGAGATCCTGGACGCGGCGATCGAGATCTTCGGCGCGAAAGGATCCACCAACGGAACCCTCGCCGACATCGCCGAGCAGGTCGGCATGACGCACGCCGGGGTGCTGCACCATTTCGGGTCGAAGCAGAAGCTCCTGCTCGAGGTGCTCGACTACCGGGACAAGAGCGACGTCGCCGAGCTCGCCGATCAGCACATCCCCGACGGCCCCGAGCTGTTCCTGCACCTGGTGAAGACGGCGTTCGCCAACGAGCATCGTCCGGGCATCGTGCAGACGTACACCGTGCTGTCCAACGAGTCGGTGACGGACGGCCATCCCGCGCGCGGCTTCTTCGAGCACCGCTACGAGAAGCTCCGCACCGAGGTGTCCGCCGCGTTCCGCGAGCTGTGCGCGCAGGAGGGCGTGACCGACACCGCCGCGATCGGCACGGCGTCGGCGTCGATCCTCGCGGTCATGGACGGACTGCAGCTGCAGTGGCTGCTGGATCCCTCCGCCGTCGGGCTCGCCGAGGCCAGCGCGTTCGCCATCCGGGCGATCGTGAACGGCGTGCTGCACCCCGGGCCCGCACTGGAGACCTACGCAGGACGCTGACACGGGCCCGCCGCCGGATCCGCGTAGGCTCAGCCCTATGACGATCGACCTCGAAGCGCTCTTCATCGACCTGCACCGCAACCCCGAGCTCTCGTTCCAGGAGGTGCGCACCGCGGGCATCGCCGCCGGTCACCTGCGCGATCTGGGGTTCGAGGTCACCGAGGGGGTCGGACGGACGGGCGTCGTCGGCGTGCTGCGCAACCCTTCGAGAACCTCAGGGACCCCTTCGAGAACCTCAGGGACCCCTTCGAGAACCTCAGGGACCCCTTCGAGAGCCTCAGAGGCCCCGGGGCCCGTCGTGTGGGCGCGGGCCGACATGGACGCCCTCCCCGTCGTCGAGGAGTCGGGGCTGCCCTATGCCAGCACTGCCAAGGGCGTCGACGCCGAAGGGCACGAGGTCGGCATCATGCACGCGTGCGGCCATGACATGCACGTGACCGCCATGATCGGCGCCGCCGAGGAGCTCGTCCGCACCCGCGACGAATGGTCCGGCACCCTGGTCGTCGTCATCCAGCCCGCCGAGGAGTTCGGCGCCGGTGCCCGCGCGATGCTCGACGACGGGGCGCTGGACCGCTTCCCGCGTCCCGACATCGTCATCGGGCAGCACGTGACGCCGTTCCCCGCCGGCGTGATCGGCGTGCGGCCCGGGCCTCAGATGTCGGCCTCCGACGGTCTGCACGTGGTGCTGCACGGCCGGGGCGGACACGGATCCCGGCCGCACTCCACGATCGACCCGGTGGTCATGGCGGCCGCCACGGTGATGCGCCTGCAGACGGTGGTCTCGCGCGAAGTGGATCCGCATGACCTGGCCGTGGTCACGGTGGGCGCCATCCACGCCGGCACCAAGAACAACATCATCCCGGCCGAGGCCACGCTCGATCTCAGCCTGCGCTACCCCGACGACGTCCTGCGCTCCCGGGTACTGGCGAAGGTCGAGCGCGTGATCAAGGCCGAGGCGATGGCGAGCGGCGCGACCGTCGACCCGACCATCGAGACCCTGCACACGCTGCCCGCCACGATCAACGACGACGCGGCGACCGAGCGCGCGACCGCGGCCTTCCGCGCCGCGTTCGGCGAGGAGAACGTGATCGATCCCGGCCTCTTCACCGGCAGCGAGGACGTGTCGTGGTTCGCCCGCGATGCCGGCGTGCCGCTGGTGTTCTGGTTCTGGGGCGGCATCGCGCCGGCCCGCTACGCCGCCGCGGTGGCGCAGGGCACGGTCGACAGCGAGATCGCCACCAACCACTCCCCGTTCTTCGCGGTCGAGATCCACCCGACGATCGAGGTGGGCGTCCAGGCTCTCACCGTCGCCGCGCGCGAATTCCTGGACTGACGGGCGACGGTCACACGCCGATCGGCGCGTCCGTCTCCGGGTCGTCCGATCCCGGCATCGCGACGGGCGCCTCGGCATTGCGGGCGGCGTCGCGACGCGGGCGCCCTGCGGCCACGACGACGCCGGCCAGCACGAGGAACGCCCCGCCGAGCACGATGGTCCACCAGGGGAAGCCGGGGATGTCCGGCGCCGCACCGGCGGCGTCCAGATCCTTCTGCGGGGTCGGCGTCACGCGCTCGCCCGTGACCAGGATCCGGTGGGTGTTGATGCCGAGCGGGGTGCAGGTCACGAGCGTGACGAGGTCTTCACCCGGCTGGGCGCTCAGCGCCTGCGTCTCCTCGGGGAGGACCACCTTGGTGTCGCGCACCCGATAGGTCAGCACCTGGCCGAACACCTCGACGGTGAACGTGTCCCCGACCTTCAGCTGATCGAGGTTGTCGAACAGCGTCGCGCCGGCGAGGCCGCGATGCGCGGTGAGCACGGAGTGCTGATCGACGCCGCCGATGGGGAGGGACGTGCCCTCGAGATGCCCGACGCCCTTGGTCAGGGTGCTGTCGGAGGTGCCGTGGTAGATCGGCAGGTCGACGCCGATCGCGGCGATGCGCAGCCGGCCCATGACGCCGTCGGCATCGGCCTTGAGCATGCGGGAGTAGTCGAAGCCGGGCGCGGCCGCAGTGCTGGTGGGGACGCGCGATCCCGGCGCGACGAGCGCTCCGCCGACGAGGGCCCGGTTGTACGCCCGCGCCTCGTCGAGCGCCTTCTGCCGCGCATCGGGCGCGGAGCCGCCGACCTCGGAGTCCACCTTCACGATCAGCTGCGACTGGTTGTACTGCGACCACCAGCTCGCCACCGTCGGATACATCAGGACCAGGACGCCGACGAAGGCGACCGCGGCGAGCATCGCGGTCGCCCAGGGCATCCGCCACCGCGCAGGCGGCGCGGGCCTCACGTCCCGACGACGAAGCGGAGCGGTCTGCGTCACGACGGCTCCTCTCTCGGCCTCGGTGGATTGACGTGAAGGGTCCCGTGATCCCGGGCGCGCGACGCGAGCGGGATCACGGGATTGGGGGGAGGAGGGCAGGAGCTCTGGGGGCTCTGCCCTCCTCGGGCCCGTCGGCGACCCCTGCGTGAGGAGTCACCGACGGACGAGGGTTTCAGTGACGACGAGCGCGCACGCGGCGCACCAGGATCGCACTGACACCGGCCACGACCAGCAGTCCGCCGATGACGGCGAACAGGGTGCTGCCCGCACCACCGGTCAGGGGCAGGTTGGGACCGACCTGCTGGGTGTTGGAGATGGTGATGCTGGTCGGGTTGGCCGAGCCGTTCGCGGTCACCGTGACCTGGGTCCACGGGTCGGCGGGCAGCACGTAGCCGGCCGGGGCCTGGACCTCCTTGAGCCAGTAGTCCTTGCTCTTCACATCGTTGTTGCCGACCCACAGGCCGTCGACCAGGATCTGGCCGTTCGCGTCGGTCGTGACGGGGCCGGCGACCTTGGTACCGTTCTTGGCGTCGTAGACCTCGAAGATCGCGCCCTGCAGCGTGTTCTTCGTGTTGCCGTCCTGCTTGACGACCTTGAGCGGGCCCCAGTTGGTCTGCGGCGTGTTGGTGGTGCGGTCGGATCCGTTGGTGTTGACGACGGCGGTGTTCAGGATCTGGCCGTCGGCGCCGAGCGAGGTCACGGTCGTGGTGATGTCCGCGGTCACCGCGGTCTTGCCGGCGAGCTTGCCGAGGCCGGTCGCGGTGAAGGTGATCACGGTGTTGCCGGAGACGGTGTAGTCCGTGCCCTCGGTGAGGGTGGTGCCGTCGACCTTGACCACGGCGCCGACGTAGGTCAGGCGCGGGTCGAGGTTGTCCGTGATGGAGAAGCTGCGGTAGGTGTCACCCGCGGCCAGGGCGGGGATCGGGGCGTTGACCGTCCACACGATCTGCGAGCCCAGCACCGGCGCCTTCGGGTCGGCGACGGTCTTCGTCGGCTCCGTCGAGTTCAGCTTGTTCTTCGGGTAGACGTGGACGTTGTAGAGCCACGTGCCCTGGTTCGGGTAGGGCACCGAGACCAGGAACGGCTGCACCGGCGAGACGATGGGGTTCGCGCCGGGGCTCGTCTCCGTCACGAGGTACAGGCCGTACGGCAGGTTCGAGACCACGGCCTGCCCGGAGGCGTCGGTGGTCGCGGTGGTGCCGGTGCCGAGCGAGAACGGTGCCGACGACACGTTCGCGGGGGTCGCGCTCTTCGCCTGGTCCCAGCCGGCAGCGGTGGTGAGGTCGATCGGGGTGCCGTTCGCGCTCACGCGCTGGACGCTGAACTGAACGCCCTCGAGGCCCTGGCCGAGCGCGGCGATCTTCGCCGGGTCGGTGATCTGGGTGCCGTCGCCCGCGGCGCCGGGGTCACCGGCGTGCTTGTGGATGGTGAGGGTGCCCGTGGTGCCCGTGATGTTCGACGGGCTCAGGGTGTCGGCGGCGTTGGCGGCCGGCGACACCGCGAGGGCGCCGAGGGCGGCGAGGGCCGCGACTCCGAGCCCGGCTGCGAGCTTGCGCAGCCCGAGAGACCTGCTGGTCATTTCCGTTCCTGCTTTCTTTGTGGTTCGTCGACCGACACCCGTCGGCCGACAGTTGTCGTGCTGTCGGTTGAGGTGGGTGAGGGGTCAGGAGGTGCGGCGCGAGGTGCGGCGGAGTCGGAGGAATCCGAGGAGCGCGAGGGCGGCGAACACGATCGCGCCGCCCGCAAGGAGGAACGCGTCGCTTCCGATGCCGCCGGTCAGCGGCAGCACCGCGCCGGGCTGCTGCTCGTTCGGCTGGGCGCCGATGTCGAGCGTGGTGCCGGCGTTGGCCGCGCTCACCGTGAAGGTGAACGATCCGGCCGCGATGTAGCCGGCGGGAGCCAGCGTCTCCTTCGCCGAGTAGGTCCCCCAGGCGAGCTTGTCCAGGCGGAAGGCGCCCGGTGCCGGGTCGAGGTCGGGGCCGGCGCAGGGAGCCGCGGTGCAGTCCTTGACGACGAGTCCCTGGGCGGGCAGGCCGGGGCCGGTGAGGGTCCACTCGGATCCGGCGAGCTGGCCGCCGGTCGCCTTGGACGTCTTGGTCCAGACGACGGATCCGGGCTTGCTCGCGTTGGTGATCGTGCAGACCGCCTTCGCGTTCGCCGCGACGGTGACGGAGGATCCGCTCACGGTCGCGCCGGTGCAGGTCCACGCACCCGCGGCGTAGCCCGCCGGGCTGCCGCTCTCGGACAGCGCGTAGGTCCCCGGGGACACGATCGCGCCCGTCACGCTCGCGTCGCCGGTCTTGCCGGTGATCGTCTGCGTGCCCGTCGCGGTGAGCGTCCAGTCGGAGATCGTGGACGTGCCGCCGTAGGTGTTGTCGACCTGCTTCTTGAGGGTCAGGTTCGCCGCGGAGGGCTTGTTCGTGATGGTGCAGGCCACCGCGTCACCGGGGGCCACGCCGGTGATGTCCGCACCGGCGGCGCCGGGCAGGGTCACGGAGCGCTGCGCGCCGCCGAGCGAGGTGACGGTGCAGCTGCCGCTGACGAAGTCCCACCCGCTCTTCTGCGTCTCGGAGACCCGCACGGTCGCCCGCGAGGTCGTCTTGTCGAACACGACGGTCCAGTTCGCGTCGCCCGAGGCCGGGGTCGTCTGCGTGGTCGCGGCCGGCGTCGAGGTGGCGGTCCCGGTGGTCGCGGTGGTCGCCGCGCCGAGGGTCCAGCCGGAGCCCGGCGCCGGGTTGTTGCCGGCGATGTCGAGCACGGTCTTGTGCACTGCGACGGTCGCCAGCAGCGGCGCGTTCGTGATGGTGCAGACGACGCTGGCGCCCGAGCGGTTCGGGATCGTGAGCTGGCCGGCGGCGTTGGTCGGCACGGTCGCACCGAGGTCGTCGACGCAGGCGAGCGAGCTCGCGTAGTCGGCCAGCGTGCCGGGCGATCCGGCGGCGATCGCCTCGGACACCGTGTAGGTGTTGTTCTGGATCACCGGCAGCGGGCCGATCTGCGCGGTCTGGATCCCGGTGGCGGCCCCGGTGGTCGTCGCGGTCGCGGACTCGGTCGCGCCGCTCTTGACGGACAGGCGGAACTGGTCGCCGACGTGGGCGCGGGCGACGACGTTCTTCTTGACCGTCAGGTTCGCGGGCGAGTTGCAGCTCGCCAGATCCGTGCTGGAGAGGCTGTTGGTGACGTCGCCGCCGATCTGGGCGCCGGTCGACGCGTTGTACTCGCGGACGGTCGAGGCGTTGCCGAGGTACATCGACCCGGTCGTGTTGAACGCCATGCCGTTGATGTTGGAGAACCCGGCCGGCGTGAAGGAGAACGACGGCGACGACGCGAGCTGCCCGCCGGTGCCCGCGGCGAGCGCGGCGGCGGTGACGGAGTAGACGGTCGTCGTGGACGCGCTGCCGACCACGTACAGGTTGCCGTTGGCGTCGAACGCCATGTCGCCGTTGGTGCCGCCGGCAGCCGAGGTGTCGATCGTGCCGACGAGCGAGAAGGCGCCGGTGCTCAGCACGTACTTGTAGATGTAGAAGCTGCCCGACGCGAACCCGCCGAAGAAGTAGTCGCCCGTCTTGAGGTCGATCGCACCGGCGATGAGCGTCGCGGACGTGGTGTAGCTGTCCCCCGTGGACTTCCACGTGGATCCGTCGAAGTACCAGATGGTCGCGGTGCGGCTGTTGTTCGTCCGCTCGTACGCGATCGCGGTGGAGCCGTTCGCGCCGATGCCGAGGCCGTTGAACGACGAGACCCCGAGCGCCGGCGTGCCGACGGACGTGACGGCGCCGTTCGCGACGCGCTGCAGCTGGCCGGTGCCCGACAGCGCGTAGAACGTTCCGGTCGCGCAGACGAGGCCGGCACTCGCGGCCGGTGCGGTGCGCGCCGCGAGCGGGCCCAGCGCGGCAGAGTGCACCGAGGTCGTCGCCGGCGATCCGCTCAGCGAGAGCGATGCGGGTGCGGCCTGCGCGGCGGGCGTTGCGACGAATGCCAGCGCGATGCTCGCCCCCAGCGCCACGACGGCGCGCGCAAAGTGGTCCCCAAGCTTCATTGTGCTCCCCAGCCACAGAAGAAGGGCGTCCGCTCCCCGCGGAACGTCCTTCACGAGAGCCGATCACTCGGCTCTCTCCTCCCCATCGGACCATCCCCTGGCCCGCTGTCGGGAACCCATTTCCCGTGAGTCCCCTACGACCGCCAATCCCCTGGCGACCTGGATCCCGTCCTCGCCCGCATCCGGCCCCAGGGACGGATGCACTACCGCGCGCGGACAGTGGATCTGTTCAAGACGCTACGACACGTGCGGGTGATTCACAAAATCGACGCCGGTACGTCGCATTTTGGCGCGCGTTCGTCGGAGCGTTCTGGTAGCAGATCCGCGACCCGGCTCGACCCGCGACAGCCGGACCACCCTCGCCGTGGTGTCCGGGTTCCAGATCGTGGCTCCGTTCCAGCGCCTCGCCAGCTCCGCATCCCGCCGCTCGCGCCTCTCCGTCCACGCTCACTGCCCTCCCGAGTCGCACGTCCGCGCCGGTGCGATGCCGTGGATCGTCGCCCACTGGACCTGCAGCTCGTCGCCGAACTGGGGCGCAGGGCCGGGGAGCTCCGGCGTGCATCCGGAGGTGCTGAACCCCCCGATGACCTGCCCGGGGCGAGCGGTGAGGGTGACGGTGTAGACGTCGCCGCCGGGCGCGGCGTTCTCGAGAACCGTGCGGATGGCCGGCCACCCGGGCGCATCCGTGAGCGCGAGATCCGACGGGAGCGCCGGCGCCGCCGATGTCGGGATCCTCACGGAGAGCCGCGGCGGCCCACTCGGGAACACGTCGACGGCGAACCGCAGCTCGTGGTCAGGATCGGCCGCGGCGAAGCCGCGGTAGCCGGCGTCGAAACCTCGCAGGATCGCCCCCAGCGACGCAGGAACAGGCGACTCGATGGTGGAGTCCTCGCCGAGCGAGAGGGTCAGTCGATCGGTGCGCGTCTGCATCGAGAACTCGTCGAGCAGCGCGGCCTGCGCCGAGGGCGAGAGCCGTTCGTCGGCGATCCGCAGGGCGCGGCCGTCGCCGACGGATCCGGAGAGCGGGATTCCGCGTTCCGCCCGGCTGAGCCATTCGCCGACGAAACGGACCCCGGGCGGCGGAGAGCCGGGGGCCACGGTGAACGACGCCTCGGCGACAGCCTCCAGCGCGAGGTGCAGCGATCGTGCACGTGAGCCTGGGATCCCGTACTCGGCACCTCCGCCGCCCTTCGCGGACAGCCAGGTCGTGATCACGCGATGCGCCTCGCCGGCCGTGACGCCGCGCTCGAGCCGGACGTCCGTGTCGCGTGCGATCCCCGCATCGAACCCGCCGTCGTCCACGACGCACTTCGCCGAGGCGACCCCGGGCAACGATTTCAGTGCCTCGCAGGTCGCAGCGGCGGCGCGCTCAGCCTCCCTGACGTCCCCCGGCGCCGAGCACGCGGTGAGGGCGCCCAGCAGTGTCAGCACAGTGAGGGCGGCTGTCGCACGGCGGGCCCCTGCGCCGCCCTGCCGAAGACCGCCCCCTCGCCCTCCCCGGTGCCGTCGCATAGGCACAGAGCCTACCGATCAACTGAATGCCTGTTCAATGCATTCCGGCCCGATTGCCGTCGACCGGCGAGGCGTCGTCGTTCAGGCGAGTGTGAGGAAGAGCTTCTCCAGTTCCTCCGCACTCGGAGACCCCGCGGCATCGGGGTCGGTCAGACACTCGCGCAGCGCCGTGGAGATCACCAGGAAACCGGCGCGGTCCAGCGCCTTTGTGACCGCGGAGAGCTGCTGCACGATCGCGCGGCAGTCCTCGCCTCCCTCCACCGCGGCGATCACCGCCGCAAGCTGACCGTGCGCACGTCGCAACCGGTTCGCGATCTTGCGCACCGCGTCCGGATCGTGCCCCGCTGCGCGCGTCTCGTCGTCTGCGATGCCCTGAGTCGTCTCCCTGCTGACCATGGAGCCAACTATACCCGGGGGAGTATGTTACGGTGATACTCCCGGGAGTATTCGACCATGCCGGGATGAAGGAGCAGAGATGTGCCGTGCAGTGACGTGCAAGACGTGCGGGAAGACCACCTGGGCCGGGTGCGGCCAGCACGTGTCCGAGGTGAAGCGCTCCGTGCCGGCGGCACAGTGGTGCGACGGCCGGCACACACAGGCGCAGATCGACGCGACCAGCCCCGCTCGGAGTGGTCTACTGTCCCGGATCCTCGGTCGATGAGCGCGGCCACGACGCCGCCGCGCCGGATCGTGATCGTGGGCGGCGTGGCGGCCGGGATGAGCGCCGCCGCCCGGGCACGCCGCCTGGACGAGGACGCCGAGATCATCGTCCTCGAGCGGGGCGAGCACGTCTCGTTCGCCAACTGCGGGCTTCCCTACTACGTCGGCGGCGAGATCCAGGATGAGGCCGCGCTGCTCGTGCAGACGCCGGCGAAGCTGCGCGACGCCCTCGACCTCGATGTGCGCGTGCGTCACGATGTCATCGCCCTCGACCCCGCCCGCCGGACAGTGGCCGTACGAGGACCTCAGGGCGAGGAGCAGCTGCGGTATGACGCGCTCATCCTCGCGCCGGGCGCGGCCGCCGTGCGCCCCCCGCTACCCGGACTCGACTCGCCGCGGGTGAGCACCCTGCGGACCGTCGAGGATGCGGTGCGTCTGCGAGCGCGCATCGACGCGCAGGCTTCCCGCCCCGCACGACGCGCCGTCGTGCTCGGCGCCGGCTTCATCGGCCTGGAGGCCGCGGAGGCTCTGAGCCGCCAGGGCCTCGAGGTCGATCTCGTCGAGCTCGCCCCGCATGTCCTCCCCCCTCTGGAAGCCGTGATGGCCGCCCCCGTGACGACCGAGCTGAAGCGGCTCGGGATCTCCGTGCACGCGGGCGTCGCGGCACAGGCCGTGGAGCAGCACGAAGGACACGACACCCTGGTGCTCGCGGACGGGCGACGAATCGAGGCCGATCTCATCCTGCTCTCCGTCGGCGTCCGCCCCGACACCGCGGTCTTCGAGACGGCCGGCGTCGCGTGCGAGCGCGGTGCGATCCTCGTCGACGAACACGGCCGCACGAACGTCCCGCACGTGTATGCCGCGGGAGACGCGGTCCTGTCCGCCGATGCCGTCACGGGACTGCGTCGGCCGGTGGCTCTCGCCGGCCCTGCGAACCGGGCGGGGCGCGGGATCGCCGACCACATCCTCCGCCCCGCATCGGCTCGCCCGCTCCCTGCCCCCGTCGGCACGGCGATCCTGCGCGTCGGCGAGATCACCGCGGCGCTCACCGGGGCGAATGCGGACGCGCTGCGCGCCTCAGGCATCCACACCGACACCCTTCACCTGCACCCCACCCAGCACGCCGGCTACTTCCCGGGAGCGACACAGATGGCGCTCGTCGTCCACATCCGCCGCGGCGACGGTCTCCTGCTGGGCGCGCAGGCGGTCGGCCGCGAGGGCGTGGACAAGAGGATCGACGTGCTCGCGACGGCCATCCGAGCGGGGCTCACCGCGGCCGACCTCATCGACCTCGACCTCGCCTACTCCCCCGTCTACGGCAGCGCGAAGGATCCGGTGAATCTCGTCGGCATGGTGGGCGCGAACGTCACCGACGGCACCCTCGCGCTGTGGTATGCCCAGGACTGGGAGCGGCTCCGGGGCGAGACGCTGGTCCTCGATGTCCGCAGCGCGGCGGAGTACGCCGCAGGGCACCTGCCGGGCGCCCTGCACATCCCGCACACCGAGCTGCGGGGCCGTCTCGACGAGGTGCGCGCCGCCGCCGCGGGCCGCCCGGTGCGAGTGCTGTGCGGCTCCGGCGTGCGGTCGCACATCGCCCACCGGCTCCTCACGCAGTCGGGCTTCGACTCCGCGTCGCTGTCGGGCGGGATGCTCACGGCCCGGGCGGTGCTCGGCGACGAGGTCCTCGTGGCCTGACGTCGCGCCGTGTCCGGATCAGGGCAGCACTACGGTCTCGACGCCCTCCCCGCCGGTTCTCCTGCATCCGTCGTCTCGTCGAGGGGCTCACGGCGGCCCACCGGCGCGCCCGACCCTCCGGCCGGGAGCGCGAACCGGGATGCCCCGGTGAAGGCGGATGGCTCCGCGCCCGTGTGGCGCCGGGTCTGCACCACGAACAGGACGATGCCGAGCGCGACGGCGGCGAGCGACGCCCATACGTTGGCGGGGACGCCCAGGAAGCCGATGCTCGAAGGATCGATGCGGATCGATTCGAGGTAGCTGCGGCCCGCGCCGTACCAGATCAGGTACAGCGCGAGCACCTTGCCCCATTGCAACGCGAAACGGCGCTCGGCCCAGAGGATCACGGCGAAACCGAGCAGGTTCCAGACGATCTCGTAGAGGAACAGCGGCTGGAACAGGGTGCCCGCCGGCAGCCCGGGCGGGAACTTGGAGTTCGTCGCCTCGATCTCAAGGCCCCAGGGCAGCGTGGTCGGCAACCCGAAGAGCTCGTGGTTGAAGTAGTTGCCGAGTCGGCCGAGAGACTGGGCGACCAGCAGCGCCGGTGCGAGGGCGTCCGCCACGCTCCAGAACCGCACCCGAGCGCGGCGGCAGGCGATGGCGATGCCGACGGTGCCGCCGATCAGGGAGCCGTAGAGGGCGTTGCCCCCATCCCAGATCGCGAACACGTTCCACAGGTCGTCCCCGGGAGCGAAGTAGTCGCCCACGTGCGTGAACACGTGGTAGAAACGCGCGCACACAATCCCGAGGGGCACCGACCAGAGGGCGATGTCGATCGCGAATCCCGGCTCGATGCCGCGCCTCCTCAGACGCCTGCCGAGAATGAGGGTCGCCGCGATGATGCCGGCGATGATGCACAGCGCGTACGCATGGATCGTCAGCGGACCGACCTGGAACTGCGCCCATTGCTCAGGAGGGCTGGGGATGCTCGTTCTCATTCGATCGCCTTTCGGAGACGGGCACGGCATGAGCCACGCCAAGGGGCGGGTCGCGGAGGCGGCTGTGAACGGCGCAGCAGCCCCGCCTCAGACGTCGAGGGGCACCGTCGGAAGGGCGGCGAGCGGGGCGTGCGCCTCGTGGTGCAGCCGCTCCATGCGGCCGTCGAGCTCGCTGGCGGCATCGGCGGCCGCGGTGAGATCGTCGACGAGGTGCGCGGGCACCTGTCCCTGGAACTTGTAGTGGATCTTGTGCTCCAGGCTCGCCCAGAAGTCCATGGCGATCGTGCGGAACTGCACCTCGACCGGCACCATGATCGGCCCGGAGGACAGGAAGACGGGTACCTCGAGGATCGCGTGCAGGCTGCGATAGCCGTTGGCCTTCGGCGTCGCGATGTAGTCCTTCACGATGCGCACCGTGATGTCGTCCTGCGCGGTGAGCAGGTCGAACAGGCGGTAGACGTCGGCCACGAAGCTGCAGGTCACCCGCACCCCGGCGATGTCGGTGATGTGCTGCCGGATCGACGCGAAGTCGGGCTCGACGCCGCGCCGCGCCACCTTCTCCACGATGCTGTCGGGCGACTTCACCCGGCTCTTCACGTGCTCGATCGGGTTGTAGGAGTGGTGGTGGGTGAACTCGTCCCGGAGGATCGAGATCTTGGTCTCGATCTCCCGCATCCCGAACTCGTACTCGTGCAGGAAGCGCTGGAACTCGTCGCGCAGCTCCCGCGCCTCCGAGAGGGTCTGATTCAGCGCGTCGTCGTCGAGGGGGACCGTGCTCATGACTGCGACGCTACGCAACGGGCGTTCGGATCTCCTGTGTGTTCGTTCTGAGCGGATCGGGGAGCGACGAGACGCACCGGAGAACGCTCTCCCGTAGCGCCCCGGGACACGCCCGGCGCCGGACCGGGGCAAAGAGTGATGGAACAGTGATGCAACAACGCGCGCGCGAAATTGCATCGGCCCCGTTCCAGGCGTAATTTAGCCGCTCGTGGCAAATGACAGCCGTGAGAGCGCCGACGCCCCGCAGGTAGCCAAACGCATCCTGCTCGGCGAGCCGCTCAGCACAGAGAAGGCGAACGAGCAGCTCCTCCCGAAGCGGATGGCGTTGCCGATCTTCGCATCCGACGCGCTCTCCTCCGTGGCCTACGGCCCCCAGGAGATGCTGATGACTCTGGGCATCGGCGGGCTGGCGTTCCTCGCGTTCGCCCCGTGGGTCGCGGCAGCCGTCGTGCTGCTGCTGATCGTGATCGTGCTGAGCTACCGCAAGCTCATCCAGGCCTACCCCTCCGGCGGAGGCGACTACGAGGTCGCTTCGAAGAACCTCGGTGAGATCCCCGGCGTCGTCGTGGCCGCCGCACTGCTGGTGGACTACATCCTCACCGTGTCGGTGTCGATCGCCTCGGGCGTCGACAACATCATCTCCGCGGTCCCCCAGCTCGATCCCTTCCGCGTCGAGCTCGCCGTGGGCTTCGTGATCCTCATTGTGATCGTGAACCTGCGCGGCGTGCGTGAGGCGTCGACGTTCTTCGCGGTGCCGACCTACATCTTCATCGGATCCGTCGCCGTGATGATCGTCACGGGTCTCGTGCGCACCTTCCTCGGCGATGTGCCGATCGCCGAGAGCTCGCAGTACGCGATGCACGGCGACCAGCTCGCGAACGCCGCCGTGATCCTGCTGGTGCTGCGCGCCTTCTCGAGCGGCTGCTCCGCCCTGACCGGCGTCGAGGCCGTGTCGAACGGCGTGCAGGCGTTCCGGATCCCGAAGATCGGCAACGCGCAGGCGACGCTCGCCATGATGGGCGGCATCGCGATCCTGCTGTTCACCGGCCTCACCGCGCTCGGCCTCATCACGCAGGTGCACTACGCGGAGGACCCGTGCCGCGACCTCGTCGGCTACGCGTGCGGCCAGCCGCAGCAGAGCCTCATGGCCCAGATCGCGTCGGCCGTGTTCGGCGGCGGCTCCCTGCCCTTCTTCATCATCCAGGCGGCGACCGCGTGCGTCCTGCTGCTCGCGGCCAACACCGCGTTCAACGGCTTCCCGCTGCTCGGCGCCGTGCTCGCGCGCGACGGCTACGCCCCCAAGGCGCTGAACACGCGCGGCGACCGCCTCGTCTTCTCCAACGGCATGATCGTGCTCGGCATCGCCGCGATCGGCGTGCTGGTGCTGTTCCAGGCGAACCTGACGAACCTCATCCAGCTGTACATCATCGGCGTGTTCGTGTCGTTCTCGCTGGGCCAGGTCGGCATGGTGAGGCACTGGAAGGCGCTGCTGCGCAGCACCAAGTCGATGAGCGTGAAGGATGCGCTGCCCGTGCGGCGCACGGCGTACACGGGCCTCGTGATCAACTCGCTCGGCGCCTCGCTGACGATCGCCGTGCTCGTGATCGTCACGATCACGAAGTTCACCCACGGCGCGTGGATGGTCTTCATCGCGATCCCGCTCCTCGCCCTGCTCATGATGGGCGTGAAACGCTACTACCGCGACGTCGAGCACGAGATCGCGATCGATGACACGACCCACTTCGGATCCGAGGGCGACGTCGCGATCATCCTCGTCAACCGCCTGCAGAAGCCGGTGATCAAGGCGATCGACTACGCGATCGCGGCGAAGCACCAGAAGACGATCGCCCTGCACGTGGCCGCCAACCCTGAGGACGGCGTGCAGCTGCAGAAGGACTGGCAGGAGCACCGGATCCCGATCCCGCTCGTGATCGTGGAGTCGCCCTTCCGCCACTATGCGGCGCCCGTGGAGGCGTACATCAACAAGTACCGGCAGAAGCACGGCCCCGCCGTGGTCACCGTGTACCTGCCGCAGTACATCGTCGGCCACTGGTGGGAGTCGATCCTGCACAACCGCCGCGCCCGCCGTGTGGCGAACCAGCTGATGCTCGTGCACGGCGTGACGATCACGCTCGTCCCGTGGCTGCTCGACTCGTCCGAGCTCATCTACGGCCGCCGGTCGCGCCCGGTGCCCGGCCAGCAGCGCGCAGGCCGCCCTGTGCCGCTCTACGGCGGCGAGGACTCCAAGGCCGCCCGCCGCGTGCAGCGCCCCGCCGGACCGCCCGAGAAGGGCTGAGCGCCCGCCCGGGTCGGCCGTTGACATGACGCCCCGCCCGGCGGGACACTCGGGCTGACCGCGGGTGAACGACCACCGCGCGGCGGCGGAAGGACGATGATGCCCGAGACCAGTGCCCTGATCGACCGGCTCCGCAGCAGGCTCCCGCAGGACGGGCTGGAGGACCGGGATCCCCGCGACGTCACCGGGGCCCTGAGCGCGATGATCGACCTCGCCGAGGGCCGCCGTGCCGGCGAGACGCGCGTGGCCGTGTTCACGCCGACCGTCGCGGAGAACGGCTGGACGTCGCGCCGGACGATTGTGCAGATCTGCACCGACGACGTGCCCTTCCTGGTCGACTCGGTCGCCGCCGCCGTCGCCGAGGAGGGCCCGACCGTCCACCTGCTCCTGCATCCGGTGGTGGCCGTCCGCCGCGACGACGAGGGCGGGATCCTCGAGGTCGGCGGCCTGGGCGGCCGGTCCGAGTCGTGGATGCACCTCGAGACCGACCGGATCCCGACGGCCGAGCAGCGCGAGGCGCTGCGCTCCCGGATCCTCTCCGTCGTCGCCGACGTGCACGCCGCGGTCGCCGACTGGGGCGTGCTGCGACGCACCTGCCTCGACATCGTCACCGCGCTGCGCACGTCCCCGCCGCCGACCGCCGCTCCCGCGGAGATCGCCCGCAGCACGGAGTTCCTGAGTTGGCTCGCCGACGACCACTTCACGTTCCTCGGCTACCGCGCTTACGCGCTCGACGCGATCGACGGGGAGGACGTGCTCCGCCCCATCGACGACACCGGCCTCGGCATCCTCCGCGACGCGCCGAGCCGCGTCGTCCATCTGCGGCCCGAGGCCCGCGCGACCGCGCACGAGCCGCGGATCCTGACGATCACGAAGGCCAACTCCCGATCCACCGTGCACAGGCCCGTATACCTCGACTACATCGGCGTGCGCTCGTTCGACGAGGCGGGGAACGTGACCGGGGAGCACCGCTTCCTGGGGCTGTTCACGTCCATCACCTACGCCTCCTCCGTGACCGCGCTGCCGATCGTCGCCGCGAAGGTGACCGCGGTGCTGGCGGCCTCCGGGCACGCGCCGGGGTCGCACTCGGCCAAGGAGCTGGAGCAGATCCTCGAGGACTACCCCCGCGACGAGCTGTTCCAGGACTCGCCGGAGCACCTGCTCGCCGTCGCCACCCGGATCAGCCGGCTGCGCGAACGCCGGGGCGCGGCGATCTTCGCGCGCAGCGACGAGTTCGGCCGGTTCGTTTCGGCGCTGGTCCTGCTGCCGCGCGACCGCTACAACACCCCCGTGCGGCTGCGGATCGAGGCGCTACTGAAGGACGCCTACGGCGTCGACGCCCTCGAGTACACGGCGAAGGTGGGCGAGTCGCCGCTCGCTCAGCTGCACGTCGTGATGCGGATGCCGAAGGATCGCGACATCCCGGCGGTCGATCCCGCCGACCTCGACGCGCGCCTTGCGGCCGCTCTGCGCACCTGGGACTCGGAGTTCGTCGACGCCCTGCACAGCGCGTACGACGAGGAGACCGCCGGGAGCCTGCACGCCCGCTACAGCGCGGCGTTCCCGGAGTCCTACAAGGAGTTCGCGACTCCCGAGGAGGCCGTCGGCGACGTGGAGCGCCTGGAGCGGCTCGACGAGTCCGGCGGGATCGCCGTGCACCTGTACGCGGAGGGCGACGACCCGGCGCAGCGCTTCCTGACCGTTGTCAGCGTGGATCCGCGCCCGCTCGCCGAGGTGCTGCCCATGCTCACCGCGCTCGGCGTCGAGGTCGTCGACGACCGCCCGCACACCGTCACCCTCCCGGACGGCAGCCGGCGGCACATCTCCGACTTCGGCCTGCGGCTGCCCGACGCGGCGCTGTGGGGCGACGAGAGGCGGGCGGCGCAGTTCGAGGACGCGTTCCTGGCGATCTGGACGGGCGCCGCGGAGAACGACAACCTCAACGCCCTGGTCGTGCACGCCGGGCTGGACTGGCGCGACATCGTGATCCTGCGCGCGATCGGCGGCTATCTGCAGCAGATCGGATCCGCGTTCTCGACGGGCTACATCGATCAGGCCCTGATCACGAACCCGGCCATCGCGGTGTCGCTGGTGCAGCTGTTCGCCGCGCGCTTCGACCCCGACACGGCCGACCCTGCCGCGGAGGCGCGCATCCGCGAGGGCGTGCTCCAGGGGCTGGACGGTGTCGCGAGCCTCGACCAGGACCGCATCCTGCGCGCGTTCCTCGGCGTGATCGACGCGACCCTGCGCACCAACTTCTTCCAGCGCGACGCCGAGGGGCATCCGAAGCCGTGGGTGTCGATGAAGCTGGACAGCAAGCGGGTGCCGGATCTTCCGGCGCCGCGGCCGATGGTCGAGATCTGGGTCTACTCCCCCGAGGTCGAGGGCGTGCATCTGCGCTTCGGCGCGGTCGCCCGCGGCGGCCTGCGCTGGAGCGACCGACGCGAGGACTTCCGCACCGAGGTGCTCGGGCTGGTCAAGGCGCAGATGGTCAAGAACGCCGTGATCGTGCCGACCGGTTCGAAGGGCGGGTTCGTCGGCAAGCGGCTGCCCGACCCGGCCGCCGACCGCGGGGCCTGGCTGGAGGCGGGCAAGGCCGCATACCGGACCTTCATCCGCGGGCTGCTGGACCTCACCGACAACCGCATCGGAGCCGGGATCGTCGCGCCCGATCGCGTCGTGCGCAAGGACGGCGACGACCCGTATCTCGTCGTGGCCGCCGACAAGGGCACCGCCACGTTCTCGGACATCGCGAACGGCATCTCCCAGGAGTACGGCTTCTGGCTCGACGACGCCTTCGCCTCGGGCGGCTCCGTCGGCTACGACCACAAGGCGATGGGCATCACGGCCCGCGGCGCGTGGGAGTCGGTGAAACGGCACTTCCGGGAGCTGGGCCACGACACGCAGACCGAGGACTTCACCGTCGTCGGCATCGGCGACATGTCCGGCGACGTGTTCGGCAACGGCATGCTGCTCTCCGAGCACATCCGCCTCATCGCGGCGTTCGACCATCGTCACGTCTTCGTCGACCCGGATCCGGATCCCGCCGCGTCCTTCGCGGAGAGGCTGCGGCTGTTCCGGCTGCCCGGCTCGTCCTGGGGCGACTACGACCCCGCGCTGATCTCCGCGGGAGGCGGCGCCTTCCCGCTCAGCGCCAAGTCGATCCCGGTGTCGCCGCAGCTGCGCGCGGCGCTCGGGCTCGATGACGCCGTGGTGGCGCTCACCCCGAACGAGCTCAAGCGCGCCGTGCTGCTCGCCCCGGTGGATCTGCTGTGGAACGGCGGCATCGGCACCTACGTGAAGGCCTCGGCCGAGTCGCACGCGGAGATCGGCGACCGGGCGAACGACGCGATCCGCGTCGACGGACGCGACCTCCGGGTGCGGGTGGTCGGGGAGGGCGGCAACCTCGGCGTCAGCCAGCGGGGCCGCATCGAGGCGGCGCATGCGGGCGTGCAGATCAACACCGACGCCATCGACAACTCCGCCGGCGTGGGCACCTCCGACCGCGAGGTCAACATCAAGATCCTCCTCGGCGCGCTCGTGCGCGAGGGCGTGCTGAGCATCGAGGACCGCAACGCCCTGCTCGCGTCGATGACCGACGAGGTGGCGGTGCAGGTGCTGCGCGACAACTACGAGCAGAACGTGCTGCTCGGCAACTCCCGCGCCAACGCCGCGATCATGCTGCCCGTGCACGAGCGGCTGATGGAGAGCCTGGAGGCGCGCGACGAACTCGACCGCGACATCGAGTTCCTGCCGGACCGGCTCGCTGTCCAGGAGCGTGTGGAGGCCGGCGAGGGCCTGACCCGTCCGGAGTTCGCGGTGCTCGTCGCGTACGCCAAGCTCGCGCTCAAGACGGACCTGGCCGCGACCGACCTCGCGGACGACCCGTGGTTCGCCGGAACGCTCGCGGAGTACTTCCCGAGCGCCCTGCGCGAGCGGTTCGCCGAGCGGCTCGCCGAGCATCCGCTGCGCCGCGAGATCATCGTGAACACGGTCGTGAACTCGATGGTCAACCGCGGCGGGATCACGTTCGCCGACCGCGCGGCCGCCGAGACCGGCGCCACCGCCGAGCAGATCGCCCGGGCCTACGTCGCGGCACGGGAGATCTTCGACCTTCGCGGATTCGTCGTCGCCGTCGAGGCCACCGACAACCTCGTCGACACCGCCACCCAGACCCGGCTGTACCTGGACTTCCGGCGACTGCTCGACCGTGCGGCGCGCTGGTTCGTGCAGCACCGCTCGGAGGGCGTCGACATCGGTGCGGAGATCGCCCGGTTCGCCGAGCCGGTGCGGATCCTGTCCGAACGGCTCGCCGGGTTCTTCCACGGAGACGAGGCGGCTCAGTTCGCGGCACGGCAGGCGGCGCTCGCCGCCGCGGGAGTGCCCGAGGATCTCGCGCATCGCGGCGCCCGGCTGCTCGAGGCGCTGCGACTGCTCGACGTGATCGAGCTCGCCCAGGCCAGGGGGTGGGATCTCGAGGACGTCGCGCGCACCTACTTCCTGCTCTCCGGGGAGATCCGGTTCGACGACCTGCTCACCAGCGTCTCGGAGCTCCCGCAGGACGACAGCTGGCAGTCGATGGCCCGCGCGTCCCTGCGCGACGACCTGTACGCCGTGCTCGTGGACCTGACCGCCTCGGTGCAGACCCATGCGGGCGACGTCGAGCTCGACCAGCGGTACGCCCGGTGGCTCGAAGGCGGCGGCAGCACGGCGCAGCGGGCCGCCACCGCGCTCGCGGCGGCCTCCGCGGTCCCCCACCCCGGCATCGCCGTGCTGTCGGTCGCGCTGCGGCGGCTGCGCTCGCTCGTGCGCTGACGGCATCGGCGTTTCGCGGGCCGCTCCCGCCCGCGTCCGTCGGCAGGCCGTATGGATCCGGCGGGGAGCCGTAGGGAATCCGTGAGGACGCCGTTCCCGCGGTGACGGACCCGGTTCGATCGGATCCGTGCTCGACATCATCTACGTCGCGGGAACGCTCGCGCTGTTCGCCCTGGTCGCGCTGATCGCCCGAGGGGTGGAGAAGCTGTGATCGTCATCGAGATCATCGCGGCCGCCCTCGCGGTCGTCGCGATCGGCTACCTCGTGGTCGCCCTCGTCGCCCCGGAGAAGTTCTGATGGGCGCCGCGGACATCTGGCTGGGCGTGCTCCAGGCCGCCACCCTCATCGCCGTCCTCGTGCTCCTGTACCGCCCGCTCGGCGACTACATGGCGCGGGTCTACACCGGGGCCAGGGATCTGCGCGTGGAGCGCGGCCTCTACCGCCTCATCGGCGTGGATCCGTCGTCGGAGCAGACCTGGCGCGCCTACGCCCGCAGCGTCCTCGCGTTCTCCGTGGTCGGCCTGCTGCTGCTGTACCTGCTGCAGCGCGTGCAGCAGGTGCTCCCGCTCTCGCTCGGCCTGCCCGCGGTGCCCGAGGGGCTCGCGTTCAACACGGCCGCGTCGTTCGTCGCCAACACCAACTGGCAGTCGTACTCGCCCGAGCAGACCATGGGCCACCTCGTGCAGCTCGCGGGCCTCGCCGTGCAGAACTTCACCTCGGCCGCGGTCGGCATCGCGATCGCGATCGCCCTCGTGCGCGGCTTCGCCCGTCGCGGCAGCGCCACGATCGGCAACTTCTGGGTCGACCTCATCCGCGGACTGATCCGCCTGCTGCTTCCCCTCGCGGTGCTCTCGGCACTCGCCCTCATCGCGGGCGGAGCGGTGCAGAACCTGTCCGGCTTCACCGAGGTGCACACGCTCGCCGGTACGGCGCAGTCGATCCCCGGCGGGCCCGTCGCCTCGCAGGAGGCGATCAAGCTGCTCGGCACCAACGGCGGAGGGTTCTACAACGCCAACTCGGCCCACCCTTTCGAGAACCCGACGCCGTGGACCGACCTGCTCGAGATCGTCCTCATCCTCGCGATCCCGTTCGCCCTGCCGCGCACGTTCGGCCGCATGGTCGGCGACCACCGCCAGGGCTACGCGATCGCCGCGGTGATGGGCACGATCTTCCTCGTGTCGCTCGTGGCCCTCAGCGCCCTGGAGCTCGGCGGCGGCGGCACCGCCACGCAGCTGGCGGGCTCGGCCATGGAGGGCAAGGAGCAGCGGTTCGGGATCCTCGGATCCACGCTCTTCGGCACCGCGTCCACGCTCACGTCCACGGGCGCCGTCAACGCGATGCACGACTCGTTCACGCCTCTGGGCGGCATGATGCCGATGATCAACATGATGCTCGGCGAGGTCGCCCCGGGCGGCGTCGGATCCGGCCTGTACGGCATGCTCATCCTCGCCGTGATCGCCGTGTTCGTCGGCGGGCTGCTCGTCGGGCGCACCCCGGAGTACCTGGGCAAGCGCCTCGGCCCGCGCGAGATCAAGCTCGCCAGCCTGTACATCCTGGTGACGCCGACCCTCGTGCTCGCCGGCACCGCCCTGAGCTTCGCGATCCCCGGCATCCGCAGCGACGTCGAGAAGACGTCGATCCTGAACCCGGGCCCGCACGGACTGAGCGAGGTGCTCTACGCCTTCACCTCGGCAGCCAACAACAACGGATCCGCCTTCGCCGGGCTCACCGCGAACACGCCGTGGCTCAACACGGCGCTCGGCGCGGCGATGCTGCTCGGACGCTTCGTCCCGATCGTGTTCGTGCTGGCCCTGGCCGGATCCCTGGCCCAGCAGCAGCACGTGCCCGAGACCGCGGGCACGCTCCCCACCCACCGCCCGCAGTTCGTCGGGCTGCTCATCGCGGTCTCCGTCGTGGTCACCGCCCTCACCTACTTCCCCGTGCTCACGCTCGGGCCGCTCGCAGAAGGACTCGTCCGATGAACGCCCTGTTCAAGACCACCCCGGCCCCGGAACCCACCCCGTTCCCCGAGGATCTCGAAGGGACGAACGCCGGGCCGGCCGCTTCGAGAGCCTCAGCGACCGAGCGCCCGCAGCGCGCCTTCGGCTGGAGCCAGCTCGTGCAGGCGCTCCCCGGCGCACTGCGCAGGCTGAACCCGGCGACGCTGCTGCGCAACCCCGTGATCCTGCTCGTCTGGGCCGGCGCCGCGCTCACCACGGTGCTCGCGATCGCCGAGCCGTTCCTCGGCCCGGGCGCCGCCGCATCCGGCGGCACCCCCGCGCCGAGCGGATTCACCTGGTCGATCGCGGTCTGGCTCTGGCTCACGGTGCTCTTCGCGAACCTCGCCGAGTCGGTCGCGGAGGGACGCGGCAAGGCGCAGGCGGCGACGCTGCGCAAGACGCGCACCAGCACGATGGCCCGGCGCGTGGTCGGCTACGACCCCGCCGCCGACCCGGATGCGGTCCGCGCCGCGACCGAGGAGGTCGCCTCGAGCGAACTGCACCGCGACGACGTCGTGCTCGTCGCGGCGGGCGAGCCGATCCCCGGCGACGGCGACATCATCGCCGGCATCGCCACGGTCGACGAGTCCGCGATCACCGGCGAGAGCGCCCCGGTGGTGCGCGAATCGGGCGGCGACCGCAGTGCCGTCACCGGTGGCACCCGGGTGCTGTCGGATCGCATCGTGGTGCGCATCACGTCGAAGCCGGGCGAGACCTTCGTCGACCGCATGATCGCCCTCGTCGAGGGCGCGGACCGGCAGCGCACCCCCAATGAGATCGCGCTCAACATCCTGCTCGCGAGCCTGTCGATCGTCTTCCTCGTGGTCGTGCTGGCGCTGAACCCGATCGCGTCGTATTCCGCGTCCCCCGTGAGCGTCCCCGTGCTCATCGCCCTGCTCGTGTGCCTCATCCCGACCACGATCGGCGCGCTGCTCAGCGCGATCGGCATCGCGGGCATGGACCGGCTCGTGCAGCGCAACGTGCTCGCGATGTCCGGCCGCGCGGTCGAGGCGGCGGGCGACGTCACCACGCTCCTGCTCGACAAGACCGGCACCATCACGTACGGCAACCGGCGCGCGACCGACGTGCGCCCGGTCGAGGGCGTCACCGCCGACGAGCTGCTGCACGCGGCGGCCCTGTCGTCGCTCGCCGACCCCACGCCGGAGGGCGCCTCGATCGTCGAGCTCGCCGCGGGCCGCGGCATCGTGGTCGCCGCTCCCGAGGGCGCCGAGACCGTGCCGTTCACCGCGCAGACCCGCATGAGCGGGGTGGATCTCGCTGACGGGACGCAGATCCGCAAGGGGGCAGGATCCGCGATCCGCGCCTGGATCGAGTCGGAGGGCCCTTCGACAGGCTCAGGGACCGGCGCGGCGGCCTCAGGGACCGGCGCGGGGGCCTCAGGGACCGGCGCGGGGGCCGCCGCTGAGGCCGCGCGCTTCGCCGACGAGATCGCCGCGTCGGGCGGCACTCCGCTCATGGTGGCGGTCAGCGCCCCGAGGTCGTCGACCGAGGGAGGCACCCGGATCCTCGGCGTCGTGCACCTCAAGGACGTCGTGAAGGAGGGCCTGTCCGAGCGCTTCCAGGAGCTGCGCAGCATGGGCATCCGCACCGTGATGATCACGGGCGACAACCCGCTCACGGCGAAGGCCATCGCCGCCGAGGCCGGGGTCGACGACTACCTCGCCGAGGCCACGCCCGAGGACAAGCTCGCCCTCATCCGGCGCGAGCAGGAGGGCGGCCGCCTCGTCGCGATGACGGGCGACGGCACGAACGACGCCCCGGCGCTCGCGCAGGCCGACGTCGGCGTCGCGATGAACACCGGCACCTCGGCCGCCAAGGAGGCCGGGAACATGGTCGACCTCGACTCGGATCCGACCAAGCTGATCGACATCGTGCGGATCGGCAAGCAGCTACTGATCACCCGCGGGGCGCTCACGACGTTCTCGCTCGCGAACGACATCGCCAAGTACTTCGCGATCATCCCCGCGATGTTCATGGGCGCGTTCCCCGGCCTCGCCGCGCTGAACATCATGCAGCTGCACTCCCCCGCGTCCGCCGTCACGAGCGCGATCGTCTTCAACGCGATCGTGATCGTCTTCCTCATCCCGCTCGCTCTGCGGGGCGTCGCCTACAAGCCGGCGAGCGCCGCGCAGATCCTGCAGCGCAACCTGCTGATCTACGGGATCGGCGGCGTCATCCTGCCGTTCGTCGGCATCAAGCTCATCGACCTCGTCGTCGCCCTGATCCCCGGCTTCTGAGCCGGTCCGGCGGCCCTCCCGAAAGGCACCTCCCATGTCGAACCTCCGCGGCACCGTCCGCGTCACCGGCGTCGCCGTCCGCGCGATGCTCGTGCTCACCCTCGTCCTCGGCGTCGGCTACGCGCTCGTGGTCACGGGCATCGGCCAGCTCGCCCTGCCCTGGCAGGCGAACGGCTCGCTCGTCGACGCCAAGGGCGCGCCGACCGGCGGATGGACCGGCGGGTCCGCCCCGGTCGGCAGCACCCTCGTCGGCCAGTCGTTCACCGATTCTAAGGGCGATGCCCTGCCGCAGTACTTCCAGCCGCGGCCCTCGGCGGCCGGCAAGGACGGCTACGACCCGACCGCGTCCGGGGGCAGCAACCTCGGACCGAACAACCCCGATCTGGTGAAGGCGATCTCCGAGCGCCGTGCGGCGATCGCGGCCCGCGAGCACGTCGCCGAATCGGCGGTGCCCGCCGACGCCGTCACCGCATCGGGCTCCGGACTGGATCCGCAGATCAGCCCGGCCTACGCCCTGCTGCAGGTGAACCGGGTCGCCGAGGCGCGCGGCCTCGATGCGTCCGCCGTGCGCCGCCTGGTGGAGTCTAGGATTCAGACGCGCGACCTCGGCTTCCTGGGCACGGCGCGGGTGAACGTCCTCGAGCTGAACCAGGCGCTGGACGCCCTGCCGCGATGAGGATCCGGGTCGATGCGCGAGGGTCGGTGAGCAGGCCGGCATGTCGGTGAGCGAAGGGGTGTCGGCGATGGCCGAGCGGCGGCGAGAGGGCGGGTCCGCGCGGGGACGCCTGCGCGTGCTGCTCGGCGCCGCGCCCGGCGTGGGCAAGACCTACGAGATGCTCGGCGAGGGCAGGCGTCTGGACGAGCTCGGACGCGACGTCGTGATCGGCGTCGTGGAGACGCACGGCCGCGCCGCGACTCTCGCGCAGACGCAGGGCATCGAGCAGGTGCCGCGCCGGATCGTGTCGCACCGCGGCGTGCAGCTCGACGAGCTCGATCTCGACGCCGTGCTGGCCCGCCGCCCCGAGCTCGCCCTGATCGACGAGATGGCGCACACGAACGCACCCGGATCCCGCAACGCCAAGCGCTGGCAGGACGTGCAGGAGCTGCTCGACGCGGGCATCGACGTGATCACCACGGTGAACGTGCAGCACATCGAGTCGCTGAACGCGGTCGTGGAGAAGATCACCGGCGTGGTGCAGCAGGAGACCGTGCCCGACGAGGTGATCCGCGACGCCGACGAGGTGGAGGTCGTCGACCTCGCCCCGCAGACCCTGCGCGACCGGCTCTCCGCCGGGCAGGTGTATCCGGCCGAGCGGATCGACGCGGCCCTGTCGAACTACTTCCGTCTGGGGAACCTCACCGCCCTCCGCGAGCTCGCCCTGCTCTGGCTCGCCGACGAGGTCGACAGCGCCCTGCGCAGCTACCGCAGCCAGCACGGCATCGACAGTGCCTGGCAGACCCGCGAACGCGTGGTCGTCGCCCTCACCGGAGGGCCGGAGGGCGAGACGCTGCTGCGTCGCGGCGCGCGGATCGCGGCCCGCTCGGCCGGCGGGGAGCTGCTCGCGGTGCACGTCACCACGCAGGACGGCCTGCGCGGCGACCGTCCCGGCGCCCTCACCGAGCAGCGCGGTCTCGTGGAGTCGCTCGGCGGCAGCTACCACCAGCTCGTGGGCGACGACGTGGCCGGCACGCTCGTCGAGTTCGCGCAGTCGGTCGACGCCAGCCAGCTCGTCATCGGCGTCAGCCGGCGCAGTCGCCTCTCGGCCGCGCTCACCGGCCCCGGCATCGGCGCCGAGATCATCCGCCGCTCCGGCGACATCGACGTGCACATCGTCACCCACTCGGCGGCGGGCCGGCGCGGGCCGCTCCCGACGATCCGCGGCGGCGCCCTGGGCTGGCGGCGCCAGCTCATCGGCTTCGCGGTCGCGCTCATCGGCGGGCCGCTGCTGTCCTGGCTGCTGTTCTCGCTCAAAGCACCGGGATCCATCACCTCCGACGTGCTCAGCTACCAGCTGCTCGTCGTCGTGGTCGCGCTCATCGGCGGCCTGCGGCCCGCGCTGTTCGCGGCGGTGCTGAGCGGATTCACCCTCGACTTCCTCTTCGTCGAGCCGCTGTTCACGGTGACGATCGCGGATCCGCTGCACGCCCTCGCACTCGTCCTCTACGTCGTGATCGCGGTGCTCGTGAGCATCGTCGTGGACCAGGCCGCCCGACGTGCCCGCGCCGCGCAGCGCGCCTCGGGCGAGGCCGAGCTGCTCGCCGCCGTGGCCGGCAACGTGCTCCGCGGCGACAGTGCCCCGACGGCGCTCGTCGCCCGCGCGCGCGAGGCGTTCGGACTGAGCGGGATCCGGCTACTCTCCCCCGACGGCGACGTGCTCGCGGTCGACGGCGAACCCCTCGGCGGCAACGTCCCCGGAGGAGACCCGGAGCACGCGGCGCACGACGCGCACGGGCCGGAGGCGCGGACGACCACCGCGACGGCGGGCGCGTCCGCGACGGCGGACGGAGCCCAGCCCCCGCGGCCGCCGCGTGTGGAGACCGTGCCGGTCGGCACCGCTGCGGACGGGCGCCCGCGGGCGATCCTCGAGCTGCACGGCGGAGACCTCGACGCCGCGGGCCGGCGCCTGCTCGACGCGATCGTCGCGCAGCTCGCCGCGGCGATCGAGCACACCGACCTGCGCGAGACGGCGAAGGAGGCCGCCGTGCTCGCCGAGACCGACCAGGTGCGCAGCGCCCTGCTCTCGGCGCTCAGCCACGATCTGCGCCGTCCCCTGGCCGCGGCCGTCGCCGCCGTCGGCGGGCTGCGCGGCGCCCACCGGCTCTCCGCCGAGGACCGCGCGGAACTCGTCGAGACCGCCGACGAGAGCCTCGCCACGCTGTCGCGCCTCGTCACCGATCTGCTCGATGTGAGCCGCGTGCAGGCCGGCGTGCTGGCGGTCTCGCTCGGTCGGGTCGACGCGGGCGGCGGCGTCGTGTCGGCGCTCGACGAGCTGTCCCTGGGCCCCGACGAGGTCGAGCTCGCCCTGGACCCGGCGCTCCCGCCGCTGCGCGCGGATCCGGTGCTCCTGCAGCGCGTGCTGGTGAACCTGCTGACCAACGCCGTGCGGCACTCGCCGGCCGGCGACCGCGTGATCGTGTCGACGAGCCGGCTCGGCGAGCGGGCCGAGATCCGCGTGGCCGATCGCGGCGAGGGCATCCCGGAGGATCAGCGAGAGAGCGCGTTCCTGCCGTTCCAGAGGCACGGCGACACCGACAACACCACCGGCCTGGGCCTGGGCCTGGCCCTCTCCCGCGGTTTCGCCGAAGGCATGGGCGGTACGCTGACCGCCGAGGACACGCCCGGCGGAGGCCTGACCATGGTGGTGTCGCTGCCTCTGGACGATGCTGGTCTCGACGTGAGTACTCGGCCGGATCCGGGCGCCGAGTACGACACTCTGCGCACTTCGCACCGGGAGCCGCGCTCCGACGACGAGGGAGGGACCCGATGAAACTGCTCGTCGCCGACGACGATCCGCAGCTCGTGCGCGCGCTGCGGATCACCCTCGCCGCCCACGGCTACGACGTCATCGCCGCTCCCGACGGGGCCGCCGCGATCGCGATGGCCGCGCAGGCGCACCCCGACATCGTGCTGCTGGACCTCGGCATGCCCAAGCTCGACGGGATCGCCGTGATCGAGGCCCTGCGGGGATGGAGCGACGTGCCGATCCTCGTCGTCTCCGGGCGCACCGGGTCCGCCGACAAGGTCGAGGCGCTCGACGCCGGCGCCGACGACTACGTCACCAAGCCGTTCCAGGTGGACGAGCTGCTGGCACGGCTGCGCGCCCTCGCCCGCCGTCGCGGCGGCGCACCGTCCGAGTCGTCCGTCTCGTTCGGCGACGTCGAGGTGGATCTGGCCGCGAAGGCCGTCACGCGGGACGGATCCCGGGTGCACCTGACCCCCACCGAGTGGCAGATCCTGGAGCACCTCGCCCGCCACCCCGGGGCGCTCGTGACCCGGCAGGAGCTGCTCCGGGAGATCTGGGGCACGGAGCAGGTCACCGACACCGGCTACCTGCGTCTGTACCTGTCGCAGCTGCGCAAGAAGCTCGAGCGCACCCCCAGCGCTCCGGAGCATCTGCTCACCGAGCAGGGCATGGGATACCGTCTGGTGCTGGATCCGGCCTGACCCCCGGGCGAGCCGCCCCTTTCCTTCCGTCTGTTTGCGCCGATCCGTGGCGTTCGGGGCCTGAAACCCACCGTTTGACGCAAACAGACGGAAGGGGCCGGAGGGCAGGCGCTTCGGATCCCGAGGTCACGCGCGGGAGCGCCAGAGCAGCCACACGAAGTAGGGCGCGCCGAGGAGCGCCACCACGAGCCCCGCCGGCAGCTGCGCGGGGGCGATCACGGTGCGGCCCACGGCGTCGGCGGCCCCGACCATCACCGCGCCGAGCAGCACCGCCACCGGTACGACCCTGGCGTGACGCGCGCCGACGAGCGCACGGGCGGCGTGCGGGGCGACCAGGCCCACGAACCCGATCACGCCGACCGCCACCACGCTGAACGCCGCGAGCACGGCGGCCACCGCGAGGATCAGCAGCCGGGAGCGCTCCAGACGCACGCCGAGCAGCCGTGGGGTGTCCTCGTCGAGCGCGAGCAGATCCAGCTCCCGCGCCCGCAGGAGCACGACCGGCAGCGCGATCGCGAGCACCACCGCCAGCGGGACGACCTGCTCCCAGATCCGCCCGTAGGTGGTGCCGCTCAGCCAGGTGTAGATCTTCGGGGTGTCGAACGGGCTCGCCCGCAGCAGCACGAACGACGTGAGGGCGACCGCGGCGGAGGAGACGCCGATCCCGATCAGGAGGAAGCGGTCGGCGCTCAGCCCGCCCCGCCAGGAGAGCAGGTACACGAGGGCGAAGGCGCTGAGCGCCCCCACGACGGCCGCCACGAGCATGCCCGCGGTCGTCGCCGCCGCGCTGGTCACCACGAGCACGGCGCCCAGTCCCGCGCCGCCGGTGATGCCGAGAAGACCGGGATCCGCCAGCGGATTGCGGCTGACGGCCTGCGTGAGACATCCGGCGAGCGCGAGGGCCGCTCCCGCCGTGACCGCGGCGAGCACGCGCGGCGCGCGCTCGTCCAGGGCGAAGGCGATCTGCGGGGGCGCCTGACCCTGCAGCCACAGCAGCACGTCGCCGGAGAGCAGCCGGGTCGCGCCCAGCAGCAGGCCCGCGAGCACGGCAGCCCCCAGCAGCACGGCCGCGACCGCCAGCACGATCGCGAAGCGCCGTCGTCCGCGCACACCGAACCGGATCGACGGCGGACGGCGTGTGGGTCCGGAGTCGCGCAGTCGCCGCGCCATCGCCACGAGCACCCCCGCGCCGAGCAGCGTCGTGGCGACCCCGGTGGGCACGGCGATCGCGCCCTCCGCGCCGATGATGAGCCGCAGCAGCGCGTCGGAGAGGATCACCACGAGCGCGCCGAGGAGACCGGAGGTTGGCAGCAGCAGCGCGTGCCGGCCGAGTCCGGGCACGACACGCACCAGGAGCCGGGCCAGAACCGGCGCGCACAGCCCGACGAAGCCGAGCGGGCCGGCCAGCGTCACCGCGGTCGCCGTGAGCACCACCGACAGCACGATCCCGAGCATCCGCGTGGACCGGATCGGCACGCCGAGGCTCGAGGCCAGGTCGTCGCCGAGGGCGAGCACGTCGAGTCGCCGGGCGAGCAGGAGCGCGGCGGCGGCCGCCACGACGACCACCGGCGCAGCCCGCAGGAACGCCTCGATCCCGAGCTGCGACAGGCTCCCGCTGCCCCAGGCGAGCAGGCCCTTGGTCTGCTCGCTGAACAGGATGAGCAGCGCCGAGGTCGCGGCCTGGAAGGCCAGTGCCAGAGCGGATCCGGCGAGCACCAGGCGGGTCGTCGAGGATCCGGATCCGCCGGCGAGGCCCAGCACGATGACGGCGGCGGCGAGGCCGCCCGCGAAGGCGACGACGCCCGATGCCCAGAACGGCAGCGAGATCCCGAAGGCGGCGACGACGGTGATCGCGAGATATGCGCCCGCCGTGACGCCGAGCGTGTCGGGGGAGGCGAGCGCGTTGCGGGCGAGCGACTGCATGAGCAGGCCAGCCATGCCCAGGGCGATGCCGACGGCGATGCCCGCGGCGAGGCGCGGCACGCGTGCGCCGAGCAGGATCTCGGGCTCCGCCCAGACCGCCCCGCTCGTACCCTGGGTGAGGTGCCAGCCCGCGGACGCGACGAGGGCGAGAGCGAGCACGACGAGCACGCCGACGACGCCGAGGCGGGCGCGGACCCCGGTCGCCGGGCTCGTGCCCGGATCTCCGGTCGTCCGCGGATCCGCACCCGCCTCGGCCGCCTCCGTCGTCCCCGCCGTCCGCATCGCGCTCATCGGATCCGGGTCACTTGCCGAACACGTCGACATAGGCGTCGGCGATGCGCTCCGCCGAACGCGGGCCGCCGAACGTCCAGATCCCGGTGGGGAACGCGTGGACGCGCTTCTCCTTCACGGCCGGGATCGTGGCCCAGGCCGGGTTCTTCTCCGCGGCGGCGATGAAGCTCGTGCTGTCGGGGTCGTCCGTCCCGGTGTGCAGCAGGGTCGCGGACCCGATCGTGGTCATGCCCTCGATGTCGGTGCTGCCCAGGCCGTACGCGGGATCGGTCTCGCCCTTCCAGACGTTGGTGAGGCCGAGCTCGGCGCCGATCGCCCCGATCAGCGACCCGGATCCGAACGGCCGCAGCGACACCGTGCCGGCGTCGACCCAGCCGTCGATGTAGACGAAGTCGGTGCTCGCGGGCTTCGCCGCGGCGATCGTCTGCTTCGCCGTCTCGAGATGCGCGTTCAGCTCGGCGGTCACCGCCTCGGCACGTTCGGTGCGGCCCGTCGCCTGCGCGATCAGGTCGAACGTCGCGCGCAGCTGCCGGAGCGGATCCTTCGCGTCGGCGCCGACCGTCACGAGCACGGGCACGCCGTACTTCTCCAGCTGCCCGATGATCGCGTCGTCGCGGGTCTGCGCCTCGACGATGACGAGATCCGGCTTGGTGGCGAACAGCGCGTCGAGATTGGGCTCCTGGCGCTTGCCGACGTCGGCGACCCCGTCGGGGAGCGCGATCGACGTGTCCCACTGCCGGTAGCCGGCGGCGTCCGCGACGGCGACGGGCGTCACGCAGAGGGTGAGCGCATCCTCGACCTGCTGCCACTCCAGCACGGCGACGCGCTCGGCGGGCTTGTCGAGCTTCACGGTGCGGCCGATCGCGTCGGTCAGGGTGACGGGTCCGGTGGCGGCCTTCGCGTCGGCGGCGCACTCCGCGGTCGTCGCGGTGGTACCGCCGCGGGGTTCTGCGACGGAGGTCGTGCCGCAGCCGGCGAGGACGAGCGCCGTCACGGCGAGCAGCGGGGCGAGGACGAGGGGCTTGCGCATGGTTCTCCAGGGTCGGGATCGATCGAGGGCGGGGATCCGGTCGGGCCGGTCGACGTCGGGGGCGAAATCAGGCGGGCTGCGGGATGACGCGACGCACGCCGTGCCGTCCGCGCGGGATCACGCGCACGCGCCCGTCGTCATCGATCGCGGTGTCGATGGGCAGCCCGTAGGCCGCCGACAGGTGCTCGCCGGTGAGCACCTCGGCCGGGGTGCCGTCGGCACGCACCCGTCCGTCGTGCAACAGCACGATCCGGTCGGCGATCGCGGCGGCGTGGTCCAGGTCGTGCAGCACGACGCCCAGGGCGGTGCCGGCATCGGCGAGATCGCGGATGAGGTCGAGCGTGGAGATCTGGTAGCGCAGATCGAGGTGGTTGGTGGGCTCGTCCAGCAGCAGGATCGGCGTGGCCTGCGCGAGCGCGGTGGCCAGCCAGACGCGCTGCAGCTCGCCGCCGGAGAGCTCGTCCACGGGCCGCGCGCCCATCGCGGTCAGGCCCGTGACGCCGAGCGCGCGGTCGATCGCCGCCCGGTCCTCGTCGCGCAGGCCGCTGAACCGTCCGCGGTGCGGGTGACGCCCGAACGCGACGACGTCGCGCACCTCGAGACCCGACGGGTGCGGGCGCGACTGCGAGAGCATCGCCACGGTGCGGGCGAACTCGCGGGCATCGAGCGCGGCGGCGTCCTGCTCGCGTCCGGACGGGCCGAGCCGCACGGTGCCGGACCGCATCCTATGGAGCCGGGCGATGGCGCGGAGGGCTGTGGACTTGCCGCTCCCGTTGGGGCCGATGAGGGCCGTCACCTCACCGGGGACCAGCGTCAGCGCGACGTCGTGCACGACGGGCGTGCGGCCGTAGTCGAGGGCCAGACCGTGCGCCACGAGCCCCGTCGGACGGGTCGGCGCAGGCCGGGCGGATTGTCTGCGATTCGTCATGTTAGGGGAGCCTAACCTATCCTGGACGAGTGCCCCACCATCCTTACCGGACCTACCGGACCACCGTCGCCCGTCGCGAGCAGCTGTCGCCGAACTTCCTGCGCCTGACGCTGACCGGCCCCGACCTCGTCCATTTCGGCACCGCCGGACTCGATCAGCGCATCAAACTCGTGCTGCCGCTCCCCGACGGATCCTTCACCGACGTCGGCCAGTTCGACGAGTCGGTCGGGATGATGCAGTGGTACCGCCGCTGGCGAGAACTCCCGGATGAGAAGCGCAATCCGATCCGCACGTACACGATCCGCGCGGTGCGGCCGGAGGCCCGCGAGATCGACGTCGACTTCGTGCTGCACGGCACAGAGGGCCCCGCGTCGGCGTGGGCGTCGTCCGCGACGCCGGGCGCGCCGCTGGTGGTCGTCGGCCCGGACGCCCGCTCCGACGAGACCGGGGGTCTGGAGTGGAATCCCGGCGACGCCGGCTCCGTGCTCATCGCGGGCGACGAGACCGCGGTGCCCGCGATCTGCGCGATCGTCGAATCGCTGCCCGCCCACCTCACCGGGTCCGTCTACATCGAGGTGCCCACCGAGGCCGACGCCCTCCCGCTCGCAGCTCCGGCGGGCGTCGCCGTCACCTGGCTGGCCCGCGGGGGCACTCCGCACGGGCTGCGCCTGAGCGCCGCCGTGCACGCGTGGGGCGAGACGCGGGCCGCGCAGGCCGCCCCGCACGCGAACGCAGCGCCCGTCGACCTCGCCGAGCCGCACGAGGACGAGGTGCTGTGGGAGGTGCCGGAGGCCGCGAGTGGATCCTGCTACGCCTGGCTCGCCGGCGAGGCGTCCACGATCACGGCGCTGCGCCGACACCTCGTGCGCGAGCTGGGGATCGACCGCCGCTCGATCGCGTTCATGGGCTATTGGCGCCGCGGACGGGCCGAAGCGGCCTGAGCCGCCGCGCGCTCACGCCGAGGCGGCCGCGACCACGAGCGACACGTTCTGCCCGCCGAAGCCGAAGGAGTTGCTGAGCACCGCTCCCTGCGGGGCCTCGCGCCGATCGGTGACGACGTCGAGGCCGATCTCCGGATCGACGGTCTCGGGCGTGAGGTTGCGCGTCGGCGGGATCACGCCGTGCTCCACGCTGAGCACGGCGATGAGCGCCTCGATCGCCCCCGCCGCACCGAAGAGGTGTCCGAGGGACGCCTTGGGGGCGGTCACCGGCACGCGTCCGAACACCTCGCGGATCGCGCGCGACTCGGCGGCGTCGCCGACGGACGTACCGGTGGCGTGCGCATTGACGTGCGCGATCTCCGCCGGCGACAGGCGCGCCTGCGCCAGTGCCTTGCGCATGGCCGAGGCCTGCCCCGAGCCGTCCGGCGCGGGCGCGGTCAGATGATGGGCGTCCGCCGCGATCCCCGCACCCGCGACCACCGCGTGGACCCGGGCCCCTCGGGCGGCCGCATGCCGGGCACTCTCGAGCACCAGGATCGCCGCCCCTTCGGCGAGCACGAATCCGCTCCGATCGCTCGCGAACGGCCGCGAGGCCGAGGCAGGGTCGCCGGCATGGTGCGACAGCGAGCGGGCCTGGCGGAAGCCGGCGATCGTGAGAGGCGTGATCGCCGCCTCGGTGCCTCCGGCGATCACCACGTCGGCCTCCCCGGCCCGGATCAGCCGCGCGCCCAGCGCGATCGCCTCGGCACCCGACGAGCAGGCGGAGACGGGGGTGTACGAACCGGCCCTGGCCCCGTAGGCGATGCTCAGGAGGGCCGCCGCGGCGTTCGGCATGAGCATCGGCACGGTGCGCGGAGAAACACGGCGCGCGCCGGACCGCTCCCGCACATCGTCCTCGCTCAGGAGGGTGCCCACCCCTCCGATGCCGGTGCCCACCGCGGCAGCGAGCCGCTCCGGGTCGACGACCGGAGCACCCGCGTCCGCCCACGCCTCCGCGGCGGCCGCCAGCGCGGCCTGCTGCGAGCGATCCAGCCGCCTGGCCTGCACCGCGGGGAGAAGGCCCGCCGGATCGACGGCCATCGTGCCGGCCGCCACCCCGGACAGCACCGGATCCTCCGTCCCGGCGAGCACGTCGCCGCGGATCCCGGAGCGCCCGTCCAGGAGCGCCTCCCAGGTCGATCGCACGTCACCCCCGAGCGGCGTGATCGCTCCGAGCCCCGTCACGACGACGTCGATCCCACTCATGCGCGCTCCTCCTTCTTGTATGCGATACAAACAACGGATCTATTTGTATCACATACAATCGAGGGATGGCGCGGAAGGCGATGACGGGCGACACGTCGACTCCACGGACCGAGCGCACGCGCTCCACCCGGCAGACGATCATCGAGGCCGCCGCACGGCTGGGCCGTGAGCGATCCGGGGGCCAGCCGAGCGTCGCCGAGATCGCGGAGGCCGCCGGCGTCTTCCCCAACCAGATCACCTACCACTTCGGCTCCAAGGACTCGCTCCTCGTGCACGCGGCGTTCCTCGCGCTGCTCCACGACACTCGCCGGGTCGAGCGGGTCGGACGTCAGGCCGCCGATCCCGAGGCGTTCCGCCGCGGCATCGCCCGCGTGGTGCTCGCCCTCCCGTCACTGCCCCTCGTCGCAGGGGCGCTCGCCCTCGGCATCGGGCGGAGCGAGCTCGCCCCCGTCATCGACCGCCATCTGCAGCTGCTGTTCCGCCAGTCGGAGCGATACCTGCACACCATCCTCGACAGCCGCGGCTGGACCGCCGACCGACCGATCGCACAGGAGGCCCGGACCTTCTGGAGCGCGGCCCTGGGCGGCGCCCTGCTCGCGCAGGCTGGGGTGCAGGGCTCGGCGGCCGATCTCGATCTCGCCGGCACGCTGACAGTCAGAGGCGCATCCGAGATTGACTGAATGACGATTCAGTTCATGGTAGCGTGCGGGTCGTGGACGATGACACCGGGATCCTGATCTTCCTCGCAGCGGGCGTGCTGGTGCTCATCGGCATCGTCGTCTTCGGCGTGCTGAGCTCTCGTCGCAAGCGCTCCGCGACGAAGCGCACCTTCACCGTGCGCCAGGGGTGGATCGGCGATCAGCCGTTCCTCGAGAGCTCCGATCTCGACGCCTCCGACACGCGCCAGGAGGAGCTGTTCCGCCTCACGTATCCCGTCGGCGGCAGCATCGTGGTGAGCGGCGCGGACGCCGAGGGGGAGCCGATCGAGCGGGAGCTCCACGTCTCGCGGATCGGTCGCAGCCTCCGCGCCGGCTGGCCGCAGGCGAAGCTCGGCCTCTCGGTGTACTTCCAGGAGTGGGAGCACAGCGAGTTCCCTGCGCGCTTCGTCGTCACGGGGACCGACGGAGCGACGAGCATCGACCTGGACGCGTCGGGCGCCCGCGCCGTCGACCGCGCCGAGAACGTCGTGTGGTCGGCGCCCTGGGAGAAGCTGACCTTCTCGAACGGCAACGACATCGTCCTGGGGAACGGATCCTCGAAGACGATCCGGATCGAGATCCCCGACGGCGACCCGGACCTCGAGGAGATCCTCATCAAGTACGGCACCTTCCGTCAGATGCACTTCTGACGGAGGGCCCGACGGCGACTGCAGCCCTCTTCGCCCGGCGGGTCAGGCCCCGCCGCCCACCGCGCGCTGGATGAGGAGGTCGAAGGCGCGCGCGGGCAGGATCCGGTGTGCGAGCACGAGCGGCTTCGCGCCGAATCCGATCCGGTAGCGGGTGCGCGGTCGCCGCGCCGTCGCGGCCCGCACGATCGCCCGCGCGACGACCGCGGGCGAGGACGTCAGCCGGGCGTCGGGTCGCGAGCTGTTGCCGAGCGCGTTGGCGACCGCCGCGGCCTGCTCCCGGTACGGGCCGTCGCCCGAGGTCTCGAGCACCTTGGCCGCGGCGATGGCACCCCACTCGCTGCGGATGGATCCGGGCTGCACGACCACCACGTCGATGCCGAACGGCGCGAGCTCCATGCGCAGCGCGTCGCTGATCGCCTCGACCGCGTACTTGCTGGCGTGATACCAGGCGCCGAGCGGCGTCGTGAAGTTGCCGCCCATGGAGGAGATGTTGACGATCCTGCCGCTGCGCTGGGCGCGCAGGTGCGGCGTCACGAGCCGCGTCATCCGGGCCAGACCCAGCACGTTCACGTCGAGCTGCGCCTGCGCCTCGGTGAGAGGCACGTCTTCCAGCGCGCCGTACGATCCGTATCCCGCGTTGTTGACCAGGACGTCGATGCGCCCCTGCTCGGCGAGGATCTGCTCGACCGCCACGCGCGCCGAGTCGTCGTCGGTCACGTCCAGCGCGATCGTATGGACCCCGACGGCGCGCAGCTGCGCCATCCGGTCCACCCTTCGCGCCGCCGCGTAGACGGTGAACCCGGCGTCGCGCAGGTGTCGCGCAGCCGCCTCCCCGATGCCGGAGGAGGCCCCCGTGACCAATGCGACCTTCGCTGCCATGTCCGTCTCTCCCGCTCTCGTCTTATCCACGTCCTTATCGGACCAGTGGTCTCTAAGTTAAAGAACCGATGGTCCTTTGTCAAGAGACCGGCAGTCTGTAGAGTGAGGGCATGACCACGTTCCAGCGCGCGCGCACCGAGGAGCAGCGCGAGGTCCGCCGGCGAGCGATCCTCGACACGGCCGCCGCGATGCTGACGGAGCTGCCCGTGGCCGAAGTGAGCCTCAACGAACTGAGCCGCCGCGTGGGCCTGGCCAAGTCGAACGTGCTGCGCTACTTCGAATCGCGGGAGGCGGTGCTGCTCGACCTGCTCGGCGAGCAGGCCGAGGTGCTCTTCACCGAGGTGCACGTGAGCCTCCCCGCGGAGATCCCGACCGACGGCGACGTGAGACGGCGCGTGGCGGCCACCGCCGCATCCCTCGCGTCGGCCTTCGCGCGGCACGAGATGCTCTGCGAGCTCATCGCCGCCCAGGCCGGGGTCCTCGAGCACAACGTCTCCGTGGAGACGATCACGCGCTTCAAGCGGAACGGATACGAGGCCCTCGATCGCTTCGGCGCGCTGCTGCGTCAGGTCGTCCCGGAGCTGACACCGGCGCAGGCGGGCGACGCGGCCCGGTCGATCCTGATCGCCGTCGGCGCCTACTGGACGCACACGCATCCCCCGCAGGCCGTTCAGGACGCGTATGCCCTCGACCCGTCGCTGATCTTCCTCCCGGAGCGGTTCGAGGGATCCTTCGCGCGTGCGATCGAGGTGATCCTGCTCGGCACGCTCGCGCTCTGACCGGCGGCGCCCGGTCTCAGCGGGCGCGCTGGGCCACGGCGGCCTCGGTGCGCGAGGAGACGCCGAGCTTGCGCAGGATCGCGGACACGTGCACGCTCGCGGTCTTGCCGCTGATGAACAGCCGCTCGCCGATCTGGCGGTTGCTGAGACCCTCCGCGATGAGGTCGAGCACCTGCTGCTCGCGGGCGGTGAGCTCCACGCTCTCCGCGACATGCGCACCCCGGGACGACGTCCGGCTCAGGCCCGCCGCGTCGATGAACTCCGCCGTGCGGCGCCGCAGCCGATCGTGGCCGAGCGCCTCCGCCACCGCGGCGGCCTCGGCCGCGGCATCGAGCGCCGCCGCACGGTCGCCCGCCGCCACCAGCGCCCTCGCGCGCTCGAGGCGCACGACCGCGCGGAACACGGCGGGTACGTCGTCGCCGTCCGCCGCGGGCACGGCCGTCTGCAGCCGATCCGCATCGCCGTCGAGCACCACGCCGAGCACGGTGCCCCACTGCGGATGCTGCAGCTCGACCGGCAGGGAGTCCCACCGGGCGCGCACCAGCTCCGCCGTGGAGTGCGCGAGCGCATCGTGGCCGTCGGCGCGCAGATCCGCCACGACCCGGCCGCCTTCGAGCAGGATCCGCCCCAGCAGGGCCAGCCGCGGACCCGGATCCTCGATCACGACGCGCAGCTCTGCGGCCGCGCGCACGGGGTCGCCCTGCCCGAGCGCGATCAGGATCTCGACGTCGTGCAGCGAGTACCAGACCTGCCGCTCGACCGCGGCCACGCCCTCGGCGATCGAGCGCCACTCGCGCAGCACGCGGACCGCCTCGTCCATCTCGCCGCGCCACGTGAGAGCCCGGATACGCGACATCGTCGAGTACATCCGGAACACCTGCAGAGTGCGCACCGCGAGGTCCCGCGCGGAGATCTCCTCCACACGGTCGATCTCGCCGAGCTCGAGGAGCGGCTCGACCATGTTGTGCGACAGGATGGCGCCCGTCGATCGCTCGACGCCGAGCGTGCGCGAGTGCGCGACCCCCGCCTCGGCGACCTCGACCGCCTCGCGGAAGCGGCCGAGCATGTTGAGACTGTCGGCGTAGTTCACCCGGTAGCGCAGCTGGGCGTCGTGGTCGACCGCATGCTCCCAGGAGAGACGGAAGTCGGCGAGACCGGCCTCGACCTCGCCGAGGTGGATCCTGCTGCAGCCGCGCAGGTTCGCCGCCACCGACATCACGTTGTCGAAGCCGATCGACTCCGCCATCCGGTATGCCTCGTCGGCGGTCGCGACGGCCTCTTCGAGCCGGGCGCCGATGAGATAACGACCTGCGAGATAGCCGAGCAGAGCGGCGCGCAGCCGCTCCTGCCCCGGCTCGTCCTCGATGATCGCGAGCGCTTCGAGGAAGAGATCGACGGATCCGCCCCGGCCCAGGTTCTGCAGGTACAGGGCCTTGTCGCGCAGCAGCCGCGCGTGCACCGAGCGGTCCTCCGTCGCCGGGTCGATCTCGGCGAGCGCGAGCGAGACGACGGCGAGCGCGCGCTCCCCGTCGCCGCCGTTGCGCAGGATCGAGCCGACCTGGGCGAGGAGGGGGATCCGCTCGACGCCCGCGACCTCTGCCGCGTCCGGCACCTGATCCCACAGCTCGAGCGCCAGCTCGCCGAACCGCGCCGCGGTGGAGAACGCGTAGCTGTTCTTCGCCTCCTGCATGGCGCTGACCGCGGCGGCCAGCGCGCGCGGGTAGTCGTGCGAGCGGTGCCAGTGGAAGGCCAGCGTCGACGGCGCTCCCCCTGCCGTCTCCAGCGCATCGGCGTACGCCCAGTGCAGGCGCGCCCGCTCGCCCGGGAGCAGGTCGTCGTGCACCGCCTCGCGCAGCAGCGCGTGCCGGAATCCGTAGCTCTCCCGATCCGACACCCCGATGATCCCGGCGCCCATCGCCTCGCGCAGAGCCTCGTCGAGCCGCTCGTCGCCGAAACCCGCCAGCGCGGCGAGCAGGTCGTGCGCGATCGCGCCGTCGGATCCCGAGGCCACCCGCACCACGCGCTTGGCGTCGTCGCCGAGGGCGTCGAACCGGGCGAGCAGCACGTCGCGCAGCGTGTCGGGCATGGGGCCCTGCACGTTGCACAGCAGCTCCTCGATGAAGAACGGCACGCCCTCGCTGCGCTCCATGAGCCGCGCGAGGGCGGCGTCGTCGACGGCGCCGCGCAGCCCGAGCACCAGATCGCGCACCGCGATCGCGTCGAGGCGCTCGAGCGTGACCCTGTCGAGCAGGCGCGCCCGCTCGGCCTCCGCGAGGAACGTGCGCACGGCGCCGCCGCGGCGCACCTCGTCGATGCGGCAGGTCAAGAGGAACAGCACACGGCGGCCGGCGAGTGCGCGCAGCAGGAACGACAGCATCGACAGCGTCGCCGCGTCGGCCCAGTGCAGGTCTTCCACGATCACGACCACGGGCCGGATCGCAGCGGCGGCCTCGAGCAGGTTCGCGATCGTCTCGCGCAGGCCCTCGGGGCGGATCGCAGAGCGGTCGACCGGAGACGTCGCACGCTCGGGAAGGAGAAGCTGCAGCGCGTCGCGCCCCGGACCCGCGGCTTCGTCAGCCCGGTCGCCGAGCTCGTCGATCACCGCGCGCAGGATCGCCGGCAGCGGACCGAAGGGCGCCGGCGTGGAGCCGTAGTCGAGGCACCAGCCCGTGAGCACGGTCGCCTCGTCGGCCACGCGACGACGGAACTCCGCCGTCAGCCGGGACTTGCCGATCCCCGCCTCGCCGCCGACGAGCACCGAGGAGCTCTCGCCGTCGACGGCGCGGCGCAGGGCCGTGTCGAGGACGGCGAGTTCGGCATCGCGCCCGACCATGGCGGCCGACGTGGTGGCGAGGGACATGTCTTCATCGTGCCACCTGCCACCGACATCGGGCGTCCCCGGAAGGCTCTCGCCGCTGTCGGCAGAGACATCGGCGGAGGACGCCTCAGAGGAGACGGCCGAGGGCGCGGTCGTGGGTAGCGCGGCAGAAGAGCCTCCCGGGGCCGGATCCGGGATCGGATCCAACGTCGGGAGGCTCTTCGGTGCGAGGGTGCGGGCGGGCGGTGCGACGTGCCCGTCGGCGGCGCCGGTCACGCGGCGTGCGGGGCGCAGCCGACCAGCTCGCGGTCGCGCGCCGTGCCCGCCGTCGACGCCTCGACGGTCGCCGACGCGAGCTCCGCGACGGGCGCCGCGGGGACGGGTGCCTCCGCCACGGCCGTCGCCGGGACGGCCGGGCGCACGGCGGTCGCCGTCGCGCGGCTGTTCTGCAGGCGGCGCAGTGCGCGACGCAGGATCCCGTCGCGGCGCACGATCTGGTCGGCGTGCTCGGCGGCGATCCGCGCGCGCTCGGCGCGGATCGCGGCCTGCTCGATCTCGAGCGTCGTGATGCGGTAGCTCATCGAGGGGTGCATGGTCATGATCTCTCCTTCTCCGGTACTCATACACTCGTCGCTAAGGCACCCCTCCCCCATCGGGCAGATGCCCTATCTTCGGCAGCACCCACCTCAGATCCCGGCCCGAACCGCAGCAGCCCTCGAACACGACGCAGGAGTGCACTCTCGAGTCGGCGTCTGCGGCGGCCAGGATCCGCGGAATCCCCAGGCTCGCTCCTGGTGCGTCCGCAGCAATTCCTGCGTTGTGTTCGGTCGCCCCGGCACTGCGCGCACGAACCGACCCCGCCTACCCCGCAGCTCGCGCGCCGGGCGGAGGGGCGGACTACCGTGGAAGCATGCGTCCGCTCGCCGCCCTCCGTGCCGCCCGGCGCGCGCCGCTGCTGCAGGTCGCGAAGTCGGCGGCCGCGACGATCGCGGCCTGGCTCGTCGCCGGCTGGCTCGTGCCGGGGCATCTTCCCGTGTTCGCGGCGATCGCGGCGCTGCTCGTGGTGCAGCCGAGCGTGAACCAGTCGTTCGCCAAGGCCGTCGAGCGCAGCATCGGCGTCATCGCCGGCGTCGTGATCGCGGTGCTGCTGAGCCTCGCGCTCGGAGGACTCAGCTGGGTCGTGCTGCTCGCGGTCGTCGTGGCCATGGTGGTGGCGTGGTCGTTCAAGGCGACGCCGGGAACCGCGAACCAGGTCGCGATCTCGGCGATGCTCGTGCTCGCGCTCGGCTCCGCGAGCCCCGACTACGCCGTGGACCGGATCCTGGAGACGCTCATCGGCGCCGCCATCGGCTTCGTGGTCAACGTGGCCGTGGTGCCGCCCGTGCTGGTCGACCCGGTGCGCCGCGATCTGGCGCTCCTCGGTGCCGAGCTCGCCGCGACGCTCGACCGCCTCGGCGACGCGATCACCGAGGACCAGAGCCAGGCGCACCTGCAGGAGCTCATGCTGAAGGCGCGCCTGCTCCGCCCCATGAAGGACGCTGCGGACGCGTCCCTCGGCGCGGGCGAGGAGTCGCTCACCCTGAACCCGCGCGGATCCCGGCACCGCACGGAGCTCGCCGCCATGGGCGCCCTGCTCGAGAGGCTCGGGCCGATCGTCACCCAGGTGATCGGGATGACCCGCGCCTATGTCGACCAGTACGACACGACGCTGCCCGCCGAGCCGGCGGTCCCCGCGATCGCGGAGCAGCTGCACCGGGCGGGCCACGACGTGCGCCTCGCCGTGCAGGTCGCCGAGGTGGTCCCCGAGCCCGAGGCGCTCACGTCCGCGATCCCGGCGCTCACCTCGCCGCTCGACATCCGCCCGCCGTCGTCGCGCAACTGGGTGCTCATCGGCTCGCTCACGGAAGACCTGCGCCGCATCCGCGCAGGGCTCCGCGACGAGGCCTGAGGGCCGGAGCCCCCGCCGTCGCGGCCGGTGCGGTCAGGATCCGATGAACTCCTCGACCGGGCCGAAGTCGGGCTCCTCGCGGATCTCCACGGCGGATCCGAGCGCGTCGGTGTCGAGCACGCGGATCTCGTTCCGCCCGGTGCGCCACAGCGGAGCGGGCGCGTACAGGGTGACCTGCGGTCCGACTGCCCGGTACCGGCCGAGCAGGAAGCCGTTCAGCCACACCAGGGCGTTGGCGGATCCGGGGAAGGCCAGCCACGCGTCGGCGGGATCGGCGACGTCGAACACGGCGACGCCGAGACCGTCGGCCGCCGCCGGCGCGACCGCGTCCGCACCCGCGTCCACGGGGGCATCGAGCGGCAGGACGCGGTGGGTCCACCCGTGCGCGAAGCGGCGGCCGATACGGACGCCGTCCAGGATGCCCTTGCGCTCCCCCGTGTGCGGGCCGTAGTTCACGCGACCCTGGCTCTCCACGACCAGCGTGAGCAGGCCGGATCCGCCGTCCGCCGGCAGCACGAGCGAGCGCTCGCCGTCGCGCTCCAGCACGCCCAGGCGCTCGCCGTCCAGGAACACCACGGCGCGATCGTGCAGCACGTCGACGCTCAGCACCGCCCCGGGCTCGTAGGACACCTCCGCCTCGTACGCGACCAGCCCGTCTTCGGCGCCGAGCTCCTCGAACGACAGCGGCATCGGCGCGGTGCGCGCAGCGGGCACCGCTCCCACGACGTCGAGCAGCGTCCCGATCGGCGTCAGCGCAGCCGTGGCCGCCGCCTGCCGACGGGGCGCCTCGGGGACCGGCGGCAGGTCGCCCGCGTGGAACGGCGCGAACGCGGCGCGCAGCGCGTGGAACTTGGCGTTCAGGGATCCGTCCTCGCCGATCGGCGCATCCGAGTCGTAGGAAGTGACCGTCGGCTGCAGCGCTCCGTCATGGTTGGCGCCCGCCCAGAGTCCGAAGTTCGTGCCGCCGTGCGCCATGTACAGGCTCACGGATCCGCCCGCGGCCAGCAGCTCCTCGACCGTGCCGATCATGCTCGCGGCCGAGCGCACGTGGTGCTGCTCGCCCCAGTGGTCGAACCAGCCGCCCCACAGCTCGGCGCACAGCAGCGCGTCGCCGGGCTTGCGGAGCTTCTCGGCGAGCGCCACCCCGGTGCCGAAGGTGAACGAGCCCATCGCCCCGTCGACGCTGCCGTTGCGCACCATGTCGGCCGTCGTGCCATCGGCCGTGGTCAGCAGTTCGACCATGCCGCGTGCGCGCAGTCCGTCCCGCAGGTGCACGAGGTAGTCGTGGTCGCTGCCGAAGGATCCGTACTCGTTCTCGATCTGGACAGCCGTGATGGGTCCGCCGTGCGCGGCCTGCAGAGGCGCGAGCCGCGGGACCAGCGCGTCGTACCAAGCGTCGACCGCGGCGAGGAAGACGGGGTCGCTCGTGCGCAGCGCACGCGTGCGAGCGCTCAGCCAGGACGGGATCCCGCCGTTCGACCACTCCGCGCAGATGTACGGGCTCGGACGCACGAACACGTCGAGGCCGACGTCGCCGGCCAGCCGGATGAACCGCTCCACGTCACGCCAGCCGGTGAAGTCGACGTCACCCTCGGCACGTTCGTGGAAGTTCCACGGGACGTACGTGTCGACGGTGTTCGCGCCCATCGCCGCGAGACGGCGCAGCCGGTCCTCCCACTGGTCGGGGTGGATGCGGAAGTAGTGCACGGCCCCCGACAGCATCCGGAAAGGCGTGCCGTGCCGCAGCAGCACGCCGTCCTCGTGGGTGAGCGCGGCGCGCGGGGTCTCGGTCATGGCTCTCCTGGCGTGCCGTGGGTCATGTTTGCGTCACCATTCTGGCGCACTCGACGGGTGCGCGCACTCTTCCGCGCACAACGCAGGAGATTCCGCCTCTTCCGCAGGCAAGAGCACCCGCGGGCGGGGGCGGCCCACCGGCGGGCGGGAACACCTGCCGACCGGATCCGCCCGCCGTAGGCTGGCGGCATGCCGACCACCCTGCCCGAGGCCCTCGCCGAACTCGCCGCGCTCGAGGACCCGAAGGCCCGCGCGATCAACGAGCGGCACGGCGATGCCCACGGCGTGAACCTCACGAAGCTGCGCGGCCTCGCCAAGAAGATCGGCACCGACCCGGATCTCGCCCGCGAACTCTGGGCCTCCGGCGACGTCGCCGGGCAGCTGCTGGGGATCCTGCTCGCGAAGCCGCGCGCGTTCGACGCCGACGAGCTCGACGCCATGATCCGCGCCACGGAGAGCGCCAAGGCGCACGACTGGCTCGTCGCGTACGTCGTGAAGAAGTCGCCGCTCGCCGAGGAGCTGCGCCGGCGCTGGATCGACGACGCGGATCCGAACGCGCGCGCCGCCGCGTGGTCGCTCACGAGCGCCCGGGTCGCGAAGAACCCCGACGGTCTCGATCTCGACGCGCTGCTGGACCGGATCGAGCGCGAGCTGGCGGACGCCCCGTCGCGCGAGCAGTGGGCGATGAACGAGACCCTCGCCACCATCGGGATCCACCATCCCGCGCTGCGCGATCGGGCGATCGCGATCGGCGAGCGCCTGCAGGTGCTCGCCGACTATCCGGTGCCGCCGAACTGCACGTCGCCGTTCGCGCCGCTGTGGATCGCCGAGATGGTGCGCCGCCAGGGATGACCCTCGCGGTCCGTGTGCGCCGCCAGGGATGAGCCCGCCCCGCGTGCGCCACGACGCAGGATCCCCGCGCATCTGCGCGCTGCGTCGCGGCCGCTCGAGGCGCCACATACGCTGAGCGCATGAGCACCCACATCGCCGCCGCCCCCGGCCAGATCGCCCCCGTCGTCCTGTTCCCCGGGGATCCGCTGCGCGCGAAGTGGATCGCGGAGAACTTCCTCGACGACGCGGAGCTGTACTCCGAGGTGCGCGGGATGCTCGGCTTCACGGGCACCTGGCGGGGGCACCGCGTGTCGGTGCAGGGCTCGGGCATGGGGCAGCCGTCGATGTCCATCTACGCGAACGAGCTGTTCCGCGAGTACGACGTGCAGACGATCGTGCGGGTGGGATCCTGCGGCGCGCTCACGGAGAAGGTGGGGATGCGCGACATCATCATCGCGAACGGCGCGTGCACCGACTCCGGGATCAACCGGATCCGCTTCCACGGCCAGGACTACGCCCCGGTCGCCGACTTCAGCCTGCTGCGCCGCGCCGTCGAGGCGAGCGAGCGGATGGATCTGGAGCACGCCGTGCACGTGGGCCTGCTGTTCTCCGGCGACCAGTTCTACAACACGCGCCCGGAGCTGACGGACCCGCTGGTGCAGCACGGCGCTCTCGCCGTCGAGATGGAGACCAGCGCGCTCTACACGCTCGCCGCCTTCTTCGGCCGGCGTGCGCTGAGCATCTGCACGGTGTCCGATCACCTGGTCACGCACGAGGAGACGACCTCCCTGGAGCGCGAGCAGAGCTTCGGCGACATGGTGCGCATCGCGCTCGAGGCCGCGACCGCCGCCTGACCCGGCGTGGCCGCGCCCGCACCGGGCGGTGGGATGATCGACACATCATGTCTGCGCGCCTCGATCCGTCCGTCGTCCGCCCGGCCGCGGGGGATCCGGATCCCGACGCGGTCTATCTCGCGTTCGTGGAATGGGTCGAGCAGAGCGGGATCACGCTCTATCCCGCGCAGGACGAGGCGGTCATCGAGATCGTGTCGGGGCAGAACCTGATCCTCAGCACCCCGACCGGGACGGGCAAGTCGCTGGTCGCCGTGGCGGCCCACTTCGCGGCCCTCGCCGACGGACGGCGCACCTATTACACGGCCCCGATCAAGGCCCTCGTGAGCGAGAAGTTCTTCAGTCTCGTCGAGGTGTTCGGTGCGGAGAACGTGGGCATGGTCACGGGCGACTCCGCCGTGAACGCGGATGCGCCGATCGTCTGCTGCACGGCGGAGATCCTGGCGAACCTGGCGCTGCGCGAGGGGCCGGACGCCGAGGTCGGCCAGGTGGTCATGGACGAGTTCCACTTCTACGGGGACCCGGATCGCGGCTGGGCGTGGCAGGTTCCGCTGCTCACCCTGCCTCAGGCGCAGTTCGTGCTCATGTCTGCGACCCTCGGCGACGTCACCGCACTGGCCGCAGACCTCACCCGGCGCACCGGCCGGGGCACCGCGGTCGTCACCGGGGTCGAGCGCCCGGTGCCGCTGCACTTCTTCTACGAGACCACGCCGATCCACGAGACGATCGAGGATCTGCTGCAGACCGACCGCGCGCCCGTCTACATCGTGCACTTCTCCCAGGCGGCGGCCATGGAGCGCGCCCAGGCCCTCGCGAGCGCGAAAGTCGCCACGCGCGAGCAGCGTGACGAGATCGCCGAGCTCATCGGCGGCTTCCGCTTCACGACCTCCTTCGGCAAGACGCTGGCACGGCTGCTGCGGATGGGCATCGGGGTGCATCACGCCGGCATGCTGCCGAAGTACCGCCGTCTCGTCGAGCAGCTCGCGCAGCGGGGTCTGCTGCGCGTGATCTGCGGCACCGACACCCTCGGCGTCGGCATCAACGTGCCGATCCGCACCGTGCTGCTGACGGCTCTGACGAAGTTCGACGGCACGCGGATGCGCCAGCTCAACGCCCGGGAGTTCCATCAGATCGCCGGGCGGGCGGGCCGCGCGGGATTCGACACCGCGGGCACGGTCGTCGCACAGGCGCCGGAGCACGAGACGGAGAACCTCGCCGCGATCCGCAAGGCGGGAGACGACCCGAAGAAGAAGCGCAAGATCATCCGCAAGAAGGCCCCCGACGGATTCGTCTCCTGGGGTGAGCCCTCCTTCCAGAAGCTCATCGCCGCCGAGCCCGAGACGCTGACCTCGCACATGCAGATCACGAGCGCGATGATGCTCAACGTGATCGGGCGGGGCGGCGACGTCTTCGCGAATATGCGCGCCTTGGTATATGACAACCACGAGCCGCGCGCCCGGCAGCGGATCCTGGCATTGCGGGCGCTGGGGATCTACCGGACCTTGCGGGAGTCCGGGATCGTCGAGCGAGCCCCTGACGGCACGGTCCGGCTCACGGTGGACCTGCAGCCGAACTTCGCGCTGAACCAGCCGCTGTCGCCGTTCGCGCTGGCGGCGTTCGAGCTGCTGGATCCGGATCCTTCGTCGGGCACGGGGAGCGGCGCCTACGCCCTGGACATGCTGTCGATCGTGGAGGCGACGCTGGACGACCCGCGGGCCGTGCTCAGCCAGCAGGAGTTCCTCGCACGCGGCGAGGCCGTGGCGGCCATGAAGCGCGAGGGCATGGACTACGAGGAGCGCATGGAGGCGCTCGAGGAGATCACGTATCCGAAGCCGCTCGACGAGCTGCTGACCGCCGCGTTCGAGACCTTCGGGGCCGCGCAGCCGTGGATCCGCGACTTCGAGCTGCATCCGAAATCCGTGGTGCGCGACATGTACGAACGGGCCATGTCGTTCGGGGAGTACGTCGCCCTCTACAAGATCGCCCGGTCGGAGGGCGTGGTGCTGCGCTACCTCTCCGACGCCTATCGGGCGGCGTCGCAGACCATCCCGGAGCACCTGAAGACCGAAGAGCTACGCGACCTCATAGAGTGGCTCGGCGAGCTCGTCCGCCAGGTCGACTCCTCCCTGCTCGACGAGTGGGAGGAACTCGTCTCCGGGCACCCCGTCGCCCACGACGACGAGCCCGTGGTGCCCCCCGCGCCCCAGCGCCTCACCACGAACGTCCGGGCGTTCCGCATCCTGGTGCGCAACGAGCTGTTCCGGCGCGTGCAGCTCGCCGCCCGCGAGGATCTCGACGCCCTCGCCGCGCTCGATCCCGAGTTCGGCGCCGAGGGCTGGGACGCGGCTCTGGACGCGTACTTCGCCGAGCACGACGAGATCCGCACCGGCCCCGACGCCCGCAGTGCGGCGCTGCTCGTCATCGACGAGACCGGCGGCCCCGACCAGGAGCGGCCGGCGCGGGCGTGGTCGGTGCAGCAGATCCTCGACGATCCGGCGGGCGACCACGATTGGCGGATCACCGCGACGGTCGATCTCGACGCCTCCGACGAGGCGGGGGAAGCGGTCGTCGTCGTGAAGGCTGTGGACCGCCTGTAGAACCGGTGCCGGTGTCGGCGACCCGGCGTAGGGTCGAAGACACCCAGCGATCGGAGGCCCGCCAATGACCATTCACGAACGCGAACCAGCATCGGCACGGCCCCTGCTGCATCAGGGGATCATCCCGTCCTACCTTCTGGCGAAGCTGGCGGAGTCGGAGCGCTACACGCAGGCGGCGGAGGCGGCGCGGCAGACGCTGATCGCGCCGACGCCCGCGGCCCATCGGTCCCAGCTCCGTCTGTCGATCGACGAGAACGGATCCCTCGTCGCGACGGTCGAAGCCGCGCCGAACCGCACCATCAGCGACGCGCACGGCACCGAGAGCCTTCCCGGCACGGTCGTGCGCACCGAGGACGAGCCGACCGTCGCCGATGTCGCCGTCAACCAGGCCTTCGACGGGCTGGGGGCGACCTTCCAGCTGCTGCTCGACGCGTTCCAGCGCAACTCCGTCGACGGCAAGGGCCTCGCGCTCGACGCGACGGTGCACTACGGATCCGGATACGACAACGCCTTCTGGAACGGCGAGCGGATGGTGTTCGGCGACGGCGACGGCCAGGTGTTCCAGGGCTTCACCGCCTCGACCACGGTGATCGGGCACGAACTCGGACACGGCGTGGTCCAGTACACCGCCGGTCTGGAGTACCAGGGGCAGCCCGGCGCGCTGAACGAGTCGATCGCCGACGTGTTCGGGGCGCTCACCGAGCAGCATCTCCTCGACCAGACGGCCGACGAGGCGACCTGGCTGATCGGCGCGGGCATCTTCACACCGGCCGTGCACGGCAAGGCGCTCCGGTCGATGCTCCATCCGGGCACCGCCTATGACGACCCCGAGCTCGGCAAGGATCCGCAGCCGGCCGACATGAGCGGCTACGTGACCGCCACCGACGACAACGGCGGGGTGCACATCAACTCGGGCATCCCCAACAGGGCGTTCGCGCTCTTCGCGGTGGAGCTCGGGGGCAACGCCTGGGAGACAGCGGGCTCCGTCTGGTACCGCGCGCTGTCGGGCGGCCTGCCGGCGTCGTCGACGTTCGCGCAGTTCGCCCGCGCGACCATCGCGGAGGCCGACAAGGTCAGCCGAGCGACAGGCGATGCGGCGCGCATGGCCTGGGCGTCGGTGGGAGTGATCAAGGCGACGGGCGATGGGCGCTCCGCCGGCTGACCCGCCTGTCGGGATCCCGTCCGACGCCGATGACGACGACGGCGTCGCGATCCGTGTCGCGCGCAGCGGAGGCATCGCGGGGATGACGCGGCGGTGGAGCGTGCAGCCCGCCGGCGACGACAGGGAGCAGTGGCTGCTGCTCGTCGACCGCTGCCCGTGGGATGAGAAGCCGCCGTCCGGCTCCGGCGCCGATCGCTTCGTATGGCGCATCGAAGCCCGCGTCCGCCGTGTGCGGCGCGAGCAGGTGATCCCGGAGGAGCATCTCTCCGGCCCCTGGCGTGAGCTCGTCGACGCCGTGCGCGCCGCCGACGGCGGAGGCGCCGCTCCGTCATAAGGGCTTCGTGCCGCCGGACGTCATCCGCGCACGCCGGTCTCGGACCGGCCGGTTCCGCCGCGGCTCGTGCTCGTCGACGTCGGCCCGAGCGGTCTCGCGCCGGAGGTGCTGCCGGGACCTTGCCACGGCCACTCCGACTGCTTGACCCTCTGGCGGTCTCTTCTCTCGAGGCGCTGTGCCCGGGCGTTCCTGCGCACCTCGGACGGACTCATCCCCGTCGTCGCCGTGACGGCTCGCCTCATCGAGCGCAGGCTGGAGAATCCGGCCGACGTCGAGATGGACTCCAGCCCGACGGACCGCAGACGGGGATCCCGAAGCGCCTCCAACGCCAGGCTCGTGCGCTGGAAGCGGATCTCCTCCGCGATGGTGCGCGCATGCCCTTCGAAGAGATGGTGCATGTGTCCGAGTGAGTAGTTCAGACGAGCGGCGATCGCCGACGGCGTGGTCTCGACGAGGTTCGCCGTCTCGCGTATCGCGGCCAGGGCCCGCGCAAGCGAGCCGTCCGGCGGGTGGTCGTCGGGTTCGCCTGCCGCTCCGCCGCGCTTCACCAGCGAGTTGAACATGTACGAGGCGATGTCGTCGGCGGCCGCGACGGTCTCCGGATCCTGCTCCCGGGCGTGAAGGTCCGCCGACTTCGTCAGCGATTCGAGGAAGGCCACATACGCGTCGCCGAGAGGCGAGACGTAGGCAAGGACATCGGCGCCCCCTCCCGGCCCGGCGGCCACCGGCTTGTCAGCGAGGCTCGCCATGAGGAAGATCCCTCGAAAGCCGTCGTCGAACTCATAGGTCACCCGGTGATCGGCGGGAATGTTCGGCTCGACGTGGATGACGTCGCCGACGCCGGCATCCACGTGCCGGCTCTCGTCGGAATATCTCATCGCGCCGGCGGTCACGATGCACAGGACGTTCGGATAGGAATCGCGCATCGCCCCGCCGCTCAAGCGCACGGCCAGCGCGTCGGTCGCCATCTCGACGATCGCGACTTTCGGCATGATCAAGGCGCTCACCGAGAGCGTCGAGCGATCCGGTGCGCGCAGCAGCTCGGCGGCACCGAAGGCATGGCGGAGCGAGTCGGCGCCCAGCCTGCGCTCCGGCACGGCGAGCAGGGCTCGATGGGTGAATGGCACAACGACATCCTTCGTGCGGGCATTGCGGCGTCTCCCTCGTCTGGATATCGAGATAACGCACTGTCCGGCATGCCGGACGCAATGACCCACATATCAATATGTTTACGAATTCCGGGAAAATGCGCGGAGTAGCATCGGCTGGGCCACACCTCGGAATGCATTTCGAATCGCACTCTCTGTGCAATTCACGCTCCGGGTGGGATCCAATCATCGAGAATGCGCGTCGCGCTTTCCGTCCTTTTCATGACGGGGGAGAGAAATGAACAACGAGATCAACGGAAATGTCGGAGGCGCTGCGTTTCCGATCAAGAGGAGGACGATCGTCAAGGGGGTGGGCTGGTCGATCCCGGTGATCGCGGCGTCCGCGGCCATGCCGCTTGCCTCCGCATCGGGAATCACCACCCTCTCCTTCACGGCGGCCGTCTACGCCGCGAGCGCGTGCGGAACCATGACCGCGACGATCCAGGCGATGAACGGCGCCTCCCCCTCCGCCAACGCCGCGGTGACGGTGTCGCTGCCCGACGGCCTGATGTGGCCCGACGGGACCACGGGGCCGAAGAGCTTCACGACGAACTCCGCCGGTCAGGTGAGCCTGGCCCTGAAGGCGCCCGCGAACAACGGCACGTACGCGATCATCGCCGCGGCGGGCGCGACCACGGCCACCGCGAGCGTCACCGTGACGGGAAGCACGACGACCACCTACGTGTGGCAGAACTACAACAACACCACGAGCGATCGCAGCACCACCTACGCGAACATTCCAGCCTCGGCGACGCCCCTCGGCAACAACTTCTTCCTGGCCGACGGCGCCGTCTGGTGGGGGAACAGCACCAACAAGGGCGGCAAGATCGTCGCATCCGGCGTCACCCAGGCCGTCGCCTTCCACTCCGACAGCAACGGCCACGACGCCGACTGGGTGACGATGCTGGTCAACGGCACGTGGACCAGCTTCTACGGCACCACGGGATCCAACGGCACCTACGCGACCTACCCCGCGGTGCCCGCGACGGCGACGGCGCTCCAGAACTTCTACTTCCTGGACGGGACCACCCTCTACTACGGCAACACCCCTGTGCTGTCGAACGTGACCGATGCCTTCGGTTCGTACGGCGGCAATGCCGACTACGTGGACGTGCTGATCAACGGCGTCTGGTACACGTACAACAACCAGAACGGCTTCACCAATCCTCTCTACACGAACTCCGTGGTGCCGGCCGGCGCGACCCCTCTGGGCAACCAGTACTTCCTCGACGCGGGAAACCTGTATTTCCGCAATGCGCTCGTGACCACCGGAGTCACGCAGGCCGTTGCGTTCCGCAGCCCGAACAACAACTACGCCGACGCCCTCGTCAACGGCGTCTGGAAGAGCTACCGGGACGGCAGCCTCAGCGAGACCTACGCGACGGTTCCGGCGGGGGCGACCCCGTTGAAGAACCACTACTTCCTCAGCAACGGGACCTTGTCGTACAAGAACACCGTCGTCGCGTCCGGAGTCACCTCTGCCCAGGGGTACTACGGCGGCGACCAGGGTTCGCATGCCGACTTCGTCAACTTCAACCAGACCGGCACCTGCTGAGGAGTCGGATAAGCCGCACGCGCTCAGCGCCTCCATGACGCGAAGGCCTTCCTCCGACCGAGGGAGGCCTTCGCGGCGCGTGATGCCCGGGTCACATCCCGGGGATCTCGAGCAGCTCCAGCGTCTCGATCGTGCCGCCCCAGGCGAGGTGCGGGTGGCCGTCGAAGATCGCTGTGAGCGCTTCGAGCGACTCCGCCTGGACGATGGAGTATCCACCGATGAAGGAGGTGGCGCCCGGGTCGGCGCCGTCGACGGTCTGCGTCGGCGAGCCGAGGTCGACGATCGCGTCGCCCGCTCGCTGCGCCCACTCCATCCAGGCCTTCATGCTCTCGGCACCTGCCTCAGGATCCGCGTTCTGCATCTGGTCTGCGGCCGAGACATTCGACCGGTAGAGCACCAGGTATCTGCTCATGTGATGTTTCCCCAACTCAGTCCGTGCCGGCATGAGTCAATCTGTCCCAGCCGGCGACCATTCTGTCCCCGTCGGGGATCGTGGGGCATGAACCTATGAACAGGCTTAGCGGGGTTGTCCCTCAGAGGCGGGTTCGCCGTCGACCGCGCCCGCTTCGGGCGGGAGGGGGATCGCGACGCTCGTCGCCGAGGTCGTCGCGCCGAGGCCGATGCCGAACGGATCCGCCGCCGGCTCGGGCAGCAGGTCGTCGTCGCGGTCGAGGGGCTCTCCGGGCAGCGCGGCCCACGCGCTCGGCTCCTGCGGCTTCTGCGTGAACATGCCCATGGCTCCATTGTGCGCCCGTGCGCGGCCGACCGGACCGATCGAGGCGTCGGCTCCCTCGAGCCCGGCCCGGTGCGGTCAGCCCCGCAGGAGCGTGGCCCGCGCCGAGACCCGCGGAAGGTCGGGCACCAGCACGGCGAGCACGCGCACGAACGTCGTCATCCAGACCAGCCCCAGCCCCACGGCGATCGCCTCGAGCCCGGTGGACGAGTACAGCCGGACGGGCCAGTGCAGCACGACGGCCGCGACCAGCAGCACACCGAGTCCGATGGTCGCGATCGCGAGCGCACGGGGTCGTCCGGGCAGCGCGGCCGCGGAGGTCGCCGCGGCCGCCGCGAACAGCAGGAGCGTGCCGACCGCGGCGATCCAGTGCACGACCCGGCTGAGCTCGATCGGCACGAGACCGACGACGGCGAGGGCCAGTCCGGTCGCCGCCCACAGTGCGACGACCACGGCGATCCCGCGGAGGGCGGCGTCGCCGCGCAGCCGGTGCAGGTCGCGGCCGATGTAGGAGCCCACCGTCGCGAACAGCAGCCCCGCGACCACGAGGGTGCCGTTGAACGCCCAGCCACCGGTGCCGAGCCCGAGCTGGGAGAAGTTCTGCTGCCACCACAGCGGGTCCGCCGCGGTGGCCATCGCGAACAGGGTGCCGATGGCCAGGAAGCCGAACAGCAGGGCGGACAGGTCCCGCGTGCGGATCCCGATCCCCGCCGTGTAGGCGAAGCGGCCCCCCAGCGCGGCGGCGGCTCCCGCGATGAGTCCCCCGCCGAGCGACGGCGCCGTGAAGTCGTGCAGCCCGGCGCCGAACACGAGTCCCGCCAGCAGCACTCCGAGCGCGGTCACGGCGGCGAACACGATCGTAAGCGCGACCGCGGAGACGTGCGAGACGGCGCTCTGCCACGGCGGCATCGGGGCGGTCTCGCCGCGCCGGTGCTGCAGCGTGCTGGTGACGAACGCGGCCGCGGCGATCACGGCAGCGATCGCCGCGACGGGCTGGCTCAGAGAGCCGGGTCCGGTCAGGGGACGCGGCGGTCCCTGCAGCACGATGAAGCCCGCGATCGCGCCTGCGGCGAAGCAGAGCGCGGTCGCCCAGACCGTGCGGGTCTCGGCGCGCAGGCGTTCGGCGGTGTCCATGCCGTCATCGAACCACGCGCCGCGGACGTCGCCGACGCGCCGGTCCGCGGAGACCGGATCCGACCCGCGTCGCCGTCTCAGCGGGGGCCGGGCCCGCCGTACAGCTCGCCGCGCACCGGCCAGCGGCCGTTGTGCTGCCGGAACTCGTTCGCCCGCAGGAGGGGCGACAGGTCGTACAGATTCGGGGTGAGGCGCAGTCGCGCGCCGGACGCCGCGCGCACGGTGAGCCGCAGCCGACCGCCGGAGGCGTGCACCGAGAAGTCGGTGATGTCCGCATACGCGATCACGCCCTCCCTGCCCCAGACGGTGCGGAAGGCGACCTCGTCCGCACGCGGCTCGACGTAGAAGTTGCGGTACATCACGAGGAACCACGCGCCGCCCAGCGCGATCACGACCGATGCGACCCGCAAGGGCCAGAGCATACCGTCGGCATTCTGCGCGGTGAACGATGCGAGCGCCATCAGCCCGCCCATGGCGACGAGGAGCACGCCGACGAAGAGCACGAGCATCGGCATGCGCTGCCGCACCGGGCCGACCGATCGGCGCCCGCGCATCCTCGACACGGCCGCCGCCACGAGGATGAGCACGGCGAGCACGAGGAGGATCTTCACCACGAAGGCGGACATCCTCCGACCGTACCGCGTCCCGGGACTTCGGCCGGCGCGGGGTGGTGGCTGCGGCCCGCGGCCCGGCGTCGCCCCGGCGTCGAACCCGGCCGTCGGCCCCCGGTCTCGGTCCCCGGCCGTGCACGACGCAGGAGATCCCGGTCGGAATCCGCCCCGGAGGGCGATATCGACCGGGATCTTCTGCGTTGTGTTTCTCAGACCGGGATGAGTCGGATCCAGGGGGATCAGACCCGGGTGGGTCAGACCAGGACGAGGTCCTCCATGCGGGCGTAGGAAGCCTCCATGCCGTCGATCATGCCCGTGGCGAGGATCATGTCGCGCGTCGCGGCGTCCGGATACTCGACGAGCAGCGTGATCAGCGTCGCGCCGTCCTCCTCATAGAGCGAGACGTCGTTCAGCGTGGTCGGGCCGTCGGTTCCCTGCATCCGCTCGGTGGTCACCATCCGGCGCGGGGCCTCCACGAGCAGCGCCTCGCCCTCGAACCCGAAGGCCTGCCCGGCGGTGTCGCCGACCGGCGCCCACGCGTTGCGGTAGGTCTGGCCGGGCTCGGTCGCGATCACGCACTCCGTCATCTCCCAGCCGTCCGGACCGAGCAGCCACTTCCTCATCAGCTCCGGGTCGTTGTGCGCACGCCACACCAGGTCCCGCGGGCCGCCGACCAGCCGGGTGATCCGCACATGCGTGTCGTCGAGCACCTCGAGGCGGGTGCCCTTGCCCTGGGCGTAGTCGCGCAGATCCTGCAGCACCGCGTCGAGCTGGCTCATCGCGGCCTTCGTGCCCTCGATCACGCCCATCGCGACGACCTGCTCGAGCGCCTCGACCGAGTCGAAGTGGCTTGTCCCGGTCATTCGGGTGCCCTCCGCGGTCGGCGAGAACTCGAGGCGCATCCGCATCGCCGGGAAGCCCTCGACGGGCTGACCGTCGTCGTCGACGAAGGAGTCCAGCACCTCGAACATCGTCGGCGCCTCGATGCGGGTGAACTCCCACCGCCCGGACGACTTCTCCCCGCGAGGACCGATCAGGCGGTACTGCGCGAAGCCGCCCACCGTGTGGTCGAACTCGGTGAACGTGGCGGGCCATCCCGGAGGGCCCCAGAAGCGCTCGAGCTGGCGCGGGTCCGCGTACGCGGCCCATACGCGCTCCACCGGCGCGGCGAAGTCCGCGAGGATCGTCAGCGTCAGATTCTCGGGATCGGTGATCACATCGGTGACGGGCATGTCACTCTCCTTCTGTGTGAGTCAGGGGGTCGAGGATCCGCGCGGAGCGGATCCGGAGTCGGGGGCGTCTTCGGCGAGCAGGTCGTCGAGGCGGGAGATCCGGGAGCGCCAGAGGTCCTCGTAGCGGGACAGCAGGGCGCGAGCGCGGGCGATCATCTCGGGATTCGCGCGGACGAGCCGCTCGCGTCCTTCGGCGCGCTTGATGATGAGCTCGGCCGCCTCGAGGACGGCCACATGCTTCTGCACCGCCGCGAACGACATGTCGTAGTCGCGGGCGAGCTCGGAGACGGACTGCTCCTGGGCGATCGTGCGGCGCAGGATGTCGCGCCGCGTGCTCGCCGCCAGGGCCTGGAACACTCGGTCGATCTGTTCATCGCTCAGTTCATTTCTTACAACCATTTGGTTGTAGATTACGGCGGCCGGATCCCCGTGTCAAGAGTGCCGTCGCACTTGCGACCTCAGGATCCGACCAGCACCCGGACGAAGAAGAACGAGCCGATGACGAACAGGGCCATGGCGCCCAGCGCGCTGACGAGCACGACCCGGCTGGTGCGCTCGACCGGATACGACTCGCGTGGATCGGCGGGGTTGACGCACACCGTCAGCCGCTCGGACTCGGGGAGCGGTCGCCCGGCGCTCCACACGGTCTTCCCCGTGAAGCTCTGGCCGTCGGCGGCTGTGTACCGATAGACGCTGAGGTACGACGGCAGCTGCGAGATCTCGCCCGGCTCGCTCAGACCCGGCACCTCCTGGTGACCGACGACGACGGCCGGCACGTGCGGCCAGTGGCGCATCCCGCGCTCGCGGTATCGGATCCTGCTCAGCTGGAACACCGAGACGGCGATCATCAGGAGGACGAATCCACCCCAGACGCTCCACACGACGATTTGGATCGTGGTCATGGTCGTACCTCTCGAGGACGCGGTTCGTCGGCATGCCGACGGGACCGTCGTCACGCGAGCTCTGCGGACCGATCCTAACCAGGACCGAGCCGGTCACCTTGATTCGATTCCTCCGCCCGCCGCGCACAGTTCTCGCCTCGACAACGCCAGTAGCCTGGGCCCGAGCAGACAGGAGTCCACAGTGGCGGCGGAGTCGAACGTGCGAGCCGAAGGGCGCGGCAGGAGCGTCGTGCAGTCGCGCGCGATCGAGAAGCGCGAGCAGCTCCTCCTCGGCGCCGCCGCCGTGTTCGACGAGGTCGGATACTCGGCTGCCACCCTGTCCCTGATCGAGCAGCGCTCCGGCGTCTCCCGCGGCGCGATGTACTTCCAGTTCACCACCAAGCGCGAGATCGCGGATGCGGTCATCGACGAGCAGCACCGCGCCTCGTCCCGTCTGACCGAAGCGGCCGCCGCGACCGGCGCCGGACCGATCGAGCAGCTGGTGATGATGAGCCATGGGCTGGCCCGTCAGATCCTCGACGATCCTCTGGTGCGCGGCGGGATCCGGCTCACGATGGAGCTCGCGTTCGACGACAGCCCCGTCCATCCGTACCTCGGCTGGATCACCGTGATGGCCGACCTGCTGCGGCAGGGCCAGTCCGAGGGCGTCATCGACGCGGAGGTGGACGCGGACGCCGCCGCCCGCGTGCTGGTCGCCTCCTACACCGGCACGCAGGTCGTGTCGCATGTGCTGGAGGCGCGCAAGGATCTGCCCCGCCGCGTCGACGACCTGCTGCGGATCTTCCTGACCGGGATCATGACGCCCCGCGGACGCGACGAGCGGGAGCGCATCCTCGGAGCGCGCGCCTGACCCGATCGTCGACGAATCGGTGGGGAACGGGCGGCGAGGCGCCTATCCTGGCCGCATGACCGAGAACCCGGATCCGCACGTCGTCGCCGAGGCACTGCTGCCGACGCCGTTCACGGCCGCCGAGATCCGCGACGCACTGCGCACCGGAGCCGTCATCCGTGTGCGGACCGAGGCGCCCGACGGCACCACGACCGAGCGGATCAGCCGATACTCCGCCGGCGACGACGACGGGGCGCTGCTGGAGAGCCATCCGGCCGACGCGCCCGAGGCGGCGAAGGGCGCGCGCGTCACCTGGCGGGAGCTGCAGGCCCATGCCGCCTTCCCGGCCGACCGCACGACCGTGGCCACCGAGGTCATCGAGCACCCGCTCGGCCGGCTCGAATGCCGACGCTACGACGTCGCAGACGAGGACGGCGGGTCGGTGTTCTGGTTCGCGCTCGCGCACCCGGGCATGCCGGTGCGATACGAGACGACGGATGCGACCGGCACCACTCGGACGACGGTGTTCGCGATCCTGACGGACTGACGCCCGGCCGACGACGACCTGCCCGCCATCTCCGCGAGCGGCGGCACTGGTCGCCGCTCGGACCGGTCAGGCTTCCGAAGAGCCCAGCACCGCGTCGAGCAGTCCGGGGAACCTCGCCTCGAGGTCGTCGCGGCGGAGCGTGAGGATGCGCCGGCGGCCGTTCGGCTCGTTGCGGATCACGCCCGCCTCGCGCAGCACCTTCATGAAGTGCGACTTGGTCGACTTCGGCAGGTTCGGATCCGTCGCGTGGCACGCCGCCATGTCGAGCGGACCGTCGACGAGCTGACGGGCGATCGAGAGGCGCTCGGGATCGCTCAGCGCGAAGAGCACCGCGGTGAGCTCGATCTCGGAGCGTTCCGGATGCGGAAGATCGACGGCGCCTGGCATGGTTCGATAATACTTGAACATTCATCGGTGGGCGAGTAATGTGCACAACGTTCGACAATTCTCGAACGGATGAGGAGACGCCATGACCACCCAGCCGATCGCGACGCCTCGGATCGGGGAGTCCGCCGCGCTGCCCGCGCGCTCCGCGCGCACGCGGTTCGGGTTCGTCCTCGCGATCGTCGCGCAGATCCTGATGATGGCGGGGGCGAGCGCACCCTCGCCCTTCTACCCCGTGCTCGCCCAGCGCCTCGGATTCGATGCGATCGTCATCACGGTGGTCTTCGCCGTGTACGCCGCCGCACTGCTGCTCACGCTGCTCGCGGCCGGGTCGCTCTCCGATCACGTCGGACGACGGCCCGTCATCGTCGCAGGACTCGTGGTGCTCGCCGTCAGCATGATCCTGTTCGGGAACGCAGGATCCGTGCTGCTGCTCGTGCTCGCCCGGATCCTGCAGGGCATAGCGAGCGGCCTGCTGATCGCCGCCCTCTCGGCGACCGTCCTGGACCTCGCGCCGCCGGCCCGCCCCGGAACGGCGGCGCTCTGGAACGCGCTCAGCCCCGGGATCGGCCTCGCCTCCGGAGCCCTCGTCTCCGCCCTCGCGCTCGACGCGACCGCCGACGCGCTCCCCGACGTGTTCGACCCGCTCACCGCGGCGTACCTCGTGATCGCGGGGCTGGTGCTCATCGCGCCCGAGACCGCGCCGCTGCTGCCCGGAGCCTGGGCGTCGCTGCGCTTCCGCCTCTCGGTGCCCGCCGAGATCAGGTCGGAGTTCTGGCGGGCCGCTCCCGCAGTCATCGCCGGCTGGGCGACAGGAGGGCTGTTCCTCTCCCTCGGCGCGAGCATCGTCCACGGCGAGCTCGGCGGCACCGCGCACCTGTGGCAGGGGCTGGCCGTCGCGCTGCTGGCGGGCGTCGGGGCGGTCACGGCTTTCGCGATCCGGCGGCGCACGGCCCGCACGATCGTGATCTTCGGCACCGCGGCGCTCGCCACCGGCACCGCGCTGTCGCTGATCGCGCTGGGGCTCGGATCCCTGCCCGCCTACCTGGTGGCCGCCGCCGTGACGGGCATGGGCTTCGGCACCGCGTTCTTCGGCGTGGTCGGATCCCTCGCCCCGCGGATCCCGGCCACCCAGCGCGCCGACGCCTTCGCCGTGCTGTACCTGCTCGCGTATCTCGCCTTCGGGGTGCCGGCCGTGATCGCCGGCGTGCTGGTCGCACCGGTGGGGCTCGGCACGGTCTGCGTCGGCTACGGCGTCATCGTTATCGCGCTGTCGCTGCTCGCGCTCGTCCTGCGCGTGCGCCGCCCCGCCTGACCCGCGGCTGCCGCGACGGCGCTCGCGCCGGGCGACGTGCGCGCGGCTGCCGCGACGGCGCTCGCGCCGGGCGACGTGCGCCTCGCACGACGGTCTCGCCGGGGCGGCACCGCGCGCTGATCGGCACGGCGCGTCACCCACCGTTCACTCGGCCGCAACCCTTCGTCCGCCTCGGCTGACCAGGCTCGGGGGAGACTCCCGTCCCCCGTCCTCTGGAGACCCCGTGCCCCTGCTCCGCTCGCGTCGCACGCTCGCCGTCGCGCTCGCCTCATTCCTCACCCTCGGCGGATCCGTGCTCGCCGCCGCACCCGCCTCCGCCGCCGACGCGCCGACCGACGTGAAGGACGCGTCGTGCGCGGTCGGCGACACCCGCGACCTCTGCGCGCCCGTCGGCGAGCTGCTCGACGTGCGCATCGGCGACGTGCACCCGACGCAGCCCTCGCTGGGCTACGACGAGGTCTACTACAAGCTCGGCCGCTACGACGCCGAGCTGTCGAAGGACGCGATCAACAAGAAGTTCGCCGACTGGTGCGAGGCCAACGGCCAGCAGGACGTCGCGAGCGCACAGCCGGACGCGACGCTGACGGATCCGTCCACCTTCACGTGCACGGTGCCCGTCGGCGGGGAGACCGCCGCCACGATCGAGCCCATGAAGACGGTCGTCATCGGTCCCCACGGAGTGCTCTACCTCACGGACGGACACCACACGCTCACGTCCTTCCAGGAGAACAGCGGCCCCGACGTGCGCGTGCGGCTGCGTGTGCTGGGCAACCTGTCCGGGCTGTCCGACGCGGACTTCTGGAACGCGATGCAGGCGAACAAGTGGACCTGGCTGCGCGACGTGAACGGCGACGCGATCACCCCCGCCCAGCTGCCGTCGAACGTCGGGCTCTCGAACTTCGAGGACGACCGCTTCCGCAGCATCCTCTACTTCGCCCGCGACATCGGCTACTCGGCCGACGGCGCCGTGCCGTTCCAGGAGTTCTACTGGGGGACGTGGCTGCGTACCCGGGCCGACATCCCCGTCGCCGGCTGGAACCAGGACGACTGGGCCGGATCCCTGGCCCTCGTGAAGCAGCTCACCCAGGCGCAGGTCGCGCTCGGCGCGAGCACCGTCGTCGACCCGCAGTCGGGCTACACCGCGGGCGACCTCAGCGTGCTGAGCGCCTGGAACGACGGCAAGGCGGAGGGCAAGGGCGAGTGGGCGAAACTGGCCAAGCCCTACACCGACGCGAAGCCGGGCAAGCTCGCGTACATGACCGAGTACCGGCTGCGCCACGTGACGCCCGCGCCCACGGCGCCGTCCGCTCCCGCCGCGCCCTCCGCTGTCGTCGGCGGCGCCTCGTCCGCCGGGTCGCACGTGACGCTCAGCTGGACGGCCCCCGCCGACGGCGGATCCCCGATCACCGGCTACACGGTGTCCCTCGGCGCCGGGCTGACGGCGGACGTCGATGCGCGCAGCACGTCGTTCACGTTCGACGGCGTCGCCCCCGGCTCGTACTCGGCGACCGTCACGGCGCACAACGCGATCGGATCCACGGCGTCCGCCGCCACGCCGGTCGCGGTGGCCGACCCGGCCGCGGTGCAGGGCGCGGTGGCGATCTCGGGCGACCTGCGTCCGGGAGGCACGGTCACCGTCTCGGCGACCGGACTCGCGTCCGACGTCGCGGGCTTCGCGGTCGAGGTGCACTCGGATCCGGTGTCGCTCGGCACGGGATCCACCGACGCCGCCGGCGCCTTCACGCTGCAGGCCGCCCTGCCCGCCTCGCTCCCCGCGGGCGCCCACACGGTGACCGTCTCGTTCGGCGGCACCACGGTCGCCTCCGCGTCGTTCACGGTCGTCCCGGCGAGCGCCGGGAACGGCGGCGGCTCCACGCCGGGCTCCGGATCCGGCGGCTCGGCAGGATCCGGATCCGCTTCCGCGGGTTCTCTCGCGACCACCGGATCCGAGGCGCCGATCGGGCTCGGCATCGCCGGCGTCGTCGTGATCGCCGCGGGTGTGCTGCTCCTGGCCCGCCGCCGCGCCGACCTCGACGCGGACTGACGCCGCACCCGAGGAAGGGCGCACGACCGCGATCCGGTCGTGCGCCCTTCCTCGTCGCGCCGCGGGCTCCCGGTCAGCGCGGCCCGCGCCGGAACAGGCCCGCGAAGAGGGTGTGCAGCAGCGGCAGCACCGAGACGCTCATCAGGACGACGCCGAGCGGAGGGTTTGCGGTCAGCACGAGCGCGCCGCCGATGAGCAGCGCGGCGAACAGCAGCGCCGAGACGCCGCGGCGGATGAGGCCGTCGATGCGGTCGAGGCGGCGCTCGATGCGCGAGGTGTCGAACGTGACGGATCCCTCGTCGACGCGCGTGATGATGTCGTCGATCCGCTTCGGCAGCCGCCACAGCGTCGCCGCGTTCGCGACCGCCTGACCGGCGAGATCCTGCACGATGTTGCCGCTCTCGTCGGCCAGCAGCCGGGTGGCGTACGGCTCGATCGACTCCCAGATGTTGAACTGCGGATCCAGCCCGCTGCACATTCCCGAGGTGAGCGACACCGCCCGGATCAGCAGGAGGAGCCCCTCGGGCAGCTGCACCGGAAGCGAGCGCATGGTGTCGCCGAACTCCTCGGCGAACCCCTGGAACTCGCGAGGATCCACGTCGCGCAGCTCGGCGAACCCCATGCCCCCGAACCGGGCGAACAGGGCGGTGAGCGCCCGCTCCAGCTCGCGGTTCTCGGCCGACGGCATGAGCACGCCGATCTCCTGGGCTGCGGCGACCATGCCCTTGCCGTCGCGGGAGGCGGCCGCGATGAACAGGGTCCGCAGCCCGTGCCGGATGCCCTCGGGCACCTCCGCCATCATCCCGAAGTCGATGAAGGTCAGCCGCCAGCGGCGCCCGGCCGTTGAGCGAGCGGAGCGAGACGAAACGCCGTCTTCCGCAGGATCTGCACTCTCCGGGACCTGGTCCTCGTGCGGCGTGACGAAGATGTTGCCGGGATGCGGATCCGCATGCACGAAGCCGTGTGTGAAGACCTGGTCGAACATGACCTCGGCGAACACGTGGGCCACGTCGGCCGGATCGATGCCGGCCGCGCGGAGGGCGTCCACGTCGTTGATCTTGATCGCGGTGACATCCGAGAGCGTGAGCACACGGCGCGTGGTGCGCTCCCAGGCGACCAGCGGGGCGTCGACCCGCGGGTCGTCTCGGAACGCCTCCGCGAAGCGCTCGGCGGCCGACGCCTCGTGGATGTAGTCGATCTCCTCGAGGCTCGTCTGGGCGAACTCCTCGACGAGCGCGGGCGCGTTGACGCGATCGGCGACGAACCGGATCCGGCGCAGCCACCCGGCGACGCGGCGCAGTGCGGCGAGGTCCGTGGCGACGACCTGGTCGATCCCCGGCCGCTGCACCTTGACGACGACCTCGGAGAACCCGGTGTCGGCCGCATCCTGCGCGGAGAGCCGGGCACGGTGCGCCTGTCCCAGCGAGGCGGCGGCGAGCGGCACCTCGTCGAACGACGCGAAGGCGCGCGCGAGCGGCACGCCCAGCTCCGCTTCGGCGAGCGCGCGGATCTGGTCGATCGGCACCGCGGGCACCTCGTCCTGCAGGCCCGCGAGCTCCGTGGTGATCTCGGGCGGCAGGACGTCGAGCCGTGACGACAGGAACTGGCCGACTTTGATCATCAGACCGCCCAGCTCGACGGCGAGCACGTGGAACCGCTGCGCGAGGGTGCGCATCCGCCGCTCGCGGCTGCTCTCGGCGACCCGCGCCAGGCCGATCCGCGGCAGCGCGATCTCGAACCACCACGTCTGCGCGAGCACACGCGCGGCGAAGGCGAGGATGCGCCGATAGCGGGCGCGCAGCGGAGCACTCTGCCCCTCTGCCCCGGCGGTGCGCGGCGAGGGCGACGGACTCCGATCAACGACCATCACGATGTGCCTCCGGTCCCATCTTCGTGCCCTGGGCCGCCCTGGACATCCCCCTCGCGACCGCCGCGCCGGGAGAGGAGATCGCCCCGGGGATCGAGGCGGCCTCCCCCACCGCAGTCGGGACCGGGAGCTCGGTGCGCGCTGCGGTTCCTCCCGCCATCAGTCGGCGAGGATCGCGTACAGCCTGCGGCGGGCCTCGTCGAGCACTTCGATCGCCTGCTGCACCTGCTCCGGGGTGCCCGTGCGCGCGACCTGCGCCGCCGCACCCGCGAGGTCCACCCCGGCCTTGGGCAGCGCCCCGAACGCGGCAGCACCGGCGCGCGCACCGGATCCCTCCCATGGCGGCGTGCCGGCCTCATCGGCGACCGCGCGGCCCGCCTCGGTCAGCGAGTAGGTCTTGCGGCCACCCTGCTCGGCAGCCTCGATCAGGCCCTCGTCGGCGAGCAGCTGCAGGGTCGGGTACACCGATCCGGCGCTCGGCTTCCACGAGCCGCCGCTGCGCTCCTCGATCTCCTGGATGATCTGGTAGCCGTGCATGGGCTGCTCGGCGAGCAGCGCGAGCACGGCGGCGCGCACGTCGCCGCGGGCCATGCGCGGAGCCTGCGGCCGCTGGTCGAAGACCGAGCGCAGGTGCTCCATCGCCTCCCAGAGCCCCGCCGTCGGGTTCATGCCGGGCCGTCCGCCGAAGCCACGGCCACCGCCCGGTCCGAACCCCGGTCCTCCGAAACCACGAGATGCATAGTTGTTGTCCATGACGACCTCCTCAGGTCTGCCCCTTGTCGAGCGATAGTTAACGATATGTCGCTATGTATCGGAAGGGAAGAGAGGATCCGGATCCGCATCCGAGGCGATTCTCACCGACCGTAGAATTTCGGCCCGGCGAGTCGCTAGGCTCCGAGCACCCGATGCCGATCGAACGAATGGTGACGATGATGTCCCCACGAACCGGCGCTGAGGTGCGTCTCACCGCCCCGCGACGCACGCTCTCACTCTCAGCCCTCCGACGCACACCCGCGACCATCGCCGTGGTGGCCGCCTCGCTCCTCGTGCTGGCGGGCTGCGGCGGCACTGCGCACGATCCGGCCCCGGAGACTCCGCATGCGTTCGCCGCTCCGGCGTCCGCCGGCCCCTCGCCGAAGGCGACCACGTTCGAGACCGTCGAGGTCAGCGCCTCCATCCCGTTCGAACGCACCACCGTCGACGACCCCGAGCGAGACGCCGGCGTCACCGAGATCGTGACACCGGGCGCGCTCGGAACGAAGGTCTCCACCTACCGCGTGACGCGGGTCGACGGCGTGGAGGCCGCGCGGACGCTGGTGGGCGAGACGGTGACGGTCGCGCCCGTCACGGAGGTCACGGCGCACGGCACCCGGGAGCCGCAGGCGGCGGCCCCTGCACCCTTCGTCGCCGCGGAGCCCGCGGCGCAGTGCGATCCCAACTATGCGGACGCGTGCGTGCCGATCGCCAGCGACGTCGACTGCGCCGGGGGAAAGGGCAACGGCCCGGCCTACGTGCAGGGTCCGGTGCGGGTGGTCGGCACCGACATCTACGACCTGGATCGCGACGGCGACGGCATCGGCTGCGACAAGTAGCCGCCACGCCCGGGCGGCATCCCGCCACGCCCTACGGTGGAGGCATGACGATCACCGCCGCGGCAGACGGATCCGCCCTGGGCAACCCCGGGCCCAACGGCTGGGCCTGGTACATCGACGACGCGAACTGGGCGGCCGGCGGATCCCCGCACGGCACGAACAACCAGGGCGAGCTGCAGGCCGTGCTGGAACTGCTGCGCGCGACTTCGGTCGTCGCCGGCGAGAAGCTCGTGATCGAGTGCGACAGCCGTTATGTGATCGATTCCGTGACCAAGTGGATGCCGGGGTGGAAGCGCAAAGGGTGGCGCAAGTCCGACGGCGGCCCCGTGCTCAACCGGGACCTGCTCGAGGGCATCGACGTCGAGCTGCGCGGCCGCGACGTCTCCTTCACCTGGGTCAAGGGCCACGCAGGGCACCCCTTGAACGAGGCCGCGGACCTGCGCGCGAACGCCGCCGCGACCGCGTACCAACGCAAGCAGGAGCCCGACCGCGGACCCGGGTTCACCGCGGCGACGCCGTTCGACGAGGCCCCTGTCGTGCTCGCGGAGCCGGAGCCTGCGCTCCCCCCGCGCGGCCACGAAGCGCCGGCCGTCGCACCGTCGCCGGCACCGGCGCAGACGCTGTGGGCGGAGGCGACGGATCTGCTCGACGGGCTGGACCTGCCTGCGAGCACTCCCCCGATCGACCTGCACGTCGCCCTGAGCGCCGAGGAGCACGCGCGTCTCCGCGACCGCGCGGACGCCCAGGGCGTGACCCTCGAAGAGGCGCTGCGCCGGCTGATCTGAAGCGCAGGCGAGCGCGACGCCGCTCGGCGTAAGCGCGCGGCGTGAGCGAGGGTGGCGCCGATCCTCTCTCAGTACGACCGCAGCGCCACCCGCGTCTGCGTCTGCGCGGCCCCGCACTCCTTCTTGAGGCGGCGCAGTAGCCGGTCCAGGGTCGCGGTGTCGCGGGTGAACGCGCGCACCATGCCGTCGTAGGCGCCGGTCATGTGCACGGCGTCGACGATCTCCGAGATAGATCCGACCCGCTCCGCGAAGACGTCGAAGTCGGTGGCGTCGTCCAGTCGCACGTCGATGAAGACCTCCAGCCCGCCGCGCGGATCCGGGGCGTCGATCCCCGTCCGGATCGTGTAGCCGAGAATGATGCCGCTCTGCTCGAGACGACGCACGCGGACGGCGGCGGCGTTGGTGCTGAGCCCGACGGTGCGCCCGATCTCACTGAACGAACGGCGTGCGTTCTCCTGCAGCAGACCGAGGATCTGCTCGTCGATGGCGTCCATGTTGGTCAGACTAACCACTGAACCGACAGAATCCCCGATCGGTCGGCACGAAGCCGTCACACTGGACGGCATGGAGGGGTTCTGGATCCCGGCGGTGGCCGGCATGCTGGCCGGGCTCGGTGTCGCGATGCCGCTGGGCGCGATCGGCGCGCTCCTTCTGCGCGAGGGCATCGTGAACGGGTTCCGCGTCGCTGCGGCCGGCGCGGCCGGCGTGGCGACGGTCGACCTCCTCTACTGCGCCGCGGCCACGGCCGCGGGAGCGTTCCTCGCCTCGGTGATCGAGGGCTTCCGTGGCCCTTTCCTGATCGCATCCGGGGTCCTGGTCGTCGGGATCGGGATCCTGCAGCTGTTCCGGATCCGACGCGATGCCGGATCCGATGAGCCCGAGGTCGGCAGGATCTCGGGGCTCGGCGCGTACGCGCGGTTCTTCGGCCTCACGGCGATCAACCCGATGACGCTGATCTACTTCCTCGCACTCGGCGGCGCCGTCACCGCGCGCAGCGCCTCGCTGTCGGGACCCGTGGTGTTCGTGGTCGCCGCGGGGATCGCCTCGCTCGCCTGGCAGCTCGTGCTGGCGGGCGTCGGCGCGGCCTTCGGCCATCTGATCGGAGCGCGCGCGGCCCGCCTCATCGGGATCCTGGCGTCGCTCGTCGTGATCGGGCTCGGGGCCGTCGTGCTCGCCGGCGGCGTCGGCGCGCTCGTCTCCCCTTGAGCGTCTCAGCGCCCGGCGAGCAGCTCCTCCAGGCGCTCGGCCTCAGCGGCCGGCATGGAGTACATGTGCTCCGGAGCCGGGTACACGCGGTCGCGCACCTCGTCCGCGTAAGCGGTGACCCCGTCGATCGCCGCCCTGCGCAGGTCGGCGTACCGCTTGACGAACCGGGCCGCGCCGCCGTCGTAGATCCCGAGCAGGTCGTGGAAGACCAGCACCTGCCCGTCGGTGGCGGATCCGGCTCCGATCCCGATCACGGGGATGTCGAGGAGGGGCATGAGCGCTGCGGTGACCTCGCTCGGCACCGCCTCGACCACCAGCAGTGCGCAACCCGCATCCTGCAGGGCGAGGGCGTCGTCGATCAGGGCGAGCGCGGCCTCGGCCGTACGCCCCTGCGAGCGGTAGCCGCCGAGCGAGGTGGCGGTCTGCGGGGTGAGCCCGACGTGGCCGACGACGGGGATCCCGGCCTCCACGAGGGCTCGTGCGCGTTGCACCGAGGTGCCGCCGCGCTCGATCTTGACGAGGTCGCAGCCGGTCTCCTTCACGAAGCGCTGCGCTGTCGCGAGGGCCTGCGCGTCCGACGTCTCGTACGAACCGAACGGGAGGTCGGCGACGAGCAGCGGCTTCGTGAGGCCTCGGCGCACAGCCTTGGTGAGCATGATCATCTCGTCGACGGAGACGGGCACTGTGCTGTCGTAGCCGAGCACCGTCATCGCTGCGGAATCGCCGACGAGCACGATGTCGACGCCGGCCGCCTCGACGATCTGCGCGCCGGGGTGATCGTAGGCCGTGACCATGACGATCGGCTCGCCGGCGGCCTTCTTCGCCGCGAGATCGCCCAGGCCGAGCCGGCGGTCCGGGGCGGCGTGCGCGCTCACTTCGTCTCCCCCCGGTCGCTCAGTGCGGCGTGCGCACGGGCCTCCGTGAGCAGTGCGTCCACGGCGGTGTCGACCTGGATGATCGCGTTCGCCCGGTCGACGTGCACCACGGTCGGGGCGTAGCCGACGAGGTCTTCGGGCGCGTAGTCGGCGTACGAGATGACGATGACGGTATCGCCCGTGTGCACGAGCCGGGCGGCCGCGCCGTTGACCTGGATCACTCCGGAGCCGCGCTCGCCCGCGATCGTGTAGGTCTCGAACCGCGAGCCGTTGTCGACGTCGACGACGTGCACCTGCTCGTGCGGAAGGATGTCTGCCGCGTCGAGCAGGTCGGGGTCGATCGTGATGGATCCGACGTAGTGCAGGTCGGATCCGGTGATCGTCGCCCGGTGGATCTTCGACTTCAGCATGGTGCGTCGCATCAGGCGCTCACTCTCAGGAGGCGGTTGTCGATGAGGCGGGCGGCGCCGACGTGCGCGGCGACCGCGAGAAGGGTGTCGCCGGTCAGCGTCGTGACCGGCCGCAGATCGTCGGCGGTGCGCAGCTCGAGGTATTCGGGGACGATGCCGGCATCGTCCAGCACGCGCCGCGCGACATCCATGACGACCGCGGCCTCGCGCTCGCCCTGTTCGACGGCGACGGCGGCGGCCGCGAGAGCGCGGTTCACAGCCGACGCCTGCCGTCGGGCCGCGGGGTCGAGGTAGACGTTGCGCGAGCTCATGGCGAGTCCGTCGGGTTCGCGCACGGTCGGGACGGCCTGGATCCGCACATCGATGTCGAGGTCGCGCACGAGCCGGCGCACGACGAGCACCTGCTGCGCATCCTTCTGCCCGAAGAAGGCGATGTCGGGGGCGACGATGCCGAACAGCTTGGCGACCACGGTGGCGACCCCGTCGAAGTGGTGAGCGCCGCGACTCGCGCCGTCGAGCACGTCGGTGATGCCCGCGATGTGGATCGTCGTGGCGAAGCCGTCGGGGTAGATCTCGGCGGGCGCGGGTGCGAACAGGATGTCGACGCCGGCACCTTCCGCCAGGGCCGCGTCCCGCGCCTCGTCGCGCGGGTAGCGGCTGAGGTCTTCGTTCGGGCCGAACTGGGTGGGGTTCACGAACAGCGAGACCACGACGAGGTCGGTGCTCCTGCGCGCTTCGTGCATCAGCGCCAGATGGCCGGCGTGGAAGGCGCCCATCGTCGGAACGAGACCGACGCTGCCGCCCTGGATCCTGGCCGCACGGACAGCCTCGCGGACCTCGGCGATCGTGCGGATGATCCTCATGCGCGGGTCCTCCCGGTCTCTCCCGTGGTCGTTCCCTGGTCAGCACCCGGGGTCGTTGAGCGAGCGAAGCGAGACGAAACGCCGTCTCCTTCGCGACCCGCGAGCACGCGGGTCTGCGCCGTCAGCGCATCGACGAGCTCCAGGAGCTCCGGATTGCCCTCCGCGACAGCCACCCTCTGCCGGGCGACAGTGGCCTCATCGCCGCGGGCGATCGGCCCGGTGAGGGCCCCGGCCGCGCCACGATCGGCCCAGTTCGTCACCGTCTGCCGCACGAGCGGCGCGAGGACCGCGCGTGCCTGCGCCGACGGGATCCCCGCGGATCCGGCCACCCGCTCGGCGGCGTCGAACACGGCGAGGATCAGGTTCGAGGCGATCGACGCGGACGCGTGGTAGCCCGCGCGGTGCCGGTCGTCGACCTGGAACGGGTGAGCTCCGAGCGCGACGGCCAGCCTTTCCGCCACGGCGAGGGTCTCGGGCGTGCGTCCGTCGACCGCGGCGCCGATTCCGTGGAACACGCTCGGCGCCTCGATTCCGGTGAAGGTCTGCAGCGGGTGGACGCTGAAGTCGACGTCATCGAGGCCCGTAGCCCCGGAGACATGGCCGACCAGCCGCGCGTGCGGGCGCGCTGCGAGCGCCGCGTCGTGGATCGCCGCATCCGGCACGCAGAGGATCGCGGCGTCGACCGCGGGGATCGGGTCTCCCCGATGAAGAGGTCCGGCGACGCTGAAGCCGGCTGCCGTCAGCGCCCGCGCGAGCACACGGCCGAGCCGTCCGGCACCGACGACGGCGATGTCGCGGACGGGCGCGGCGGGGAGGGAGGAGAAGGTCTCGTTCATTGTTGGACCCCGACCGGAATAGACGGCCGGGACGGGTCGAGTATCCGCCCGAGACACGAGGCGTACCAAATCGTGGATCAGATAGACATGTACTGACCATCGTTGATAAAGCTATTTGATGCAAAATGATTTATCTTGCCGGTCCTTTTGATCTCCGCCTACGCCGCGCGCTGGCACGCGCCGCCTCGCTCCGAGTCGGCACCGGCCAGGCTGGATACCCCGGTCTGGCGCCGAAGTTCGCGGCTCGAGCGCTCTGCTAGCCTCACCCCCATGCCGTCGCCGTCGACTCTCGCCGCCCTCCGCGCCTTCGTCGAGGAGCGGGACTGGGACCAGTTCCACACCCCGGAGAACCTCGCGAAGAGCATCGCGATCGAGTCCGGCGAGCTGCTGGAGTGCTTCCAATGGGGCGGCGATTTCGATCGGACGCGCGTCGAGGAGGAGCTCGCCGACGTCGTCACGTACTGCATCCATCTCGCGAACCGGATCGGCGTGGACCTCGACGACATCGTGCTGCGCAAGCTCGAATCCAGCCGACAGAAGTACCCGACCGAACAGGCGCGCGGGCGGATGGTGAAGTACACACAGCTCGCGGCCGAGCGCGCCGGGGGCAGAGACACGTCGGCGTGACGGCCGCGTCGACCTGCTGAGCCACGCAGTCCACGCCACGCGCGGACGACGCGCCGGGAAAGTCTGCGGCCGCTGATTGGCTGGACGGATGGAGATCCCCACTCTCGTCCTGCTCATCGCCGTCGCCGTGCTGGTGGTCACGTTCATCGTCACCGTCTGGATGCTGAGCCGACGCAATCGGCGGGTCACGGACGAGCTCCAGCGCCGTTACGCGGAGGGCGAGAACACGCTCATCGAGCGTCAGGCCGACGTGACGCGTGAGCTGCAGAGCTCGCACGACGAGACGCTGGCCGCGCTGACCGCGCAACACCACACCGAGATCTCGCAGAGGATCCAGGCGCATGAAGAGCAGGTGCGCTCGCTCATCGCGGAGTGCGACGCCGCGGTCGCGAACGAGGAAGGATCCCGGCTGCTTGCCGGCCGCGGTCTGCGCTGGGACCTCGCCTCGCGTGAGGTGCTCGTGGACGCCTGCGATGCGGCGGGCCTCGACGCGATCATCGCGACGAACATCGTCTTCTCGCCGCGCGACGAGGGATCCATCGCCCCGTACTGCGCGCAGCTCGATCATCTGGTGATCACCGAGAAGGCGATCGTGCTCGTGGAGAGCAAGTACTGGCAGGGGCTCATCCTCGACGGCAAGAAGCCCTCGACGCTCGCCGGCGCGCTCGGGGTGCTGTTCGACGAGAGCGCCCTTCCGACATCGTTCGCGATCGCGATCTCTCGCGATGGCAACGAGCGCCTCGATGTGCGCACGCTGCTCGACGCTGATTCCCCTGCCTCGCAGGTGCGCCAGCAGGCGCACCTCTTCCACCAGCACCTCGTCGGGCAGCATGGATCCGCGCCCTCCCTGCAGACCTGCGTGTTCTACTCGCACCCGGATGCCCGCGTCTGGACGGGCGGCCTCGACGAGACCGAGCATGCGGAGCCAACGCGCATCGCCTCGGTGCGCACCATCCAGAAGGCGCTCCTGGACGCGCAGTCGGGTGGAGCGGCGGGCCCGTCGTCGCACCAGCTCACGCAGCTCGTCGCGACGGTGCGCGAGCTGGGCGCCGACCTGCACGGAACCGGGCGGTTCGCCTCCGAGTTCCGCAGCCCGGTGCCGCTGGACTTCCGCATGCCTGCGCACGGGGCGCTGGCGGCGGCGTCTGCGGATGGGCCGCGGATCCGGGAGCGACGCAGCGTGCGCGCCTGAGCGGTCGGAGCGCTTCTTCAGTAACGCGGGGCCGGGCGCGGTCAGCATCCTGGTGAGCCGGGACGTTCGCTGCAGGTGCCCTGGACGAGCGCGGTGTGGGCCCTGACCACGCGGACCTGCTGGCTCGCAGCCGGGCCGATCAGCGTGCCGTTGATCGGGATCCAGCCCGCGCCGAGGTCGACCTCGGCGGCGTAGGTGACGGTGACCGTCACGGTGTACGTGCCCGGCTGCGTGTAGACGTGGCTCGTGTCGGTCGGGGTGAACTGCGCTAGACCGATGGCGCCCCAGGGGGCTCCCGCCGTGCTGCTCGTGCGCTTCCCGCCGTCGCCGTAGTCGAACGCGTAGCCCACGGGAGTGAACCGGATGTTCAGCCCCCGCCCGAGGACGGTGCCCGGGATCGTTTCGGTCATCGCGCTGCTGACGAAGTTCGCGGGCAATCCGACAACGGCGATGTTGTCGGGCTCTCCCACGACGGTCGCGGTGGCGGGGACAAACCGGGCGAGATCGGAGACGGTGACGCTCCACCCCGGAGCGGTCGGCGCGGAGGGCAACCCGCTCGCGACACCGACTGGAGTCAGCGAGCGGCAGAAGGCGCTCGGTGGGCCGGGGGTGGCCTCGCAGACCTCCTGCGGGGTTAGGGCCGGAGTGCCGCCGTCGGCAGGCGCGCCCGGATCGCCGGAGTCGGGCTTGCCGCCGCGAGTCTCTGCACCGGGGTCTCCTTCGGCTTGGGTGTCGGTGATCGAAACTCCGCTCCCATCCGCCGGACATTGACCAGCCTGAACCAACTGCCAATCGCACGGAGCACTCAAAGGTAAGGGCACTGCCGACGCTGGAGGCACGCCGCCGAACATGAACAGCGTTACAAAGAGCCCCAGCGCGAACTTTGATCGGCGGCTTTCAAGGCCGACTACACCCATGTTCAACACGGTGCATTACCCCCCGAGATCTCGAATATGCGCATCTCAGCGCGCACCGGCATCGCCTTGATCACTACTGCGACCACGGGTGGACGGTCAGGTGAGGTGAGGTCCTTGCCACCCGAACTCATTAAGCGACTCTGAGCAATATCCATGCAGGCCAGCGCCTCCACCGATCGGGCTGCAGCGCCAAAGTGCTTAGGAACAAAACTAAGGACGGTGGTGGTCCCCTCGATATGAGTACCCTTCGTCGCCGCATCCCTTGACGACCGAATGTCGCTGTCCAGAGCCGAGCCGGCAAGGAACTTCTGGGGGTGTACGGTCTCATCGCCGTTCTGCATACGGTTCTTGGCGTTCACAAACTCGTGAAACACCTGCTCCGCCGCCCTAAAAGCCTCCGCCTCGGTTGCAAACGGCGGGGTTGGTGTGGGTCGGGGCGTAGGGCTGGGCGTGCAGCCAACCAGGCTGATGGCAGCAGCGGCCAGGACCATCGCAACGACTTGGCGTAGCGCCTCCCGGACGAGGCCTGCTCGACCGGCTGTGGTCTTGGGTGCACTTCGCCGTCGATTCATCCCCACACCGTAGCCAGATCCGTTTCACCGCCGCGGAAGTTATCCACAGGCGGCCTACTCGGACGAGCACCGCGTTCGCCTCGCTTCGCTCGCTCAACGACCCCCAGGGCGGGCGGCGATTCCTTGCGTGACGAGCTCGACGAGGGCGTCCACGCGCGCCGCTGTCAGCGGGCGCCCGAGCAAGGCGGAGTACGACGTCGCCGCGAGGAACTGGTCCGCGACGGCGGCCGCATCGACATCGGGGCGCACGTCCCCCTCCTCCTGCGCACGGGTCACGCGTGCGACGATCCACGACACGACCGGATCCGCGAAGCGATGGTTCAGCGCCGCACCCCGCTCCGGGTCCGTCGCCGTCACCGCGATGAGCGCCCGCGCGAGCGCCACGTTCTCGGGACGCGACAGGTTCTCGCCCGCCAGGGTGAACCAGCCGCGCAGATCCGCCGTCAGGTCGTCGGAGAACGGCAGCGCGACGTCGGCGCCCGGAAGGCTGCCCTCCAGCAGCGCCTCGCCGAGGATCGCCGCCTTCGACGGCCACCACCGGTAGATCGTCTGCTTGGACACCCCGGCCTCCGCCGCGAGCCCCTCGATGGTCACCGCGTCGTAGCCGTCGGCCGCCAGCGCACGACGCATCGCCGCCAGCACGGACTGGCGGGCGTTCTCACTGCGCGGACGGGGCACCCTCCGAGCGTATCGAGGTGTACGCTCAGCAATAAGTGGACGCACCGTTGCGAAACCCGATCGCAGCAGCCGTCGCGTGCGGCGGAGCGGATCCACGGCGAACAAAGGAGACACCCATGGCCCTGACCGCGAATTCCTCCATCGGCGACTGGCTGGCCGATCCGGCCGGCGGCGAACTCATCCGCGGGCTGCTCGCGCAGTCGGGGGCGAGCGCCGACTCGCTCACCCCCGTGCTGGGGCTGCCCCTGCAGCAGCTCGTCGTGATGAGCCAGGGTGCGATGCCGCAATCGGTCGTCGACGACCTCGTGCGCGCGGTCAACGGCGGCGAGATCCCCGAGGACGCATCGCCGCACGGCTGGATCGAGCAGGTCACTCCCGGTCGTTTCACCGGCAAGACCGTGATCGTCACCGGGGCCGCGTCCGGCATCGGCAAGGCCACCGCCTCCCGCATCGCACGAGAGGGCGGTCGCGTCATCGCGTGCGACATCGCCGCCGAGAAGCTCGACGCGCTGGCCGCCGACCTCCCGGGAGTCGTCACGGTGGCCGGAGACCTCACGCAGCAGGACGCGATCGACCGTGTCGTCGCCGCCGCAGGCGACCGCATCGACGGACTCGCGAACGTCGCCGGCATCAACGACGACTTCTCCCCGGCCGGCGAGACGCCCGACGCCGTCTGGGACCGCGTGATCGCGATCAACCTGACGGCGCCGTTCAAGCTCATGCGCGCCGTGCTCCCGATCATGGAGGCGAACGGACGCGGATCCATCCTGAACGTCTCGAGCGAAGCGGGCCTGCGCGGCAACGCCTCGGGCAACGCCTACACGGCCAGCAAGCACGGCATCATCGGCGTCACCAAGTCGGCGGCCTTCATGTACGGACCGAAGGGGATCCGCGTGAACTCGGTCGCCCCCGGCGGCGTCGCGACCGGCATCCCGATGCCTCCGCACATGTCGGAGTACGGATCCGGCCGGCTCGCCCCATTCCAGCAGGCCATCCCCACCGTCGCGACCGCCGAGCAACTGGCCGCCTCGATCACCTTCCTGCTCTCCGACGACGCGGTGAACATCAACGGCGCGATCCTCGCGTCGGACGGCGGCTGGTCGGTGCAGTAGCGCGCCTACTCGCCCCTCACCGGCGTGTACTGCAGCAGCACGTTCGACGAGCCGGGGATCGGGGTCGCGCCGAGGGGGCGCAGACGCGCGGGGGCCCGGAACGCGGGGACGCCCTCGCCGATCGCGTCGGGGCCCATGATCAGGTCCAGCCGGTCGACCGCTCCCTCGGCGAGCAGCCCGTTCCACAGCGTCGCGCTCGCGAACACGACGATGTCGCCGCCGTCTGACGCCTTCTCCTCGGCCAGCGTCGCCGCGAGCCCGGCACGGCCCACGACCTTCGTGGTCCCGTGCCACGGGTTGTCCGCGGGGACGACGAACCCGTCGCTCACCATGATCTTGGGCACGTCGCCGTACAGCCGGCTGAACTCACGGTTGACGGCGCTCAGCGCCGGGTTGGACGGGTCCTCGGGCGCATCGGCGATCAGCGGCCAGAACGAGCTGAACAGCTCGAACGACTTCCGGCCGAGCAGCACCGTGCCCGCCCCGCGCATCAGGTCGAGGTTGTGCGCGTCGAACCCCGCGTCGAGGTTCAGCACGAGGGGATTGCCGCCCGAGCCGGCGAAGAAGCCGTCGAGGGTGATGGCGTTGGAGACGATGAGCGAGCGCATGAGCGTTCCTTTCCTGGCTGAAGAGGTGCGTACACAGGTGCAGAGACACCGGATCCGCGGAACTCATCGGTCACCCGGAAGATTCTTCGGAATCCACGGAGCCGTCGACCGGTCCTCGCGTACGGACGGCCCCGTCTCCTCCCTTTCCCGAACACAGCGCAGGAGAATCGTCACACTCCGCCTCCCTCCGCCCGCTGACCTGCAGGATCTCCTGCGTCATGTCCAGCCAGGGGAGCCGGGATCCCGCCCGATGCGCGGCGCGCTGCGGGACATCCCGATGCCGTCGCGCGGCTTCGGTCAGTTCTCGCGGTCGTCGGAACCGGTCTCGGCCGCGATCCGGTCGGCCTCCGCGCTGTCGATCGCGTCGTCGTCGCGGTCCGGGTCGAGCTTCTCGTGACCGTCCGGTTCCTCCACGAGCGGCGGGTCGGAGAGCTTGTCCTCCGGGTCCTCGGGCACCAGCGGCATCTGCGGGTTGTTCGTCACGGCCTGCTCCTTCGCGTTCGGGCGTCCGGCCGGAACCGTCCTCCGTGAAGGACGCCGCACCGGGCGCACCGCACACGCTAGGGGCGCGGCGCCGCGACGTCTGCGGTCTTGTCACCGCGCCCCCGGCGTGCTAGCTCAGGGCAGCGACCGCCCGAGCGCCTCCCCAGGTCCTCCCTCAGATCCTCCCGCAGCTCCCGGCACGCTCGTAGCGCGCATGATCCCGGATCGGCTCGACGAGCGCGGGCAGGTCTTCCCGGCGGACGCGACGGATCTCGGGTGCGTCAGCAGTCACAGGTGATCGTGCTCAGCGGCGCGGTGAGCGGATCCTTGGCGCGGACGACGGGCCCGTGCGCGTCCTCGACGGGATAGCCCTCCCGGGCCCAGTACTCGAATCCGCCGATCATCTCCTTGACCTGGTAGCCGAGCTGAGCGAACTCCAGCGCGGCGCGCGTCGAACCGTTGCAGCCGGGCCCCCAGCAGTACGTGACGACGGGCAGGTCGAGGGGGATCTCGGCGAGCGCACGCTCGGCGATCTCGGCGGTCGGCATGTGCACCGCTCCGACGATCCGTCCCTGCGCCCAGGCCGCGCCGCCGCGGGAGTCGATCAGCACGAAGCCCGCCCCCTGCTCCTGTGCGGCGTGCACGTCGGAGGCGTCGGTCTCGAAGGCCAGCTTGCCGGCGAAATGGGCAACGAGCAGATCGGCAGAAGGAGCAGTCGATGTCATGCCTGAAACGCTATTCACGCGCTTCAGCGATGTGAAGGCCGCTCCCACGGCAGTCCGAAGAAAACGGCGTCGATTTCGTGGCAATCTTGGCGCATGGCCGTGAATCTCCCCTTTCAGCCCGACAAGGTCGACGCAGCGATCCTGAAGGAGCTGCAGGCCAACGGCCGCCAGAGCATCGCCGACCTGGCCCGACGCATCACCATGAGCCACAGCGCCGCCGCCGAGCGCGTGCGCAGGCTCGAGGAGGCCGGCGTCATCAGCGGCTACGCCGCTCAGGTCGACCCGGAGCGGCTGGGGTTCACCATCCTCGCCTACCTGCGCCTGCGCTACCCGAGCAGCGTCTACGAACCGCTGCATGAGCTGCTCGCGGGCCTGCCGGAAGTGATCGAGGCGCATCACGTCACCGGAGACGACTGCTTCATCATGAAGGTCGTCGCGACCAGCATGAAGCACCTCGAACAGGTGAGCGGCAGGATCGGCACACTCGGCAGCGTGACCACGAGCGTCGTCTACTCGTCCCCGCTGCCGCCCCGGCCCCTGCTGCCGCCGGCGTGAGCGCCGCGCCGCCGACCTGGCGCGGTCGCCGGGCTCAGCGCTCGGATCCCGCGCGTTCGATGACCCGCGGATCCAGGAACGATGCGATCCACGAGATCTCGGATCCGCGGAAGCCGAGCGCCATGACCGCGCCGGGCCGCCAGGCGCCGTCGGTCTGCTGATCGGCGACGAGCGCCGGCATGCCGTTGACCAGCACGTGCTCGCGCACGCGCCAGGGCGTGACGAGCGACCGCTCGGCGAAGAACGCGGTGACATCGGCGATCCCGTCGAACCAGGCGGGGAGGGGCGGCATCGTGAGGCGGACATCCTCGGTGAGCAACCCGACGATCCCCGGCACGTCGCCCGCCTCGAAGGCGGCCACGAACGCGTCGACGGCGCGCTGCTGAGCCGGATTACGGACGGTTCCTCGGTCCGCGGCCGCTTCGGCGCCGGCTCTGCTCGCGCGGGCCCGCTGCAGGGCGCTGTTCACGGCGGCGACGCTCGTCTCGAGAGCCTCGGCCGTCTCGGCGGCGGAGAAGTCCAGCACGTCGCGCAGGATGAGCACCGCTCGCTGACCCGGCGGGAGCTGCTGCAGCGCCGCGAGGAAGGCGAGCGAGATCGCATCGCGGCGCTCCGCCGCCTCTGCGGGGTCGTCGGCCGACGCGATCCAGGGCTCCAGCCACGCCGTCGCATCGTCGGGAGCGCCGAGATCGCCGAGCGGATCCCGCGCCGGATGCGCGTCCCACGACAGCAGCCGCGCGGGTCGACGCTCCGCGATCCGCAGGCTCGTGCGCGTCGCGATCCGGTACAGCCAGGTGCGCAGCGAGCTGTGGCCCGCGAACCCGGCGATGCCGCGCCAGGCGGCCATCAGCGCCTCCTGCGTCGCATCCTCGGCATCGGCGAGCGAGCCCAGGATCCGGTAGCAGTGCCCCTGCAGCTCCCGACGGTGCGGACCGACGAGCGTGGCGAACGCCGACTCGTCGCCGCCCCGGGCGCGGTCGAGCAGCACCGCATCCGTCAAGCGTGCTCCATCGCCATGCCGAGAGCGTAACGCCCGCGGCCGGCGCCCCTCACGTCCCTGCGCGATCCCTGCGGCGTCAGCCGCCCAGGCCGTCGTCGAAGACCTGCAGCGCGGAGGTGTCGTTCGTCGCGTCGGTGCGTGCCAGGCGCGTGCCGCGGAAGAACTCCGGCGAGGCCTTCGCCTGCACGAACATGAGGATCACGCCGAGGCCGAGCACGGTCACGCCGATGATGCCCACCAGGCCGATCCCGCCGATGCTGCTTCCAGATCCGGCCTCCGGATCCATCGCGTCGATGGTCGTCTTCACGAAGACGACCAGCAGCAGGATCCCGCCGAGGCCCGGCAGCACGACCTTCATCATGATCGAGCCGAAGCCCTCACGGAAGGCGGACTTGCGGAAGTACCAGGGGCTCGCGAGCGCGGTGACGCCGTAGTAGAAGCACACCATCATGCCGAGCGCGGTGATCGTGTCCCACAGCACGTCCTCGCTGATGAAGCGCATGACCGCATAGAACACCGAGGCGACGATCGACGACAGGAGCAGCGCCACGTGCGGCGACTTGTACTTCGGGTGCACCTTCTTGAGCGACGGCGGCAGCGCGCCGTAGTGCGACATCGCGAGAAGCGTGCGCGCCGGCGAGATGGCGGTCGAGTTGATCGACGCCATGGCACTGACGAGGATCGCGAGGGAGAGCAGGATCGCGGCCGGGCCCATGACGGGATGCGCGAGCGCCGCGAACACGTTCTCGATGATGTCGGGGTTGCCGAGCCCGGTGGGGCCGTCGCCGAGACCCGCGTAGGCGACGGTGGCCGTCGCGGTGCCGACGTAGAGGACGACCAGGATCGCGACGAGGATCATCGCGGCCTTGCTCTCGGTGGACAGACGGCCCTTGGACGGCTTGGTCTCCTCACCCATCGTGAGCACCGTGTCCCAGCCCCAGTACACGAAGATCGACACCGCGATGCCGGCGGCGAAGGCGCTGAAGCTCGACACCTCGAACGGGTTGAACCAGCTGAGTTCAGGAAGCTTGGCCTCCTTGTTGGCGGGGTCGCCCGCCCCGACGAACATCGCGACGACGAACCACACCATGACCGCCATCTGGAAGATCACGGTGATGTACTGGAACACCTTGGTCGAGGTCATGCCGCGGTATGAGATGAGCGTCGCGAGGGCCATGAACGCCAGGCACACCGCGATGTTGATGAACTTGTTCGCCGCGAGGTCGGCGATCGACGGATCCCCGACGAGGATGCTGATCGACTGGAACAGGAACTCGACGGCGATGCCGGCGAGATTCGACAGCACGAGCACGGTCGCCGCGATCAGGCCCCATCCGGCCATCCATCCCACCCATGGGCCGAACGCGCGCGTCGCCCATGTGAAGGAGGTGCCCGAGTCGGGCATCGCGGAATTCAGAGCGCGGTAGCCGAGTGCGACGAGCAGCATGGGGATGAAGCCCATGAGGAAGATCGCGGGCGTCTGGTACCCGACCTCGCTCGCCGCGGGGCCGACCGCGGCGGTCAGCGTGTACGCCGGTGCACACGTCGAGATCCCGATCACCAGCGCGCCGAGCACCCCGACGGTGCCGGTCGGAAGGCCCTTCTTGCTGATGCCCGTGACCGAGTCGAGCGTGCGCGTCGCCGGGTCGGGCGCTCCCTGGTCGTACTTCACACTCATCAGGATCCTGCCTTCCCGCACGTGGACATCGCCACGGATGCTGCGTCGCAGGGCGGTCGCCCCGCTGCGTCCCCCCGTCGAGTCTATGGGTTCGCTGGAGGATTGCTTCGCGGCGCCTGGAAGAAGGCCGGGCACGACGGCAACGGCCCCCTCCCGCCCGGCTCGGATCCGAACCACGTGACGATTTGCACACGGCGTGACGACCGACACACGATCTCGCCGGATCCGCGTGCTGATCGTCGCATGGTGTGCTGATCGTCGCGCGGGCGCACGCTGGCCCGCGATTGGGTCACCTCGCAGGCAGGGCTATGAAAGTGAGGGCGGCGATCAACCGCTGAAACACACCTAAACTGGATCCCGCCCCGCCGGCCCGATCTTGGAGTGCGTGTGACCACCCCGAACACCCCCACCGCCCACGTCCCCGACTCCGTCGCGAACGCCGCCGCGACGCCGGAGAAGGAGCAGCCGTACGCGGCGCTCGGTCTCAAGGACGACGAGTACGCGCGGATCCGGGAGATCCTCGGCCGCCGCCCCACCTCGGGCGAGCTGGCGATGTACTCGGTGATGTGGAGCGAGCACTGCTCCTACAAGAGCAGCAAGAACTACCTGCGCCGGTTCGGGCAGAAGGTCTCCGACGAGATGCGCAAGCGCCTCATGGTCGGCATGGGGCAGAACGCGGGCGTCATCGACGTGGGCGAGGGCTGGGCCGTCACGTTCAAGGCCGAGTCGCACAATCACCCGTCGTTCATCGAGCCCTTCCAGGGCGCCGCGACCGGCGTCGGCGGCATCGTCCGCGACATCATCTCGATGGGCGCCCGTCCGGTCGCCGTGATGGACGCCCTGCGCTTCGGCGCGATCGACGACCCCGACACCGCCCGCGTCGTGCACGGCGTCACCGCCGGCATCAGCTTCTACGGCAACTGCCTCGGCCTGCCCAACATCGGCGGCGAGACGGTGTTCGACGCCGTCTACCAGGCGAACCCCCTCGTCAACGCGCTCGCCGTGGGCGTGCTGCGCCACGAGGACCTCAAGCTCGCGAACGCCACCGGCGTCGGCAACAAGGTCGTGCTCTTCGGCGCCCGCACCGGCGGCGACGGGATCGGCGGCGCGTCGATCCTCGCCTCCGACTCGTTCGACGAGACCGGCCCGACCAAGCGGCCCGCCGTGCAGGTCGGCGACCCCTTCGCCGAGAAGGTGCTCATCGAGTGCTGCCTCGAGCTGTACCGCGACGAGCTCGTCGAGGCGATCCAGGACCTCGGCGCGGCCGGCATCTCCTGCGCCACGAGCGAGCTGGCCGCCAACGGCAACTCCGGCATGCATGTGTCGCTCGACAACGTGCTGCTGCGCGACCCCACGCTGACCGCTGAGGAGATCCTCATGTCGGAGTCGCAGGAGCGCATGATGGCGATCGTCGCGCCCGAGAAGCTCGACGCGTTCCTCGCGGTCGTGAAGAAGTGGGACGTGGAGACCTCCGTCCTCGGCGAGGTCACCGGAGACGGCCGCCTCATCATCGACTGGCAGGGGGAGCGGATCGTCGACGTGGATCCCTCCACGGTCGCCGTCGACGGCCCGGTCTACGACCGTCCCGTCGCCTACCCGACCTGGATCGACGCGCTGCAGGCCGATGCGGCCGAGCTGCTCCCCCGCGACAACGACCCGGAAGCGCTGAAGCAGCAGTTCCTCGCCCTGCTGGAGAGCCCGAACCTCGCCGACACCCGCTGGATCACCAACCAGTACGACTACTACGTCCTCGGCAACACCGCCCTCGCCTTCCCCGACGACGCCGGCATGATCCGCGTCGACGAGGAGTCGGGCCTGGGCTTCTCCATCTCGACCGACGCGAACGGCCGCTACAGCCAGCTCGACCCGTACGCGGGCGCGCAGCTCGCCCTCGCCGAGGCCTATCGCAACGTCGCCGTCACCGGCGCCGAGCCGACCGCGATCACCGACTGCCTCAACTTCGGCTCCCCGGAGAACCCCGAGGTCATGTGGCAGTTCGGGCAGACCGTCGACGGCCTGGCCGACGGCTGCTACGAGCTCGGCACCCCCGTCACCGGCGGCAACGTCTCGTTCTACAACCAGACCGGCGACGTGCCGATCCACCCGACCCCCCTGGTGGGCGTGCTCGGCATCATCGACGACGTGTCCCGCCGGATCCCGTCCGGCTGGCAGGACGAGGGCCAGAACATCTACCTGCTCGGCACCACGTCGACCGAGCTGAGCGGATCCGCCTGGGCCGACGTCATCCACGACCACCTCGGCGGGCTGCCGCCCAAGGTCGACCTCGCGGCCGAGAAGCGCCTCGCCGGCCTCATCGCCGCCGCCCGCGACGAGTGGCTGATCTCCTCCGCGCACGATCTGAGCGAGGGCGGCCTGGGTCAGGCGCTCGCCGAGGGCGTGATGCGCTTCGGCGTCGGCGCCCGCGTATGGCTGACCGAGCTCATGGAGCGCGACGGCGTGGACGCTGCGACCGCCCTGTTCTCGGAGTCGACCGGTCGCGTGATCGTGACCGTGCCGCGCGAGGACGACGTCAAGTTCCGCGGCCTGTGCGAGGGCCGGGGCTACCCGGCGCTGCGCATCGGCGTGACCGACAGCGCGCCGCAGCTCGAGGTGCAGGACGTGTTCACCCTCTCCGTCGACGAGCTGCGCGCGACCGCGCAGGCGACCCTGCCGGCCGCGTTCGGACCGACCGTCGCGGAGCCCGTCGGCGCCTGACGCCGCGGGAGACCACGTGAACAGCACGCCCGACCCTTCGACAGGCTCACGGGCCACCGAGGACCTCTCGATCTACAGCGCCCGCCGGCAGCGCCGGATCCGCATCACGGCCTGGGTCGTGATCGTCGCCCTCATCCTCGTGGGCGGCGGGTCCACGGTGCTCACGGTGCTTCTGGGCTGACCCGGGGTCGGGCACCGCTCCTCGCGCGCCGTTCTGCAGGGAGGCTCGGCCGTTCTGCAGGGAGGTCTCGCGGTTCGGCCGGGTGTCGAAGCCGCAACACGGGCGCCGCGGCCTGATTCGACCCACTCCCGGCAGACCCACCCTGCAGAACAGCACCGGGTCCCTGCAGAACGTCCTCCCCACGCGGCGGCCGACGCCCTCGCGGCGCGACCGCCCCGACGCACGGGGTAGGTTCGACAGCATGCGACCCGACCGTGCGGTGACCCTGCAGGACATCGCCGATCGCCTCGGCGTCTCCCGCTCGACCGCGTCCTTCGCGATCACCGGACGGGGGCGCGTGTCGGAGGAGATGCGGCGCCGCGTGCACGAGGTGGCCGATGAGCTCGGGTACCGCCCCAACACCGTCGCCCGCCATCTCAAGGGCTCGCGCACCGGCATGCTCGCCCTGCGCCTCCCGCCCGACAGCACCACGATGTCGTACTACATGGAGGCGACGTTCGGCATCGTCGAGGAGGCGAACCGCGCCGGCATGACGGTGATCATGCTGCCGACCGAGCAGGGCGCCGACCGCGCCGACCAGCTCACCGCCGACGCGGTCATCCTGCTCGACCCCGACCTCAACGATCCGGTCGTGCACACGCTGCTCGCCGGCCGCCTGCCCGTGATCACCGGAGAGCCGACGCCCGCCGGGCTCCCCGAGCCCCGCGCCTGGGTCACCAGCGAGCACGCGCCCGCGGTGCGCGAGCTCATGGACCACCTCCTCGAGAGCGGGATGCGCCGCCCGGCGATGCTCTTCCCCGAGCTGCGCGGCTACTGGGCGCTCACGGTGCGCGATGCGTTCGAGCAGTGGTGCGCCGAGCACGGCCTGCACCCCCGCATCAGCGAGGTGGAGCATCCGGCGCCGCCCGAGGTCATCCATGCCGCGGTCTCCGACCTCCTCGCCGAGGACGACGAGGATCCGGTCGATGCGATCGTGTCGGTCTCGGACGGCACCGTGCTGAGCGTCGTGACCAGCGCGCAGCAGCTCGGCCGCCGCGTGGGCGAGGACCTGCTCGTGGCCGCCCTCGTCGACACCGAGGTGCTCTCGCTGACGCGTCCCTCGATCACGGCGATCGACCTGCACGCCCGCGAGTTCGGGCGGCGCTGCGTGCGCGCCGCGCTCGCGGTGCTCGACGGCACCGCCGACGAGGAGGGCGCGCCGATCCGGGAGGTCGTGCCGATCACCGTGCACCGCCGCGCCTCCACCCGCGGCTCGGCCTGATCCGCCCTGCGGCGCCTTCCGAACGACGCGCTTGCGATGCTTTATCGATATTGCTACTCTTCAAGCACCTTGATCCGCTGACCTCTGCGGCCGACGACGATGTCGCGTCCGCCATCAGGAGCCCCCCATGTCAACGTCCGACGAATCCCTGGCCGCGCCCACCGAACTCACCGCCCAGGTCACCGAGGGACGCTTCCGCCGCGTCCTCGGCGTGCCCTCGCTCGTGCTGTTCGGCCTCGTCTACATGGTGCCGCTGACCGCGTTCACCACGTACGGCATCGTCACCCAGCTCACCGGCGGACGCGTCGCCGCGACCTACGTCATCACGCTCGTCGCGATGGTGTTCACGGCGCGCTCCTACGCGCGGATGTCGGTGGCCTACCCGTACTCCGGATCCGCCTACGTCTACACGCAGCAGTCGTTCGGCGGCGCGATCGGCTTCCTCGCGGGCTGGGCGCTGCTGCTCGACTACCTGTTCCTGCCGATGATCAACTACCTGATCATCGGCCTCTACATGGGAAGCAGCTTCCCCGGCGTCCCGTCCTGGGTCTGGATCGTCGTGGCGATCGCCGTGGTCACCGTGCTCAACGTCATCGGCATCGTCTCGGTCGCCCGCGCGAACTTCGTCATCATCGCGGTGCAGACCGTGTTCATCGTCGCCTTCGTCGCGCTGTCCCTGGGGGCGGCGGCCGGTCACGGAGCGAACCTGCTCGCGCCGTTCAGCGGCGACGGCACCGTGGGCAGCTTCTTCCCGCTGTTCCAGGGCGCCGCGATCCTCTGCCTGTCGTTCCTCGGATTCGACTCCGTCTCGACGCTCTCCGAGGAGGCGAAGGACTCCCGGCGCACCGTGCCGCGCGCGATCATGATCGTCACGGTCGTCGCCGGCCTGCTGTTCATCCTGCTCACCTACGTCGCGCAGATCGCCTACCCGTCCAACCGCTTCACGTCGGCGGACACCGCGAGCATCGAGGTCGTGGCGTCGCTCGGACAGCAGTGGCTGTCCGTCCTGTTCATCGCGGGCTTCATCGCCGGCAGCGTCGGATCCGCGCTCACCTCGCAGGCCTCCGTCGCGCGGATCCTGTTCGCCATGGGCCGCGACGGCGTGCTGCCGCGTGCCGTCTTCGGCAACCTGAGCAAGCGGTTCGGCACCCCGGTCGTCCCCATCCTGATCGTCTCGGCCGTCTCGCTCTCTGCGCTGTTCGCCGACCTGCTCACCGTCTCGAACATGATCAGCTTCGGCGCCCTCATCGCGTTCTCCTGCGTGAACCTGTCCACGATCAAGCACTACTTCGTCGATCGCGGCGAGCGCGGCGGCCGGCATGCCGTGAACAACCTGGTGCTGCCGGGGATCGGCTTCGCGCTCACCGTGTGGCTGTGGACGAACCTGACCGGCATGACGTTCGTGGTCGGGCTGTCCTGGCTCGCGATCGGCTTCGTGCTCCTGCTCATCGTGACGCGGTTCTTCCGCCGCCCGACCCCGACCCTCGATCTGAAGGAGTGACGTGATCGACACGATCGTCATCGCCGCCCGGGTGCGCTCGCTCGCCCCCGAGACCCCGGAAGGCGCGGACGCCGTCGCGATCGCCGACGGACGGATCGTCGCCGTCGGGCCCCGATCCGAGATCCTTCCGCTCGCAGGCCCCGGCACCGCGCTCGTCACCCACCCCACGGCGACGATCATCCCGGGGCTGGTCGACGCGCACAGCCACCCGGTCTTCAGCCTCGGCATCGTCCGCGGGCTGTCGCTCACGGACGTGCACACCTACGACGAGCTGGTCGCCGCGCTCGAACGAGGGCGCGCGGAGCAGGCCGGCGACGAGTGGTTCCTCGCCTGGGGACTGGATCCGACCGCTTTCGAAGGACGTCCCCTCGGCAACGCGGTCCTGCAGGAGGTGCTCGGCGACGAGCGTCCCGCCTACATCACGATGTTCGACGCGCACTCGGGCATCGCGTCGGCCGCCGCGCTGGCCCGCGCCGGGATCGATGCGCCGGTCACGCACCCGGACGGATCCGGCGCCGTGGGCGACCAGGACGGGAAGCTCACCGGGCATCTGATCGAGTTCCCGACGATGGAGATCCTCGAGCGCGCTCTTCCCGAGCTCGGATTCTCCGACCGGGTCGCGCAGCTGCGGGGCCTGCTGGCGGACATGGCGGCGGTCGGCATCACGGCGGCGCACGTCATGGACCTGCAGGACGCGGATGCGCTCGACCTGCTCGCCGCGATCGAGGCATCGGGCGAACTTCCCGTGCGGCTGCGCATCTCGCCCTGGGTCACCCCGGAGACGACGGACGACGAGGTCGCCGCGCTCATCGCGCTGCAGGGTCACGGCGGGCGGCGCTACCGGGTCGAAGGAGTGAAGTTCTTCATCGACGGCACGGTCGAGGGGGGCACCGCGTGGCTGGCCTCCCCCGACGCCGAGGGCGAGGGGCTCTCCTCCGCCTGGGCGCCCGCCGAGGCCTATGCCGAGCGGGTGCGGCGGTTCGACCGGGCGGGAGTCCCCACGGCGACGCACGCGATCGGCGACCAGGGGATCCGGTTCGTCGCGGAGACGCTCGCGGCACTGCCGCCGGGGGGCGTGCCGCACCGCATCGAGCACATCGAGTCGGCGGAGGACGACGTCATCGCGCTGATCGGCGCGAACGGCATCGTCGCGAGCATGCAGCCCACGCACTGCACGCATCACGTACGCAGCGACGGCTCCGACGACTGGTCCCGCCGCCTCGGCCCCGAGCGTGCGGCGCGGGCCTGGCGCACCGCCGACGTGCGCCGCAGCGGAGCGATCCTCGCTCTCGGCTCGGACTGGCCCGTCGCGCCCTTCGATCCGTGGGAGATCATGGCCGACGCCCAGGGGCGCCGCCGTGTCGCGAGCGCGGGTTCGGCACCCGTCGCGCCGGACCAGGCGCTCACCGCCCTCCAGGCCCTCGAGGGGTACACCACCCATGCGCACCGGGCGGTCGGCTCCGACGGCGGTCGCCTCGCCCCCGGAGCACCGGCGGATCTGGTCGTCGTCGACCGCGATCCGCTGGACGCCTCGCCGGAGGACCTCCTCGCCGCGCGGGTGCTCCTCACCCTCGTCGACGGCGTGGCCACCGCAGGACGCTGAGCACGGTCGAGGTCGGGCTGGGCGGTGGGGCGGCACACGACGCAGGAGAAACCCCTGTGTGGGCGTGCTGGGCCGATGCCGGTGGCGGGTTCCCCTGCGTTGTGTTCCGAGCGAGGCGCCCCTCCGCGTCCGCCACCGCGAGCGGCGCCGTCCCGTCCCTGCCCGCACCGAGCGCGGTCCGCCGCCGACGGGCGGCGAGCGGGCGCTATGACCGATCCGTCGCGTTCGACCTGCTGTCCCGCGGGCGCAGCGGCGAGAGATCGTCGTCGCGCAACAGGCCGCGACCGCGGGCGACGGCGATCGCATCGCCCCTGTTGGTCACTCCGAGCTTGCGGTAGATGCTCCTGACCTGGGATTTGACGGTGTTCGACGAAACGTAGAGGGTCGACGCCAGCACTTTGATCGATGACGTGTGCACGAGTTCGTCGAGCACGACGGCTTCACGCTCGGTCAGACTCGTCTGGTCGTCCCAGGAGAGCAGCAGCGAGCGCACCGGAACATTCTGGACGAGGTCTTCACGACCGACGTCTCCGAGCGCTCTGCGGACTCTCTCGAGGTCGGCTCGCGGGATCAGCGCGAGTGCCAGGCGTTGACCGGTGTGCTCCAGCACAGCGGCCAGGTGGAGCGCGAGCCGTGCAGTGCGCGTCGACGGCGCCGTGCGGAGCAGGGCGGCGAGCTCGATCGTCAGCCGTTCCGCCTCCGAGCGCGACGTGAGCCCCGCGACGACGGAGCGTCGCGACTCGTCGAGAGCCACATCGATGCGGCCGAGAACCAGGGCGACACGCGCCCGCTGGATGTGGGCATCGGCGCCGGAACCCAGATCCCGGCGAAGGGCGGCCCAGGCGGCGTGGGGGTCGCCGAGGGCGAGATGGATCACTCCGCGGACGCCCGCGAGCCGGTGCCGCGCCCCGACGGACCGTCCCTCGGCGCCTCGTCGGGTGACGAACGCATCCAGACGCGCGATCGCCTCCCCGGGTCGTCCATCGACGAGCTCCGTCCAGGCTTCGACGATCGCGATCTCCGCCCAGAACTCGATCGTGTCGCGATCATGGACCATGCTCGCCAGATGCTCGCGCGCCGAGGTGCTGTCGAATCGCTCGAGGGCGATCATCGCTTCCGCCAGACGGTAGAAGGTGCCCGAGTACATCGATCTCTGGATCTCCGTCCAGCAGTCCTCGCGCGCCAGTTCCGCGTACTGCGCGGCGAGCCCCATGTCACCGCGGAAGGCGTGGATGCCCGCCAGCATCGAGATGTTCCCGAAGCCGTTATGAGGCCGCTCGGGGGCCGCTTCGGCGTAGCCCTTCACGAACGTCCCGAGCGCCTCCTCGACGTTGCCCGCGCAATAGAAGGACGTGCCGATCTGGCTGTAGATCCGCGGGATGTCGCCGACCTCTTCTCGCTGGTCCTCGCTCAGGCCGTCGAGCGCGCGCACCGCCGCCCGCGCGGAGCGGAGACCCAGACGCGGACGCCCGATGAGGCGGTACGCAACCGCTTCACTGGCCCGGATGAGAGCGCGATCGATCGCGGGGAGCTCGCGCTTCCGGTTGTGCGCCGCCCGCAGGACGGAGACGAGGATCCGGGCCGATCGGAGCCGGTGGTGCGGAAGTCCGTAGAACGACAGTCCGTAGGCGAATCCGAGCAGCGGACGGCTCTGGAGGTCGGACGGCGGCATGTCCCGGAGCAGGCTGCGGAGCTCATCCGAATGGACCGCGATCAGCGGGAACCAGTCGGCCCGGAGCAGATCCATGACGGCGTCGTAGTCCTCGTCCGCTACGGCGTTCGAGATCTTCTGCACCGTCGCGGGCACGGCCAGCTCGACGCGATGCCGGAGATCGTCTGCGCCCGTCCCGCTCGCGTGTCCGTCTCCCCGAGCGGGCGTGCTCTCCATAACCGATATTCTGCCGGAGTCGTCACATCCCGGCCGACAGCGGACGCAGCTCGTTGCTCGCCCGAGCCGATGCCCCAGATCATGCCGCCCAGGACTGTGGCGGGCACTCCGAACGAGAGGTCGTCATGCAGCACGTCGCGGGGGAACCGCTGCTCGACGATCGCCAGGACGCACCGCCGGACGAGACACGGATGCTCGGCCTGAAGGCGAACCTCGCGAAGTTCTTCCTGCTCGCCGCCCTCGTTCCCCCGGCGACCGTGGCGATCGCGCGACGGGCGTCGGAGATCGGCGGACCCGACAGCGCTGCCGGCTGGACCGCGCTCAGCATCGCCGTCGGCTCCGGCAGCGGGATCGCGGGCTCGCTGCTCGCCGGGTGGGCCGCCGACCGGGGACGGCGGTCCGCGCGCAGCCGCTGGTGGGTTCTCCTCGGCGGGACCGTGCTGGGAGTCCTCGCGCTCGCCTGGATGAGCTTCGCCCGCACCGGAGGCGAGCTCGCGGCCGGCTGGGGGCTGGCACAGGCAGGCCTGTCGGGAGCGATCGCCGTGTCGCGGGCTCTGCTGACGCACGTGCCGGCCGTGCGCCGAGAACGCAGCGCGGTGATCATGATCGCGATCTCATCCGTGGGGTTGCTCGTCCCCCTCGGGTTGCTGATCCTCCTGCCCGGATCGGCATGGATCACGTCGATCTGCCTCGCGGTGTGCGCGGTGGCGGTGGCGGCGATCGCCCTGCGGCGACCCTCCCTGCCCGCAGCCGGCGCGTCTCGCGCGCCGACGACCCCGCCCGCGCGTGACGGTGCCCGCACGGCGACCCCACGGATGTCCTGGGGGTCGGTGCTCGCGCTCGGCTTCAGCGCTCAGGTCGCCTTGTCCGCGTACCTGACCTATCACCCGCTGGACGTCGTCGCGCGGCTCGGTCTCGAATGGGACCAGGCGGTGCGAGCGGGAGCGCTCGTGCTGGCGGTCGCGCTCGTCGGTCTCGTCGGAGCGTCCGTCGTCATGATGGTCTTCCCCCGCGTGCTGAGGCGCACGCTGCCTCTCCTGTCCCTCGCAGGGGCGTTGCTGCTGTCGGGATTGATCCTGCGGGCGATGACGGCTTCGCTGGCGCCGCTGATGCTCTCCGGTCTTCTCAGCGGAATCGCGATCGGCATCAGCACGACCCTGCTCTTCACTGCGGCGTTGGCCCTCACGACATCGGAGCGGGCCGGTTGGAGGCTCGGCGTGTACAGCGCCGTCACCGGCATCGGCCAGCTCATCGGTCCTTCGCTCGCCCTGGGCGCGGTGATCGCGATCACGGGCACTCCGGACTACTCCGCTCTCTTCCTGCTGCTCGCCCTCATTCCGTCGGGCTGGATCGTCTTCGCGCTCGCGTCGGACATCCGCCGGCGACGCGCGCAGGCCCGGTGAGCGGACCGCACGTCTAGCGGCACCCTCGCCCCGCCGACGTGGCGCGGTGCTCTGCTTTCACCCCCATTTCACCCCGGAAACCGTCGCTCGCTCCGTGTCTCTCGGACAGTCTGTTCAGTGTCCGGTACCCGCGGACGTGGGGAGTGGGGTCGCGCTCTGCCGACATGAGGGCAGGATACGGAGGTCGGGACGCGACTATCGTGTCTGCCGCCCGCGCCGTGAACGGAAGACCAGAGCGTGAGACGAAGGAGACACACCAAGATGTTGCACAGGCGGACGGCTGAATCGCGGCAAGCACCGGAGACCATCGAAAGCGGCCGCCCGGCGACCTCGGCGGGACCGATCAGCCGACGCACGATCGTTCGCGGCGTCGCGTGGAGCGTCCCCGTGATCGCGGCCACCGCGGCGACGCCACTGGCCGCCGCGTCTGTGGGCTCCCCCACCCTGCGATTCGTCAACGGCCCCTACTCCGTGGGCGGGTGCGGCGATCTGAACGACGTGACCCTTGCGGCGACGACGAACGGCACGTCGCCGGCGGCGAACACGACGGTCTCCGTCGTCCTGCCGAGCGGACTCGCCTGGAAGGACGGGTTCACGGGCCCTCGCAGCTTCACCACGGATCCGAACGGCAAGGTGGTCCTGCCCGCGATCACCGCATCCCCCAACACGACCTCCGCGGTGTCGATGGGCGCATCGATGACCGGCGCGAACGCGAACGCGCCGGTGACCGTCACGGCTCAGGTCGGCGCCAAGATCTACGACGTCGTGTCGACCGGGAACCCGCCGGCGACCGGGATCCCCCTCGGCTCGGTCGCCGTCGGCCACGGAACCTTCCTCAACCCCGACGGCAGCCTCGTGTACTTCAACACCGTCGCTGGGCAGGCGATCCCGCTCGCGACGAATGTCACCAGCGGCACGACCGTCCTCATCGGCGGAACGCAGTCCTACTCCACGTATGTGTCGGGCGGGGTCGCCCGAGTGCAGGACGTGGCGACCGGCGTCACGATCGCTGCGGCAGGCGTGCCGAACGGATCCACCGCGGTCGGGCACGCGACGTTCCTGGCTGCCAACGGAGACCTCTACTACTTCAACTCGGCGACCAACTCCTCCGTGCTGGTCGCCTCCGGCGTGTCGAGCGCGAAGGTGTCGCTCTTCAACGGCACACAGCCGGTGCTGACCTTCGTGGCGGGCGGCGTGGCGAGGGCGTACAACGCCACGACGGGGAGCTACGTCACCGCGACCGGCGTCCCCGCGGGAACGACCGCCGTCGGCCACTCCACCTTCCTCGCCCCCGACGGGCTGCTCTACTACTACCGAGCGGCCACCGGCACCGCGATCGTGGTCAGCTCCGGGGTGTCCAGCGCGACGACGGCGCTCTACGGCGGCACGGATCCGTATGTGACCTATGTGACCACCGGCATCCCCGCGGTCTACGGCGTCACCAACGGCACGTATCAGACCGCGACGGGCGTCCCCGCGGACTCCGTCGTCGTCGGACACGCGACGTATCTCGCGCCCGACGGCCGGCTGGTCTACTACAACGCGGGAGCCAACGCGCCGATCGTCCTCGACACGGGTGTGACGAGCGCGGTCGTGCACCTCTACGGCGGCACAGACCCGATCGCGACCTACACGCACAGACTCGTCTGCTGAGGCGACACCGGGAATGGCGGCGCGGGCAAGAGCTCCGCTCCGAGGCCCAGGCGCAGGTCGCGGCGGCCGACGAGGCGCTCCGCGCGCTGCTGCACGACCGGGAGGGATCCCACGACGACGACGAGCACGACCCGGAAGGCGTGACGCTCTCGTCCGAGTGGTCGCGCCTCGCCGGGCTCGCCGACGCGGCCGCCGCCAAGCTGCAGCAGGTCGACGACGCGCTGGCGCGCGTGGACGCGGGCACCTACGGCGTCTGCGCATCGTGCGGGCGCCCCATCCCTGCGGGGCGCCTCGAGGTGCGCCCGTTCGCCGAGCACTGCGTCGCCTGTGCGGAGAAGCTCGGTCGCTGACCCGCCCTGCCGCCGGCTCCAGCCCCTCGGGAACTTTTTTGTGACGAATCCGTGCGTCGGCGCGTCAAAGAGATGACGTCGCAAAAGCGGCGCCCACGGAGGGGATGCGCACGGAGGTGCGCAGCATGAAGGGGAAGAGCACATGGCCAACGACATCACCACCGGCAAGCAGACCGCTCAGGCGACGGGGACCCAGTCCGGCAAGACCACGATCGAGGATGCGGTCGTCGCGAAGATCGCCGGCATCGCGGCGCGCGAGGTTCCGGGGGTGCACGCGCTCGGCGGCGGTGCCGCTCGGGTCGTCGGCGCGATCCGCGACGCGCTGAACTCCACCGACCTCGCTCAGGGCATCGGCGTCGAGGTCGGCGAACGACAGGTCGCGGTCGACGTGACGCTCGTCGCCGAGTATCCGGTCTCGCTGCAGGATCTCGCCTCCGCCGTCCGCGCAGCGGTGTACACGGCGATGGAGAAGCTCGTCGGCCTCGAGGTGACCGAGGTCAACGTCACCGTCAACGACGTGCACATCCCGTCCGACGACGAGGGTGACGACGCCCAGGAGGCGCGAGTCCAGTGAGTGCGAGCACCATCGGCGCCGCCGTCGGTGCGGTGCTGGCGCTGACCTGGGTCGCCTTCGGCTTCTGGGCCTTCCTGTTCGTGGGTCTGGCGATGCTCGCCGGCCTGGGTGTCGCCCGGGTCGTGAAGGGCGAGATCGACCTGCGCGGGCTCGCCCAGGCGCTGCGCGGGCGACGCACGTCGTCATGAGCGCCGAGGCTGCGACGGACGCCGGGTCCGCGCAGCGCGGACGCACGACGCTCACCGCGCAGGCGCTGCGGCGTCTCGCCACGGGCCTCGTCGCAGACGCATCGGGGGCGTCTGCGCGCGAGGTCGTGGTGCGGTGGGAGGACGCGCGGGGCGGCCTGCACGCCGCGGTGAGCCTGCCGCTGGTGCAGGGGCACGCGCCCGAGCGCACGCTCGTCGAACAGGGGGCCGAGCTGCGGGCGGCCCTGACGGCCGGCATGGCGGATCTGGCAGGGCGAAGGGTGGACGGCGTGGATCTCCGCTACTCGGGGGTCCGCCGCGTCGAGAGGAGGAGGGTGCGGTGAACGAGCAGCGACATGCAGGACGACGTCTCCTGCACCGTGAGCTCCGCGCCTCGCGCACGGCTCCCGCGGTCGTGGTCGCGGTGGTGCTGCTGGCGGCGGTCGTCGGGGCGACCGCGCTGTGCCTGTGGACCGCGGGGGACGCGCGGGCGGGGGCAGCCGCCGGCGACACGGTCGCGTTCGTGCGGTCGGCATGGGAGGAGCCGGCCGTACGGGCGACCGTGGCGCTGGCGGCGGCCGTCGTCGGGCTGATCCTTCTGGCGCTGGCGGTCGTCCCGGGGCATCGCGCCCGTCACGGACGCACCGCGGGAAGGGTGGAGCTGGTGGTCGACGACGGACTGCTCGCCGACGCCGCCGCCCACGCGGTGGCGGAGCGGTGCGCACTGGCGCCGTCGCAGGTCTCGGTCACCGTGACGGCACGGCGCGCACGCGTGCGGATCCAGCCGATCAGCGGCGTCCCCGTCGACGAGCGCGCGGCGGCGGGTGCCGCGGAGCGGGCGCTGGAACGGCTCGGCTTCCCGCTCCAGCCCGTCGTGATCGTATCGTCGAAGGGGGTGCTGGCATGAGGACGAGATCCCGGATCCTGAATCGGGTGGTGCTGCTGCTCGCCGGAGCGCTCGCTCTGGCCGCCGCGCTGCTGGCCGCGCAGCCTCTGCTCCCGCCGCTCCTCGTCTCATCGTGGTGGGAGCCCGTCCGTCACGCGATCGACGGTCTCGCCCGCGTCGCCCCGTCATGGCGGATCCCGGCGACGGGGACGGTCGTGGACGGCGGCGCGGTGGCGCTGGGCGCCCTCGGCGCCGGGGTCGCGGTGATCCTCATCGCGTTCCTCGGCACGCGGCGCCGCCGCCGCACGCGCACCGTGGCGACGTTCGAGGACACCGCCGGACGCACGGCGGTCGACGAGTCGGTCGCCGACGCGGTGCTCGCGGATCCGCTGCGGTCGCGGGCCGACGTGCTCTCCTCGCGCACCCGGGCGTACCGGGTGGCCAGGCGGACGGCGTTGCGCGTCGCCGTCGTGCCGCGCGCCGGGGCGGATCTGGCCGCACTGGTCTCCGAGGTGCAGCGCACGGCCGCGGACTGGGACGCGCTCAGCGGGAGTCAGAGCCCGATGGTGCTGCACCTGGCCGATCGCGGAGGTCTCGATCGCCTCCGGTTCGGGGCGAAGGTGCGCTGAAGCGACGCGATCGCATCGCGGGGTGCGCATCGCGGGAACGACGACCGGCGCCTGGTCGGTGCCGGATGACAGAAAGGAACGAGCATGAGCCTCAAGGACAAGGCGGAAGCGAAGGGTCAGCAGATCCTGGGAGCGGCGCAGGAGAAGGTCGGCGACGCCACCGGGAACGACCGGATCGCCGAACAGGGCCGCGAGAATCACGCGGAGGGACGGCTGAAGGAAGTCGTCGCCGACGTCACCGAGACCGTCGCGGACGCCGCGGAGAAGGTCAAGGACGCCGCGGAGGACCTGGCCGACAAGGCAGGACGTCTCTTCAAGAAGTGAAACCCGCTCCGGCGCACGCCGGAGCAGACGAAAGGAAGCAACCCATGGGATTCCTCGGATTCCTCCTCCTCGGCCTCATCGCCGGGGCGATCGCCAAGCTAATCCTGCCCGGGAAGCAGGGCGGCGGCTGGTTCGTGACCCTGCTGCTCGGCGTCGTCGGCGCGCTGCTGGGCGGATGGCTCGGCGGCCTGATCTTCCATGTCGGCCTCGAGTCCTTCTTCAGTCTCACGACGTGGCTGCTGGCCATCGGGGGTTCGCTGGTCGTCCTGTTGATCTACGGCCTCGTCGTCGGACGGCGCAAGGCCTGACGGGTCGCGCCGCGCTCGCCGGGTTCGTCCCGGTGAGCCGCCTCGGGGTCGGTGCTCCGGCACCGGCCCCGCAGGCGCGTCAGAACCGCCGCCTCGAAGGGAGAGTGATCGATGACCGGCCTAGATGACGGACCGGCCCTCGAGACCGCCGACGACCGCACCCTCGCGGGACGCGCGGCGGATGGGGATGTGGACGCCTTCGCCGTGCTCGTGCGCCGCTACACGCCGCTCCTGCGCGCGTACGCCCGCCGCATCCTCAGCGGCACGGCGAACCTGGACGACATCGTGCAGGAGAGCCTCGTCACGGCCTGGCAGCGCCTGCCGGAGCTCGACGACCCGGGCCGCGTGCGCGGCTGGCTCATGCGGATCGTGAGCAGGAAGGCGATCGACGAGGTGCGCGCGACCCGCCCGCACCTCGACCTGGACGCCGTGGACGGCATCGACCTCAGCGCCCGCCCCGACGACGGGCCGGCGCGTCGCGCCGAGCACCGCGCCGAGCTGACCGCGCTCGCCGACGCCCTGGACGAGCTGCCCGGCCCGCAGCGCGAATCGTGGGTGCTGCGGGAGCTCGGCGGATGCTCGTACGACGAGATCGCGGAGCAGCTGGACCAGCCGGTGAGCACGGTGCGCGGCCTGCTGGCGCGCGCCCGAAAGCACATCATCGTGCGAATGGAGGAGTGGCGATGACACGCGACGACAGCACGGGCGCGAACGCCCTCGGCTTCGAGCCCGAAGACCTCGACGGCCACACCATGGACGAGCTGTCGGACTACCTCGACGCCGGCCGGCAGCCCGCCGACCCGTCGATCGACGCCTCGCCGGGCTGCAGGATCGCGCTCGACGCCCTCGAGCGGCTGCGGCGGCTCGGACCGGCGCTGCTCGACCAGGACACGGCAGGGGAGCCGCAGCCCGACGACAACTGGGTCCGCTCGATCCTCGACGGCATCGCCCGGGACGCGCGTGCGGGACGCCGCATCCCGTTCCCGGTCGCAGAGCCGGACGACGATCTCGGGATCACCGAGGGCGCGGTCCGCGGCCTCATCCGCGCCGCGGGCGACGGCGTCCCCGGGGTGCTCATCGGCCGGTGCCGCCTGGACGGCGAGGTCGCCACTCCCGGCGCTCCCGTGCGGATCGAGGTCGAGGCCAGCGTCCCCTACGGGCTGCCGATCTCCCGTCTCGCGGAGCGCCTGCGCGACGAGATCGGCGAGCGCCTGCGCACCCACACCGAGCTGAACCTCACCGGGATCGACATCGTGGTGCACGATGTGAGGGACCTTCCGAGCGGCGGAGGGAGTGCGCGATGACCGAGGCAGAGGCCGCCGAGCTGGCGGCGCGGATCGAGCAGGATCTGCTCGCGGAGCCCGGGATCAGCGCCGTCTATCCGGCATCGGGCGGAGGACGGCTGCGCGAGGTCGCCGCGAAGCTGCGGGGCGCGGACGACGCCGCGCGCGTCGTGGTGCGCCCGGGCGAGGTCGCGCAGGTCGAGGTCGCGCTCGGTCTCGACGACGCCCGGCCCGCCGGCGAGACCGCGCGGGCGGCACAGCGGATCATCCGCCGCGCCGCCTCGGTCCCGGTGCGGATCCGTCTCACCGTGGCGCACCTCGACGTCGCCCCGCCGGAGCACGCCGCCACGACCACGGCCTGACGGACTGCGCCGGCGGTGGTGCGGTCATCGCCGTCGGCACGGAGCCACCACAATGGACCCATGACCGCCGACGACCTCGCCCGCGCCCTCGCCGCCGACGCACCCCTCACCTGGGTGCTCACCGGCGACTCGATCACCCACGGCACGGTCCATACGCAGGGCGCCCGCACGTACGCGGAGCATCTGCACGAGATCATCCGCGGCGAGCTCGGCCGCGTGCACGACGCCGTCCTGGACACGGCGATCAGCGGGTGGCGGATCACGCAGATCCTGGACGACTTCGACCGCCGGGTCGCCACCTGGCGCCCGCAGGTCGTGACGCTCATGATCGGCACGAACGACTGCGTGGAGGACGGCGGTTCGCCGGCCGTCCAGCCCGCCGAGTTCGCGGCGTCGCTGACGGACTTCGTGCACCGGGTGCGCGCGCTCGACGCGACCCCCGTGCTGCTCACGCAGCCCGCGGTGGACGTGCCGAACGCACCGGAGCGCAGCCGGATCGCGCAGTTCGCGCAGGCGGTGCGCGACGTCGCCGTGGCCGAGCAGACCGTCCTCGTCGACATCTTCACGCGCTTCGCCGACCTCGGGAACGGCGGCGTGCCCTGGGGGCTCATGAACGACCCGTTCCACCCCAATGCCACCGGGCACGCGGCGATCGCCCTGGAGGTGGCGACCGTGCTGGGACTGGATCCATCCGGGTCTCGCGTGCTCCCGCAGCTCCGCGCCGACGTCGCGGCCGGCCGGCTGGACCCGTAGCCCGCGCACAGCGTGGATCTCGGACCGCGTGGATCCTGGGCCGCGTCGGCACCGCGACGGATCCTGGACGGCGTGGATCCTGAGGAGAGCGCTGAGATCTGCGCCCTCGCCGATGACGTCGGGGACTCCGGCGGCATAGGCTGAGGGGCATCATGGACTCCCTGCAGCAGATCTTCGGCTGGTTCGGCGACCACTGGTGGATCATCTTCCCCCTCATGGGTGTGGGCGGCGCCATGGCCGGACGGTGGCAGGCGCTGTCGCGCCAGCGGCACAAGCAGAAGCTGGAGACCCTGCGTCTCAAGAGCGAGATCAAGGCCGCACAACTGGCCGCCCGTGGCCAGATCGCTCCCCCGGTCTCGCCGCGCCAGGCCGCGCGACAGCAGGAGAACTCGGCCAAGGAGCTGCTCGGGCGGCTGTTCGCCGAGCACGACGCGATCACCGCGCGCTGGCTGGACTACGAGCTCGATGTCGCCAAGATGATCGCCTTCCCCGCGATGAGCGACGGCCGTCAGCCCCTGACCGCGGCATTCCTGCGGGCCAAGAAGACCGCGGACGCGCTGCGGCCGACATCGGCGGACGCGTCGGTGACCGAGCAGCAGGTGTCGGAGTACCTCGACGCGGTCGGCGCCTATGCGGTGGCGTTCGAGATCGCGGAGAAGGACGCCCGGCGCCTGCGCGACTCGACCTTCACGGACGACGAGCGCAAACGCCTGGAACGCGCGCAGCACCTGCTGAAGGTGGCGGTCGACCAGTCCGCGACCCCCGCCGAGCGACAGACCGCCTACCGCCGGGTGCGCGAGGAGCTCGACGGTCTCATCGACCTCTCCGACGCCGCTGTGGAGAACCTGGAGAAGAAGGTCGCGCTGCAGCTCGAGTCGCGTCCCGCGGCCGCGTCCGCACCCGCGGAGCAGGCCGAGCAGGCGGAGCCGCAGCCGGTCCCGGTGCGGGATCCGCTCGCTCCGGCCGAGCCGCTCCGGCAGGCCGCGCCGCTGCCGCATCCGGAGTCCTGAACCGGTGGCGGGACGGGACGCGCCACTGCGGGTCGGACTCCTCGGCGCCGGCGGGATCGCCGCGGCCCACCTCGATGCCTGGCAGGCGCTCGGCGCGGAGTGCATCCTGTTCTCGCGCACGCGACCCGAGGCGCTCGCCGCGCGGTTCGGCGTGGAGATCGCCGACGACGCCGACGGGCTGATCGAGCGGGTCGACGTCGTGGGGATCCTCGCCCCGACCCCGACGCATCCCGAGTTCGCGCGACGTGCGATCGCCCAGGGGAAGCACATCGTGTGCGAGAAGCCGCTCGCGGTGAGCGCTGCAGACGCGCGGCGCATGGCCGATGCCGCGGAGGCCGCCGGAGTGCGGCTGTTCCCCGCCCACGTGGTGCGCTACTTCGCCGCGTACCGGCGGATCCAGCAGCAGCTCGCGGCCGGTGGGATCGGTGCGCTGCGCTCCCTGCGGCTGAGCAGATCCGGCGCGGGTCCCTCCTCGACCTGGTTCTACGACGAGCACGCCGGCGGCGGGCTCATCCGCGACCTGCTCGTCCACGACATCGATCAGGCGCTGTGGCTCGCGGGGCCCGCGGTCTCGGTCTCGGCACGGCAGGATCCGCCGAGCGTCGACGGACGGCTGGCGGCACCGGTGACCGCGACGGTCGAGCTCACGCACGCGAACGGCGTCACGACGCGGATCGACGGCGGCTGGCTGGGCGAGGAGGCGCCGTTCCGCACCACGATCGAGGCGGTCGGCTCCGACGGCACGCTCGCGCACGACAGCGCAGAGACGACCGACGCCGACGCCGGCGCGTCCCGCTCCGGCGAGGTCGGCTACCTCCCGCCGCCGACCGACGACCACCCCTACCGCGCGCAGATCGCCGACTTCGCCGATGCGCTCCGCACGGGGCGCCCCGCACGGGTGGCCCCGGCCGACGGTGTCGCGGCCGTGGCCGTCGTGGAGGCGGCCTACGCCTCGATCGCCGCCGGCGGCGCCGCGGTCCCCGCCTAGCGCCGTATCCACGTCCGCGTCTCCCTCCCCGCAGCGCCCGCAGATCCGGATCCACGTCCGCGTTTCCCTCGCCGCAGCGTCGTTCCCTCCCCTGAGGGGCGCCCACCAGGGGAGGGAACGACGGGCAGAGGAGGGAAACGCGGGGTCGCGGTCGGGACGGATGCGGTCAGGCGGCGTGCGAGACCGCCACGAGCCCGTCCCAGAGGCGGCGCAGGCGCGCCACCATGTCGACCGTGTGGTCGTTGAGCCATTGCAGCTGCAGGCCGTCTGCGGCGGCCACGATCAGGTCGACCGCGGCGGAGACGTCGACCGCGGGGCCGATGACGCCCGCGTCCTGCGCACGCAGGATGACCCCGGAGAGTCCATCGCGCAGCCATGCGTACCGCTCCAGGAAGAACGCGTGCGCGGGATGCTCGGGGATGCTCGCCTCGGCGGAGAACTCGACGTACAGCCGCACCAACCCTGGCACCTCGGCGTTGTGGGCGATGACGGCGAGGAATCCCTCGATGGTCGGATCCGGCGCGAAGAACATCTCGTGATCACGGATGTCGCGCGCGCGCAGCACCTCCTGGTACAGCTCTTCGCGCGACGCGAAGTGGTGCATGAGCCCGGCCTGGGTGAGGCCGACGCGCTCGGCGATCTCGCGGTTCGACGCCTTCCGGCACCCCTTCGCCGCCACGACCTCGAGCGCGACGGAGAGGATCTCCTCGCGCTTGGCCGTCCCCTTGGCGTACGGGCCTCGCTTCACGACTGCCACACTACGTGCTCGGGACGGGCCGGCCACGGCCGGCCCGTCCCCCGCGTCACCGGACCTTCTTGATCGGGAAGATCACGAGCGCGCCGATCAATCCCGCGATCGCGCAGACCGTGAACCAGACGGCGTAGTTCGACCCGTTGGCGCCGCCCGTGGCGAGCAGCACGAAGCCTCCGATCGTCGGCGCAAGCGTCTGCGGCAGTGCGTTCGCGATGTTGAGCACACCCAGGTCCTTGCCCGAGTCGTCCGGGTTGGGGAGCACGTCGATGACGAGCGCGAGATCCACCCCGACGTAGATGCCGTACGCAGCCCCGAGGAACAGCTCCAGGATGTAATAAGACGGGACGTCCTGGACGAAGATCAGCGCGAAGGTGCCGACGGCGAAGAGTGCCGTGGCGACCCAGACGAAGACCTTGCGCTTCCCGATCCTGTCGGAGAGCATGCCCGCGAGCCACGCGGTGACGATCAGGGCTCCGGTGTACACGAGGGTCGTGTTCGCGATCAGGAGCCCGATCTCCTTCTCCGGAACCTTGAGGTGGTTGATCAGGTAGCCGAAGCGGAAGGCGGTGAAGCCGAAGGAGGCGAACGTGATCAGGAACCGCGACCACCAGGCGAGGGCGAAGTCGGGCTCTTTGACGGGGCTGACCCAGATGGTCTGGATGATCTCGCCGAAGGTCATCCTCGGGGGCTTCACCGGAAGGACCTTGTCCGGCAGCACGAATGCGAACACGATCATCGCGCCGATCGCCAGGATCGAGGGGATCACGAACACGATGAAGAGGTTGAACGAGAACCATCCGGCGACGTAGACACCGCCCACGATGCCGGCGTTCTGTGCGATGCCCAGCGCCGCGGTGATCTTGCCCCGCTGGAACTTCGGCACCTGATCGGCAAGGGTCGCGACGAAGGGCGCGAGCGTCATGTTCGCGCCGAGCTGTGCGATGGCCCAGCCGACGGTCGCGATCAGGAGGCTCGTCCCCGTCGCCATGACCACGAACCCGATGGTCATGATGATCGTGCCGAGCACGATCCAGATCCGGCGTCGACCCCAGCGGCTGGTCGTGCGGTCGGAGACCCGACCGAACACGACGTTGGCGAGCGTGGCGAACAGGGCCCCGACGCCGCCGAGGATCGCCTGAGCAGAGTTCAGTCCGGCACCCGTGTTCTCCACGGCGCCGATGTGCTGGAGGTCGAGGATCTTCAGCCCGATTCCGACGATCGCGGGCCCGAGGAGCGCCACGAAGAAGATGAACTGCGCGAGGATCAGCCAGAAGACGAAGCTCTTCTTCGCCGGCTCGGTCGGCTCCGTGAACCAATGGTGTTCGTGCGCACCGAGCGTCCGGCTCGCGGCCGTCATCCCGGACGGATTGCCTGCAGCGGAACCGCTGACAGAACTCATACCTGCCTCCTTTGGCCGGTCGAGGAGGAGAGCGGACGCCACACTGCGCCGCCAGGGGCTCCGGCCCTCGTGCGTGAAAACCTATCCTTTTACGGTTTCCGTCGCAAGAAGATTTCAGGTCGGGAGCAGGGCCGTCGCGGAAGCACCTAGGGCACGGCGATCGTGCCGTCCGGGTCGAGCTTCACCGCCTTCCCCCCGAAGTCGCGGCGCCCGCGCTGGTCGACGAGCTGCGCCGCGCCGCCGGCGGGGTCGGGCATCGGGATGCCGTCGGCGTCGTCGAACCGGACCGAGTGCACCTGCCCCGAGATCACGGTCCCGTCCGCGCGCAGCCGGATCGAGAGGTACGCGCCGTACCGCGTCGCCGGATCCTTGCCGAACACTCCCCCGCCGCCGAAGTTGCCGAGGCTGTAGGCGATGAGGCGGCCGCGGTACCACTCCATCCCGCGGAGCACGTGGGGGCCGTGACCCAGGACGAGGTCGGCGCCGGCGTCGACGGCCGCGTGGGAGAAGGCGATCGGATCCCCCCGGTCCTCGCCGTACATCGACTCGGTGCCCGGAGTGACCGCGTCGGCGTTCGGCCCCTCGGCCCCCATGTGCGCCTGCACGACCACGACGTCGGCCCGCGCGGCCGCAGCGCGGACGACGGCGCGCACGTGCCGGAGGTCGGTGACGCGAGTGAAGTCCTCATAGGGTGCGAAGCCGATCATCGCCACGGTGACCGCTCCGATCCGCGAGTAGACGATCTCGTCGCGCCCGCCGACGGCGCGGATCCCGGCCGCGGCGAGCGTCGCCCGGGTGTCGTCGTAGCCGGTCTGCCCGAAGTCCCGGCTGTGGTTGTTCGCGAGGTTGAGGATGTCGAAGCCGCGGAGGCCGGCGACCGAGCCGGGATCGCTGCGGAAGGCGAGGCAGTCCGGATCCTTCCCGCACTTGTCGTGCCCCGTGTCGGGCGAGATCGCCTGTTCGAGGTTGCCGGTCACGATGTCCTCCGTGAACCACGGGCGCACGCGGTCGAAATGGCCGGCCCCGCCGTCGGAGGGCACCGAGCGGCTCGCGTCGTAGAGCAGGATGTCTCCGGTCGCCCCGATGCTCACCTCGCCGGCGCGGTGTGCGGACTGCTGCGGGATCGTGGCCGGAGGCGCGGGCAGCGCCGATGCCCCGGTCGCGACGATGCCGACGGCCACGAGCCCCAGCACCGCCGCGGGTGTGCGCCACGGGATGCGAGGCCGGGCGTGCGGCTGCGGGGGGCGTCGCGGGGAACGGGATCCCCGGGCGAGGCGCAGCGCGGGCAGGTCGAAGAGCCATGACAGCCTGTCCCGGGTGATCAGCGCACCGACGGCGACGCTGGCGGCGATGACCGCCGCCGTGAGGACGACGGGCAGCAGCACGGCCGCCGCCAGCTGCACCGGCCGGCCGGCGTCCGACACCGGCTGCGCGACGAGGGAGTCGGCGAGCGCGAGGACCGGCATGTGGATCACGTAGATCTGCAGCGTGCGCGAGCCGAGCCGCGCCAGACCTCGACCGAGCCGGGGCACCGCCGCCAGCAGCGGGGCCACGGCGATCCCCGCCCCGACGCCGACGAGGGCCACCGCCGGCCACACCCCGGGGACCCGGTCCGTCCCGGTCGCCCGCACCACCGCGAAGGCGCCGAGGTAGAGCGCCGCGGACGCGGTCGCGAGCAGAGGACGCGGGCGGGCCGCGAAACCGATGATCCGCCGCGAGAACGTGGTGCCGATGAGGAAGTAGAGCAGGTTGGCGAGCAGCGATCCGCGATTGCTCACGACGTCGATGAGCCCCGCCCCCACGGCGGTCGTCAGCGCGGCGGCGGCCGCCAGGGGCATCCAGGCCGGCAGGCGCCGCAGCGCCTTCGCGACGAGGAAGTACAGCGCGAGTGCGTAGAGGTACCAGGCGTTCGGCGGGCTGATCGTGATCGCCTCGACGAACTCCGCGACGGATCTCGGGACCAGGGTCGGGAAGTCGGGGAACGCCTGCATCGTCGCCGTGTGGATGAGCGTCCAGAGCAGGTACAGATACAGGAAGCGCACGACTCTGCTGCGCCAGACCGCAGCCCACGGCCGGACGACGGCGTTCGCGGCGAAGCACCCGGAGATGAGGAAGAACAGGGGCATCCGCACCGGGTACGCGATGTCGGAGACGAGCCCCCACACTCCGGGGAGGGGGATCCCCAGCCTCCAGTCGATCGTGAGGTAGCTCTTCATCACGACGTGCCAGAACACGACGAGGACGATCAGCAGACCCTTGGCGGTGTCCGCCCAGGCCAACCGGGGCCTGGGCGTCGTCCCGGCACCGGTCACGCGGCGGATCCGGACTCGCTCGGCACGCCGGAGTGCCGCTCATCACCGCGCTCCCCCTCCTGAACCCGCGGGTGCGCGGCGTCGAGGAGCTCGGCGATCAGACCGGTGTAGTCGAGACCCGTCGCCGCGTACATCAGCGGCACCTGGGACAGCTCGGTCATCCCCGGTGTCGTGTTCACCTCGTTGAGCACCGGCCCGTCGGCGGTCACGAAGAAGTCGAACCGGGCGACCCCGGCGCACCCGAGTGCGTCGTAGAGGCGCGTCGCCGCCGAACGGACGCCCGCCTCGTCGGCGTCGCCGATCGGTGCGGGCACCGTGAAGCGGGCGCTGCCGTCGTACTTCTCCGTCGCCCCGAACACGTCCCCCGGCGCCACGGAGATCTCGAGCGTGGCGCCGATGCGCAGCGCGCCGTGCCGATCACGGAAGACGGCGACGTCGACCTCCCGGCCGGTCACGTACTCCTCGATCAGCACCGGATCCCCGAACACCCTCGCCCGTACCACGGCGTCGGCCACACGGCCGGGATCTGCGACCACGAAGACCCCGTTGCTGGATCCACCGCCCGCGGGCTTCACGACGACAGGGAGCGTCAAGCCGGTGCCCACCGCGTCGGATCCGGCCCCGACGAGACGCGCGTCCGCCGTCGCGATCCCCAGCGAGGAGGCGATCAGCTTCGTGGCGTGCTTGTCCATCCCCAGGGCGCCGGCCCGGACCGGCGATCCGGCGAAGCGGACGCCGCACAGCTCGAGCAGACCCGCGATCGCGCCGTCCTCGCCGTGGGCGCCGTGCAGGACGGGGAACGCGACGTCGCAGCCGGTGAGGATCTCGACCGCGCGAGCGGCGGGCAGTGCGACGTCCTGCTCGTCCCGCCACGCGCCGTCCCGGCCGATGGTGAGCGGGACCGCCGTGTGCCTCAGCGCGCGGACGGCTCGCGTGACGCCGGCCGCGGACGCGAGGGAGACCGCATGCTCGGGGTTCGCGCCGCCTCCGATGACGGCGATCCGGCGGGGGGTGTGCTGAGGCATCGTGCTTCTCCTGGCAGGGACGTGGTTCGGGGGGATGCGTCGAGGGTTCGACGGATGCGGGATCCGCGGGCGCCCACGCCGGTGACGATCTCGTGCTCGATCGTGCGCGCCCACGCCGCCCACTCGGCGACGGTCGGCTCCCCGTCGCGGCCGGGGCCGAAGACCGTCACACGCTCACCGGGCCGCAGCAGCGCGTCGCCGGTGTCGACGACGACCATGTCCATCGAGAACCTGCCCACGAGCGGTCGCCGCCGGCCGCGCACCAGCACCTCCGCCCGCCCGGACGCCGCACGCGGGAGCCCGTCGGCGTAGCCGAGCGGCAGCAGCGCCAGGCAGGTGCGGGAAGGGGTGACGAAGTCGTGGCCGTATCCGACACCGGTGCCCGCCGGCGCCTCACGGGACGACACGACCGTCGAGGTCAGCGTCAGGGCGGGCCGCAGGTCGTCGGTCGTGCGGGACGGATCGATGCCGAAGAGCCCCGCGCCGATGCGATGCAGGTCATATCCGGCTGCGGTGCCGGTGAGCGTCGCCGCGGTGGCGGCGAGGTGCAGAAGGTGCGGACGCAGGGCGCGCCGACGGGCGGTGCGGACCGCGTTGTCGAACATCAGCCGCTCGCGCACGTTCTGGCCGCTCCGCGGGTCGTCGGCACAGGACAGGTGCCCCATGACGCCCACGACGCGCACGGCACCCGTGCCCTCGTGCTCCCGCGCGAGGGCGCACAGCGTCGCCCACTCGCGCGGCGGGCAGCCGTCGCGACCGGTGCCGACATCGATGTGCAGGTGAAGGCGGGCCACGGTCCCCGTCGCCTGCGCTGCTGCGGCGATCGCGAAGAGCAGCTCGAGATTCGGGACCGCGAGATCGATGCGCGCTCGCAGCGCCGTCTCGACGTCGGCGTCCGGCGTGTTGAGCCAGCTCAGGATCGGAGCGCCGACGCCCGCGCGGCGCAGCGCGAGCGCCTCGTCGATGCTGGTCACGCCGATCGATCCCGCCCCCGACTCGAGAACCGAGGAGACGATGTCCCCGTGCCCGAACGCGTCGGCCTTGAGGACCGCCATCAGCCGGCCCCCGGTGAGGGCATGGAACCGCGCGGTGTTCTCGCGGAGCGCGTCCTCATGGACGACGAGTTCCGAAGCCGGCGATCGCATGGGACGAGTCAACCGAGCCCGGCGTTGCCCGGGCGTATCCGGTTATCGATACGCGGACGATATGCGCACGCGCCCGCCGCGCGCCGTCAGTCCTCGCCCAGCGACAGCGGCCGCACCACGACGCGGCGACGGTCGCGCATCCACACCCGCCCGCTCTCGCGATGCTCGGCACGGGTGGCGAACCGGTAGCGATAGGCCACGGCGCGCACCTGCGCGGGCCGGGCGCCGTCGAACGGATCGTGCCGCAGCAGCCGGAGCGTCGGGGGGTCCGCCTCGAGCAGCCGCATCAGCAGCATCGCGAACCAGTCCTCGTACATGCGCCCCAGCGGCAGGAACCACATCAGCCAGTCCAGGCGCAGATGGTACGGCGCGAACTGCGCAGGGACCCGATGCAGATCCCCGGGCTTGCCCTTGAACCCGTACTCGCGCCATTGCCCTCCGACCGGATCCGGATCCGCGTCGACGAGCATCGTGCCCTCGACGACGATCTCGATCCTCTCCTTGGTCACCGTGCCGAACGCGCCGTAGGCGTTCGCGAGCTGCCAGCGGTTGAACGAGGCGTTCATCGCCTGTCGTCGCGAGAACAGATTGCGCACCGCGGGGACCGAGAGCCAGACGTACAGCGCCCCGACGCCGGTGGTGACGACGAGCCAGGGCAGCCAGAGCCCGTCGATGACCCACGGCGGAGCCGTGATCGTGTGCCGCGGAGCGCCCGAAGGCATCCCGATCGCCGAGAACGCGAGCACGATCGTCGCCCCGTTCAGCCACGCGAAGTTTCCGGTGGACACGAGCCACAGCTGGGTCGCGATCACGATGCCGGCGCCCACCGCCCCGATGATCGCGGGGACGGGCCCCGGGATCCACAGCCCGAGGACCGGCGCGAGCAGCAGCCACGGGGCGCCGAGCTGGGCCGCGTGGTTGCCCACCACCTCGAGCCGGTGGAACCACGGCGGCAGAAGATGCGCCTGTCTGCTGAGCGGCCCGGGCATGGGCTGCGTCTCGTGGTGGTACATGAGCGCGGTGAGGTTGCGCCACTCGTGCCCGCCGCGGATCTTGATCATGCCGGCGCCGAATTCGAGCCGGATGACCACCCACCAGAACAGCACGATGACGACGGTCGGCGGCGGCTCGGAGGCGGATCCGAGGAATGCGGCGAGGAACCCGGCCTCGAGCAGCAGCATCTCCCAGCCGAACCCGTAGAAGGTCTGCCCGATCGACGAGATCGACATGTACCCGAGCCAGAGCAGCAGGAAGCACGCCATCGGCACCCAGGACGGTGCGAGCTGCGGGATCCCGGTCACGAGCGACAGCGACACGACGATCCCCGCGGTGCAGAGCGCCACGAGCCGCCGGTCGGTGTACCGGATGCGCAGGAAGAGGGTCGGGCGCAGCAGCCGGCGCGCTCGGTCGGAGTTCCCCGCCCAGGCGAGGAGCTCGGGCGCGGGCAGCAGGCCGTGCTCGCCGAGCAGCGCACGGAACTGGTTCAGCGTGCTGAGGAACGCGACGAGGTAGAGCGCTGCGATGCCCCGCTGGAGCACCTCACGCGCGAAGCCGAAGTCGACCGCCGCGAAGCCGTCCATACCGGAAGGCTACGCGCGGCCCCCGGATCCGGACAGCCGGTTGACTTCCGCCCGCGCCCCGGTCGTTCGCTGGTCGCAGATCGCGGCTTTCCCTGCGGAATGAGCGCGATCCGCGACCAGCGAGCGGGAGGGCGTCCGCCGAGGAGCGGACAGCCGCGGTGGTCGTCAGAGCTGCGCCAGGAGTTCCTTCATCTCTGCGATCTCGGCGGTCTGCGCACGGATGATCGCGACCGCGAGCGCGACGGCGGAGGGATCCAGGCCGTCGGCCTTCTCGGTGCGCGCCATCACGACCGCGCCCTCATGGTGCGCGATCATCTGCTCGAGGAACAGCTTCGCCGCCTCCGGGCCGGACGCGGCGTCGAGCGCGGCGATGTCGGCGTCGCTCATCATGCCGTCCCCGTGATCCATGGATCCCGGGGCTGCGGACGGCACGCCCCAGTCGGCGAGCCACCCGCGCATCGTCGTGATCTCCGGCGCCTGCGCGACCTTGATCCTGGTCGCCAGATCGACGACCCGGGGGTCGACGCCTGTCTTGGCGAGCAGGGCATCGCTCATCTCGATCGCCTGCCGATGGTGCTCGATCATCATGGTCGCGAACATCGCATCGGCGTCGTTCGCCGTCGCCGAGGGGGTCGGCCCCGCAGCGTGCGTCATCCCGGGCATCCCTGAGTGGGTGGTGGTCGGCGCGCACGCGGTGAGCGCGGTTCCTGCGATGGCGATCGCGCCGATCGCGAGGACGCGGTGGACAGTGCGGATGGTCATGGTGTCTCTGCTTTCGTCGTCGATGACGCGCCCCGCTGGACAGCGGGCGCGTGGTCTCTCCCGGGGCGTCCACCGGCTTCCGGCGATGACGGGACGCTCCGGCGTCGACTCATCTGCGACTGATGCAGAGCACGGAGATGCTCGGCGGACGCGGATCCGCCGAGACCGGCGCCGTGGAGGCGACGACGACGGCGAGCGCGGGACGGAGGTCTTCCGCAGGAGGCCCAGGAAGGGCGGCGGGAGCGATCGGCGCGAGCACGCAGGAGGACGCGATCGACGCATGCTCGGCGCAATCGGCGCAGCCGTGCGTGGGCTCGGCGATCGCGTGATCTGCGATCACGGCACTCCAGGTCGGGCCGGGCAGGGGGTGCTCCCCGGCTGCCGGCGTGCCATGCCCTGCGAGCATATGCATGCCGAGCAGTCCGACGATCACTGCGGAGACGAGGAGCAGGATCCGCAGCGACCACGTCGACGACGTGTCGCGGCTCCGGATCCAATACCCCACGGGGGTACAGCATAGCCGCCTCGGCCCGGTGGGAGCGCCGGCGACGGGCTGGGACGGCTGCAGGATCGTGCGACGCCTGCAGGGCCCGTTCGCGGATCTGGTCATGCCTCCGTATCGGGGTCCTGCAGGCGTCGCACGAGAGACGGGCGTCACACGAGCGAAGGGCCCTACTTCTTCACCCAGTCGAACTGGCCGGCGTTCTTCTCGACCCACGCGTCGATCGCCTGGGGCTCCTTGCCCTCGCCGAACCGGTTCACCACCAGGTCCTCGAGCGAGCCGTACTGCGCATCGTCGAGCGTGATCTTCGAGATCAGTTCCGCGGCGTCGGGATGCTTCTCGGCGAAGCCCTTCGCGCCCAGGAAGTGCAGGCCCTCCGGCTTGCCCATCGCGCCCTTCGGATCCTTCAGATCCTTCACCGGGAAGGCGCTGTTGGCCCAGAACGGACGCCACAGCGTGACGGCGATGTCCTGCTTCTTGTCGGTCGCCGACTTCAGCTCCGTGAGCATCGCCGCGGTCGACGACGTGACGAGCTGGTACTCGCTGTCGAGACCGTACGCGGGCATCATCTTCTGCGTCTGCGCGGTGAGACCGGCTCCCGGCTCGATGCCGATGATCTTCCCCCCGAACTTCGAGGCATTCCCCGTGAGCTGGTCGATCGAGTCGATGTCGCTGTAGGTCGGCACCGCGATCGTGAGGCGGGCGTTGTCGTAGTACGTGCCGAGATCGTCGATCGACCCCTTGTACTTGTCCATGTACGCCTTCTGCGTGACCTCGGGCCAGGCCGACGGGAAGATGTCGACGTCGCCCTGGGACAGGCCCGCGTAGAGGGGACCGGCGTCGGAGAGCGTCTGCATCTTCACGTCGTAGCCGAGCTTGCCGAGCTGATCCTGCAGCAGGTACGCGGTGCTCAGCCCGTCGGTCCAACTCGGCAGGAAGCCGATCGTGATCGTGCCCTTGTCTCCGGATCCGGAGCTCTTCGCCGGCGCCTTGCCTGCCAGTTCGAGCGTGCCGCCCGCGCCGTCGCTCGCGCATCCGGCCAGGGCGAGGGCGGCCGCGACGCCGAGTGCCGCGACGGCGGCGATCTTGGACTTACGCATTCTGCAGCTCCTTCTCTTCGATGGTCGGTGCGGGGGTGTCGCCGGCGACGGCGGGAACCGCCGCCAGGCGCCGCGCGGCGCGACGGCGCGCGAGAACGCCGAGCAGCGACGACGGCTGCTGACCGAGCGAGCCCAGCGACGCGGTGACCCGGTCGAGGAAGACCGCGATCAGCACGACCCCGAGACCTGCCTCGACGCCCTTGGCGATGTTCACGGTCGAGATCGCCTCGACCACGAGCTTGCCGAGCCCATCGGCCCCCGCCATTCCGGCGATGACGGCCATCGACAGCGCGAGCATGATCACCTGGTTGACGCCGGCGAGGATGGTCGGCATCGCGAGCGGAAGCTGGATCCCGCGGAGGATCTGGCCCGGCGTCGCACCGAACGACTGCCCTGCCTCGACCGTCTCGGAGTCCACTCCGCGGATGCCGAGCTCGGTGAAGCGCACGCCCGGGGGAAGGGCGAAGATCACCGTCGCGACGAGCCCCGGCACGACGCCGATGCTGAAGAACACGATCGCGGGGATGAGGTAGACGAAGGCGGGCATCGTCTGCATGAAGTCGAGCACGGGCTTGAGCACCGCGCGCACCGTGGCGTTGCGCGCGGACCAGATCCCGAGCGGGATCGCGATCAGCACGGTGACGACACCGGCGACGAGCACGAGCGCGAGCGTCTGCATCGCGGGGACCCACAGGCCCATCGCGACGATCACCCCGAAGGAGAGCACGGTGCCGATCGCGAGCTTCCAGGAGCGCACCAGCCACGCGATGAGCGCGGCGACGAGGATCACGACGTAGAACCACGGCATCAGCAGCACGAAGCTCAGGCCGTCGACGAGGAAGGAGACCACGGTCGAGATGACGTGCAGCAGGCCGTCGAGGTTGGCCTTGATCCAGTCGACCGCGACGGCGACCCAGGATCCGAGGGGAAGGACGTTCATCGGGTGACCTCCTCGGTCGGCGCATCCGGCGTGGTCGGCGAGGAGCCGGGGGCGGGGGCCGTCCAGCCGTCGTCGAGCACGGCGTCGACCTCCGCCTGCGGCAGCGGCAGCACCGGCAGGTTGATCTCGCCCGTGGCGCCGGCGCCCGGGCCGAGGGCCGCGAGCAGCGTGATGCGCGGGATGACGCCGACGAGGCGTCCCTCCGCGTCCGCCACGGCGAGCGGCAGCGGCGACTCCACGGCGGGGATGAACAGGTTCATCAGGATCTCGTCCTCGTCGACCACCTGCGCGGCGGGCTTGAGCGCGGAGGTGATTCTGCTCTCACCGCGACGGATCAGCTTCACCACGTCGCGGTCGGTGACGATGCCGATGAGCTTGCGGTCGCGCCCGACCACATAGGTGGCCGACATGAACGCGTCGCGCATCTGCTTGAGCGCGGTGCGAGGTCCGGCGTTCTCCGAGACGACCGGACGCGGACGCTCCATGACGTTCGCCGCCGTGAGCACGCGGGCGCGGTCGACGTCCTGCACGAACTGCTCGACGTAGCTGTTCGCCGGGTCGGTGAGGATGTCCTCCGGCGTGCCGATCTGCACGATGCGGCCGTCGCGCATCACGGCGATGCGGTCGCCGAGGAACATGGCCTCGTTCAGGTCGTGCGTGATGAACACGATGGTCTTGTGGAGCTTCTGCTGCAGCTCGAGCAGCTGCTCCTGCATCTCGCGGCGGATCAGCGGATCCAGCGCGCTGAACGCCTCGTCCATGAGCAGGATGTCGGTGTCGGCGGCGAGCGCGCGGGCGATGCCGACGCGCTGCTGCATCCCGCCGGACAGCTCGGAGGGGAGCTTCTCGCCCTGCCCCTCGAGCCCCACCAGGCCCAGGATCTCCTCGGCCTTGGCCAGGCGCTCGGCCTTGCCGACGCCCTTGAGCTCGAGCGGATAGGCCACGTTCGCGGCCACGGTGCGGTGCGGCAGCAGCGCGAAGTGCTGGAACACCATCGACACGCGGTCGCGGCGGATCTCCCGCAGGCGCGAGGCGGGGATGCCCGTGATGGGGTTGCCGGCGACGAGGACGGAGCCGTCGGTCGCCTCGTGCAGGCCGTTGAGCATGCGGATGATCGTCGACTTGCCGGATCCGGACAGGCCCATGATGACGAAGATCTCGCCGCGGTTGACGGTGAAGCTGGCGTCGATCACGGCGGCGGTGCCGGCGTCGGCCACCTCGGATCGGGTTTCGCCGGCCTTGAGGCGCCGGATGGCCTGGTTCGGATTCCTCCCGAACACCTTGAACAGATGACGCGCTTCCAGAGCGGTTTCGGACACGTTTCCCCCGCGGCCTCACCGTTCGGGAGGCCTGCATCGGTCACGCCCGGGTGACGATCACGGGGCCGCTTCGACGAAGCCGTGCAGGCGGCGCAGGAGGAGGATTTCGGATCCTCGACAGAGATCATCGACCGTACGCCCGCGCCTCTTCGTGCACAGCAGAGTCGAAAGAAGGACGCGGCCGCGGACTGGTCTTGGGGCCACAAGGCCCGCATTCCAACGTAACGAGATCCTGATCCGGAGGCAAATCCGTCGGTATGCCGAGAGTGCGGTGCGCAGTCGCGGCGGGGGACAGACTAGCCGAGACGGCGCGTGTAATCGTCGATCTTCCGCTCCACGAGCGCGGGCGCCGCATCGAGCGCGTCACAGCGCTCAGAGTCTGATTCGACACGGCGTTTCCCGGCCCCGCTGCCACCGCCCTTGCCGTTCTGCCTCTCGCTGTTGCCACCGCGATCGCCGTCACCCCAGGCTGGCGGGCGCTCACCAGTTCCAAGAGGTCACCGGCCGAATCGCAAGGTTCCCGTTCGCATCCGGCGCGAAGAGTCCAACGTTCCCGCTTGTCTGTTCTGAGGGCGCGAGTCCCGATACCTCGTTTCCCGTGACGGCATACACGAACGGAACCGCATCGAATACTGCTGTTGCGATGCCTTCGAACCATGACTCGATCGGCCGCCGCCACCTGCTGGAGTCCGAGACATCGCCGAGGGGGTATGCGCCGACTCGATTGTCGAGGTTGGCTAGCGCGCCGAGAGGTCGGCACAGGTCTAGCCAATCGCTGCCCTCGCCTGCTCGGGCACTGTCGCGTGCGCTCTCGCGCACGAGGATGACGGTGGCGAGAGTCGCGCCCAAATCAGGTATGTCGGCGACACAGGCGAGATTGTCTTCGATCAGAGCCGACGCGCTGACCGCGGGATCCCCCGCTTGAGCCGATCCGTGTCGGTACCAGAGGTCTGGTTCCCGTTCGCGTCGTACCCGTAAGTCGCCTTCACCCCGTCCGTGCGGCTCGAGCCGATCAACCGGCCGAGGGCGTCATAGGTGTAGTCCGTCGTCAGAGACGTGGTTGCCCCCGTCTGCACGAACCGGATCGTATCCCCTGCCTTGTCGTAGGTGTACGTGAAGTGCAGCGGGAGTCCGTCCGCCGCGGTGAGCGAAGCGGTCGGGCATCCCGGGGTCACACCGCCGTTGCCGCACCCGGGACCGGTGGTCCCACCCGACGGCGTCGACGGGGACGGAGTCGGTGTGGGCGTCGGCGTGGTCGACGGAGTCGGGCTCGGTGCCGGAGTGATCGACGGGCTCGGTGTCGGTGTCGACTTCGCCGACGGCGTCTGCGACGGGGACGGAGTCGGGCTCGGTGACGGCGCGGTCGCCGCGGGGGTCGCTGGTGCCGTCGTGGGCGCGACCGGAGCAGAAACGACCGCTGCGCCCGGTGTCACCGTGGTGTTCGGTGCCGGATCCGCCGGCAGCGCTGCAGCGGCGCCCGCGCCCGGGGCATTCGCGTCAGCATTCACCGTCGTGGATCCCGTGTGCAGGATGTCGGTGATGCGCCCAACCGGGTCGTACCCATACGTGCTGGCGGTGCCGTTGGACCGGTTCGCGGTCGTCACCAGCCCGGACGCGTTGTAGGCGTAGCTGCTAGTGCCGGTGGGATCCGTGATCGCCGTGACCAGCCCGGCACCATCGAGCGTGTAACCCACCTGCGTGCCGTCCGGGTACGTCAGGCTCGTGCGCGCACCACCGGCGTCGTACCCGTACGACACCGACTTCGCATCCGCCGTGCCGGCCTTGGTGGTCTCCACCTTGGTGAGCCCGTCGGGCGTGTACTCCCACGTGGTCTTCCCCGTGGGATCGACCATCTGGGTCAGCTGCCCGGCCTTGTCGTACGTGTACGACGCCGGATCCGCATCCGTCGGAGCCACCTTGGTGATGCGACCGTCCGCATCCCGCGAGTAGGTCGTCTTCTTCCCGTTGCCGTCGGTGACGGTGCTGGTGCGTGACGCCGCGTCGTACGTGTACTTCGTCGTGTCGCCGACCTGGTTCGTGGACTTCGTCAACGCGCCGAGCGGGTCGTACTCGTACCCGGTCTTTCCGCCCTTCGGGTCCGTCACCTGGGTGAGACGGTTCGCCGGGTCGTACGCGTACGTCGTGGTCACGTTCGTGTCCACCGAGGACCCTGCACCTGCCTGGGCGTTCTCGACGACCTGGGTGAGGTTCGCATTCTTGTCATGCCCGTAGGTCGTGACGACGCCGAGCGGGTTCGTCTCGGACTTCAGCACCCCCGCCGCGGTGTACGCGTACTGGGTGGTCTCGCCGTTCTGGTTCGACTGCGACGCCAGCAGGTTCGTCGGCGTGTAGCCGAGGCTGATGGTGCCGCCGCGAGGATCCGTGACGCCCGTGATGTTGCCGGCCGGGTCGTACGCGTAGTTCGTGACCGCGCCGTCGCCGTCCGTCACCGAGGTGAGCTGACCCGCCGGGTCGTAGCCGAACTGCTGTGTGCGGCCCGCGCCGTCGGTGGTCTTCGTGACCCGGCTCGCCGCGTCGTACTCGTAGGACGTCACGCCCCCCGCGGGGCTCGTCACCGAGACGGCACGGTTGAGCTTGTCGTAGGCGGTCGTGGTGGTCCGCCCGAGCGGATCCGTGCTGCCGGTCGCGTTGCCCGCCTTGTCGTACGCGTAGGTCGTGACGGCACCGGTCGGGTCGGTGACCTTCGTCACACGTCCCGCGGCATCGTACGAGTACGCGGTCGCCTCGCCGTTCGCGTCCGTGACGGTCGTCGGCCGGTTCATGCTGTCGTAGGCGTACGACGTGACCGCGCCGGTCGGGTCGGTCACCTTCGTGAGGTTCTGGTTCCCGTCGTACTCCTTGGCCGTCACGCCTCCGTTCGAATCCGTGACCTTCGTCACCAGACCCGGGGGCTGGAGGCGCCGCGAGAGAGCTCCGAACGCAATGTGTGGCCGTGTGGAAGAAAGTTGCGCGAGATTGACGGGATTCGACGGATCCGCCCGCGGGCCGCGCGTTCGAAGGGCGATGTTCGCCCTCGATCGGCCTCATCCGCAGCGAACATCGCTCCTCGAACCGGGAACGGTCAGCGCCGCACCGACCGGGTCACCGTGAACTTCGGGGTGCGGGTCAGCTGCACCGTCTCTCCGACCGCCGCCGCGAGCGCCCGACGGTGATCGAGGTGCGAGTTGAACACGGTCCATGCCTCGCCCCCGGGACGGAGCATCCGCGCGGCGGCATCGATCAGCCGGCGGCCCGCGCCCTCGTGCACGCTCGCGCCCAGATGGAACGGCGGGTTCAACAGGATCAGATCCACCGATCCTTCCGGGATCGCGGATCCCGCGTCGTCGAGGGTCACGTCCACGCGGGCCGCCACGCCGTTCGCCGCCATCGTGGCGCGGGCCGAGCGCACGGCGGCGGCCGAGCGGTCGGTCGCGATGATCCGCGCCTGCGGTGCCGCGACGGCCAGGGATGCGGCGAGCGCACCGGTACCGCAGCCGAGGTCGACCGCTGTGAATCCGTCACGCCGGGCGAGGGCCACGAGATCCTGCGCACGCTCGCGCATGACCTCCAGGAGCACCCGCGTGCCGATGTCCACGCGATCGCCGGCGAACGCTCCGCCGTACGCGCAGAGCGTGAGCCCGAACTCCGGGTGCGGCGACGACACCGGGAAGGGCGGATCCGCGGCGACCGGTCGCGGCTCGGCGGCGAGGATCAGGCGCGACTTGCGCTCCCCGCGCTGCGGCTGCACGCGCGCGAAGAACCGGGCGAGCACCTCGTTCTGCGCGAGGGTCATGTGCTTCACCCTGCCGCCGGCGAGCAGCACCGCGTCGGGCGCCGCCCAGCGGGCGACCGCGTCGGCGATCTCCTCGAGCTCGGCGAGCCCCTTCGGCAGCTGCAGGAGCACGAGCCGCGCGCCGCGCAGCAGCTCGGCGTCGAGCTCGTGCGGCGCGAAACCGGTCAGGTCGAGGGCGGCGGCATTGCGGGCGAGCGCACGGCGGCCCGTCACCAGATCCTGATGCACGCGCACGCCGGCGAGGCCCGCGGCGACGAGGGGCAGCGTGAGGGCGCCGTACCCGTCGCCGATCACGGCGATCGCGGATCCGTCGATGTCGCGGTCTGCAGCCTCGGCCAGCGCCGCTGTGACGAGCAGCTCGTCCGTCGCGTCCCAGGCCTGCAGGTTCGGCGCCTCGACATCGGGGAACCGGCGCAGGCGCGCGTACGGGAACTCGGGCACCCGCCCAGAGTACGCGGGGTCGCCGCTCGCCCCGGAACCGGGGAAATTCACGGGTCCGGCTCCTTCCCGGCGCACCGCCCGGGCGAGGATACTGGTCAACGATGAGCGCAACGTTGACCGTCACCCAGGTCGTCCTCCCCACTGCCCCCGTCGGATCCCCGAACCCCCTCCCCGCGATCGCGGGGATGCCGCAGGCGCCCTATGAGGCCTCCGCCGAGGGGCTCCCCGCCGAGATGGCGGCGAACATCCGGTACGGACAGGTGTCGTCGATCCATCCGTACCTGATCCAGGACGGCTACGACCGCACCCGCACGCCCGCCCCGATGCGCGTCGCCGTGCTCGAGAACGAGCAGCTGCGGGCAGAGTTCGCCCTCGATCTGGGCGGCCGGCTCGTGCGCCTCTTCGACAAGACCACGGGGCGCGACCTCGTCTATCGCAACGCGATCCTGCAGCCGGCGAACCTCGCCCTGCGCGACGCCTGGTTCTCCGGCGGCGCCGAATGGAACATCGGCATGCGTGGGCACTGGCCGCTCACGGTCGATCCGCTCTACGCCGCCGAGCTCACCGGGGACGACGGCGAGCCGATCCTGCGCCTGTGGGAGTACGAGCGGGTGCGCGGGCTGATCCTGCAGATCGACGCGACGCTGGAAGGCCCCGCCCTGCACGTGCACGTGCGGGTGCGCAACCCGCGCGACCGTGAGACCGGGATGTACTGGTGGACGAACATCGCCGTCGCCCAGTCGGAGGGCAGCCGGGTGTTCGCGCCCGCCACCCACGCATACATGACGGGCTACGACGGCACGCTCGGCCGCGTCGATCTGCGCAAGGCCGACCCGCGCTTCCCGGCCGCCGCGCCCGCCGCGGCCGACTACTTCTTCGACCTCGCGCCCGGCCTCGCGGATTCCGCCGACGCCGCAGACGCCCCGGCGCCGCGCCCGTGGATCGCCGCCGTCGACGCCGAGGGATCCGGCCTGGCTCACGTCTCGACCGCGCCGCTCACCGGCCGCAAGCTCTTCGTCTGGGGAGACACCCCCGGCGGGCGCCGCTGGTGCGACTGGCTCGGCGGCGAGACCGGTGCCTACTTCGAGATCCAGGCCGGGCTGGCCACGACGCAGTACGAGCATCTGCGGATGCCCGGCGGCGCGACGTGGGAGTGGACGGAGACCTTCCTGCCGCTACAGCTGGCGGATCCGCGTCTCGACGGGGGCTGGGACGACGCCGTCGCCGAGGTCGGCCCCCAGGTGGTGCAGGCGGCGGAGCGGATCGGCTCGGCCGGGATCGCCCGGCTCGAATCCTCCGTCGACGTCGCCCCGGAGGCGCTGATCTCGATCGGGTCGCCCTGGGGAGCGCTCGAGCAGGAGCTCGCCGCGCGCACCGGAACGGCGTTCGCGTCGCCGGCCGGAGTGCGCTTCGTGCGCGACGGCGAGGAGGGTGCCTACTGGGCCGCCCTTCTGGATGCTCCGTCCGACCGCATCGGACGCGGGATCGCGGAGCCGGATCCGCTCGTCGCCCCTGACTCGTACGTCACCGGCGACGAGTGGGACCACGTGCTCGCCGAGGCGCCCTCGACCTGGCTGACCCACTATCACCGTGCTGTCGCGGCACACGCGCGCGGCGAGCACGGCACCGCGGTCTCGCACTACGAGGCGTCCCTGCGGCACCGGCGCAGCCCCTGGGCGCTGCGCGGACTCGGACTCGCCCTGCGCCAGTCCGACGGCGGCACCGCGGCGCAGGCGGAGGGGATCCATCGACTCGCCGAGGCGCGCGAGCTCGCCCCCGATCTCGCCCCGCTGGCCCTCGAGCTCGCCGAGGCGCTGCTGTCCGACGGCCGGGCCGACGAGGTGCGCACACTGATCGGCGGACTTCCGGCGGAGCTCCGCGGGCTCGGACGGTTCCGCGTGGTGGAAATCCGCGCGGCCCTGGCCGTCGGCGACCGGGAGACCGCGGGGCGGATCCTCGAGGAGCGCTTCGAGGTGCCGAACCTCCGCGAGGGCGAGCTGAGCATGTCGGCCCTGTGGCACGAGGCCTTCCCGGGTCGCCCGGTCCCGTCGTGGTACGACTTCGAGATGGCCCCCGAGGACTGAGCCCGACCCGTCGGCGGCAACTCCCTGACTGCTCCCCGCCCGGCTGCTCGCTGGTCGCGGATTGCGACTTCCACGGGCTGAAACCCGCAATCTGCGACCAGCGAAGAGGGGGATACCCGCTCAGCCCTGCATGCGCGGGTCCTCGGTCGGGTCGCGGAACATCGGGGGGCACCCGGCGCCGACCGCCGACGGGCTCAGCTCGAAATGCCACGCCTCGTTGTCGTACGTGCGGCACAGTCCGAACTGCGCGCCGTGGCGGTTCAGCCAGTCGGCCGCGTCATAGGGCGAGACGTCGACCGCCTGCCCCTTCACATGCAGGGAGGTCTCCGGAGTGCCGACCCAGCGCGCGGCCTCCGCGGCCGACCCGTAGGTGCGCACCGCGTCGCGCAGCAGCCACGCCTGGTACGCCTTCGAGCGCCAGCCCCCGCCGACCCGCAGATCGACGCCGTCCTCCGCGGCCGCCGCGTGCGCCTGCTGCAGAGCCTCGCGCAGGGCAGGATCCAGCCGGGCCACCGCCGGCGCCGCGTCCGACACGGCGAGCGAGTCGCCGTCCGCGATGTACCCGTCCTCCGCGGTCGGCCGGCCGCCGCCCCGGGCGACCGCGGATCCGGCGTCCGTCCCGCCTGAGACCACCGTGTCCGGATAGTCGGGCCGGGCGGCGATCGCCGCGGTGACCACGGCTGCCGCCGCGCCCGCCCCGATCGTCACGAGCACCAGCAGCACGACCAGCAGCCGGAACAGCCGGCGACGCGGGCGGGGAGGACGCCCGCCCGCGCGCTGCTCCCGATCCGTGGAGCCGGACGGATCCAGGATCCACTCGGGCGCCGTGCCGGGCCGCAGGGACGTGGTCGTTCTCGTGGGGGTGTCCATGCCTCCACCCCATCGATGCGGACGTTGCCGGGTCGTACGCGCTTTCGCATACGCTCCCGATACGCGCGGGTGCCTAGGCTTCTGGCATGCGCGTGCTGATCGTGGAAGACGAACCCGCCCTGGCCGGTGCGGTCCGTGATGGACTGCGCCTCGCGGCGATCGCGGCGGACACGGCCGGCGACGGCCACACTGCCCTGGAGCTGCTCGACCTGAACTCCTATGACGTGGCCGTGCTCGACCGGGACATCCCGGGGCCGAGCGGCGACGACATCGCCCGCGCGATCGTCGCCGCAGGATCCGGGCTGCCGATCCTCATGCTCACGGCGGCCGACCGGCTGGACGACAAGGCGACCGGCTTCGAGCTCGGGGCCGACGACTACCTCACCAAGCCCTTCGAGATGCGCGAGCTCGTGCTGCGCATCCGCGCGCTCGCCCGCCGCGCACCGCGATCGACCCCGCCCGTGCACGAGCTCGCGGGCATCACCGTCGATCCCTTCCGCCGCGAGGTCTACCGCGACGGCCGCTACGTGGCGCTCACCCGCAAGCAGTTCGCCGTGCTGCAGGTGCTCGTCGAGGCCGGGGGCGGGGTGATCAGCGCGGAGGAGCTGCTGGAGCGGGCCTGGGACGAGAACGCCGACCCGTTCACGAACGCGGTGCGGATCACCGTGTCGGCGCTGCGCAAGCGGCTCGGGGAACCGTGGGTGATCCTCACCGTGCCGGGCGTCGGCTACCGGATCGACGCGGACGACGCGGCGGCCCGCCCCGTCGACGATCACACGACGGAATCCGCTCCCCGTGCCTGAGCCCATGGCACCCGTGCCCCTCGGGCCGCACGCCGAGCGGAGCCGCGGACTCTCGGTGCGATGGCGGCTCACCCTCAGCTACGTGGCCCTGGTCGCGATCGCCGGGGCCGTGCTGCTGGGCGTGGTGGCGCTCTGGCTGCTGCGCTACGTGCCCGACGGCGAGGTCTACAGCAGCGACCCCTTGGCGGGCGGCAGCTGGGCACCGAACCGCACCGACCTGATTCGCGCCTTCGTGCCGGCGGCGACCTGGGCGCTGCTCGCGCTCATCGGGCTGAGCGTGCTCGGCGGCTGGCTGCTCGCCGGCCGGGTGCTGCGCCCGCTCGCGATCATGGCCGACACCGCCCGCGCCGTGGGCGAGGGAGAGCTGAGCGCACGGATGGCGCTGCCTGGACGCGACGACGAGTTCCGCCGGCTGTCGGACGTGTTCGACGGGATGCTCGACCGGATCCAGGCCGATCTGGAGCGCGAACGGCGGTTCGCCGCGAACGCGTCGCACGAGCTGCGCACCCCGCTCGCGATCACGCGGGCACTGCTCGACGTCGCGCAGGCCGAGCCGGATCCGGACGTGCCGCAGCTGCTCGAACGGCTGCGCACCGCGAACGAGCGCGCGGTCGCGCTCACCGAGGCGCTGCTGCTGCTCGCACGGCTGGATGCGCGCCCGCCGCAGCAGGTCGAGGTCGACCTGTCGCTCGCGGCGGAGGGTGCGATCGAGCTGCTGCACGAGGTCGCGGCGGCGCACGACGTGCGCATCGACGCCGTGGGCGACCCGGTGTTCGTGCGCGGCGATGCGGCGCTGCTCGACCAGCTCGCCCTGAACCTCGTGCAGAACGCGCTGGTGCACAACCTGCCGTCCGGCGGCTCGGCCACCGTGCGCACGGTGAGCCTGGGCGGCCGCGGCGCGCTTGTGGTGGAGAACACCGGCGAGAGGCTCGACCCGGATCTCGTCGCGACGCTGGTCGAGCCGTTCCAGCGCGGCTCCGGACGGGCGCGCGACGGCGGTCACGGCGGATCCGGGCTGGGGCTGGCGATCGCGGGATCGATCGTCGAGGTGCTCGGCGGATCCCTCGTGCTCACCGCGCGCCCCGAGGGCGGCCTGCGCGTCGAGGCGAGCTTCCCTCTGGCATGAGGGTCTCGGGCCGCCCCACGACGGGAGGGAGCCCTCACGCCCCGTAGGCGGCGAAGAACATGTCGAGCGCGGCCTCGACGTGCGCGGGGATCTGCGCGGGGGAGAGCGCCGCCGCGTCGCCGAGCAGCATGGCGCGATTGATCGGCTCCCCCATCACCAGCCAGTTCAGCTGCGTGGCGGCCTGCTCGGCATCGACCGGACGGACCACGCCGGCGGCGCAGAGCTCGTCCACCACCGCGGTGAGAGCGAGGATCGCGCGTCGCGGTCCCAGCTCGTAGAGTGCCTCGGCGAGCTCCGGCGAACGACGCAGCTCGCCGATCACGAGACGACGCAGCGCGAGGATCCGCGGATCGAGGACGGCGGTCAGCTGAGCGACGAGAAGGTCGTGCAGGCCTTCGCGCGCATGGGAAGCGTCGGGGAAGGTCGGCGCGGGATCGAGGACGGAGGCGCTCGCTCCTTCGGTCTGGGCGCGCACGATCTCCAGGAACAGGTCGCGCTTGCTGCCGAAGTGGCTGTACAGCGTCTGCTTCGCGACCCCCGACTCCTGCGCGATCGATTCCATCGTGACCGACTCGTATCCCGTCGCGAGGAACTGCCGCTCTGCCGCCGCGAGGGCCGCGGCTCGCTTCGGCTGCGAACTCGGGCGCATCCGATCACCTCCTTGCGCAAATCATACTCGCGAGTCTAATATCCAAAACAAGACTCAACAGTCTAGAAAGTGGAGGTGCCCCATGGCAGAGAAGTCCGCTCTTCAGTTCGACGCCCGTCTTCGCGTCGCACCCGAGGCCGCATCCTGGACGGTGTTCGACGTTCCCGGATCGCGCGCCTTCTTCGGCACCGGCAGGCCGGTGCGGGTGACCGGGACCATCGACGACCAGCCGGTCGCGATCACGCTCATGCCGATCGGCAACGGCGCCCACGTCGGTCCGGTCAAGGCCGCCACGCGGGCCGCGCTCGGCAAGGCCGCGGGCGACCTGGTGCGCGTGCGGTTGAACGGACCGGTGGCATGATGCGAGTGCGCACGCCCTACGGCGACGCCGTCGACGTCGAGCTGCACGGGCCCGAGGGCGCCCCCGCAGCGCTCTTCGTCCAGGGAGCGGGACCGGGGCGGGCCGAGAACCCGATCCCCTCGTCTACCGCGCGTCTGCTCGCCGGACGCGGATACCGGGCGGCCGTGCCCGAGCGCCTCGGACGGGGCGAATCGGCCGCCTCCGGTCCCGTCGACCTCGACCGCGAACTCAGCGCGATCACCGCAGTCTCCGAGGCGCTCAGCGCCCCGGTCGTGCTGATCGGGCACTCGTCGGGATGCGCCCTGGCGATCCTCGCCGCGGCCGGCGTCCCCACGCTCGCCGGGGTGATGCTGTGGGAGGCGCCTCTGTGGCAGTTCCCCGAGGGCGCGCCCGCGTGGTGGGCCGGCGTGAAGAGAAGCATCGACGCAGGGGACCTCGAGGGTGCGATCGTCCGGTACATGGCGGGCATGCCCCCCGAGTGGATCGACGAGCTGCGCACATCCCCGCAGTTCCCTGCACTGGTGCACAGCTGGATCCCCGACGGCACGGCGCTCGCCCTGGTCGAGGAGCGCTCTCCCCGCGCCTTCCTCTCCGGGATCGACGCCCCGGTGCTGGCCCTCGTCGGCACGGAGACGTTCCCCGGCATGACCGAAGCGGCCTCCGCCGTCGCCGAGTCGGACGCGAACGGGACCGCGGAGGAGCTTCGCGGCGCCTGGCACGATTGGGATCCGACGGCGATGGCAGAGCGGATCGCACGCATGCTCACCGCCCGCCCCGAGGGCGGCCTGCGCGCCGAAGCGGACTTCCCGCTGGCGTGAGGCCGGATCCCGTGCGTCAGTCCGCCAGGACGACCTCGTAGCCGGCGTCGCGCAGGGCGCGCCGATCGTCCGGCGCGAGGCCGTCGTCGGTGAGCAGCGTGGGGAAGAGGTCGGATCCGCCGACCGCCGCGAACGCCGACGCCCCCACCTTCGACGAGTCGGCGACGATCACGGCGCGGCGGGCACGGCTCGCCATCATCCGGTTCACCGCGGCCTCGCGCTCGTCGTGCGTGGTCGCGACGCCGCTCGTCGAGAGCGCGTTCACGCCGATGAAGGCGATGTCGAGACTGACGCCCGCGAGCAGCTGCTCCACGAACGGCCCGACGAGCTCGTAGCTGCGGGAGTGGATCACGCCGCCGGTCACCACGACCTTGAAGTCGGGGCGCGTGGCGAGCTGTGCGGCGATGTTCACCGCGTTGGTGACGACGGTGAGGCCCTGCTCGGCGAGGTCCTCCCGTGCCGCGAGCGCGGTGGCGATGGCGGTGGTCGTGGTGCCGCCGGAGAGTCCCACGACAGCCCCGGGGGAGACGAGCGCCGAGGCGGCCTGCGCGATGCGTTCCTTCTGGGAGGTGCGCTGGTGGCTCTTGTAGCGGATCGGCAGCTCGTAGGCGACCGACTGCGCGACGGCGCCGCCGTGCGTGCGCGTGAGGAGCCGCCGCTCGGACAGGCTGTCGAGGTCGCGCCGGATCGTGGCGGCCGACGCGTCGAAGCGCTCCGCGAGCTCCTCGACCGACACGTCGCCGCGGACGGCGAGCAGGTCGAGGATGGCCGTGAGGCGATTGGCCCGGTTCATGCCGCCCCTTCGGGTTTCGGGGAGCGATGTCCGCCCCGGAACAGCGTAGACGGCGACGAACATCGCTCCTCGAATGCGAAGGGGAGGATCATGACGGGGTCGGTCCGGCGAAGAGGCGCAGCAGGCGGGCGGCCTCGCCGGCGACGGCGTCGCGGGCCGGCGCGAGGTACTTCCGGGAGTCGACGAGGCGCTCGTCCTCCTCCAGCCTCTGCCGGATGGCACGGGTGAAGAATCCGTTCAGGTGGGTGGAGACGTTGATCTTCGTCATCCCGGCCCGCACCGCCGCCGCGATCGTGTCGTCGGGCACCCCGCTCGACCCGTGCAGCACGAGCGGCACGTCCGCCCCGTCCTCCCCGGCGCCGCGCAGGGCCTCGCGGAGCCGCGCGATGAGGTCGAGGTCGAGGGCGGCGGTGCGATCGGTCATCGCGTGCGAGGAGCCGACCGCCACGGCGAGCGCGTCCACCCCCGTCGCCTCGACGAACGCGCGCGCCTCCCGCGGATCGGTGCGCACCCCGGGGGCGTGCGCACCGTCCTTGCCGCCGACCTCGCCGAGCTCGCCCTCGACGTAGACCTCCGCCGCGTGCGCGCGCTCGACGACCTGCGCCGTGAGCGCGACGTTGTCCGCGTAGTCGAGCGTGCCGCCGTCGAACATCACGGATCCGAATCCGAGCGCGATGGCCTCGTCGACGAGCTCGGGGCGCTCGGCGTGGTCGAGGTGCACCGCCACCGGCGTCGACGCGCGGCGTGCGACGGCGAGCGTCGCGAGTGCGATCGGCTCGAGCGCACCGTGGTAGTCGGCGCAGTTCTGCGAGATCTGCAGGATCACGGGCAGGCCGGCCTGGGCCGATGCGGAGACGAGCGCCTCCGCGGTCTCCAGGTGGATCACATTGAAGGCTCCGACGCCGGTGCCGCGGCGGGCCGCGTCGTGCACGAGGTCGCGGGCGGAGACGAGGGTCATCGGGGGGTCCTTTCGACGGACGGACGGCGCAGCGCGGTCAACGACGGGCTGTCGACCATCACAGCGGATTCGAGGTCGGGCCACGACGGGTGGATCTCGCCCGCCAGCGGCATCAGCACCGCCGCCGCCGACCATGCGGTGGCCCGGCGCAGCAGCGCGACCGGATCCTTCACGCCCCGCGCCAGCAGCACGGCGCACGCGGCGACGGCCGCGTCGCCCGCGCCGGTCGGGTTGCCTGCGAGCGGCTCGGCGAGCCGGGCGCGCACGATCTCCTCGGACGTGACGGCGAGCATCCCGTCCGCACCACGGGACAGCAGCACCAGCGACGCGCCGCGATGCAGCAGCTCGCACGCGCCCGCCACGGGGTCGGCGATGCCCGTCGCCTCGGCGAGTTCGGCGGCATTCGGCTTGAGCACGGTCGCCCCCGCATCCGCAGCGGCGAGGAGCGCCGGCCCTGACGTGTCGGCGATCACGGTGGCTCCGACGTCGCGACCGAGGCGGATCAGGCCGGGGAGCAGCTCGTCGGGGGCACCAGGGGGCAGCGATCCGGAGAGCACCAGCACCGGCTTGCGGCCGCGGACGGGGGCATCGCCGAGCGACCGGCGCACGGCTTCCGCCAGAGCAGCCCACTCCTCGGGACCCGGGTTCAGGCCGCGCTCGTTGACGATCGTGGTGTCGCCGAGGTGTTCGTCGACCAGGGCGATGCTGCGTCGCGTCGCGCCCCGCACCGGGATCAGCTCGTGCGGCACTCCGGAGGCGGCGAGCTCGGCGGCGAACTCGTCGCCGGTCGGCCCCCCGGCGGTGGCGAGCGCACGTACGGGGGCGCCGTGCGCGTGCGCGACGCGAGCCACGTTCAGGCCCTTGCCGCCCGCGCGGGCGACGCCGGTGTCGGCGCGGTGCGTTCCGCCGGGCAGGATCCGGTCGACATGCCAGGTGAGGTCGAGGGCGGGATTCGGGGTGACGGTGACGATCATCCGAGGCTCCTGGCTCGCAGCGCCGCACCCAGGATCCCCGCGTTGCCGAGCAGCTGGGCGGGCACCAGCTCGGGGAGGCGGTGGAAGCTCAGCCGCGCGCGCAGTCGGGTGCGCAGCTCGTCGAACAGGGCGCCGCCGGCGCGGGAGAGCCCGCCTCCGATCACGACCGCCTGCGGCGCGATCACCGCGGTGAGCTGCGCGATCGACAGGGCGAGCGCATCGAGCGCCTCGTCCCAGACGGCGGCGGCGGCGTCGTCGCCCGCCCCGGCGAGGGCGATGACCTCCTTGGCGCCTTCCACGGGAACACCCGTGCGCGCCGTGTAGCGCCGGGCGATCGCTCCGGCCGACGCGATCGCCTCCAGGCATCCCCGGGCGCCGCAGGCGCACACGGGCTCGTCCGCGACCGGCGAGTGCCCGACTTCTCCGGCGTAGCCGCCCGAGGTGAACGGCACTCCGCCCAGCAGCAGCGCTCCCGCGATCCCGGTGCCGATGATGAGCACGATCGAGTCCGGATACGGCCGGGCACCGCCGAGCACGTGCTCTGCCCACCCGCCCGTGCGCACGTCGTGATCGAACGCGACGGGCAGCCCGAACGCCTCCTCCGCGAGCGCGCGGATCGGGGCGTCGCGCCAGCCCATGTTGCTCGCGAACACGCCGACCCCGGCGACCTCGTCGACGATGCCGGGGACGACCAGCCCCACGGCGACCGGATCCACGCCCGGATGCTCCTCGCGCAGCTGCGCGCCGAGCTCGACCAGCCGCGCCACGAGGCGCACGGGCAGGTCGGCGCCGGGCTCGGGCGTGGGCGTGCGGCGCAGCCCGAGCATGGCGCCGTCGGCGTCGAACAGCGCCGACTTGATGTCGGTGCCGCCCACGTCGAACGCGAGCACCGGCGCGCCCGCACCGAGCTCCGCCGCCTGCGCGAGCGGATCCCCCGACGCGTCCGTGACGACGTCGGGCACGGCGCGCGCGGCCTCGGCCGCGTCGTGCGACGCGGCCTCGCGGTCGGCACTGGTCATCATCGGGATCCCTCAGTCCTCGAGGATCACCGAGCGGGTGAGGTTGCGCGGCTCGTCGGGGTTGAGCCCCTTGGCGAGCGCGCGGTCGAGCGCCACGCGGTGCAGCCGGGCGAGATCGGCCATCGGGTCGATCGGGTGCTGCACCCAGCGTCCGCCCGTCGCGGCGACCTGCGCGTCCAGCCCCTCGGGCGCCGCGCCGAACTGCCACGTGATGCGGCCGGGCGCGGCGATGGCGATCGGACCGTGGCGGTAGTCCATCGACGGGTACGACTCGGTCCACGACTGCGACGACTCGCGCATCTTGAGCGCGGCCTCGTGCGCCAGCCCGATGGTCCAGCCACGGCCGAGGAAGGTGTACTGCTCGGCGCCGGCGAGCGTGGGGTCGACGTCGGCGAGGGCGGTGCGGACGTCGGCAATGGCGCCCGTGAGGTCTTCGCCCAGGGACGCGCGGAACAGGGCCAGCGCCGTGGTCGCGAAGCGCGTCTGCACGACCGACTTCTCGTCCGCGAAGGGCAGCAGGACGGCGTCGTCGACCATGCCGACGAGCGGGGAGGTCTCGTCGCCGATCACGCCGACGATGCGCGGGGCGGATCCGGCCGACTTCAGCTGGTCGACGAGCTCGAGCACCTCGGTCGTCGTGCCGGAGCGCGTCAGCGCCACGACCGCGTCGTAGCCGCGGTCCATGAACGCCTCGCTGGCCGCGTACGCGTCGGTGATGCCGAAGCCCGCGCGCTCGCGCAGCGCCGCGTAGGACTGCGCCATGAACCACGAGGTGCCGCAGCCGACCACGGCCACGCGCTGACCCTTCGCGGGCAGCAGCGCCTGTTCCGCGGTCATGCCCGCGGCGCGCTCCCAGGTGTCGGGCTGCGAGTCGAGCTCGGCGCGCATGTGAGCGCCGGGGGCGAGAGTCTCGTTCGGGTCGGTCATACGTCCTCCTCGGCGGGCACGGTCCCGCAAGTGCGCGACCTTGCACGATCATACGTCAAAACGATCATGTTCCGTCAGTCTGTCTTGCGGGGCGTCCCCACCTGCCCCAACCACGGCGTCGCGCGGAAACACGAATATCGCTAGGCTTTCGCCACCGACGAAACATGAACAACGTACGGCTTTCGTCGATGCCGTCCATCGAAGGAGATGACATGCCCGACCTGTCCCGTCGCACAGCCCTGCTCGCGCTCGGCGGAAGCGCCCTCGCCGGAACGCTCGCCGTCACCGGTGCCCCTCAGGCGGTCGCCGCACCGCCGGCCGCTCCGCCGAACCGCACGACCACGGTGTACCTCGTGCGCCACGGCCGCACCTGGCTGAACCAGGCCGGACGCATCCAGGGATGGTCCGACTCACCGCTCACCGACGCCGGCGTCCAGACCGCCGCGAACGTCGGCCGCAACCTCGCCGCCGAGATCGGCGGCTTCGATGCGGCGTACTGCGCCGACATGACGCGACACTTCCAGACGGCGAGCGGGATCCTCGCCGCAGTCTCCTCCGCCCTCACGCCCATCCGGGTCGCCGGACTCCGCGAGGTCGCCTACGGCGGGTGGGAGGGCGAGAAGCAATCCGTCGCCTACCCGCAGCTCGCCGCCGCGGGCCCGCTCGACACCCTCGCGCACATCATCGATGCGTTCGGGGCGAGCAATCCCGACACCGCGCTTCCGACCGAGACGCATGCTCAGGTCGCCGCACGCATGAACGACGCCCTGACCGCCGCCGCGACCGATCGCACGCTGCCGCGGCGTTTCGGCGGCGCCGTCCTCGCCGTCTCCAGCGGCATGTCCATCACCTGCCTGCTCGAGTCGCTCGGCGCGGAGGTGCCGGCTCCGCTCGAGAACGGCGCGGTCAGCGTTCTCAGCCACGCCCGGGGCACCTGGACCGTGCGATCGGTGGGCGACACGCGCTACGCGGGCTGAACCGTGCGCGGGCCGCCGGGTCAGCGGGACTCGGCGGCCTCGGTGTGGTGGCGGATCACCTCGGCGACGACGAAGTTGAACCACTTCTCGGCGAACTCCGGATCCAGGTGGGCCTCTTCGGCGAGCGCGCGCAGGCGGGCCACCTGCTGCTCCTCGCGGTTCGGATCCGACGCGGGCATCTCGTGCTCGGCCTTGAGCACGCCGACCTGCTGCGTGCAGCGGAAGCGCTCCGCGAGCATGAAGATGAGGGCGGCGTCGATGTTGTCGATGCTGGCGCGCAGTCGCAGCAGTTCGGCGCGGGGATCGGCGGCGGTCATCGGGGTCTCCTCACCGGGCGGCGGACGAGCGATCCCTCCGACGATAACGCGTCGCAGGCCCCTACAGTGAAGCCATGACCCGCGAAGACCGCACCCCCGAGGAGGCGGCGGAACACACCGCCGCGACGCCCGCCGGCCCGGCCGAGAACACGGGCACGGCGACCGCGACCGCGGACCCCGTCGACGACGCCGACGCGGTCCCTCCCGTGACCTTCGTCGAGGCCGGACCGCCGCGAGCCTCGTTCTGGACGCGCATCGACAAGCCCGTCCGGCTGGGCTTCCTCGTCACGCTCGGCGGGCTCCTCGCGATCCTGCTCGGCCTGTCCCTCGGCAGCCTGTCGACCGTGCTCATCTACATCGCGTTCGCGCTGTTCGCCGCCCTCGGCCTCGACCCCGCCGTGCGCTGGCTCGAGAAGCGCGGGCTGTCCCGCGCCTGGTCGGTCGTGGCGGTGATCGTGGCACTCGCCCTCGTGCTCGTCGTCATCGTGCTGGCGATCCTGCCGACCGTGATCGACCAGATCGCCACGTTCGTGACCGGGATCCCCCACACGATCCGCAACTTCACGCACACGGACTTCTACGCCTGGCTGGAGAACCAGTTCGGGGTGGGGCTGACGGATCTCGTCACCGAGGTGCAGAAGTTCCTCAGCGACCCCAGCCGGATCGCGCAGATCGGCGGCGGTGCCCTGCAGATCGGCACGGGCATCGCGACCGGCATCGCCACGGGCGTCTCCGGCGGGCTGATCGTGCTCGTGCTGACCCTCTACTTCCTCGCCACGCTGCCGTCGATGAAGGCCGGGCTGCTGCGCCTCGCGCCGGCCCGCGACCGCCGCAGCATCGACCGCATCAGCGAGCAGATCACCGAGTCGGTGGGCGGCTACGTGATGGGCATGGTCGGCCTCGCGTTCATCAACGCGATGATCGTCTTCCTGCTCTACCTCGTGCTGGGGCTGCCGTTCCCGCCGCTCATGGCGACCGTCGCGTTCCTCATCACGCTGATCCCGCTCGTCGGATCCGTGCTGTTCTGGATCATCGGCACGGGCATCGCCCTGTTCAGCTCGCCGCTCATGGCCTTGATCTTCGCGGCCGTCTACGTCGTGTACATGCAGATCGAGGCCTACGTCATCACGCCGCGGGTGATGAGCAAGGCGATCGCGATCCCGGGATCCCTCGTCGTGATCGGCGCGCTGGTCGGCGGCACGCTGCTCGGGCTGCTCGGCGCGCTCATCGCGGTGCCCGTGACCGCCTCGATCCTCATCATCGTGAAGCAGGTATGGATCCCCCGGCAGGACGCACGGATCTAGTCCGCACGCCCTCGCCCGGGGTCCGGCTCAGCCCAGCCGGTAGGCGCGATAGTGCACCGCGGAGCCCTCGCGGCGGCAGACGGCGACGTGCAGCGCGCGCTGCAGCCCGCGGTGCCGCGGCGCCGAGGACTCGAACTCCACGACCGTGCGGAAGTAGTACTCGGACGGCGGCACCGGCTCGCCACGGCCGAGACGCGCCAGCACCTCGGACGGGCCGGTGCGCACGCCCCGCGCCCGGAGCAGCAGCGGGCCGTCGGCGGTGACCGCGGAGTAGTCGGCGTCGATGTCGAACGTGCCGTCCTCGCGGATGAGCTGCCGGTCCGATCCGCCCGGGAGGATCTCGGCCTCGAGCGAACCGGTGATCCTGCCGCCGAGGATCGGGACGACGCGGCGGTGCCCGGCGGAGGTGACCCCGAGATCGATCGGCGGCCCGACCTGCACCGTCACGTCGAACGCCGGCTCGAGGGCGGGCTGCGGGAGCTCCGCGAACAGGTCGGTCATCGGCTGGCCCCCTTCAGCGCCTCGGCGAGTCGCTCGAGAGCCGGGACCGCCGCATCCACGGCCGAGCGGTCGGACGGATCCAGGCTCGCCAGCGCCTCGCGGAGCAGCTCTCCGGCGGCCTCGTCGAACCGGTGGAACAGGTCGATCGCACGCGCGGAGGCCGCCACGACGACCCGCCGTCCGTCACCGGCGCCCCGGCGCCGTTCGACCAGGCCGTCGGCCTCCATCGCGCGCAGCAGATTGCTGACGGTCGAGCGGCTGAGATGCAGGGCGTCGGCGAGCTCCGCGGGGCCGCGCTCCGCGCCGTCCGGCGACGGGAGCAGCGCACGCACAACCTCGATCTGGGCGTCGGGGATGTCGGGCAGGGAGCCGCGCTCCCTGGCGGCGGCGAGCAGGGTGCGGCGCAGCGGCGAGATGACCGCGGCGAGCCGCCCCTCGGGGCCGCCCTCAAGCTCCGCGCGGCTCACGCCGGTGCTCCGACGGTGAGCGACGCGCGCTCGTTGAGGATCGACGGGTCGAATCCCGCGGCGCGCTTGTACGCGTTCGCGATCTCCTCGCGCTCCGCGCGGGGGATCACGTCGTCGATGCGAGCGAAGCCCTGCGGAGCGCGCTCGGCGGCCAGGAGCATCACGCGCTCCGGTCCCGTGGCACGGGTTCCCGCGAGCAGCGCCGTCATCGCGGGGCGACGTGCCTGCTCGTAGCCGGCGAGCGCGGTGTCGATCGCGGTGAGCCCGCCGTCCGCCGCGGCAGCCCGGCCGTCCGCCGCCATCGCGGTGCCGAGGTGGAACGCCAGGGTGCGTGCGTCGAGGATCGCCTGGGATCCGCCGTTCGAGCCGTTCGGGTACATCGCGTGTGCGGCGTCGCCGACGAGCGTGGTGCGTCCGAAGGTCCACTGCGGCAGCGCGTCGCGGTCGACCATCGGGTACTCCAGGATCTCGTCCGCGTTCGCGATGATCGCGGGCACGTCCAGCCCGTCGAACACCCAGTCGGAGAACAGCGCCGCGATCGGCGCGGGATCCACCGACCGGTTCCAGTCCGCGCGGTCGCTGAGGCTCTCGAAGGGGCCGACGCCGCGGCGCTCGGCGATGAAGTTCAGTCGCTGGCGCCCGTCCACCGGGGCGCCGAGCGGATAGGCGACGAACTTCTGCTCGCCGTCGCCCGCCATGATCATCGTGCGACGGTCGACGAGCACGGGCGCGTCGGCCACGCCCCGCCACAGGGTCAGCCCGCTCCACGGCGGCGCCCCCTCCTGCGGGTACCGCAGGGCGCGCAGGGCCGAGTGGATCCCGTCGGCGCCGACCGCCAGGTCGTAGCGGGCCTCGACCTCGCCGTCGTCGGCGGCGAAGCGCACGGTCTCGGATCCGTCGGCCTCGCTCTGCGCGCCCACGAGGCGGTGCCCGAGCCGGATGACGTCGCCGAGGCGCTCGACGACCGCGTCCCGGAGCGCGAGCTGCAGCCGACCGCGGTGCACGGACAGCTGCGGCCAGCGGTAGCCGGCGCCCAGGCCGCGCGGCTCGCTCCAGATGTGCTGCCCGAAGCGGTTCATGTAGACCAGGGTCTCCGGGGCGACGCCGAGCGCCTCGACCCGCTCGCGCAGGCCGAGCTCGGTGAGCTCGCGGATCGCGTGCGGCAGCAGGTTGAGTCCCACCCCGAGACCGCGGATCTCCTCGGTGCGCTCATGCACCGTGATGTCGCGGAAGCCGGCGGCCTCCAGGCTGAGCGCGGTGGCGAGCCCGCCGATCCCCGCGCCGATGATTCCGATCCGCATCGATCCACTCCTGTCTCCGGCGTCGTCGCCGCGGATTAGTTTTGTCACAAAACCAGTCTCGACGCAACCCCGGATCCCGCACCCCGTGCCCGATCCCCCCTCTGCTCGCTGGTCGCAGATTGCGGCTTTCCGGAGCCCAGACCCGCAATCCGCGACCAGTGAGCTGAGGGCGGGGGCGTTCGCCGGGGGCGGGTCAGCGGGCAGGGGCGGGTCAGCGAGCGGCGCGCTCGGCGGAGTCGAGGATCTGGTCCACGCCGAGGAAGAACAGCTCGCGGTCGCGCAGCGAGGCCAGGGCCACGGTGTGCTCCGCGATGCGGGGGTAGACCCGGGGGTCCGCCAGCGGAGGCTCGTCGAACCACGGCCCGTCGATCTCGCCGTCGGCGCGCTCCGCCCGCGCCCGGGCGATGCCCGCCGCGGTCGACAGCACATGCGACGCCAGCAGCGCGTAGTGGCGCACGACGTCGGCCTCGCTGAGCCCGGCCGTCGTGAAGGCCTGCAGCATGAGCTCGATCGCGCCGAGCTCGCCGGGGCCGTGCGTGGTGAGGATCGTGGCCTCGGCGCCGACCGCGGGGTATTCCGAGTAGAGGTCCAGCGTGGCGGCGGCCATCGCCCGCAGCCGGCCGCGCCAGTCGTCCAGCGGCACGTCGATGCTGTTCAGCGCGCGCAGGGTGACCTCGTCGAGCAGGGCGCGCATGAGGTCGTCCTTGCTGCGGAAGTGACGGTAGATGGCCGTCGGATCCGCGCCGAGGCGGGCGCCGAGATCGCGCACGGATATCGCCGAGACGCCGGTCGCCGCCAGCTCGAGCCCCGTGGCGACGATGAGCTCGGGATCCAGTCGCGGGCGCGACGGGAGTCGGGATGTCGTCTCGCCCTCAGCCATCGTGCGGCTCCTCCTGTTCCCGGGCCCGCGCCCTTCGGATTCCTATCGTCCCACGTAACCAATCACCGATCATCGGTTCAGTCAACACTGTTGACATCGCCGCGGACAGTCGTCTAGCGTTATCGCGACCCGCGGCCCTGCGGGGTCATCGCCCGCCGTCGTGCGGGCTCCTCATCTGCTTCAACGGCGAAAGGCGGACGATGACGACGACACGCGTCTTCCACGGCGGATCGGTGTTCACCGGTACCGGCACCCCCCTCGACGGCCAGGCCGTCATCGTGCGCGGCGAGCGCATCGACCGGCTCCTCCCCGAGACCGAGCTGGCCGCGGTGCTGGGCGCCGAGCCCGAAGGGTCGGTCGAGCTGATCGACCTCCGCGGCGCGCTGCTCAGCCCCGGCTTCCAGGACGCGCACATCCACGCGGTAGGCGGCGGCGTCGAGCTGCTCCAGTGCGACCTCAGCGGCACGGCGTCCGCCGAGGAGGCCGTCGCAGCGGTCCGCGCCTACGCCGAGGCGAACCCCGACGAGGAGTGGATCCTCGGCGGCGGCTGGTCGATGGACTGCTTCCCCGGCGGCAACCCCGCCCGCGGCCTGCTGGACGCCGCCGCCCCGGGACGTCCGGTGCTGCTCGCCAGCCGCGACCACCACAGCCTCTGGGCGTCGACCGCCGCGATCGAGCGTGCGGGCCTCGGTCCCGACACCCCGGATCCGGTCGACGGCGTGATCGTCCGCGAGGAGGACGGCTCCCCGGCCGGCACCTTCCACGAGGGCGCCGGAGACCTGTTCGGCGACGTCCGGCCCGCGACCTCCGAGGAGCTGCGCTACCGCGGGCTGCTCCGGGCGCAGGAGGAGCTCATCGCGCTCGGCATCACCGGGTGGCAGGACGCGATGGTCGGAGGCGAGGGGGCGAGCATCGCCGACCCCCTCCCCGCCTACGAGCGGGCGCTGTCCGAGGGCACGCTGCGCGTGCACGTCACCGGCGCACAGTGGTGGGAGCGCGACCGCGGCATCGAGCAGGTCGCGCACATGGTGGCCGAGCGGCAGCGCGTCGCCGCGCTCGGCTCCCCCGGGCGGCTCGAGATCGGCACCACGAAGATCATGGTCGACGGCGTCGCCGAGAACCACACCGCCGCGATGCTGACGCCGTACCGCGACTCGCACGGCCACGACACGCACAACCACGGCCTGAGCTTCATCGACCCGGCGCGCCTGCGCGAGTACGTGACGGCGCTCGACGCGGCCGGCATGCAGGTGCACATGCACGCCCTCGGAGACCGCGCCGTGCGCGAGGCGCTGGACGCCCTCGAGACCGCCCGCGCCGCCAACGGCCCGACCGACAACCGCCACCACCTCGCGCACCTGCAGATCGTGGCCGAGGAGGATGTGCCGCGCTTCGCGGAGCTGAACGCGGTCGCCAACCTGCAGGCGCTGTGGGCCACCCACGAGGACCAGCTCGACCAGCTCACCCTGCCGTTCCTGCAGGAGGGCCTGGAGGCGCGGCAGTACCCGTTCGGCGACCTGGTGCGCGCGGGCGCGCGACTCGCCGCCGGAAGCGACTGGCCCGTCTCCAGCGCGGCCCCGCTCGACGCGATCCACATCGCCGTCACCCGGGTCGCCCCGGGGCTCGACGCCGAGCCCCTCGGCGGCGCCCACCAGCGACTGGATCTGGCCACGGCCATGGCCGCGTACACCTCGGGCAGCGCCTACGTGAACCACCGCGACCACGACACGGGGCACATCAAGCCGGGGTACCGCGCCGACCTGGTCGTGCTGGATCCCTCGCCGTTCGACGTGCCCGCCGACGAGATCCACCGCAGCCGCGTCGCCCAGACCTGGATCGACGGGGCGCTGGTGCACGCCGTCGAGACCGCCGCCACCACCGCCCGCACCACCTCCATCGATGAAGAAGGGGAGCCGTCATGACCCGAACCCGCCTCGCGAGCGGCGCATCGCGCCACCTGATCCGCGTCGCCGCCGCGGGAGCCGCCGCACTGGTCGCCGCGGCGTCCCTGACCGCCTGCTCGGGCGGCTCGACCGGCGGCGCCTCCGCGACCGCCGAGTGGAAGCTGACCACCACGACCGCGAAGCCGAGCGGCGACATCGACTCGTTCTCGTTCGCGCTGTACGCCGAGCCCGCGACCCTCGACTACGCCTACGCGTTCGACTACCCGGACAACCAGGTGCTCGCGAACGTGTGCGAGTCGCTGCTGCGCCTGAACCCCGACTACTCCCTGAGCCCGGGCCTGGCGAAGAGCTTCGCCAACCCCGACCCGCTCACCTGGGTCTACGAGCTGCGCGACGGCGTGACCTTCCACGACGGCACCCCGCTGACCGCCGCGGACGCCGTGGCCTCGATGCAGCGGATTATGGATCCGCAGGTCGGATCCAGCTGGTTCTCCGTGTACCAGAACGTCGAATCGATCACGCAGACCGGCCCGATGGAGGTCACGGTCAAGACGAAGATCCCCGACTCCCAGTTCAACCAGGGCATGGGCGGATCGGCGGGCGTCATCGAGTCGGCGGCGACCCTGGCCGCCAAGGGCAAGGACTACGGCAACTCGACCGCCGGGGTGAACTGCACCGGGCCGTTCGCCCTGAAGGCGTGGAAGTCGGGCGAATCCCTCACGCTCGAGCGCTACGACGGCTACTGGGACAAGGAGCTGCGCGCGAAGTCGAAGGAGATGACCTTCTCGATCATCCCCGACGCCACGGCGAGGGTGAACGCGATGAAGTCGGGAAGCGTCGACGGATCCTGGCAGATCCCGATGGAGTCCGCCCCGCAGCTGCAGGCCTCCGGCAAGGGGGACGTGCTCTACGCCCCGTCCAGCGCCACGAGCGATCTCGTCGTGAGCAACATGAAGGGCGTGCTCGGCGACAAGCGCGTGCGCCAGGCGCTCCTGATGGCACTCGATAGGCCCGGCATCCTCAAGGGCGCGTCGCAGGGCGTCGGGGAGATCAGCGACGTCCTCACCACGAAGCTGGTCTGGGGAACCGCCTCCGAGGCCGCGAAGAAGACCGCCTTCGACGACATCACGCGCTACAAGCAGGATCTGGCCAAGGCCAAGAAGCTCGTCGAGGAGGCCGGCGCGACCGGCAAGGAGCTCGTCTACGTGACCGCGCCGATCGGCAACGACTTCTCGGTGGTGTCCCAGGCCACCCTGGCCGCGGCGCAGTCGATCGGGCTGAAGCTGACCATCAAGACCGTGAGCCCAGCCCAGTACACGGCCCTGTTCAGCGACCCGAGCGCCCGCGAGGGCGTCGACCTCTTCTACACGGTCTGGTACCTGTCCAGCCCGGACGCCCTGGAGATGTACGGCGTGCTGCGCACCGGCGACTTCAGCAACTACGGCGGCTGGAGCGATGCGGAGTTCGACAAGACCGTGAACGAGGCGGTCGGCACGATGGATCCGGCTGCGCGGAGCGTGCTGACCGCCAAGGCGCAGCAGATCGCCAACGAGGAGCTGCCCTGGCTGCCGCTCGCCACAGGTCCGCTGCCGCTGTTCCTGGGCAAGCGGATCACGGGCCTCGACCCGTCGATGGCGTTCCTCTACTACCCGTGGGCGGCGCAGATCGGCAAGCGCTGATCTCCGCACCCCTCCGATGAGCCGGACCCCGGGGCGTCGCGCGACCGCGGCGCCCCGGGCCGGCCGAGACCACAGGTGACGCCATGAGCACTCTCCGCCGCGTCGCGGGGAAGCTGGGCGGGCTGCTGCTCACCCTCTTTCTCGCCTCGCTCCTCGTCTTCTTCTCCCGGTTCCTGGTGCCGGGCGACCCGGTGCGCTTCCTGCTGCGCGGCCGCAAGCCCTCTCCCGAGGCGATCGCGGACATCACCGCGCAGTACGGGCTGGACCTGCCGCCGTGGGAGCAGTACGTGCGCTGGATCGCCGGCGTGCTGCACGGCGACTTCGGCCGCTCCCTGCAGTTCCGCCAGAGCGTCACGACCGTGCTCGGCGATCGCCTTCCGGTGACCCTCATGCTCGTCGTGATGGCCGGCGCCATCATCGCCGTCGCCGGGCTCGTGGGCGGCGCGATCGCCGCGCTGAACAAGGGCCGCGCCGTCGACCGCGGCATCCTGATCTCCCTGACGGTGCTCGGGGCGATCCCGTCGTTCGTCGGATCCATCGTGCTCATCGCCGTCTTCTCGGTGCAGCTGGGCTGGTTCCCGTCGTTCGGATCCGGATCCGGCTTCTGGGACATGGCCTACCACCTGGTGCTGCCGTCGATCGCCCTGGCGATCGTGTTCATCGTGCTCGTCGGCAAGGTCACCCGCTCCGCCATGGTCGAGCAGCTGAACCGGGAGCACGTCGAGGTCGCGACCTCGCGCGGCATGACCCGGCTCGCCGTCATCCGCCGGCACGTGCTGCGCAACGCGCTCGGCCCGATCCTCACGGTGTCGGGAGTGCTCGTGGCGGGCCTCATCGTCGCGAGCTCGATCGTCGAGCAGGCCTTCGGCCTCGCCGGGGTCGGCTCCCTCCTGGTCGGCTCCGTCGACCGTCTCGACTTCCCCGTCGTGCAGGCGATCGTCCTGCTCGTGGTCACGGCCTTCGTCGTCGTGAACGCGATCATCGACATCCTCGAACCCTGGATCGATCCCCGATCCGCTGCCGGAGCTGGTGCACGATGACCGTCCCCACCCCCACCCTGGCGGTGCGCGTGCTGCGCATGCCGAAGCGGCTGCGCGGCCGCGGAATCGTGTTCGCGTCGCTCGCCGTCCTCGCCGTGGTCACGCTCGCGGCGATCCTCGCCCCCTGGGTCGCCCCGTACGACCCCGACGCGGTCGACTTCACCGCGTTCTACGCCCCGCCCTCCCCCGCGCACTGGCTCGGCACCGACAGCCTCGGCCGGGATCTGCTGAGCCGGATCGTGTGGGGCGGGCGCACGGCGCTGCTCGGTCCGCTGCTGGTCGTCACGTTCTCCACCGCCCTGGGCATCCTGCTCGGACTCGTCGCGGGCTGGCGCGGCGGATGGATCGATGCCGTGCTGGGACGCGTGTTCGACGTGCTGTTCGCCTTCCCGTCGCTGCTGATCGCGATGATGGCCGTCGCGCTGTTCGGGAAGGGCCTGGTGGCGCCGGTCATCGCGATGAGCATCTCGTACGCGCCGTTCGTGGCACGGCTGACCCGCTCGCTCGTCGCCGCGGAGCGCACCAGGCCCTACGTCGCGGCCTACCGCGTGCAGGGCTTCGGCGGTGCGTGGATCGCGCTGCGGCGCGTGCTGCCCAACATCGCCCCCATCGTCGGAGCGCAGTCGACGCTGAACTTCGGATACGTGCTCGCCGAACTCGCCGGCCTGTCGTTCCTCGGCCTCGGCGTGCAGCCGCCGACCGCCGACTGGGGCGCCATGATCAACGAGGCCCAGGGCGGCATCGCCGCAGGCCAGTTCCTTCCGGCGATCGCGCCCGCCGTCGTGGTGGTGCTCGTGGTCGTCGCCGTCAACATCGTCGGCGAGGACCTCTCCGACCGCATCGGAGGGGAGATCCCCGCATGACCGTCACGTCCGCACGGCGCAATCCGTCCGCACTCGGCGATCCGTCCGCACTGCTCGAGATCCGCGACCTGACCCTCGACCTCTCCGACGGCACCCGCCTTCTGCACGGGATCACGCTGTCCGTCGCGCCCGGCGAGACCGTGGGCCTGGTCGGCGAATCCGGATCCGGCAAGTCCCTCACCGCTCGCACCGTGCTGGGCCTGACGCCGGACCGCGCGCACATCGGCGGCAGCGTCTCGGTCGACGGCCGCTCCCCGCTCTCCCCCGCCGCGCTGCGCGCGGTCCGCCGCTCGGATGCGGCGATGGTGTTCCAGGATCCGCGAGCCGGCATCAACCCGATGCGCACGATCGGCGACCACCTCACCGAGGCTCTGCGCCTGAACGAGAGGTGGCCGCGGGCTCGCGCCCGCGCCCGTGCCGCCGAGCTGCTCGCCGACGTGCGCCTGCCCTCCCCGGCCGAGCACCTCGACCAGCACCCGCACGAGCTGAGCGGCGGCATGCTGCAGCGCGTCATGATCGCGGGCGCCCTGACCACGGCCCCGCGGCTGCTCGTGTGCGACGAGCCCACGACCGCGCTCGACGTGACCACGCAGGCGGAGATCGTGCAGGTGCTGCGCGAGCTCTGCGCCGACCGCGGGATGGGCATGCTGTTCATCACGCACGACCTGAACCTCGCCGGATCCCTGTGCGACGGGCTCGTGGTGATGAAGGACGGCGCGGTGGTCGAAGAGGGCCCGGCCCTCGAGGTGCTGCGCGCCCCGCAGGCCGAGTACACGAGGCGGCTCGTCGCGGCGACCCCGCGGCTGAGCGGCGACGACGGCGCGGTCGGCTCCGGAGCCGCGGGCGACGACCCCATGGTGCAGGTCGCCGGCGTCTCGAAGACGTACCGCGTGCGCGGTCGCGGCGAGGTGCGCGCGGTCGTCGGAGCGGACCTGGAGATCCCGGCGGGCGGCGCTCTGGCCGTGGTCGGGGAATCCGGATCCGGAAAGTCCACGCTCGCCCGCATGATCGTGGGCCTCGAGCAGACCGACACCGGCACCATCCGGATCGGCGGGCGCGACACCAGCGCGGTGCCGAAGCGCCGCGAGGAGCGGCTGGCCCGGGCGAAGAGCGTGCAGATGGTGTTCCAGGATCCGTACCTGTCCCTGGATCCGCGGATCCCCGCCCGCCAGGCGGTGAGCGACGTGCTGCAGCTGCACGCGGGACTCGACCGCGCCGCCGCCGGCGCCAGGGCCATGGAGCTGCTGGCCGCGGTCGGCCTGGGCGAGGAGCACGCCGTCGCGCGCCCCAAGACGCTCTCCGGGGGCCAGCGCCAGCGTGTGGCGATCGCCCGGGCGCTCGCGATCGAGCCCGACCTGCTCGTGATGGACGAGGCCACGAGCGCCCTCGACGTCTCCGTGCAGGCGCAGGTGCTCGACCTCGTCGCCGAGATCCGCCGCGCGCAAGGGCTCACGCTGCTCTTCATCAGTCACGACCTCGCCGTGGTGCGCCGGGTGTGCGAGCAGACCGTCGTGATGCGGCGAGGGGAGATCGTCGAGCACGGCGCCACCACGGAGATCCTCTCCGCCCCGCAGCACCCCTACACCCGCCTGCTGCTGGATTCGGTGCCCGTCCCCGCCTGACCTCCGCGCCCCACCCCGCCAGAAGGAGCCCCATGGAGCTGCACCACCTCACCGCCACCGAGGCCACCGCGCGGTTCCGCCGTCGCGAGCTGTCGCCGGTCGACCTGCTCGACGCCGTGATCGCGCGCACCGCCGCGACCGAGCCCGTGGTCAACGCCGTCACCGAGCAGTGGCTCGACGAGGCGCGGACCGCTGCCGGGGCGTCCGAGCGGCGGTTCGCCGACGGCGCGGCCACCCGGCCGCTGGAGGGCATCCCGCTCATGCTCAAGGAGGAGCAGCCGATCGCCGGACGCACCGCCGAGGAGGGCAGCCTGCTCGAGCGCAGCCGCGTCGCCGCCGAGACGCATCCGATCGTCGACCGGATCCTCGACGCCGGCGCGGTGGTGCACGGCCGCACGACCACCCCGGAGTACTGCTGTGCGCCGGTCACCCACACGGCGCTCTGGGGCGTGACCCGCAACCCGTGGAACACCGCCTTCTCGCCGGGCGGATCGTCGGGCGGCTCCGGTGCCGTGCTCGCCGCCGGATCCACGATCCTCGCAACCGGATCCGACATCGGCGGATCCATCCGGATCCCCTCCTCCTTCTGCGGCGTGGTCGGGTTCAAGCCGCCGTTCGCGCGCGTCCCCGGCCTCGCGCCGTTCAACTCCGACACGTACTGCGCGGACGGTCCGATGGGGCGCAGCGTCGCCGATGTGGCGCTGCTGCAGAACGTGATCGCGGGCCCCTGGGCGGGCGATGCGGCGTCGCTGCGCGAAGTCGTGACGGTATCGGGCGCCGTGTCGTCGCTCGCCGGCATGCGCATCGCCGTCTGTCTCGACCTGGGCGGCTACGCGGTCGATGCGGCCGTCGTCGCGAACACCCTGGACGTCGTCGCCGCCCTGCGCGCGGCCGGCGCGACCGTGACGGAGGTCGAGCTGCCCTGGGGACCGCAGCGCACGCTGGAGACGAGCTGGCCGCACTTCGGCGCCGTCATGGGCCCGTTCATCGAATCGATCGCCGACGGGGATCCGGAGCGCACGGCCCGGCTCATGCCCTACACACGGGCGTTCGCCGAGGCGGCGGGGCGGGGCGGCGACTTCGTCGGCGGTCTCGAGGCGGAGTCGGCGTTCTACCGGCCCTTCGGCGAGCTGATGCAGCGCTTCGATGCCCTCCTCTGCCCGACGATCGCCACCACGGGGCTCGCCGCCGACGCACCGTGCACCGACAGCGATGCCGTGTTCTCGCAGCTCATGACGCTGCCGTTCAATGTGATCGGCCGGGTGCCGGTGCTGGCGGTGCCGTCGGGCATCGCCCCGAACGGCGTGCCCACGGGCGTGCAGATCGTCGGCCGCACCTTCGACGACCCCACGGTGTTCCGGATCGGCGCCGCGCTCGAGCAGGAGCTGGCGCTGTGGACGGATCCGGCCTGGTGGCCGACGCTCTGACGACGCCGCTCTTCGGGCGTCTCCGCCCCGGTCGCGATGTCTGCTCCTGAGCGCCGTCCGGAGCAGCGGATATTGCGACCTGAGCGGATCCCCACTGCCGCAGCCGCTCCTAGGCTGGACCCATGACGCGGATCTGGGTGGTGCGGCACGGGCAGAGCATGCTGAACGCGGTCGAGCGGATCCAGGGATGGTCGGATGCGCCGCTCACCCCGACCGGGCGCGAGCAGTCCACCACCCGCGGGCTCGACTTCGCCGCCGCCGGGATCCGGTTCGACGCGGCGTTCTCCGGCGACGGGATGCGGCATCGCGAGACCGCGGCGGGCCTGCTCGCGGCGGCGGGGTCGACCCTCACGGCGCAGCCCGACCCGCGCTGGCGCGAGCTGAGCTTCGGAGCGCTCGAGGGCATGCACGTCCGCCGCTTCTCCCGGCTCATGGAGGAGCACGCCGAGGCGGAGCGTCCGTTCATCGCGACGCTCGACGCCCTCGCCGCCGAAGACCCGCTCGCCGAGACCCCGGCGACCGTGGCGGTCCGCGCGCTGGACGCACTGCATGACGCCGCGGACGCCGGGTCCGAGGTGCTCGTCGTGACCAGCGGCATCACGATCATGTCGCTCCTGCACACCCTCGGCGGGGCGCTCGACGCGCGCTCCGGGCCCGCCAACCTCTCGGTCTCGACCATCCGCCGCCACGAGGACGCCTGGATCGTCGACCGCGCCGCGGATCCGGATCCGATCGCCGTCTGACGCGATCACGATCCACGACCGGCGCCGACCGTTCTCAGGACGGCTCCATGCAGCACCGAAGGGAGCCGCGGCATTCCGCGACTCCCTTCGGTGTGGACGCACCCCTCCTGAGAGCGGACCGACGTCAGACGGTGTACTCGTCCGCGACGTCGAGCGCCGCGTCGAGCGCGGCGAGCCCGCGCACCAGCTCGTCCTCGGTGATCACGAGCGGCGGGGCGACGTGGGTGCGGTTGAAGTGCACGAACGGCCAGACGCCGCCCTTCTTCGCCGCCGCGGCGAACGCGCCCATCGGGGCGGCGTCCGCGCCGGCCGCGTTGAACGGCACGAGCGGCTCCCGCGTCTCCTTCGAGCGCACGAGCTCCACCGCCCAGAACAGGCCCTGGCCGCGCACCTCTCCGACACTCGGGTGCTTGTCGACCCACCCGCGCAGCGTCGGCTCGACGATGCGGCTGCCGAGGTCGCGCACGCGCTCCAGGATCCCGTCGCGGCGGAACACCTCGAACGTCGCGACGCCCGCCGCGCACGCCAGCGGGTGGCCCGAGTAGGTGAGCCCGCCCGCGAACGAGACGGTGTCGAACGCCGCCGCGATCCGGTCCGCGATGACGACGCCGCCGAGCGGGACGTAGCCCGAGTTCACGCCCTTGGCGAAGGTGATGAGGTCCGGCTTCGCATCGAACGCGTCGATGCCGAACCACTCGCCCAGGCGTCCGAAGCCGACCATGACCTCGTCGGCGATGTAGACGATGCCGTAGCGGTCGCACAGCTCGCGCACGCCCTGCAGATAGCCGGGCGGCGGCACGAGCACGCCGTTGGTGCCCACGACGGTCTCGATGATGATCGCGGCGATCGTCGACGGGCCTTCGAGCTGGATCGTCTGCTCGAGGTGCTCGAGCGCGCGCTGCGACTCCTGCTCCAGGGTCTCGGAGTGGAACGCCGAGCGGTACAGGTACGGTCCGAAGAAGCGCACCGTCCCGTTGTCGACCGAGTCGTTCGCCCAGCGCCGCGGGTCGCCGGTCAGCGAGATCGCGGTCGCGGTGGACCCGTGGTAGCTGCGGTACATCGAGAGCACCTTGCGGCGGCCCGTGAACGTGCGGGCCATGCGCACCGCGTACTCGTTGGCGTCGGCGCCGCCGTTCGTGAAGAAGACCTTCTCCATGCCCTCGGGGGCGACCTCGGCGATCAGCCGGGCGAGCTCGCCGCGCACGTCGTTCGCGATCGACGGCTGGATCGTCGCGAGCCGGCCGGCCTGCTGCTGGATCGCCGCGACCAGATCGGGCTGCTGGTGCCCCAGGTTGAGGTTCACCAGCTGGCTGGAGAAGTCGAGGTAGGCGTTGCCCTGGTAGTCCCAGAACGTGGATCCCTCGCCCGCGGCGACGGGCACCGGGTCGATGAGCGCCTGCGCGCTCCAGGAGTGGAAGACGTGCGCGCGGTCGTCGGCGCGCACCTGCGCTTCGGCGTCGGGCGCCGGGAGGGCGTGCACGACGCCGTGCCTGTCGGTGAGGGCCGCGGCTTCGGTGGTGACGGTCATGTTCAGATCCTTCCGCGTCAGTGGTTGCTCGGGAAGCCGAGATCCACCTGCGCCGGCGTGTGGTCGGGCCAGCGCGTGGTCACGACCTTGGAGCGCGTGTAGAAGTGGATCGACTCGGGTCCGTAGATGTGCGAGTCGCCGAACAGCGAGGCCTTCCAGCCGCCGAACGAGAACGCTCCGATCGGCACCGGGATCGGCACGTTGACGCCGACCATGCCCACCTCGATGTCGAACTCGAACTCACGGGCGGTGCCGCCGTCGCGGGTGAAGATCGCGGTGCCGTTGCCGAACTGGTGCGCGTTGATCAGCTCGACGGCCTCGGCGTAGCTGTCCACGCGGACCACCGACAGCACCGGGCCGAAGATCTCGTCCTCGTACAGCTTCATGCCGGGCTTCACGTGGTCGATGAGGCTGATCCCGGTGAAGAAGCCGTTCTCGTCCAGGCGCTCGCCGGCGGCGATGCGCTGCGTGCCGTCGATGAGCACGGTCGCGCCCTCGGCGGCGGCGCCGAGGACGTAGCCCTCCACGCGGTCGCGGTGCTCCCGCGTGACCAGCGGACCCATCTCGCTCGCGACGTCGGTGCCGTCGCCGATGCGCAGGTTCTGCACCTTCTCGGTGATCGAGGCGATCAGCGGCTCGGCCACGTCGCCCACGGCCACCAGCACCGAGACGGCCATGCAGCGCTCGCCCGCCGAGCCGTAGGCGGCGGAGACGGCGGCGGCGGCCGCGGCGTCGATGTCGGCGTCGGGCATGACGACCATGTGGTTCTTGGCGCCGCCGAGGGCCTGCACGCGCTTGCCGTTCGCCGAGGCGCGCTGATAGATCGACTTCGCGATCGGGGTGGAACCGACGAAGCTGACGGCCTTGACGTCGGGCGAGTCGAGCAGGGTGTCGACCGCGACCTTGTCGCCGTTGACGACGTTGAGCACGCCGTCGGGGAGCCCGGCCTCCTGGAAGGCCTTCGCGAGCCAGATCGCCGCAGACGGATCCTTCTCACTCGGCTTCAGCACCACGGTGTTGCCGCAGGCGATCGCCGAGGCGACCATCCACAGGGGCACCATCACGGGGAAGTTGAACGGGGTGATGCACGCGACCACGCCGACCGGCTGCTTGACCGAGTGCACGTCGACGCCGCGCGCGACCTGCTCGGAGTGCTCGCCCTTGAGCAGGTGCACGAGCCCGGCGGCGAACTCGACGTTCTCGATGCCGCGGGAGACCTCGCCCGCCGCGTCGGAGAGCACCTTGCCGTGCTCGCTCGTGACGATGGCGGCGAGCTCGGGCGTGCGCTCGGCCAGGATCTGGCGCAGGCGGAAGAACACGTCGGCACGCTTGATGAGGCTGGTCGCACGCCAGGCGGGTGCGGCGGCCTTGGCGGCGGCGATGGCCTGCTCGACCTCGGCGACGCTCGCGAAGGCGACGCTGCGGTGCGCCTCTCCGGTGGCCGGGTTGTAGACCGGGCCGGTGCGCTCGGTCTCGCCGGGTTGCGTGTTCGGCTCGGTCAGGGCTCCGTCGATGAAGTGGCGGATCACGGTCACGCGATGCTCCTCGGGTTCTGGGGATGGGGTTCCGGACACTCTGATCGACGGTGTCCGCAGGCTTGCTCTCCCATGCTGACAAAGGGGAGGATGGATCCGTGCCCTCAGATCGTCTGGACTTCGTCGAGGATCGGACAGATCGTCCGGATCCTGATCCGGCTCGATCCCTGAGCGAGGGCGACCCCCACCGGTCCCTGAGCGAGCGCAGCGAGTCGAAGGGCGATCCCGGCCTGCCGACCGTGGCCGATGCCCTCGAGGTCGCCTCGCTGCAGGCCGGACTTCCCGAGGTGCTGACCGGATCGCTGGACGCCCCGGTGCGCTGGGTGCACGTCTCGGACAGCGATCGCGTGGCGGCCCTGCTCGACGGCGGGGAGCTGCTGCTCACCACGGGCGCCGGCTGGCCGGGCGACGCTGCGGCGCTCGGCAGGCTCGTCGACGAGCTGGCCGACGCGGACCTCGCCGGGATCGTGCTGGAGCTGGGCACGCGGTTCGCCGTGGTGCCGCCCCCGCTGGTCGCAGCGTGCCGGTCGCGCGACCTCGCGCTCGTGTCGCTCGAGCGCGAGGTGAAGTTCGTCACGGTGACCGAAGAGGTGCACCGCCGCATCATCGCGGGTCAGGTGGAGGCCCTGCAGGAGCGGCAGCGCCTGCACGAGCTGTTCACCGCCCTGAGCCTGCGCGGCGCCCCGGTCGAGGTGGTGGTGCACGAGACCGCACGCGCCCTGCGTGCGCCGGTGGTGCTGGAGGATCTGGCGCACGAGGTCGTGGTGGCCGACACCGCCGGACTCGCCGAGGCCGAGGTGCTCACCGACTGGCCCGGCCGCTCGCGCCGCCTGCCGCCGGAGTGGACCCGCGTTCCCGTCGCCGCCCGCGGCACCCGGTGGGGCGAGCTCGTCGCGCTCCCCGGTCCGCCCCACCCCGCGGGCCCGGCGACGGTGCTGGAGCAGGCTGCGACCGCACTGGCGCTCTCCCGCCTCGCCGACGGGGAGGGCGCCTGGTCCCGCCTGCGCGCCGAGGGGCTGATCGCGGCCGTGCTCGGGGAGCGCTTCGCGACCGTCGCCGACCTGGAGGCGCGCCTGGAGTCGTCGGGGTTCCCCGTGCGCGGGCGCGCCCTGTACGTCGCCGTCGCCTCGGACGCCTCCGTCGCCTCGGACGCCTCCGTCGCGCGCGACGATGTGCACACAGTGCGACGATTCGCACAGGAATCCGGCGAGAACGCGCGCGGATCGTCGCCGGCTGTGCAGAACGTCGCGGACGTCCGCACCCTGTCCGCGGTCGTCGACGGCGAGCGGATCCTCCTCCTGTCGCTGCCGTCGGGCTCTCGTCCCGATCCGCTTCTCGCCGAGCTGGGACCCGGTGCCGTGAGCGACCCCGCGTCCTCGGCGAGCGAGCTGCTGGCGATGATCCCGGTGGTGCGGCGCCTCGCCCGGCAGGCCGGTCCGGGAGCGCTGCTGCGCGTCGCCGACCGGCCGCTCACCCGCCTCGCCGCGGAGCTCAGCGGCGACCATCGCCTGCAGGAGCACAGCGCGCGCCTGCTCGCGCCGCTGATCCGGCACGACGATGCGACCGGCGGCGACCTGCTGCGGGTGCTGCGGGCGGTGGTCGCGCACCCGGGCAACCGCACGGCCGCGGCAGCTGCCTCGCACCTCTCCCGCTCGGTGTTCTACCAGCGGCTCGCGCTCATCGCGGATCTGCTCGACGCCGACCTCGACGACGGCGAGACCCTCTCCGCCCTGCATCTGGCGCTCCTCGCGCACGGCCGCTGAGCCCCTCACTCCCCCGCCGGCTCCCCGGGATCCCCCCGCCGTGCCCCCACCACTTCGCTCACTGGTCGCCAATTGCGGGTTTGGAGGCCCCGAAGCCGCAAACTGCGACCAGCGAACCGCGGGGGTGGCCCGGCCGAAGCCCCGGGACTCAGGCGATGTAGACCTTGCGCAGCGTCTCGGTCACGGTCCACGTCGTGCGCATGCCCTCGGCGAGACGGACGACGGATCCGGGGCCGATCTCGAGATCCGCGAGCGCCGGATCCTCGAACGCGATCGTCGCGCGTCCCGACAGCACCACGAAGAGCTCGTCGGCCTCGGTGTCGGTGGCGGTGCCGGGCGTCATCTCCCAGATGCCGACCTCGCGATCACCGGTGCCGTCGAGCACGGCGATCGCCGTCGTGGGAGCCCCGGCGACCACCTCGGCGGCAGGCAGCGGCTCGTGCGTGAGGACGAGGTCGGCGTCGGTCACCGACCGGCCCGCGGCGGGCAGGCGCGCCCCGGGCCCTTCGACAGGCTCAGGGACCGAAGGCAGGCGTGCCCCGGGCCCTTCGACAGGCTCAGGGACCGAAGCCGTCCCCGCGGCGGTCATGAGTCGAACCCCATGCCGACGGCGTCGAGCGAGCGCAGGAACAGGTTGCGCCTGCCCTCGTTGTGGTCGGCCTGGTTCATCGCGGCGCGCACGAGGTTCACGCCGATCGAGGCGGCGGGCTCGGGCGGGAACGGGATGGGCTTCGTGCGCACCATCTCCAGCCGGGTGCGCTCGGTGTCGAGGCCCGCGAGCTCGTCGAGCATCACGTCGGCCGCGAACCGGGTGGCGCCGACGCCGAGCCCCGTGAATCCGGTGGCGTAGGCGACACGGCCACCGCGGGCGGTGCCGAAGAACGCGCAGAAGCGGCTGCACGAGTCGATCGCCCCCGCCCAGCGGTGGGTGAAGCGCAGCCCCTCGAGCTGCGGGAATGTCGTGAAGAAGTGCGAGGCGAGCTTGCGGTAGCTCTCCGGGCGCTCCTCGTACTCCTCGCGCACCTTGCCGCCGAAGTGGTAGACCGCGTCGTAGCCGCCGAACAGGATCCGATTGTCGGCGCTCAGGCGGTAGTAGTGGAACTGGTTCGCGCTGTCGGCGAGACCCTGCCGGTTCTTCCAGCCGATCGCGTCGTACTGCTCGGCCGAGAGCGGCTCGGTCATCAAGGCGTAGTCGTAGACCGGCACGGTCATGAGCCGGTTTCGCTTGAGCAGCGACGGGAACACGTTCGTGGCGAGCGCGACCTGGTCGGCGACGACGGATCCGGTCTCCGCCGTCACGGTCTGCACGCCGCGGCCGGAGAGCCCGGTCACCCTGGTGCGCTCGAAGATCTGCACGCCGAGCTCGGTCGCGACCCGGGCGAGCTCGAAGGCGAGCTTCGCCGGGTGCACCATCGCGCAGCCCTCGCGGTCCCAGGATCCGGCGAGGTAGGTGGGCGAGGCGACCTCCGCCTGCACCGCGGCCTGGTCGAGGAAGTCGTCGCCCTCCATCCACGGGACCTGGTGCGGCTCGACGGCGACCGACATCTGCCCCGTACGCTCCCAGTCCACGTCCATGCCGTAGCGCTGGACCGTCTCCTGGATCCCGTCGAGGTTCTCCAGGCCGAGCCGCTCGAGCAGGTCCAGCTCGTCGGGCCAGCGGTTGCGGCCGTTCTCCTCGCCGTGGGTCAGGCTCGCCTCGCAGAATCCGCCGTTGCGACCGGATGCCGCCCAGCCGACGCGATTCGCCTCGAGCAGCACCACGCTGCGCTGCGGATCGCGCTCCTTGGCGCGGATCGCGGTCCACAGCCCGGCGTAGCCGCCGCCGACGATCGCGAGATCGGCGCGCACCTCCCCCGACAGGGTCGGGTAGGCGGTGCGCTCGATGTCGTCGAGCCAGAAGGCCGCGTGCACGGTGTTCTCGAGAGCGCGCTCGATGACCGAGGCGCTCGGCTGCCGTCGTTCGAAGACGGTCGTTCCCATGATGGTTCCTTGTCCGGGAGGTGGTGGTCGTTCGCCGGGCGCGCGCGAGCGCCCCGGCAGCCGCGATGCGGCCGGGTTCGAGAGGACGGGGGCTCAGCCGGTCAGCGGGTTCCCCAGTTGTAGAGGTCCTTGTGGAGCCCCGCATAGAGGAAGCACTCGGTGTGCGAGACGCCCTCGATGGTGCGGATCTGCGTCGCGATCAGCTCGAGCAGATCCTCGTCGCTCTCGCAGATCGCCTCGGCCAGGATGTCGAACGAGCCGAGGGTCACGTTGACATATGCGATTTCCGGAATGTTCGCGATCGCTTCGGCCGCGACACGCGGATCACCGTCGACACGGATCCCCAGCATCGCCATGCGGGAGAATCCGAGTTGGCGCGGATCGGTCACGGCGACGATCTGCACCACGCCGCTGTCGGTGAGGCGCTGTACGCGCTGACGGACGGCGGCCTCGCTGAGACCGACCGCACGACCGATCTCGGCATAGGGTCGACGGCCGTCCTCCTGCAGCAGTTCGATGATCCGCTTGGAGACGTCGTCCAGCACCGGCACCTTCGGCTTGTCGCTCATGTGACGATCTTGACACTCCCTGACGGGCTCTGCAACTGATTTCGCAGAATCGGATCCATTTTTCTTCCGATTTCGTTGATCCTGTCCTATCCTGATCAGCATGCAGAGCACCCTGTTGCAGAACTTCATCGGCGGACGCTCCGTCGCCGCCCACGGCGAGGGCCGCATGGACCTCATCGACCCGGTCACCGAGCAGGTGTACGGGCAGGCTCCGATCTCGGATCAGAGCGACATCGACGCGGCCTACGCCGCGGCGGCCGCCGCATTCCCCCTCTGGCGCGACACCACTCCGGCCCAGCGTCAGCTCGCGCTGTTCCGCATCGCCGACGCGATGGCCGCGCGCGCCGAGGAGTTCGCCGACCTGGAGTCGAAGGACACCGGAAAGCCCCGCGCGAACCTGGTCGCGGACGAGATCGACCAGTCCGTCGACCAGCTGCGCTTCTTCGCCGGCGCCGCCCGCAGCCTCGAGGGCAGGGCCGCCGGGGAGTACATGGCCGGCCACACCTCCTATGTGCGCCGCGAGCCGATCGGCGTGATCGGCCAGGTCACGCCCTGGAACTACCCGCTCAACATGGCCGTGTGGAAGATCGCCCCTGCGCTGGCGGCCGGCAACACGGTGGTGCTGAAGCCTGCGGAGTCCACCCCGCTCACGACGCTGCTGCTCGCCGAGATCGTCGCCGAGCACACCCCCGCGGGCACGCTCAACGTGGTGCTCGGCGACCGCAGCACGGGTGCGGCCCTCGTCGCGCACAAGACGCCGCAGATGGTCGCGATCACCGGCTCCGTGCGGGCGGGCATGGCGGTCGCGGAGTCCGCGGCCGCCGACGTGAAGCGCGTGCACCTGGAGCTCGGCGGCAAGGCGCCGGCGATCGTCTTCCCCGACGCATCGATCGCCAAGGCCGCCGAGGGCATCGTCACCGGCGCGTTCTTCAACGCCGGTCAGGACTGCACCGCGGCGACCCGCGTGATCGTGCACGCGTCGGTGCACGACGCGCTGGTGAAGGCGCTCGTCGAGCGCGTACGCACGCACGCCCGCACCGGCGCGCCCCACGAGGAGGGCGTGTTCTTCGGACCGCTCTCCAGCGCCGCGCAACTCGCGCAGGTGCAGGGCTTCGTGGACCGGCTGCCCCCGCACGCCGTCATCGAGACCGGCGGCAGGCGCCAGGGCGACGTCGGCTACTTCTTCGAGCCCACCATCGTGTCGGGCATGCGCCAGGACGACGAGGCGGTGCAGAACGAGATCTTCGGACCCGTGCTCACCGTGCAGACGTTCGAGGACGACGACGAGGCGCTCGCCTTCGCGAACGATGTGCCCTACGCCCTTGCGGCCTCGGTCTGGACGACGGACCACGCCCGATCGCTGCGCTTCTCCCGTGACCTGGACTTCGGCTGCGTGTGGATCAACACCCACATCCCGTTCGTCTCCGACATGCCGCACGGCGGGTTCAAGCACTCCGGCTACGGCAAGGACCTCTCCCAGTACGGCTTCGACGACTACACCCGCATCAAGCACGTGATGAGCGCGCTGGACTGAGGACGCCCGGACGCACGGTCCACGGCGGCCACAGTGCACGAAAGATGGATAACGTCGCTCCCCGCGTCGTCGGAGCGGCGTTGTCCATCCCGCGGGGACAGGATCCGGTCCGTCGTGCTACTGTCGCCTACGCCGTGTGGCCGCAGACAGAGGAGGTGATACCCATGAACGAATCGACGTGGGTGCTCCTCAGCGAGGTCACGGTCGGGCGATAGGTCGTCCGGGAGCGCCGTACAGACGCACTCCCGAAAGGCACGACCATGAACATCACCCCTGAACTCCGCTTCACCGCCGAAAGGCGCCTCGTCTCCGAGCAGCCGCACGGCAGCGTCGTCGAGCGCGACTTCACCCTCGACGGGATCGACGGCATCCTGTGGTTGCCCGGATCGGCATCCGCCGAACATCCGGTCCCGCTGATCCTGCTCGGCTATCCGAGCGGGCCCGGGCTCGCCCGGATCCGTCCGCGCCTCGAAGGCCGCGCGCGCTCGTCCGCCGAGCTCGGCTTCGCCTCCGTCACGCTCGAGATGCCCGGCAACGGCGCCCGTCCCGCGCTTCCCGAGCTCGAAGGCGCCCGCGCCGACCTGATGCGGGCGCTCGACGCCGGCGAACGCCCGGACGAGGACGTCATCGACCGGCTGGTGCTCCCGCTCGTCGAGAAGACCGTTCCCGAATGGCAGGCGGCGCTCGACGCCTGCCTGGCACTCCCCGAGATCGCCGGCCCCGTCGCCTACTCCGGCGGCGTGCTGGCGATCGGCATCCGGCTGGCCGCGATCGAACCGCGCATCGTCGCCGCCGGGCTGTTCGCCGGCAGTTATGTGCCGCTGCGGATGTTCGACGAGGCCCGCCGCGTCACGATCCCGCTGCACGTGCTGCTGCAGTGGGACGACGAGGGCAACGACCGGCAGAGGGCGCTCGACGTGTTCGACGCCTTCGGCTCCGCCGAGAAGACCCTGCAGGCGAACCTCGGCGGGCACACGGGCGTTCCCGCCCACGCCGGGGAGGATGCGGGACGGTTCTTCGCCCGGCATCTCGCGCCGAAGCGCTGAACATGCAGGACGGCCCCGGAACGATCCCGGGGCCGTCCTCTGCGCAGGCGCCTCAGCCCGCCAGCACCTCCAGGAGCGCCTGGGCGAGCGCGTGGCTGGACTGCGGGTTCTGGCCGCTGATGAGATTGCGGTCCCGCACGACGTGCGACGTCCAGGCGTCCGCGTCCTGCACGGCCGCACCCCGTTCGCGCAGCGTCGCCGCGACGAACCACGGCGTGTTCGCGCCGAGACCGCCCGTGCGTTCCTCCTCATCGGTGAACGCGGTGAGCGTGCGTCCCGCGAAGACGAAGCGGCCGTCCGTATCGGTGGCGCTCAGCAGGCCCGCGGGCCCGTGGCAGAACGGCGCGATCGGCAGGGATGCCGCATCCGCGGTGGCGAGGATGCGGCCCAGATCCTCGTCGAAGGCGAGGTCCGCCATCGGACCGTGACCGCCCGGCAGGACGACGGCCGCGTACTCCGCGACCGACACGTCCTCCAGGGCGATCGGGTGGTCGAGTTCGGAGCGGATCGCGGCGAGGTATGCGCGATACTCCTCCGTGCGGTCGGCGTCGCCGACCACCTCGGGGTTCAACGAGCCGGGGTCGACCGGCGGCACCCGTCCGCCCGGAGTGGCGATGGCGACGTCATGGCCGGCGCGGGTCAGCTCCCGGTGGGCGACGACGAGCTCCTCCGCCCAGAATCCGGTGGGATGGGCGGTGCCGTCCGCGAGGGTCAGGGAATCGGCCGCGGTGACGACCATGAGGATCTTCGACATGTGGGTCCTTTCGACCCGTCCATGCTCCTCCGCCGGCAGGCCTCGCCTCCATCGGAGAATCGAGAGCAGCCATCGGAATGCTCCGGATCCTGTCAGGAGATGATCCGCCGCAGCGCGATCGCCGTGGCCCTGATCCCCGGGAACCGCTCGGCATCGCCGCTGCGCGTGGCCAGGTAGAGCGTGTTCAGCGGCGGGATCTCCGGGTCGGCGAGCGCGATCAGCGCGCCGGAGCGCAGATCGTCCGCGACGACGTACGCCGGCAGCACCGACATCCCGACACCCGCCCGCACCGCGTCCCGGATCCCCCGAAGGTCGGGGACGACGGCCGCGACCCGCAGGCCGGTGGGCGGACGGCCGAAGACGCTGCGCCAGTACCGCCGCACGATGGGCAGGTTCTCCGCGTATGCCACGACAGGGACCTGCTCCGGATCCCGGCCGCCCCACACCGGTGCGGCGACGAGCGCGAACTCCTCGTCGTAGAACGGCACCGCGGTGATCCCCTCGCGATGAGGCGGCAGGGCGCTGACCACGACGTCGAGGGCTCCGCCGACGAGCGCGTCCAGCAGCTCCTGCGCCAGCCCGAAGGTGAGGCGGATCGGCGCGTCCGCCGCCTCGATCAGCTCCGCGATCCGCGGCACGACCATGATCGACAGGATCTCCGCCGCGCCGCCGACGTGCACGGAGCGCGCGGCGTCGGCGGAGCGGTCCGGCAGCAGCACGGCGTCCTCGAGCGCATCGACATGCGCCGCCACGCGGCGTACCAGTTCGAGACCCTTCGCCGTCGTCGTCACCCCGCCGCGGCCGCGCTCGAAGACCGGGAAGCCTACGGCCGTCTCCACCGCCTGCACGTGCGCGGACACGGTCGCCTGCGACAGGCCCAGCAGCTGCGCGGCGCGCGTGAGCGATCCGGTCCGATGCACGGTGACGAACGTGCGCAGGTGGTCCAGGCTGGGTGCACTCACGTCCGCCACTGTACGCGGACGCGACGTCGCGGCCGGGCAGCTCCGGCCTCGCGCTGAACGCAGAGGACGGCCCCGGGATCGATCCCGGGGCCGTCCTCTGCGTTGCGTCGCGTCAGCTCAGGCCCTGCTCCTTGAGCCACGCCTTGGCGATGTCGGCCGGCTGCTTCTTGTCGGCCGTGCTCTGCACGTTGAGCTTGACCAGCTCCTCGGTCGAGAGCTTCGCGCTCACGGCGTTGATCGCCTTCGACACCTTGTCGGCGACGTTCGCGCTCACGATCGGCACGACGTTCGACGGAAGGATGAGGTTCTTCGGGTCCTTCAGCGCGACGAGGTCGCCGCTCGCGAACGCCGGGTCGGCCGAGTAGATGTCGGCGACCTGCACGGTGCCGGCCTTCAGCGCCTCGAGCGTGGTCTGGCCGGTGGCCGAGAACGCCAGGTCGACGCCGTAGAGGCTCTTCGCCGCGGCGGGGCCGTAGGGGCGCTTCTCGAACTCGGGAGCGGCGCCGACGGTGACGGGGGCGGGCACCTTCGAGAGGTCGGCGATCGACTCGAGCTTGTACTTGTCGGCGTTCGCCTTGGTCACCGTGTAGGTGTCCTGGTCGGCGGCCTTGGCGTAGTCGAGCACGGCGAGACCCGACGGCAGCGCCTTCTTGAGCGCGGCGTAGACGTCGTCGGGGCTGTTCGTGTCGGCCTTGCCGCCCAGGTACTCCAGCAGGTTGCCGGTGTACTCGGGGAACAGGTTGATCGCGCCCGACTTCACGTCGGGCATGTAGGCGTCGCGCTGGCCGATGTTGAACTTCCGGTCGACCTTCACGCCGTCCTTCTCGAGGGCCTGCGCGTAGATCTCGGCGATGATCTCGTTCGAGTAGTAGGCCTGGGATCCGATCACGACCGTGTCGGAGGAGCCGGATCCGCTGGACGCGGTGGGCTTGTCGAGCGGGTTGCTGGAGCTGCACGCACTGAGCGCGAGCGCCGTGGCGACCACGGCCACGGCCGTGGTCGCGATGCGGGTGATGCGGGCGGTGAACATGGAGTGCCTCTCTTCGGTGGGGAGTCGGTGCAGGTCAGGTGCGGGCCGCGCGCAGCGCGCCCCGGGCGGAGGGTTCGTCTTCGGAGCGGCCTCCGGCCGCACGCACGCCGGCCGGGACGGCCGCGCGCTGCGCGATCGCGAAAAGGAGATCGGCGATCAAGGCGAGCGCCGCGACGAGCAGCGCCCCGGCCAGCACCTGGTCGAAGCGGCCGAGGGGGATGCCCTGGATGATGGGGTAGCCGAGGCCGCCGAGGTTCACCCAGGCCGCGATCGTCACGGTCGCGATCACCTGCAGCGTCGCCGCGCGCAGGCCCCCGACCAGCAGGGGCAGACCGAGCCGGAACTCGACCTTCCAGAACACCTGCCACGGCGTCATCCCCATCGCCTTCGCGGCGTCGATCACCCGGGGCTCGATCGCCTCGATGCCGGTGTACGCGCCGGCGAGGAGCGAAGGGATCGCGAGCAGCACGAGCGTCACCAGCGCGGCCGCCGGCACCTGCAGCACGCCGAACAGCAGCACGAGCAGGATCAGCAGGCCGAAGGAGGGGATCGCGCGGGCGGCGCCCGAGATCGCGACGGCGACCTCGCGTCCGCGACCCGTGTGCCCGATGAGCCAGCCGGCCGGCACGGCGATCAGGCTGGCGACGAGCACCGAGACGGCGGTGTAGAGCAGGTGCTGGCCGAGCAGCACGGGCAGCGCGTAGGACCCGGTCCACTGCTCGGGATCGAGCAGCCACCGGATCGCGTCGGCGAAGAGGTTCATGCGGCGCCTCCCGTCACGACGGCGGGCCCTTCGAGAGCCTCAGGGGCCGCGCTGCGCGTGCGCCGCCGGCCGCGACGCTGCCACGGCATCACCAGACGGCCGAGCACGACGAGCAGGGCGTCGACCACGAGCGCGAGCAGGATCACGGCGATGACGCCCGCGAACACCTCCTCGATCAGGCGGCGGTCGAGCCCGTTCGTGAAGAGGTAGCCGAGGTTCTGCACGCCGACCAGGATTCCGACCGTGGCGAGGGCGATCGTGGAGACGGCGGCGACGCGCACCCCCGCGAGGATCACCGGGCCCGCGAGCGGCAGATCGACGGTCCAGAAGCGGCGACCGGATCCGTAGCCCATCGCGATCGCGGCGCGGCGCACGTCGGCGTCGACCGAGTCGAGCCCGTCGGCGACCGCGCGGACCAGGATCGCCACGTTGTAGATGGTCAGCGCCACGACGAGGTTGGTGGGGCTGATCGCGGAGTAGCCCAGCAGCGCCGGCAGCAGGATCAGCAGCGCCAGGGAGGGGATCGTGTAGAGCAGGCCGGTGAGCACGATCACAGGACCGCGCACCAGACGGTACCGCCAGGCGATCCACCCCAGCGGCACGGAGACGACGACCCCGAGCACGAGAGCGATCAGGCTCTGCTGCAGATGCACGGCGGCCAGGCTCACGATGAGCCCGAGGTTGTCAATGATCCAGGTCATGTCAGCCGACCTCGTCCGCCGTCCGCGGCGGGTGCGTATCGAGGAGATCGGCGGGCGACTGCACGAGAGTGCCCTGCGCGCGCCCGTCGGCGTCGACCACCACGGTGCCGTGCGGAGTCTCCCGCAGGTGCAGAGCCCGGCGACCGCGGTCGGCGCCGATGAACGCGGCGACGAAGTCGTCCGCGGGTGCGGAGAGGATCTCGTCCGGAGTGCCCTGCTGCACGATGCGGGCGCTCTTGCCGAGGATCACGATGCGGTCGCCGAGGAGCAGCGCCTCGTCGATGTCGTGCGTGACGAACACGACGGTCTTGCCGAGCTCGCGCTGCAGGCGCAGCAGCTCCTGCTGCAGCTCGGTGCGCACGATCGGGTCGACGGCGCCGAACGGCTCGTCCATCAGCAGGATGTTGGGATCCGCGGCGAGTCCGCGGGCCACGCCCACGCGCTGCTGCTGCCCGCCGGAGAGCTGGCTCGGATACCGTTCGGCGAGCGCCTGGTCGAGACCGACCGTGTCGAGCAGCTCGCGTGCGCGGACGTGCGCCTCGCGCCGGGAGACGCCGTTGAGGCGCAGCACCGTGGCCACGTTGTCGATCACGCTGAAGTGGGGGAGCAGACCGGAGTTCTGCATGACGTAGCCGATGCGGCGGCGCAGGGCGACGGGGTCGCCGTCGAGGACGCTCTCCCCGTCGATCTCGACCACGCCCGAGCTGGGCTCGACCATCCGGTTGATCATGCGCAGCAGGGTGGTCTTGCCGGATCCCGACGAGCCGACCAGCACGGTCGTCTGCCGGGCCGGGATCACCAGGCTGAAGTCGTCGACCGCGCGGGTGCCGTCCGGGAACGTCTTCGTGACGGAGCGGAATTCGATCATGTGCGTCGGCCCCTCAGGGGAGGGACCCCTCCTGGGGCACGTCGCCCGCGCGGATCTCGACCTTGCGGTCGAACGCGACGTAGCCCGAGAAATCGACGCCGACGCGCTCGATGGCCGTCGGATAGGGGTGCGGGTAGGCCCAGGCCAGATCCTTGTGGACCTGCTCGTCCACCCGGAGCGAGTAGTACTGGCACTCGCCCTTCCACGGGCACGTGTACGGCGTGGGGCTCTCCTGCAAGACGCCTTCGGTGACGGCCGTGGGCGGGAAGTAGCGGTTGCCCTCGATCACCACGACGTCCGAGTCGTCCGCATTCGCGACGACTCGTCCTTCGAATACTGCTTGCATGCTCGTCCCTCCTCGGGAATCGATGCGACACGTGCTTCTCGGCGTGCGGCGCCGGGGCGCCCTTCCGACAGTAGGCCACGCCTCCGACATCCAAGAAGCGCCCCCACCACATCGGGAAACAGACCGACATCCGCCGGGATTCCCCCTCGGCCGGACCCGTTGTCGTTTCGACGCGCGCATATGGCCCGGTTCGGACCCGGATCCGAGCCATGTGCGCACCGTGAAACGCGGCGGCGGGGGCGGCGCCGGGGGACTCAGGCGGACTGTCGGCCGTAGGCCTCCAGCAGGCGCAGCCACACCTCGCTCATGGTCGGATACGAGGGCACCGCGTGCCAGAGCCGGGCCAACGGCACCTCGCCGGCGATCGCGATGGTGGCGGCGTGGATGAGTTCGGCGACATCGGGGCCGACGAACGTCACGCCGAGCAGCACCTGCCGGTCCTCGTCGACGACCATGCGCGCCCGTCCGCGGTAGCCGTCGGCGTGCAGCGACGCCCCGGCGACCGAGGAGAACTCGACGTCGACGGCCCGGACGCGGTGTCCCGCCTCACGTGCGGCCGCCTCGGTCACTCCGGCCGCGGCCACCTCCGGCTCCGAGAACACCACCTGCGGCACGGCGGCGTGATCGGCGGTGGCGACGTGCCGTCCCCAGCGCTCGTCGTCGACACCCTCGCCCTTCGCCCGCGCGACGATCACGTCACCCGCGGCGCGCGCCTGGTACTTGCCCTGGTGCGTGAGCAGCACACGGCCGTTGACGTCGCCGACCGCGTACAGCCAGTCGACGCCCGGCACCCGCAGCGTGTCGTCGGTGCGGATCCATCGACCCGCCGGGAGGCCGGCCGTCTCCAGTCCGATGTCGCCGGAGCGAGGAGTGCGCCCCGTGGCGACGAGGATCTCCGCGGCGCGCACGTCTCCGCCGTCGGTCGTGACCGTGACCCCGTCGGCGTCGCGGACGACGCTCTTCGTCGCGACACCGGTGCGCACATCCACGCCGAGCCCGCGCAGCCCCTCCGCCACGAGATCGGCCGCGAAGGGCTCGACCGAGCCGAGCAGCCCGCTGCGGGCGAGCACGGTGACCGTCGCACCGAGCGCGGCATAGGCGGTGGCCATCTCGACGGCCACCACTCCGCCGCCGATCACGACAAGCGACTCGGGGATCTCCTCTGCGCTCGTCGCCTCGCGGCTGGTCCAGGGGTTCGCCTCGTGGAGTCCGGGGATCGGCGGGATCGCGGCGTCGGATCCGGTGCTGATCGCGACCGCCTGCCGGGCGGTGAGCGTGCGCACGCTGCCGTCGGGCAGTGTCACGGCGACCTTCCGCTCGCCGCTCAGCCGCCCGTGGCCGCGGACGAGATCGATGCCGGCCGATTCGAGCCAGGCGACCTGCCCGTCGTCCTGCCAGTGGCTCGTGAAGGAGTCGCGACGGTCGAGCACCGCGCGCACGTCCAGATCGCCGGTGACCGCTTCGGCGGCGCCGCCCACGTGCTGGGCCGCGCGCAGCGCCTGCGGCGAGCGCAGCAGCGCCTTCGACGGCATGCACGCCCAGTAGGAGCATTCGCCGCCGACGAGCTCGCCCTCCACGATCACGGCCGTGAGCCCGCCCTGAACGGCGCGGTCGGCCACGTTCTCCCCGACCGGTCCTCCACCCAGCACGATCAGGTCGTATTCGTCGGTCATGGGTTCCGCCTCTCGTTCGGGAGTCGTCGCGGTCCAGCGCTGCACACGACCTCATCCACCCTCGCAGAACAGGAGACGGCCTGCGGGGATTCCTGGGGAATCGTCAGACCGCGTCCTCGACGGGCGCCGAGGTCACCACCGACGGGTCCTGCACCTCGACGACCAGCGGATCCTCGGAGCCCGCCTCGCGAATCCGCCAGACCCGCACCTTCGCACCCACGCCGGGCACCTGGGTCTGCAGGAGCATCCGGGACCGGGCGGTCGGGCGCTCCCAGATCGCGGAGGACATTCCCGCCGAGGTCGTGACGGACAGCTCGAAGCGGTCGACGCCGCCGTCCTCGATCGTCGACACCGTGCGCGTGACGACCGTGCCGTCGAACCGGTCGATCCGGCCGGACGCTCCGCGCCAGCGCGCGAGCGCGCGCACCCGCAACGCGCTCTGGGCGAGCGCCCCGGCGAAGACGAACCACAGCACCAGCACCAGCGCGACGATGAACACGGTGAACAGCACCGAGAACCAGACGCCGGGGGTCGGCGTGGTCCAGATCGGGATCAGCGTTCCCGCCCCGACGACGGTCGCGAGCAGGAGCAGCACCACGAAGGCCGCACGGGCACCCGGCCGCATGGCGCCGCGGATCGGCAGCTCGGCGGGCGGGACCGGATCCGGCCAGCGCTCGAGCAGCACGACGACCTGGCCGACGGACGCCGAGGGCGAAGGGGTCATAGCGCGAGTCTAGGTCGCCGGGCGCCTCGTCGCCGAGACTCAGCGGCAGCCCGCCGCCTTCTGCACGAGCGAGTCCGGCGGCGATCCGTACGCCTGCGTGCCGTTGCCGTCATCGGTGAACCCCATGCTGATGGCCCATGCCGTCGCCCACGCCTCCGCCGCCGGCGAATCCGTGTTGTCGACCATCGTCCGGCATTTGGTCGCGATCGCGTGCCCGGCCTCGTGCGCCACCAGCGCCTTGCTGGAATCGCCCGGCCAATCCTCGGCGATCGAGTTCGACAGCCGGATCGTCGCGTACTCGCCCGATTGGATCGGCGTGAGCGTCTCGCCGGAGAGGTAGCCGTTGTCGCCGCCGAGGTCGTTCACCCGATCCGCCCACTCGAAGTCGAGCAGCACTCCCGGGACGAGGGATCGCGCGAAGTCCTCGATCTGTTGCCGCGCATCCTGCAGCGGACCCGCCTCCGCCGCGAGCGTCGCGGTGTGCCCGTCGCGCACCTTCTGCGCCGTCGCCGCGTAGCCGACGAAGGCCTCCGCGATCGGCTCGTCGAAGGAGCTGGCGGCCGCGAGTCTGGCGGCCCCCTCACGCAACGACAGGACTCCTTCGTTCGGGGAGGGCCTGTTGTCGTTCTCGATCTGGCCGGCGAGTCCCGCCGCGGCCTTGATCACGTCGGACCCGGTCTTGTCGATCGCCTCCGTCGCGGATCGGAGTTCGTCGGAGGAGCGGCCGAGCGCAGAGGTCAGCGTGCGCACGCTCCGCGCCTCGGCGTCGAGGTTCGCGGAGTCGGCGTACAGCTCCCAGAACCAGGAGGGCTTCGTGCCGGGCGCGGAGAGCTTCGTGCCGGTCAGCGACACGGCCGCGGCAGACGCCTTCTGCGCCCGGTCCCTCTGGGTGGTGAGTTCCGCCCGCTGGGCGTCCCCGACCATCGTCGGATCGGACACCCCCAGCAGGTGCTCTGCCGCTCGGGCGGCCTCGTCATCGACGACGCGCGTGCGCACGTTGCGCGACTCCTCGTCGTCGTGCTTCGACAGCGCGGCGGTCAGGTGCGTGCGGGCGTCGTCGTAGCCGAGGTTCGCGGTGAGCTGCAGCGCCGCGCCGATGCCGGCGAGCAGCAGCACCCCGGCGATCGGCAGAGTCCAGGCCAGGACGGCGCGGCGACGCCGTCGCGGGAGCGGCGACGGAGCACGATCCGGATCGGCGGAGACGAGCAGGCCGGCGAGGTCGTGACCGCCGCCCGGCACGGGCTCGACGGACGACGCGACCTCAGAGGCGCCGGGCAGAGCAGTTACGGTGCCGTCGGGTCCGGCGGTCGGGGCGATGCCGGGAGGATCCGCCGGGGCTTCCGAAGGAGTCGACCGGTCGTCGTTCATGGAGCCCCCCTGGATCCGCACCGTGGCGCCGGACGCGGAGTGCGCCGGCCCTGTTGCGTTCAGGATAGGGCCTGAGCCGGCTGCCGCCGTGTCCGCCCGGCTCAGCGGACGGGCAGCAGGTGCGTCGGCGCGGGCGCGGGGGTGCGGTGACGGATCCGGCCCGGCGCGCCGGTGCGGTCGTCGAGGTCGAGCACCGTGATCTCGTCGGAGCGCTGACCCGCGACGAGCAGCGCGCCGTCGTGCACGAGGTGATGGCGGGGCCAGTCGACGCCCGCGTCGGCGAGCGCGAGCGGTTCGACCCGCTCGCCGGATCCGCGCACGCGCAGCGCGGCGACCGTGTTGCTGCCGCGCACTCCGGCGTACAGGGTCTCGCCGTCCTTGGAGCGGCTCAGCTCCGCGGGGTAGTCGTGCCCGGGCGTCGCGATCGCCGAGATGGGGGTGCCTGCGACGAGGCCCCAGCGTCCCTCGCGGTCGGCGGCCAGCGTGAACAGCTCGCAGGAGTACTCCGTGACCACGTGCAGGTGCCCGCTCGGGTGCACGACCATGTGGCGCGGACCGGATCCGCGCGGCAGCACCACTTCATGGTCGAGCGCCAGTCCGGTGGGCGCGGGGCGCCAGATCCGCACGAGGTCGTAGCCGAGGTCGGTCGTCGCGATCCGGCCGTCGGGAAGGAACGCCGCGGCGTGCGCGTGCGAGACCCGGGGGTCTCCGTCCTTCGATGGGCTCAGGGACCGGTCGAGGCGGTTCGGGTCGGAGGCGTAGGGGTCGACGGCGGCCGTCGGATCCGCCCGGTGCTCCGACTCGTCGCCGCCCTCGCGCTCCTCGGCGCCGCGGTCGCCGAACAGGGCCTCGCGCAGTTCCGCCGCCTTGTCGCGGGCGTCGGGCTGCAGCGCGCCGTCGGGGCCGAGCCCGATCCGCACCACGCGGCCGTCGCCGTAACAGCTGGCGACGAGGAAGCGACCGTCGGGGGATACGGCGAGGTGGCACACGTACTGCCCCGCGGCGACCGGGCGGCCGAGCGGGCGCAGCGCGCGCTCGCCCGTCCGTGCGAACGCGGCGACCTCGCCGGCGCCCTCGAGCGCCGCGTAGACGACGTCGAGCGTCGGATGCTGCGCGAGCCACGACGGGGACGGGGCCGGGGCGACCGCGCCGCGGTAGCCGAGCGTCGTCGGGCCCTGTCCGTCGGCGACCGCGAGCAGCCCGATCCCGTCTGCCTGCCCCTCCATGTCGGCGCCGTATCCGCCGACCCAGAATCGCGTCATCGCTCGCCCCAGATCCGTCTGTTTGCGTCAAACCGTGGTGTCAGGCCCCCAAAACCCACCGTTTGACGCAAACAGACGGAGGGGAGGAGGAGGGAGGGAGGAGGGTCAGTCGACCAGGTCGTGGCGCACGATCACCTGGTCGCGCTCCGGGCCGACGCCGATCACCGAGATGCGGGTGCCGCTCATCTTCTCCAGGGCGAGAACGTAGTTCTGCGCGTTGACCGGGAGCTCCTCGAACGTGCGCGCCGTGGAGATGTCCTCCTGCCAGCCCGGGTGGTACTCCAGGATCGGCTTCGCGTGGTGGAAGTCGCTCTGGTTCACCGGCACGTCGTCGAAGCGCACGCCGTCGACGTCGTAGGCGACGCACACCGGGATCTGCTCGAGACCGCCGAGGATGTCGAGCTTGGTGAGCACGAGGTCGGTGATGCCGTTCACGCGCGTCGCGTAGCGGGTGATGGGCGCGTCGTACCAGCCGACCCGGCGCGGGCGGCCGGTCGTGGTGCCGAACTCGAAGCCGCGCGCGCGCAGCCAGTCGCCCTGCTCGTCGAACAGCTCGGTGGGGAACGGACCGGATCCGACCCGCGTCGTGTACGCCTTGACGATGCCGACGATGCGGTCGAGCCGGCCGGGGCCGACACCGGATCCGGTCGAGGCGCCGCCGGCGGTCGCGGAGGACGAGGTCACGAACGGGTAGGTGCCGTGGTCGACGTCGAGCATGGTGGCCTGGCCGCCCTCGAACACGACGACCTCGCCGCGCTGCAGCGCGTCGTCGAGCAGGTGGCCGGTGTCGGCGACCATCGGGCGCAGACGCTCGGCGTAGGAGAGCAGATCCGTCATGATCTCGTCCACGGTGATGGAACGCCGGTTGAAGACCTTCACCAGCAGGTGGTTCTTCTGATCGAGCGCCCCCTCGACCTTCTGGCGCAGGATGTTCTCGTCGAACAGATCCTGCACCCGGATCCCGACGCGGTTGATCTTGTCGGCATAAGCGGGCCCGATGCCGCGCCCGGTGGTGCCGATCATGCGCTTGCCGAGGAAGCGCTCCGTCACCTTGTCGAGCGTGCGGTGGTACTGCGTGATGATGTGCGCATTGGCGCTGACCTTGAGGCGGGACGTGTCGATGCCGCGGGATCCGAGGGCCTCGAGCTCGTGGAACAGCACCTCGAGGTCGATCACGACGCCGTTGCCGATCACCGGGGTGACCCCGGGCGAGAGGATTCCCGACGGCAGCAGGTGCAGGGCGTACTTCTCGTCGCCGACCACGACCGTGTGGCCGGCGTTGTTGCCGCCGTTGAACTTGACGACCCAGTCGGTGCGCTCGCCGAGCAGGTCGGTGGCCTTGCCCTTGCCCTCGTCGCCCCACTGGACGCCGACGATCACGATTCCTGGCATGGGTGCATCCCCCTTGGGTGCGGCCGGTGGCCGCCGTGCTTTTCGCCGGGATTGCACCGGCGGATGAGCTGGCCCGATCGGGCGGGCCCAGTCTATCGGAGGGCGCAGACCGGCTGCGGGACCGGGCGCGCGCTGAGGCGGGACGCCCGGTAACGTGAAGGATGCGGGGACGGCGCAGTGCCCCGACGGAGACCTTCACATGACCGAGCCGACCGCCCAGCCCTCCCCCGGCGCCTCCGCGTCGCCGGCGGCGACCACGCGCCGCGAGGCGCGCCTGCTCCGCGAGGCGCCCGCGGGCGCGACTCTGCGCGGCCCGCAGGTCGCCGCTCCTCTGGTGGTCGCTCCGGCATCCGCCCCCGCCGCCTCCGGGTCGCCACTCGCGAAGCCCCTGGCGCTGCCTGTCGCTACGCCGATCGAGCCGGTCGCCGCAGCGGCGCCCGCGTCTCGGCGCAGGATGGTGCTTCTGAGGGGCGGCGCCGTCGTGCTGCTGTGCCTCGGACTGGGCACGGCCGGGCTCTGGCTTCTGCGCGCACCGGACGACGCCCCGGCGCACGGGCAGGACATCTCCGCCGCCGCGGATCCGGATCCGCGCTCGGAACGGCCCTTCGAGGGCGCTGGCTCCCCCGCGCCGTCCGGCCCGGGGAGCACGACGGCACCTCCCGCGACCAGCGCGCCGCCCGTCGAGGCGGTCGCGGCGCCCGCGCCGGCACCCGACGCTCCCGCCGCGGACGACGGCTCCGGCGCCACCCCGCCGCAGAGCGCCCCCGCGCCCGCCGCGCCGCCCGAGGCACCTCCGCAGCCCCCGGCCGCGGCACCCGCACCGCTCGCCTTCACCGGGATCACCCCGAACCAGACCATCGGGCTGCTCGGCATCCGGATCCTGAGCAGCTACACCCTGTCGCTGACCGGCCAGCCGGGTGCGACGGCGTCCGTGACCTATGCCGGCTCCCCCGCCGGATCCGTCGTCTTCGACGGCACCGGCCACGCAGCGATCACGGTCGGCGCGGGCGCGCTCGACCTCGGGATCGGCAACCCGATCATCACCGCCGCCTACACCGACGGCACCCCCGGTCAGTCCATCCAGGCCCACCGCAACGCGATCTGACGAGCGGATCCGGCTGCCTCGACCGCGTGGCGGGATATCGGCGGCAGATGGCGGTCGCCGTGCTCGACCGATGTCGGCGGTCCCTGCGACGATCGAAGGATGACCGAGACCACCGCGGGGCCGGCACAGGAGCCCGCTGCGAGCGACCGCGCCGCCGCACCGCGCCGCACCGGCGCACTCGTCCTCATCGCCGCCGTGATCACCGTCGTCCTGTGGGCCTCGGCCTTCATCGGCATCCGCGGCGCGGGTCCGCACTTCGACCCTGGCGCGCTCGCGCTGCTGCGCATGGCGGTCGGCACGGTCGCTCTCACCGTCATCGCGCTGCGACGCGGGGTGCGCCTGCCGCCGCGCCGCCACTGGCTCCTCGTCGCGGTGTGGGGCGTCGGCTGGTTCTGCGTCTACAACCTCGCGCTGAACGCCGCCGAGCACACGCTCGACGCCGGCACCGCGGCCATGGTCGTCAACCTCGCCCCGCTCATGGTCGTCGTCTTCAGCGGCCTGTTCCTGCGCGAGGGCTTCCCGAAGCCGCTGCTGATCGGGGCGCCGATCGCGTTCGCGGGCGTCGTGCTCATCGGCCTGAACTCCTCGACGAAGAGCGGCGCCCTCGACATCGCGGGCCTCCTGCTCGCCCTGCTCGCGGCGGTCATGTACGCGGGCTGCACGCTGCTGCAGAAGCACCTGCTCAGCGCCGGCGCGGATGCGACGACCCTCACCTGGCTGGGCGCCGCGGCCGGCACCGTGGCGCTGCTGCCGTGGACCGGAAGCCTCGTGGGCGCACTGCAGACGGCGCCGCTGGACGCCACCCTGTGGGTGGTGTATCTCGGCGTCTTCCCCACCGCGATCGCCTTCACGACCTGGGCGTACGTGCTGCAGCGCAGCACGGCGGGGCAGACCTCGGCGACCACGTACGTCGTGCCCGCGATCGCGATCCTGCTGTCCTGGCTGATCCTCGGAGAGGTCCCGACGCCCCTGATGTTCGTCGGAGGCGCACTGTGCCTGCTCGGCGTGCTCGTGACGCGCCTGCGCCGGCGAGCCGCCCCCATCTCTCCGGCGGCCCCGGCCGATCCGGCGACCGAGCCCGACACGACCCGGTGACCGCGTCTCCGCGACGGAGCCCGGCCTCAGCGCGGACGGATCTCGCCCCGCGCGAATCCTGCGGCGGCGAGGACGTCGGCCGCCGCCGCGCGCTTGAGATCGAGCGACTGCCCGATCTCGGCGGCGAGCCGAGGGTGCGCGCGGATCAGCGCGTCGATGACCTCGAGGGGGATCCGCAGCGCGGTCAGCACCTCAGTCGCGACGATCGTCACCGTCGTGCGCTCGCGGGTGAGGGCGGTCTGCCCGATGAGCTCGCGGGGTCCGCTCTCGGCGACGGTGATGCGCGCCCCGTCGGCCTCGTACAGCATGGCGACGCCGCCGGTCATGATCAGGCGCACCTCGTCCGGCACGACGCCCGCGGGGAGCACGGTCTCGCCGGCACCGTAACGCTGCAGTCGGGCACCGGCGCGGAGGATCTCCTTGCCGGCCTCGTCCAGACGCAGGACCGGTGCCGCCTCCTCGATCGCCGCGTCGAGCATCGCGGGCTCGGCGATCGGGTCCGACGCATCCCCGTCGAGTGCGAAGCCGCGGCGTCGCGCGGCGTACCAGAGCCACGACAGGTACAGCGAGAGGGCGCCCGAGGCCTCACCGGGAGCGTTGATCGGGATCGACACCGCGTAGCCGGCGGCGCCCGTGTACTCCGCCGTCGCCCGCTCGTCCCGCCACCGCATCGGCAGCCCGTCGGCGAGCCGCACGAGCAGGGCGAGCACCTCCTGGGGCGGGTCGTCGGTGCTGAACTTCAACGACGCGGTCGCGTAGTACGGACCCGTCGGCTCGCTCATGTTCGTGAACGAGGCGCCGGAGAGCGTCGAGTTCGGCACGATCTGGATCCCGGATCCGGTGTCGATGTGCACGGCACGCCAGTTGACCTCGACGACGCGCCCCTTCACTCCGCCGGTGTCGAGCCAGTCGCCGATCTTGAACGGCTGCTCGAACAGGAGGAGCAGCCCCGAGACGACGCCGCCGGCCGCGTTCTGCAGCGCGAGCCCGATGACGATCGAGGTCACCCCGAGGGCCGTGAACAGTCCTCCGACGTCGGCGTCCCACACCCAGGAGAACAGCATCGCGAGGCCCACGACCACGAGCACGAGCCGGGCGATCTCGATGAAGATCGACGGCACGCGGCGGCGCCACGAACCCTCTTCCGCGTTGGAGAACAGCACCACGTTGAACGCGGAGAGGACGAGGAGGATCAGCAGGAAACCGAACACGGTGGCGACCACGCGCACCCACACGTAGCCGTCGTCCTTCTGTCCGATCGCGAAGGCGAGCAGGGCGAACAGAGCGCCGGCCGGGATGACGGCGTTGCGCAGCAGCGCCACCGGCTTGGCGACCGGGTTGCCGCGACGGCGCAGCGCGCCGAGCAGTTCGGTGAGCCCGACGAGCAGCACCGGGATCCCGACCGCGAGCGCGATCAGCCACCACGTCCATCCCTGCTGGAAGACGCCCATGTCAGGCGACCTTCCACACGGTCTCGGCCTTGCCCCGCACCTCGACCGTGCCCGCTTCGGTGTAGTCGATCAGCTCCGAGGTGCGCTCGTGCACCCGCTGGCTGACGTAGATCCCCGGATCCCCGGAGACCGAGCGCACGCGGTAGGCGAGGTTCACGGCGTCGCCCCACAGGTCGTAGGCGAGGGAGGTGCGGGCGACCAGGCCACTCGTCACCGATCCGGAGTCGACGCCCGCGCGCAACCCGATCGCCGTGCCGTACTGCGCGTTGAAGCGATCGAGCACATCGCGCAGGCTGGTGGCGAACTCCACTGCGCGGCGCACGTTGTCCACGCGCGGCACGACCAGCCCCGACGAGGCGAGGTAGCCCCCATGCAGCGTGCGCACCTTCTCGACGCCCGCCTTCTCGGCCGCCTCGTCGAAGCCGCGCATGAGCGCGTTCAGCTGCGCGATCTCCTCCTCGGCGCTGACGGTGCGGCCGTGCTCCTCGAACCCGATGAGCTCGGCGAAGACGACCGAGACGTCGTCGTGCGCCTCGGTGATCGCCTCATCGCCCTGCTTGTAGCGCTCGGCCACGCTCTGCGGCATGAGGGTGTGCAGGAGCTTCTCGTTCTCGGCGCGCTGATCGTCGATGAGCTGCTGCTTGATCCGCAGGCTCGACGCCATGTCGTTGAAGGCGCTGCCGAGATCGCCGAACTCGTCGCGGGATCCGGCGGGAACCTGAACGTCCAGATCACCCTCGGCCACCCGGTGCACCGCGCCGACCAGGCGGTGGATGGGGCGCGTGAACACCTGGGCGAGCAGGAGTGACAACAGCGCCACGACGAGCATGATCCCGAGCAGCGAGATCAGCACGATCCGGGTGAAGTCGTCGACCGGCGCGAACGCCTCGGAGGAGTCGATCCGCGCGATCACGATCCAGTCCAGGTCGTCGACCTCGAGGGGTCCGTAGCTGACGACGCTCGATCCGCTGATGTAGTCGGATCCTTCCAGCGTGCCGCTCTTTCCGCTCTGCGCCCGGGACACCGCGTCGCCCGTGATCGGCTGGATCAGCACCGTGCCCTTGACCTCGGCCGCGCGTTTGGCGACGGACGGCGACGTCCCGTGGTCGACCACGTCCTGCGCGTACTGCTTCGGGTGCTCCACGATCTCGCGCGAGGTGCTGCGCATGAGTCCGTCGCGGCCGACGAGATACACCTCGCCGGTGCGGCCGAGCCCCTGGCCCTTCCAATCGTTCTGTCCGGTCATGACGTTGTTCACGAAGCTCAAGGACACCTGGAGCGCGAGCGCTCCGGTGATCCCGGAGTCGTTGCCGACCGGCGAGACGATCCACATCGACGGCGTGCCCAGCGACGGCGTCCAGCGCTCGAAGTCGGTCATGACCACCGCGTCCACGGAGTTCGTCGCGATGGCCTCGCGATAGGCGTCGGCGAGCTTCGAGTCCCGGAAGGGCCCCGTGTCGAGGTTGGTGCCGAGTTCGACGCCCTTGTAGCCGGTGAAGACCACGTCGCCTTGGAGGTTGAGCAGCAGCGCGTCCTCGTAGCCCGCCTGGTTGATGAGGCGGGAGAAGTAGTCGCCGTAGCGCACCGCGGCCGCGGAGTAGGCGGATCCGTCTCCGGCGTCGTCGTTCTTCAGGTTCGCCTCGTAGCCGGCGTCGTCGAGGGTGGTGTTGCGGATCGTGTAGTGCGCCTGGAGCCACCGTCCGGCGGCCGACTCCGGGATGAAGGCGTGCTCGCCGTAGGCATCGCCGGTGCGCTTCTCCAACGCGGGCACGAAGGTGTGCGCGTGATAGCCGTCGAGGGCGGCGGACTGGTTGGCGTCCAATGCGGCGCCCTGGAGCTGGTCGAAGCCGTCGTTGAGCGCTTTCGACATGTTCTGCGCGCTGAGGTTGCGCGAGTTCAGGGACGCTGTGCGCTTCACGTCCTCCAGCGCGACCTTCATCTCGTGCGTGCGCATCTCGCGGATCGTCGTGAGCTGATCGATCGAGCTCGCGTGCAGCGAGCTGCGCCCGTTGACGAATCCGACGGCGCCGATGATGAGCGCCGACACCAGGCTCACGCCCAGCAGCATGATCAGCAGCTTCGACTGGATGCTCAGCCCCGGTCTCACGCGCCGACCCCTCGACCGGCGCTCCGCATGCGAACCATCGACGTCCATCCGCCCCCCTTTGTGAGCACGAGTGCTCGAGCACGACTCCGGCAGCCACGCTGTGGCACTCGCACCGTACCGATATACCGGTGTGGACGGAAGAGCCCCTTCGCGGCTGCTGCACGAAAGGTCGGATCTGCTCAGTGCGCGGCGGACCGGTGCTGCGCGCGGTACTGCGAGGGGGTGATCCCGTGCGCCCGGCGGAACGCCCGCGCGAACTGGTCATCGCCGCCGAACCCGCTGAGCCGCGCGACCTCGGCGATGGTCAGGTCCCGGGTGCGCACCCCGGCGAGGAGCGTCGCGGCATGCCGGATCCGGGTGGCGCGCAGCTGCGCCCCCGCGCTCAGATCCTCCCCGTGGAAGAGGGCGTGCAGATAGCGCGGGCTCACACGAAGCTCTTCGGCGAGCGCGGCCACGTCGAACGACGGATCGGCGAACCGGTCGGCGATCACGGCCTGCGCCCGTTCGCGGTACATCGCCCTGGCGTCGTATCCGGCGTGCACGCGATCGGCCGCCTCGTGCAGCACGGCGAGCGCGAGCTCTCGCAGAGCGTGCCCGACGTGGGTGGCCGAGGTCGCGGGCACCGGGTTCGTCCCGCTCGTCACCGTGCGCAGGAGCTCGTGGAGCGCGATCGCCGAAGGGGTCGCGCCCCAGGTGAGACCGGCCCAGCTCTCGGGCGCGTAGCCGTGGGCGCGCATCAGGCGCAGCGGCACGTAGAGCTGGATGGATTCCGCTTCGTCGTCGATCCGGGTGCGGAACGGCAGGCTGCCCACGAGCACGCTCACCGAGCCGGGTGCGATCGCACTCTGCCGTCCGCCCTGCTCGATCTGCATGCGTCCCGACAGCACGAAGCCCAGCTGCGCATAGCCCGCATACGGATCGTCGAGGCGATCGCGGGAGCGCTCGGCGTGCAGGTGCCGGGAGCGGATCCGCGTCGCGAACATCTCGCCGAACGTCGTCGTGGCGACGAGGGTGCGGTGGTGGTGCGGCCGGGGGCTCGACATGCGCGACGACACCGACAGCCCCTCGAGCCCTTCGGGGCCGATGAACAGCGCTCCGCCTTCGAAGCGGTCGCGCCGTTCCCGCATGGCGTGGTCCACCGTCATCCCCGCATCGCCCTCCGTCGTCACCTCCCCTGCCGGAAGCGTAGCGCCCGAGGATTCCGGCATTCCGCGCAGCGGCCGTTCGACTCGCGCGCTCCGGAACCGGTGTGCATGACTCGCTCTGGAGCCAGGGCTCCGCCCGCTCAGGCACTAGGGCGGCGCGCGGCGCCCGCGAGCCGGAGCGCGGCGAGCACGAGCGCTGCGCCGACGACCCAGCCCGACGGCGAGGATCCGGTGACGAGGATGGTCACGACCCCGGCGGCACCCACCAGCGCCGACCCGGCCCCGCGGCCGCGGCCGAGCGGCGGCACGGCGGACTCGCGCGCCGCCTCGCGCCGCCCGCTCACGGCGACGACGAGCGCCACGGCGGCGAGCACGGCGGCGAACCACAGCGGGCGGCTCGCCCACCAGGCCGCGCTGAGCGGTGTCGGGAGAGCGGCCTGCGAGAGCAGCAGGATCCCGGCCAGCACGATCACCACGAGCATGTGCCAGGAGTAGATCGTCATCGCACGGGCGTTCACCCAGGAGATCACGGCCGACGTGCGCGCACCCGCCGCGACGACGCGCAGCCGCGGCCGCAGGACGAGGAACAGCGCCGTCTGCGCGACGCCCGCCACCACGAGGATCGCCATCGGCGGGTTCAGCGCGTCGATGAGGTTGCTCGGCGCCGCGCCGGTGAGGATCAGCACTGCGGCGACCCCGACGGCCCCCGCGGCAACCGCGAGCAGGGTTCCGCGCCGGAGGCGGTCGAGCGATCCGTCCGCCACCGCGAACCCGAGCTGCTGCAGGAGCAGCCACACGAACGCCATGTTCAGCAGGCCGATGCCCGCGAGTCCGGACGCACCGCGAACGATGTCGACCGCGACGACGCCTGCGGCGAGCGCGGCGAACGTCGCGATCCGGTGGCGCTCGTGCAGGCGCACCATCATCGGCACGAGCGCGGAGCAGCCGAGATACACGCCGAGGAACCAGAGCGGCTGGCTGATCCGGAAGCCGGCCGTCGCCACGATCTCCGCAGGGACGCCCGCGACCACGAGGCCCGCCAGCAGCACGGCGGACGCGACGATCGCTCCGGCGGCGGGGAGCAGCAGCCGGCGCACCCGCCCCGCGACGTAGGCGCCCGCCGTCGCTCCGCGTGCGCGCTGCCGGGTCCACTGGGTGTACGAGGCGAAGCCGCCGAGCACGAAGAACAGCGGCATGATCTGCAGGATCCAGGTGAGCGGGGCGAAGCCGTCCCAGCCCTCCATGGCGTTGCGCAGGACGGGCGAGCCGTCGGCGGCGACGCTGACGCCGACCATGAGCGCGTGCAGCAGCACCACGACGCCGAGCAGGAGGGCGCGCACGGCGTCGACGGACGTGTCCCGGGCGGAACGCGCCGGCGCCGCGACCGGAAGGGCGGTGCGCGCGGAACGCACCGGCGCGGAGTCGAGAGCGGGGGTGATCAGTGCCATGTCCCCACGGTCGCGGCCGGGTCTCGGTGGCCGCATCCCGCTGCGGAGCCGGATCCACCCCCTACCGCGGTATCACCCGTCGCTGCCGCGGGTGCGCGACGTTCCCCGCCGGCCACGCGACTGCGCTAGGAAGGAGGGGCGCACAGCGACGCGCAGACCGAGGGGGCGTCATGACCTATCCGCAGAACCCGCAGCCGGGGCCCCAGCCGCATCCCGCGGCGCAGAACCCGCAGCCGGGGCCGCAGCCGCATCCGGCGGCGCAGAACCCGCAGCCGTATCCCCTGGCGCAGAACCCCGCCGGCGGACAGCCGTACTCCCCGATGCCGGGCTACCTGCCCGCGCCGGAGCCCAAGGGACTGAGCATCGCCTCGATGGTGCTGGCGCTGATCTCGGTCGTCTTCGGGTTCACGTTCCTGCTGCCCATCACGGCCCTGATCCTGGGGATCGTGGGCCTGCGCCGCGAGCCCGCGGGACGCGGCATGGCCGTCGCCGGCGTGGTCATCTCCGGTCTGATCCTCGTCGTGTGGGGGATCCTGCTGGTCGTGCTCCTCGTCGTCGGCCTCTCCGCGTTCGGGATCGCGGTCTCGCAGACGACGAGCTGAGCCGGGGTCTCACCCCGCCGGCGCCACCAGGCCGGCGTCGTACGCCAGGATCACCGCCTGCACACGGTCGCGCAGGCCGAGCTTGGCGAACACCCGGCTGACATGCGTCTTCACGGTCTGCTCCGCGAGGAAGAGGGAGCTCGCGATCTCCCGGTTCGACAGACCGCGCCCGATCAGCACGAGGATCTCGTGCTCGCGCTCGGTGAGCCCCTTCAGCCGCAGCTCCGCACCGCCGGTCCGCGGCCGGCTCTCGGCGAACCGTTCCAGCAGCCGCCGGGTGATGCGCGGGGCGAGGAGCGCGTCGCCCGACGCCACGACGCGCACGGCCTGGACGAGCTCCTCCGGGAGCGCGTCCTTGAGCAGGAATCCGCTCGCCCCCGCCCGCAGCGCCTCGTGCACGTACTCGTCCGCGTCGAACGTCGTCAGCACCAGGACGGCCGGGGCGGGGCGCCCGTCGCGCTCCGCGGCGGCGAGGATGCGCCGGGTCGCCTCGATGCCGTCGAGATTCGGCATCCGCACATCCATCAGCACCACGTCGGGGCGCAGCCGGCGCGCCTCGTCCACGCCCTCCGCTCCGTCCGCGGCCTGCCCGATCACGTCGATCCCGTCCTGCGCCTGCAGGATCGCGGAGAACCCCGCGCGCAGCATCGCCTGATCATCGACGATCAGCACCGTCGTCATGCCCGTCCCTCCCTCGGGATCCGCACCTGCAGCGCGAATCCGCCGTCGTCCCGCGGTCGGGCCTCGACCGCGCCGCCCATCGTCGCCAGGCGTTCGCGCATGCCGCGCAGGCCGTGACCGCCGCTCTCCGCACGGGGGGCCGCGGGCCCGGTCGGCGCCGCGTTGCGGATGCCGATCCCGAGCTGTGCGGGCGTCTGCGTCCACACCACCTCCGCGGCGGCGCCGGGGGCGTGCCGGGCGACGTTGCTCAGCCCCTCCTGCACCACCCGGTACGCCGCAAGGCCGAGGATCGGATCCTGCTGCTCCTGCTCCGTGAGCTGCCACGATCCGCGCTCGGACACCGGGCCGAGGTCACCCGCTCGCGCGAGAAGCGCGGGGATGTCGGCGAGCCCCGGCTGCGGCGCGTGCTCGACGTCCCCCTCCTCGTCGCGGAGCAGCCCGAGGATCACGCGCATCTCCTTCATCGCCGACCGCGCGGTGGCGGCGACCTCGTCGAACTCCGCGGCGGCTTCCTCGGGGAGGTCCGGGATCCGGTATCTCGCACTCGCCGCGCGCACCTGGATCGCCGACATGCCGTGCGCGACCACGTCGTGCAGCTCGCGGGCGATCCGCGCCTTGTCCTCCACGGCTTCACGGCGGGCGAGCTCCACGGCCGTCGCGGCGCGCTCGGCCCGCAGCTGCGCGCGCAGCAGCGACCAGTTGCGGACGCCGAGTCCGATCAGCACGGCGCCGAGAGTGACCGCCGCGAACACGATGAGATCGGCGATCGCCGCACCGTCGTCGGACCGGACCGGCGAATCCACGGCGACCATCACCGCGCTGAGCACGCTGAACGCCCACCCGCCGACGGGCATCCACCAGCGCGCCCGCAGGGCCACCCCGATCCACACCAGCGCGTTCGCCACGATCGTCGACGCCGCGATCGGCCACGGGGCCTCGGGCACCACGGCGGCCAGGCCGGCGAGCGCGTTCCCGGCGATCAGCGCGAGCACGGTCGCCCAGGCCGGTGCGAACAGCGCGAGCACGATCGCGACGGCCTGCACGAGGGAGAGGATCAGGGCCGCGGCGACCGGGATCCGGTAGAGGGCGACGCCGAGCGACGCGGCGACCGCGAGCTGGGCGAGGGCGCACACGATCGCGAACGCCCAGATCGCCAGGTTGGCGCGGCCCGGCGCGACGCGCGGCGGCAGGATCCCGAGCCGGCGCCGCAGCGCCGAACCCCGGAGATCCTGCGGAAGGCCGACGGACATGACGGCTCCTCTCCACGATCGCGTGCCGACGGATCCACGCTACGTCCCTCCGCCGGTGCGCGCGTCACCCCGCAGTATCAGTGTCGGCGCCTGCCCCGCATGGGGAGTTCTGCCCATGCGGGGCAGGCGGCACGACCGTTGACGGCGGTTACGCTGGCAGAGGTGCGCGGTCGGAACGCGCACCGGGAGCAGGGGGAAGCCGCACGTGAGCCAGGACAACGACGCGCAGACGTTCGCCGCACAGACGCCGCCTCCGCCCGCGAACACGGTGACCCCGCCGCCGAGCATCCCGCCGGCGCCGCCGATGCCGCCCGCGCCGAGCACCCGCCGCGAGCAGGCCGCCACGGCCCCCGCAGCCCCCGCTGCGCCCGCGGCTCCTGCAGCATCCGCCCCGGCTGCGCCGACGAGCGCACCCGCGCCCACGGCGCCCGCGGAGGCTAAGGCCGCGCCGACCGAGGCGGAGATGGCGCGCGCCCGCGAGATCCTCGACATCGTCTCGAAGGCCTACTCGGCGCGCATGGTCGGCCAGGAGCGCCTGCGCACCAGCCTGCTGCTCGCACTCATGGCCGGCGGGCACATCCTGCTCGAGTCGGTGCCGGGTCTCGCCAAGACGACTGCGGCGAGCACCCTCGCCGACACCGTCAAGGCGGACTTCAAGCGGATCCAGTGCACCCCGGACCTGCTGCCCAGCGACATCACCGGCACGCAGATCTACGACGCGGCCAGCGGATCCTTCCGCACCGTGCTCGGCCCCGTGCACGCGAACTTCGTGCTGCTCGACGAGATCAACCGCTCCAGCGCCAAGACGCAGTCGGCGATGCTCGAGGCGATGCAGGAGCGGCAGACCACGATCGGCGGGGAGATCCACAAGGTCCCGCGGCCGTTCCTCGTGATCGCCACGCAGAACCCGATCGAGCAGGAGGGCACGTACGAGCTCCCTGAGGCGCAGATGGACCGCTTCCTGCTCAAGGAGATCGTGGAGTACCCGAGCCCGGCCGACGAGCTCGAGGTGCTCGCGCGCATCGACTCCGGCGCGCTCGATCCCGACCGTCACGCCGAGACCACCATCTCCCTCGCCGACGTCGAGCTGCTGCAGGACATCTCGTCGCGGGTGTACGTGGATCCGGCGATCCGCAACTACATCGTCTCGCTCGTCTACGTCACCAGGAACCCGGTGCCGTACATCGGCGAGACGCTCGGCGGGTACATCAAGTACGGCGCGAGCCCGCGCGGCTCGATCGCGTTCCTGCAGGCGTCGCGTGCGCTCGCCCTCCTCGCCGGCCGCGCGTACGTGATCCCCGAGGACGTGCGCAACCTGCGCCACTTGGTGCTGCGCCACCGCGTGCTGCTGACGTTCGAGGCGGAGGCCGAGAACGTGCGCAGCGAAGACATCATCGACGCCGTGTTCGGCGCCGTGCCCACCCCCTGACCCCTCGACCGACTCGGGGACGGGAGGACATCATGGCCAGCCTGCTGACGCCGGTGAAAGGCAAGCTCTTCATCGACTCCACGCGCAAGTCGACGCACGCGCTCGACGGCGCGTACGCGTCGCTGCTGCGCGGGCACAGCCTCGACTTCGACGACCTGCGCGCCTACGAGTACGGCGACCAGATCCGCGACATCGACTGGAAGGCGACGGCGAGGCTCGGATCCCCTGTGGTGCGACGGTCGTTGGCCACCCGCATGCACACCGTGCTGTTCGTCGTCGACACCGGGCTCTCGATGGCCGCCCTCGCATACGACGAGAGGCCGAAGAAGGAGCTGGCGATCCTCACGGTCGGCGTGCTGGGCCTGCTCGCCCTCCGGCACGGCGACGACTTCTGCCTCGTCGACGGCGACTCCTCCGGGGTGCGCCGTCGCGAGATCGGCCGCAGCGAGGCCGCCCTCGAGCACACGTTGCGACGGATCGACCGGGCGGTCGACGAGGCGTCGGCGCCCTCCGATCGCGATGCCCTGCTCTCGTACGTCGCGCGCACGATCGCGCGCCGCATGATCGTCGTGGTGCTGACCGACGACGCCCCCGTCGGCGCCGAGACGGAACGGCTGCTGCGGCGCCTGCGCGTGCAGCACGACGTGCTGTGGATCACTCTGCGCGACGCGGAGCCGGTGCTCGACCCCTCGAGGACGGGCACCGGTGCCGGGCGCCGCGCCCGCGCGGCCGCCGACCTGCCGGCGTCGCCTCAGCGCGCCCGCCGCGACGTCGCCTCGCACTGGGCGATCCCCGAGTTCCTGCAGGGCGATGCCGAGCTCGCCGGCGAGCTGCACGCCGTCGACGCCGCCGACGCCGCGCACACGGACACGCTGCTGCGCCGCCTGGAGATCACGCACGTCGCCCTCGCTGCACAGGACGCGGCCGTGGGCGAGCTGCTCGCGATGCTGGATGCGAGGTCGCATGTCCGGCACGGATGAGCTCTATCCTCCCGCCCAGTACGGCTGGGGCTGGATCCTCCTCGCGATCGGCGTGCTCGTGCTGCTCGCCGCAGCCGCGTGGCTGGTCGTGGTGCTGACCCGTCCGCGGCGCGCCGTCGCCTTCACCGCTCCCGCCGCCGCGCCGATGCTCGCGGCCGACGTCGCCACGGTGCTGCGTCAGGAGTACCTGGGCACGATCGCGCAGATCGAGGCCGACTACCGTGCCGGCCTGCTCGACGCGCGCCGCGCGAACCTCGACCTCAGCCGCACGGTGCGCGGGTTCGTGAACGAGTACAGCGGCATCGAGGCGCCCGTCCTCGCCCTCGACGATCTGGTGCGCCTGGGTGTGCACCCCGCCCTCATCGACGCGATCGGCCGCAACTACTACCCGAGCATCTTCCGGCGCACCGCCCCGGTCGACCCCCTGGTCGGCGCCGAGGCCGCCCGTACGGTGGTGACCACGTGGTACTAGCGAACGTCTGGATCCTGCTCGCGGTCACCGGAGTCCTGCTCCTCGCGATCGCGCTCGGCGTGCTGCTCGGGATGCGCGGGCGCGGCGGCGGTTCCGCCGGACCCGGCGCGCCCATCGCGCGTGCGGAGCGCATCAGGGCGCTCCCCGCGTTCCGCCGGGCGGTGCGCCGACGCCAGGCCGCCCTCGCCGGCATCGTGGCCCTGGGGGTGCTCGCGGTCGTGCTCGGCGGGGTGGTCGCCGCCCGCCCGGTGGCGCAGAAGACGATCCAGCCGGTGTCCACCAACCGCGACATCATGCTCTGTCTGGACGTCTCCGGATCCATGACCGACGTCGACAAGGAGATCGTCTCGATCTTCGACAAGCTCGCCGACGGGTTCAAGGGCGAGCGCGTCGGGCTGACGATCTTCAACAGCTCGGCCGTGCAGGTCTTCCCCCTGACGGACGACTACGCGTTCATCCAGGAGCACCTGCGCAGCCTGATGAAGGGCTTCGACTACTCGACCGACGTGCCGGAGCAGTGGGTCGGCACGATGAACGGCGTGGGCGCCTCGCTCATCGGCGACGGCCTCGCGTCCTGCGTGATGCGCTTCGACCATGCCGACCAGCAGCGCGCCCGCTCGATCATCCTCGCCACCGACAACGAGCTGAACGGATCCCCGATCGTCACGCTCGGGGAGGCGGCCGACTACGCGGCGTCCAAGAAGATCCGGATCTACACGATCAACCCGGTGGACGGCATCGACCAGCCGAACAGCACGGGGCTCTCGGAGGCGGCGGCCACGACCGGCGGCAAGGCCTACGCCCTGCGCGAGACGACGACCGTCGGTGACATCGTCGCGCAGGTGCAGAAGCAGGAGGCGTCGCAGCTGAAGGGGCAGGCGACGGTGATCTGGACCGACGTGCCGCAGCTGTGGATCGCGGCGCTCATCGTGGTCGCGCTCGGCTTCGTCGTGCTGCTGTGGAGGGTGCGCCTGTGATCCTCCAGCCCGTCATCGCGCCGTTCCTGGCGGTCCTGCTCGTGCTGCCCGTGCTGGGAGCGGCCGTGTGGATGCTCGTGCGCAGCGTCTCCTCCCGAGGCAGCAGCCCCGGGAGCGGCGCCGGTCCCGTGATGTGGGCGCTCCGGATCCTTCTCGTCCTGGCCTGCGGCGTGCTGCTGCTGCGCCCCGGCATCCCCGGGGGCCACGTGCGCACCCTCGCCTCGGCGACCGACGTCGTGATCGCGGTCGACACCACGGCCAGCATGGTCGCCGAGGATTGGGACGGCGCGCAGGGGTCCTCCGGCGCCACCGGCGACCGCACCCGCATGGCCGGCGTCCGCGAGGACGTTCGCCGCATCGCGGAGGCGTACCCCGGCGCCCGGTTCGCGCTCATCACGTTCGATGCGAACGCGGTGCTGCGCCTGCCGCTCACGACCGACAGCGGCGCCCTCGTCTCGGCCGTGGACGTGCTCCAGCCCGAGGTGACGCGGCAGTCCAAGGGGAGCTCGATCGGCATCGCGAACCAGCTGCTCGCCCAGACGCTGCAGAACGCGCAGAAGGCGTCGCCGGATCGTGCGCGGATGGTGTTCTACCTGGGTGACGGCGAGCAGACGGTGTCGAGCGCCCCGGAGTCGTTCGCCGCCTCGAAGAAGCTCGTGTCGGGCGGCGCCGTGCTCGGCTACGGCACCGCCGAGGGCGGGCCGATGCGCGAGACGACGGGCGCCTTCAGCGGCAAGGGCGACTACATCCAGTACCAGGGATCCGACGCCCTGAGCCGCATCGACGAGAAGAACCTGCAGCAGATCGCCGCCGAGCTCGGCGTGGGCTATACGCACCGCACCGCCCAGGCGAAGCTGCAGCTGCCGCCCGCGCCGACCTCCACCACCGCCTACCGCGAGAACGATCCGCTCACCCAGCCGATCGACCTGAGCTGGATCCTCGCGCTCGTCATCGCCGCTCTCCTGTGCACGGAGATCACCCGCGCCACGGTGCTGATCATGCGGATGCGCCACCTCGCGCTTCCGCCGGCAGGGGGTGACGCATGACCCTCACCGAGAACCTGCGCCGGAGCGAGGACGCCGAAGGCGCCCGGGGCGACGCCGGCGCGCACGCCCTGCTCGCCTCCAACCGGCGCCGTCTCCTGGTGCGCCGCGGGATCGCGTGGGCCTCGCTCCCGCTGATCCTCGTCGCCCTGCTGTTCGTCGGGAAGCTGGTGAGCCTCTACGCCTTCGCCTACCAGTCGATCACCGCGTACGTCGCCGGAGACTACACCGGATCCGTGAGCGCGGCCGAGAACCTGAACCCGGCGAACTGGTTCGAGCCGTACAAGGCCCCCTTCGATCAGGGCGTCGGCCTCGCGGAGTCCGGCAAGCTCGCCGCCGGGCAGAAGAAGTTCGAGGAGTCGCTCACGCTCGCGCACGGTCTCGAGGTGTGCGCGGTGCGGTTCAACCTCGCCCTGGTGCTCGAGCGCGAGGGCGATGCCGCCGCCGACGCGCAGGACCACGCCACCGCCCTGGAGTTCTACGCCGAGGCGCTGCAGGTGAACGCCGAGCGCCCGAAGGAGTGCGACAGCAAGGAGGCGCAGCAGCAGTCCCCGGATCCGCAGCGCGACATGGGCCAGTCGAACACCGACCAGAAGGACCGGCTGCAGCAGAAGCAGCAGGATCAGCAGCAGCAGCAGGACTCCGGCAGCCCGCAGGACCCGAGACAGGATCCGAAACAGGATCCGCAGCAGCAGCCGACGCCCGATCAGAGCAAGCTGGACGAGCTGCAGAAGAAGCTGCAGCAGGGCGAGCAGGAGCGTCAGCAGAACCAACAGGACGGCACCGACGACGGAGGCAGCAGCGGGACGGACAAGCCATGGTAGAGCGCAGCGACCCGCCCCGGTACGTGGCCGACTCCGCCGGCGCCCCGCCCGTCCCGCCCCCGGGCGGCTATCGCGGTGCGCGACGGGCGCTGCTCGGCGCGAACGGGGTCGTCGAGGGAGGACGCCCACAGGACGCCCCGGCCGAAGCGCCGCCCCTTCCCGGCGCCGACGCCCCCACCAAGACCCGGAGGACCCTCGGCTGGATCGCGCTGGCCGCGGGGATCGGATTCGTGATCGTCGCGCTCATCCTGCTCGTGATCGGCGCCGCGGAGGCCTTCTTCAGCCCGACCATGCTCGTGCTGCAGCTCGTCGTGCTGGGCCTGGCGATCGCCGCGGTCGTGACGCGGGCCGGACGCGTGCTCGGGGCCGTCGCCCTGACCATCGCCCTCGTGCTCAACGTCGGCACGATGGGCGCCCTCAGCACCGTGCGGGTCGCGGCGACCGGCTCGTACGCGGGGCACAAGACCGACAAGCAGAGGCTGTGGGAGGCGTATCCGGGCATCAAGGACAAGGAGCCGAGCCGCTTCCTGAACCAGCAGTCGCTCGAGCAGCTGCAGGCGCTGGCCGACGAGACCCTGGCCGACGTGCGCGCGCAGCTGACCGCGCAGTACGGACTGCAGTGGGTGAAGTCCGCCGACGCCCAGGAGCGCCCGGAGCGCAACGGCTACGGCGGGGAGTCGATGCTCGTGCGGTTCACGTCCGACACCTGGGCGACGACGACCCCGGTGACCGGGTACGCGCACAAGCTCGAGGTCATGCGCACTATCGAGTCGGTGATCGCGCAGCACGGCTGGCGCGGCATGGTGGCGTTCAACGATCCCGCCGGCGGCGTGGACCCGACGATGATCTCCAAGATGTACGGGGGCGCCACCCCCGAGACCCAGGTGGACTGGGAGTGGTTCAGCGACGACGAGCCGGATCCCGGCTGGTTCTACGCCGACATCACGGATCTCGCCAACGACACCACCGGCGAGTACCGTGCGTCGCGGGAGCAGACCGCGAAGCGCACGGGCGAGCCCCTGGAGGGCCTCCAGCTGGCCATCGTGGGCCGGTACATGCTGAGCGAGAAGAAGGTCGACGAGTTCACCAAGGCGCTGACGAAGTACCCCTGACGCTCCCGGATCCGGCATCTTCGGCACCGCGACCGGGCGGCGGGACGCGGGGCCGCTATCTTCAAGGCATGCAGATCTCCGCGCAGGAGCGCACCGCGGCCCGCCCCGCCCGCTTCACGATCGGCACGAGGACGTGGTCGATCGTGCGTCTCGTCGGCGCGCTCGCGATCCTCGCCGCCGTCACGCACCAGCTCATCGTGACGGTCGGCAACGCGCTCGAGGCGACCACTCCCTATGGCTCCCACATCCCCACCGTCGTCGCGAACTTCCTCAGCTTCTTCACGATCGAGTCGAACGTCGCGTCCGCGATCGTGCTCATCGTCGCCGCGATCTGGGGCCTGCGCGTCGCCGGCGGCCCGTCGGAGGCGGACCCCGTCGAGCCGCGCGGACTGGCGATCCTGCTCGCGTGCGTCTCGACATACATGATCGTGACCGGCATCGTCTACAACCTGCTGCTGCGCGGGATCGAGCTGCCGCAGGGATCGACCGTCGCCTGGGCGAACGAGATGATGCACGTCGTCGGCCCGCTGCTCCTCCTCGCCGACGTGCTGCTCGCGCCGCGCCGACGCTGCCTCGGCTGGGGCGTGCTGGGCATCGTCGCCGCGTTCCCGATCGTGTGGGCCGTGTACACGCTCATCCGGGCGAACCTGGTGATCAGCCCGCGCACGGGCAAGACGGGCTGGTACCCGTACCCGTTCCTGGATCCGTCCCTGGTTCCCGGCGGCTACCTCGGGGTCTCGGGCTACATCGTGAGCATCGCCGTGTCGATCCTCACGGTGGGCGCCGGCGTGATCTGGCTCTCCCGCAGACGCGGACGCTGAGACCGGGATCGCGGGGATCGATCCGCTCAGCCTGCCGCGATGCGCGCGCCGCTCAGGGGATCCGATCGAGCGCGTGCAGCACCACCTGGAGCCGGTCGCGCACCTGCCACTTCGTCATGACGCGGCCGAGGTGGGCCTTCACCGTCGCCTCCGACAGATGGAGGTCCGTCGCGATCTCGCGATTCGTCATGCCGCGGGTGAGCAGCTGCACGATCTCGCGCTCGCGCGGGGCCAATTGCTCGAGTTCGCGCGCGACGTCGCCGGCCCTGCGTCCCGGGCAGCAGATGACGTGGTCGACGAGGCGGTGCAGCACCCGCCGCGAGACGAACACGTTGTCCTCCGCCGCCTCCCTGACCGCGCGCACGAGCTCGTCCGGCTCGGCGTCCCTGCCGACGATCCCCCGCACGCCCAGCCCGAAGAGCTCCCTGATCCGCCCGAACGGCTCCACGGGGGCGACGACGATCACGGGCGCCTGCGCGTTCGCGGTGATCAGCGCCGCGCAGGTCTCGAACGTCGGCCACTCGGCGGGCGCGAGATCGAACACGATGACGGGCGTCGTCTCACCCGATTCCGCGCGCCGCGCGCAGGAGGCGGTCGCGCTCTCGATCGACGCCACCAGCTCCACGGGCCGGCCGGACTCGGCGGACAGGATCATCGAGAGCGCAGAGCCCATCAGTCCGTCCGATGAGACGACGATGGCCGTCGGGAACGCACTTGCCGACACCGTGTTGATCATGAGCCCCCCAGCTGTGATCAGAATCCCGCCTCAGGCTACAGCACAGTTTCCTTTACCGTAGTCGGCGAGACGCAGGATGCACCTGCTCAGCGACCGTGTGCGATCTCCCGCAGAGCAGCGCCGTCCCCGAGCGGCAGCACGAGGCCGACCACGTGGCCGAGGGCGATGAGCGTGCCCAGCAGCACGGCCGAGGGCGCCAGGCCGAACAGGGGCCAGGCGCAGGCCGCCGCGACGACCGGAGCCGCCGAGCCCGCGAGCACGACCGTCACGTCCGCCCGCCACGGTCCGGACAGTCGCAGCACCCGGCACGAGGCGCCGCGCACGATCAGCACCGCGGGCGCCTTCGCGCCCATCAGGATCCGGTAGGCGAGCACATGGCCGAGCTCGTGCACGAGGATCGATGCGGCGAGCACGAGGCCGATGGATGCCATGGCGATGAGCGCCAGGAGCCGGAAGGCGACCCCGACGGCCAAGGCGACGCCCAGGGTCGCGAGGATCAGGCTCATGCCCGACCCGAAATGACGCAGGCAGGCCATCGCCGCGGGGAGGGTGCCGGACGGCAGCTGCCGCGACCTGCTCGTGAACCAGGGCGGCAGGCGCCAGGAGCGGCCGCCGAGGCGCACGAAGAGCTCGTCGCTGCAAAGGCCGTCCGCCACGGCCTCCGGATCGGATCCCCGCTGACGCAGTCCCAGGGCCGAGCAGATCAGGACGCCGTCTCGCTCCTTCACCCCGCCCCGCACCACGCGGCGGACGTCAAGCACGAGTGGGTTCTCGCCGGCTCTGCCGCGCCGCGATCCCGGCGTAGAGGGCCGCGAGCACGGTGATCGCCGCGAGGATCAGCACGCGGTCGGTGCCCGGCGCCGCGATCCCCGCCACCCACCCGGACGCGAGCGTGATCGACATGTAGACGAACGCGAGCAGGAACCCGGCGGCGGAGGCGGAGAGCGGCTGCTCCTCGCTGTAGGGCACGATCGCGCCGCACAGCAGGCCGGCGGCCAGTCCCAGCGCGCACCGCACCGCGATGTCGGGGATCTGCGTGGCCGGGATCAGCCCGGCGAGAAGCACCGCGACGAGCGCCGGCGCCCCGAGCGCGACGCCCGCGCACCCGGCGGCGACCGCCTTCGGCCCGAGCACCGGCACTCGATCGCCTCCGGCCAGGCGCGACAGCCACTGCGTGGGCAGGGTGCGCCCCACGGCGTTGACGGCGAGGACGAACGGGAGCACGGGGAGCGATCCGGCCAGCGTCGGGACGACGAGGGCCGACGCGGGCACCGTCCGGGCGAGCACCCAGACGGCCAGGATGCCGAGCGGGAGCAGGAGAGCGGTGACGACGAACTGCGGGGTGCGCACCGCGATGAGGAGCTCCGCCCAGAGCTGCCCCCACCAGGCCGTGCGCCGGATCGGTCGGGTACGGCGGAGCAGCCGGATCGCGGCCCGCGGCGCGCCGGGGACGTGGTGCCGCGACACCCGCCAGAGCAGCACCACGGCGAACACGGCCCAGAGCACGGACGCCGCCGCGGAGGCGGGATCCGGCGCCGCGGCGAGGCGGGCGAACGCGCGCGCCGGCAGCAGATCGGCGAGTCCTCCGCCGTCGGACGGGGACGGTCGCAGCGCCAGGATGTCCGGGGCGGTGAGGGCGAGCACCCCCGCGAGGGCGACCACGCCGGAGAACGTCGATGCGTAGGGGACCGGCAGCCGGAGCAGCGCGACCGCGGCGGCCTGCAGGGCGGTGAAGGCCGCGACGGCCCCCAGGAGGAAGCTCGCGAGCAGCACGACGTAGGAGGCGATCCCGCGCAGGGCGTCGGCGCCTCCCGCGCTCGTCCGCAGCACGACCACGACGGCGGTGCTGGTCAGGGCTGCGCTGTAGACGAGTCCGGACACCAGCACGGGGGCGAGCTGTCCGAGACGGGCGGCCGTGCGAGAGATCGGAAGCAGGTCGAGCAGGTTCTGCAGTGCCGTCCGGGGCGGCGCGGAGAGGCAGAGGATCACCGCGACGATGCCGGCCGTCATCGCCGCCGCGGAGAACGACGTGCGCGCGAGTGAGAGGCGCAGCTCCACGGCGATCCCGTCGCCCAGCTGCGCGCCGGCCACGAGCGCCAGTCCCAGGCCGAAGAGGATCAGCAGGACGCAGGAGACCGCCGCGGCCACCATGACCCTCCGCGTCGTCGTGCCGAGCACCCGGGCGACCTCCCGCACCCACAGCGTCACCGCGACGGCGGCGACCGCCCTCATCGGGCGGCTTCGGGGTGCGCGGCCTCCGATGCCCGGCGGACGCGGGCTCCCAGGAGCGTGCTCGCGAGCACGTACAGACCGGCGATCAGGACCACCGCGATCCCCATGCCGGCGATGTTCGGCACGAAGTTCAGCGCGGTCGCGCCGTTCTCGGTCGCGCGCCAGATGCGGATGACTCCGGGGATCGTCACGTCGCCGGCGGTGGTGAAGGCCATGACGAGCGACGCGGCGATGGCGAGGAACACGACGCAGACCCCGAGCACGAGCCCCGCGAAGGAGTGGAGGAGGATCCGGAATCCGGAGGTCATGGGACGTGCCTTTCTCTTTCAGGTGCTTCTTGCGCACAGCGGGCGGCGCCCGCGCGCGGTGAGGTCAGCGGAACACCGCCGCGATCCGATCGGCCCGGGCGTCTGCGTCGTCGGCCCGCCCCGTCACGTGGAGGAAGACGTCTTCGAGCGACCCGCAGGAGGCCTCGGCCATCAGCCGGTCGGGCGCCCCCGCTGCGACGACCGCACCGTGGTCGAGAATGGTCACCTCGTCGCAGTCGCGTTCCGCGCGGAGCATGTCATGCGTCGCGACGAGCACGGCGCGACCGCCGGCGGCGTAGGCGAGCAGGAGACGCCGCACGCCCCGCGCCGCGTCGGGATCAAGGCCGCGGAACGGCTCGTCGAGGATGAGGACGGCCGGCTCGTGCATCACGGCCGCCACGAGCTGCAGCTTGCGCTGCATCCCGTGCGAGTACTCGGCCACGGGAGTGTCGAGGTCGCCCGAGATCCCCAGCATCTCCGTCAGCACGGCGGCCCGCGCCGAATCGTCGCGCCCGCGCAGCGCGTCGTGGAACAGGAGGAACTCCCGTCCCGTCAGCGCGCCGGGAAGAGGCAGGTCGTCAGGGGCGAACCCGACCTCCTCCCGGCTCGCCTTGTCCTGGCCGTCGATGCCCAGGACGCGGACGCGCCCCCGGTCGGGGCGGATCAGTCCGGTGACGATGTGCAGCGCGGTCGTCTTGCCGGACCCGTTGGGTCCGAGCAGACCGTGGATCCGCCCCCGACGCACCTCGATCGAGACGTCGTCCAGAACCGTCCGCGCGCCGTACCTCTTCGAGAGCGCCTCGGCGCTGAGCGCTGCCTCCGTCACCATGTCGTGTCCTCTTCCCGGCCTAGGAGGCGCAGTACATCTTCCAGGTGCCGCCCGACGTCCACGACGGCATGTCCAGCGCCGGCCAGCCGCCCTCGTTGCGGCAGTAGACGAACCACGCCGTCATCAGGCCCAGCGCGATCACGATCGCGATGGCGATGATGATGAGCCAGACGTAGCTGTCGCGGCGCACGAGCAGCAGGCGCCGCACCCGCTCCTCGCCCGCCGCCATCGCACCGGCGATGCCGTTGTGCAGTACTGCGGTCGCCTCGATCACTGACATGCGACCCTCCCTTCGTTCCGAGCCCCGGAATGGGCTGTTCCTGCAGGCTAGGGATCGAGCGATCGCCGTCGCTTCCGCCATTGGTCCCGAATCACCGAGACCTTGGTGTCGCTCTCCCGCTACCTTCGGCTAGCCGCAACAGAGGCCGCGCGCAGCAAGACGGCCGAGCCGCGACCTCTAGAATCGAGGCATGTCCAAGGTCCTCCAGTCCCTGCCCGTCGGCGAGCGCGTCGGCATCGCCTTCTCGGGAGGCCTCGACACCTCCGTCGCCGTCGCGTGGATGCGCGACAAGGGTGCGATCCCCTTCACCTACACCGGGGATCTGGGCCAGTACGACGAGGACGACATCGCCTCCATCCCGGGGCGCGCGCTGGAGTACGGCGCCGAGGCCTCGCGTCTCATCGACTGCAAGACCGCGCTCGTCGAGGAGGGCTTCGTCGCCCTCAGCTGCGGCGCCTTCCACATCCGCTCCGGCGGCAAGACGTACTTCAACACGACGCCGCTCGGCCGCGCCGTCACCGGCACGCTGCTCGTGCGCGCGATGAAGGAGGACGGCGTCGACATCTGGGGCGACGGCTCCACTTACAAGGGCAACGACATCGAGCGGTTCTACCGCTACGGCTTGCTCGCCAACCCGCGTCTGCGCATCTACAAGCCGTGGCTCGACGCCGACTTCGTCACCGAGCTCGGCGGGCGCAAGGAGATGAGCGAGTGGCTCGTCGCGCACGGCTTCCCGTACCGCGACTCCGCCGAGAAGGCGTACTCGACCGACGCCAACATCTGGGGCGCCACGCACGAGGCGAAGACGCTCGAGCACCTCGACGTCTCGCTCGAGACGGTGGACCCGATCATGGGCGTGAAGTTCTGGGATCCCTCCGTCGCGATCGAGACGGAGGACGTCTCGGTCACGTTCGAGGCAGGACGCCCCGTCGCCCTCAACGGCGTCTCGTACACGGATCCGGTCGCGCTGGTGCAGGAGGCGAACGCGATCGGCGGCCGTCACGGTCTGGGCATGAGCGACCAGATCGAGAACCGCATCATTGAGGCGAAGTCGCGCGGCATCTACGAGGCGCCCGCCATGGCCCTGTTGTTCATCGCCTACGAGCGCCTCGTCAACGGCATCCTCAACGAGGACACGCTCGCCACCTACCACGAGCAGGGCCGCCGCCTGGGCCGGCTCATGTACGAGGGACGCTGGCTCGAGCCGCAGTCGCTCATGCTGCGCGAGTCGATCCAGCGCTGGGTCGGATCCACGATCTCCGGCACCGTCACGATCCGCCTGCGCCGCGGCGACGACTGGACGATCCTCGACACCGTCTCGCCGAACCTCTCCTACGGCCCCGAGAAGCTCTCGATGGAGCGCGTCGGTGACGCCGCCTTCGGGCCCGTCGACCGGATCGGCCAGCTCACGATGCGCAACCTCGACATCGCCGACTCGCGCGCCCGCCTCGAGCAGTACGCGGGTCTCGGTCTCGTCGGCGGCGCGACGGGCGAGCTCGTCGGCCGCGTGACCGCGGGCGAGGCGAACGAGATCACGGAGTCGGTCGAGGGCACCACCCTGGCCGAGACCGAGGAGGCTCTCGCCGACGCGGTGGACGCGGCCAGCGAGGGCGCCGCGTTCGACTCCGGCACCGACTGAGCGGGCGCGCAGCCGAAGCGCTGCCGCCGATCGGTCCGCTCGGCGGTCGAAGAAGCTCGGAGCTCATCGCGAGCAGGCAATAAGGAATCACTTATATCTTGCGGAAATAAGTGATAGATTTCTCCGCATGTTCGCCGTCATCCTCGACATCGTCGGCTCCCGCGCGCTCGACGACCGCGCGGGCGCCCAGCAGGCCCTCGACGAGACGATCGCCCGGGTCGAGAGAGACCGACCGCTCGCGACGAGCCCGCTGCGTCCGACCGTGGGCGACGAGCAGCAGGGCGTCTACCCGACGCTCGACGCGGCGCTCGCGGCGCTGACCCTGCTGCGCCTCGCTCTCCCCGACCACGTCGACTGCCGGTTCGGCGTGGGCGTCGGCCCCGTCGAGGAGATCGCCTCCGCCGCGGGGGACCTCCCGGAGGGACCCGGCTGGTGGGCGGCGCGCACCGCGATCGAGCACGTGCATGCCCTGCAGAAGCGCACCGTTCCGGGCGCCCGCACCTGGGTGGCCGTGCACGAGGCGCAGCCGGAGGCGGCGCGACTCCTCGCCCACCAGGCGAACATCGCGCTGCTGACCCGCGACCAGCTCATCAGCGACATGAGCGCCCGCACCCGCCGCCTCACCTACGGCCGCTGCCTCGGCGTCTTCCAGCGCGACCTCGCGGCCGCCGAGGGCATCACCCAGCCCGCGGTCTCGCAGGCGCTGGCCTCCTCGGGCGCCGGCGCCGTCATCGAGGCCGTCCGGCTCCTCCTCGCCTGACCGTCCGCCGTCGAACCCGCCCCGCGACCGCGGTCGAACCGGCTCCCGTTGCAGAGGCGGCGCGTCACGCCTCCGCCACCACCGCGGCCGAGGGCACCAGTGGGCCGCCCCGGCCACCCAGCCGCCCGGGGCGCACGCGTCGGACACGGAGGCCGCAGGCGCGCAGGAGAGCCTCGTCCCTGGACGCCCGCCCGTAGTCCAGCACGAGAAGGCTCCCGTCGCCCGCGAGCACCCGGGCCGCCTCGCAGAGCAGCTGCTCGCGCTCAAGATCGCCGACGCCGGACAGCTGGAGCACCACGAGCGCGAACTGCCGATCCGCATAGGGAAGACGGCGCCCGTGCGCGCAGGGAGCGGATCCGCCGATCGTCGTCGCCGCCGAGGGGAACCGCGACGACAGCATGAGCGGGACCTGCCCCGGCGTCGTCCCGAGCGCCAGGATCTGCGCGCCGGATCGCAGGCGCACCCCGCCGATGAGGCGCGCCCACAGCAGAAGCCCGCCCGGCCCCTCCGTGTACCAGAACGCCCGCAGCAGCGCCCCGGCGGCGATCACGGCGACGGCGCAGACGGCGTGCAGCGCCCAGGACTGCGAGACGAGGGCGGATCCGCAGATCAGGAGCAGCAGGACCGCGGCGAACGCCGAGGCGGCGGACTTCACACCGTCCACCCCGACGGCTCCTCCTGCGCGCCGTGGAGCACCGAAGCCCGTCCGTCCTGGATCCATGGAGATCACGGCTCCACGGTAGGCAGTCGCCCGGCGATCCCGCGCGGGGCCTGAACCAAGATCGTCGCTCGCCACAACGGGCGTTGGCCCGGAGAAAGATCCATAACTTGCACACTCGTGTGCACTTTAGCTGTACACTTGTCCGGTGACCGACACCATCGCACCCCGCCGGCAGCGCCGGGATGCCGCCGAGAACCGGGCCGGCATCCTCGCCGCCGCCTCACAGGCCCTCGCCGCAGACCCGCACGCGTCCGTCGACCAGATCGCGCGCGCCGCCGGGCTCAGCCGGCGCGCGCTCTACGGACACTTCGATGACCGCACCGCACTGGTGCACGCCCTGATCTCGGCCGGGGCGGCGCGCTTCAACGCCATCGCGCAGCGCGTCGACGATCCGGACAGCCGCATCGCCTTGGCCCGGCTCACCGCCGACCTGTGGCGCGAAGCGGCGCACGTGCAGGTCGCCGCCGCGATCGCCCTCGACGAGGCGCACGTCGAGGAGACGGCCACCGCGCTCGCCCCGCTGCGACGCGTGCTCGCCGCGCTCGTGCGCCGCGGACAGGACGACGGCGAGCTGCGGCAGGACATGACCGCGCCGACCCTCGCCCGGCTCATCGAGGAGAGCGCCCGCACCGTGGTCACCCGCACCGACGCCTCCTCCCCCGTCGCCGCCGGCATCGCCGTGCGTGCCGTGCTCAGCATCGCCGGTCTCGGCTGGCGGGAGATCGACGCACTGCTCGCCGCCCACCCGGAGCTCGCGGCGACCGTGGCGCCCGATACGCTTGCCACGATTCCCGCCGAGGAGGGCCGCGCATGAGAATCGCCGTGCACGAGGTCAGCAAGGGCAAGAAGGGCCACGCGCTGCCCACCACCTCCCTCGAGATCGAGACGGGCCACGCCCGCTTCGTCCTCGCCGAGACCGAGCTGCGTCCCACGGTGCTGGGACTCATCGCCACCGGGCGGATGCGCCCCGACAGCGGGCGTGTCACAATCGACGGCACCCGCAACGACCGCGACCTGCGCCGCCGGATGGCCCTCGTCGACGCGCCCGAGGTGAGCGACCCGCACCCGGGCGTCACCCTCGCCGCGGTCGTGGGCGAGGAGCTCATGTTCGCCGGCCTCCCCGCGACCCCGCTGCACGCGCGGCGCTGGCTGGAGCAGATCGGTTTCGCCGAGCTCGCCTCGCAGCCGATCGGCACGATCAAGCCGTCGGTGCGCGTGCGCGTGATGGCCGAGCTCGCCGTGCTCCGCGACGACGTCGAGGGGTTCGTGCTGGTCTCCCCCGATCGGCACGGCGGGCGACCCGAGGGCTGGTGGCGCATCGCGTCCGAGTTCGCGGACCGCGGATTCGCGGTGCTCGTGATCGTGGGCGGCTCGGCCGCCGCGGTCATCGAGCAGCTGCCCGAGGCGCTCGAGACCGACTATCCGTCCAACGCCACGGTGCCCGTGCGTCCGCTCGCGGACATCACAGGATCCACGACCGCGATCGACGCGGGGCAGGATGAGGAGCTGCTCCCGCCCTTGGACGATGAGCGCGCACCGGCGGAGCCGGAGCGAGACGAAACGCCGCCACCCGACGAGCACCGCGTTTCGTCTCAGGCGCCTGCAGCGTCTTCGCTCAACGACCCCGAGGCGACCGAGCCGGTCGCTGAGCCTGTCGAAGCGACCACCCCCGACGACGTGCCTTCGACGAGCTCAGGGACCGAAGACACCGCCACCGACCACCCCACCGAGACCGAGAACGGAGCCGAGCGATGAAGATCCCCGCCATGATCGGCGCCGAGCTGCGCCGGCTGACCGCGTCGCCGATGGCCGTGATCGCCTTGATCGCCCTGATGGCCGTGCCGATCCTGTACGGCGGGCTGTACCTGTGGGCGAACCAGGATCCCTACGGCAAGTTCACCGAGGTCCCGGTGGGACTCGTCGTCGACGACGCAGGGGCGACCTCCGGCGACACCACCACGAACTACGGCGAGAAGGTCGCGGACAACCTCGTCGAGGGCAAGGCGTTCGACTGGCAGCGCCTGAGCGCGCCGGCCGCGCGCGCGGCGCTCAAGAACGGCGACGTCGACTTCACGGTGACGATCCCGAAGGACTTCTCCGAAGCCCTGCTCTCGTCCTCGGGCACGAGCCCGCACCAGGCGCGGATCGAGCTCGAGACCAACGACGCCAACAACTACCTCGCGTCGTCGATCGGATCCGGCGCGGTCGAGAAGATCCGCCGATCGGTCGCCGAGATGGTGGGACAGGAGGCGGCCGACAAGCTTCTCACGGGGCTCAGCGACGTGCGCGCCAAGCTCGGCGAGGCGGCCGACGGCGCCGGCAAGCTCTTCGACGGCGCGAACACGGCCGTGAGCGGCAGCGGTCAGCTCGCCGACGGGACCGCGCAGCTCGCCGACGGCGCGGCGCAGCTCGCCGGCGGCACGCAGCAGCTGGCCGACGGCTCGCAGCAGCTGGCGGACGGCGCGGCGACGCTGGCCGACGGCGCGCAGCAGGTGAGCGCCGGCAATCAGCAGCTCGCGCAGTATGCGAACGAGGCCGGATCCCTGGTGCAGCAGGCGACCGATGCGCTGCCGCAGGTGCGCAGCGACATCGCGACCGCGCTGGCCGACCGCGGCCTCTCCCCGGCGGAGGTCGACGCGGTGCTGGCGAAGCTGGATCCGCTCGGCGACAAGCTCCGCAACGGCAACGACACGGTGCAGGGCGCGGTCGGCAAGATCGACCAGCTCGCCGACGGCAGCGCCCAGGTGGCGTCGGGGAGCGCGACGCTCGCCGACAAGTCGCAGCAGCTCGCGAACGGCGCGCAGACCGCCGCATCGGGCGCTGCCGCCCTGAGCACCGGCGCGGCGAGCGCCCGCGACGGCGCGAAGGCGCTGCACGACGGCCTCGGCACGCTGGCGAACGGCATCGCGACGCTGCGCGACGGGCTGAAGGCCGGCGTCGACGCGATCCCGTCGTCCACCCCCGAGCTGCGCGAGCAGCAGGCGAAGACCATCGCGAACCCCGTCGACGTGTCCAGCGACAAGGTCGCCGCCGCCAAGGACTACGGACAGGGGCTCGCCCCGTTCTTCGCGGCGCTGGCCGGCTGGATCGGCATCTACGCGCTGTTCCTCATCATCAAGCCGATCTCGCGGCGGGCCGTGACGGCCCTGCATTCGCCGATCCGGATCACGCTGGCCGGCTGGCTCACGCCCGCCGGATTCGGCGCCCTGCAGATGCTGGGCCTGCTGGGCGTGCTCGCCTGGGCGCTCGGGTTCACCTTCCAGAACGGCTGGGGTGCGCTCGGGATCATGGTGGTCGCGTCGGCCACGTATGCCGCGATCATCCTGGCGCTGAACGTGTGGCTCGGATCCGTCGGGCAGTTCATGGGCCTGGTGCTGATGGTGCTGCAGCTCGTGACGGCGGGCGGCACGTTCCCCTGGCAGACCCTGCCGGCGCCGCTGGCCGCACTGCACCACGTGCTCCCCATGGGATACGTCGTCGATGCGATGCGCCAGCTCATGTACGGCGGTCAAGTGGGCCGGGCGATGACCGATCTGGGCGTGCTCGGGATCTGGCTCGTCGGATCCCTGCTGGTCGCGATGATCGGCGTGACGAGGATGACCCACAAGCGCACCCTGCGCGACCTGCAGCCCAGCCTGATCGGCTGAGCCCGGGGCGCGGACGGTGCGAGCGGTGGGGACGGCGAGCGACGCCGGATGTGATGGAGTGGAGGAGTGAGCACTCCCGACCTGACGCCGGCCTTCGGCGGGAGCGTCGCCGCCTTCTCCGAGGGCTCGTCGACCCTGATCGCCGAGAGGACCGGATCCGGGTCGCACGTCTTCCTGCTCGCGCACGGCCTCGGCATGGGCCGCAGCGTGTTCGGAGAACTCGCGCGCCGGCTCGACGGCACGGTCGTCGCGGTCGACCTCCCGGGGTTCGGCGCGGCGCCGGAGCCCGAGCTGCCGCTCACGATGCCCGAGCACGCCGACCTGATCGCCGCGCATCTCGCCGCCACGGGCACGCCGCCGGTCATCGTGATCGGGCACTCGATGGGCAGCCAGGTGGCGGCCGAGCTCGCGGTGCGCCACCCCGACCGGGTGCGCGCGGTCGTGCTCGCGGCGCCGACGGTCGACGCCGGTGCCCGCCGCGTCGCGCGGCAGGCGCTGCGCTTCCTGCACGACACCGCATCGATCGACCCCCGGGTGGTGATCCGCGGCGTGCGGGAGTACCTGCGCGCCGGACCGCACATCGTCCGCAAGATCCGCGCCACCGTCGCGCATCGCCCCGAGGAGGTCTATCCGCGCATCGCCGTGCCGACGCTCGTCCTGCGCGGCGAGCGCGACCCGGTCTCTCCCCGGGCCTGGACCCAGGCCGTGGCCGAGGCGATCCCGCGCGGCGAGTTCGCGGAGATCCCGGGCTGCGGTCACGAGACGATGATCCGCGACGCGGAGCCCGCCGCCGCCCGGATCCACGACTTCCTCTCCCGGATCTGATCCCTACCCGCGCTCACTGGTCGCGGATTGCGGCTTCGGTGCCCTGAAACCCGCAATCCACGACCATCGGACGAACGAGATCCCGCCGCCGGCCGGAGGGTCAGAGCTCCCAGGTGTGCACGGGGGCTCCGGCGTGCATGTGCTCCAGGTAGTCGGCGAGCATGCCGTGCAGCGCCTGGGACCGGGTCTCCCCGGCGCGCTCGCGGGCGGCGACGTTCTCCCGCTGCCACACCGCGCCGTTGCGTCCGGTGAGGCAGCGCTGCTCGATGACGCTGAGGTAGCGATCGCGCTCGGCCGGATCCACGCCGTACCCGTCGAGCCCCTCGGCGGCGAGCGCCAGCGAGACCGCACCCGGCGCCGCGCGCCTTCGCGTCGGCTGCGTTGAGGGACGCGCGCAGCGAGTGCTCCAGGTCGGTGACGCTGCGCCCTGCGAGCGGCCGGGGCTCGACGTTGATCTCGATGTTGAACTGGCCGAGCTCGGTCTGGAACGCCGGATCGGCGATCGCGTCGAGGGCGGCTTCGTTCGCCATGGCCGGGTCGCAGGCGTCGTCGACGAGATTGAGCTCGATCTCCAGGCCCAGCCGCGGCTCCGAGATCTCGAACTGTCCGTCGGCGAGCATCATGGCGAGCGCGTCGAGGCAGCGCGCCGTCTTCTCGCGGAACAGCGTGCGATCCTGCCGGGTGAACACCCGTTCGTCGACGTGGTCTCCCATGGCGAGAAGCTACTCGCCCCCAGGCCGCCGCGTCGAGGACCGATTCCGGAAGGGATCGGGTCGACGCGGCGGGTCGGCTCAGGGATGCGCGGATCGCGGGCCGGGGCCCGCGGGGAGCGGCCTCAGCCCCGCACCTCCGCGCGAACGCCGTGCTCGTCCTCGACGGGGATCACGGCGCCTTCGCGGATCCACAGCGGCACGGAGTCGAAGGCGTGCGTCTCCCGGCGCCAGCCGCCTCCCTCCGTCTCCTCGCGCGTGAACCAGTTCGTCCACCGTCCGCGCGGCAGGTAGTACTCCACGTCGCCGGACGCGGTGAACACCGGCGCCACCATGAGGTCGGGGCCCAGCATGTACTGCCGGTCGAGGTGGCCCGCCGCCGGATCGTCGGGGAACTCGAGCACCATCGGGCGCATCACGGGGCGTCCGCTGCGATGGGCCTCCTCGCCGGCCGCGACGAGGTAGGGCCGCAGGGAGCGCTTGAGCTTCGTGAAGGCGCGCGCGACGTCGACTGCGCTCTGCCCCGGCTCCTCCTCGCCGGTGTCGAACGCCCACGGCACCCGGTAGTTGGTGGATCCGTGCAGGCGCGAGTGGCTGGACAGCAGCCCGAACGCGAGCCACCTCTTGAACACGGCGGGATCCGGATCCCCCTCGAAGCCGCCGATGTCGTGGCTCCAGTATCCGAAGCCGCTGAGCGCGAGCGACAGCCCGCCGCGCAGCGACTCGGCCATCGAGACGAACGAGGAGGAGTTGTCCCCGCCCCAGTGCACCGGCATGGCCTGCCCTCCGGCGGTCGCCGAGCGCGCGAACAGCACGGCCTCGCCCTCCCCGCGCTCCTCGACGAGCACATCGAACACCGCGCGGTTGTAGAGGTGCGTGTAGCGGTGGTGCATCGCCTCGGGGTCGCTGCCGTCGTGCCACGCCAGCCCCGTCGGGATCCTCTCGCCGAAGTCGGTCTTGACGGCGTCGACGCCCTGCCGCAGCAGCCCCCGGATGTAGCCCTGGAACCACGCCGTGGCCTCGGGGTTCGTGAAGTCGACCAGTGCCATCCCGGCCTGCCAGAGGTCCCACTGGAACACGGATCCGTCCGGACGACGCACGAGGTACCCGCGCTCGCGCCCCTCGTCGAACAGCCGCGAACGCTGCGCGATGTACGGGTTCACCCATGCGCTCACGCGGAGCCCCCGCTCGTGCAGGCGCGCCAGCATGCCCTCCGGATCCGGGAACACCGCGGGATCCCATTCGAAGTCGGTCCAGTGGAACTCCCGCATCCAGAAGCAGTCGAAGTGGAACACCTCCAGCGGGATGTCGCGCTGCGCCATCCCGTCAATGAAGGCGCTGACGGTCGCCTCGTCGTAGTCGGTCGTGAAGCTCGTCGACAGCCACAGCCCGTACGACCAGTCCGGCACCCGGGCGGGCCGGCCGGTGAGGCGCGTGTACCGATCGAGCACCTCGGCCGGGGTGGGACCGGCGATCACGAAGAACTCCAGGCTCTGCCCCGCCACCGAGAACTGCACCTGCTCGACGGCCTCGGATCCGACCTCGAACGAGACATGGCCCGCATCGTTCACGAGCACGCCGTACCCGCGGCTGGAGAGGTAGAACGGGATGCTCTTGTACGACTGCTCGCTCGACGTGCCGCCGTCGGAGTTCCACACGTCGACGGTCTGCCCGTTCTTCACGAAGGGGCCGAACCGCTCGCCGAGCCCGTAGATGAGCTCGCCGACATCGAGGGAGAGCTGGGCGTGGACGTAGTCGTCCGCCTCGGCCTTCCCGGTGCAGCTGATGCCGTCGGATCCGACCGGTTCGGCCACGACCGCGGCCTGCGGTGAGAGGCCGATCGCGCCGATCGACCGGTGCCCGCTGGTCGTGTAGACGCCGCCGTCGTGCTCGAAGGACAGCTGCCACGGGGCTCCGCGACGGACGCGGGCGCGCAGCGATCCCGCGTCGAGCACACCGCCGTCGTCGTCGAGCCGCGCCTCGGCACGGTGCCCGGGGTCGGCGTCGAATCCAAATCCCCGGCCGGATCCCGCCGCACCCCGGTGGTGCTCGATGCGCACCCGGATCACTCCCTCGGCAGGGCTCGCGAGCGAGACCGTCAGCAGCGGCCGGTTGAGCGTGTCGCCGCGGGACGCGATCACCCTGGTCGGCGCCCAGATCGTGAGCTCGCCGTCGGCCGCGACGAGATCGCGCGCCTCCTGCGCGTAGAGGGCCTCGACTCCGGGACGCAGCTGCCAGAACCCGTCGGTGAACTTCATTACTTGACTGCTCCTGCCGTGATGCCACGCGTCAGCGTGCGCTGGAAGATGAGGAAGAAGACGAGCGTCGGCAGCAGACCGAGCAGCGCCGAGGCGCTCGTCGTGGTGACGTCCATGAGCCGGTCGCCCTGCAGGGCCGTGATCGCCACGGGCACCGTCTGGTTCGCGTTCGACACGAGGAACGTCAGCGGGATGAGGAACTCGTTCCACGTCCAGATGAAGAAGAAGATGAGCAGCACCGACAGCGTCGGCCGCGAGATCGGGAACACCACGCGCCACAGCACCTGCCAGCGTCCGGCGCCGTCGAGCGCCGCGGCCTCGAGCACCTCCTTGGGGAACGTGCCGAACACCGAGGCCAGCAGGTACGTGCCGAAGGCCGACTGGATCACGGTGAACGTGATGATCACCGACCACGGGTTGTCGTAGAGCCCCACCTGCTTGAAGAGGAAGTAGAGCGGGTAGAGCAGCACCTCCTGCGGCAGCATGTTCGCCAGCAGGATCAGCACCACGATCCACAGGCGCCCCTTGACCCGGCCGATGCCGAGCGCGAAGGCGTTGAGCATCGACAGCCCCACCGCCAGCACGGCGACCGTGCCGGAGATGAAGAAGCTGTTCCAGAGCTTGAGCGGGAAGTCGACCCGGTTCCAGAACGCGCCGATCCCGTCGAAGTACAGCTCCTTCGGCAGCGACAGCGGTCCGGACGTGTTGTAGTCGCCCGGCGACTTGAAGGAGTTGATCAGGATCAGCAGCAGCGGCACCGCGATCAGAAGACCCAGTGCGATCGCGGCCACGAGCATGACCCAGTCGGACGGGCGGCGTCGCGCGATCCCTCCGCGGCTCATCGCGCCTCCTCCTTCTCCATGCGGTTCTGCACCAGGATGAACACCACGCTCACGACGGCGATCACGACGGTGAGCGCGGTCGCGATGGTGGCTCCGTAGCCGACCTGCTGCGACTGGAAGAACTCGCTGTACGCGTAGTAGGCCGGCACGATGGTCGAGGTTCCGGGGCCGCCGCGGGTCAGGGCGTAGACGGGTCCGAAGACCTTGAGCGCGGCGATCGTGCAGGTCAGCGTCACGACGAAGATCTCGGGCCGGATGATGCCGACCGTGATGGCGCGGAACCTCTGGAACCAGTTGGCGCCGTCGAGCTCCGCCGCCTCGTACAGCTCCGGATCCACCCGCTGCAGCGCCGCCATGAAGATGACGACCGGGTAGCCCAGCTGCACCCAGACCATGATCACCATGATGCTGACGAGCGCCGTGTCGGCGCTGCCGAGCCAGTTGTGCTGCAGCGCACCGAGCCCGACCGCCTCCAGCACCTGGTTGAGCGCGCCGTTCTTCGGACGCAGGATCCAGCCGATCACGATCGCGGCGATCACGGCGGGGAGGATCTGCGGCAGGTAGTAGGTGGCGCGCAGGAAGCTCGCGACCCGGCCGCCGAACTTCTTGCCGATCAGGTCGAACAGCATCGCCGCCAGCAGCAGGCCGAGCAGCGTCGGCACCACGACCATCGCCAGGATCATCGCGACCGAGTTGCCGAACGAGGTCCAGAACACGTCGTCGCCGAACAGGGTCTGCCAGTTCTTCAGGCCGATCCACTGCGGAGGTCGGATGCCGCGATACCGGGTGAATGTGAGGAAGATGTTCCAGCCCAGCGGGATCACGATGATCACGATGAGCAGGGTCAGCCCCGGGAGCAGGTAGGGCCAGAACGCGCGGGGGCGCGATCCGGGGAGGAGGCTGTGCGATTCGGCCATGCCGTCGTCCTTTCGGGAGTCGTCGGGCGGTCTCGGGGCCGCCGTGCGTGCGGCGGCCCCGAGACGCTCAGCCGACGATGTCCTTGACGCCGGCGGCGTACTGCTCGCCCAGCTGCTTGCGGACCTCCGCCGGCGACTTCGTGCCGTTGATGAGCTCCTGCATTCCGGCGTTCACCTGGTCGTAGAACGTGGGCGTGGGCCAGTCGGGGTAGAAGGCGAGGCCGTCGCGCTTGGTCACGGTGTTGAAGTTCTCGATGAGCTCCTTGGACTTCTCGTCCGTGATCTTCGAGGTGTCGGCCGCGACGGGCACACCGCCGTTGTTGCCCAGGATCGCCTGGATCTCGGGGCGCATGGTGATGTCGATGAACTTCTCCGCGAGCGCCTTGTTCTTGGCGTGCTCGGGCACCACCCACATGTTCCCCGCCGAGCCCGGGGTGAACTCGCTGCCCGGGAAGAGGAACGTGCCCCACTCGAAGCCCTTGACCTCGGTCATGAACCGCCCGTACCACCAGCTGCCCGAGACGAACATCGGGGACTGGCCGTTGATGAACGCGACCCCCGCGTCCTCGGCCTTGATGCCGCTCGCATCCTTGGAGATGTAGCCCTTGGCCGTCCAGTCCGCGATGGTCTGGGTGGCGTAGGTCAGGGGCTCGCCGTTCCAGTCGACCTTGTGCTTGTAGAGCTGGTAGTCGTCGACGAACGACCGGTCCGCCTTGGTGAGCGCCAGCTGGTACCAGAGGTGGCTGAGCGGGTATTCCGCCGCCGACTCGGACAGCGGCGTCTGGCCGGCGGCGGCGAAGGTCTTCATCGCCGCCTCGAACTCGGAGAGCGAGGTCGGCACCGCGACCCCCGCCTTCTCGAAGGCCGTCTTGTTGTAGTAGACCTCGACGTACTCGCCGTAGTTGGGCACGCCGTACCAGCTGCCCGACCCCATGATGCCCTTGTCGTCGTACTTGGCCGTGGTCTGCAGGCTCGAGGCGAGCTTCTTGTCCCAGCCGTACTTCTTCACGGCGTCGTCGAGCGGGGCGAGCAGTCCCTGGCTGGAGAGCAGGCCGGCCGTGCCGTTGCCCTTGGCGTACTCGAGCACATCCGGAGCCTGGTCGGAGTTGAGCACCTGGCTCGCGGTCGAGCGGATCTGCTCGAAGCTCTTCTCCTCGAACTGGACCTTGGCGCCGGTCTCCTTCTCGAAGACCTTGACGGCCTCGGCCCAGGCCTTGCCCATGGCGCTGTCGGCGCCCTCGTAGTGCCACATGCGCAGGGTCTTGCCGGCGCCGTCGGTGTCGTCGCTGCTGCCGCTCGCGCCGCTGCAACCGGTCAGCGCCGCGGCGACGGCGGCGGTCGCGGCGACGGCCGCGAGGATTCGGGTGTGCTTCATTGCTACCTCCGTGATGTTGTCGAAGCGTTTCGACAGTGTTGGAAAAGGGGACAGTGGTGGAAAAGGGACAGGCGGAAAGGGATCGATGGGAGCGGATGGGGAAAGGCTGTCGAGGCGGAGGCCTCGGGTCAGCGGGGAGGGCTCACCGAGCCGAACGCCTGATAGCGCGGCTCGGTGAGGCGCACGCCGGGTTCGACGGACTCGCCGTCGGCCATGCGCGCCGCCAGTCCGACGGCGAGCTCGCAGGACGACTCGGGCTCGAGCGGGATGCGGTCCAGCGGGGTCGAGAACGACGACGTGTCGAAGGAGGATCCGATCGACACGATCGACATGTCCGCGGGCACGGAGAGCCCGGCCGCGGCGAGCTCGGCGAGGACGGCGGAGTGGGCCGCGTCGTCGCAGTGCAGAGCCAGAGCGGTGACGCCGTCGTCGATCAGCCGCCGCACGGCCTCGCGGATGTCGCGGTGCCGCTCATCGCCCTCGCCCGGGTACTCCGCGGAGACGGCGACGCCTCTGCGACGGGCCTCCTGCTCGACGCCGCGGCGCACCCTCGGGGGGAAGTTCGACCGCGCATAGGCGCTCTCGGGATGGCCGACGAAGCCGATGCGGCGATGGCCGGCGTCTGCGAGACGATCGACGGCGAGCGCCGCCGCCGCCTCGAAATCGAGGTCGACGCAGACGAGGCCCTCGACGTCTTCGGGCACGCCGATGAAGACCGTCGGCACGTCGATCGCGCGCGACAGCGCGACCCTGTCGTCCTCGGGGGCGACGTCGAGGACGATGATGCCGTCCACGAGCCCGCTGGCGGAGACGCGCCGCATGCCGGCGGACGCCTCCGCGTCCGTCAGCAGCAGGATGTCGTAGTCGTACCGGCGCGCGGCGATCGAGGTGGCCAGCACGAAGCTCATGTGCGTCGGCGCGTGCGTGTCGGGGCGGAACGGCTCGGTGAGCGCGAAGATCTGGGTCCGGCGCCCCGCGAGCATCCGCGCGCCGGCGTTCGGCTCGTAGCCGAGCAGCGCCGCGGCGCGCTCCACGCGATCGCGCGTGGCCGGCGAGATCGACCGCTTGCCGCTCAGGGCGTACGACACGGTGCTGATCGACACACCGGCGGCCTCGGCCACCTCGTGGATCTTCGCCATCGTCGTCTCCGGTCTTCTTCGGTCGGTACAGGCGCTGGTGAAGCGCTTCGACAACCCGACGATAGCGATCCTCCCCGGCGAGCGCAAGATGTTTGTTGCGTGCTTCAACTTATCGCCGCGGCCTCCGGACCCCGCGAGCCGCGCCCCTCCCGGCCTCGCCCCTCGCGCACCCGCCCTACGCTGGTCGAGTGCGGCGGACGACGATCGAGGGGGTACGGGTCGCCTGGGCGCCCCTCGGTCCCGGCGACCCGCGGGAGACCGCCGACGCCCTGATCCGCGCGCTGGCCGCCGAGCTCGCGCCGGGATCCGACCTGCGCATCGAGCGCCGCTGCCCCGTGTGCGGCGGGCCGCACGGCCGGCCGGTGCTGCCGTCGGCGCCGGTGCGCGCGAGCGTCGCCTATGCCGAGCCCTGGGCGGTCGTCGCGATCGCCTCGGCGGACCGGTTCGCGACGATCGGGATAGATGCGGAGCGCGACGGGGCCTCGCCCGACCTCGCCGCCCTGTTCGCCCCCTCGACCCCGCCCGACCTACGCGGCTGGACGGCGATCGAGGCCGTGCTCAAGGCCGACGGGCGCGGCCTGCTCGTCGCACCGGATCGAGTGCGACTCGCGGAGGGCGGCGTCGCGACCGCCCCCGGCGGCGGCGAGTTCCGGATCCTGCCGGTACAGGCCGGCCCCGGGCTCGTCGTCAGCCTCGCGGTGCAGCTCCCCTGTCGTCCGCGGGCTTGACGTACTCAACGAGATCGTCACCGGCTGTCGGGAACGACGGAGGATGAGGACCGTCATCACCGCCACCACTCTCGGTTGAGGAGTCGGTTGGGGTTCGGGACCTCGACTCCGAGCAGGTCATGCACTTCTCCCGTGTCAGCTCGAGCGCGGGTCGTGGGGTTTAGCCGGCGTCCGTCCGGAAGGCGAACGGGTCCGTCATCGTTGACGGTTGCGCCGTCAAGGAAGACTCCGCCCTCACCGACCTGAGCGCCGCTCAGCCACACCTTGCCGTCACTGCTGATGGTCGCGTCGTCGAGGAAGACGTTGCTGTCGCCGCTGATGGACGCACCCCTGACGCGAACGCTGCCGCCGCGTCTGATGGTCGCGCGCTGGAAGCGTCAGTAAGTGCAGCGCCGCCGCTGGCGGCTCCACACCACCCGCGAGACGCCCGTCAGCGGTTCCAGCCGATCTCCGGCGCACGCGACACTCAAGCACACAACGCGAGCGGGCCAGAAGCAGGACCTATTTGATCGCCGTCTCGATCTCCTGCCGCGCGTCGAGGATCAGGGCCTGCGAAATTGCTTCTATGGCCGGCCCATTCGCTCGGATTTCGGTGACGAGTCGCCGGTGGAGGTCCAGTCCCCGAAGTACAACTTCCTCGAGCGGGAATTGAAGCGTCTCTCTGGTGCTCACTGCTGAGGCGACGGGCGACACGAGGGAGCGGAACATGTTGTTTTTGCAGGACTCAAGGATATGGGTGTGGAAGCCGACGTCCGCGGTTGCGAACGCGTGCAGGTCGCGTCGCTCGAAGGCCGTCTGCATGTCTGAGATGAGTCCATCGAGCCGATCCGCCGCGGTGGCATCGGTTGCCTCCGCCATCAGGCGGCAGGCGACGGGCTCGACCGCGAGTCTGAGAGCGAAGAGCTCCTCCACCTGGTCCTCACGATCCGAACTGCGCAACCTCCACCGGATGATGTCTGGATCCATGTAATCCCAGTACTCCGGCGGCGCGACGAGCGTGCCCTGCCGGGGTCGGGCCGTGATGAGTCCTTTGGCCTGCAAGACCCTGAAGACTTCCCTGAGCACCGCGCGTGAAACCTGCCGCTCAACCCCCAACTCATCTGGGTTCAACTTGTGGCCCGGAGCCAACATGTGCGTGACAATCTGGGTTCCGAGCCATTCCAGGACGTCGCCGTGCAGGCCGGCTCCGCCCTGGTCGTGTGATGGTGACAATTTCCCGCCTCAAGTCACCAACAAGATACAAGGGAGCCGCCCAGTCGAGCATCAGGCTCTCGGTTGGTTGGTTGGATCCTCAGATGACGGGATATTCCCGAGGTCGCGTGTCTCCGTCCGGAAGATCCGCATCGACTGGCCGATGCTGCGCGAAAGCGCGGGCAGCCTCGACGCCCCAAACAAGAGCAATACGACGGCGAAGAGGATGAGCAGGTGCCATCCGGTGAGATTGGCGAACATATCGGTGCCCCTTCGTTAGTGCTCTCGCCCGCGGACGAGCGCTTCTTCGACGATGTCAAAGAGTTCCGACGCCGACGCTGGTGACCGGAGAGTGGAGCCGACTCCGAGCGCGATGGCCCCTGCGGCGAGGAACTCTGCGGCGTTGCCCGCGTCGACGCCGCCGGTAGCGACACAGGAGACCTGCGGGAACGGACCCCGCATCTCCCGCACCCACCGCGGTGACAGGCTCGATGCGGGAAAGGCCTTCAGCACCGTGCAGCCGGCTCGCACGGCCGTCTGGACCTCGGTCGCGGTGGCGATGCCGGGCAGATGCGGGACGCCGGCCCGGATGCTCCCGTGGAGCACGTCCAGGTCGAGCCCGGGAGCGACGGTGAACGAGGCACCGGCGTCGACGACCTTCCGAAGCAGTTCGACGTCGACGATCGTGCCCGCCCCGACGGGTTCGCCGCGTTCGGAGCCTCGGGTCAGGAGTGCATGGAACGTATCGAACGAGGCGGGATCCTGGACCGGTACCTCGACGATCCCGATCCCCCGATCCCACACGCGCTCGGCGATGGCAATCGCGTGCGACACCTCCATGTCCCGGAGGATCGCGACGAGTGGTCGCTGACGGAGAACGGCGGCGAAGCCGAGGGCTTCAGTGGTCATGGACGGTCCTTTCCGCGGACGCGGTGAGTTCGGTCGGGACGGGCCCCAGATCGCCGAGGCTGGAGAGGCTCGACGAGGCAAGCAGGTGTCCGAAGCGAAGGCACGCCGAGAGCTCCAGCCGCTCGAGCACCCCGTGCAGGAAGCCGGCGGCAAAGGCGTCGCCTGCCCCGACGGGCTCGACGACATCCACCGAGAGTGCCGGTTCGAACCGGGAGGACGAGCGCTGGAAGCCGGTCGCGCCGACTGAACCGTCCTTGACGATGAGGAGCTCCGGCTGAGGAAGCACCTCTCGCACGTCCTCTGGGGTCGGGGTACCCCACAGCTCGTGCGCCTCGTCGAGTCCGACGAAGACGACGTCGGACCGGTTCGCCAAGGCCGCCAGCGTCCCCGCCGCGTCCTCTGCGCGCCACAGGCCATGCCGGAAGTTGACGTCGAAGGAGACCCGAGCGTGCGCCGCGTGGGCATCCGTGATCACCGTCTCGACGAGTTCCGAACACGTCGAGGAGAGCGCAGGTGTGATGCCGCTCAGATGGATCAGGTCGTCACGCAGATAGCGGAAGTCCGCGAACGTGTTGGGGCGCATTCGCGACGCGGCCGACCCGTTCCGGTAGTAGTGCACTGCCGTCGGACCGCCGATGCGCGGGTCTTTGAAGTAAACCCCGCTTCGGGCGGACGGATCCCGCTTCACATGAGCCGTGTAAACGCCGGCCGAGCGGATCTCCGAGACGATCCGCTCGCCGATGGGATCGTCGCCCACAGCGCTGAGCCAGATCGCGTGATGTCCGAGCTTGGCGAGGTAGCTGGCCACCGTCGACTCCGCGCCCGCGACGCTCAAGGACGCGGTACTCGCCTCCGCCAACCGGCCGATCGGTGCGGGGGTGATCTGCAGCATGGCCTCCCCCACCGTCACCACGCGACGACGGATGTCAGCCGCCATGGTGCGCACCCCATCCGCTGCGGAGTTCGACCGCCTCCGCCACGCGCAGGGCCCGGTCGTAGATCCTCAGTGCCTGCACTTCTCGGCGAGCTAGTCCGTGGACCGACAGCGGACGTGCACTGTTGACATCCCGGAGGTCGTCGCTGAACCGGCCCCACCCGTACGGGCGGGCGTCGCCGCCGTCCTGCAGCCGCCCGTCGATGACGAACAGGACAATCTTGGGTCCTCCGTCGACGATGACCGCGATGTGCGTCTCGGCGCCCGCAACGAGGGTGCGCGCGTCCGATGTCCACGAACACTCCCTGCGGCCGTCCGACATGGTGAAGTGGAGCCGGCCTTCGTGCGCGATCTCCAGGCAGATCCCGCGGCCGGTCGAGTCCCGATTGTCGAGGAGTATTCGGCCGGGGGTCAGATCGTGCACCTCGGCAACGAGAGACAGGGTGAATCCCGCTCTGGCATCCTCGGTCCGCCAGTTCCCTCGACGTAGCTGGAAGGGCGTGACGGTGAAGGCCGCCTCGTCCGCCCCGTGGACGTAGTCGAGGACGATGTCCTCCTCCAGGCGCCGCGAAGGCGCGCCCCAGAGCCCCTGGATCAGCTCGTCGTCGACGGCGTGGATGCGCGCCGTGCGCTTCTCCGTCTCGGTGAGGGAGAACCGGCCGTCGAACTGGACGAGGTCCGGGTAGCTCATGCTGATCTGCGGGTCGTCAGCGTAGATCGCGATCTCGGGCTCCGACCACTGGATGATGCCGTCGACCTCGATGCCACCGCTCAGCCAGGCCGGATTGCGGTAGGTGCCGAACCAGGTGTGGCTGTTGTTGTGGAACCAGAGCAGATGCCGGCCGTCACCGCATGACCACGCGAAAGTCGCCGCCCGCGGGTTCTTGATCGGCCGGCCGGAGGAGAAGGTCGCCCAGTCCGGCGTCGACCAGGTGTGTCCGCCGTCTCGGCTGGTCGCGCTCGCGACATAGCCCTTCTCGGTTCGGTAGACGCAATAGAGATCGCCGTTGCGCAGGCCGACGACCTTGTGCTCTTCGGCGACGTCACCCTCGGGCGCCCGGAGGCCGAACTCGCCATCGGGGAGGGTCTCCCAACTGATCCGCGTCGGGTCCCGCTCCTCAAGGAGGTTGTCGCTGCGGAGCAGGAAACCCTCGCTGGTCTTCTGGAAGCCCTGGGACTCCTCCCGGAACTCACCGACCTTAGACGCCGCGATGAAAACGCTAGTGCCGACGATCTCCGGCTTGCCCACCGACCACCAGAACTGGACGTCGCCGCCGAACGGGTTGCGACGGTCGATGTCGAAGGTGCGGATCGGGACGTGGAAGCGATCGACGGACCAGGATCGTCCCTCGTCGTCCGAGTAGCGGAAGACCATGTCGCCCAGGGTGTCGACTCGCGGGCTGCGCCCGGTGTCGGTGGGCACCTCGCGGATGTTCTTCGTGTTGTAGGTGTAGAACACGTAGATCCGGCCGGAAGGCGTGACGAGCGGGACAGCCCAGGACGCCTCCGGACCATCAGCGGGTTCGATGTCGATCGGGTCGGACCAACTGCGACCACGGTCCGTGCTCGTCCGGGCGATGATGCGCTGCGAGGAGTCCCCCTCGTGCGCATCCGAACTCGTCACGACGCACAGCCACAATCCGGATCGGGTCACGACGACGTACGGCTGGTCGCTGTAGCCGTTCGCTTGGATGACGTGACCGTTCTCGAGCAGCCGCGGATCGTGACGTGCGATCTGAGTGTCGTCGGGCAGCTGCGGCCCGGATGCGGTGGTCACCATTCTGCGAAGCTCCCGTCCAGGTGTCGCCAGATCGCGTTGTGCCAGTTGTGCGGCGACTGGGCGGCGCGGCGCACCTCATTCTCGTCGATCTCGATGCCCAGGCCCGGGCCGAGCGGTCTGTCGATGTACCCGTCGGTCGCCGAGAAGACGGATCGGTCGACGAGATAGTCGAGCAGATCCGTCTGCACGTTGTAGTGGATGCCGAGACTCTGCTCCTGGATCAAGAAGTTCGGCGTGGCCACGTCGACCTGGATGCACGCGGCGAGAGCGATCGGGCCCAGTGGGCAGTGCGGTGCGAGGGAGACACCATACGTCTCGGCGGCCGTCGCGATCCGGCGCACCTCGGAGATGCCTCCCGCGTGCGACAGGTCGGGCTGAGCGACTGCGATCCCGCCCGCGAGGACGTCGCGGAAGTCCCAGCGCGAATAGAGCCGCTCGCCTGTCGCGATCGGGATGGGCGTCTCGTGGGCGAGCCGGCCGATCAGATACGAGAGCTCGGGGACGACCGGCTCCTCCACGAACAGCGGGAGGAAGGGCTCCAGCAGCGGCAGCGCGCGCCGGGCCATCGCGGGCGAATACCGGCCGTGGAAGTCGATCGCGATGTCCCGGGAGTCGCCGAGGACCTCGCGGACCTCGGCGACCCGATCGACGAGCCGGGCGAGGGAGCTCGGGACGTCGATCGCCGCGAGCTCCTCCGACCCGTTCATCTTGACGGCAGTCAGGCCGGCCGCGACCTGGCGTTCCGCATCCGCCGCTAGATCGCTCGGGCGGTCGCCGCCGATCCAGCCGTAGATGCGCACCCGGTCGCGGACCGGGCCGCCGAGGAGCTCGTAGACCGGCACGCCGAGCCGCTTTCCCGCGATGTCCCAGAGCGCTTGGTCAATGCCCGCCACCGCGCTCGCGAACACCGGGCCGCCCCGGTAGAAGCCGCCCTTCGTCAGCACCTGCCAGGTGTCTTCGATCCGGGTCGGATCCGAGCCGACGAGGTACTCGCTCAGCTCGGCCACGGCCGTCGCGACGGTCGCCGCCCGGCCCTCGACGACGGGTTCTCCCCAGCCGGTCAGGCCGTCGTCCGTCGTGATGGCCACGAAGAGCCATCGAGGCGCGACTTGGAAGGTCTCTACTCGTTCGATTCTCACTGTCTGATTCCTGTTGATCCTTCTAGACGATGGTCAGGTTGGCGATCTTCGCCTGCTGGTCAGTCGCAATGAGCACGTTGCTGCCACCGACACTCGTGAATGTGTTGCCCGAGATCGTCAGCGAGTGGATCTGGCACAGGACGGTGCCGATCGGCGATTTGCCGCCCACCCAGACTCCTGAGAACGGAGTGTTCGAGATCGTGTTCCCGGAGACGGTGAACGTGCCTGTCGTCATCCCGGCTGTCTCACGGATGGAGTGGATCGAGATGGCGCCGGGCGTGTAGGTGTAGTCGCCCGTGCACGCGTTCGTCACGGTGTTGTTCGTGATGTCCGCGCTGAACAGCGGGAAGCCGGGGGCGCGGCCCCACAGGTAGATTCCGGCCTGGCAGGTGTTGCTCACGGTGTTGCTGTCGATGAGGAGGCTCGCACCGCTGCTCGCGAGGATGCCCGCGCCTTCGACGGAGCCGTCGACGGTGTTGGCGTCGACGTGCACGAACTGGGCTTCACGGAAGACGGTGCCCACCCAGCCGATCTGGATTCCCCCGTCGCGGTTGTCGTCCGCGGTGCAGCCGGTCACTCGCACCTGGCGCGAGCCCTCCACGTCGATGCCGTACATGTTGGCGTTCGTGCTCGTGACGCCTCCGACATAGACGCCCGTGCAGGTGTCGATCACAAGGTTCGAGCCACTCGCGCCGGACAGCGACACGTCCGTGACGGAGACGTCCTTGGCGCCGCTGATGTCCAGCAGCGCGCGGTTGCGGCGGAGGTCGGGCCGGTCCGGGAGAGAGAACGCGACGTTCGAAACCGAGCACCCCTCCCCGCCGATGATGCGGATGCCCTGGGCGTCCGGGCTCGTGCAGACGATTACGGAGGTGCTTCCGGCGCCGACAATGTGCACGTTGTCACGCTCGGTGATCGCGAAGTGATGAGTGATCTTGGTGTCTCGGAAGGTCGATGAGGACGGGTCCACCACGAGGCGGAATTGCCCCGCCGGGACGCCGATGATGCCTCCGGTCGCCGGTAATGCAGCCAGTGCGGCCCGGAATGCCGGGGTGTCGTCGTGGACACCGTCTCCCACCGCCCCATAGCTGGTCACGCTGACGCTCGGCAGGCCCGTCGTGCTCTGCGCCTGGGGGTCGGCCCACGCCGTCTCGCTCGGTTCGACGCGACGGGGCGCGTACGGATCGCTGTACGGGGCAGAGGTCGTCGTGGTGAAACCGGTCAGGTCACCCGTGACCGACCCCGTCACGGAGGGGAGCGTCGTGACGTTGTTACCGCCCGAGGTGACACCGATCGCCGTCCCTTTGACGGTGACGGAGGGGCCAGTGTTCTCGATGATCCTGTTCTGGCTGATGTCGAGACCGGTGATGGTGCTGTTGACCGGGATGTTGATCCCTGTTCCGTCCGCGGCGTAGAGATGGTTGCCGAAGACCTCGATGTCGTTCCCGGTGACTCCGAGCCAGTTCGTGATCCCGATGGCGATGTCGTTGTCCTCGGACGCCCGGACGCTGTTGTTCTTCACGGTGAGGGTATCGACCTTGTTCAGGAACGCGACGGCGCCGTGATAGCCGCCCCCGCTAGCGAGAGCACGATTGTCTGGTCGCATCTCCATGCTCGAGCGAACCATGGTGTTCGAGAGAACAGTGGCGTCGATCAGCGTCGCTGGCGTCGCCGTGTTGCTGATGTCACTCAACACCGCGGCGCCCATGGTGTTCTCGATCCAGTTGCAGTCGATCGTCTGGTGCGATCCGCCGAGGGTCATGCCACGACCCCAGCACGCACTGATGACTGTGTTCCGGGTGAATCGGACGTTCGGGATGGTGGTGCTGTCGGGGAATAGATTGCTGTCCTGGTAGTTGGCGAATCCGTCGTCGCCAATGGACTCGGCCCAGTTGTACGCAGCGACGCTGTTCTTCGCGCCGCCGTAGTTGAAGGCGTCCGCTCCGCTGTTCCGGAGGACGTTGTCCACCATCCAGCTGTTGTTCGCGTGCGGGAGGATGATGCCCGGCTGGCAGTGATCGACCGTCATGCGGAGGATCTGCATCGACTCAGGAACCCGGACGAGCAGAGCGGTTGCGGTGGTCGTGTGCCGGATCAGGTTGAGCGGGATCCACTGCATCGCGAAATCGCGCAGCGAGACGTTGGTCGCGTTGACGAAGGTCCATCCCGCCCCCGCCGGGTACAGCGGCGCTTCCTGGCCGTTGGTCGTCATCTTGGGTCGCCGGAAGACGACGACACTCCCTTCGCCCTCCCCCACGAAGTGGACGTTCGCGATCGTCGTCTGGTTCCACCAGTTGACGTTTCCCGCCGCGTTGGGCGGGAAGAGGTAGCGGCCGACCGGAAGGTAGACGATTCCGCCGCCGAGGGCATTCACAGCGGCTACGGCGCTGTCGAAGGCGGCCCGATCGGAGGTGAGCCCGGTCCCGGTGGCGCCGTGGTCCATGACGTTGACGACCGGCATGCTCTCGTAGTCGATGACGGGCATGCCGTCCAGGCCGGGCCGAGCGTAGAACGACGCGGGGAGGTTCGCGATCGTGCCGCTGGGCGTGAGGTTCCCGATGGCTCCCGGCGCGGTCAGCCGGGGCCGGACGGGAAGCCCGAATGCGGCGCCGGACCCGCTGACGAGCGCGGCCGCGGCGCCCGCCGCGGCGGCAGCGCCGATAAACGAGCGACGTGTGAGTTCAGGTGACATCGTGTACTCCGTTCTCAGTGTGGTGCTTGGTCGGATGGTGCGATGGATGCTGCGCGCCAGCCCGTGGTGGGTCGCCAGCCCAGTTCAGCGGTGGTCGGGGCGAGATCGAGGAGCGATCTGTGCTCGTCATCGTCGAGCGAGGCGTCGAAGTCCGCTCGGACAGGAACGGGCCAGCGGTCGAGCAACCGGCGGGTCGGCTCGGCTGAACACGTGTTGGCGGCCGAGAGGAGGTATGGGCCTGGGTCTGTCCCGCGCGACTCACCGGCGAGGACGAACGCGCGCGCGCAGTCGTCGAGGTCCACGTAGGCGAAGAGCTCGCTGACGGAGCGGGGCGGGCCGTCGAAGGTCGGCGAACTCCACATCGCGTACTGGTCCGCATCTGCGATGTACGGCGGCCGGAGGATGACGACCTCGAGGTCCGTCGCCCGGTGGAGGTAAAGGAGGTAGTCCTCCGCCAGGAGCTTCGAGATCTGGTACGGGGTGGTGGGGTTGGCCGGCTGCGCGGCATCGACCGGGAGCCGGTCGGGACGGCCAGCTCCGGTCACTCCGAGGGCGTTGATGCTGGACGCGTAGACGAAACGCGCGCAGCCTGCTCGAAGCGCGGTATCGGCGAGAGCGATGGTCCCGAGAACGTTCGTCTTCAGGATCTCTTCGGGCGACCCCGCGCTGTCGCTGGGGAGCGCTGCGAGGTGGACGATCGTGTCGATCCCGTCGACGGCGGCGGCCGTCGCCGCAGGATCGGTAAGGTCGCCCGCGAGGTGTCCCGGCCGGTCTCCCTCGGCCCGATCGAACGTCCGGAATGCGATGCCCTGCGCCTGGATCTGCTGCGTGACGGCTCGACCGAGCCGGCCTTCGCTCCCCGTGACCAGCCAGGTCATGTGGGGTCCCCTACTTCGGGAATCCAGTCCGCGAGCTCAGTTGCGACTGTGCTGTCTGCACGCACGAACGCCGGGGTGCCGTCGAGGGGCACGCGGATTCGTGTGGTCGTGGGTCCGTGGACGCTCTCGCCGGTCTGCAGGGAGGTCCACTCGCCCTCGGGGACGAAGACATCGCGCGTCTCGACACCGGGTTCGGTGAGCGGGGCGACGAGGAGGTCGGCCCCGAGGAGGTACTGGTCGTCCACCTCCCAGGCCCGCGGCTCGTCGGGATGGTGGAGGAAGAGCGCTCGCATCGCGGGCAGCCCGACGGCTGTCGCCTCCGCCATCACACGATGCAGGTAAGGGCGCAGCGCTTCGCGGAGATTCAGCAGCCTGGTCGCGACTGCGAGAACCTCGTCGCCGAAGCTCCAAACCTCGTTCGGTGCGCCGTGCTTCAGCTCGCCGGGGACATCGGGGACGCGGTGGCCATGGAGTCGCATGATCGGGCTGAACACCCCGAACTGCAGCCAGCGCGCGACGAGCTCGCGCAGGTAATCCGAGTCGTTGGACTCGTCGCCGTGGAATCCACCGATGTCGCTGCACCACCACGCGATTCCGCTGAGCCCGGCGTTGATTCCCGCCGGAATCTGGGCGCGAAGAGCCGCGAAGGTGGAGGGGACGTCGCCCGACCACAGCGCGACGCCGTAACGCTGTGTGCCGTGCCACGCCGACCGCGTGAGGTTGAGGGCGTCTCGCGGGTTGTCCCCGGTCATTCCGTCGCTGAAGGTGAGCGCGTTCCAGTGCGGGTACAGGTTGCCGACGGCGTCCGCGCGGCCGGCCGCGTACTCCCACTGCGACGGCTCCTGGGGAACGATCTCGGGTTCGCAGGCGTCGAGCCAGAAGCTCTCGATGCCGTGCTCGCGGTAGCCGCGGGTGACGGCGTCCCAGACGAACGCACGCGCCTCCGGGTTGCTCGGGTCGTAGAAGTGCAGGAACGCCGGCCCGTCCTGACCCGTGTCGAGGAAGCGAGCGGCGACGCCCAGGCCCTCCGACCGTGTCATCAGGAATCCGGAGCGGTCCATCGTGCGGAAGTTGGCACTGTTCTCGTTGACCGCCGGCCAGACAGAGACGATCGGTTGCACGCCGAGGTCGCGCAGTTCGGCGACCATCGCGGCCGGGTCGGGCCAGAGTGCGCGGTCGAACGACCAGTCGCCGAAGAAGTTCCAGTGGAAGTAGTCGATGACGATGGAGGCCAGTGGAAGGCCCCGTCCGATGTGCTCGCGGGCGACCGCCAGCACCTCCTCCTGCGAGGCGTACCGCAGCCGGGACTGGAAGAAGCCGGAGGCCCAGTCGGGGAAGCGGGGAGCGCGCCCGACCAGATCGGTGTAACGCTCGAGGATGTCGGTCGGGGTTGCTCCGGCGATCACGATGTAGTCGAGCTGATCGGAATTCTGGGCCGACCATTGCGTGCGGTTCCGGCCGAGTTCGACGCGGCCGGGGCTCGGGTCGTTCCACAGGAACCCGTAGCCGCGGTTGGACAGCAGGAAGGGGATGGTCACGTTCGAGTTGTGCTGGATTAGGTCGATGACGGCGCCCTTCTGGTCGAGAAGCCCGTGCTGTTGCTGGCCCAAACCGAAGAACCGCTCCCCCTCGGAGGCTGCGAAGCGCACGTCGAGCCGCGTCGCACCGCCTTCGCGCCGGCGGTAGCGCGGCGGTGTTGACGCCAGTGTCTGCGGGTCCTCGGCCAGCAGGATGCGATCGCCGATCGCGGAGGTGAACGTGAGATCACCGCGGGCGTCGACTCTGACCCGGAGCTGTCCGTTCTCGAGAACCATCCCGTTACCGTCTGCACGGACGACGGCCTCCGTTCGCGGTGGTTGCTGGTGTTCGAGCCCGCCGAGGCGGGTCTGGTCGATCGTTCCGCGTCGTGTGGAACGCACGCGGATGGCGTCAGGTCCCCAGGGTTCGATACGAAGTGTTTCGCCACGAAGGCGGCGTTGAATGACGTTTCGGTCTTCCTCGTACACGCTCAGCCCTTCAGCCCGCTGAAGCCGACGCCCTGTACGACCTGGCGCTGGAAGACGATGAAGACGATGAGCGGCGGGATCGTGGAGATGAGCATCCCGGCGAGCAGAAGAGCCTGGTCGGCGTTCTGGGCGAGTCGCGGCAGCGCCACCGACAACGGTTGCTTGGTGGGATCGCTCATGGCGATCAGGGGCCAGATGAAGTCCTTCCAGGCGCCGATCAGCGAGAGCAGTCCGATGGCGAACATCATCGGACGGGACAGCGGCATGGCGATCTGCCAGAGCATCCGGAGGGAGCTCGCGCCGTCGACGGAGGCGGCCTCGAAGAGCTCGCGCGGGAGGGTGTCGAAGAACTGTTTGGCGATGAGCACGTTGAAAGCGTGGGCTCCGGCGGGGAGCCAGATCGCCCAGGGGGTGTTGGCGATGTTCACGTGGAGGCCGGGGAGGTCGATGATCGTGAGGTAGAGCGCCACGAGCGAGACGGTTCCGGGGACGAACAGCGTTGCGAGGATCGCGCCGTAGACGACCGGGCCGAAACGCGGGCGCAGCACCGAGAGCGCGAAGCCAGCAGTCACGGCGACGAGGACCTGGGTCAGAGCGGCGCCGACCGCGTAGACCACGGTGTTGAGCAGGTAGTGGCCGATGTCGAGCTGAGTCCAGGCGTTGCCGAGGTTGGACCATTGCGTCACGGCCGGCCAGAACGCAGCCGGGTTCCGCAAGAGCTCCTGGGTCCCCGAGAGCGCGCCCTTGATGAGCCACCAGAGCGGTCCGATCCCCGCGAGCGCGACGAGGAGCAGGAGCACACCCTGGGTCACCCTCACGCCGATACGGACGCCGGGCCGACGAAGATCCGCGGGCGAGATGACGCTGCGAGCCGGTGTCTCGCGTTCGCGCGAGCCGCGGCGGCGTCGAGTCGCGACCGGTACGGGGAGTTGCGTGTCGACTGTCATCAGTTCTTGCTCCAGGAGCGGGTGAGACGGAGGTAGATGGCGGAGATGATGCCGAGGGCGATGGCCAGCAGCACGCTCAGTGCGGTCGCGTAGCCGAAGTCCCCGTTAAGGAACGCCGCCCGGTAGATCAGCATCAGGATCGTGACGGTGGAGTTCTCCGGTCCGCCGTCTGTCATCACGTACGGCTCGGTGAAGATCTGCAGGGTTCCGATGATCTGGAGGAGCAGGAGGATCAGCATGATCCCCCTGAGCTGCGGGAGGGTGATGTGCCAGACGCGGCGCCAGATGGAGGCGCCGTCCACCTCCGCTGCCTCGTACAGCTCCGGCTGCACTCCCGACAGGGCGGCGAGAAACAGCAGGACCGTACTGCCGGCCCCGGCCCACACGATGAGCACGACCAGGCTGGGAAGCGCGGTCTCCTGAGTCTGCAGCCACGGGAACGGACCGAGTCCGAACGTCTCGAGGACGGTGTTGAAGAGCCCATTGTCGGGGTCGTAGAAGAACTTCCACAGCAGCACGGACACGACAGGGGGGATGATCACGGGGATGTAGACGAGCACCCGGAACGCCCCACCGAGCCGCCGCAGTTCGAACATGACGATCGCCAGGAGCAGCGGGAGCGGGAAGCCGATGAGCACCGACAGCGCCCCGAACTTGAGCGTGTTGCCGACCGCGGTGAGCAGCATCGGATCCGCGAAGACGTGGTCGAAGTTGTCCAGGCCAACCCACTTCGGCGCGTCGACCAGGTTGTTGTACTGGAGGCTCAGGAGCAAGCTGCGCAGGATCGGCCACCAGGAGAACACTCCGAAGAGCACGAGCGCTGGCAGCAGGAAGAGGAGCGCGCTCAGGTTACGCCGCCAGCGACCTGCCCACTTCGTCCGTCGGGCGAGAGATGCTGGCAGCTTCGGGGCCCCTTCCGGGGAGGCCGCCGGCGGCGTGGCCATCGGCGCCTCCCCGAGGATGTCGATGTTCACGGTCACTGCTGCGCTTGGGCGACAGCCTGCTCAGCGGCGGACTGGGCCTTCTTCAGCTCCGTCTCGGGATCGGCGTCCTGACGGGTCAGGATCGCCTGCATCACTGGGTCGAGAACCTGGTAGACGAGCTGTGCTGCGACCGGCGGTTCGGCTTTGAGTTGGAGTTTCGCCGTTCCGTTGATGAACGGCTCGAAGTTCGTTGTCTTGATCGTGACGTAAGGCTTGATCGCCGCGGCGATCTTTTCCTGGGTCGCGCTGTTGAACAGCGGGACCGCCGGGATCCCCACGGGGATGTTCGCGGCAGCGTTCGACTTCGCCAGGCTTGCGGCCGCCTTGGTGTCGTACTGCGGCCGCAGCCAGTGGTAGTCGATCCACTTGACGGCGGCGGCCGTCTGGACCTTCGTGGCCTTCGCGTTGACCATGGCGACGCTTCCACCGGCGAGCGTGGTGTTGCCTCCCGCCTGCGGGTACGCCGTGATGCCGAACGTGTTCGGGTCGCCCTGGTACTGCTGGATGTAGTTCGTGTAGTAGTCGGGCGCGGAGATGATCATCGCGTACTTGCCGGCGGCGAAGCCGCTGTTGATGTCGTCGTAGCCGAGCAGCGCGTTCTCGCTCATCGACTTGTCCTTCCAGCGCATCGTCTGGAGCTGCTTGAGATACGAGACGGCGTCGGGGTTGTCCACCTGGACGGAGTATTTGCCGCCCTTGCCGAGTGTCTCCATAGTTCCGCCATAGGAGTAGGTGCCGGCCGTCAGGTGCCATCCGCCGGAACTCTTCGCCGTCATCTCTGCGAAGCCGGGGACGCCGGTGGCCTCCGTGATCGTCTTGGCCGCGGTCTCCACCTGTTTCCAGGTCGTGGGCGGCTTGTCCGGGTCCAGGCCGGCCTTGGTGAAGAGGTCCCGGTTGTAGGCCAAGCCGAGCGCGTACTCCGCGGTCGGGATGCCGTACAGCTTTCCGTTGCCTTTCAGCGGCTCGAGCACCTTCGAGTTGAACTGCTTCGATGAGGGCAGCTGGGCGAAGTCGTCGGTGAGGTCGGCCACCTGCTTCCGGGCGATGAGCCCGGGCGGATCGGTGAGGGGCACCCACAGCAGAGTGGGAGCCGTCCCGCCCGCGAGCTCGGTGACGTAGGACTGTGGGTTCCACTTCTCGTCCGTCGGCGTCACGGTGATGTTCGGGTTCGCCTTCTCGAACGCGGCGATGTCGTCCATGAACGCTTGCCGGGCCGCCGGCTTGGTGGTGGCGGGGATTCCCATCACCGTGATCGTCACTGGCCCGGATGACGTGCTCGGGGCGGTGCTGCCGGACGCGGTGCATGCGGAGAGCGCCAGCCCGACGGCTGCCGTCGCGGCGAGGGCCGCTCCCCATCTGAGGTTCATCTTCATCGATTGCTCCTGTTGTGTGCGGTGTGGTGCTCGGGTGTTAGTCGTGCGCCGGGAAGACGATATTGCGAAGCGGGAGGCCGTCGCGCAATGCCGCGATGTTCGCGGCGACGTCTTTCATGCGATTGCGGAAGACGTCGGTCGTCACGCCGGAGGTATGCGGTGTGAGGAGGACATTCTGAAGCGTCCCGAACGGCAACCGGGAGGGTTCTCCCTGGTTGCCGTCGGTGGGGTACTGCCACCAGACGTCGATCGCGGCGCCGCGGATGGCACGGTCGCGGAGGGCCGCGTACAGCGCTTCCTCGTCGACGATGGGGCCGCGGGCCACGTTGATCAGCACGGCGGTCGAAGGCATCGCGGCAAGTTCCTCCGGTCCGATCAGCTTCGTCGTGGCCTCGGTGAGGGGGACCGTGACCACGACGAAGTCCGAAATGCGCAGCAGGTACGGAAGCTGATCAAGCGACCCCACCCAGTCGACCTCCGAGGGGGGGGTGGCTTGCGGTGCGCGGCGCACGACGGCGACCCGCATGCCCAGCGCGCGCGCGAGCCGTCCGACTTCGCTGCCGATCTCGCCATACCCGATGATCCCCACAGCGCGGCCGACGAGCGTCTCATGCACAGGCGATCCCGGATTCTGGAACACGGACAGCCACGTCCCTTCCCGAAGGGCCCTGTCCTCCTCCAGAAGGCTTCGGGAGAAGACCAGCATCGACATGAGGCAGTACTCGGCGATCGCCCGGCCGTGATGCGAGGTGTTGGCCACGGTGACTCCGCGAGGAACGGCAGACAGGTCGATCCCTTCATAGCCCGCGCCGGCGACCTGGATCAGTCGCAGACCCGGTCGCTCCCGGATCTGGTCCGAGCTCAGCCGGGATCCGACGAAGACATCGGCATCCTTGCTCGCCGCATCGACGTGCTCCGGTCGGTCGAGGAACTCCCAGGTCACGCCCGCGCCGAGCTCGGCGCGCAGATCTGCGGCCAGGCGTACCTGCATCGGGTCGGCGACGACAACGCGCAACGGGTTCTCCTCGGTGAGTTTTTGAGTATGACTAATCAGATTATTCTGATTTACTAGTCACACGTCAACTCCCTGTTTTTCGGGAGACGACGTGAACCGGACTGAACGAATGGAGTGACGTGAGCGTTGTGACCATCTCGCCCACCTCGGGCGCACGCCTCTATGACCAGACGGTCGAACAGCTGGGCCGTTCGATCGTCCAAGGCGCACTGGAGGTCGGAGAGACGATCCTCCCCGATCAGCTGGCGGAGGATCTAGGCCTGTCCCGATCTGTCCTCCGGGAAGCGTTCCGTGCGCTCGAGACGAAAGGGCTCGTTCAAGCGCGGCCCCGTATCGGCACCCGCGTTGCCCCGCGTGACCAGTGGAACTTCCTAGATCCACAAGTCATCACCTGGCGACTGCAAGGGGACGACCGTCTCGAGCAGGTCGAGGAACTCTACTCGACCCGACTAGCCGTTGAACCGGTCGCGGCCCGGCTGATCGCCGGACTCTCCGACGGTGCAGCGATCCGAGACCTCCGGCGCCTCATCGCGCGGATGCGCGAGGCTATAGTCGCTCGCGATCTGCATGCTTTTACCGAAGCCGACGTCGAGTTCCACACCGAACTGCTGCACCGCTCGGGGAACAAGATGTTCAGCTGCTTCAGTACCGTGATCGCCGCAGCGGTGAGAACCCGGGAGACGCTGGTCTTCCCGCTCGTCGAGGAAACTCACAAGGGCCTGCAGATGCATGAGCGCCTCGTGGAGCAGATCGCGGCGGCGGATCCGGAGGTTGAGACGACGTCCCGCACGCTCATCCGAGACGCGCACAGCGAAGCCCGCACGGCGCTCGGGCATTGGGACCACCGCGGGGCGCTCTCGTGACGGCGGCGGCTCCCCTAGCACCGCGGACCTTCGTGTTCTTCGGAGACAGCGTCACGCAGGCCAACCGACAACAACCCGAGGTTGGCGCGCTCGGCGAAGGGTACGTCCGGATCATCGCCGACGAGCTCGCTGACGTCCCCGCACCGCCGGACGTCATCAACCTCGGCATCGGTGGCAATCGCGTCCGCGACCTTCGCGCGCGGTGGGGCGAGGTCGTCGCAGCGCGCCCGGATGTGCTCACGATCCTCGTCGGGATCAACGACGTCTGGCGCCACTTCGACCGCGACGACTACACGCCGACCGACGTCTTCGCCGACGACTTCCGCGCGATCCTGGATGATGCCGTAGCGTCCGGCGGCCAGGTAGTCCTCATGGAACCGTTCCTCCTGCCGGTCGCAGACGGCCAGCAGGCGTGGCTGCCCGAGCTCCGCGAGAAGATCGACGTCGTCAACGACCTCGGTGTAGCCTACGGCGCCCCGGTCGTGCCGCTGCACCAGCTCTTGAACGAGGCGGCGTCCGAGCTCGGCGCGGGCGAACTCGCGCCGGACGGTGTCCATCCCTCCCCGCTCGGCCACCGCCTCATAGCAGAAGCCTGGCTCGCCGAAGCGTCAGCGAGATTCGGTGGCCGCCGCCGCTGAGCAGCACGTACCCCTGCCTCGACCGTGCACGCCGTTCGACGACTCGGGGAGCGGCGTCGCCCGTCACGAAGTGCTGCCAATCGGCGCGGTGGGCGCGGTCGCGGGTGAGGATCTGCGCGGCGGTCCCGCTGCCTACCCCGTCCATGGTGGCCAGAACGTCGATGTCGCCGACAATTCCCCTCGTCAGCCTCGCGGTGCGCTGTCCGCGCTCAGCCGCGACGCCCACGCGTCGACGGTGACGACCTCGGCCTGACGCGGGAAGACCTTCTCGAGCAGCACGCGGTGCACTTCCGGATCCTGATCCGCGCAGGCATCGGCGAGCACGGTGAGGCCGAAGTCGCGGTCGGCGGCCTCGCGCACCGTGCTCAGCACGGCACCGCTCGTCGAGACGCCGGCCAGCACGAGATCCGTCGCGCCGAGCCCGCGCAGAACGACATCGAGATCCGACGCGAACGCGCCGTAGCGGCGCTTCACGACGACCGGATCCGCAGGGCGCGGGGCGAGCGCGGCGATGATCTGCGTCGCCTCCGCATCCTCGGTCATGTGGGGCGCCTGCGGCGAGTTCGCGATGCCGCCGAAGGCCTTGTTCCGTGCGGCCGCCTCCGGGAAGCCCTCGCGGAACGCGACGCGGACGAACACCACGGGTATGCCCGCCGAGCGCGCCGCCGAGAGCGCGCGCCCCGCGTGCGCGATGACATCGGAGCCCGCTTCGGCGAAGCGACCTGCGATGCCGTTCTGGAAGTCCAAGAGCAGAAGTGCAGTGGTCATTGACGTGCCTTTCGTTATTAGACAGGTATAACTGTGCAGTCTAGACTGTCGATATGACCGAGAAGCCGCCCGTCGCCGATGCATCCGCTGTGAGCGCCCTGCAGACCGCCCTGGATCTGCGCGCCGTCGTCGCGCGTCTGCTCCGGCAGTTCCGGGAGGCCGGCGCGGACGAGACGATCACGCCGTCGCAGGCCTCCGCCCTCGCCCGTCTCGGCAAGGGCGGCGTCTCGACCGTGAGCGCCCTGGCCACCGCCGAGCGCGTGCGGCCGCAGTCCATGGCGGCCACCGTCGACGCGCTGGAGACCCTCGGGCTGATCACGCGCAGCCAGGACCCTGGCGACGGCCGCCGCCAGATCATCGAACTCACCGCTGCCGGACGCGCCAGGGTCGAGGGCCAGAAGGACGCGGCCGCGGCCTGGCTCGAGCACGCCCTCGACGGCCTCGACGCGAGCGAGCTGCGGACGATCTCCGCCGCCACCGCGCTGCTGGAGCGGATGCTGCCGTGACGCGGACGCCCACAGCACCCCTCGGCGGCCCACCCCCGGAGGGGCGCTTCGATCGGCGGCTGCTCGCGCCGATGATGGTGGGGGCGATCCTCAACCCGATCAACACCGCGATCATCGCGGTCGCGCTCACGCCGATCGGTCTCGCCCTGGGCGCACCTGCGCGTGAGACGGTGTGGCTGGTGTCGAGCCTCTACCTCGCCACCGCGATCGGACAGCCGCTCGTCGGCCGGCTCGTCGACATCTTCGGCGTGCGCTCGCTGTTCCTGATCGGCGCCGTGCTCGTGGCGGGCGCCGGCGCGATCGGCCTGCTCGCCCCCGAGAACCGCGACAGCATCTGGTGGCTCGTGGCGGCGCGCGTCATCCTGGGCCTCGGCACCTGCGCCGGCTACCCCGCCGCGATGCACATGATCCGCGCGGAGGGTCAGCGCACCGGCCTCGCCTCGCCGGCCGGGATCCTGACCCTGCTGTCCGTGACCACCCAGACGATCGCCGTGGTCGCCCCCGCGCTCGGCGGCGTGCTCATCGGCGCCTGGGGCTGGCGCGCCACGTTCGCGGTGAACGTGCCGCTCGGACTCGCGACGCTGCTGCTCGGCGCCCTCTTCCTCCCGCGGCGGACGGGGCTGGAGCCCGCACCCGAGGATCGGCCGCGCATCGACGGGATCGGCATCCTGCTGTTCGCCGTCGCGATGCTCTCCCTGCTCGTCTTCCTGCAGAACATCGCTCCGGCGCTGGTGTGGCTGCTCGTCGTCGCCGTCGCCACGGGCGCGCTCTTCGTGTGGTGGGAGCGCCGCACCGCGGACCCGTTCATCGACGTGCGCGTGCTCTCCGGCAACGGACCGCTGCTGCGCAGCTACGTGCGCTCGCTGCTGACCGCGACCATCTCGTACACGTTCGTCTACGGCTTCACGCAGTGGCTCGAGGACGGTCGCGGCCTCTCCCCCACGGTCGCCGGACTCGTGCTGCTCCCGGTGTTCGCCACCGGCATCGCGGTCGCCCTCGCATTCGGCCGGCGTCCCGAGGTGGTCGGCAAGCTGCTGGTCGGATCCGCCGCCCAGCTGATCGCCGGGATCCTCGTGCTGTTCATGACGGGCACCTCGCCGATCTGGTTCCTGGTGCTGGCGATGCTGGTGCTCGGGATCCCGCAGGGCCTGAACAACCTCGCGATCCAGAACGCGCTGTACTTCCAGGCCGAGCCCGCGCGCATCGCCTCCTCGGCCGGCCTGCTGCGCACGTTCTTCTATCTCGGCGCCATCGTCTCGTCGGTGATCTACGGCAACGTCTACGGAGCGCGGGCGACCACGGAGGGCCTGCACGTGCTCGGCTGGGTCGTCGTGGGGATCGCCACCGTGTTCCTGCTCCTCACGGTGTTCGACCGGTCGCTCGCGCGGATCGGCCGCACCGACGGCGACCCGGCCTGATCCGGCAGAGCCCGGTCAGTCGCCGCTCGCGGCGCGCGGATTCACGTTCAGCGCCTGAGTCACCGGTGCGGGCTCGATCCCGGCCGCGCCTTCGGGCGCCTCCGGCAGGGCCGGCAGGGCGGGCGCATCGAGCCAGGCATCGAAGAAGGCCTCGAGCCGCCGCCCGGCCACCGAGGCCGCCAGCACCCGGAAGTCCTCCGTGGCCGCGGTGCCGCCCCCGAACCGCTGGGTCCAGGTGCGCAGGATGCGGAAGAACATGTCGTCGCCCACGGTGAGCCGCAGCGCATGCAGCAGCAGGGCGCCGCGCTTGTAGACGCGGTCGTCGAACATGAGCTCCGGACCCGGGTCCGAGAGCACGAGATCCTGAGGCTCCGCGGCGAGCGCCGCCCAGTGCCCCAGCGCCTTCGCCTGCGCCGTGTGACCGCCGCTGCGCTCGGACCAGATCCACTCCGCGTAGCAGGCGAAGCCCTCGTTCAGCCAGATGTCGCGCCAACGCGCGACCCCCACGCTGTTGCCGAACCACTGGTGCGCGAGCTCGTGCGCGATGAGGCGCTCCTGGCTTCCCCGGCCGTCGATGTGGTTCGCCCCGAACACGCCCATCCCCTGCGCCTCGAGCGGGATCTCCAGGTCGTCGGCGGTGACCACCAGGCGGTACGAGGGCAGCGGGTAGTCACCGAACGCCTCGGTGAACACGCCCATCATGCGCGGCAGCGGAGCCAGATCCGCGTCCACGCGTCCGGCGAGCGCGGCGGGGTGCAGCACCTGTCCCTCGACGCCCGCGAGATCCATGCCGCGCGCGACATACTTCCCGATCTGCACGGTCGCGAGGTAGGTCGGGGTCGGAGCGGAGCGCTCGAACACCCATGTCGTGCGCCCGCCCTTCGTCGCCGTCGAGATGGGTTCGGCCGCGGCGACCGTGTACCCGGGATCGGTGGTGACGGTGAAGCGATAGGTCGCCTTGTCGCTCGGGTGGTCGTTGCAGGGGAACCACGACGGCGCGCCGATGGGCTGCGAGGCGACGATCGCGCCGTCCTCCAGCTCCTCCCAGCCGAGCGTCCCCCAGCGCGTGCGGCGCGGGCGCGGCGCCCCGCCGTATGCGATCGTGAGCTCGAACGGGTCCCCTGCCGAGAGCTCGCGGCCGAACGCGACCTTGAGCTTGCGGTCGGTCTGGGTGAAGCCGATCCGGCCGCCCTTGCCGCCCGCGACACCGCCACGGGCGGCCTGCACCTTGGTCGCGCGGAGCCCGACGAGGTCGAACGACACGGATTTGGTCGGCTCGACCACGCGACCGTGCACCACGGCGACGGCGTCGAGCCGGTTGGTGCTGAGCCGGTAGTCGATCGTCAGGTCGTAGTGCTCGACGCGGTAGCGGCGGTCCCCGCTGTGCGGGGTGTAGTCGTCGGGGCTCACCGTTCCATGCTCACAGATCCCGACGCCCGATGCGCGCCGTTCCGCGCCTCACTGCGAGAGCCGTCATTCGGCGGCCTGGTAGGTCCGCACCTTCACCGCGCGCCAGGGTCCGATCGGGTTGCCGCTCCACCGGCTGCCGACCGGCACGCTCTCGCCGCGCATCACCAGGGATGCGGGCCCGACCGTGGCGTCCGAGCCGATCGTGGCGGCCGGCAGGATCACGCTGTGCGGGCCGAGCGTCGCGCCCGCCTCGAGCGTCACCGTGTCGATGCTCATGACCCGGTCGTGGAAGAGGTGCGTCTGCACCACGCAGCCGCGGTTGACGGTCGCCCCGTCGCCCAGCGTGACCAGGTCGGGCTCGGGAAGCCAGTAGCTGTCGGTCCACACGCCGCGACCGATCTTCGCGCCGAGGGTCCGCAGCCATATGGCGAGCGCCGGGGTGCCGGCCGCCGCGTTCGCGAACCACGGCGCGGCCATCATCTCGGTGAACGTGTCGGCGACCTCGGTGCGCCACACGAAGCTCGACCACAGCGGATGCTCCCCCGGGCGGATCGGACCCACGAAGATCCACTTCGCCGCGGTCGCGAACGCCGCGGCGACGGCTCCGGCTGCCAGCAGCACGACGCCCGAGAGCACCACGGTCCACCCCGGTCCGAGGGAGGAGGCGAGGGCGGCGAGCACGAGGAGCACGGCGAGACCGAGCGCGCACGTGAGGATCACCGGCACGAGGCGGCACAGCTCCCAGAGGCCGCGCGCGACCCGCAGCGAGGCGCGCGGGCGGTAGGTGCGTTCGAGATCCGACTCGTTCACGACGCGACGCAGCCGCACCGGCGGCGATCCCAGCCACGAGGATCCCGCCTTGGCCTTGTCGGGGGCGACCGAGAGCACCGCGACCAGGCCGTCCTTGGGCACCTTGTGCCCCGCGCCGGCCATGCCGGAGTTGCCGAGGAACGCACGCTTGCCGATGCGTGCCGCCGCGATGCGCATCCATCCGCCGCCGAGCTCGTAGGACGCGACCATGGTGTCGTCCGCGAGGAAGGCGCCGTCGTCGATCGTCGTCATCGACGGGATGAGCAGCACCGTCGAGATCTCGACCTCGGATCCGACCTTCGCGCCCAGCAGCCGCAGCCACATCGGCGTGATCAGGCTCGCGTACAGCGGGAACAGCAGGGTGCGCGCGGAGTCGAGCAGGCGCTCGGTCGTCCACGCCTGCCAGGCGACCCGGCCGCGGACGGGGTGGATCCCCTCGCGCAATCCGACGGCGAGCAGTCGTGTGGCCGTCACCACGAGTGCGGCGAACACGAGTCCCGTGACCAGCACCGACGGCACCAGCCAGATGGCCAGTCCGGGGATCGCGTCGGCGAGCGAGGCGGCGCCGCGCGCGCCCTGCACGAGCACGAGCGCTCCCACGGCGAAGGCCACGACCGGAAGCAGCCCGAGACCCATGCTCGATGCGGCATATGCCCACAGCCAGCGGCGCGGCGCCGGCGGGCGCTCTGGCGCGAGCGGCGCCGACTTGCCCCCGACCCGCACGGCGGGCGATCCGGCCCAGCGCTGCCCGGCGCGCACCCGGCCGAACACGGCGGAGCCGGGCGCGACCTCGGCGCCGCGGCCGATGCGCGTGCCGGGGGCGAGTGTGCTGCGGGCCCCGACCACCGATCCCGCGCCGATCCGGATCCCTCCGATGCGCACGACGTCGCCGTCGATCCAGTAGCCGGAGAGGTCGACCTCCGGCTCGATCGCCGCGCCGCGGCCGATGTCGAGCATGCCGGTGACCGGCGGCAGCGTGTGCAGGTCGACGTCGGGGCCGATCTTCGCCCCGAGGGCGCGCGCGTAGTAGCTGACCCACGGGGCGCCCGCGAAGCCGACCGGATCGATCTGGTGGCTGACCTGCTCCGCGAGCCACAGCCGCAGGTGCACGCCGCCGCCGCGCGGATGGTCGCCGGCGCGCACCCCCGCGAGCAGGAGCCGCGCGGCGACCGCCGCGATCGCCATCCGGCCGAAAGGGGTCGCGAAGACCACCAGTCCGACCACAATGAGCCACAGCGGTGCCGTCGGCAGCCAGGCGAAGCCCGGCACCAGGTGCAGGATCGCGCTGCCGGTCAGCAGCCACAGCACCCATCGGATCCCGCCCAGCACGAACAGCGGGACGCCGAGCAGGGTCTGGATCCACTGCATGCGCCGCGGGGTGGGCCGGGACTCGTGGAACTCGCCCGGCTCCGGCTCCTCGTCACCCGCCTCGGCCTCGACGGCGTCGGCCATGCGGCGCAGTCGCGGCAGGTCGTACACGTCGGCCATCGTGAACTCCGGCGCGCGGGAGCGGATCCGGCTCACGAGCTGGGCGGCCGCGAGCGAGCCGCCGCCGAGCTGGAAGAAGTCGGCGTCCTCGTCGAGCGGCCGCGTGCCGAGCACGGCGAACCACTGCTCGGCGAGCCACGCCGCGGTGCCGGTGAGCGTCGAGTCGTCGGCGTCCGGATCCGTGAGCGGCCACGGCAGCGCGGCCTTGTCGACCTTGCCCGAGGTGCGCACCGGCAGCTCGTCCATGACCGCCAGCAGCGGGATGAGCGGCGCTGGGAGGGTCTCCGCGAGCTCGGCCCGCGCGACCTGGCGGTCGAAGCCCTCCGTGGGCACGACGTAACCGACCAGCAGCGGGATCCCGCCCTCGCTGCGCTGCACGACCACCGTCGCCGCGGTCACCGCGGTGAGGTTCTGCAGTGCCGCCTCCACCTCGCCGAGCTCGATGCGCCGCCCGCCGATCTTGACCTGGTCGTCGGCGCGCCCCTGGAACACGAGCCCCGCCTGCTCGAACCGCACCAGGTCGCCGGACCGGTATGCGCGCTCCCAGCCCAGCGACGGCATCGGCGCGTACTTCTCCGCGTCCTTGGCCGGATCCAGGTACCGCGCCAGCCCCACGCCGCCGATGACGAGCTCGCCCACTTCGCCCTCGGCGACGCGATCACCTGCGCCGTCCACGACCGCCAGCTCCCAGCCGTCCAGCGGCAGACCGATCCGCACCGGCTCGCCGGCGCGCAGGGCCTCACCGTCCATCTCCGCGGCGCACGCGACGACCGTGGCCTCGGTGGGTCCGTAGGTGTTCCAGACCTCGCGGTCCTCCCCCACCAGGCGCGCCGCGAGCTCGGGAGGCAGCGCCTCTCCGCCGAAGATCAGCAGCCGGAGGTTCTCGATCGCGTCCTGCGGCCAGAGCGCGGCCAGCGTGGGGACCGTCGAGACCACGGTGATGCCGTGCCCGAGCAGCCACGGGCCCAGATCCTCACCCGAGCGGACCAGGGCGCGCGGCGCCGGCACCAGGCACGCGCCGTAGCGCCAGGCCAGCCACATCTCCTCGCACGAGGCGTCGAACGCGACCGACAGGCCGGCGAGCACGCGGTCTCCCGGGCCGATCGGCGCGCCCTGCAGGAACAGATTCGCCTCGGCGTCGACGAACGCGGCGGCGGAGCGATGCGTGACGGCCACGCCCTTGGGAACGCCGGTGGATCCGGACGTGAAGATGATCCACGCAACGTCCAGCGGCATCGGATGCGGCACGGTGCCGATCGCGACAGACCCCGGGTGCGGATCCTCCCCGTCGAACAGCCCTCCCCCGCCCGCGCCCGAGCGCCCCCCTCCGTTTCCGTCTATTTCTGCCGAACCGTGGGGAATGCCCGGCAAATCCCGCAGATCGGCAGAAATAGACGGACCCGGGTCCGGGGTCGGGGACGGATCCGGGGTCGGGGCGAACACGCCTCCGGCGCCGATGACGCCGCGCACCTCCGCCTCGCCGAAGACGAGGTCGGCGCGCTCCTGGGGGTCGTCCGCGTCGACCGGCACGTACGCCGCCCCGGCCGCCATCGTGCCGAGGATCGCGATGTACAGCTCGCGGCCGCCCGACGGCATCCGGATGCCCACCCGGTCGCCTCGCATCACGCCGCGCTCGCGCAGCCGGGCCGCCGTGCGCCAGACCTGGGCGAGCAGCTCGCCGTAGCTGAGGGCGCCCGCCGCGTCCTCGATCGCGGAGGCGTCGGGATGCCGCCGTGCGGTGTCGACGAGGATGTCGATCAGCGTGCGCGGCGGCGCCGCGAGTGCGGCGCGGTCGAGGATGTCTTGCATCGGGTTCCGTTCGAGCGACGCACGCAGGGCGCGTGCGCGCTCAGGGTACCGCGGGCGGGGAAACAGCAGGTGAAGCGGACCCGGGGGCCCGGATCACCCCGCCGGCGGGGTGCGCTTGGAGTCGGCGAGCTCGTCGACCACGAGCGAGCGCTCGTCGATCGTCCCGTTGCGATAGGCCTGGCGCCCCACCATGTGCGCCGACAGGGGCGCCGTCGCGAACTGCATGAGCACGACCGGCGCCACGAGCAGGAGCCCCAGCACGATCCCGATCACGGAGCGCTGCGAGAGCGCGATCGCGAGGCAGATCAGCAGCAGCCCGAGCACCTGCGGCTTGGTCGCGGCGTGCAGCCGGTTCGGCACGTCCTTCAGGCGCAGCAGTCCGATCGCCGCGGTGAGGCACAGCAGTGCGCCGAGCAGGACGAGGATCCAGACGGCGGTGTCGACGACCACGTCCGGGATCCGCAGCTCGAAGAGGTTCATGACGGCGTGTTGTCCCTTCGTGCGACGTACCGCGCGACCGAGATGGATCCGAACACGCCGACCGCGGCGACCACGATGAGCACCGGCAGGGTGCGCGTGTGGTGGTTGATGGCCATGTCGGCGCCGAGCACGCACATGACCTCGGTGAGCAGCACATCGGCGGCGACCGCGCGGTCGAGGATCGACGGGCCGATCACGATGCGGATCACGGTGAGGATCGCCGCGACGGCGAACACGACCATGATCACGAGCAGCAGCGGATTCATCGGCGACCCTCCTCGGACCCGTGCGACCCCGGACCGGATCCCTGCGCCCGACCGGATCCCTGCCCCGGACCGGACCCCTGCCCCGGACCGGATCCCTTCGCCCGGTGCGGCGTCGGCGAGCTGCCGGCGATCGTCCCGGCGAGACGGTCGTTCTCGGCGCGCTCGTCGGCACGCAGCCGCGCGGCCTGCGCCGGCGAGCCGAGCGCGCGCACGATGCGGCGCTCCCAGCGCAGCACCCCGGCGCGCTGGCGCTCGACGTCGTCGAGCGAGCGCACGCCGATCACGTGCAGGTACAGCGTGCGGGTGTCGCGATCGGCCTCGACCACGAGGGATCCAGGGATGAGCGAGGACGTGACCGCGACGTGCGTCATCACCAGGTCGTCGGAGTAGCGCAGGGGCACGGCGATGATCGCGGAGCGCGGCACCCGGCGCGGGTTCAGCACCTGCGCGGCGACGCTGAGCGAGCCGTGCACGACCGCGGCGAGGAACTGCACCACGAGCAGCGCCGCCCACCACAGGTTGATCCGCCCGGACAGCTCGATCGTGGGCAGCCGGAACACGCGCGTCACGAAGAGGGCCACCGCGATGCCGGTCAGCGCCGACAGCACGGTGAACTGGCCCCACAGCAGCATCCACAGCACGATCAGCCAGAGCAGGAACGGCAGCTGCAGGCCGATCTCGCGCCAGAGGCCGCGCTTGGCGTCGGGGCTCATGAGGAGACCTCGTCGCCGTCGAGCATGTCCAGGTGCACCGGCTGCAGGAGGTTGGCGCCGATCCGCTCGCAGAGTCCGTAGATGGGTCCGGCGAACACGGTCAGGGCCAGGGTGACGGCCACCATGCCGCCGGTCGCGAACGTCATGATGGTGGGGATCCGGCGTCGCTCCTGCTGCTCGTCGGCGGCCGGCGCGCTGCCGAGATGGGCGATGCGCTCGTTCTCGATCTCCTCCGGAGCGTCGTCCTTCTCCCGCCAGAACGCGAGGTTCCAGGCGCGCATGAGGGCGTACAGCGTGAGCAGCGAGGTGAGCACACCGCCGACGATCAGCACCCAGATCAGGGGCGTGGCGACCTGCGCCGCGGCCTGGAAGAGCGCGAACTTGCCGATGAACCCCGAGAAGGGAGGGAGTCCGCCGAGGTTGATCGCGGGCACGAAGTAGAGGATCGCGATCAGCGGCGCTGCCTTCATGAGGCCGCGCACCTTGAGGATCGAGGTGCTGCCGGCCCGTCGCTCGACGAGGCCCACGGCCAGGAACAGCGTGGTCTGCACGATGATGTGGTGCACGATGTAGTACACGGTGGCGCCGATGGCGGCCGGGGTCGCGATCGCCAGCCCGAACACCATGTAGCCGACGTGGCTGACCAGCGTGAACGAGAGGATCCGCTTCAGCTCCGCCTGCGCGACCGCGCCGAGGATGCCGATCACCATCGTCGCGAGCGCCACAATCATGAGCAGGGTGTTGATGCTCGACACGTTGAACAGCTGTGTCTCGGTGCGGATCAGCGCATAGACGCCGACCTTGGTGAGCAGGCCCGCGAACACCGCGGTGACCGGCGCCGGAGCGGTCGGGTACGAGTCGGGCAGCCAGAACGACATGGGGAACACGGCCGCCTTGATGCCGAACGCGACCACGAGCATGAGGTGCAGCACGAGCTGGGTGCTCGGGGGGATCTCCCCGATCCGCTCGGCGATCTGCGCCATGTTCACGGTGCCCAGAGCGGCGTAGATGAGCGCGATCGCCACGAGGAACAGCACCGAGGAGACGAGCGAGACGACGATGTACACCGCGCCGGTGCGGATCCGCGACTCGGTGCTGCCGAGCGTGATGAGCACGTAGGAGGCCACGAGCAGGATCTCGAAGCCGACGTAGAGGTTGAACAGGTCGCCCGCGATGAACGCGTTGAAGATGCCCGCCGCGAGGATCAGGTACGACGGGTTGAAGATCGAGATCGGCGTCTCCTCGGCGCCGTCCGCGGCGCCCTGGCCGACCGAGAAGAGCAGCACCGCGACGAGCACGATGCTCGACACGAGCACGAGGAGCGCTGCCAGCCGGTCGACGTACAGCACGATCCCGAACGGCGCGGGCCAGCCGCCGACCATGACCGCGATCGGCTTGGTCTGGTCGACCACGACGAGCAGCGTCGCCGCGATCACGGAGACCGCCGCGAGGGTCGCGACCGTGACGATCACCTGGATCCGGGTGTTCCGGCCGAAGACGAGCGTGATCGCCGCGCCCAGCAGGGGCAGCGCCACGAGCAGCGGGACGAGGGCGTTCATCGGTCTCCCTCCCCCGGGCTGCGGTCGTCGTCGGTCGTGCGGTCGGCGCGAGCTCCCGCGTCGTCGGGGGTCGGGTCCGGCACATCCACGGGCGCGTCGTCGACGAGGGCGGCGTGGTCCTTCGCGTGCAGGACCCGGATCGGCGCCGTCGCCACCCCGACGAAGTCGGTGGTCGCATCCTCGTCCTCGAGGTCGACCTCGTCGTCCATGAGGTCCTCCTCGACCTCCGTGCGCTCGCGCAGCGCGATGTCGGCCTCGTCGTCCTCGACGGTGTCGGCCTTGCCCAGCTGCCAGGAGCGGTAGATGAGGGCGAGGAGGAAGGCGGAGACCGCGAACGTGATCACGATCGCGGTGAGCGTGAGCGCCTGCGGCAGCGGATCGCTCATGTCGTCCGCCGTGCCGTAGAACGGCGCGCGGCCGGGGCGGCCCATCACGATCAGCAGCAGCAGGTTCACCGCATTGCCCAGCAGCAGGAAGCCGATCAGCACCCGGGTGAGGCTGCGTTCGAGCATCGCGTAGACGCCGCATCCGAAGAGCACGGCCATGATCACGATGAGCACGAGCGAGACGTCCATCAGATGTCCACCCCCCGCGCGCGCATCTCGAGCGTCTGCCGGTCGACCTCGGCGCCGAGGCTGCGCAGCACGTCGAGCACCAGGCCGATCACCACGAGGTAGACGCCGATGTCGAAGATCGTCGAGCTCACGAACTCGAGGTGGCCGATCACCGGGATCTCCGCCTCCCAGACGGCGCTCGACAGCGGCGCCAGCCCGAAGAACAGCGGCACGACCGCCGCGCCGACCGCGAGGATGAGCCCGCCTCCGAGCAGCCGTCCGGCGTCGGTGGGGGCCGCGGCGCCGAGCTCCCAGCGCCCACCCGCGATGTAGCGCATGACCAGGGCCATGCCTGCCACGAGGCCGCCGGCGAAGCCGCCGCCCGGCGCGTTGTGCCCCGCGAACAGCAGGTAGATCGAGACGACGATGATCGTGTGGAACAGGATCCGCACGATCACCTCGAGCAAGATCGAGCGGTTCTCCGGCCTCACATTGCCGCCGCCGACGAGCCACGCGCGCGGCGCGGTGTCGCCCGCCGTCTGCACGCGCACGCCTTCCGTGGTCTCCACGAGCGGACGGCGACGGGACTGGCGCGGGCCCTCCGGCAGCGCGCGGGTGGCGGAGAGCCGGTCGGCGCGGTGCGTCACGAACACGAGCGAGGCGACGCCGGTGGCGGCCAGCACGAGCACCGAGAGCTCCCCCATGGTGTCCCAGCCGCGCAGGTCCACGAGGGCGACGTTGACGACGTTCTTGCCGTGGCCGAGCTCGTAGGCGAGCTGCGGGAAGGCGTCGGAGATCGGCTCCGCGATCCGGGATCCGGTGGCCACGATGGCGACCAGCGCCATCATGACGCCCGCGGCGACGCCGAGGATCGCGCGCGGCACGCGGCCGACCGAGGCGTTGTGCTCGCCCATCCGCGCCGGCAGCCGGCGCAGCACGAGCGCGAACGTGACCAGGGTCACGGTCTCGACGAGGATCTGGGTGAGTGCGAGGTCGGGCGCTCCGCTCGTGCCGAAGAGCACGACCATCCCGAGACCGGTGACGGAGACCAGCACGACGCCCGTGTAGCGCTTCTTCGCGCGGATCGCGAGGAGTCCGGCGGCGATCATGATCGGCGCCACGACCAGCTGCACGGGTGTGTGCCAGGCGCTCAGCTGCGCGTTCACGGGCCCGCCGGCGATCAGCGCGGCGGTCTCCCCCGCGATGACCACGACGAAGATGGTTCCCACGTAGACCGGGAGCGAACCGCGCTGGGTGAGCGAGGTGGTGACCACCGAGAGGCGGTCGATGCTGCGCATCACCGCGTAGTAGGCGTCCTGCGCGGTGAACGGCAGCAGGCGACGGGCGCGGTCCCAGCCCCAGCGCCGCGACAGCGGGAACAGCGCGAGCCCGAGCAGCACCGCGCCGAGCGACAGGAACAGCGCCGGCGCGAGCCCGTGCCACAGCGCCAGATAGCCGGGATCGAGCGGGGCGCCGTCGTATCCGGGAGCCTTCGCGTCGTCCGCGTAGCCGTACAGCGCCACCGTGACCGCGGATGCGAGCGGGCCGAGCACCAGCGTTCCCGCCGCGAGCACCACCGGCGACACGAGGAAGCCGAACGGCGGAGACGGCCATTCTGTATCGGGCATATAGGCGCCCGCGGCATCCTTCTTCCGCCAGAAGGCGCCCCAGAGGAACCGTGCGCCGTATGCCGCGGTGAGGATGGATCCCAGGATCACGCCGACGAGGGCGACGATCCCCCACGGCGAACCGCGCAGCGACTCGTCGAACAGGGCCGCCAAGGTCGACTCCTTCGCGACGAAGCCGATGGTCGGGGGGATCCCCATCATCGACCCGACGGCGAGGAAGCCGGCGGTCGCGAGCAGCGGCGCCTGCCGGCCCACCCCGCTGATCTCGGTGACGTCGCGGGTGGAGAGCTGGCGGTCGATGACGCCGACGATGAGGAAGAGCGACGACTTGAACAGCGCGTGGCTGATCACCAGGGCCAGACCCGCCAGCATCGCATCCGAGGTGCCGTAGCCGAGCACGATCGTGAAGAATCCGAGCTGGCTCACGGTGCCGAAGGCCAGGATCCGCTTCAGGTCGGTCTCGCGCAGCGCCTGCACCCCGCCGAGCAGCATCGTGAAGACCCCGAGCGAGATCGTGATCGGCCGCCAGGGGCCCGAGAGCGCGAACACCGGCGCGAACCGCGCGATGAGGTAGATGCCGGCCTTCACCATCGCGGCGGCGTGGAGGTAGGCGCTCACCGGCGTCGGGGCCGCCATGGCGCCCGGAAGCCAGAAGTGGAACGGGAAGATCGCCGACTTGCTGAGGGCGCCGACGAGCAGGAGCACGATCGCCGCGTCGACCAGAGGGCCGGTGGGCGCGATCTGCAGGATCCGGGAGATGCTCGAGGTCCCCGCGTCGACGGCGAGGAACACGACCCCGATGAACATCGCGAGCCCGCCGAGCGTGGTCACCAGCAGCGCCTGCAGGGCGGCGCGCCGGCTCGCGCCACGGCGGTGATAGTGCCCGATCAGCAGGTAGGAAAGGATGCTGGTGACCTCCCAGAACATCACCAGCAGCACCAGGTCGTCGGTGGTCACGAGGCCGTACATCGCGCCGGCGAAGGCGAGCAGCACGGCGGCGAACTGGCCCAGGCCCTCCGTGGAGTCGCGGAAGTACCAGCGGCAGTACAGGAGCACCAGCGCGCCGACCCCGGTGACGATGAGGGCGAGCAGCCAGCTCAGCTCATCCAGGCGGAAGGAGAGCGACAGCCCGAGCTGCGGGATCCACTCGACCGCTTCGCGCGGCAGCACGGCGGGATCCTCGGCGGAGCCGAGCAGCACCTGGGGCGTCAGCATCGCGGTGTGCACGAAGGCCGCGGCGGGTACGAGTGCGGCGACGGCGAAGGCCCTCGGGCCGATCCAGGCGACCAGGAACGGCAGCAGCAGCGAGGCCAGGGCGAACACGGCGAGGAGCGTCAGCATTGCGATCTCCTCTGGCTCGTCGGTCTCTGCGGCCTCAGTGCAGGGGCGGGCAGGTCGACACAGGCGGGCGGGTTCGGTACCAGTTTAGTGGCAGTTCCCGACCCCGTCGCATGCCGCATCCGGAATCTAAGCCCCGGAAGCCGGCGCCGGACCGGTCGTGGTGCCCTCGCGGAACGTGCAGGTGAAGCGGATCGACGCGGCCTGCTCCCCCGCCAGCATGCGGGCGACGGCATCTCCGGCGGCCTTGCCCTTCTCGACGGCCGGCTGCACCGCGGTGGTCAGGATGTGCTCTCCGAGCCCGTCGACTGCGATGCCGTCGAATCCGGCCACGCTCACGTCCTCGGGCACGCGCAGCCCCGCCTCCTCGGCGGCGCGGATCACACCGGCCGCGAGGAGGTCGCTCTGCGCGATCACCGCGGTCGGCCGTGTCGCCGGTTCGGCGAACAGCAGCCGTCCCGCGAGCACGCCCTCGTCGATGAGGCTGCCGCCGGCCGAGACCACGCGCGCCTCGGGGAACACCGGCAGCGTGCCGTCCAGGCGGTCCTTCGTGACGGGGGTCGTGATCGCCGCGATGCGCTCCGGCGTCGCGTCACCGCGCACCCGCTCCCCGTCGAACGGCAGGGTCACCACGGCGACCCTGCGGTGCCCCAGGGCGCGCACGTGGTGCGCGATCTGCGCCGCGGCCTCGACGTTGTCCAGCTCCATGCGGGGCACGCCCTCGCCGGCGTCGCCCTCGATCACCACGACCGGCAGGCCGCGGGCGCGCACCGTCTGCAGCGTCTCGAGCATCCGGCCGCTGCAGCCGATCAGCACGGCCGCGTCGATGGGCGCGGTGGCGAGCGTGGGCGCGTCCGCCCCCGCCTCCGGATCGTCGCGCAGCAGCAGCACGCCGGCGCCGAGGGCCGCGAGCCCGTCGGTGAGGCCGTCCATCGTGGCCGTCTTCACCGGATCCAGGAACGCCGTGCGCAGGTGCTCCTCGAGGGCCACGGCGACGATGCCGCTGCGCCCCCTTCGCAATGACGCCGCACGCGGGTCGGGGCCGGTGTAGCCCAGCTCGGCGGCGACCGCGAGCACGCGCTCCCTCGTGGCCTCGGCCACGGGCGCCTTGCCGCTGAAGACGACGGACGCCGTCGACGGGCTCACCCCGGCGGCACGGGCCACGTCGGCGATCGTCGCGCGGCGCCGCGGTGCCGCGGCGTCCGGATCCGAGCTCATGACTCGACAATAACATCGTTGGGATCACAGAGATCGAATCGATTCGATACACTGACCGCATGGACACCGCCCTCACCCGCTCCCAGTTCGTGCGCTGGCGCGCCGCGATCTTCGCGATCTTCCTCGCCAGCGGTCTGTCCATCGCCACCTGGGCGTCGCGGGTGCCCGACATCAAGGCCGCGCTGCACGTCGACAACGCGCAGATGGGCGTGCTGCTGCTGGGCATGGGCGTCTCCTCGATCGTCGGCATCTCGACCAGTCCTGCGGTCATGGCGCGCACCGGCGCGCGCCTCGGCATGCTCGTCACGATGCTGAGCTTCGCCGCCGGAGTGGGCCTGATCGGGCTCGGCACCAACGTGCTCGGCTCCCTGCCGGTCGTCATCGTCGGCCTGGTGCTGTTCGGTCTCGGCAACGGATCCCTCGACGTGATGATGAACGTCGAGGCCACGGCGATCGAGCAGCAGATGGGCAAGACGATCCTTCCCGTCTTCCACGCGTTCTTCAGCTTCGGCACCGTGATCGGTGCGGGGATCGGGGCACTGCTCGTGCAGCTGGGCTGGAACGTGTCGTCTCACGCGCTGCTGATCGCCGCCGTGATCGCGGTGCTCGCCGTCACCTGCTGGGCGAACGTCCCGAACCGCGAGGAGGCGCTCGACCCGCAGCCCGCGCAGAAACCGCACTGGCGCGAGCGGATGCACACCGCGCTAGAGGCATGGCGCGAGCCGCGCACCTACTTCCTCGGCATCGTGATGCTCGGCATGTCGTTCGCGGAGGGCGGCGCCAACGACTGGCTCGCCCTGGGCGTGTCCGAGGATCACGGCGCGGGTCCCGCGCTCGGTGCCGCGGCGCTGGCCACGTTCTCCGTCGCGATGACTGTGGTGCGCCTGTTCGGCGGCCCGCTGGTAGACCGCTTCGGCCGCGTCGTGGTGCTGCGCGTGCTCGCGATCACCGCCGCCGGCGGCATCCTGCTGTTCATCCTCGCGCCCAGTACGCCGTTCGTCTTCGCGGCCGCGGCGCTGTGGGGCATCGGGGCGTCCCTGGGCTTCCCGCTGGGCATGTCGGCGGCCGCCGACGATCCGGCGAAGGCGGCCGCACGCGTGAGCGCCGCCGCGACCATCGGCTACATCGCGTTCCTCGGGGGTCCGCCCGTGCTCGGCTTCATCAGCAACCACATCGGGCTGCTCAACACCCTCTACATCCTCGTGGTGCTGGCCGCGCTGTCCGGCCTGTTCTCCGGTGCCGCCCGGCCGCTCCGCGAGGACGAGAAGGTCTCCGCGGGCTGAGAGGGGCGGGGCGCGGCTGTGGCGGGCTAGGCTCTTCGGGTGCGTCTCGTCATCGCCCGCTGCGCCGTGGACTACACCGGCCGCCTCAACGCCCACCTGCCCCTCGCCACGCGCCTGCTGGTGCACAAGGGCGACGGCAGCCTGCTCGTGCACTCCGACGGCGGCAGCTACAAGCCGCTGAACTGGATGAGCCCGCCGTGCCGGCTGGAGTCCGAGCAGCCGGGGGAGGAGGAGGCGTCCGCGGGCGTCACCGAGGTGTGGCGGGTGACGCACCAGAAGACGGGCGACGCGCTGCGCGTGCAGATCTACGAGATCCTGCACGACTCCGCTCACGAGCTCGGGATCGATCCCGGCCTGCAGAAGGACGGCGTCGAGGCCGACCTGCAGCGCCTGCTCGCCGAGCAGGTCGACCGCATCGCCGAGGGCGCGACGCTGGTGCGCCGCGAGTACCCCACCGCGATCGGCCCTGTCGACCTGATGGTGCGCGACGCGGAGGGCGTCGCGATCGCAGTCGAGGTCAAGCGCCGCGGCGACATCGACGGCGTCGAGCAGCTCACCCGCTATCTCGAGCTGCTCGGACGGGATCCGCACCTCGCGCCGGTCCAGGGGGTCTTCGCCGCCCAGGAGATCAAGCCGCAGGCGCGCGTGCTCGCCGAGGACCGGGGGATCCGCTGCCTCGTGCTCGACTACGAGGACATGAAGGGCATCTCCTCCGGCGCGCCCCGGCTGTTCTGACGTCCATTCCGAGAGAGGCATGCACATGTCCGTTCCTCCGTACACCTGCATCCTCTGGGACGTGGACGGCACGATCGCCGATGCCTCGGCCGGGATCCTGCCGCGCCTGATCGAGGTGTTCAGATCGTTCGGGCTTCCCGAGCCGGACCCTGCCGCGCTGTCCCGGTGGATCGGACCGCCGATGTTCGACTCGTTCCGCGACCTCGCCGGCCTCTCCGAGGACGACGCGCACCGGGCCGTGCGCGAGTACCGCCGGCTCGCCGCCCGCGACGGCTACGCGGCTAGCGTGCGCATCTACCCGGGCGTGCCCGAGGCCCTGCGGGCGGTGAAGGATGCGGGGATCCCGCAGGCGACCGCCAGCTCCAAGCCGGAGAACCAGGTGCTCGCGATCCTCGAGCACTACGACCTGATCGACGACTTCGTCATCGTGGCGGGCGCCCTTCCCGACGCTGCGGGGCTGCACGACGGCAAGGAGGCCGTGCTGCGCCGTGCCGTGCAGCGTCTGGCCGACGCCGGCGTGGACGTCAGCCGCCCCGTGCTCATCGGCGATCGGCTGCACGACATCGAGGGCGCGACGCCGCTGGGCATCCCGGTGATCTTCGTCACCTGGGGCTTCGGCGAGCCGGGGGAGTCCGCCGGCTCCATCGCCGAGGTCGCGACGCCCGACGAGCTGCTGCGGCTCCTGCTGCCGCGGGACTGAGCGCTCCGGGCGGCGGGAGCGCCGGAGCGGCGTTCTCCCTCCCCCGGCGCCGGGCAGGCTCGGGAGCACGAAGAGAAACTCCCCCGGAGCCGAAGCCCCGGGGGAGTCAGGAGTCCGTGTCGCTCAGAGCGGACGGATGTTCTCGGCCTGCAGGCCCTTGGGGCCCTGCGCCACATCGAACTCGACGCGCTGGTTCTCGTCGAGAGAGCGGTAGCCGGAGGATGCAATGGCGGAGTAGTGCGCGAACACGTCAGCTCCACCGTCGTCGGGGGAGATGAAGCCGAAGCCCTTCTCCGAGTTGAACCACTTAACCGTGCCCTGAGTCATGTACTGCCTTCTTGCTTGGGCTTACGTCGGAGCAAACGCGCCGACAAGGCTAACGCTATCCGAGACGCGCCTCATAGCAACACCCCGGGTGACAAGGTGACATAAATGTTGCACGACGCCGCGAGGCGGTTCCGACCGCGGATCCGGCGCCCGGCCGGGAAATGGAGCGGGTCCCCACCGCGGGGGGAGCGATGGGGACCCAGGACGACCGGAGGGTGCGTCTGCATCAAGCATAACCCATGATCGGCAACTTTGTCCCCCAAAAGGGGGACAAAGTCTCCGTTGCGGGGCTATCATCGCAGTACATCGGAATACTGGGGACGAAGCGGCCCCCCCGGGGTATCCATTGGGGACTGGATGCGCCGAGGGGGCCAATGCACGCATTGGTCGCCGGTCTCTGGGGAAGACCTACCGCCTTCGCTGGGGACGTCAGGCGGGAGCGACCGTCATCACATGCGCGCGGTCCACACTAGGGGAGCGCACCTGCAGTGTCCAGGCCGTTGCGCGTGCCGATCGGAATGCGCTCTCAAACGGTCAGTGAGCGCCATTCCTCGGCCAGAATTCCGTAGTTCATGCCGTCCATCCATTCGCCGCTCCGGTGCAGCGCAGTGCCCCGGCTGTGCTCTTCGCGCCGCATGCCCAGGCGCTCCATCATGCGCCACGACGGCTCGTTCGCGGCGAAGCAGCCGGCGTGGACCCGGCGCAGGCCCAGCGTCGTGAAGCAGGCGGCCATCACCGCGCGCACCGCCTCCGTCGCGTACCCCTTGCCCTGGTGCGCGGGATCCATCGCCCAGCCGAGCTCGGCCTGGACGCCCGCGGCGAGCGCCCGCACCTCGGCCTGCGCCCACGCGTCCTCGACGCGGAGCATGATGTCGCCGATCACACCGGTGCCCGGCAGCTCCACGAGCAGCGTGACCGCGAGCCGCTCCGGATCCGCGAAGTGCGCGCCGAACGCCTCCGCGTCGGTCGGGGCGGTGGTCAGCCACCGGCTCACGTCGTCGAGGCGACGATAGCGCCACACGGCGTCGGCATCGTCCGCCGTGCTGGCGCGGATGACGAGGCGGTCGGTGCGCAGGGGAAGGTCGAGCCGGTCGAAGGAGGAGGAGCTCACGCGTCCAGCGTAGGCTCCGGGTCCGACAGACGGGCGGATCGCACGTCGACAAGCCCGTCCAGCGCCTGCAGGAGCCGCTCAGCGCCCGGGCGATCGGGGGTGGTGCGGGTGTGCACCAGCACGTTCATCGCGGCGAGCACGAGCGACACGGCCCGCATGGCCTCGTCGTGGTCGGCGGCGCGGCGTTCGGCGAGCGCGATGAGCTGATCGCGCACGGAGCCCATCCACTGCGAGAAAGCGGGCAGCAGCTCGGGGCGGCGCATGAGGAGCTGCTTGATCCGCTGACGATCCATCCCCACGTCCATCGACGACCCGACGACTTCGCACAGAGCCGGCACGAGCTCGCCCTGGGCGCTCAGGAAGCGCGCCTCGACGTCGGGCTCGACCCCCGACTCCGGCAGCTTCAGCGCCGCGGCGGCCTTGGACGGGAAGTAGTTGAAGAAGGTGCGCGGCGAGACGTCGACCGCCTCGCAGATCTGCTCGATCGTCGTGCCGTCCAGGCCCTGCTCCTCGACGAGCCGCAGGGCAGCTTCGTGCAGCGCCTGACGGGTCTGCTGCTTCTTGCGCTCGCGCCGGCCTTCGCCGACGGTGTTCGCGATGCTCATCTTCTTCTCCTCATGCGCGGAGCCGGGGCGGACATGTGCCCGCCCCGGCTGCATCGCTCAGGCGCTCTGGACCCTGATCGTACCGGTCTCGCTGACACCGGCGGCATCGGCCTGCTCCTGCAGCGCCGAGCGCGTGCGCAGCGGCGGCGCCTTAAAGAACCAGGTCAGCACGAAGGCGAGCATGAGCACGCCGAACCCGACCCAGTAGATGACGTCGATGGCCTGCGTGAAGCCGACCATGAACGGCTTGGTGAGCACCGGATCCGCGCCGTTCAGGAACGAGGTGTCGCTGACCGACGAGCTGGATCCGCTCGAGGCCTTCGACGTGCCCTTGTCGATCTGCTTCACCACGCCCGGCACGAGCTGGTCCACCCAGTAGGAGCGCTGATCCTTGTCGGACCAGTCCACGACCACCTTGCCGTCCTTCACCGTGGCGTGCGCCTTTTCGGCGACGGTCTGCAGCGCCTTCGCCTCGGCGGCGGGCGTCGCCTCAGCGACCTTCTGGTCGATCACGGACTGCGCCGCCGCAGCCGGCAGCTGCCCTGCGGCGACGGCCTGGTTCACACCCGCGGTCACCGCGTCGGTCACGGCCTTGCCTGCGGCTGCCTTGGCCTCGGTCGCTCCCTGGTCGAGCTTCGTCTGCACGCCTTGCTCGAGCGGGCCCGTGATCGGAGTCCACAGCTGCTTGACGACGGCCTTGTTCTGATCCTTTCCTGCGATGGCAGGATCCAGCGCCGCGTTCAGTCCGGCCGTCAGCGTGGGCTTGTCGGCCATGCTGTGCACGATGTTCGTCGGCAGCAGCGTGAACAGGATCGAGAGCATGATCGCGGTGCCCAGCGTTCCGCCGATCTGGCGGAAGAAGGTCGCGGCGCTCGTGGCCACGCCCATGTCGCGGGCCTCGACGGCGTTCTGGCTCGCCATGACGAGCGACTGCATGAGCTGGCCGAGACCGAGGCCGACCACGAACATGCCGATCATCATGAACCACACCGGCGTGTTCGAGGACACGAAGGTCAGGAGCAGGAAGCCCAGCGCCATGATCAGCGTGCCGGTGCGCGGGAAGATGCCGTACTTGCCGGTGCGGGAGGTGATCTGGCCGGCCGCCATCGACGAGCCCATGAGGCCCACGACCATCGGCAGCATCGCGAATCCGGACTCGGTCGGGGTGAGTCCGCCGACGATCTGCATGTAGAGCGGGATGGTCATCATCGCGCCGAACATGCCGAAGCCGACGAGCACGCCGATGCCGGTCGCCCAGGAGAACGGGCGGGAGTGGAAGAGCCGGATCGGGATGATCGCGTCGTCCTTCATCGCGATCTCGATCAGCACGAACGCGATCACGCCGAGCCCGCCGATCACGTAGCAGGCGATCGAGCCGAACGAGGCCCAGCCCCACTCGCGGCCCTGTTCGGCCACGAGCAGCAGCGGCACGAGCGCGACGATCACCGCGGTGGCGCCCCACCAGTCGATGCGGGGGTTGCGGTGCTTGGCGACCTTGGGCAGGTGCAGGAACGCGATCACCATGCCGAGGGCGATCAGGCCGATCGGCAGGTTGATGAGGAACACCCAGCGCCAGCCGGAGATCCAGAGGATCTCGTGCGCACCCGCGAAGAGGCCGCCGACCAGCGGACCGATCAGCGAGGAGATGCCGAAGACGGCGAAGAAGTATCCCTGGTACTTGGCGCGCTCGCGCGGGGCGAGGATGTCGGCCATGATCGCGAGCGGCAGCGACATCAGCGCACCCGCGCCGATGCCCTGCACGCCGCGGAAGGCGGCCAGCATCAGCATCGACGACGAGAACGTCGCCAGGATCGAGCCGAGGATGAACACCGAGATGCCGAAGATGAACAGCGGGCGACGGCCGAAGATGTCGCTGAGCTTGCCGTAGATCGGAACGGAGATCGTCGAGGTGATCAGGTAGGCCGTGGTGACCCAGGCCTGCTGGTCGAGACCGTGCAGGTCGTCGCCGATCGTGCGGATCGCGGTTCCCACGATCGTCTGGTCGAGCGACGACAGGAACATGCCGGCCATGAGGCCGTAGATGACGAGCAGGATCTGCCTGTGCGTCATGATCGGGGCGTTCTGCGCGCGCTCTGCGCGCGTCGCCCCGGCGGTTGCTGTTGCGGTGGACATGAAGGCCCTTCGAGTGGATCGAGGACGCCGGCGCTCGTCGTCGACACCCGTCGCCTCGAGCGCCGACGTTGGCGGCAAGAATGTTGCAGCCCTGCAAGATTACACGACCGGAAAGGTTGCGCAAACGCAGTTTTGCTATGAGCTTGCTGGATCCGTGCGGCGGGCGAGAGGGATGTCGCCGAGCGAAGGGGTCAGGCCGCGTCGCGCAGCCGCACGTCCCGCGCGGCCACCAGCTGCTCGACGCCCTCGAGCAGCCGCGCCGCGCCCGGACGCTCGCCTCCGGCGGTGCCGTCGTGCACGATCACGCTGAGCGCCGCCATCGTGAGGGCCACTGCGGCGAGCGCGTCGGCGTCGTCGGCGCGCTCGCGCACCAGCGCGAAGTACTGCTCCCGCACCCCGCCCATCCACTGCGCGAAGGCCGGCATCAGCTCGGGACGGCGCACCACCAGCGCCTTCATCCGCCGGCGCTGCTGCGCGTCGTCCATCGACGCGCCGATGAGCTCGCACAGCGCGGGCACCAGCTCGCCCTCGGCGGCACGGAAGGCCGCCGCACCCTCGGGGGAGATCCCGGAGTCGGGCAGGTCGAGCGCGGCCGCGGCCTTGGACGGGAAGTAGTTGAAGAAGGTGCGGGGCGAGACGTCCACGGCCTCGCAGATCTGCTCGACGGTGGTACCGTCGAGTCCCTGCTCGTCCACCAGCCGCAATGCAGCCTCGTGCAGCGCCTGGCGGGTCTGCTGCTTCTTGCGCTCACGGCGCCCGCACGCCTCCGCGTGCGGGTCCGCCGGAGCCGGAACGTCGATGTCGCTCATCTCTGCCTCCTGAGGCCGGGGCGGGTGCGCACCCGCCCCGACGTGCTCACGCCGAATGCGTCCTGATCGTGCCGGTCTCGGTGAGGCCGGCCTTGTCCGCCTGCTCCTGCAGAGCGGAGCGCGCCCGCAGCGGCGGCACCTTGAAGAACCAGGTCAGCACGAACGCCAGCAGGATCACGCCCAGACCGACCCAGTACAGCGTCACGAGTCCCTGGATGAAGCCGATCATGAACGGCTTGCTGAGCGTCGCGTCCGCCCCGGTGAGGAAGGACGTGTCGTTCACGGACGTGGAGGAGGATCCCGACGCGTCGTCGGCCTTCTTCTTGATCTCGTCCTGCAGCGTGGGCACGAGCTGGTCCACCCAGTACGTGCGCTGATCGCGGTCGGCCCAGTCGACGGACACGGTGTCGCCGTTCACGGTCGCGTGCGCCTTCTCGGCGACCGCCGTGAGCACCTTCTCGTGCGCGGCGGCCTCGGCCGCGGGCGTCGCCTCGGCCACCTTCTCCGCGATGACGGCCGGAGCGGCCGCGGCGGGCAGCTGACCCGCGGCGACGGCCTGGTCCACACCCGCGGTCACCGCAGCGGTCACGGCCTCGTCGGCCGCGGCCTTCGCCTTCGCGTCGCCCTCCGCCACGCCCTTGTCGAGCTGCGCCTGGATGTTCTTCGTCAGGGGTCCGACGATCGGGCTCCACTGCTGCTTCATGATGGCCGCGTTCTCGGCCTTGCCTGCCTGTGCGGGATCCAGCGCCGTGTCGAGCGCGGCCGTCAGGTTCGCCTTGTCCTCGGTGGCGTGCAGGATGTTCGCGGGCAGCATCGAGAACAGCACGGAGAGCATCACGGCGGTGCCCAGCGTTCCGCCGATCTGGCGGAAGAACGTGGCGGCGCTGGAGGCGACGCCCATCTCGTGCGGGTCGACCGAGTTCTGGCTCGCCAGCGTGAGCGGCTGCATGAGCTGGCCGAGACCCAGGCCCAGCACGAACATGCCGACGAAGATCTGCCACAGCGGCGTCTCGTACCGGATGAGGGTGAGGGAGAAGAAGCCGACGGCGGTGAACAGGGTGCCCAGCACGGGGAAGATGCGGTACTTGCCGGTGCGCGCCGTGATCTGCCCCGAGGCGAGAGAGGCGATCATCAGGCCGACGATGAGCGGCAGCATCGACAGACCGGACTCGGTCGGGTTCATGCCCACCACGATCTGCATGTACAGCGGGATCGTCATCATGGCGCCGAACATCGCGAAGCCGACGAGGAAGCCCAGCACCGTCGCCATCGAGAACGTGCCGGAGCGGAAGAGCTTCAGCGGGATGATCGCGTCGTCCTTCATGAGCGCCTCGATCACGATGAACGCCACGAGGCCGAGCCCGCCGATGACGTAGCAGGAGATCGACGCGACCGAGTCCCAGCCCCACGTGCGGCCCTGCTCGACGACGATCAGCAGCGGCACGAGCGCCACGATGACGGCGGCGGCGCCCCACCAGTCGATCCGCGGGCCCTTGTACTTGCCCACCTTCGGCAGGTGCAGGAACGTGATGACCATGAACAGGGCGAACAGGCCCAGGGGGATGTTGATGAGGAAGGTCCAGCGCCAGCCGTCGATCCAGAGGATCTCCTTCGCTCCCGCGAAGAGGCCGCCCACGAGCGGGCCGATCACGGTCGCGATGCCGAACACGGCGAAGAAGTAGCCCTGGTACTTCGCACGCTCGCGCGGGGCGAGGATGTCGCCCATGATCGCGAGCGGCAGCGCCATGAGCGCGCCCGCGCCGATGCCCTGGAACGCGCGGAACGCGGCGAGCATCATCATCGAGGTCGAGAACGCCGAGAGCGTGGATCCCAGGATGAAGACGACGATTCCGAGGATGAACAGCGGGCGACGGCCGAAGATGTCGCTGAGCTTGCCGTAGATCGGCACGGCGATGGTCGACGTGATGAGGAACGCCGTGGTCACCCAGGCCTGCTGGTCGAGTCCGTGCAGGTCGTCGCCGATCGTGCGGATCGCCGTGCCGAACACGGTCTGCGCGAGCGACGACAGGAACATGCCGCTCATCAGGCCGTAGATCACCAGCATGATCTGCTTGTGCGTCATGATCGGCGCCGGCTTCGAGGCGGGGGGCGCTTCGACCGTCGTGACGGTGTCGGTGGCGGTTGCCATGGAGGTCCTTCCAGGAGAGCGGGGGATGGAGCGCTGCGGATCCGTCCGCGGACGTCATCGATCGACGCGGGCACCGGCGCTAAACTTGCAACCCTGCAATGTTACACCCTTGCAAGCTTTCCTGCGCGCAGGGATCCGGATCCGCGCGCCGGGAGGGGGAGGAGGGGTGCGGATGTCGGAGGCGTCCGGGACGATGGAGGCATGACGGACGGCTACGAGCCCGGGTTCCTCTCTGTTCCCCTTCCCCTCCCGCTCCCGGCACAGGCGGTGCGAGAGCTCGCGTATCCGCGGTTCACGGTGCTGCTGGATCCCGTCCGCCGGCTCGCGGCGGCGACCGGGGTGAACATCGACGGGCGGACGATGCGCGATCTGCCGCGCACCGGCGAGTGGCGGCTCGACCCGCGTGCGGCCGAGGACGAGCAGACCGGGCCCGCCGTCTACGCGCGCAACGATCTGGATCGCGGCCATCTGGTGCGCCGTCGGGACCCGGGCTGGGGAGAGACGGATGAGGCACGGGCGGCGATGGAGGCCACCTTCGTCTATCCGAACGCGGCGCCGCAGGCCGCCCGCTTCAATCAGGGGCCCGAGCTGTGGCTCGGGCTGGAGGATCACGTGATGTCCTACGCCGAGGCGACCGAGCAGCGCCTCTCCGTGTTCACCGCGCCCGTGCTCGCCGACGACGACCCGCCGTACCGCGGCATCCGGATCCCGCTGCGCTTCTGGAAGATCGCGGCCTGGGTCTCGGCCGGCTCGCTCGCGGCGGCCGGATTCGTGCTCGATCAGACGGACCTGGTCGACACCGCCGATGGCCTGCTCGCCCCGGCGCCGCTCGGAGGGTTCCGCACCTTCCAGGTGCCCGTCGCCGACATCGCCGCTCTCACCGGCGTCGACGTCGGCGCGCTGGCGGGCGCCGACGTGCTGACGACCCGCGCCGTGCGGCCCGGGGAGTGGCGCCTGCTGCAGGGCGCCGGCGACATCGTGCTCTGATCCGGCGATCGGCGGGCGAGGCGCCCGCTCAGCCCGCCGGCAGGTGGTCGCAGTCCGGGGTGGGGGCCTTGTCGTTCCAGCGGTCGAGCGTCCACTGCTCCAGCTGCGGGGTGAGCGGCGAGTCCGGCCCGACGAGTTCGACGTGCCCGAGGCCGGGGTAGGTGCGGTAGTCGACGGGGATGCCGGCATCGCAGCGCGACCGCACCCAGGCGTCCTGGATCGCCGGCTTCACGAGCGGATCCGCAAGGCCCTGCGCGACGAGGAGCGGAGCGGGGAACGGCCCGGTGGGCTCCTGCTCCTCGAGCCGGTCGCCGAAGGGGCCGTCGAGCAGCGCGTCCGGGAAGATCTGGTTCGGCACCTGGCTGCCGCGCAGGATCGCGGCGAGACCGTCGCGCCCGTTGAAGCACAGGCCGCCGATGCGCTCGACGGGCCCTGCGGATCCGGGGGTGAGGTGCTTCTCGACCTCGAGGTCGGGATACACCTTGTCCCAGGTCGCCGCGATGTACGCGGACACCGTCTTGCCCGCGGTCTCGGACTTGATGGCCTCGGCGAGCGCATACAGGTTCGAGGCCGGGGCGAACGCCGCGACTCCCTTGACCGTGAACTCCGGCGCATACGACGCGGCGATCTGCCCGGTCCACAGCGAGCCCTGGCCACCCTGCGAGTGGCCCCAGATCACGGTGTCGGTCGAGACCTTCAGCGCACTGAAGCCCCGCACGGCCTTCGACGCGTCCCACACGTTGCGGGCCTCCGCATCGCCGACGAGGTAGGGGTGCGGGCCGTTCGTTCCCAGGCCGATGTAGTCGCTCGTCACGGCGACCCACCCGTGCTTCACGACCATGTCGACCATGGCGGTGCCCGCGCCGTCGGCGAACGGCTCGGCGCTGAGGGAGGGGGCGCAGCCGGAGACCACTCCGACGGTGCCGTGGGCGACCGTGAGCAGGGGCAGCGGATCCGGCCCGGGATCGGCGGGGGCGAGCACCGTGCCGCTCGAGACCGCCGGCGATCCGTCGGGGTTCGTGGTCGTGTACAGGATCCGCCACGCCTTGGCCCCCGCGGGCACGCCCACGGTCATCCGCTCGGACCGGATCAGCGTTCCGGGCTGCGACGGCACATCGGCGGGCGGCGTGTAGAAGGCGTCGGGCACCGGCAGGGGAGTGCCGCCGAGCAGGGCGCCGCTCCCCGCGGCGACGGCGATCGCCAGCACGAGCGCCACGGTCGCGCCGATCGTCCGGAGCCACCGCACGCTGCGACGACGGCCGGGGTCGCGACGGCCGGGGGAGCGTCGCCACAGGGCCCGCACGATCAGCTGCAGGCCGATGAAGACGAACCACGCGCCGACGCCGAGGCGGAACACCACCAGCGTCAGCACAGGCCAGAACACGGTGATCGCGGCGACCGCGAGCGTCGCGACGGCCGCGATGACGCCGGTGACGCGCTGATCCGCGCCGGGCTGGAAGGCGCGCACGCCGATCGCCACGGCGAACGCCACCAGCGCGATCGTGAGCAGAAGAGAGAGGAGCGGCGCGCCCGCGGCCGGCCACAGCGCCATGCCGGCGCCGAGCAGCGCGAGCAGTACGCCGAGCACGCGCACCACGATCACGGCGGCCGGGCGCGACGGGGGCGCTTCGCCGCGGTCGGGCGCGCGGCCCTCCCCCGCGGTGACGAGCACCGCGACGCCCGCGAGCAGGATCCCGATCCCCGTGACGATCGCGATGGTCTGCACCGTCATCGAGACGAGCAGGAAGACGACGCCGACGGCGACGAGCGCGATTCCGAGCACGATCCGGATCGGAGTGCTCAGGCGGGAAGCGAGGCGGCGCGAACGACCTCCTCCGGCCCCGTTCGGATCCGGCGCGTCTGCGATCCCGCCTGCGGCCACGGTGCCCCCTTCGCCTCGCGGATCGCGGGCCGCGGGGCCTCGATCCGCATCCGGCGCGTTCCTCACCGGAGCCGCGCTGAGGCCAACATACTGGTGGCGCGCCGACCCTGTGAAGCCGTCCCGCTGCGGACCCGTCGCGACAGCGCGCGCGGCGATCTAGAATCGCCTCGTGAAGATCGGGATGGTGCCGGACGCGTTGCGCGGCACGACACGGAAGGAATGCCCGACCGGCCCGTGATCCGCCCCTCCTCCTTCGCCCGATTCAGGGAAGGGAGGTGGATGCATGGACGAGAAGCTCCCTCGCATCGGTGATGTGATCACCGCGACGGTGACGAAGACGCTCCCGTTCGGCGTTCTCGTGGAGCATGCCGACGCGGCGGGTCTTGTGCGCGGTGCGCAGAGCGCGCCCGGAGCCCGGCTCAGCCTGCGCGTGATCGAGGTCGACCGCGTGCTGCGACGTTTCGCCGCCGAAGTCGCCTGACCGGCACGCGCACCACCCATGGAGACGAGAAGGCCCGGATCTCTCGATCCGGGCCTTCTTCGTTCTGTGCGCGAGGGGGGACTTGAACCCCCACGCCGTTGCCGGCACTGGCACCTGAAGCCAGCGCGTCTACCTATTCCGCCACTCGCGCATGTCGACTCTCGCGAACCAACCTCCCGAGAATATCACGACGCGGGAGGGGGTCGAACCACCCGCGGCCCGGCACGGGCCTCCGGACGCTTCAGGGTTTCCTGCGGATCGCGGCCCGCCGGGGGTTCATTCAGGCCGTGTCGCTAACATGGCCCTACCGATCGGTGAGCCATGGGAGCCCAGTGGGACTACTAGACAGCTTTGAGAAGGGTCTCGAGCGTGCTGTGAACAGCGCGTTCGCGAAGACCTTCCGCAGCGGCATCCAGCCCGTGGAGATCGCGTCGGCCCTGCGCCGTGAGATGGATACGAAGGCGGCGGTCGTCAGCCGCGACCGCATCATCGTCCCCAGCACCTTCCTCGTGCATCTCAGCGGCGACGACGCCACGGCCATGCACGGCCTCGGATCCGCCCTCATCGACGAGCTGCACGTCCTGGTCAGGGACCACGCCAACGCCCAGGGCTACAGCTTCGCCGGGCCTGTGAACATCGCCCTCGAGGCCGACGACAAGCTCGCGACCGGCACGGTGCGCGTCGAGTCGAGCTCGACCTCGAGCGCCGGCCGCGTCACCTGGCAGGCCGAGATCGCGACCGGCGGATCCCGCTATCCGCTCACCAAGGCCCGCACCGTCATCGGCCGCGGCAGCGACGCGGACATCACGATCGGAGACGCCGGATCCAGTCGCAAGCACGCCGAGGTGCTCTGGGACGGCGATCACGCGATGCTCCGCGACCTCGGCTCCACCAACGGCACCAAGCTGAACGGTCAGCGCGTGCGCGAGGCGCAGCTCGAGAGCGGCATGGTCATCACGATCGGCCGCACCGATCTGACGTTCCAGGTCGTGCCCGTCTCGTCGTCGGCGGGGAGCCTCCGGCATGAGTGAACTGACCCTGCTGCTCCTGCGCATCGGCTTCCTGGTGCTGATGTGGTTCTTCGTGTTCGCCGTGGTGTACTCCCTGCGCGCCGACCTGTTCGGCGTGCGCGTGCGCAAGATGCCGCAGGCCGAGCAGGCCGCCGCGAGCGCTCCCGCCAAGCCGGCCGCGCCGCCGGCGAAGCCCAAGGCCGCGCCGCGGAGCAGGCCGGGAGGACCGGCCACCACGTCCACCGTGAGCAAGCTCGTGATCACGTCCGGCCCGAAGGCGGGCCTGGAGGTGCCCCTCGGATCCGAGCCGATGTCGATCGGTCGCTCGAGCGAGTCCGGCCTGGTCATCCGCGACGACTACACGTCCAGCCACCACGCGCGCCTGATGCTGTGGGGCGAGCAGTGGATGCTCCAGGATCTCGACTCCACGAACGGCACGTTCCTCGACGGCCAGCGCGTCGGCGCCCCGGTCTCGGTTCCCGTCGGCGCCCCCATCAAGGTCGGCGCCACGACGTTCGAGCTGCGGGCGTAACCGGCGGCCATGGTCTTCGAGGGCTCGAGCGCCGCGATCTCCCACACCGGGAAGGTCCGCTCCAACAACCAGGACTCCGGTTACGCCGGGGCCAACCTGTTCGTCGTCGCGGACGGAATGGGCGGTCACGCGGGCGGCGACGTCGCGAGCAGCATCGCGATCCACCGGCTGCAGAACCTGGATCACGCCTACCCCTCCACCATGGACGCGGAGGCCTCGCTGCAGGCGGCGGCCACGACGGCGGCGGGAGACATGATCCGTGCCGTGAAGGACCGGCCGGAGCTCGCCGGCCTCGGCACCACGCTCGACGCGATCATCATGGTCGACGACTACGCCGTCATCGGCCATATCGGCGACTCGCGCATCTATCTCTACCGCGACGAGACGCTGACCCAGATCACCACCGACCACACCTTCGTGCAGCGGCTGGTCGACTCGGGGCGCATCACGCCGGAGGAGGCCCGCTACCATCCGCGCCGCTCGGTGCTCATGCGCGTGCTGAGCGACATGGATGCGGATCCTGAGCTGGACATGTTCGTCATGCCCACCCTGCCGGGCGACCGCTGGCTGCTCTGCTCCGACGGGCTCAGCGGCGTGGTCGACGAGGCGCACATGCAGAAGACGCTGCGACTCGGCATGGCGCCGGGACGCACCGCGGACGGACTGCTCAAGCACGCGCTCGACGGCGGAGCACCCGACAACGTCACGATCGTGATCGTCGACGTCGGCGGCCAGCACCCGGTGCGCTCCGGCTCGGCGACCATTGTCGGCGCGGCCGCCAACCCGCAGGGCGTCGTCGTCCCGGCCGCGCGCCCCGCCCGTCCGAGCTGGCTGCACCCCGTGCGCCAGGCCGCGAACGAGCCCACGCACTTCGAGCCGGCGGCCGACTACCTCGAGGAGCTCATCGAGGAGGACCACCGCCGTGCGGTGCGCCGGCGGATCGGCTGGATCACGGGCCTGATCGTCGTCATCGCGCTCATGGCCGCCGCGCTCTTCGGCGCCTACGCCTGGACGCAGACACGGTACTTCGTGGGCGTCGCCCCCGAGTCCGGCAACGTGGCGATCTTCCAGGGGATCCAGCAGGATCTCGGCCCGATCCCGCTCTCGCACGTGTACGAGGACACCGGGATCAAGGTGTCGGATCTGCCCGCGTTCTACCAGTCCGCCGTCAAGGAGACCACAAGCGCCAACACGCTCACGGCGGCCCGCACGACGGTGGAGAGCCTGCGCGCGGCCGCGAAGACGGGGAAGACGCCATGACCGCCACCGCACCCGCCTCCGACGTCGCCGCCGACACGGCCGTCCTGCGCGCGCTGCGCCGCATCCGCGGCCCGCAGACGCAGCGCAACCGCGAGTTCTGGCTGCTGCTGTTCGCGGTGGTCGTCGCGGGATCGGCGCTCACCCTCGTGCAGCTGGGCGCACTGCACCGCATCGATCCGATGATCCTGCTGATCGGCGGCGGACTCGCCGTGCTCGTCTTCGCCCTGCACGTGGTGCTGCGCTTCGTCGCGAGCGACGCGGATCCGTTCGTCCTCCCCATCGCGACGCTGCTGACCGGAGTGGGCATCGCGGAGATCTACCGCATCGACATCGCCAACCACGCCACCGGGTGGAACGCCTCCTCGAACAAGCAGCTCATGTGGATGGCGATCTCAGTGATCGGCGCCATCGCGCTGGTGATCTTCCTGCGCAACTACCGCGTGCTGTACAGGTACACCTACCTCTCGGGCCTGGCCGGGCTCGTGCTGCTCGTGCTCCCGTTCATCCCCGGCCTGCGGGCCGACGCGAACGCCGACGTGTGGATCTCGATCGGCGGGCTCGGCTTCCAGCCCGGCGAGCTCTCGAAGATCTTCCTGGCGATCTTCTTCGCCGGCTATCTCGTGCGCACCCGCGAGAGCCTGTCGTCGGTGGGCAAGCGGTTCGCCGGCATCACCTGGCCGCGCATGCGCGAACTCGGGCCGGTCATCGTGGTCTGGCTCATCTCGCTCGCCATCATCGTCGCCCAGCACGACCTCGGCACCGGTGTGCTCATCTTCGGGATGTTCATCGTGATGCTCTACGTGGCCACGGGCAAGACGAGCTGGGTGCTCATCGGCCTCGCCGGCGTGGTGATCGGCATCGCGGTCGTGTCGCAGTTCCTCACCTACGTGCAGAACCGCTTCAACACCTGGATCCACGCCTTCGACCCCGACCTCATGGAAGACCAGAGCTACCAGCTCACGCAGGGCATCTTCGGCCTCGCGCACGGCGGGCTGATCGGCACGGGTCTCGGACAGGGCCGCCCCGAGATCACCCCGGTCGCGGAGAGCGACTTCATCATCACGAGCCTGGGCGAGGAGATCGGCCTGATCGGGCTGTTCGCCCTGCTCTGCCTCTACATGGTGTTCGTGAGCCGCGGTCTGCGGATCGGCGTGGCCGGGCAGGACGACTTCGGCAAGCTGCTCGCCGTGGGCGTCTCGTTCACGATCGGCCTGCAGGTGTTCATCATGGTGGGCGGCGTCACCCGGGTCATCCCGCTGACCGGCCTCACCACGCCGTTCCTCGCCGCGGGCGGATCCTCGCTCATCGCCAACTGGCTCATCGTCGGCCTGCTCCTGCGGATCTCGGACGGCGTGCGCCGTCAGCCCAGGGTGGTGATCGGATGACCGCTTCTCCGATCGTCGCAGGAGGTGTCGCATGACCAAAGAGCTCCGGCGCATCAGCATCCTCGTCCTCGTCATGTTCCTGGCGCTGTTCGGCTCGGTGAGCTGGATCCAGGTCGTGCAGGCCGACGCGCTCGCCCAGAACGACGCGAACCGCCGCACCCGGCTGGACAGCTACGAGATCCAGCGGGGGTCGATCATCGCGGGCGGCGCCCCGATCGCCACCTCGGTCCCCTCCGGCGACATGTACTCCTTCCAGCGGGTCTACACGGATCCGCAGATGTGGTCCGCCGTCACGGGCTACTACAACCCGGCGCTCGGCAGCGCGACCGGCATCGAGAAGGCGATGAACGGCGAGCTCAGCGGCACGGGCGGCTCGCAGTTCCTTTCGTCGATCGAGCGCATCATCTCCGGGCAGCCGCAGAAGGGCTCGAACGTGGTGCTCACGCTCGACCCCGTCGCGCAGAAGGCCGCCTACGACGCGCTGCAGGGCTATCGGGGTTCCGTCGTGGCGATCGAGCCGAAGACCGGACGGATCCTGGCGATGGTCTCGACGCCCGGCTTCGACACCAACAGCCTCGCAGTGCATGACTCCAAGGCCGCGAACGCCGCGTACGACGCGCTCGTGGCCGATCCGAACAAGCCCCTGTCGAACCGCGCGATCGGCGGCAACATGAACCCGCCCGGGTCGACGTTCAAGCTCGTGGTGGCCAGCGCCGCCCTGGACTCGGGCAAGTTCACCATGCAGTCGACGTTCCCGAACCCGGCGGCCTTCACGCTCCCCGGCACCAGCACCGCGGTGCACAACGCCTGGGGCGGGATCTGCCCCGGCGGCGACGGACAGACCGTGAGCCTCGCCGACGCGATCCGGTACAGCTGCAACATCCCGATGGCCGAGCTCGCCGTGCAGCTCGGCGACGACGCGATCCGCGCGGCGGCCGAGAAGTTCGGCTTCGACCAGGAGTTCTCGCTGCCCCTGCAGTCGGCCGCCTCGACGTACCCGAAGTCCCTCTCCGCCGACAAGACCGGCCTCACCGGCTTCGGCCAGGGCGACGTGCGGGCGACGCCCCTGCAGATGGCGATGGTCTCGGCAGGGATCGCGAACGACGGCCTCGTGATGAACCCGCGCATGGTGGACCAGGTGGTCGGCGACGACCTGTCCGTGCAGAAGCAGTTCGAGAACAGCCAGTTCCGCCAGGCGATGACCCGCGACCAGGCGGCGGCGATCACCGCCGCCATGCAGGCGTCGGTCTCAAGCGGCGCGGCCCAGGGTGCAAGAATAGACGGAGTCGACGTGGCCGGTAAGACGGGCACAGCGGAGAACGGTGACACGGACCCTTACACGCTGTGGTTCACCGGCTTCGCGCCCGCTTCGAACCCGGAGATCGCCGTTGCGGTCGTCGTCGAAGACGGCGGTGGGCAGGGACAGTCCGGATCCGGTGACACGATCGCGTCACCGATTGCGAAGAAGGTCATGGAGGCGGTGCTGAACAGATGAGGCCGACGCAGGGTGTGCATTTCGGCGGTCGGTACGAGCTGCAGTCTCGGATCGCCATCGGCGGTATGGGCGAGGTCTGGGAGGCGACCGACCACGTCATCGGACGGACCGTCGCGATCAAGATCCTCAAGGACGAGTACATGGGGGACCCGGGCTTCCTCGAGCGCTTCCGCGCCGAGGCCCGGCACGCGGCCCTGGTGAACCACGAGGGCATCGCCAGCGTCTTCGACTACGGCGAGGAGAACGGCTCCGCCTACCTCGTCATGGAGCTCGTGCCCGGAGAGGCCCTGTCGACCATCATCGAGCGCGAGGGCTCGCTGAGCGCGGACAAGACGCTCGACATCGTCGCCCAGACGGCCTCCGCCCTGCAGGCGGCGCACGCCGCCGGCCTGGTGCACCGCGACATCAAGCCCGGAAACCTGCTGATCACGCCGGACGGCCGCGTCAAGATCACCGATTTCGGCATCGCCCGCATCGCCGACCAGGTGCCGCTGACGGCCACCGGTCAGGTGATGGGGACGGTGCAGTACCTCTCGCCGGAGCAGGCGTCGGGCCACGCAGCCTCGCCCGCCACCGACATCTACTCACTCGGGATCGTCGCCTACGAGTGCCTCGCCGGCAAGCGTCCCTTCACGGGCGAGTCGCAGGTCGCGATCGCCATGGCGCAGATCAACGACACCCCGCCGCCGCTGCCCGCCACGGTGCCGCAGCCGGTGCAGAACCTCGTCATGGCGATGATCGCGAAGAAGCCGGCCGACCGGCCCAGCTCCGCAGCGACCGTGGCCCGCGCGGCACAGGCTCTCCGCCGCGGCGACCTGAACTCCGCGGCGATCGCCGTGCCCGCCGTCATCGCCGGTGTGGTCGGCGTGGGTGCCGCGGCAGCCGCGGGCGACGACGCCGCGACCCAGCTGCTGGGTGCCACGCAGGGTGCGACCACGATCATGCCCACCACGGCGCAGATCCCGACCGAGGCCGAGCAGGCCCCGGAGAAGAAGAAGCGCAGCCCGTGGACCTGGCCGCTGATCGCGCTGATCGCGCTGCTGCTCATCGTGCTCGGCGGCACCATCTGGGCGCTCCTGGCCAACCAGAAGGCGCCCGAGCCCGTGTCATCGACCACGGCGTCGTCGCAGCCCTCCCCGAGCAAGACGCCTACGCCCACCTCGACCCCGCGGGTCGACGTCGACGCGCTGGGTCTCGTCGGTCTCGCGTGCGATGCCGCGGCCGCGAAGGCCCACGACGCCGGCCTGCAGGCCACCTGCACGCCCGGCGATCCGGCACCGGCCGCCGATCAGGTCGGCAAGGTCTACAACGTCAACCCGACGGGCAAGGTCCCGCAGGGCTCCTCGATCACGCTGACGTTCTACGCCGATCGCACTCAGCCGCCGAAGCCGGGATCCGCTCCCACCTTCACGGGCGACATGGTCGCCGGAGGCACGATCACGGTGTCCTGGGGCGCCGACTACGTGTGCCCGAGCGGCACGTCGATCACCGGGTACATCGTGACGATCGACGGCGGGTCCTTCATGTCCGGCGGTCCCGAGTTCCCGGCGGGGACGACGAGCGCCGAGGTGCGACTGAGCCAGACCGGCGACTTCACGGCGAAGTACTCGGTGAGGTGCGGCGACCAGCAGAGTCCCGACTCGGATTCGCGCACGTCGCACATCCAGCCGGTTCCGACTTCGCCGCCCACCATCCTGCCCACGCCCTGAGCACGGGCACCGCATCAGAATCACGAGAACGAGGGGGGTCCTCCGTGACGACGACCACGCGCGTCATGGCCGGTCGCTACCGCGTCGATGACCTCATCGGCCGGGGCGGCATGGCCCATGTGCACCGGGGGTACGACCTGACCCTCGGGCGCGAGGTCGCGATCAAGATCCTGGACCGCGAGCTCGCCCGCGACACCGCGTTCCGCACCCGGTTCCGGATGGAGGCGCAGGCCGCGTCGCGCATGTCGCACCCGTCGATCGTGCGCGTGTTCGACGCGGGGGAGGACACGACCCCGGAGGCCGGCGGCAGCCCTGCGGAGCCCGTGCCGTTCATCGTCATGGAGCTCGTCCCCGGCGAGCTGCTGAAGGACGTCATCGCGCGCGGGCCCGTGCCCGCGGCCGATGCGGTGCGGTACGCGGACGGCATCCTCGAGGCGCTGGAGTACTCCCACCGCGCCGGCGTCGTGCACCGCGACATCAAGCCGGGCAACGTCAAGATCACCCCCGCCGGCACCGTGAAGGTCATGGACTTCGGGATCGCGCGCGCCGTGTCCGACTCCTCCTCCACCGTCGCCGAGACCACGCAGATCATCGGCACCGCCGCCTACTTCTCGCCGGAGCAGGCCAAGGGCGAGCAGGTCGACGCGCGCACCGACCTGTACTCGACCGGCGTCGTCCTGTACGAGATGCTCGCCGGACGCCAGCCGTTCCGCGGCGAGTCGCCCGTCGCCGTCGCCTACCAGCACGTCAGCGAGACGCCCCTGCCCCCGAGCGAAGTGCGCGACGAGGAGCACCCGGAGCGCGAGCTGGAGCGCATCCGCGCCCTGGAACCGATCGTGCTCCGCGCGATGGCGAAGGATCCGTTCCAGCGCTTCCCCGACGCGGCCTCGTTCCGCACCGCCCTCGACGAGGCGGCGACCGGCGTCGTGCCCACGAAGAAGCAGCTCTCCTCGCTCACGAGCGAGCTCTACGGCCCGAGCCCCCGGCACGCGCAGGAGACGGCGCGCACGCTGCGTCAGCTCTCGTCCGACACCACCATGACGCGCACGCAGTCCGGACCGCCGGTCGCGTGGGTGTGGGCCGGCGTCGCCCTGCTCGTGGTGCTGCTCGCCTCCGTGCTGATCTGGGTGCTGGCGATCAGGCCGACCACCGACGTGCCCGGTGCGGGTCGCACGGTTCCCAACGTCGCCGGTCAGACGTACGATGCCGCGGTCGCGCTGCTCCAGAAGAACGATCTGCGCGCCATCCGCATCGACCAGGCGGACGCCGGTGTCGACAAGGGCAAGGTCATCAGCACCGACCCGGCGGCCGGCAGCAACATGGACAAGGGCCAGTCGGTCACCGTGTACGTCTCCAGCGGCGCCGCGGAGATCAGCGTCCCCCCGCTGGAGGGGCTCAGCGCCTCCGCTGCGAAGGACGCGCTGTCCAAGGCCGGACTGCAGCTCGGCTCGGTCACCCAGAAGAACGATCCCCGCTCTTCGCACGACACCGTCCTGTCGGCCAGCGCTGCGGCGGGCAGCAGGGTCGCCCCCGGCACCGTGGTGGACCTCGTGGTGGCCAGCGGCGTGGTGACGGTCAACGACCTCACCGGCTGGCCGCTGGACTCGGCGACCCAGGCGCTGCAGCAGCTGGGCCTCACGGCGAACCCCGTCGAGAACCCGGGCTGCAAGGCCACGGATCCGAAGACGGTCGCCTCGATGTCGGTGCCCCCCGGCGACGTGCCCGTGCAGTCCACGATCGACCTCGGCTACTGCACCGGCAAGTGATGAGGAATCCCGGATCCTGAGCCGGCGGACGTCGTCAGGTCGCGGTCGGCGTGGGCTCGATGCTCACGTCGCCGGGCGAGATCAGCGGGCTCACCCAGGGGAACACCCAGAACATCAGCGCGTACAGCACGGCGGCCAGCAGGGCGAGCACGATGATCAGCCGTACCCACCACGGGCCGGGGAGGATGCGCCAGAACGCGGCGTACATCAGCTCACCGCCTTCAGGGAGGCGGGTGCGCCCAGCGCCCTCGGCTGGAAGCTCTCGAACACGCCGTAGGCCACGATCCGCTCCGCCAGGGAGTACAGCGGCGAGCACGCGGTGAGCGTGATGTACCGTCCGCTGGCGGGAGCGCCCGGTGCCTGCGGCACAGGATCCAGCACGTTCACGCTGTCGGGGGTCACGTACTCGAGCGTACGGAACCGGTAGGTGTACCAGCCCTGCTCGGTCTCGATCACGATGGCGTCGTTCAGGCGCAGCCGGTCGAGCTGGTTGAACGGCTTGCCCCAGGTGGTGCGGTGCGCCGCCATCGTGAAGTTCCCGGTCTGCCCCGGCATCCCCGAGCTCGGATACACACCGATCCAGCCATGATCGAGCGTGTCCGGGCGGGTGATCCCGCCGGCGATCGTCACGGCGTAGTCCGAGCCGAACCTCGGCACCCGCATGAGGGCTCCCCAGGGCACGCCGTTCTGCGGTGCGGTCATCACGGGCGGCGCGTACCGCGGGTGTCCGGCGTCGACTCCGGAGCCGTCGTCGAGCACGGGAGGCAGCGGCGGCGGGGCGCTTTTCGCCCAGGTCTCGGAGATCTGCTTCCCCTTGTCATTGGCCTCGGCGCTCATGATGACGTCGCCGATCCACATCTGCCACGCGACGTACAGCAGCACGACGACGCCCGCGGTGAGCAGCAGCTCGCCGAGCACGCTGACGACCGAGGCCCGGCGTCGAGGTCGCGCACGAGCACGACGGGCGGCGGCTCGTGGGGCGTCGGTCATGTCGCGATCCTACCCACCCGACCTATCCGCCCTGCCGGTGTGCGCTGCGGTCGTTTGGGTAGACTGTGCGCATGGCACGATCCCGCAAGACCGAAGAAGCCGTCGTCGAGAAGGTGGAGGGCGACGCCGCCCCCAACGCCGTGTGGTTCAAGCCGGTCATGGTGGGCTTCATGCTGCTGGGACTCGTGTGGATCCTGGTGTTCTACATCACCGGCATGCAGTACCCGATCCCGGGCCTGCAGTCCTGGAACCTGCTCATCGGTCTCGGCATCGCGCTCATCGGCTTCCTGATGACGACCCGCTGGCGCTGACGCCCCTCATCCTCGCAGGAACGCCCCCGCTCATGCGGGGCGTTCCTGCGTTCCGGCCCGTCGACCGGCTCCGGACCGCATTCCGCAGGGTTCTCCACGGATCCGGAGGGTTATCCACATTCTGGGGATGGATATGCACAGCCGCTCCCCGGAGTTATCCACAGTTCTATCCCCACCTGGGGAGAATTACACGGGTGTTATTCACATGTCTCCCGAGGACGACGAAAGCCCCCGCCCGAAGGCGGGGGCTTTCGTGACGGGGTTCAGCGCCCGGCGGTGATCAGCAGGGGAGGGACGACCGCGACCACGACGAGCAGCACGAGCACGATCACGGCGACGAGCCCGATCCACCAGAACTTCGCGTTGCGACGCCCGCTGGTCCGGACGTAGACGAGCGCCACCAGCGCTCCCACGACGGCACCGCCGACGTGCGCCTCCCAGGCGATCCCCGGCACGATGAAGCCGTACACGAAGTTGATCGCCAGCACGACCAGCGCCCCGACGATGTTGCCGCCCAGGTGCCGGCCGATCACGATCAGAGCCACGAACAGGCCGAAGATCGCACCGGACGCCCCGACCGTGGGCTGGGCCGGATCGATCAGCGCCATCGCGACGGACCCGCCGAGACCGCTCACGAGATACAGCGTCAGGAACCTCGCACGGCCCAGCAGCGGCTCGAGCTGCTGTCCCACCATCCACAGCGCCAGCATGTTGAGGCCGAGATGGATGAAACCGCCGTGCACGAGCAGTGCAGTCAGCAGTCGCCAGGGCTCGAACGGCAGCCCCGACAGCGACGGATAGAGATAGGCGCCCGCGAACAACAGCACGTTCTTGATCACGGCCCCGACTCCCGGGAGCTCGGCCAGGATGCTCACGGCCGAGGTGATCGCGAGGATCCAGTACGTCGCGAGCGGACGCCCGCCGACCGCCGTCATCGATCGTGCGCCCCAGCGCCGGTGGGCGCGACGCTGGGCGGGGGTCTGGCTCCGGCGCTGGTCCTGCATGCACTCGGGGCAGATCACGCCCACCGGCGCCTGCGTCTGACACTCCGGGCAGATCGTGCGCATGCAGCGCTGGCACAGCACGAAACTCTGCCGCCCGGGGTGCCGGTAGCAGAAGTTGTCGGGATTCGCGTGGAACTCCGGGTTCGTCATCGGTGCGCTCCGGAGTCCACTCGCGGAGAGGCGATCAGTTCGCGACGATGTCGACGGACTGCAGCACGACGTCCTCGACGGGGCGGTCGCCGGCGCCCGTGCGCACGGCGGCGATCTCGTCGACGACGGCCTTCGACGCGTCGTCGGCGACCTCGCCGAAGATCGTGTGCTTGCCCTGCAGCCAGGGCGTCGGGTCGGTCGTGATGAAGAACTGCGAGCCGTTGGTGCCCTCGGGCTGTCCGGTGATGGCGTTGCGGCGGAGGCCCGCGTTGGCCATGGCGAGGACGTAGGGCTCGTTGAAGTTGAGCTCCCCGTGGATCTCGTCGTTGAAGGTGTAGCCGGGGCCGCCGACGCCCTGACCGAGCGGGTCGCCGCCCTGGATCATGAAGTTCGGGATGATGCGGTGGAAGATGACGTCCTTGTACAGCGGGCCCTCGCCCGGCTTGCCGGTGGCCGGGTGGGTCCAGGATCCCGTGCCGTCGGACAGTTCGACGAAGTTCTTCACCGTGCGGGGAGCGTGGTCGCCGTACAGGTTGACGACGATGTCTCCGTGGTTGGTGTGCAGGGTGGCGACGTGAGTGGCGTGAGGCATGGATCCATTCTCGCATCGGATCCCCGGGACCTTCCGATTCCCCTGTGAACTTCCCACATGCACACGCGTTGCACAGGAGCATCTCTGGCAAGATGGGGAGTCCGAACCCCGTTTCGATTGGGAGGGCATCGTGAGCCTGAGCCGCAAGCGTCAGAAGGAACTCCGCCAGCTGCAGAGCGAGGCCGCCAAGCTGTGGGCCGCCCAGCAGGTCGTCGCCGGCGATGCGGCGAACGTCGCCCGCGAAGCCGGTCGCCAGCTCGACAACTTCCGTCGCGAGCAGGTGCTGCCCGCGGTGCAGGACGTCTACGAGCACCGCGTGGTCCCCGTCGTCGACAAGGGCCTCAAGATGTCCCACGACGTCGTCGACCACAAGGTCGTCCCCGCGATCGGCGGCGTGGTCGGATCCGCTCTCACCGCCTGGGACATCGCCAACGCCAAGCGCACCGGCTCCCCGCGCCCCGCGCCCCGCGCCCTCGTGACCGTCGCCGAGCCGAAGCGCGGCCCCGGCATCGGTTCCGTGATCGCGATCATCCTGGGCGCCGCCGCCGCGGTGGGCGTGCTGGTCGCCGCGTGGCAGGCGCTGCGCGCCGATGACGAGCTCTGGGTCGCGGACGACCCGCTGAACGCCCCCGAGGCGTGAGCACCACCGCCCCCGAGCCCGGGGAGGAGACGCACGCCCGCGTGCGCGACGCCGCTGCGGCGCGCGACCTCGACATCGAGATCCGCCCGCGCCCTGCGGCGAAGAGCCTGCACGAAGCCGCGGCGCTGCTCGGACTGGATCCGTCCGGCATCGTGAAGACCCTCGTGGTCAAGAGATCCGACGACACGTTCCTGTTCGCGCTGATCCCCGGCGGTCGCAAGATCTCCTGGCCGAAGCTGCGGGCGCTGGTCGGCGTGAACCGGCTGAAGCTCCCGGATCCCGACGTGGCCTTCGCCGCGACCGGCTACGAGCGCGGCACCATCGTGCCCATCGGCAGCACGACCGCATGGCCCGTGTTCGCCGACGAGACGATCCGGGGCCGCCGCATCGCGATGGGCGCCGGAGCGCACGGCTACAGCCTGTTCGTCGATGCCGACGAGCTCATCCGCGCGTACGACGCGACGGTCGCCGACATCTCCGAACCCGAGTGATCCGCATCCCCCTCGCCTGAGCCCGGTGCCGGAGTAGCATCCGGACATGACGGATGCGCTGGAGACGTGGCGGGAGTTCCACGTCGCGATGCTCGGGGCCACGGCGGCCCTCGCTGGGCTCGTCATCGTCGCCGCGAGCGTGAACATCGACAAGATCGTGCTCGCCAGGTCGCTGACCGCGCGTCTGGCCGCCGCGATCGCCGGACTCGTGCTGGCGATCGTCACCTCGGGCATCGCGCTCATCCCCGGCCTCTCCTCCGCCTGGTTCGGCGCTCTCGTGCTGATCGTCACCGTGATCGCGGCGGCGTTCCAGGTGCACGCGGCACGGGCCCTCCGGAAGGATCGCGGGCACGGCAGCGTCGCCGCCCGGGCGGGTCTCGGGTTCCTGCCACTGGTCGCCTACGCGGTGGCGGGTGCGCTGCTGCTGTCCGGGCTGTCTTCGGGCCTCGTCCTCGCCGCGGCGGGCTCGCTGCTCGCGATCGTGGTGGCGATCGTCATCTCCTGGATCGCGCTGGTCGAGGTGCTGCGCTGAAGTCAGCCGAGCAGGCCGGCCATCCCCAGGGCGATGTCGACGAGCCGCACGCGCTGCAGGCCGCCGATCTCGTCCAGCCGGTACCAGGCGGCCATGTCGGTGGATCCGCTCTTCTCGAACCTCAGCCGCCCGCCCGTGATGCGCGCCCGGTACACGATGCGCAGCGTGTGCAGCGGGTCGGTGGCCCCCGGCGTCACCCGCCGTCGCGGCGGGATCACGCGGGAGTGGATGCCCAGCAGATCCTCGATGACCACCTTGTAGCCGGTCTCCTCGTGCACCTCGCGACGGGCGGCGACCTGCGGATCCTCGCCCGGCTCCAGCCCGCCGCCGGGCATGGTCCAGGACACGCGCCGGCCCTCCGTCCACCGGGCCAGCAGCACGCGGTCCGCATCGTCGACGATGACGGCGTATGCCGCGACCCGCATGTCCATGAGTCACACCCTAGGCGGTGCGGGCCGGTATGGCGCCGTCAGGTCGTCCTTCGTCCGCCGAGACGCACCTCGCGCACCTCGGCCGTGACGAGTTCCTCAGCCGGGACGGTGAGCGGATCCCGATCCAGCACGACCAGGTCGGCGAACAGTCCGGGGGCGAGGGATCCGATCTCGTGCTCGCTGAAGAGCTGCCAGGCCGCGTTGCCGGTGTGCGCGGCGAGCGCCTGCGCCCGTGCGACAGGAGTGCCCGCGGGCATCACCCGGCCGGCACGGGTGCGCCGGGTCTCTGCGACGGCCATGTTGCGCAGCGGCTCGGCGGGCGTCACCCAGCCGTCGTTGTGGAACGTCGCACGGTGGCCTGCGGCGAACGCGGCGCCGGCGTCCGCCCACGCTCCGCCGTGCTCGGATCCGAAGAGGTCGTCCACGAGCACCTCTCCCCAGTAGGTGATGTGATCGACGAAGAGGCTCACGGTGACGCCGAGCTCCCGGGCGCGCGCGAACTGGGCGGGCGTCATCGCGCCGACGTGCTCCAGGCGGAAGCGGTGATCGGTGAGCGCGTGCGTGCGGATCAGCCGCTCGTAGACGTCGAGCGTCTCATCGATCGCGAGGTCTCCGTGCGCATGGCAGGCGAGCTGCCACCCGGCGGCGGCGTAGGGCTCGGCGATCCCGTGGAGCTGCGCGGCCGTGTAGTTCGCCGTGCCGCGGTGCCCCGGCTCGAGCCCGAGGCCGCGGGTGGCCGCGGTGTCGAGATAGGGGAAGCTCGTGGCGATGTTCCCGATCCACGGGGATCCGTCGGTCCAGGTCTTCACGCCGACCTGGCGCATCATCGCATCGCCCTGCCCGCGCGGCGCCGGCGTGCCGCCCGGACGCGACATCTCGTACCAGCGCAGGCGGAGCGGCATGCGCCCGCTCGCGCGGAGCGCGTCGACCGCGGGAGACAGCGCCGGGTTCCAGCTGAGGTCGGAGACGGTGGTGATCCCGCGGCGGGAGAGATCGGCGAAGTGGGCCGCGAGCAGCTCGACGATGTCGGCCTGCGCGGCCTGCAGCAGAGGCGCGGCGACGCGCTCGACCGCACCTGCCTCGAGGGCCACCCCGTTCAGCTCCCCATCGGCGGCGCGGCCGAACGAGGCCCCCACCGGATCGGGCGTCGTGCGGTCCAGTCCCGCACGCCGAGCCGCCGCGGAGTTGAAGTACGCGGAGTGGCCCGAGTTGTGCACGATCACGAGCGGCGTGGTTCCGGCGAGCTCGTCGAGCAGGCGCAGATCCGGATCCGGGAGTCCGCGCTGCAGCAGCGCGTCCCAGCCGTTCGCGTACACCGGGGCGCCCTCGGAGGCGGCGAGCGCGGTGCGCAGCGCCGCCATCACCCCTTCCGCGTCCGGGATGACGACCGGCCGGAGGTCGAGCACGCGATCCGAGAGCAGCACGGCGGCGGTCCCCGGGTGTCCGTGCGGCTCGATGAGTCCCGGCATGGCCCAGCCGTCCAGCGGGATGCGCTCGGCGGACGGATCCTGCGCGGCGAGGTCGTCGATCGCACCGAGAGCGATGATCCGCCCGTCATCGCCGACGAGCAGCGCCTCGACGAGATCGGGAGCGGCATCGGAGAGCGGCCGGAACCGGCCCGTGAACAGCGTCGTCATGCGGCCATCGTGGCAGGTTCCCCGCCGGGGCGGATACTGCGGCGTGCTGGGTCAGGGCCCCGAGCGGATCGATCAGTTCTGAAGAAGCGCGGTCTCCGCGGCGTTCCTAGGCTGAGGAGCGTCCCGATACCCGGGCCGCCGACAGGAGGATGCCATGACCGAGAACACCGCCCCCGTGCTGACCGACTTCGAACGCGCCGCCGTCAAGGAGGCCGCGAAGGAGAGCCGCACGCGCGTCGCACGCAAGAAGGCGAGCCCGGAGGAGCTGCGCGCCGCGGGAGAGGCCGACGTACAGGCCAAGATCGCGGAGATGGACGAAGAAGACGGATCCCTTGCCACCGCTCTGCATCGACTGGTCGCGGAGAACGCGCCGCACCTCGTCCCCAAGACCTACTACGGCATGCCGGCCTGGGCGAACGCCGCAGGCAAGGTGGTCTGCTTCTTCAAGCCCAAGGCGAAGTTCAAGGTGCGCTACGCGACGTTCGAGTTCGAGTGGCCGGCGCAGCTCGACGACGGCACGGTGTGGCCCGTGTCGTACGCCGTGACGGCGCTGACGCCCGCGGACCTCGCCTTCCTCGGCGAGCGCATCCGCACCGCCGCGCCCGCGGAGTGACTCCGCTCCAGAACCCGGGCGCTGGGCGCACGAGCTGCGGCACGGCGCTCACTCTCCGCGCAGGTGCGCGGCCGTGAGCGCGGCCATCTCCTCGTCGCTGAGCTCGTCCAGCTGTCGCGACTCGCGCCGGTCGGAGCGGATCCACCGCATCATCAGGATCACGAGGATCGGCACGTCGACGATCTCGGCGATGAACCACAGGAAGTCACCGGAGAGCTGCTGATCGCGCAGCGGGTTCGGGAACCACAGCGGCAGCGCACCGGGCCAGGTTCCGGCGTGGTCGAAGACGACGGTCCCCAGCCGCAGCAGCACGCCCGGGATCGCGTCGAGCACGAGCTCCACGAACGCGAACATGAACTCGGCCACGATGAACAGGCTCGTGCGTGCGACGGTGTGCGCGGCGATCGGCAGCACCATGAGCAGTCCCAGCACGGGCACGAGCACCGACGCCACGCCCTCGGCGATCGGATCGATGCGGAGCACGGCCGACAACGGCGTGAAGAGCACCGAGAACACGAGGCACGTGAACACCGGCGCCATGATCGCGTTGCCGAAGAACTTCGCGAGCCACGAGCGCAGGAAGCCGTCGACCCGCGCACGGGGCCGCGTCGAGAGCACCGCGCGGGCGAGGGACACCGGCCGGCCGAGGGTGACCAGCACCGGGACGACGAAGAGCAGCAGGGCGATCCGGGTCGAGAACGCCCAGCGCAGCGCGGGGCTCCACGTTCCGAGGAACCCGAACGACACCACGGCGTAGGAGCCGAGGCCCAGCAGCAGATACATGAGCGTCAGCCGCAGCGGCCAGCGGTGCCCACGGCGCCGCAGCACCTCCACGCCGCCGAGATAGAGCGCGGCCGCGACGACGAGCACCGCGAGCGCGGTGGGATCCAGGCTCCAGGTGCTGAGGAAGACGGGGAGGGAGGGCGTGGCGGGATCCGATCTGCTGGTGCGGCCGCCGCGACGTTACGCCCGGTGGCTATGCAGAGGATGGGATCCGGTCCCAGAGCGTCTTAACGCGGGGTGAACTCTCGCGGTCGAGTGCGCGAAGACCCCTGTCGCGGCGGCCGTCGCGCGGGATGCTGACGATCATGAGCGCCGAAGTGCTGATCCTCGTCCTGGTGGTCGTGACCGCCCTCGGCTTCGACTTCACCAACGGCTTCCACGACACCGGCAACGCGATGGCCACGTCCATCGCCACCGGCGCTTTGAAGCCCAAGGTCGCCGTCGCTCTGTCCGCGATCCTGAACCTCGTCGGCGCCTTCCTCTCGGTCGAGGTCGCTGCGACCATCACCAAGGACGTGCTGACGATCCAGGGTCCGAACGGAGACCTCGTCCCGGGGCTCTCCCCGGAGTCGGCCATGATCATCATCTTCGCGGGTCTCGTCGGCGGCATCCTGTGGAACCTGCTCACCTGGCTGCTGGGTCTGCCCTCGAGCTCGTCGCACGCCCTGTTCGGCGGCCTCATCGGCGCCGGCATCGCGGGCGCCGCGACCGTCAACTGGGCGGGCATCGTGGGCAAGATCATCGTCCCCGCCGTGCTCTCGCCGGTCATCGCCGGCGTGGTCGCCGCCGTCGGCACCTGGCTCGTGTACCGCCTCACGCGCACGGTCCACGCCAAGCACCGCGAGGCCGGCTTCCGATGGGGTCAGATCGGCACCGCATCCCTCGTCTCCCTCGCGCACGGCACCGGGGATGCGCAGAAGACCATGGGCGTGATCGCGCTGGCCCTCATCGCGCACGGCACCCTGACCGGCGAGCAGATCCTGAGCGACGGCCTGCCGATCTGGATCATCGTGACATGCGGCGCCGCCATCGCCCTGGGCACCTACCTCGGCGGCTGGCGGATCATCCGCACCCTCGGCAAGGGCCTGGTCGAGATCGAGTCGCCGCAGGGCCTCGCGGCTGAGGCCTCGTCGGCGGCGATCATCCTGACCTCCAGCTCGATGGGCATGGCCCTGTCCACGACGCACGTCGCCACGGGCTCGATCCTCGGATCCGGCGTCGGACGTCCGGGCGCCCAGGTGCGCTGGGGCATCGCGGGCCGCATGGTCACCGCATGGCTGATCACGATGCCCGCCGCCGGCGTGGTCGGCGCGCTCTGCTACTTCCTCGCACACGGGATCGGCGGCCTCGCCGGAGCGCTCACCGTGTTCGTGCTGCTGATCGCCGCGGCCGCGCTTCTCTACGTGCGCAGCCGCCGGCAGAAGGTCGACCACCGCAACGTCAACGCAGAATGGGACGGCAAGGTCGTCCCCGACGCCGCCTCGCAGGGCGCGACGGCCTGAACCGAAGGACGGATGAGATGAACTTCGACATCGCGCAGATGGCGCTCTCGGCCGGCCGGGTGCTGCTGGTCGGCCTGCTTTTCGGCGCCGGCCTGCCGGCCCTGTTCGCGATCGGGATGCGGCTCCAGTCCGCCGGCACCGGGGAGGTCGACGGCGAGGCACCAGGCACACGCCGGCCCCTGCTCACCGTCGCCGGATGGATCCTGTTCGCCCTTGTGATCGCGGCGGTGCTCGCCGGCGTGCTGTTCATCACGCGGCTGAGCATCTACCACTACTTCGGGATCTCCCTGTTCGGAGTGGGCAAGTGAACGGCGGCGTCCTGGCGCGCGTGCTGGACTGGCTGCGCGCCGGCTACCCCGAGGGCGTTCCGCCCAAGGACTACTCGCCGCTGCTCGCCCTGCTCCAGCGCACCCTGACCGCCGAGGAGCTCACGGCGGTCGTCGGCGCGCTCGCGCAGCAGGAGACCGATCCCGTGCGTGTCTCGCAGATCCGCGCGGCGATCACCGAGATCACGGCCGCGACGCCCGGCGAGGACGAGGTGCGCCGCGTGGCCGCCCACCTGGCCGAACGCGGCGTTCCGCTGAGCACCAAGGCGCAGCGCATCGTCGGCGACCGTGCGATCCTCGCGGAGGCCGCCGCGGAGGCGGGCGGATCGGGCGCCTCTCGCGGCGGGGTCTCGGATGGATCGGGCGCTGCCGACCTGAGCCCCATCGCACAGGCGCTGCGCTGGCTCGGCGCCGGCTACCCCGACGGGATCCCCGCCCAGGACCGCGTGCCGATCCTCGCGCTGCTGCGACGCAGGCTCACCGACGACGAGGTGCAGGAGGTCTGCGCGGCCGTGGCGGCGCAGAGCGGCGCGGATCCCGAGATCTCCCTCGTCGACGCACAGGTGCTGATGATGAAGGTGCTCGGAGAGCTGCCCGGAGACGACGACGTGGAGCGCGTGCGCGCCCGCCTCGAGCAGTCCGGATTCACGCTGACCTGAGCGCGTCCGTCCGGCGTGTCGCAGGCGCCGCCGTGTGACGGGAATGTCTGTCCCGAAGGCGGTCAGAGGGCGGCAGGACAGACGTTTCCGCCCCGAACTGCGTGGTCCGGGACAGTTCATCCTGTTCTCGGAATATGTTCTCCTGGCACGCTGGTGCGGCCCCGGCGCGGCGACGTAGCGTGGAGGGGTGAGCACCCCGTTCCCCGCCTCCGTGTATGCCGCCCGCCTCGATCGCGCTCGTGCGCTGACCGCCGACGCGGGTCTCGACGCCATCGTGGTCGGCCCCGGCCCGGACCTCGCGTATCTCGTCGGCGTCGAGGGCGACACCATCGAGCGGCTCACCGCGCTGGTGATCCCGGCGAGCGGCGAGCCGACCGTCGTCGTTCCGCGCATGGAGCTCGCCAAGGTGCGCGACACCGCGGTGGGCTCGCTCGGGCTCGCCGTGTCCGACTGGGTCGACGGCGAGGATCCGTACGCCCTGGTCACCGCCGCGATGGGCGGATCCGCCGCGCGCTTCGGCGTCGCCGACGCGCTCCCTGCCCTGCACGTCGTGCCGCTCACCGTGCGCCTGGACGTGCGGCCCGAGCTCGCGACGCCGGTGCTGCGCGAGAGCCGCATGATCAAGGACGCGGCCGAGGTCGCCGAGCTGCGACGTGCCGGCGATGCCATCGACGCCGTGCACCGCCGGGTGCCCGGGCTGCTACGGGCGGGCCGCACCGAGCGCGAGGTCGCCGCCGAGATCGCCGCGGCGCTCGTCGAGGAGGGGCATCGCACGGTCGAGTTCGTGATCGTCGCCTCGGGTCCGAACGGCGCGGATCCGCATCACGAGGTGTCGGATCGCGTGATCCAGGACGGAGACGTGGTGGTCGTGGACATCGGCGGCGCGGTGCCGAGCGGCTACAACTCCGACAGCACGCGGACGTATGCCGTCGGCACGCCGGATCCCGAGGTCGCGCGACGCATCGCCGTGCTGGTGCGCGCCCAGCAGGCCGCCGTCGACGCGGTGCGCCCCGGCGTCACCGCGGAGCAGGTCGACGCCGCCGCCCGCGACGTGCTCGCCGCCGAGGGGCTGGCCGACGCGTTCCTGCACCGCACCGGCCACGGCATCGGCGTCACGACGCACGAGGAGCCGTACATCGCGCCCGGCAATGCGCTGCCGCTGCGCGAGGGGATGGCGTTCAGCATCGAGCCGGGGATCTACTTCCCCGGCGAGTGGGGCTCCCGCATCGAGGACATCGTCGTCGTCACCGCCGACGGCTGCACGAACCTCAACACCACCCCGCACGAGTTGACGAACGCGGGTTCCTGACGCCCCCGCTGCGCCCGCGCCGTTGGATCTCCCGGCGCGGGCGCAGGGGGGCAGGCCCGCGCCGGGAAGTCTGTGTGTCGCGCCTCAGCGCACGCGGTCGAGAGCCTCGGGGATCTCCACGCGCCAGGACGACGGCGCCTCGGACGCGGGGGCCGCGGGAAGCACGCCCTCGCCGTCGGGGTGCGGGATCGCATCCAGCAGCGCTTCCGTGTACGGGTGCACGGGGTTCGCCCACACCACCGGAGTGGCCCCCGACTCGACGATGCGCCCGCGGTACATCACGGCGACGCGGTCGGCCATCAGGCGCACCACCGAGAGGTCGTGCGAGATGAAGAGCATCGCCGCGCCCGAGGCGACGCAGAGTTCGCGCATCATCGCGGCGACCGAGGCCTGCGCCGATGCGTCGAGCGCCGAGATCGGCTCGTCGGCGACGATGAGGTCGGGCTTGGCGGCGAGCGCTCGGGCGATCGCGACGCGCTGGCGCTGACCTCCGGAGAGCTGGTACGGGTAGCGGTTCTCGAGGGCGGGGGACAGGCCGACGGCCTCGAGCCAGTGCGAGGGCGCCTCGGTGTCGACGCCGCGGGCGCGGGCGGCACGCGACCCCTCGGCGATCTGCTGCGCCACGCGGATGCGCGGGTTCAGCGAGGAGTTCGGATCCTGGAACACCATCTGGATCGCCGTGAGCTCCTTGGGCCGGGTGCGAAGACCCAGCGGCTGCACGGGACGGTCGCGGTACAGCACCGTGCCCCCGGCGGGGCGCTCCATGCCGATCACCGCTCGCGCGGTCGACGACTTGCCGCAGCCGCTCTCGCCGACCAGAGCGAGCACCTCGCCGGCGGCGATGTCGAACGAGACGCCGTCGACGGCGCGGAACGCCGTGCGCCCGCCGTACTCGACGACGAGGGAGCCCACGTGCAATACCGGCTTCTGATCGCTCATCGGTTCTCCTCCGCATCGGCGTCGTGCACGTCGGCGCCGCCGACAGGACCGTCGACGAGCGAGTCCTGCGCATCGGGCATGGCCGCCAGCAGCTCACGCGTGTAGGGATGCTGCGGATCCTGGAAGATCTGCGTCCGGGACCCTGATTCGACGATGAGCCCGCCGCGCATGACCGCCACCTCGTCGGCGATCGCGCTCATCACGCCGAGATCGTGGGTGACGAGCAGCACGGCCAGGTCGCGCTCGGTGGCGAGGTCGCGCAGCAGGTGCAGGATGCCGGCCTGCACGGTGACGTCGAGCGCCGTGGTCGGCTCGTCGGCGAGCAGCACCTCGGGCTCGCAGGCCAGGGCGATCGCGATCGCGATGCGCTGACGCTGCCCGCCGGAGAACTGGTGCGGATACTTCTGCAGGGCTTCCTCGGGGTTCGGCACCCGGACCAGGGCGAGGAGCTCGGCGGCGCGCCTGCGCGCCTCGGCGCGGGAGAGCCCCAGATGCGCGCGCATGCCGTCGGCCAGCTGGGAGCCGACGGTGATCTGCGGGTGCAGGCTCGCCGAAGGATCCTGGAAGACCATCCCGATCCGCTTCCCGCGCACCGTGCGATAGGCCCTGCCCGTCATCCCGACGAGCTCGGTGTCCGCACCGAGCACGATCGATCCCGACGCGGTGCCGCCTGCGGGCAGCAGACCGAGGATCGCCATGGCGGTCATGCTCTTGCCGGATCCGGACTCTCCGGCGAGACCCTGGATGCGACCCGGCACGAGGTCGAGCGAGATGCCCTTGACGACCTCGGTGCGGTTGCGTCTGCTCTGGCCGAGCTCGACGCGCAGATCGCGGATCGCGAGTGCGGTGCTCACTTCGACTCCCTTTCGGTCGCTCGGTGCATGCGCGCTCATGCCGCCTGCCCCGTCGCCGCGGCGGCCGACACCGCGGTGGGAGCCTCCGCCTCCCGCTCGCGCGCGGCGAGCGGGTCGAGGGCGTCGCGCAGCGAGTCGCCGATGAAGTTGAACGCCATCACGATGCTGAGGATGGCGAGGCCGGGGAACAGTCCGAGCCACCAGGCCGAGGTGTTCTGCATCGCCGCGGCGATCATCGTCCCCCACTCCGGCGTGGGCGGCTGCGCACCGAGGCCCAGGAAGGAGAGGCCGGAGAGCAGCAGGATCGCCGTGCCGATGTCGAGCGAGGCGAGCACGAGTACCGGACCCGCGATGTTCGGCAGCACGTCGCGCGCCAGCGAGCGCAGCGGCGAGGAGCCGAGCAGGCGGCCGGCGACCACGTAGTTCTGGGTGCGCAGTCCCAGCACGAGCGACCGCGTGATGCGGGCATACGGAGGCCAGGCGACGATGATTCCGGCGATCACGGCGTTCATGATCGAGGGGCCCAGCGAGGCCGCGATCACCATCGCGAGGATGACGGTGGGGAACGCCATCACCATGTCGGTGATGCGCATCAGCACCTCGTCCACCCAGCCGCCGAGGTAGCCGGCGACCGCGCCCACGATGGTGCCGACGACCATGGCGCACACGACGAGCATGAGCGCGAGCGGGATCGTGGTCTGGGCGCCGAGCAGCAGGCGGGAGAAGACATCGCGGCCGTTCACGTCGGTGCCCATGATCGCGTCGCCGCTCGGGGCGGCGAGCCGGGGCAGGTCCTGCGCGAGCGGGTCGTGCGGCGCGATCCACGGAGCGAGGATCGCGACGAGGATCCAGACGAGCGCGATCACGGTGCCGACGAGCGCGAGCGGGGTGCGCCACGCGCGCGGCAGCCAGGAGCGCCGGCGTTTCGGCGCGAGCTTCTCGGGGATGACGAGGTTCACGACAGCCTCACTCGCGGGTCCAGGACGCCGTAGAGCACGTCGACGACGAGGTTGATGACGAGGTAGATCACGCCGACCACGAGACCGACGCCGGTGACGGCGAGCAGGTCCAGGTTCTTCGACGCGTTGTACGCGTAGGTGCCCAGGCCGGGCCAGGCGAACACGGCCTCCACCAGCACGGTTCCGGAGAGCAGGCTGCCGAACGCGATGCCGACGAGGGTGAGGATCGGAAGCGCCGCGCCGCGCAGGACGTAGCCGATGACGACGCGGCGACCGCTCAGGCCCTTCGCCCGCGCCGCGCGCGCGTAGTCCATGTCGAGCACCTCGAGCACCGAGGTGCGCACGAAGCGGGTGAGCGTCGCGATGGTGAAGAGGCTGAGCACGAGCACCGGCAGAGCCAGGTGGCTGGTGGCGTCGAAGAAGCCGACCGAGTCGCCGTTGAGCAGGTAGTCGATCGTGTAGAACCCCGTGATCCGGGGCGGCGGTGTGATCGTGGGCGAGATCCGGCCGGATCCCGACACCCAGTGCAGGTTCATGAAGAACAGCTGGTAGCAGAGGATCGCCATCCAGAAGGTCGGGATGCTCAGACCGATCAGGGTGACCACGCGCACCACCTGATCGGTGGCCTTGCCCCGGCGGTACGCGGCGAGCGTGCCGAGGACGATCGCGACGGCGAGGCTGACGATGATCGCGTAGAACGCGATCTCGCCGGTCGCCGGCACGGCCTTGGCGAGATCGGCCGACACCGGGCGTCCGGTCGTCATCGAGGTGCCGAGGTCGCCCTGCAGCAGATTGCCGACGTAGCGGAAGAACCGGATCCAGACGGGCTGGTCGAGGCCGTACTTCTCGCGGAACGCCGCGACCGTCGCCGGGTTCGACGACGCGCCCTCGCCGAGGGCGGCGCGCACCGGGTCGCCGGGCACGATCACGGTGAGGGAGAAGGTGACCAGCACGATCCCGAACAGCAGGATGACGCTCGTCACGGCCCTGCGGGCGAGGAACCGCAGCAGGGTGTGCTGCGACTGCCTCGTCCTTCGGGTGGCGATGGCTCGGGTCTCGGACAAGATCGGCGCTTCCGGGTCTGCGGGTCTGTGTCGGCGTTGGTGCTGCGGGGGCCGGATGCGGTTCCGGCCCCCGCAGGGCTCACTGGGCGGGGTGCAGCGTCCGCAGGTCCAGCGTCCAGGTCACGTTGTACTCGAGACCGGCGACCTTGGTGGAGCTGGCGAGGTTGATGCCGGGCACGATCAGCGGCACGAACGGGCCGGACTCCTGCATCGCCTTCGCGTAGTCGCTGAACGCGGCGTTGCGGGCGTCGACCGTGGTCGCGTTCTGCGCCTTGGTCACGAGGTCCGCGATCGTGGTGTCGGCCTCGGCGGGCCAGCCGGCGCGCAGGCCGACCTTCTGACCAGGGCCGAACGGCAGGAACGACGAGGTGTCGGCGTAGTCGGGGCCCCAGTACCAGAGCGAGAACGCCTCCTGGGCCTTGACGTAGGGCTGCACTTCGGTTGCGAACGGCGCGGGGGCGAGGGTCACGTTGATGCCGACGGCCTTCAGCTGCTCCTGCACGCGCTCGGCGACCGGCGTGAACTCCACACCGCCGACCGGGTTGTCGTTCGGGAACTGCAGCTTGACCTCCTGGCCGGTGTAGCCGGAGGCGGCGAGGGCGGCCTTGGCCTTGTCCAGGTCCTGCTTCGCACCCGACTTGTTCGCGCCGGGGAACATGGGCGGGATGACGCCGGTGGCCTGCGCGGATCCGGATCCGGCGAGCTCGAGCAGCTTGTCGTAGTCCAGCGCGTAGCGCACGGCCTCCGCGAACTTGGGGTTGGCGGTCACGCCGCCCACGTTCTTGTCCTGGTTGATCAGCAGGAACAGCGTCTCGGCGGAGGGCGCGGAGTCGACGGTGAAGCCGTCGCCGAGGTTCTTCACCTGGTCGCCGGAGAGGTCGACCGCCACGTTCGAGTCGCCGCCCTTGAGGTTGGTGAGCTGCGTGGAGGACTGCGAGATGTTGCGCACCACGATCTTGTCGTAGGCGGGCTTGTCGGCGCCGTCGTACTTGTCGTTCTTGACGAGCACCACCTGAGTGGTGAGGTCGAGCGACTGCAGCTTGTAGGGACCGGATCCGGCCGAGTTGGCGTCGAGCCAGCTCTTCGCGCCGTCCTTGTCGTCGGTGGTGCCGCCGTTCTTCTTGACGACCTTCGAGTTGAGGATCGCGAGCGACGGGTTGGTGACGATCGCGGGCAGCTGCAGCGACGGCGTCTTGGTCGACAGCTTCACGGTCTTGTCGTCGACCTTGGCGACCGTGATGCCGGCCATGAGGAAGTTCGCCTTGGAGTCGGTGATGCCCGCAACCCGGTCGAGCGAGAAGACGACGTCGTCCGCGGTCACGGGGGTGCCGTCGGAGAAGGTGCGGCCGTCCTGGATCGTGAAGGTGAACTCGGTGGCGTCCGCGTTCTGCTTCATGGTCGCGAGGTCGGGCTTCGGGGTCGTCGAGTCGGCTCCCTGGAACGTGAGCAGGGTGTCGTAGACGGCGTGCAGCACCATGTTCCCGGTCGGCACGTAGTTGCGACCGGGGTCGCCCGTCTCGAGGGAGAACGCGGTGTCGACCACGAGCGTGCCGCCCGAAGAGGAACCGCTGGAGTTGTTGCTCGCGGAGTTGCCGCCGGAGCAGCCGGCGAGCGCGATGGCGGCCGCGGCGATGAGCGCTGCGGCGACGTGGCGATAGGAACGGGCCACGGCTTTCCTCCTCATTGAAAAATGGACAGGTCAGACGACCGGATCGGGTTTCCCGGCACTATATCCGACCGTTCGCGACGATTTCGAGCAATCCATTGTCACGCTTCCATCACTACGGCAATATGTCCAGCATGACCGAAGATCAGCCCTCCGCGTCTGGACGATCCGCGCCCGCGATCGACGAAATCGCGTACGACATCCTCCGCGCGCTGCGTCGCAACGGACGGATCTCGATCGCGGCGCTCGCCCAGGAGGTCGGGATCTCGCGGGCCAGCGCCTACTCGCGCGTGGAGTCGCTGACGCGCGCCGGCATCATCACGGGCTACACCGCGGAGGTCGACACCACCCGGCTGGGGCTCGGCGTGAGCGCCCTGGTGTTCTGCACCATCCAGCCGCAGTCGTGGACCTCGTTCCTGCAGGCGATCGGGGAGATGCCCGACGTCGAGTCGGCGATGGTGATGACCGGGGAGCACGACGTGATGCTCCTGGTGCGCAGCGTCGACATGGAGCGCATGCAGTCGCTCGTGATCGGGACGATCGCCGATCGGCCCGAGGTCACCAAGGTCGAGACCGCGATCGTGATGGGCGAGGTGTTCCGGCGGCCGTTCGTGCTCCCGGACGAGATCCCCGAGCGCGCCGCGATCGGCGTCGACAGCGGCCTGATGCGATTCACCCGCACCGACGGCAGCCGCGGCACCCGCGTCTGATCCCGCCCGGGACCGCCGGCGCGTCGGGGTCAGACCTGCACGCAGACGCTGACGTGATCCACGCCGTCGACCGCGAAGTCCTCGATGAGACGGATCCGGCCGTCGTCCGACTGCTCCGCCCGGCTGACCGCGTCCCCGCGCACCACGGTGCCGTCGCTCGCCAGCGCATGTGCGAACGAGACGCGCACCTCGGCCCCGGCCACCTCGCCGACGAAGCGGCCCTCGGTGACCGTGTCGCCCGTGTACTCGCCCCAGATGAGGCTGCCGTCCTGGTGGTAGTCGAACGTGGTGGGGGCGTCGGAGTCGACGGCGCTCGCGGTCGAGGAGACCATGGCGAAGCGCAGTCCATCGAGGGAGAGGGTGGAAGGCATGACGACGAGTATGGACCCGCGCACGGGCTTCCGCGCAATCCCGACGGGAGCGCAGGCGGCCCCGGTCCGGCTCGTCCGCGCACTCCGGAAGGAGCTCGGCGGCGCTCTCCGAATGACAATCGTCCGGGCCCGGAGATCTATTAACAGGTTCATCCACATGTGGATTACTCGGCGAATGCGGAAATGGTCCGGCGCACCCGTCCGCGATCGGAGGGAGCTTCGGTATACCCGCTGTTCACCGGCTGTTTTCCGAGGGTCTCGGACCGGGACTCCTGCAGGATGCGGAGAGTGTGATCCGGTCATTGCGATCATCCCGCGCGCACTGCGCAAACGCCTCGGGACGCCGCGTCAGGAAATCCTGCGGAAGAGCGCATTCCCGGCTGCGGCGAATGCGCTTCCGACCGACAGGATAGCCGTGCCGCCACCCGCGTAGGCGATCTGGAGATGGCTGCCGTGGTTCTGCACGGTGATGAAGATGATCACGAAGGCGACCGCCGAGGCGATCGCACCGGCTCCCGCCACCCACCACAGCACCCGCAGGGATCGCGCCGGCGGATCCGCTTCCGGCACTCCCCACAGCAGCAAGGCGATTCCTCCCAGACAGCCGCATACCGCGACGAGCATGAACGCGGCGACCACATCGCTGGGTCGGTGCCACTGCTCGATCACGAGGCCGATGCCCGTCAAGACGGCGAACGCGCCGCCGATGATCGCGGCCAGCGGCCGCCAGCGCGACGGGCTCACGACGAAGACCGCGAACCCCGCGGCGGCGGCGACCGTCGCATGCCCAGACGGGAATGAATTGTCCAGCAGGTCGGTCGCACCGGTCGCGGCCCGCTCCAGGAACACGTGCTTCGCGAGCTCCGCGGCGATCACCGCGACGACGCCCGCGCCGAGCGCGACCACCAGATGCCGGAAGCGTCGCGTCACGAGCCCGATCACGAGCGTCGCGAGGATCCCGCCGCCGACGGCGACGGTCGGCACGTTCCCCAGGACCATGCCCATGAACTTGTAGACCGCGTCGTGCTGGGCGGAGGCGCCGACGAACGCCCGTTCATCGACGATCTGCCCCACGTAGGTGCGCACGAAGAACAGGTAGGTGACGACGAAGGAGGCCGCGAGCACCACGGCGGCGAGGGCGAATCGTCCTATCCCACGTCTCTCCGCCATGGATCCATCTTGCCGGGTCCACCTGTGCGGTCGCTCACCACTCGCTGCGGTCGTGCGCCGCGCGCAGGTCGCGGACGGCGCGCGCGTCGTCGTACGTCGCGACTCCGCCGCGCAGCAGGATGCCCCGCGGAGCCGAGGCTCCGGCCCGGGTCTGCCCGGAATCCACCGGTGCGACGGGTTCCGGCGTCTTCTGGTCGCCGTGACGCCCGCGGGCGGTGTCGAGCAGGGGCAGGGCGATGTGCACGAGGGGTCCGATGCCGAGCGCGAACACGACCGTGCCCACCCCGACGGTGCCGCCGAGCAGCCACCCGATCGCGAGCACGCTGACCTCCACGGACAGGCGGGACACCCAGATCGGCCATCCGAGCCGCGCGTTCATCCCCGTCATCAGACCGTCACGGGGACCGGGTCCGAAATGGGCGCCGATGTAGAGCCCGCTGGCGAGCGCGACCACCACCACGCCGGCGAGCAGCACGAGCACTTGCGCGAGGAGGCCGTGGACGGGCGGGATCACGGTGACGGTCGCCTGGATCGCGGTGCCGACGAGCAGCACGTTCAGGAGGGTGCCGAGGCCCGGCTTCTGCCGCAGCGGGATCCACAGCAGGAGCACGAGCACGCCGACGATGTTCGTGATCCAGCCCACGCCGATGCCGGTGTGCCGGGACAGGCCCTGGGCGAACACGGTCCACGGATCCACACCCAGACCGGCGATGATCATGAGGCCGTCTCCCACGCCGTAAAGCACGAGACCGACCAGCAGCTGCAGCACCCTTCTTGTCATGTCTCCATGATCGAGCACAACTGGACTGTTGCGTTCAGTCCAATCGTCCTAGGCTGGCCTCATGGACTCCCGGCTCTCCGCCCGTGCCCTCGTCGATCTGCTCGGGCTCTGGCGCACCAGCGAACCCGCGTTCGACGCCCTCGCGGACGCCATCCGCCTGCTCTGCCTCGACAATCGCATCGCGCCCGAGACGGCGCTGCCCGCCGAACGCGAGCTCGCCGTGGCCCTGGGCGTGAGCCGCACGACGGTCGCCGCCGCGTACCGCGCGCTCCGCAGCACCGGGCACATCGTCAGCCGGCAGGGATCCGGCAGCGTGACCCGGCCGCTCGGTCGCACCACCGCGGCCCGCTGGTTCGACCGCGAGGGGATCGATCTCCAGCAGGCGAGCCCGCCCGCCTGGCCGGGACTGCCCGGGGTGATCGCCGAAGCCGCGGCGTCGGCGACCGCGCTCGTCTCCCGCGCGGGCTACGACATCCTCGGTCACGTGGAGCTGCGGTCGGCGATCGCCGATCGCTACAGCCGGCAGGGGATCCCGACGAAGCCCTCGCAGATCATGGTCACCACCGGTGCGCAGCACGCCCTGAACCTCATCGCGTCGACGCTGCTGCGGCGCGCGGATCGCGTGCTGCTGGAGACCCCGAGCTACCCGCATGCCATGGAGACGTTCCGCCGGGTGGGCGCGCGGCTCGTCGGCGTGCCCGTCGAGTCCGGGCACGGCTGGGATCTGGACCGCGCCACCCAGGCGTTCGCGCGCACCCGCCCGATCCTCGCCTACCTGATGCCCGAGTTCCAGAATCCCACGGGGTGCTCGATGAGCTCCGAGGAGCGGGCGGTGTTCGCACGCGCTGCGCACGATGCCGGATCCATCCTCCTCATCGACGAGACCACCGCCGACCTCGCCATCGACCCGCTGCCGCGCCCGCAGCCGCTCGGCACGGGCAGCTCAGCGACGATCCGGGTGGGCTCGCTGGGGAAGTCGGTGTGGGGCGGATTGCGGATCGGCTGGATCCGCGCGGCGGACGACGTGATCCGCAGGCTCCGGGCCGCCCGCACGACGCACGACCTCGGCACCCCCGACCTCGAGCAGGCCGTGGCCACCCGGGTGGTGCAGCGGCTCGACGAGATCCTGCCGCAGCGCGCGTCCCTGCTGAGGGACGGCCGGGACGCCCTCGCCGCCGCGCTCGCCCGTGCCCTGCCGGAGTGGACCGTCCCTCGCGTGCACGGCGGGGTGGCGCTCTGGGTGGGACTGGGGGAGCCGCTCAGCTCCGCCCTCGTGATCGACGCCGCCGCGCACGGGTTGCACCTCAGCGCCGGCGGGCGCTTCGCCGTCGAGGGAGGGCAGGAGCGGCACCTGCGGATCCCCTTCACCACCGAGCCCCGGGAGCTGGAGCGCGCCGTCGACATCCTCGCCGCGTCCTGGGCGCGGGTGACCGCGGGCGCCCCTCGCATCTCGCCGGTCGCGGCCCTCGCGGAAGCCGTCGTCTGACGCTCCGCGTGCACTGCCCCAGAACGAGGAAACGGACCCGGTTGCACCGGGTCCGTTTCTGAACTGTGGAGCCTAGGAGATTCGAACTCCTGACATCCTGCTTGCAAAGCAGGCGCTCTACCAACTGAGCTAAGGCCCCGTGTCGCTGACGACGGGTTTCGACCGAATGAGCGGATCCGATTGCTCGGATCCGCTCATGTGTCGGTGGGGCTACCAGGACTTGAACCTGGGACCTCTTCATTATCAGTGAAGCGCTCTAACCGCCTGAGCTATAGCCCCGTATCAACCTCCAAGACTTTACCCGACGGCGGCGCGATCACGAAATCGAGCCCGGTCAGCTCCCTTCGCGGATCACGACGCTCCCCGCGGACACGCTCGACCGGATGCGGTGCGGCGACGACGGATCGGTCTGGATCCGTGCCTCGAGGCTCCCGGCCGACGTGTCCTTGGAGAGGTCGTAACGCCCCGACGGCACCGTCACGTCCATGGTTCCCGCGCTGACGTCGAGGCGGATCAGATCCGGCTGGGATCCGCCGATGGTGGCATTCAGATCACCGGCGGAGAGGGACAGGTCCGCCGTGGTCACATCGTCCAGGCGCAGCTCCGCGGAGCCTGCGTTGACGCGCGTGGTCACCGACGCAGCACCGCCGTCGACGGTGAGGGAACCGGCGTTGACGGTCGTCGAGAGCGTCTCGAAGCGGCCCTCGGTCGTCAGGGAGCCCGCGTTGAGCGTCAGGTCGCCGGTCAGCTCGCCCTCCAGCTCCCGGGGAAGGGTGAGCGTCATCCGCGGATCCGTGCCGAACCAGCTTCCGATCCACCAGCCGAAGGGCGTGTTGGGCCGGTCCACCCGCAGCACATCGCCGTCGCGGCGCATCGTCCAGTCGCCTCCGCCATCGCCCGTCACGCTCATGGTCGCGTCCGTCACATCGCTGAAGCGGACCGTCGCGGCTCCCCGGCCGACGTCGATCTTGAGCGTCGTGACGCCACGGACGTCCGCCGTGGTGCTGCGCGAGTCCGCGCCGTCGCCCGTGGCCACCTGCTGCATCGCGGCGAAGGCCGAGGTGCCGCCGGCGACGACGAGCGCACCGCCGCCGATGATCGCGGCGGCGATCGTGATCGCCAGGAGCGCGCCCTGCGGAGGCCGGGCCCCCGCGGCCGGCGCGGGGTTCGGCGCGCCGGTCGGCTCCGTCGTCGCCGTGAGGACGTCGGGGTCCGCGTGCGCCGTGCCGCTCGGATCCGTTCCGGGGGGAGGAGGGGTGAGGTTCGTCATCGGCTGATTCCCGTCTGTGTCGGTCCGGCAGGGGCTCCGCCCCGGCCGGTGCTGGAGAGGTGGGCGATCGCGGCGAGCACCCGGCGGTTGCCGGACTCGTCGGGTTCGAGCCCGAGCTTCTGGAAGATGGCGGTGATGTGCTTCTCGACGCTCGCCTCGGAGAGGAAGAGCGTGCCGGCGATGGCCTGGTTCGACCGGCCCTCGGCGATCATCGCGAGCACCGTCCGCTCGCGCTCGGTGAGGCTGCGCATCCGATCGTCCTGGTTGCGCCGGGTGAGCAGCTGCGCGACGACCTCCGGATCCAGCACGGTCGATCCTGCCGCGATCCGCTGCACCGACTCGATGAACTCGGAGACGTCGGCGACGCGGTCCTTGAGCAGGTAGCCGAGAGGTCCGGCCGATCCCTGCGCGACGATGAGGTCCGACGCATACCGCTCCTCCACGTACTGCGAGAGCACGAGCAGGGGGAGCTGCGGGAGACGGCGGCGCAGCGCCAGAGCGGCCCGGATCCCCTCGTCCACGAAGGTCGGCGGGAGCCGCACGTCGAGGATGCACAGCTCTGGGTCGCTCGCGTCGACGGTCTCGTCGAGCGCGGTGGCATCGGGCAGGGCGGCGACGACCGTGTGACCGGCGTCCTCGAGCAGGCGGACCAGTCCTTCGCGCAGCAGAACCGAGTCCTCGACGATCAGGATGCGCACGGGACGCTCACCTCCAGGCTGGTGGGACCGCCGACCGGGCTGTCCAGGCGGATCGTGCCTCCGGCCGCGAGCGCCCGGTTGCCGATGCCGTCGAGCCCTCCACCGGGGACGACGGTGGCACCGCCGACGCCGTTGTCCTCCACGCGGGCCCACAGCGTGCCGCCGTCCCGCACCCGCACCACGACCCGGCACTCGCTCGCACGCGAGTGCTTGGCGGCGTTGGTCAGCGACTCCGCGATGGCGAAGTACACGGCCGCCTCCGCGTCGCGGGAGCAGCGGCCGTCGAGCCGCACGTCGAGCACCACGGGCACCGGCGAGCGACCGGCGAGCGCCGAGAGAGCGGCGTCCAGCCCGCGGTCGTCGAGCACCGAGGCGTGGATGCCGCGGGCGAGCTGGCGCAGCTCGGTGATCGCGGCCTTCGTCGAGGTGTGCGCTTCGGCGATGAGCGCCTTCGCGGCCTCCGGATCCGTGTCGATCTTCTGCTGCGCCATGCCGAGGGTCATGCCCACGGAGACGAGCCTCGGCTGCACGCCGTCATGCAGGTCCCGCTCGATACGGGTGCGCTCCACGTCCGCGGCACGCACGGCACCCGCCCGCTGCGCCGTGGTGGTGCGCACCTGTTCGCTGAGATCGAGGTTGCGGTCCGGAGTCGCGACGATCCCGCGGGAGATCACCCGGTGGAGCAGGGCGATGCCGATGATCCCGACGACCGCGGCGGCCGCCCCGGCCCCGCCGACGAGGGGCGCCCAGGCGCTGGGATACCGCGTGCCCCAGCCGGTGTCCACGTCGGCGCCGGTGAACAGCGGCGCGAACGCCGTGACCGCCGACCAGCCGAACCACGTCATGAGCCGCAGCACGAGCGACCCGAGGGCGCACGCGATCGCGAAGTTCGCGAGCGCCCGCCACATGCGGCCGTTGTACGCCTGCCGCCAGAGCGAGAGCAGCCAGCCGCCGAAGCCCGGACGCTCTCGCGGACGCCGGCGCAGCGCCGGGAGGTCGAATCCGTAGAGCCCGTTCAGCCGGGCGATCTCGAACCACCCGATCCCGAACAGCGCGTACACGAGACCGACCAGCACCACCAGGCCGACGCCGAAGACGCTGAGCCCGATCCCGATGCCCACGGCCCCGCCGAGGAGACCTGCGACTCCGGATCCGAGGAAGCCGAGTGCGGCCAGCTCCAGGATCGTGAGGAACAGGCGCACGGGTGTGCGGACGGATTCCGCGGCCGGGCCGGCGGCGGTGCCCGCCGGGGGAGGATCGTAAGACGGTGCGGTGGTCACGTTCGACGCACTCCGTTCGCTCGCTGCTGGCATGACTCCACGCTACGGGCGCGTTCGGAGGCAGGGAACGGAGGCATCCGGAGCAACCGTTTCGGGTTTTCCGTAACGCGTGCGGGGTTATGCATGCCTAGCCTCGTTGGACGCGCGCACGATCTCGTGCTTACGTGATGCCATGCATGCATTGAGCGAACGAGAGGATCTGTCGTGAGCACGGCACATCCGGACGAACCGCACGGGACGGGACTCGGCCAGCGCCTGAACTGGCTCCGCGCCGGCGTCCTCGGCGCGAACGACGGCATCGTCTCCGTCGCCTCGCTCGTCGTGGGCGTCGCCGGTGCGACGACCGACAACGCCGCGCTGCTGGTGGCAGGCCTCGCCGGCCTCATCGGCGGGGCGATCTCGATGGCGCTCGGAGAGTACGTCTCCGTCAGCAGTCAGCGCGACAGCGAGCACGCCCTGATCGCCAAGGAGCGCGAGGAGTTGCGCACGATGCCGGAGCAGGAGCTCGCCGAGCTCACCGACCTGTACCGGCAGCGCGGGCTCAGCGAGCAGACCGCGCATCAGGTCGCCGTCGAGCTCACCGCCCACGACGCCCTCGCCGCGCACCTCGAGGTGGAGCTGGGCATCGACCAGGACGATCTCGTCAACCCCTGGCACGCGGCGCTCTCCTCGGCGATCGCCTTCACGGCCGGGGCGATCCTGCCGCTGCTGGCGATCCTGCTGCCGCCGCCCGCGTGGCGTGTGCCGGTCACGTTCGTCGCCGTGCTGATCGCCCTCGCGGCGACCGGTGCGCTCTCGGCGCGGATCGGCGGCTCGAGCCCGACGCGCGCGTCGATCCGGCTGGTGATCGGCGGCGCACTGGCTCTCGCCGCGACCTGGCTCATCGGCACCCTGCTCGGCACGACCGGGGTGGTGTGACCTGAACTCCGCTCGGGGAATCCCCGGAGGACGACGAAGGCCCGGATCCGTGGATCCGGGCCTTCTCGCGTCGAGGCGGTGTCAGTTCGAGGTGAACCCGACGAGCAGGCCGCCCGTCACCTTCACCGCGAAGTTGTAGATGCCCGCGACGACAGCACCCATCACCGTGAAGACGATGAGGTTCAGGATCGCGCAGACGGATCCGAACGCCAGCACCTGCGGCAGCCCGATCAGGCTGCTGAGCTTGGCGCCGTCGGCGATGCCGGCCACGAACTCGTCGGCCTTGCCCATGAGACCCGTCGCATCCACCACCAGGTAGATCAGCAGGAACGAGACCAGGGTGACGATGGCGATCGCGATCGCGCCCAGGAACGACAGCTTCACTGCCGACCAGAAGTCGATGTAGACCAGGCGCAGGCGCACCTGCTTGCTGGAGGTCTTCCGGGACGACTTCTTCGCGAGCTTGTCGGCTACCGTGCTCATGCGTCAGTTCCTTCGGGGGCTTCGGGGGATTCGGTCTCGGGGGCGGCACCGGAGTCCTCGGACTCTTCGCTGTCGGCCAGGCCTCGCTCGGTGTTCCGCGCGATCGCAAGGATCCGATCGTCCTCATCGGTCCGGGCGAAAACCACGCCCATGGTGTTGCGACCCTTCGCCGGCACCTCGGCCACGGCAGAGCGTACCACCTTGCCGCTGGCAAGAACCACAAGGACCTCATCGTCTTCCTGGACGATCAGACCCCCTGCCAGGATGCCCCGGTCATCGTTCAGTTTCGCGACCTTGATGCCCTGACCGCCGCGGCCCTGCACCCGGTATTCGTCGACCGAGGTGCGCTTCGCGTAGCCGCCGTCGGTGACGACGAACACGTAGCCCTCGGCCGTCACGAGCGACGCCGACAGCAGACTGTCGTCGCCGTTGAACCGCATCCCCTTCACGCCCTCGGTGGCGCGGCCCATCGGGCGCAGCGCCTCGTCGGTCGCGTGGAAGCGCACCGACATGCCGTGGCGGCTGATGAGCAGCACGTCGTCGGTGGCGTCGGCGAGGAAAGCGCTGACCAGCTCGTCCTCCTCGCGGAGGCGGATCGCGATGACGCCGCCCTGACGGTTGGTGTCGTAGTCGCCGAGGCGGCTCTTCTTCACCAGGCCGCCGCGGGTGGCGAGCACGAGATACTGCGCCGCGGCGTAGTCGCGGATGTCGAGGATCTGCGCGATCTTCTCGTCCGGCTGCAGCGCGAGCAGGTTCGCGACGTGCTGGCCCTTCGCATCGCGGCCGGCCTCGGGGATCTCGTACGCCTTGGTGCGGTACACGCGGCCCTTGTCCGTGAAGAACAGCAGCCAGTGGTGCGTGGTCGTCACGAAGAAGTGCTCGACGAGGTCGTCGGCGCGCAGCTGCGCGCCCTTGACGCCCTTGCCGCCGCGGTGCTGCGAGCGGTAGTTGTCACTGCGTGTGCGCTTGATGTAGCCCTCACGGGTGACTGTGACGACCATCTCCTCTTCGGCGATGAGGTCTTCCATCGAGACGTCGCCGTCGAAGCCGTGCAGGATGTGCGTGCGGCGCTCGTCGCCGAAGCGGTCGACGATCGCCGTGAGCTCCTCGCGGATGATGGTGCGCTGGCGCCCCTCGTCGGCGATGATCTCCTTGTAGTCGGCGATCCGCGCCTCGAGCTCGGTCGCCTCGTCGATGATCTTCTGGCGCTCGAGCGCGGCCAGGCGCCGCAGCTGCATGTCGAGGATGGCCTGCGCCTGCTCCTCGTCGATGCCGAGCAGCTGCTGCAGACCCTCGTTCGCCTCCTGCGCGGTGGGCGAACGGCGGATCAGGGCGATGACCTCGTCGAGCGCGTCGAGCGCCTTGAGGTATCCCTGCAGGATGTGCATGCGCGCTTCGGCCTTCGCGAGGCGGTACCTCGTGCGCCGCACGATGACCTCGATCTGGTGGTCGAGCCAGTGCGTGACGAAGCCGTCGAGCGCGAGCGTGCGGGGCACGCCGTCGACGATCGCGAGCATGTTCGCGCCGAAGTTGTCCTGCAGCTGGGTGTGCTTGTACAGGTTGTTCAGCACGACCTTGGCGACGGCGTCGCGCTTGAGCACGATCACGAGACGCTGACCGGTGCGGTCGCTGGACTCGTCGCGGATGTCGGCGATGCCGGTGATCTTGCCCTCACGGGCGAGGTCGCCGATCTTGACGGCGAGGTTGTCGGGGTTCACCTGGTACGGGAGCTCGGTGATCACGAGGCACGTGCGGCCCTGGATCTCCTCGACGCCGACCACCGCGCGCATCGTGATGGATCCGCGCCCGGTGCGGTACGCCTCGTGGATCCCCTTGGTGCCGAGGATCTGCGCGCCGGTCGGGAAGTCCGGTCCGGGGATCCGCTGGATCAGCCCGTCGAGCAGCTCCTCACGGGGGAGTCCGGGGTTCTCCAGCGCCCAGAGCGCGGCCTCGGACACCTCGCGCAGGTTGTGCGGAGGGATGTTGGTGGCCATGCCCACCGCGATGCCGATCGACCCGTTCACGAGCAGGTTCGGGAAACGCGCCGGCAGGACGTCGGGCTCCTCGGTCTGGCCGTCGTAGTTCGGCGAGAAGTCGACGGTCTCCTCTTCGATGTCGCGCACCATCTCGAGCGCGAGCGGAGCCATCTTCGTCTCGGTGTATCGCGGCGCGGCGGCGCCCATGTTGCCCGGGGAGCCGAAGTTGCCCTGGCCGAGCGCGAGCGGGTAGCGCAGCGACCACGGCTGCACGAGGCGCACGAGGGTGTCGTAGATGGCGGTGTCGCCGTGCGGGTGGTACTGACCCATCACCTCGCCTACCACGCGGGCGCACTTGGAGAACGACTTGTCCGGACGGAAGCCGCCGTCGTACATCCCGTAGATCACACGGCGGTGCACGGGCTTGAGGCCGTCGCGCACGTCGGGGAGCGCACGACCGACGATGACCGCCATCGCGTAGTCGAGGTACGACCGCTGCATCTCCGACTGCAGGTCGACCTGGTCGATCTTGCCGTGGTTGTGGCCGTCCCGGATGTCCTGCGCACCCTCGTTCGTGATGATCTCTTCGTCGTCAGCCATGTCTGCTCTTCCTGAGTGGTCCAGAAGTTCTGTGCGCGCTGCGGCGCGCGGATCCCGTCAAGGGATCAGATGTCGAGGAACCGCACGTCCTTGGCGTTGCGCTGGATGAAGCTGCGGCGCGACTCGACGTCCTCGCCCATCAGCACGCTGAAGATCTCATCCGCCGCGGCGGCGTCGTCGATCGTGATCTGACGGAGCGTGCGGGTGGTGTGATCCATCGTGGTCTCCCACAGCTCCTTGGCGTTCATCTCGCCGAGACCCTTGTAGCGCTGGATGCCGGCGTCCTTCGGGATCCGCTTCCCGTTCGCGAGCCCGTCGTTCAGCAGCGCATCGCGCTCGGCGTCGGAGTAGACGTACTCGTGCGGCGCGTTCGTCCACTTCAGGCGGTACAGCGGGGGCATCGCGAGGAACACGAAGCCGGCCTCGATGAGCCCGCGCATGTAGCGGAAGAGCAGCGTGAGCAGCAGCGTCGTGATGTGCTGGCCGTCGACATCGGCATCGGCCATCAGCACGATCTTGTGATAGCGGGCCTTCTCGAGGTCGAAGTCCTCGCCGATGCCCGTGCCGAAGGCCTGGATCATCGCCTGGACCTCTTTGTTGGCCAGTGCCTTGTCCAGACGCGCGCGCTCGACGTTCAGGATCTTGCCGCGCAGCGCCAGGATGGCCTGGGTGTGCGGGTCGCGCCCCTGCACGGCCGAACCGCCGGCCGAGTCGCCCTCCACGAGGAAGATCTCGGAGATCGACGGATCCTTGCTGGTGCAGTCCTTGAGCTTGTCCGGCATCGCCGCCGACTCGAACACGCTCTTGCGGCGCGCGGTCTCGCGCGCCTTGCGTGCGGCCATGCGCGCGGTCGCGGCCTCGACGGCCTTCGTCACCACGTTCCTGGCCTGCTTCGGGTTCCGGTCGAACCAGTCGCCGAGCTGATCGCCGACGACCTTCTGCGTGAACGCCTTCGCCTCGGTGTTGCCCAGCTTGGTCTTCGTCTGGCCCTCGAACTGCGGCTCGCCCAGCTTGATCGAGATGACGGCCGTGAGTCCCTCGCGCACATCGTCGCCCGTGAGGTTGTCGTCCTTCTCCTTGAGGATGTTGTTGGCGCGCGCGTAGCGGTTGACGAGCGTCGTCAGCGCGGCGCGGAAGCCCTCCTCGTGGGTGCCGCCCTCGTGCGTGTTGATCGTGTTGGCGTAGGTAAACACGTTCTCCGTGTAGCCGGTGGTCCACTGCATCGCGACCTCGAGGGAGATCTTGCGCGCCGTGTCCTCGGACTCGAAAGCGATGATCTCGTCGTTGACCACATCGGCCTTGCGCACGTGGTTCAGGTACTCGACGTAGTCGACGAGTCCCCGCTCGTAGAAGAAGACGTCGGCGCGCTGGCGGGTCACGACGGTGCCGTCGACCTCCTCGTCGACCGTCGCGCCCTCGCGCTCGTCGTGCAGCTCGATGCGCAGGCCCTTGTTCAGGAACGCCATCTGCTGGAACCGGGTGCGGAGGGTGTCGTAGTCGAACTCGACGGTCTCCTGGAAGATGGTGCCGTCCGGCCAGAACGTGATCGCGGTTCCGGTCTCGGTCGTGGCCTCGCCCTTCTCGAGCTGCTGCTGCGGGGCGCCGCCGTCGGCGAAGCTGTGCCGCCAGACGAAGCCCTTCTGCTTGACCTCGACCTCGAAGCGCGTGGACAGCGCGTTCACGACGGAGGAGCCGACGCCGTGCAGTCCGCCCGAGACCGCGTAGGCCCCGCCGCCGAACTTGCCGCCGGCGTGCAGGATCGTCAGCACCACCTCGACCGTCGACTTGGTCGGGTCGGAGGAGTGCGGGTCGACGGGGATGCCGCGACCGTTGTCGACCACGCGCACACCGCCGTCGGCGAGCAGCGTGACCAGGATCGTGTCGGCGTAGCCGGCGAGGGCCTCGTCGACGGAGTTGTCCACGATCTCGTACACGAGGTGGTGGAGTCCGCGCGGACCCGTGGATCCGATGTACATGCCGGGGCGCTTGCGCACGGCCTCGAGACCCTCGAGGATCTGGATCGAGTCGGCGCCGTACTCCGCCGCCTGGGCCGCGGGAGCACCGGAGTCGTTCGAAGTCGTCGCGGATCCGGGTGCTTCAGCCCCCGTCTGGGTCGATTCGTTCGCGTCAGAGGGGGTTTCAGGCGTCATCTGAGGGGAGGCTCCACATCGAAGATCTAGGCTCTCAGTCTATCGGAAAGACCCCTTCCTGTCTCGTTGTACGCGCTTCTGCGCGCCTTAACGACGGTGGAGCAGGACGGATCATGTCCTAGCCGTAGGTATCGCGCGGACCGCGCCCTGGAGCGACTCTGGGGCCCCATTTCCAGGAAGGGACGTCCGGTCCGACGAAGCGGATGTTCTCGACTCCGGCCTCCGGGTATCGCCGGCCGATCTCCGTGATGATGACCGCGCGCATGTACTGCAGGTTCTTCGCCCACGCCGTCGAGTCGCATTTGACGGTGAGCATCCCGCCCTCGAGCGACACCGGCTCGGAGTGCTTGGCGGTGTCCGGCCCCGCCAGCTCCGCCCACTGCAGCACCAGGTCCTCACGGCTCAGCGCCGCTTCCCAGCCCGCGTCGCGGGTGAGCTTCGCGAGCACGTCGCCGAGCGATCCCGGATCCCGGCCCGGCGTGAACGGCGCGTTCTCGTCGTCGACGATCCGCTTCTTGCGCTTCCAGTTCTTCGAGCTCGGCTTGAGCCCGCGCAGGCGCAGGTAGGTCGCGACGGTCTCCGGGATCTCGGGTTCGCCGTGCTCAGCCATCGTGCGCCTCCGCGTCGTCGAGGTCGGGGTCGGCGGGCACGGCCTCGCGCTCGTCGGTGATGGTGCCGGCGGAGATGCGCACCACGTGCCGGTGCAGCACCTCGGGGATGTCCTCCTCCACAGCGGCGGTCACCAGCACCTGCTCGTACCCGGCGGTGATCCCGGCCAGCCGCCGGCGACGCTCGGCGTCGAGCTCGGCGAAGACGTCGTCGAGGATCAGCACCGGGTCCCCGGCCGGCGACTCCGCGCGCAGCAGCTCCGCCGAGGCGAGTCGCAGCGCGAGTGCGATCGACCAGGACTCCCCGTGCGAGGCGTATCCCTTGACCGGCAGGTCCCGCACCCGCAGCACGAGATCGTCGCGATGCGGACCGACCAGGGTGAGGCCACGCTCCAGCTCGGCCGGTCGCTTCGCCGAGAGGGCGGTGCGGAACAGCTCCGCCGTGGTGCCGGAACCGGCGGCATCCTCGGCGTCGTCCCCCTCCTCGGGGTCGCCCCCGCGGATCGACTGCGCCCAGTGCAGCCGCGGATCGTGATCCTCGCCGGCGATCGCGGCGTACGCGTCCGCCACGCCGGGCTGCAGGTCCGCCGCGAGGCGGGAGCGCGCGTCGATGATCTCGGAGCCGAGCGCGATGAGCTTGTCGTCCCAGACGTCGAGCGTGCTGAGGGCCTCCGCCTTGATCCCGCGCGCCCGGGCCGACTTCAGCAGCGCGGTGCGCTGGCGCAGCACCCGGTCGTAGTCGGCGAGCACAGCGGACATGCGCGGGGTGCGCTGGATCAGCAGCTGGTCGGCGAAGCGCCGCCGCGAGGACGGATCGCCGCGCACGATCTGCAGATCCTCCGGAGCGAAGAGCACGACATGGGCGTAGCGGGGGAGGTCCGCGGTGCGTCCCGGGGCGCCGTTGACCCGCGCCTTGTTCGATCCCTGCCGATTGATCTGGACTTCGATCAGGACTTTTCTCGCACCGTGCGCGAGCCGCGCGCGGACGATCGCAGCCTCGTGGCCGTCGCGCACCATGGGGGCGTCCGAGGAGACCCGGTGGGAGCCCAGGGTCGCGAGGAAGACGATCGCCTCGGCGAGGTTGGTCTTGCCCTGGCCGTTGCGCCCGACGAGCACGTTCGGACCGCGGTGCAGCGTGAGTTCGGCGGTCGCGTAATTGCGGAAGTCCACGAGGCTGAGGTGCTCCACAATCACCCGAGCAACCTTACCCGCGGGCTCCGACAGCGGGACCGGGCGGAGCGCCCGCGATCAGAGCTCGCGCGCGACGTGGACGAAGCCGTTCTCGCGTCGCGTCTCGGTCATGCCGGAGCGGGCGAGCACCGCGAGCGAAGCGGAGTTCGTCTCCTCGGTGTCCGCGATCGCGCGGACAGCTCCGTGCGCCGCCGCGATCCGCAGGCCTTCGGCGACCGCCGCGGTCGCGAGCCCCCGACCCCGCGCCGAGGGCACCAGGCCGTAGCCGAACTCGACCGTGCCGCTCTGGTCGGGCGGACCGAAGAACCCGAAACCTCCGACGGCGACGCCCTCGTCATCGCGGATGACGTACATCGTGAACACCGGATCCGCGGATTCCCGCGCCGCGAGCGCGCGCAGCGGATCCCGCTCGTCCTCGAACGGGTATTCCGCGTGCCAGTCGTCGCCGGCACGCTCGTCCCGGGCGACGATCCGCGCCGCGAGGGCGGGATCGATCGGGTCCAGGCGCATCAGCGCAGCAGGAGGTTCGGCTGCAGGAGGTACTTGAACGAGTCGAGTCCCGCCTGGTCGACCGAGGTCTGGCTGGTGATCAGAACCGGGCTGAGCTTGTTGGCGTTGTCGGAGGAGGTGAACGTCACACGCACGAACTCGCTCTTGACCGCGCCGAGCGCCTCGAGCAGGTACTGCGGGTTGAGGCCGAGGGTCACGTCCTCGCCGTTCAGGTGGGCGTCGACCGACTCGGAGGCACGGGCCTGCTCCCCGCCCGACGCGTCCATGGTGACGCTCGACGTATCGAACGTGAATCGCAGGGGAGCCGAGCGGTCCAGCACGAGGGCGACGCGGCGGACCGCCTCCATGAGGTCGGCGGTGCTGACGACCGCGTGGTGGTCGGTCTGCTCCGGGAAAAGTCGCCTGACCGGGGGGAAGTTTCCCTTGATCAGCAGCGAGGTCACGGTCTTGTTGCCCGCGGTGAAGGCGATGATCTCGCGATCGCCGGCGCCGGAGAACGAGATCTGGATCGTGCCGGCGTGGCCGAAGGTCTTCCCGACCTCCTGGAGCGTGCGCGCCGGGACCAGTGCGGTCTGCTCGCCGCCCTCGCCGTCCCACGGCACGTCGCGCAGAGACACGCGGTAGCGGTCGGTGGCGACCAGGCTCAGCGTGTTGTCGCCGACTTCGAGCTGGACGCCCGTGAGCACAGGCGTGACATCGTCGCGGGACGCGGCGAAGGCGACCTGGGCGATCGCGGTGCCGAACTCCTCCGCGGGCACCAGTCCGCTGGTGCCCGAGACCTCGGGGATCGACGGATACTCCTCGACCGGCATGGCGGCGAGCGTGAAGCGCGCGGATCCGCAGCGGACGGCGATGCCGCCGTCCTCCTCGACCGAGATCTCGATGGGCGCATTGGGCAGTCGGCTGGCGATGTCGGAGAGCAGTCGCCCGTGCACGAGGATCGTGCCCGGTTCGTCGACCGTGGCCTCGATCGTGGTGCGGGCGGACGCCTCGTAGTCGAACGCCGACAGGGTGAGACCGCCGTCGCCCGCCTCGATCAGCACACCGGCCAAGATCGGCTGCGGGTTGCGCTGCGGCAGGAGCTTGACGACGAAGGACACTGCTTCGCTGAACACATCGCGATTGACCTGGAACCTCACCGGTGCTCCTTCGTCGACTGATTCCGAAGGGTCGCGCCGATGGCGCCCTCCGTCCGCTGGCACACACCAGGGGATCCCATGCTAATGCCACGAAGCGTCGCGTCCAGGTCGAGGGCCCTCGGATCCGGATCCGTCCCCAGCCCGGCACCGGGAGGTGATCGATGGCCGGAGATTCGAAAGGAGTTCTTAACGGTGTTAACACCTGTGGAGACTGTGGATAAGTCTGGGGATGCTGTGCGGCTGTAGGGAACTACACGTCTGTCACTTGTGGAGATCCTGCGGAAACAGTGGGGTCTCGGGGCGGGGTCGCTTCCTCGCCGTCCCCGAGTTATCCACAGATCGGGGTCCGATGTGGGGAATCCATGCCGTCCGATCGCGGAGATATCCCCAAGTTATCCACATGTGGACGCGCGGACGGGGCGCATGCCAGAATCCGCCCTCCGGGCGCGTCGAAGCCGCTCACGGCCGTCCTGGGGCCGATGAGCGGGGATCCGTGCCGGGGTGTGCGAGCCGAGACCGGGCTCAGCGCCGGCTGAGCTGCGCGGTGATCTCGGTCACCTGGTTGAAGATCGCGCGACGCTCCTTCATGAGCTCGCTGATCTTCTTGTACGCGTACATCACAGTGGTGTGGTCGCGGTTGCCGAAGAGCTGGCCGATCTTGGGGAGTGAGAGATTGGTGCGCTCGCGGCACAGATACATGGCGATCTGGCGTGCGGTCGCGATCTGCTGCGACCGGCTGGAGCCGTAGAGGTCGTCCTCGGTGAGCTTGAAGTAGTTCGCCGTGGTGGTGATGATGTCGGTCGGCGAGACGATGCTGTCCTCGTCCTGGTCGACGATGTCGCGCAGCGCGGTCTGGGCGGTGGCGATGTCGAGGGCCGAGCGGTTCAGGTTCGCGAAGGCGGTCGCGCGGATGAGCGCGCCCTCGAGCTCGCGGATGTTCGAGGACACCTTGGTCGCGATGTACTCCAGCACGTCGTCCGGCACGTGGAGCTGCTCGCTCTGCGCCTTCTTGCGGAGGATCGCGATGCGCGTCTCGAGGTCGGGCGCCTGCACGTCGGTGATCAGGCCCCACTCGAAGCGGCTGCGCATCCGCTCCTCGAAGCCGGTGAGGTGCTTCGGCGGCACATCGCTCGTGATGACGACCTGCTTGTTGTGGTCGTGCAACTGGTTGAACGTGTGGAAGAACGCCTCCTGGGTCTCCGCGCGACCCTGGAGGAACTGGATGTCGTCGATCATGAGGATGTCGACCTCGCGGTACCGCGCCTGGAAGGCGGATCCGCGGTTGTTCGCGATCGAGTTGATGAAGTCGTTCGTGAACTCCTCGCTCGACACGTAGCGCACCTTGACCCCGGCGTACAGGGACTGCGCGTAGTCGCCGATGGCGTGCAGGAGGTGGGTCTTGCCGAGGCCCGGACCGCCGTAGATGAAGAGCGGGTTGTAGGCCTTCGCCGGCGCCTCGGCCACGGCCACCGCCGCCGCGTGGGCGAAGCGGTTGGACTGCCCGATGACGAAGTTGTCGAAGACGTACTTCGGGTTGAGGCGCGACTCGTGGCGGATCGGCGTGGGCTGCTGCTCGATGGGCGACTCGACGCGAGCGGGCTCCTGGCGGGCCGATGCGAAGTCCGTCACGGGGATCGGCACGGTCTGCTGATCCACCATGTCGTGGTTGACCGTGACCCGGAAGGACGTGACCTCGTCGCCGATGCGCGCGAGGGCCTCCATGATCGGCAGGCGCAGCCGCTTGTTGATCTGCCCGGCGGTGAGATCGTTGGGCACCTCGAGGTAGAGCGTGGCGGTCATCACGCCGGCGGGGACGGCGAGGTTGAGGAATCCCTGCAGCGGGGCGGTGACGCGCTCGTCGCCGGCCAGCTCGGCGAGCAGCTCGTCCCAGATCGGGACGTCGGACGCTGCGGATGCGGACAT